>NZ_LT670817.1:2405833-4811666 GCF_900129425.1 Bradyrhizobium erythrophlei | reverse complement strand
ACGGAAAAGTTTGCCCTCGCCGCAGCGCGGGCAGCGGCCACGAAATCCGCGCTTTATCGCGGTCCAGACGTCGCGCTTTTCAGCTGATGCGGAATCCCGGGTCCAGACCTTTGTCTGTGTGCTCACGGTTTCCATGATTTGCCTTTCTTCGATTTGCCGGACTTGTTGCCTGACTTGGCCTTGCCTGGCCTGCGGTCTTTCCGGCCCGGGGCGCGGCCGGGATGCGCATTGGCTTGCGGCTTGGAAATTGCCGTGCGTTTGCGCCCGCGGGGGGCGACGGTGCCTTCCGACAGCAGTTCGAACCGCAGCGCGCCGGCTACCGGGGCTGCTTCTACCAGACGCACATCGACGACGTCACCGAGCCGGTGCATGGCACCGCTGCGTGTGCCGACCAGCGCGTGGCGTGTCTCATCGTAATTGAAATACTCGGTGCCCAGCGTGCGGATCGGGATCAGGCCGTCGGCGCCGGTGTCGCTGAGCTTGACGAACAGCCCGGCGCGGGTGACGCCGGAGATGCGGCCCTGAAAAGTAGCTCCGATGCGGTCGGCGAGGAAATGCGCGATCAGGCGATCGGCGGTTTCGCGCTCCGCCTTCATGGCGCGGCGTTCGGTGACCGAAATTTGCGCGGCGACTTCGCTTAAGGCTTCCGCCGTCTCGGTTTCCGGCAGCGCGCCTTCGCCAAGTCCGAGCCCACGGATCAAGGCGCGATGCACGACGAGGTCGGCGTACCGCCTGATCGGCGAGGTGAAATGCGCATAACGCCGCAGGTTCAGGCCGAAATGGCCGTAATTCTCGGCGGCGTATTCGGCCTGGGCTTGCGAGCGCAACACCACTTCATTCACCAGCGGTTCGGAATCGTGCCCCTTGACCTGCGCCAGCACGCGATTGAACAGCGAGGGACGTAACGCGCCGCTTTTCGCAAACGGCAGATCCAGGGTTTTCAAGAATTCCTGCAGGTTATGAACCTTCTCCAGCGTCGGTTCATCGTGCACCCGATAGATAAGCGGGAGCGCCTTCTTTTCAAGCATTTCGGCCGCGGCGACATTGGCAAGGATCATGAACTCCTCGATCAATTTATGCGCGTCCAGCCGCTCCGGTACCACGACACGGTCCACCGTGCCCTCGGGCTTCAAGAGAATTTTGCGTTCGGGAATGTCGAGGTCGAGCGGATCGCGCTCGTCGCGCGCGCGCTTGACGACCGCATAGGCGTCGTACAGCGGCTTGAGGATGGGATCGAGCAGGGGACCCGTGGTATCATCGGGCCGCCCGTCGATTGCCGCCTGGGCCTGCGCGTAATTCAGTTTCGCGGCCGAGCGCATCAGGATGCGATGAAAGCCGTGCGAGCGCTTGCGGCCGTCATTGCCGACAACCATCCGCACCGCCAGCGCGCCGCGCGGCTCGCCCGGCACCAGCGAGCACAGATCGTTGGAGATGCGTTCGGGCAGCATCGGTACCACGCGGTCCGGAAAGTACACCGAATTGCCGCGCGTCAGCGCATCGCGGTCCAGCGCCGATCCCGGCCGCACATAGAACGCGACGTCGGCGATCGCGACAGTGACGATGTAGCCGCCCTTGTTGTTCGGATCGGGATCAGGCTCGGCATGAACCGCGTCGTCGTGATCCTTGGCGTCGGGCGGGTCGATGGTGACCAGCGGCAGGTCGCGCCAGTCCTCGCGGCCTTTGAGGGTTGCGGGCTTTGCGTCCTCGGCTTCGCGCAACGCGGCGGGCGAGAAGGCCTGCGGTATCTCGTGCGCGTGAATCGCGATCAGGCTGACCGCTTTCTCCGACGTCAGCGATCCCAGCCGCTCCTTCACTTTGCCGGAGGCCAGCCCGAAACCGCGCGAGCGGACCAGATCGACGCTGACGAGATCGCCATCCTCGGCGCCGCCGGCGTCGGCCTTGGCGATGTTCAGTTCACGCCCGGCTTGCTTCTTGTCGACCGGAATAAGCCGTCCGCCGCCCCCAGACAGGGCGCGAAAGATGCCGAGCACGCGGGTCTTGGCGTGATCGACCACCTTGATGACGCGTCCGCCGTACACGGTGCCGGCCTTGTCGCGTTCCTCCAGCTTTTCGATCCGCAGCAGCGCCCGGTCGCCGACGCCCGCGGCCGTACCCGGCTGCGGCCGGCGCGCGATATGGATGCGGATTTTCGGCGGCTCGCCGCTTTCGACCTCGTCCCATTCGGCCGGCGTCGCGATCAATTCGCCGTCGCTGTCGCGGCCGGTGATGTCGGCCATCAATGTCGCGGGCAGCGCCGCCGGCTCCTTTATTTTCTTGCCGCGCTTCTCGATCGTGCCGTGGTCGGCGAGCTCCCGCAAAATTCGCTTCAGCTCGGCGCGGTCGGCATTCTTCAGGCCGAACTCGCGCGCGATCTCGCGGGTTCCGATTTCTCCGGGATGCGCACGGATGAAGGCGACGATGGCGTCCCGCTCTGGAAAAACCTTGTCGCGCTGCCTGGCCACTCTATCCGCTTGCCTTGCCGGCGCTTTTCTTGGCGACGGGCTTTGCCGCCTTGGAAGGCGAAGTTTTGGCCGTCGGCGTCACCGGCGCGCGCGCCTTGCTGATGGCCTCCGATTTCGGTTTGGCCGCGGATTTCTTGGCCGCTGCCTTCTTGGCGGGTTTGGGGGTCTTGGCGTCCGCATCGGCCTTGGCGGGCTTTGCCGCTTTGGCTGGCTTGGCTTTCTTGGCGCCACGCTTCGGCTTGCCGCCGCCCTTCGCCACGCGCTCGTCGATCAACGCAATGGCTTCCGGCAGCGTAATGGTGTCCTGGGTCTTGTCGCTCGGGATGGTGGCATTGACGCCGCCGGCCGTGACATAGGCGCCGTAGCGTCCGCTCTTGACCGCAACCGCGCCAAGGGTCGGATGATCGCCCAGCGGCTTGCCGGGATCGGCGCCGAAGCGGCGGCCGCTTGGGCCCTTCGCAATCCGTTCGGCGATCAGCGTGACGGCGCGATTCAATCCGATATCGAATACCTCGTCGCCCGCCTCGAGGCTGGCATAGGTCTTTTCGTGGCGCACGAAGGGGCCGAAACGGCCGAGACCCGCGGTGATCGGCTCGCCGGTCTCCGGATGCTTGCCGATTTCGCGCGGCAGCGACAATAGTTTGAGCGCCAACCCGAGGTCGATATCGGCAGGCGACATGTTCTTCGGAATGCCCGCGCGTTTCGGCTTTTCGCCTTCCGCATAATCCTTGGGTTCGCCGAGCTGGATATAGGGACCGAACCGTCCGGCCTTCACCACCACGTCGAGACCGGACACCGGGTCCTTGCCGAGAACGCGGTCGGCGCTGGCTTCGCTGTCGGCGGCGAGCGGACGGGTGTAGCGGCATTCCGGATAGTTGGAGCAGCCGACGAAGGCGCCGAATTTTCCGGCCTTGAGATTCAGCTTGCCGGTGCCGCAGGTCGGACACTGCCGGGGATCGCCGCCGTCCTCGCGCGGCGCATAGATGTGCGGGCCCAGCATGGTGTCGAGCGCATCCAGCACCTGCGTCACCCGCAGATCCTTGATCTCGTTGACGGCGCCAATAAAATCGCCCCAGAAATCCCGCAGCACCTGCTGCCAGGAAATCTCGTTGTTGGAGATGCGGTCGAGCTGGCCTTCCAGATCGGCGGTGAAATCGTATTCGACGTAACGCGCGAAGAAGTTTTCCAGGAACGCGACCACGACGCGGCCCTTGTCTTCGCCATGCAGGCGCTTCTTCTCGAGCTTGACGTAGCCGCGGTCCTTCAGCACCTGCAGGATCGACGCATAGGTCGAGGGACGGCCGATGCCGAGCTCTTCCATGCGCTTGACCAGCGAGGCTTCGGAGAAGCGCGGCGGCGGTTCGGTAAAATGCTGGGTGACGGCGAGATCCTTGCGCTTCAGCGCTTCGCCCTCGCTCATGGCGGGGAGGCGGCGCGAGTCCTCGTCGTCGCCGTCGTCGTCGCGGCCTTCCTGATAGAGCGCGAGGAAGCCGTCGAATTTGATCACCTGGCCGGTGGCGCGCAGTTCCAGCACACGGGAGCCGGCCTTGGCCGCGATATCGACGGTGGTGCGTTCCAGTTCGGCCGATTCCATCTGGCTTGCGATGGTGCGGATCCAGATCAGTTCATAAAGCCGCGCCTGGTCGGTATCGAGACGCCGGCGCATCTCGGACGGTCGGCGCGACAGATCGGTGGGGCGGATCGCCTCGTGCGCTTCCTGCGCGTTCTTGGCCTTGGTCTGATACTGACGCGGCGCTTCCGGCACATAGGCATTGCCGTAGTCCTCGCCGATCACCTTGCGCGCCTGGGTGATCGCCGAATTGTCGATCTGCACGCCGTCGGTACGCATATAGGTGATGAGGCCGGTGGTCTCGCCGCCGATGTCGATGCCTTCATAGAGCCGCTGCGCGATCCGCATGGTGTGCGCGGGCGCAAAGCCCATTTTTCGGCTGGCTTCCTGCTGCAGTGTCGAGGTGGTGAACGGCGCCTGCGGATTGCGGCGCGCCGGCTTTGCCTCGACCGTGGAAACCGTGAAATTGGCCGACTCGATCGCCTTCTTGAAATCTTCCGCTTCGGCGCCGGTGCCGATGTCGAGCCGCTGGATCTTCTTGCCGTCGGCGCCGACCAGTCGCGCCTCGAACGCGTCGCCGCGCGGCGTCGTCAAGGTCGCCACCAGCGACCAGTATTCGCGGGGCACGAATTTCTCGATTTCGAGTTCGCGGTCGCAGACCAGCCGCAGCGCCACCGACTGCACCCGGCCCGCCGAGCGCGCGCCCGGCAGTTTGCGCCACAAAACCGGCGAGAGCGTGAAGCCGACCAGATAGTCCAGCGCGCGGCGCGCCATATAGGCGTCGACCAGCGCGCCATCGATCTGGCGCGGATGCTTCATCGCGTCCGTCACCGCCTGCTTGGTGATGGCGTTGAACACCACGCGTTCGATCTTGTGGTCCTTGATCGCGCGCTTTTCCTTCAGCACCTCCAGCACGTGCCATGAAATCGCTTCGCCCTCGCGATCGGGGTCGGTTGCGAGGATCAGCCGGTCGGCGCCCTTGAGCGCCTTGGCAATGTCGTTGAGCCGGCCGGCCGCCTTGGGGTCGACTTCCCAGATCATCTGGAAATTGGCGTCCGGATCGACCGATCCGTTCTTGGCCGGGAGATCGCGGACATGGCCAAACGAGGCCAGAACCTCGTAGGAGCCCCCCAAATACTTATTGATCGTCTTGGCCTTCGCCGGCGACTCGACAATGACGATATTCATGTCATTCCAATGGCTTACGGGAAAAATAAAGGCCGGTTCCGCGAGATTCGCGTCGGCCGTTTCGCAGCGAACATGGGTGGTGGGGAGGTCCCTGTCAAATCGACAGATGTTGAAGGGGGCCGGCAAGGCCACGGCTTAGTGTCTCAAAAGTTGTAAAATTCCCTCCATAGTTGTCGTCTCGACAAGGGCATCTTCGAGAATACGCGGGCTGGATGTAATTCGTGCAAGAGCGGCAGGGGAACCGGCGTTCCGTGAACCGATGATCCCATCAGGCGGAGACGCGCCCGGGTTTAGCCTTGGTATTTAGTCTTGGGATTCGGCCGCAGCACGGTATCGCCATCGCCGAGCAGCCGGCCGTCGCGGGCGCGTAGTTCGAGCTTGCGCACCGGCCTTCCTTTGCCGCGATCGACCAGCAGGGTCGCGAAGCCGCCCGGCTGATCCGAAAACTCCTCGCTCCACTGTCGCAGCGCGACCAGCACCGGAAACACCCCGCGGCCCTTCGGCGTCAGCACATATTCCTGATAGGCGCTGCCGTCGGAGGCGGGCACGGTCTTCAGGATCCCGTGCTCGACCAGGGCGCGCAGCCGAACCGTCAGGATGTTCTTCGCGCATCCCAGGCTTTTCTGGAATTCGCTGAAGCGGCGGATCCCCAGGAAGGCGTCGCGGATGATCAGCAGCGACCACCAGTCGCCGAGTGCGTCGAGCGATCGCGCGACCGGGCATTCGGCTTTTTCGAAACTTGTCCGTTTCACCATGGCATCAACGAGCCCTGATCACAGCGTTGTGTAGTTGCATTATGAAACCAAGCCCCCTAGCTGGCAACGTAGTTTAATAATGCAACCACTGGAGGGATTATCATGAGGCTTGCAAACAAGACAGCGTTGATTACAGGCGGCAACAGCGGCATCGGGCTTGCGACCGCGCGGCTGTTCGTGGCCGAGGGCGCGAAGGTCACCGTCACCGGGCGGAATCAGGCGACGCTGGTGGCCGCGGCAAAGGAACTGGGACCGAATGCGCTGGCGATCGTGGCCGACGCGACCGACATCGCGGCGACGGAGAGGGCGGTCGAAAGGGCAGTCGAAAAATTCGGCAAGCTCGATATTGTTTTTGCCAATGCGGGCATTCCCGGCAGCACGCCGCTCGGCGGCACCTCGCTCGAGGCATTTGAATCGGTGATCCGAACCAATATCACGGCGGTGTTCTTTACCGTGCAGGCGGCCGTGCCGCATCTCAACGATGGCGCATCCATCATATTGAACGGCTCGGTGATTTCCGTGCTCGGCAATCCCGGCTACGCCGCCTATGCGGCGAGCAAGGCCGGGGTGCGGGCGATGGCGCGGGTGATGGCCTCCGAGCTTTCGCCGAGGAGAGTCAGGGTCAATGTGGTATCGCCCGGCGCCGCGCGCACGCCGATCTGGAACGGTGCGGCTCCCACGCCGGAAGCATACGCTGCCCTCGATAACCGAATCTCCCGCAGCATCCCGCTGGGGCGACTCGGCGAAGCCGACGAAATTGCAAGGACGGTATTGTTCCTCGCCTCCGACGATGCGTCGAACGTTCAGGCTGCGGAAATCTTTGTCGACGGCGGCTCGACGGGGTCGCCGGCAGGTGCGCCGATCTATCGCGGATAAATCCGAGTTCCATCAAACCTTACGAATCCGGACAGCGCGATCCCGAAAGATGGGCAATTCAGTTGCGCTGTCCCTTCGAGCGCGTCTCACATTCACGACACCAGCCCGCCGCCGCGGTTTCGCGACGGCGGGCAGCGTCAGTCCCTGTTCTTAAGCCGCGTGCAAATTGGTTGCGGCTTGCAGGGCGCCGGCCAGCGCCTTCTCGCGATATTCCGGTCCGATCTGGACGCCATCGGCGGAAATAAATTCGGGGTTGGCGACGCCGATGAAGCCGAACACCCAGCGCAAATAGGTTTCCAGATGTTCGCCGACCGCAGCCGGCGTCCCGGCGCCGTAGAACCCGCCACGCGAGATCGCGATGATGACGCGCTTGTTGCCCGCCAGTCCTTCCGCGCCCTGCGCGCCATATTTGAAGGTCTTGCCCGCGACCACGATGCGGTCGATCCAGGCCTTGAGCTGGCTCGGGATGGTGAAATTATACATGGGCGCGCCGAGCACCACGATGTCGGAGGCAAGGAACTCGTCCAGCACGGCTTGGCCGGCGGCGAGATCCGGCTGCAGCGCGGCCTCGGGCACAGCGCCTTGGCCGGCGGCGAGATGCGAGCCGGAGAGATGCGCCAGCGGCGTCGAACTCAGGTCACGGTAGACGATGTCGAGGTCCGGCGTGGCCTGGCGCAGACGATCGACGATGGCGGCGGAAACCTGGCGGCTGACGGAGTGCGGGCCCAGCACGCTGGAATCGATATGCAGAAGTTTCATGGTGATCACCCTTGGTATAAGTTTGTAACTGGGGCTATATGAGTGACTGTCCGCAAACCCCGCAAGAACGCACATTTTTGAAACCCGAGCACACCGTTGAAACCCGAGCACACCGATGTGACTGTCCTGGAGCCCTACGCACACGAGAACAGCGATTGCCGCGGCGTCGCCTCGATCCTGGCCCGGGTCGGTGACAAATGGAGCGTGTTCATCATCATGCTGCTGGGTGCCGGCCCGCGGCGCTTCAACGAGATCAAGCGCATGGTCGGCGGCATCTCGCAGCGGATGCTGACGCTGACGCTGCGCGGCCTCGAACGCGACGGCCTGGTGACGCGAACCGTATTCCCGACCATTCCGCCGCGGGTCGACTACGAGCTGACCGATCTCGGACGCGGGCTGTGGCAGCCGGTGGAAGCGCTGGGCATGTGGGCGAGGGATCATCAGACCGAAATCGAGGACGCCCGCGCGCGGTTCGACCGGCGCAACGAGGCGGATTGAGCGGGCGATTGGATGGAGTTGTGCGTGCGGCATCCTCGGCGCCCACCTCTCCCTTCGGGAGAGGTCGGATCGGACGGGTGATGCGAAGCATCATCCGGGGCGATCCGGGTGAGGGGTTACGGAGTAACGATGGACCCTAACCCCTCACCCGGCGCTGCGCGCCGACCTCTCCCAGTGGGAGAGGTGGCAGCGAGCATGCAGCGTGCGCTGGTGCTGAATTCGTGGATCAAGCCTTAGATCAGCGACACCAGCCCGCCGCCGTGGCGTTCTAATCTCCCGGCCAATTCGAGTTCGAGCAGCACGGTGCGCACGATCGCGGGTGAGGTGCTGGCCATCCGGATCAGATCGTCGAGCAGAACAGGGCTTGGCCCGAGCAGGTCGACGATGCGCGCGCGATCGCTCGCCTCGGGTTCACTGGCGATGGGCTCGTCGTCAGGCTCGCTCAAGCCGATCGGCCGCCCCATGATCGGCTCGACGGCGTCGATGACGTCGGAGGCCTCCGTGGTCAGCGTCGCGCCCTGCTTGATCAGGTCGTTGGTGCCGGCGGCGCGGGGATCCAGCGGCGAGCCCGGCACCGCGAACACCTCGCGGCCTTGTTCGGCGGCAATCCGCGCGGTGATCAGCGAGCCCGAGCGATGCGCGGCCTCGACCACCACGACGCCGAGCGCCACGCCCGAGATCAGCCGGTTGCGCCGCGGAAAATCGCGGGCGCGGGGCACGTGCCCGAGCGGCATTTCGGAAATCGCAGCACCGCCGGATTCGATCATCGCCGCCAGCAAATCTTCGTGCTCGGGCGGATAGATCCTGTTGTGACCGCCGGCCAGCACCGCCACGGTGCCGCTTTCAAGGCTGGCGCGATGCGCCGCCTGATCGATGCCGCGCGCGAGACCCGAGGCAATCACAAAACCGGCCTCGCCGAGATCGCGTGAAAGCGCACTTGCGAATTTAAGCCCGGCGCCGGAAGCGTTGCGCGAGCCGACGACCGCGATCATCGGCCGCATCAGCACCTCCTGCGCGCCGCGCACGCCGAGCAAAGGCGGCGCATCGTCGAGCGCGGCCAGCCGCGGCGGATAGCGGGCTTCGCCCGGTGCGACCAGCGTGACGCCGATCCGTTGGCTGGCGGCGAGTTCGGCCGTCGCATCCTGCTCGCTGCAGATCCGCCCCGGACGATCAGCACCGCCGCGCCGCGCCAGATCGGGCAGCCGCTCCAAGGCAGAGCGCGCGCTGCCGAAATGATTGAGGAGGGAACGGAAGGTATGGGGCCCGACGCGGTCGGACCGGATCAGCCGCAGCCAGTCGATCCGCTGCGCGTCGGTCAGGTGTGTCGTACCGGGCGTTTGAGTGTCCATGCGGCCCCCGGCGCGCAGAATGGATCAACCTGAAGGAGTGGGGAAGGGGGTATTCCCGTCATTCCTGATTGGCGCGTCAGGGAATGAGGGGGAGGGCGCTTGCCCCATGACATCCCGGTCCGTAAAAGCGGTCCGGTCTTTCGCAGGAGAAAACGCCAATGCTATCGCTCGTCGAACTCCAGCGCCGGATCGAGCAGGGCGATCTTTCGGCCGATGCGGCGCTCGTCCGGTCGTATGAGGCGATCGACGCACTCGACAAAATTATCGGCGCCTTTGTCTGTCGTGCCGAGAAGGTGCGCGCGACGAGCGCAGGGCCGCTGCGCGGCATCGCCGTCGGCATCAAGGACATCATCGATACATCGGATCTTCCGACCGAAATGGGTTCGAAGATCTATCGGGACTGGCGGCCGCGCGCGGATGCGCCTGTGGTGATGATGCTCAGGCAGGCGGGTGCGACGGTCGTCGGCAAGACCACGACGACGGCGTTTGCATCGCGCGATCCGACCGCGACGCTCAATCCGCACCATCACGATCGTACCCCGGGCGGATCGTCCTCGGGCTCCGCGGCGGCAGTCGCGGCCGGAATGATTCCGCTGGCGCTGGGAACGCAGACCGGGGGCTCGGTGATCCGGCCGGCGTCGTTCTGCGGCGTCGCCGCCATAAAACCGTCGTTCGGGCTGCTGCCGACGGTCGGCGTGAAGTGTTATTCGTGGACGCTGGATACCGTTGGCCTGTTCGCGGCCGGGGTCGAAGACCTCGCGCACGGCCTTTCGGCCATGACCAACCGGCCCGAACTGCTGCCAGGCGCCGCAATCGAGAGGCCGCGTATCGGGATTGTGACGCAGGATTTCGCCGGCGCGCCGGACACAGCGAGCGCAGCGGCGCTGCGGATCGCGGCTGACGCGGCTGAGCGCGCCGGCGCTTCCGTTCGCCCGCTCGACTTGCCCGATCCCGTCGCGGAGGCGTGGCAGATCCACGAGACCGTGCAGGAATTCGAAGCGCATCGGGCGTTGGCCTGGGAATACCTGACGCGGTATGACGCCATGCCGCCGCTGCTGCGCGCCAAACTCGACGAAACCAGGGGCATAACGCCCGCCGATTACGACAAGGCGCGCGGAATTGCGAACCGGGGCCGCAAGGCATTGGCGGGGATCTTCGATGACGTTGATGTCCTGCTGACGTTCTCCGCGCCGGGCGCCGCCCCGAAGGGACTCGACTGGACCGGCGATCCCCGTTTCAACCGGCTCTGGACGCTGATGGGCGTCCCCTGCGTCAACATTCCCGCCACCTTCACTGACGGTGGATTGCCTGTGGGCGTGCAGGTGATCGCGGGATTTGGTGACGACGCTGGAGCGCTTAAGGCTGCACGTTTCGTTGAAGAAGCGTTGGCGAGGTTATGAGAAAACTACTCGTCATGGCCGGGCTCGTCCCGGCCATCCACGTCTTTACCTCACAACCGCATAAGAGAAGACGTGGATGCCCGGCACAAGGCCGGGCATGACGGACGATGGTGGTGCCCCTCTTACTTCTCCCCGATCCGTCCCTCTTGGCCCGCCTGCAGCCGCGCGATGTTTTCACGGTGCATGTAGAACAACAGCAGGGTCAGCACGGCGAACAGCGAGGCCAGCGCGGGCTGGCCGAACCACCACAGGAAGATCGGCGTGACGAAGCTCGCGACCAGCGCTGACAGCGAGGAGTAGCGCGAGGTCGCGGCGGTGGCGAGCCACAGCACGCAAAACACCACCGCGGCCGGCCAGAACAACCCGATCAGCACGCCGATATAGACCGCGACACCCTTGCCGCCCCTGAAATTGAGCCAGACCGGGAAGAGGTGGCCGAGAAAGGCACCGAGCGCCGCCAGCATCGCGGCGTTGGGTCCGCCAAAATAGCCTGCGATGATGACCGCGACCGTGCCCTTGAGCATGTCGCAGATCAGCGTCGCCGCGGCGAGGTCCTTGCGGCCGGTGCGCAGCACGTTGGTGGTGCCGATATTGCCGGAGCCGATCGAGCGAAGATCCGGCGTGCCCGCAAGCCTGGTCAAGACCAGCCCGAACGGTATCGAGCCGAGCAGATAGCCGAGCACGAACGCCACCGGCAGCAAAGCTTCATGCGCCATCGCCGTTCCTCCCTCTGCGGGTTATGCCGCACGCATTATACGTGTTCATAGACCGTCCGTCCGCCGACGATGGTGCGTAGCACGCGGCCCGAGAAACGCGCTTCGTCGAACGGCGTATTCTTGCACTGCGATTTGAGATCGGCGGGATCGAGCACCCAGGGGATGTCGGCGTCGATCACGATGACATCGGCCGGGGAGCCCGCGCGCAATGTTCCGCCCGGCAAGCCCATGAGCTCGGCCGGACGCGTCGACATGGCGCGGATCAGCGTGCTGAAATCCATCTCGCCATTGTGGATCAGCCGCAGCGCCGCCGGCAGCATGGTTTCGAGGCCGATCGCGCCGGAGGCTGCCTCCGCAAATGGCAGCCGCTTGACCTCGACGTCCTGCGGATTGTGATCGGACATGATGACGTCGATCAGCCCGGAGGCGACGGCGGCGACCAGCGCCAGCCGGTCATCCTCGGTGCGCAGCGGCGGCGACAGCTTTAGGAAAGTCCGGTACGGGCCGATGTCGTTTTCGTTCAGCGTCACATGATTGATCGAGACCGAGGCGCTGACCGGCAGCCCCGCGTCGCGGGCGCGCTTGAGGATTTCCAGCGAATCGATGCAGCTCAGGGAGGCCGCGTGATAGCGCCCGCCGGTCAGCGCGACCAACCGCACGTCGCGCTCCAGCATCACGGCTTCGGCGGCGTTGGGAATGCCGGCCAGTCCCAGCCGTGCGGCGAACTCGCCTTCGTTCATGACGCCTTCGCCGACCAGATGGGGGTCTTCGGTGTGGTGCACGATCAGCGCGTCGAAATCCCTGGCATAGCTCAGCGTCCGCCGCATCACCTGCGCATTGGTGACGCTACGGTCGCCGTCGGTGAACGCCACCGCGCCCGCGGCCTTCAACAGGCCGATCTCGGTCATCTCCTCGCCGCCCATGCCTTTTGTCAGCGCCGCCATCGGATGGATGTTGACGATCGCGGTGTCGCGGGCGCGGCGCAGGACAAAATCCACCGTCGCCGAATTGTCGATCACGGGCGAGGTGTCGGGCTGGCAGATGATGGTGGTGATGCCGCCTGTCGCTGCCGCCTGGCTGGCGGAGGCAAAGGTTTCGCGGTGGCTGGCGCCGGGCTCGCCCACAAAGGCGCGCATGTCGATCAGCCCGGGGGCCACGATCTTGCCGGCGCAGTTGACGATGTCGGTGCCTTCGGGCACCCCGGCGGCCCCGATGCCGCGCCTGGACTCGCGGATCACCCCATCGGCGATCAGGACGTCGCCGATCCCGTCGAAATCGCGCGAGGGATCAATCAGGCGGGCGTTGGCAAGCAGGATCGGGCGGCGGTCGGTCAGCATGATCTCACGCGTTCGGCAGGTTGCGGGCCAGCGCCTCGAGCACCGCCATTCGCACCGCCACTCCCATTTCGACCTGCTCGCGGATGAGCGATTGCGCCCCATCCGCCACGATGGAGTCGATTTCGACACCGCGATTCATCGGGCCCGGGTGCATCACCAGCGCATCCGGTTTGGCGTAGGCGAGCTTCTTCTGGTCGAGGCCGAAGTAATGAAAGTACTCCTGGCTCGAGGGCACGAACGAGCCGTTCATGCGCTCGCGCTGCAGCCGCAGCATCATCACGATGTCGGCGCCATTGAGGCCTTCGCGCATGTCGCGGGCGACCTCGACGCCCATCCGCTCGATGCCGCGCGGCAGCAGCGTGGAGGGCGCGACCACGCGCACCCGGGCGCCCATGATGTTGAGCAGCAGGATATTGGAGCGCGCCACCCGCGAATGCATCACGTCGCCGCAGATCGCAACGGTGAGGCCCTCGAGCCGGCCCTTGTTGCGGCGGATGGTGAGCGCATCGAGCAGGGCTTGCGTCGGATGTTCATGGGCGCCGTCGCCGGCGTTGATGACGGAACCGTCGACCTTGCGCGCGAGTAGCTCCACCGCGCCGGAAGCATGGTGCCGCACCACCATGATGTCCGGGTGCATGGCGTTCAGCGTCACCGCGGTGTCCATCAGCGTCTCGCCCTTGCGAATTGAGGACGAGGACACGGACATGTTCATGACGTCGGCGCCCAGCCGCTTGCCGGCCAGTTCGAACGAGGATTGGGTGCGGGTCGAGGCCTCGAAGAACAGGTTGATCTGGGTTCGGCCGCGCAGTGAGGTGCGCTTCTTGTCGACCTGGCGGTTGAGCTCGACATATTCCTCGGAAAGGTCGAGCAGGCCGGTGATGTCGTCAGCGGAAAGCCCCTCGATACCCAGCAGATGCCGGTGACCGAGGACGAAGGTCGATTTCGATGCAGGGGTCATTAAAACGAGAGCTATAGGCAGAGATGCAAGGCGGGGCAAGGGCGAATAAAGCAGGCGCGAGTTATCCCCCGGGATGTCCCATTTTCGTCCTGCCCGCCTGATGCCGGGTATCGACGTCGCTTCTTGTTAACCGTAGGCAACAAGACGTCGAGGGCCAGAGCAACTGCGGCCATGACGACGTGGCATAGGCTTTCGTCACGTCAGTTTGCGTGAAATTGGACTTGTTCCGGCGTAAGCTTGCTCCCGAATATCCGAGGAACGGCCATGACCCCGCCTTCAGTCGGCACCCACGAAGTGCTCAATCAGTCCCCGCCGTTCGAAGACATCGATCTGTTTGCGGTTGATCGGCCGCTTGCGGACGCGGTGGCGGCCAATGGCGGCGCGTCGGCGCAACGGGAACTGGCCGAGTTCGGGCAGCACTGGGGTTCGGCTGCGATGGCCGAGCGGGGCCGCGTCGCCAACGAGAACACGCCAAAGCTGCGGACGTTCGATTCACGCGGCAACCGGCGCGACGAAGTCGAGTTTCACCCCGCCTATCACGAGTTGATGGCGCGCAGCGCCCACGCCGGAGTGCACAATTCGACCTGGAACGCGGAAGGCCGGCCGGCCGGCGGCGCCGCCGAAGTCGTGCGCGCGGCGAAATTCTATATGGCCGCCCAGGTCGAGACCGGGCATTTGTGTCCGGTCACCATGACCCGGGCGTCGGTGGCGGCGTTGGCGGCGCAGCCGGACCTGCTGGCCAAGGCGATGCTCGTGATCGCCACCCGCGCCTATGATCCCGCCTTCGCGCCATGGTGGACCAAGCGCGGCATGACCTTGGGCATGGGCATGACCGAGAAGCAGGGGGGCACCGACGTGCGCACCAACCAGACCCGCGCGATACGCGACGGCGACGCCTATCGCATCACCGGGCACAAATGGTTCATGTCGGCGCCGATGTGCGACGCCTTCCTGGTCCTGGCGCAGGCCGATGAAGGCCTGAGCTGTTTTTTCATGCCGCGCTTCAAGCCCGACGGATCGGTCAACGCGATCCAGTTCCAGCGCCTGAAGGACAAGCTCGGCAACCGCTCCAACGCCTCGTCGGAGGTTGAATTTGTCGGTGCCTATGCGGAGCGGGTCGGCGACGAGGGCAAGGGCATCCGCACCATCATCCAGATGGTGCAGCTGACCCGGCAGGATTGCGCGATCGCCTCCGCCGGCCTGATGCGCTCCGGGCTCGCGCATGCGCTGCACCATGCCAGACATCGCAGCGTGTTCCAGAAGCATCTCGCCGATCAGCCGCTGATGCAGGCGGTGCTGTCGGACATGGCGCTGCATGTCGAGGCCTCCATCGCGCTGGTGATGCGGCTGTGCCGCTCGTTCGACCGCGCGCCTGATGATGCGAGCGAGGCCGCCTATATGCGGCTGCTCACTCCCGCCATCAAATACTGGGTTTGCAAAAGCGCGCCGGGATTTCTCTACGAGGCGATGGAGTGCCTCGGCGGCAACGGCTATGTCGAGGAAGGTATTCTGGCGCGGCATTACCGGGAATCCCCGGTCAATGCGATCTGGGAAGGCTCGGGCAATGTGATGTGCCTGGACGTGCTGCGGGCGCTGTCGCGCGAGGCGGAAGCGGCAGCAGGGGTTTTGCAGAGTCTCGCCGTGGAAACAAAAGGCCTCTCGGGCGCCGGCGACGCGGTAACGTTCATCGCCAAGGCGTTCCGCAGGCCGGACGGCGAGCGCGTGGCGCGGCTGGCGGTCGAGAAGCTGGCGCTGCTCGCAGCCGCGGCTGCGCTCAACAAGGTATCGCCACATCACGCCGAATTGTTCACAAGAACGCGGCTTGCCCAGACTCACGCCAGCATGTACGGCGCCGTCGACCTCGCCGGCGCTGATATCAAGGCTTTGCTGGAGCGGGCGCTGCCGTGATGGTGACCAAGGCGTCATTGCCGGGCCTGACCCGGCAATCCATCCCGTCAGGAGAATTTTGTGAAGAGCGATGGATGCCCGGATCAGGTCCGGGCATGACGACAACTGGAACCTGAAAGCCGATTGATGGATTCTCTCGAAAGTCCCGCAGGTCCCGCTGCGCCGCCTCCGGTAATCGCTACCCAACGTCCGCCCCGCATCTGGAAATTCTGGGGCACCGCGCTGTGGGGCCTGTTCATCTTCGCCGCGATGTTTGCGGGACAGATCGTTGTGGTGGCCTGGTTCGTGTTGCGGCAGGGTGGGCCGATCGATATGGCCGCCGCGATCCATGTCGTCGGCGCCGGATTGACGATTTCCTTGTCCGTGATCACGGGTCTGCCGGCGGTATTGGCCGCGCTGTGGGTCGCGATCCGCGTTTCCCGCACGCCGTTTGCCGATTACCTGGCGCTGCGCTGGACCTCGTGGACCAACCTCCTGATCGGCGTTGTCGCGCTGTTCGTTCTGGTCATGGGATGGGACCTGGTGTCGCGCATGACCGGGCGCGAGGTGACCCCCGGATTCATGGGAGACGTGCTGCAATCGGCGCGCACCGACGGCGCGCTAGGGCTGCTGGTGTTCGCCTTCTGCGTCGCCGCGCCGGTGTCGGAGGAATTGTTCGCGCGCGGCTTTCTCTACCGTGGCTGGTCGGAGTCGTTTCTCGGGCCCGTTGGCGCCATCCTGCTGTCGTCGCTGGTTTGGACCGCGCTGCATCTGCAGTATGACTGGTTCTTTTTCGGCGAGGTGTTCTCGATCGGCTTGCTGCTCGGCTATCTCCGCTATCGCAGCAACTCGACCTGGCTGACGATCATCCTGCATGGGCTCAATAATTTCGCCGCAGTGGTGCAGACCATACTCCTCACGGGGACGAACTGACGGAGCCAGGCCGCGAGCTCTATTTACCTCTCCCATTGGGAGAGGTCGGCGCGCAGCGCCGGGTGAGGGGTTATGGACTAACGATAGACCGTAACCCCTCACCCGAATTTCTCGCGATGCTCGAAATTCGACCTCTCCCAAAGGGAGAGGTGAACCGAGCCCTTGGTGCGTCAACGCGTCTCCCGCAGCTTCGAGAGCCGATCCAGCGCGCCCTGCAGGATGAAGATCGCGGCGTGTTCGTCGATCACCTCGGCGCGGCGGGCGCGGCTCATGTCCATGCCGATCAATTCGCGCTCGACTGCGACGGTGGAGAGCCGCTCGTCCCACAGCGCAATGGCAAGACCGGTGAGTTTCGCAAAGTTGCGGGCGAAGGCGCGGGTAGACTGCGCACGCGGCCCCTCGCTGGCGTCCATGTTGATGGGCAGGCCGAGCACGAAGCCGACGGCGTTGCGTTCGCCGGCAATGGCGAGGAGGCGCGCCGCATCCGCCTTGAAGGCCGTGCGCTGGAGCGTCTCGACACCGGTCGCGAGCCTGCGATCGGGGTCGGACACCGCGACCCCGATGGTCTTGGTGCCCAGATCGAGCCCGACCAGCGCGCCGCGTTCAGGCCAGTGCGCGACGGCGTCGATCAGCGGTAAGATGAGAGCGGGCATGGCGTTCGCATATCACGCGGACTGCAATGCGTGCAAAGCGGAAGGGTAACGATGGACCGGTTGACCTTATTTGGTTTGTTTGCGGTGTCGGCGATGCTGCTGAGCTACGCGCTGGAGGATCGCAGCCATTGGTTCATCCTCGCCTTCGCGACGGCCTGCGCGCTGGGCTCGGTTTACGGATTTTTGCAGGGCGCCTGGCCATTCGGGCTGGTCGAGGCCATTTGGGCCCTGGTGGCGCTGCGGCGCTGGATTGTCAGACAGCGGCGCATTGCATAGCTCTCTACTGTCATGGGTGCTAACCTTTCCAAAGCCCCGGCAACGATGCCCGCGGATCCCCTTTTTCAGCTGAAGGAGCAGACCATGTGGCCGGACCGTCGACTCCTTGCACTTTTCAAGACCGAGTTTCCGATCGTGCTGGCGCCGATGGCCGGCGCCATGGACGCGGATCTCGTGATCGCGGCGGCGCAGGGTGGCGCGCTGGGCTCGCTGCCGTGCGCCATGCTGTCGGCGGAGAAGGCGCGCGACCAGGTCAATATCATCCGTCAGCGCGTATCGGCGCCGATCAGCATGAACTTCTTCTGCCACGAGCCCGCCGACGCCGATCCCAGCCGTGAGGCGGGATGGAAGCAGCGGCTTGCGCCCTATTATAGGGAACTGGGGCTGGATGCGGCGGCGCCGGTCAACGCCGCCAGCCGCGCACCGTTCGATGCCGCGATGTGCGAACTCATCGAGGAATTGAAGCCCGAAGTCGTCAGCTTCCATTTCGGCCTGCCGGACCGAGCGCTGCTGAGGCGCGTCAAAGCCGCCGGCTGCGTCGTGATCTCGTCGGCAACCATCGTGAAGGAGGCAATCTGGCTCGAGGAAAACGGCGCCGATGCCATCATCGCCCAGGGCGCCGAAGCCGGCGGCCATCGCGGCATGTTCCTGACCGAAAATATCGCGGAGCAGCCGGGCACCTTCGCGCTGGTGCCGCAGGTGGTCGATGCGGTGAAGGTGCCCGTGATCGCGGCGGGCGGCATCGCCGACGGGCGTGGTATCGCGGCGGCGTTCGCGCTGGGCGCGGCCGGCGTGCAGATCGGCAGCGCCTATCTGCGCTGCCCGGAATCCACGGTGACCCAGCCGGTGCGGGTCGCGCTGGCCCAGGCGCTGGACGATTCCACCGTGATCACCAACGTCATGACCGGGCGTCCGGCGCGCGGGGTGGCCAATCGCGTGATGCGCGAGGTCGGCCCGATTTCGCCTCACGCGCCGGCGTTTCCCCATGCCGCGACCGGCCTGGCGCCCCTGAAGGCGGCGGCGGAAAAGCTCGGCAAGACCGATTTCACCAATCTTTGGGCTGGGCAGGCGATACGGCTCGGCCGCGAGATGCCGGCCGCCGAACTGACCCGGGCGCTGGCAGGCGCGGCGCTGGCGCAGCTGAGCCATCTCGCAGGCAGCTAAGGCCCCTTCGCGCGGTTGCAGCGCGAAAGGCCCGTCTGCTATACGGCGGGCTGAATTTGCCGCCGCAGAGGCCTATATTATGTCCGTCGACGCCGCCACCGTTCGCCGCATCGCGCAACTCGCGCGGATCGCGGTCACCGAGACCGAGGTTCCGCATCTGCAGGACGAGTTGAACGCGATGCTGGCTTTCGTCGAGCAACTGTCGGAAGTGAATGTCGATGGCGTCGAACCGATGACCTCGGTGATGCCGCTGGAAATGAAGAAGCGTCCCGACGTGGTCACGGACGGCGAGATCGCGGAGGACATCGTCAGAAATGCGCCGGCCAGCGAGGATCATTTCTTTCTGGTGCCCAAGGTCGTCGAGTAAATTCTTTTATCGAGACGGGAAATCCGATGTGTCTGCTCTGCGACGATGAAAAGGCCTATGCGGCCTATATGGACTATCTCGATGCGATGGAGCGGCAGGGCAAGGCTGCCGATCCCGACAAGGCGGTCGACGCGGTGCTCGATGCACTCGAGGCGATCGACAAGGCAAAGGTTGCGCGCGACGACCCGGCCAACGACAAGACGCTGTCTCCGTTCTTCTGCAGCCCGGTTGATAAATGACCGATTTGACATCGCTGACGCTCGCCGAGGCCAGAAGTGGTCTCGCGAATAAATCCTTTACTTCGCTTGAACTGACCGACGCGCACCTCAAGGCGATCGAGGAAGCCCGCGCGCTCAACGCCTTTGTTATGGAGACGCCGGATCAGGCCCGCGCCATGGCGCGCGAGGCCGATGCGAAGCTTGTGAAGGGCGAGGGCGGTCCGCTCAGCGGTATCCCGCTCGGGATCAAGGATCTGTTCGCCACCAGGGACGTCCGCACTACCGCGTGCTCGAAAATCCTCGGCAATTTTGTGCCGACCTACGAGTCCACGATCACCTCGCAGCTCTGGCGCGACGGCGCCGTCATGCTCGGCAAGCTCAACAATGACGAGTTCGCGATGGGATCGTCGAACGAGACGTCGTGCTTCGGTCCGGTGGTCAATCCGTGGCGGCGCGAGGGCGCCAATACCACGCTGGTGCCCGGCGGCTCATCCGGCGGCTCGGCGTCGGCGGTGGCGGCGCTGTTGTGCATGGGGGCGACCGCGACCGACACCGGCGGCTCGATCCGCCAGCCGGCGGCGTTCACCGGCACGGTCGGCGTCAAGCCGACCTATGGGCGCTGCTCGCGCTGGGGCATCGTCGCCTTCGCATCTTCGCTCGACCAGGCCGGGCCGATCGCGCGCACCGTGCGGGATGCGGCGATTCTGATGCGCTCGATGGCCGGCCACGACCCCAAGGATACCACGTCGGTCGATCGCGAGGTGCCGGATTACGAGGCTTCGATTGGAAAATCCGTCAAGGGCATGAAGATCGGCATACCCCGGGAGTATCGCCTCGACGGCATGCCCGCGGAAATCGAAAAGCTCTGGACCGAAGGCGCGGCCTGGCTGAAAGCAGCCGGCGCGGAACTGGTGGAGGTGTCGCTGCCGCACACCAAATACGCGCTGCCGGCGTACTACATCGTCGCGCCCGCGGAGGCTTCCTCGAATCTCGCCCGTTACGACGGCGTGCGGTACGGCCTGCGCGTGCCCGGCCGCTCGATCGGCGAGATGTATGAAAACACCCGCGCCGACGGTTTTGGCGCCGAGGTCCGCCGCCGCGTCATGATCGGCACCTACGTGCTCTCGGCCGGCTATTACGACGCGTATTATCTTCGCGCCCAGAAAGTCCGGACCCTGATCAAGAGGGACTTCGAGGACTGCTTTGCCAAAGGCGTGCATGCGATCCTGACACCGGCGACGCCATCGGCGGCGTTCGGCATCGGCGAGAAGGGCGCCGACCCCGTCGAGATGTATCTCAACGACATCTTCACGGTGACGGTAAACATGGCGGGTCTGCCCGGCATCGCCGTTCCCGCCGGCACGGACGTGCAAGGCTTGCCGCTCGGCCTGCAGCTGATCGGCCGTCCGTTCGACGAGGAGACACTGTTCTCGCTCGGCGAGGTGGTCGAACAGGCGGCGGGACGGTTCACGCCGGCGAGGTGGTGGTGAGCTTGGCGGAGTTCAAAGCGAGCTTGGCGGGTGCCGCCCCCGCGCCCGATCTCGACGCGCCGCTGGCCGCCTTGTGGTGGGCCGCCAAAGGCGGGTGGGACGAGGCACACAAACTGGTTCAGGACGAAGACACCGCCGAGTCAGCGTGGGTCCATGCCTATCTGCATCGCGTCGAGGGCGACCTCGGCAACGCCGGCTATTGGTACCGCAGGGCCGGCAAACCGGTTGCGGCCGGTGCTCTCGAAACCGAATGGCAGGGCATCGCGTCCGCGCTGCTCGGCAGTGCATGAGTCCCAGCCGCAAATCGACTTCCGATCAAGTCGCCGCGAGGCCGTTCGCAGGGCAGTCCCAAACGTCGGCAAGTCGTCGATCCCTGATATCGAACAACTAAACGGGTTTGCGAGCAATCATATTGAGACTTATCGGCGTGTCGCTGAAACGCAATTCGCTGGTGTCTTGGAATACGCCGAACTTTTCGACACGCTCGATCTCGCGGAATCCGGCGTCATGAAGCAGGGTTCCGAGCATGGTCATATCCAGGCCCGTATAGTGGATGTCATACGGTGTCGTTCGGCCACCAAACATCATCCGCATGATATGAAAGCGCCCCTGAGGCGTGATGTTGGGGTGGACGTATATCTTGCATAAGGTTTCAAGGTCGGGGACCGAGGCCCTCAGCCTGCCGCCCGGCTTGAGGACACGGTAAATGCCTTGAAGGGCGCCTTGAAGCTCCCCATTATAGCCGAGATGCTCGAACACATGCGAGGCATAGACCTCGCCGCAACTCTCGTCGTTCAGAAACGTCAGATCAGTGCAATTTCCGACGTAATCAACGATCGGTCCCGGAATGGCATCCAGTATCTTCCATCCCTCGCGCTGTTCCCAACCGCCAATATGAAGCTTGATTCCGTCCGCGGGTGGTTCGCACATCATTGTCCCGTCGCTCCCGCTTGCCGCGCAACATCAGAAAAGGGCCGCTGCAAATTTTGCGGCGACCACTAAGACTATCCATCCGACGACTTGATCTCCATCTATCCATAGTCTCGACGGGTTGTCGCGGCAATGTTATATACCGAGCGTCCGGCGAGAGAAAAATCCAGCTATTTCAAGGCCTTTCGCCGTGAATCCATGTTCCATGACACCTTGACCCGAGCCGCCCATGAACGTTGCAGTCAAACCATCGAAGCTGATCAAGGGCGC
This sequence comes from Bradyrhizobium erythrophlei, assembly GCF_900129425.1. Taxonomy (NCBI): domain Bacteria; kingdom Pseudomonadati; phylum Pseudomonadota; class Alphaproteobacteria; order Hyphomicrobiales; family Nitrobacteraceae; genus Bradyrhizobium; species Bradyrhizobium erythrophlei. The sequence goes on along the minus strand of NZ_LT670817.1, from coordinate 4,789,610 downwards.
CACCGGCGACTGGGAAATGGTGATCGGGCTGGAAGTCCATGCCCAGGTCACCTCGAACTCAAAACTGTTTTCCGGGGCCTCGACGGAATTCGGCGGCGCACCCAACAGCCATGTCTCGCTGGTCGATGCGGCGATGCCGGGCATGCTGCCTGTCATCAACGAATTCTGCGTCGCGCAAGCGGTGCGCACCGGGCTCGGCCTCAATGCGCAGATCAATCTGCGCTCGGTGTTCGACCGCAAGAACTATTTCTATCCGGACCTGCCGCAGGGCTACCAGATCAGCCAGTACAAGTCGCCGATCGTGGGCGAGGGTGAGGTGGTGGTCGAGCTGGCGGACGGCGAAACGGCCACCGTGGGCATCGAGCGGCTGCATCTGGAACAGGACGCCGGCAAGTCGCTGCACGATCGGAGTTCGACCCTGTCATATGTCGACCTCAACCGGTCCGGCGTGGCCTTGATGGAGATCGTCTCCAAGCCCGACATCCGCTCGTCCGAGCAGGCGAAGGCCTATGTGACCAAGTTGCGCTCGATCCTGCGCTATCTCGGCACCTGCGACGGCGACATGGAGAAGGGATCCCTGCGCGCCGACGTCAACGTGTCCGTGCGCAAGCCGGGCGGACCGCTCGGCACCCGCTGCGAGATCAAGAACATGAACTCGATCGCCTTCATCGGGCAGGCGATCGAATACGAGGCGAGGCGCCAGATCGAGATCATCGAGGACGGCGGCGCCATCGACCAGGAAACCCGGTTGTTCGATCCGAACAAGGGCGAGACGCGTTCGATGCGCTCGAAGGAAGAGGCGCACGACTACCGCTATTTCCCGGATCCCGACCTGCTGCCGCTCGAGTTCAGCGAAGCCTATGTCGCCGATCTCAGGGCCAATCTGCCGGAATTGCCGGACCAGAAGAAGGCGCGCTTCATCGCCGACTTCGGCCTGTCGCCTTACGACGCCAGCGTGCTGGTCGCTGAACGCGAGAGCGCGGACTTCTTTGAAGCCGTGCTTGCCGGACTTGCCGACAAGGCCCGCGACGGCAAGCTCGCCGCCAACTGGGTGATCAACGAATTGTTCGGCCGGCTCAACAAGGAGGGCCGGGATATTTCGGGTTCGCCGGTGTCGGCCGGACAGCTCGGCAGCATCGTCGAGCTGATCGGCGAGGGCACAATCTCGGGCAAAATTGCAAAAGACCTGTTCGAGATCGTCTGGCAGGAGGGCGGCGATCCCCGCGCGCTGGTCGAATCGCGCGGCATGAAGCAGGTCACCGATCTCGGCGCGATCGAGAGGGTGGTCGACGACATCATGTCAGCCAATCCCGACAAGGTCGCCCAGGCGAAAGCCAAGCCGGCGATGATTGGCTGGTTCGTCGGCCAGGTGATGAAGTCATCCGGCGGCAAGGCCAACCCGCAGGTCGTGAACGATCTGCTGAAGTCCAAACTCGGCATCTGACGGGTGCGTGAGGTGACGCCGGCGTCATGGCCGGCGCCTCGCTGAACTCGTACGCAAGCGTGCATCGATCGTTGATCAGGACGGGCGGTGCATCGTGCGGAGCAAAAACCGCGTTGCGAATCAGCGCCGCCGATTCGTCCAAAAAACCGGTTTTGGCGAGCGCCGATGAGACGCGAAGCCGGCGAGGACGAAAATTTTTTTATTGCCAAATACCGCGACTCAGAGTCCGCGCAAAGCGTTTTTAGCTGGCATTGATGAGCGGCACAGACATCTATTGCACGTCGATTGCGCAATGCGTCGATGAAAGAAACACCTGCGGCACAGGCATTTCGTGCGATATTGACAATCGCCGATGTCGGCGTTTCAAGCGCTTTTCGCGTCGTTGCGCGAATGCATCGAGGTGTTGCCGATCAACGCGTTGCGCGCGCTCTCGCGTCGGCGCGTCAACACTTCCTTAAGCGGGACGCTGTTTTTTTAGATGTGTTGGTGTATTCGGGATGCAGTGCATATCGATTCCCGAGTGCACGCAGCGATTAAGCCATCTCACTACATCAGGAGGGCAACATGGCCAAGAAAGCTAAGAAGGCAAAGAAGGCGAAGAGCGCAGTGAAGAAGACTGCGAAGAAGACCCGCAAGGTCGCCAAGAAGAAGAAGTAAATTTCGCTTCTCAAGAATTGCCGGCGGCTTGATGCCGGCACGTCACAAGAGCCTTCAGGACGATCTGCTTCTCGAAGCAGATCTTAAACCGGATGGCTCTGGTCGACGACAGAGGGTGTCGGCGAGACATCAGGTCAAACGGCTGGATCGTGGTTTCGAAGGGTTCGCCCTGTCGAAAAACGCTCCAGCAGAAGAAACAAGTTTTCTTCGTTCGGTGCGGATCTTGGTCCGCAATTTCACCGGCGATCTTCGCCTCAGGTGAAATCTGGTCCTGACGTGTTCGCCGACGCCCTCGTTCTCTGAGCCGGCGCGGCTGGTGCCCCCGGCATACTGATTTCCCAATCCTTTAGAATCATAATTGCCCTGATCGCCTGCGACGGCCGTTCAGGCCTGCGCTGCGACCGCCGTAGTCCACGGTCCTATTCCGCGAACGCGGAGGATCCGGTACGCCGCGGCCTTTCGATCAATCCCTAAGGACTGAAAGACCGATCGCCCGCTTTCGCGGGTGCCGGACGGCTGAATGGGCGCGCCATTGCGCCAATGGTTATCGTTTTGCGAAATGGCAGGGTAAACCGAATTCCGCGCTTCCTTGAAAAACCCTGCAAAACAAGGGTTTTTGCGATTTCGGGGCTGGTGGTGCCGACCGCGCGTTTACATCCGATTCATCGCGATACTTAAACCGCTCTTCAAATTTTATCGGTCATGATCATCCCAACAAGCCGGCAAACGGCGTGGGGGATGACGGGTCGTTAGACAAGCGGACAGGGGCCGCGCTCGGAGCAGGGCGGCCAAAAATCAAAAAGGAGATGACAGGTGTTTCAGGGGCATATCGATCTGGATACGGCAACGCCGGTGGAAGCAAGCGCCATCCCGGATGCGTTGTTCGAGCGCGGGCTGTACTGGGCGAGCGGACGATCCGGTGTGGTCAACCTCATCGCCGCGCATAAGTGGTTCAACCTCGCCGCCGTCAAGGGCTGCGCAGAGGCCGCCCGGCTGCGCCGCGAGGTCGCCGAGATGATGTCCGAAGTCGAGATCGCCATGGCCCAGCGCGAAGCCCGCGTCTGGATGACCGCGCACTAGTCTGGCGTACCGGATACAGACTTCGCTCTGCTTTGACCGCCCCGCATTTTGCGGAGCGGCAAATATATCCCGCGCGCAGCTTGAAACGGCAACTATTGCGGTTCTGGGGAACACGGCTGGCGCAAATCAGAAGCGGCCGACTTCGTTGGCGGCATCAGCCGTTCGCGGTCGATGTTCAGCCCAGGCGTCGGAGCATTTGGATCGCGTCGCTCAGCGAACTCGATCATTCGCTGCGTCACCGCGCGCGATCAAATCGTGACGCCTGGTCACGGCGTAATCATTGCAATCTCCGAAGGAGGGGCCACAAGCCACCTTTCGCCCGCGATGCCCGCATCATTTCGCTCGGGCTCGATCGACGAATTGACGGGGGTGTTGACCGCCATCAGGTCCTGGACACGCTGCGGAGTGAGCCTAACCCGACCGCTCCGGAAAACGATTTTGCGGGCCTTGCAGTCATCCGGATATTCCATGGAAGAGCGCGTATGCGCCATCGGGGCCAGAGTCGGCGTTTCGAACCGGACACGCTCGAGTTGGACGCCGAGATTCATCGGCATGCCGATGAAGGCGGCTTCTGCGGTCCCGAAAAATGCCGTTCCCAGCACCGACACGGCCGCGGCGATTTTGACGAGACGACGCATCTGAATTACTCCCCCAATATTCGCTTGCCGCAACGAATACAGGAAAGAATCTTCGATCGCGTTCGAGCACGCGATCAAATTAGCCTAAAATCGCGGGCTTCAAGGCAGCGAATCGTTAACCGTCAGCTTGCCGTTCCGGGCTTTGTGGATCGGTCAGCTTATTGACGCAGCCCCAGGCGACCCGTGGAGTATCCGCGATCGAGAATGGCCCGCCACCACGGTTGCTGGTCGACATACCAGCGCACCGTCTTCTCGATGCCGCTTTCGAAATGTTCCTCGGCTCGCCAGCCCAGCTCCCGCTCCAGCTTCGAGGCGTCGATCGCGTAGCGCCGGTCGTGGCCAGGCCGGTCCGTGACAAAGGAGATCAGGTTTCGCCGTGGTCCGGCCGCGCCCGGCAGGATTTCGTCCAAGAGGTCGCAGATGCTTTCCACCACATGCAAATTGGTGCGCTCGTTGCGGCCGCCGACATTGTAGGTCTCGCCGACCACGCCGCGTTCGAGCACCAGCGTCAGTGCCCTGGCGTGGTCCTCGACATAGAGCCAGTCCCGGATGTTCCGGCCGTCGCCATAGACGGGCAGGGGCTCGCCGGCCAGCCCCTTGATGATGATGTGCGGGATCAGCTTTTCCGGGAAATGGTACGGCCCGTAATTGTTCGAGCAGTTCGTCACCAGCGCCGGCAGATCGTAGGTCTCGCGCCAGGCGCGGACCAGATGATCGGAGGCGGCCTTGCTCGCGGAATAGGGCGAGTTGGGCGCGTAAGCGGTGGTCTCGGTGAACAGGCCCTCGTCGCCAAGTGAGCCGAACACCTCATCGGTCGAGATGTGCAGGAAACGGAACTTTGCGCGTTTCTCGGGCGACTGGCTTCGCCAGTGCCGCAGGCTCTCCTGAAGCAGCGTGAAGGTGCCGACGATATTGGTTTGCACGAATTCGCCGGGGCCGTCGATCGAGCGATCGACATGGCTCTCGGCGGCGAGATTCATCACCGCATCGGGCTGGTATTTTTCGAACAGCTTTCGCAAGGAGGCCGCATCGCGGATGCAGACCTGCTCGAAGGCATAATGCGGATTGCCGACCGCGCCGGGCAGCGAATCCAGGTTTGCGGCATAGGTCAGCTTGTCGATGTTGACGACCCGGGCGTGGGTATCGCGCAGCAGATGGCGCACCACCGCCGAGCCGATGAAGCCCGCGCCGCCGGTGACAAAGATGACCTCTTTCTCAAAGCGCATGGTCAGAACTCCGCCCGGCGGGATTGGGCGAAAGAGCGGTGAATGCTGAAAAGATATTCGCCGTAGCTGCTTTTGGCGCAACGCTGCGCGAGGATCTCAAACTTGTCGAGCGTAATATAGCCAAGACGGAGCGCGATTTCCTCCAGACATGCGACTCGCATGCCCTGCCGCTCCTCGAGGATCTGGACAAAATGACTGGCCTCGACGAGGGAAGCATGCGTACCGGTATCGAGCCAAGCGAAACCACGACCGAGGATTTGGACGAACAGGTCACCTCGCTCCATGTAGGCCCGGTTCAAATCGGAAATCTCGATTTCGCCGCGCGCTGACGGCTTCAAGTCCGCAGCCATACGAACAACATCATTGTCGTAGAAATAAAGGCCCGTCACCGCGACGTTCGATTTTGGTTTCGCCGGCTTTTCTTCAATTGAAAGCGCTCGCCCAAAATGGTCGAGCTCAACCACGCCGTAGTGCTCCGGGGTGTTGACGACATATCCGAACACGGTCGCGCCCTTGCCGCGCTCGGTCGCGTGTGCAAGTTGCTCAGGGAAGCCATGTCCGTGGAAAATGTTGTCGCCGAGCACGAGGGCGACGCGATCCGAACCGACGAAGTCGGCGCCGAGAACGAAGGCGTCGGCCAGGCCGCGCGGTTTATCCTGCGACACATAGGTAAAGTGAAGTCCAAGGTCGCTTCCGTCTCCGAGCAAGCGTTCGAAGAGGTGCTGATCCTGGGGCGTCGTAATGATGAGAATATCCCGGATGCCCGCAAACATCAGCGTCGACAGCGGATAATAAATCATCGGCTTGTCGAAAACGGGAAGAAGCTGCTTCGAAACAACCGTCGTCACAGGGTAAAGGCGCGATCCGGTTCCGCCGGCCAAGATGATGCCCTTCATAGCGCCTCGCGATTTGATTGATCGTCAGATTCTTAACAGATGGCGTGCACTGCACAAGTTTGTTATCCAGAGTTAACACCGGCGCATGACATTTTAGAGAGCTCAGGCGATGCAGATCGTTGCGACCAGTCTTCCGGAGGTTTTGATTGTCGAGCCCAAAATGTATGGCGATCCACGGGGCTTTTTCCTGGAGACTTACCAGCTCGATAGATACGCGGAACATGGTATTCGGGGCGCGTTCGTTCAGGATAACCTTTCCCGTTCCGGCTATGGCGTACTTCGCGGCTTGCACCTGCAGAACCCCTCAACCCAGGGCAAGCTCGTATCCGTGATGCGCGGCCGGGTACTGGACGTCTCAGTCGACGTCCGCCTGGGAAGCCCCAACTATGGGCGACATGTTGCCGTTGAACTGAGCGAAGACAACCGCCGCCAGCTCTGGGTGCCCCGCGGCTTTGCGCATGGCTTTCTGGTGCTCTCCGAGAGCGCGGACTTCTTCTACAAATGCGATAATGTTTACAGCCCGAAGGATGAGATCGTGGTCCGCTGGGATGATCCGGCGATCGGCATCAATTGGGGGATCGACCATCCTTCGCTGTCCTCGCGCGATGCCGCAGCACCTGTGCTGGCGGAGGTAAAAAACCTCCCGGTCTATGGACAGGTCTGATGCGGATTTTGCTGACGGGAACCGCGGGGCAGGTGGGCGGCGCGCTGTTTCCGCTGCTTCGAGACCGCGGCGAAATTCTTGCGCCAGCCCTGGAGGAGTTCGATCTATCGAAGCCCGGCGCGCTGGCCGACGGGCTTGATGAACTGAAGCCCGATCTGATCATTAATCCCGCGGCCTATACGGCGGTCGATCATGCCGAGGACGAGGCCGCGCTCGCCTTTAGCATCAATGCCGAGGCGCCGGCCGCGATCGCGCGCTGGGCCGCCCGGCATAACGTTCCCCTGGTTCATTTCTCGACCGACTACGTTTTCAACGGGGAGGGCGACAAGCCATGGCGCGAGGATAGTCCGTCAGGGCCGCTCTCGGTTTACGGTGCCAGCAAACTCGCCGGCGATAGCGCGATCAGAGCGGCCGGTGGCCCGCATCTCATTGTTCGCACTTCCTGGGTTTATGCGTCAAAAGGTGCCAATTTCCTCAGGACCATCGCGCGGCTGGCAAAAGAGCGCAAGGAACTGCGGATTGTCTCGGATCAGATCGGAGCGCCGACATCGGCCAGGGTGATCGCGCAGGCGGTCGCGGACATTCTATCACCGGGCTCACGGGATCTCGTGGGACGCCTTGCCGGGAGCGGAGGTGTCGTCAACGTCGTTTGCGCCGGCGAAACGAACTGGCATGCCTTCGCGACCGCGATAGCGGCCGGATTGAAATCGCGCGGGGTCAAGCTGGAAGTCGAGACCATTGCCCCGATCGGGACGCAGGACTTTCCAACCAAAGCGAAGCGGCCCGGAAACTCTCGCCTCGATCTATCGCGGCTCAAAGACGTCTTCGGAATCGTCACCCCGTCCTGGAGCGACGCTCTCGAAGTCGAACTCGACGAGTTGGCTCGGGAGCTAATCTAACCAGTTCCTGCGGACAAAGACGCGGATGAACTTCCTTGGTCTCGGTCAGCCTGTATATCCGCGTGCGGCCTGCTAGTTCGCAAAACTATCTCGCCGCGTTCAATTCGCGGCGTTGGCTTGGCTGGTGGCAAGAAAAACCCCCGGCAGTTTCCTGCCGGGGGTTCTTTTAGAGCGTTATCAGACGACCGGGATCAGAAGTTGCGCTGAACGCGAACCTCGAGGGACGCGGTGTCTTGCGCCTTGAAGGCCAGGGGGGTTACCGCGAACGGCGCACCCGGACTGAAGGTCGAAGAACCAGTAAACCCGGTGGTGAGATGGGTCCAGATGGCTTCCGCCGAGAACGTCAGGTTGTTGACGGGGGTCCAACGGGTGACCACACCGAGCATCGAGATCGCGTAGTTCGGGTTGCAAGAATAGGTTACGTTCTGACCAGGGATGGTTGCGGAGATGGCCGAGCAGAAATTGGCTCGTTGAGTTGCGTCATACCGCACCCAGCCCATGCCGCCGAACAAGCTCGACGACCAGTAGGGATCCCAGTTGTGGTTGAACGCACCACGAACGCCGTACGCCGAGGTCAGATGCATTGTGCCATCGCCGCCGGCAGCGATCGGAAGATAGGTACCATCCGTGGTCGCGCCGAAAGCAATACTATTAGCGGGTCCAAATTGGCCCGGAACGCCACCCAGCATCAAAAAGTTCGGCGAGGGCGCGCTGGTCGAGATCACGTTCTTGGTGTCACCCTTGGCCCAGGTGGTGTCGAACTTGATGTCATCGCCGGCACCGGTCGGGATGTTCTTGACCTGGAACGCCGCCATCACCGAACCGCCGTACTTGGTGGTAGGATGACCGGAGGTGTCCGACCCGATAAGCGGTATGGCGCCAGGGCCGAGGAGATTGTACGAACCGTCCACTTCATGGACCGCAGCCGATACCTGGAACAGACCCCAGGCCTGATCGATGCGGATGTTGCCGACGACGTCAGGCATGTGCTGGCCGCCGTAGGCGTTACCGGAGGTACCGGCCGCGCCCACAGCACCAACACTCGATATACCACCGGTAACGCCAGCCGACAGGTTGAAAACAGACGTGCGGTTGAACGCGACCGGTTCATCGAGACCGATGGTGCCGGACACGCCGTTGCCGAACTGCGCGGTGTACTGGATGTTGTTCACGCCGGTGACGGAGTCGTTGCCGCCGATCAGGAACGACGTGTTGTTGCCCGGATAGCCGTTCCAGGGTGTCGCATAGGCCGAGGAAGACTTACCGAAGGTGAACCCGGCGAACTGGATGAACACGTATTCAACGGCCGTATAACCTTCGCCGGGGAGATTGAAGACGCCGGTTGCCGTAGGCGTAGTGCCGAGGGTAAGGGGATTGACGTTGTTGTTGTTGAAAGTCGTAAACTGGAAATCAGCCTGGCCGAAAGTGCGGACGACGCCGTATTCAGTCGCGGTGCGCGTATCGACGGTCAACGCCATACGCGAACGGGAAGCGAAGTCGTCGCGGTATCGATTGCCGGTGCCCAGATCGGCGCTCCACGCCGGCTGGCCATAAATGCTGCCGTTGAACGTAGTATCAACGCGCAGATAACCACCCAGCTTGATGCAGGTGTCGGTGCCCGGAATGTAGAAGAAACCGGCACCATACAGGGAGCAGATCTTCACGTACTCGACCGGCTTGGCCTTTATGGGAAGATCAGCCGCCTGTGCCCCACCCACGGCGAGAAGACCCGCCGCTGAGCCGAGAACTAGGCTCTTAACCATCTTCATGTTAACCTCCAAGTTTGAGCTCGTACAAACGGTCGTACAAAGCTGATTTTGCCTACCCGCGAAAAAACGTTGAAGATCAACAGATCCTCGTAGCGTGGGTGGACTTAAGCGAACCACGAAGCGCGGCGCTAAAACCGCCATTGTAACAATAAGTTGTTGATTGCTCAGGCTATTCGGTCGCCCTAAAATACAAAGGGTCGTACAAAATGGCTTCATTGATGGTTGGACTAAATCGCCAAAAGACAGGAGGCTACGCCGCGCGCAAAGTCATCCCTAAGGACGTCCGGGAGGAGTACGCGCGCGTCTATGGTGTCGGCTGGGAAGAGAAGTTGAGCCTGCCCCCGGGCTACTCACCCCATGAGGCGAAGGCCCGCTGCGGGGAGTGGTTGGCCGAAATCGAAACCCGCATTGGCACACTCAGGGCGCGCAAGAACGGCAAAGGTCAACCACTCACACGCCGGAACGCCCATGCGTTGGCCGGCCGCTGGTATAGCTGGTTCATAAGCAAGCACGAGACTGACCTCCGCACTCCGAAGCACTGGAGGTCAATGAGCAACCATCTGGTCTGGGACGTGATCTATCCGCACGCTCCTGACGAATATCATCAAGACACCAAGAGGGACCCCGAATGGGAGTGGAAGGCTCACCCGGAAGTCCGAGCCGCAGTCAGACCTGTGATTGCCGAAGAGGCCAAGACTGCGTCTTTCCTCCTCGAGCAAGGGGTTTTTCTGACCCCTGAAGCCAGCAACTTGTTCCTCGATGCGGTGGAGGACAATCTTCTGGCAGCTTATGTGCGGTTAGAGGGGCTGGCTCGGGGTGACTATGGACCAGACGTCCTGATGGACCAATTCCCCGAGTATGTTTCATCCTCGCTGGAGGCCAACCGGTCCATAGGATGTTGGAAGCTCCTAGAAGCCTGGATTGCGGGGGTTCAACCCTCTCCCAGCACTGTCGCGCGCTGGACAACGGTGTTCAAGACGGCCGACGCGCGCTTCTCGGACGCTTCGACCATAACCGTTGAGGCTGCGAAGGAATGGATGAACAGCCTGATCGACGGGAAGCGCAGCGCGGACACCGTCGCAACCGTATGGAGAACGGCGCTCAAAACCGTGTTTGCGTGGGGTGTGGGCGAGAAATTGATTAAAGCCAATCCTTTTAAGGACGTAAGAATTAGCGTCCCCCGCAAGGTGACTGAACGAGAGACCAAGGCGTTCACAGCTGAGGAAGCTGAGGCGATCCTGCGCGCCGCATTGGCTTACGAGCATCCAAAAACGGTCGACGAGCGTGCTCGGCGATGGGTTCCGTGGCTGTGCGCTTACACCGGTGCCCGTCCAGGCGAAATAACACAGCTCCGGGGATCGGACATTCAGAAACGCGGCGGTGATTACTTCGCGAGACTTTCGCCATCGGCAGGGAAAATCAAAACGCGCACGGCTCGCACCGTCCCACTGCACGAGCACCTCGTGGAGCAGGGTTTCATCCAGTTCGTAGACGACATGGGAAGCGGGCCGCTATTTTACACGCGTCGCCCTGCAAGTGCCGGGCCTGAACCGGTCCAGAGTCCGGCTGAGCGCACGAGGGAGAGGCTGGGGCAATGGGTGCGTTCATTGGGTATCACCGACCCTGAGCTTAGGCCAAACCACGCATGGCGGCACACCTTCAAGGCACGCGCCGAACGTTTTGGAATGTCCGAAAGGTACAGTGACGCAATTACCGGCCATGCGCCGCCTACCGCTGGACGTGCCTACGGGAAACCGATACCTGAGGACTTGGCTGAAGCGATACGCACGTTCCCGCGGTATCGCCTGTAACTCCTGGGGGTATTCCCGCCGACAACAGCGTTCCTGCTGGTGTCCGCGTTCATCACTGCCGCTCACTCAACAACATCCAAAAGAGAGAAAGGCCGACTATCTACCTATGGCTGGGAAAGTACTAACTACCTATGGCTGAGAAAGTTACGATTATCCTTCCTGCGGGAATCGCTGTATGGCCCAAGCTCGATCAGGTCGACGCATATCAGCCGACTGACAAGAAGGGCAGGCCGAGCGGAGCCGCGAAGCGGCGCTTCATCACTCGCGTCAAGTACAACGATGAAGACCGCCGCAAGGTCGACGACTTCCTGAAGCAGTGTCTGAAGAACTTCAATCTGGAAGGCGGCAAGCTGCCGTGGAAGAAGGATAAGAAAACCGGCGAGCTTACCCTGGAAGCAACGTCTGGTGAGAAGTATCCCCCGCCCGTGTTCGACGCCAAGAACCGCAAGGTGCCCGCGAAGGTCATCATTGGCGGTGGCTCGACCATCAAGCTCGACGTCACGGTGAACCCGTACACGGGCTTCGGCGGCGGCATCAACCTCTACATCAACTCCGTGCAGTTGCTGGACCTCAAGCAGCGTGACGGCAATCGGTTCGAAGAGACCGAAGGTTTCACCTGCGGCGACGATGACGAGGAAGAGGCGGATGACAGTTCGACTTCACGCCGCGTCGCCGTACGCTCGGCTTCACCGCCACCGGTGCACTTCGTAGAGCTGAAGTTACCTGAGCCAGATTGAAAAGGGCGCGTTCCACGAAAGCTTGAAGATCGTGCGCAAACTTGCCGCCGTGCTCGAAGGCGGCAGAAAACAGCGCTAACTAAAATTACGTCTATTATCAGATAGTTAGCGTCATGCATTGGCGGAGACGGAGGGATTCGAACCCTCGATAGGGCTTTACAACCCTATAACGGTTTAGCAAACCGCCGCCTTCAGCCACTCGGCCACATCTCCGGTAGGGTCGATATGCCCGACGCCGGGGCAGCCCGCAAGCGGCAGATTTCGGGCTGCCGAATTCCGGACGATTAACGGCCTCTCTGGCCCCACCAAGGCTCTCAAACCAATCCCTACACCTGAAGGTGGCGCGTCGCGGCCACGGATTGTTGCGCGCGCGTCGCAAATGCGGCGCGGATTTGGCAAAGCGGCCTCCGGCATTTTTTCCCATTCGCCGAATCTTTTGCCCGACGGTTGCAAAAACGTCGCCGGACAAGATTTGATCGATGTCAGCGCGACGCATCCGCATCGGGTGTTCCCGATGCAAATCGAAATCGCTTTTTCTGCCCGAAAAATATGGTTAATCGCGTCGCTTGCGGAGCGGATGCCGCTTGCCGAGCTGCGATCCGTCGCAACCTCGGCGCGTCTGTCGATCGTGCTTGCGCAGCGGCAATAAGCGAGCGGCCGATATCGCGGCCGAAGCCGCAGCGCAGTTCGCTGAACGTCCTCAGGGACCATTTGCGGCGGAGGAGTGGCTTTGGCCGCACGATTCGGTGTTGGCCGGAGTGCGAGAAGCGGAAATCCGACCCAATTATTCCCGGCACAGCGATCCGGATGGCAAATGGAACTATTCGGAAATAGCGTTGTGGAACAAAGGTTTGCGGGAAAAGCTCGTTCACGGTCGCGTGTTATTTGTGCAACACCCTTCCAAAAACGGCCCGGGTTGCACCGTTCCGAGTGGTTCCTTTGTTGCGTGTGCAGGGCCCTTCGGTAATTGTGATGTTGCGACGGAGGGGGGCATCCCGAGGTCGTCCCGTTATAGGTGGTTCGCTTAAGTCCCTCGCGTTCATGCGGGAGTGTCCGAAGGCGCGAAGCGGCTAAGCGGGTTTCAAGGGATTAAGGGAACCAACCTAGGGGTGTTTTTCACCCAGCGGATCCGGAACCTTCCCTACAGCGCAACTTGGAGGTTAACATGAAGATGGTTAAGAGCCTTTTCCTCGGCTCAGCGGCGGGTCTTATCGCCATGAGCGGGGCACAGGCAGCTGATCTTCCCGTCAAGGCCAAAGCGGTCGAGTACGTGAGGATCTGCTCCCTGTATGGTGCCGGTTTCTTCTACATTCCGGGCACCGACACCTGCATCAAGCTGGGTGGTTATCTGCGCGTTGATACCACATTCAACGGCGGCATCTACGATGCGCCGGCGTGGTCGGGCGATATCGGCCAGGGGAACCGCTACGCCGATTACTACGCGTCACGTTCGCGTATGGCATTCACGACCGATACGCGTACCGCCACTGAATACGGCGTCGTCCGCACCTTCGCTCAGGCCGACTTCCAGTTCCAGACGCTCGGTAACAACACCTTCAACCCGAACAGCCTGGCTACCAACCTCGGCAACAACCCTCAGCTGCTTGACACCCCCGGCCAAGGCAACGTTGCGGTCGAGTACGTGTTCCTGCAGTTCGCCGGGTTCACCTTCGGTAAGTCTTCCTCGGCCTATGCGTCGCCGTGGAATGGTTATCCGGGCAACAACACCTCGTTCCTGCTCGGCGGCAATGACTCCGTCACCGGCGTGAACAACATCCAGTACACCGCCCAGTTCGGCAACGGCGTGTCGGGCACCATCGGCCTCGATGACCCGACCGTGTTCAACCGTACCGTGATCGGCTACCTGGCCACGTTCAATTCGACTGCATCGACTGCAACCGCACTTGGCACCAACACGTCCAGCTCGGCTGCTATCACTGGAACTTTGCCGAACGCCTATGCCGGCGTGCATATGCCTGATATCGTTGGCAACATCCGGATCGATCAGGCCTGGGGTCTGTTCCAGTTGTCGGGTGCGGTCCATGAAGTGGACGCTTCGTACAACACGTTGACCTCGGCTGCTCTGCCGACCTCGGCGTCGCTGAACAGCGGTCACCCGGATACCAAGTATGGTGGATCGGTGATGGCTGCGTTGCAGATCAAGAACATCCCGACCGGTCCGGGCGACGACATCAAGTTGGACGCAAGCTGGGCAAAGGGTGACACGAAGAACGTGATCTCCACGAGCTCAACCTCGCCGCAATTCCTGATGTTCAGTGGCACCAGCCGCCCTGGCGCTGTTGGCAGCGCGGGTTTTGGCTTCGTCAGTGACGGCGTCTTCGCCCCCGGTGGTCAGATCGACCTCACGACGGCCTTTGGTGTTCGCGGTGCGTTCAACCACAACTGGAACCCCTACTGGTCGTCCAGTCTGTTCGGCAGCTATTCGGCTGTCCGGTATAACGGCGATGCGAAGGCAAATTTCTGCTCTGCCCTTGCAGGAACGTCTCCGAACGGTGCTGCTCTCTTTGGCCGTTCTTTCAGTGGCGACTTCAGCTGCAATCCGGACTTCAATGTCTCGCAGCTCGGCGTCGTCACCCGCTGGACGCCCGTCACCAACCTGACGTTCTCGGTGGAAGCCATGTGGTTCCACCTGGATCAGAAGATGGCGGGTGCAGTCACTGCTTCGCCGGGCGCGACTTCGCCGCTTCCGACCGGTCCCTACGAGTTCAAGGACCAGGACACCGCGTCCCTCAACGTTCGCGTTCAGCGCAACTTCTGATCCCGATCGTCTGACGACTCTCAAGAACCCCCGGCAGGAAACTGCCGGGGGTTTTTCTTTGTGCCGGCGCGGTCCTCCAGGCGCACCCGTCGAGGCGGTAGCGGCCGCTGGGGGTTCGTGGCGTCGCCTCAGCAGCTTTCCCCGATCAGTGGCCACTCGGGGCTTCGATAGAAGAGGCAATCGGTGCTTCCGAACTTTCACACACCGGAGTGTTTCGGCACGATCGGGGTCGCCGGCCCTCAAGAAAGCCCCTGATCGGTCACATGGATATGGTCGGGAGAAAGCCCGTCCTGACAGCGCCGATACATCGTCAGGTAGGCGCTTTCGATATGCCGGGTGTATCGTTTTGTGTCGAACAACGGCTTTGTCAGGCGGTTTTGCGCGAGCTTATCCTTGATCGCGGCCATCAGCTCCGGCCTGGTTGCGAGTTCGATGGCCATGCTTTCATAGTGTTCCGGCGTCTGGACGATCAGTTCGGGCAAGCCGACAGCGGTCAACAGACTGGCGGCCACTCGGCCCGCAAACGTCTCGCCGATTTGGGTCAGCACGGGCAGGCCGGCCCACAACGCGTCACTCGCCGTGGTGTGGGCATTGTACGGCAGCGTATCCAGAAACAGATCCGCCAAACGATGGCGCGCCAAATGAGCTGCGGCTGACGGGAGACGGCCGGCGAAGACCAATCGGTCGGGATCGACGCCCGCAACGCCGGCTTCCCTGCGCAAGTTACTTACAACTGTGGCATTATTTTCAGAGAGCCACAAAACGCTGCCGTCAACGGCCTTCAAAAGTCTCATCCACGTCCGAAAGCGATGCGGGTTCAGCTTGTAGGCGTTGTTGAAGCAGCAGAAAACGAAGCCATTTTCAGGCAGTCCAAATTCAGTACGTTCAAAAATCTGGTCTGAGACCAGGCGGCTCGCGGCATCGTGCGGCAAATAGCTGTCGGGAAGATAGACGATCTTCTCCATGTAACTATCTTGATGTGACGCCGGAACAAGCACGGGATCGCAGACAATGTAATCCATATAGCTGGCGCCCATCGTCCCGGGAAAGCCGAGATAGTTCACCTGAATCGGCGCGGGACGGCGGGCAAATATCTCGGTACGGCCATTCTGGGTAAAGCCGTTCAGATCGATCAAAACATCGATCTTTTCCTCTGTTATTCGTTTTGCCAGTTCGTCGGCACCAAGTGCTGCGGCATCGATGAAGGTGTCGAAGGACCCCTCCAGGCGTCGACGGATTTCCGAATTATCGTTGGGTCCGATCGATATTCCCAGGACCTCGAATTGCGATCTGTCATGGCATTCGAAAACGCCGGCGACAAGATACGCTACGGCATGTTGACGAAAGTCAGACGATACGTAGCCGATGCGAATTTTGCTGCTTTTATAGGGTTCTCCGCGCCAGAGCGATTTGTCGGCAGGCGGGTATAGTTTTCGAGCCCACGATTGCGCGCACTTGAATTGATCTTCGACGGATGAACCGATCCCGAAAAATGCAAATGGGTTGGTATTTGCCTTGCCGTCCCGGACCGATTGAATGAGGTGATCCCGTTCCGCTTCGAAATGGCTCCAATCGCAAAGCAGCATTCTGGAATAGAGACGCGCGCCTTCGACGGCAACCAGATCGGGCTTGAGCGACAAGGCCTTGTCGAAAGCCGCATAGGCCTCGCCGAAGCGCTTATAATCGAAGAAGACATTGCCGCGACCGAGCCATGCCTCTGCCAGATCGGGCTTGAACGAAAGTGCCTTGTCATAGGCGGCAAAGGCTTCGTCGTGGTGCTTGAGGTCGGCCAAGGCATTGCCGCGACTGAGCCATGCGTCCGCCAGGTCAGGCTTCAGCGACAGCGCCCTGTCGAATGCCGCAAAGGCCTCGCCATGGCGCTTGAGGTCGGCGAAGACATTGCCGCGACCGAGCCATGCCTCCGCCAGATCGGGCCTCAGCGATAGCGCCTCGTCAAAGGCGGCGAAGGCTTCGTCGTGGAGCTTGAGGTCGAGAAGGCTATAGCCGCGGCCGAGCCAAGCTTCCGCCAGATCGGGTTTGAGCGATAGCGCCTTGTCAAAAGCAGCAAAGGCTTCATCGTGGCGCTTGAGGTCAAGAAAGACATTGCCGCGACCGAGCCAGGCCCCTGCCAGATGAGGCGTGAGCGATAGGGCCTTGTCATAAGCGGCGATGGCCTCGTCGTGACGCCGGAGGTGGACGAAGACATTGCCGTGGCCAAGCCAGGGCTCCGCCAGATCGGGCTTGAACGATAGGGCCTTGTCATACGCAATACGGGCTTCATCATAGCGCTTGAGATCGAAGGAGACATTGCCGCGGCCAAGCCATGCCTCCGCCAGACCGAGCCCGAGCGATATCGCCTTGTCGTAAGCGGCAATGGCTTCGTCGTAGCGCTTGAGGCCGACAAAGGCGTTGCCGCGACCAAGCCAGACCTCGGTTAAATCGGGCTTGAGCGATAATGACCTGTCATACGCCGCCAAGGCTTCTTCGTAACGCCTGAGGTCGACCAAGGCATCGCCGCGGCTGAACCAGACCTCTGCCAGACCGGGCTTGAGCGATATCGCCTTGTCGTACGCCGCAAAGGCTTCGTCGTAACGCTTGAGGTTGACGAAAAGGTTGCCGCGACCGAGCCACGCCTCCGCCAGATCGGGCTTGAGCGATATCGCCCTGTCATAGGCCGCAAGGGCATCGTCGTAGCGCTTGAGTTCGACCAGGGATTTTCCCTTGTTGGCGAAGGCATCGGCATAATTCGGACTCAGTAGAATGGCCTCGTCAAAGTCCGCTACCGCTTTTTCATACTGCTCCAGATCGTTGTAGATGGTCCCGCGATTATTCCAGGTTTCCGGCGCGTTTGAATTCAGGCGAAGAGCATGGCTGAACTGCTCCAATGCCCGCTGCGGTCTGTGCAGGGCTTTGAGGATTATACCATAATTATAAAATGAAACGTCCGAGCCCTGATTGAGCTTCACGGCTCTTGCGATGAACGCTTCCGCTTCCGCGAAGCGCTCCATTCTCAAAAGCACGACGGTCAAGAGGTTCAGCGCGCCCACATGGCTCGGATGAATTTTCAGGAATTTTCGGAATAGCCGCTCGGCGTCCCCGTTTTTCTGGAGATTGAATGCGCCGAACGCTTCTTGAAAGGTCTTTTCAGCGGAACTCATTTATTCCTCAATGCCGGGCGGCGCCGTGTCCGCGACAGGCTACTTGATCGCCTCGCAAACCGGAAACGGCCGGCCGTGGTAAAGGGCAGGGTACCCCGGTCCATGTCAGCTGCGCGTTTGCCGCATCGGTTTTACCGCGCCGCCCGAGCGGACCCCCGATGTCATCTGATGTTGGCCGCAACGACAGCGCATTGGCAGGGAATGCGTTGCGACCCGCGGGCCATTTCATCCATCGGAGCCCCGACGTAAATACAATCCCTAGTGCTTGACTAAGAGCTCCGCTATTGCGGCTGTCGATTCGATGAAGCCGCGCGGGCAATCGCCGGCCGCGACCCGAAGCAGGCGCAACGCTTCCTGCCTCTCTTTTTTCAGCAACGCAAATTCTCCGCTGTAAAAATTGGCCTCGCAGGTTTGCCCCAGCCTGGTCTTCGGATCGTTGTCGGAGGCCGCAGCGAGTGTCTGATCGACGCTGAGTTCGCCGAGGAATTCGCGGATAACCGGCGCGGGCCATCCGGCGAGGTCCAGTTGTTTTGCAGCCTGCGCCAAATGGCTCGGGACGCTATTGCGACGCTCGGTGAGATCGAGCCAGAGCGCCGTATAGGCGTCCTTTGGGTTGAGCTCGCTTGCCTTCCTGAAATCAGCCTCCGCGTCCGCGATACGGCCTCCGATGAGAAAGTATGCGACGCCCCGGTTGAAGTAGGCCGCGGCATTTTCGGGGTCGAGCCGGATCGATTTGGTAAAGTCTTCCAGGGCGCCGGGATTGTTGCCCGTGATGTAGGACACGCTGCCCCGGGTGAAGTAGGCCATGGTGTTGTTGGGGTCGAGCCGGATCGACTCGTTGAGATCAGCCAAGGCATGGTCGAAGTCGCCCTTGCGCTTGTACAGGTCGCCGCGGAAGAAATAGGCCATGGCATAATTGGGATCGAGCCGGATCGACTCGCTAAAGTCGGCCAGGGCGTGGTTGAGGTCACCCTTGTTTTTGTACAGGTTGCCCCGCCCGCTATAGGCCCAGGCGTTTTTGGGATCGAGCCGGACCGCCTCGTTGAAATCAGCGAAGGCGCGCTCGGGGTCGGCTTTGTTCAAGTAGGCGTTGCCACGATTGATGTAGGCTGCGGGATAAGCGGGATCGAGCCGGATGGCTTCGTTACAATCCGACAATGCGCGATCCGGATCTTTTTTGGCCCACCACCATCCGCAGCGGTTGCTGAATGCGGCTGCGCGGCCTGTTCCGGTCGTTTTGGGATCGTTGAGCGCGCGGTCGCATGCCGCGATGCTCAGGTCGGCCTTGCTGATTTCTCCAATAAATTTGCACTGCTCAAGATCGCTTTGATGGTCGGCCAGAACCGGACTGGAGATGGCGATCAATGTCGCCAACCCGGCAAGCTTCGCTGAAAAGTGCATATCCCCTCCGATTCTGCCGCCGCGGTGGACGGTACGAATTATCACTTGGCTACCTACGTCGGCAGGCGGCCCCTTGCAACAACGGATCGTCCGTCCTGCTCGGGCGCGCAACGATCGCGCGCCGGGTTAGTACGGCGCCGCGAGAGCGACCGTTCTGAGGTACTGACGTTCATGCGGAAGACAAAAGCCAATTTCATCGGACGCAAGTTTGGCGACCAATCATATTTTTGAGATCGCCTTTTTGCTTATCGAGAGCCCGCTTCACGCCGCGCAGCAATGATTCGAAGTGCGTATAGCGCGCGATCTGCCTGCGCCTTTATTCCCGATCCCTCGCCAGATCGGTCGCATTTCCAAAGGCCAGGAATTTATGCTTACAGGGAAAAATATTACGTAAAATCAGATGGATGCATGGGTTTTGAACTGAACGAGCCGCCGCCCGGGAAGTGTGCTCGGACTGCCACACATTGGGGGAAAAGATGACGCCAAGAGGTGCATCGCAGGATTTCACTTGGCCTTTGTTCAAGGAGGGACAAATCTGCGTGTGCGACAAAGGGGCATCTTGAAATAACACCGGTCGGGGTTTAACGGCCCGCCCCCCTCGGATGGCTGAGGGTGGGCAGGGGTGTCATAAGAACAACACGGGGGACATATGAAATTGAACAGTAAAGCTCTGCTTATCGCTGCGGGCCTGGTCGGGCTTTCTTGCTCGCAAGGATACGCCAAGGAGGCGTTGGTAGCGGCGCAAAGCCAACCAGGCGTACTGATCGGCGCGAGCGCCGGAGTTCCCCCGCCGGGCATCTATATGTTCAACCAGGTGTTCACCTACCAGGCCAATTTGACCGGGCCGGGCGTCACGACTGCCCTTAATGGAAACACCAGAACCGGCGTGCAGGGGGCGGTCGACGTGCAGGGCTTCCTGTTCGTTCCCGGCTGGACATTCCTCGGCGCCACTTACGACGCCGTCGTTGTGCAGCCGTTCGTGATGGATAGTTTCGGCGCCCCAATCAACGTGCAACAATCCGGCGTGCACAACACCTACATCGTCCCGGTTGAGTTGAGCTGGAAGCTTGCAGACAGCGGATTTGCCATCAAAACCGGCCTCGGCATCTATACGCCGGATGGAACCGTGACTGGTTTTACTGGCACCGGGAGCGTTGGATCCCCGTACTGGACATTCCAGCCCGAATTCATCGTGTCGTATCTGAAAGACGGCTGGAACCTGAGCGCCGCCATCTATGCGGAATTGAATACGAGGAACACCGTCTCTCAGTACACATCGGGTGACCTTCTCCATGTCGACCTTACCGCCACCAAAACGATCGGCAAGTGGACGTTTGGACCTGTCGCTTACTACTTCGGCCAGGTTTCCAACGATTCGTGTTCGGCCACCTGCGTCTATCCCACCGGTACCCTGTTGAACGCCCAAAGGTTCAATGTCTGGGCGGTCGGCGGTCTCGTAGGCTACAACTTCGGACCCGCGAACTTGTCGGTGTGGGCAACACAGGAAGTGTACGCAAAGGCTTCGAACCCCGCCGCTGTCGCGGCGACCGGCGAGGACTTTTCCCTGGTTCCGCAGGGTCTGACGGTGTTCGCGACACTCAGCTATCGCCTCTGGGGACCCGACGAGGCGGCGCCGAAGCCCGCGATGTACCACAAATAAGTTCGACGTAACGCAGGTCCCCCTTTCGGTAGACGCCTGATCGTCTATCGGGAGGGGGATTTTTTTTGCAACGGCGGATGGAGCACGATTGTTTCGATCTGCGGCGAAGGCGCCGCGAGCGGCCCGTTGCGATACAAAGCCCTATTCGACGCTGCCGCGGTGCAAATCGGCCTCGATCTGCAGCCGCGTTCCGCCGCCGAATCGCGCCCGATAGATCTGCAAATTCTCCATGATCCGCTGCACATAATTGCGGGTCTCGGAGAATGGTATCAGTTCGACCCAGTCCACCGCGTCGACCTTGGGATCGCGCGGATCGCCGTAACGCTCGACCCATTTCTTGACGCTGCCGCGGCCGGCATTGTAGGCCGCGAACGTCATGATGTAGGAGCCGCGGTAGTCCTCGATCAGGCCGCCGAGTTCGGCGGCGCCGAGGGCAGCGTTGTAGACCGGGTCGGTCTTCATCCGGGCAAGGTTGAAGCTGGCGCCGTATCTTTTGCAGACATAGCGGCCGGCATCCGGCGTCACCTGCATCAGCCCGTAGGCATTCGCCGGCGAAACGTCGTTGGGGTTGAAGGCGCTTTCCTGCCGGGCGATGGCGAACACGATGCTTTGCTCGACATCAGGCCCGATCGATTTGAACGGCGGGATTCCGGTCACGGGATAGGCGTAGAAATCGAACGGCAGCCCGCGATTGAGCGCGGCCTTGCCGAGCAGCAGCATGCCGCGCGCGTCGCCATTGCGGGAAGCCAGTTCGCCAAGCCCCACGAGCGCATCGGGATCGCCGTTTTCGCCCATGTCGGCGAAAATCGGGATGGCGATGTCGCGTTCGCCCAGCGCATAGAGCAGTTGTACGGCGCGGACGACCTCGAGCCGTTCGATTCCGCGTCCGCGAGCAGCAGGCGCGCCGTTCAACTCGATCTGCGGCAGCCCGAGTTTCGCGCGCGCCAATTGCCCGTAGTAACTGGTCGATTGTTCCGCGGCCGCGGTGTAGGCGGCCCGGGCCTGCTGGGAGCGGCCCGCCGCTTCCGCGGCGCGGCCCTGCCAATAGCCGGCACGCGCCAGCGCGGTCGGGTTGACGCTGCCGACGCCGATGCGCGCAAAATGCTGCGCGGCCGTCGCCGGGTCGGTCAGGAAGCGCAGCGCGATCCAGCCGGCGGTGAATTCCTGCTCGGTTTTGTAGATGTCGCGCGTCGGAAGTGCCGCGTCGCGCGCAATCAGATAGGCGGTGCGGTACTCGCCGGCGTCGATCATCTTGCGCGACAGCAATCGGCGCTCGATCCACCACTCGTCGACATTGTACAGGCGGCCCGGGTCCTTCGGCGCGGCGAGCATGAGTTGCACGGCCTCGGTGAATTTCTCTTCGCGCCGCAGCAACTGGATCTTGCTGAAGATGTAGCCGGGATCGTTATGCAGTTCGCGCGGAACAGCGTCGAGCAGCGCCCTGGTGTTAGGGGCCTTGTGGTAGGCCGCGATGCGCGCTTTCGCCAGCGCGACCTCATTGGCGCCGAGCCGCTTGGCAGCGCGCAGCGCCGCTTGGTGTTCGCTGCCATAGAGCAGCGAATCCATTCGCGCCTTTTGATCGCCCGGCGTCAGCAGTGCGCCGAACTGATCGAGCGCTGCGCTCTCGGTATCCTCGGACATGGCATCGTTTCGCCACGCTTCGCGCACCAGGCGCTCCGCATTGGCACGGTCGCCGCGCGCGATCATGACGCGCGCCAGCGCGAATCGGCCTTTGGCCGACAATGGCGATTCGTTTTCGAACCAGGACCATACCGTCGCGTCGTCGCGACGGTCGTCCCACAGCGCCGCTTCCAGCCGCCGGCGCAGAAAGCTCTGCGAAGGCCAGCTCGGATTGGCCGCAAGGAAGGCGCGATAGCGCTCGACCGTCGCGCCATTGTCGTCGCTGCGCAGGATGATCCATTCCGCCAGCTTCTTTGCTACCGGATCGGATATTGCCGCTTCAGCCTGGGTCGCATCGGTGGGCTTGTGGGCGCGTACCAGCTCGATGACATTTTCCAGCGCATCGGTATCGGCCTGCGATGTCGACGAGGTGGCGGCCACGGCGGCCGGCGGCGGCGGCTTGCGTGCGGGCGGAGGTGGCAGCGTCGCATGCTGGCGGGTCGCGGGCGCGATCGCGGCCGCCGCGGGGGCGGGCGCGGTATCTTTTGCGGCGGCGCTGGCGGTATTTTTAGGATTAGGAGAAGTCTTGGGCACGACGTTGCGCGCGATCGGCCGCGGCTTTGGCAGTGGAACTTTCGCCTTGGCCCAGGCTTCGGCCGCGATGGCCGATAATCCGAGCGCCAGCGCCAGGCTGGTCGCCAGGGCCGTCGATCGCAATGCGGTTGCGCGGGTGGATGGGGTCACTGCGTTCCTTCGCGGCGAATCATTCAATCGCTCAAGGCCTCGGTCTATTTGATTGAATATGTGGTCAAAATACCAAATATGTCTGAACAGCCGATGTCTGCGCCATTACCGCGGCAAAATCGCGGCCGGCTGGTGTAGGACCAGGCCTTTCGCCTGGCCGCCGGACCCGGTATGAATTGGTGCCTTTCAGCAAAGTCAAAGCCGCAAACCGCGCGTTCGGAGGAAGTCCATGGCAGCCAAGACGAATTTCCGTGGCTCATTCACCGCGTTGGTCACGCCGTTCAAGAACGGCTCGCTCGATGAGGCGGCCTTCCGGGCGCTGGTGAGCTGGCAAATCGCCGAGGGCACCCACGGCCTGGTGCCGGTCGGCACGACCGGCGAAAGCCCGACCGTGAACCACGACGAGCACAAGCGCATCGTCGAATGGTGCATCGACGAGGCCAGAGGCCGCGTTCCCGTCATCGCCGGCGCCGGCTCCAATTCGACCAGGGAGGCGATCGAGCTTGCCGAGCATGCCGAGCAAGCCGGCGCCAGCGCAGTGCTGGTGGTGACGCCGTACTACAACAAGCCGACCCAGGAGGGCATGTACCAGCACTTCAAGGCGATCAATGATGCGATCGGAATCCCGATCATCATCTACAATATCCCGCCGCGCTCGGTGATCGACATGAGCGTGGATACCATGGCGCGGCTGTTCGAATTGAAGAACATCGCCGGCGTCAAGGATGCGACCGCGAGCATGGTGCGGGTTTCGCAGCAGCGCGCCAGGCTGGGCGAGGATTTCAACCAGCTGTCGGGCGAGGATGCCACCGTGCTCGGATACATGGCCCATGGCGGTCACGGCTGCATTTCCGTGACCTCCAACGTCGCGCCGCGGCTATGCTCGGAATTTCACCTCGCCTGGCAGAAGGGCGACCTCGCCACCGCGCTCAAGCTGCACGACAAGCTGATGCCGCTGCACACCAACCTCTTCATCGAGTCCAATCCGTCGCCGGTGAAATATGCGCTGTCGCTGCTCGGCAAGATGGATGAGACGCTGCGCCTGCCTATGGTGCCAGTATCGGAGCCCACGCGCGTCGCGGTGCGCAATGCCATGGTGCATGCCGGCCTGATCAACTAGGCCTCCCCAAGCGATGAATAATCCGGTGGGCGCCGTCGAAGAGAAGGGTTTGCGGATGCTGAAGGAGTTCCGTGAATTCGCCATGAAGGGCAACGTCGTCGACCTCGCGGTCGCCGTCGTCATCGGTGCCGCGTTCGGCGCGATCGTGACCTCGCTGGTCGGCGATATCATCATGCCGATCATCGGCGCCATTACCGGTGGCCTGGACTTCTCCAACTACTTCACGCCGCTGTCGAAAGCGGTCACTGCCGGCAATCTTGCAGACGCGAAAAAGCAGGGCGCGGCGCTGGCCTGGGGCAATTTCCTCACCCTGACTATCAACTTCCTTATCATCGCCTTCGTGCTGTTCGTGGTTATCAGGTTCATCAACAAGCTGAAGCGCGGGGATGAAGCGGCAGCGCCGCCGAAACCGACCCGGCAGGAAGAACTGCTGACCGAGATCCGCGATCTGCTCAAAAGGTCTTGACGTGCGTGCGCGCCGACTGAGTGCTATCGCTGAGCAATTGCCTGGGACGAATTTATCATGGCCGAAAAGAACGAGCGCGCGATCAAGGTCGTCGCCGAAAATCGCAAGGCCCGGTTCAACTATGCGATCGAGGACACGCTGGAAGCAGGAATCGCGCTGACCGGCACCGAGGTCAAGTCGATCCGCAACGGCAAGACCACCATTGCGGAATCCTACGCGGATACCAAGGACGGCGAGATCTGGCTGATCAACGCCAATATTCCGGAATACCTGCAGGCCAACCGTTTCAATCACGAGCCGAAACGGCCGCGCAAGCTGTTGCTGCACAGAAAGCAGATCAACAAGCTGATGGGCGCGGTCGACCGCGACGGCATGACCCTGATTCCGCTAAAACTTTATTTCAACGAGCGCGGCCGCGCCAAGCTCTTGCTGGCGGTGGCGAAGGGCAAGAAACTGCATGACAAGCGCGAGAGCGAGAAAAAACGCGACTGGGGCAGGGAGAAGGGCCGCCTGCTGCGGGCACGAGGATAGAATGGCCACCCTCATCTTGATCCGTCATTGCGAGCCAACGGGTCGCGCGAATGCGCGCCCGATGACAGGCTCCGCGAAGCATCCAGCTTTTGGGACCTCAACAACTGCAATGACGACCGCTGGAGAATTGTGCGATGAACCAGAAAAATCTGCTTGAAGTCGACTGGAGCAAGATCCCGGCGCCATCAGACGACGGTGCGGCGGCGCATCTCGTGGGAATGGCGGTTCCGCCGATCAGCCTGGTCGCCACCGACGACAGCTCGGTGACGCTGTCGGCGCTGTCCGGGCGCACGGTGGTGTTCGCCTATCCCAGAACCGGCGAGCCCGGCAAGATCAGCCTGGTCGACGACTGGGACATGATCCCGGGGGCGCGCGGCTGCACGCCGCAAACCTGCGCGTTCCGCGACCTGTTCGCCGAATTGAAAGCCGCCGGTGCCGGGCACGTGTTCGGCCTGTCGACGCAGAGCAACGCCTATCAGACCGAGATGGCCTCAAGGCTGCATTTGCCGTTCCCGGTGCTGTCCGACGAGAAGCTGGTGCTGACCCGCGCGCTCGATCTGCCGACCATGGAGGTGGCGGACCTGACCCTGATCAAGCGGCTGGCGCTGATCGTCGATGACGGGCGCATCAGCCACGTCTTCTATCCAGTGTTTCCGCCGGATCGAAACGCCGGCGACGTACTGGCATGGCTGAAGGAAAATCCGGTCTAGTCGTCTGCACGCCGGCAATTGCAGACGAGAATCGCTAGTAGCGGCCTTTCCCCAATTGCAGCCGCCGCTCAGGCAGCCTGCGCCGCTGGTTTTGGGCTCAAATGCCCAAATCCGCTCTTACCCTGGCGAACACGCTGCGAAACATCTCCGGCGTCAGCACCCGCGTATTGGTGTTGTAACGCGAGCAATGATAGCTGTCGTAAAGGTTTAGCGCGCCAGCCTGATGCACCGCGCCATGCGTAAAGGGCGCCGCGGCCGCGCGAATGCCCAAGGCCTTCAGCGTCGATTCATGCGCCACCCGGCCGAGCGCCACGATCGCGCGCAGCCTTGGCATGGTCGCGATCGTCGCCGACAGAAACGGCCGGCAGGTATGGATTTCCGCCGGTAGCGGCTTGTTCTGAGGCGGTACGCAACGCACCGCGTTGCCGATCCGGCAATCCACCAGCCTCAACCCGTCGTCGGGCCGCGCTTCGTATTTGCCTTTGGCAAAGCCGTATTCAAGCAGCGTCGCGTAGAGCAGGTCGCCGGCGAAATCGCCGGTGAAGGGGCGTCCGGTACGGTTGGCGCCCTGCAAGCCAGGCGCAAGGCCGACGATCAGCAACCGGCCGTCGGAATCGCCGAACGACGGCACCGGCGAATTGAACCATTCCGGCTCGCGCACACGCGCCGCCTCGCGAAAGCCGGCGAGCCTCGGACAGAGCGGGCAGTTACGGTCAGGTTCGGTGCGGAGGGCGGCGGCGCCGGCGAGCAGTGGCTGGCCGGGCGCCGGGTCACTTTCAATCGTCGAAATCGTCGTCATCGGCCCTCGGCGCCATCGTGGTCGCGCGCTGCAGGAATTGCGGCGCGTGATGACGCGGCTCGCGCGGAGCCGGGCGCTCGGACGGATCGCGACCGAGCTTGGATTGCAGTTCCACCAGATCGGTGAAGACGTCGGCCTGCCGCCGCAGCTCGTCGGCGATCATCGGCGGCTGGCTCGAGATCGTCGAGATCACGGTGACCCGGACGCCGCGGCGCTGCACCGCCTCGACCAGCGAGCGGAAATCGCCGTCTCCGGAAAACAGCACGATCTGATCGACGTGCTCGGCAAGTTCCATCGCGTCGACCGCGAGTTCGATATCCATGTTGCCCTTGACCTTGCGGCGGCCGCTGGCGTCGATGAATTCCTTGGTCGCCTTGGTGACGACGGTGTAGCCGTTGTAATCGAGCCAGTCGATCAACGGGCGGATCGACGAATATTCCTGATCCTCAATGATCGCAGTGTAGTAGAACGCGCGCACCAGGGTCCCGCGGCTCTGGAATTCCTTGAGCAGGCGCTTGTAGTCGATGTCGAAGCCAAGCGTCTTGGCGGTGGCGTAGAGGTTGGCGCCATCAATAAAGAGTGCGATCTTGTTGGAAGCAGGGGACATAAAACTTTCTCGCGTTGTTGTTAACGTTATTGGCGCAGCGGCAACCGACCGCGCATTTCAGAGATTTGCTGCCCAAGAATCTAACCCCAACAACATCACCGCAAATATGGTGTGGCAAGGGCGAAAAGTCCTACACTTTTGACAGGTATTGGAGCGATTTGTTGTCGCAGCGGACACCTGCCGTGTGTCCAAACGTGTCTCTCGGCGCTGCGGCTGTAGCCTCAGGGTGGGTTAGCGGGACGCATTGCGGGGGCCAAATTACAAATTGGTCTTGCGAAAAGCCCCCCACACCTATAACTACCGCGCATATCATCATATTCGGTCCCATTTAACGGAGCGACAGTCCATGGCGCGCGTCACCGTAGAAGATTGCATTGATAAGGTCGACAACCGGTTCGATCTGGTCCTGTTGGCGGCGCACCGCGCCCGCATGATCTCGTCGGGCTCACAGCTCACCATCGATCGCGATAACGACAAAAACCCGGTTGTGTCGCTGCGCGAAATCGCGGATTCGACCATTTCTCCCGAAGATTTGCGTGAAGAACTGGTTCATTCACTTCAGAAATTTGTCGAAGTGGACGAGCCGGAACCCGATACGGTGCCGCTGATCGGGTCGGCCGGCGCCAGCGTCGATGCCGACGATACCGAGGTCGCCGTCGAGCGCATGACCGAGGAAGAGCTGCTGAAGGGCCTCGAGGGCCTCGCGCCTCCGGAAGAGCAGCCCGAAGAGGACGAGTAAGCCTCCCGCATTGCGGCGCGGGTCGTCCCAAACCCCTCGAATTTTTAACCAAGGCCCGGACATTGTGTCCGGGCCTTTGCTTTTGTTGCCGTTTTCGTGGTTACCATGTGTCCATCTCGGGCGCGGATGAATTCGACGAGGGCTGTCTCCGATTTGATCGGAGGGCCGCCGGTTTCGCGTTACACTGCGCCTGCGATGCCCGAAATCGAGCGTTTCCGCGACCGGAAGGGCGCAGCTTCGCCCGGGAAGCGGGCCGTATTCGAGGCCCTCACACGAAGGCAGTGATCCGATGGCGTATTGGCGCCGCAACCCCGGACAGATGCAGGCGGCGACTGAATCGGTCGCCGTGGCGGCTGGCCCAGCGTCCGCGGCGGCCAAGCCGGTCAAGTCGCCGCGTCCGCGGATGATGCGGCAATACGATCTCGTCGAACGCGTCAGGTCCTATAATCCGGACACCGACGAAGACCTGCTGAACCGCGCCTATGTTTACGCCATGAAGGCGCACGGGACCCAGACCCGGGCATCCGGCGATCCCTATTTTTCGCATCCGCTCGAGGTCGCCGCGATCCTCACGGACCTCAAGCTCGACGACGCCACCATCGTCGCAGCATTGCTGCACGACACCATCGAGGACACCGAGGCGACCCGCGCCGAAATCGACCAGACCTTCGGGCACGAGATCGGCGCGCTGGTGGAGGGTCTCACCAAGCTGAAGCGGCTGGAACTGGTGTCGCGCGAGGCCAAGCAGGCCGAGAACCTGCGCAAGCTGCTGTTGGCGATCGCCGACGACGTCCGCGTACTCCTGATCAAGCTCGCCGACCGCCTGCACAACATGCGCACGCTGGAGTTCGTGCCGCCGACGTCGCGCCGGCGGATAGCCGAGGAGACGCTCGACATCTATGCCCCGCTGGCCGGCCGCATGGGTATGCAGGAGATGCGGGAGGAACTCGAAGATTTATCGTTCCGCACCCTCGACCCGGAAGCCTATGCGGTGGTCATGCAGCGGCTGGATTCGCTGGCGGACCGCAACCGCAACCTGATCGGCGAAATCGAGAGCCAGCTCTCGAAAAATCTTCAGAAGAACGGCGTGGCTGCGGATGTCTTCGGCCGGCGCAAGCAGCCGTTTTCGATCTGGACCAAGATGGAGCGCAAGTCGGTCGGGTTCGAGCAATTGTCCGATATCTTTGGTTTCCGCGTCGTGATGAGCGACGTCGAAGCCTGCTACCGTGCGCTCGGCGTCGTGCACACCACCTGGCCGGTGGTGCCCGGCCGGTTCAAGGACTACATTTCGACGCCGAAGCAGAACGACTACCGTTCGATACACACCACCGTGATCGGTCCCGGCAATCAGCGCGTCGAGTTGCAGATCCGCACCAGGGAAATGGACCAGATCGCGGAATTGGGCATCGCCGCGCACGCGTTCTACAAGGATGGCGTGGGCTCGCCGACCGAGCTCCTGAAGCGCGAATCCAATGCCTTTGCCTGGCTGCGCCACACCATCGGGATCCTGTCGGAAAGCGCCAACCCGGAAGAGTTCCTCGAACACACCAAGCTGGAACTGTTTCACGATCAGGTGTTCTGCTTTACCCCGAAGGGCAAGCTGATCGCGCTGCCGCGTCAGGCCAATGTGATCGACTTCGCCTATGCGGTGCACACCGACGTCGGCAACAGCGCGGTCGGCTGCAAGATCAACGGCAAGTTCGCGCCGCTGTCGTCGGAACTGCAGAACGGCGACGAGGTGGAGGTTTTGACCTCTGAAGCGCAGGCCGCGCCACCCTCGGCGTGGGAATCGCTGGCGGTGACCGGAAAGGCACGGGCGGCGATCCGGCGCGCGACACGCACCGCCGTGCGCGATCAATATGCCGGCCTCGGCCGCCGCATCGTCGAGCGGCTGTTCGTGCGCGCCAAGATCGAATATGCCGACGACAAGCTGAAGGGCGCGCTGCCGCGGCTGGCGCGCGCCTCGATCGACGACGTGATGGCGTCGGTCGGGCGCGGCGAGATGAAGGCGTCCGACGTCGCGCGCGCGATGTACCCCGATTACAAGGAAGAGCGGATCGGGCGGTTCGGCGCCAAAAAGAGCCTCGCGGTCAAACTGAAGCTGAAATCGCCGGCTGACCCGGCGCGCAGCCCGAACGCGATTCCGATCCGCGGCATCAATTCCGATCTGCCGGTCAAGTTCGCGCCGAACGGCGGCGCGGTGCCGGGCGACCGCATCGTCGGGATCGTGTCGCCGGGCGAGGGCATCACGATCTATCCGATCCAGTCGCCGGCGCTGAAGGATTTCGAGGAGGAGCCGGAGCGCTGGCTCGACGTGCGCTGGGACGTCGACGAATCGACGCCGCAGCGGTTTCCGGCCCGAATCCTGGTCGACAACGTCAACGAGCCCGGAAGCCTGGCCCAGGTCGCCACCGTGATCGCCGAGCACGACGGCAATATCGACAATATCAGCATGTCCAGGCGGTCGCCGGATTTCACCGAACTCACCATCGATCTTGAGGTCTATGACCTGAAGCATCTCAGCGCTATTATCGCCCAGTTGCGCGCCAAGGCCGTGGTGGCACGGGTCGAGCGCGTCAATGGGTGATACAGTTCGTCATTGCCGGGCTTGACCCGGCAATCCATCTTTACGAACAGGATGGATGCGCGGGTCAAGCCCGCGCATGACGGGCGGGGTAACCCGGCCGCTTTCTCAAGGGTTGCGTGAGCTTTGCCATGCCCGAAACTCCTCCGCTGCGTCTCGGAGTCAATGTCGACCACGTCGCCACGCTTCGCAATGCGAGGGTCGGGCGCAATCCCGATCCGGTGCGCGCGGCGCTGGCCGCGATCAAGGCCGGGGCCGACGGCATCACCGCGCATCTGCGCGAGGATCGCCGTCACATCCGGGACGACGACATGGCGCGGCTGAAGGCGGAGATCTCAAAGCCGCTGAATTTCGAGATGGCGGCGACGCCCGACATGCTGGGCATTGCGCTGGCGACCAGGCCGCACGCGGTGTGCCTGGTGCCCGAACGCCGCCAAGAACTCACCACCGAGGGCGGTCTCGATGTGATCGGGCAGCGCGATACGCTCAAGCCGTTCATCGCCAGATTGAACGACGGCGGCGTGCGGGTGTCGCTGTTCATCGCCGCTGACCCGCGGCAGATCGAAATGGCCGCGAAGCTGGGCGCACCGGTGATCGAAATCCATACTGGCGCCTGGTGCGATGCCGTGGTTGACGGTCATGCGGACAAGGCTGAGGTGGAATGGCAGCGGATCGTCGCCGGCAGCGCATTGGCGCGCTCGGCCGGCCTCGAGGTCCATGCCGGCCACGGCCTCGATTACGCGACCGCGGAGAAGATCGCAGGCCTGCCTGGGATCGCCGAGCTGAATATCGGCTACTTCATGATCGGGGAAGCGTTGTTCGTCGGCATCGGCGAGACGGTTCGCGCCATGCGGGCCGCGATGGATCGGGGACGCAAGAATCTGCTGGGTCCACATCATGCGGGCAAAGCATGATCATCGGTATCGGCTCCGACCTGATCGATATTCGCCGCGTCGCCAAAGTCATCGAGCGCCATGGTGAGCGCTTTCTGGACCGCATTTTCACGGACGCCGAGCGCGCCAAGGCCGACCGCCGCGCCAAAAACGAGAACATGGTGGTGGCAACCTACGCCAAGCGGTTTGCCGCCAAGGAAGCCTGTTCGAAAGCGCTCGGCACCGGCATCCGGCAGGGCGTCTGGTGGCGGGATATGGGGGTGGTGAACCTGCCGAGCGGCCGCCCGACCATGAAATTGACGGGCGGGGCCCTGGCGCGGTTGGAGGCCCTGACGCCTCAGGGGTATGAGGCGCGGATCGACCTCAGCATTACCGATGACTGGCCGCTGGCGCAGGCCTTCGTCATAATTTCGGCGGTCAGTCCAGCCAGACTATGACGGCTTGGGACGGCGCTGCCGGCGGTCTCGCGCAAAACTAAAAATCCACGCTTTATCAAGGTATTAGGAAGTTTTGATGCGGCCGTTGATTGCGCGCCCCTGAACAACCGTCTAAAACGCGCGGTGACTTTCAGCCAGAGCAATTCAGGTTTACGCCGGAATTCGTTCTCAACATCAGAATCGAGATCATTTCCTTGACGCGAAGCGAATAGCGATTCGCGTAAGGAAAATGCTCTGCTACCGCGCGGGAAGCGCGCCGGGAATTGGGAAAGCAATGAGCGTGACATCCGGGACTAAATCTGAAACCGGCTTGGGCGAAACCGTCCGCGTCGTCATCCACGCTCTGCTTATTGCGCTGGTGATCCGAACCTTCCTGTTCCAGCCCTTCAACATCCCCTCGGGATCGATGAAGGCGACACTTCTGGTCGGCGACTATCTGTTCGTCTCGAAATATTCCTACGGTTACAGCCACTATTCGATACCGCTGTCGCCGCCGCTGTTTTCGGGCCGCATCTTCGGCTCCGAGCCGGCGCGAGGCGACGTCGTGGTGTTCCGCCTGCCGAAGGACGACTCGACCGACTACATCAAGCGCGTGATCGGGCTGCCCGGCGACCGCATCCAGATGAAGGAAGGGCTGCTCTACATCAATGACAAGCCGGTGGTGCGCGAGCGCCTGAGCGATTTCATCGGCGAGGACCCCTGCGGGTCCGACGCCACCGCGCGGGTGAAACGCTGGAAGGAGACGCTGCCGAACGGCGTCAGCTATGAGTCGCTGGATTGCGTCGACAACGGTTTCTACGACAATACCAGTGTCTATACCGTGCCGCCGGGTCATTTCTTCATGATGGGCGACAACCGCGACAACTCGACCGACAGCCGCGTGCTGTCGGCGGTAGGCTACGTGCCGTTCGAGAATCTCATCGGCCGTGCCCAGATGATTTTCTTCTCCATTGCCGAGGGCGAACACGCCTGGATGTTCTGGCGCTGGCCGACCGCGGTGCGCTGGAATCGCATATTCAAAATCGTGCGATGAACGACGAAACAGCTGACATCCGGACCCCATCGTCATCAGGCGAAACAAGCCCTCAGCCTGACGCCGGCCGCGCGCCCGTGGCGGTGAAGAAAAAACGCGGCAAGATCAGCGCCAAGGCGGTTACTGCGGCGATCGAGGCACGCATCGGACACAAATTCGCCGATGCCACATTGCTGGACACCGCCTTCACCCATGTGTCCGCGCTGAAATCCACGCGCAAGCGCGGCGACAGTTACCAGCGGCTCGAATTTCTCGGCGATCACGTGCTCGGGCTGATCGTGTCCGACATGCTGTATCGCGCCTTCCCGAACGCCGACGAAGGCGAACTGTCGAAGCGTCTTGCCGATCTGGTGCGCAGGGAAAGCTGCGCCGACGTAGCGAAGTCGCTGGGGCTGCTCGATGACATCAAGCTTGGCGCGGTCGGGGCCGGGGCAGGCGCCCGGTTGCGCAAATCGGTGCTCGGCGACATCTGCGAGGCGGTTATCGGCGCGGTGTTTCTCGACGGCGGCTACAGCGCGGCGGCGGAATTCGTCCAGCGGAACTGGACCGAGCGGATGCACAAGCCGCGGCGGCCGCTGCGCGATCCCAAGACGGTCCTGCAGGAGTGGGCGCAGGGAAAGGGTTTGCCGACCCCGGTCTATCGCGAGGTCGAGCGTACCGGACCGCATCACGATCCGCAGTTTCGCGTCGCGGTGGATTTGCCGGGGCTGGCGCCGGCCGAGGGCCTCGGCGGCAGCAAGCGTGCCGCCGAAAAGGTCGCGGCGTCCGTGATGATCGCGCGCGAAGGCGTCGGCGGCAGCAACAATGACGGATAACACCCCCGGCGAGGCCCCACCGGTGGCGACGCGCTGCGGCTTTGTCGCGCTGATCGGCGCCCCCAATGTCGGCAAGTCCACGCTGGTCAACGCGCTGGTCGGCTCCAAGGTCACGATCGTCTCGCGCAAGGTGCAGACCACCCGTGCCCTGATCCGCGGCATCGTGATCGACAACAACGCGCAAATCATTCTGGTCGATACACCCGGAATCTTCCTGCCCAAACGAAGGCTCGATCGCGCCATGGTATCGACGGCCTGGAGCGGGGCGCATGACGCGGATCTGGTTTGCGTACTGCTCGACGCGCGCGAAGGCCTCGATGAGGAGGCCGACGCGATCCTGACCAAGGTGGCGAGCGTTCATCACGACAAGATTCTGGTGCTGAACAAGATCGATCTGGTGCCGCGCGAAAAGCTGCTGGCGCTGACCAGGGCCGCCAACGACCGCATGAGTTTCGCCAAAACGTTCATGGTTTCGGCGCTGTCAGGCGATGGCGTCGATGATCTCAGGCACACGCTGGCGGAGATGGTGCCGCCTGGGCCGTTTCACTATCCCGAGGACCAGATGTCGGATGCGCCGATGCGGCATCTGGCGGCCGAGATCACGCGGGAAAAGATCTTCCGCCAGTTGCATCAGGAACTGCCGTATCAATCCACCGTTGAGACCGACAGCTGGACCGAGCGCAAGGACAAATCGATCCGCATCGAGCAGACGATTTTCGTCGAGCGCGAAAGCCAGCGCAAGATCGTGCTCGGCAAGGGCGGCGCCACCATCAAGTCGATTGGCGCCGATTCGCGCAAGGAACTCGCCGAGATCGTGGGTGTCCCCGTGCATCTGTTTCTGTTCGTGAAGGTGCGCGAAAACTGGGGCGACGATCCCAACCGCTACCGTGAAATGGGACTAGAATTCCCGAGGGAATAGCCGGCAGTCCGATGAACGTACCCAGGAACGTGCTGTGGTTTGAAGTACTGATGTATCTGTCGCTGGCGCTCGACGCGCTGTCGGTCGCGTTTCAGGATCGAACGCCGAGCGACGACATGACGGATCAGATGATCGCGGTGGCAACCCTGATGGCGGCCGGCCTGATCCTGCTTCTGGTTTACTTCGTCTGGCTCGCCGCCCAGCGGCGCAAGAACTGGCCGCGCTGGGCGCTGGTCGCCGCGTTGGTACTTTCCGTCATCTCGCTGGTGCAGATCCTCGGGGACGGCGGCCTGGACCTCGCCAGCGGTATCGAGATCGTGTCATGCACCCTGACCGCCGCCGGGCTGTATTTCTCCTTCACCGGCGATGCGCAAGGCTGGTTCAACGGATAGCGATTTGCACAGTCATTCCGGGATGCGCCGTCAGGCGCAGGCCCGGGATCTCGAGATTTCGCGTTCGATGAGGGGCCTGGCATCGGGCCGTGCTACGCGCCGACTCGTGGCATCGCCCCGGAATGACGGCTGTGGGATGGCTGCGCGCACCAACGGAATCCTGTACACTCCGCCCCATGGAATGGACCGACGAAGGCATCGTGCTGGGAGTGCGGCGGCATGGCGAATCCAGCGCCATCGTCGAACTGCTGACCCGCGGCCATGGCCGCCACCTCGGCCTGGTGCGCGGCGGCGCGGGCAAGCGGATGCGCCCCGTGCTGCAGCCCGGCAATAGCGTGCGCGCGGTGTGGCGGGCGCGGCTCGACGAACATCTTGGCTATTATGTGATCGAGGGCCTACGCTTGCGCGCGGCCACCGTGCTGGCGTCGTCGCACGCGGTCTATGGCGTCACCCATCTGGCTTCGCTGGCGCGGCTGTTGCCGGAGCGCGATCCGCACGAAGACATCTACGAGATGCTGGACCGCACACTCGATGATTTCGACGACATCGGCGAAGCCGCGGTACATCTGGTGAAATTCGAGCTCGCCATGCTGGCCGAGCTCGGCTTCGGGCTCGATCTGGAAAACTGCGCCGCGTCAGGCGAGACTTCCGACCTGATTTATGTGTCGCCGAAATCCGGCGGCGCGGTGTCGCGGGCTGCCGGCGCCCCATGGCGTGACCGGCTGTTGCGGCTGCCGGCGTTCCTGCGCCCAAGCGGCGGCGGCTCGAACGGCTGGTCCGATCAGGACCTGCAGGACGGCTTTCGGCTCACCGGAATGTTTCTGTTGCGCCACGTGCTGGAACCGCGCGGGCAGGGCCATTCCGACGCCCGCGACGGGTTTATCAATGCGGTGACGAAGTACCGGGCAAAGGTGGCGGTTCCCTGAGGTCGCCGGGCGGCGCAAGGGCGTCCACGATGGCCGCGCCGGCTGAGTCCCGCGCCGCAAAATTTCCCTAGCGCAGCCATCTTTTCGAACGGGCGGTATGCAAAGGTCGCATTGAGGTTGTGCGTGTCGCGAGGAGTAGGGCGGTAGGTGACCGATCTTCAAACCAAAGCGCAGAAGTACGAGATCAAAGCTGCTCAATGCGAAGAGTCGGCTCGGCAGGCTCCTGACGAGCGCGAGCGGGCTTTTTACGAGGTGCTTGCTGATTACTATAGCGGGTTGGCGACAGACTTCCGGCAGGTCATCGAAAGACGGAAGGTCGGGTAGCTGGCAGTCTCGAGATTTGGGTGGACTTCGGCTTCGAGCCGTTGGGCCATGTCGCCGTGCCGGCGATGGACCTGAATGCGCATACGCTCGACTACGGCCCGAATGCATTCGATGTCCGGCATGATCGCACCGCCGCCTGGATTGAGGTACTGATTCGCGCCTTGCCCGGGCGGCCTGCAGCGGATAACTCCTCCCCATGGGAAAACGACTGATTCCGCCGGAGCCGGCCGAAATTCACGAGGTCGGGCTGCGCGACGCGCTCGAAGAGCGCTATCTCGCTTATGCGCTCTCGACCATCATGCACCGGGCGCTGCCGGACGCCCGCGACGGCCTCAAGCCGGTGCATCGCCGCATCCTCTACGGCATGCGGCTATTGCGGCTCGAGCCCGGCACCACGTTCAAGAAGTCCGCCAAAATCGTCGGCGACGTGATGGGCTCGTTCCATCCGCATGGCGACCAGTCGATCTACGACGCGCTGGTGCGGCTGGCGCAGGATTTTGCCGCGCGCTATCCGCTGGTCGACGGCCAGGGCAATTTCGGCAACATCGACGGCGATAATCCCGCCGCCTACCGCTATACCGAAGCGCGCATGACCGAGGTCGCGCGGCTTCTCCTCGACGGCATCGACGAAGACGGCGTCGAATTCCGCGCCAATTACGACGGCCAGTCGAAAGAGCCGATCGTGCTGCCCGGCGGATTTCCGAACCTGCTCGCCAACGGCGCGCAGGGCATCGCGGTCGGCATGGCGACCTCGATCCCGCCGCACAACGCCGCTGAGCTTTGCGACGCCGCGCTGCATCTGATCGACAAGCCCGAGGCGAAATCGAAGACGCTCCTGAAATGGGTCAAGGGCCCGGATTTCCCGACCGGCGGCATCATCGTTGATTCCAAGGAGGCCATTGCCGAGGCTTACGCCACCGGGCGCGGCTCGTTCCGCACCCGCGCCAGATGGAGCCAAGAAGAGGGCGCGCGCGGCACCTGGGTGATCGTCATCACCGAAATTCCGTGGCTGGTGCAGAAGTCGCGGCTGGTCGAGAAGATCGCCGAACTGCTCAACGACAAGAAGCTGCCGCTGGTCGCCGACGTCAGGGACGAATCCGCCGAAGACATTCGTCTCGTCATCGAGCCGAAATCGCGCGCGGTCGATCCGGAACTGCTGATGGAATCGCTGTTCCGGCTCACCGAGCTGGAAAGCCGGATCTCGCTGAACCTCAACGTGCTGGTCAAGGGCCGCATCCCCAAGGTGCTTGGCCTTGCCGAGTGCCTGAAGGAATGGCTCGACCATCTGCGCGACGTGCTGCAGCGCCGCTCCAATTATCGGAAGGAGCAGATCGAGCACCGGCTGGAAGTGCTCGGCGGCTTCCTGATCGCGTACCTCAACATCGACAAGGTGATAAAAATCATCCGGACCGAGGACGAACCGAAGCCGGCCCTGATCAAGGCGTTCAAGCTCACCGACGTTCAGGCCGAGGCCATCCTCAACATGCGCCTGCGCAGCCTGCGCAAGCTTGAGGAAATGGAAATCCGCACCGAGGAGAAGAACCTTCGCGCCGAATTGAAGGGCATCAAGGCGATGCTCGGGTCGGAAGCCGAGCAATGGGCTAAGATCGGCGAACAGGTGCGCAAGGTTCGCGACATGTTCGGGCCGAAGACGCCGCTCGGCAAGCGCCGCACCAGCTTTGCCGATGCGCCGGAGCACGATCTCGCCGCGATCGAAGAGGCGTTTGTGGAGCGCGAGCCGGTCACCGTCGTGGTTTCCGACAAGGGCTGGGTGCGCACGCTGAAGGGGCAGGTGTCCGATCTCTCGGGGCTGACCTTCAAGACCGACGACAAGCTCGGTTCCGCGTTCTTCGCCGAGACCACCTCGAAACTGCTGCTGTTCGCCACCAATGGACGCTTCTATTCGCTCGATGTGTCGAAACTGCCGGGCGGACGCGGCCATGGCGAGCCGATCCGGATGTTCATCGACATGGAGCAGGACGCCGCGATCGTGTCGCTGTTCGTCAACAAGGGCGGCCGTAAATTCCTGGTCGCGAGCCATGAAGGCCAGGGCTTTGTCGTCAACGAGGACGATTGCGTCGGCAACACCCGCAAGGGCAAGCAGGTGCTCAACGTCGAGATGCCCAACGAGGCCCGCGCGATTGCCACCGTCACCGGGGACAGCGTCGCTGTCATCGGCACCAACCACAAGATGGTAATCTTCCCGATCGATCAGGTGCCGGAGATGGCGCGCGGCCGCGGCGTGCGCCTGCAGAAGTACACCAGCGCCGCGCTGTCGGATGTCGCGACGTTCGATTCCAAGGCCGGTCTGACCTGGAAAGATTCGGCCGGCCGCGACCAGGCGATGAGCTGGAAGGAATTGTCCGACTGGCGCGGCAACCGCGCCGATGCCGGCCGGCTCGCGCATGGTTTGCCGAAGTCGAACAAGTTCTTGCGCGGCGTGGAGTAACTTCCCGTCATGCTCGGCCTTGTGCCGGGCATCGACGTCTTTTGCCTGGCCGATCCAAAGACGTGGATGGCCGGCATGAGCCCGGCCATGACGAACCCCGGATTGAGCCGCAGGCGAATCCGAAGCTACTTTGACAGCAGGCCTATGATCCGGCGATGGACCGCGAATAACTCCGGGTCTTCCGGATCGCGCGGTCCCGAACGCCCGTCGGCTGGGAAGCGCGAAGCACTCGGCTGAGGAACAGTCGCGCCTCGCACGCGCGGTCTGTCGCGATCACATGTTCAGCTTTGCGCGCATGAGCGGGGTGCTGATCCTGCAACTGATCGCGCGGTAGCAATGCGGCGGGACAAAGGAGACAGGGGGTGAGCGAATGGATCGGGGTATCGATCGCTCTGGTCTCGAGCTGCCTCGGCGGTACCGCGGCCGCGATTACCCGCTATCTGGTCGGCAATGCCGATCCGGTCACGCTCGCCATTCTGCGCTGGGGCATAGGGTTTGCGTGTTTGCTGCCGACCGCGCTGCTGCTGAAAGTGCGATGGCCGCCGCGCCGCGACTGGCCTGCCGTCGCTGCTCTCGGGTTTTGTTTCTGGACTGTTCTTCGTCCTCTATAATATCGCGATTGGTTTTACGACCGCGGCCCGCGCCAGTCTCGCTCTGGCGACCCTGCCGCTTCACACCATGGTGGTCGGGGCGTTGCTCGGGATCGAGCCGCTGACGTTGCGGAAATCGATCGGCGTCAGCGTGGCGATCCTCGGCGTCATCGCAGCGCTTGCATCCGGCCTTTCGGAGGCGCCGCCGGGCGCATGGCGGGGCGAACTGATCATGACCGGCGCAGTGTTTTGCATGGCATTCTATAACGTCTGGTCGCGTCCGTTCATCCGGCGCTCGAGCGCGCTCGGCTTCCTGACCGTGGGCATGGGCGCCGGCGCCGCGGCGCTGATCCTCGTGGGATCGCTGACCGGCAGCGTCGCGGTCCTGAGCAGCCTCAGTACCCCGCAATGGATCGCCGGCGTCTATCTCGGTATCGGCGGCGGCGCGCTCGCGTTCATCCTTTGGGTCATGGCGCTGGAGCGCGCGACGCCGACGCGCGTGGCTGCCACCATGACCGTCAACCCGCTCGCGGCGGGCTTGCTCGCCGCGCAACTCGTCGGCGAACCGATCACGCCAAATCTTGTCCTGGGGCTGGTCGCGGTATTTGCCGGGATCTGGATCGCCACGACCGAGGTCACGAAGCCGTAAGCGCGGCGCCATCCGGATAGGGCGCCTCCATGAAGTAGTATAGCCTGTCGACCCAATGCCTGACGCGCCAATGGAGGAATGATGTGAACCGAGCAATCAGTCTTGTGGCGGTGCTTTTGTCGGTGGTGTTGCCAATCGGCTCCGGCCATGCGCAACCGGCTAAACCCGGCATCGAAAAGCTTTACATTCTCAATTGCGGGGAGGGCGTCGCCGGCGATATTTCGCGCTGGTCTCCCGGTGTCAATGAAGGCAAGTCGATGGACTTCGTCGACAATTGCTACCTGATCAAGCACGCGCAGGGCTGGTTCCTGTGGGACACGGGCATTCCCGATGCGGTCGCGGCGATGCCGAACGGCCTTGC
The DNA here is from genome assembly GCF_900129425.1 of Bradyrhizobium erythrophlei. Taxonomy (NCBI): domain Bacteria; kingdom Pseudomonadati; phylum Pseudomonadota; class Alphaproteobacteria; order Hyphomicrobiales; family Nitrobacteraceae; genus Bradyrhizobium; species Bradyrhizobium erythrophlei. Next base: position 4,749,083 of record NZ_LT670817.1, on the reverse strand, counting down.
ACCGGCCGATCCGAAGGCGGTGTTCTGGCGCCGCCCCAAGACGCTGGCGGCTCAACTCGATCAGCTCGGCGTCAAGCCTTCCGACATCCAGGCGATGGCGGTCTCGCACACCCACCCCGACCACATCGGCAATGTCGAGATGTTCCCCACGACCATGCTCTACGTGCAGAAAGCCGAATACGACTGGCCCGGCGCCAACAATGCGCCGCGATTCAAGCTGGAGCATCCGGTGACGTTGCTCGAAGGCGACCGCGACGTGTTCGGCGACGGCAGCCTGACGATCCTTTCGACGCCGGGGCATACGCCGGGCCATCAATCCCTGCTGGTGAAGCTGCCCAACACAGGCGCGATCGTTCTTTCCGGGGATGCCGTTCATTTCAAGAGCAATTGGGAAAACCGCGGTGTTCCCGTCAACAATTTCAGCAAGGAGCAGACGCTGGCTTCGATGCAAAAGATTTCGGAGACGCTAACGAAGGAAAACGCGCAGCTCTGGATCAACCACGACAAGGCGCAGCGTGACAGCCTCAAGATGTCGCCTGAGTACTACGACTGAGCCAGCCACGCTCGCGGCTTCAAGGGAAGAAGAGGCTCGCGCGCGATCGCCCGGTGCAGCTCACGCCGCCGCGATGGCCTCGATCTCGATCATGAAATCGGCGCCATAGAGCTTTGACACCTCGACCAGCGTCACCGCGGGCGCGGCCGTCGGCGTGACGCTCGCAAAGAACCGGTTACGCGCCTCGCGGTAGCGCGCGAGGTTTTCCATGTCGGTGAGGAACACCGTCAACTTCACCAGATTGGCTGCCGTGCATCCGCTCGCCTGCAGGGCAGTAGCGAGGTTGCGAAAGACCTGTTCCGCCTGCGCGCCAAAATCAGACTTGCCGACCACATGGCCGTCGGAATCGAGCGCGGTCTGGCCCGATATGAATATGATGCGGCCGGCGCTGACCTCGACAATCTGGGAATAGCCGGGCGGCGTGCCGAGTTCGGGCGGATTGATGCGGGTTATCGAGGGCGTTGCTTCGCGTATCATTCCTGCGCTCCCCGTCGACGCGGCATCTTCGAGAGTTCAGTTGGGCCGTGCCGACATCGGCGGCGGACCGAGGCCCATCGGCTTCTTCGGTCGCAGGCTTCCGACATAGAACGACGACCCCGCGACCAGGAACAGCGCGACCAGATAGACCACATAGGATTGCGGCGGCGTGATCGCCCAGCGTATCACACCTCTGAAGAGGGCGGCCGGAACGGTTTCGTTTTCCATGCGGTGCTTTTGCTCGAAATGCTGCGGGAATGGAAGCGCAAAGTGTGGTCAGGGCGCCGGCGGATCCTGCCGCAGCAGCGATAGCGCCACCAGCGCCGAGAGGCTGAGTGCGGAGGAGACGATCAGGACGCGGCTGCCCATGGTATCGATCAGCAGGCCGAACACCAATGGTGCTGCGGCCTGCGCCATCCGCGCCGGCGCGCCGATGATGCCGAGCCGATAGCCATAGTTCAGTGGGCCGAAGATCGCGAGCGGCAGGGTGCCGCGCGCGATGGTCAGGATGCCGTTGCCGAGGCCGAAAAAAATCGCGAACGCGCTTGATGCCGCGCCGCCCGCCGATGCGAGGATGGCGGCGCCAATCGGGTGCGTCAGACAGGCAAGCCGGGTTGACAGCAGCGGATGATAGCGGCTGAGAAAACTCGCCTCGATGATGCGCGCAACCACTTGCGCCGGGCCGAACAGCGCGCCGGCCGCCACCGCCTGCACCGTTGTGGCCCCCGCGGCCTCGAGTATTCGCGGCATGTGCGCCGCCATCGCGCCGGTGACGGTCCAGGCCGCCGCAAAGGTGAACGCCAGCAGGACCATGGTTCGATCGATCGGTATGCGCGGCTTGATCGCCGTCGCCACCGCCGCCTTGGCGCCCTTCACCGCGGGCAGCATGAAGAAATTGATCGGCAGACCGATCAGGATATGCGCCGCCGCCCAGGCGAAGCAGGTGTTGCGCCAGCCGATGGTGTCCAACCCCCAGGTCGACAGCGGCCATCCGACGGTCGAGGCAAACCCGCCCATCAGGGTGATGCCGGTGATCGCGCCGCGCGCCGCGCCGCCATAGATGCGCCCCAGCGCGGCGAAGGCCGCATCGTACAAGCCCAGTCCCATGCCGACGCCGAGCAGCAGCCAGGCGACAACCAGCAGCGGGATCGAATGGGTGGCGCCGAGCAGCGCCAGTCCCGCGGCCAGCGTCACGTTCGATATCGACAGCACCTGCCTGCCGCCGACGAGATCAATCTGCCGGCCGACGCGCGGGCCCAGCAGCGCGGAAATCACCAGCGACGCCGAGAAGGCCGCAAAGATCCAGTTCGAGGAAACCCCGAGGTCGCGTCCGATCGGATCGGCCAGAATCGCCGGCAAATAGTAGCTGGAGGCCCACGCCAGCGTTTGTGTCGTACCCAGCGCCAGGATGATCGGAAGCTGGCGCGCGCTTTGCTCAGGCGCCATCCGAATTCCTTGCCAGCGTCATCCGCACCCGCACCCCGTCTTGCCTTCCTGTTTCGCATTTGCATCGTCAATGCAGCAGGCGTCAACACCCGATAATGCCGGACCGCCGCAGCATGTATTGGCATCCGGTGCGGCCGAGCGATTGCAAACGCCGGTTTCGGGTAGCACCAGTTCGACGCGTTCCGCAGCCTCCTGGTCGTCGGCGATGTCGGCGGCGATCGAGCGGACCTGTTCGTATCCCGTGATCATCAGGAAGGTGGGCGCGCGTCCGTAGGATTTCATGCCGGCGAAATAAAAGCCCGGCTCGTGCTGCGCCAACTCCCGCGCGCCGTGCGGCCGCACGGTGCCGCAGCTGTGTTCGTTCGGATCGATCAGCGGCGCCAGCGCCACCGGGCATTCGATGGCCGGATCGAGCGCAATGCGAAGCTCGCGCACGAAATCCAGATCCGGCCGGAAACCCGTCGCCACGATGAGTTCATCGACGGCCACCTGACGGCCGCAGCAGCCGGCGCCGGTGCCGACGACGAGGCGAGGGCCGTCGGCGGTGAGATGCGAAACGCGAAATTCGCGCTCCACTTTTATCTGACCGGCCGCGACCAAGGCGGCGAACGCGGCCCCAAGCTCGCCGCGGGCGGCGAGCTTGTCGTTCGCGCCACCCCCGAAAGCCTTTGCCGGATCATTGCCGCGCAGCAGCCAGATCGGTTTGGTTTCCGGCGCTTGTTCCGCCAATCGTGCGAGATCGGTGAGGGTGCCGATCGCCGAATGTCCCGCGCCCAGCACCGCGACCGTTTTGCCCGCATAGCGCGCGCGGTCTTTTCCCAGCACGTCCGGCATCCCGTACGCAATTTTGTCGGCCGCTTCCCTCTCACCAATAGCCTGGAGGCCGTTGGCGCCGGCCGGATTTGGCGAATGCCAGGTGCCGGATGCGTCGATGACCGCATCGGCCCTGACCATTTTGGGTCCCTGGCCGTTCTGATAGCGAATTTCGAACGGCGCGGCTGCGCGGCCTCCGGTCTTGAGCTTGTCGAAGCCGACACGGCTGATATCGGTGACGCGGCTGGAGGTATGAATATGCGTCGCCAGAACGGTTTTGGTGGCGAGCGGCTCAAGATAGAGCTCAAGCAATTCGGTGCCGGTCGGATAGTGGTCGGGCTCAGGGGAGTTCCAGCCCGTCGCTGCCAGCAGACGCGCCGCCGCGCGGTCGATATTGTATTGCCATGGCGAGAACAGCTGGACGTGGCCCCACTGGCGCACCGCATGCCCGATGCTGTTGCCGGCTTCGAGCACGATCGGCCGCAGGCCCCGCTCCAGGACATGCGCGGCCGCGGCGAGACCGACCGGCCCGGCTCCGACAATCGCAACGGTCTTGGCTTCGCTCATCGCATTCTCCCATCAAACCGGAAATATCGAAATTGAAGACCTGAATAAATCAGGCCGCGGTCTTGGTGTCCTTGCTTTCAGCATCGGCACAGCATTCGGCGACTAGAAAATCCACCAGCCCCTGCATCACCTCGTAATTGGCGTGACATACCAGGGTGGTCGCCTCGCGCACCTGATTGACCAGACCCACCACCACCAGCGCCTTGATGTGGTGGGAAAGCGTCGAGGGCGCGATCTTCAGTTTGTCCTGCAGGCGGCCGACCGGCAGCCCGGCGGCTCCCGCGCGGATCAGCGTGCGGTAGATTTTGAGCCGGGTAGGGTTGCCCAGCGCTTCCAAGTGGGCGGCGGCGTCGTCGAGTTTCATTTCAGCATCGTTGCAGACTGGCAGCAGCTTGTCAACGGTATTTCTAGTAATATCGAAATAACGTGTTTGCCGCCAAAGGAAACTCCCGGAGAAGAGGCAATCCGCTTGACAAAACGCATTATATCCATAACTCTGGATGTATGGAATCAGAAGACGCTATCCTCGCACTCGCTGCGCTCGCGCAGTCGACCCGGCTCGATGTGTTCCGATTGCTGGTAAAGCACGAACCCGAGGGGCTGGCGGCCGGCGATATCGCCAAGGCGCTGGCGGTCCCGCAAAATACCATGTCGTCGCACCTCTCCATTCTGTCCCGCGCCGGGCTGGTGTCGGCGCAGCGCTTCAGCCGCTCGATCGTCTATCGCGCCGATCTCGCGCAGTTGCAGGCCGTCATGCTGTTCATGCTCCGGGATTGTTGCGACGGCCGGCCCGAGATTTGCGCGCCGCTGATCGAGAACCTCACGCCGTGCTGTCCACCGAAGCCGAAGAGGAAAGTCCGTGTCTGAGCATATCTACAACGTCCTGTTCCTGTGCACAGGAAACAGCGCCCGTTCGATACTTGCCGAGTCGATCTTGCGAAAAGACGGCCGTCAGCACTTCCGCTCATTCTCCGCCGGCAGCCAACCGAAGGGCGCGGTGAATCCGTTAGCGATCAAGGTTCTCAACAGCCTCGACTACCCCACCGACGGTTTGTGCTCGAAGAACTGGGAAGAATTCGCAAGCCCCGATGCGCCCGTGATGGATTTCGTCTTCACGGTCTGCGACAACGCGGCGGGCGAGTCTTGTCCGGTGTGGCCCGGCCAGCCGATGACGGCGCATTGGGGCATCGAAGACCCGGCGGAAGCCGGGGGCACCGATCTTCAGAAGCAAGCCGCGTTCGTCGCAGCGTTCCGCCATCTCAAGAACCGGATCGCGGTCTTTGCAAGTCTGCCGTTGGGCAGCATCGATCGGCTGTCGCTCGGGACGCGGCTGCGCGATATCGGCCGCGGCGAGGGCGCCACCACGTCGCGCCCGGACGTGGCGTAACCGTCATGAACCTTTTCGAACGCTATCTCACGCTGTGGGTGGCCCTGTGCATCGTCGCGGGCGTCGCGCTCGGGCATCTCTTGCGCGGGCTGTTCGCGACCATCGCGAGCGCGGAAATCGCTCGGGTCAATCTGCCGGTGGCCGGGCTGGTCTGGCTGATGATCATCCCGATGCTTCTCAAGATCGACTTCGGTGCGCTGGGCCAGGTGCGCGAGCACTGGCGCGGCGTCGGCGTCACGCTGTTCATCAACTGGGCGGTAAAGCCGTTCTCGATGGCGTTGCTGGGCTCGCTGTTCATCGGTCATCTGTTCGCGCCATGGCTGCCGTCGGCGCAGATTCCGTCCTATATCGCAGGCCTCATTCTGCTGGCCGCGGCGCCCTGCACCGCGATGGTATTCGTATGGTCGAACCTGTGCGAGGGCGAGCCGCATTACACGCTGAGCCAGGTCGCGCTCAACGACGTCATCATGGTGTTTGCGTTTGCGCCGCTGGTCGGACTCTTGCTCGGCGTCGCCTCGATCGCCGTCCCCTGGGCGACGCTGCTGATTTCGGTGGGGTTATATATCGTCGTGCCCGTCATCGTCGCGCAGCTATGGCGGCGCGCGCTGCTGCGGACCGGGCCGGCGGCGTTGCAGCGGACACAGCATGTGCTGCAGCCGGTGTCGCTGGTCGCATTGCTGACCACGCTGGTGTTGCTGTTCGGCTTCCAGGGCGAACAGATCATTGCCCAGCCGCTGGTGATCGTGCTGCTGGCGGTGCCGATCGTAATACAGGTCTATTTCAATGCCGGGCTTGCCTATTGGTTGAGCCGCCGCTTCGGCGTCGCCTGGTGCGTCGCCGCGCCCGCAGCGCTGATCGGCGCCAGCAACTTTTTCGAACTCGCGGTCGCCGCCGCCATCAGCCTGTTTGGTCTCAACTCCGGGGCAGCGCTCGCCACCGTGGTCGGCGTGCTGGTCGAGGTGCCGGTGATGCTGTCGGTGGTCCATCTGGTGAAGGCGTCGCGCGGCTGGTACGAGGCCGGCGCCGGGGCTACTGTCGCCATCAACAAGGAAGCGCGGACGTGAGCGTGACGATCTATCATAATCCGGCCTGCGGCACCTCGCGCAACACGCTGGCCATGATCCGGAAAAGCGGCGAAGCGCCCGAGGTCATCGAATATCTGAAGACGCCGCCAAGCCGGGCGCGACTGACCGAACTGATCCAGGCGATGGGAATTTCGGCTCGCGCGCTGTTGCGCGAGAAGGGCACGCCCTATGCGGAGTTGGGGCTCGCCGATCCCAAATGGAGCGACGACCAGCTGATCGATTTTATGCTGGCGCATCCGATCCTGATCAATCGGCCGATCGTGGTGACGCCGAAGGGCGTCAGGCTTTGCCGGCCGTCGGAGGCGGTACTTGATCTACTCGATCACCCCGTCGCCTGTTTCGTGAAAGAGGACGGCGCGACCGTCATATCTGCGAAGTCGTAAGGTGCTGTTTGAACCCAGCGCGTGATCTGCTGGTCTTTCATCCCGCGGGATTGCGCGGCATAATAACTTATGGATTTGACACCCCGACTGCAGTTGATGAACTGGCTGGTGAGTCAGGGCCTGACTGGCCTGCCGGAAAAGGATCTGGTTCGCGGCTTCTGCGAGCGCTGCAGGGCTGAAGGCCTCGATCTGTCGCGCGGCCTTGTCTTCATCGATACGCTGCATCCGATTTTCGAGGGACGCGGGTTTCGCTGGAACGACACCGAAATCGACGAGAGCGATATTTTCGAATACGGATCGACCAGCGAGGGCGCGCCCGCGGAAAACTGGCGCCGCTCCACCTTCAACCACTTGCTCGAACACGGCGGTGACGAGCTGCGGATCGATCTTGCCGATTGCGCTTCCCTCGACTTCTCGCTGATCGATGATCTCGCCGCGAAGGGGCACCGGCACTTCGTCGCCTTCGTGCATCGGTTCGGCGAAGCCGGAACCATCGGCCAGATGGACTGCTTCTATTCCTACTGGCTGACCCGGCGCGCCGACGGCTTTGCGGAGCAGGGTCTGGCGGCGCTGCGCGACCTGGTGCCGGTACTGGGGCTGGCGATCAAGTCCGCCGCCCAGGTCCATATCGCCCGCACGCTGGGCCGGGTCTATCTCGGGCGCGACGCCTCCGAGCAGGTGCTGCGCGGACGGATCGCGCGCGGCGTCACCGAGCGCATCAACGCCGTGTTGTGGTTTTCCGATCTGCGCGGATCGACCGGGATCAGCGAAAACCTCGCGCCGGGCGAGATCATTCCGTTTCTCAACGACTACGCGCAGGCCGCCATCGACGCCATCCATGACGAGGGCGGCGACGTACTCAAGTTGATCGGCGACGGCGTGCTGGCGATGTTCACCAACCCTGACATGACGCTCGCCAGGCGCGCCGCGTTGCGGGCCGAGCATCGCCTGCGCGGCAACATGATTTCGCTCAATGCTCGCCGTTCCGAAACTGGCCGGCCGACGACGTCGGCCTATGTCGGCCTGCATGTCGGCGAGGTCTTTTACGGCAATATCGGCAGCGAGGACCGGCTCGATTTCACCGTGGTGGGGCCGGCGGTCAACGAGGTCAGCCGCATCGCCTCGATGTGCAGTTCGATCGATCGCGAACTGCTGACGTCATCCGATTTTTGTACCGGGCTCGACGCAGCCGGTCAGGCCTATCTGGTCTCCACCGGCCGGTTCGCGTTGCGCGGCATCGGCCGCGCTCGGGATCTCTACACGCTCGATCCCGACATCGCGGCGGATGATGCCGTGGCCGGAAGCTACGAGCGCTATCTGGCGAGTTAGGCAGCTCTCACCCGCATCGTGTAGAGCCCGATCGCCAGTAGCGAACCGACCGTCAGGACGACGCCGAGCGCAAGCATCGCCTGATGAGACACCGTCGCGGCGAGGTAAACCCCGATCGCCGCCGCCATCATCTGCCAAAAGCCGAGCAATGCCGAAGCCGCACCGGCCTTGTCGCCGAATGGGGACAGCGCCTGCGCCGTGTCGAGCGGATTGACGATGCCCATGCCCAGCAAGAACACCGCCATGGCCGCCAGGAACGGCAGGAACGTGGGATTGAAGATCGATACCAGCAGGATGGCGATGCCGCCGATGGCCGCCGCGGCGAGGCCGCCCCGGATCGAACGGTCGAGCCCGAAGCGTGGCGCCAGCCGCGTCGCCAGCATGCCGGCGGCGAACACGATCATGACCGTGCCGGCGAAGAACAGGCCAAGCTGGATCGGCGTGAACTGCAGCCCCTCGATCAAAACCCGCGGAGCCGCCGAAAACATCGCAAACAGCCCGCCCATGATCAGGCTGACGGTAGCGACCGGAACAAGGAAGCGGCGATCCGCGACCAGGCCGACATAGTTTTTGGCGATGGCGAGCGGATTGAGCGGGATCCGCGTCGAACGATGGGTTTCGCCGAGCACCGCGCCATAGGCCACGGCCCCGATCGCCGCAAAAAGGGCGATGAAGGCGAATTCGGAACGCCAGCCAAAATAATGGTCAAGCGCGCCGCCGAGCAGGGGCGAGAAGCCGGGTGCCGCCGCCATCGCAATCATGATCAGCGCCATCGCGCGGCCGAGCGCCGCGCCGGAGAAAAGGTCGCGGGCAATGGCGCGCGACAGCACCGAGGTCGAACAGGCGCCGGCGGCCTGGATGACGCGGCCGGCCAGCAGGCTGGGGAGGTCATCGGCGAAGCCGCACCAGATGCTGCCGGCGAAGAACACCGCAAAACCCGTGAGCACCGGCCAGCGCCGGCCATAGCGATCCGAGATCGGCCCGACGACGAGCTGGCCGAGCGCGAACACCGCGAGGAACACCGTAATCGACGAGGTCACCTCAGCGGTGGAAACGTGCAGCGACGCGGCCATCTGCGGTAGCGAAGGCAAAAGGATATTGGTGGCCAGCGTCCCCGTCGCCGCCAGCGCGGCGAGAACGGCGATCTGCTGAAACGTCGAGGAGATTTCGGGGCGAGACGCAGCGGCGATCGTTGTAACGGTCTGGTCAGCCATGGAACCTCCCGGTGATATGACATGACACATATCATATAATATGGGGGGAGCGATACCTAGTGGGCAAATGCGGCCACTTGCTCCGTCATGCCCGGCCTTGTGCCGGGCATCCACGTCTTATTTGCGATGACAGGAAGACGTAGATGGCCGGGACAAGCCCGGCCATGACGACGGTTATGTTGAAGCCTTCAACAGGCCCGCAACACCGGCGCTCCATCGCCGACCATCTCCGGCTGCCGCGCCAGCGCGACCGCCGGCGACAGCAGGATCACCAGCGCCTGGGCGCCGAAGATCGCGACGGCCAGATAAAGGCAGGTCTCCGCGCCGTAAAACCCGCCGACGACGGCGCCGAGGGCCGCGCCGACCGGGCGTGCGCCATAGCTCATGATGTTGATCGCCGACACCCGGCCGAGCAGCCGCGGCGGCGTCACCGATTGCCGCAGGGTCGTGGTGCTGATCACCCACAGGATCGGTCCGGCGCCGAGCAGGAAGAAGCCGAGGCCCGCGAGCATCGAGCTCGGCACGACGGTTGTCAGCGCCAGCACGGCGGCGGCGGCAAAGCCGGTCACCGGCCCAAGCCCGATCACGGTCCCGAACGGCAGCCGGCGCATCACCCGCGTCGCCGAGAGCGCGCCGACCACCATGCCGACCCCGTACATCGAAAGCGTGGTGCCGACCCCGGTCGCCGACAATCCGAGACGGCGAACCGCATAAGGCACGAATACCGCGAGGACGAGGAACGAGCCGGTGTTGAAGATGAACTGGGTGACGAACACCGGCCGCAGCAGCGGATGATGCAGCACGAAGGTCGCACCTTCCCTGATCTCCTGCAGTGGACGGCGTCGCGGCGCGGGCACGCGCGTGGGTTCGTAAATTCCCGACAGCAGCACGACCGCCATGACGGAAAGGGCCGCGGCAAATCCGAACGCCGGCGCCGCGCCAAGCCATCCCACGAGCACGCCGCCCAGCGCCGGGCCGCTGGCGAATGCGACCGTGCGCGCCAGTTCGATCCGCGCATTGGCCGCCGGCAACGATGACGGCGATACCAGCGACGGCACCAGGGCGGGCGCCGCCACGCTGTAGGCGACCGTTCCACACACCGCCACGAAGCCGAACAGAGCGAGCAGCGGCAGGGTCAGCAGGTCGAGCCAGATCAGCATGAGAATTCCAAGCAGCGCCGCGGCGCGCAGGGCCTCCGAACCCGCCATCAGCCAGCGCCGCGAGATGCGGTCGGCCAGCAGGCCCGCCGGAATCGCGAACAGGATGAACGGCAGCGTCAGCGCGGTCTGCAACAGGCCGGTCCGGCCTTCGCCGACGCCGAGCGAGAGCACCGCCACGATCGGGGCGGCGGCCAGCGCAATCTGCTCGGCGGATTGCGCCGCCAGATTGGACCAGGCCAGGCGGTTGAAGGTCGGCGGCAGGCGAGGGGCGTTGTCGGGCGCGGACATCGTGGGATTTCCTTGCATTTGTCGGTCAACCGGCACTGTCGGGCCTCGGAGACCGCCAAACCACCCGCTTCCCGACATGAGGGCGCCGGCGTGACAGGCCGCGACCTAACCAAAGGCCTCCCAGATGCATTTGCAAATGAGTTGCAATACAGAAGAACCTTCGCCATCTTCCGAAGATGGACGCACGATCCGCCGATATTTCCCCTGATACCTTGCCGGAGGTCCTCCCGGACCTTCCGCAGGAACCCTCCGGCTGGCGCTCCGCGCGGGGCACGCCTTCGCTGGCGGGCATGTTCGGCTCGGTCCAGACGGCCAAACAAGGGTCGTTCTGGAGAAAGCTGCTGGCGTTTCTCGGTCCCGGCTACCTGGTCGCGGTCGGCTACATGGATCCCGGCAACTGGGCGACCTCGCTCGCAGGCGGTTCCAAGTTCGGCTACGCGCTCTTGTTCGTCGCGCTGCTGTCCAACGTGATGGCGATCGTGCTGCAGTCGCTGTGCACCCGGCTCGGTGTCGGCTCCGGACGCGACCTCGCGCAGGCCTGCCGCGATTCCTTTCCACGCTGGGCGTCGTTGCCGCTGTGGCTGTCAGCGGAAATCGCCATCACCGCGACCGATCTCGCCGAAGTGATCGGCACGGCCATCGGCCTCAACCTCTTGTTTCACATTCCGCTCGAGATCGGCGTGGTCATTACCGCGGCCGACGTGTTTCTGATCCTGGCGCTGCAGGCGTTCGGCTTTCGCTGGATCGAAGCCTTCGTGGTGACGATGCTGGGCGTGATCGCAGCTTGCTTCGCGGTGCAGATCGCGATGGCCGATCCCAACTGGGGCGCGGTAGTCAGGGGTTTTGCGCCGACCACGGACATCCTGCGCAATCGCGAAATGCTGTATCTGGCGCTCGGCATTCTCGGCGCCACCGTGATGCCGCATAATTTGTATCTGCATTCGGGGCTGGTGCAGACCCGCGGCTATGGCGAGGGGATCGGAGAAAAGCGCGAAGCGATCAAGCTCGCCAATATCGATTCCGCGATCGCGCTGTGCCTCGCCCTGATTATCAACGCTTCGATCCTGATCCTGGCAGCGGCGACCTACCACCGGGCCGGCAGGACCGATGTCGCCGAACTCGATCAGGCCCATGCCTTCCTCGCCCCGCTGCTTGGCTCGACCCTGGCGCCGACGCTGTTTGCGATCGCGCTTCTGTGCTGCGGGCTGAACTCGACCATCACCGCGACCCTTTCGGGTCAGATCGTGATGGAGGGTTTTCTCAATTGGCGCATCGCGCCCTGGCTGCGGCGGATGGTGACGCGCGGCATCGCGATCGTGCCGGCGGTGGTGGTGACGATCTGGGCCGGCGGCAAGGCTACCGGTCAGTTGCTGATCCTGAGCCAGGTGGTGCTCAGCCTGCAACTGCCGTTCGCCGTGGTGCCGCTGGTCATGTTCACCGCAAGCCGCGCCAAGATGGGCCCGTTCGTCGCGCCGCGCTGGCTGACCGTGTTCGCCGCACTGACCGCGGCCCTTATCATCGCGCTGAATGCGAAACTGGTGTGGGATGTGATGTGAGAGAGGGCGAATAGCGAGTGGCGAATAGCGAATGGGGAGTAGGGGTTCTTACTCGCACTTCATTCGCCACTTCCTATTCGCCACCTATTCCTGCGGCTCCGAGGGCACTTCGCCTGACGCGTCGATACGCAGCCAGCCGGAGGGGGCGAGGCGCTGCTGCGGCAGGAAGCGGCCCTTGTAGTCCATTTTCTTGGAACCTTCGATCCAGTAGCCGAGATAGACGTAAGGCAGTCCCTGGCGCCGGGCGCGGGTGATGTGGTCGAGGATCATGAAGGTGCCGAGCGAGCGGCTTTCCTCCGACGGTTCGAAGAACGAATACACCATCGACAGCCCGTCGCTGAGCACGTCCGTCAGCGCCACCGCCACCAGTTCCTCGCCGCGGCCGGTGATGCCGCTGTCGATGCCGCGCCGGCGGTATTCGATGATGCGGGTTTCGACGTGGCTGTCTTCCACCATCATGGCGTAATCGAGCACGGTCATGTCGGCCATGCCGCCATGACGATGGCGCTGGTCGAGATAGGCGCGAAAGACCGAATATTGCTCGGAGGTCGGTACCGGGCTGCGCTGCTCGCCGACGATGTCGGCATTGCGGGCCAGGATCTTCCTGAAATTGCGCGAGGGACGAAACTCGTTGGCGACGACGCGCACGGAAACGCAGGCGCGGCACTGGTCGCAGGCCGGGCGGTAGGCGATCGACTGGCTGCGCCGGAAGCCGCCATGGGTGAGCAGGTCGTTGAGGTCGCCGGCCTTGTCGCCGACCAGATGCGTGAACACCTTGCGCTCATGCCGGCCCGGCAGATACGGGCAGGGCGACGGCGCCGTCAGATAGAATTGCGGGGTATCACGCGAGTGCTGGGTCACGGGATCTCACGGGCTCCAGGAACGAAGCAGGCGCCAGCATCGCGCCGCGGAGGCTGACGGTCAATCGGTTTGCCCCGTGCCTGCCGGCACGGGTTAGAAGGTTCGGGCGGTCTGCGCCACCGGGCTGCGGACCGAACTGTTGATCACAACGGTTCCCAGTACGATGTCGTGCAGCAGGCGGCGGCGGCCGTTGAACAGCCCGACCAGCAGCACCAGCGGCGACAGGAACGATACCGACAGCCAGAACAGCACCGCGTGCATCGCACCCAGCACAAAATAGCTCGGCGCGCCATACCAGGTGCGCAGTTCCAGATCCATCACGCGCATGCCGATGGTAGCCGAATGCGGACCGCCCAGCGACGCGCCGTAATAGATCACCGCCCAGATCACGGAAGCCGGCCATGCCAGCCAGAACAGTGCCCAGCCGAGCCCCAGCGTAATCAGGCCGAACACGGCGATGAACACGTAACCGAAAATCACAGGGACGGAAAGCACCACGAGGTCGATCAGGAACGCGAACACCCGCCGCGTCAGCACGCCGCGGAACAGTTCCGGCTGGCTCCGGGGATCGAACGCATGCGGCTGAAAATCCGGCGCGCCATTACGCCAGGCACCGCGCGTGTTTCCCGAACCGCTGTCATACATAATCCTTCCTCCCGACCTTGTCGCTGCACCACATGGGAATGGCTTTTCCCGGGCGCAAGAGCATATTTCCAAGAGCACATTTCAACGACCCGCCTTAGCCCTCCATCTTCAGCTTCTCCGCCGCCTGCGGAGCGAAATAAGTCAGAACCCCATCGGCGCCGGCGCGCTTGAACGCCAGCAGGCTTTCCATCATCGCGCGCTCGCCGTCGATCCAGCCGTTGCCGGCGGCCGCCGCGATCATCGCGTATTCGCCGGACACCTGGTAGACAAAGGTCGGCATCGCAAAGGTGTCCTTGACCCGCCGCACCACGTCGAGATAGGGCATCCCCGGCTTCACCATCACCATGTCGGCGCCTTCGGCGATGTCGAGTTCGACCTCGCGCAGCGCCTCGTCGGAATTGGCGCTGTCCATTTGATAGGTGCGCTTGTCGCCGGTCAGCGTCTTGGCCGAGCCGATCGCGTCGCGGAACGGGCCGTAGAAGGCGGAGGCATATTTCGCCGCATAGGCCATGATCTGCACGTCGAGAAATCCCGTCGCGTCGAGCCCCTCGCGGATGGCGCCGATCCGGCCGTCCATCATGTCGGACGGCGCGATGATGTCGCAGCCGGCCTCGGCTTGTACCAACGCCTGCCGCACCAGCACCGCCACGGTCTCGTCGTTGAGGATGCGGCCGTCCTCGATCAATCCATCATGGCCGTGGCTGGTGAAGGGATCGAGCGCGACGTCGCACAGCACGCCCAGGCCCGGAAACTCCTTCTTGATGGCGCGCACCGATTTGCACACGAGGTTGTCGGGATTGACCGCTTCGGAGCCGTGCTCGTCGCGCAGGGACGGGTCGGTGTAGGGAAACAGCGCGATGCAGGGGATGTTCAGCTTGACCGCGCGCTCGGCGTCGCGCACCGCCTGGTCGACGCTGAGCCGTTCCACGCCCGGCATCGAGGCGATGGCGGCGCGCTCGTTGTGGCCGTCGACCACGAACAGCGGCCAGATCAGGTCGTCGGTGGTCAGCACGTTTTCCCGCACCAACCGGCGCGCCCATTCCGCCTTGCGATTGCGGCGCGGGCGAACAGCCAGATCGAGGCGGGGGGCGGCCAGGGCGGTCTCCCGCCGCGGCGCGTCGCGCATTTCGATCGGACGCCCGAATTTGATCGCCATGTGATGATTTCTCCTGAAGACGGCGGACCGGATGTGAACGGTCACAGTCTTAGCACCTTGCACGGGTTCCGTCATCGCGGCCCTGACCCGCTGCAAGGGGGCTTGCCGGATTGATTTTGCCGCGCCCAGGGGCCATGAGATGATCTAGAGAGGCGTATTGAAGATCATGAACAGCACCGCGCATGTCTGAAACCCCATCGCGCGATCCCTCGCGGGACAATGCCATGTCGGTGGCGGCGATTTCGTCCGAACGGATCGAATCCGACGACAATGCGTGGACCCGGCGGCTGGTGCTCTTCCTGCGCATCATGGCCGTGCTCTCGGTGGCCAAGGGACTCTATCATTGGGCCCAGGTCACCGGCTTCATCGGCGGCGAAGACGATGCGTTCGAAAATCAGGCGATGGCGTGGCAGGCCGCGACGGTTTATTTCGCGGTGATCGAACTGGTCGCCGCGGTCGGATTGTGGCTCGCGACGCCGTGGGGCGCGGTGGTGTGGCTGACGACGGTCGTTTCGATGGCGGTGATCGAACTGATGTTTCCGGCAATCTACGGCGGCAGCCTTGTCGTGGTCGGCGTGGAAGCGTCGATGCTGGCGGCGTATCTCGCGCTGGCCTGGATGGCGGCGCGTGAACGGCCGCCATAACGCGCGCCATCCCTGATGCGCGCCCAAAGAATTGCATAAAATTTTCGACAAATTTCGCGGTAACTTTTCAGTCACCCTAACGCTGCGGTCATACCTGTTACGCAGGCGTTTCGAATTTGAGCGGTGCTGTTCGGATATGCGACACGTTGCGCCAACGAAGCGTGAACAGGGCTCGCGCACCGTCAATGAAAGGTTGCGAAAAGCCCTTTGTTCACGGGCTTAATCCGCGATTCACTGTCTTAAATTCATGATCTCTTTATTGTCTTATTTAAGCGGATCTTCAAACCGTCCCCTTAAGTTGAGGCTATCAGGCGGGACACAAGTCTCGTCGAATAAGTCGATAAAAACGACAACAGGGGAATGTCATGATGAAAGCCGTTGCAACGGCGGTGGAAACCGCTGAACGCGTTCCCGGCCAGGCTCCGGTGCAGCCGCTCTACCTCGAAGCATTGACCTTGGTGGAGCGTCTGCATCGCCGCCTGCTCGACGTCATCAAGGATGAATTCGATCGCCGCGGCCGCGCCGACATCAATTCGGTGCAGGCACTCCTGCTCTATAATATCGGCGACAAGGAACTGACCGCGGGTGAACTGCGCACGCGCGGCTATTACCTCGGCTCCAACGTCTCCTACAATCTGAAGAAGCTGGTCGAACTCGGTTTCCTCGATCATCAGCGCTCGCGCGTCGATCGCCGATCGGTCCGCATTCGCCTCACCGCGCAGGGCCAGGAAATCCGCCGCATCGTCGACGCGCTCTACCAGAAGCACGTCAAGACCGTGGAACAGGTCGGCGGCATCTCGAACGAGGAATTCGCGACCCTGAACAAGTCGCTGCATCGGCTCGAGCGGTTCTGGACCGACCAGATCCTGTATCGGCTCTGAGACTTTTTCATCGGCCAAGCCGGCATCTCAAAAAGACCGGCAGCCAGTGCTTTAAGATAGACTTCCCCAGGCGCATCGGACCGACTTACCGGCCCGGTGCGTTTTGTTTTTGCTCGCCTTTTCGCATCGCAAAAAACAAGTTTCCCGAAACGGAACCTATGTCGGGTGTCGCGGCTTATCCCTCCATATCGGAGGACTTAAGCCATGCTGGTCGAGCGCGGATTGCAGGTGATGAATGTCGAGGTGGTCGGCGATTCCTATGCCATCGCCTCGAACTATCTTCGCAAGTCCGGCGCCATGGCCGATAGCTTTGCCACCAACGACCGGCTGCTCGAAATCATCGTCGAGATCTTTCAGCGCGGCGAATACAATAAGATCAGGCTCGCCAACAAGGCGATCGCGCAGTTCGAGGCCCAACTCGTCTGACCGACAGCCCCCTGATCGATAGCCCAGAGGATATCCATGGAAGCTGCCATCGACCGCATCATGCACGTCTATGATCTCCTGCTAAACCGCTCCGCCGCCGCCAGCGCGGAGGCCCGCGCCAAGGTCACGGAATACGTCACCATGCTGTTCGAAGCCGGCGAAAAGGATCCGCATCGCCTCACGGTGTGCGGGCTGACCTATTTGCGCGAACTCGACGGGTCCAGCGATCCGGTGAAGGCCGGGTATACGGGGTTGTAGAACGCTGTCTGTGAGCGGCCGGCGACGCTGATCCGCACGTCATGCCCCGCGAAAGCGGGGCATCCCAGTAGGCCGCGGCCTCTCGACTCTAACGCTAAATGCTGGGGAATACTGGCGCCCGGTCATCCCCGATCAAGTCGGGGACAGGCGCCGGGCGATGACGTTTGTAGGTGTTGCGGACGCCCGGCGAAAATCTCTGCTACACCTTGCCGTCCAGCGAGAACGCCGAGGAAACCCCATGCTCACCTTGCATCATCTCAACGACTCCCGCTCGCAGCGGATTTTGTGGCTGCTGGAAGAGCTCGGCACCCCCTATGCGATGAAGCGCTATCAGCGCGATGCCGCGACGCGGCTGGCGCCGCCGGAATTGACCGCGGTGCATCCGCTCGGCAAGTCGCCTGTGATTACCGATGGCGATATCAGGATCGCGGAGTCGGGCGCAATCGTCGATTACATCATTCGCCGCCACGGCGGAGGCAAGCTGATGCCGGCGCCCGGCAGCGCCGATTACGAGGCCTATAACGAGTGGCTGCATTACTCGGAAGGCTCGGCGATGCTGCCGCTGATGCTCAACCTTTATGTCGGCAGGTTGAAGGAGGCGGGCGCTCCCTTGCATCCGCGCATCGACAGCGAGATCGCCAACCATCTCGGCTATGTCGACGGCGCATTGAACGGCCGCGAGTTCTTTGTCGGGACATCGCTGACCGGCGCCGATATCCAGATGAGCTTTGTCGGCGACATGGCGAAGGTGTTCGACAAGCTTGGGCCGTATCCGAATTTAAGCGCGTGGCTGTCGCGCATGCACGCGCGGCCGGCGTTCCAGCGTTCGATCGAGAAGGGTGGGGCGTACCGGTTTGCGAAGTAGGGCGGCGCGCTCCTGGCCTCTCGGTCGTCATGCCCGGCCTTGTGCCGGGCATCCACGTCCTTTCCCTGACGGCGCCAAAGACGTGGATGGCCGGGTCAAGCCCGGCCATGACGAATTGTCGGGGCCCCACGTCCTACCAGCCACCCCATCCCCACCATATCTTGCATAAATATCAGGCGGATACCGCAAGCGCTTGGCCAATTACGGGCGATGTGGTATCTCGCAGGCATATCTTGCGAGCGCCACACATAGCCGACCGCACCCCGTCTAACAGGTTGCGGCGGTGGAGATATTTCGCCCATGAGCCCTTCTTCATCCGGTGCCCAAACCGGCTCCGCGCCCGACTCGTTCTTTTCGGCCACACTCTCCGAGGCCGATCCGGATATCGCCGCCGCCATCCGCGGTGAACTCGGCCGCCAGCGCCACGAGATCGAGCTGATCGCGTCGGAAAACATCGTCAGCCGCGCAGTCCTGGAAGCCCAGGGCTCGGCGCTGACCAACAAATATGCCGAGGGCTATCCGGGCAACCGCTATTACGGCGGCTGCGAATGGGTCGACGTGGTGGAGACGCTGGCGATCGACCGCGCCAAAAAACTGTTCGGCGCGGGCTTTGCCAATGTGCAGCCGAACTCGGGAAGCCAGATGAACCAGGCGACGTTCCTGGCGCTGCTGCAGCCCGGCGACACCTTCATGGGTCTCGATCTCGCCGCCGGCGGCCATCTCACCCATGGCTCGCCCGTCAACATGTCCGGCAAATGGTTCAAGGCCGCGCACTACACGGTGCGGCGCGACGACCAGGTCATCGACATGGATGCGGTCGCAAAACAGGCCGAGCAGGTGCGGCCGAAACTGATCATCGCCGGCGGATCGGCCTATTCGCGCGCCTGGGACTTCAAGCGGTTTCGCGAAATCGCCGACAGCATCGGCGCCTATCTGATGGTCGACATGGCGCATTTCGCCGGCCTCGTCGCCGGCGGCGTGCATGCCTCGCCGGTGCCGCATGCCCATGTCACCACCACCACGACGCACAAATCGCTGCGCGGTCCGCGCGGCGGCCTGATCCTGTGCAACGACGAGGCGCTCGCCAAGAAATTGAACTCGGCGATCTTCCCGGGCCTGCAGGGCGGGCCGCTGATGCATGTGATCGCGGCGAAAGCGGTGGCGTTCGCCGAAGCGCTGCGGCCGGACTTCAAGATCTATGCGAAGAACGTGGTCGAGAATGCCAAGGCGCTGGCCGAGAGCCTGCGCGGCCACGGTTTCGACATCGTCTCGGGGGGTACCGACAACCATCTGATGCTGGTCGATCTCCGGCCGAAGGGCCTCAAGGGCAACGTCTCGGAAAAGGCGCTGGTGCGCGCCGCCATCACCTGCAACAAGAACGGCATTCCCTTCGATCCGGAAAAGCCGTTCGTCACCTCGGGCCTTCGGCTGGGTACGCCGGCGGCGACCACGCGCGGCTTCGGCGTTGCCGAATTCAAGCAGGTCGCCGGCATGATCGCCGAGGTGCTCAACGCGATCGCGCAGTCGCAGGACGGCAGTGCGCCGATGGTCGAAGCCGCGATCAAGGAACGGGTCAAGGCGCTCACCGATCGTTTTCCGATCTATCAATAAGGTCTTGCAGTAAGGTTTTAGCCGGATGCGTTGCCCAAGCTGCAACAGTCTCGATACCCAGGTAAAGGACTCCCGTCCGACCGAGGATTCCGCCGTGATCCGGCGCCGGCGGGTATGCATCGCCTGCAATTTCCGCTTCACCACCTTCGAGCGCGTGCAGCTGCGCGAACTCACGGTGATCAAGCGCAACGGCCGCCGGGTGCCGTTCGACCGCGATAAACTGGTGCGCTCGCTGCAGATTTCCCTGCGCAAGCGTCCGGTCGATGCGGAGCGGGTCGAGAAGATGGTCTCGGCCATCGTGCGCGAGCTGGAAAGCGGCGGCGAAGCCGAGATTTCATCCGAGGCGATCGGCGAGATCGTGATGGAGCATCTGCGTCAGCTCGACGACGTCGCCTATGTCCGCTTCGCCTCGGTCTATCGCAATTTCCGCGAAGCGAAAGACTTCGAAGCCGTGCTCGGCGAGCTCTCCGGCGACGACGACGCGCGGCTGGCCCTGTTACGCAAATGATCTTCCGCATTCTGGAAGACCAGTTCGCGCAGAAATCGAAGCAATCCAAAGCCGCCGACCAGCGCTTCATGCGGCTGGCATTGACGCTCGGGCGCCGCGGGCAGGGCCAAACCTGGCCCAATCCCGCCGTCGGCGCGGTCGTGGTCAAGGACGGCGTCATCATCGGCCGTGGCTGGACCCAGCCCGGCGGCCGCCCCCATGCCGAACCGGAGGCGCTCAAGCGCGCCGGCGAGGCTGCGCGAGGCGCCACGCTCTATGCGACGCTGGAGCCGTGCTCCCATATCGGCAAGTCGCCGCCCTGTGCGGACGCCATCATTGCCGCCGGCATCGCCCGCGTGGTCTCGGCGATCGAGGATCCCAACCCGGAGGTGGCCGGGCAGGGCCATGCCAAATTGCGCGCCGCCGGCATTACGGTCGACATCGGGCCAGGGGCGGCGGAGGCGGCGCATGACCATGCCGGCCATTTCAGGCGCATCCGCGACAAGCGTCCCCACGTGATCCTCAAGCTCGCGGTATCCGCCGACGACAAGATCGGCGCTGCGGAGCGCAAACCCGTGGCGATATCGGGCGACGCCGCAAGAGCGCGGGTGCATCTGCTGCGGGCGCAATCCGACGCGATCCTGGTCGGGATCGGCACGGTGCAGGCGGACGATCCGCTTTTGACCTGCCGGCTGCCGGGCATGGAAGCGCGTTCGCCGGTGCGGGTGGTACTCGATCGGAGCCTGCGGATATCAGGCAGCAGCCGGCTGGTTCATTCCGCGCGCCAGACGCCGCTGTGGGTGATGACCTCGACCTTGTCGGAAGCGCCTGCCGCCATGAAGCTCGGCGCCGCCGGCGCGCAGGTGATCCGGGTGGCCACCACGACCACGCCGTCGGGGCTAGATCTTAAGGCTGTGCTGCATGCGCTCGCTGAAAAGGGCATCACACGGCTTTTGGTGGAAGGCGGCGCGCGCGTGGCGTCATCCTTTGTCGCCTCAGGGCTGGTCGACGAAGTCTGGCTGCTGCGCGGCCCCGATGCGATCGGCGCCGGCGGCGTCGATGCGCTGGAGGCATTGCCGCCGACATCCATCACACAGTCGCCGGACTTTCGCGTTCGTGCTAGCGAAAGCCTGCAGAAGGATACTCTGACGATCTACGAGCGCGCATGAACACCCAAGCTCGTCATGCCCGGCCTTGTGCCGGGCATCCACGTCTTGGCCACAAATGACAAAGGAAAACGTGGATGGCCACCCGGCCATGACGGCAAGAGGACACAGATGTTCACCGGCATTGTCACCGACATCGGCGAGATAACGGCCATGACCCCAACGGCGCAGGGGCAGTTGCACCGGCTGCGAATCGCCTGCCGCTACGACCGTGCCGGCATCGCGGACGGCGCCTCGATCGCCTGCAACGGCGTCTGCCTGACGGTGGTCGCCGCGGGCGTCGCGGGCGACAAGACCTGGTTCGATGTCGACGCCGCCGCTGAAACCCTTGGCATGACCACCGCAAAACATTGGAGCGTCGGCACCAAACTCAACCTCGAGCGCGCGCTGAAGATCGGCGATGAACTCGGCGGCCATATCGTGGCCGGCCATGCCGACGGGATCGCCACCATCGTCACGCGCGACGACCTTCCCGACATGGCGCGGTTCGAACTGCGCACCACGCGCGAACTGGCGCGCTTCATCGCGGCCAAGGGCTCGGTCACGCTGGATGGCGTGTCGCTGACGGTCAATACCGTCGATGAGACAGCGTTTTCGGTGCTGATCATTCCGCACACGCTAAATGTCACGACGCTTCACAGCTGGCGCGCCGGCAGCGAGGTCAATCTCGAGGTCGACCTGATGGCGCGCTACGCCGCGCGGTTGAGCGAGATGCCATTGTAGCGGTACGGTTCGTCAAAAAGGGTCCGCAGAGATCCCAACATTTGGGGAGATCCAGTGCCAGCATTCAGCGACTATCCGATCGCGACGCTTGCGGACGTGATTCGATTCGAAAACGAAAAGCCGTTTGCGCAACGTTACGACGCGAGATGCGTCTACGACGTCTTTGTGAAGAGCGCGGCACGCAATCCGGATCATACCGCGCTGACCATGGTGATGACGGGAGAGGATGAGGAGAAACCGCGCCTGGTTTCCTACCGTCAATTGCTCGAAGGCATCACCCGTGCGGCCAATCTGTTTACCTCCATCGGCGGATCTGCGCCGGGCGTGGCCTACATCCTGCCGAGCCTGGTCGAAACCCATTTCACCTTGTGGGGCGCGGAGACCGCGGGCTATGCGGTGCCCATTAATTTCCTGCTGCAGGCGCAAAACATCGCCGAGCTGATCGAGGCCTCCGGCGCGACGATCCTGGTGACGCTGGGGCCTCATCCGCAACTCGACATCTGGCAGAAAGCTCTGGCGGTCCAGGCGTTGATTCCGGGTCTCAAGCTCATCCGGATCTCGGTGACGGACGCGCCGTTGCCGGACGGTGTCATCGAATTTGCCTCGGCGCTCGCGGCCCAGGATGGAAAAGTTCTCGCATCCGGCAACAGCCGCCGCGACGACGATGTCGCCGCCTATTTCCACACCGGAGGCACCACCGGTTCACCGAAGCTGGTCGTGCACACCCACCGCAACCAGATCGTCGCCGCATTCGGCGCAGCCGTGCTGTACGATCTCGGCGAGACCGACAATCTGACCAACAGTTTGCCGTTGTTTCACGTCGGAGGCGCCATCTCGGTCGGTCTGTCCTGTTTCCTGGCCGGCTCGAACGTGATCGTGCTGTCGCCTTCGGGGATGCGTAATCCGCTGATGGTCAAAAATTTCTGGCGGATCGTCGCACGTACCAGGGCCACCGTGATCGGCGGTGTTCCGACCGCTCTGTCCGCGCTGCTCAATGTTCCCGTCGACGCCGATATCTCTTCTGCGCGCTACGCGGTTACGGGCGCTTCGATGCTGCCCCGCGCCGTCGGCGAGAAATTCCAGGCGATGACCGGCAAGAAGATCCATGAGATCATTGGAATGACGGAAACCGCCGGCGTGCTGGCGGTCGATCCGGCGTGCGGGGAGTCGGTGCTGGGATCGGTGGGCTATCGCATTCCCTATACCGAGGCCGTGGTCCGCAGGCTCGGCGCCGACGGTTTCCTGGACGGGCCATGCGCGCCACATGAGATCGGCGTGCTGATGATTTCCGGACCGCACGTCACGCCGGGATATCGCGATCCGAGCCACAATGCGAGCTTGCTTCGCGATGGCTGGCTCGAGAGCGGCGATCTTGCTTATACCGACGAGCAGGGGCGGATTTTCATCGCAGGCCGGTCAAAGGATCTGATTATCCGCAGTGGCCACAATATCGATCCGGTGGTGATTGAAAGCGCGCTGGAGGCCCATCCCGCGGTGGCGCTGGCTGCCGCCGTGGGGCAGCCGGACCGGTATGCGGGCGAACTGCCGATTTGTTATGTCGCGTTGCAGCCGGGCGCGCAGGTGACGACCGAGGAGCTTAGGGCATTCGCCGAGCCGTTGATCGCCGAGAGGCCGGCGTGGCCGAAGCAGATCGTCATCATCGAGGCTATTCCGATGACGAGTGTCGGCAAGATATTCAAGCCCCAGCTTCGCATCGACGCCGTGCAACGGGTCGTCGTGGAGGAAATCATCAAGGCCCTCGGTATTGACGATTTCCGCGTCGATGTCGTGGCCGGCGGAAAGCGCGGGGTCGATGTCACGGTGACGCTGCGTCCTGCACATTCAGCGAAACGATCGGCAGCCGAAGCCGCGCTGCAAGGGTATCTGTTTGACTGCAAAGTGAATACCGCGGGCTGATCCGGTTCAATCGCGGGCAGTATAGTGCTTGGCTTCCTGTGGAGCGGCGACTAAAACCCCCGCACAGCAAATCAATACTCATGGAACAAGATGGCAGACGCGCGGCGTGCACAGTTGAAGGATCAAACCGATATCTCGGGCGCGCGTGCGCTGATTGTCGAGGCGCGCTTCTATGACGATATCCAGGATGCGATGCTGGAAGGCGCGGTTGCCGAGCTGAAAGCCGCCGGTGTTGGTCACGACGTGATCACGGTTCCCGGCGCATTGGAAATCCCCGCGGCAATCGCGATTGCGCTCGATGCCGCCGAGAGCAGGGGCAAGCCCTACGACGCCGCGATCGCGCTCGGATGCGTGATCAGGGGCGACACTATCCATTTCGAGATCGTCTCGATGGAATCCTCGCGCGCGCTGATGGACCTCGCGGTGGACAGACGTTTTCCGCTCGGCAACGGCATCATCACCGTCAACACCGACGCACAGGCGTGGGCGAGGGCGCGCCCCGGCGAACTCAACAAAGGCGGCGACGCCGCGCGGGCAGCATTGGCCATGCTGCGCATCAAGCGCCGGCTGACGCAGGTTTGATCATGGCAGAGAACAAGAAGACGCAGGACAAGCAGGCCAAAGGTCCGGACAGGAAAGCCAACCGGCGCGGCGCGGCGCGGCTCGCCGCGGTGCAGGCGCTCTATCAGATGGATATCGGCGGCGCCGGGATCAACGATATCTTCGCCGAGTTCGAGAGCCATTGGCTCGGCGGCGAGGTCGAGGGCGATAAATACCTGCCGGCCGAGGCGGCCTTTTTCCGCGACGTCGTGTCCGGCGTGGTGCGCGACCAGGCCAAGCTTGACCCGCTGATCGACGAAGCGCTGTCGAAGGGCTGGCCCTTGAAGCGGATCGACGCCATCCTGCGTGCGGTGCTGCGCGCCGGCTCCTACGAACTCGAGCATCGCAAGGATGTGCCCGGCCGCGTCGTGGTCTCCGAATATGTCGACGTCGCCAACGCCTTTGTCGACGGCGATGAGACCGGCATGGTGAACGCGGTGCTCGACCAGATCGCCCGCCAGTTTCGCGCCGATGAGTTCGCGCGGGCGGGAGGCTGAGATGACGGCCTATGGCCGCCTCCTCAGCTGTCATCATCCGCGAAGGCGGATGATCCAGTACGCCGCGGCCTCTCGATCAATCGCCGGCGCCTCTGCAATACTGGATCGCCCGGTCAAGCCGGGCGATGACAGCTTTGCGCTGGGCGATGACGGCTGTGGGCTGGGTCGCGCGTCATGACCGACCGCAAAGAAACACCGTCCGGCGAAGACTCCCTGATCTCCCGCTATTTCCGTCCGCTCGCGACCGACCCCGGCGCCTTCAATCTGGATGACGACGCGGCGGTCCTCAAGGCGTTGGGCGAGGACATCGTGGTCACCACCGACGCTATCGTCGAGGGCGTGCATTTTTTGCCCGACGATCCCCCCGATACCGTCGCGCGCAAGGCGCTGCGGGTGAACCTCTCCGATCTCGCCGCGAAGGGCGCGAGTCCGGCAGGCTTCGTGCTGACGCTCGCGCTGCGTTCCGCTGAGGATGCGTGGCTGACAGCATTCGCGCGCGGGCTTGGCGAGGACGCCGGCCTGTTCCGCTGTCCGCTGCTGGGCGGCGACACCGTTTCCACGCCGGGTCCCCTGATGATCTCGATCACGGCGTTCGGGCGCGTGCCTGCGGGCAAGATGGTCTATCGCACCGGCGCGAAGCCGGGCGACCGCGTCGTGGTGACGGGAACGATCGGCGACGCCGCGCTGGGTCTCGACATCCTGCGGGGCGGCGCGGTCGCGGCTGTCCTGGCCGATGACGCAGCGGCAAAAGCGATGCTGGTGGGCCGCTACCGGATTCCGCAGCCGCGCACTGCGCTGGCGCAGGCAGTCCGCGATCACGCCGGCGCGGCGATGGATGTATCCGATGGTCTCGCCGGCGATCTCGCCAAGCTATGCGCGGCGTCGGGCGTATCGGCTGTCATCGACGCACCCGGTATCCCCTTGTCGGCGGCCGCTGCGGCGCTGCTGGCGGGCGGCAGCGTCGGCATCGAGGCCATCGTTGCCGGCGGCGACGATTACGAGGTCCTGTGCGCGGTCCCGGAGAATCGCTTGGCGGCGTTCGCGCAAGCCGCCGACGCCGCGGGGGTGGCCGTGACCTCCATCGGCGCGGTGGTCGCGGGGGTGTCGGCCCCGAAATTCCTCGACGCGCAGGGCAGCGAAATTGGCCTTAAGCGCCTCTCTTACAGTCATTTTTAGGAATCTGGCGGAAACCGCCGGGTTCGGCGCAAATACCTGCCGAAATCGACGGTTTCTGGCCTCCGCGACGTTGCGCCCGGGATATGATTTTGGCATGGTCCCGCCGATTTAAGGCCGCTCTTTTGGGCAGGGTAAGGCCTTGTTTTTACGTGCCCGCCGCTCCCGCGGTGACAGGCGTCCGACAGAATCAAGGATCTGAGGCAAATTCAATGACAGCATTATGGGTGATTGTGCTCTGCGGAGCGCTTTCCATCGTTTACGCCATCTGGGCGACCGCATCGGTTTTGAAGGCGGATGCCGGCAATCCGCGGATGCAGGAAATCGCGGCTGCGGTGCGCGAAGGCGCGCAGGCCTATCTCAAGCGCCAGTACATGACGATCGGTATGGTCGGCATCGTGATCTTCGTGCTGCTGGCCTATTTCCTCGGCATGCTGGTCGCGGTCGGCTTCCTGATCGGGGCGGTGCTGTCGGGCTCGGCCGGCTTCATCGGCATGAACGTCTCGGTTCGCGCCAATGTGCGCACCGCACAGGCCGCGACGACGTCGCTGGCCGGCGGACTTGAACTCGCCTTCAAGGCCGGCGCCATCACCGGCATGCTGGTCGCGGGCCTCGCGCTGCTCGGCGTCACCATCTACTTCGCCTATCTGACGCATTTCCTGGATCTGGCCGCCAACAGCCGCACCGTGGTCGACGCGCTGGTGGCGCTCGGCTTCGGCGCTTCGCTGATTTCGATCTTCGCGCGGCTCGGCGGCGGCATCTTCACCAAGGGCGCCGACGTCGGCGGCGATCTGGTCGGCAAGGTCGAGGCCGGCATTCCCGAAGACGATCCGCGCAACCCCGCCACGATTGCCGACAACGTCGGCGACAATGTCGGCGATTGCGCCGGCATGGCGGCCGACCTGTTCGAGACCTACGCGGTGACCGCAGTCGCCACCATGGTGCTGGCCGCGATCTTCTTTGCGACCTCGCCGCTGCTGGTGAACATGATGACGCTGCCGCTCGCGATCGGCGGTGTCTGCATCATCACCTCGATCATCGGCACCTTCTTCGTCAAGCTCGGCGCCAACCAGTCGATCATGGGCGCGCTGTACAAGGGCCTGATCGCAACCGGCATCCTGTCATTGATCGGCGTCGCCGGCGCGATCAACTGGCTGGTCGGCTTCGGTCCGCTGGCGGGCGTGAAGTTCACCGGCATGGCGCTGTTCGAATGCGGCATCGTCGGCCTCGCCGTCACCGGGCTGATCATCTGGATCACCGAATACTATACCGGCACCGAATATCGCCCGGTGAAGTCGATCGCGGCGTCGTCGGTCACCGGCCACGGCACCAACGTGATCCAGGGCCTGGCGATCTCGATGGAGTCCACCGCCGGTCCGGCGCTGGTCATCATTGCCGGCATCCTCGTCACCTACAGCTTGGCCGGCCTGTTCGGCATCGCGATTGCGACCACCACCATGCTGGCGCTGGCCGGCATGGTCGTGGCGCTCGACGCCTTCGGCCCGGTCACCGACAATGCCGGCGGCATTGCCGAGATGGCCGGCCTGCCCAAGGAAGTCCGCAAGGCCACCGACGCGCTCGACGCGGTCGGCAACACCACCAAGGCCGTGACAAAGGGTTATGCGATCGGCTCGGCAGGTTTGGGCGCGCTGGTGCTGTTTGCGGCCTACAATGAAGACCTCAAATACTTCATCGCCAACGCCGTGAAGTTTCCCTACTTCCAGGGCGTGATCCCGGACTTCTCGCTGAACAACCCCTACGTCGTGGTTGGCCTGCTGTTCGGCGGCCTGTTGCCGTATTTGTTCGGCGCGATGGGCATGACCGCGGTCGGCCGCGCGGCCGGCGCGATCGTCGAGGAAGTGCGGCGTCAGTTCCGTGAAAAGCCCGGCATCATGCAGGGCACTGACAAGCCGGACTACGGCAAGGCGGTCGATCTTCTGACCAAGGCGGCGATCAAGGAAATGATCATCCCGTCGCTGCTGCCGGTGCTCTCCCCGATCGTGGTCTACTTCGCGATCTACGTGATCGCGGGCGGCGGGGCGGCCGGCAAGTCGGCGGCGTTCTCGTCGGTGGGCGCGATGCTGCTCGGCGTTATCGTGACCGGCCTGTTCGTCGCGATCTCCATGACCTCGGGCGGCGGCGCCTGGGACAATGCCAAAAAGTACATCGAGGACGGCCATTACGGCGGCAAGGGCTCCGACGCCCACAAGGCCGCGGTGACCGGCGACACCGTCGGCGATCCCTACAAGGATACGGCCGGCCCGGCCGTCAACCCGATGATCAAGATCACCAACATCGTCGCGCTGTTGCTGCTGGCGATCCTGGCGCACTAAACCGCCGAATCCTGATCGAAACCAAAAACCCCGCGGTGCGAGCCGCGGGGTTTTTTCATTTCCGTATGTTTCTCGCCCGTTCCCCGGATGCCGCGCGGCGCCATCAGCGCGTTCACGCGCGTCTTCGACGCGCTATGTCTTGCGGCTTGGTGCGCTGCTGATCCGGGGTCCATGTTGTTTGACCAGACTGGGTCCCGCCTCTGCGGAGCAGCGCCGAAGAGTGCCGCGCCGCGTCCGGGACACGAAGGTAGCTGCGTTCCCCGGATGCTGCGCAGCGCGCCGCGCTTGCGGCGTGGTGCGCTTCCCGGGGTCCGTGTTGTTTTGACCAGACTGGGTCCCGGCCCTGCGGAGCAGCGCCGAAGAGGCGCTGCACCGCGTCCGGGACATGAGGTGCGGCCTGGCTAGTGGAAGGCCAGCAGCTTGAACAGCGGCGTCAGGTAGCTCATTTCCTGGCCCGAGGTAGGCGTTGTGCGGCTGATGAAGTCAAAGATCTTGCCGTCCTGAAGCCCGTAATTGGCGAGCCGCTGCACCTGGCGGTTCCTGTCGAAATAGATCGCGATCACCCGCTGGTCGACCACCTTCTGGTTCATGAACGCGACCGGGCGCTCGGAGCGCTGCGAGATGTAATAGAACACCTCGCCGTTCAGGGTCGCGACGGTGGAGGGCGTTCCCATCACGATCAGCACCTGATCCTGGCTGGCGCCGATCGGAATCTGCTCGAGCGCGCCGGGCGGCAGGATGTAGCCTTTTTGAAACTGCTCGCCGGTGAGGCAGCCGCCCAGCGTCGCGCAGAGCAGCGCGATGGCGGCGGCGGCGCGGATGCGGCGCCAGCGCGCGGGCGCGCCGCGCGGAAAGCCCACGCGTGGGCATGTCGGACTCGTCTCAATCATTTGGGAAATGATCCCGTCCCCTTGCATCGCGCTTGGCGTTGACGTACCGGGCAGCACGCCGGATTGCAACAGGCGCGAGCGCCCCATAAACCAACCCTTGGGGCTCGCCGACGGAACCCACAATGCTTTGGCCGTTCAATCACTTCAGGAAACCCCGGGTAGCCCCGCGCGGCACCATTGAGGCCATCTATGGCATGATCGTGACGCAAGCGCGAGAACCGTTGTTTTACCGGGAATTGGCCGTGCCGGACACGGTTAACGGCCGTTTTGATCTGCTGGTGCTGCATTTGTGGATGGTGTTGCGGCGGCTGAAGTCGATCGAGGGGGGCACTGAGACCTGCCAGGCGCTGTTCGATCGCTTCTGCGACGATATGGATGCGAACCTGCGTGAAATGGGCGTCGGGGATCTCACCGTCCCGAAGCGGATGCAAGCCTTCGGGGAGGCCTTCTACGGCCGGTCGGCGGCCTATGACCTCGCTTTGGCCGGGGGAGCCGAGCCGCTGGCGCTGGCGCTCGACAAGAATATCTTGAACGGAGCCCACCTCGAACATGCACGGCGGCTCGCCGTCTATGCCGAGGCCGTGATCATGGAGCTCGCGGCACTGGACGAGGTGGCGTTGCGGGGCGCATCGTGGAAATTTCCCGCGCCGGCCGAAGCCGGCGCGCAAGCATGAACAGAACGACTGGCATGACCGACAAAGCCGATACCCGCAAAGCCGTTGCCAGCAAGGCAGATCCCTGGACCGTCCCCGTTACCGTGGCGCAACTGCCGGACACCGGATTGCATCGCGACATCGAAGCCAGCCCGGCCGTGCGCGATGCCATGGCTGAAGTCGCCGAATTGCGCGAAATCCTGTTCGCGAATGCGTCGCTGGATGTGACCCCCGCGAGCGGGGGCCGCGTCCATGTCGCGGGTCGGGTCCGGGCGCGGATCGGACAGACCTGCGTGGTCTCGCTCGATCCGATTTTGAACGACATCGACGAAGCGATCGATCTGATCTTTGCGCCGCCGGAGCAAATTCCCCAGCTGGCCGATCTGGTCGACGACGCCGCCGAAAGCGATGCCGAGATTCCGGATCCGCCGGAGCCGATCGAAAATGGCATTATCGATCTGGGCCGGCTCGCGACCGATGCGTTGTTCCTCGCCGTCGATCCCTATCCGCGCAAGCCGGATGTGGTTTTCGAACCGCCTGCTGTCGCCGACGATCCCGAGGATCACCCGTTTGCCGCGCTCAAGGCATTGCGGCTCGACGCGCAGCCGCCCGGGCCGAAGAAGCCCAACAACCGCTAAAGTGCCGATGAAGAATCGCTGCAGCACCGTTAGAGCGCGGATGAAGCGCAGCGGATGAAGCGGAGGTGAGCCTGCAATGCAACAAGCATCGATCCGGGACCGATCCAATAATTCGATTTAATGCATTGAATTGTCACGCTTTATCCATATGCTGCAATTCCGCATCGCTGTGCCTTGGCATCCAAAAGGCTGGGGTCAAGAGGTTGTTTCGGGGCGGGGACACGCTATTGTCGCGGCCCGGCCGGGGGTGCAGCGTTGCGTCTGGCCGATCGCCGCTGTCCGTGGCGATTTCCAGTCCGCGGCGAGCGCTTCAAGACCGCAACAAATCAGGCTTCCGGGACGTTCATGCCGCAAAAGGTTCGAATCGCGCTTGACGCCATGGGTGGCGATGTCGGCGCATCCGTCGTCATTCCCGGCGCCGCGATTTCATTGACCCGGCATCCCGACAGCGAATTTCTGCTGTTCGGCGATCGCGCTTTGATCGACGCGCAACTCGCCAGACATCCGGCGCTGAAGGCGGTCTCGCGGGTCATCCATACCGACGTCGCCGTCAGCATGCACGACAAGCCCAGCCAGGCGTTGCGCCGTGGCCGCAGGACCTCGTCGATGTGGCTTGCGATCGACGCGGTCAAGAAGGGCGAGGCCGACGTCGCGGTATCCGCGGGCAATACCGGCGCCCTGATGGCGATGGCGCGGTTCAATCTGCGGATGCTGCCGGGGATCGACCGTCCGGCGATCGCGGCGGTATGGCCGACCATGCGCGGCGATTCCGTCGTGCTCGACCTCGGCGCCACGATCGGCGGCGATGCCCATCATCTGATGGCGCTGGCGGTGATGGGCAGCGCCATGGCCAGCGTCTTGTTCAATCTCGAGCGCCCCACCGTCGGCTTGCTCAATATCGGCGTCGAGGAAATCAAGGGCCGCGAGGAGATCCGCGAGGCCGCCGAATTGCTGCGCGCGATGAACCTGCCGCAGCTCGAATATATCGGCTTCGTCGAGGGCGACGGCATCGGCAAGGGCGCGGCCGACGTCATCGTCGCCGAAGGTTTCAGCGGCAATATCGCGTTGAAAGCGGCCGAGGGCACCGCGCGCCAGATCAACGAATTCCTGCGCGCGGCGTTGTCGCGCAGCTGGCGTTCCCGGATCGGCTACCTCTTTGCGAAGAATGCGTTCAAGTCGCTGCGCGACAAGCTCGATCCGAACAAGTCCAACGGCGGCGTATTCCTCGGATTGAACGGCATCGTGGTCAAGAGCCACGGCGGAACCGACGCCGAAGGCTTTGCCTATGCGGTCGATGTTGGCTATGAAATGGTCCACTACGATCTCCTGACGAAGATCAATCAGATGCTCAACCGTGACGGCAGCGCGCTGTCGGCGCCGACTGCGCAGGAGGCTGTCTCGTGACTGCAATACGTTCGGTCGTGCTCGGCTGCGGCGCCTATCTGCCGCGGCAGATCCTGACCAATGCCGAACTGGCGGCGCGGATCGACACCTCGGACGAGTGGATCGTTCAGCGTACCGGCATCAGGCAGCGCCATATCGCCGCCGAGGGCGAGTTCACCTCGCATCTGGCGATCAACGCCGCGAACGCGGCGCTGGCCAATGCCGGGATCGATGCGCAGTCGATCGA
The DNA here is from genome assembly GCF_900129425.1 of Bradyrhizobium erythrophlei. Classification (NCBI taxonomy): domain Bacteria; kingdom Pseudomonadati; phylum Pseudomonadota; class Alphaproteobacteria; order Hyphomicrobiales; family Nitrobacteraceae; genus Bradyrhizobium; species Bradyrhizobium erythrophlei. The sequence goes on along the minus strand of NZ_LT670817.1, from coordinate 4,716,771 downwards.
CCTGATCGTGCTGGCGACCTCGACGCCGGACAACACCTTTCCCGCCACCGCGGTCGCGGTGCAGGCCGCGCTCGGCATCCACCATGGGGCGGCCTTCGACCTGCAGGCGGTATGCTCGGGGTTTGTGTTCGCACTGGCCACCGCCGATAATTTCCTGCGCTGCGGCGCGTTCAAGCGCGCGCTGGTGATCGGCGCCGAGACCTTCTCGCGGATCCTCGACTGGAACGACCGCGGAACCTGCGTGCTGTTCGGCGACGGCGCCGGCGCGGTGGTGCTCGACGCCGAGCAGCAGCCGGGTAAATCCTCCGACCGCGGCATCCTGACCACGCATCTGCGCTCCGATGGCCGGCACAAGTCGAAACTGTATGTCGATGGCGGCCCATCCTCGACCCGGACCGTCGGCCATCTCCGGATGGAAGGCCGCGAAGTCTTCAAGCATGCGGTCGGCATGATCACCGACGTGATCGTCGATGCGTTCGAGGCCACCGGCACCTCGGCTGAGGACATCGACTGGTTCGTGCCGCACCAGGCCAACAAGCGAATCATCGATGCTTCGGCGCACAAGCTGCATATTGCACCGCAGAAGGTGGTGCTGACGGTCGATCTGCACGGCAATACCTCGGCGGCGTCGATCCCGCTGGCGCTGTCGGTCGCGGTCGCCGACGGGCGCATCAGGAAGGGCGATCTGGTGCTGCTGGAGGCCATGGGCGGCGGCTTCACCTGGGGTTCGGCGCTGTTGCGCTGGTAAGCACTCCGTTAAAATGTCGGTAAACTTTGACGCTTCGCGGTGTCCTTTCATGCCATTGCATCGATGAGCGCTGTTGACCGTCGCGTGTTAAGCTCATAATTTCAGATGGTAAATTGTTCGCCGTGAGTTGGGGCAGGCGATGACCGGAACCGGAAAAACAGTCACACGCGTCGATCTGTGCGAAGCGGTCTACCAGAAGGTGGGCTTGTCGCGCACGGAGTCGTCCGCCTTTGTCGAACTGGTCCTGAAAGAGATCACCGACTGCCTGGAGAAGGGCGAGACCGTGAAACTGTCGTCGTTCGGCTCGTTCATGGTGCGCAAGAAGGGCCAGCGTATCGGCCGCAATCCCAAGACCGGCACTGAAGTACCGATTTCTCCGCGTCGCGTGATGGTGTTCAAGCCGTCGGCCATTCTGAAGCAGCGGATCAACGGCTATAGCGCCAACGGCGGCGGCAAGACCGACTAGAAATTTCAACGGGAAGACCAACAAGGAGCGGGCATTTGGACAAGTCGCCGGATGCGTTCCGAACCATCAGCGAGGTCGCCGCCGACCTCGACATTCCCCAGCACGTGCTGAGGTTCTGGGAGACGCGGTTCACCCAGATCAAGCCGATGAAGCGCAGCGGCGGCCGGCGCTACTATCGCCCCGACGACGTGGATCTGCTCCGTGGCATCCGGCGCCTGCTGTACGGCGAGGGCTACACCATCCGCGGGGTGCAGCGGATCCTGAAAGAGCACGGCATCGCCTCGGTGCAGCGGCTGGCGGACGGATCGGCGGTTGCCTCGTTCGGTGCGATCGAGGAGGCCATCGGGAAAAGCGTGCTGGAGCCGGAGCAGGACGCAGCACCCGGCCTCGACCTCGACGACGACGATTATGAGGGCACCGACGGCATCGATTTTCGCCTGCTCGAGGAGGAAGACGAGGACGGCATTCCGGGCGTGCTTGAAGGCGGCTCGCTGCCCGGCCTCGGCAACGGCGCGCGCCTGCTCGACGCCGCCCGCCTGCAGGCGGTGTTGCAGGACCTGATCGCCTGCCGGCAGTTGCTCGATTCCGCGCTCAAGGACGGGTAGTGGCGTTCGGCTAGCTTGCCGCTGCGAAGAACTCCTGCTGAGCGTGTTGACTGTGCTGGATCGGTTCGCCAGACGTAAATCCAAAAGCGCGGTTCCGAAGCAGGGAACAAAAGTTTCGTTGCTGCGCGGTCACGGAACCGTTGAGCCGCCGCGCTCGCGACTCCCATTGAACCTTGGGCCGCTGGCAACGACCTAATGTCAAAGGGGGGGGGCAAACTCAGGAGGCGATCATGTCGCACTGGCACGATCCCATGGTGGACAGGCCGGAAACGGATGGCGCGGTTTACGTGACTGGTTGGACGATTTCCGGCCTGGCCGTGCTTGGGACCATCGTTGCGGTTTGGGTGTTCGGAATTTAGGAAGTGAAAGAAGCTACCAACTGACGCGGCCTGCGGGCGCGCGCCAGGGACGGTGAGACGATGGCTTTGATCCCTGTCAAAATCGCGCTTCTGGCTGGTCTGGGGATACTTAGCCTTGGCGTTTTGCCGAACAGGCGGACGGGCGCAATCATCGCCATTGCGGCCTGCGTCGCAGCCGCTTTTATGCTTCACTTCGTGGCCCCCTGAAAAATCAAATCAGGCCACGCCCAAAATCAATCGGGCCAGCAGGGGTCGAACGGGACAGCACCCTGGACCGTTTGGGAACAGCAAGGGAACGTCGTGCGGATCATTCCGGGACTCTGGGTTCACGAGCGCGCTTTTCGTGTCCCTTATGTTCGCATTCGAGGATTTCGTAGCTTGCGTGTGGCTGGGAATTTTCCTAAGCATCAACGCCGTTAAGGCATCGGAGCGTGGCGCAGCCCGGTTAGCGCACTAGTCTGGGAGACTAGGGGTCGGAGGTTCAAATCCTCTCGCTCCGACCAAAAAAGCCCCGCGAAAAATGCGGGCACTTTCTCCTGGTCTGTTTTTGCTGCTAGTTCCTGCCGGTACTGCCCGCCACCGATCCGCCGAACTGGGAGGAGCCGGTTCCGCTCAATGACGTCGCCCCGCCAGCCGTGCCGTTCGGACTGGCTGAGTGATAGCGCATGTGGTGGTGGTGCCTGTGCCCGGAGTAGGCGAGCGCAAAGCTACTGGAAAGCGCGAACGCGACTGCCAGCACAATCGTCGTGATTTTCATGGCCGTCTCCCTTGGGGTGAATACCCCGGGATAATTCGCCATGACTGCTTTTGTTTCAGCTATCCCGCGCCCGCGCGCTATCGGCCGAAACTCTGCCTGATCGCCTCCGAATTTTCGCGCACCGCCTTGTTGGCCAGGCTGATGAAGATCGGAATAGCCACAATCAACAGCAACAGCATCACCAGGCGCGTACGGCTCAGACGGAGCCTGGGGCGCTTGATGTGGTGCAGGTTGCTAGGTTCGGGACCGTCCTGGTTTTCCATCGGTTTTACTCCTAGCACGACTTGACCGCCGGCGCCCGGGTCCTCGTTGCGGACGCGCGAGCGACGAACGACAGGACGCTGCAGATGGTATGTGGGACAGTGATTAGCGGGGACAACTGTCACGGCATCATGGCCCGTTCCTTGAAATGCCCGCTTCGATGCTCAGGGTGCCCACCGAAAACTCGCGAGAGCTAGGGAGGTGCGACATGCGCGTTCGCCCCCGCGATCTGGCCGACCGGATGTCCGGCCTTCGGCAGCCCCAGATATTTAGATTGCCGATCGACGCGGCGCGTCTGAAAGCTCGCGAAATCCTCGATCAATTTCCGCAGGCCGGATACACGGCGGTGGTCGAAAACTGGCGGCAGCTTCCGGACGGTCAGATCGAATTCACCATGCGGCACCTGCCGACCGTGGACTGAGCCCGTAAGCCCATAGGTCGCAATACCGTGGCGTGATGCGCCGCCCTTGGCGCCGAAAAGTGGCGGAATACGCTTTCAGCTATTCCACCCTTCGGGCCGACCCCATCGACCGCAAACACTGGCATTTCGTTCGCGTCGTCTCGAACGCCAACCAGCAAATAGTGCTTGCTAGGCGGTGTTTCCGGGACTTATTGAGGCTTGTCCGAATTCGAATGGTCTCACCCCGAGACAAGGGGGCGGGGCTTCAAACTGTCTCGCTCCAACCAAAATCTCCACGACATCAATTCCAACGGAAGGCGGGCGATCCCATGAAGGATTTTGCCGGAAAAACTGCTGTCATCACCGGAGGCGGCACGGGCATGGGGCGCGAGCTGGCACGGCAACTGGTCGCCGAGGGCTGCAATGTCGCGATGTGCGATGTCTCCGCCGATGCAATGGCCGAGACAAAGCGGCTGTGCGAGGTGGAAAAGCTGCCGCAGGGGCTGCGCATCACCACGCATATCGCCGACGTCTCGATCGAGGACCAGCTCACACGCTTTCGCGACGAACTGATCGAGCAGCAGGCGATCGACCGGATCCATCTCTTGTTCAACAATGCCGGCATCGGCGGCGGCGGCAGCCTGTTCACCAACACGCGGGAGCAGTGGGAAAAGACCTTCAACATCTGCTGGGGCGGGGTCTATCTGGGTGTTCGCACCTTCCTGCCGCTGCTGGTGAAGGCCGACGAGGGCCACATCATCAATACCAGTAGCGTCAACGGTTTCTGGGCCTCGATCGGAATGGGCGTGTCGCACACGGCCTATAGCTCGGCGAAGTTCGCGGTGAAGGGATTTACCGAAGCGCTGATCAACGATCTCCGGCTCAACGCGCCGCACATCAAATGCTCCGTGGTGATGCCCGGCCACGTCGGCACGTCAATTGTTTCCAATTCCCGAAAAGTCCAGAGCGGCACCGATTCCGATCGCCTCAGCGACAACGAAGTCGCGCTGACCCGCGTGCGTCTTTCCGCAGGGGGTATCGATGCGTCGACGATGTCGGATGACGAGGTCCAGGCGCTCGCCGCCGAACGCGCCCGCAGTTTTCGCGACGATGCGCCGATGACGGCCGCGGCCGCCGCGAAAGTCATTCTCGATGGCGTCAAGGCCGGACAGTGGCGCATCCTGGTCGGCGACGACGCCCGCCAGCTCGACGAGCGCGTGCGGCAAACGCCGGAACGCGCTTACGACGCCGACTTCTACCAGAGCTTCGCCACCGAGGTCGGCTGGCGGCTGGGTTAGATTTCGCGTCCATGGGAACATGCGTTGTCCTGCTTGGTTGCCTTACATTCCTCGGAGGTGCGCCGAAGGCGCGAACTCACCGAAGGATGAGAAGAAATCGAGGAGAGGCAAATGAACGCGAAACAGATCGCTCTCGCAGCCTGCGCCATCATGGTTTTGAGCGTGGGGACCGCAAACGCCGGCCCTTGCAACACCGGCGGCAAGGACGCCGGCTCTGGTCCGACGCCCGGCTCCACCGGTCAGTCCACCACGACAGGTTCGGCAAACACCGGTGAGCACCCGCCTACGGATACGATGAACCGCGTGGCTGGAGCAAAGGCCACGTCATCGCAGGACGCCCAGAGGCAGATGCAAGGCGAGCCCACTGCGGCGCAGCAGGCACAGGGTGCGAAACCTTCGGCGAAGATGGCCGATCAAGGCTGCTGAGCGTTCTCGATCGAGAGATCCGCACGGCTGCCCCGGCGAGCGCCGCGGGCGCTCGCGATCCGGCCAACGTTCCGAGGAAGGTCTGCGACGGGCCTAGGTGGCCTGGCGTCGTGCAGCTATCTCAAGAGCCGCAGCAGGGAGCGGCCCGCCGCGCTATTGAGTTCCTTGGCGTCCAGCGTTCCGTCATTATCCGGGTCGGCCGCTTTGAAACGTTGCTCGACGAGGGCAAGATACTCGTCCTTGGTGAGCGTGCCGTCGTGGTCGGGATCGGCAGCGGCCAGGTCCTTGGCCGAAACTCTCCGGGACAATTCACGCTTGTCCAGCGTGCCGTCCTTGTCGCGTTCCAGCTTGTCAAACACCGCGGAAGCCGCCTTCTTGGCTTCGGCGAGATCGACGGTGCCATCATTGTCCGTGTCGAGCATCTGGATCGATTTGCTGCGGCGGGATTGTGCGAAAACCGGCAAAGCGGTGGCGAGCAACGTGCCGGCCGTCAGCGAAAAAACGATAGTGCGGCGCGATATCATGTTGTGACCTTTCCGGATTCCCAAATGAGACGCTGCGAAAACTCCACTGGCGAAAGCAAGTTCCTGGCGACCGGGCTCGCCGCGGCCGGGGTCACCGAATTGCTTATATAAGGAAGCGATTGCCGCTGGAGATCAAGAGAATTCGGAATTTGACGCCAGCGCCGAGGCGTCAGGACGACACGAGTTCGGCCATTCAGAGTTTTCTAAAACCTGATTTGTTGAAACGGATCAAGCTGATTTGCCCGACGGGCGTGCTTTCCGATTTCGTGTCCAGCCCCTTTTGAAAAAATATTCTGGTTTTCCGAAGACCCAAATCAGTTGTATGTCTCTGGCCGTCCCGTCCCACTCAGAGGGGCGGCTCGCGACGTCACGGACGCGGGGCGGGATGCGGTGGACGCGGCGGCGCGCTTGACGGGCGTTGCTTGCAGCGGACGGCGAAGACGTGTGGTCCTGACACCCCGACGCTGGTGTCAAGTTTGCGGATTAATCCGCGTAACGACGGTGGCAAGAAAGCCGATCACCGGGGAGAGCACGGTATAAGCCGTAAACCATTGCGTGCGGGAATGTCGGGTGATTTCCGATGGCTCGCTGTGAATACTCGTGTGCATACTTACTACCAATATGCGCACACGAGGCTGCGGGTGCATCGGGCGCCCGGCATTCCCCACGCCCTCTGTTTTCAGGGCGGATGTTTTTGGCAAACCTCGGACGTACCGCGCCGCGAGATCGCGAAGGTGTGTCTGAGTGTCTGTCCGGAGACTTCAGGCCGGATTGCAGAGTTTTCTGAGCATGAAGCGGATTGAGGCGAGTCGCAAGAACGCCAACGCCTTTCGGTTGAGGCACTCCCAATCCTTGGCCAGGCGGCGGCAGCGGTTGAGCCACGCAATGGTGCGCTCGACGATCCAGCGTTTAGGCAACACCACGAAGCTGCTGACCTGATCGGAACGTTTGACGATTTCGATCTCGATATGCGGTCGAAGTTTCGCAAGCGCATTGGCAAATTTCGGTCCTTTATATCCGCTATCGACGAACAGCTTCTTCAAAAACGGAAACATCCCGAACAATGTCGTCATGACGAGAGCGCCGCCATCGCGATCCTGGATGTCGGCCGGATGAACGACGGCGTGGAGCAGGAGACCTACTGTGTCGACAAGAATGTGCCGCTTCTTGCCCTTGATCTTCTTGCCCGCATCGTAGCCGTGCGGATCAATGAACGCCCCCCTTTTTCCGCGCTTTTCACGCTCTGGCTATCGATGATGGCGGCAGTCGGACTGGCTTTCCGCTGGGCTTGTTCTCGACACTGCTGATAGAGCGCATCGTGGATTCGTTCCAATGTGCCGTCATAGGTCCACAGGTCGAAGTAGTCGTGGACCGAGCTTTTCGGCGGCAGGTCCTTCGGGATCGCGCGCCACTGACAGCCGGTCGAGAGAATGTACATGAGGCCGTTCACCACCTCCCGCATGATCACCGTGCGCTTGCCACCGCCAGTCTTGCCCGGCGGGATCAGCGGTTCGACCAGTCTCCATTCGTCGTCGGTCAGATCGCTCGGATAGCGCAACATGCTGCGGTCGTATCGGGCGCGATTCTTGCTCGTCCACATCGGTGACCCCTCCTCGAATCAGGCCACCACTCTTGAATCACAGATGATTCATATGATTCAAGAACTCTCCGGACAGACACTGAGATTGGCTGTCTGAAAAAAATTAAATCTGCGCACGCGCGTACGCGTCACCTCTCCCCTTGTGGGAGAGGTCGGATCGCATCGTCAGATGCGATCCGGGTGAGGGGTTACGCTCTCACGATAGACCTGAACCCCTCACCCCAACCCTCTCCCACAAGGGGAGAGGGAGCTCACCACCGATGCCGAGATATTGATGCCTTTACTGCAGCTCGATTGCTTCGCATCGCCCCGGAATGCTGGACCTCACCCATGCACCACCGACTTGGCGATCATGCAGTGAATGCCCTTGGAGCCGTTGACGGTCTGGGTCACGCGCAGATCCGCGGCGAGGCTGCAGAGCGTGTAGGCGTCCTCGCGCGACAGGTTGCGCTTTTCGCCGAGCAGCACGATCATGTCGCGCAGCGCGCGCACCACGCATTGGTCGAGGTCGGGATCCATCGCCATCGTCATGTAATGATCAGGCGTCTCGGCGCGGGGATAATCGAGCCGCAAATCCCTGCGCAGCGTCAGCCGGAAACGGCCCTGCAGCGCGGTCTCGATTGCGGTGACGCAGACCTCGCCGTCGCCCTGCACGCCGTGGCCGTCGCCGCAGGAAAACAGCGCGCCCGGCACGAACACCGGCAGATAAAGTTTGGCGCCGGGGATCAGCTCCTTGTTGTCCAAATTGCCGCCCATCGCGCGCGGGATCAGCGAGGTGATGCGGCCCCAGGCCGGCGGCGGCGCCACGCCCATCACGCCGAAGAACGGCCGAAGCGGCAGATCGAGCCCCCACGGCAGCCGGCCCACCATCCGCTCCGCATCGAGGGGAATGTTGAGCAGCCGGGTCTCGTGGAAATCATCGGGCAGGGTGCCGGCGAGCGGCCGGATCAGATTGTAGCCCCAGTCCTGCCGCAGCCTGACGTCGAGAATCTCGACCTCGAGCACGTCGCCGGGCTTGGCGCCTTCGACCGCGATCGGGCCGGTCAGGATGTGACCGGGCACCATCCGCTCGTTTTTGGCGTGCACCGCCGCGAGTTCGGGCGGAACGTGGAATCGATTCCGGTCCGGCACCACGTCCGGTCCGCCGCTGATGGTGTCGACGGTGACCTCATCGCCGCTGGCGACGGTGAGCACGGGTTTGAGCCTGGCTTCGAAGAACCCCCAGTGGCAGGTTTCGGGGCTTGAATGCAGATGATGATGCGTCATGACGGGGGCTTTTCGTTAGGGCGGGATACTGCCAGTGTGCCCTGCCGCGGGCGTTCTGTCGAATGCGCATTCTCGTCATTGCCGGGCTTGACCCGGCAATCCACCCTCTCTTCGAAGATGGCCTTTGCGAAGATAGATGGATACGCGGGTCAAGCCCGCGTATGACGTTCTCCGCGAGGAGAGGCCGCTTTCTCAAGGTCGGCGCTTCACGCCCTAAGAATATTTAAAGAGGCCTCTCTTGTTTTTCATCCTCTCCAAGACCATCGGCATCATGCTGCTGCCGGCCAACTTCCTGATCGGCGCCGGTGTCATCGGCGCACTGCTGCTGGTCACGCGGTTTGCATCGCTCGGCCGCAAGCTGATGGTCGTTGCCTTGGTGCTGCTTGCGATCTGCGGGTTTTCGCCGCTGGGAAACTTCGTGCTTTATCCGCTGGAATCGCGATTTCCGCCATGGGATCCCGCGCGCGGCGCGCCCGACGGCATTGTCGTGCTGGGCGGCGCGATCGACGGGGATCTTTCGGCGGCCCATGGCGTCGCGGTGTTCAGAGGCGCGGCCGACCGTGTCATCGCCGCGGCCGAACTGGCCCGTCGCTATCCGAACGCCCGCATCATCTACTCCGGCGGCAGCGGGAATTTGATCTCGGACGATGCGAGGGAAGCCGATTACGCCGCCGCGGTATTCGAAAGTCTCGGTGTTTCCAAGGCGCGGCTGACCATGGAGCGGCGCTCGCGCAATACCCAGGAGAACGCCGAATTCTCCAAGGCGATTGCCGCGCCGAAAAGCGGCGAACGCTGGCTGCTGGTGACGTCCGCCTACCACATGCCGCGGTCGGTCGGGCTGTTCCGAAAGGCCGGATTTGCCGTCGAGCCGTATCCGGTGGATTGGCGCGTCGGCGGCCGCGCCGATCTCTGGAATTTCTGGATCATCGCGGTGGACGGGCTGGATTGCGTCGATACCGGCATTCGCGAATGGATCGGGCTGGTCGCGTACCGCGCCACCGGCAAGATCGACGAGCTGTTGCCGGGGCCTGCGCCGCCGTGACGCGCGTGTCGCGGCCGACGAATAATCCGGCTAGGATCGAAACACGTGCAACGGTAAGCCTGCCGTTCAGGGAGTGTCAGTGATGCAGCAAGCGGCAATGCAGAGCGAAAAATTCGATCTGGCCGGCATGGTGGCCGATCTGAACAGCCTGCTTCGGCTGAAGACCACCGTAACAGGCATGAAGATGTTCGCGAAGGCCGAGGAGATGGCGGCGATTCCAAAAATCAGGCGGCCGACAGCGATTCACACCACGGACCAGATCGTCAGCATGGCCTCGCGGCTGGGCTGGACCGTCGGCATCACCGCTGACGATCTGGTCGGCGCGCAGTGCCGCGCGGTGATCGGTCTGGCGCCGCAGGACGACAAGTGGCTCGCCGGCCAGGCGTATGTTGGGGTCTGGCACGCGAATGCCGAGGACGCGCGCAAGCGCCAGCAGGCACTCGATGTCGTCGCTTTCGGCCAATACGAGGCGCTGGTGGTGAGCCCGCTCGCCAGCGGACGCCTCAACCCGCCGGATATTTGTCTGGTCTATGCGACGCCGGGGCAGATGATCATTCTGATCAACGGCCTGCAATATACCGGCTACAAGAAATTCGAATGGGGCGTGGTCGGCGAGACCGCTTGCGCCGATTCATGGGGGCGGGCGCTGAAAACCGGCGAGCCCAGCCTGTCGCTGCCGTGCTATGCGGAGCGGCGCTATGGCGGCGTGCCGGATGAGGAGATGCTGATGGCGCTGTCGCCCGCGCATCTCGCCAAGGCGATCACGGGCATGAAGGCGTTGGCGAAAAACGGTCTGCGTTATCCGATCGCGCCCTATGGCATTCAAAGCGACGTGCGCGCCGGCATGGGCGTTTCCTACGCGAAGAAGTAATACAAGCGCATCCAGACCTTTCCGAAAAGCATCCCAGGGAATCGAATATGAAGCCTTCGTCGAAATTCGACATCGTTGTCTATGGCGCCACCGGTTTTACGGGCCAGCTCGTCGCCGAATATCTCGCGGCGCATTATACCGGCGCGAGCGCGCCGAAATGGGCGATGGCCGGACGCAGCCTGGACAAGCTTGCCGCGGTGCGCGATGCGATCGGCGCGCCGGCCGACACGGCGTTGATCCAGGCCGACGCCAGCGATCCGGCATCGCTGAAAGCCATGATCGACCAGACCGGATCGGTGCTGTCGACGGTCGGCCCGTATCAGCTTTACGGTTCAGAACTGGTCGCGGCCTGCGCGGCGAGCGGCACCGACTATCTCGATCTCTGCGGCGAGCCGGTCTGGATGCGCCAGATGATCGATGCGCACCAGGCCACCGCGCAATCGAGCGGGGCACGCATCGTGTTTTCCTGCGGCTTCGATTCGCTGCCGTTCGAACTCGGCGTGTTCTTTTGTCAGGGGACGGCAAAGAAAGTGCTGGGTGCGCCGGTCAGCCGCGTCAAAGGCCGCGTCCGCGCCATGAAGGGAACGTTCTCGGGCGGCACCGCGGCCAGCATCAAGGCGACGTTTGCCGCCGCGGCGAAGGACCTCAGCCAGGTGGCGCTGTTGAAGAACCCGTTCGTGCTGACGCCGGGCTTCGAGGGCCCAAAGCAGCCGCCCGGCAACAAGCCGCTGTTCGATGCGGAATTGGATGCGTGGACCGCGCCGTTTGTGATGGCGACCATCAACACCCGCAACGTGCACCGTTCCAACCTGCTGATGGGATTTCCGTACGGAAAAGACTTTATCTATGACGAGATGGTGCTGACCGGCCCTGGCGAGAAAGGCGAAGCCAACGCCAAGCGCGTCGTTGCCGCCAATATGGAGATGGGTGGGCCGGGCGGCCCGAAGCCGGGCGAGGGCCCGTCGAAGCAAGAGCGCGACACCGGTCTCTACGATCTTCTGTTCGTCGGGATTGCGCCCGACGGACGTCAGGTTCGCGTCGCGGTGCGCGGCGATCGCGATCCCGGTTATGGATCGACCTCGAAAATGATCGCGGAATGCGCGATCGGCCTGCGCGAGGCGCCGGAAGTCAAAGGCGGCATCTGGACCCCCGGCGCGGCGATGGGCAACGCCCTGGTCAAGCGGCTGGTCGATCACGCCGGGCTGACGTTTGAGGTCGAGGCATAGATCCCGTGGGTTCAGGCGGCGCTGATCTCGTCGGACGCCGTCAGCGCGCGATCTGGATTGATCTTGTAGGGTTGCGCGGCGGCGAACATGCCCCACATCGCACCCAGCATCATCCAGAAGTGCCGCCAGTGGTCGGTGTCGATGATAAAACTTTCGCCGACGGTGCCGAGGAACGCCGCGAAAATCGCGAGATAGGCGCGTTGCCAGGGCACGCGGACGAAGACGTGCCGGAATCCGATGATGACGGTGACGAACACCAGCGCGGGATAGCAGATGCCCGAAATCCAGCCGCCGGACATGAAGGCGTTCAAATAGGAGTTGTGGGTGTCCTCGGGGAAATAGTTGTGGAACTGGAGCGGCCCGATCCCGAACGGCAGGTCGAGCGCCATCTGGGCGCCGAGGATGTGTCGTCCGAACCGGCCGAAGCGGCCCTCGTCGTAGCTTTGATCGAAGCTCGCACGCTGCTTGAACATTTCGCTGATCGAATCGAACGACAACAGCACCGCGAGCAGCGCCACCACGATGACCACCGCGACCACCGACATCACGACGATGCGCGAGCGTTGCGCGCGCGAGGAACTGGTCAGGACCATCAGCACCAGCATGAAGGCGGCCGTGATCACGAGCCCGCCCCATGCCGCGCGCGAAAATGCCAGCAGGATCGCGAAAGCCATGATGCCGAGCGCGAGGGTGCTGCGGAGCGATTTTGCCAGGCGATCGGAGACGACGCTTTGCAGGGCGAACAGCGAGGGCAGGATCAGGAACGCGCCGAATACGTTAGGGTCCTTGAAGGTGCCGCGCGCGCGCTCATAGAGCGTCAGCAGGTCATGTCCGCCGGGAACGAGATTGAAGTAGCCGGCGATGCCCGAAATCGATGCAATCAGGGCGCCGACAATCAGGCCGCGACGAAGCATGTCGAGCCGCGCCAGCGTGTCTTCGGACACCACCATCGCGAAGAACATCACCGTGAATGCCATGTACCAGGAGGTCGCGATCCAGTTGGCGACCTCGGGCTTGTCCAGAAAGGGGACGGCGCCGATGGAGTAGCCGACATTGACCAGGAACAGCAGCAGCAACAGCGGCATGAACACCAGCCGCATCCGCAAACCCGTGGCAAAGAAAATGACGGCGGCGGCGAGCGTCACCAGTTCGTAGGGGCTGGGTTCGATGAAAACGATCGCGCCGGACGCGCCGACCAGCCACACCAGCGCGCGCTGCAGCGTCATCACGCGCGGCGCTGAAGTCGCTGATGAAGGCAAGCCCCCGGCTGTCGCCGCATACGCCATTACACACTCGCAAACTTACGCAACGCAACTACCGACCGAGGCGTCAGGCGTTCAATAAGCGTTCTCATTCTTCGTCATCAGCGCCAGCGGCGTCTTGAGAAGAATGTAGAGATCGAACAGCACCGACCAGTTCTCGATGTAATAGAGGTCGAACTCGACGCGTTTCTGGATTTTCTCCTCGCTGTCGACTTCACCCCGCCAGCCGTTGATCTGCGCCCAGCCGGTAATGCCGGGCTTGACGCGGTGGCGCGCGAAATATCCGTCGACCGCCTCGTCGAACAGCCGGCTCTGCAATTTGCCCTGCACGGCGTGCGGGCGCGGGCCGACCAGCGAGAGGTTGCTCTTGAACACGACGTTGAAGAGCTGCGGCAGTTCGTCAAGACTGGTCTTGCGGATGAAACGTCCGACGCGGGTAACGCGGCTGTCGTTCTTGGTCACGACCTTCGTGGCCAGCGGATCGGCCTGATCGTGGTACAGCGAGCGAAACTTGAATACGTCGATGCGTTCGTTGTTGAAGCCGAACCGCTTCTGGCGGAACAGCACCGGGCCCGGACTGTCGAGTTTCACGGCGAGCGCGACCAGCGCCATCAGCGGCGAGGCCAGCAGCAGAATGATGGCGCCGGCGACATGGTCGAACAGCCATTTCATCACCAGATCCCAGTCGGTGATCGGCGCCTCGAAAACATCCAGCGTCGGCACCTTGCCCAGATAGGAATAGGAGCGGGGACGGAAGCGCAGCTTGTTGGTGTGGGCGGAAAGCCTGATGTCCACCGGCAGCACCCACAACTTTTTCAGCATCTCGAGAATACGGGTCTCCGCCGAAATCGGCAGCGCAAACAGCACGAGGTCGACGCGGGTACGGCGGGCGAACTCGACGATGTCGTCGATCTTGCCGAGCTTGGGACTGCCGGCGCAGGTCTCCAGCGCGCGGCTGTCGTTGCGGTCATCGAACACGCCAAGGATATCGATATCCGAATCGTCCTGGGCGTTGAGCGCCTCGACCAGTTTTTCACCGTCCTGGTCCGACCCGACGATAATAGTGCGGCGGTCGAGCCGTCCCTGGCGCGCCCAGCTGCGCACCATCGCGCGCAGGAACACCCGTTCGGCAATAAGGCCGCCGAGACCGACAAAGAAGAACGCCGAGAGCCACAGCCGCGATACTTCGTTGCCGAGTTTTGCGAAGAACGATGCGCCGATGAACAGGAGGAAGACGAACGCCCAGGAAGAAATCATCCGCGTCATCTGCCGGAGCTGCCCCCGAAACACCTGTACTTCGTAGATGTCGGCGGCCTGGAAGCAGACCACCGCAGCCGCGGTTATGCCGAAAATGGCCGCGATATATTCCCAGCGAAAGCCCGAGAGGCGCGCCACATATCCGAGATAGAGCGCGACGCCGATGAGACTGAGCAGCGCGAAATCGGCGCCCCGGACCGCGCCCGCGATCACGATCGGCGAATACGCCCGGCGCACTTTCTGGTTGGTGACGGCAAGCGCCGCCTGCGACAGCCGCCGGCGCCGTTCGATCGGAGGACGATCCGTCGTGGCGGTCGCTGCTGCCGCGGACGCGGCATCTAACATGGAGCGTGCGTTAATTGGTTCCACTGTGTCCAAGTCCGTTCCTGCACAGGCATCTAGGCATGCGCGCGCCGAGGCGGAAAACCCCGCTCACGGCTTAACGGACAAATCGGAAGAAACGGTTATCGTTGGTAAAGAGCGGTTAACGATCTGCAAACGCGTCGCGGTACCCCGCCAGCACCCCTTCGACCATCGCCTTCTGCGAAAAATGGATGAGGACTCGTTCGCGAAGCGATTTCGCCCGCGCCAGCGCGGCCTCGGGGTCTTCCAGCGCGGTCTCGATCGCGTCCGCCATGGCGCCGACGATGTTGGGCGCAAACAGCGCGTCGGTATAGGAACCGAAAATCTCCGGAATGCCGCCGACATTCGCGGCCACCATCGGAATTCCCGCCGCTGCGGCCTCGATCACGACGTAGGGCATCGAATCCCCGCGCGACGGCACCACCAGCACCTTGCCCCTGGAAAAACCATACCGCGCCTTGACGTGGCCGATGAAGCGCACCGCCTCGCTCAGGCCGAGCCTCTGTATCTGAGCCTTGAGGTTCTCGATTTCTTCGCCGTCGCCGGCAAGCGTCAGCGTGACCGGCTTGCCGTCGGCATGCAGCCGCGCCACCGCATCGATCAGGAGATCGGCGCCCTTGATGTGCCTGAACTCCCCGACATAGACGACATCGGTCGCGTCAGCGGCCTTGATGACGGGATCGAATTCGTCCGCGGTGACGCCGTTGAACACGCAGCGCACCAGTCCGCTCGGGATGCCGATGGTGCGCTGATAGGTATCGCGCGCGAACGCGCTTTCGAACAGGAACAGATCGGTGCTGTTCATCAGCGCGCGTTCGAGGCGGCTATAGAGGGTGCCCTTCAGCGTATTCAGCGGGTAATGCAGCGAGCCGCCATGCGGCGTATAGACGCGAATGGTGTCTCTTGAGCGGGGTTTGAGGCGGATGAAGGCGCCGGCCTTGGCGCCGTGGCCATGCAGGACGTCGGGCTTCAGCCGCCGGATCAGGCGCATGAAATGCACCCATACCAGGATGTCCGTGGGGAGCGGTTCGCGGCGAATCGCAAGACGATGAACGCCAAGCTTGAGGCGGGGCGCGATTTCCGCCAGCGCCGCCTCGGCACGTTCGCCGCCGGTCAGACTGTCGGCGATGATGCCGACGTGGTGGCCGCGGTCGGCCTGGCCATTGGCGAGGTCGAGAATGTGACGGAAGATTCCGCCGACCGGCGCGCGCACTGCGTGCAGAATGCGTAACGGCTGATCTGAATTCACGGGCATGATCAGAACCAGCGTTCGCCGACGAGGACGGTATCGCCGGGACCAAGCGTGGTGCCGAGCGGCACCACGACACGGGATGAACCCGAACCGCCGGCGTGGGTGAGGGTGACGCGGTCGCGCCGCGCGCGCGGCGAGAAACCGCCGGCGATCGCCACCGCACTTTCGACGCTCATATTGGGCACATAGGGATATTGGCCGGGAGCGGCGACTTCACCGAGAATGAAGAACGGCCGGTAGCTTTCGATTTCCACCGCCACCGATGGGTCGCGGATATAGCCGTTGCGCAGCTTGCCGGCGATTTCCGATGCCAGACCCGCGGGCGTCCGCCCGCGCGCCGGTACCGCGCCGATCAGCGGCATGGTGATGGCACCGCCGGCGTCGATCGCATAGGTGTTGGTGAGACCTTCCTGGCCGTAGACCACCACCCGCAGTTTGTCGCCGGCATCGAGCCGATAAGCGGTGCCGGATCGCACGGGTGTCGGCACGGCGGCATAGGCCATCGCGGTTGGGGCAGGGGCCATTCCGTAAGCTTGCCCATAGGCAAACGAATCCAGATCGCCCTGCGGTTGCGCCATCGCGACGGGACCGCTCGTGCGCATACAGCCCGACAGCGCGAGCGCTGCGAGCAAACAAAAAATAATGGCGTGCGCGACCCGCATCAAACAATCCATGGAAGTATTGATTCCGATTAAGAACATTCATGGTTAACAAAGCATGACCGCAGCGCTTCCGGCCACCGGGCCCGCGAACAAAGCGGGTCAATTAACCCAGCGGCAACCTTAATGGAGTGTAATCCCCGGGGTGACGTGGTGTCGTAGGGTCCGCGGGAGTGTGTGATGCGTTTAGCGTTCTGGCGTGCAGGCAAGGACAAGACGGTAGTCCAGAGGGCGGTCTCAAAGCCTGCGCCGGCCACCTACAAGCCGGCCACCTACAAGCCGGCCGCCTTGGCCGTGGCGGGCGATCTGGATTTGCGCGTGCTGGGCCAGACGCTGCTGCGCAAGAGGGTCTGGATCATCGTCCCCACGGTGCTTGCCGCCGTGCTCTCGATCGCCGCTGTCAATCTGGTTACCCCGCGATATAAATCCGAAGCGCGTATCCTGATCGATGGGCGCGAGAACGTGTTCCTGCGGCCGAACGGTGAGCGCAACGAGGAACGCACCGCACTCGATCCCGAGGCCGTTACCAGTCAGGTTCAGCTGTTGCTGTCGCGCGATCTTGCGCGCGAAATCATCAAGAAGAACAAGCTCGCGGAGCGGCCGGAATTCGATCCGGTGCTGCGGGGCCTTTCTCCCGTGAAGTCGCTGCTGGCACTGTTCGGTATCGGCCGCGATCCGTTTTCGCTGACGCCGGAAGAGCGCGTGCTGGATGCCTATTTCGATCGGTTTACGGCCTATGCGGTGGATAAATCGCGCGTCGTCGTCATCGAGTTCCAGTCGAGTGATCCTGAACTGGCAGCGCGCGTCGCCAACTCGATCGCCGAAGGATACCTGGTGCTGCAGCAAGGGGCGCGGCAGGAGCAGGCCAAATCCGCCAGCCAATGGCTGTCGGGCGAAATCGACAATCTGCGCAAGAAGGTCGCGGATGCGGAATCCCGCGTCGAGGATTTTCGTTCGAAGTCGAGCCTGTTTGTCGGCACCAACAACACCACGCTCTCCAACCAGCAGATGGGCGAACTGAACACTCAATTGAACAACGCCCGGGCGCTGAAGTCCGACGCGGAGTCGAAGGCGCGGCTGATCCGTGAAATGCTTCAGAGCGGCAAGCCGATCGAAGCTTCCGAGGTTCTCAACTCCGAACTAACGCGCCGATTGTCCGAACAGCGGATCACGCTGCGCGCGCAGCTTGCCGAGCAGTCGTCGACGCTGCTCGACGGCCATCCGCGGATCAAGGAGTTGAAAGCGCAGCTCGCCGACCTCGATCGTCAGCTTCGCGAAGAAGCGAGCAAGATTTCGCGTTCGCTGGACAATGATGCACGCATCGCCAGCGGCAGGGTCGAGGGCCTGAGTGCAAGCCTCGATCAACTGAAGAAACAGGCCACCTCGTCCAACGGCCAGGACGTGCAGCTTCGCGCGCTGGAGCGGGAGGCCAAGGCGCAACGCGACCTCCTGGAATCCTACCTTGCCAAATATCGCGAGGCGAACACGCGGGAGAATATCGATGCTGCGCCTGCCGACGGCCGTATCATTTCCCGCGCCACGGTTTCGAACACCCCGGCCTATCCCAAGAAGCTGCCGATCGTGCTGATTGCGACATTGGCGACCTTGATGCTCAGCGCAGGCGCGATCGGAACCGGCGAATTGTTGCGCATGACGGCGCCCCGGATTTTGGCGCCCGGTGCGGAGACGGTATTTGCGTCCGCACCCGCTCCGGACCCGGCGCCAATTGTCGTCGTCGATTCCGCGCCGGTGTTCGAAGAAGAGCGCCCCGAGATTCGGACCGAAATCCGTCCGGAGGCAGCGACCGAACTTGCCGAAATCGAGCAGCTCGCCGAAGATTTGCGGCACGCAGGCGAAGCGGCGCGCAAGATCACGATCCTCGGCACCGCTTTGGGTGAGAGCATTAGCCTGACGGCGCTGACGCTGGCGCGCCTGATGGCGGACGATGCAAGGGTCGTGGTGGTTGATCTGGCGGCGGCATCGCCGAAGATCTCGGCGATATCGGTTGATCCATCAGCTCCGGGGCTGGCGGAATTGATGCTGGGCGAAGCCACGTTTTCACAAGTGATCACCAAGGACCGGCTGTCGCGGGTTCATCTCGTGAGTGCGGGACGTCCGGGCGCGGATCGCAGCTTGCTGCAATCGCCGCGCCTCACGCTCGCGATCGATGCGCTGCTGCGGGTTTATGACCACGTGCTGCTGGATGCGGGCGCCGCTTCCGATCTGCCTGCGGAGCTGCTGACGGCGCAGGCGCGCGCCGTGGTCGTACCCGAGGCCTCGATGACCACCGAGGCCCGCAACCTGATGTGCGATCAGCTCAGGGCCGTCGGTTTCAGTAACGTGACGATGCTGAGCGGGCCGGCGGAACCGTTTGACGCCGTCGAACCCGGCCCGCGGGTGGCGGCGGCCTGAACGCCGAAATTCGCGGGCTGCTCCGAACCTCAGTGTCCTAATTCGATTTTGGTGTCCGCCTGTTTTGTTCGCGTAGCCGTTTTCGTTCCGCGATGAATTCTGTGCACCCTTCGGGAAGGGTGCACATATAATCTTCGAGTCGCCAATCTGTCGTGTCACTGATCCACGCGGCGGGACGACTAACAACGGGGAGAGGTTGGCACGGCTTCCTCACCGGTGACATCTCACAAGCGCGAAGTTTCGAACTGCGCCAATTTTGACGCGCGTCTGCGCAAACGCTGTTGGCGTTTGCCGCGAGGGGAAACCGCTTCGCAATTCTCCGGATCATGCTCTAGCGGTATCTTGACGCCGTTGGATCACGTCCGCCGGTTGCCGAACAAACTCGAGCCGCTTGAGATGCTCTGACTAAACGGCAGGACGACGACGGTCGTGCCCATCTTGACGCGATCGAACAGGTCGATGGCGTCGGCATTGGTCATGCGGATGCAGCCGGACGAGACGGACTGGCCGATATATTCCGGCTGGTTGGTGCCGTGGATTCGGTACAGCGTGTCGGTGTTTCCCTGAAAGAGATAGAGCGCGCGCGCGCCGAGTGGATTGGCCGGCCCTCCAGGAACGCGCTTTGGGAACGGCCCAAGTCGGGCCTGCTCCCCTGATGTGGGCACCCAGTCCGGCCATTCTGCCTTTCGACCGACGGTCGCGGTGCCAGAGAAGGCCATGGCCTCTTCGCCGACGGCGACGCCATAGCGCAACGCCTTGTGATCCGGCAGGACGTAATAGAGATAGTGGGCACCGCTATCGACCAGGATCGCGCCCGGCGGTTCCGGACGATCATAGTCCACCACGTGGCGGCGATATTGCTCAGGAATTTGCGCTTCAACGTAAGGCGGATTCGCCAGCAACTGCCGGTCGCGTGAGGTCATGCTGGCATCGGTCGACGGCGACAGCGTGGTCTGCATGCAGCCGGCCATCAGCAAGGTTGCCGCCAGCGACAGTCCCAGTTTCAGCTTCGAGAGCTGATGCAATTTAGTGTTTATCATTCGGCCACCTTGGTGGCTCAATCTGGCCTAAGTCAAGGCGCCGGCATCAACGGTTGCGTGATCGGCCAATCGCGTGGTGAAGCGTGGCCATTATGCGACATCTCATGCGGTGACTTCGTGCAGAAGATCAGCGCGCTGCCTTCCCGAACGCCAGCACGTGCAGGCCGAGCCGCTTCTTCACGATCCAGTAAATAGTGTCACGGATTGCGCCGAGTTGAACAGCGATTGCCCCACCAAAGTCACTAGACGAGGTTTTAGCGGATTAGCACCGCATGCCGCGAATCGAACTACGGTTGGCCGAGCGCCTTTGAATATTATTGAAAGCCGCAACGTGCCGACATTTCGCCAGTATACATTCCTGCTCTTCCTCCGCCGTTTGGCTGGCTTCTCCAACTCGGCGGGGGCGTTCGGTTGCCGCAGGTGATTGGCCCGGACGTGTCAAATTTCTCGTTTCTGTCGGACCGGCGGATGGCGTGTCGCACAAAAAATGCGTGCCTGACGGGCTAGATTTGGTGTAGTCGCGGCTTGTCCAGCCCCATTTGCAAAAATATTCTGATTTTCAGAAGTCCATATCGGTTGTATATCTCTTGCCGTCTCGTCCCACTCAGAGGGGCGGCTCGCGACGTCACGGACGCGGGGCGGGATGCGGTGGACGCGGCGGCGCGCTTGACGGGCGTTGCTTGCAGCGGACGGCGAAGACGTGTGGTCCTGATGCCTCGACGCCGGCATCAAGTTTGCAAATCTTTTGCAAGCGACGGTGACAAGAAAGCCGATCACCGGGGAGAGCACGGTATAAGCCGTAAACCATTGCGTGCGGGAATGTCGGGTGATTTCCGGTGGCTCGCTGTGAATACTCGTGTGCATACTTACTACCAATAGCGCACACGAGGCTGCGGGTGCATCGGGCGCCCGGCATTCCCCACGCCCTCTGGGTTCAAGGGCGTCAAATTTTCTGCAACAACCCGGGCGCATCGCGCGGCGGGGCTGCGAATGCCTGTCTGAAATGGTTTCGGTTGTTTTGAAAAATGAATTCGTGGCGTGAAAGCGAACGTGACACATTCCCGGCCGTCATCATCCGCCACCGGGGTCTGGTCTAGACCAGAATCGCGTCAATCAGCGCAGCGCGCCGCGCAGTTTTTGCGCCATGTGGAGAAGCGCCTGATTATGTTTCACCAGATGCTTGGCGCGGTTGATGCCCGCCATCGCGCTTGCTGCGAGCCTGCCGCGGAGGCTAAGCGGGATGAAGCAATCGAAAATCGGCTCGTCGCTTTTACAGAACAGCCGTTTGTAGTCGTCGGATCCGATGCCGAGATCGAGCGCGCGATAGCCGAGCCCGGCATAGTGGTCGATGATATTGCGCATCAGGATCAGTCCGGGGCTGTAACGCGAATTGCCGGACATCGTGTAGGTGTTGAACATCATCGAATAGCGGTGGCCGTCGGCGACGCCGGCGAAGATCGCGATCACCTCGTCATCGCATTCCAGCGCGTGGATATCGATAGCATGACCGCCGTCTGCGAGCGGCGCCATGCAGGCGCCGCGAATGAAATCCTCGACGCCGGGCTCCGCGAACACATTGGGCAGCTTCTGCTCCGCCATCCGCAGCGGCTTGATGAGAAAGAACCAGTCGAGCAGCCGCTTGATCTCGGCGTCGGTGGTGGCCACACCATAGCGATAGCCCGGCAGCGCCTGCAGCTTGCGTTCCTTGCCCTTGAGCCGGCGGCGGAACGAGTTGCTGATCAGTGCCGCAGGAGCTGCGCCAGCAGCCATCGTCAACAGCGGGCAGTCGTTGGCCGAGGCCTGGTGCGGCAACAGCGCCATCGGATTTGGCAAATCCCGCCAGCGCAACGGCTGCTGCCCGAGCGCCAGAACGTCGGCTTCCGACCGCTCGCGTATCGCCGATATCAGTGCGTCGAGATCGGTCGCGGTTGCATCCCCGGCAAAATCCCTGTCCCACAGCGCCATGTTGAACGTGGTGTGCTTGCCGCCCATGAAACAGGCGGTGCGGACGCCATGTTCATGCCTGAGCGCGAGCGGCAGCAACAACAGCGGCCGGCGTTCGCTGTCACGGGCGATCACGAGGAAAGGCAACAGGCTGTCGCGCTCTCCGACTTGCCGCTGCCAGTTGCTAAGGAGATCGAATCGCTGATACGGCGTATGAAACTGCTGTTGATCTTCGAAACCGCGCCAGATCGCCTCAGCCTCGGCAAGATCGTGAAGGATATCGACGCCGGCGATGCGGCTTGCCTTCGACCAGGCCCGTGCTTCTGCCGTTCGGCTTTCGATCGCGGCAGCGATGGTCATGGCAAAACCTGTCTGTAGGGAATTATTTACATTTTTCAGCTTCGGCCGACCTTTGCAAAGAAATGTCAACAAAGAGTAATGACAATGCCGGCGCGGCGAGGCTGAAATCGCTGCATTGAGGGCGTGACGTTGTCATCCGATCATGGATTCCTGACCAGCCTGGGCCTGGAACTCGCCTATTTCAGCGGCCTGGCATGGCTGCGGGGACAGCGGGCCGGCGGCGTCGGTGTCGTCATGCGGTTTGAACGGGTGCGTCCGGCGCGCGCGGCACGGTTTCAGCCGCTCAGATCTCATGAGATCACGCCCGAATTTCTCGATCGGACGATCCGGGCATTGAAGCGCTGGAAATTCGATATCGTTTCAATGGACGAAGCTTGCCAGCGCGCGGTGAGGTTGGCCTCGCCCAGACGATTTGCGTGCCTGACCTTCGACGGCGGTTACAAGGATCTCATCACATCAGCCTATCCGGTGTTGTCGCGACACGACGTTCCCTTCACCGCTTATATTCCGACGGCGTTTCCGGACGGCCTCGGTGAGGCATGGTGGCTTGCGCTCGAAGCGGTGATCGCGCGCGAGACCCGGATTAGCCTTGTGATGGATCGCAGGGAACAGCGTTTCGATATCGCGAATGCGCCCGAAAAATATCAGCTCTACGATTTTCTTGTCGACTGGATGCGCTCGCTCGCGCCACCGGATCTTTCGGCGGCCATCAGGGACCTGTGCACGCGATACGCGGTCGATCTCTCAGCACTGTCGCGCGACGCTTCGATGGACTGGAGCGACCTCGCGAAACTTGCGGCCGATCCGCTGGTCACGATCGGAAGTGCGACAGTGAATTATCCTGTGCTGTCGAATCTGAAGGACGCCGATGCGTTGCGTGAGATAACGATGGGGAGGGCGGTCGCGCAGGCCGCGTTCCACCGCGAGGTCAGGCATTTCGCCTATCCGTTCGGCGATCGCGGATCATGGCGCCGGCAACATGCCGCGATGGCCGAAGAGGCCGGCTTCGCCAGCGCGGCGTCGGCGATACCGGGAGTCGTCGAGAGCGAGGGCCGAACCAATCTGCACGCGCTTCCGCGCATCGCGTGGGACGGACGTCGGCGCTCACTGCGCGCCATGCGTGTGATCGTTTCCGGCGTCACTTTCGCTCCGGTGAAGCGAGCGCGCGCTACCGGGGCCTAGGCGTCGGGCCGCGCCATCCAGCTGATGATCGGCATCGCCGGCAGCACCCATCCAATGCCGGCCACGACGTAAAAGATCGCCTGCAGCACCCCGGAATTCGCAAGCCAGGGTGTCTGCGCCACCGTCATGCCCAGCAACGACCACACCACCACCAGCACGAGCAGAGCAATGGTTCCAAAGAATTTGCGGGTGCGTATGGTCATGACGGAAATGTGGTGGCCCGTTGCGATTGCCCGCCTTGCGCGCGGGAAGGGCCGGACTATAAGGTGCGCGCAAATTCATTCAAGCGCAGCTTCAATGACCGGTATTGCCAGGCAACAAACACCCAACAACCGCGCTATCGGATGGTGGCTGATCGCGGTCGCTGCCCTGATCGCGGCCATGGTGCTGGTCGGCGGCGCCACGCGGCTGACCGAGTCCGGGCTTTCGATTGTCGAGTGGAAACCGGTGTCCGGTGCTCTGCCGCCGCTCAATCAGGAGCAATGGACGCAAGCCTTCGAAGCCTACAAGACCATCCCGCAATATCACGAACTCAACGCCGGTATGACGCTCGCCGAGTTCAAGACGATTTTCTGGTGGGAATTCAGCCATCGGTTGCTCGGGCGGGTGATCGGGGTCGCCTTCCTGCTGCCGTTTCTCTGGTTCCTGTGGCGCGGCGCTGTTGGCGCAGACCTGCGGCGGCGGTTATGGCTGATCTTCGGCCTCGGCGCGCTGCAGGGCGCGGTCGGCTGGTGGATGGTGGCCTCGGGGCTTTCGCAGCGGGTCGAGGTTTCGCAATATCGCCTCGCCACCCATCTGGTGCTGGCGCTGATGATTTTCGCGGGCATTGTATGGACGCTGCGCCGGCTGGCGGACCGGCCGCCAGCAGTGACGTCGTCGCGGCTGAAGATCACGAGCGTGGCTCTGCTCGTGCTGACCTTCGTGCAGATTTATCTGGGCGCGCTGGTCGCGGGCCTGCGCGCGGGCAGGATTTACAACACCTGGCCGGATATCGACGGGGCGTTCATTCCATCCGCGGCGCGGCTGTTCTTTGAAGCGCCGTGGTGGCGCAACCTGTTCGACAATACGCTCACCGTGCAGTTCGAGCACCGCATGGTCGCTTATTTCGTGTTTACGCTTGCCGTTCTGCATGTGGTCGATGCTATCAGATCGCGGGCCGGAGGCGCCGCGATCAGCGGTGCGGTGTGGCTCGCGGCTGTCATCACCTTGCAGGCGATACTGGGTATTCTCACCCTGCTGAACCAGGCTCCGATTGATCTCGCCTTGGCGCACCAGGCCGTTGCGATTGCGGTTCTGACTTTGGCGATTTTTCAAGCCGAACGATTGGCGGCGCGCCGACCGCAAATGGGGCGTCAAGAACTGGTTCGGACGGTCACCCAGATCGGCTGAATTGAACGATTCTAATTGTCTGCGAAATTGCATAAATGCCCTGTTTGCAGGGCTTTCACACCTGCGCATGCCGGGGTGACGAGGTTGTGTCTGATGGCGCAGCTGTACTTAAACCCGTTGCGCGATAAAACGAACCGAACACGGGTTCGCACATGTCGTCTGCATTCGTTCAGGCCGCCGTCATCCTGCTCCGCGAGGGGCTTGAGGCTATGCTGGTGATCGCTGCACTCGCCGGCTATCTGACCAAGGCCGGCGCCAGCCATCGCATCCAGGCGCTCTATGGCGGATCGCTCGCCGCGGTCGCGGCCAGCATTATTGCGGCCTGGCTGTTCGCGGTATTGAACTCAGGCGAGCACAGCGACGTGCTCGAAGGCGTCATCATTCTCGTTGCGGCAAGCCTCATGCTCTACGTCAGCGGTTGGCTGATGGTGAAGCAGGATCCGCGCGGCTGGCAGGATTATCTGGCGCAGAAGGCCGACCACGCGCTGGCGCAGGACACCGTGTGGGCGGTCGGCGCGCTCGCCTTCCTCGCGGTGTTTCGCGAAGGCGCCGAAACCGTGCTGTTCATCAACGCGCTGGCGTCAGCCGAGGGCGGCTGGAGCGCCGGCCTGTTCGCTGGGCTGGGCGCCGCGACGATCGCGCTCGTCGTTCTCTTCTATTTCATCAACATGATCGCGCAGAAGATTCCGCTGCGGCCGCTGTTCATCATCACTTCGGCATTCCTGTTCGCGATGGCGATCAAATTCATCGGCGAAGCCGTGCAGGAATTCCAGGAACAGTCGATGCTGCCGTTCACCGAACTGAAAGGCGCGGCTTGGCTCGGCGCCATCGGACTAAATCCGACGCTGGAGGCGCTGTCCGCGCAGCTGCTGGTGATCGTGTTCGCGCTCGCGACTTATTCGGTGGTCCAGCGCAGCAGCCGGCTCGCCCGCGAGGACAAGGCCGCCAGGCGAACGGCGAAGCCGTAAGATCGCCGTCACCCCTCATACAGACGCCATCACCCGCGAAGCGGCGCGGAGCATTCCTGCCACCTCAAGCGCCCAGTGCCTGCTCCAAATCAGCGATCAAATCTTCCTTGTCCTCGATGCCGATCGACAGCCGCACCACGTCGGGGGCGGCGCCTGATTTGATCTTGGCGGCATCGTCAAGCTGGCTGTGGGTGGTCGATGCCGGATGGATCACCAGCGAGCGGGTGTCGCCGACATTGGCCAGATGCGAGAACAGTTTGAGGTTCGACACCAGATTGACGCCGGCCTCGTAGCCGCCCTTGAGGCTGAAGGTGAACACCGCGCCGGCGCCCTTCGGCGCGTATTTGCGCGCGAGGTTGTTGTATTTGTCGCCGGCAAGGCTGGCGTAATTCACCGCCGCCACCGCCGGATGCGCCGACAGCCACTCCGAGATCGCCTTGGCGTTCTCGCAATGCTTTTGCATGCGCAGCGGCAGGGTCTCGATACCCGTGAGAATCAGGAACGCATTGAACGGCGAGAGCGCCGGACCAAGGTCGCGCAAGCCGAGCACGCGGCAGGCAATCGCAAATGCGAAATTGCCAAAGGTTTCCTGAATCTTGATGCCGTGATATTCCGGACGCGGCTCGCTCAGCATCGGATATTTGTTGTCCTTCGACCAGTCGAAGGTGCCGGCGTCGACGATGATACCGCCAAGCGAGTTGCCGTGACCGCCGAGGAACTTCGTCAGCGAGTGCACGACGATGTCGGCGCCGTGGTCGATCGGGCGGATCAGATAGGGTGTCGCCAGCGTGTTGTCGACGATCAGCGGCACGCCGGCCTTGCGGGCAACCGCCGAGATCGCCTCGATATCGGTGACGGAGCCGCCGGGGTTGGCGATCGACTCGATGAAGATTGCCTTGGTGTGCGGTGTGACCGCGCGCTCGAAGCTTTCGATATCGTCAGGGTCGGCCCATACCACGTTCCAGCCAAAGCTCTTGAAGGCGTGGGTGAACTGGTTGATCGAGCCGCCGTAAAGCTTGCGCGCGGCGATGAATTCGTCGCCGGGCTGCAGCAGCATCTGAAAGACCACCACCTGCGCGGCGTGGCCGGAGGCGGTGGCCAGCGCTGCGGTGCCGCCTTCGAGGGCTGCAACGCGTTCTTCCAGCACCGCCGTGGTAGGGTTGGTGATACGGGTATAGATGTTTCCAAATGCCTGTAGTCCGAACAGTGACGCGGCATGATCGGCGTCGTTGAACACGAATGACGTGGTTTGATAGATCGGCGTCACCCGCGCGCCGGTGGTGGGATCGGGTTGCGCGCCGGCATGCACGGCGAGGGTCGAAAATCCCGGAAGACGATCGGTCATTCTTGGTGTTCCTGTTCTGCTTTCTTTGAAATCACGTGGCCGGCATGCTGATGGCCAGCGTGGCTGCCGTCAAGGCGGCGGGATGCATCGCTTTTATCGGGAACGCTCGTGCTTCGCGACACCGCGTTTACAGAACAATCATTTCGCACTTGCCTCACACGAGGCCGTTCTTGTTTTTCGCGGCGCGGTCGGACGCAGCGGTTTCGCCACCGCCGACGCTCATCCGGTTCAACGAAAGCCGCATGCCCTGGGTCGGCACCGGCGCGCGCTTGGAACTGAGCGTTCGTGAATTGACGCCCATCCACGAAATCTCCGAGGACAGCCGGCCATACTCGATTTTCGGGCAGCGGTTCATGACGACCTTGATTCCGGCGGCTTCCGCCCTTGCTGCGGCGGCGTCGTCGCGCGCGCCGAGCTGCATCCAGATCACCTTCGGCAACGGCGTCAATTTCAACGCTTCATCGACCACCGGCATGATGTGACTCGAATTCCTGAAGATGTCGATCATGTCGACGGGACGGCCGATGTCGTGCAGCGAGGCGACGAAGGGTTTGCCGAGCAGGCTCTTGCCGATGTGGCCGGGATTGACCGGGATCATGTCGTAGCCGCGTTGCGCCAGATATTTGAAGGCGAAGTAGCTCGGCCGCACATTGACCGGCGACGCCCCGACCATCGCGATGGATTTCACGTTGTTGAGGATTTCTCGGATGTAATCGTCATTGTAGCTATCGTGATTCATTCGGAGCGGCCATTCAGATTAGAGGCGTCATTGCGATCAGAGCGTCATTCCGGGGCGATGCAAGGCATCGAACCCGGAATCCCGAGATTCCGCGTCTGGTGCTGGCGCACCAACCCGGAATGACGGAGTCTGGAAAGCTTCGTCGCTTCGCCGCAATGAGGGCGGCAATCACCGGTCTTGCCACTTCGGCTCGCGCTTCTCGATGAACGCGCCGATGCCTTCCTCGGCGTCGCGTGCCATCATGTTCTCGGTCATTACCTCTGCCGCATAGCGATAGGCGTCGGCAAGGCTCATTTCGGCCTGACGGTAGAACGCGGCCTTGCCAAGCTTGACGGTATAGGCTGATTTGAGGGCGACCTTCTCGGCCAGCGCGATCGCCGCATCCCGTTCGGTGCCGACGGCGACGACGCGGTTGATGAGGCCGATGCTTTGCGCTGTCGCTGCCGAAACCGGCTCGCCGGTCAACAACATCTCCATCGCCTGCTTGCGCGGAACATTACGCGACAGCGCCACCATCGGGGTCGAGCAGAACAGTCCGATATCGACGCCCGGGGTAGCAAACGTCGCGACATCCGACGCTACCGCGAGATCGCAGCTCGCCACCAACTGGCAGCCGGCCGCGGTGGCGACACCCTGGACCGCCGCCACCACCGGTTTGGGCAAGAGCACGATGGCCTGCATCATCGCGCTGCAGGCGGTCATGATCTCGGCGAAATAGGCCCGACCGCGATCGGCGTCGGTGCGGCGCGCGGTCAGTTCCTTCATGTCATGGCCGGCGGAGAAGGCCAGGCCGTTGGCGGCGATCACCACCGCGCGCACGGCGACGTCGTCGTGAATTTCCTTCAGCGCCGCATACAGTGCGGCGATCAGGCCCTCCGACAGGCTGTTGCGCGCGGCGGCCCGATTGAGCGTGAGCACCGCGATGTTGCCGAGCGTCTCGCGCAGCAAAACGTGCGATTGCGGTATGGCGGCGCGTGCGGTCCGGCTAGGCATCGAAATATCCACTTGGGCAGATGCGTCACCTTAATGTAACAAGCGGCGCGAGGCGAGGGCAGGCGGATCGACATGGCAATTGCGAGAATGACCGTGGCCGAACTGGAGAAGTTTCTCCATCTCGAGTTTCCCCAGGCCTTCAGCGCCGGCGATATCGCGATCGAAAGCGCCGACGGGGAATCGTGCCTGTTGCGGCAGCGGTACAGCGACCGGATGCTGCGTCCGGGCGGAACCGTCTCGGGACCGACGCTGATGGCGCTGGCCGACTTCGCCATGTATGTGGTGCTGCTGTCGGCGATCGGCCCGGTCGGCCTCGCGGTGACGACCAATCTCAACATCAACTTTCTCCGCAAGGGCCAGCCCGGACAGGATGTGCTTGCGGCGGCCAGGCTTCTGAAGCTTGGCAGGCGCCTGGCGGTAGGCGAGGTCAATTTGTTGTCGGGGACATCGGCCGATCCGATCGCCCACGTGACCGCGACCTATTCCATTCCAAATATTTAGGTTTTTTTGCGGTAATATCGCACCATATTTATAAGAGACTGTTTTTGCTTGCTTAATTAACCCCGCCGGGCATTGACGTGCGCGACGGACCTATCTAGAAACCCGGCAGTTCGGCGCACAGTCGCGTCCGATATCCCCTTTTCACGGATTTTCCTCACATGAAAACGTTTTCGGCCAAGCCAGCCGAGGTGACGAAGAAGTGGGTGCTGATCGACGCCAAAGGTCTGGTGGTCGGCCGGCTCGCCTCACTCGTCGCGATGCGCCTCCGCGGCAAACACCTCCCGACCTATACGCCCCATGTCGATTGCGGTGACCACGTCGTCATCATCAACGCGGCCCACGTCGTGCTCACCGGGCGTAAGCGCGACAACAAGGTCTATTACAATCATACCGGCTTCATCGGCGGCATCAAGGAACGCACGGCAAAGTCGATCCTCGATGGGCGCTTTCCCGAGCGCGTGGTCGAGAAGGCCATCGAGCGCATGATTCCGCGCGGCCCGCTGGGACGCGTGCAGTTCGGCAACTTACGCGTTTACCCCGGGCCCGAGCATCCGCACGAGGCCCAGCAACCCGAGACGATCGACGTCGCTTCTATGAATCGCAAGAACATGAGGGCCGCATAAAATGTCCGACACCATGCAGTCTCTCGATCAGTTGGCGTCGCTGAAGCCGGCCACGCCGGAAGCGCCGAAATACGTCAAGAAGGTCGACAAGTACGGCCGTGCCTACGCCACCGGCAAACGCAAGGACGCGGTCGCCCGCGTCTGGATCAAGCCCGGCGCCGGCAAGATCGTGGTCAATACCCGCGAGGTCGAGATCTATTTCGCCCGTCCGGTGTTGCGGATGATGATTCAGCAGCCGCTGGTCGCAGCAGCCCGCGCCGGCCAGTACGACGTGATCTGCACCGTCGCCGGCGGCGGCCTCTCGGGCCAAGCAGGCGCGGTGCGTCACGGTATCTCGAAGGCGCTGACCTATTTCGAGCCGGATCTGCGCAGCCTCTTGAAAAAGGGCGGCTTTCTCACGCGCGACTCGCGCGTGGTCGAGCGCAAGAAGTACGGCCGCGCCAAGGCGCGCAAGTCGTTCCAGTTCTCGAAGCGCTAGTTGCTTCGTTAAAACTTGCCGCGAATGCGGCACGTGTGAAACTTTGGAGAAAGAGCGCTTATCGGCGCCCTTTTTGCTGTGTATTTTCTGCCGAGTTGAAGCAGTTTTTCCTGAAAACTTGCGCGTGCGCGCAAACCAAATGCCAACACCGGCGGCCGTAGAGTGGAGGGATGGTAACGGCGCCGCCGGTTTTCAAAGGCGCGCCGAATACGCTGCATCACAATCGCTCGGTGGCCCATGTCGCTCGATACCGCCACGCTTTATCTCGTTGCCACCATGGTCGCAGCAATGCTGGGAGCCATGCTGCTGCTTTTCGGCAAGCAGGAGAATATCCCGGCGTTGAAATGGTGGGGAACCGCCTATCTGCTCGGCGCTGCCTCGGTCGCGCTGTGGACGCTTGCCAGCAACACACTCGGCGAGACGCTTTCGCTGGCGCTGAATGCGGTCGGCTTCGTGGCCTGCGGCATGGTCTGGAATGCATCGCGCGTGTTCCATGGCCGCAAGCCCAATCTGCCGGGGCTGGTTCTCGGAGCGCTGGCCTGGTTCGCCGCCGTCATGACACTGGATCCCGCGGCCTCGGCAATGCGGATGACGATCGGCGCCGGCATCGTCGCGATCTATGCGGCGCTGACGGCCGCCGAATTGTGGTCCGAACGGCGCAGGACGCTGCAAAAGCGCTGGCCGGCGATCGTGGTGCCGGTGCTCCACGGCTTTGTGCTGATGCTGCCGATCCTGCTTGGCGACCTGTTGCACCCACATGGTGACATGTTCTCCGGCAGCATCTGGGTGACGGTGTTCTCGATCGAGCTAGTGCTTTATGCGGTCGGTACCGTGTTCGTCATCTTCATGCTGGTGTCCGAGCGAACGGTGACCGCCCACAAGACGGCGGCATCGATGGATCCGCTGACCGGCATGTTCAATCGCCGCGGATTTGCGGAAGCGACCTCGCGGCTGATCGAGCGCGAAGCCAACGCCGGCCGTCCGGTGACGGCGCTGATCTTCGACATCGACCATTTCAAATCGATCAACGACCGTTTCGGGCACCCGGCGGGCGACGAGATTCTCAAATTATTTTCCGCCATCGTGATCAATACCTTGCGGATCACCGACCTGTCGGGACGAATCGGCGGCGAGGAGTTCGCCGCCTTGCTGCCATGTTCGCTGGAAGAAGCGGTGACCGCGGCGGAACGCGTACGCGAGGCGTTTGCGAATTCCGGGATCGTGGTCGAGGACGGCCCGGTCGACACTACCGTCAGCATCGGCGTGGCCGGCGGGCCGGCCGGCACCGAGTTCGAGGTGCTGCTGGCGGCCGCCGACACCGCGCTTTATCAGGCCAAGCGCTGCGGCCGCAATCGCGTCGAGGCCGCCGAGGAGCTGCCGCTGTCGCTGGAAAACTGGCGTCGAATGACCGCGGGGCGCGGCGCGTCAAGCGCAACCGCAGCGAGGCATCCCGCGCCTCGGATAGAGCCAATGGGGGCGCGGTAACCTTCCGTTTACCATGCGCTTGATATCATCAAGATCATGAACGCCAGCCGTACCCGGAACGCCCACGCAGCCCTGATATCGCTCGAAGCTGCGGCCGAATCGGCGCGTGCCGGATTTGCCTGCATGTTCTCGACGTCGGATGAATACGAGACGGCGCTGATCAGGGAGCGCCGTGCGCAGGGCCGCTACGGTCAGCCACGAAGCCGCTGGCCGCTGCTGATGTTCGCGGCCTGCGTGCTGATGGTCGCGGGTACCGCGCTGCTTTTGAACTGAGCCGTTAGCGGGCAGGGGCATGCCGGGGCGCCGCGAGGCGCCCTTTTTCTTTGCGATTGGGTGGGCTAGAGACGTGCCTTCCCAACAAGAGGCCGAGAACCCCGATGATTACCGAAATCGCACAAATCGACGTCAAGCCCGGCACCGAGAAGGACTTTGAAGCCGCGGTCGCCAAGGCGCGTCCGCTGTTCCTGCGCGCCAGGGGCGGCAAGGGTTTTGAACTGCACAAGTCGATCGAAAAGCCGTCGCGCTACCGGCTGATGGCAAAGTGGGAAACGCTGGAAAATCACACGGTGGATTTCCGGGGTTCCGAAGATTTCACGGCGTGGCGCGGGCTGGTGGGACAGTATTTCGCCGCACCTCCAGAAGTCGAGCACACCGAGACGGTGCTGACATCGGCGGGCTGAACGATCGGGCGATGCGGCCTCAGGCCGCCGCCGCAGCCTCTGGCGAAGGGTTATCAGCCTTGAAATGATCGATCATGACTTTGGCGATCGCCATCAATGGCAACGCCAGCGCCAGACCCCAGATGCCGAACACCACGCCGAGCAGGATCTGGAACGCGAATAATGTCGCCGGCGGAATATCAAGCGCCTGGCGCTGGATGATCGGTGTCAGAATGTAGCTTTCCAGCGCGTGAACGCCGAGGAAAAGCACCAAGGCGCTGGCGGCTGCGACCCATCCGGACGCCAGACTCGCAAGCACGACGATCACTCCGGCGAGCAGAGCGCCCACCGTCGGGATGAAAGCGAGCAGGCCGGCCTGGATGCCCAGAATGAACGAACTCTGGATGCCGATGATCGCGAGGCCTATCCAGGTTACGAGGAACACCGCGAACATCGTGATGATCTGCGCGATCAGCCAGCGCTCCAGTGTTTCGCTGATGCGATCGACGATCACGGTTGCGCGCGCGCGATGGCGCGCCGGGGCCATATACAACAGCCCTTTTCGGTAAACGCCCGGCTGCGCCGCGAAGGTTAGTCCGAGAAACAGCACGATAAAGAAATTGCCGACAGCACTGACCGTACCCAGGAGAAGTTTCAGCGTCTGGCTGACGATCGCACCGCCGCTGGAAGCCAGCGCGCCGGCGCTGGGGAGACTGTGCGTCGTCTCAGCACCAGGCGCGACGGGCGTCGACGAAGCCTGTGACGCGCTGGGATTGCCGAGATCGAAATAGCTGGTATCGATGCCGTGGCTCTCAAGGAAAGCTCTGACATTGACCAGTTGTGATTTGATCGTATCGCTTAGCGCCGTCGCCTGTTGCGCGATGGTGGTGCCGCCGAGGAAGACCGCGCCCGACAAGAGCGCTGCGAGCACTAGGCAGACGATGGTCAGCCGCAGCGCGTGCGGCAGCTTGACCACCTGGCTGAGCATGGCGGTCATGGCGTTGAGCCCGACGCCGAGCAGCACGCCGGCAAAGATCAGAAACAGCGTTGCAGCATAGTACCAGGTGAACAGCACCAGGACGGCGAAGGCAACGGTGGCAATGCCGCCAACCGATATCGCCCATGCCAGATTGTTGCGGTCCTGAAGACGG
This sequence comes from Bradyrhizobium erythrophlei, assembly GCF_900129425.1. Taxonomy (NCBI): domain Bacteria; kingdom Pseudomonadati; phylum Pseudomonadota; class Alphaproteobacteria; order Hyphomicrobiales; family Nitrobacteraceae; genus Bradyrhizobium; species Bradyrhizobium erythrophlei. The sequence goes on along the minus strand of NZ_LT670817.1, from coordinate 4,682,860 downwards.
GTCTCAGCCGAAACTGTCACGTTGATTCCTTGTCACCCCAACTTCCAACGGCACTCTTTCGCCAAACGCGCCCGGGATCAAGCGGAGAAGGCCCATTTGACGCGGGCTACAGTGCTTGGTTGGCGGGATCGCAGGCCAAAGAAGCCTTCGACCCGAACCGGCTCTCACGCGAAAATAGCATCGCCGCCGCGCGGAGTAATAGGTTGATCCGGCGTCGGCCGGCAGGCATGATCCGCCCGATATTGCGACGCGGGATTGGATATCAGACGATGAGGAGGCCGGTAGTCGGTGTGATCGGAAACGCCTATCGCATCGAAAATCGATTTGCGACGCAGATGGTCGGTGAGCGAAACCTTCGCGCGGTGGCCGACGTCGCGGGCGCGCTGCCGCTGATGTTTGCGGGAACGCCTGATATCACCGATATCGGCGCCTTGCTGGATGCGGTCGATGGCATCGTGCTGACCGGGGCGCGCGCCAATGTTCACCCGACCCGTTTTCGCACTGAGCCGGATCCCCGGCACGAACCCTATGACCTGCATCGTGACGATCTGGCGCTCGCTCTATCGGAGGTTTGCGTCGCCCGCGGCATCCCGCTATTCGGTATCTGCCGCGGCCTGCAGGAGATGAATGTCGCCTTTGGCGGCTCGCTGCATCCCGAAATCCGCGACTTGCCCGGGCGCATGAACCATCGGATGCCGCGGCTGGAGAACGGTGAAATCCATCCAGATCCCAAGGTTATCTTCGCAGACCGTCACGAGGTCAGCCTCGTCCCCGATGGCGCCTTTGCGCGTATCCTCGGCTGCGAGAAGATCCGCGTCAATTCGCTGCACGGCCAGGGCATCCTCGAACCGGGCGAACGAGTCGTCGTCGAGGGCACGGCGGAGGACGGCACGATCGAGGCGATCCGGATTGCCGACGCCCCCGGCTTCGCGCTCGGCGTCCAGTGGCATGCGGAGTACGATCCGCAGCGCAATCCCATCAACCGCGCGCTGTTTCAGGCCTTCGGCGAGGCGCTAACGGCTCGCAAGCGCTAGGAAAGAGTTGACGAATCGGTGTTGCCGGTCTTCAGCGCATTTTGGTCAAAGCGTTGGCTTCGAATAAAAGTGGCCGCCGGGGAACCCTCCGTCATCGAGGTTGTTGTCAGCCGATCCCCAAGCGCGGCGGGATCGTCGACCAGCCGAAGTCAGCAGCCCCAAAATGATCAAATCCCTTGCCGCCCTGGCGATATTCGCGCTTCTGGGAGCATCGGTGATTGCGTTGCCGGGCTTCGCGCCTTCGGTCGAAGCGCGTGAGATGGGTGCCCTGGCCAAAGCCGACCGGCTCGATATCCGGCCGGTTGCCCGCAATTGCTCGCAACAGGTCTGGCCCAATTTCGATGGGTCATGTTTACGGCACAGTGAATCCGGGTTGGTGGTGGGCGAAGCTCGATTAGTGACCGCGCGTCGCTAGAGGCTGTGGCGAATATTGTCCCGCTCCCCTTCGATTCCGGTAAGGTCTGCCAACCCTAGCCTTCTTAGCTGAACTGTTCGATGCCAAAAGTGAGCAACTGGCACGGGTTTATCCATCGGCTCCAGATGAAAGTGTCAGGCAACCATGACCGCGGCCGAATTTTCCGTTCTCCCAGCCGTCCTTGTTGTGGAAGACGAGATGCTGTTGCGCATGCGGGCGGTGGATATGGTCGAGGACGCAGGTTTTACCCCGGTAGAAGCCATCAATGCCGACGATGCACTCGCGATCCTCGAGTCCCGCTCCGACATCGAGCTGCTGTTTACAGACATCCAGATGCCAGGGAGCATGGATGGGCTGAAACTCGCTCAGGACGTCCACGAGCGCTGGCCATCGATCAAGATTATTCTGGTGTCCGGGCAATTGAAATTGACCGACGATGACAAACCCGTCGACAGCCGCTTCTTTGGAAAACCCCTCGACATCAAGCAGATGATTGTGGAAATGCAGGAGATGATGGGCAAGGGCTCGTTAAAAGTCGTGCCCGACGATGTCTCGGTGCTAATCGCGAAAGCGTTGCATCCGAAATCGAACGGCGCTGCGGGATCCGCCGGCGAAACGTCACAGGAATTCCTGACCGCGGAAAATGACAGTCTTCGGCTGTTGCTGCAGCAGGCCGGTATCGATGCCAAAGTGCTGCTCGCGCAAGCGGGCATCGACGCCAAGGAGCGCGAAGCCGCGGACAAACTGCAGAAGCTTATTCTGGAAGAATTGCACCACCGCATCAAGAACACGCTGGCGACCGTCAGCGCCATTGCTTCGCAGAGCCTGCGAACCGCCACCAGCATCGAACACGGCCAGCAAGCCATCGAAGGCCGGCTGGTCGCTCTGGGGCGGGCGCATGATCTGCTGTTGCAGGCCCGATGGGCCAACGCAAGTATCGAGCAAACCATCCGCGGCGCGACCGAGCCTTATGTCACGATAGGTTCCGGCAGAATCTCGATCCAGGGTCCCGACATCAGGATTACGTCGGGGGCGGTGATCGCTCTTGCGATGACGCTCAATGAACTCTGCACCAACACCACGAAATTCGGCGCATTGTCCGTGCCGGCAGGCCGCATCGAGATCGAATGGAAGATCGATGAAGAGGCGTTGCGACTGCGCCTGACGTGGTCCGAGAAGAATGGTCCAACGGTCCATGCTCCCTCCCGACAAAGCTTTGGAACCCGTCTGATGGGATCGCTGGGGCAGCAACTGAAGGGCGAGGTTAAATTGGCTTACGATGCGACCGGGTTCGTTTACGTCTTGAACGTGCCGATGGCTTCGCTGGTCGCGCCGACGTGAAGAGGTGATAACGAGAATGGCGATGCCCGGGCTTGTCCCGGGCATCGACGTCTCGACAGGGATTGCGGCAAGAAAAACGTAGATGGCTGGGCATAGGCCAGCGGAAGCGACGCCGTCCTTCGGACGGCTACGCCCAGCCATGACGCGAAAAGAATCAGCTTGCGCTTACGCTCAAGCCGCCTTGCTCACCTTCTCCACCTTCACACCGCCGCCTTCCAGCAGCATGACCTTGTTGAGAAGCTTGACCAGCGCGTAGACCGATTCGATCGCGGGCGCCGCCGTGTTGGTCAGCCTGGCCATTTCCAGAATTGAGCCGATCAGCGCCTCGGTTTCGAGCGATCGGCCGGCCTCCACGTCCTGCAACATCGATGTTTTGTGCGCACCGACCGCTTCCGCGCCGGCGATGCGTTTGTCGATGGTGACGCGGAAGGTGACGCCGAGTTTCTGCGCGATGTCCTGCGCTTCCTTCATCATGGTTGCCGCCAGTTCGCGGGTCTCGGCGAACTGGCAAATGTCGACTAGCGTGGCGTGGGTCAGTGCCGAGATCGGGTTGAACGACAGATTGCCCCAGGCCTTGAGCCAGATCTCCGAACGGATATCCGGCAACACCAGAGATTTCAGCCCGGCCTTGATGAAGACGTCGTGCAATTCCTTGACGCGCGCGGTCTCCTTACCGTCGAGTTCACCGATCGGGAAGCGATCGCCCTCGACGTGGTGGATCACGCCGGGCGCCGTGGCCGCGGCGGCCGGATAGACCACGCAGCCGATGATGCGGCTCGGATCGATATGCTTGGTGAGGACGCCCGAGGGATCCAGACTCTCCAGCCTGTGATTGTCGTACTGACCGCCGAGCCTCTGGAAGTACCACCAGGGCAGGCCGTTCTGAACGGTCAGCACGACGGTGTCGGGACCGAGCAGAGAATCGATATCCCGCACCACCTGATCGAGAAAATGCGCCTTCACTGCCAGCACGACGATGTCCTGCTTGCCGGCGTCCGCCGGCTTGTTGACGGCCTTCATTCTGGCGGTCTGGACCTTGCCGTCGTGCCACTCCAGCTTCAGTCCGTTCTTCTGGATCGCGGCGAGATGCGCGCCCTGGTCGATGACGGTGACGTCCTCGCCCGCGAGCGCAAACTTGGCCGCCAGCAGGCCGCCGATGGCACCGGCGCCGACCACGCAAATCTTTTTCTGCTTGGGCGGCGCACCCAAGAGATACGGGCTCGGCAGCACCTGGTCGAACACGTTGCTGAGGCTCCCGACGCCATCGATCACAATGTCGACGACGTTATGGGCGTCGCCCATCGTGCCGGCGCCAAGCGAGGTGCCGCAGGCGATGATGTCGCCGGGCATCAGCGTCACGTCCTTGGAAATGGCGGCGACCAGCTTGTGCGGCGGGAAAAACATGTCGGCGACGGGATAGTTCTGCCGCTCCTTGCCGTTAAGCACGGTCTTGACCGACAGCTTCATCGGATCGATGCCGGTCGCGATCACGGGACCAAATACGCCGAAGGTGTCGAAGCTCTTGGAGCGCGCCCACTGTTCGAATGACTTGTCCTTGCGCAGGAGATCGACGGCGGTGACGTCGTTCACACAAGTGTATCCGAAGATGTAATCGCCGGCCTCGGCTTCCGAGATGTTGAAGCATTTCTTGCCGATGACGACGCCGAGTTCACCCTCATAAATGATTTTTCCGGCGTAGGTGGCCGGACGCTCGATCGGCTTGTTTGCGGGCCAATATGAATTCGGCGCCTTCAGGAACCAGAGCGGCTCTTTCGGCTGCTTGAATTCGTTCTTGGCCGCGAGCTGGTGGAAATTATTCCACAGGCAGACCATCTTTGAAGGCTCGCAGGGCGTCGAAACCTGAACGTCGGAGAGTTTCAGGGTCTGTCCGCTCGGCTTCGCGCCCGCGAACATATCGCCGGTGTGCACGGCGATGGTATCGCCCTCCAGCGTGCCGAAGCCGGTCTTTCCACTCTCCTCAAAACGAATCCATTTCGCCATCTGCGATCTCTCCCGGTGCTGATAGGGCAGCGTCATGTGAGCGCGCGGCCCTTTTCGCATTGTAGTCTTCATGCCGATCCCCGCAATCATGCACTGCATCATTGGGCTGTACTGCAGCAATGCAAAAAAGGCGCCCCTTTCGGAGCGCCTTTTGCATTTCCGGACCGTAACGCGCGCGGGGCGCGCGTTAGATCACAGCGAATAGTACATTTCGAATTCGACCGGATGCGGCGTCATCTCGAAGCGCTCGACTTCGGTCATCTTCAGCTCGATATAGCTGTCGATGAAATCGTCGTCGAATACGCCGCCGTTTTTGAGGAAGGCGCGGTCCTTGTCGAGGTTTTCCAGCGCCTCGCGCAGCGAACCGCACACCGTCGGGATCGCCTTCAGCTCTTCCTTCGGCAAATCGTAGAGGTCCTTGTCCATCGCCGGGCCCGGATCAAGCTTGTTCTTGATGCCGTCGAGGCCGGCCATCAGCATCGCGGCAAAGCCGAGATAAGGATTGGCCATCGGATCGGGGAAACGTACCTCGACGCGCTTGGCCTTCGGATTGCTCGTGTAGGGAATGCGGCAGGAGGCCGAGCGGTTGCGCGCGGAGTAGGCGAGCAGTACGGGAGCTTCATAACCGGGAACCAGGCGCTTGTAGGAATTAGTGGAGGGGTTGGTGAAGGCGTTGATCGACTTGGCGTGCTTGATGATGCCGGCGATGTAGGACAGGCAGGTCTCCGAGAGGTCGGCGTATTTGTTGCCGGCGAATACCGGCTTGCCGTCCTTCCAGATCGACTGGTGGCAGTGCATGCCCGAGCCGTTGTCGCCGTAGACCGGCTTCGGCATAAAGGTAGCGGTCTTGCCGTAGATGTGCGCGACCTGATGGATGCAATATTTGTAGATCTGCATCTGGTCGGCCATCAGCGTCATGGTGTCGAACTTCATGCCGAGTTCGTGCTGGGCGGACGCGACTTCGTGGTGATGCTTCTCGACCTTGACGCCCATCTTGGCCATCGCGCCGAGCATTTCCGAACGCATGTCCTGCACCGAATCCTGCGGCGGAACCGGAAAATAGCCCGCCTTGGTGCGGATGCGGTGGCCGAGGTTGCCGCCCTCATATTCGGTGTCCGAGTTGATCGGCAGTTCGGACGAATCCAGCTTGAAGCCGGTGTTGTAGGGCGTGGTCTGGAAGCGAACGTCATCGAACACGAAGAACTCGGCTTCGGGTCCGAAAAACACGGTGTCACCGACTCCCATCGACTTGACCATCGCCTCGGCCTTCTTGGCCATGCCGCGGGGGTCGCGGTTGTACGGTTCGCCGGTAGTCGGCTCCAGCACGTCGCAGGTGATGACCAGGGTGGTTTCCGCGAAGAACGGATCGATCGTCGCGGTGATGGGATCAGGCATCAGGCACATGTCGGATTCGTTGATCGCCTTCCAGCCGGCGATCGAGGAGCCGTCGAACATCAAGCCTTCGGCGAAGGCGTCCTCGTCGATCATGCCCTGGTCGAAGGTCACATGCTGCCACTTGCCGCGCGGATCGGTGAAACGCAGGTCGACGTATTTCACGTCATTGTCCTTGATTGATTTCAGGACGTCTTTGGCCGTCTTCATGAATACCCCTTATGTCTGGCGGGTCGTGTCCAAGGTTGAACGAGGGTTGAGCGAGATCGCTAACAAAACGAGGCCGCCGAAGCAGCCTTGCCGTAACCTCTCTAAAGTCGCGAAATGTCGGATAGCACCCGGCTCAGATAGCGTCCAGCCCGGATTCTCCGGTTCTGATCCGGATCGCTTCCTCGATGTTGGACACGAAGATTTTGCCGTCGCCGATGCGCCCGGTCTGGGCCGCGCGCCGGATTGCGTCGATCGCCTTCTCGACCAGGTCGTCGGAGATCACGATCTCGATTTTGACCTTGGGCAGGAAGTCCACGATGTACTCCGCACCGCGATAGAGTTCTGCATGACCCTTCTGCCGCCCAAAGCCCTTGGCCTCGGTAACGGTGATGCCTTGCAGTCCGACCTCCTGAAGCGCCTCCTTCACCTCGTCGAGCTTGAATGGCTTGATGATGGCTTCTATTTTCTTCACTGAACGCCTCCCAGGCATTTCCATTTGCAGACTGCAGGTTGGTTTCCACGTTGCACCAGATGCGCAAGTGGTTCGATCGTCTGTCCTGGCGAGCGACCGGGCACACTCATGATTGCCGGTGAGCACGACGATCGAGAGCCGGCTTCCTCAAAAGCAGGGTCTGTGCCAAGTTGTTAAGACGCCTGATTTTTGAAACGTTATCAGACTTTTAACAGGCATTCGCTGAGGGGTTAGACCGAAGCGGTCACCATACCGCAGCTTATGAAATAGGCAAACGGATCAATCGCTATGCAAGTATCGGGACTTCGACTTCGCATGGCGTTCGAAATGCCTCAGGATAAGGCGCTTGTACCAGGGATTTGGCATGGAAGTTCTGACTACAGCTGAGATGGAACGTGCCGACCGGCTCACCATCGCCGCGGGCACCCCGGGCTTCGCGCTGATGCTGAGCGCCGGCCAGGCTGTCGCCGAGGCCGCGATGGACCTCGTGGAGGAGGGGCCCATCGTCGTGGTCGTGGGGCGCGGCAACAATGGCGGCGACGGTTTTGTGGCCGCGGCTGAACTGGCCGCGCGCGGCCGCGAGGTCTCGGTGATCCTGCTGTGCGAGCGGGATAGCCTGCAGGGCGACGCGGCCTCTGCGGCGCGAGGATGGAAATATCCGGTGCTGCCGTTCAACCCCCAGGCCATCGGCAGGCCGGCGCTGATCATCGATGCGCTGTTCGGCGCCGGTCTCAACCGACCGGTGAAGGGCGAACCGCACGACATGATCGAGGCGATCAACGCCAACGGCGCGCCCGTTCTCGCCGTCGACCTGCCGAGCGGCATCAACGGTACCACCGGGGCCGTGATGGGGATCGCGGTTCGCGCCACCGAAACCGTGACGTTTTTCCGGCGCAAGCCAGCGCATTTGCTGCTGCCCGGCCGGATTTATTGCGGCCGCGTGCGCGTTGCCGATATCGGGATCGATCCCAGCGCGCTTGCGGAAATGCATCCGCAGACATTCGAAAACATTCCGCAGTTCTGGCGCACGTCGTTTCCGGTGCCGAAGGTCGACGGCCATAAATACGCCCGCGGCCACGCGATCATCGTCTCGGGCGATATCGCCGCCACCGGCGCGGCGCGGATGTCGGCGCGCGGCGCGTTGCGGGCCGGCGCCGGGCTGGTCACGCTGGCCTCGCCCAGCGATGCGCTCGCCATCAACGCGTCCGCGCTGACCGCCGTGATGGTTCGATCAATCGATACGGTGGTCGAATTTGGCGAGTTGTTGACCGACAAGCGCCTCAACAGCTGCGTCATCGGCCCGGGCGCCGGTGTTGGCCAGCGGACGTGCGATTTTGTCCTGACGGCGCTATCGGCGCAACGAAACCTGGTGCTGGATGCCGATGCACTGACGAGCTTTGCCGACGCGCCCGATCATTTGTTCGAGGCTATTAAAGCTTCGCCCGACCCGCAGGTTGTTCTCACCCCGCATGAAGGAGAATTTCCGCGCCTGTTCAGCGACATCAGCAACAAACATTCACTTCGCTCGAAACTCGAACGGGTGCGGGCGGCCGCCGTGCGTTCCGGCGCTATCGTGCTGCTCAAAGGGCCGGATACGGTGGTGGCCTCACCGGACGGACGCGCCACCATCGCTGCCAACGCGCCGCCCTGGCTCGCGACCGCAGGGGCCGGCGATGTACTGTCGGGCATGATCGCAGGCCTGCTGGCCCAGGGCGTGCCGGCGTTCGAGGCCGCCTGTATCGGGGTCTGGATGCACGGCGAGGCGGCGCGCGAGGCGGGCCCCGGTCTGATCGCGGAAGATCTGACGGAGGTGCTGCCCGCGGTGTTCCGGCAGCTCTATGACGAGTTCGGCATCGATTATTGAGACCGGGAAGCGTCCCTCCGACGTCGCGTTGGATTTGCTTACGCCAGATATTTCGCGACCGCGGCCTCGTCCCACGACAGCCCAAGGCCATGGCCGCGGGCCGTAATGGTCCCGTCGACGATCTCGACCGGTTCGGCGAGGATGGCGCGGGCGAGGTCAAGATATTCGATCCAGTGCGCCGTCGGCGTCACCGCCAGCATGTGAGCGCTGGCCTCCGCAAACAGGTGGCTCGACATCGGAATTGAAGCCGCCTCGGCCTGGCCAGCAACGCGGAGCCAGCCGGTGACGCCGCCGACCTTCATAAGGTCGGGCATGATGAAGTCGCTCGCGCCCGAGGCGATTGCTTCAGCGAAGCCGCGTGGAAACCACCAGTTTTCGCCGGACTGAATCGAGATTGGCGAGGTCTCGCGCACCTTGGCGTGGCCCTCGAGGTTTTCGGCCGCTACGGGCTCCTCGATCCAATGCAGATCGTAAGGCGCGAGTCTGTTAATCCGCCGGCTGGCCTCGGACGGGTCGAGCGATTGGTTGAAATCGAGCATCAGCGCGATGTCGGGACCGATCAGGCTGCGCACCGCCTTGACGAGCCGTTCGTCGTTGGCGAGGTCGCCGTCCCCGCCCTTGATCTTGATGCCGCGAAAACCCTGATCGAGCGAGCGGCGCAGGTCTTTTTCGTCGGCGACGGGATCGACCGCACCGTAGCTGTCATAGGCCCGGATCGGCCGCGGCGTTCCGCCGAGCAATGCCGTCAATGGTTGAGCCACCGCCTGACCCAGCGCGTCCCAGAAGGCCATGTCGAGTCCCGATACTGCCATGCCGACCAGACCTTGCCAGCCCAGCAGTCTGAATTTGGCGTCCATCTGCGCCATCAGGTCGAAGGGGGCGACCGGCTTGCCGGTCAAATCGGCACCGATGTCGCTGATCAGTTGTACCAGCGGCTTCAGCGTCAATCTGGCGTAGCCGAAGATATAGGACCGTCCGGTAACATCTTGATCGGTCATCACATCGATCAGCACCAGCGGCGCCGATCGGATGACACCGAAGGCGTTCTTCACCGGCCGCGAGATCGGCGCATCGACGGCCCGGGCCCGGACGCTGCGAATGGTGAGGTTGGATTTGTCCATTTTCGCTTCCTTTATTCGACACCGTACCACCGCAGCAGGCGCGGCGCTGCCCAGTCGGTTGCCATCGTCTCCAGCAGCCAGCGCCCGGCAACTTCGGCGGCGAACGCGATACGCTGGGTCTGTCCGGGTTCGATTGCCAGCGTATCCAGCCAGAACGGTTTCCAGCCGTCGTCAAGCCGGTCCAGGACCCTGAAATGATGACCGTGAAGGTGGAAGACCTCGGGGGTATCGGCGCGATTGGTCAGGGCCAACACCACGGTCCGACCAGCCTTGGCGCGGAAGACGGGCGCGGCCGAGACCGCGAAGTTCGCGGGGGCTACCCAGTCGGCTTGCCGTCCTCCAAGCGTCACATCGATCCGCAACGCATTCTTGAGGTCGAGCCGGGCTGGCAGGCCATTGGATGGCAGCGGAGGGGCCGCCGGCAGCGGGGCATCCCGGACCGGCTGATCCCTGGAGGCGACCAGCCGGCCGATCGGTCGGGCCTCCGTGCCGTCGTGGAGAAGGATGGCTGACGCCGAGCCCGGCGGCACGGTGGCATCGATGAAGGCGTCGACCCGGCCTCCCGGCGCCAGTACCAGCGCGCCCCCGCGTGCGAGGAACGGTTCAGCCGGTGCGCTGTCCATGGCCATGACCCGAACGTCGTGTCCCTCAAATTTTACCGCAATGACAGTCCGTTGACAGCCATTGATGAGCCGAAATCTAAGGCGTTCATGGGTCCGCACCGGGATATCCAGCGTGGTTTGTCCATTAATGGTGTAGACCGGCGTGGTGCCCTTGGGATCGGTTCCGGGCGCGATCGCGGTGCCGTCCGCGCGCAGCCGCCAATCTTCGATCAGAAGCACTTCATCACGGTCGGCGGCGGTGGCCTCGCTCTCCCCGACCACCAATGCCCGCGCCGGCGACGGTCGCGCCTGACCATCGCCCACCAGACGAAGGTCGCACATAAATGTTCCGCTGCGGCGCAATGGAATCACAAGGGTTTCCTGGGCCCCGGGCGCGAGCAGCGGCCGCGCTGCCAGAGGCTCGGCGGCCGGGACGCCGTCGATCCCATGCCAGTTAAGCACGGTGGGCACGGGCAGCTCATTCTGAAGCGTAATCGCAAGTTCGTCGCCGCGCTTGAAGCGAAGCCCGGGATCTGGCGCGGGACCTTGAAGCGACCATATCGGCGCATTCGGGGCTCCCGGATGCAAGGCGATGAAGCCGGGCCTGGCGTGCAGCACCAGGGATGCGCGCTCCTGCGCGGCGACGATCCCAGGCATTGCCGGACCGAGGACCGCAGCGCCCAATCCGGCCATCAGCTCGCGTCGGTCCAGCCGGAGAACTCGATCAGCCATGTCAGATGCGGACCATTTTCCGCTGGATATGTCCAGTTGCCGCAGGTACTCCCCGGGAGGCTCTGAAATGGCCATTTTTTTGCTGCGGACCGGTGGGCCCATGTTATAAGCCCGCCGCTCGCGGCATCGCGGCCGGACGTGATGCTATCAGCGGGCGTGGCGGAACTGGTAGACGCGCTGGATTTAGGTTCCAGTGACGAAAGTTGTGGGGGTTCGAGTCCCTCCGCCCGCACCAAGCGCTGACAGCGTTTGCATGACGATTGCTGATGGACCTTTTTCTTCAGGGGCAAGTTTCCCGGAAGGATTGGGTCCGCCGAACCACTGACGCAGGCTTTAAAGCCGAGCGTCGACAAATTGACAATGTCCGTGCCGTTCAGGCCGGACCAAGCGGGAAGAAGATTGACGCCATGCAGGTCACAGAAACCCTCACTGAGGGATTGAAACACGAATTCCAGATCAGCGTTCCCGCATCAGACCTCGACGCCAAGGCGGATGCCCGTCTGGTCGACCTCAAGGACAAGGTCCGTCTCAACGGCTTTCGTCCAGGCAAGGTGCCGGTGAGCCACCTCAAGAAGGTGTATGGCCGCTCGGTCATGGCTGAAACCGTCGAGCAGACCATCCGCGATACCAACTCGCAGATCTTCTCCGAGCGCGGTTTCCGTTTGGCGACCGAGCCCAAGGTTACCATGCCGACGGAAGAAAAGGCCGTCGAGGACATCCTCACCGGAAAATCCGATCTCACTTACACCGTGTCGATCGAGGTTGTGCCGGCGATCCAACTCGCCGATTTCAAGAGTTTTACGGTCGAAAAGCCGGTCGCCGAGGTCACTGACGCCGATGTCGACGAGGCCATCAAGCGGATTGCCGACCAGAATCGCAGCTTCGCCGCCAAAGGCGAGGGTGCGAAGGCCGAAAACGGGGATCGGGTCACCATTTCGTTCAAGGGAACCATCGACGGCACGCCGTTCGACGGTGGCACCGGCGAAAACATCCAGGTCGTGATTGGCGCCGGGCAATTTATCCCGGGCTTCGAGGAACAGCTGCTCGGCATCGCAACCGGCGAAACCCGCAACCTGAAGGTCTCGTTCCCGAAGAATTATGCCAGCGAGAAGCTCGCCGGCCAGCCTGCCGAGTTCGAAACCACGGCCACATTGATCGAGGCGCCGCAGGAGACCGAGATCAACGATGAATTTGCCAAGACGCTCGGTCTCGAATCGCTCGACAAGCTCAAGGAAGCCGCGCGCGAGCGGCTGTCGGTGGAATTCGCCGGCGCCACCCGCCAGCGCGTCAAGCGCATCTTGCTGGATCGTCTCGACGAGAGCCATCGCTTCGAGGCGCCTCCGTCGCTGATCGAGGAAGAATTCAATCTGATGTGGAATTCGATCAAGGCCGAAATGGAGTCCGGCGGTAAGACCTTCGCCGATGAGGACACCACGGAAGAGGCCGCCAGGGAAGAATACCACAAGATCGCCGATCGCCGGGTGCGGCTCGGTCTCGTGCTGTCCGAGATCGGCGAAAAGAACAAGATTACCGTGACCGACGACGAAGTCAGCCGCGCGGTGATCGAGCGCGCACGCCAGATGCCGGGCCGCGAGAAGGAAGTCTGGGACTACTATCGCAACAATGCCAATGCGCTGGCCCAGCTTCGTGCGCCAATCTATGAGGATAAGGTCGTCGATTTCATCCTTGAACTCGCCAACGTGACCGAGAAGAAGGTGACGAAGGAAGACCTCTATAAGGACGACGAAGCGGAGAAAAGCGCGGCCTGAGGTTCGGCCCTGATTGTGTCAGCCGGGCGTTAAGGATGTGCGGCAAAAGGGGCATAGCGGCGGTATCCGTCGCTATGCGCTCGGATGCGAATCAGCTTCAACTGAAAGGACTTCCGCACGCTATGACCCGGTCTTGTTACCGGCGAATTGGCCCATATCTGTGAGTTCAATCTAAGTCCTGCATCACGGGACGTTCGTCCGTGCCCGGCAAATTCTAGCCAGTTCCATCTGCCGGTGGATGTTCGCCTCCGCCAACCCTTGGGTGACTAATGCGCGATCCGGTCGAAACCTACATGAACCTCGTGCCGATGGTGGTCGAGCAGACCAACCGCGGCGAGCGCGCCTACGACATTTTTTCGCGCCTCCTCAAAGAGCGCATCATCTTCGTGACCGGACCGGTCGAGGACGGCATGTCGACACTGACCGTCGCTCAGCTTCTGTTTCTCGAAGCCGAGAATCCGAAGAAGGAAATCTCGATGTACATCAACTCGCCGGGCGGGGTGGTGACCTCGGGCCTTGCGATTTACGACACCATGCAGTTCATCCGTCCGCCGGTGTCGACGCTTTGCACCGGACAGGCGGCGTCGATGGGGTCGCTGCTGCTGGCGGCCGGACATAAGGACATGCGCTTCTCGTTGCCGAATTCGCGCATCATGGTGCACCAGCCCTCCGGCGGCTTTCAGGGTCAAGCCACCGACATCATGCTGCACGCGCAGGAAATCCTGAACCTCAAAAAGCGGCTCAACGAGATCTATGTGAAGCACACCGGCCAGACCTACAAGGCGATCGAGGACGCGCTGGAACGCGACAAGTTCCTCACCGCCGAGATGGCCCGGGACTTCGGTATTGTCGACAAGGTGATCGACAAGCGCTCGGAAGAGCCAACCGCGAAGACCCCGTAACACCACGTACCCCAGGCCACGGCGTTAAAGACGGCCGTTAACCGGCAATTCCGGCCGCCAGCGGCACTTCTTTGCCCTCGCACGGCCAAAAGTTCCGCTTTCGTGCTGGTTTGGCGGAGTGGCAATCGCGCAACGCATGGCCGATTTCGGCATCTGCCGCTCGCATGCCTGAGGCAAATCACGGTATTGTCACGGTGTTTGGCGCTCGCGCGGTTAGCGAAATCTTGATAGTCGGGTGTCACCATGGTTGGCTAGGTCATATCGGTTATGATCGCGGGGGTTCGAGCTTGCCGCGATTCGGGCGGCATCTGGAGCGTAGGGTCTTTTTTGGTACGGATTTTGCTCTATCTAGAACTCTGGGCCGGTAAGTGCCGGAATGGGGCGATCGAGCGGACGGGATCGAACGGCGGACGGAGACGAGAATGAGTAAGGTCGGCGCGAGCGACTCCAAGAACACGCTTTATTGCTCGTTCTGCGGCAAGAGCCAGCATGAGGTCCGCAAATTGATCGCGGGTCCAACCGTATTCATCTGTGACGAATGCGTTGAGCTGTGCATGGATATCATCCGCGAGGAGAACAAATCCTCGCTGGTGAAGTCGCGCGACGGCATCCCGACCCCGAAGGAAATCTGCAAGGTTCTCGACGATTACGTCATCGGCCAGAGCCATGCCAAGAAGGTGCTGTCGGTCGCCGTCCACAATCACTACAAGCGCCTCAATCACCAGACCAAGCACAACGACGTCGAGCTTGCGAAGTCGAACATTCTGCTGATCGGTCCGACTGGTTCGGGCAAGACGTTGCTGGCGCAGACGCTGGCGCGAATTCTCGACGTGCCGTTCACGATGGCGGATGCGACGACGCTGACCGAAGCCGGCTATGTCGGCGAAGACGTCGAGAACATCATCCTGAAACTGCTGCAATCTGCAGACTACAATGTCGAGCGGGCGCAGCGCGGCATCGTCTATATCGACGAAATCGACAAGATCAGCCGCAAATCCGACAATCCGTCGATTACCCGGGATGTTTCGGGCGAAGGCGTGCAGCAGGCGTTGCTGAAGATCATGGAAGGCACGGTTGCGTCGGTTCCTCCGCAAGGTGGCCGAAAGCATCCGCAGCAGGAGTTCCTGCAGGTCGACACCACAAACATTCTCTTCATCTGCGGCGGCGCGTTCTCCGGCCTCGAGAAGATCATCTCGGCGCGTGGACGGTCGACCTCGATCGGTTTCGCAGCCCAGGTGCTGGCGCCGGAAGATCGCCGCACCGGCGAAATCTTCCGTCACGTCGAGCCCGAGGATCTCTTGAAGTACGGCCTGATCCCGGAATTCGTCGGCCGCCTGCCGGTGGTCGCCACGCTTGAGGATCTCGACGAGGCTTCGCTGAAGAAGATTCTGACCGATCCGAAGAACGCTCTGGTGAAGCAATATCAGCGGCTGTTCGAGATGGAAAACATCGAACTCACATTCGCCGACGAAGCTCTTGGCGCGGTTGCCCGCAAGGCGATCGAGCGCAAGACCGGTGCGCGTGGCCTGCGCTCGATTCTTGAAAGCATCCTGCTGGAGACCATGTTCGATCTTCCAGGCCTGGAAGGCGTCGAAGAGGTCGTGATCTCGCGCGAAGTGGTCGAGGGGACGGCGCGCCCGCTCTACATCTACGCCGATCGCTCCGACCGCGCGGTCGAAAGCAGTGCCAGCGCCTGATCCCCTCCGGCGCGGGCGGATTGAATATTCAGGAGAGACGGTTGCCGGGCCTTTCGGCGACCGTGGTTGCGCAAGCATCTGCAGGCGTTTAGCCAATCTGGCCGGCCTTTTTCGTCGACTTGACACCCCCATGGTCGATAGCCACCTAATGCTATCGGCGATGAAAACGTAACCCAAAGATTCGCCGCAAAAACGGTCCGGAAAAGTCGCCGCACTATGCGGTCCTTCGGTTCTGGAACACCTCGGCACCTTGTGGCGGTTGCGCAAGACTGCGGACTGCGTGCAAGGGGGCACAGCAAAAGGAATAGGCCATGACGACCCCAAAACCCCGGCCATCTATCGTTTACGGCGAAAGCCATTTATATCCGGTGCTGCCGCTTCGCGACATCGTGGTCTTTCCGCACATGATCGTGCCGCTGTTCGTCGGCCGCGAGAAATCGATCCGCGCCCTCGAAGAGGTCATGAAGAACGACGCCCTGATCATGCTGGCGACGCAGAAGAACGCGTCGGACGATGATCCGAGCCCGGATTCGATCTATGAAACCGGCACGCTCGCCAGCGTCCTGCAGCTGCTCAAATTGCCCGACGGCACCGTGAAGGTGCTGGTCGAGGGGCTTGAGCGCGCGCGGGTGCAGAAATATTCCGACCGCGCCGAATATTACGAGGCCACCGCGGTCGCGCTCGCCGATACCGACGCCACCTCCGTCGAGGCCGAAGCCCTGGCACGTTCGGTCGTGTCGGACTTCGAGAGTTATGTGAAGCTGAACAAGAAGATATCCGCCGAAGCCGTCGGCGTGGTTCAGGCGATCACTGATTTTGCCAAGCTCGGCGACAACGTTGCCGGTCACCTCGCCGTCAAGATTGCCGACCGTCAGGCCATCCTGGAAACGCTGTCCGTCACCGCGCGCCTTGAGAAGGTCCTGGGGCTGATGGAGAGCGAGATCTCGGTGCTGCAGGTCGAGAAGCGTATCCGCTCGCGCGTCAAGCGCCAGATGGAGAAGACTCAGCGTGAGTACTATCTCAACGAGCAGATGAAAGCGATCCAGAAGGAGCTCGGCGACGACGAAGGCCGTGACGAGCTGGCCGATCTGGAAGAGAAGATTGCCAAGACCAAGCTCTCCAAGGAAGCGCGCGAGAAGGCACAGCACGAATTGAAGAAGCTGCGCCAGATGTCGCCGATGTCCGCGGAAGCGACCGTCGTGCGCAACTATCTCGACTGGCTGCTGTCGATCCCGTGGAACAAGAAGTCCAAGGTCAAGAAGGACCTCGAGGCTGCTCAGGCGACGCTCGACAACGATCATTACGGACTCGAGAAGGTCAAGGACCGCATTGTCGAGTATTTGGCCGTGCAGTCGCGCGCCAATAAGTTGACCGGCCCGATCCTGTGCCTGGTCGGCCCTCCTGGCGTCGGCAAGACTTCGCTCGGCAAGTCGATCGCGAGAGCCACGGGGCGCGAATTCGTGCGCGTGTCGCTCGGCGGCGTGCGCGACGAGGCCGAAATCCGCGGTCACCGCCGCACCTATATCGGCTCGATGCCCGGCAAGATCATCCAGTCGATGCGCAAGGCGAAAACCTCGAATCCGCTGTTCCTGTTGGACGAGATCGACAAGATGGGCGCCGATTTCCGCGGCGATCCGTCGTCGGCGCTGCTCGAGGTGCTCGACCCCGAACAGAATGCGACCTTCAATGATCACTATCTCGAGGTGGACTACGATCTCTCCAACGTGATGTTCATCACGACCGCGAATACGCTGAATATTCCGGGACCGCTAATGGACCGCATGGAGATCATCCGGATCGCCGGTTACACCGAGAACGAGAAGGTCGAGATCGCGCGCAAGCACCTGATCCCGAACGCGATCTCCAAGCATGGCCTGGACTCCAAGGAATGGTCGATCGACGACGAGGCGCTGCTCTTGATGATCCGGCGTTACACCCGCGAAGCGGGCGTGCGTAACCTTGAACGTGAGCTTTCAACACTCGCCCGCAAGGCGGTGAAGGAGCTGATGATTTCCAAGAAGAAATCGGTCAAGGTCACAGAGAAGTCGCTCGAGGAGTTCCTCGGCGTGCCGAAGTATCGCTATGGCGAGATCGAGAGCGACGATCAGATCGGCATTGTCACCGGTCTGGCGTGGACCGATGTCGGCGGCGAGTTGCTCACGATCGAAGGCGTCATGATGCCCGGCAAGGGCAAGATGACGGTGACCGGCAATCTGCGCGACGTGATGAAGGAGTCGATTTCGGCGGCGGCATCCTATGTCCGCTCGCGTGCCGTCGGCTTCGGTATCGAGCCGCCCTTGTTCGATCGGCGCGATATCCATGTCCACGTGCCGGAGGGGGCGACCCCGAAGGACGGACCCTCGGCCGGTGTTGCGATGGCGACCGCGATCGTCTCCATCATGACCGGGATCGCGGTCCGGCACGATGTCGCCATGACCGGCGAGATCACATTGCGCGGACGGGTGTTGCCGATCGGCGGCTTGAAGGAGAAGCTGTTGGCGGCCGCGCGTGGCGGCATCAAGACGGTGCTGATCCCGGAGGACAACGCCAAGGATCTCACGGAGATATCCGATGCGATCAAGGGCGGGATGAACATCATCCCGGTCGCTCGCCTCGACGACGTGATCTCCAAGGCGCTGGTGAGGCCGCCGGTGCCGATTGTCTGGGAAGAGGACACCAAGGTGCCGGTCAAGCCGGACGCCGGAGACGAAGCGCCAGGTGGCCTGACGGCGCACTGAGCACCTCCGACACGATAACAGCGGCGTCCCTGATCGGGACGCCGCTTTTTTATCAGGCGTGGCCCGGCTTGCGCGGAAGGGCGCGGCGGCGTTAAACAGACGGCGAGGGCGGTTAGCTCAGCTGGTTAGAGCATCTCGTTTACACCGAGAGGGTCGGCGGTTCGAATCCGTCACCGCCTACCAGCTACAACCGTGTGAACGAGCCGCGAGGGAGCGTAGCTATGAGGGTTTTTCACGCCGCCGCCGTGATCGCGATACTGGCCGGGCCCGCTTACGCCCAAACCCAACAACCCGTCCCCAGATACGGCGAAGCCCCTAAAGACAAGACCCCGCAGCAGATCGAGGCCGACCAGGCCGCCGAAAGAGCCTACAAGAATTCGCTCAGCAACATTCCTGACAAGGGGCCTTCCGACCCTTGGGGTAACATGCGCAGCGATAGCGCGCCCAAGGCCGTTGCAAAGACCACCGTTCCGGCCAAGCGCGCGAAAGCCGACAGCGCCGCAAAGTGAGCGTGATGGAACCCCCGATCGGCCACGATCAGAACGCGGACCAGATCGCGTATTGGAACGGGCCGGGCGGCCAGCGCTGGGCCGATCGCCAGCAGGCCCAGGACATCGTGCTGGCGCCCGTCGCCGATGTATTGATTGATCGTGCCGGGGCGAAGGCAGGCGAACGAATTGTCGATGTCGGCTGCGGTGCCGGGGCCACCTCGATCGCTTTTGCACAGCAAGTCGGCCCCACCGGACACGTCATGGGCATCGATATCTCGGCGCCGATGCTTGCCCGCGCCCGCCAAGTCGCGCCGCCGGAGCTGCCGGTGGAATTCGTGCTTGCGGACGCAACCGTATATCCGTTCGTTCCCGCCGGCTTTGACCTCCTGGTGTCGCGTTTCGGTGTGATGTTTTTTGCCGAGCCTGCGCTCTCCTTCGCCAATCTGCATCGGGCGCTGAAGCCATCGGGCCGGCTGGTATTCGCCTGCTGGCGGGAGCCGCGCGATAATCCATTCTTCATGGCGCCGCTGCAGGCGGTCTATCAGCATGTGCCGAAGCTGCCGCCGCCTGGACCGGATGATCCCGGACCGTTCGCGTTTGCATCGGAAGCGCGTGTGCAGCGTATCCTGGGCGACGCCGGATTCTCCGGGATTGCCATGGAGCCGGTCGATCTTTCGCTCGATGTCGCGATCGGGCGCGGACTGGAGGCCGCGGTGCAAGGCGCACGGGAAATCGGCCCGGCCGCCCGCGCGCTGGCCGAGCAACCGGCCGACGTGGTCGCCGCCGCCACGAATTCGATTCGAGAAGCGCTGATGCCTTTTGTCACCGGGCAATCGGTGCCGCTTCGCGCATCGATGTGGATCGTGACGGCGCGCGTTTCCTGAAGCGCCAGCCGGGTTTAAGCCCGCTCTTCCCAGATCATCGCCAGATGCACGATGGTCTGCATGGCCTTTTCCATGTCCTGCCGGCTTACCCATTCCAGCCGCGAATGGAACGAATGCTCGCCGGCGAAAATGTTGGGGCAGGGCAGCCCCATGAACGACAGCCGCGAGCCGTCGGTGCCGCCGCGAATCGAAGTCTTCACCGGCGTCAGACCGGTGCGGCGGATCGCCTCCATCGCGTTGTCGATGATCTCTGGATGACGGTCGATGACCTGCTTCATGTTGCGGTACTGCGGCTTGATCTCCAGCCGCCAGGTCGATCGCGGAAAGCCCTGCATTACCTGTTTGACGATGCTTTCCAGCAACGCTTCCTTTTCCTTCAATCCCTCATCGGTGAAATCGCGCACGATGAAACTGAGCGTGACCTTCTCCAGCGCGCCTGAGATGCCGATCGGATGCAGAAATCCTTGCTTGCCTTCGGTGGTCTCCGGGGAGCAGGTATCTTTGGGCAGGCGATCGACGATGGCGGCGGCGATCTTGATCGCGTGCTCCATTTTGCCCTTGGCAAAACCGGGATGGGTGCTGACGCCTTCGATGGTGATGGTAGCGGAGTCCGCCGAAAAAGTCTCGTCCTCGATATTCCCCACGGTTTCACCGTCGATCGTATAGGCAAAGTCGGCGCCGAGTTTTTTCAGGTCGGCCTTGTCGACGCCACGGCCGATCTCTTCGTCGGGCGTGAACAGGATCTTGATGGCGCCGTGTTTGATCTCTGGGTTGTCCATCAGGAACTGCGCCGCGTCCATGATTTCGGCGAGGCCGGCCTTGTTGTCGGCGCCGAGCAGGGTGGTGCCGTCAGAGGTGATGATGTCGTTGCCGATCTGATTGGCAAGCGCAGGATGTTCGGCGGAGCGGATGATCTGCGTCGGGTCTGCCGGCAGCACGATGTCGCCGCCCCGATAATTCCGGACGATCTGCGGCTTGACGTCCTTGCCCGTGCAGTCCGGCGAGGTGTCCATGTGCGAGCAGAAGCAAATGACCGGAACATGCTTGTCGGTATTCGCGGGGATGGTGGCGTAGATGTAGCCATGTTCGTCGAGATGGGCGTCGCGAATTCCCATCGCCTGCAGTTCGGCTGCAAGCACGCGGCCCAGGTCTTTTTGCTTTGCAGTGGATGGGCAGGTCGGCGACGCCGGGTCCGACTGGGTGTCGATGACCACGTACCGCAGAAAGCGCTCGGTCACCGTGTGCGTGAAGTTGAAGGGTAAACTCACCATCAAAACGCGGTAGCACTAAAATACGTGCGTTTGAAGATATCGAGGAAGCGTCATCCCGGGGGCCGCGTGCACCGCGCCGGAATGACGCCAGGTCAAAATCGGAAAATGCGTCCTGTCAGACGGCTTCCTTCAGCTCCTTGGCTGCACGGAAGGCAACCTTCTTGCTGGCTTTGATGTGGATCGCTTCGCCGGTGGCGGGGTTACGGCCCATACGGGCGGCGCGCTTGCGCACCTGCAGGATGCCGAGGCCGACGATTCGGATGCGCTCGCCCTTCTTCAGGTGCTTGGTGACGCGGGCGACCAGGTCGTTGAGAATGGCTTCAGCCTGCTTCTTGGACAACTCCTGGTCCTCGGCGATTGCCGCTGCGAGATGCTTGAGCGTGACGGTGGTCGGGGTCGCTGCCTTCTTCGCCATATTTGGCCCTCCTCGTTGTTGATGCTTAGGAACCTAAGACGTAGCAGGCCTTAAATGATTCGGGGGCCGCCTGACTACGTTGTTTTGCCGATAAACAGCCCATTATTTGCATCGCTACCCCAAAAATGCCCGACTGGCAGGGGGATTCGCAACTGCCTTGACTTGGATAGGTCCCGCCTTTAAGTCCCACGTCTCGCGGGTTTCGCAATCACGCGGGAGTAGCTCAGTTGGTTAGAGCGCCGGCCTGTCACGCCGGAGGTCGCGGGTTCGAGCCCCGTCTCTCGCGCCATTGAATCAATGGCTTAGCGCGGGTTTGCTGTCCAAAAGCTCAGTGAAAGCAAAAGGCCGCCCGAAGGCGGCCCTACTTCATTCAAAGCCAGGATTTGCCTTAGCGGATCATCGACGTATCCGAGTTGGTCACCGTCATCGGTTTGCCGGCCTTAATCACGTGGGCGGTCTGGGTATAGTCCGAGCTGGTACGTGCGGAGATGCCGAAACCAGCCACTGCGATTCCGGCCACCAGCGCGACAACCACGATTTTCAGATGGGTCGCGCGGTCCGCCGAGTGAATTGAATGGTTCATGTGAGCCTCCTGGCATCTTTGACGCCGTTCGTTGGCAACAGAGGTACCCCCGCTTTGTTTCAAGGTGGTTTCGCGGGTTCCTCAAAATGGTTTCATTCGTGCGGAAACCGGCCGGAACCGCCGAAAATGGCCGCGATTGGTTAAGCCGATGCTTCCCCTGGGCGACTTGCGAACGACATCGGTTCGACGGAAACTGGTTTTCAGGCGCGAAAAGCGCCAGGGAGGCAACAATCCATGAAAATGACCCGCAGGGGTTTGCTCGGCGCAGCATCGGGCGCTTGGGCGACGACCATTTTGAGCAAACCCGTCAGCGCCGCCGCCGAGTTCGAGTTCAAGCTTGGCGTCAATACGCCGGATACCCATCCGCTGACGGTTCGGTTGATCGAGGCGGCGCGCGCGATCGGCGCGCAATCGTCCGGGCGGTTGAATGTCACGGTTTTCCCCAACAGCCAGCTCGGCGGCGATCCCGAGATGCTGTCGCAGCTTCGCGCCGGCGGCATCGAATTGCTGGCGGCGCCCAGCATGACCCTGTCGACACTGGTGCCGCTGTCGGGTTTGCCGAGCATCGGGTTTGCGTTCCGGTCCTACGACCAGGTCTGGGCCGCGATGGACGGCGCCGTCGGCGATGTCGTCCGCGACGCCATCGGCAAGACCGGGATCGTGCCAATGAAGAAGGTCTGGGACAACGGCTTCCGGCAGATCACCTCGTCCTCGAGCCGGCAGCTGAACAGCGTTGATGACCTCCACGGCTTCAAGATCCGCGTTCCCGTCACGGCGCTGTTGACCTCCCTGTTCAGTGGGCTCGGGGCGCTGCCGTCGAGCATCAGCTACAGCGAGCTCTACTCGGCCCTGCAGACCCACATCGTCGAAGGGCAGGAAAATCCGCTCGCGCAGGTATCGACGGGCAAGCTGTACGAGGTGCAGAAATATTGCGCGCTGTCGAACCACTGCTGGAGCGGCTACTGGATCGTCGCCAACCGGCGCGCGCTGGCCAGTCTGCCGGCCGATCTGCTGGATATCGTCAACACCCAGTTCGATACCGCAGCCGACAAGGAACGCGCCGATTTGCTGGCCATGGACCGCTCGCTGCAGGCCGATCTCACCGGCAAGGGCATGACCTTCAACACACCCGATCCCGTGCGGTTCAGGGCAGCACTGGTGAAAGCCGGTTTCTACGCGCAGTGGCAGAAGACCTATGGCGCCGAGGCCTGGGCGCGGCTGGAGCGGTATACCGGTCCGCTGACCTGAGGGAGTTCAGGTCGCCCGCTTGATATCGGCGCGAATCGACCGTGCCGCCCACACGAACAACAGCGCGCCGAGCGTGGTCGTGACCGCGGCCGACAGCAGTGAATAGCGCACGGCGTCGGCGCCGTAGTCGCTCTTCAGGGCATCGTTGATCATGCCGACCGCGAGCGGGCCGACGCCCTGGCCGAAGCAGGTCGCGGTCAACAGGATGATCGCGGACGCCAGGGCCCGCATGCTCGGACGCGCGACGGTCTGCGCGATAGCAAAGATCGGTCCGAGATGAAAGCCGACGAGAAATGAGGTTAGCGCCAGAGCGGCGACCATGGTCGTGAAATTCGATGTCAGCATGCAGACCGCGAAGACCGGCCCGGCGAGGCCGGACGTCAGCGCCGGCGCCCATAGTTTCCAGCGATCATCGCGGCGGCTGATTTGCGCCACCATCAGTCCGCCGGCCAGCGTCCCTGCCATCCCGAACAGGCCCTTGAAAGTGCCGGCATAAGTTCCGATTTCAGCGCTGCTGAGATGATGCACCCGCGCCAGAAACGGCGGAATCCAGGCCGCGGTGGCGTAGTTGGTGTAGGTCGTCAGGCAAAACCCGATCAGCACAATGACAAAGGTCTGTTGCGAAGCGAGGAATCCAAGCGTCGGTCCGATCGGCTCGGGCGCAAAGGTTTCCGCCATGGCGCCGCGCTTTGGCTCCGACACCGTGAGCCACAATACCGCGGCCAACGCGATGCCGGGCAGGCCGGCTGAGAAGAACGCCATCCGCCAGCCGTAGTGCTGGTTGATATAGCCGCCGATGAAATAGCCCAGGAATACCCCGAGATAGGTGCCGATGGCGTAGACGCCGAGCGCACGGGGGCGGTCGTTCTTGCCAAAAAGGTCGGCGATCAGCGATTGCGATGCTGGGGTGCCGGCGGATTCGCCGATGCCGACGCCGACCCGCGCCAGCGCCAGCGTCCCTACGCTCTGCGCCATACCGCACAGCAACGTCATCGTGCTCCAGAACGCAAATGCCAGCGCCACGATATTGCGGCGGTTGATCCGGTCGGCAACGCGCGCGATGGGAATGCCGAGCAGCGAATAGAACAGCACGAATCCGAAGCCCGCGAGCAGGCCCATGGTGGTGTCGCTGAGCGTGAATTCCTTTTTGATCGGCTCGATCAGGACGTTGAAGATCGTGCGGTCGAGAAAATTCAGCGCGTAGACGACCGTCAAGAGGCCAAGCACGTAGTACCGGCGGCTTGACGGCCTTGCGGCGGCGTCCGCCGGCGCGGCGACGTCTGGCGCGAAATCGACCATGGTTTCCCCCTGAGAATCGCTCTTGAAAACGAGAGGTCGCGGTTCACGCCTCGCGAATGAAGTTGCCGGCCTCGAATTCGACCGGCGGCACGTTGTGATCGAACGAGACCCCGATCGGATCGCGCCCGGCGGCCACGGCCTCGAGCTGATCGGAGAGCATCCGCCGGATCATCAGGATGCCGCGGTCGCTCTGGCCGAAATGCTCCTCGGAATGCAGCGTCACCGGCCCCTGGCCGACCTGCGCCTCGTAATCGCCGGGAAACTGCTGGTGCTCCTGTTCGGTCATGTCCCACCAGAATTTTCCGTTGAACCTCGATCGCATCCGTCCGATATCGCCGCGCTGCTTGACCCGGCCGGCGACGTAGATGCGGAACGAGGTATCGTCGATCGGCAGCGTCCAGCCGATCGATTCGACACGGGCGAATTGCGCGACCCGCGGATTGGGTACCACGCGGAGCGTGGGCAGCGCCGCTTCGGTCACCCGATAAAAGATCTTGCCGTCGTCCTGGTTGCGGATCGAGCGCACGGTGACGCCGCGCGGCGACATCTCGAATTTCACCTCCGGCATCGTGGCCATCATGTTGGTGAACTGCGGACCGCTGAAGGAGCCGTGCAGCACGGGGACGTGGTAGGGATCGACCACGTTTTCGAAGTGCTGCAGCCAGTTGCAGGGAATGATGGCGGGGCCGCCGCCGCCGATCGAGGTATCGTCGGCTTCGACGAATTCGCCGTCGTCCATATTTTCCAGGGCTTCGTAACGCGGCAGCACCGGCTTTTTCCCGGCCGGTCCCATAAAGGCGAAGATCAGCCCGTAGCGTTCCTGAACGGGGTACCAGGGCTGACGCACCCGGTCCCTGAACTGGCCGCCGTCGGGCTCGCAGGGCTGTTCCAGGCAACGGCCCTCGGTGTCGAACTTCCAGCCATGGTAGCAGCAGCGGATGCCGTCTTCCTCGACCTTGCCGTAATAGAGCGTGGTGCCGCGATGGCAGCAGCGCGCGTGGAGCAGGCCGGCGCGGCCATGCCGGTCGCGGAACAGGATCAGGTCCTCGCCCAGCGCCCGGACTTTTCGGGGGACGTCGGTGGCGTCGGCCCCAAGTCCGACCGGGTGCCAGTAGCGCCGGAGCAGTTCCCCCATCGGGGTGCCTCGCGCCACCTCCGTCAGTTCGGTCCGGCTGGAGGACGGCTTCAGGGCATAGGCGGTGCCGAGATCGCGATCCCGCTCGGTAATGTTCATCGCCGCTTCCTCCGGTTCGTAAGCCTTGGCGGCCGTTGTTTTTGATCTCGCCCAAATTGGACGTCAGGCGGGTAGCGGTCAATGCTCCGAGAGGCGCCTGTCCGCAGCCGACCCGCCGCTGCGCCTGGCCTTCCCAGGTTTTCCCGCCGCGTGTGGGCCGTGCCGGAGCCGTCAAAATAGCTTGTCTTGCGCCCCTTGTTGCGCTGCGCTAAGCCTCAGAATAATTCCAATTAACGAATCTGCGGGACGCGAAAGACCGCAGGAAAAGGCGCCGCCGATGACCGGTATCCTGCAGAATTATCTTCCACTTGTGGTGTTCATCGGGGTAGCGAGCCTGATCGGTCTGGCGCTCCTGATCGCGCCCTTTCTGGTGGCGTTCCAGCAGCCCGATCCGGAAAAGCTGTCGGCGTATGAATGCGGATTCAACGCATTCGACGACGCCCGCATGAAATTTGACGTCCGGTTCTACCTGGTGGCGATACTCTTCATTATTTTCGATCTGGAAGTGGCATTCCTGTTCCCGTGGGCGGTGGCGTTCGGGAAGCTCGGTGCAACCGGCTTCTGGTCGATGCTGGTTTTCCTCGCCGTGCTCACCGTCGGCTTTGCCTATGAATGGAAGAAAGGCGCGCTCGAATGGGATTGAGCCCAACTGCCGCAAAACCCGGATTTGCACCGGCGATGGCGCCGGCAGCGACCGGCATTCTCGATCCCTCCACCGGAAAACCGGTCGGTGCCAACGATCCTTACTTTCTCGAGGTCAATCACGAACTGTCCGACAAGGGCTTTTTCGTTGCGGCCACCGACGACCTCATCACCTGGGCGCGTACGGGATCGCTGATGTGGATGACCTTCGGCCTGGCATGTTGTGCGGTCGAGATGATGCAGGTGTCGATGCCGCGCTATGACGTCGAGCGCTTTGGTTTTGCGCCGCGCGCTTCGCCACGGCAGTCCGACGTAATGATCGTCGCAGGCACTCTGACCAACAAGATGGCGCCTGCGCTGCGCAAGGTCTACGACCAGATGCCCGAGCCGCGCTATGTGATCTCGATGGGATCGTGCGCCAATGGCGGCGGCTACTATCACTATTCATATTCGGTGGTGCGCGGCTGTGACCGCATCGTGCCCATCGACATCTACGTGCCCGGCTGCCCGCCGACGGCGGAAGCGCTGCTCTACGGCATTCTGCTGCTGCAGAAGAAAATCCGGCGCACCGGAACCATCGAACGCTAAGGGTTTTCGTAATGGACGACGGCAGGCTCGACGCCCTGGGGCAGACGATTGTTAGTGCGCTTCCGGGGGCGGCGACCGATCATGCGGTCGCGTTCGGCCAACTCACGGTAGCGGTGCACGCCGACAGGATCGTCGATGTCGTGCGCTTCCTGCGCGACGATCCGGGTTGCCGTTTTGTCAGCTTCATCGATGTGACGGCGGTGGATTATCCCGGACGCGAGAAGCGCTTTGACGTCATCTACCATTTTCTGTCTCCGACGCTGAACGCGCGGATCCGCCTGCGCGCGGAAGCCGATGAAGCGACACAGGTGCCATCGATCATCGATGTGTTTCCGGGCGCCGACTGGTTCGAACGCGAGTGCTACGATCTCTACGGCGTGATCTTCACCGGCCATCCGGACATGCGGCGGCTGTTGACGGATTACGGCTTCGAAGGCCATCCGCTGCGCAAGGATTTCCCGCTCACCGGCTTCCTTGAGGTGCGTTACGACGACCAGGAGAAGAGGGTGCTCTACGAACCCGTCCGTCTCAATCAGGAATTCCGCAAATTCGATTTCTTGTCTCCGTGGGAGGGGGCCGATTATCCGATCCTGCCCGGAGATGAGAAGAGAAGTGGCGAATAGCGAATGGCGAGTGGCGAGTGGCGAATAGGGATGGCTGTTGACCGAACCATCGATCAATTCGTATCGGGACCTAAGGGTATGGCAGGATGCCATGACCTTGGCGGAATCCTGCTATCGACTGACGCGCCAGTTTCCTCGCGACGAACTGTTCGGACTGACATCGCAAATCAGGCGCGCGGCAGGATCGGTTCCGGCCAATATTGCGGAAGGCCATGGGCGAGAAAATACCGGCAATTTCGTGCAGCATCTTCGAGTCTCACAAGGCTCTGTGAAGGAGCTGGAAACACATCTTCTTTTGGCGGAGCGCGTCGGAATCCTCCCGGTGCTCGATTTGCAGACAGTTCTCGTTCAGTGCGAGAGCTTGGGCAAAATGCTTCGTGCGTTGTTGCGGTCACTGCAGGACAAGTCCGCGAAATGATTCCATTCGCCATTCGCCATTCGCCATTCACTAAGGCGCGGAGCGCCTCTCAATGAACGAACAGAATCTTCGCAACTTTACCATCAACTTCGGTCCGCAGCATCCGGCCGCGCACGGCGTGCTGCGCTTGGTGCTGGAACTCGACGGCGAGGTGGTCGCTCGCGTCGATCCGCATATCGGACTGCTTCATCGCGGCACCGAGAAGCTGATCGAGCACAAGACCTATCTGCAGGCGATCCCGTATTTCGACCGGCTCGACTATGTCGCGCCGATGAATCAGGAACACGCGTTCTGTCTGGCGGCGGAAAAGCTGCTCGGCATTGTCGTGCCGCGCCGCGGACAACTGATCCGGGTTCTTTACTGCGAGATCGGCCGCATCCTGTCGCATCTTCTCAACGTCACTACCCAGGCGATGGACGTCGGCGCGCTTACCCCGCCGCTGTGGGGCTTTGAAGAGCGCGAAAAGCTGATGGTGTTCTACGAGCGCGCCTCCGGCTCGCGGATGCATGCGGCGTATTTTCGGATCGGCGGCGTCCACCAGGACCTGCCGCCGAAACTGATCGACGATATCGAAGCCTGGTGCGAGCCGTTCCTGGGTGTGGTCGCCGATCTCGAACGGTTGCTCACCGGCAACCGCATCTTCAAGCAGCGCAACGTCGATATCGGCGTGGTCACGCTGAAGCAGGCCTGGGAGTGGGGTTTTTCCGGCGTGATGGTGCGCGGCTCGGGCGCCGCCTGGGACCTGCGCAAGGCTCAGCCTTACGAATGTTACGCCGAGATGGATTTCGACATTCCGATCGGCAAGAACGGCGATTGCTACGACCGCTACTGCATCCGGATGGAAGAAATGCGCCAGTCGGTGCGCATCATGAGACAGTGCATCGAAAAGCTGCGCGCCGCCGACGGGCAGGGACCCGTCGCAGTCGAGGATAACAAGATCTTTCCGCCGCGCCGGGGCGAGATGAAGCGCTCGATGGAGGCTTTGATCCATCACTTCAAGCTCTACACCGAAGGCTTTCACGTGCCCGCCGGCGAAGTCTACGCTGCGGTCGAGGCGCCGAAAGGCGAGTTCGGCGTCTATCTGGTCGCCGACGGCACCAACAAGCCCTACAAATGCAAGATCCGCGCGCCGGGATTTGCCCATCTGCAGGCGATGGATTTCATCTGCAAGGGCCATCTGCTGGCCGACGTCTCGGCCATTCTCGGCTCGCTCGATATCGTGTTCGGAGAAGTCGACCGGTGATCGTCATGCCGCCCATCCAGTTTGACCGGACTACCGGCGTGCTCGAGGGCGCCAACGCGTGGGAGCGGTTGGCGGCGCTGGCTTTGTCATCGGGCTCGAAGGTGGCATCGACGTTTTCGCACCGCGGTTACAACAGCTGCGCCAATCTCCTGCGCAAGACTCTGCCCCAGCGCGACATCGCGATCCGGCTAAATTCCGATGCGACGTTCGAATTTCCCTATGGCGACGGTTACTGGAGCAAGCTGCTCAACCGCTCGTTCTCCTACGAAGACGAACTGGAAATGCTGTTCCGGGATTCCGTCGGCGTCGACTACACGCTGATCGATTGCGGCGCGAATTTCGGTTATTGGTCGGTGCTGATCTCGAGCATACCTTACGGTTCGCACAAGGCGATCGCGATCGAACCGTCGTCGCAGAATTTCGTCAAGCTTGCGAACAATTCCGAAATCAACGGCAACCGTTTTGAGGTTCTGAAGTGCGCAATCGGGGCGGCGCGCGGCACCGCGCGGCTGTCCGGCACCAAGCATGAGGCTTTCAGCATTGCCGGCAACACGAGTGGCGGCGGCGAGGACGTGCCGGTCATCGCGCTCGATAATTTGCTCGATGACGGCAAGATTTCTCCTGATGGAAAATACCTGATCAAACTCGATGTCGAAGGCGTCGAGATCGAAGCCATCAAGGGCGGCAAGCGGCTGTTGCAGGGCGACAGCGTGTTGCTGTGCGAGGAACACGGCAACGATTCGAACCATACCGTGTCGCGCTATATCCTCGAACAAACCCCGCTCAAGCTGATCGTCTACGATCCGCGCACCAATCGCCTGGAAACCGTGAGCGAGCTTTCGATCCTCGACCGTATCAAGGTTTCATCCCACGTCGGTTATAACGTATTCGGCACCGCCAGCGCATTCTGGCAGGGCCGGATCAACGCGCTGAACGCAAGCACCGCGCGCCGCATGCAATGAGAGACTGAACGACAATGTCCGTCCGCCGCCTCGCACCGAAGGAACTTCAGCCCGCGAACTTCACGTTCTCAGCGGAGACTCTCGCTTGGGCGAAAGAGCAGATCGCCAAATATCCGCCCGGCCGCCAGGCCTCGGCGGTGATCCCGATCCTGTGGCGGGTCCAGGAACAGCATGACGGGTGGGTTTCGGAAGCGGCGATCCGTGCGGTCGCGGATCTGCTTGAGATGCCCTACATCCGAGCTCTTGAGATCGCGACCTTCTATACGATGTTCCAGCTGCAGCCGGTCGGCAAGAAGGCCCACGTCCAGGTCTGCGGCACCACGCCGTGCCGGTTGCGCGGCGCCGGCGATATTATCGAGATGTGCCAGAGCCGCATCCATCACGAGCCCTTCCATCTCTCCAAGGATGGCAATTTCAGCTGGGAAGAGGTCGAGTGCCTTGGCGCGTGCGTCAATGCGCCGATGGTGTTGATCTGGAGTGATACCTACGAGGACCTGACCAAGGAAAACTTCGGCAAGGTGCTGGACGGCTTTGCCTCCGGCAATCTTCCGAAGCCCGGGCCGCAGAATGGCCGTCAATTCTCCGCGCCAATGGGCGGACCGACCACGCTGAAGGAAACCACGTGATGCGCGGCCGAACGTTGCAAGCGGTGAGGCCGGGGAGTGGTGGTGCGATGAAAAACTGGCGCTATATCGCACTGCATACCCTGGCGGCCGCAGCATTCATTTTTCTGCTGCAGCGCTACGGAATGAGTGCGTCGCTCGATACGAGCCTG
Organism: Bradyrhizobium erythrophlei; assembly: GCF_900129425.1. Taxonomy (NCBI): domain Bacteria; kingdom Pseudomonadati; phylum Pseudomonadota; class Alphaproteobacteria; order Hyphomicrobiales; family Nitrobacteraceae; genus Bradyrhizobium; species Bradyrhizobium erythrophlei. The sequence continues at coordinate 4,651,894 of NZ_LT670817.1, read as the reverse complement.
TTGTGGGCGCTGGCTTTCGGCGGCTGCGCCGCAGGCCTCGCCTACATGCAGTCCAATCGCTGACCCCCGAGGAAGCTTCAAGTCATGCTCGACGACAAGGACCGCATCTTCCGCAATCTCTACGGCCTTCAGGACTGGGGTCTCGAGGGCGCGCGCCGCCGCGGCGCCTGGGACGGCACCAAGGCGATCATCGACAAGGGACGCGACTGGATCATCAACGAGATGAAGGCCTCGGGGCTGCGCGGGCGCGGCGGGGCGGGCTTTCCGACCGGCTTGAAATGGTCGTTCATGCCCAAGCAATCCACTGACGGCCGGCCGAGCTATCTCGTGGTCAACGCCGACGAGTCCGAACCCGGCACCTGCAAGGACCGCGAAATCATGCGGCACGATCCGCATCTGCTGGTCGAGGGTTGCCTGCTGGCGAGTTTCGCGATGGGCGCGCACGCCTGCTATATCTACGTGCGCGGCGAGTTCATCCGGGAGCGCGAGCATCTGCAGGCCGCGGTCGATCAGGCCTATGAGGCCAAGCTGATCGGCAAGAACAATATCAACGGCTTCCCGTTCGACCTTTACGTGACCCACGGCGCCGGCGCCTATATCTGCGGCGAAGAGACGGCGCTGCTGGAAAGCCTCGAAGGCAAGAAGGGCATGCCGCGGCTGAAGCCGCCATTCCCGGCCAATGTCGGTCTCTACGGCTGCCCGACCACCGTCAACAATGTCGAGTCGATCGCGGTTGCGCCGGATATCCTGCGGCGCGGCGCCGCCTGGTTCGCCGCCATCGGCCGGCCCAACAATGTCGGCACCAAACTGTTTTGCATTTCCGGTCACGTCGAGCGCCCCTGCAATGTCGAAGAGGCGATGGGGATTCCGTTCCGGGAACTGATCGAGCGCCATTGCGGCGGGGTCCGTGGCGGCTGGGATAACCTGAAGGCGGTGATTCCCGGCGGCTCCTCGGTGCGCATGGTGCCGGCCGACCAGATCATCGATACCCCGATGGATTTCGACAGTCTCGGCAAACTGCGTTCTGGTCTCGGCACGGCAGCCGTCATCGTCATGGACAAGTCGACCGATCTGATTCGGGCGATCGCGCGGATTTCCTATTTCTACAAACACGAGAGCTGCGGCCAGTGCACGCCGTGCCGCGAGGGCACGGGCTGGATGTGGCGCGTCTTGACCCGTATGGCAGAGGGCCGCGCCCACAAGCGCGAAATCGACATGCTGTTGGAAGTGACAAAACAGGTCGAGGGCCACACCATCTGTGCGCTCGGCGATGCTGCGGCATGGCCAATCCAGGGCCTGATCGCGCATTTCCGTCACGAGATCGAGGAGCGCATCGACCAGTATTCGCGCAAGGCTGACGTGGACGATGCCGGTATTCTCGATCCCGCGCATATGGTCGCGGCGGAGTGATGCTGATGGGGCAACCGAGCATCTTCTGGTGGCAGAAATACGGAACGCTGGCGCAGATGGCGCAGGCGAGCGTGGCACTGCTTGGCTTCGCTGCCATCCTGTTTCAGATCAACGAAATCGGCTCCAACAATCGCGCGGTCAGCGCCCGGCAGGCGTTTCTCGGCTACACTGATCTGGCGTTCAAAAATCCTAAATTCTCGTTGCCGGACTACGATGCGATCAAGGCTGGCCCCCGCGACGACCAGGTTCAATACGAGAACTTCGTCTCCTATTTTCTCTATGCATGCGAGGAGGCGACCGCCGCCTTCGCCGACCGGAACGAGTGGCTGGCCTCCTGCGATTACGATCTGAAGCCGCATCTGCCGTTTTTGTGCGAGAAGTCCAGGGCCGAGCCGGCCTATCTCGAAACCTACAATGCCGACACTCAGCAATGGGTGAAGGCGTCCATGAAGACCGCCAGCGCTGACTGCAAGCTGGGAAAGACTTGAGACAGCAATGACCAAACTCATCGTCGATGGCAAAGAGATCGATGTCCCGGCCGAATATACGCTGCTGCAGGCGTGCGAGGCCGCGGGCGCCGAAATTCCGCGCTTTTGCTACCACCAGCGGCTGTCGATCGCCGGCAATTGCCGGATGTGCCTCGTTGAGGTGAAGGGTGGCCCGAAGCCGGTCGCAAGTTGCGCCTGGGGCGTTCGCGACTGCCGTCCCGGTCCGAAGGGCGAGCCGCCGGAAATCCTGACCCGCTCGCCGATGGTGAAGAAGGCGCGCGAAGGCGTGATGGAATTCTTGCTGATCAACCATCCGCTGGATTGCCCCATCTGCGATCAGGGCGGCGAGTGCGACCTGCAGGATCAGGCGATGGGCTACGGCGTTGACACCAGCCGCTTCGCCGAAAACAAGCGCGCGGTCGAGGACAAGTATCTGGGCGCGCTGGTCAAGACCTCGATGAACCGCTGCATCCAGTGCACGCGCTGTGTCCGTTTCGCCGCCGAAGTCTGCGGCGTGCCGGAGATCGGCGCGACCGGCCGCGGCGAGGACATGGAAATCACCACCTATCTGGAGTCGGCACTGACTTCGGAACTGCAGGGCAATCTGGTCGATATCTGCCCGGTGGGTGCATTGACCTCGAAGCCGTACGCCTTCGCCGCGCGGCCCTGGGAACTCGGCAAGACCCAGTCGATAGATGTCATGGACGGCGTCGGCTCGGCGATCCGGGTCGATACCCGCGGTCGCGAGGTGATGCGGATCCTGCCCCGGGTCAACGAGGCGGTGAACGAGGAGTGGATTTCCGACAAGACCCGGCATGTCGTCGACGGCCTGCGCACACAGCGGCTTGACCGGCCCTATATCAGGGAAAACGGCCAGCTTCGCGCGGCGTCATGGCCCGAGGCATTTGAAGCGATTGCCGCGAAGGCCGGCCGGATCGACGGCAAGCGGATCGGCGCCATCGCCGGCGACCTCGCCGCGGTGGAAGAAATGTTCGCCCTCAAGGAGCTGCTGGCGAAATGCGGTTCGGTCAATCTCGCGGTCCAGGGCGGTGACGCCTTCGACGCGAAAGCCGGTCGCGCCTCCTATATCTTCAATCCCGGTATCGCCGGCATCGAGCAGGCCGACGCGCTTCTGATCGTGGGTTCCAATCCGCGCAAGGAGGCTGCCGTTCTCAACGCGCGCATCCGCAAGCGCTGGCGTAGCGGCCAGCTCAAGGTCGGTCTGATCGGCGCCAAGGCCGACCTCACCTATACCTACGACCATCTCGGCGCGGGCACGGATACGCTCAGCGACCTTGCCGCCGGCAAGCATTCCTTCGCGGATGTGCTGAAGGGGGCGAAAAATCCAATCGTGCTGGTCGGAGCGGCTGCGGCTGCGCGGCACGATGGGCCGGCGGTTCTCGCGCTCGCGGCCAAACTCGCGTTGGATTTCGGCGCGATCAAGGACGGTTGGAACGGCTTCGGCGTGCTGCAGGATACGGCATCGCGCGTCGGCGCGCTCGATATCGGCTTTGCCGGCGGGGCCGGCGGCTTGAGCACGGCGCTGATGACGACGTTCGGCACGCTCGACGTGCTATTTTTGCTCGGCGCCGATGAGATCACGGTGCCGGATGGTACCTTCGTGGTTTATATCGGCACCCATGGCGACCGCGGAGCCCATCGCGCCGACGTGATCCTGCCTGGGGCGGCCTATACGGAAAAATCCGGCATCTACGTCAACACCGAAGGCCGGGTACAGATGGCCAGCCGCGCGGCGTTTCCGCCGGGAGAGGCGCGCGAGGACTGGGCGATCATCCGCGCGCTGTCGGATGTGATGGGAAAGAAGCTGCCCTACGATTCGCTTCCGGCCTTGCGGCAGGCGATGTTCAAGGCTGTGCCACATCTGATGCGCCTCGACCGGATCGAAACCGGCGACGCGGGCGACATCAAGAAGCTCGCTGGCAGAGGGGGGAGCGTCGAGAAGGCGCCGTTCAAGGCTTCGGTTGAAGATTTTTACCTGACCAATCCGATCGCACGCGCCTCGGCGGTCATGGCGGAATGCTCCCGCCTGGCCTCCGCGCAAATGCTGACGGCGGCGGAATGAGCGTGACCTGATGGCTGAATTTTTCGCAAGCGGATTTTGGACCGGCTTCCTTTGGCCGCTGATCGTCATGGTGGCGGAGAGCCTGCTGCTACTCGTGGTGCTCCTGATCGCGATCGCCTACATCCTGCTGGCCGACCGCAAGATCTGGGCGGCGGTGCAGATTCGGCGCGGACCCAACGTCGTCGGCCCATTCGGCCTGTTACAGTCCTTCGCCGACCTTTTGAAGTTCGTGCTGAAGGAGCCGATCATTCCCTCCGGCGCCAACAAGGGCGTGTTCCTGCTGGCGCCCCTGGTGAGCTGCGTGCTGGCGCTGGCGGCCTGGGCCGTGATCCCGATGGATCTCGGCTGGGTGATCTCGGACATCAATGTCGGCGTGCTCTATCTCTTCGCGATCTCCTCGCTGTCGATCTACGGCATCATCATGGCCGGCTGGTCGTCGAACTCGAAATACCCGTTCCTCGCCGCCCTTCGGTCGGCGGCGCAGATGGTGAGTTACGAAGTATCGATCGGTTTTGTCATTATCACCGTTTTGCTGTGCGCAGGCTCGCTCAACCTTTCAACCGTGGTTGAGGCGCAGAACACGCGGGGCCTGGGTGGCCTGATCGGCTTGCCGCAACTGACCTTCCTGAACTGGTACGTGTGGCCGCTGTTTCCGATGTTCGTGGTATTCTACGTCTCGGCGTTGGCCGAAACCAACCGTCCGCCGTTCGACCTGGTGGAGGCCGAATCCGAACTGGTCGCCGGTTTCATGGTCGAATACGGCTCGACGCCGTACCTTTTGTTCATGCTCGGCGAATACGTCGCGATCACCACGATGTGCGCGATGGCGACGATCCTGTTCCTGGGTGGCTGGCTGCCGCCGATCGCGGTGCCGCCGTTTACCTGGGTGCCGGGGGTGATCTGGTTCGTGCTCAAGGTATTTTTCATGTTCTTCATGTTTGCGATGGCGAAGGCGATCGTGCCGCGCTACCGCTACGATCAGTTGATGCGGCTCGGCTGGAAGGTGTTCCTGCCGTTATCGCTGGCGATGGTGGTTGTCGTCGCCGGCGTGCTGCACTTCGCGGGGATCGCTCCGCAATGAGGTCGCCATGAGTGTCAATATCAACGCCACCGCCCGCTCGCTTCTGCTGTCAGAATTCGTATCGGCGTTCTTTCTTGCCATGCGCTATTTCTTCCAGCCGAAGCCGACGCTGAATTATCCGTTCGAGAAGGGCCCGATCTCGCCGCGCTTCCGCGGCGAGCATGCCTTGCGCCGTTATCCCAATGGCGAGGAGCGTTGCATCGCCTGCAAACTGTGCGAGGCGATCTGCCCGGCGCAGGCGATCACCATCGAGGCCGGCCCGCGTCGCAACGACGGCACCCGCCGCACCGTGCGCTACGACATCGACATGGTGAAATGCATCTATTGCGGCCTATGCCAGGAAGCCTGCCCGGTCGATGCTATCGTCGAGGGACCGAATTTCGAATTCGCGACCGAGACGCGCGAGGAACTCTATTATGACAAGGCGAAACTGCTCGCCAATGGCGACCGCTGGGATCGCGAGATTGCGAAAGCGATCGAACTCGACGCGCCGTACCGGTGAGGTGAGGGCATGATCCTTCCCGCGCTGTTCTTTTATCTGTTCGCCGGCATCTGCGTCGCATCCGCCGTCATGGTGATTGCGTCTCGCAACCCCGTGCATTCCGTGCTGTTCCTGATCCTGGCGTTTGTGAACGCGTCCGGCCTGTTCGTGCTGATGGGCGCCGAATTCTTGGGGATGGTTCTCATCTTCGTTTATGTCGGGGCAGTCGCGACGCTGTTCCTGTTCGTGATCATGATGCTGGATGTTGATTTCACCGAACTGCGCTCGGGCTTTCTGGAATATCTGCCGATCGGTCTCGTGATCGCCGCGATATTTCTCGCCGAACTGCTGCTGGTCGGCGGCGGCTGGGTCATCAATGCCGGCGTTGCCAAGTCGATTACCGCGGCGATCCCGACCAATGTCAGCAATACCGAAGCGCTCGGGCTCGTGCTCTATACGAAGTACATTCATTACTTCCAGATCGCCGGCATGGTGCTTTTGGTCGCGATGATCGGCGCGATCGTGCTGACGCTGCGCCACAAAGCCAGCGTCAAGCGGCAGGACATCAATGTGCAGAACGCGCGGACGCCCGAACTCGCCATGAGCGTGCGCAAGGTGGCCTCGGGGCAGGGCCTGCAGGATGCGGATGCGCCGGAGTGGGTGCAATGACGATCGGTCTCGGACATTATCTCTCGGTCGGCGCGATCCTGTTCACGCTGGGGATTCTCGGCATCTTCCTCAACCGCAAGAACATCATCATCATCCTGATGTCGATCGAGCTGATCCTGCTCGCCGTCAATATCAACCTGGTGGCGTTTTCGACCTTCCTGGGCGACATCGTCGGCCAGGTGTTCGCGCTGCTAGTGCTGACGGTGGCCGCGGCGGAAACGGCGATCGGGCTGGCGGTGCTGGTGGTGTACTACCGCAATCGCGGCTCGATCGCGGTTGAAGACGTCAATCTGATGAAGGGCTAACGCGTCAATGATCCAGGCAATCGTCTTTCTGCCGCTGATCGGCGCGATACTCGCCGGACTGATTTCTATCTTTGGAGCGCATGCGCGCAATCCGAGCGGGGACACCGTCGAGCACCATGACGACGCAGATGGTCATGGTGCCGAGCCGGTCAACGAGGACGCGAGCGTCATGCATGCAACCGGTCACGGGCCGGACGCGCATGCGTCGGTTGCCCATGACGGGCATGCCGCCGGGGATCATGGCCACGACGATCACGCGATCGAACCGGCCGCGGCGGGCTCGCGCGCGGCCGAGCTAATCACGACCGGGCTGTTGCTGGTTTCGGCCGGGCTATCCTGGCTCGCGCTGGTCGATGTCGGATTCATGCACCATGACGTCCGGATCGCGCTGTTCCCGTGGATCACATCGGGTGATCTGCAGGTCGCGTGGTCGCTGCGGGTCGATACGCTGACCGCCGTGATGCTGGTGGTAGTCAACACCATATCGTCGCTCGTGCACGTGTATTCGATCGGTTACATGGATGAGGATCCGTACCGGCCGCGGTTCTTCGCCTATCTGTCGCTGTTCACCTTCGCGATGCTGATGCTGGTGACCGCGGATAATCTGGTGCAGCTGTTCTTCGGCTGGGAAGGCGTCGGCCTCGCCAGCTATTTGCTGATCGGGTTCTGGTACCAGAAGCCGTCGGCGAACGCTGCGGCGATCAAGGCCTTCGTGGTCAATCGCGTCGGCGATTTCGGCTTTGCGCTCGGCATTTTCGCGATCTTCGCGTTGATCGGCTCGATCGACTTCGAGACGATTTTCGCGGGCGCGCCCGGCCTGACCGGCAAGACCATCGATTTCTTCGGCTGGCACGCCGACGCGCTGACGCTGACCTGCCTGCTGCTGTTCATGGGCGCGATGGGCAAGTCGGCCCAGTTCCTGCTGCACACCTGGTTGCCGGACGCCATGGAAGGCCCGACGCCGGTTTCCGCCTTGATTCACGCCGCGACCATGGTCACCGCCGGTGTCTTCATGGTGGCACGGCTGTCTCCGCTGTTCGAGTTGGCGCCGGATGCACAGGCGTTCGTCATGTTCATCGGCGCCACCACCGCATTCTTTGCGGCGACCGTTGGTCTCGTGCAGAACGACATCAAGCGTATCGTGGCGTATTCGACCTGTTCACAACTCGGCTACATGTTCGTGGCAATGGGGGCGGGGGCTTATTCCGTCGGCATGTTCCATTTGTTCACGCACGCCTTCTTCAAGGCGCTGTTGTTCCTGGGCTCGGGCTCGGTGATCTACGCGATGCATCACGAGCAGGACATCCGCAACATGGGCGGGCTGAAGGACAAGATTCCCTTTACCTATATCGTCATGGTGATCGGGACGCTGGCGTTGACCGGGTTCCCGCTCACCGCCGGCTATTTCTCCAAGGACGCGATCATCGAATCCGCCTATGTCTCGCACAATCCCTTCGCGTTCTACGGCTTCCTGATGACGGTGATCGCGGCTGGACTGACCGCGTTCTATTCCTGGCGCCTGATCTTCAAGACTTTCCACGGCGAGCCACATGACCAGGAGCATTATGAAGCGGCGCATGAGAGCCCGCTGTGGATGCTGATCCCGATCGGTATTTTGGCGGCCGGATCTATCCTTGCGGGCTTCCCGTTCAAGGAATTGTTCGCCGGCCACGGCGTGGAAGAGTTCTTCCGCGAGTCGCTGAAGATGCACCCGCACATCATCGAGGACATGGAAACGATGCCGGAGGCGATCAAGCTGCTGCCGACGGTGATGATGGCGCTGGGCTTCCTGGTAGCGTGGCTGTTCTATATCCGCCGGCCTTACATTCCCGTCGAGCTCGCCCGGCAGCACCGGCTACTCTACCAGTTCCTGCTCAACAAATGGTATTTCGACGAACTTTACGATCTCATCTTCGTGCGGCCCACGAAGTGGCTCGGCCGCTTTCTGTGGAAGGTCGGCGATGGCTATATCATTGACGGCTTTGGCCCCGACGGCGTTTCGGCGCGGGTACTCGACGTGACCCGCAACGTCGTGAAGCTGCAGACCGGGTATCTCTATCACTACGCCTTCGCGATGCTGATCGGGGTCGCTGGATTGATCACCTGGTTCATGTTCGGCGTGGGAGGCCAGTGATGACGACCTGGCCCATTCTCTCCGTTGTCACCTTCCTGCCGGTGGTCGGCGCGTTCCTGATCTATATCAGCCGCGGCGACGACGAAGCCGCCAAGCGAAATGCGCGCTGGATCGCGCTGTGGACCACGCTAATTACCTTCGCGGTGTCGCTGATCCTGGTCTGGCGCTTTGATCCGGCGCAGCCGGATTTCCAGTTCGTCGAAAAGCTGTCGTGGCTCGCCAGCGGCATTACCTATCACATGGGCGTCGACGGCATTTCGCTGCCGTTCGTGATCCTGACCACCGCTTTGATGCCGCTCTGCATCCTCGCGAGCTGGAAATCGGTGACGATGCGGGTGCGCGAATACATGATGGCGTTCCTGCTCCTGGAAACGTTGATGGTCGGAACGTTTTCCGCGCTCGATCTTGTGCTGTTCTATCTATTCTTCGAGGGCGGCCTGATCCCGATGTTCCTGATCATCGGGGTGTGGGGCGGTCCGCGCCGGGTCTATGCCTCCTTCAAGTTCTTCCTCTACACGCTGCTCGGCTCGGTCCTGATGCTGCTGGCGATCATGGCGCTGTACTGGAACGCCGGCACGACAGACATTCCGACCCTGATGCATACCGCCGTGCCGCGGTCGTTGCAGACCTGGGCGTGGCTGGCGTTCTTCGCCTCCTTCGCGGTGAAGATGCCGATGTGGCCGGTGCACACGTGGCTGCCCGACGCCCATGTGGAGGCGCCGACTGCAGGCTCGGTGATCCTGGCCGCTATCCTCCTGAAGATGGGTGGCTACGGCTTCCTGCGCTTCTCGCTGCCGATGTTTCCTGCCGCCTCGCATGACTTCGCGCCGCTGATCTTCTCGCTCTCGGTTATTGCCATTATCTACACCTCGCTGGTGGCGCTGATGCAGGAGGACATCAAGAAGCTGATCGCCTATTCGTCAGTCGCCCATATGGGCTTCGTCACGATGGGGATTTTTGCGGGCACCACCCAGGGCGTCGCCGGCGGTGTATTCCAGATGATCTCGCACGGCATCGTCTCGGGCGCGCTGTTTCTCTGCGTCGGCATCGTCTACGACCGCATGCACACCCGCGAGATCACCGCCTATGGCGGGCTGGTCAACCGCATGCCGCTCTACGCTGTCGTGTTCATGGTTTTCACCATGGCCAACATCGGACTACCCGGGACGTCCGGTTTCGTCGGCGAGTTCATGACGACGATCGGTACCTTCAAGGTCTCGATCCCGACCGCCACCTTCGCGACCACAGGCGTGATCCTGTCGGCCTGCTATGCGCTTTGGCTTTATCGGAAAGTCGTGTTCGGCGCTTTGGTAAAACCGTCGCTGGCCAGCATCAAGGATCTCACCTTCCGTGAGAGCCTGACGCTGGTGCCGCTGGTGGCTCTTACCCTGCTGTTCGGGTTCTACCCCAAGCCGGTGCTGGACATGTCGGCGGCGTCGGTTCAGCAACTCGTCAACAACTACACCACCGCAGTGACTGCCGTGAAGGCAGCCGCGCTGACGCCGTGAACGCAACAGCAGCGTTTTCGGACGAAGTGGAAACCGGTCCGCGTGAAGAAAACGCGTCAAATAAGGAGGATGGAGCCTATTGGTCTGATTTGATCAGAACCGCATGGGCTCCAGGTCAGGACAACGCGCCATGAGCTTTGAGAGTGCAGGATATCAGTTGCTGCCCGTGCTGCCGGAGCTTGTGCTGGCGGCCGGGGCCATGGTGCTGCTGATGTTGGGAGCCTATCGGGGTTCGCAGAACACCAGCCTCGTCACCAGCCTTGCGGTTTGTCTGCTGGTGCTGACCGGCGCGCTGGAGTTGTGGCTGCCGGCCGGCAAACTCACCACTTTCGGCGGCGGCTTCATCGTCGACGACTTTGCGCGATTCCTGAAAATACTGGCGCTGATCGGATCGGTGGCGACATTGGTTCTTTCAGCGGAGTTTCTGGCCGATCCGTCCCGGCGGATCTTCGAATATTCGATCCTGGTGCTTCTATCGACTCTCGGCATGATGGTGCTGATCTCGGCCGGTGACCTGATCATGCTCTATCTTGGGCTCGAGTTGATGTCGCTCGCGCTTTACGTGGTGGCTGCGAGCAATCGCGATAACGCGAAGTCCACGGAAGCCGGCCTGAAATATTTCGTGCTCGGCGCCCTGTCGTCGGGCATGCTGCTGTACGGCGCCTCGTTGATCTATGGTTTCACCGGTACCGTCAGCTTCGCTGGCATCGCAGCGGCGGTGACGACCGGCAGCATTGGCATCGTGTTTGGGTTGGTGTTCCTGCTCGCAGGGCTTTGCTTCAAGGTTTCGGCGGTGCCGTTTCACATGTGGACGCCCGACGTCTATGAAGGCGCGCCGACACCCGTGACCGCATTCTTCGCCTCCGCGCCGAAGGTCGCAGCACTCGCGGTATTTACCCGCGTGACCCTCACGGCTTTTCCAGGCATCGTCTCGCAATGGCAGCAGATTGTGGTATTCGTGGCGATCGCCTCGATGGTGCTGGGTTCGTTCGCCGCCATCGGCCAGAAGAACATCAAGCGACTGATGGCCTATTCGTCGATCGGTCACATGGGATTCGCACTGGTTGGGCTCGCTGCCGGCACGGCAGAGGGCGCCCAGGGGGTCCTCATCTATATCGCGATCTATGTGGCGATGACGCTCGGCAGCTTCGCGGTCATCTTGACCATGAAGCGCAACGGTCAGCATGTCGAGAATATTAGCGACTTCGCCGGATTGTCGCGCACCAATCCGTTGCTGGCCTTCTTCTTCGCCATGCTGTTGTTTTCGCTGGCCGGCATTCCGCCGCTCGCGGGCTTCTTCGCAAAATGGTATGTGTTCGTCGCCGCGATCAAGGCCGGATTGTTCACGCTGGCTGTTGTCGGGGTGCTCGCCAGTGTGGTCGGCGCATTTTACTATCTCAACATCATCAAGGTGATGTATTTCGACGAGCCGCTCGGCAGGCTCGACCCGATGCGCATGGAATTGCGCACGGTGCTGGCAGTCGCCGGTCTTTTCAACATTTTCTTCTTCGTCTATCCGGGGCCGCTGGTCAGCGTAGCGACGGTCGCGGCGAAGTCACTGTTTTAGATGGCATTCTCGCTCGGTCCTCGAGCCACATCGGCGGGTTACCGGCTCGCTGCCTTCGATCATATCGGCTCGACCAACGCGGAAGCGATGGCGCGCGCGCGCGCGGGCGAGCGCGGGCCGATCTGGTTTGTGACCTCGGAGCAGACGGCGGGACGCGGAAGGCGGCATCGCCCCTGGATCGCGCCGCGTGGCAACCTCGCCAGCAGCGTCCTCGAAGTAATCGAGGTGCCGCCGGCCGTTGCGGCGACGCTGGGATTTGCCGCGGGACTTGCGCTCGAGGCGGCGCTGCAACGGGTAAGCGTCGAAGCATCGCTGAGGTCGGCGGGATCGGACCACATGAAGTATTCGCTGAAATGGCCCAACGACGTCCTGGCCGGGCGGCAAAAGCTCGCCGGCATCCTGCTGGAAGCGGAGGCCGTGGCGGACAATGGCCTGGCGGTGGTGGTCGGCATCGGCACCAACGTCGTCGCCGCACCGGAGGGCACGCCAACGCCGGCGACCTCGCTCGCGGCGCTCGGCGTCCACATCGGCGCGGAGGATCTGTTCGGCGCGCTGTCGGACACCTGGGCGGAATTCCGCGGCATCTGGGACCTCGGGCGCGGCTTTGGCGAAATCCGGCGGCTCTGGCTGGAGCGTGCCGCCGGGCTTGGACAAAGGGTTGCGATCCACACAGGCGGCTCGACTGTGGAGGGGACCTTCGACAGCATCGATGATTCAGGTTGCCTGGTTGTCCGGACGTCCGGGGGCAGGCGGGTGCCGATATCGGCCGGCGACGTCTATTTCGGCTCAGCCGCTTCTGCAGGGACAACGTAATGGCGCGACCGGACGAACTGACCTTTGCGCCACTCGGCGGCGTCGGCGAGATTGGCATGAACCTGTCGATCTACGGGCTCGGCAACCGCCATCAACGCTCCTGGCTCGCGGTCGATCTCGGGGTGTCCTTTGGCGACGAGGAGCATTTGCCGGGCATTGATCTGATCATGCCCGATATCCGTTTTCTCGAAAAGGAACGAAAGAACCTGATCGGCCTGGTGCTGACCCATGCCCACGAAGATCACTTCGGCGCCATCATCGACCTGTGGCCCAAGCTAAAGTGCCCGGTCTACGCGACCAAATTCAGCGCCGCCTTGTTCGAGGCCAAATGCGCTTCCGAACGTAATCCTCCGAAAATTCCGGTCACGGTAGTGCCTTCGGGCGGGCGCATCGATCTCGGGCCGTTCAGCGTCGAATTCATTCCGGTGGCGCATTCGATTCCGGAATCCCACGCGCTGGCGATCCACACCTCCGCCGGTACCGTGCTGCACACCGGCGATTGGAAGATCGATCCGACGCCAATTATCGGCGTGCCCACCGACGAGCGGCGGTTGCGCGAACTCGGGGACGCCGGCGTGCTGGCGCTCATCGGCGATTCCACCAACGCGGTGCGGGAAGGGCGTTCGCCGTCGGAGGCCGAAGTCGCCAGGACCATCACTGAACTGGTGAAGGCGGCCAAGGGCCGGGTCGCCGTGACCACGTTTGCATCGAACGTCGCGCGGCTGCGCGCGGTTGCTGACGCGGCACGCGCCGCCGGACGCGAGGTCGTGGTGGTCGGCCGCGCCATGGAGCGCGTAGTGCAGGTGGCTCGTGAAACCGGCTACCTTGACGGCGTGCAGAATTTCCGCGGCGCAGATCTCTACGGGCATTTTCCCCCCGACAAGGTGCTGGCGCTATGCACGGGAAGCCAGGGCGAGCCGCGCGCGGCGCTGTCGCGCATCGCCAATGACGATCATCCGCAGGTGACACTGAACAAGGGTGACTGCGTGATATTTTCCTCGCGCACCATTCCGGGTAACGAGAAGGCGGTAGGTGCCATCATCAATGGCCTGATCAATCAGGGCATCGAGGTCATTACCGACCGCACCCACCTCGTCCATGTCTCCGGTCATCCACGCCGCGATGAACTCCGCGACATGATTTCATGGGTGCGTCCGCAACTGCTGATCCCGGTTCACGGCGAAGCGCTGCATCTGTTCGAACACGCCAAACTGGCGCGGGCCGCCGGCGTGCCGAAGGTCCTGATTTGCCGTAACGGCGATCTCGTCAAATTGGGTCCGGGCGATCCCTCGGTGATCGAGGAACTGCCGTGGGGGCGGCTTTACAAGGACGGCTCGATCCTCGAGGAATCGAAATCCCGTGCCGTCGTCGAACGGCGCAAACTGGCTTTCGCTGGCTGCGCCTTGGTGGCGATCGCGGTAACCGAAACGGGTGAACTGGCCGACGATCCCGAGATTGACCTGGTTGGAATCCCCGAAAAGAATACGGCCGGAGAGATCATCGACGAGATCGTGTTCGACGTCGTGGTATCGACGGTGGAGGGTCTGCCGCGGGCGCGGCGGCGCGACCCCGACGCCATGGCGGAGTCGGTACGCCGGGCCGTGCGCGCCACGATCAACGAGCATTGGGGCAAGAAGCCGCTGTGCTACGTTCACGTTCTGACGGTCTGAAGTTACGGAGGGCATCATGCTGGGCCGGCTCAATCATGTGGCGATCGCGGTCAGGGATGCGGAGAAGGCCGCCAGGATCTATGGCGCGGCATTCGGCGCCGATATCTCGGCGGCTGTGCCGTTGCCGGAGCACGGCGTGATAACCGTGTTCGTGACGCTGCCCAATACCAAGATCGAATTCATCCAGCCGCTCGGCGAAACCTCCCCGATCGCCAAATTCCTCGAACGCAATGCCGACGGCGGCATCCACCACATCTGCTATGACGTACCCGACATCATCGCCGCGCGCGACACCCTGATCCGGGAGGGCGCGCGGGTGCTCGGCGACGGGCAGCCAAGGATCGGCGCCCACGGCAAGCCGGTGCTGTTCCTTCACCCGAAGGATTTTTCCGGCGCGCTGGTCGAAATCGAGCAGGCCTGAGGTCCGCAATGGTCTACACAATCTCAACCGCGTTCGCGATCTACTTTGTCATCTGGTGGATCGTGCTGTTCCTGACGCTGCCTTTCGGCGTGCGCAGTCAGCACGAAGACGGTGAGTTCCCTCCCGGCACCGATCCCGGCGCGCCGATCGCGACTCAGATGGGCCGCAAGATAATCTGGACCACCGTGATCTCCGCAGTTTTTCTTGCCGTCGCGTGGCTCGCCTATGACGCAGGCTTTCTGGATGTCGAACGGCTGTCGAGGCTGATGGGACTCTGATTTCGTGCGGGACGAGGACGGGCGGGCGGCCAAGCCATTTTCGCGCGAGACGCCGTGCCTATGTCCGGGTTACCGACCAGGACGGCAAGACAATCGAGTGCAAGGGCGGCCACTACCTCGCCGACGGTCAGATCCTCAGCATGACTTCTGCGTCAAGGGCATCGACGACAAGATCCCCGGCAAGTAGCAGTTGGAGCCTTTTGAGACTAGCGGCGCGGGCATCACTGCCCGGGCCGCTGCGTTTTTGAAGCCGCGTCGCCGTGTTGCCGCTGTATCGGCAAATGGCTTTTGGGGTGCACTCGGCCCAGCGATCCTGTATTGGATCGGCATTGCGGGCGGGGAGCAGCGGAATGACGTTTCAAAGAATCATCATCGGGCTTTTGATCCTGACGATTGCCGGCCTCGCCGGCGCCTTCTACATTGACTGGAGAATGGCAATCCAACTGCGGACAGTGAAATCCTTCGTCGAGGGCTATGTGTTCGCGGAAGCCGTCGCGGCCTGCGAGAAGGCCCAGAGTTCGACTCCGTTTAAATGGAATACCGGGACCCATACTGCGGTGATCGGATTGAACTCGGTCAAGCCTGACAAGAACACGATCGTTTCGAGCTACACGCTCGTCGCCGACGGCGTCTATTGCGACTACGACCCGATCAAGAAGAAAGCCGACATCGGCTCGAACTTCCTCGAGCGGGAGTGACGATTTCAGCCGTCTCGATTGATGCCTCGCACTGAGCGATGACGCGATCAATTCCGTCCAACAGCTTCCGCCAGGCATTCCCGATCTCGGGCGACCAGTCGGGCCCCGGAATCTCGCGGACGGAATCCGCGATAACGCCGAAAAAACACATTGTGCTGGATCAGATTGGTTGGTGCCATGGCGTCCGCTTGGTTGACGAACGCGGCTGATAATTCTTTCAAAGCATCTCAAAAAAAGCACAGCAGGCCACAAGGCCTGTTTAAAACAAAAAAAGAGCAGGACTGGAAGCCCTGCTCTTAAAAATTGTGTCGACCCTATTTCCCCGAAAATTTGGATTTGATCTTGATTGACGGGGCGACGCTGCTTGTGCGCGCCAGGGCTCCTCCCGAGACTTGGACCACCAGACTTCAACCTTGCGGCCAGCCTGAGCCCATACTGGTAGACCATCTTTTTCGTCTTGTCACCATTTTCGGCAACGATTGTTCAAAATTCGAGCAGTTTACGAAATGATCGGGAATTGACCACCCCGGGTTGCATTCAGCTGCACCAACTGTGTTCGGTCAGTTTTTTGGCGCTGTAAGGTCGGTAAGGCTCTGCGACCAAGGGATTAGAACTGGCCGACAACGGCCAGGCGGATGGCCAACGGTTCGACCGGGTGCAGCACGCTGTCCATCACGCCGTTCTGGCATACCACGGCCGGTGCGGTCGGCGCCCTGCCGCTGGAAAGCACATGGTAAACAGCGATTCCGATTTGAGCAGCGAACCGTAAGCGTAAGTGATCTGGTCGGACCGGCCGTTGAGCAGGTTGAACGCGTCGAGCTGAATTCTCCAGCCATTATCGAAGCGATAGCCGAGTTGCCTGTTCAGCAGTCCCGTCGCCGGCGAGACAAAGGCGTCGTCCTCGGTCAGCGGTCGCGGTCCGAAATAGCGACAGCGCAGCGCGGCAAACCAGCCAGTCTTCTCGCCCTGCCTGATCCCGGCCGAAGCGACCGTATCGGGCGCTCCCGGGATATAATTGCCGGGTCCATTACCGATCTGTGCAGCGGGGAAGCCTGCCAGCGAAGCGTAGAGCGCGGCCTGCGCCGGGTCGTCGCCCTGGAACCGCGCGTGCGTCACGGCAACGTCGCCTTCGAGGCTGAGCCATCACAGCGGACGGTAGTCGTTGGTCCATTCGACGCCGTAGCGGCGGCTCGGCCGGCTCGCGCTGGTATCTCCGGCATCGCCGGAAAACAGGATTTCCGATGCCGAATCGAGCAGGAACAGGCTGACCGAACGCTCCAGCTTCGGGATCAGTTTGGTCCGCAATCCGATTTCGGCACCGCAGACCACATCATCGCCGAGCGCGGCGTCAAATACGGACGCGTGGTGATGCTCCCGCAGGAAGCCGGCAATAAGAAAGCTGCCGGCCGAAAGCGCGATCACCGGCATTCGTGAATTCAAAGCCGCACCGAAGCCTGCCCGTTCGGTCGTGCAGGTGATGCCAGTCCTCCAGCGCCCGCGATTTATTTCCCGGGCTGCCATGTCAAGAGTCGGACCGGCCCATGCGCCGGCGGTCCGCTGCCGGCGATATCGACAACCAGTGAGGCGGGTGCTACGACGACTGTGGGGCTTTGAGGAAATTCATGCGGCGACGGCTGGAAGTATTCATTCCAATCGTGGTATTGGCGATTTTGGTGCAGCTGTTTGCGCCGATCGCGGCATTTCGCGCGTTCGCCGACGCCGCAAGCGACCCCCTCTATATGTCGTCGATCTGCTCGGAAATGGCGACGTCAGCAGACGATTCCCAGACCGCCCCCGCCGGGACGCAACATGATCACGGCGGTTGCTGCGCGTTTTGCGCGGCTGGCCACGTCGGCGCCATTGCCCTCGAGCCACCCCCGCTCGTTTTTGTAACTCTGCAGCGTCTCTACCAGCGCTTCTCGTGGCTAGAGGCCGCTGATCCAATGCTGGCCCTGCGTGCCGGCTCCCACGCCCAGGCCCGCGCGCCACCGACCATTTCCTGACCTAGCGAAGCTCCGAACGATTGGTGCGGCCGACGCCTTGCCGGTCGATGCCGTTCAGTAAGCTGGCCTTGGCGCCAGCGTCAGGATATTCCAAATGTTAGCTGTGTTACGTCATCGTGCGCTCGGTAGCGCCAGCATGCTCGTGCTTTGCGGCACGCTGGGCGCACTTCCTTCCACGACACGCGCCCAGACGGCAAATTCGTCGTTGCCGCCGGTTACCATTGAGGCGCCGACTCAGCGGCAAGCTCTTAGTCCCGCGAAAAGGCAGCAGCGTCAGGCCGCCGTCGCAAGGCGCAAGAAACCGGTCGCGACGGCATCGGCCAAGCCGCCTGTCGTGGACAGCGATCCGAGCGGGCTGAAGGCCTCGCTGGGCACCCCTCCGATCAAGCAGCGATTCCAGTTGCCGCAGGAATCCTTCAGCATCACCGCCAAGCAGATCGATGAGACCATCAACCTCAAGGACCCCGAAGACGCCATCAAATATTTCCCGAGCCTGTTCGTGCGCAAGCGCAACGACGGCGACAACCAGGCGGTGCTGGCGACGCGCAGCTGGGGGCTGAATTCCAGCGCGCGCACGCTGATCTACTACGACGATCTGCTGGTCTCCGCGCTGATCGGCAACAACAATTCGGGCGCCTCGCCACACTGGAACCTGATTTCGCCGGAAGCGATGGGGCGGGTCGATTTTCTCAACGGGCCGTTCTCCGCCGCCTATCCAGGCAACTCGATCGGCGGCGTGCTGCTGATTTCATCGAAGATGCCAGACAAGCCGTTCGCGATCGCGAAAGAGACGGTGTCGGTGATGCCGTGGAATCAATACGGCACCAAGGACACCTACGTCACCAGCCAGACCAGTGCCGCCGCCGGCAACCGCGACGGCGCGCTGTCGTGGTTCGTCAGCGCCAACTATCTGGACAGCTATCAGCAGCCGTTGACGTATACGACCAACGGCTCGATCCCTGCGGGAACAACCGGAACCTTTCCGGCGCTCACCAAGCTGGGAACGACGGCCGATGTCGTCGGCACCGGCGCGTTGGCGCATTCGCTACAGACGTCAGGGAACCTGAGGTTGGCGTACGATGTCGCGCCGCTGGTGCAGGCGACGTACTCGCTCGGGATCTGGAACAACGTCCAGACTTCCAACCCGCAGACCTATCTGACCTCAACCGCAACGGGCGCGCCGACGTTCGGCGGCGTGTCCGGCTTCGCGAGCAACAAATACACCTGGGACCAGACCCATCTCAGCAACGCCGTGTCGCTGAAGAGCGACACCAAGGGCGTCTATGACTTCGATCTGTCGGCCTCCAGTTACAACTATCTGCAAGACATCATGCTCAATCCGTTCACCGTGACGCCGACGGGAGTCGGCTTCTCCCAGAACGGCAAGATCACGCGCAACGACGGCACCAATTGGCAGAATGTCGATGCCAGGGGCATCTGGCGCCCCTTCGGGTATGACGGTCCGCAGGAGATCAGTTTTGGTTTCCATGGCGACCGTTACCGGCTGGAAAACCCGGTATTCGCGTCGGCGGTCTGGAACGTGACGCCGGTGGAAGGCACCGGCCAGCTCTACTCGGATGGCGTGGGCGAGACCCGCACCGAGGCGTTGTGGGTGCAGGATGCCTGGAAGATCGTTCCCAATCTGAAGCTTACCCTCGGCGGCCGGCTGGAAACCTGGCGGGCGCTCGATGGCTTCAACGTCAACACGTCAACCACTTCCGCCGGCGGTATCACGTCGTCGACACCGACCATTCAACCCGAACTCAATTCAACCAATTTTTCGCCCAAGGCGTCGCTGTCCTACGATCCGAACAAGGACTGGAACATCACGACAAATTTCGGAGAAGCCTATCGTTATCCTACTGTCTCCGAGCTCTACCAGAACGTTTCGGTCAGCAACGTCGTGACTCTTCCCAACCCCTTGCTGACGCCGGAGCAGGATTTCACCGGCGAAATCAACATCGAGCGCCACTGGAATGACGGTCGTGTCAGGTTGACGCTGTTCGAGGAGAGAACCAACAACGCGATTATCTCTCAGACGAATTCCGTGACCACCGTAAACAGCGGGCAAGTGATGGCGACGACTTTCAGCAACGTCGCGGCGATCCGGATGCAGGGCGTCGAACTATCGGCTGACAAGAATAACGTTCTGTTCACGGGTCTGCAGGTGTTCGGAAGCGTGACCTATGTCGATTCCAGGATTTTGTCCGATCCGACCTGGGACGGAGTCAATCCGCTGACCTTGGCGCCCGATACCGTGGTCGGCAAACGCGTCCCCTATGTGCCGGACTGGCGCGCCAGGTTCGGGGTCACCTATCGGCCGAACGAAAGCTGGGCCTTCACGGTCGCTGCGCGTTACAGTGGCAAGCAATATTCGACGCTGGATAACACCGACATCGTCTCACACGTCTATGGTGCCTTCGACAACTATTTCGTGGCGGACATGAAGGTGCATTACACCGCGACCAAGAATTTCTCGTTCGATTTCGGGATCGATAATCTCTTCAACGAACAGTACTTCCTGTTCCATCCATTCCCGGGACGGACTTACGTGCTGGCGGGTAAATACACGTTCTGAGAGTTGAGACTGTCATTGCGAGCGCACGGACACGAAAGTTTGGATTGCTTCGTCGCTCCGCTCCTCACAATGACGGCAATGCAAATGCAAACAATGGTAAGGAACATCCCATGAAACTAATCCCACGCAGCCTCGCATACGCCGCTCTGCTTTCAGCCCTGATCGCCGCGCCCGCGCGCGCCGAGGAGGTCAAGGCCGGCGATCTCACGATCACCCAGGCATGGAGCCGCGCCACGCCGAAGGGCGCGAAAATCGGCAGCGGATATCTGACCATCGAGAACAAGGGCTCGGCTCCGGATCGTCTCGTCGGTATTTCGGCTGACATTGCCGGCAAGGTCGAGGTTCATGAGATGGCCATGAACAATGGCGTGATGACGATGCGGCCGCTCGACAAGGGCCTGACAATCGATCCCGGCAAGACCGTGAAGCTCGCGCCCGGCGGATATCATCTCATGATGTTCGATCTCAAGAGCCCGCTCAAGCAGGGCGACAAGGTGCCGGTGACACTGGAATTCGAGAAGGCCGGCAAGGTCCAGCTCTCGCTCGACGTGCAGGGCGTGGGTGCGCAGGGTCCAGGCGGCGCGTCCGGCGGCATGGACATGAAAAAGATGCCCAACGGCATGAAGATGTGAGGCGGGTGATGTCGAAAACCAACTACTCGTGGTTTCTCGCTGCTATCGCCGCGTTCGCGGCGTCACCCGCCAGTGCGCATATCACGCTGGAAAACCGCGAGGCGACGATTGGTTCGTCGTACAAAGCGGTGTTCGCCGTGCCGCACGGTTGCGCCGGTTCGGCCACCATCAAGATCCGCGTTCAAATTCCCGAAGGCGTGATCGCGGTGAAGCCGATGCCGAAGCCCGGCTGGAACGTCGAGGCGATCAAGGGCAAATACGCAGGCGATTACGACTATCACGGCGCCAAATTGTCGGATGGCGTAAGGGAGGTGGTGTGGAGCGGCGGCAAGCTGTCCGATGACAATTACGACGAGTTCGTCATCAGCACTTATCTGACCGCTACTCTGAAGCCGAACACCACACTGTATTTTCCCACCGTGCAGGAATGCGAGCAGGGGATCAGCCGCTGGATCGACATTCCCGCCGAAGCCAGCGCCCATGAGAGCAAGTCGCCGGCGCCAGGTGTCAAACTGATGCCGAAACCTTAACCGGCTCGGATGATGCGCCTGATCGCCGGCCTGGTGGCACTGCTGTCGGTTCTCTGTTTCGCCACGGTTGCATCCGCGCATGCTTCGTTGGTCTCGACGGAACCCGGCGACGGCAGTGTCTTGGCGCAGACACCGAAGACCGTGCAATTGCGATTCAATGAGGCGGTGACGCCGGCCGTGATCCGTCTGATCGATGCCGCCGGCAGGACGCGTGACGATGCCGCTGTGCGCGCCAGCGACGAAACCATCGTTATCACCCTGCCGGAGAACCTGCCGCGTGGCACCCAGGTCGTGAGCTATCGCGTGATCTCGGCAGACGGACACCCGGTCGCGGGTTCGATGCTGTTTTCGATCGGCGCCGTGACGGGAGCCGCGGCGATCCCGACAAACGCCGGGTCTGTTAGTGGCCTGATCTGGTTGGCGCGGATCGGCGTTTATCTCGGGCTGTTCGTGGGGGTCGGCGGGGCGTTTTTTGCAACCTGGGTCGGACAGACACGCTCCGGCTCGACGGCGATCATCGCCGCCACGGTGGTCGGTCTGTTCAGCGCGGCGGCCTCGCTGGGGCTTGATGGCCTCGATGTGCTGGATCTTCCGCTGCCAGACATTTTGATATCGACGCCGTGGAAGGCCGCGCTGGCCACCAGTCTCGGCCCATCGCTGCTGATCGCAGTGGCGGCGATGGCCGCAGGCTTCGTCGCGCAACGAAATCGGTCGGTGCGCGTTGCGCGCACGCTGTCGGTCCTGGCGATAGCCGGCGCCGGGTTTTCACTGGCAGCTAGCGGTCACGCTGCCACCGCGCCGCCACAATGGGCGACGCGGCCTTTGGTGTTCCTCCACGGCGTCGGCGTTGCCTTCTGGGTCGGCGCGCTGGTGCCGCTGGTTGCGATGACGTGGAGGCCGACACCCGCGCTGCTTCCGGTGTTGAACCGGTTTTCACGCGGCGCGGTGCCGGTCGTGGCCGTCCTGTTGCTGGCCGGGCTTGCGCTCGCGATCGCGCAGATGGAGAGCTTTCGCGCGCTGGTGGAGACCAAATACGGGATCATCCTGTCGATCAAACTAACGCTGGTTGTGGCGCTGCTGGGACTTGCGGCGCTCAACCGCTTCCGACTTACACCCGCGCTCGCCTTCGATCACCTCAACACGCGACCGCTGATTCAATCGATCCTGATCGAATGCATGGTGGTGGCAGGAATTTTGGCCGTTGTCGCCGGCTGGCGCTTTACGCCGCCGCCGCGCGCGGCGGCCGTCCAGCCGCCGCTAGGGCTCCACATGCATACGGACAACGCGATGTTTCAGGTTCTGGTTTCACCCGCGAAAGTCGGCAGCGACAGTTTCGTGGTGCAACTGATGAACGGTGACGCTAGTCCGCTGTCAGCGAAGGAAGCCACGCTGACGTTGAGCCTGCCCGAACTCGGCATCGAACCGCTGGAGCGCAGGGCCACGCTCGGCGCCGACGGCTATTGGCACCTGCGCGATGTCCCGATTCCCCATCCAGGCCGCTGGCACCTGCGCATCGACGCCCTGGTCACTGACTTCCAGCAGATCACGCTGGAGGACGATTTCGACGTGCCGGCGCGCTGAAAGACCCTTGAGGTTTTTTCATCATCCCTCGGTTTGTGACGCGCTCGCGCCTTATTCGCGCCCTCAATGTGATCCGCAAAACGACAGGAAATCCGCTGCCTTAGCGGCTTTTCCTAATCCCCGCCCTTGTGTTTTTACACCCGATCCGGTTTCACTGCTGGCTCCCCGTGTTTGACCGATTCTTCTGGTGTCCCATGCGATTGTCGCGGTTCTTTCTGCCCATCCTGAAAGAGAATCCGAAAGAGGCCGAGATCGTCTCGCATCGCCTGATGCTGCGCGCGGGCATGATTCGGCAGGAGGCGGCAGGCATCTATGCCTGGCTGCCGTTGGGTCTGCGGGTGCTGAAGAAGATCGAACAAATCGTCCGCGAGGAGCAAAACCGGGCAGGGGCCCTCGAGCTGCTGATGCCGACGCTGCAGCTGGCCGACCTCTGGCGCGAAAGCGGCCGCTACGACGCCTACGGTCCGGAGATGCTGCGCATCACCGACCGGCACAAGCGTGAGCTGCTGTTTGGTCCGACCAACGAGGAAATGATCACCGAGATTTTTCGCAGCTATGTGAAGTCGTACAAAAGCCTGCCGCTCAATCTCTATCACATCCAGTGGAAATTCCGCGACGAGCAGCGCCCGCGTTTCGGTGTCATGCGCGGCCGCGAATTTCTGATGAAGGATGCGTATTCCTTCGATATCGACGAAGCCGCGGCGCGGCGCTCCTACAACAGGATGTTCGTCGCCTATTTGCGGACTTTTGCGCGGATGGGATTGAAAGCGATCCCGATGCGTGCCGAAACCGGTCCGATCGGCGGCGACCTCAGCCACGAATTCATCGTGCTGGCGGAGACCGGCGAATCCGCTGTCTATTGCGACAGCGACGTGCTCAATCTGCCGGTGCCGGGCGAGGAGGTCGATTATGATGGCGATCTCACCCCGATCATCCAGCAATGGACCTCGGTCTATGCCGCGACGGAGGACGTCCACGATCCCGCCCGTTTCGACCGCGAAGTGCCCGCCGAGAAGAAGGTGACCACCAGGGGCATCGAGGTCGGCCAGATCTTCTACTTCGGCACCAAGTATTCGGACACGATGAAAGCGCTGGTCGCGGGCGCTGACGGCGCCGAACAGGCGGTCCATGGTGGTTCCTACGGCGTCGGCGTCTCGCGTCTGGTCGGCGCGATCATCGAGGCCTGCCATGACGATGCCGGCATCAAATGGCCGGAGGCGGTCGCCCCGTTCAAGGCGGCGATCCTGAATTTGAAACAGGGCGCCGCCGACACGGATGCGGCGTGCGATCAGCTTTATCGCGAGCTGACGGCCAAGGGCGTCGAGGTCCTGTACGACGACACCGACCAGCGCGCCGGCGCCAAATTCGCTGCCGCCGACCTGATCGGTATTCCCTGGCAGATTTTGGTCGGCCCGAAAGGGCTTGCCGAGGGCAAGATCGAGATGAAGCGGCGCAGCGACGGGACGCGCGAGAATCTCAGCCCGGCGGATGTCGTGGCGCGGCTGACCTCGTGACGGTTATCCACCGCGCGTGCCGGAATATCAGCAGTTGCGGCTACAATTAGCCCGAATCGTGTGAAAATCGGACTATGGATGAATCCATGAGCGAGCCAATTCGAACCCCACCTTTCGCGCCATTCGAGTGGCTGCTGTCGGGACGCTATTTGCGGGCACGTCGCAAGGAAGGATTTATCTCCGTCATCGCCGGTTTCTCCTTCCTGGGCATCATGCTTGGCGTCGCCACGCTGATCATCGTGATGGCCGTGATGAACGGCTTCCGCAAGGAATTGCTGGACAAGATTCTCGGCCTCAACGGCCATCTGTTGGTGCAGCCGCTGGAATCGCCGCTAACCGACTGGAAGGACGTCGCCGAGCGCATCAGCCAGGTCGCGGGCATCCGGCTGGCGGCGCCGGTCGTTGATGGCCAGGCGCTCGCATCCTCGCCGTTCAATGCGTCCGGTGTGTTCGTTCGCGGCATTCGCGCCGACGACCTGAATAACCTCACCTCGATCGCCAAGAACATCAAGCAGGGCACACTCGAAGGGTTCGACGAGGGGCAGGGCGTCGCGATCGGCCGAAGGCTTGCCGATACGCTGTCGCTGCATGCCGGCGACACCATCACTCTGGTGGCGCCGCGCGGTGCGGTGACCCCGATGGGCACCACACCGCGCATCAAGCCGTACAAGATCACGGCGGTGTTCGAGATCGGCATGTCGGAGTACGATGCGAGCTTCGTGTTCATGCCGCTTGCGGAGGCGCAGGCCTACTTCAATCGCAACAATGACGTGACCGCGATTGAGGTGTTCACCACCAATCCGGACAAGATCGACACCTTCCGCAAGACCGTGACCGAAGCGGCCGGACGGCCGGTGTTCCTGGTAGACTGGCGGCAGCGCAATTCGACCTTCTTCAATGCGCTGCAGGTCGAGCGCAACGTGATGTTTCTGATCCTCACGATGATCGTGCTGGTCGCGGCGCTCAATATCGTCTCCGGCCTGATCATGCTGGTGAAGGACAAGGGCAGCGACATCGCGATCCTGCGCACCATGGGCGCGTCGCAAGGGTCGATCATGCGGATATTCCTGATCACGGGTGCCGCGATCGGCGTGGTTGGGACGCTGACCGGGTTTTTGGTCGGCATGCTGATTTGCCTGAATATCGAATCGATTCGGCAGTTCCTGTCCTGGCTGACCAACACCGAATTGTTTTCGCCGGAGCTTTACTTTCTCTCCAAGCTGCCGGCCGAGATTGATTTCGGCGAGACCAGCGCGGTCGTGATCATGGCGCTGACGCTGTCTTTCCTCGCCACGCTGTATCCGTCGTGGCGTGCCGCTCGCCTCGATCCCGTCGAAGCGCTCCGGTACGAGTGAGGGACAGATGGAGCAGGGGGCGGAAGATGTGCCGGTCGTCTATCTCCACGAGATAAAGCGTCAGTACACGCAAGGGGAGACGACGCTGACGATCCTCAACGGCGCCAAGCTCGCGCTGTGGGCGGGCCAGTCGGTCGCGCTGGTGGCGCCGTCGGGGGCGGGCAAATCGACGCTGCTGCATATCGCCGGCCTGCTCGAAAGTCCCGATGACGGCGAAGTGTATATCGGCGGCACGGCGACTTCGGGATTATCCGACGTCGAGCGGACCCAGATCCGCCGCACCGATATCGGCTTCGTCTATCAATCGCACCGGCTGCTGCCGGAGTTCTCCGCGCTGGAAAACGTCATGCTGCCGCAGATGATCCGCGGCCTCAAGCGCGCCGAGACCGTCAAACGCGCCACCGAAATCCTCGCCTATCTGGGCTTGGGCGATCGCATCAAGCACCGCCCGGCGGAACTGTCGGGCGGCGAGCAGCAGCGGGTGGCGATCGCGCGCGCGGTCGCCAATGCGCCGCGGGCGCTGCTGGCGGACGAGCCGACCGGAAACCTCGATCCGAATACCGCGGACCACGTGTTTCACGCGCTCATGCAATTGGTCAAGGCGACCCGGGTGGCGATGCTGATCGCGACGCACAACATGGAACTGGCGGGCCGGATGGACCGCCGGGTGTCGCTGGTGGACGGTCAGGTCGTCGAGCTGGATTAATCTTGTCTAGTAGACGTGGCGATGGCGGTGCCGCGGTCCCACCGGCGCTCCAGCGTTCGCCAAATATGGATTGACGACGCACTGGGCCGCGCGGCCGGAAGCGGATTGCCCGCACTGGGCCAGCGTGGTGTAGCGGCATTCGTAGTAGGTGGGCACACCATAGACGTGCAGACAAACCGGATAATGAGGGTCGTAGGTCTGTGCCCGTGCCGGCGTTGCCGCCGAGAGCGCTCCGATCGCCGAAATCGCCAAGGCGGGAAGGCGCATCAGAATTTACGCCGCGACATACGGGCGCGATTAGGCTGCAGTTCGGCCTTGGCGCTGTAATAGGGGTTTGCCGCGCAAGTGGCGGTCAGGCCGGAAGCAGTGGCCTGGCACTGCTGATAAGTCATAAAGCTGCAGTCGCCCACCCCGCCGCCACCTTCAAAATCGCAACCCTTGATGCAGAACGGCAAATCCCGCGCCGCGGCAGGCAGCGTGCTGATGACCGAGGCGGCGCAGCAAACGACCAGTGCCCAAGATGCCCTACGCATTGGTCTCCTCCGTTTTCGGTTTCGCACGCTGTCCCTCGTCCGCAAGCAGACCGAGTTCACGGCTTCCAGTCAATTCACGTTCGCGCGTTGCAGGCCGGGTCGTGCGAATTCGGCGGCGCCGTTTTGTTCAGTAGGAGGGATAGACGGAGGTGGTGCGATTACGGCCTTTGTTGCCGCGCGGCTCGCTACCGGCGTTGTAATAGGGATTGGCCATGCAATAGAGACGACGCCCCGAAGCGCTGGCCTCGCACTGTTCATAGCTGGTGAAGGTGCAATTGCTCAGTCCCGGATATTCGTCGCCCTGAATGCAAAACGGATAGCGGGTGCCGACGGCTGAAGCCGGTGCAGTGCCCACCATGGCCAGTCCGCTCGCGGCCAGCAAAGCCAAAATGACGTTACGCATGAAACCTCCGTGTTGGCCGCAGCCGTTTGCTCAATCGATTCCTTGGAGGTAACCCAAGCCGGACGCACGGGTTGCCGTCAACTCACGATTTTGCGTACCCGTAATACGCAATCCGGCAGCGCCATTCCGTGAGCGTTCTGTGACGTTGCGGGGACGTCGATACGATTTTTGGATTTGAAAAAAGAGTGTGACGAACCGCGGTAGATCGAAGAAAAATCGCGGGCGTGGCTGTTAGAACACGCCAGATAAAATCATCTTCCGCCAGGCCCGACGATCACAGCCGACGCCGTTCAACGGGCATCGACCATCTGGTGGAGCGACCATTTCCTATGGCCATACGCTGAACTGAATGTCCGTTCTGCTAGGAAATGCTTCTACCTCGCTGCCAACTGTGCCGGTTTATCGTTTTGCATTGAAGCCCCCCTTTTCTGTCTGAACACCTGCTTGACGCACGATATATCCGAGCCAAATGAAAGCAGCCGTACCGAAGGCAGCGCCGACAGCGCCCAAAGAGAGTTTTGTATTCGCATTGGAGAAATCCCGTTGCCGCCTCACAGCGACTACTCCAAAAGGAACCATGCCCCAAAAGATTGAGCCTGCCATCTCCGGTATTTTTCCTCCTTACGCTTTTCGAATGCGTGCCGGAGAAAGGTGGCAGCCAGGATGCTCGCGGAGGCCGTGACTATGGCTAAGGTTCCGCTCCCCATCCCCGCACTCGCAGCGCCAGCAGGCGGACGGGAGCCGGATTAACCAAGCCCCTTATTTTGGGACCAGATTCCAGACTGACCCACTACCGGCCCTTGACTCCTAGAACAAACTGGGAACAATGTTCTTCTTATGTTCAGGGGGCCGGCATGTTGAAGGTTTTCATGGAAGAGGCGGCGGCGCTGGCGTCGATTACGCTGTTTGTTGGGATGATCGCGGTCTGGGCGCAGCTAATTCCCCAGCTTTGAGAACCGACTCCTGGGGCAGGTCCTGCGGCCTGGGGAAAAGCCGGACGGCGAGCCACAATTGCGCGTTCGGCGTGGACACCACAGCTCTGAGGCACCACCATTGCGGGGCGAGTCGGCCTTTACGGCGGCTTCCGCTCCCTCAAGCCCAGTGACCCCAGAAGTCCATGATGCAAAAGCCTTCGGCAACCCCATCCAATGCCGGATTTGTCCATCTCCACGTCCATTCGGCCTATTCGCTGCTGAAGGGGTCGATCAAGATTCAGAAGCTCGGCGAGCTGGCGAAAGCCGACCGCCAGCCGGCGCTGGCGCTGACCGACACCGACAACATGTTCGGGGCGCTGGAATTCTCCGACAAGATGGCCGGCTACGGCCTCCAGCCGATCATCGGCTGCGAGCTGGCGGTCGATTTCGGCGACCAGGACCCGAGCGCGCGCAATGCGCTGGCCGCGGCGCCGGCGCGGATCGTGCTGCTGGCGGCGCGCGAGCGCGGCTATCGCAGCCTGATGCGGCTGAATTCGCGGGCGTTCCTGGAAACTCCGATCCATCAGTCCCCCCACATCAAGTTCGAATGGCTGGAAGGCGACGCCGAGGACCTGATCGTCCTGACCGGGGGCCCGGACGGGCCGATCTCGCTGGCGATCAATGCCGACCACGCCGCGCTTGCGGCCGTGCGCTGCGACCGGCTGGCGAGCCTGTTCGGCGACCGGCTCTATATCGAGTTGCAGCGCCACGGCCTCGAGAAGGAACGCCGCGCCGAGGCCGGCCTGATCGATCTCGCCTATGCCAAGGGATTGCCTGTTGTCGCGACCAATGAGCCGTATTTCGCAACCGCTGATGATTACGAGGCCCACGACGCGCTGCTGTGCATTGCCAGTGGCCGCCTTGTCGCCGAGACCGACCGCGAGCAGTTGACGCCGGATCACCGCTTCAAGACCCGCGCCGAAATGGCGGTGCTGTTCGCTGACGTGCCGGAAGCGCTGGCGTCTACCGTCGAGATCGCCGAGCGCTGCGCGTTCCGCCCCCTCACGCGCAAGCCGATCCTGCCGCGGTTCACGGTCGGCGCCGGCGCCGGCGCTGCCGATGCCGAAAGTGACGAGGCGGTGGAATTGCGTCGCCAGGCCGAGGAGGGGTTGAGCAACCGGCTCAAGGTCCACGGCCTTTCGCCTGGCTCCTCCGAGGAAGACTATCGCGCCCGGCTCGCCTTCGAGATCGATGTCATCACTCGCATGAATTATGCGGGTTATTTTCTGATCGTCGCCGATTTTATCAAATGGGCGAAGGCCGAAGGCATTCCGGTCGGACCCGGCCGCGGTTCGGGCGCAGGCTCACTTGTCGCCTATGCGCTGACCATCACCGATCTCGATCCGATCCGGTTCGGCCTCCTGTTCGAGCGCTTCCTCAATCCTGAACGCGTTTCGATGCCCGACTTCGACATCGATTTCTGCCAGGACCGACGTGGCGAGGTGATCGATTACGTACAGCAGCGCTACGGTCGCGATCAGGTCGCGCAGATCATCACCTTCGGCACGCTACAGGCGCGCGGGGTGCTGCGCGATGTCGGGCGGGTGCTGCAGATGCCCTACGGCCAGGTCGACAAGCTGACCAAGCTGGTTCCGCAGAATCCGGCGGCGCCCGTGACGCTGGCGGCGGCGATCGCGAGCGAGCCGAAGCTGCAGGCGTTTCGCGACGAGGACCCGGTGGTGGCGCGCGCCTTCGACATTGCGCAGCGCCTCGAAGGCCTGACCCGGCACGCTTCTACTCACGCCGCCGGCATCGTAATCGCCGACCGGCCCTTGAGCGAACTGGTGCCGCTCTACCGCGATCCGAAATCCGACATGCCGGTGACCCAGTTCAACATGAAATGGGTTGAACCAGCGGGTCTCGTGAAATTTGACTTCCTCGGTCTCAAAACCCTGACGGTTCTGGACGTCGCCGTTAAACTGCTCAAGCAGCGTGAAATCGATATCGATCTCGCGACCCTGCCACTCGATGATGCCGCCAGTTACCAGATGCTGGCACGGGGCGACGTGGTCGGCGTGTTCCAGGTTGAAAGCCAGGGCATGCGGCGCGCGCTGGTCGACATGCGGCCCGACCGCTTCGAGGACATCATCGCGCTGGTGGCGCTGTATCGCCCCGGCCCGATGGCGAACATTCCGACCTATTGCGCCCGCAAACACGGCGACGAAGAGCCTGAATATCTGCATCCCATGCTCGAGCCGATCCTGAAGGAGACGTTCGGCGTCATCATCTACCAGGAACAGGTGATGCAGATCGCCCAGGTCATGGCCGGCTATTCGCTCGGCGAAGCCGACCTGTTGCGGCGCGCGATGGGCAAGAAGATCCGTTCGGAAATGGAGAAGCAGCGCGCAGGCTTCGTGGCCGGCGCAGTCAAGAACGGCGTCTCGAAAGGGCAGGCCGACACGATTTTCGAACTTCTCGCGAAGTTTGCCGACTACGGCTTCAACAAGAGTCACGCCGCGGCGTACGCTCTGGTGTCGTATCAAACCGCCTACATGAAGGCGCATTATCCGGTTGAATTCCTGGCGGCGTCGATGACGCTCGATCTCAGCAACACCGACAAGCTCAGTGAGTTTCGGGCCGAAGCCCAAAGGCTCGGGATCAAGGTCGAGGCGCCTTCGGTCAATCGTTCCGGCCCCACTTTCGAGGTCAGCGACCGCACCATCTATTACGCGCTCGCGGGCCTGAAGGGCGTCGGCCACCAGGCCGTCGAACTGATCGTGGAAGCGCGCAAGGAAGGGCTGTTCACATCGCTGGCCGATTTTGCAAGCCGGGTTAATCCGCGCGCGATCAACAAGCGGGTGATCGAGAGCCTTGCCGCCGCCGGCGCTTTCGATGCGCTGGACTCCAATCGCGCCAGGGTATTCGCCGGCGCGGACGCGATCCTGGCGGCGTGCCAGCGCAGCCACGAGGCTGCGACCATGGGGCAGAACGATATGTTTGGCGGCGCGGCCGACGCGCCGACCATCATGCTGCCTCAGGTCGAGCCATGGCTGCCGGCCGAGCGACTGCGGCGCGAATACGACGCCATCGGATTTTTCCTGTCCGGCCATCCGCTCGATGATTACGCCACGGTGCTGAAACGGTTGCGGGTGCAGTCATGGGCGGAATTTTCCCGCGCCGTCAAAACCGGCGCGACCGCAGGCAAGGTTGCCGCCACCGTGGTGTCGCGCATGGAACGGCGCACCAAGACCGGCAACAAGATGGGCATCATGGGGCTGTCCGATCCAACCGGCCATTTCGAAGCCGTGCTGTTTTCCGAAGGGCTCGCCCAGTACCGCGACGTGCTGGAGCCGGGGGCTGCGGTATTGCTTCAACTCGGGGCGGAGTTGCAGGGCGAGGATGTCCGCGCGCGCGTGCTGCATGCCGAGCCGCTGGATGCCGCGGCCGCAAAGACCCAGAAGGGTTTGCGCATATTCGTCCGCGACACCAGGTCGCTCGAATCCATCGCCAAGCGGCTGCAAATGCCCGAAGCAGGGCAGGGAAGTCCCGGCCGCGGCCCTCAGCCAAAGCCGGTCGCGGCGGTGACGGGCGCCGCCGATGGCGACGTGTCGCTGGTGTTGATGCTCGATCTCGAGACTGAGGTGGAAATGAAGCTTCCGGGACGGTTCAAGGTCTCGCCGCAGATCGCGGGCGCCATCAAGGCGGTCTCGGGCGTGGTGGACGTGCAGACCCTGTAGGACGGTGGTTGCCCTGGAGGACTGCAGTCGATCTGGTGTTCGATCAAGGAGTTGGTGATGGATGCCATGCAGGTGATCGAGGAGTTAGGCGTCCCGGGGCGTTTGCCGGTCGAGGCGATCCGCGCCGCCCAAGCTGATCGCGAGACCATTGTTCCCATATTCCTGCGCATGATCGACGATTTCCTGGAACTGCAAGGGCCGCTCGACCCCAACGCGCTGTTCTTCATTTTTCATCTGCTCGGCGAGTGGCGTGAAAAATCGGCATACTGGCCATTGGCAAGTTTGTTGCGGTTGCCGGGCGATGTCCTCGATACGATCCTCGGCGATTGCGTCACTGAGACGAGCCATCGCGTGATGGCGGCCGTCTTCGACGGCGATCCCGATCCCCTCTATGAGATCATTCGGGATTCCGACGCCGACGAGTACGTCCGCGCCAAGATGTGCCAGGCGATCGCCATGCTGACGCTGCGTGGCGACCTGCCGCGCGACGCGACGGCGGCCTTCTTGCGTGATTGCTACGCGCAACTCGACCCGCAGAAGGATTGCTACGTTTGGAGCGGCTGGGTCGACGCGGTGGCGTGGCTGGGATTGACCGAGCTAAAACCTCTGGTGCAACAGGCCTTTTTGCGCGGGTCGATCAATCCCGGATGGCTTAGTTTCGAGGATTTCGAAAAGGACTTGCAGCACTCGGTTGAGTTCCCCGAAGCGCCGCCGCTTGTTCCGGACGGCGACCTTTCGCTATGGGGCGATACGATCGCGGAAATGTCCGATTGGGCGTGCTTCAAGCCGAAAGCCAAGCGCAAAATGCAGTCCGAACTGCAGTTGGCGGCTTCGCTCGGGCTGCCCCACCGCGAGCCCTTGCGCTCTGTCGGACGCAACGATCCCTGTCCCTGCGGCAGTGGGATGAAATTCAAGAAATGCTGCTTGGGCACGACTTCGGTTGACCTTTCCGGCGGCGCCGCTCCCAAGGGACCGGTCGCACCCTGGCTTCGCGAGCCTTAGGCGCATCCAAATCCGGCCCTATTTCCTTGCTTATGCCGAAAATACCGCTATATACCGCGCCATCTCACACGGAAACATGGCTCAAAAGGCCGTCCGGTGGCAGCCGGGCCATAAGGCTCGTCTGCTCACACGTTTCCGGAGGAACCAACCGGAGAATTAGACTATGGCGCTTCCCGATTTTTCTATGCGTCAGCTGCTTGAAGCTGGCGTGCACTTTGGCCACCAATCGCACCGCTGGAATCCGAAAATGGCGGATTACATCTTCGGTGCCCGCAACAACATCCACATCATCGATCTCGCCCAGACCGTGCCGCTGTTGCATCGCGCGCTCCAGGCGGTCAGCGATACCGTCGCCAAGGGCGGCCGTATCCTGTTCGTCGGCACCAAGCGGCAGGCGCAGGACGGCGTCGCCGAGGCTGCCAAGCGGTCGGCGCAATATTTCGTCAATTCGCGCTGGCTCGGCGGCACGCTGACCAATTGGAAAACGATTTCCGGTTCGATCAAGCGCCTCCGGCACCTCGACGAAGTCCTCAATTCCGGCGATGCCAATGCCTACACCAAGAAGGAGCGGCTGACGCTGCAGCGCGAGCGCGACAAGCTCGACCGTTCGCTGGGCGGCATCAAGGATATGGGCGGTCTGCCTGACCTGATCTTCGTGATCGACACCAACAAGGAAGACATCGCGATCCAGGAAGCCCAGCGGCTCAACATTCCCGTCGCCGCGATCGTCGATACCAATTCGGACCCCAAGGGCATCACCTATGTGGTGCCGGGCAATGACGACGCCGGTCGCGCCATCACGCTGTACTGCGATCTGATCGCCCGGGCTGTGATCGATGGCATTTCGCGCGCGCAGGGCGATTCGGGCATCGATGTCGGTGCTTCGGCTCATCCCGTCCGCGAGGAAATTCCGGCTGCGCCGCAGCCTGCGGGCTTCCAGGGTCTTGCCGGTCCGCGCGGTGCGGCCGACGATCTCAAGAAGCTCACCGGCGTGTCCGGTGCGATCGAGAAGAAGTTCAACGACCTCGGCATCTTCCATTACTGGCAGCTGGCCGA
The DNA here is from genome assembly GCF_900129425.1 of Bradyrhizobium erythrophlei. Classification (NCBI taxonomy): domain Bacteria; kingdom Pseudomonadati; phylum Pseudomonadota; class Alphaproteobacteria; order Hyphomicrobiales; family Nitrobacteraceae; genus Bradyrhizobium; species Bradyrhizobium erythrophlei. The sequence goes on along the minus strand of NZ_LT670817.1, from coordinate 4,617,744 downwards.
ACTCGATCACGACACCGCGCACAAGATCGGCGAAGAGGTCGGACTTCCGAGCAGAGCCGATGGCTGGGTCGCCCAGGCCAAGGCGATGACCGCGGAAGCCGAATAACGTTCGTGCGTTGGCCGCAACATTGCGGCCACCAGCTTCCAATTGACTCAATTCCTGGTGGCGCACGGCGGCGAGGGCTAAGGCCGCGCCGCGGCCGCCCTGACAGGCAAAGGATACGCGACGATGGCAATAATCACAGCGGCGATGGTCAAGGACCTGCGTGAGACCACTGGCGTTGGCATGATGGACTGTAAGCAGGCGCTCGCCGAGAACGAAGGCGATATGCAGGCGGCGATCGATTGGCTGCGCAAAAAGGGCCTGTCGAAAGCCGCGAAGAAAGCCGGCCGCGTAGCTGCGGAAGGCCTGATCGGCGCCGTGACCGCCGGTGTCAAAGGCGTCGTGGTCGAGGTCAATTCCGAGACCGACTTCGTTGCCCGCAACGAACAGTTCCAGGGGTTGGTGAAGATGATTGCCCAGGTCGCGCTCGAGGTCGGCGCCGACCTGGAGAGGATCAAGGCCGCCAAGGTCGGCGACGTGACGGTCGAGACCGCCATCGCCGACGCGATTGCGACGATCGGCGAAAACATGACGCTACGCCGCGCGGCTTCGCTCGAAGTCGGCAAGGGCGTAGTCTCGAGTTACGTTCATAATGCCGTGATCGAAGGCGCCGGCAAGATGGGTGTGATCGTGGCCCTCGAATCCGCTGGCAAGACCGATGAACTGGCCGTGCTCGGCCGTCAGCTCGCCATGCATGTCGCGGCGACCAATCCGCAGGCGCTGGATCCGGCCGGGTTGGATCCCGCCGCCGTGCAGCGCGAAAAGGACGTGCTCGCGGACAAATACCGCCAGCAGGGCAAGGCGGAGAACGTGATCGAGAAGATCGTCGAGTCCGGGTTGAAGACCTACTACAAGGAAGTCTGCCTGCTTGAACAGGCCTCGATCCATGCCGAGCACAGCGGCAAATCGGTCGCCCAGGCCGTGAAAGAAGCTGAGGGTAAGGTTGGCGCACCGATCAAGGTGACCGGATTTGTGCGCTATGCTCTGGGCGAGGGAATCGACAAGCAGGAATCGGATTTCGCGGCCGAGGTCGCTGCTGCCAGCGGCAAGAAGTAACCGCCGGAAGACTTCTTCCGGCGGGGGCGCGCCGGGAGCAGCCCGCGGGAAGGGAAGCTAAACGCAATGGCTGAGCCGGTCTATCGTCGCGTGGTGATCAAGCTCTCGGGCGAATATCTCGCCGGCGCGCAATCCTTCGGCATCGATCAGCCAACCGTCGACCGGATCGCCGGCGAGCTGATTGCCGCCCGCGAACTGGGTGCCGAAATTGGCGTTGTGGTCGGCGGCGGTAACATCGTCCGCGGGGTGGAGGTATCCGCGCGCGGCGTGTCCCGCCCCACCGGCGATACCATGGGCATGCTCGCCACCATGATGAACTGCCTTGCACTGGAAGCCGCGATCGAACGGCGGGGGGCGCCGGCACGGACCCTGTCGGCTTTCGTGATGCCGCAGATCTCAGAGCTTTTCACCCGGGCCGCGACGTACAAATATCTCGCCGAGGGCCGAATCGTGCTGCTCGGCGGTGGAACCGGCAATCCGTTCTTTACCACAGATACCACGGCGGTGCTGCGGGCGGCCGAAATCGGCGCGCAGGCGGTGCTGAAGGCGACCAATGTCGATGGCGTCTACAGTGCCGATCCCAAAAAAGACCCATCCGCCAAGCGTTTTGACCGCCTGACCCATTCACAGGCGATTGAGGGCGGCTACAAGGTCATGGACGCGACCGCATTCGCGCTTGCCCGCGAGACGTCGCTGCCTATCATCGTGTTCTCGATCGCCGAGCCGGGCTCGATAGGCGCGATCCTGCGCGGCACCGGCCACGGCACCATCGTCGCCGGCTGACGGGTTTGCCAAATATCGGGTCCGCGCAGGGTGACGGCCTCGGCGATCAGGTTTCAGGACGGGAGAGCATTATGCCCACGACTAGTTTCGACATCAACGAGTTGAAGCGCCGCATGCAAGGCGCCACTCAGGCTCTCAAGCACGAGCTGGGGGGCTTGCGAACCGGCCGTGCCGCGGCTTCGATGCTGGAGCCGGTGCAGGTCGACGCCTACGGCACCCATATGCCGCTGAACCAGCTCGCGACCATCAGCGTGCCTGAGCCGCGCCTTCTTTCCGTTCAGGTGTGGGACAAGTCGATGGTCAAGGCCGTCGAGAAGGCGATCGTCGATTCCAATCTCGGCTTAAGCCCTGCCACGGAAGGGCAGGTACTGCGCTTGAGAATTCCCGAACTTAACGAAGAACGCCGCAAGGAGCTTGTGAAGGTTGCGCACAAATACGCCGAGGCGGCAAAAGTAGCGGTCCGGCATGTCCGCCGTGATGGCCTCGATACGGTCAAGAAGCTTGAGAAGAATCACGAGATTTCCGAGGACGATCAGGAACGCCTGGCCAATGATGTGCAGAAGGCGACGGATGGGACGATTTCGGAGATCGATCAGTTGCTTGCGGCCAAGGAAAAGGAAATCCTCACCGTTTAGCGCGTCTAAGGATTGACCGATGTCGAACGCCGCTGCCCCCGCAACCGAAGAGCCGGATCGAACCGACGGTCCGTTGCATGTGGCTGTCATCATGGACGGGAACGGGCGCTGGGCCGCCGCCCGTGGTTTGCCGCGCGCGGAAGGCCATCGCCGGGGGGTCGATGCGCTGCGCCGCGTGGTTCGTGCCGCCGACGAACTCGGCATTCTCTATCTGACGATTTTTTCCTTCAGCTCGGAAAACTGGTCGCGGCCCGCGACTGAGATCGGCGATCTGTTCGGCCTGCTCAAGCGCTTCATCCGCAACGATCTGGCGACGCTGCATCGCGATGGGGTGCGGGTGCGGGTGATCGGCGAACGCGGTGGATTGGAGCCCGACATCTGTGCGCTGCTGAACGAAGCGGAAGAACTGACCAAGGGCAATACCAAGCTCCACCTCGTGGTCGCGTTCAACTACGGATCGCGGCAGGAAATTGCCGGTGCGGCGCAGCGGCTGGCGCGCGAGGTTGCGGAAGGAAAGCGGGACGCCGCCTCAATCGACGCCGACGCACTTGGTCAATACCTCGATGCACCCGATATTCCCGATCCGGATCTGATCATTCGCACCAGCGGTGAGCAACGGCTGTCGAATTTCCTGATGTGGCAGGCCGCTTACAGCGAACTCGTATTTGTGCCGATTCACTGGCCCGATTTCGACAAAGCCGCGCTCGAAGGCGCGATCGCCGAATACGCCAGGCGGGAACGCCGTTTCGGCGGTCTGGCCGCGAAAACCGGATCGTGACCGAGGGCGAAGCCGCGCCGGCGGCCGTTGCGGAGCGGGGCTCGCGTAATCTCATGACGCGTGTCATCGTCGCGATGGTGCTGGCGCCTGCCGCTATCGCGATCGCCTATGCCGGTGGATGGATGTGGACCGCCCTGGTCACGCTGGCAGCGATCGGCCTCTATGTTGAATGGCTGATGATCGTGGGGGCGGGGCGCAAGAGGGGCGCGGTCGCTTCAGGCGTTATCGCGCTTGCGATCGCCGGATTGTGTCTCACGCTGGGATGGATCGATGCTTCGCTGGGTGCATCGGCGCTCGGCCTGGTTGCCGTTGCGCTGTTCTCGCCGGAGCGGAGGAGCTGGATTGCGGCGGGATTTTTCTATGCCGCCGCGGCCGAGATTGGGTCCGTGCTGGTGCGCCTCGATCAGGCCTGGGGATTTGTCGCGCTGATGCTGATCCTTCTGGTGGTGTGGGTGACCGATATCGGCGGTTATTTCGCTGGCCGCGGCATCGGCGGACCGAAGCTCTGGCCGCGGGTCAGTCCCAAGAAGACATGGGCAGGCGCCGTCGGCGGGTTTGCGGCGAGCCTTCTCGTCGCCGAAGCATTTGTGGCGTTCGGTCTCGGCGAGACCGGCCCGACTCTGTTGCTGGGCGCTGTTCTTTCGATCGTTTCGCAGCTTGGCGATCTCTTTGAGTCCGCGGTGAAGCGGCGTTTCGGTGTCAAGGACTCCAGCCACATCATTCCCGGGCATGGCGGGTTGCTCGATCGTCTCGACGGATACGTCGCCGCGGTCGTTCTGGCGGCGATTTTCGGCTTTTTGCGGGGTGGCGTGGATGGCGTCGGCCGCGGTCTTATGGTTTGGTGAGGTCATGAGCGCTGTTCCGTTGCGTAACAACAAGGCTGCGGCATCTGCCGTACGCGCCGTGACCGTCCTCGGCGCCACCGGCTCGATCGGCGACAGCACCATGGATTTGCTGAGGGCCTCGCGCGACCGCTATCAGGTCGAGGCTTTGACAGCGAATACCAACGTGCTGGGACTGGCGACGCTGGCGAAGGAATTTGGCGCCCGATTTGCGGCCGTCGCCGATCCCGATCGCCTCACCGAACTGAAAGATGCCCTGGCCGGCACCCGCACAGAGTGCGGCGCCGGCGAGAGCGCGATCATCGAAGCGGCGGCGCGTCCGGCCGATTGGGTCATGGCCGCCGTCAGCGGCGCGGCCGGATTGAAACCTGCGCTCGCCGCTGTCGATCGCGGCGCGACGGTTGCGCTTGCCAACAAGGAATGCCTGGTCTGCGCCGGCGACTTTTTCATGCAGCGCGCCGCCAAGGCCGGGGCCTGCATCCTGCCGGCCGATTCCGAACATAATGCGCTGTTTCAGGCGCTGGGCTCCGGCAACCGGGAAGAACTCGTCCGCGTGATCATCACCGCATCGGGCGGACCGTTCCGGACATGGGCCAGCGCCGATATCGAACAGGCGACGCTGGCGCAGGCCCTCAAACATCCGAACTGGAGCATGGGGCAGAAGATCACCATCGATTCGGCCTCGATGATGAACAAGGGGCTCGAGGTCATCGAAGCCTACTATCTGTTTGCGCTGACGCCGGAAGAGATCGACGTTCTGGTTCACCCGCAATCGATCATTCACGGGATGGTCGAATTTTCGGATCGTTCGGTTGTCGCGCAACTGGGGGCGCCTGACATGCGAACGCCGATCGCGCATTGCCTCGGATGGCCCGATCGAATCGTCGGTCCGGCCGCGAAGCTTGATCTGGCCAGGATTGGACAGCTGACCTTCGAGGAACCGGATTTTGGTCGCTTCCCAGGGCTTCGGCTGGCTTACGATGCATTGCGGACGGGCCGCGGCGCGACTACTGTCTATAACGCGGCCAACGAGGTGGCGGTGGCGGCGTTCATCGCCGGCAAGATCAGATTCGGCGCGATCGCCCGGCTGGTCGAGGCGACAATGGAGGCCTGGGTGCGTTCCGGCAATCTGGCCCCATTGACGTCCGCGGACGATGCCATCGCCGTTGACCATGATGCGCGAAATAAAGCTGCCACCCTATTGCCTCAAATTGCCTTAAAGGCATCCTAGATGGTTGGGGACAGGGCCTGCGGCCCTGGTTGAGGGAAAATGGATGTCCGAGTTTTTTGTTCATAGTTTCAATACGTTGAGCCATGGCTTCGTCGGCTACATCATTCCCTTCCTGTTCGTGCTCACCATCGTTGTTTTCTTCCACGAGCTCGGCCACTTCCTGGTTGCCCGCTGGGCCGGCGTGAAGGTGTTAACTTTTTCGCTCGGCTTCGGGCCGGAACTGGTCGGTTTCAACGACCGACATGGCACACGATGGAAGATTTCGGCCGTCCCGCTCGGCGGCTACGTCAAGTTTTTCGGCGACGACAGCGAGGCCTCGACGCCATCGTCCGAAACCCTCGCCGGCATGACTGAAGAAGAGCGTGCGGGCAGTTTCCACCACAAGAAAGTCGGACCACGGGCGGCGATTGTCGCCGCTGGCCCAATCGCCAATTTCATTTTGGCGATCGTGATCTTTACTTGCCTGTTCACCTTTTTCGGCAAACCAAGCACGACGGCGCGCGTCGATCAGGTAGAGGCGGGGAGTGCCGCAGCGGCAGCTGGCTTTCAGGTCGGCGACGTGGTGACCGCGATCGATGGCAGCAAGATCGAAAGCTTCTCCGATATGCAGCGGATCGTTGGCATTCGCGCCGGCGAGCAACTGGTGTTCACCGTCAAGCGCGGCGATTCTTCGCTGCAATTGCGCGGCACGCCGGAACTCAGGGAAGTCAAAGACCCGTTTGGCAATGTCCACAAGCTTGGCGTGCTAGGCATTACCCGCAAGACCGTAGCCGGCGATGTAACGACCGAGCGAGTAAACCCAGCGACAGCGCTCTGGCTTGGCGTCAAGGAAACCTGGTTCGTGGTTGACCGCACGCTGGCCTATATCGGTGGCGTCTTTACCGGGCGTGAAGCGGCCGACCAGGTCGGTGGCCCGCTCCGAATCGCACAGATTTCAGGTCAGGTCGCCACCATCGGTCTTGCCGCACTGGTGCATCTCGCCGCGGTTCTCTCGATATCGATCGGCTTGTTGAACCTTTTTCCGGTGCCGCTGCTCGATGGCGGTCATCTTTTGTTCTATGCGATCGAGGCCGTGCGCGGACGTCCCCTGTCGGACCGGGCGATGGAGATGGGGTTCCGAATCGGGCTGGGGCTGGTGCTGATGTTGATGGTGTTTGCGACCTACAATGACATCCTCCACCTCGCGGCATCGTGAAGCGGCTTTTTTGTGACGTGGCCGATAGGCAACGTCTTGGAATGAAAATGAAATTGCACTGCACTCGGACGTTTGCCGCCCCGGCAAAATTGGCTACAAGCAGGGCAACTAATGGGAATCTGTCGATCCGTGGGGTGCGGGCCGGCATTGGAATGACAAGGGCGTCTTGCGCATGAACGTTGGAATGCGAGTTCGGGGAGGCTTTTTGGCCGCCCTGGTGATGTGCGCCCTGCCGGTCGCGGGCACGCTGACTGTCATGCTGCTATCGTCGCCTGCCGTCGCCCAGTCCGTCGCCACGATCGAGGTCGCGGGCAACCGGCGCGTCGAGGTCGAAACCATCCGGTCGTATTTCAAGGCGAGTCCCAGCGGGCGGCTGGATCAGGCCGAAATCGACGATGGCCTGAAGGCGCTGATCGAGACCGGCCTGTTCCAGGACGTCAAGATCAGCCAGACCGGCGGTCACCTGCTGGTGACGGTGATCGAAAACCCGGTGATCGGCCGCATTGCCTTCGAGGGCAACAAGAAGATCAAGGACGAACAGCTTACGGCCGAAATCCAATCCAAGCCGCGGGGTACGCTGTCGCGTCCCATGGTCCAGTCCGACGCCCAGCGCATCGCCGAGGTCTACCGCCACTCCGGCCGCTACGACGTGAGCGTCACTCCCGAAATCATCGAGCAGCCGAACAATCGCGTCGATCTGATTTTCACGATCGTCGAGGGCCAGAAAACCGGCGTCAAGTCGGTCGAGTTCATCGGCAACAACGCTTATTCGTCGTATCGGCTCAAGGACATCATCAAGACCCATGAGTCAAACCTGCTGAGTTTCCTCGGCGGCGGTGACGTCTATGATCCGGACCGGGTCGAAGCCGATCGCGACCTGATTCGCCGCTTTTATTTGAAGCACGGTTTTGCGGACGTGCAGGTGGTGGCCGCGCTGACGGAATACGATCCGGCGCGCAAGGGCTTCCTGGTGACCTTCAAGATCGAGGAGGGCCAGCAGTATCGCGTCGCGTCGGTGAATATCGAATCCAGCATACCCACCCTTGACGGAAACGCTCTCCGCAGCTTCTCGCGCGTCAGCGTCGGGTCGCTCTACAACGCCGAGGCGCTGGAGAAGACGGTGGAGGAAATGCAGATCGAGGCCTCGCGGCGGGGCTATGCCTTTGCCGTCGTGCGGCCGCGTGGCGATCGCAATTTCGAGGCCCACACCGTTTCCATCGTCTTTGCCATCGACGAAGGCCCGCGGACCTATATCGAGCGCATCAACGTGCGCGGCAATACCCGCACCCGCGACTATGTGATCCGCCGCGAATTCGATATTTCCGAGGGCGATGCGTACAACCGCGCGCTGGTCGACCGCGCCGAGCGGCGCCTCAAGAACCTTGATTTCTTCAAGAGCGTGAAGGTCACGACCGAGCCCGGTTCATCGAGCGATCGTGTGATTCTCGTGGTCGATCTCGAGGAGAAATCCACCGGCGACTTCTCGGTATCGGGCGGCTATTCGACCACCGACGGTCCGCTTGCCGAGGTCAGCATTTCCGAGCGCAACTTCCTCGGCCGCGGCCTGTTTGCGAAGGCGTCGGTAACGTACGGCGAATTCGCGCGCGGCCTGTCGCTGTCGTATGTCGATCCTTATTTGCTCGACTACCGGGTCGCGCTTGGTCTTGACGCGTTCTACCGCGAGCAGCTCCCCAACAGCTTTATTTCGTACGGCACCAAGACGATCGGCTTCAGTCCGCGGCTCGGTTTCGCCTTGCGCGAAGATCTGTCCTTGCAGCTTCGCTATTCGATCTACGAGCAACAGATCTCGCTGCCCGGCAATCTCGCGAATTGTAACAACAACCCGTCAAACGGCTTGCTGGCCTTCAATCCGTCGCCGGCTTTTGCGAACTTGAACGGATTTCCTCCGGGCGGCACTGCAACAGCAGGGGGCCAAACCGCCACCGACGCCTCAGGCACTGGTCTCTGGTGCTACAGCGATGGCGAAGCATCACTGCCGGTGCGCAAGGAACTCGCCAGCGGCGCTGCGCTGACGTCATCGATCGGTTATTCGCTGGACTACAACACGCTCGACAACAACAAGAATCCGACTGACGGTCTGCTCATCGATTTCAAGCAGGACTTCGCCGGCGTCGGCGGCGACGTCAGCTATCTGAAGAGCGCGGTCGACGGCAAGTACTACGCGCCGCTGGTCGCCGATATCGTCGGGCTGATCCACATCCAGGGCGGCATTCTCAACAAGGTCGGCAACAGTGAACTGCGCATGCTCGATCAGTTCCAGATGGGCCCGAACCTCGTCCGGGGCTTCGCCCCCAACGGCATCGGCCCGCGTGATATCAACCCCTATGGGACGATGGACGCGCTCGGTGGTACCAAATATTGGGGCGCGTCGTACGAGTTGCAGATGCCGTTCTGGTTCCTGCCGAAGGAAGTGGGCTTGAAGGGCGCCGTCTATGCCGACGCCGGCGGCCTGTATGATTACCAGGGGCCGACGACTTGGGCAGCCACAGGCGAACTCACCACGCCGTCCAATTCCAACTGTATCAGGCCGACGACGAGTCCGCCGTCGCCGGGCACCTGCACGGGATTGGTCTTCGACAGCGGCAATACGGTCCGCACCTCCGTCGGCGTGGGCCTGATCTGGGCGTCGCCGTTCGGACCGCTGCGCTTCGATTACGCCATTCCGCTTACCAAGGGTCGGTTCGACATCGTGCAGCAGTTCAAGTTTGGCGGCGGGACATCGTTCTAAAGAATTTTCGAGCAAAGTGGCTACCGGTTCGCGTGCAGAAAACGCGTCCAAACAAAGAGAGAGTTCGGTTCTGATTTTTCAGAACCGAAGCTTCGGTTCAATCAACGGCCGGACCGCGACGGGTGGAATGGCGCAGCCGACATTCTTCAAACAACCGCCTTCGTCGACGCTGGCCGATATCGCCGCGTTGACGACTGCGCATTTGGTCGATGCGTCGCGGGGAACCCAACAGGTCAAGGGCCTGGCTTCGCTCGACGAAGCCGGTCCGATGCATCTGACGTTTTTCGACAACCTGAAATATGCCGACCAGCTTGCTTCGACGAAGGCGGGGGCGTGTCTGGTCAATGCGCGCTTCGAAGCCGATGTCCCCGCCCACGTGGCGGTTTTGCGTGCGGCCCATCCATTCCGCGAATTCGTGAAAATCGCGCGCGAACTGCATGGCGATGCGCTTCGACCGCAATCCTGGTTCGGTACCGCCGGCATCGCGCCATCAGCCATCATCGATGCCACGGCGCATCTGGAGGATGGGGTAATTGTCGATCCGCTTGCCGTGATCGGACCGAACGTCGAAATCGGCGCCGGGACCGTGATCGGCGCGGGTGCCGTGATCGGCGCCAATGTCAGGATTGGCAGGGAATGCGACGTCGGCGCGCGGTCCTCCATTCAGTTCGCGCTTATTGGCAACAACGTGCTGATTCATCCCGGCTGCAGCATCGGACAGGATGGCTATGGCTTCGTTTTCTTCGGGCCGGATGGCCATTTGAAGGTGCCGCAAACCGGTCGCGTCCTGATCCAGAACGACGTCGAGATCGGCGCCGGGACGACCATCGATCGCGGCAGTCTGCGCGATACCGTCATCGGCGAGGGCACGAAAATCGACAATCAGGTCCAGATCGGTCACAATGTGACGATCGGCAGGCATTGCCTGCTGGCCGCCCAGATCGGGTTAGCGGGCAGCCTGACGATTGGCGACAATGTGGCGCTGGGGGCCAAGGTGGGTATCAACAACCACCTTCATATCGGCGACGGTGCCCAGGTTACGGCGATGAGCGCCGTCAAGGATGACATTCCGGCCAATGGACGGTGGGGCGGTCACTTTGCAAAGCCGACCAAACAGTGGTTCCGGGAGATTCTTGCGGTGGAGCGTCTGGTCCGCGACAGCAAGATCGATCCCAAGGGCGAGGGGCGCGATTGATGGAGGAGGCAGCGATCAGATTCGCGCTTGTGGATATCAATGAGATCCTCAAGACGCTCCCGCACCGCTATCCCATGCTGCTGATTGATCGGGTGATCAATATCCGGACCGATTACTCGGGCACCGGTATCAAGAACGTCACCTACAACGAGCCGCCGTTTCTCGGACATTTTCCGGAGCGTCCGGTCTATCCCGGGGTCATGATGATCGAGGCGATGGCGCAGACCGCCGGCGTGATCGGTATCAAGTCGGTCGAAGGCACCGAGAGGCCGCGTGCGGTGTATTTTCTTACCATCGACAAGTGCAAGTTCCGCAAGCCTGTGATGCCCGGCGACACCGTCGAGTATCACATGCGCCGCATCGGCCGGCGCAAGACCATGTGGTGGTTTCACGGCGACGCTATCGTCAACGGCCAAACGGTCGCCGAGGCCGACGTTGGCGCCATGCTGACCGATTGATGAGGGATCTACAGCGCCCGGCGACTGGGGCATGCGTTTGGCGGCTTGGCTGCTTCCGACCCTGGTTCAGGCCCTCAGGCATTAGCGCTGTGCCGCCTCCAGGCGGCGCCCGGGTTGTCGAGGCCCGAAGCTGCCGAAACAGGGCGTAACCATACGTCACTAGACAGTTCCGGCATGTCGCGGTAACCACCGGAAAACTCGAGCATCTAAACGGCGATATGAGCTGGTACCGGACCCTTCGATGAGCACGATCGATCCCACCGCGCGGATTGAAGACGGCGCTGTGATCGGTGAGGGCACCTTCATTGGCCCCTACTGCATCATCGGTCCCCATGTCGTGATCGGTGCGAACTGCAGGCTGATCGCCCACGTCCACATCACGGCGCAGACCACGATCGGCGCCGGCTGCACCATCTATCCCTTCGTTTCGCTCGGCACGCCGCCACAATCCCTGAGCTATCGCGGCGAACTCACTCGGCTCGAGATCGGGCAGGGCTGCACTATCCGAGAATCGGTGACGATGAATGCCGGCACCGTGGCCGGCGGCGGCGTTACCCGCGTCGGCGATCGCGGCTACTTCATGAACTGCAGCCACGTCGGCCATGATTGCCAGGTCGGCAACGATGTGATCTTCGCGACCTCGGCGACGCTGGGCGGCCATTGTGAGATCGGCGATTTTGTCTTTATCGGCGGACTGTCCGCTGTGCACCAGTTCACGCGAATCGGGCCGCAGGTGATGGTCGGCGGCGTCTGTGGCGTGCGCAGCGACGTGATTCCATTCGGCATCGTCAACGGCCAGTATGCCAGCCTCGCGGGCCTCAACATCATCGGCATGAAGCGCCGCAGGTTCACGCGCGAACGGCTCGCCGCGGTGCGGTCATTCTATCAAAAACTGTTTCACGGCCCCGGCATTTTTGCCGAACGGCTGAGCATGGTGCAGCCCCTGGCAGCGGAGGATGCCGCAATCGCGGAAATCCTGACCTTTATCGGCGACGGCAAACATCGCTCGCTGTGCCTTCCGGCTGATGACGGCGACCGGTCATGATGATGGGGTCGCCGGAGCCATGACATCGGCGGCTTTGGAGATTTCATCACCGGTCGGCCTGATCGCGGCAGGCGGCGTCATGCCATTTGCGGTCGCGGACTCCCTGATCGCGCGCGGCATCAACCCGGTTCTTTTTGCGCTGAAAGGCGCCTGCGATCCGGTCAGGGTGGAACGCTTTCGTCATCACTGGATTTCGGTCGGCCAGATCGGCAAGGCTGTGAAGCTGTTTCGCGCAGAAAACTGCCGCGACCTGGTTTTCATCGGCACGCTGGTCCGCCCGGCGCTATCGGAGATTCGCTTGGATTGGGGCACGCTTCGCGTCCTGGGCCGGGTGTGGGCGGCTTTCCGCGGCGGCGACGATCATTTGCTGTCCGGAATCGGCCGCATTTTCGAACAGGACGGTTTTCGGATGGTCGGGATCAGGGATGTCGCCCCGGATCTGCTGATGCCCGAGGGATGTCTCACCCGTGCCGCGCCCGACGAAGCTGCCGCCGCTGACATCGCCAAAGGACGCGACGTCCTGCGCGCGCTCAGTCCGTTCGACATCGGTCAGGCGACCGTCGTGATCGACGGTCACGTGGTCGGGGTAGAGGACATCGAAGGCACCGACGGCTTGCTGGCGCGAGTGGCGCGGCTGCGCGTGGAGGGCCGCATCCGGGCCGGCGCCGCGCGCGGCGCGCTGGTGAAGGCGCCCAAGAGCGGGCAGGATCTGCGGTTCGATCTTCCAACCATGGGGCCGCGAACCATCGAGGGCGCGGCGGCGGCGAAGCTTGCCGGGATTGCGATCGTCGCCGGCAACACCATTGTGGTCGAGCCCCAAATCATGATCGAGGCGGCGGACGCAGCCGGCCTTTTCGTGATCGGTTTGCCCGCGTGATACCGGCGCGAACAACCAACGACGTCGCGCGCAAGATATTCCTGATCGCGACGGAGGAATCCGGCGATCGGCTCGGCGCCAACCTGATGAAGGTCTTGCGCCAGCGTCTCGGCGGCGCGGTCCGGTTTGAAGGTGTCGGCGGCCAGCAGATGGCGCGCGAAGGGCTGGCGTCGCTGTTTCCGATCGAAAAATTGTCGATCATGGGACTGGCAGCAGTCGTAAAGCAGTTGCCGAAGATCCTGCGGTTGATCCGCGAAACCGCGGAAGCGGTGACAGCGGCCTCGCCCGACATTCTCGTGATCATCGACAGCCCCGATTTTACCCATCGGGTGGCAAGACGGGTTCGGGCCCGCGATCCCTCGATACCGATCGTCGACTACGTCTCCCCCTCGGTCTGGGCGTGGCGGCCCGGCCGGGCGCGCGCCATGCTCGGCTATGTCGACCATGTACTCGCCTTGCTGCCGTTCGAACCGGAGGAGTATCGCAGGCTGCGCGGTCCGCCCTGCAGCTATGTCGGTCATCCCCTGACCGGGCAGGTCGGCGTGCTGCGGCCCGGCGTCGACGAGCAAAAGCGAAGGGACGAGCCGCCGCCAGTGCTTCTGGTGCTGCCGGGAAGCCGGCGCAGCGAAATCAGGCACCATATGGCGGTCTTCGGCGAGACGCTGGGCCGGCTGCAGGCCGAGGGCATGTCGTTCGAATTAGTCCTGCCCACCATGCCGCATTTGCTGGAAGCGGTCCGGGAGGGCATTAAAAGCTGGCCGGTGCAGCCACGAATAGTGATCGGCGAGCAGGAAAAGCGGGCGGCGTTCCGGATCGCCCGCGCCGCGCTTGCGAAGTCGGGCACCGTGACGCTCGAACTGGCACTCGCAGGCGTGCCGATGGTTACCGCCTACCGGACCGGAGCCATCGAGGCGTGGGTCCTGTTGCGCGCGATCAAGGTGAAGTCGGTCATCCTGGCTAATCTGGTGGTCGGTGAAAACGTCATTCCGGAATTCCTGCAGCGAGATTGCTCGCCGGAGAAACTATCGCAAGCGCTGCGCGACGTGCTCAACGATTCTCCCTCACGGCGCCGGCAGCTCGATGCTTTTGCCGGGATCGACAAGATCATGTCGACAGGCAGCCAGCCACCCGGCGTGCGGGCGGCCGATATCGTGCTGGCGGCGTTGCGAAAGTCGCGGCGAGCGAGTTGATCTGGTGCGGGATAGCTGGCTGCCGGATACGTGAGGTACGCATCCGGTTTCCCAGGCGGCGGACTACTTGCGCTTGTCGATGTCGACGTAATCGCGGCGCGTAGCGCCAGTATATAGCTGACGCGGACGGCCGATCTTCTGCTGCGGATCCTCGATCATCTCGCTCCACTGGCTGATCCAGCCGACCGTACGCGCGACCGCAAACAGCACCGTAAACATCGAGGTCGGGAAGCCCATCGCCTTCAAGGTGATGCCCGAATAGAAATCGACGTTCGGGTAGAGCTTGCGATCGATGAAATACTGATCGCTCAGCGCGATCCTCTCCAGCTCCATGGCGACCTTCAGCATCGGATCGTCGCCGTGGCCCGTCTCCGCCAACACCGCGTGACACATCTTCTGCATGATCTTGGCGCGCGGATCGTAATTCTTGTAGACGCGATGCCCGAAGCCCATCAGGCGAACTTCGCTGTTTTTGTCTTTTACCCGTTTGATGAAATCGGGAATCTTGTCGACGGTACCGATGCCGGCCAGCATCGCAAGCGCCGCTTCGTTGGCGCCGCCATGCGCGGGTCCCCACAGGCAGGCGATGCCGGCGGCGATGCAGGCGAACGGGTTGGCCCCGGAGGAGCCGGCGATCCGCACCGTCGAGGTCGACGCATTCTGCTCATGGTCGGCGTGCAGAATGAAGATCTTGTCCAGCGCGTTGGCGAGAACCGGATTGATCTTGTATTCCTCGCAGGGCACCGCGAAACACATGTTCAGGAAATTTTCGGCAAAGCTCAGCGAGTTCTTCGGATAAACAAAGGGCTGGCCGATGGTGTATTTAAAGGCCATCGCGGCCAGCGTGGGGATCTTAGCGATCATGCGCATCGAGGCAATCATGCGCTGGGTCGGATCGTTGATGTCGGTGGAGTCGTGATAGAACGCCGCCAGTGCACCGACGGACGCCACCATGACCGCCATCGGATGGGCGTCGCGGCGGAAGCCCTGGAAGAACCGTGCCATCTGCTCGTGAACCATGGTGTGGTGGATCACGCGGTTGTCGAAATCGGCCTTCTGTGCCTTGGTCGGAAGCTCGCCGTAGAGCAGAAGGTAGCAGGTTTCCAGGAAGTCGCCGTGTTCGGCGAGCTGCTCGATCGGATAGCCGCGGTATTCCAGGATGCCGGCGTCGCCATCGATATAGGTAATCTTGGACTCGCAGCTGCCGGTGGAGGTGAAACCCGGGTCATAGGTAAACATTCCGGACTGGGCGTAGAGCTTGCCGATGTCGATGACATCCGGCCCGACGGTGCCCTTCAAGATCGGGAAATCGTAGGTCTTGTTGCCGACCGTTAACGTTGCGGTTTTGTTGTTGGATGTTGCGTCCATCGTGAAGTCCCCGATGAGATCGTTGCGGAAGCCGGCGGCCGTGGGCGCCATTTCAACTGAGATGGCGTGGGCAGCCGGGAAATTCTAGAAGCACCGCGTAAATGGGTATCGTATTGCTGTGTGCGCTGCAAGATGGGCACGCCCGACCTGCAATGCCACCTTATGAGGGGGCCTGATCGCCCAGCCGGGCCAGGCATTCCTGCCGTCCGAGCACCGCCAGGACATCGAAGATTCCCGGTGACGTGGTGCGTCCGGTCAGCGCCACCCGCAGCGGCTGGGCTACCGTCCCGAGTTTGAGGTTGCTCATTTCGGCGAATGCACGCATCGCCGCTTCGGTGGTTGCCGCCGTCCACGGCGTGACCGCCTCCAGTGCAAGGCGAAGCCGGCCGATCAGTTCGCGGTTTTCCGGCGTCAACAAGCCGGCGGCTTTGGGCTCGATCTCGAGCGGCCGGTCGGCGAAGATGAAGTAGGCGCTGTCGATCAGTTCGATCAGCGTCTTGGCGCGCTCCTTGAGGCTTGGCATCGCCTGCAGCAATTGCGCGCGCGTCGTTTCGTTGAGCTTGGCCTTTACGTCCGATCCGTTCGGGACGTAGTCCAGGACATCTTCGAACATGGTCACGAGAGATTGATCGTCGGAGTGACGGATGTAGTGACCGTTGAGGCTTTCCAGTTTGGCGAAATCGAATCGTGCCGCCGAGCGGCCGATGCCTGACAGGTCGAAGGCGGCGATCATCTCTTCCGTGGAAAAGATCTCCTGGTCGCCGTGGCTCCATCCGAGCCTGACCAGGTAATTGCGCAGTGCCGCCGGCAAATATCCCATGGCACGGTAGGCATCCACTCCCAGCGCGCCGTGGCGCTTGGAGAGCTTTGAGCCATCCGGCCCATGGATTAGCGGGATGTGGGACATGTTAGGGAGGTCCCATCCGAGCGCATCGTAGATCTGCTTCTGGCGGGCGGCGTTGATCAGGTGGTCGTCGCCGCGAATGATGTGGGTGACGCCCATGTCGTGGTCGTCGACCACGACCGCCAGCATGTAGGTCGGATTGCCGTCGCCGCGCAAAAGGACGAGGTCGTCGAGGTTCTCGTTCAGCCAGACCACACGGCCCTGAACCTGATCCTCGATCACGGTTTCGCCCTGCTGCGGGGCCCGCAGCCTGATCGTAGGCTTCAGGCCGGCGGGAGCCTCCGAAGGGTCGCGATCTCGCCACAGGCCGTCGTAGAGGCGGGTGCGGCCCTCAGCGCGGGCTTTCTCGCGCATCGCCGTGAGTTCCTCCGGCGTCGCGTAGCAGCGATAGGCCTTGCCAGCCGCCAGCAACTGCTCGGCAACCTCGCGGTGGCGGGCGGCGCCGGTGAACTGGTAGACGACCTCGCCATCCCAATCGAGCCCGAGCCATTTCAGGCCGTCCAGGATGGCCGCGATCGCCGGTTCGGTCGATCGCTCCCGATCGGTGTCCTCGATGCGCAACAGCATCTTGCCGCCGCGCTTGCGCGCGTAAAGCCAGTTGAACAGCGCCGTGCGGGCTCCTCCGATGTGGAGAAAGCCGGTCGGGGAGGGAGCAAAGCGCGTGACGACGGAATCGGTCATGACAGAAGCGGGTCGCGGACAAAGAGGGCATGCGGGAGGCGCGGTGGTGTATAGCAGGAACCGTACATAACTAAAGTCTTCCTTGGGGCGGGTGGATTTGGCAGAACGTCGGCTGATTCCGAGCAGGAACTAACATGACAGCAGAACCGGTGGCGGCAGAAGCGGGCCGCGATTTCATTCGCGACATCATCCAGGCCGATCTCGACGCGAAGAAGCACAGCCAGATCGTGACGCGCTTCCCGCCGGAGCCGAACGGCTATTTGCACATCGGCCATGCCAAGTCGATCGCGCTCAATTTCGGTATCGCGCAGGAGTTTGCGGGGCGTTGTCACCTGCGGTTCGACGATACCAATCCCACCAAGGAAGAGCAGGAATATATCGATTCGATTCAAGCCGACGTGCACTGGCTCGGCTACGACTGGGGAACCGATCTTTTCTATGCCTCTGATTATTTCGAGCGGCTCTACGGCTGGGCGGAAGATCTGATCCGCGCCGGGCTTGCCTATGTCGACGACCAGTCGCAGGAGCAGATCCGCCTCACCCGCGGCACGCTGACCGAAGCCGGCCAGAACAGTCCGTTTCGCGATCGCTCGGTGGATGAAAACCTCGACCTGTTTCGTCGCATGAAGGCCGGCGAATTTCCGAACGGCGCCCGCGTGCTGCGCGCGCGGATCGATATGTCCTCCGGCAACATCAACCTGCGCGATCCCGTGCTCTATCGCATCCTGCACGCCACGCATCCGCGCACCGGCGACAAATGGTCGATCTATCCAAGCTACGATTACGCCCATGGGCAGTCGGACGCGATCGAGGGCATCACGCATTCGATCTGCACGCTGGAATTCGAGGACCACCGGCCACTCTACGAATGGCTGCTTGACAAATTGCCGGTGCCGTCGAAACCGCGCCAGTATGAATTCGCCCGGCTTAACCTGACCTACACGCTGTTGTCGAAGCGGGTCTTGACCGAACTGGTGCGCGGCGGCCATGTCGCGGGCTGGGACGATCCGCGCATGCCGACCATCGCGGGACTGAAACGCCGCGGGGTGCCGCCCGCGGCAGTCCGCGAATTCGTCAGGCGTATCGGGGTGGCAAAGGCCAACAGTGTCGTCGATGTCGGCATGCTGGAATTCTGCATCCGCGAAATTCTCAACAAGACGGCGCAGCGGCGCATGGCGGTGCTGCGGCCGCTCAAGGTCGTGATCGAGAATTACCCGGAAGGCGAAAGCGAGGAGATCGAGGCCGTCAACCACCCGGACGATCCCGCAGCGGGTAGCCGTCGCATCGCGTTCGGCCGCGAACTCTACATCGAGCGCGATGATTTCATGGAAAGCCCGCCGAAGAAATTCTTCCGGCTCTCGCCCGGCACCGAAGTGCGGCTGCGCTACGCCTATTTTGTCACCTGCCGGGAAGCCATCAAGAACGCGGCCGGAGATGTGGTCGAACTGCGCTGCACCTACGATCCCGCAACACGCGGCGGCAACGCGCCCGACGGGCGCAAGGTCAAGGCAACCATGCACTGGCTACCGGCGGCGCAGTCGGTGCCGGCCGAGATTCGTATTTACAATCCGCTATTCTCCACACCCAATCCGGATGCCGCGAATTTCGCCGCCGACCTCAACCCGCAATCGCTGGAAGTCTTATCCGACGCGCGGATCGAGCCAGCAGTGGCGAAAGCCAATTCGTCCGAGGTGATCCAGTTCGAACGGCAGGGGTATTTTGTGCGCGATCAGGATTCGACGCCGGACCATCCCGTGTTTAACCGGACCATCGGCCTGCGCGATACCTTTGCGAAGGAAGTCGGTGGCAAGGGCTGAAGTTAGATTGCCCGGTGTTCGAGGCGCGACGCGCCGGACCCTTATGCGGACTTTGATGGTCTACGGAATTCTGATTGAGCGGGGCGACCGATGCGAAGTTTGGCCGACGACACGGTGTCCGGGATCATCGAAAAATGGTCGGCTGCTTTCGAAGAACTCGACGCTGAAGCTCTTGCTTCGCTTTACTCGAAAAACGCATTCTTTTTCGGGTCGAACCCTATGCTCTATCGTGGGAACGAGGGTGTCGCGGCCTATTTCAACGCGCTGCCGAGATGGAGTTCGCCGACCGTTCAATTCACCGATGTGATGACCGCGTTGATTAGTTCCGATGTGATCAACGTCGCGGGTACAGCGTCTTTTCTTCCCAGCGAAGGTACTCAGCCCCTGTCGGTCAAATTAACCTGGGTCATTGCGCGCGAAGACGGTAGTTGGAAAATTATCAGTCATCACGTCTCGTCGATGACTCCGCTCCTTTAACGGTTCGCGGACGCGCGCCTAAAAGCAGTAACCATACAGGCCGCAGGCGTAGGGCAGGCGGACGGCATCAGAAGCGTATGGGCCGCCGTAATAGGGACCGCCGTAGTAGTACGACCACGGAGAACCATAGTCATAGCCGCCGCGAGCCCACGGGGGACTTGGGAGCAGATTGTAGCCAATAACCGGCGCCGAATATTCTCGCACCCTATAGACCTCGGGTCGAACCTCGGCAGGCTCCGCAAAGATGGCTCCCAGCCGGCTCTGGGTTGGCAGGTCGGCGGCGCGCGCAGTCACCGCAGTGGCCGCGAGTGCCAGAACGGACAGCAAGATCCTGTGTAGCATTGCCGAGCCCCCGGTTGATTCGGGAATCTTAATCGTAGGTCGTTAGCAAAGGTTAAGGGGGGCGGAGCCGGCGGCTCAGACCTCTCTCTCCGAATTGGCTCAGAAATTGGCTTTAAGGTCTGGCTTTGAGCCATCGCGCCCGATCGGTTCGTCAATCCAGGGCGTCGTGACCGGCCTGTGTCAGCACGGGCACGTTGTCCCGGATTTCGATCAAGCCCAGTTCGGTCAAAGCGGTTAGATCGTCCTCGCTGACCGGCGATAGCTTTAATCGCTTGGCCTTGATATCGCGAAGCATCCAGCGAAGGGCGATGGCTCGCTCAAGGCCGAATTCCGCGAACGGTGTTTGATTGTCGGTCATGGGTCTCCTAGAAGTCCATGGACCCGGATTGGTTCCGCGGCTGGCCTGCGACTGCAGAAAGCGATCGTGAAAGACGGTTACTGTCGGCGCCTTGGTCGATCGGCAGAGTTTGCTACGTGCTATCCGGATTCAACGTCGCATCATCCACTGTTCAACTGAACCACCGGCCGGCGCGACAGGCTTGTGAAGGAAGCCACGGGGCAAAGCCCACATAGGATTTCCCGAGCATTCTGCTTCTGTTCCACTATCCGCCCCGTTACAGCCTCCGGTAGCATTGAGGCCTGTGGGGTATGAGGGGCCAGCGGATGGCCGAGCAGGGCAGGACTCCGGGCCGGACGCAGGGTTATGCGGGCACCTGGCCGCCGCGCCAGGCGGCGCAAGCCGGCGGTTTTGCGCCGGCCGGTTTCAGCGTTTGGCCATCGTTCATCGCGAAACTGCGTGAATGGATTGCCGCCGAAGCTGGCGCCGGGCGATTGTTGCCGTGGGTACCGATCGCCTTCGGCGTTGGGATCGCGTTTTATTTCGCCGCGGAGCATGAACCGGTCGCCCCGGTTGCCGCTGTCGCGGCGATCGGTCTCTGCGTCGCGGCGTTTCTGCTGCGGCGGCAAAAGTTGTTTCCGTTCGCAGTAATGGTCGCCGCGACGGCGGCGGGTTTTGCCACAGCGACATGGAAAACAAAGCTGATCGGGCACGGGGTATTGGCAAGGCCGATGTATGCGGTGTCGCTGTCGGGCTTCGTCGAGACCCGTGATATACGCGAACGCACCGACCGCTTCGTGCTCCGCGTCACCCAGATGGAAAGTCCGCGTGGACAGACAAAACTGGAGCGGGTTCGCCTGTCGGTGCGCAAGGGCACCGCGCCCGCGGTCGGCAGCTTTGTGGAATTGAAGGCGCGGCTGCAGCCGCCGCTCGCGCCGATGCGGCCCGGCAGCTACGATTTTGGCCGCGACATCTTCTTCCAGGGCATCGGCGCCTCCGGCTTTGTTACCGGCAGTATCAAGACGCTGGAGCCGCCGCTCAGCGGCGGACTTTCATTGCGCTACGCGGCACTGATGCAGGGACTGCGCGATGCGATCGATGCGCGGATCCGAACGGCACTTGATGGTGACAAGCGCGCCATCGCCACCGCTCTTTTGACCGGCCGCCGCGACGCGATCACAACGCCGGTCAACGATGCCATGTTCATTTCAGGCCTTGGCCACGTGCTGTCGATTTCAGGCTATCATGTAGTGCTTTGCTTCAGCAGTATTCAGGAAGCATCACTATCCACAGTTTTCATGGGCTTTTCGGAAAAGGCACGTGACGGATTCGGGCGGTAATGTTCTCCTCAATTCACTGCTTCGCGCCCCAGGCGCTTCCCACAGCAGAGAGGGTTGCTTCCCATGAGACCGCAAATTGTTCGCCTCGATACCGCCCGCTTCACAGCCGGTAACGTTGAAAAGCTGTCGCTGCCGGCCGGCAAAACCGATCACATCGAGTGGGATCCCGAGTTGCCGGGTTTTGGCGTTAGGTTGCGCGCCGGTAGCGCGTTCTACGTCGTGCAGTACCGGATCGGGAGCAAACAGCGGCGGGAGAGCCTCGGCGATATCCGCAAAACCGAACTGGAACAGGCCCGCAAGAATGCGCGGGTCCGATTCGCCCAGGTCGAGCTCGGGATCGATCCCAGGGCCGAGCGGGACAAGCTGGAGGCCTCGCAGAAAGCCGACGGGCTAACCTTCAAGGTGCTCTTCGAGGACTATCTGGCGGCCCGCAAGGGTGTGCAGCGGGCCAGCACCCACAACGCGGCTAAGCGGTATTTCGAACTGCACTGGGCGCCCCTGCATCGGCGAGCCGTTCACACCATCGATCGCGCGACAGTAGCCGCCTTGCTCCGGGACATCACCCGGGACCACGGCCGGACTGCCGCGGCGCGGGCGAGGGGGAACCTGTCTGCATTGTTCGCCTGGGCCCTTCGGGAGGGTGTCACGGCCTCCAATCCGGTGGTCGGCACGAATGATCCGGCGGAGGGGATCGCGCCTCGGGACCGTGTTTTGACCCCGGAGGAACTCAAGGCCATTTGGAACCAGTGCCAGGACGATGACTTCGGCCGGATTGTTCGGTTGTTGCTGTTGACGGCCTGCCGGCGTGACGAGATCGGCGGATTGCGCTGGTCCGAACTCGACCTCGAGACCGGGAAGATGCTGCTTCCGAAGGAAAGGACGAAACCGGGACGTCCGCTGACGCTAACCTTGCCCGATTGTGCTCGATCAATCCTGAAGGCGGCACCGCGGCGGGCCGGCCGTGACTTAGTGTTCGGCGGCGGCAAGGCGGGCTTCAGCGCATGGAGCTACTGCACTCTTTCGTTCAATGCCCGCGTCACCGCGGCGAACGGCGGCCGCGCGCTGGCACCTTGGCGCATCCATGACCTTCGGAGAACGGTGCGGACAGGCTTGAGCAAGATCGGGGTCAAGCCGCACGTTGCGGAATTGGTGCTGAACCACACCGGCCACAAAGCAGGAATTGGCGGTGTCTATGACCACTATGATTACCAGCCGGAGATCGCCGAGGCGCTGTCGAAGTGGGAAGCGCACCTGCTAGCGATCGTAAACAGCTAACGGAGAGACAGATGAAGCACGAAGCAAAGGCCGTCCTGTCGGGCGCCGGCATTACGGCTGACCAGGATTTCGGCACGTTGAGTTCTGACCAGCTCGCTGCGGTGCGTACTGAGGCCGAGGCTGCCTATCTACGCAAGCACGGCGAGGCTATGCCGGCAGACAGCGCGTCGTTCATCCGCAAGCGCTATGATCTACTCCAGCAGCGTGCGCGCGCTTAAACGATGAGTGCGCGTAAAGGCATCGCCGCGCCTGATCGGCAGTCGAGTGTTGAACTTATCTCCATAAGCGATGAGCGATGGGCCAGGATATCGTCATGTCTTCCGGAAACACTTCTAGCCGATAAATTGCGAAGACCCGTTCTCTCCTGTTGTTCCGTATACCTGACAAACCGCTCGGCTATCGAAAGAGCAGCGGCGACTGCGGCCGCGGTGCGTCGACCGGGCAAACGACAATTGGCTCACCTCGAGCAGCTTGCGGAGAGCCTGCGCAAGGCGGCAAACGCATGGACAAAACTCGACCGCAGGATTTACGACGACCGACTCAGCGAGATTCGGAGGTTCGACGAATTGGAAACCCTCGCTGCTGACGCTGAAAGGCGCCTTCGGGGCATCCATCAGCTCGGCAAGCCGACGGATCTGCAAAATCCGTGGCCGCTCTTCGTGCACAGTGTAGCCGAGTGCTGCCGGAGGGTGGGGCTGACGCCGACCGCCACCGGTGCCGGTTACGATGAACGCCGGTCAAAGCCGTCATGGTTCCAAGAATTCATCATCGCCATCAATGACAACCTCCTCGGCGATCAAGGTGGCCGCCGCCATAGCAAAGCCGCCCAATGCGCGGAGATTGCTAAGGCACTCCGAGTGACACGAAGCCGGGCAAAGCCCTAGTACAAGTCTCCTGCGCGCTCGTCCCCGCTGCGAGTACCGATGAAGCATCAAGGATGCTCATGGAGGTCCGCTATGGACGACGATCGAGTGATGTCATTTGACGACTGGTGCAAGCTGAACGGTTTTTCCCGCAGCACCGGACAACGGCTGATCGCAAGCGGCAACGGGCCGCGCTTCATCCAGCTCTCTGAAAAACGCAAGGGCGTAACCGTCGGTGAAAACCGTCGGTGGCAGCAATCTCGCGTCATCGAGACCGCAGCCTAAGAAACGAAAAAGCCGCCCCGGCCAGGGAGCGGCTTTCGTTGTTTTCGGATCAGCACAACTTCGGATCAGCACCATGGAAATATGCCAAAGCAGCGCCGCTGACAAGCCCGGCCGCGAACGCCTGCCGGACCGGCGAGCCTGCGAAACCGTCGCCTTCGAGCACCGCGGGGCCGACTTCACAATGACGGCCGGCCACTATGCCGACGGCAGGGTGGGCGAAATATTCATCAATGCCGGCCACGCGAACAGTGCGCTCGATGCCCTCGCGTCCGACGCGGCGATCGCAATTTCGTTCGCCCTGCAGCACGGCGCCGACCTCGCGGCGATGCGCAGCGCCATGAAGCGCAACAGCCAGGGCGAACCCACATCGCCGATCGGGGAAGCGCTGGATCGGATCACGCCATGAGCGCGCGCAGGCCCACGCTCGACGAGCCCGTCGTCATTTCCAAATTCTGGAAAAACCGCCGGCACGACGCCGTGATTGTTTCGCTCTCGACCTATGAGGGCCACAACCTCGTCGATCTGCGAACCCACGCGATGAAGGAAGGCCGCCTGGTGCCGACGCCGAAGGGCTTGGCCGTGGTGGTACGCCGGCTGCCCGAGCTCGTCGACGCCCTCACCAAGGCGCTGGCGAAGGCCCGCGAGCTTGGCCTGATCGATAGCGACGGCGCCAGCGAGGCAACAGAATGAGCGCCCTCAGGCCCGCCGCGTTTGAGGATGAACCGGCTCCGATCGAGATTGACCCGAGGCCCTGCGAACGGTGCGGTCTGACGATGGACCAGCACCACCGCGAGGATACGCCCGAGGGCCCGGAATTCTTCTGCGATGCCGACGAGCTCGCAATTCGAGCGAGTGCCACTGCGGCACGGTTGCGGATGGAGTTGAATGACCCTCGCGATCGGGACACGGCCCGCGCAGAACTGCGCATGATGAGTCCCGACGAGCCGCCCGCGGCCGACGGCCCGGAAGCGTACGGTCTGCCGATCGACGGCGAGCCCGATCAAGCGCCAGCACCGGCGGCGCCGCTCACGCTGGTTTGCCCGCCGGCTTGGCGCGACGTGCCGCTGCCGCCCATGCGCTGGCTCGCCACGAACAGGATCCCCGCGGACGACGCCACGATCCTTTCCGGCGATGGCGGTGGCGGCAAAACCACCGTTGCGCTGCAGCTGGCGGTTTCGGTGGAGCATAGCCTTGGCGACTGGCTGGGCACCACCTGTGAGACAGGCCAAGTTATCTTTTTTAGTGCCGAGGAGCCCGAGGCCGAGATGCGCCGGCGACTCGCCCGGGTAGCGGGTAAGCGCGGCATCGAGCCCGCGGACATCGAGCGGCTACATTTTCACTTCGCCGACCCGGACCATTGCTTGCTGGCCATCTCGAGGCCAAACGGCGCCATGGTGCCGACGGCGCTGTTCGACGCGCTGTACGCCGCTGCGGTGGACATCCGCCCCGCGCTTGTCATCGTCGACAGCATCGCGGCCACGTTCGGCGGCAACCAGAACGATCGCGTGCAGGCCCGCATGTTTGTCAGCCTGTTCCGCCGGCTGGCGCGGGACGCTTGTTGCGCCGTGCTGCTGCTCGACCATCCCAGCCTCTCAGGCCTCACCAGCGGCACCGGCCGGGGCGGCAGCATGGATTGGCAGAACGCCACCCGGGCCCGCCTGTATCTGCGATCGACCGACAACGAGGACGGCAGCACGGGCCGCGAGCTCGAGGTGATGAAAACCAACTACGGCCCGCCCGGCGAAAAGCAAAAATTGCGCTGGGAAGATGGTTGTTATGTTCTGGAGACCAGCGCCACCGGCCCGCGCTTGGCGGCTGCCTATTCGAACGTGGATCAGACCTATCTCGACTGCCTGGACGCCTGCACCGTGCAGGGCGTCAACGTCTTTGCGCTGCCGGGCAGGGGCCACGCGCCGAAAGTCTTTGCCGACATGCCCGACGCCAAGGGCACCACGATGAAGGCGTTCGCAGCGGCGCAGCAGCGACTTTTTCACACCGGCAAGATTGAGAACGTGCCGTTCGGCCCGCCATCCCGCGGCACAAAACGGGTGGCGCGAAAGGCCGCGCCAGAACCAACGAACGGGAGCGTAAAATGAGGGCTACGATCCCCCCTACGACCCTAACTTTTTGCCCTACGATCCGGCTGCGATCCCTACTGCGATCACCCCTGCTATCCCATACGATCACCCCTGCGTTGGGCCTGTGTTCTATCCCCCCATACCCCCCGGCGGGTAGTAGCCCCGCTTTGGGCCTTGGCGGCCCCGCGGTGCACCACCCGAAGCAAGGGAAGGGCAGGCGAAACAGGGATGGAATTGACCTCATCCGCCTCAACGCAGTGTTGATAGTCAACGATCAGCCTTTTTCCCCGATCGCCAGCCATCCCTTGCCGAGCCTCTTGCACTCGCCCAGGCATGCGCTGCCGCTGCCCGACCGCACCGACACAGCGGCGAGGGCGCTAGCACACCGGCGCCTTTCCGACGGTCTTTGTATCCCATGTGCTTCCCGGCCGCCGATCGATTGTGTCCGCATGCCGCTCAAACCGCTGCAGGACAGCGAAATGCAGCATCAACGCCACCTGTCTGATGATCAGCGGGAAGGGCTTTATGGGCGTAGCGAAGCAACTGTAACAGTATGGGATGCGCGAGGGCGCGCGAGCGACCAGGCATCCGAGCGCTCGCGAAACGTGGGTTTTGGCGATATTTGCAGGGTTGCCAGGCCGTCGAGGCCGGGTGGGGTGGGTGGGGGCCGGAACCTATTAGGCCGCCCGATAATCGACGTTGACACTGGGGCACGCGGCCCTGTTTCCCAACTCGTCTTCGGATTTCCAGAAATTCCCCGGGCGCGGTCCGGTCTCCAAAATTTGGGCCGGTCCGGGTCTGAGAAATCTGGCGGCGCCGATTTCTCAAAATCTGGTTCGCTGCGATGAGTGACAAGGTCGAGATTTTCCGGGCGCGGATCGTTTCGCTTGGCTTGTCGCATTCAGCGGTTGACCGAATTTTGGGGAAGGCCGGCTACACGAACAAGGTGATGAACCGGAAGAAACGGCTCGGGGCGAAAGTGGAAGCAGAGCTATGCGAGGCGTTGGCGCTGAAGCCTGAATTCGTGGTCGATGCCGAACGCGAAACGTTGATGCAGTCCGAATGGCAGAGGTGGCGGCGCAAATAGAGTCCTTCAGGACGTAGCTGGCAAGTCAATGCAGTGCGATTCTTCAATCATGAAAAGGCGAGACGACCAAATCACTCTCCGGGTAGCGGGCCAGTTGCGCACAGCCCTTGAAGATCAGGCCGCGGCGGAATCCCGCGGCCTATCAAACCTGATCCGCAAAATCTTGATCGATCACGTTGCCCAGCGCATCGCCGAGCGCACCAGCAAAGCAGCCTAACACCAGAACGAAGGAAAACCGATGGTTACCCTTACACCCGAAGAGATGCAGGTCCTTACCCCCGAGCAGCGCGCCGCGCACCAAGCGGCCGAGGATTTGATCGTGTTCGGTCAGGACGCCAAGCTCGATGGGCATGGCAACTACATCGAGCAGGGCGTCGGCTCTCCCGGCCGCGAAAGCATCAACCATCTGGCGGCGATACGGAAGGCCGAGGGCGAGGACGCCTATCAGGCGGCCGTCGATGCGATTTGGAAGAGAAATCCGGCTCATGCCGAGCGCCTTGGCCTGAAGAAGCGGGGCAAGCTGTGAAACTCCCGTTCCTCCGCACCGACCCCGACGACACCCGGCGCGCCGCCGAGGCCGCGTTGGCGCAGACGGAAGCCAAGATCGCGGATCTCGAGCGTGACCGCGCTGCCGCGCTGCTGACCGAAAATTACGCCGGCGCCGTCGATGCCATTGATCAGCAGCTGGAGGCCCAGCGCCGTGCTATCGCCGTGCACCAAGACCGCATCGCCGCGATGGTCAGCAGGCGCCGCGCCGACGATCGCGTGCGGCTGGAGCGCGAGAAAGCCGAGCGCATCGCGGATACGAACAAGCGCCTTACTAACCTGCAGGCGGCAGCCAAGCTGGTCGACGAGGCCACCGCCGCGTTGCAGGTCGCGGTCCACAATCTCGATCGAGCCGACGCCGCGGTGTTCGGCGATTTGTCCAGAAGCTATCTCAGCACCAGATCAATCGCGGCCCTTGCTGACCGCGCAGCCGGACCTCGCGATCAGCCCGGTATCAACGAACACCGCAGGATCATCGGGCCGCTGCGAAAAATCGCCAACGGTGCACCGTACGGGCTGGCGGCAGAGGTCGAAGATCGCGGCCGTCGCCTGATCGAATTTATGGAGAGCGAGCCGGTCGCCGATCCCGAGCCTTCCGACGAAGCGGAGCAAGCGGCATGACCGAACCAGTAGTGGCGTCCGATCTTCAGCAACCCGGTACCATGGCGCCCAAGACGCCGGCCGATGCCGCGCCGGCCACACAGAAAATCACGTTTCATTTTGGGCAAGGCGTCCCGGTGCCCGAGGGCATGAAGGAAGGGGCCGTATCGTCGGCTGACGCGATCCGAGAACAGACCTTGGACACGTTCAGGGGCATGGGCGTTCCAGAAGAGGTTCTACAGCAGGCGCGCGCCCGCACTCCGGTCAGTCGCCAGGAATACGAACTCGCCCAGCACAAGAAGGCCTCGCTCATGAAAGATCGCGGGTGGGTCGCCAAATATCTCGATGGCGATCAGGAAGCACGCCGAACCATGGGGACGCTGTCGATCATCCTGGGATCCAACATCAAGGACGACGAATGAACTTTTCGCCGGCAGCACAGTCGATCGGTCTCGGCGGGTCATCGCCCGGCGAACCCGAAACTGACGAAGAACGTCGGAAAAGGCTCTTGGCCCAGCAGCAACTGCGCCTTTTGCCGAATACATCGCTCGCCGGCGGCTACGGCGCCGCTCTTAGTCCCGCTGCTCAATCCATCAACCTAGGAACATAAAATGGCCGACACTGCGAACTCTGAAAGCTTGGTTTTCTCTCTCGGCGATCCCAGCGTCGCCGCGCGCTGTCCGACCACCGGCCGACTGTACGAGGTCGGATCAGGTGCGACGTCGCATGAGCATCAAACCGCGAACTTCATTCGAGAGCGCGACCGCGCCGCCGACATGCCAAAGCATGAAACAGACGCGGAGGCCCGTCGGCGCGTTCAGCGCCAAATGGAGCAGCGGGGTGCGTCGGCCGACGAAGTCGCAGTCGGCGTCGCCAATGCGACGCCCATGCGCGATTGTTGCCCGCAAACAGGCCGCGAATACGAAGACGGCTCGGGCGCGTTGCCGAAAGCGGCGCAGACCCGTCGATTCCTGAGCGAGCTTCCACCTGAGCAGCAGGCGGCGCGCAAAGCGGCTTTCGACAAGCTGGTCGCCGTAGAGCCGGCCGGCCAGGCATGACCGAAAAGCCGACCAGCAAGCGAACGAGAGGCAAGCGCCGCGAACTGGCGCCGCTCGATCCTGTCGACGCCAAGGATGGTCCGGCGATGCTGGCACTGCCGACCGATCGTCACCGGGCTTTCGTGCGCGCGCTCTACACGGTGCGGCCCGGCCACGGCGCCCGCGTGAAGGCCGCCAAGCTTGCTGGTTTCGGCACGCCGCAATCATCCGCGCAATCCATGGCGACGATCGCCAGCCGCCTCGCGCATGACGAGCGCGTGCTCGCCGCGATCGCGGAGGAAGATCAGAAGTACATTCGCAGCAGCGCGCCGCGAGCCATCAGCGCATTGTCACGTCTGATCGAGGATCCGAAGGCAAAGGATCACGCGCGCGGAATTGCGATGGTGCTCGATCGAACCATGCCGCTTGAAACCGTCGTCAAGGTCAACCATGACGCCACGCCGGCGTTTGCCGAGACCGCTCAGGTCATGAAAAGAATCGCGGAACTCTGCGCAAAATTCAGCTTGCCGGCGCCGGTAGTGATCGAGGGCCGCGCCAATGAGGCCAACCATGCCGGAAACTAAGGAAGGCATCGAGGCATTCTTGCGCGAGAGTGCTACCCCGAATGGGTACAAATATACGCTCGTTATGGTCTCAGCAACAAAGCGCATGCTCGCTCAGAAAATTCCCGCGGAATTCAGGCTGAAATACCTTGAGCACCTGGACAGGATGACCGATCGCGATAGCCGTTGGCTCACTGCAGAGATGATCGCGGCTGTCGAGCCCGCCTGCGACAAGGCCTATGAGATCATGCACGAAGCGCAGAAACTGCCAGACGGCAAATTTCTCGACGTCTACGCGCAGAATTTTTCGACGTTTGCGCTGCTCAACCCGTCGCTCGTCGCCGCCCTGAAAATGTCGCCGACATACCGAGGCCGCGCTGAGCACACCCCGCAAGAGGCAGCGCCAGCATGACCGCCAAAATCGAAACCCATAAATTCAGAACTTCAGGGGCGTGCGAGCGTCCTTTCATCCGCGCTTGGGCTGGTGTGCGGGGAGAAAACCAGTCCGCTTTTTCTTTAAAGCGTAACGGCCCCCTGCAAGGGACACGGCCGCAAGTTTGATCTAACCGCGCCCCCGATCACTCGGATACGGCGCTCGCAAGAGAAGTTATGGCGGCCCCCGTCACTGGATACGGCCGATGAGTCTGAACGACGCCCAGCCAGCGCGTTCGCATCGGTCCCTCTAATCCAGAAGGCGCGCGGCCATGCCGACGAAAGCATCTCTATGTTTCTATTTTCTCGCGATTGCCGTTTGGCTGTCGGCTACGTCTGCCTTCGCCCAGGAGGCCGCGCCCGATATCACGCTCAAGCTCAGTCCGGCCGAAGTCGCGGAAATCACGCGATTGGTAGACCTCGCGGCGCCTAGCACGTTCATTGCCCCGCCGCCGCTCGCGTATTGGGATTTGCAGACGAAGATCAGCGATACGCTCGAAGCCAACCCAGACGCAGCGCGCGCGGTCGCCGTGGCGAGGGCGCCGCGATGAGCAGGATCAGGCTTGCCCTCGCCGGGCTTCTCTCGCTCGTCGGCATCGCTACCGCGAGCGCACAGCAGTTTCCCACGGTCGGATACAACACCGTCATAGGACGCCTCGGCGCACACCCGGGCGACACCGGGCCATCGCAGCAGATCCCGTTCGCGACGCTGGAGGCGCAATTCGGGACTAACGGCATCCCGGGCGTCACCATCGAAAGTCAGCATGGCGGCTGCACCGTTTCCGACAACACCGCCGCCCTCCTGTCCGCCGTCAACTCCGTCTCCGGCCCCGTCCGCGTGTTGTTCCCGAACAACTGCACCTATAATTTCACGCAGGCCAGCGCGATCAACTTCACCAAAGAGGGGGTTTACCTCGAAGGGGCAAGTAAGTTCTCGACGGCGCTGCAATTCCAGCCATCGACAGATGGCCCGTTTCTGCAATGGTCGAATGGCGTCAACGAAATCTACGGCGGCGGCATCAGCAAGTTGTCGATCCTGTCAACCGACACGACCCACACCAAGGTCATGGTGCAGTGGTATGATGTCTCGAACTTTGATGCTCATGACATATTCTGCTCGGGCGGTGTCCTTGGAAGTGCTTCGCAATTAACCGGAGGCGCCGGATCGCAATGCATTTACTCGCACGGTCGCGATACGACTACTGTATCCAATGTCTATTTTCAGGCTCAAATCCCTCTTCATATTGGGATGAACCCGCACTGGTACGGTAGCGCCGATCACTATCATTTTTCTGACATGTATCTGGTCAGCGACATCGGCAGCGGCACCCATCCAGTAATCCTGGTCGATCCCGGTGTCGTATTCACAAACACGACCTTCGACGGTTACGAGTCGTGGAACGGCGGCACACACGGCTTCTACTATCCCGGAGGGGAAGCTGCTGATTTTGTTTCTGCCGTAGTCTCGGGGGGCGCTGGCTATACCAATGGTCAGATGCTGACAGTCGCTGGTGGCACCTGCTCAACGCCTATCCAGCTTCAAGTTCTAAACGCTGTCGGAGGTGTAATTCAGGCGCCTCCTGCTGGTGTGTCGATCGCCAATCCCGGCGTCTGTTCGGTTACGCCCTCCAATCCTGTTTCAGTCACGACGGGCAGTGCAACATTCAATCTTGGGCTTGTCGCCGGATATCGTCTGTCATTTGCGAACGTGCGAACTGAACAGGGATCGTCCGGCGCTGCCGACAGCTTCTTCATTAGCCCAGCCGCACAGTTGCAGGGGCTGACCATCAGCAATTCCGATCTAGACGGAGTCCGCTGCGGTGTGTTTCTGAAAAACACGCTGTACGCGACGATCCAGCAATCAACCTACCTGTCGGGTGGCTGCGGCACGGCGGTCAATGCAACGTTCGCCAACAGCAACGATATGCTGTCCTACAAGGATAATTTTTGGCAATCCGGCACAACGCAAACCGTCACCGGAATGACGGCGGTTAACCTTGGCGGCAGCCCGCCCGGCACGTCAGCAACGGTTCCTCCGACAGCGCTCTATAGCTCGACAATTTCGGGAACGACTTTCCAGGCGCTTGGCATTGCCGGAGTTGCGGTTTTCAACGGCTCATCCGGCGCCACAACGGTACAGGCGGCAGCTACGGCATCCGGAACGGCCGTGCTCCCGGCTCCTGCCGGGACCGACACAATTGTGGCTCGCGCCACGACCGACACTCTCACGAACAAGACGATCGACACGGCCGCGCCTAATACGATCAAGATCAACGGCAACTCGCTTTCGGCTCCGGCGGGAACGGCAACCGTCACGGTGCCGAATTCCACCGACACGCTGGTAGCTCGGGCAACCGCTGACATCCTGACGAACAAGACGATCAGCGGCATCAACAATACGCTGACTGTTCGCATCAACGGGGATGTGAGCGGGCTTGGATCTGGCGTGCCGGCTGCGCTAGGCGGGGCACTGAACACAGCGGGTGGCCCCGCGGCTGTGCTTAACGCTACACCGGCTATTGTAGATGGCAGCGGCGCTGCTCTATCCCTTACCCTGTCGCAAGAGGGGTATCAGGTCGGTAATATGGTCCACCAGCTTGTCTCGGTGACCTATCCCTCGACAGCGAGCGGTGCGACTGCCCAACTGAATGGATTGGCCGTTACCGTGCCAAATCGCACGAGCGCTGCGCAGTGTTTTGTCACTTCGTCGAGCGCGGGATTCGGCATGCTTATCAAGCCGATTGTGAACACGAAAAATCTCCAGATGTTCACCTCGGGAAACGTTGCGGTGACGAATACTAATCTAACCGGCGCGACGGTCAATTTTGAGTGCATCTATCCGGCGACCTAATAGACCACGCCAATCCAACCGCGACCGCCGGCAGCCTCTATGATTTCGGTCGGCCGACCGAGTATTTTTTCCAGTTGCTATTCGGATCGCTGTTGTCGCTGGCCGAGAACACCACGCCGAGGCCCTCCCAATGCGAGAAGCGCCCGTTGGCGATATCAGCGTGTACGGTATGTGCCGGGCCTAGCGCGATGTCGTTTTCATATACGATGAGCGGCGACCGAAACGGATCGTCCGAGCGATCAGCCATAGCATCCAGCTTCGGCAGGATTGCGATATAGCCGGCCTTTGACCCTTCATATCGGATGAACGGCCCCTCGAGCCAGATGTGATCCTTCGGCGGGTCGGGCGGCGGGACATAGGTGTATTTCAAATAGCCCGCGACGGCGAAGTAAAATGCGAAGGCCGCCAACCCGACCTTGATCTGCCTTGATCGCGTCCACCGTTCCGCTAATTCCATCGCTTTACCCCAGCCTAGCGCGCGAGCCGGCGCTGATCGAGGGGGACCGTTGGAGGCGCCCCGACCGTTGTTGCTATTACTATGACCCCAGCCCTCGGGCAACAACGCTCCACGGCCGGCCATTCCCGTGCCGACGAAAAGCGCAGCCGGTTATATTCAACAACAACTAAAAGGTACGCTTTCCGAGCGTTTACAACCAATATGATTCTCGGATATCCAGGGCTAGTGATCCGCATTAACGCAGCAATCTCGGTCCTGGCGTTTGGTTTACAGCGATTGGCCTCGGTTGGGCTCGTCGTCGGTGGCTCCCATATCCTAGGATCGTTGGAATTCGGAAAGTTCGCCCTCATATACGCGCTTTGCGTAAATGTCGGGAGCGTCGCTATCGACAGCCTTTCCGCCACGGCTGGGGTCTACGTCACGCGAAAATCGGTCGAATCGGAAGAGGCGGCGGCCGTAATCATTCGAGCAATATTCCGAGCGGCGGTTTTCGTAGCGATTGTTCTTTCAGCCGCGGTCTTCGTCGGGGCTGATGGCTTGAGCCGTATCGCAGGTCAAGGCGGCGGCCTGAGCGACCTCTACAGGATTGCTGCCTTGCTGCTTTTGTTCCAGATACCGGCCGCCGTCCTCAACGCTACACTCTATACGATCGACCGTGGGAGACATGCCGCGGTTTGCACGGGCACTTTATCGATTTTGACGGTTGTTTTGGGCTTGCTAGCGGCAAAGAGCCTCGGCGCCACGGGAATGTCCCTGGCATTGGCATTTACTTCGATGCTGGGATGCTCGACATATCTGATTTTACTGCCCTCAAAAATTCGATCGACCATTTGGAAGGGTAGAGGATTTCGCCAGATTTATTCCGACTTGCCAGTGCGGAATTTTATATTCCCGACGGCGGCATCCATGTTGTTGACAACGCCAATCCACCTAGTTTGCCTGAACATGCTGGCCGCATCTTCAAACGGCCTTCACGAGACTGCAGTCTTCAGCGCGTTCTATGTGATATGCTCTCTATTCTTGTTCGTTCCGGCCGCGCTGTCGAACTTCATCGTCCCACATTTGACCCGCGTCATTTACAAAACGCGACAGCGGTTTGCTTTCACCGCAGCGATCACTCTGGGCCTCATTGCTGCGGTCAGTTTTGTACTTTTAGCTTTCGTCTTCCTGACATGGCACTGGATCATTCTGCTTTTCGGTATCGACTTCCGGGCCAGCGGACAAACGCTTCTTCTTCTGGCTGCCGTGGGTTTTACAAGCTCTCTGTTGGTCGGCGCAAACCAGCTTATGTGGGTGACTGGTAAGACGGCTCAGAATTTCGGTTTCACTCTATCCTGCGCCGTGTGTTACCTGTCCGCGACTCTTTATTTTGTTCTGCATGCGGGCTGGGGATCGGCAGGCTTGGCAACGTCGCTGCTCGTTGCGCAGTGCCTCCAACTATGCATGTATGCCGTCGTTTACGTTCGGAAGATGTTTTCCGGCGGTGGCTTGGTGGGGGAGAGGTCGGCCTGATGGATATTCGTCATCAGTTTTTATCGTTGCGTGCAGCATCACTTTTTTTCGCTGTTATCGGATGTGGGGTGATCGCATCTTATGCTGCCGGCCGACTTCTGCCGTTATGGATCTCCGCTTTTATATTGTTTCTTTCCGTCGCTGCTCTAGTCGCGTTTTTGATTGCGGGGACGGTGGGGGCTATTTCGTTTCTGGTCTACGGGTTCTTTGCTCTGCCATTCGTCCACCTAATTCCGTACCTTTTTTTCGACTGGAATTATCAGCCGGCTCACCTATGGATACCAGGGGATCTCACCATATGGGGGCTCGCGACAAACCCGTACATGTTTGATCTTGAAACAATCAAACTTACGGCCGAACTGGGTGCGGCGGGTGTAAGCGGACTGTTGGCCGGAATGTTTGCCCGTTACGCAAGACCTGAGGGGCGCAATGACGGCTTCTGGAAGAATGTACCACCGAAGACGCTAAATATTGTTTGGTTCTATGGCCTTCTGGCGATGGCCTTGGTTGCCTCAAAGCTCGCCTCGCCGGCGAGGACAATTTTCGAAGCGGAGTATGCCGGAGTCGGCACCTCATCCGAGTCTTTAAACTTTGGGTCCCTCGGACTTGTTTCTTATTCGTTGATTATCCTGTGTCTCGTGGATGCGATATTCGACTCCAATCGTCGCACCGGAATTTGGAAGCTCGTCGCGTTAGTCTGTTCTATCTTGTACGTCGTCATCTGGCTCCAATTTGCTCGGGGGGACCGCGAATCCATACCGATGGTTATTGCGTGCGCGATACTATTTTGGAGATGGGGCGCCCCGCATTTCGCGCGCAGCAAATCTAAAATTGTTGCACTTCGAGCTTTGGCGGTTGCCTTGGTAATCGTAGTGATGGCAGCTGGCTTTGTGTTGCAATCGCTCAGGCAAAATCTTGTCGGTAAGAATTTGAGCGATATTGTCTCTATTGCCGAGCAATCGTATTCGGACCTCAATCCTGTTGGCTCTAAATTATCCACTTCTGCCGCGACACCTCGTGCTGCTGAAGCTGCCCAGCAACCTACAGGTAGGGGCGTTCTGTTTGATAGGATCGATAGGATCATTCCGAAGGGCACATGGTCCGCCGTTATGCTGACCCCACTTAGCGTTGCCGGAGACAGTTTGCGTGGCCAATTGCCCATGAAGCTTGGTCAAACTTATCTCGATTTGATACTCTCAATTCCGCCAGGGTTTGTGGCCTCGCGCTTGGGATATCATCGGCCGATCGATGCGGACCACGGTCCCGCACACGAAATGAGGTATGGGCAAGGTGGCACTCACGCCGTCGTTGTTCCGTTCATGAATTTTCGAATAATTGGAGTAGTTTTAATCCTGGCCGCTTGGGGTTGGCTGTTTGCTTCGGTCGAACGGCGCACTTCGAACATCGACCCGCCGTGGGCCATTCAAAAAGTGACTGCATATGGAATGACGTGCGCAATTATCCCACAATGGATTTGGTACGGTGAGAAGATATTGATTACCGGCTTCTTCATTTGGCTTGCCATCTCGGCATTCTACCTGTTCGCGGCCACAGGTAGGGTGGCCGTTGACCGATCCTTCGCTCGAAAAAATATCTGAACCGGCGCGCGAAAGCCGCCCCTCTGAGGTGGGGGCTTGGCAATCGCTGCAAATCAGTTGATGCTGTCCGTGGGCCTAGAAACCCGGACCAGTGATAAGCCGCACCATTCCTTGTCAGAATGCTCTCGATTGGCGTCGAGAGTTGCGGCTGAATGTCAGCACCCCCGAAAGGGTATCCGCTGACAACGGACGAGCTTGGCGGCTCGGCTCCGAACCCTGCCATATTGGCCGGGGGTGAGCGCGCTGTCCAGAGGGGCAACCCTTAAAAACGCTCTGCCTGTCTCACTGGCAGGTTTCTAGCCCCCGGCTGCTCGGTCTGACACCGCGCAAGGCCCTAGAAAGCCAAACCAGTGAGCCCAACCATGACACTCGAAAGACCTATGTTTCCGCCCCGC
The DNA here is from genome assembly GCF_900129425.1 of Bradyrhizobium erythrophlei. NCBI lineage: Bacteria > Pseudomonadati > Pseudomonadota > Alphaproteobacteria > Hyphomicrobiales > Nitrobacteraceae > Bradyrhizobium > Bradyrhizobium erythrophlei. The sequence continues at coordinate 4,580,762 of NZ_LT670817.1, read as the reverse complement.
GCGGACTCCGTGGATTCGTTCCCCCTGCAACCCGCTATCGGACAGCCCGAAAGCCAAACCCTCACCGGTGACTCTCCCAGCCCGTTTGAGGATGTGGATCTCGCGCTCCTCCGTTTTGTTCGATACCTGATCCGGATCGGCCTAACGCTGGAGGAAGCAAGGGTCGTCATAGCCGGCGAGGTCGAGCGCTTTCGTACGGGCGCCACCAACAGGCCGCGCCGTGTGCTGGTTGGCACGCGCTGGCTCACGGTTTGAGGGAGGCACCGATGACAGCAACCATTTTCAAATTCCCTTACGACGCATCCCGCCGCGTCTATTCCCGCCGGCCCCGAGCGTCGAAAAACGGGACACCCGAAGAACGGGCAGCGTCGCAACCGGACCGCCAGCCCGGCCACGACCGGAAACCTAACCACAAGGGCAACAACCCACTCCGGGCGCGGTTCACTGCAATTTCTCGAGGTGTGACCCTCGTTGGTAAGGTGACCTTCGGTCGTCACGGCTTTGATCCATCAGAATTGCATTATACCATCCGAGAGTCATGGTTGCAGGACCTCCGCGACTGCGCAGCGCACTCGCGTTTCATCACGGGGGAGATAGAAGAGGCGATTAAGCGGCTTGGCGGCCTTTGAGACGATCCGCATTCGTGCGGGGCTATCCAGCTATCTGGCCGCCCGCTTCACCCCGGGCGGCCTTTTCCGTCTGCCGGGCCGGGCTCGGGGATTCGCCCATGCGCTGGCGCCGATCGACCGGCACTCGGGAGCCCGCAGCGGCAGGACGCACCAGCGGGCTTCCTGGGGAAGCCCTCCAGGCCAATCGCTGGCCGTACATCGCCCGGAGCAATAGCATCCGTTGGGCGAGCAATCCTTGCTGCTGCGGGACGTTGCCGGCCAGCCGAGCGGCTTTCAAATCATCGTCTAGGCGCGCCATGTGGAATGCGAAATAGGTCGGGCTCATCGTCAGATCCTTTCTCGAATCAACATCAACCAGCAGTAGTTTAGCCGATCTGCGGCGCGCGCGGGACTTATAGCCCAATCCCTAATGCTTCCCATGCATCTAAAAGGGGAAGCAATCAGCAGTCAATTAGCTGATATCGCTGCTGATTAATTTCCGTTGACACGTATCAGGCTATCACATGGCGGTTGTCGCCGGAGTGGTGTTCTTCGCGGTCCGCGCTTGGCTGGCGCTGGTGCCGGCGCTGACGGTTGGCTTTCCGATCAAGAAATGGTCTGCTGCCGCGGCCCTCGCCGCCGCGGCGTTCTATCTGCTGCTGTCGGGTGCCGAAGTCGCCACGCAACGCTCGTTTTTCATGACGGCGGTGGTCTTGATCGCCGTGATCGTCGACCGCCGCGCCGTGACGCTCCGGACGCTGGCGGTCGCTGCCATGATCGTGCTGGTGCTCGCGCCTGAAGCGCTGGTGCATCCGAGTTTGCAGATGTCGTTTGCGGCCACGCTCGGACTGGTGGCCCTGGTGCAGGTCGGCATGCCGCGCCTGTTTGCCTCGCCCGATAACTCGGCGACCGCGCGGGTGGCGTTGTGGGGCGGACGGGAGCTTATGACGCTGACCCTGGCGTCGTTGGTGGCGGGGCTCGCGACCACGCCCTATGCCGCCTTTCACTTCCATCGCGTGACGCCGTACGGCGTGCTTGCCAATCTGGCGGCGATGCCCGTGGTCTCGGCCGTGGTGATGCCGGCAGGGCTGCTCGGCCTGGTTGCAATGCCCTTTGGCTTCGACGGCGTGTTCTGGCGGGCGATGGGTTGGGGCATCGACTGGATGATCGCCGTCACGCAGTGGGTCGCGGGCTTGCCCGGCGCCATCGGCCGGATGGCGGCATTCGGGATCGGTCCGCTGATCGCGGCGAGCGTCGGGATCGTTCTGCTGGGACTGTTACGGACGCCGCTGCGCTGGTCCGGCGCGGCAGTGCTGCTGCTGTCCGTGATCTGGGCGCTGGCGGTGCCGCAGCCGGATATCCTGATCTCCGGCGACGGTCACAATGTCGGTGTCCGTGGCCGGGACGGGCGGTTACATCTGATGCGTACCGCCAAGGATGCGTTCCTGCTGAAGGAGTGGCTCGCCGCCGATGCCGACGACCGGCAACCCGGCGATTCCTCGCTGACAGAGGCCGTCTCGTGCGATGATGCGGGTTGCGTGGTCCAGATGGCCGGCGGCGGGTTCGTCGCTCTGGCGCTCAAATCTGAGGCGCTGACGGATGATTGCGAGCGCGCGACGCTGGTGGTCACAACAAGGCAGGCGCCGCCGAATTGCCCATCGCCGGTGATCGATCAGGATCGTCTGCGACGGCAGGGCGGGCTGGCGCTGCACCGAACCCGGGCCGGATTTGCTATCGACGCGATCAGGCCAAAAGGCGTCGACCGGCCGTGGTCGCCTGCAGTTGGCGGCGATACCGAGGATGAAACAAGCCTCGTGCCTCGCACCGCAGTCCCGCGTTCCGTGGACGCAACACCGGCAGAATTCGACCTGCAAGCGGACGAGTGAAATGATTTCGCGCCGTCATTCCGGGTTCATGCGTTCATTATAGTGCTTCGGCGTGCCCCCGGAACAACAGGAGATAAGCCCGATCAATACTTCCGGTATAGCCCGATCAGCTTGCCCTGAATCTTGACCCGGTTCGGCGGCAGGATGCGGACTTCATAGGAGGTGTTGGCGGGTTCCAGCGCGATCGAGGCGCCGCGGCGGCGGAAGCGCTTTAGGGTCGCTTCCTCCTCGTCGATCAGCGCCACCACGATATCGCCGGTCTCGGCGGTCTCGTTGCGCTGGATCAGCGCCATGTCACCGTCAAGGATACCGGCATCCACCATGGAATCACCGCGCACCTCGAGTGCGTAATGCTCGCCGGAGCCGAGCATGTCCGGCGGCACGCTGATGGTGTGGCTGCGCGTCTGCAACGCCTCGATCGGCGTGCCGGCGGCGATACGGCCCATCACAGGCACGGCGACCGGACGGTTGCCATCGTCCTCGGAAGCGGCGCTGGAAGCGCGGACCTTGCCGAGCGTGCCTTCGATGACGCTGGGCGTGAAGCCGCGGCGGCCATTGCCGTTGCCGCCGCCTGAAAGTTCGGGGAGCTTGATAACTTCAATGGCGCGGGCGCGATTGGGCAGGCGGCGGATAAAGCCGCGCTCTTCCAGCGCGGTGATGAGGCGGTGGATGCCGGACTTCGAGCGCAGATCCAGCGCGTCTTTCATTTCATCGAACGAGGGCGGAACGCCTGACTCCTTCAGGCGCTCGCTGATGAATCGCAGGAGTTCATATTGTTTGCGCGTGAGCATCTCGAGCGTTCCCCAGGTTGACATCGTTTGATTCCGAGACCTTGGAGTCCGAAGCTCTCGCTTCACAAGACTCCATTTGTAGACGTATTTACTCGAAACAAATCATGAACGGACACTATATGTTCCATATGTGTTCCGCAACCAATTAATTTCTCGTCAACGGGATCAGGTTTCGGCGGCGAATGCCGCCCGAGGGTTCAGGTCGGAAGCCGAAGGATCTCGCAAGGCGAGCCGGCGAGGGCTGCCGGCGCAAACGGTGCACGGATCACAAGCCCCCGTGCCGCAGCGAGATTTCCAAGCAGCGAACTATCCTGATGATCGACCGGCGTGGCGATCAGGGCGCCGTCGGCGCGCACTTCGAGCCGGGCCCGCAGATAGTCTTCGCGCAGATCGTTGGCGCCGACATTGCGCCCGAACAGTGCGGTCTCGGCGATGTGGTGGATGTCGGCGCGCCCCGACAGGCTGCGAATCAGCGGCACCAAAAACAGGAACCCGCAGACATAGGACGATACGGGATTGCCGGGCAGGCCGATCACCCGCATCGCGCCGAGCCTTCCGTGCATCATAGGCTTGCCCGGCCGCATCGCGATCCGCCAGAACGCCATCGCCACGCCTTCGGCTTCCAGCGACTGCTTGACGAGATCGTGGTCGCCGACCGACGCCCCGCCCGTCGTGATAAGGATGTCGGCGCCGCTGTCGCGGGCACGGCGGATGCCTTGTTTGGTCGCCTCGACGGTGTCGGCGGCGATGCCGAGATCGATGGTCTCGGCGCCTTCGGCCCGCGCCAGCGCCCGCAGCGCGTAACCATTGGAATAGACGATCTGGCCGGGGCCGGGGGTCGAGCCCGGCATGACCAGTTCGTCGCCGGTGGCGAGGATGGCGACCTTCGGCCGCCGGCGCACTGAAAGTTCGGGATAATTCATGCCGGCGGCCAGCGAGAGGTCGCGGTCGGCGAGGCGGGCTCCGCGTGCCAGCAGCACGTCGCCCTGGCGGAAATCGATGCCGGCAGGGCGGATATGCCGTCCCGCCCTCGCTGCCTCCGTAATGGTGATGGTGTTGCCGTCCACCGCGGTATCTTCCTGGATGATGACGGCGTCGGCGCCGGCAGGGATCACCCCACCGGTGAAAATCCGCACCGCTTCGCCCTCACCGACGGTCTTTTCGAACGGGCGGCCGGCCGCGACCTCGCCGATCACCTTGAGGCGCACACCGACGTCAGGGCCGTCGGCCGACCGCACCGCATAGCCGTCCATCGCCGACATCGCCTGTGGCGGCTGGGTCCGCAAGGCTGCGACGTCACGCGCGAGCACGCGGTGGTAAGCTGCGTCGAGTGCGACCGTCTCCTCAGGCAGCGGTTCGGCACCCGCGAGGATGGCAGATAACGCGTCGGCAACCGGCATCAAGGCCACAGCAACACTCCCAAAACTTCTAGATCCCGAGCGCGGCGAGCGCGTCGGCCACGTCATCAGGTGATGTCACGTGGACCGCCATCAAGCCCCGGGCCCGTGCGCCTTCGATGTTCTCGGCGAGATCGTCGAAGAACACGATACGGTGAGCCGGCACGCCGACCGCTTTCACCACGTGATCATAGGCTCCCGCGTCGGGTTTCCGAAGTCCGATCGATGAGGACAGAAAGATTTCACGGAAATGACCGAGCACATTGGCGTAGGCCCGCGAGAAATGTTCCACGTGGGCCGCGTTGGTGTTGGAAAAGGCGTAAAGCGGCAGGCGCTTTGCGGCGCGTGCGAGCAGCGCGGCGATGCCGGGCATTTCACCGGCGAAGATCGCGTTCCATCCTTCCAGGAATTGGGGATCCGATAGCCGTATGCCCAGCATTTGGCGCAGGCCTTCAAAGAATTCGGCGTCGCTGATCTTGCCCTGCTCGTGGAGCCGATAGATCTCATCGCGCCCAAATCGCCCGACCAGATCGGCCGGCTCGCAGCCGGCGTGAGCGGCCCAACATGCGAGCGTCTTGTTGATATCGACATCGAGCACCACGCCGCCGAGGTCGAACAACAGCGCATTGGCGGCGCCCGGAGAGAGCGGGGGCAGGGTCATGGCAGTCGTCTACGAAAATTGGGTGCAGGGGCCACGCTGTGACCACGTCCTGTCTGACGCAACCCTTGGACCCAGCCCCGACGTCGCGTTCGGCCGGAAAATTGTGAGCAGACAACCTGCGGCCGCCTCATTCGATGATCTCGTCGGTGTGGCCACAGCATCGATGGCACATCGAGGCTGAGCACCTTCGCCTCGCTCTCAATACCGGTACGGCTCGATGTCCAGCAACGGAAACGCGCTGAACACATGCGGCAGGTTGGTCGGCGTCGCCGGGTGCAGATAGGATTTGTCGAGTTCAGCGAATTTTGTGACGCCGAGCAGGCCCAGGCACCGCGCCACCTCGTCTTCCAGCAGCTCCAGCATCCGCACGATTCCGGCTTCGCCGCCAGCTGCGAGCGCCCAGCAATGCAGGCGCCCGATGCCGACGAGATCGGCGCCGGAGGCGATCGCCTTGACGATGTCGGTGCCGCGGCAGAACGAGCCGTCGACCATGATCTTGGCGCGGCCCGCAACGGCGTTGACGATCTCGGGCAGCACATGCATGGCGCCGCGGCCGTGGTCGAGCTGACGGCCGCCGTGGTTGGACACGTAGATCCAGTCGACCCCGTGATCGAGCGCGATCGCTGTGTCCTCGGCGGTGGCGATGCCCTTGATGACCAGCGGTATTTTGTACTTGTCCTTGATCAGCTTTACGGTGCGCCACTCCAGTCCCTTTTGGAAATCGCCGCCAGTGGCGCGGATGCGGCTTTCGCGGACATAACGCTTGGCGATATCGCGTTCGCGCCGACTGTAATGCGCGGTGTCCACCGTCAGGCAGAACGCGGCATATCCGTTGGCAACGGCGCGGCTGACGCAATCCTCGACGAAGGCGTCGTCGCCGCGGACATAGAGCTGATAGATGCGCAACGCGTCGGGTGCGGCTTCGGCGGTCTTCTCCAGGCCGGGCTCGGAAACCGAACTCAGCATATGGGCGGCGCCGAACGTACCGGCGCCACGCGCGACGCTCGCGCCGCCGCCGGGATCGAAGATCTCGAGCGCGCCGACCGGCGCGATCATCACCGGCAGGCGCAGTTTGCGGCCGAACACCTCGACCGATGGGTCGACCTTGGCGACATTGCGCAGCACGCGCGGCCGGAACGCAAGCTCGTCAAGCGCCATTCGGTTGCGGCGCATCGTGGTCTCGGTCTCGGCGGCGCCGACGATATAGTCCCAGGCGTTCTGATTGAGGTTGGCGCGCGCCTTGCGGACGAACTCGTGCAGGTTCTGGAACTGTTCGCCGCTGGCGCCGAGTTCAACGGCCGCCGGTGGGATGCGGGTCGCCTCGTTCATCGTGTCCTCCCGGGAGTGCTTGACTGCTTCGTCTTGGTCTTTTCGCCTATCGCTTCCCGAGCTTCCACGCCATCCCAAAAATTGCTATGGCTGGTATCGGCCGGAACAGAGCAAAGAAGCCCCGGTCCATCGCAGGGGGAGGAATTGCCATGACGAGACTTGTGGGCTGGATCGCCGTGCTTGCTGTAATCGCGTTGGGCGCGGGCTCGGTGAACGCACAAAGCCTGACCCTGACCAGCCCCGACATCAAGGAGGGCGGCACCATTGCCAACGAGCAGGTGCTCACAGGTTTCGGCTGCTCCGGCGGCAACATCTCTCCGGCGCTGAGCTGGAGCGGCGCGCCCGCGGGCACCAAGAGTTTTGCCATCAACATGCTTGATCCGGATGCGCCGACCGGCAGCGGCTGGTGGCACTGGGTGGTGTTCAACATTCCCGCAAGTACGACATCGCTGCCCAAGGATGCCGGGAATTTGAAGAAAAGGAAGCTGATGCCCAAAGGCGCCATCCAGAGTCGGACCGATTTCGGCACCCCGGGGTATGGTGGCCCCTGTCCGCCGGCCGGCGACAAGCCGCATCATTACCAGATCACGGTTTTCGCGGTCGATGTCGACAAGCTGCCGATTGCGATAAATGACAAGGCGTCGGCGGCATCCGTCGGCTTCGATCTGCACTTTCATACCCTGGCGAAGGCGACATTGACCGGTCTGTTCGGTCACTGAATGTTCGTTGTCGTCGGCCCGTATCGAGCGCGTTGAAACGCGCCTGATTACAAATTGGACATGAAACTTCCTGGATTCCCGCTTTGCCGCAGCGGTGGAGCGCGTATATCTTCCCTGCCGCGATAACGATGACCGCCGCGGCACGAGGAAGATGGATGTCCGGGATGTTGCTGTTTTCACCGCTGTCCATCCGGGGCGTCGAGTTGCGCAACCGCATCGTGGTGCCACCGATGCATCAGTATTCCGCGGTAAAGGGATTTCCGACCGACTGGCATCTGATGAATGCCGGAAAATTCGCGGCCGGCGGCGCCGGCCTCGTCGTCGTCGAGTCGACCAAAGTCGAGCGGCGCGGCTGCGGTACCGTGGGCGATCTTGGAATCTGGGACGACGCATTCGTCGAGCCGCTGAGCCGGCTGGTGAAATTCATCAAGCAACAGAACGCGGTCGCCGGCATCCAGCTCGGCCATTCCGGCCGCAAGGCTCGCGCCGCCCGCCCGTGGGAAGGCGACGGGCCGCTGCAGCGCACGCCCGAAATCGATGACTGGGACGCCTGGACGCCGGTGGCGCCGAGCGCGGTCGCCCACAGCGAGAAATGGCCGGTGCCGAAGGCGCTGGAGCGCGGCGAAGTAAAAGACATCGTGCAGGCCTGGGGGCAGGGGGCACGGCGTGCCCAGCAGGCGGGTTTTGATGTGCTGGAGCTTCACGGCGCACACGGCTATCTCGTGCATCAGTTCCTGTCGGAACGCTCCAACCAGCGCAGCGACGAATACGGCGGTTCCGAATTAAACCGGATGCGCTTCATCATCGAGATCGCCGAAGCGGTGCGCGCGCACTGGCCCGAGGACAAGCCGCTGTTCGTCCGGTTGTCAGTGGAAGACAACGCCGGGTGGGGACCCGAACAGAGCGCGCGGCTGGCGAAAATTCTTAAAGCGAAGGGCGTCGACGTTATCGACTGCTCCTCCGGCGGCATCACGGAAATGGCGCCGATCCTGGGCAGGGACATCAAATACAGCTACCAAGTGCCGTTATCCGAATATGTCCGCCGCCAAGCCGACATCATGACCATGGCGGTCGGCCTGATCATTCATGGTGATCAGGCCGAGCAGATCCTGCGCGACAAGCAGGCCGATCTGATCGCGGTCGGACGCGAAATCCTTAACAACCCGAACTGGCCGATGGACGCTGCACTGAAATTAGGCATCGAGGGTCCGTTCCGGAACGTACCGCCGCAGTTTGGCTATTGGCTCGGTACCCGCGCCAAGCGCGGTTTCGGCACCCAGCCCTCAACCTGGCAAAACGGCCTCAATGAAACCAGAAAGGTATTGTGAGGATCGTTCCCAGAGACCAAGTTTGTACGATCTGTGGCGGGCAACAACCGGTAACGAGAAGGTTCGCAAATAATGCGCAAGAATTCCCTGTTTTTCCTCGGCGCCGCGTCAGGTGTGTGCCTAACGCTTCTCGTTACCGCGCCGCAGGGCGCGCAATGGGTCGGGGCGGCCAAGGCCAGTGCCGACGCCTATTCGCAGCTTAATCTGTTTGGCGAAGTGTTCGAGCGGGTGAGGAGCGACTACGTCGAAAAGCCCGACGACACCAAGCTGATTGAGGGCGCGATCACCGGCATGGTCACCTCACTCGATCCGCACTCGCGCTACATGAACGACAGCGCCTGGAAGGATATGCAGGAGACGACCCACGGCGAGTTCGGCGGGCTCGGTCTCGAGGTCACGATGGAGGACGGCCTGGTCAAGGTGGTCACACCGATGGATGACACGCCCGCCGCGAAGGCCGGTATTTTGTCGGGAGACCTGATCAGCCGCATCGATGACGACGCGGTCCAGGGGCTTACCCTGGAGCAGGCCGTGAACAAGATGAAGGGGCCGGTCGATACCAAGACCCGGCTGAAAATCATACGTAACGGCGCCGAACTGCCGAACGAGTTTTCACTTGTGCGTGAGATCATTCGGGTGCGTCCGGTTCGCTACCACACCGAGGGTGGCGATATCGGTTATATCCGGATCTCTTCGTTCAACGAACAGACCACGGACGGACTGCGAAAAGCGATCAGCGACATTTCGAAACAGATTCCGGCGGAGAAACTCGCCGGCTACGTCGTCGATCTGCGCAACAACCCCGGTGGACTGCTCGATCAGGCGGTCTCGGTGTCATCCGCGTTTATGGCACGAGGCGAGGTGGTCTCGACGCGGGGCCGCACCCCTGAGGAAACCCAACGCTTTACCGCGCGGGGCGGCGATCTCATCAAGGGCAAGCCGCTTGTGGTGCTGATCAACGGCGGATCGGCGTCCGCATCCGAGATCGTGGCCGGCGCGTTGCACGATCACAAGCGCGCGACCCTGATCGGGACCCGCTCGTTCGGCAAGGGCTCGGTGCAGACCATCATCCCGCTCGGTACCGGCAACGGCGCGCTGGCGCTCACCACGGCGCGGTATTTTACGCCGTCGGGCCATTCGATCCAGGCGCAGGGCATCACGCCGGACATAGAGGTGCTGCAGGATGTGCCTGACGAGTTGAAGTCCCGCTCCGAGATTAAGGGAGAGGCGTCCATGCGCGGCCATCTCTCCGCCGAAGGCACGGAGCAGACGGGTTCGCAATCCTACGTTCCGCCGGCCGAGAAGGACGACAAGGCGCTCGCCGCGGCCTACAACCTGCTGCGCGGCGTCACGGTCAATGCGGGTGTGCCGTCATCTCCCAAGACGACGGTTCCGAACTAATCTGCATATTTCCTCGCGTAGGCGATTCAATCGGGGCGGCCAGAAACCGCCCCGATCCGCTGAAGGCTCAGGCCGCGGCTGTTGCGTGGTGCGAGGACATCAATCGCCCGATCTCGGCTGCCGGCTTTGCCGGACTGAACAGATAGCCCTGCATTTCGGCGCAGCCGAGCGCGCGAAGCAGCTCGCGTTGCTGTTGCGTCTCAACGCCCTCCGCCGTCGTCGTCATCTGGCGTGCGGTGGCGATATTCACCACCGCCTGCACGATGCAGGATGACCCTTCCGACTCCGCGATATCCTCGACGAAGCAGCGGTCGATCTTGATCTTGTCGAACGGAAAGCGCTGCAGGTAGCTCAGCGAGGAATAGCCGGTGCCGAAATCGTCGAGCGCGATCCGCACCCCGATCGCGCGAAGCTGATGCAGAATCGCAAGCGCGGCGTCGTCATCGCTAATCAGGACGGCCTCGGTGATCTCCAGTTCCAGTCGGCTCGCCGAAAGGCCGGACGCCGCCAGCGCTGCAACGATCTTCAATGCCAGGGTGCCGCTTCGGAACTGAACCGGCGAAACGTTGACCGCGAGCCTGATGTCGTCAGGCCATGTCGTAGCCGCCGCACAGGCCGTCGCCAGCACCCATTCGCCAAGCTGGTTGATCAGGCCGGTCTCTTCCGCAATCGGAATAAACTCGGCAGGCGAGACCATGCCGCGTTCGGAATGCCGCCAGCGCACCAGCGCTTCGCAGCCGGTGATCCTGTTATCCTGCAGACTGACGCAGGGCTGGTAGTAAACCTCCAGACCTCCGTCCGCAATCGCCTGGCGCAGATCGATTTCCAGTTTGCGGCGGGCTTGTACCTGGGCATCCATCTCCGGCTCGAAGAAACGAAAGGTGCGGCGGCCGGCGGATTTCGCAGCATACATCGCCAGATCCGCATTCTTCAGAATTTGATCGAGGTCGGTACCGTGCTCGGGCGCCAGCGCAATGCCAATGCTGGCGTCCGTGGTCAACTGATGCCCGAGACACTCGTGGGGTTCACGGATCGCATTGAGCACTCGCGTCGCGAGGTCGCTGACGTCGCCCGGAGTCTCGACCGCGGTCTGAACGATGGCGAATTCGTCGCCACCGAGCCGCGCGACGAAATCGGCCGCTCCGACGCATCGGCCCAGGCTCGCGGCCACCGATTTGAGCAGTTCATCTCCAATCATGTGACCGAGCGAATCGTTGACGCTTTTGAATTCGTCGATGTCGATGTAGAGCACCGCCAATTGCCAGCCCGGCGCCATGCCGGCCAATTCCTGCTTCAGATGATCGTGAAACAACGCGCGGTTCGGCAGGTCGGTCAGGGCATCGTAATGCGCAAGGTGCGTGATCCGCTCCTCGGCGCGTCTGCGTTCGGTGATGTCCTCGTGGGTCGCCACCCATCCACCGTCCGCCAATGGTTCGTTCACGATCTGGATTGAGCGTCCGCCGGGGGTCTCGATGACCATGGAATTTTTCAGCCTGACGCTGCGCAGGACGCGGGCGTAAAACTCCTTGTCGTCACCCAGCAGGGATCCGGTGACCTTTCGATGCGCAATGATCTCGCGAAAGCTGCAGCCTGGTTTCACAACCGCCGCCGACAAGCCGTACATCTCAATATACCGCTGGTTGCAGACCACGAGCCGCTGCGATGAATCGAACAGAAGCAAGCCCTGCGTCATATTGTTGACGGCGGTGTCCAGACGCAACTTTTCCAGTGTCAGCCGTTGCTGCGACAATCGGTGTTGCTGGGACAATTTGCGAATGACGAGAAACAGCATGGTGGTTATGACGAGTACCGCGAGCGCGGCCACCGCGATCAGAAAGCTGATTTGTTCCCGCCAATCGGCGAGCGCCGCTGTCTCGGTCGTCGTTGCGACGATCACAATCGGAAAGTCGGTCAATGCGCGCGCCGAAATCAAACGGTCCCGGCCGTCAACGGGACTGGTCAGGCGGGTGGAGTCATGATCGCGTTCAAATAGCCGCTGCTGACGTGCCGGGCCGGACTTGAAATTCCTACCGATCATTTCTTCAACATGAGGATAACGCGCCAGCAGCGTTCCATCGCGGTGGTGCATCGAAATCGCAGCACCTTGTCCAAGTGCCACGGAGGCGAAGAAATTTTCAAAACTGCCCGGCGAGATCGCTCTGTTGACGACTCCCAGAAACTCACCCTTCGGCCCAGTCACCTTCTGAGCGATGACGGTTGCCCAACTGCCGGAAAATCGGCTCTGCACCTGTTCGATCAAAACCGGTGTCGTCGCAGCCCCCGATTTGAAGGCCAGAAAGTAGGCTCGATCGGCGATTTTGACGTCGGGAACCGGCCAGGTCTGGGACGAATTGATCAGGACTCCCTCCGAATCGAACACATTCACACCAGCAACATCGGAATATGCTCCGACCTTGGCTCTCAGCGTTTCGTGCCATTCGAGGGTGGCCAGTTGTTCGCTGACCTCGGACGCGGTGAGTCCGGCGTGCTCGATCTGTGTGACAACATCCTTCTGGATGACCGTGAAATCTCCGAGCTGGTGGTCGAAGTGGCGGGCCAGCAACAGCACGGTGTTTTCCAGTTCACGCTGGCGGCTAAGGAGTGCGCGCTCGCGAAAATTGCCGGCCATGATCGTGGTGCCGACCGTGATTGCCGCGATCAGCAATGCGCCGCCGGCGACCAGCCAGCGGATCGGACCGCTGCGAACGGAAGCTTGGATGTGGAGAGAGGCCGTACCGTCTGCCGTCATTGGTCTTGTTCGCTGTCAAAGCTGAGCACCACAACAATTTCGCATGTCCTGGCCAGCACATAGCTACAATGCCGAGATGGAGGCGCGGTTAGGAATTTGGGTTAATCAGGGGTTGCCGGGGCTCTGGTGCGAGAGGTGGTGTGCCCGTTCGACCCGCCAAACCGGACGATGAGGCTGTTTCCACTGCCGGCGCGGACGCAAATCGATTGCAGCATGGCGCGCTGTTCGCGAAAATCCAGTCGCGAAAGCAACTGAATGCCCCGTCGATGACAACCAGCTTCAAACAATTTATCGCCGATGAATCCGGCGCAACGGCGATCAAGTATGGATTAATCGCCGCGGCATTTCGCTCGCCATCATTGCCATCGTGAACGGGCTCGGCACCAAGCTCAACACTTCGCTGAAATAGGCGCGGTCGCGCCAAGACAAAAAGCTGCTCCGCGATGCGAAACGATCCATCGCCGTCGTTACCGCGCTCCTGTCGCAGATAAGTGGTGGCGGTGTGTCCGTGGCTTTGTGGCGATGCCGACCGTCTCACCGCTTGACCACGTCCCGTCATTGGGGCCGCGCCGGTAATTAGGATCGGTGTAGGGGTTGCCGGGCCCCTTATTCTGGCAGTTCGCATAGGGATAGAAAAAGGCACAATAAGCGGGTTCCTGGATCACCGGTTGCGCCGGCGCCGGCGTTGCAGTCGCTGCGGACAGGACGGCCACCGCGCCAAGAAGGTTGAAAGTCGGCTTGAAGGTCGACATTGGGTTTCTCCGGGTGAGGGCGACGCAAGATCAACACCGCAGACCGGAACTCACTCCGCGCCCTGCTGCTCACACCGGCGTGACAATGAGACTCCTGTCCCCCCTCAATCAGTTCAATCCCCGGCCCGATAGTGTCCCGACTTGCCACCCATTTTCTCAATCAAATGAATGCCTTCGATCCGGACGCCGCGCTCCACTGCCTTGATCATGTCATAGATCGTGAGGCACGCAACCGACACCGCGGTCAGCGCTTCCATCTCGACGCCGGTCGGGCCGGTGACCTTGACGGCGGCACGGACAATGCAGCCGGGCAGCTTTTTATCCGTGACAATATCGACCGTGACTTTCGACAGCGCCAAAGGATGGCACAGCGGTATCAGATCCGACGTATGCTTGGCCGCCATGATGCCGGCGAGGCGGGCGGTGCCCAGCACGTCGCCCTTTTTGGCATTGCCTGAGACGATCAACTCGAGCGTCGCCTTGCTCATGACGACGCGGCCTTCCGCGATCGCGATGCGTTCGGTGGCGGGCTTGGCCGACACGTCGACCATCCGCGCTTCACCCTTGGCGTCGATATGGGTGAGGGCGGAACTTACCTTTGAGGGTTTGCGCGCCATGCGTTAGCGTGTCCCGGTTGTGGTGACGGCACCGTTTCGCGCCAGCAGCGCGCGGGTCGCCGCCGTCACATCGGGCTGCCGCATCAGGCTTTCGCCGACCAGGAATGTCGACATGCCGACACGCGCAAGCCGCGCGAGATCGGGGGCTGCAAAGATGCCGCTTTCGCCGACCATCAGGCGATCCCCGGGGATCAGCGGCGCCAGCGCCTCGCTGGTCGCAAGGGTGGTCTCGAAAGTCCGCAAGTTGCGGTTGTTGACGCCGATCATGGGGGAGCGAAGTTTTAAGGCGCGATCCAGTTCGGCGCGTTCATGGATTTCGATCAGGACGTCCATGCCATGCGCGAGCGCAGCGTCCTCGATATCCCGGGCTGCGCCATCGTCGAGCGCCGCCATGATGATCAGGATGCAGTCGGCGCCGTGGGCGCGGGCCTCGGCGACCTGATAGGTGTCGTACATGAAATCCTTGCGCAGTACCGGCAATGCCGTGGCGGCGCGTGCCGCCACCATGAAATCGAGATGACCCTGAAACGACGGCGTATCGGTCAGTACCGAGAGACACGCCGCACCGCCGGCTTCGTAAGCGCGGGCAAGATCAGGCGGGTCGAAGTCGGCGCGGATCAGACCTTTGGACGGCGAAGCCTTCTTCACTTCGGCAATCAGCGCATATTCGCCACGGGCAAGCTTTTCGCGGATTGCGCGGATAAACCCGCGCGGTGCCGGCGCGGCCTTGGCCAGCGCCTCGACGCTGGCCAGCGGATGGGCGCGTTTGGCGGCGGCGATCTCCGCGCGCTTGTAGGCCTCGATCTTGGTCAGAATGTCGGACATGACAGGCCTCTCGGGTCAGCCGTTGGAGACCGCGATCAGATGCTTCAGCCGCGCGGCCGCCGCACCGCTGTCGAGCGATCGGGTGCCGAGATCAACACCTTCTTTCAAGTTTTTCGCGCGGCCGGCCACAATCAGCGCCGCCGCGGCGTTCAGCAAGGCAACGTCCCGAAAAGGGCTCGGCATCCCATCCAGCACGCTGCGCAGCGCGATCGCGTTGGCGTCGGCATCGCCGCCCTTCAGCGCCTCGCCGCGGACGCGCTTCAGGCCGGCTTCCTCCGGCGTTACCTCGAAGGTGCGAATATTGCCGTTATCGAGTGCCGCTACGAAGGTCGGGCCGGTGAGGGTGATCTCATCGAGGCCGTCCGAGCCGTGCACCACCCAGACCGATTCGGCGTCGAGATTCTTCAGCACCTGCGCCAACGGCTGCACCCATTGCCGGGAGAAAACGCCGATCATTTGCCGCTTGACGCCGGCCGGATTGGCCAGCGGCCCCAGGAGATTGAAGATCGTGCGGGTCGCCAGTTCGACCCGGGTCGGACCGACGTTTTTCCAGGCGGGATGGTGCGAGGGCGCGAACATGAAGCCGATTCCGGCCTCGGCGACGCAGCGGCCGACATGTTCGGGCGTGATGTCGATCCTCACTCCGAGCGAAGACAGCACGTCGGCGGCGCCGGAGCGCGACGAAAGCGCGCGATTGCCATGCTTGGCGACGGGGACGCCAGTGCCCGCGACGATGAACGAGGCGCAGGTCGAGACATTGACCGAGCCGGAGCCGTCGCCGCCAGTGCCGACTACGTCGACGGCCCCGGCGGGAGCCGTCACACGCAGCATTTTGGCCCGGACCGCGGCTACCGCACCGGTGATCTCATCGACGGTTTCGCCGCGCACGCGTAGCGCCATGAGAAATCCGCCCATCTGCGAGGGCGTGGCGTCGCCGGACATCATGCTGTCAAAGGCGGATGCCGCCTCGTCGCGCGACAGTGTCGCGCCGGTGGCGACTTTTCCGATGATTGATTTGAGATCGTCCATCACGTGCTTTCAAAATCGGGGCTTGGTGGTGAGGAGGCACACTTGCGCCGCCTCGAACCACGAGGATGTCACATCTTTCGTGACGCGGCCAAGAGGCTGCTCCGCAGGACGAGGGGAATTCCGCAAGGGGCCGCCGACCTTCATTTCCAATCATGCTCAGTTATTCGCGCCGGTCACCTGCGCGAAGGCGGCCTGATTGATTGATGTGCCGATTTCCGTTTCCAGTTTCGTGACGTATTGCCCGATCTGCTCATCGGTCATTGAGCTCCGAAGGCTCTCTTTCAGTTTCTTGATGTCGTCCGAGGCAAGGTCGACCGGCGGCACGGTGACGTCGGTCACCCGGAACACGATCCATTCGCCGGCACCGGCGCCGGGGGTTTGTCCGGAGCCATCCTTGACGGTGCGGAAGGCCGCCGCGATCGCGCTGGCCGGCACGCCGGGCAACGAGGCATCGCGCCTGAATCCGGCGGCGGTTTCGACCTTCAATCCGGCAGCCTTAGCCTCGTCCGCAAGGTTGCCGCCCTGATCGAGCTTCTGAACCATTTCGGTCGCCTTGGTCCGCAGCCGGCTCGTAATCTGGTCGTCACGCCATTTTGCCTCGACCTGGTCCTTGACCTCATCGAGGCTGCGTTCGCGCGACGGGGTGATGCCCAGAACGTCGTACCAGACATAGCCGCCGTTGAACGAGATCGCATCGTTGTCGACGCCGACATCGCTGTTGAATGCCTGCGACACGACATCGAGGCCGCGGGGAATGTTGGTTGCGAGTTGGCCGTTAGGCAGGCGGCCGGAGCGATCGACCGCGTCGACGGTGACGGCCGTGAGCCCCAGTTTCTGTGCGGCCTCAATGACGCTTGCGCCACCGCCGCGTTCGTCTTCCATCTTGTCGCGCAGATCGGCGACCGATTTCCGCGCGCGTTCGATCGCGATCTCTTTCTTCAGGTTCGCGGCGAAGCTCTCATATGCGGGTTCGACACCGGGCTCTATCTTGCCGATCTTGACCAGGACGGAGCCGAACCGGCCCTGCACCGGCTGGCTCACATCGCCTGACGGCAGCGTAAAGGCCGCCTCCGCGATCGCGGGGTCGATGATCTCGGATTTCGTGATCACGCCGAGGTCGACGTCGGAAGCGTTGAGGCCGCGCTCTTTCGCGATGTCGTCGAATGACGTTCCGGATGTGATCCGATTGCGCGCCGCCAAGGCTTCTTCGGCGTTCGGAAACACGATTTGCGACACCTCGCGCTTCTCCGGCGTGCCAAGCTTGTCGCGGCGCTGCTCGAACAGTTTCTTGGCGTCCTCGTCGGACACCTCTGACCATTTGCCGATGTCTTCCGGGGTAATCGCGACAAATGCTATTTTGCGATATTCGGGCGCGCGGAACTGAATCTTGTGATCGTCGAAATAGCCGGCCAGCGTCTCCGGCGACGGCGGATCGATGGTTCCGGCCTGCGCGGCGTCAAGTTTGACATAGTCGATCGAGCGCTGCTCGTTCTGGTAGCGGCTCAGCGCCTCGATCATGACTTTAGGCGGTTCGAGACCGGCGGAGATCGTGCCGGCGATCTGACGCCGCAGCGATACCCGGCGCTGGTCAGCGATATAGCGTTGTTCGGTGAAGCCAGCCTGCCGGATCGTGGCCTCGAAGCGGGCCGGATCGAATGCGCCGTTGGTTCCCTTGAAATTGGGGTCGCTGAAGATCAAGCGCATGGTCTCGGCGTCGGATTGTCCTAGCCCCAGCCGTCGGGCTTCCTCGTCAAGCGCGGCCTCGGCAATGGTTTGCTGCAGCACCTGCCGGTCGATGCCGAAGGCACGTGCCTGATCCATCGTCAGCGGACGGCCGAACTGGCGGCCGATCTGCTGCAGCCGGTCGGTATAGAGCTGGCGGAATTGTTCGGTCGAAATTTCGGTATGGCCGACCTTGGCGAGCGTCGACTGTCCGAAACCCCGGAAGATGTCAGCAATGCCCCAGACGCCGAAACTGATGATCAGCACGCCCATCACTACGGCCATTATGGTCTTGCCGAGCCAGTTTGATGAGGCTTTGCGCATTCCTCGAAGCATGGGTCCAACTTGTTTGCAGGAGGGAACCGGGTCGCGCCTAGGGCGGATACCGCAAAAGGGCGTCACCGAGTTGATAAAGCATCATAAAGTGGCAGCCGCCTTGTCGCAACCTTGGCGGGGCGAGCCAGCGAGGTCCGCAGGTGGGGCGAAGTGAAGCGGTTAGCGGCGTGACGATTGCGCGGGCGGTATCTGGCACTGGGCGCCGTGCTCTGCTAGCGCATGATTGAGCCAATCTTCATGGGAAGCCTGCCATGACCAACACCATCCGGCCGCTGATCGCCGGCAACTGGAAAATGAACGGCCTCAGGTCCTCCACGGCCGAATTCGAGGCCATGCTTGCCGGGGCGCCTGCGGTTGCTGGCAGAGCCGACCTGCTGGTTTGCCCGCCGGCGACCCTGATTGCCGCCTTCGGCGAGAAGGCGCGCGGCTCCAAGATTCTCGCGATCGGCGCCCAGGATTGCCACCCCAAGCCGTCCGGCGCCCATACCGGCGATATTTCGGCCGAAATGCTGGCGGATGCCGGCGCCAGCGCCATCATTGTCGGCCACTCCGAGCGGCGTGCCGATCACGGCGAGAGCGACGTGCTGGTTCGCCAGAAGGCCGAAGCGGTGTGGCGCGCCGGGCTGACCGCGATCGTCTGCATCGGCGAGACCCAGCACCAGCGCGATGCCGGGCAAACCCTCGATATTTGCGCCGGACAGCTCAAGTTGTCCCTGCCGGATCGGGCCAAGGCCGACAATCTGGTGGTGGCCTATGAGCCGGTGTGGGCGATCGGCACCGGCCTGACCCCGACGGTCGCCGATGTCGAGCAAATTCATGCGTTTATCCGTGAACTCCTGGTCGCGCGATTTAGGGCCGAGGGCGCTAAAACCCGCATCCTCTATGGCGGCTCGGTAAAACCCTCGAACGCCGCTGAATTGATGGCGGTCGCCAACGTCAATGGCGCGCTGGTCGGGGGCGCCAGCCTGAAAGCGGCCGATTTCCTTGCGATTGCGGGGAATTGTTCCTAACTAACGGCAAGCTGATCCCGGGGGTGACAATGCCCCGTCCGATCGTGTAACACCGCGCCACTTCAAACCCCGCAAGCCCCATGTGCAGCCGGACGCCCGTGTTTTGGGATTGTGACGGAAGGTAGAGATGCAGACTGTCATTATCGTAGTCCACCTGATGATCGTTGCGACGCTGATCGCAACCGTA
Source organism: Bradyrhizobium erythrophlei (assembly GCF_900129425.1). Taxonomy (NCBI): domain Bacteria; kingdom Pseudomonadati; phylum Pseudomonadota; class Alphaproteobacteria; order Hyphomicrobiales; family Nitrobacteraceae; genus Bradyrhizobium; species Bradyrhizobium erythrophlei. The sequence goes on along the minus strand of NZ_LT670817.1, from coordinate 4,561,415 downwards.
TTGCTGCAGAAATCCGAAGGCGGCGGCCTGGGCGTCGGCGGCGGCGCCGGGTTCATGTCGAGCCGCGGCACCGCCAATCTGCTGACACGCACGACGGCCGTGCTCGCGGTCGGCTTCTTCGCGACCAGCCTGTTCCTGTCCTGGCTTGCGAGCTACGACCGCAAGCCGAGTTCGATCATTCCGGCCACGCAGTCGCAGCCGGCAAATGGGGCAACGCCGGTTGCTCCGCCGACCAGCGGTGGCCTGCTTGACTCGCTGAAGAAGTCCGACGAGCAGCAGCAGAACCAGCCGGCCCCATCGGGCCCGCAAGCGCCGCGTTCGCAATAAAGCAGGGTGGCCATGCAAGACGGCAGCTACCGCCTTGCATCAGAACCCCCCATCAACGCACTGATAATACTTTAAATTTCAGGCCACCCACAGCCTGGCAAAATGTTTGTTGCGGCTTGCGATTCGTTTTGGCGAATCGCGCCGGCAGCCTTAAAGGTTAAGCCCCATGGCGCGGTATATCTTCATCACCGGCGGCGTGGTTTCCTCGCTCGGAAAAGGTCTGGCTTCAGCGGCGCTCGGTGCCCTGCTGCAGGCGCGGGGCTACAAGGTTCGGCTTCGCAAGCTCGACCCCTATCTCAATCTTGACCCCGGAACGATGTCGCCATACCAGCACGGCGAAGTGTTCGTGACCGACGATGGCGCCGAGACCGATCTCGACCTCGGTCACTATGAGCGCTTCACGGGGCGTCCCGCCACCAAGGCCGACAACATCACCACCGGTCGCATCTACCAGGACATTCTCACCAAGGAGCGGCGCGGCGATTATCTCGGCGCCACCATCCAGGTGATCCCGCACGTCACCAATGCGATCAAGGATTTCATCCTCGACAGCAACGACGAGTTCGACTTCGTGTTGTGCGAAATCGGCGGCACCGTCGGAGACATCGAGGGCCTGCCGTTCTTCGAGGCGATCCGGCAGATCAAGAACGATCTGCCGCGCGATCATGCCATCTATATTCATCTGACGTTATTGCCCTTCATCCCCAGTGCGGGCGAACTAAAGACAAAGCCGACCCAGCACTCGGTCAAGGAGTTGCGCTCGATCGGCATCCAGCCGGATATCCTGTTGTGCCGCACCGACCGGCCAATCCCGAAGGAGGAACGACGCAAGCTCGGCCTGTTTTGCAATGTGCGCGAAAGCGCCGTCATCGAGGCGCGCGACGTCGACAACATCTACGCGGTGCCCGAGGCCTATCACGCCGCCGGGCTCGACGACGAGGTGCTCGCGGCATTCGGCGTCGTGCCGAAAGTGCCACCGGCGTTGCAAAGCTGGCACGTCATTAACGAGCGGGTGCACAATCCCGAGGGCGCGGTGACCATCGCCATCGTCGGAAAATACACCGGCATGAAGGACGCCTACAAATCGCTGATCGAGGCGTTGTCGCATGGCGGCATCGCCAACAAGGTGAAGGTCAATCTCGACTGGATCGAGAGCGAGGTATTCGAGAACGAGGATCCCGCGCCGTTCCTCGAACACGTCAACGGCATCCTGGTCCCCGGCGGCTTCGGCCAGCGCGGCGCGGAAGGCAAGATCCGTGCGGCACAGTTCGCCCGCGAGCGGAACGTGCCCTATTTCGGCATCTGCTTCGGGATGCAGATGGCGGTGATCGAGGCCGCACGCAATCTGGTCGGCATCGAGGAGGCGAATTCCACCGAGTTTGGGCCGACACGGGAACCGCTGGTTGGCCTGATGACGGAATGGTTGCGCGGCAATGAGCTGGAGAAACGAACAAAGGCCGGAGATCTCGGCGGCACCATGCGCCTTGGCGCCTATCCCGCGGTGCTCAAGCGCGGCAGCCGGGTGTCGGAGGTGTATCGCGGCGCCACCGAGATTTCGGAGCGCCACCGCCACCGCTATGAGGTCAATACCGCCTACAAGGACCGGCTCGAGCAGCACGGCCTGCGTTTTTCGGGCCTGTCACCCGATGGCGTGCTGCCGGAGATCGTCGAATACGAGGACCATCCCTGGTTCATCGGGGTGCAATTCCATCCCGAACTGAAATCACGTCCGTTTGAACCGCATCCGCTGTTCGCGTCGTTCGTGCAGGCGGCGGTGGTGCAGAGCCGGCTGGTATAGAACTGCTGGCCGGCCTTGATCGTTGTGAGTCTGTCGTTGCCCTCCGCGATGACGATGACGGTTAGTCATGCGCTTCACGCCGCAGGGCGTGCTTGATCCGGCCAAGACAATTCCCCAGCCAGCCGCTATAAACGCCGCGCAAGAAAATGGAGGAAATCATGATTTACGAAACCCGCGTCTATCGCTGTCTGCCGGGCCGTCTGCCGGCGCTGATGAAGCGCTTTGAGACCATCACACTGAAACTGTGGGAAAAGCACGGTATCCGGCAGGCCGGCTTCTTCACCACCCTGGTCGGCGAATCCAATCAGGAACTGACCTATATGCTGGCCTGGGAGTCGCTGGCCGAGCGCGAAAAGAAATGGAACGCATTCCAGAGCGATCCCGACTGGATCTCGGCGCGCGCAAAAACCGAGGAGGACGGCCAGATCGTCGGCAACATCGTCAATCAGCTGCTGGTGCCGACTTCATTCTCATCGGTGAAGTGAACGGCAGTTGGATGGCTCCGGTCTCGCCCGATGCCTCACGGTCTTGACCATATCGTGCACGCCGTCCGCGATCTCGACGCGGCGGCGGAATTCTATCGCCGCGCCGGCTTCACCATCGGCGCGCGCAACCGCCATGCATGGGGCACCCACAACCGCATTGTGCAGTTGAAGCGTTGCTACATCGAAATTCTTGAAGTCGCCGAACCCGAGAAGATCGTGCCGCACGGCGCGCGCTCGTTTTCGTTCGGCGCCTTCAACCAGGATTTTCTCGCTCACCGCGAGGGATTCTCGATGCTGATCCTCAACAGCAGCAACGCGGCCGACGACGCACGTTCGTTCGAGGCGGCCGGCATCGGCGGCTTCAAGGTGTTCGATTTCGGCCGCGAAGGGACAAAGCCGGACGGCACGCCGGTCAAGCTCGCGTTCTCGCTGGCTTTTGCCTCAGACCCGGCATCGCCGAATTTGCGCTTTGCAGTGTGCCAGCATCATTTCCCGGAAAATTTCTGGGACCCGGCCTTCCAGACCCACGCCAACGGCACCAAAGCCGTGCCCGGCGCGGTCATGGTCGCCGACAATCCCGCCGATCATCATATCTTTCTGAAGGCGTTTACCGGCGTCACCGACCTGAATTCGAGCTCGATCGGTGTCAAGGCGCGCACGGAAAACGGCGACATCGAAATCATGGAGCAGGTCGCGTTTCGCGGCCAGTTCGGCATTTCGCCCGAGGTAGCAGGCGAGGGGATGACGCTCCCTGCGCTGCGCTTCGAGGTCGCAGACATCGCGCCGGTCGAAGCTCTGCATCGGCAGAACGAAATTGCCTCGCAACGGCATGCCGGACGCCTCGTCATCCCGCCGGATTTCGCCCATGGCGCAACCCTGATATTCGAGCCCCCCAAACAGGGTTGATCCGGTCGACGCTGCCCGGCATGGTCGTGCCGGGAAAAGGACAATGCCTTGAACGCCAACATTTCAGCTGCGCCCGTCACTGCCGCCGGATCGGTCAAATTCGGCAATGATTTGCCGATTTCGATCATCGCCGGTCCGTGCCAGCTCGAAAGCCGCGCGCACGCGCTCGAAGTCGCCTCCGCGCTGAAGGAGATCGCGGAACGGCTCAGGATTGGCCTCGTCTACAAGACCTCCTTCGACAAGGCCAATCGCACCAGCGTGTCCGCAGCGCGCGGCATCGGCCTGGCTCAGGCGCTGCCGATCTTTGCCGAGATTCGCTCGTCACTGGGCTTGCCGGTTCTCACGGACGTCCATGAGGTCTCGCAATGCGCCGAGGTGGCGCAGGCGGTCGACGTGCTGCAGATCCCGGCGTTCCTGTGCCGGCAGACTGACCTGCTGCTGGCGGCGGCTGCGACCGGCAAGGTCGTCAACGTCAAGAAGGGCCAGTTTCTGGCGCCGTGGGACATGGCCAATGTCGTCGCCAAGATCACCGGCGCCGGCAATCCAAATGTGCTGGTCACCGAGCGTGGCGCCTCGTTCGGCTACAACACGCTGGTGTCGGACATGCGGGCACTGCCGATCCTGGCGCGCACCACCGGCGCGCCGGTCGTATTCGACGCCACCCATTCGGTGCAGCAGCCGGGCGGCAAGGGCACTTCGTCCGGCGGCGAGCGCGAATTTGTTCCCGTGCTGGCGCGGGCCGCGGTCGCGGTGGGTGTAGCCGGCGTGTTCATCGAAACCCATCCCGATCCCGATCATGCGCCGTCCGACGGCCCCAACATGGTGCCGCTGCGCGAATTCGAAGGTTTGCTGCGGACGCTGATGGCGTTCGACGCGCTCGCCAAGAGTCTCGAAAAGAACGCAGCGCGTTGATGCGGCAAGGTGGACTGCGGCCGCATCAGCAGCGCATGCCGCCGGCTCTCAACATCATTGCGCTTGCGACCTTCGCTGCGAGCCTGTCGGCGCGCGCGCTCGATCCGGTGCTGCCGTATGTCGCCAGCGATTTCCGCGTCAGCATCGCCACCGCAGCGGGGTTCGCGTCGGTGTTCGCCTTCACCTTTGCGATCGTGCAGCCGGTGCTGGGCGCGGCCGCGGATCTGTTCGGCAAGGCGCGGTTGATGATCGGTTGCCTGGTGCTGCTTGGGTTGGCCAACGTCCTCGGCGCGATGTCGACGTCGTTCTCGCTTCTGTTTGCGTCCCGGATTCTCGCCGGCATCGGCTCCGGCGGCGTATTTCCGATCGCGCTGGGCTTGACCAGCGATCTGGTGGGTCCCGAGAAGCGGCAAGTCGCGATCGGACGAACGCTGGCGGGCTCCATGACCGGCAATCTGCTCGGCGCCTCCGCGTCGGGCATTATCGGCGATTTGCTAGGCTGGCGCGGCGTGCTCGCCGTGCTCGGCACGCTGGCGGTGGTGGCGTCGGTTGCCGTGACATCGGGCTTCCGCGGCGAAGCCTTGAAGCGCACGCCGGTCAAGATGGACCTCGGCATGCTCCGGCACGGCTATCGCACCATCTTCACCAATCGGAACGCGCTCTGCTTTGCCGCGGTATTCATCGAAGGCTGTTGCGTGCTCGGATTGTTTCCGTATCTCGCGGCATTCCTGTTCGATGTCGGCGAAACCAGCCTGACGATCGCGGGGATCGCGATCGCGGGCTTTGCGGTCGGCGGCTTGTTCTACACCATGACGGTATCGCGGTTCCTGCCGCGCCTTGGCGTCAACGGCATGATGATATCAGGCGCGTCGCTGGTCGGCCTGCAACTCGTTATCATCGCGTTCGGGCCGGGCTGGAAAATCCAGACCCTCAGCTTGCTGTTCATGGGCTGGGGCTTTTACATGATCCATGGATGCATGCAGGTGTTCGCCAGCGAACTATCGGTGGAAGCCCGCGCCACTGCGCTGTCGCTGCACTCCTTCTTCTTTTTCATGGGCCAGACCGTAGGTCCGATCGCCTACGGGTTTGGCATCCAGAATGTCGGCAAGATTTCGACCTTGCTGACGGCTGCGGCCGTGATGGTCGCGCTCGGTCTGGCTTGCGCGCGGCTGCTGCGGCCAACGAGAGCCAAGGACGCGGCAATGCTGCCAAACGTTCAACCTTAGCCCCGCCCGCGGTACGGCGCGACACCCTGATCCGGGATCCACATGCCTTTCGGCAATTTGCCGGTCTGCCAGAACACGTCGATCGGAATGCCGCCGCGCGGATACCAGTAACCGCCGATGCGCAACCATTTCGGCTTGATTTCCGCCGATATCCTTTTGCCGATCGCCACCGTGCAGTCTTCATGGAACGCCCCGTGGTTACGGAAGCTCGCGACAAACAGTTTCAGGGATTTCGATTCCAGCAGCCATTGCCCCGGCACATAGTCGATCACGAGATGAGCAAAATCCGGCTGGCCGGTCACCGGGCAGAGCGAGGTGAATTCCGGCGCGGTGAATCGCACCACGTAGTTCGTATCCCGCTGCGGATTAGGCACCCGGTCGATCTGAGCCTCTTCGGGCGTATGGGGCCATTCCACGGCGCGGCCGAGCTGCAGGACTTTCGGTTTCGAGGCTTTGGCAGGCGTTTTCGACATGATGATCTCCGCTGCCGCGTTATTAGCCAATTGTGACATCAACGTCACGCGAAGCCGCGGCCTTTTCCGCCCTGATGCGTTACTGTAGAAGCAACGCGAACCAGTAAATTCCCGGCATTTTCAAAAGAGGCACCCATGACCGCCATCGTCGACATCATCGGCCGCGAAATTCTCGACAGCCGCGGCAATCCCACGGTTGAGGTTGATGTAGTGTTGGAAGACGGTTCGATCGGGCGCGCGGCGGTGCCCTCGGGCGCCTCCACCGGCGCCCATGAGGCGGTCGAACTGCGCGACGGCGACAAGGCGCGCTACCTCGGCAAGGGGGTGCTGAAGGCCGTCGACGCCGTAAACGGCGAAATCTTCGACGCATTGAGCGACATGGCGGTCGAACAGCAGGTTCAGATCGACCAGGTCATGATCGATCTCGACGGCACGCCCAACAAGGGCCGCCTCGGCGCCAATGCGATTCTCGGCGTTTCGCTCGCTTGCGCCAAGGCCGCGGCGGAATCCTTTGATATGCCGCTGTATCGCTATATCGGCGGCACCTCGGCGCGGACGCTGCCGGTGCCGATGATGAACATCATCAATGGTGGCGTGCACGCCGACAATCCGATCGATTTCCAGGAATTCATGATCATGCCGGTCGGCGCGCCGACTTTCGCCGAGGCGCTGCGCTGCGGCTCGGAAATCTTCCACACCCTGCGATCGGAACTGAAGAAGGCCGGCCACAATACCAATGTCGGCGACGAAGGCGGTTTTGCACCCAACCTGCCGTCGGCAGATGCCGCGCTCGAGTTCGTCATGGCCGCGATCGGCAAGGCCGGCTACAAGGCCGGCGGCGACGTCATGCTGGCGCTGGATTGCGCCGCCACCGAATTCTTCAAGGACGGCGCCTACGTCTATGGCGGTGAGAACAAGACCCGATCGAGGTCCGAACAAGCGAAATATCTCTCCGATCTCGCGTCCCGTTATCCGATCGTCTCGATCGAAGACGGCATGTCCGAAGACGATATGGACGGCTGGAAGGAACTGACCGACCTCATCGGCAGTAAATGCCAACTGGTCGGCGACGATCTATTCGTCACCAACGTGACCCGGCTCGCCGACGGCATCAAGAATGGCCGCGCCAACTCCATCCTGGTCAAGGTCAACCAGATCGGCACGCTGACAGAGACGCTGAGCGCGGTCGAGATGGCCTACAAGGCCGGCTATACGGCGGTGATGTCGCACCGCTCCGGCGAGACCGAGGATTCCACTATCGCCGATCTCGCGGTGGCCACCAATTGCGGCCAGATCAAAACCGGCTCGCTGGCACGCTCCGACCGTACCGCCAAGTACAATCAACTGCTGCGCATCGAGCAGGAACTGGGCACGCAGGCGAAATATGCGGGCAGGGCGGCGCTGAAGGCGCTGGCCTGAAGCAAACGGCAGTTTCATCACGCGTCGGCGCTTCAAGATGGAGTGCCGTTCGCGTTGTCGGAACGCGATCGGATTCGCGGCTTGTTTGCGCCTGGAATATGTTGCGTGTTCCGAATACGGAACAACTTTGGTGCGCGCATTTTGCGGATTTGAGACGACTCTGAAATTTTCGCGCGCAACAGATCCTCTCTTAAGAAGAACGTAATGCATCGGGACGACCGTCAGACAAAGACGGACCGATTTCCGTCGGACATGGACGGAGATCAGGTGTGGCAAATATCTTCGAGGTTCAGGGCTTCGGCGCGTTGTCGGAGTGGAACGGGCAATTCTCCAGCGCGTCGGCCGATCAGGCATTTCACACAATTGCGGCGCTGGGTTCGAATTCGATCGAGCTGACGGCCCGTATCTGGACCCAGAGCGGAACTACCGACACCGTCATCGCCGACCCTGCCAAAACCGAAAGTGACGCAAGTCTGCTGGCAGGCTTTCAGGCCGCGCATGCCGCGGGGCTATCGGTGGTCTTTAAGGCCGCGATCTCCCCGCTGGACGGAACTCCGACCTCCAGCATGGCGCCGACCGACGTCAGCGCTTTTTTTGCTTCCTACGAGGCCGAAATCGTGCATCTCGCCACCATCGCGCAGGCCGGTGGCGTGGAGACCTTCGCCATCGGCAACGAGATGAGTAGCCTGTCGGGTCCGCAATATCGCGGCTACTGGACCGATCTGATCGCGGCCGTTCGCCAAGTCTACCACGGCGAACTGACCTATGCCGCCGCGACCGATGAGGCGTCCAAGGTCAGCTTCTGGGACGAACTCGACACCATCGGCGTGAATACCTATCCGCCGCTGACGACCAGCAGTACGCCGACCGTGCAGGACCTCGTCAACGCCTGGAACGAGGTGCCAACCAACCCCTATTACGCGGCCGCGTTCGAGCACAAATCGCCGGTCGATTTCCTCCATTCGCTGTCGGAGCAATACGGCAAGCCGGTCCTGATGACGGAGATGGGCTATCGCAGCATCGATGGCACCGCGATCCAGCCGGGGTCATGGACCATTAACGGCACCCCCGATCCGGCAGCGCAGGCGGACGCCTACAAGGCTTTCTTTCAGGTCTGGACGGCGGAAGGCGGCAGCTGGATGCAAGGCGTCGAACTCTGGCAATGGGATCTCAACAACCAGTATACCAGCACCGGCTATTCCGTGATGGGAAAGCCGGCCGAGGCGGTGGTGTCGCAATATTTCCACGGCGACGGGACCGCGACCGGCGGTCTCGCCTTCACGCAAGTAGTCAACGGCGACGGCTCGGTCGTCCGCGCCGACTACGACGTCGCCGGTCATCTCACGCAGTTCGCAACGAGTTATGTCGACGGTTCGTTCGATCAATTTACCTTCAATGCGTCGGGCCTCGAAACCAGCGAGACCATCCGGCACGCCGACGGCTCGCGCGACATCTACAACTATGGCATTGTGGGCGAGGGCTACACCTCGCAGCATACACTCAGCGATTCATTGGGACATAGCGTAGCGATCGAAGACTATCGCGCCGACGGATCGTTGATCCTGAAGCAGACCGTCGATGCCAGTGGCATCAAGACGGTCGATCAGTATGACAGCCTCGGGCACACCATCGAGGTAACCGTGACGCAGAAGGACGGATCCTATGTCCAGTCCACCTATGCCGCGGACGGTAGTCTCGTCACCGAAACGCTCGCGCATGCCGACGGTTCGCGCGACATCTATAGCTACGGCATTGTCGGCAAGGACTACAGTTCGCAGCATACTGTCGACGATTCATCGGGGCACAGCGTGCTGATCGAAGACTATCGCGCGGATGGATCCATGCTCCTGAAGCAGACCGTCGAGTCCGGCGTGGTCAGCACGCTGGACCAATATGACAGCGCCGGCCACGTTACCGAGGAAACGGTGACGCAAAAGGATGGATCTTATGTCCAATCCATCTACGCTGCGGACGATACCCTGACGACCGAGACGCTCCGGCATGCCGACGGTTCGCGCGACATCTACAGCTACGACATCGTCGGCAAGGATTATACCTCGCAGCACACAGTCGACGATTCATCGGGGCATAGCGTGCTGATCGAAGACTATCGCGCCGACGGATCGCTGCTCCTGAAGCAGACCGTCGACGCCAGCGGCATCAAGACTGTGGATACTTACGATATCACGGGTCAAGCCTATACAGCGCGACATGACGTGACGGACGCATCGGGACACAGGATCATGACCACTTTCGACAACAACGATGGTTCGCATACCATGACGGCCTATGTCTCCGGTGTCACATTGACTTCGACGACGGCAAACGACGTCATCAACAGCGCAGGTGGGGACACCTTCGTCTTCAATCAGGTCTCCGGGCACGACATCATCAATAATTTCAAGTCCGGAGATGCCGCCGGCCACGACATTCTTCAGCTCGCCTCGAACGTGGCCGTTGATTTTGCGCATCTCGCTGTCCAAGTCGTCGGTCATGATACGGTCATCGACCTCGGTCACGATGCGTCCATCACGCTGGCCGGTGTCATGACCCCGCTGACCGCGCATGACGTGCTGATCGTGTAGCCCGCGGCGAGGCGCCCGAAACCGCCAAGCCGTGATCGCGGGCTGAGCCTGCTACGTATCAAGCACAATGAGGCTTGCCTTCTCGCCGTAACCTGCGAACACTCCCACCCAATTCGGTAGTGCCGAAACGGGAGGTATGTCGTGAGTTCAGATAGCAAGACCGGGCTTCAGTTACGTTCGCTCATCAGGAAAAGCGGCGAACTTGAGATATCATTGGCCGAAGTCGCCATCCCCGAACCATCAGCCGATGAAGTCGTGGTCCGCGTCGAGGCTTCGCCGATCAACCCCTCGGACTTGGGCCTGTTGGTCGGAGCCGCCGATATGAGCACCGCCAAAGCGTCCGGCACCAAGGACGCGCCGGTGATTACCGCCCATGTGCCGGAAGCGGCGATGAAGGCGATGGCAGGGCGGCTCGATGAATCGATGCCGGTCGGCAATGAGGGCGCCGGCGTCGTCGTCAAGACCGGCTCGTCGGATTCAGCCAAGGCACTGATGGGCAGGACCGTCGCCATGATCGGCGGTGCAATGTATGCGCAGTATCGCTGCCTGAAAGTGAGCGAATGTCTACCGCTGCCTGCGGGCATTACGCCCGCCGAGGGTGCATCCTGCTTCGTCAATCCGCTGACGGCGCTCGGCATGGTCGAGACCATGCGGCGCGAAGGCCATAAGGCGCTCGTCCATACGGCAGCCGCGTCCAACCTTGGGCAGATGCTCAACAAGATCTGCCTCAAGGACGGCATCGGTCTCGTCAATATCGTGCGCAGCCCGGAGCAGGCCAATATCCTGCGCAAGATCGGGGCGAAACACGTCGTCGATTCCACCACGCCGGCCTTCATGGAAGATCTGACGAGCGCGTTGGTCGAAACCGGTGCGACGCTGGCGTTCGATGCCATCGGTGGCGGCAAACTTGCTGGTCAAATCCTCACTTGCATGGAGATTGCGGTCAACAAAACCGCAAAAGTCTACAGCCGCTACGGATCGAGCGTGCACAAGCAGGTCTATATCTATGGCAGCCTCGACCCGCGTCCGGTCGAGTTGAACCGGGCGTTCGGAATGGCGTGGGGGGTCGGCGGCTGGCTGCTGTTTCCGTTCCTGCAAAAGATAGCGCCCGCCGAAGGCGCAAAGCTCCGCCAGCGGGTGGTCGACGAGCTAAAGACGACATTTGCCAGCCATTACACGCAAGTGGTGTCGCTGCAGGAAGCGCTACAGCTTTCGAACATCGCCGTTTACGGCAAGCGCGCCACCGGCGAGAAATATCTGATCAATCCGAACAAGGGCGGGTAAGGTTCGGCGCCGGCCAATTGGCCGGCTGCCCGCGCAGGACCGACCCGAGCGACAGGAGCTATTGAAAATCATTTTTTAAGGAGGGGGACATTAAATGTCGACGGACCTGAAGTACGTCGCCTTTACCACAATTCTCACGGCATCGCTGTGGATTCCCTATGTCGTCTGCCAGGTGATGACCAATGGGCCTCTCGCGCCTCCAAACTATGTCGACCCCGCGCCGCGGCCGTTGCCGCTGTGGGGCAAACGTGCCGACCGGACCTACATCAACGCGGTCGAAACCTTCGCGCCGTTCGCAGCCCTGGTGATCGCGGTTCATCTGGCCGGCAAGGCCGATGCGAGCACCGCGTTCTGGGCGATAGCGTTCTTCTGGCTGCGCCTGGCCCATGCCGTTGTGTACCTGCTTGGTATCCCCTATCTGAGGACGCTGATCTTCACGTTCGGCTATGTGGCGATCGTCGGCTTGTTCTGGGAGCTGATCAAATAGTTGCAATCAAAGAGGTTGCGTTCTGTCCATGACAGAGGGAAACATTTGCACCGAACGCGCACGCGAAAAAAGCATCACACACCAGGGGAATATTCGCCATGACTGACTTGAACCGCCGCCATCTTTTAGCCGGCGCCGCAGCCGGTACTGCAGCCGCCTTGACCTCGTTCGGAGCACCGACCGCGCGCGCCTCGGTGGCGCCGGCGGGCGCGCAGGCGCCGGGGTTCTATCGCTACAAGGTCGGCAATTACGAATGCACCTCGATCAACGACGGTGCGCGCTCGTTCCCGCTGCCCGATACGTTCGTGACCAATGTCCCGAAGGACCAGGCGCTTGCTGCGGCTGATGCGGCCTATATGCCCAAGGGCATGGTAACGGTGCCGTTCAACCCGCAGCTCATCAACACCGGCAGCAAGCTGATCCTGATCGATACCGGTAACGGCGTGGCCAACCTGGAAGCCACCAAGGGTGCGGTTGGCCGCACCTTGCAAAATCTTGCCGCCGCCGGCGTCGATCCCAAGAGCATCGACGTCGTGCTGCTGTCTCATCTGCATCCCGACCACACCAACGGTATCCGCGCCGCAGACGGCTCGATGGCATTCCCGAATGCCGAGATCATGGTGCCCTCGGTCGACTGGGCGTTCTGGACCAGCGACGAGAATACGGCCAAGGCGCAGACCAATGAGATGATGAAGAATTATTTCGCCAATGTGAAGAAGACCTTTGCCGGCATCGAATCCAAGGTGACGAAGTACGACTGGGGCAAGGAGGTCGCCCCCGGCATCACCTCGATCGCGACGCCGGGTCACACGCCCGGACATACCTCCTTTGCCATCGCGTCGGGCAATTCGAAAATCCTGATCCAGTCCGATGTCACCAACATTCCGGAATTCTTCCTGCGCAATCCGGATTGGCACGTGGTCTACGATACCGATCCAGACCTGGCGCAGGCGACCCGCCACAAGTTCTACGACATGGCGTCGGCCGAGAAGGCGACGGTGGTCGGCTTCCACTTCACTTTCCCGTGCATCGGCCATGTCGAGAAGGACGGCGCGAAATACCGGCTGGTTCCGGTCGCCTGGAATCCAGTCATCTGACTGCCGCCGCCGGGATCAGACGAAGCAGGCCGTCCCATGGGGCGGCCTGATCTGTTTCGACTTGTTCACTTGTCTAGAGAGCAGGTTTCTCTTCATCGAGGCCATTGCCCGTCGTGAGCGAAAAAGGCTGCGCATTCGTCAGGTTGAACCGGCGGATGACATTTTGCAAAAAAAAGCGCGCCCGACGGGCTAGATTTGGTGTAGTGCGCCTGTCCAGCCCCATACTGAAAAAAATTTCTGATTTTCAGAATAGGCAAATCAGCTGTATATCTCTCGCCGTCTCGTTCCGATGAGAGGGGCGCTCGCGATCGTCACGAACGCGGGGCGGGATGCGGTGGACGCTGGCGGTGCGACTGACGAGCGCATTGAGTTGAGCTGGCGGACGGCGAAGACGTGTGGTCCTGACGCCCCGACGCTGGCGTCAAGTTTGCGGATTAATCCGCGTAACGACGGTGGCAAGAAAGCCGGTCGCCGGGGAGAGCACGGTATAAGCCGTAAACCATCGCGTGCGGGAATGCCGGGTGATTCCGGTGGCTCGCTGTGAATACTCGTGTGCATACTTACTACCAATAGCGCACACGAGGCTGCGGGTGCATCGGGCATCCGGCATTCCCCACGCCCTCTATTCTAAAGGGCGGATGTCTTTGGCAAACCTCGGACGCACTGCGCCGCGAGAATGCGGATGTGTGTCTGCATTCGCCGTCATTGCGAGCGTAGCGAAGCAATCCACTCCTTCTTTCTTGCTGGCAATGGATTGCTTCGCTTCGCTCGCAATGACGTTCCACACTCTCCACTGTCATCACCCGCGAAGGCGGGTGATCCAGTATTCCAGAGACGCCAGTGATTGAATCGATAAGCCGCGGCGTACTGGATACTCCGCTTTCGCGGAGTATGACGACCATTTGTGAAGCGGTGCGAGCGCGCCGCGCCCTCCACCGTCATCGCCCGCCACCGGGTCTCGCCTTCGGCGAGCCCGATGACAGGCTCCGGCGGGCGATCGGGTACTCCGAGACGCCAATGATGGAATCGATAAGCCGCAGCGTACTGGATACTCCGCGTTCGCGGAGTATGACGACCTCTCGGGGGAGAGCGAAGCAAAGCGGTCCAGCTTTCTGTGCGGCTATGGATTGCTTCGCGGAGCTTCCGCGCCACCCCAACTCAGCGCCTTTTCACGCTGCGAGTACGCCCGTCAGCAATGTGAATCGGGGTCTTGTTGGCAGCGCCGGAGCGGCTCTTCACGTGATCGACGAAGGCTCGCAGCTTCGGCATTATTTGCCGGTGGCCGGGATAATAGAGAAACAGGCCAACAGGCAGCAATTTCGTCAGTTCATGCACTTGCATCGTTTCGAGGGATGGCTAGGGTGTCGCCAGCCGCTGTTCCAGTATCCGCCATCAAAGGAAGTCCCATGGCCCACTTACACAATGTTGTCGCGATCGTCGGTAGCCTTCGCAAAGAGAGTTTTACGCTTAAAATCGCCAAGGCCCTGGCCAAGCTGGCACCCGATAACTTGAAACTTGACGTCGTCACCCTTCACGACATTTCGTTCTTCAATCAGGATCTGGAAGCAACTCCGCCCGCCGATTGGGTGGCATTCCGCGAAAAGCTGCACAAGTCCAACGGCGTGCTGTTCGTCACGCCCGAATACAATCGCTCGATCCCCGGCGTGTTGAAGAACGCCATCGACGTCGGATCGCGCCCCTACGGCAAAAGCTCGTTCCTGGGCAAACCGACCGGCATTGTCAGCAATTCGCCGGGTCCGCTCGGCGGCGTCAGCGCGGCCAAACATCTGCAGAATATCTTGCCGGGCATTTCGGGTCCGATCCTGGGGCAGCCGGAAATCTATCTGAATGGCGTCGGCGACGCCTTCGACGACAAGGGCGAACTGATCAAGGAATCGCTGCAGGCGGTGCTGAAGCAATATATCGACGCCTACGCGGCCTTCGTCGAGAAGTTCAGCAAATAGGCTGCGCTTGGCGCCGAACGGGTCGGCCTTAGGATTCCGTTAACCGGACCGTCGCATCCTTGCCGCCATGGTCTCGCGCAGCCGACTCAAATCCCTGCTCACCGGGCTTGCCCTCTATGCGATGGCGGCGGCGATGGTCGGCTATTTCGGCGTCAACGCCTATACCGGCAAGTATGGGCTGAATGCGCGGCAGGAGCTCGATCAGGAGATCATCGCGCTGACCTCTGAATTGGCGCGGCTGAAGCGAGAGCGGGCTGAGGGCGAGCAACGCGTGTCGTTGCTCCGATCCGACCGGGTCGACCCCGATATGCTCGACGAGCGCGCGCGCTATCAGCTCGACTACGCCAATCCTCACGATCTGGTTCGGACGCTCACGCCGAACTGACTTCGCCTGAGAGAGCAGATCTCCGGCCGAGCGAAGGAGCCTGTCCGGGAAAACCGGCGCCCGCTTTTCCGGATCGTGCTGAAATTTCAAAAACGGGCGAAATCAATTTCGAAAATGTCGCCGCATTGCAGTGCGGCATAGGGAAATTTACGCGGCGTCACGCAATCCTTTCATGGCGGTTTGAGTTGGGTTAGAGAGGGCTACCATCCTCTCATCCGGAATTGCCATGGCCGCACCAAAGAAAAGCGCCGCTAAAGAAACAGGCCAGGAAACGGGAAACGACTCCCGCGCCCCCCTGGAATTCACCAGGGAACAGGAGCTCGGCGCGCTGCGCGACATGCTGCTGATTCGGCGGTTCGAAGAGAAAGCAGGCCAGCTCTACGGCATGGGTGCGATCGGCGGCTTCTGCCATCTCTACATCGGCCAGGAAGCCATCGTCGTCGGCATGCAGATGGCCCTGAAAAAGGGCGATCAGGTCATAACCGGATACCGTGACCACGGGCATATGCTGGCCACCGGCATGGAAGCCAAGGGCGTGATGGCCGAACTGACCGGACGCCATGGCGGCTATTCCAAGGGCAAGGGCGGCTCCATGCACATGTTCAGCAAGGAGAAGAACTTCTTCGGCGGCCACGGCATCGTCGGCGCCCAGGTCCCGCTCGGTACCGGGCTCGCCTTCGCCAATCGCTATCGAGGAAACGATTTCGTCAGCCTGGCTTATTTCGGCGATGGTGCCTCGAATCAGGGGCAGGTTTACGAAAGCTTCAACATGGCGGAGCTGTGGAAGCTGCCGGTGATCTACGTCATCGAGAACAACCGCTATGCGATGGGCACCTCGGTGACGCGCTCCTCCGCGCAGACCGATTTTTCCAAGCGCGGCATCTCCTTCAATATTCCGGGCGAGCAGGTTGACGGCATGGACGTCCGCGCCGTGAAGGCTGCCGGTGAAAAGGCCGTCGCATGGTGCCGCGAGGGCAAGGGCCCATACATCCTGGAAATGCAGACCTACCGCTACCGCGGCCATTCGATGTCGGACCCGGCGAAATACCGAACCCGCGAGGAAGTCGACAAGGTTCGCCACGATCAGGATCCGATCGAGCAAGTTCGCAACCGATTGCTCGCGGCCAAGATGAGCGAACAGGAATTGAAGGCCATCGACGCCGAGGTGCGCGAGATCGTCAACGCCGCTGCCGACTTTGCACAGCACGACCCCGAACCCGATCCGGCCGAACTTTATACTGACGTCTATCGTTGAAGCGCGGGCACGCATTCCGCAAAGAGCGGGTACCGTTTTTTGCGATCGGAATGCGCGCAGCCTTAAGACCGACTTTCTGGAGCTACCATGCCAATTCAAGTGCTGATGCCCGCGCTGTCGCCGACCATGGAGAAAGGCAATCTTTCGAAATGGCTGAAGAAGGAGGGCGAGGCGATCAAGTCGGGCGATGTCATCGCCGAAATCGAAACCGACAAGGCGACGATGGAAGTCGAGGCCACCGATGAGGGCACCCTTGGCAAGATATTGATCCCCGAAGGCACCGCCGACGTCGCGGTCAACACGCCGATCGCGACCATTCTTGCGGACGGCGAAAGTGCTGCCGACGCCGGCAAGGCGGCAGCGCCCGCAAAACAGGAGAAAGCCGCGGAGTCCACGCCGCCGGTCGAAGCCAAGGCGGAACCCCCCGCATCCAGCGAAACCAAGTCTGGTGGAGAAGAAAAGAAGGCGCCTGCTGCGCCCAAAACCGTCGCCGAGCCCGATCCTGAAGTGCCCGAAGGCACCGAGGTGGTGACGATGACCATCCGCGAGGCGCTGCGCGATGCCATGGCCGAGGAGATGCGGCGCGACCCCGACGTGTTCGTGATGGGCGAAGAGGTCGCGGAATATCAGGGCGCCTACAAGGTCACACAAGGGTTGCTGCAGGAATTCGGCGCCAGGCGCGTCATCGATACCCCGATTACTGAGCATGGTTTTGCTGGTATCGGCATCGGCGCGGCGATGGCCGGTTTGAAGCCGATCGTCGAATTCATGACATTCAACTTCGCCATGCAGGCGATGGACCAGATCATCAATTCCGCGGCCAAGACGCTTTACATGTCCGGCGGACAGATGGGCTGCTCGATCGTGTTCCGCGGGCCGAACGGCGCCGCCGCCCGCGTCGCCGCCCAGCACAGCCAGGATTATTCGGCCTGGTACTCGCAAATTCCCGGCCTGAAGGTGGTCGCGCCGTATTCGGCCGCCGACTACAAGGGCCTGCTGAAAGCCGCGATCCGCGATCCGAATCCGGTGATCTTCCTTGAAAACGAGATGCTGTATGGCCATTCCGGCGAGGTGCCAAAACTCGACGACTACGTGATCCCGATCGGCAAAGCCCGGATCGTCCGCGCAGGCGGCCATGTCACCATCGTCTCGTGGTCGAATGGAATGTCCTACGCCTTGAAGGCCGCCGACGAATTGGCCAACGAAGGCATCGAGGCCGAGGTGATCGATCTGCGCACGCTGCGCCCGATGGACACCGACACCATCGTCGCCTCGGTCAAGAAGACTGGCCGCGCCGTCACCGTGGAGGAAGGCTGGCAGCAGAACGGCGTTGGCGCCGAAATCTCCGCGCGACTGATGCAGCACGCATTCGACTATCTGGATGCGCCGGTGATGCGGGTGTCGGGCAAGGACGTGCCGATGCCCTACGCGGCCAACCTCGAAAAGCTCGCATTGCCCTCGGTGGCCGAGGTGGTCGAAGCCGCCAAAGCCGTTTGCTACCGGTGAGCCATGTCCGGTCCCAAAGAACAGCCATTGCCTCCGGATGTCATCGGTCGTGATGATGCCACGGAAGTGTTGCGCGCATTCATCGTCGATGGCGGGCTTTCGATCGCGTTCACGCGCGCGTTCGAGGAGCCGGATATGTGGGGCCTGCTTCTGGTTGACCTCGCGCGCCATGCCGCGCGCGCGTATGCGCGCGAGAGCGCCTTCACCGAGGACGAAGCGTTGACGCGCATCGTCGACATGTTCGAAGCCGAAATCGCGCGGCCGACCGACCCGGGCACCACCACGCCGCGGTCGCAACAAGGTCACTGACAAATGCCAATCAACATTCTGATGCCCGCGCTGTCGCCGACGATGGAAAAGGGCAACCTTGCGAAGTGGCTCAAGAAGGAGGGCGACAAGGTCAAGTCCGGCGACGTGATCGCGGAAATCGAGACCGACAAGGCGACCATGGAGGTCGAGGCGGTCGACGAGGGCACGATTGCGAAAATCGTGGTGCCCGAGGGCACCCAGGATGTCGCTGTCAACGACGTGATCGCGGTGCTCGCGGGCGATGGCGAGGACGTCAAGGCGGCGGGGGCGGCTTCCCAGCAGCCAAAGGCCGAGGCCAAAGCCGAGGCGAAGGCGGAGACCAAAGCGGAAGCGCCGAAAGAGAGCGCGGCCCCGGCCAAGGAACCTGCAAAGACTGCTGCGTCGGCGCCCGTCTCAGCCCCGCCGCTTCAATCCAGGGAAACAGCGCCCCAATCTAACGGTCACGGCCGCATTTTCTCCTCGCCGCTGGCCCGACGCCTGGCCAAGGAAGCTGGCATCGAGCTCGCCCGCATCAACGGTTCCGGTCCGCATGGCCGCGTCATTGCACGCGATGTCGAGGAAGCCCGATCCGGCAAGGGACTGAAAGCCCCGACCGCTGCGCCCGCTGCCGCGCCGGCCATCGCGCCGTCGATGTCGGATCAGCAGATCCGCGCACTGTTCGAAGAGGGCAGCTACGAGGTCATCCCGCACGACGGCATGCGCCGCACCATTGCACAGCGTCTCACCGCCTCGGTGCAAACCATCCCGCATTTCTATCTGACGATGGACTGCAACATCGGCAAGCTGGTCGAGGCCCGCGAGGAGATCAACGCCGCGGCGCCCAAGGACAAGGACGGCAAGCCGGCCTACAAGCTCTCGGTCAACGATTTCGTCATCAAGGCGCTGGCGCTGGCGCTGCAGCGGATACCCAACGCCAATGTCAGCTGGACCGAAGGCGGCATGCTCAGGCACAAAAATTCCGACGTCGGCGTCGCCGTGGCGATGCCCGGCGGCCTGATCACGCCGATTATCCGCAAGGCCGAGACCAAGCCGGTCTCGGTGATCTCAGCCGAGATGAAGGACTTTGCGGCGCGCGCCCGAGCGCGAAAGCTCAAGCCGGAGGAGTATCAGGGCGGCACCACGGCTGTGTCTAACCTCGGCATGTACGGCATCAATCATTTCACCGCTGTGATCAACCCACCGCACGCCACCATCCTCGCTGTCGGCACGGCTGAGGAGCGCGCGATCGTCAAGCACGGCAAGATCGAGGCGGCGCAGATGATGAGCGTGACCTTGTCCTGTGATCACCGCGCGGTCGACGGTGCGCTCGGGGCCGAACTGATCGGTGCCTTCAAGCTGCTAATCGAAAATCCGGTCATGATGGTGGTGTGAGACTCCGTTCGTTCGTTGATCGACAACAAGGGCAATCATGCGGCTCGCGGGAGTCTTCATCCTGGCTATTGTCGCCTCGGCCGTTGCCGGCCTGCTTGCCTATGCCGCGGTATCGGTTCTGCCCGATTGGGATGACGCCACGGGCCGCGGCCTTGGCGAGGCCTTCCGTGCGGTGCTGATCGTCGGCTATGTCATCCTGAGCATGCTCATGTATGGTTTGGCGCTGCGGCGCAGCGATCGCCAGCGGCACCTGAAGCGTGCGCTCTACATCTTGTTTCTGGTGCCATTTCTGATCGTTGCTCTCGGCCTTGTCGATAACGGCGTCCGCGGCATCAACTGGCTACGCGAGATCGTCGGCATGGTGCAGATGTTTGTGCCGTTGTGGATCGTCGCGCTGGTACAATGGCTCGTCCTGCATATATATTTGTCGCGGCAGAGTTCACCCACCGAAGCCGTATCCGCATGAACATCCCCCCATTGATCGATGCGCAACGCCGCACGCGACTGCTTGAGCTGACGGGAACCTGATATGGCCGACACCTCGTTCGATATCGTCATCATCGGCTCCGGACCCGGCGGCTATGTCGCCGCGATCCGCGCAGCACAGCTTGGCTTCAAGACCGCCATTATCGAAAAATCCTATCTCGGCGGCATCTGCCTGAACTGGGGCTGCATCCCGACCAAGGCGCTGCTGCGCTCAGCGGAAATCTACCACTACATGCAGCATGCCAAGGATTACGGCCTTTCCGCTGAGAACGTCTCCTACGACCCGAAAGCGGTCGTCCAGCGCTCGCGCGGGGTGTCCAAGCGCCTCAACGACGGCGTCGGCTTTCTCATGAAAAAGAACAAGGTCACGGTGATCTGGGGCGAAGCCACGATCGACGCGCCCGGCAAGATCACTGTGAAGAAATCCGCCGTCGAGGCACCGAAGGGCACGGTGGGCGAGGGCACCTATCAGGCCAAGCACATCATCCTTGCCACCGGCGCGCGACCGCGGGTGTTGCCCGGGCTTGAGCCCGACAAGAAGCTGATCTGGACCTATTTCGAGGCGATGGTGCCGGACAAGATGCCGAAGTCGCTTTTGGTGGTGGGTTCCGGCGCGATCGGCATCGAATTCGCGTCGTTCTTTCACACCATGGGTGCCGACGTGACCGTCGTCGAGGTGCTGCCGCAGATTCTGCCTGTGGAGGACGCCGAAATCGCTGGCCTGGCGCGCAAGCGGTTCGAGAAACAGGGCATCAAGATTCTCACCAATACCAAGGTGACAAAACTCGAGAAAAAGAGCGACAGCGTGGTCGCCACCATCGAGGACGGCAAGAAGCCGCAGGCGGTCGAGTTCGACCGCGTGATCTCGGCGGTCGGCGTGGTCGGCAATATCGAAAATCTCGGGCTTGAAAAGCTCGGCGTCAAGACCGAGCGCGGCTGCGTCGTGATCGACGGCTACGGCAAGACTAACGTGCCCGGCATCTATGCCATCGGCGACGTCGCGGGACCGCCGATGCTGGCGCACAAGGCCGAACATGAAGGCGTGGTGTGCGTCGAGGCCATCAAGGGCCTGCACCCGCACGCCACCGACAAGGACCTCATTCCCGGCTGCACCTATTGCAACCCGCAAGTCGCTTCGGTCGGTCTCACCGAGGCGAGGGCGAAAGAGGACGGACGTGAAATCCGCGTCGGCCGTTTCCCCTTCGTCGGCAACGGCAAGGCGATCGCGCTGGGCGAGGACCAGGGACTGGTGAAAGTAATCTTTGACAAGAAAACCGGCCAGTTGCTCGGCGCCCACATGATCGGCGCCGAAGTCACCGAACTGATTCAGGGCTATGTCGTTGCCATGAACCTCGAAACCACGGAAGAAGAACTGATGCACACCATCTTCCCGCATCCGACGTTGTCCGAGATGATGAAGGAAGCGGTGCTGGATGCCTATGGCCGCGCGCTGAATATTTAGGGCATGATCCCGCAAAGCATGCCGTCGGGCTTATCCCGGGGGTGGAAACCAAAAAGCGAGACCCCAACCCGTGAAAGACAATGACAATCTGACGATCGAACGGCCCACGTTCGTGACCCATCTCGAATGCGCGATGGAAGGCGATCACTACCCCGCCGACCAGATCCATAATCTGTCGAAAGCGGGCAAGCCGCTGCTGGTGCGCTACGACCTAGCCGGCGTGAAGAAGGCGCTGACCAAGGAGGCGCTGGCGCAGCGGCCTCCCGATCTCTGGCGCTACCGCGAGATGTTGCCGGTGCGCAAGGTCAGCGACATCGTCAGCCTCGGCGAAGCGACGACGCCGCTGATCCGACTTCCGAAGCTTTCAAAAAAAATCGGCGGCGGCGAGATCATCGTCAAGGACGAGGGCCGGCTGCCGACCGGCTCGTTCAAAGCCCGCGGCCTCGTGATGGCGGTGTCGATGGGCAAGGCGCTCGGCATCAAGCACATGGCGATGCCGACCAACGGCAATGCCGGCGCCGCGCTAGCGGCCTATGCCACCAGTTGCGGTATCAAGACCACGATTTTCTGCCCCGCCGACACACCCGAGGTCAATGTCAGCGAGATCGAATTGCAGGGCGCCACCGTCTATCGGGTCAACGGGTTGATCGACGATTGCGGCAAGATCGTCGGCGAAGGCAAGGCCAAGGCCGGCTGGTTCGATACCTCGACGCTAAAGGAGCCCTATCGGGTCGAGGGCAAGAAAACGATGGGACTGGAGCTTGCCGAACAGCTCGGCTGGGACGTGCCGGACGTGATTTTCTATCCGACCGGCGGCGGCACTGGCCTGATCGGCATGTGGAAGGCGTTCGCTGAACTCGAAGCCATCGGGTTCATCGGCAGCAAGCGGCCGCGGATGGTGGCGGTGCAGGCGGCGGGCTGCGCGCCGATGGTGCGCGCCTTCGAGAACGGCACCGAGCACGCTGCCCGCTGGGAGGACGCCCGCACCATCGCCGCCGGCATCCGTGTGCCGCAGGCGGTCGGGGATTTTCTGATCCTGCGGGCAGTCCGGGAGAGCAAAGGTTTTGCGATCGCAGTGACGGACGAGAAGATTTCGGCTGCGCTCAACGAGGTCGCGCGTGAAGAGGGCCTGTTGCTGTGTCCGGAAGGCGCGGCCACCTATGCCGCTTACAAAGAGAGCCTCGCCGACGGCCGCGTAACGAAGAACGACCGCGTGATGCTGTTCAATTGCGCGACCGGGCTTAAATATCCGCTGCCGCCGGTCACGCGCACGCTCGATCGACACGCGCCGATCGACTACGCGAAGCTGTAATCGACCGTTCGTCAGACGCGGCGGTCTTGGGAGGATGCGATGCGAATTGCCATTCTGGCTGCGTTCATGGCGTTGCTCACAATTGGCGGCACCGCGTGCGCGGACAATTTCCCGTCGCATCCCATCACCATCGTGGTGCCGTTTTCTGCTGGCGGCCCCACCGATTCGATGGCGCGAATTCTGGGCGAGCGCATGCAGCGGTCGCTTGGGCAAACCATCACCATCGAGAACGTGACAGGTGCAGCGGGTTCGCTCGGCGTCGGACGCGTCGTGCGCTCACCGCCTGACGGCTACACGGTCAGCATCGGCCATCTCGGCACCCACGTCGCCAACGGCGCGATCTACAAGCTCGGCTACGATCTCGTCACCGATCTCGAGCCGGTGGTGTTGTTGCCGAGCAACCCGATGATCATCGTCAGCAAGAACGCGGTTCCAGCCAAATCGCTGAAGGAGTTGCTGACATGGCTGAAGGCGAAGCCGTCACCGCCCACCGCCGGCACTGCCGGTGCTGGTTCGGGAAGCCACATCGCCGGGCTTTATTTTGAAAACGCGACCGGTATCAAGCTGCAATATGTGCCGTATCGCGGCACGGCCCCCGCGCTGAATGACCTCGTCGCCGGGCAGATCGATATCATTATCGACCAGACTTCCAATTCCATCAGCCAGGTGCGCGCCGGCACCATCCGTGCCTACGCCGTCACAGACGACAAGCGCGTCGAGTCAGCATCGGACATTCCGACAACTGACGAGGCGGGGCTATCCGGGTTTCACATGACGTTGTGGTCCGGCCTGTGGGTGCCGAAGGGTACGCCGAAAGAAGTTGTCGCAAAGCTCAATGGCGCGGCTGTTGAGGCGATGAATGATCCGGCCGTGCGGAAGAAGTTTGAGGATCTCGGATTGCAGATGCCTGCGCCGGATGAACTCTCGCCCGATGCGCTCGGCGCCTGGCAGAAGGCCGAGATCGCGAAGTGGTGGCCGATGATCAAGGCGGCCGACGTCAAGGTGGACTAGGTCGGCCGCGCATGGAGAGCGTGAGACAAAGGGATCGTCGTCAGGACCGCAGTCGCTGAGGCGGCATGAAATCGAGAGAGCCTTATAGGTTCCATATGCGCTCTCGACCCGCGTCATCTGGAATTGCTAGAACGAAGCAAGTACCTTTCGGGATGAGGCCCGCGAGACGGAAAACTGAAGTAGAAGCAACGGCACATCATGTCCAAGGAGCCTGAGCGGCGCTGCCGGCATACCAGTTCAGCACCACACCGAGTGATGCGCGGCTTTCGGTAAAGGGATCGCTGATGACGCTCCGTGTAGACTTCGCCAGCCAGGACTACTTTCGCAGTCCCGGTATCGCGATCGAGAAACTTCGTGCCCTGGGTCCGGTTGTGGAAGTGCATTTCCCAATTGTCGGCAAGGTCTGGACGACGACGACCCAGGCGCTGGCCGATCAGGTGCTGAAGGATACCGAGACCTTCACCATTCGCAAGGACGACGGCACTGTCGCCGGACTTCAGTGGTGGATGCCGGGAATCGTGCGCACGCTGGCCAACAGCATGCTGTCGATGGACGATCCAGATCACAAGCGGTTGCGCGATATCGTGGACGAGGCATTCCGCCGCCGGGCTGTGCTCGACATGGAGCCGCATATTCAGGCCATGGGTGACGAACTCGCCGATGAACTGTTTGCAGACGGAAGCCCAGCCGATCTTGTCGAGCGCTATGCGCGCAAGCTGCCGCTGTCGGTGATCTGTGAGCTTCTCGGGCTGCCGCTTGCCGACCGGCCAAAATTCATAACTTGGGCCGCCGGCTTTACCCGCTTCACCGGCGCGCTCGGATTCCTCGCAATGATCCCGAACATCCTTGCCATGAAGCGCTATATCGAACGGCACCTTGAGACCGTCCGGCAACAGGGTGGTGAAGGGTTGATCGCCGAGATCGTGCGCGTCGAGAAGGACGGCGGACAGATCAGCCGTGACGAAATCGTATCCATGGTGTTCCTGTTGCTGTTTGCCGGACACGAGACGACTACCCACCTGATCAGCGGATCAGTCCATGAGCTTTTGAAAAATCAGGATTTACGCGACTGGCTGGAAGAAGACTGGAGCCGCGTCGACCTGGCGGTGGAGGAATTTCTGCGCTTCATCACACCGGTGCAATTCACCAAGCCGCGCTTTGTGCGCAAAGATGTCGAACTCGGGGGCGTCAGACTGAGAAAAGGCGAGAAGATCATGCCCATGCTGGCAGCGGCCAACATGGACCCTCAGGCAAATCCTCATCCGGAACGGCTCGATCTGCAACGAAAGCCGAACCGACACATCGCCTTCGGCACCGGGATCCATTTCTGCCTTGGCCATCAACTCGCGCGGATTGAAGGTAGATGCGCGCTGAAATCTCTGCTCCGGCGGTGGCCCGAATTGACCTTGGCGGTGGATGAGTCGGAAGTTACATGGCGCAGGCGGCCCGGTCTCAAGGCGATCGACCATCTGCCGGTTGCGGTTAGCCTGGGAAAGCCGCATCAGGTTGTGCGAGGGGCGGGTGGTCGAGGAGCGGCTAGACCGATTTAGCCCGACAGCCTCGAAATAGAAATGGTTGCCGCCGCGCCACGATTGTTGCCCACCCGCAACACCAAGCGAAGATTTAACCGTCACCCCAGCTAGCCCTTGCGCGCGCCGCTTTTTAGCCACACCCCTCGATGAAATCATTCCCCTAGGCTGACAGCCAACGGTGCTCGCGAAGGCGAAGGGAAATCCTGCGTTTTCCGAGTCTAGCAAGGGTTGGCTGGGGAAACTGGTTCGCGATGGACGCCAAGAACAATATCAAGAAGAGGCTGCCGAGCCGGCATGTGACGGAGGGTCCGGAGCGGGCGCCGCATCGCTCATATCTGTATGCTATGGGGTTGACGACCGGTCAGATCCACCAGCCGTTCGTCGGCGTGGCGTCGTGCTGGAACGAGGCCGCGCCCTGTAATATCTCGCTGATGCGCCAGGCCCAGGCGGTCAAGAAGGGCGTCGGCTCTGCCAGCGGCACCCCTCGCGAATTCTGCACTATCACCGTGACCGACGGCATCGCCATGGGCCATGACGGCATGCGCTCGTCGCTGCCGTCGCGTGAATGCATCGCCGATTCCGTCGAATTGACGATGCGCGGCCATGCCTATGACGCGCTGGTTGGTCTTGCCGGTTGCGACAAGTCGTTGCCGGGAATGATGATGGCGATGGTCCGGCTCAACGTGCCCTCGATCTTCATCTATGGCGGTTCGATCCTTCCCGGCAATTTCCGCGGCCAGCAGGTTACTGTGCAGGACATGTTCGAGGCGGTCGGCAAGCATTCGGTCGGCGAAATGTCCGATGCCGATCTTGATGAAATCGAGCGGGTGGCCTGCCCGTCAGCTGGCGCGTGCGGCGCACAATTCACCGCCAACACCATGGCGACGGTATCCGAGGCGATCGGGCTTGCGCTGCCCTATTCGGCTGGCGCGCCGGCGCCTTACGAAATCCGCGACGCGTTCTGCATGGCCGCGGGCGAGAAGGTGATGGAGTTGATTTCGACCAACATCCGGCCACGCGACATCGTTACACGCAGGGCGCTGGAAAACGCGGCCGCGGTTGTTGCCGCGTCCGGTGGCTCGACCAATGCTGCGTTGCACCTGCCGGCGATTGCCCATGAGTGCGGCATCAAGTTCGATTTGTTCGATGTAGCGGAAATCTTCAAAAAGACACCGTATATCGCGGATTTGAAGCCCGGCGGTCGTTATGTCGCCAAAGACATGTTCGAGGTTGGCGGCATACCGCTTCTGATGAAAACGTTGCTCGATAACGGCCATTTGCATGGCGACTGTTTGACAGTCACGGGCCGCACGATCTCCGAAAACCTCAAGAGCGTGAAATGGAATCCGCATCAGGACGTGGTGCGGTCCGCCGACAAGCCGATCACCGTCACCGGCGGTGTGGTCGGCCTGAAGGGGAATCTCGCGCCCGAGGGCGCGATCGTGAAGGTCGCGGGCATGTCGAACTTGAAGTTTACCGGTCCGGCCCGCTGTTTCGACTGCGAAGAGGATGCCTTCGAGTCAGTCCAGAACAAGACCTACAAAGAGGGCGAAGTCCTCGTGATCCGATATGAGGGACCGCGCGGCGGCCCGGGTATGCGCGAAATGCTGTCAACCACGGCGGCGCTGACCGGGCAGGGCATGGGCGGTAAGATCGCACTCATCACCGACGGCCGATTTTCCGGGGCGACCCGCGGCTTCTGCATCGGCCATATCGGGCCGGAAGCGGCCGTGGGCGGGCCGATCGCGCTCTTACGGGACGGCGATATCATCGAGATCGACGCTGTCGCCGGCACACTTAACGTAAAGTTGACCGACTCGGAGCTGGCCGAGCGCAAGACCAAATGGCAGCCGCGCGCGACTAACCATACGTCAGGTGCACTCTGGAAATATGCCCAGCAGGTTGGGCCGGCGGTGGATGGCGCTGTAACCCATCCGGGCGGGGCGCGCGAGACACAGTGTTATGCGGATATCTGAGCGTATTGTTTTTGCGTTGATTTTAGGGGCCGCTTCGGCGGCTGGTCCGGGATTCGCCTTCGATGGGGCGCCAGCCAACCAGGATGCGGCGATTCCAGTGGTTTCAGCCCAGCCAGGCGCCGCCGCAGCGTTGAAGAAGGCTATCCCGCCGCCCGCACAGGATACCTCGCTGACTTCGCTGCAATACGCTGCGGAAGGCGGTCATCCCATCGCGCAGTGGAAACTGGGGCGGATGTACGCGGATGGCGATGGGGTCACTCAGGACGATCTGCGCGCCTTCGAGTATTTCAGCCGCATCGCCAATGCGCACGCGGAAGACAGCCCATCGGCGCCGCAGGCCGCGATCGTCGCCAACGCCTTCGTGGCGCTTGGGAGGTACTACCTGAACGGCATTCCCAACTCGAAGATCAAGTCCGATCCGGAGCGGGCAAGGGAGATGTTCTCCTATGCTGCTTCGTATTTCGGCAATGCCGATGCGCAATACGATCTGGCCCGGCTCTACCTCCATGGCGTCGGCACCTCTCGCGATGATTTCCGCTATGGCGCGCGCTGGCTCGGGCTTGCTGCCCAGAAGGGCCAGCATCAGGCGCAGGCCTTGCTCGGTCAGATGCTGTTCAATGGCGACCAGCTGCCGCGTCAGGCCGCCCGCGGGCTGATGTGGTTGACGCTGGCGCGGGACAGCGCCGCGCCGGATGAGACATGGATCAAGGAAAGCTACAACGCTGCGATCGCCAAGGCATCCGACGATGATCGTGCGATGGCGCTGCAGATGCTCGAGCACTGGGTGCAGGGCCGCCGGGACTGAAATACGTCCGTAAGTAAGGTGGGCAAACGAAGCGTGCCCACCACCTCTTCAAGTGCAATCGCTAAGCCGTCTCGATGTCCAGATCCGCCCATACCGGAACGTGGTCCGACGGCTTTTCCCAGCCGCGCACGTAACTATCGATCCCGACATCGATCAGCCGGTCGCTGGCCTGCGGCGACAGCAGGAGATGATCGATGCGCAATCCCTGGTTTTTCTGCCAGGCGCCGGCCTGATAATCCCAGAATGTGTACTGGCCGGGGGCGTCGGTCACTGCGCGCAGCGCGTCCGTGAGCCCTAGCCCGAGCAGCGATTGAAAGCTTTCGCGGGTGGCGGGACGAAACAGGGCGTCGTTGACCCAGGCCGCCGGATTGTGAACGTCTCGCGCCGCCGGAATGACGTTAAAGTCTCCTGCGAGCACCAGTGGCTCTTCTGTCTTAAGTCGTTGCTTCGAATACTCGAGAAGTCGCGACATCCACTTGAGTTTGTAGGGATATTTCTCGGTCTCAGGCGGATTGCCATTGGGCAGATAGAGGCAGGCGACCCTAAGCACGCCGCGCTTGAGCGGCACGACGCCTTCCAAAAACCGGGCATGCGCGTCTTCGTCGTCTCCGGCCAGCCCGGACTTGGTTTCGTCGAACGGCAGCTTCGACAGCAGCGCGACACCGTTGAACGTCTTCTGGCCGTGGGTGATCACGTTGTAGCCGAGCGCCTCGATCGCCTCGCGCGGGAACGCCTCGTCGACGCACTTGATTTCCTGCAGGCAGACGATATCCGGCGCGCAATCCTTCAGCCACGTCAGGAGATGGTCGAGCCGCTGCCGGATCGAATTGACGTTCCAGGTGGCAATACGCATGGAGGGTCAGATTTCTCAGATCGAAAAGCTGGTGCCGCAGCCGCAGGAGGCAGTGGCATTGGGATTGACCACTCGGAACGAGGCGCCGATCAGATCGTCGACGAAATCCACCTCGGACCCCGACAGAAATGGGACCGATGCGGGATCGACCAGCACCACCGCGCTGTCGCGGGCGATCATCAGGTCGTCGTCCGCCCGTGCGCGTTCGATATCGAACTTGTACTGAAAGCCGGAGCAGCCGCCACCCTCGACGCTGATGCGCAACATGGCGCCGTCACCCTCGGACTTGAGGATTTCCCCGATACGGCGCGCCGCCCGCTCGCTGATGACGACACTGGTTGCTGTCATGTTGTAGCTCCATAATCCGTCGCGGTTTTTTCAGGTCATTTGAAATGCCCGCCGGACATAGTTAAGTGCGTCGGGCTTCGGAATCAAACCTTTAAGGGAGCAATACGCCCTGTCGGTCGGAATGGCAGCCCCTCGCTCGGTTTACGCCTGCGATCCAGACCGCAGCCGGGGCCGGCTGTTCGCGGAACCGCCGAGCAAGACCCGCAGCCCGTTCCGTCGCGATTGCGACCGGGTGATCCATTCCACCGCCTTTCGCCGCCTCAAGTACAAAACCCAGGTATTCGTGTTCCACGAAGGCGATCACTACCGGACCCGGCTGACCCACTCGCTCGAAGTGGCGCAGATCGCCCGCGCGCTGGCCCGGCAGCTCGGCCTCGATGAGGATCTTACGGAAACACTGGCGCTGGCGCACGACCTCGGCCACCCGCCGTTCGGCCACGCCGGCGAGCGGGCGCTGGATTCCTGCCTGCAGGGCCATGGCGGGTTCGATCACAACGCGCAGACCCTGCGCGTCGTAACGTCGCTGGAGCACCGCCATCCCGAATTCGACGGTCTCAACCTGACCTGGGAAGCGCTGGAGGGCATCGTCAAGCACAACGGTCCCCTGACCGAACGCGGCGGGGAGGCGGTCGGACGATATCGCGGCCACGGTATTCCCGCAGCCGTGTCCGACTTTAACAGGACATACGACCTGGAACTATGGAGCTTTGCCTCGCTCGAGGCCCAGGCCGCAGCGATCGCCGACGATATTGCCTATGACGCCCATGACATCGACGATGGTCTGCGCGCCGGCCTGTTTGCGGTCGACGATCTCAAGATCATGCCGTTGACGGCTGAAATGATCGCCGAGATCGCCAAGCGCTATCCCGATCTCGATAATGACAGGCGCGGCGCGGAGCTGGTGCGCGAGCTGATTTCGTATCTGATCGGCGCGGTGGTCGCGGAGACGCGCAGGCGTCTGGAAGCCGCGTGGCCGACATCGGTCGAGGATGTCCGCAACCATGGTGAGCAGCTGATCGCATTTCCTGCGGACGTCGCGCAGCAGGAGACCGGCATCAAGGCTTTCCTGAAGCTAAGGATGTACCGACACCCGCGGGTGATGGGGGTGATGGGGGAGGCCGAACGGATCCTGTTCGACCTGTTCGCGCGCTATCAGCAGGAGCCGGCCATTCTGCCGGCTGAATGGCGGCTGCCCCACGGCGAGGAGAGCGAAACCGAACATGCGCGGCGGATCGGCAACTTTATCGCCGGGATGACCGACCGCTTCGCCCTTACCGAACATCAGAGGCTTTTTGACTCGACCCCGGATTTGCGTTAGGCGGCGGCCTCGCCGCTATGTCGGCACAATTCCCGGTCCCAGTCATGTCCATGGTCGAATCCAGGCAATCGCAGCATCTTTTCGCCGACGTGCTCGCGCGCGTGCACGCGGTGTGCGCGGCGGTCGCAGCGGAAGGCGGATGGCCTGAAGGCGTCGATTTGTCGCGGGTGGTGGTCGAGCCGCCGCGCGATGCTTCGCATGGCGATATGGCGACCAATGCCGCGATGGTGCTGGCGAAAGACGCCAAAGCCAAGCCGCGCGATCTCGCCGAACAGATCGCAGCCAAACTGCGCGCGGACGATTTGATTGCTTCCGTCGCTGTCGCCGGTCCGGGTTTCATCAATCTCACCCTGAAGCCATCGGCCTGGTCGGACGCGTTGCGCACCGTGTTGCGTGAGGGCGATTCCTACGGGCGCAGCGAGATGGGCGCGGCCGAGAAGGTCAATGTCGAATACGTTTCCGCCAACCCGACCGGGCCGATGCATGTCGGACATTGTCGCGGCGCGGTGTTCGGCGATGCGCTGGTCAGCCTGTTGACCTTCGCGGGCTATGAGGTAACGCGCGAATATTACATCAACGACGCCGGCGCCCAGGTCGATGTGCTCGCGCGCTCGGCCTATCTCAGATATCGCGAGGCGCTCGGCGAAAATATCGGCGAGATACCGGAAGGGCTTTATCCCGGCGACTATCTGAAGCCGGTGGGGCAGGCACTGGCCGATGAGTATGGCCGTGGTCTGAACCAGATGCCCGAGGAACAATGGCTCCCGATCGTGCGCGAGAGGGCCATCGGCATGATGATGGACATGATCAAGGGCGATCTCGCCGCGCTCAACATCAGACACGACGTGTTCTTTTCGGAGCGCTCGCTGATTGCTGGCGGGACCGATCAGGTCGCCGCCACCATCGAGTTTCTGCGCGCCAAGGGCGACGTCTATGAAGGCCGCCTGCCGCCGCCCAAGGGCGCGCCGGTCGAAGATTACGAGGATCGCGAACAGACGCTGTTTCGTGCCACCGATTATGGCGACGATGTCGATCGGCCGTTGAAGAAATCCGACGGCAGTTACACCTATTTCGCCTCCGATATCGCCAATCACAAGAACAAGTTCGATCGCGGCTTTCGCAATCTGATCGATGTCTTTGGCGCCGATCATGGCGGGTATGTCAAACGCATGCAGGCAGCGGTCAAGGCCGTCTCTGCCGGCAAGGCCACGCTGGATGTGAAGATCGTGCAACTGGTCAGGCTGCTGCGCAACGGCGAGCCGGTGAAGATGTCGAAACGCTCCGGCGATTTCGTCACCTTGCGCGAGGTGGTCGACGAGGTCGGCAAGGATGCCGTCCGCTTCATGATGCTCTATCGCAAGAACGACGCGGTGCTGGATTTCGACCTCGCCAAGGTGATCGAGCAGTCGCGCGAGAACCCGGTGTTCTACGTGCAGTATGGCCACGCCCGCGGCCATTCGGTGTTCCGCAACGCCCGCGAAGTCGTCCCTGACCTGCCGGATGAGACCACCGCGCGGGCGGCGTTCCTTGGCCGGGCAGCCGTCGAGCGGCTCACCGACCCCGCGGAACTCAGCCTGCTCAAGCTGCTGGCCCTCTATCCCCGGATGATCGAGGCGGCGGCGGTCGCACACGAGCCGCACCGAATCGCTTTTTATCTGTACGATCTTGCCAGCGAATTTCATGCGCTGTGGACCAGGGGGCGCGATTTGCCCTATTTACGCTTCATTATCAATAATGATGCAGAGATCACAAAGGCGCGGCTGGCTTTGGTCCAGGGCGTCGTCTCGGTTCTGGCATCGGGCTTGGCCGTTCTCGGCGTCGATGCTCCAGACGAGATGCGGTAGTTAGGGGCACGCCGCTTGGATGGGGACCTGTGACGGTTCTTTGGCAAGGCTGGTTCGTTTGTAGGGGCGGGTTGGCGGCTTTCCCGAAGGGGACGCATCATCACAATGGCTGATCGATATCAGAACAGACCTTTTCCCGGCGACGATCACTATGATCGCGGCGGCGAGCAACCTGCGTCCGTGTCTGGCGAGAGCGATCCGCTGGCGGAGCTCGCGCGGTTGATCGGTCAGACCGATCCGTTCGGCAGCATGGGTCGGGCCAATCAACAGGTTCAGCCGCGAACCAGCGCGCGCGATCCGTACCAACAGCCGGCGCCGGACGATGTCCCCGCCGCAGGCCCGCCGCCATGGATGCAGCGCGCGGTCCGGCAGGAAGCCCCGCAGCAGGACTACCCGCAGGATTATCCAAGCGCCGTGCATCCGCTGCAGCGTTACGCGACCCCGGTTGCCGCCCCGCCTGAGGCGGATTATCAGGATTATCA
This sequence comes from Bradyrhizobium erythrophlei, assembly GCF_900129425.1. NCBI lineage: Bacteria > Pseudomonadati > Pseudomonadota > Alphaproteobacteria > Hyphomicrobiales > Nitrobacteraceae > Bradyrhizobium > Bradyrhizobium erythrophlei. The sequence continues at coordinate 4,528,197 of NZ_LT670817.1, read as the reverse complement.
GCAGGCGCCGCCGTTCGATGAGGCCGACCAAGAGCCTGATCCGTCGCGCTATGACGATGCGCTTTATGGCCAGCTCGATCCCGGTACGCAGCAATCCCAGCACGATCCGGCCTATGCGGATGATCCCTATGCTTACCAGGACGGCTATGGCGAGGGTGCCGAAGAGCCGTTCCAGAAGCGTCGCGGCGGTATTTTCACGGTTGCTGCCGTTCTGGCGTTGGCGGTGGTAGGAACGGGTGCAGCGTTTGCGTACCGTACCTATGTCGGTTCGCCCCGCAGCGGCGAGCCTCCGATCATCAAGGCCGATACCGGTCCGACCAAGATCGTGCCGGCGCCATCAGACGGCAGCGGCAAAGTGCCGGACCGCATGGCTGCGGGCGATGGCACCGAGAAAATCGTTCCGCGCGAGGAAGCGCCAGTTGACGTCAATGCCAAGTCCGGTCCGCGCGTGGTGTTTCCACCACTGAATCCGAATAACAATCCGCCGTCCGCGGCGAGCGTGGCTGGATCGGCGCTGGCCAGTGCCGGGAACGGGACGTTGCCTAACGACGAGCCGCGCAAGATCAAGACCCTGACCGTCCGGGGCGACCAGGCTGATGATGCTGCGGCGCCCGTGACCTCGGCGCCGCCTTCCCCGGCAAAACCAGCGCCGGCGGTGCGGACCACCGCGACGCCGTCGCCTGCCGCTGCCCGAAACCCGCCATCGTCGGCAAATGCCAGCGCCAATGCGCCGCTGTCACTGGCGCCGCAGGGTGCTCAACCCGCCCCAGCCGCGGAATCGCGAGCCCGGGTTGCCGCGACAGCCCCGACGCAAATTACCCCCACTGCGTCGACAGGTGGCGGCGGATACCTGGTTCAGGTTTCCTCGCAACGCAATGAGGCCGAAGCGCAAGCCTCCTATCGGGCGCTGCAGGGCAAATTCCCGACGGTGCTGGGATCGCACGCGCCGTTGATCAAGCGTGCGGACCTCGGCGACAAAGGCGTCTACTACCGCGCCATGGTCGGTCCGTTCGGGTCGCCCGATGAGGCGTCGCAGTTCTGCGGCAGCCTGAAGACCGCCGGCGGGCAGTGCGTCGTCCAAAGGAATTAACGGCCGTTTCCTTGACCCCCGGGGCGGCAGCGGGCTAATCGGCCGCATGAGCAGCCGCGCATTCATCACGGGCGTATCCGCAACCGAGCTCAGCGCCGCTGAGCGCGAATTCATCCGGGCCGAACGTCCTTGGGGGTTCATCCTCTTCAAGCGGAATATTGAATCTCCGCTACAAGTAGCTCAGCTTGTTGCCGTACTACGCGAGACGATCGGTGAACCGGATGCGCCGGTACTGATCGACCAGGAGGGCGGCCGGGTTCAGCGCTTCGGGCCGCCACACTGGCCGGCCTATCCGGCCGGAGCCGTGTTTGGCGCGCTTTACGACATCGATTCGACGCTCGGCTTGGCTGCGGCGCGCCTGAGTGCGCGTCTGATGGCAGCCGACCTTACCGAAGCAGGCATCACAGTTGATTGCCTGCCGCTGGCGGACGTACCGGTCGCCGGTGCCGATGCGGTGATCGGCAACCGGGCCTACGGAACCGAGCAGCACAAGGTCGCAGCGATCGCGCGCGCCGTAACGGATGGGCTGGAGCAGGGTGGTATTTTACCGGTGCTCAAGCACATTCCCGGGCATGGCCGAGCCACCGCCGATACCCATTTTAGGCTTCCGCAGGTCGATACGTCCCAAGCGGAGCTGGAACGGACCGATTTCGCCGCCTTCCAACCGCTTGCGGACCTGCCGATGGCGATGACCGCACATGTTGTGTTTAGCGCGCTGGATCCCGCCCATCCCGCGACAACTTCTGCGACAATCATCGAACAGGTGATTCGCGGCGTGATTGGGTTCCAGGGTTTGTTGATGAGTGATGATGTGTCCATGAACGCGCTGGCCGGATCAATCGCCGAGCGGACCAAGGCCATCATCACCGCCGGCTGCGACATGGTTCTGCATTGTAACGGCAAGCTCGACGAAATGCGCGAAGTCGCACGCGAGACGCCGGAATTGTCGGGCAAGGCGCTGGATCGCGCCAGGCGGGCGCTGGCGGCACGAAGGCCGCCGCTGGCCTTCGACCGGCTGGCGGCACGGGCTGAACTGGATTCGTTGATTGATCGGGCAGGAACGGCAGGCGTATGACTGCAGAAATTCTATCGTTTGAAACCGGGCGTCCCGCCGAACTCGCGGAGGGCGAGCCGTCGCTGGTGGTCGATGTCGAGGGTTATGAGGGCCCGCTCGATCTCTTGCTGGCGCTGGCCCGGCAGCAGAAGGTCGATCTCGCCAAGATTTCGATTCTGGCGCTCGCCGACCAGTACCTGGTGTTCATCGAGGCGGCGCGGAAGATCAGGCTCGAGCTTGCGGCCGACTATCTGGTGATGGCGGCATGGCTGGCGTTTCTAAAATCGCGGCTGCTGTTGCCGGAACCCGCCACCGCGGACGGACCCAGCGCCGAGGAGATGGCGACCGCGCTGGCCAACCGGCTGCGCCGGCTTGAGGCCATTCGCGAAGCGTCGAACCGGCTGATGAACCGCCCGCAATTGCAGCGCGACATTTTCCCGCGCGGCAATCCTGAAAGCATTGCCGAAATCAGGCATCCCAGATTTACCGCGACCCTGTTCGACCTGCTTAGCGCCTATGCCGCACAACGCCAGCAGCGGGTGCTAGCAACCGTCCATCTGGCGAAACGCACCGTCTGGTCGCTGAGCGAGGCGAGGGCCTCGCTGGAGCGGCTGGTCGGAATGGCCGAGGACTGGAGCCGACTCGACGAATACCTTCTCAACTACGTCGTCGACCCGTCGCAAAAGGCCACCGTTTTTGCGTCCAGCTTTGCAGCAGCCCTGGAGTTGGTCAGGGAAGGCGAGGTTGAATTGCACCAGAAAGAGGCGTTCGCGCCGCTGTATTTTCGAAAGCGTCCGCCGCAACCAGTATCCGACGCGATGAACGCGCCGGATCTGCCGGCCGAGTAAGTGGAAGAAGGAGACGAGCCATGGCAAGCCTGGCGGAAAAACGCATAGCCGATGCCGAGGAGCGTTCTGTGGATCCGCAAGCGCGGCCCGAGGAATTGCGGCTATTGGAAGCGCTGCTGTTCGCCTCCACCGAGCCGCTCGATCAGGCCACGCTTGCAAAGCGGATGCCCGATGGCGTCGATATCAAGGTGGCGCTGGCGCAATTGCAGGCCGATTACGCCTTGCGCGGCGTCAATCTGGTTCGTGTCGCCAACAAATGGACCTTCCGCACCGCGGGCGATCTGTCCTGGCTGATGACCCGGGAAAGCACCGAGACGCGGCGGCTGTCGCGCGCGGCGATCGAAATGCTTGCCATCATCGCCTATCACCAGCCGGTCACCCGTGCCGAGATCGAGGAAATCCGCGGCGTCATTACCTCCAAGGGGACGCTGGATGTGCTGCTGGAAACCGGCTGGATTCGTCCGCGCGGCCGCCGCAAGACGCCTGGTCGTCCGCTGACCTTCGGAACCACCGAAGCCTTCCTGTCGCAGTTCAGCCTGGAGGCGCTTGGCGATCTGCCAGGCCTTGAGGAACTGAAGGGCACGGGCCTGCTGGATTCGCGGCTGCCCTCGGGATTCAGCGTTCCGGCGCCATCGGATGACCCGACCTTGCGCGATGACGAGGATCCGCTGGAGATCGGCGATCTGGAACTCGCGCTGGCGCCTGCGGTGGAGCCGGAGAGCGGCGGCGAGAGCTGATTTGGCGCAAGCGGCGACGCGAGTTAACGCTAGCGGCAATGCGTCGCGCTAACAGCGATTTGACGCGGCTTAAGTCCTTGTTTTTGACACCTCCGGAGCCTACTTTCCGCCTAGGAATAGGCTGGGTCGCCGGCCGTGTGGAGGGTTGCAGGATGGGTTCACTTAGCATTTGGCACTGGATCGTCGTGATCGCAGTCGTCCTGCTGTTGTTCGGTCGCGGCAAGATTTCTGACCTGATGGGGGACGTCGCGCAGGGCATCAAGGCCTTCAAGAAAGGCATGCAGGACGATGAGACGACTGCGGAGAAGCCCGAGCCCGTGAAGTCGATCGATCATAACGCCACGCCGCCCACGGCAGCGCGGTCGGATGTCGGCAGCAAGGCTGTCTGACAGGTTGCGGCAAACCCTTGGCGAGCCACTTTGCGCGTGCGGCAAGGCGGGGTAAGGGAGACGCGGGCGGCCCAAAAATCTTGTTTGACAAGGCTTTTTGTTTGCTGAGCCTTCTTGTTCGACAAGTCTTGTTGTTCGACAAGCATTGGGGTGAATTTGCCTCGCGTAAGCGGAATTTTTCATGTTCGATATCGGGTGGAGTGAACTGGTCCTCATCGCGGTTGTCGCGCTGATCGCCATCGGCCCGAAAGAACTGCCGGGCGTGCTGCGCATGGTCGGACAGTGGATGGGCAAGGCGCGCAAGATGGCCGCCGAATTCCAGGGCCAGTTCCAGGAAGCCATGCGCGAGGCCGAAATGGCCGACCTCAAGAAGAGCTTTGACGAGGTCAAGGAGGCCGCGACCGGTTTTACCAGCAACAATGTCATGACCTCCCTGCAAAAGGACGTCAGCAGCGCGCTGCGGATCGACGACATCGACGCGCCGGCGACGTCGAACCTCGACGCGCCGACGACGTCGGCAGCCGGGGTGCCGGCGATCGATCCGCCGGTCAGCCCGACGACGCCCGAGATGCCCAGGCCGGAAACGTTTACAGAGGCGAGCGCCCATACGGCCACAACCGAGCCTCTGGCGATCACGCCGGAAATTGAAACCCGGCCGGCGGCTCAGGACACCGCGCCTGCGGCGCCTGACCTGCTCAAGGACGCTAAAGCGTCATGAGCGCCGAGGATATCGAGGCCAGCAAAGCGCCGCTGATGGATCATTTGATCGAGTTGCGCTCGCGGCTGATCAAGGCGCTGCTCGCGTTCGGAATTGCCTTCATCTTCTGCTTCTTTTTCGCCAAGCAGATCTACAACGTGCTGGTGTGGCCGTTCGTCTGGGTGGCGGGGCCGGAAAACTCCAAGTTCATCTACACCGCGCTGTTGGAATATTTCCTGACCCAGTTGAAGCTGGCGCTGTTCGGCGCCGGCTTCATCTCGTTCCCGATCGTGGCGACGCAGCTCTACAAGTTCGTGGCGCCCGGCCTCTACAAGCACGAACGCGGCGCGTTTCTGCCCTATCTGATCGCGACGCCGGTCTTCTTCGTGATGGGATCGATGCTGGTCTATTTCGTGGTGCTGCCGATGCTGGTGCGGTTCTCGCTCGGCATGCAGCAGGCCGCCGGTGCTGAGACCGCGCAAATCCAGTTGCTGCCCAAGGTCGGCGAATACCTGTCGCTGATGATGTCGCTGATTTTCGCTTTCGGGGTGGCGTTCCAGCTGCCGGTGATCCTGACGCTGTTGGGCCGGATCGGCATCATCACCTCGAAGCAGCTGCGCGATAAGCGGCGGTATTTCGTCGTGATCGCCTTCATCATCGCCGCCGTGCTGACGCCGCCGGACGTGCTGAGCCAGGCCTCGCTCGCTCTGCCGCTATTGGCGCTCTACGAAGGCTCGATCATCGCGGTGCGTATCGTGGAAAAGAAGGCCGCCGCGGCCAGTTCCGCCGCCGGTACGCCGCCCTCCGCCGCCCCGCCGCCGCCCGCCGCCAATCCGGCGGAGTAGGGGCGCTGGGCGCGTCCCAGACATTCCCCTGTCATCCTGAAGGCGGCCCACCCCAAATTCGTCATGCCCGGGCTTGACCCGGGCATCCACGACTTGTTCTAAGGCAGCAAAGACGTGGATGGCCGGAACAAGTCCGGCCATGACGGGAAATTGACCCATGCACGACATCAAATCGATCCGCGACAATCCCGCCGCCTTCGACGCCGCGCTGAAGCGGCGCGGGCTGGAGCCGATGTCGGCGTTGCTGCTGGCGATCGACGAGAAACGCCGTGCGGCGATCCTGAAATCGGAGCAGGCGCAGGCGCGGCGCAATGCGGCGTCCAAGGAAATCGGCGAAGCCAAGAAGGCCAGGGACGACGCGCGCGCCGCGGCCCTGATGGCGGAGGTCGCCGAGCTCAAGACCACGATGCCGCAGCTTGAGGTGGCTGCAAAGGCGGCGGACGAAGAACTGGCCCGGGAGCTGGCGGCGATTCCGAATTTGCCGCTGGACGAGGTGCCCGACGGCGTTGACGAGCACGGCAATGTGCAGCGTCACATCTTCGGCGCGGTGCGCAACTATGCGTTCGCGCCAAAGCCGCACGACGACCTTGGCGGCGCGCTCGGCTTCATGGATTTCGAGGCCGCGGCGAAGCTGAGCGGCGCTCGTTTCGTCGTGCTCAAGAAGGGGCTGGCGCGGCTGGAGCGCGCGATCGGTCAATTCATGCTCGACCTTCACACCAGCGAACACGGCTACTCCGAAATCAATCCGCCGTTGCTGGTCCGCGACGCGGTGATGTTCGGAACGGGACAATTGCCAAAGTTCGAGGATGACCAGTTTTGGGCCGTCAAAGGCGAGTTGCTGACCGCTGCCGACGAGAGTGCGGTCGTGGACCGCGGCCGATTGAGGGGCGAGCGCCTCGGTCTCATCCCCACCGCCGAAGTGCCGCTGACAAACCTCGTACGCGAGTCCATCCTCGACGAGAAGAAATTGCCGCTGCGGCTGACGGCGCTGACGCCGTGCTTTCGCGCCGAAGCCGGTGCTGCCGGCCGCGATACCCGCGGCATGATCCGGCAGCATCAATTTACCAAGGTCGAACTGGTCTCTATTACGACGGCCGAGGCGAGCAGGGACGAGCACGAGCGCATGCTGGCCTGCGCCGAGGAAGTGCTGCGGCAGCTCGATCTGCATTACCGGGTGATGACGCTGTGCGCCGGCGACATGGGTTTTTCGGCGCAGAAGACCTATGACATCGAGGTCTGGATGCCCGGCCAGGGCGAGGGCGGCGCTTTCCGGGAAATCTCGAGCTGTTCGGTGTGCGGCGATTTCCAGGCCCGGCGGATGGACGCGCGCTATCGCGGGCCAGACGGCAAGCCGCGCTTCGTGCATACGCTGAACGGCTCCGGCACCGCCGTCGGCCGCGCGCTGATCGCTGTCATGGAGACCTACCAGCAGGAGGACGGCTCGATCGCCGTGCCCGACGTGCTGCAGCCCTACATGGGCGGGCTGAAAGTGGTCGAGAAGGACCGATAGTCGGCCCGAATTATCCAAGACGGCCCGCCTTCGATGTTGCGAAGGCCGCGTGTCCCGGTATCTTCGTATTTTTCCTGTGGCGTTTGCCTTTCAGAAAACGAATATATCAATGGCCCTGCATCGCGACATCTATTGGGTGGGCAGACAATGGGCGGTCACTGGCTACGGCGTCCAGGCCTGCAATCAGAAACAGAAGGGCAAATTCGACATCGAAGCTGACAGGTTATGGCAGGACGGCGTGCTGGAAAGCATGCGCGCCCTGAAATGGCTCAATATCGAGGACTTCGACAACGCCATTTCTGCAGCCCGGAAGTACTATCCGGAGCCACCCCGAAAAGCCGCCCCGCCACAGCAGCGCGTTTCGGCCTTGAAGGAAGCGGATTTGAAAGAAACCAGCCGGAAAGCTAATCCCATTGAGCCGCCAGGGCCGGTGGCGCAAAAATTCAATATGCGAATTGAAGGCTGGCCGGCCAAATTCGTCCGCCAATGGCGTATTCGCATTCAGCGGTAGCGACACGGGCGGCGGTTTGAGAAGACAAATAGTCTGCATTTGAATTGCAGTGTCGCAGGTCACCGCCGGATCCATTCACCGTCATAAATTAAGTTTCTCAAACTGAGCAATTTTGACCACGGCCGCAAATGCCGGAAAGGTCATTCTGAGGCATCGCCGTCGGTGCTTGGCGGTCTTCGGTGATAGCGATTCGGTAACGCTCCCAAAATCAACGCAGGATGCGTCATGCCCGAGTATCAGCCGGTATCGTCCGCGCATGTTTCGGCCATCGAGCGGCCCCGGTGCCCGACGTGTAGTCATAGCCGTATGCTGTTGTCGAAGCTCGAAGCGGGACCGTCCGGCTTCGACTACCGTACATTCGAGTGCCAGCGATGCGGTCGCGTTGAAACCACGGTGGTATCGAGCGATCCCATGACCTCAGAGGCCCGCGGTTGACTCGCCGGCGAGCTAAAGCCTCCAACGTAAGCGGTTTTGAGCCAAATGCGCCCGGTCTTGCTGCGCCCGCAGGGCCGGTTGCCGGGGAAGGCCTCGACACAATCGCAAGTTGTCCGCGCCCCTGATTTGAGTCGCACACCCGACATAAAGGGATTATATTGGCGCATCACCTCGCCTTCGGTTTTAGCGGTGATTGGGTGATTGAGAGTGTTGTGCTCCCGGCCTCATGACGGACCAACACCATGTCCAACACGTCGGAAATGCAGATCAAGGACGCGTTTGATCCCCGGGCTTTTCTAGGCTTAGTCGGGGCAGGAAAAACCATCGAGCGATACGCGAAAAACCAGAAGATTTACGCGCAAGGCGATATCGCCGACACGATCCTTTTCATCCAGAAAGGCAAGGTCAAGATCACTGTCCTGTCTGAGCACGGCAAGGAGGCGGTGGTTGGAATCTTCGCGGAAGGGCAGTTTTTCGGCGAAGCCTGTCTCGAGGGGGAGGCACTGCGCACCGCAACAAGCCAGGCCATGGAAGATTGCCTGATCACTTCGATCACCAAGAGCGCAATGCTTGCGACCCTTGGCAAACAGCCGAAATTTTCCGCGTTTTTTATCGCCCATCTGCTGTCGCGAAACAGCCGGATCGAGGACGACCTGATCGATCAGCTGTTCAATTCCAGCGAACGGCGGCTAGCGCGGCTGCTTCTGCTGCTCGCCAATTTCGGCGGTGAACACGGCGTGCAGCCGATCACGCTCAGCCAGGAAACCCTGGCGGAAATGATCGGCACCACCCGATCGCGCGTGAGTTTTTTCATGAACAAATTCCGGAAACAAGGCTTCATCGACTACAACGGAAAAATCGAGGTTCACGCCTCGCTGCTGGATGCCGTGCTGCGCGACAAGCCTCAAATACAACAGGATGAGTAGAGGGGAAAGCAACCAGGTTCACGACTTGAATAGATTCGCTGTAGACTGAGGCGGTCCTGCAGAACCCGCGCGACGACAAGGACCTCGAGATTTCCCTGCTCAATAACTTTTGGGAAAGAAAATTCATCGCGAGTTCGTTCATCGATAAACCTCACCAGCAAATCGAAATCGCGGCGGCGGCTGAAATGCGGGTCACGATCAAACCCTTTGCCATCCCAAAATGAAAACTCAAAATAATCTCAGCTATCGCGGCTTTGCAGGATGCGCAGAAAGTGTCGTGGCTGCTACTCGCCCGATCGTGGCACGGGTGCCGCAAATAGCACCGGCGGGACGCCATTTGACCTGACATTGCCGGGTTTGCCTCGACGGCGCGGGAGGGATAAGACGGCACCTTGACGTGCGATGGAATCGACCGAAAGGGGCGCTGAACGGATGCGCATTCTCTGTACCAACGACGACGGCATCCACGCCCCCGGCCTGAAAATCGTCGAGGAGATCGCGCGTGCGCTGTCCGAAGACGTCTGGGTGGTGGCCCCGGAACTCGATCAGTCCGGGGTCTCGCATTCGCTGTCGCTGAACGATCCGTTGCGGTTGCGCGAGGTCGGCCCGCGTCATTTCGCGGTGCGGGGCACGCCGACCGATTGCGTCATCATGGGCGCGCGCCACATCCTCGGCGAGACCATGCCGGACCTGGTGCTGTCGGGCGTCAACAAGGGCCGCAACGTCGCCGAAGACGTGGTCTATTCCGGCACCATCGCCGGAGCGCTGGAGGGCACCATTTTGGGGATTCCGTCGTTTGCGCTGTCGCAGGAATTCAGCATGGAGACCCGCAGCGCGCCGCTGTGGGAAACGGCGCTGAAATTCGGGCCGCCGATTTTGCGCAAGGTGATCGATGCCGGTGTACCCAAGAATACCGTGATTAATGTCAACTTTCCCGCCTGCGCGCCCGACGACGTCGCCGGCGTGCGGGTGACGCGGCAGGGCAAGCGCAATCTCGGTTTTCTGAAAGTCGACGAGCGCCGCGACGGCCGCGGCAATCCATATTTCTGGATTGGGTTCGAGCGTCTGGCGCAGGTCGATGTGCCGACGGAGGGGACCGATCTCGCGGCACTGGCGGCGCGCTGTGTTTCGGTAACGCCGCTGCGGCTCGACCGCACTGACGACGAGTTCTCGCAGGCGCTGACGGCGACGCTGAAGTAGGCGAGAGGCGAGTTCGCGGTCGTCGTCCTTCGAGGCCCGCAAGGGCTCGTACCTCAGGATGACGCCATCAATTCGATCTTGAAACCTAAACCGTCGCGCCCTTCAGCGTCGAGTCGATCATGCGCGCCAACGTTTCGAGCTGGAACGGCTTCTGCAGCGCGGGGCGGTCGCGGTATTCTTCCGGAAGACCCGACGAGCCGTAGCCGGTCGCAAAGATGAACGGCCGGTTGCGGGCATGGATCAGTTCGGCGACCGGCGAAATTACCTTGCCGTTGACGTTCACGTCGAGAATCGCGAGGTCGAAGTCGGTGCACTGCGCCAGTCTCATCGCCTCATTGATCTCGCCGGCCTCGGCCGCAACGCTGTAGCCAAGCTCCTCCAGCATGTCGGCGACCATCATTCTGATCATGACCTCGTCCTCAACGAGGAACACAGAACCGCCCGGCGGCCGCGTCGCAGTCATGATTGATGTCCTTGCCCTTCCCACGATCGTAGGATCGCAAATAACGCCGATGCGCGCAATGTCAACATGTGCGAACGAATCCCGGTGGCCCGCAGTTGCGGGCCGTCGCGGGCAGTTGAGGAGGATTGATCGCCCTGTCCTTTAACGCCAAGATAAAGGGCGGGTTCCATAGCGGGAACACCGATTCTGGGGGAAATTTCTCCTCCAGATTGGAAAGCGCATATTGCAGCAACTTGGCCGGCCCAGCCGCGCTAGACTGTCCAGGCCAGCGCGTTCGCGAGATTGACATGCCCAGCAGCCAGAATCCGCCGGAAAAGATGATGTTTCAGCTCACCCTGCGGCGGCGCGGGATCAGCGATCAGGCGGTGCTTCGCAGCATGGAGGAGATTCCGCGCGAGGCGTTCGTGGAGGTGGCCGATCGCGCCAATGCCTACCGCGATAGCGCGCTCGGCATCGCCTGCGGGCAAACCATCAGTCAGCCATTCGTGGTGGCTTACATGACCGAGCAGCTACAGCTGCAGAAGCATCATCGCGTGCTCGAAATCGGCACAGGTTCGGGATATCAGGCCGCGATCCTGTCGCGGCTTTGCAGCCAGGTGCTGACCATCGAGCGTTACCGGACCCTGGCCGACGGTGCCCGGGCACGACTCAGGAAGCTCGGTTGCGGCAATGTCGAGGTGGTGCTGGGGGACGGCTTCGACATCCCCGCCAGCGCCGGCAGTTTCGACCGCATCATCGTGACCGCGGCGATGGAGCGGATTCCGGAAGGGTTAACGCAGCGGCTCGATCCCGGCGGCATGCTGATCGCGCCGGTCGGGCCGCAGCAGGGCGTCCAGACCCTGGTCCGCATCTTGAGGACCGAGACCGGTTTCGAGCGCAAGGAGCTGGTGGATGTGCGCTTCGTGCCAGCGCTGCCGGGCGTTGCCCGCGAACTGTAGAAGCCGGGGCGGGCCGCCCGGCGAACATCTTATTTTTAAGCTTAAGCGGTTGTTTACTGGGGAGGTGTTTACTCAAAACAGTGATTTGTTGCGTACGAGTGAGTAACCATGTCCCGTGTCGTCGAGTTGCTTTGCTCGCGCCGCGCACCGCACGTCGCGGTGCTGGCGCTGATATCGATCGGTTTTGGCGGCTGCAGCGCCGACATGTCGACGCGGCTTTCGCAAAACCCCTTCTCCAATCCCTTTGACTCGCAACCGGAGGCCACCGGCTCGGTGCCGGCGCCCGCCGTCGAGCGCCGCGAACTTCCGCAATATTCGCGGCCGCAATCGCAATACCAGTCGCAGGCCCTGCCGCCGCCGATCGCAGCTCCGCAGTCTTATCCGACGGCGAGCAGCGGTGTTTCCGGGGGAGGGCGCGGGCTCGCCTCTTACGAACCGCCGAAGCATCCGATCGAGAGCACCGGTACGGTCGCGCCGCGCTCGGTCGCTGCGGTTCACGGCCCGGCACAAGGCACCACGATCATCGTCGGCACCAGCGACACGCTGGAGACGCTGGCGCGTCGTTACAATGTTTCGTCCGCCGCGATCCTGCAGGCCAATGGTTACAAGGGGCCGCGCGCCCTGTCGCCGGGCCAGCAACTGATCATTCCGCATCAAACCGCGGGTGTTGCTGCCCTTGCTCCGGCATTGGCCGCGCCGGCCAGCAAGCCGGTCGCCGCCGTCAGAGCGGCGCCGTCGATACATTTCGTCAATCGCGGCGATACATTGCTGAGCATCGCGCGTCACAACCACGTGTCGGTGGCCCAACTCGCCAAAGCCAATAACCTCAAGCCTACCGCGAAACTCAAGCTCGGCGCCAAGCTGACCGTCCCGGGCGCGAAAACCGCGGCGGTCGCCCCGGCTGTGCCGGTGGCTGTGGCCGCCGCGCAGCCCGCTGCTGCATTGACACCGCCCGCGACCAAAACGGCAGCGGCGGCCGGCGGTCCCCAGCAAACCGCGCGCCTGGCGCAGGCCACGATGAAGGTCGAAGATGCGCCAGCCGAAGCCCCGGTCAAAGCCTCCGAAGCAACCGGTGCGCTGCCGACATTCCGCTGGCCGGTGCGCGGCAAGGTGATCACGAGCTACGGCGCCAAGACCAACGGCAAGGCGAACGACGGCATCAATCTGGCAGTGCCGGAAGGCACGCCGGTGAAGGCGGCGGAGGACGGCGTGGTCGCCTATTCCGGAAATGAGCTCAAGGGGTACGGCAATCTGGTTCTGATTCGGCACGCCAACGGTTACGTCACCGCGTATGCCCATGCGAGTGAATTGCTGGTGAAGCGCGGCGACACGATTAAGCGCGGCCAAGTCATTGCCAAATCGGGTCAGTCGGGCGAGGTGGGGTCGCCGCAACTTCACTTCGAGATCCGCAAGGGATCTACCCCGGTTGACCCGCTTCAGTTCCTCAACGGGGCGTGAGATCTGGGTCTCGGAAGCGACGCAGCGTTCGTCATGCTGCCCCGCAGTATTCGTTGCCTTACTCGATCACTTGGTCCGCGGTGGCCAGCAGCGTCGTGGATAAGTCGATGCCGTGCGCCTTGGCCGTTCTGAGATTGATCACGAGTTCGAACTTGGTTGGCTGCTGGACCGGCAAATCGCGTGGGCTGGCGCCCTTCAGGATACGATCGATGTAGAGGGCCGAGCGAAGGAAAAGGTCGGCATAGTCGACGCCATAGGACATCAGTCCGCCGGCCACGGTGAACGATCGTGCGAAGTAGACGGTAGGCAGGCGATGTTGCGCGGCGGATGCGAGGATGGCGTCGCGGTGCACGATGGTGAAAATATCGGTCAAAACCAGCAATCCACCGTGCTCCCGCGCAAGCTCCGCTATCACTGACTCGATCTCGGCGTCGTCGTGACACGGCGCGGTTCGCGCCGTTATGGCAAAGGAAGGCGCGGCATCCTCGATGGCGTCCATCATCAGGCCGGCATAGGGCGCGGTGGCGGGATTGTACAGGACAGCCACGCGCGCGACGGGCGGCGCGACTTGCGTCAGCATCTGCAGCCATTTGCCGGCCATCAGCGCGTTGAAGTCGCTAAAGCCGGTAACGTTGCCGCCCGGATGCGCCAGGTTTCCGACAAAGCCCTGGCCGACGGGATCGGTGACCATCGTAAACACGACCGGGATCGTGTTGGTCTTCCGCCGCAGCGCCACGACGGACGGGCTGGCCTGTGCGAGCAACACGTCGGGGCCGAACGCGACCAGTTCTGCCGCGTAGCGATCGAAAAGCGCGGCGTCGCCGCCGGTCCAGCGCCATTCAACGCGCATATTTCCTCCCTCTTGCCAGCCGAGTGCGCGGAGGCCCTGCAGCAGGGACGCGACGTAGGCCTGTCCCACCGGGTCGTTGGCGAGATTGCCCATGAGCACGCCGAGGCGGTACGGCGCCGCGCGTCCTGGCGTCTGAGCAACTAGGGCGCGCGGCGCAAGCGTGGCGGCAATTCCTGCAAGGACCGTGCGGCGCTTCATGACAGCAACCTGACTGGCGTTATGCTTAATTCCCGCTCAGCCTTACACCCAGCCGCCCTGCCAATTCCTGGGTGAACTGCCAGGCGACGCGGCCTGAGCGTGAGCCACGCGTGGTCGACCATTCCAGCGCTTCACGCTCCAGTTCGGCTTCCTCGAGATTGATGCCGAAATGGCCGCAATAGCCTTTCACCATCGCCAGATATTCGTCCTGGCTGCAGCGGTGAAAGCCGAGCCACAATCCGAAGCGGTCCGAGAGTGACACCTTTTCCTCGACCGCCTCGCCGGGATTGATCGCGGTAGAGCGCTCGTTTTCGATCATTTCGCGCGCCAGGAGGTGCCGGCGGTTGGAGGTAGCGTACAGGATCACATTGTCGGGGCGCCCCTCGATGCCGCCTTCCAACACTGCCTTCAGGGATTTGTAGGAGGCGTCGTTGCCGTCGAACGACAGATCGTCGCAGAACACGATGAAGCGGAAATCAGAGCTGCGCAGCAGGTCCATCAATGCCGGCAGGCTCTCGATATCCTCGCGGTGAATCTCGATCAGCTTCAGGCGCTCGGCCGGCTTGCGATCGATATTGATGCTGGCATGCGCCGCCTTCACCAGCGAGGATTTGCCCATGCCGCGCGCGCCCCACAACAGCGCATTGTTGGCGGGCAGGCCGTCGGCGAAGCGCACGGTATTCTCGATCAGGATGTCGCGCACGTGCTCGATACCCCTGAGCAGGCCGAGATCGACGCGGCTGACGCGCGGCACCGGCGCCAGCCGTCCGTCGGGGTGCCAGACGAACGCATCGGCGCTGCCGAACGAGCCGGCGGCGGCTGAGGCTGGCGACGCGGTGGACAGCTGCGCCGCGATAGCTTCCAGCGCCCGCGCGATTCTGTCGGCGGTGTCATGTTCGGAGGACGCTGCCGGGCGTTTTGCCGCGGTTATCGGCGATTTCCGCGAGACGCGGGGGCTTGTTTTTCGAGTTATTTTCGACATCTCTGGGGTTCCTGACCATGCAGCCATATCGGGCCTTTTGGTGAGCCGCAAGCCACTCAAGGGAAGGCCAAATGAGGGGTTTGGCAGCGTTGCAATTGGGACCGCGGCCGCTATAGTCCGCGCGAATTTACCCGGACCGGGCTGACGCGGATGCGTCGCCGGTTCATTCCCGTTTCGTAAGGATTGTCCGAATGCTGATTACTCCGGCGTATGCCCAGGCCGCCGCTGGCGGGGATACCAACAGCATGTTGATGTCGCTGCTGCCGTTCGCCCTGATCTTTGTGATCATGTATTTCCTGATTCTGAGGCCGCAACAGAAGAAGGTGAAGGACCACGCCGAACTCGTAAAGAACATCCGGCGCGGCGACACCGTGGTGACGACGGGTGGCCTCGTCGGCAAGGTCACGAAAGTGGTCGACGACGACCAGATCGAATTCGAAATCTCCGACGGGGTCCGGGTGCGGCAAATGCGGCAGATGATCTCGGGCGTGCGCGCCAAGGGTGAACCGGCCAAGGAAAAAGCTGACACCGCCAAGGACGAGACGTCCGCGAGCTAGCTTTTTTACGCGCCGCATTCTCCCTGGATCTGACGGGTCAACTCGATGTTGTATTTCACGCGGTGGAAGGCGCTGGCGATCGTCCTTGGGGCGTTGCT
This sequence comes from Bradyrhizobium erythrophlei, assembly GCF_900129425.1. Lineage (NCBI taxonomy): Bacteria > Pseudomonadati > Pseudomonadota > Alphaproteobacteria > Hyphomicrobiales > Nitrobacteraceae > Bradyrhizobium > Bradyrhizobium erythrophlei. The sequence goes on along the minus strand of NZ_LT670817.1, from coordinate 4,512,411 downwards.
GGTGTGTCTTTGCGCCGTTCCAAACTTCTTTCCGGAATCGACCGTCAAGGGCTGGCCGGCATGGGCGCAGCGGCGGCTGGTGCTCGGCCTCGATCTGCAAGGCGGTTCTTATCTGCTGCTGGAAGTCGACTCCAACTACGTCAAGAAGGAAAAGCTCGACCAGGTGCGCGACGACGTCCGCCGGGTGCTGCGCGAGGCCAAGATCGGCTATACCGGCCTCGCGGCGCGCCCCGATAGCGTCGAGGTTCACGTCAAGGATACCGATCTGCAGAACGCGCTCGCCAAACTGCGCGACCTGTCGCAGCCGCTCGGCGGCTTGCTCGGCTCGAACGGGCAGCGCAGCCTTGAAGTCAGCGACGCCGGCGGCGGTCTGATCCGTCTGTCGGTGCCGCAGGCCGCCATCAACGACCGCATCCGCCAGACCATCGAGCAGTCGATCCAGATCGTCGAGCGCCGCGTCAACGAACTCGGCACCGTCGAACCGCTGATCCAGCGGCAGGGGACCGATCGCATTCTGGTGCAGGTTCCGGGTCTGCAAGACCCGACCCAGCTTAAGGCCATTCTGGGCAAGACCGCCAAGATGGAATTCCGCATGGTCGACACCACAGTGTCGCCAGACCAGGCGCTGCAGGGCAGGGTGCCCCCGGACTCCGAAGTGCTGATGAGTTCGACGTCGCCGAAGGTGCCTTATGTGGTCAAGAAGCAGGTCCTGGTCTCCGGCGCCGATTTGACCGACGCACAGCCGGGCTTCGACCAGCGCACGGGTGAACCGATCGTCAGTTTCCGCTTCAATAGCTCCGGCTCGCGCAAGTTCGCGCAGGCAACTTCGGAGAATGTCGGCCAGCCCTTCGCGATCGTGCTCGACAACGAGGTGATTTCGGCGCCCGTGATCCGCGAGCCGATCACTGGCGGGTCCGGCCAGATTTCCGGCAGCTTTACGGTGCAGGCGGCCAATGATCTGGCGATCCTGCTGCGCGCCGGCGCGCTGCCTGCGCCGCTGACGATCATCGAGGAGCGCACCGTCGGACCGGGGCTCGGCCAGGATTCGATCGAGAAAGGCGAACTCGCGGCCTATGTCGGTTCGATCATGGTCATCGTGTTCATGCTCCTGACCTACCGGCTGTTCGGGGTGTTCGCCAACATCGCGGTCGCCATCAACGTCGCGATGATCTTCGGCGTGCTGTCGCTGTTGAACGCGACACTCACGCTGCCCGGCATCGCCGGCATCGTGCTGACGGTCGGTATCGCGGTCGACTCCAACGTGCTGATCTACGAGCGTATCCGCGAGGAGTTGCGCGGTGGACGCAACGCGATTTCCGCTATCGATGCCGGTTTCAAGCGGGCGCTGTCGACGATCCTGGATTCCAACATCACTACCTTCATCGCCGCCGCCGTGCTGTTCTATATCGGCACCGGCCCGGTGCGCGGCTTCGCCGTGACGCTCGGCATCGGCATCATCACGACGGTTTTTACCGCCTTTACCCTTACTCGCCTGATCGTGGCGACTTGGGTGCGGTGGAAGCGGCCGCACAGCGTGCCGATCTAGGGCAAGATCCCGAAACGTGGCCACCGGTTTTCGGAGAAGATCATGCCCCCAAAGGAAAATAGAGTGCCGAACATGATCCAATGTAGCTGGATCATGTTCGCGCGGAGAATGCGGAGCCGGCTGTGACACATTTGGTTCTCATAGGGCTGGGCATCCTCATTGCCGTGCTGACCGTGGTCAGCTGCCTCGGCCTGTTGCCGTCGCTGCGGATCGTGCCCGACAATACGCATTTCGATTTCACGCGGTTTCGCCGCATCAGTTTTCCGATTTCGGCGGCGCTCTCGATTGTCGCGATCACGCTGTTCTTCACCCACGGGCTGAACTTCGGCATCGATTTCAAGGGCGGCACGCTGCTGGAAGTGCGCGCCAAATCCGGCGCGGCCGACATCGCCTCGATGCGCGCGACCCTGGGCGGCCTGGGCCTGGGCGATGTGCAGTTGCAGCAGTTCGGCGGTCCCGAGGAGGTGCTGATCCGGGTCGCGGAACAGCCTGGTGGCGACGCCGCACAGCAGGAGGCGGTGGCGAAGGTTCGCGGCGCGCTCGGCGACGCCGTCGAATATCGCCGCGTGGAAGTGGTGGGACCGCGTGTTTCCGGGGAGTTGCTGGCCTACGGCATGCTCGGCCTGATGCTCGCGATCTTTGCGATTCTGATCTATCTCTGGTTCCGGTTCGAATGGCAGTTCGCGCTGGGAGCCATGATCGCCAACGTCCACGACATCGTGCTGACGATCGGTTTCATGTCGATCTCGCAGGTCGATTTCGATCTCACCAGCATCGCGGCGCTTTTGACAATCCTGGGCTATTCGCTCAACGACACCGTCGTGATCTACGACCGGATCCGCGAAATGCTGCGGCGTTACAAGAAAATGCCGATGCCGGAACTGCTCAACGAGTCGATCAACTCGACGCTGTCGCGATCGATCATCACCCACGTCACGGTGTCACTGGCATTGCTGGCGCTGTTGTTGTTCGGCGGCAACGCCATTCACAGCTTTACCGCGGTGATGTTGTTCGGCGTGGTGCTGGTCGGCACCTATACCTCGATCTTCATCGCGGCGCCGATCCTGATTTATCTCGGAGTCGGCAACCACCGGGCCGACGCACCGGAAAAGCCGTCGAAGCCGGAAAAGCCGTCGAAAAAGTAGAGCGTGATCCCGAAAAGCGGGATCTGTCTTCGGGACAAGATCATGCCCCAGCAGCCAACGAGCGGCTCGGATGCTCCGCATCTTCCGAGGTCGGCGCCGATCGAGGCTTACGGCAAGGGCGGCTTTGCCTTCGCCGGGATGTCGCATCGCGGTTCATTGCTGTGCCTGCCGGATGCGATCTGGGCCTGGCCGGTGACCCGGCCGGAAGAGATCGACAGGACCTCGCTGGAGCAAGTCTTCGCCGCCGCCAACGGCATCGATACGCTTATCATCGGCACCGGCACCGACGTCTGGCTGCCCCCGGCGGCACTTCGTGAGGCGTTGCGCCGGGTCACGGTGGTACTGGACGCGATGCAGACCGGTCCTGCGATTCGCACCTACAACATCATGATCGGCGAACGGCGGCGCGTCGCGGCGGCGCTGATCGCGGTGCCATGAACGGCGCGGACGACGGTAAGGCGTCCGCCGGCTTTTGCGCCGAGCTGGTGCGGACCCATGATTTTATCCGCTATGCATCGACGCTGTTCGTGCCGGCTGCCCAACGCCGCGCGCTGCTGGCGATCTATGCCTTCAACGTCGAGATTTCCCGCGTCCGCGAACTCGTTAGCCAGCCGCTGCCCGGCGAGGTCCGCCTGCAATGGTGGACCGATATGCTCGCGGGGGCCGGCCACGGCGGCGTCGAAGGCAATCCGGTGGCAGCCGAACTCAAGCTGGCGATCCACAACTGGCCTCTGCCGGTCGAGCGACTGTCCCGGTTGATCGACGAGCATCAGTTCGATCTCTACAACGATCCGATGCCGACCATGGCGGCGCTGGAAGGCTACATCAACGACACCTCATCGGCGCTGTTTTCGCTCGGCGCCGGGATCATGGGCGGGCCATCCGACGAGATCGATCACCTCGCGCGTCACGCCGGATTGGCGCAAGGCCTTGCCCAAGTGATGGCGGCGTTGCCGCTGGACGCCTCGCGGCGTCAATTATTCGTGCCGCTGCAATTGCTCGATAGCCACGGCAGCGGCATGGATGAAGTGTTCGCGGGCAGGCAGACCCCAAAACTGCGCAGGGCATTGGATCAGCTGATCGGCGAGGCGCGCGAGCATTTGCGGACGGCTTTCGCCCTGCTTGCGAGCGTGCCGCCGGAGGCGAGGCCGGTGTTCCTGCCGCTGGCACTGGTCGCCCGCGAACTCGAACGGATGTCGCGCGCGGACAGCGATCCGTTCATGCCGCACGTTACATCGAGGTTTCGGACCTTGTGGACGCTGTGGCGGGCGTCGCGGTCGCGGCCCTTTCGAACATGACGGTGTGCTATCGTTCGCCGATGAAATGGCTGCAGTGGAATCCGGACCGGAACGGCATTGCGGCCGTCGTATTGGCCTTGCTGATCCTTGTGAGCCTCTTCGCTGTTGTTGTGATCTATTTCCCGGACATTCAGCAGCGCAGGGCCAATGCGGGATTCGGGCCGGACTGGGACTGTACCGTACAAGCCAAGGGCGATCCGGTTTGCATCAAGAAGCCGGGCCGGTGATTATCTAGGGGGCGTCGTACCCGCGAAACGGGTATCGCTGCGGCCTCTCGATTCCATCACGGGTTCTGAAATACTGGATCACCCGCCTTCGCGGGTGATGACATCGGTTGACGAAGGCGGCATCAAATCCGCCGCCTCGAAATTGAACCGGTCCCGCAAATTCTTGCGCGATTCCAGAATGTTTTTCAGGAACGCGCGATCTGCCGCGCTCGTCATCATCGGCTCGATCAGGTCCAGCTGGTTCATGGCGACCAGTTGCAGGATCTCGGTACGAGGTTTCCCGGCGCTGTCGCGCGGTAATGCCTGCACCACCTGGATATGCTCGGGCGGTTTGGGGCCCTTCGCCGCGGCGAGTTCGTTGCGCAGTTGCGCTTCGAGCGCGGTCTGGTCGGCCTCGACGAAGGCATAGAGCCCGACGCCGGTGCGCCGGTCGGCGAATGCGACGATGGCGGTATCGCGGACGCCCGGATTTTTCCTGATCAGATCGATCAGAAGAGGGGCGTCATTGACCAGCCGCCGGCCGCCGCCTTCGCGATCGGTGAAATTAAAGAGCCCGCGGGTGATGGCGCGGTAGACCTTCTTGCCGGTCTTAAGCCAGATGCTGGCGACAAACGATTTGCGTGCTAGAATTTGGCGTTCCTTCGGCGTCAGCGCGTCCGGCGCGTAGCTGCGTTTGTGCTTGAGGAGGTGCCGCAGATCCTCGTAAGCCGCAATCCGGAACAGCCGGCCACGGGTTTTGAAGCAGGCCGCCAGTTGAAAATCGGTGACGTAGGCCCGGCCGTCGCTGCCGCGCAGCCAATTCTGTTCCTTGGCGAGGTCATTATGACAGATGCCGGCGCGATGGAGCCGCCGCAGTGCCTGCTTGGCGGAATTGAAATAGGCGACGTCGCCGAACGGCTTGGCCAGATGCAATGCCACCCCGTCGATGAAGCCCCGCACCAGGGCCTCGCGACCGGCCCAAAGCAGCTCCGGACCGACATGCAGGCCGCGCGCCAGCGCCAGCGCCCGGCGCTCGCGCGCGAACAGATGGCGCGCCGGAAGGTAAGACCACCACGGCACTTGGTCGAGCCGGCGCAGCACCGCATCGACTTCGCCGGCCTCGCTGCGATAGCGGCCGCGCTCGACGGTGGAAAATACGTCGCGCTTCAGCAATACGCCTTCGGTCCATCGCGCCGACAGCACCGCGGCGTCGTCTCTGGGCAGGCTCATGAAATGCTCACGCCGCCGCTGCGTGGTGCAGGCTGTCGGTAATCCAGCGGTCCAGATCGCACAGTGCTCGGGCGCTGATCGCCTGTCGCTTCGCAACGGTCTTTTCGTTGCCGCGCAGCCGAGTGCCGTCAGGATTTTTGGTGGGCGGCGTGGCGAGCGGCGGGAATAGCCCGAAATTGATGTTCATCGGCTGGAATGAGCGTGCACCGGCGTCGATGGTCTCGATATGACCGCCGGTGATGTGGCCGAGCAGCGATCCGAGCGCGGTCGTCGCCGGCGGGGGCGCCAGCGACGTCGAGCATGCGTCGGCCGCCGCATAGAGGCCGGCGATCAATCCGATACTGGCGGATTCCACGTAGCCCTCGCAGCCGGTCATTTGACCCGCGAAGCGCAACCGCGGCTGCGCGTGCAACCGCAACTGCGTGTCCAACAGCTTCGGCGAATTGAGGAAGGTGTTGCGGTGCAGGCCGCCAAGCCGGGCGAATTCGGCGTTCTCGAGCCCGGGAATGCTGCGGAAGACGCGCTGCTGCGCGCCGTGCTTCAGCTTGGTCTGGAAACCGACCATGTTGTAAAGCGTGCCGAGCTTGTTGTCCTGGCGCAACTGCACGATCGCATAGGCCTTCACCGTCGGATCGTGCGGATTGGTGAGCCCGACCGGCTTCATCGGCCCATGCCGCAGCGTCTCGCGGCCGCGCTCGGCCATCACCTCGATCGGCAGGCAGCCGTCGAAGTAGGGGGTGCTGGTTTCCCACTCCTTGAAGTCGGTCTTCTCGCCGGCGATCAGCGCTTCGACGAAGGCGTCATATTGCTCCTTGTTCATGGGGCAATTGATGTAATCGGCTCCAGTGCCGCCAGGGCCCATTTTGTCGTAGCGCGACTGAAACCACGCCGCCGACATGTCGATGGAATCCCGGTGCACGATGGGCGCGATCGCATCGAAGAACGCCAGCGCGTTCTCGTCGGTGAGTTCGCGAATCGCCTCCGCCAGCGGCGCTGAGGTCAAAGGCCCGGTCGCAACGATGACGTTGCGCCAGTCCGCCGGCGGCAGTCCGTCGATTTCGCCGCGGTGAATTTCGATCAGGGGATGGTCGTGCAGGGCCTTGGTGACGGCAGCGGAAAATCCGTCGCGATCGACCGCCAATGCGCCGCCAGCCGGAACCTGGTTGGCGTCGGCGGCGGCCATGATCACCGAACCCAGTCGGCGCATCTCGGCATGCAGCAACCCGACGGCGTTGTTGGCGGCGTCGTCGGAGCGGAACGAATTGGAGCATACCAGTTCGGCGAGCCCATCGGTGCGATGGGCTTCGGTCATCCGGCCGGGGCGCATCTCGTGCAGGACAACGCGGACGCCTGACCTGGCGACCTGCCAGGCCGCTTCCGAGCCGGCGAGGCCCGCGCCGACGATATGCACGGGTTCAGAAGAGGATTTGCTGCCTGTCATAGCCACAGACGTAGCGCGTAGCGGCAGATACGACAACGCCCGCGGCGAGGCGGGCGTTATCCGTTCGGCAGTCGGTTAAATAAAACGGATCAGCCGTTATAGGTACCGGCTGCAACGCGCGGAATGTCCGAGCGATCAAGACCGATATCGGCCAGTTCGCGATCGCTGAGCTGGGACAGTTCGCTGACATTGCGCTGATAGTCCCGGAACGCCTGGATCATGCGGATGAGCGAGAGCAACATGGGTAATCTCCTGATTCTTTGATTCAGCTCTTGAGGGAGCCTCATCGTTGAAATGAATATAGGGCAATGTTCCCTATCGCGGAAGTACAAATGGTGCGGTGCAGCTAGGTGCTCAGCGCATAACGAAGGCAAGGAATGATTAATCTTTCCTCGCCGCAGCTCGAAGCAATGAAGTGGATGCCGGCCTTCACCGGGAAACCGACAAATGGCACGAAAAGGTGAGGCCTTGTAACAACCTTCGTTTTCGAGATGAAGGTGATTCGGCTTGTAATCAAGTGGTGCCGGAACTCGACCGACGAGGTCTTGCGTCAGTTGACATTTAGTTCCTCATGCGTAATTCGCATGCATCCATAAATAATGAATTTATATTCATAATTTGTCGCCTCCGACTAAGCTTGGGGCTACGCCCTGGATGCCGAGTCGACGCGAGCCGGCGCCCCCCCGAATTGGCGCGCGCGAAGCTCACTGCGGTTGTTCTCGACTGCGGCCGGGATGCCCGCAGATTGAAGATCGTCACTCCCGGTACAGTGCCCGGTATTTCGCCCGGCATGTCTCCCGCCAGCTGCACCGCAGTTTGAATTCAGGGACGTTGATGCGCCGACCCACGATGAAGCGAGGTCGCGCATGATGACGTGTGAAAGCGGTATCGAGTCCAGCGATGCGATCGAGCTCAATTCAGCATCAGCGCATTGGCACACACGCGGCACGACGCGCCAGGTCTCCGGATTCCTTACCAAGCCGTAATGAAAACGCGTCGTTGCGCATGACGCTCTGCGCCACGCGTCGATCACATTCGCATCGCGCGAAATTCATTCCGCAACTTTCGGTTAATCGGCGATCAATTGTTCCGCAGAATCCGGCAATGACGCTGGTTCTGTTCTAAACACTTGGGGAAAGTAACATGATCAATAAGTTACTCGGAGTGGCCGCAATGGCTGCCATGATCTACTCGACCGTTCCGGCGTCCGCCGCGCATATGGCTGGCTGCAGTGGCGAAAACTTGGCGAAGACCGAATCCATGATCGAAACCATGGCCGACGGCGAAGGCAAATCGGCGGCGCAGAAGGAAGTCGCGCTGGCTCAGACCGCGATGCTCGGTGGCAAGATGGGCGCGTGCGGGGCGCATCTCAGCAAGGCGATGCATGCGGGGATGACGAAGTAACCTGCCACGAGGGGCCGGTTGCGTCGCGGCCGGCCCTTTAGGCGGCCAATTCAAGGCGCGTGCGCGAGTTGACTCGCGAAATACCCAATCGTCTTCGCATAGACCTCACTCTTGTTCCACTGCTGGATCACGGCGAAATTGGCGCTGCCGGGCTCCCAGTCCTTGCCGCGTTGCCAGCCGTAACTCGCAAGATAGTTCGCGGTCGATGCCAGCACGTCGGGCGCGCTGCGCAGGAGATCGCGGCGGCCGTTGCCGTCGAAATCCACGGCGTATTTGATGTAAGACGACGGCATGAACTGGGTCTGGCCGAGTTCGCCGGCCCAGGCACCGCGCATCTCCGACGGCGCGAGATCGCCTCGCTCGACGATGCGCAGCGCATCCATCAATTGCGCACGGAATTCCTCCGAACGCCGGCAATCATAGGCCAGCGTCGCCAGCGACCGAATGGTCGGAAACTTGCCGACGTTTACGCCGTAATCTGTCTCCAGGCCCCAGATCGCCACCAGGACCTCGCCCGGCACGCCATAGCTTTCTTCGATGCGCCCGAGCACCGATCCATATTGCTTCATCATGTTGGCGCCGCGGGTGAGCCGGGGAGGCACCATGCGGCCGGAAAACTCCTCGAAACTTTGATTGAACACCCGCTGCGAGCGATCCCGGGAAAGCACCCCTTGATCGAGCGTCACGCCGGCCAGGCCGGCTGAGATCGCAGCTTGTGAAATTCCCTTGGCGGCGGCGTCATTCTTGAAATCGTCGAGCCAAGCCTGAAAATTGCCGCTGCCGCAGGTGGCGGCCATCGCCGGCGCGCCCGGGAGCGGCAGCGCCAGGACAGCGCTGATAGCTAAAGCGCGGAAAAGGAAACGGGGGGTCAGCAGGTCTTGCTCCAAAACGATTCGCCTTTGAGGAGGATGTCGCCGGCAGCATGAAATGTCCGAGGCAACCGCGGCCAAAACAAGGCTCAACCCCGATCAAAGTTCCGCGGCTGAAAGTAGCGCAGCCCGCGGCATGGAAAGCCGCCGGTCGACGATTCGACCGGCGGCTGACAAAAATTGCCTATTCTCGCGGGTTATGCGCTGTCCTTGCGCCGCCACGGAAACAAGGCGGCCGGGAAATCCGCCGCGGAACGGCGCTCGCGATGCGGGCGGGGAGGGATCGGCCGCGGATTGGGATCCGGCGCGATCATCTTGCGATAGAGATGCCAGGTGGCGTGGCCGAGCAGCGGAATGACGATGGCAAGGCCCAGGAAGAACGGCAGCGATCCCAACACCAGCAGCACCGCAACGATCAATCCCCACGCCGCCATCGGTACCGGATTGCGCGCCACAGCCCGCAGCGAGGTCACCATGGCATCGCCGGCGCCGGCGTGACGGTCGAGCATCAGCGGGAACGAAACCACGCTGAGGCACAGCGCCACCACGGCGAACAAGAAACCGACGCCGCAACCGACCACGATCAGCCACCATCCCTGTGGGGTTGTCAGCACGCGGCTGACGAAATCGGGAATGCCGGCCGCCGCTTCGTACCCGAAGGCCGCCACGTAGATCGCCTGCGCGGTGGCCACCCAGGTCACGAACAGCGCGAACAGCAGTGTTCCGAGCCCAAGCATGGCGCCGAACGACGGCGAGCGAAGCACCTCGACCGCGTCCCAAGCGGAGGCCTGTTCGCCGCTCTCGCGGCGACGGCTGAGTTCATAGAGACCGATCGCGGCGAAAGGGCCGAGCAGCGCAAAGCCGGCGGCCAGCGGAAACAGCAGCGGCAGCACCGAATAGCCCAGCACCGTGCGCGCCAGCACGAGCCCAAGCACCGGATAGATCACGCATAGGATGACGGCGTGGCTCGGCACCGCCTTGAAATCTTCCCAGCCGAGCCGCAGCGCCTCACGCAGGTCGGACAGGCCGATGGTTCTGATGATGGGTCCAGCCGCGGTGTCTGGCGCGGGCTGAGCCAGTGGGGTGACATTGCCGGGGTATGGAGTGGCCATGGTCGTTTATCTCCCGTGCCGCAGCGGCCGGACGTTGCGCCGGTCGATGGCGCAAACGGGCCGTTGGCAGAAACGATCTCGATCAGGCCAGACGCGAAGACAGGAAACCAGAACTGGCCGTGTCGCGAACTGAACGCTCAGCCTACTCCCAATCATCGGCACCGTCGCTCACGCTTCAGTGAAACTATGTGCCGCAGCGCAACCCGGCGGATGTCACGCGGCAGTCACACGGTCTCCGCTAAGCTCACCGCGGCCTTGTCCCGCATTGGCAAGTCTCTTTGCGGCGGTTAAAGTCCTGACGATCCGGCCCGGCGCTGCCGGCAGCCGACAAAGTGCCGCTCAAGCTCTTCACAACGATCTCGAGTTCATTGGGAGCAAACGATGAGTATTTTCGGCAAAATCATGAGCGCGATCCTTGGCACCAAGGCCGACGCCGCACCTGCCGGCAGCGCCACACCCGCAAGCGGCGGCGCGGCAACGAGTACCGGTTCGGCAGCCGCACCGTCGTCTGCCCCGGCTGCGCCGGCGCAGAGCGTCGATGTCGCGGCGATCCTGGACAAGGCGGTCGCCGCCCAGAAGGAAAAGCTGGCATGGCGCACCTCGATCGTCGATCTGATGAAGGCGCTCGATATCGATTCGAGCCTCGGTGCGCGCAAGGAACTCGCCAAGGAACTCGGTTACACCGGCGACAGCAATGATTCCGCCACCATGAACGTCTGGCTGCACAAGCAGGTGATGGCCAAGCTCGCCGCCAACGGCGGCAAGCTGCCGCCCGATATCAAGTGGTAGCGGTGGTCCGACGCCATCTGAAAGGCCCGCGCTGTCGCGTGGCCTTTTTTATGCCAACGCGTGTCCGCAGGCATCGCCTTGCCCGGCGCGGCGTGGCGGTCTAGATACGCCGTCGAACAAGTACGGGAAAGGCAGGGAGACGCCATGAATACCCTCGATCGCAGGACCATGCTGGCAACGGGCGCGCTGGCGCTGGCGGGTGCGGCGACGCAAAGCGCCCCGGCCGCGGCGCAAGCCGGTCCGAAACCGATCTTCGCGGTGCCGATGACGACGATCCCGATCGTCGGCGAGACCGACGTATTTCAGGTGCGCCGCATCTATTGCATCGGCCGCAACTACGCCGCGCATGCGATCGAGCGCGGCTCCGACCCGACGCGGGAGCCGCCGTTCTTTTTCCAGAAGCCGACCGATGCGATCCAGAACGTCGCGATCGGCACGGTGGCCGATCACCCCTATCCTTCGCTCACCAAAAACTATCACCATGAGGTTGAACTGGTGGCGGCGCTGAAATCCGGCGGCACCAATATTCCCGTCGAGCAGGCGCTTGATCACGTCTACGGTTACACGCTCGGCCTCGACATGACCCGGCGCGATCTCCAAAACGGCATGGCGGCCGAGAAAAAGCCGTGGGAAATTGGCAAGAGTTTCGATCATGCCGCGGTGCTCGGCCCGATTCATCCGGTGACGAAAACCGGGCATTTCACCAAGGGCGCGATCTCGCTGGCCGTCAACGGTAAGGTGCGGCAGGATTCCAACCTGGACAAGATGATCTGGAGCGTCGCCGAGCAGATCGCAAAACTGTCCGAGGCGTTCGAACTCAAGGCCGGCGACATTATTTATTCCGGCACCCCGGACAATGTCGGCCCCGTCGTCAAGGGCGACGTGCTGCTGTGCAAGCTGGAAGGCCTGCCGGACATGTCGATCCGGATTGTCTGAGTTCAACTCGTCATTCCGGGGCGCGCGCAAGCGCGAACCCGGAATCTCGCGCTGATCATCTCCGGGTTCCGGGTTCGACGCTTCGCGTCGCCCCGGAACGACGGTTGGGGGATCACCCCACCAGATCCGCGAACTCCGGGTGTTTTTGCAGATAGTCCACCACGAATCCGCAGCCGGCGACGACCTTCAATCCGTCGGCGCGGATCAGTTGCAGCGCGCCCTCGACCAGTTGCGAGGCGATGCCGCGGCCGCGCAACGCGCGCGGCGTCTCGGTGTGGGTGATGATGACCGTCGATGGCGAAAGGCGATAATTCGCGAATGCCACCGTGCCCTCGACATCGAGTTCGAAGCGGCTTTTCGCCTTGTTGTCGCGGACTTCGGTCATGTCGGGCTCATTTCACCAGGTCGGCATCCTCGGGGTGTTTATCGATCGGTTTAGGCCGTGCTTATAGACCAGAACGCGTGCATGGTTACATAATCATCGCGCAGAGACGACCATGGCCAACGACAAGGGTCCGAACATCAAGAAAAAGCAGAAGTGCAAGAATTGCGAGGGCAAGGGCCTTTTGAAGAAGGGCGACAAGGTCGTCAAATGCCAGCGTTGTGGCGGCACCGGGGTGCGGTGAGGGCGAGGCAAACGATTTCGAGGTGAGGGCTCGCCGGGACCATTAACATGCGCCCGTGAATCTGGTTCAAATTTGCCAGCAGGCGAGGCCAGCGAAACCGGGTCCGCAGATTGCGCGTCCATTGCAAGAGGAACCATCGATGAAACTCGTACTGACCTTGCTCGGCGTCGTCCTGCTCGTCGTCGCCGCCGTGTATTTCCTGGTGCCGTCGGATCAATTGCCGGGCTTTTTCCCTGGCCACGAGGCCGGCGTGGCGCGCATGCATTACAAGCACGGGATCGTTTCCGGCGTGATCGGCGTGGTGCTGTTGGCGGCCGGCGTCTGGATGGGGCGCAGGTGAGGGGCAAGACGACCACCACCCCGGCTGCGCCACCGGGCGGCGTGACGCCGATCTCGCGCCGGGTGATGAACCTTGCTCATCTCGTTACCCAGAATGGGCGCCGGCACGGCGACCGCATCGGTTTCATCTGGGGCGAGAGGTCCTGGACCTGGCGCGAGATCGACCGCCTTGTCTCGGCACTGGCGGCGGCGCTGGCGGCGCGCGGCATCGTCAAGGGCGACCGCATCCTGGTTCATTCCAAGAATTGCGACGAGATGTTCTGGTCGATGTTCGCAGCCTTCCGGCTCGGCGCGGTCTGGGTGCCGACCAATTTCAGGCTGATGCCGGATGAGGTCGCGTATCTCGGCACAGCCTCCGGCGCCAAGGCCTTTCTGTGCCATGGCGATTTTCCCGACCATGCGGCTGCCGTGCAGGCTTCGAGCCCGGCGCTCGCCTTCACATGGCGGATCGGCGAGGGCGCGTTCGGCGAAACATCCGTCAGCGACGCGATCGCCGCGCACGCCGGCGCCGCAATCGGGGAGGCCGGTGTCGACTACGACGACCCCTGTTGGTTCTTCTTTACGTCGGGCACGACAGGCCGTTCCAAGGCGGCGGTGCTGACCCACGGCCAGATGGCGTTTGTCATCACCAACCATCTCGCCGACCTCATGCCGGGCACCACCGAGAATGACGCTTCCCTGGTGGTCGCGCCGTTGTCGCACGGCGCCGGCGTGCATCAGCTCGTGCAAACCGCGCGCGGCGTGCCGACCATCCTGCTTTCCACGGAGCGGTTCGATATCGACGAGGCGTTCCGGCTGATCGAGCGGCATCGCGTCAGCAACATCTTCACGGTGCCGACCATTCTGAAGATGATGGTCGAACACCCCGCGGTCGACCGCTACGATCATTCCTCGCTGCGCTACATCATCTATGCGGGCGCCCCGATGTACCGCGAGGACCAGATGGCCGCGCTGAACAAGCTCGGCAAGGTGCTGGTGCAGTATTTCGGCCTCGGCGAGGTGACCGGCAACATCACGGTGCTGCCGCCTGATCTGCACGACCCCGAGGACGGCCCGCATGCGCGGATCGGCACCTGCGGTTTCGCGCGCACGGGCATGCAGGTCGCGATCCAGGACGACGACGGAAGCGAGTTGAAACCGTTCGAGACCGGCGAGATCTGCGTGATCGGCCCCGCCGTGTTCGCCGGCTATTACGACAACCCCGAGGCCAACGCCAAGGCGTTCCGCAACGGCTGGTTCCGCACCGGCGATCTCGGCCATATGGATGAAGAAGATTTTGTCTATATCACCGGCCGCGCCTCGGACATGTACATTTCAGGCGGATCCAACATCTACCCGCGCGAGGTCGAGGAGAAGATTCTCACCCATCCCGCGATCGGCGAGGTGGCGGTGCTCGGCGTGCCCGATCCGTTCTGGGGCGAGGTGGGCATCGCCGTCTGCGTCGCGCGCGAGGGCGCAAGCGCGGTGACCGAAGCTGACATGGCCGCTTTCCTTGCTCCGAAAGTGCCGCGCTACAAGATGCCAAAACGGTTCTTCTTCTGGGAGGCGCTGCCGAAGTCGGGCTATGGCAAGATACCGAAGCGGCTGGTGCGCGACGAACTGGAAGCGCGCGGTCTGCTCGACGTCGTCGCGAAAGAGAAAAGCTGACGATGCGAAGTATCGTGCAGCCCGGCCCGTCCGCGCCCGAGCGTATTCAGTGGGTCGAGGCGAGGGGCCGCGCCTTCTCCTTCACGCTGGAAGCGGGCGTGCCGCTGCTGGAAGCCGCGCGCCGCGGCTTTGCGGCGGAAGGCTTTGCCGGCGGTGTGCTCAACATCGGGGGAGGCGCGCTCGGCCCCTTCGCCTATGTGATGCCGGCGCTGTCGAAGACCGGCGCGAACGCGGCGTTCTACAGCGACACTTTCCGTCCCGCCGGAGTCACACGGCTCAAGCTGGCGGCGATGACGTTGGGCCAGCGCGACGGCGCGCCCTTCTTCCATTGCCATGGATTGTGGACGGAAGCGGACGGGCGCATCAAAGGCGGCCATATCCTGCCTGAGGAGACCGTAGTCGCCGAGCCTTTTGCAGTGGAAGCGTTCGGTATCGATGGCGCGGTGTTCACGGCGGAGCCTGACCCCGAGACCAATTTCAGGTTGTTCGGGCCGGTGTGCTCTGACGCCAACGGTGCCAAAGCAACGAGTCGCGCCTTCGCGCTGCGGCTGCGGCCGAACCAGGATTTTGCCAATGCCCTGGAGACGTTCTGTCGCGAGCGGGGCATCACACGCGCGAAACTCCATGGCGGCGTCGGCAGCACCATCGGCGCACGTTTTGCGAATGGCCGCATCGTCGAACCCTTCGCGACCGAACTGGCGGTACGCTCGGGCCTGATCGCATCCGGCGGCGACGGCGCGTTGAAAGCCGATCTCGACGTCGCCCTCGTCGACTATACCGGTGGCCTCGCCGAGGGCCGGCTCGTGCGCGGCGACAATCCGGTGCTGATGACGATGGAGCTGGTGCTGGAAGTGCTGGGCGAGGGCGACTGAAGGCGATACATTTTTCGTCATGGCCGGGCTTCGTCCCGGCCATCCACGTCTTGCTTGCGTTCGTGCAGCAAAGACGTGGATGCCCGGCGCAAGGCCGGGCATGACGACTAACTGCAATGCAACGAGTAACTTCCGATTCATTTGTCAAACAGCCAAGACCGTCATTGCGAGCGAAGCGAAGCAATCCAGCTTTCTTGCTTGCTGCTCCATGGATTGCTTCGCTTCGCTCGCAATGACGATGAGATACACGTTCGCGATCCCGCGGCGCGGTGCGCCCGAGGTTTGCCAAAAACTTCCGCCCTGAAAACAGAGGGCGTGGGGAATGCCGGGCGCCCGATGCACCCGCAGCCTCGTGTGCGCTATTGGTAGTAAGTATGCACACGAGTATTCACAGCGAGCCATCGGAAAACACCCGACATTCCCGCACGCAATGGTCTACGGCTTATACCGTGCTCTCCCCGGTGATCGGCTTTCTTGCCACCGTCGTTACGCGGATTAATCCGCAAACTTGACACCAGCGTCGGGGTGTCAGGACCACACGTCTTCGCCGTCCGCGAGCAGGCGCTTTCGTCATCGGCGCCGCCCCCGTCCATCGCATCCAACCCCGCGTCCGTGACGATCGCGATACGCCCCTCCATGGGGTGGACGGCGAGGGATATAGACTGATTTGCGTATTCGGAAAAACAGAATATTTTTTCAAAAGGGGCTGGACAAGGTCGTTGCGAAACAGCCTGACGGGCAAATCAGTAGCGCCTTGTTCGCGCACGCGGCGAGCAAACGCACTCTACCTCTCCCGCTTGCGGGGGAGGTCGACGCGCTCGCAAGAGCGCGGCGGGTGGGGGAAACTCTCACCACGCTAGATCCGTTGCTTGGCTGGCACCCCCACCCCAACCCTCCCCCGCAAGAGCGGGAGAGGGGGCGCACCGTCGTGGCGAAATATCCCCTTCCACACGCGGCGTGTTCCTGTTACGTTCCACCACCTGAAGGCGAAGTCTTAAGTCGCAACCATGCGGCGCGGGGGGCGGGACCATGAGTTCAAAACGAAACCGTACCATCGGCATGCCCGCGCCTTACCTCAGGCGCATCTGGCTCGACCCTTCCCGCGTTCCCGACCGCGCGGCCTATCCGTTCTGCCTGCCGTTCCTGCGCGACGAATTCGACCTGGATTTCGACCGGCCCATCACCATCATCGCCGGTGAAAACGGCACCGGCAAGTCCACGCTGCTGGAAGGGATCGCGGTGCTGGCCGGCTATGACGAAGCCGGCGGCGGCAAGGGATATCGGCCGGTCGATCACTCCAATGCGGTTGAGGCGATGGGCGGCCAGCTTTCCGAGGCGCTGCGCGCGAGCTGGCTGCCGAGGATCACCAACGGCTGGTTCTTCCGCGCCGAGAGTTTTTTCTCGGTCGCGAGATACCAGGACGAGGTCAATGCCGAAGATATTCCCGGCGTTGCCGCCGGCATCCCGCCTGACTTCCTCTCGTATTCGCACGGCGAAGGTTTTTTGCGGTTCTTCGAACAGCGCTGCCAGCGGCAGGGCATTTTCATCTTCGACGAGCCGGAAGCCGCGCTGTCGCCTGCGCGCCAGATGGAATTCTTGAAGCTGATGCGGCGGATGGAGGAGTCCACGATTTGCCAGGTCGTCATGGCCACGCACTCGCCCATGCTGATGGCGTATCCCGGCGCGCGGCTGCTGCGGCTGTCGAAATACGGGCTGGAGCCGGTGACCGTCGAGCAGACCGATCACTACAAGGTCATGCGCGAGTTCTGCGCCGATCCGGCGGGGTTTGTGGAAGCGGTGATCGATGAATGGACACCCCGTCGCCGGGAGGCCGATCAGTTTTGATGGCACGGTCTGCTGGTCTTTTTCCTTCTCCCCTTGTGGGAGAAGGTGGCGCGGACGCAGTCCGCGACGGATGAGGGGTCTGCATCCGCGGAGAGAACCCCTCAGCCGTCTTCGTGGAGTTTATCATCGGGCGGCGCTTCGTGCCGACCCGGTGGCGAAGCCACCCTATCCCACAAGGGGAGAGGGGAAGAGGCGCCCTTGCGAGGTAATTTGAATTCATGGCATCACTGTCTGGGCAAATGCCATACTCGATCCACGATAAGACGTTGGCGGCGAAGAAAGCCCGCATCCTGATCAACGCGTTGTGCGATTGCGCCAAGGCGGGGGTCAAACCGAGCGCGGTCACCAAGAAAATGCTTTCGGGAGTCTCGCTCTACCTGGAATGCGGGACTTTCATGAAGGAGAATTGGAAGACCTGTCACCGCATTAGTGACGCGGCCGCGCTGGTGCGGGCGTCGGGCGACGAGGACTGGAAAAGGAAACTCACGTTCGAACATGCCCGCCCGCTCAGCGTGATGTATCAGATGCTGCTGGATGAGCGGACAACCCTGACCCTCGAGCGGGCAGCATTCATCATCGGTGAATATCCGCCGGTCCTGGTCACGATGGAAGAAGAGGTCCGACAGACAAAGCTCGGATTCAAGCATGGGGGCGTGCCGGAACAGCGATACGCCGAGATCCCGATTTCCGGTTTCAGCCTGCGGTCGGACGCTGCAACGTCGCGTTGACATTCTGTCGATTGCTGGCGACCAGTTCATCGAGTTGGTCGAGCGTCACACGCATTCCGTGCTCCATCCCGGAGGCGAGCGCGCCTTCCAACGCTTCCTTGCTAGGGAAAAGCTGGTGCAGAGTAAGAAGAGTTCTGCCCTCGCTCTCCTCGAAGGTGGCTGTGACTACGGCCTCACCCGCGTCGCGCATCCGCTCATAGACCTGTGTGAGGACAAGCCGTGAGGGCGATCTCACCTCTATATACCGTCCTGAAAACACCTCCGGATTCCTTGGGTCGCGCCCGAACGCGTAGCGATAGGTTCCTCCCACGCGCAGGTCAGACTCGCACTCGAAGAGCGACACGCCGAAGGACTTGGGCGCCCACCATCGTTTCAGGAGCTCCGGCTTGGTCCATGCGTCGAAGACGATATGCGCCGGTCCATTGAACGTGCGCCTGACGACCAGCTCACGGTCGGCCGTCCGTTCCACAATCGTTTCGTTTCTCATGTTGCTCTCACCTGTCCTTGCCCGCTGCATCCGATTTCTCCTTTCGCTTGAGTTCCTCGATGATCTCGTCCAGCTGCTCGAAACGCTCTTCCCAGATGTGCCGGTAACGGTCGAGCCATTTGTGAAGTTGCTTCAGGGGCTGCGCGCGTAGTCGGTAGAACCGCTGCTGCGCGCGCGGCTCCATTTCAACCAAGCCTACATCCTTGAGCACCTTGAGATGCTGGGAAACTTGCGATTGCCTGAGCCCCAGCCGGCCACGGATGTCGTTCACCGGCCGAGGTCCTGCACGAAGCAGCTCAACTATTCGAAGTCGATTGGGTTCGCCTAGCGCAGCAAGCGTCTCAGAATTCATCTTCGTATATTGTTGTACAAGAATATTCGTGTCAACGAATATATTGCGGCGACGGAAATCGGCACGACGCGTACGACAAGCTCGGCTCCGCCCACAAACAACTCCTGCCCGGCATCGAGTCAGGTCAGTAGGGCGCAATAGCCACCGGGTCGCGCGAATGCGCGCCCGATGATAAATTCCGCGTATTGCGCCGCATGTGGGAGTTTGCGAAAGAGGCGGAATACGCTCTGCTATTCCGCCCTACCGGCTCCCCGCTATGCGCTCCGTCATTGGTCGCTTCGGCGTGTTTTCCGTCGCTTTGTAGTCGATCGGCAACCCATTAGCGCAACCTACGAACGTGAACGTTGATGTCGAGATCGATCGCGGTCACGCACTTCTGCGTCGTCTTGTGAGAGCCGCCCTCGTACCACCGGCCACTGCGTGCTCGGGCGTTTCTGACGTTGGCGAGTTTCAGGCACCGCCATTGCGGCAGCTTGCCGCTGCTCTCTCCGGCGAACTGCCACGCCAGCACGGCTTCCTCGCCAGCCCTGTTGGTGCCAATGATGTGAGGACACAATTCGCGATGGCGTCCGTCATAGGTGCAGAGCACCTGCTGCTCGGCGAGGATGGCGTTGCGGAAGAGGGCGTAGATGGGGCTGGGCATTCGGAGAAGTACCCCTGACATCGCTTTGTCTCATTGTCCGCGGCTATTCGTGAACTTCGATCTTTGTTCCAAACAAAAGCGATCTTTGTTCTAAACAAGGACGTGTCCGACAACGCATTCGCCGAACGCCCCCCAAGCGGAACTCTTGAGGTGGTGAATTAGTTGAACAGCGCACCTATGGAGCCATCATGGGCTTTGCAGAGGTGCTTTCTCAGGGTCGACAGCGATCCCGGTCTCGATCATGCTTTTCGCGGTTGTTTTGCCCGGGACCGCTATGTAGAGGGCGGCGGATGTTCAATCCTTTGATGATGTTGGCGCTGGAAGCGAATGGCGTCGTTGCGCTTCGGATGATGAAGCTGATGCGTGGCGGCAAACGCGCCCGGCGCGAAGCTGAACGAATGGTCAGCGAAAAGATAGCCGCGGCCATGGAGGCTACCGCAAGCCTGATGGCTGGTGCGTCGAGCGACGAAATAGTTCATCGATATCGACGGCATGTCGCGGCCAATGCGAAGCGGCTGGGAAGGCTCAATTCCGGCCGAAGCCGTGCGGTTAAACGAACACGACGCCGACGGAAGTAGCGTGCGACGGACCACGTAGGCACCAGAGGCTGCAGCAGCGTACCGTATTGCGCCGCGCGCGGACGGACGTCCGCCCTACGAGCATGATCTCCTGACAAACTTTGTTTTGTCTTGGTATGTTGAGGTCGAAGGTGCCGAATGTCAGACCTTTTGACGAGAATTACGATAGATCCCAAACAGATGCATGGCCGCCCATGCATTCGTGGCTTGCGTATTACGGTCGCGGATATTCTGGGCATGCTGTCGGCCGGACAATCGCGGGAGGAAATCCTTGCGGATTATCCATATCTCGAAAGCGCGGATATTGATGCGGTCCTGGCGTTTGCGGCTCGTTAGGCCGACCATCCCATCATCGCGGCGGAATAGGACTGTAGGGCGCAATAGCGAGCGTATTGCGCCGCGCCGACGGACGAAAGAGGCGGAATACGCTCCGCTATTCCGCCCTACGAGCTCTACCTCAACGCAGCCGGCCTGCTGCGGCACGCTTCCGGCCCAATGCAACTGCTGCGGGTTTCTTCAGTCCCACTAGTTTAGCATGCGAGCGATCGAATCGCTTGGGGACTGGGGGTTGTGATGGCCGACAAGGCAAAGCCGAAAACGCTCCGGGAGGTGTTTGCGATATACAACTCGTTTCCGCGAGGGCGCCGTATCGTCGGCTATGCGTCTACTGCGGGATGGCTAATCTTTGCAATTGCTCTCGGCTTTGCCGTCTATTTCGGAACAGGGTTTATCACATATCTCGTTCTCGCCTTCTTGTCGTTTCTCAGCACAACTCATTCAAATTATGCGTTCACGCAAAATCTCACACAGCGGAAGGTGCGCAGGATCGATTACTGGTATCTCGGAACTGCTGCAATTGGCTTGCTGTTATTCGCCGCCGCTTATTCCAATCAACGGGAAATTGTCCTGACAAAGATATTTGTCGCGGCTCATCAAAGTGGCGAAGAGCCCATCCGGGAGCAGGTCGTCTCGTCTCTGAAAGACCTCTCTACGTTTCTGTGCGGCGACGTGATGGTGCGCGCATCTGCGACACCCTGCGAAGGCTTGAAACGATTTTCGGAGGAGATAAAGCCACATCTATCCGCCGAACAGATAAAGGGCCTTAGGGAAAAATTCTCAAATGCAGTGACGATGCCGTACAGCAGAATGTTCCCGATCGAAAAGCTGAAGGCAAACCCGAGCTTGTTCTCTCCATTGTCTGTCATACAGGTGAGGCTCGACGACTGGGCCGCGTATATGCGGAGCGCACCAGCGCAAACGGCTGCCCCGCGAGACGAAGAGGCTGAGATTGTGTATGGCTTAGGTCAATTGGTGATCTGGCCGTTTCTTCTTGCGTACGCCCTTGCGCTTCGGATTACGAAGGTAACGATCGATGTTTTCGAGTGGGCCAAATAGCGATGTTCGATTACCTTCAGCTACGATGGAAATTGTGGAATCTTGCCCGAAGCTGGGACGGCATAGAGGGCGCAAATAACGCGCGGATGGAAGAAGCGAAAAAGCGAAAAGCCGCGCGCGACGAACGGTATGAGATGGATCAATACGCTGCGCAGGACTACTTCGAATATCAAAACGACGTACGCGCAGCTCACTCAAGATTTCTTGTATCGAAAGCGTCGCAGTTGATCGTTCCTATTCCGCCACGGGAAGATAAAACGATGTGGGACGGTGACCAGATGGGCCGAACATCGTTAACTGAGCTCGGTATCAATACCGTCCGCTCGGCAGTTCGCGCCGAACAGAAAGCGCGCCTCGAAATGTTTTTGATGTGGGTGCCAGGTGCTGTCGGAATTCTTGGGACGCTGATAGGGCTGGCCGCAATTCTGATGGGCAAGAAGTAGTGATTGGCGAGACGCAGTCGGCTAATGCGGACGGCTACCTCCGCGCGGTGAACGATTTGGCGTAGTGATCGAAGAGGACGGAATACGCTCCGGTATTGCGCCCTACGTGCTACGAGCTAAAACGGAATATTGTCGTCAATTAAAGTTCCTCTGCGGGAAAGCGGCAGGGCCGCCGCGGGCAGGGGAACATTTGCTACGATGAAAAGATTCAAGATGTCCTCGCGGTCCATGAACATAACCTGACTACGTTTGGAGGCATCCAGCCTTTCGCCGAGCCAATTTCTTGCTGCCTTGGTGATCTGTCCGCCGGCAACAATAAATGCGTGATCGACCAGTACGCGACGACTAGTTTCTGGATCGAATATCTCGTGCCCGAGCATCATCGTGACTTGATTAAGTATCTCACCGATATTCGCCGTGCCGCCCTTACTCATGCCGGCCGCATCAAGCTTGTCACGTTTGGCCTGCAAGCCAAAATACAGTACATGTTGTGTCGGCAGAGTGTAGCGCATCCAGATATCTTTGCCGTATTCGAGTGCTTTATCCTTATGACCGGCGGCGCTGACGCGATGAAAACCAAGCTGACGAAACAGAGGCAAGAGTACGTCTTGTATCAGGTCATCTTCTGATGCGCCGTCAAGAAAGGCGGCAAGAAGCTCGCGGCGGACTTGTTCGTTTTTTGAAAGCGGACGATGCGGGTTCGCGGCCGGTGCGGCGATCGCGCCTGTACCGATGTGGCCGAAGATAGCATATGCGATCCGTCGCATAGAACGCTTCATACCCTTCGCGCGTTAGGGCGGTATTCAATTTGGAGAGCGCGGTAGTACGATCGGGATCGCCGTCGGTCGCGTCACCGACGTCCATCAGCGTCGCGATGACCCGACAGAAAGACAGCGGCGGCGTTTGTGCGTCATTATGGGGTTCGGCTAGGATTTGTTCGAGTACGCTGGAGACCCAAGCCGCGCGTGTTGATCCATCGTGTGCGAAGTCTGTGTCAGCATCTCGAAAGAAACGGGTAATGTAACTGCTGCTACGGTAGACGAACGGCGTGCCCTCGCCATTGCCGCAGATCATATCGGCAATATCATCGAGAGTGCGTTGTCTCCACTTCATCTATCCTCCTGATAGATATGGCGCGCGCTGCAGCAGGTTCGGCCTGCCCCAACAGCCCCATTCTTTAGGCAAAGTTTTGTAGCACCTCACTCCGCCGCCTCGCTCGTCCCGCGTTTCCTCTTCCCGCCGCTCTCCCGCGCCAGCACCGGCGCCAGGAATTTGCCCGTGTAGCTGCGCGGCGCTTTCACGATATCCTCCGGCGGGCCCCAGGCGACGATTTCGCCGCCGCCGTCGCCACCTTCGGGGCCGAGGTCAATCACCCAGTCCGCGGTCTTGATCACTTCGAGATTGTGCTCGATGACGACGACCGTGTTGCCTTGCGACACCAGCTCGTGCAGCACTTCCAGCAGTTTTGCGACGTCGTGGAAATGCAGGCCGGTGGTCGGCTCGTCCAGGATGTAGAGCGTGCGGCCGGTGGCGCGCTTGCTTAGCTCCTTGGCGAGTTTGACGCGCTGGGCTTCGCCGCCGGACAGCGTGGTCGCCTGCTGGCCGACGTGAATGTAATCCAGGCCGACGCGGTGCAATGTCTTAAAGGTTTCGCGCACGCGCGGCACCGCCTTGAAGAAGTCGGCGGCTTCCTCGACGGTCATGTCCAAGACGTCGGCGATCGACTTGCCCTTGAACAGCACTTCCAAGGTCTCGCGGTTGTAGCGTTTGCCCTTGCAGACGTCGCAGGTGACGTAGACGTCGGGCAGGAAGTGCATCTCGATCTTGATGACGCCGTCGCCCTGGCAGGCCTCGCAGCGGCCGCCCTTGACGTTGAAGGAAAACCGCCCGGGCTCGTAGCCGCGCGCTTTCGCCTCCGGCAGGCCGGCGAACCATTCGCGGATCGGCGTGAACGCGCCGGTATAGGTCGCCGGGTTCGAGCGCGGGGTGCGGCCGATCGGCGACTGGTCGATGTCGATGATCTTGTCGATATGCTCCAGCCCTTCGATGCGGTCGTGCGGGGCGGCGCCCTCGCTGGCATTGTTGAGCTTGCGCGCGATCGCCTTGTAGAGCGTGTCGATCAGCAGCGTCGACTTGCCGCCGCCGGAGACTCCGGTGACGCAGGTGAACAGGCCCAGCGGAATCTCCGCCGAGACGTTTTTCAGATTGTTGCCGCGGGCGTTGATCACCTTGATGGTGCGGCGATGGTTCGGCGGCCGGCGCTCCGGGATCGGCACCGACAATTCGCCGGTGAGATATTTTCCGGTCAGCGAGGCCGGATTGTTCATGATGTCCGACGGCGTGCCCTGGGCGACGATATGGCCGCCATGCATGCCGGCGCCGGGGCCGACATCAACGACGTGGTCGGCGAGGCGAATGGCATCCTCGTCGTGCTCGACCACGATCACGGTATTGCCGAGGTCGCGCAGCCGCTTCAACGTTTCCAAGAGCCGCGCATTGTCGCGCTGGTGCAGGCCGATCGAGGGCTCGTCCAGCACATAGAGCACGCCGGTCAGCCCCGAGCCGATCTGCGACGCCAGCCGAATGCGCTGGCTTTCGCCACCGGACAGGGTGCCGGAGGCGCGCGCCAGCGTCAGGTAATTCAGCCCGACATCGAGCAGGAACGACAGCCGCTCGCGGATCTCCTTCAGGACCCGCGTCGCGATCTCGTTCTGCTGCGCGTTGAGCGCCTTCGGCACGGTCTCGAACCATTCGCCGGCGCGCAGCACAGACAATTCCGAGATTTCACCGATGTGCTTGCCGCCGATCTTGACGCAGAGCGCTTCCGGCTTCAG
This sequence comes from Bradyrhizobium erythrophlei, assembly GCF_900129425.1. Taxonomy (NCBI): domain Bacteria; kingdom Pseudomonadati; phylum Pseudomonadota; class Alphaproteobacteria; order Hyphomicrobiales; family Nitrobacteraceae; genus Bradyrhizobium; species Bradyrhizobium erythrophlei. The sequence goes on along the minus strand of NZ_LT670817.1, from coordinate 4,487,646 downwards.
CCGATAGCCGTGGCAGGCCTCGCAGGGAATATCGGAGAAATACTTGCCGAGCTCCTCGCGCGCCCATTCGCTTTCGGTCTCGCGGTAGCGGCGGTCGATATTGGTGATGACGCCCTCGAACGGCTTCTTGGTGTCGTAGGAGCGGACGCCGTCTTCATAGGAGAATTTGATCTCGTCTTCGCCCGAACCATGGAGGATCGCGTTTTGCGTCTTCTTCGGCAGGTCCTTCCATTTTGTTTCGAGCGTGAACTTGTAGAATTTGCCGAGCGCGGTCAGGGTCTGCACGTAATACGGCGAGGATGATTTCGCCCACGGCGCGATCGCGCCCTTGCGCAGGCTCAGTTCCTTGTCGGGAATGACAAGCTCTTCGTCGATGTGCTGCTCGACGCCGAGCCCGCCGCAGGCGGGGCAGGCGCCGTAAGGGTTATTGAAGGAAAAGAGTCTGGGCTCGATTTCGGGAATCGTGAATCCGGAAACCGGGCAGGCGAATTTCTCCGAGAACAGGATCCGCTCCGGCCCGCTCTTGTCGTGGATTTTTGCGACCTTCTTCGCGGCAGGCTCATCCTTCGAGACGGCGCTTTGCGCCTCCTCAGGATGAGGGAGAGAGCCCCGCTTGCCTGCCTTCGAGCGTTTCGCTCCGTCCTCATCCCCGGATGAGCGCTCCGCGCTCACCGAGGGAGCGCCCGCCGGGCGCGTCTCGAAGGATGATGGTTGAGCCGCCGGCGCATCCGCATATTCGATCACCGCCAGGCCCTCGGCGAGCTTGAGCGCGGTTTCAAAACTTTCCGCCAGCCGCTGGCCGATGTCCGGCCGGACCACGATGCGGTCGACCACCACGTCGATGTCGTGCGGGAATTTCTTGTCGAGCACCGGCGCTTCCGCCAGTTCGTGAAAGGTGCCGTCGATCTTGACGCGCTGAAATCCCTTCTTGAGATATTCGGCGAGTTCCTTGCGGTACTCGCCCTTGCGGCCGCGCACCACAGGCGCCAGCAGATAGAGGCGGGTGCCCTCCGGCAGCGCCAGCACGCGATCGACCATCTGCGAGACGATCTGGCTCTCGATCGGCAAGCCGGTCGCGGGCGAATAGGGCACGCCGACCCGCGACCACAACAACCGCATGTAGTCGTAGATTTCGGTGACGGTGCCGACGGTGGAGCGCGGATTTTTCGAAGTGGTCTTCTGCTCGATGGAGATGGCAGGAGACAAGCCGTCGATCTGGTCGACGTCCGGCTTCTGCATCATCTCGAGGAACTGGCGCGCATAGGCCGACAACGATTCGACGTAGCGCCGTTGCCCCTCGGCATAGATGGTATCGAAGGCGAGCGAGGATTTGCCCGAGCCCGACAACCCCGTGAAGACCACCAGCCGGTCGCGCGGTATTTCCAGGTCGATGTTCTTGAGATTATGCTCGCGCGCGCCGCGTATCGTTATCGCGCGCGTGCCCGACGCGGCGGTCTGCTGGCGCTTCGCCCTGATCACTTCATCCATATCGGCATTTCCAGGCGCGCCTCGCGCCGCGTTCAGGCGCGCATCTTCCGGAAAACCGGGCGATCGGACGCCAATGGGTGAGCTCGGAACATAGGAAGAACGGGCGCGGATATCCAGTGCTCCCTGCAAGCCATCAACGGTTTGTTGCGGAGCGGGTTGCAGGCAGGGCGTATGCGGCTAGGTGCAAATAAAAAGGCCGGCGCGAGGCCGGCCTTTGCTTAGTTTGGGAGGCTCAGTTCAGACTGAGGTCAGTACTTCGGAATGGTAGGGCCGAACCAGCGGTAATTGATGCGCAGGGTGACGAGATCGACATCCTGGCGGATGCGGTCGCTGCCGAACAGGAAACCGGCCACCGGGTCGATAAACGTCGTGCTCTTGTCCTGCATGAACAAATGATCGTACTCGATGGCGGCCGACCAGTCCGGCGCGAAGGCGAATTCAAGGCCGGCCCCGACCGTGCCACCCCAGCGGGTTTGATCGCCGGTGACCCCGGCGAGCACGTTACCGGCCGTGGTCGACACACTGAAACGATCAGCAGTCACCGCAGCGCCTCCCTTCACGTAGGCCAGCACGGTGTTCCAGGCATAGCCGACCTGGCCGGTGAACAATCCGAACGCATCGACCTTCGAGCTGTTGGTGAAAGTCGGGAAAAGCACACTGACGTTGGAGCCGCGAAGATCGGCCCAGTCGCCCTGGCCTTCGACGCCGAACACCCATGAACTGGTCTGCCAGCGATAACCCATCTGACCGCCGGCGACGCCACCGGTGGCGTCGTGGCAACCTTCGCTGCCTATAAGTGCACCGCTCGGGAGCAGTGCATCCCAGCACTTGTGGCTCGATCCCCAGCCGCCGTTGAAACCGGTATAGAAGCCGCTCCAATCATAGGCCGCGGGGATCATCGGCGGCGGCGCCTTGGTGTAAAGATCCGCAGCCGCTGCGGGACCGGCCATGCCCAGTGCAACGAGACCAACCGTAGCCAGCAAAAACCTCTTCATAGTAGTATCTCCCCGGCTTTGTCCGCTTCGCTTAATCCCGAAGCGTTTCAAATTGTGAAGTGATCGCCGCGACGATCTAAAAATCCCTAGAGTCAGGATATCCGATTCAGCCCGAAAATCCGTCTCCGAAATGCAACACTTAGCGGCCAAGTGTATTTGGTGTAAATTGTTGATTCTACATAGTTTTTTCACAGCCGCGGGGGGTAGGCGCATTGTGATACCGCTGTTGCCCGCCCAGACGGAACAAAACTGGAACATTCGCGCGGGCAGTGCTATATGTGGATAACCAAGGGATCGTCAGGCGTTCCGGATCGGCGAACGTATAGGGTCGGGTTCAAAGTTGGTCCCCAAGGCAATAACGGCGCTCAGGCCGAAAAGCCTGGCGTCCGGCAAACCCAGTGATGTCCAGGAGTGGAGAGCGGCGATGGCGGGAAGTGTAAACAAGGTGATTCTGGTCGGAAATCTCGGCAAGGATCCTGAAATCCGGCGGACGCAGGATGGCCGTCCGATTGCCAATCTGAGCGTGGCGACCTCCGAGTCCTGGCGCGACAAGGCGACCGGCGAGCGCAAGGAAAAAACCGAGTGGCATCGGGTGGTGATCTTCTCCGAACCGCTCTGCAAGGTCGTCGAGCAGTATCTCAAAAAGGGCGCCAAGGTGTACATCGAGGGCGCGCTCCAGACCCGTAAATGGACCGACGCGAGCGGCGTCGAGAAGTACTCGACCGAGGTGGTGCTGCAGGGCTTCAACTCGACGCTGACCATGCTCGATGGCCGCAGCGGCGGCGGCGGCAGTTTCGGACCCGATGATTCCGCCGGCGGCGATTTCGGCTCCGGCGGTCCGTCCAGCGCCGCGCCGCGCCGCGCCGTCGCGGCAGCCGGTGCCCGCAACAGCGACATGGACGACGATATTCCGTTCTGAGTGCAACGGGGGCGGGTGCCCTGTCGTCGCGTGGGGCGGGCGGCCGTCAGCGCCGGGAATTCGCGTTCCGGCGAGCTTTTGCGGGCTAAATCCGAATCGGTAAAACGACTGATATAAGCCTGTAAAACCTACGAAATACGGCGCGTGAAGCGGCGCGCCTTAAGTTGTGATGCACATCGATGTTAAATATATTAACATCGATGTGTTGACCCAACACATCCGGAGTTTGGGCCCACATCGAAACCGGGGGGCGCGCCGTGAGCCCTGAGTCATGAGCCTTGAGTCATGAGCCTTGCGCCGCTGCTCAACGCCGCTCCCGCCATTCCCTTTCATGCCCTCGCGGCGATGAGCGCCTTCGTGCTTGGCGTGGTGCAGTTCGCCGCGCCGAAGGGAACGCTGCCTCATCGCACCATCGGCTGGATCTGGGTTTGCCTGATGATGTCGGTGGCGGCGAGTTCGTTCTGGATCCATCAGATCCGGCTGATAGGTCCGTGGAGCCCGATCCACCTGCTGTCGATCTTCACGCTGCTGGTGGTCCCGCTCGGCATCTGGAGGGCGCACCGGCACGAGATCGCCGATCACCGCCGCATCATGATCCTGACCTTCGCCGGCGCGCTGGTCATCGCCGGGCTGTTCACGCTGCTCCCGGGCCGGATCATGCACACCGTGGTGTTCGGCCCGTAGCGGACCCTGAGCGCCGTTCCGCGGCGATCCCGGGTCGCGGAAGCGGGGTCCGTTCAGGGAGATCAGAGGGTTGGTTCCATGGCCTTCGCGCGAGGGCCCGGGAACCTTCGTAAGTCTCTGAAAAATTGGAGGGAAAAACCGCTCTCGCAGGGCCGTTAGGGGTGGTTTGGAGGGCCTTGATACGCTATATGATTCCCATCAAGAACTGACCGGATTCCCCTTTGTCTGACCCTGAAGATAAGAAGCCCGGCGAGCCGCCGGCGCCCTCGGATATTCGTCCCGTATCCATCCTCGACGAGATGAAACGCTCCTACCTCGATTACGCCATGAGCGTGATCGTGGCGCGCGCGTTGCCCGATGCGCGCGACGGCCTCAAGCCCGTGCATCGCCGCATTCTGTATTCGATGTACGAGCAGGGGCACACGCCGGACAAGAAGTACGTCAAGTCCGCGCGCGTCGTCGGCGACGTGATCGGTAAATATCATCCGCACGGCGACCAGTCGATTTACGATGCAATGGTCCGGATGGCGCAGGATTTCTCCATGCGCGTGCCGCTGATCGACGGGCAGGGCAATTTCGGCTCGGTCGACGGCGATCCCCCGGCAGCCTATCGATATACGGAAGCGCGTCTGACCCGGTCGGCGCTCGCGGTGCTCGGGGATATCGACGAGGACACCGTCGATTTCCAGCCGAATTACGATGGCTCCGAGAGCGAGCCTCGCGTCCTTCCGGCCAAATTTCCCAACCTGCTGGTCAACGGCGCCGGCGGCATCGCCGTCGGCATGGCGACCAACATTCCGCCGCACAATCTCGGCGAAGTGGTCGACGCCTGCGTCGCGCTGATAAATGATCCCGCGCTCAGTATCGACGACCTCATCAAGATCATTCCGGGCCCTGATTTCCCGACCGGCGGCGTCATCCTCGGACGCCAGGGCATCCGTTCGGCCTATCATCTCGGCCGCGGCTCCATCGTGATGCGCGGCAAGGTGAAGATCGAGACCTTCGGCAAGGACCGCGAAGCCATCATCATCACGGAAATTCCCTACCAGGTGAACAAGGCCTCGATGGTCGAGCGCATCGGCGAACTGCAACGCGAGAAGAAGATCGAGGGCATTACGGCGCTGCGGGACGAGTCCGACCGCGACGGTTACCGCGTCGTCGTGGAAGTAAAGCGCGATACCATGGCGGAAGTCGTGTTGAATCAGCTCTATCGGTTCACGCCGCTGCAGACCAATTTTGCCGCCAATGTGCTGGCGCTGGATTCGGGCCGGCCGCAGGTGATGAACCTGAAGGACCTGCTGACGCTGTTCATCGCCTTCCGCGAGCAGGTGATCACCCGCCGCACCAAATTCCTGCTCAACAAGGCCCGCGACCGCGCCCACATCCTGGTCGGTCTGGCGATTGCGGTGGCGAACATCGACGAGATCATCCGGGTGATCCGGACCTCGCCGGATCCCAACACCGCGCGCGAAACCCTGATGTCGCGCGACTGGCCGGCCCAGGACGTCGCCGCCATGATCACGCTGATCGACGATCCGCGCCATCGGCTGGCCGAAGACGGCACCGCGCGGCTGTCGTTCGAGCAGGCCAAGGCCATTCTCGAACTGCGGCTGGCGCGGCTTACCGCGCTCGGGCGCGAGGAGATTTCCGAGGAGCTCGACAAGCTGGCGGCAGAAATCGCCGACTACCTCGACATCCTGCGCTCGCGCGCCCGCGTCCAGACGATCGTCAAGGATGAGCTCCTTGCCGTGAAGTCGGAATTCGCAACGCCGCGCAAGACCGTCATCGTCGAGCATGAAGACGAGGTCGAGGACGAGGACCTGATCCAGCGCGAGGACATGGTGGTGACGGTCTCGCATGCCGGCTACGTCAAGCGCGTGCCGCTGTCGACCTATCGCGCGCAGCGCCGCGGCGGCAAGGGCCGCTCGGGCATGCAGACCCGCGACGAGGATTTCGTCAGCCGCCTGTTCGTGGCCTCGACCCATACGCCGGTATTGTTCTTCTCGTCGCGCGGGCAGGTCTACAAAGAGAAGGTCTGGCGGCTGCCGGTGGCGGCGCCGAACGGACGCGGCAAGGCGCTGATCAATATTCTGCCGCTGGAGCAGGGCGAGCGCATCACCACCATCATGCCGCTGCCGGAGGATGAAGCCTCCTGGGCCAATCTCGACGTGATGTTTGCGACGACCGGCGGCAACGTCCGCCGCAACAAGCTGTCGGATTTCGTCGACGTCCGCCGCTCCGGCATCATCGCCATGAAGCTCGACGCCGACGAGGCGATCGTCGACGTGCAGATCTGCACCGAGCATGACGACGTGCTGCTGACCGCCGCCGGCGGCCAGTGCATCCGCTTCCCCGTCACCGACGTGCGGGTGTTCCAGGGCCGCACCTCGATGGGCGTGCGCGGCATCGCGCTGCCCAAAGGCGACAAGCTGATCTCGCTCACCATCCTGCTCCACATGGATGCCGATGCCGAGGAGCGCGCCGCCTATCTGCGCCGCGCCAATGCGGTACGACGGGGCGGCGTCGAAGAAGAGGCGGGGACCGACAGCGAGGACGCGTCGGGCGCCATCGAACTCGGCGAGCAGCGCTACGTCGAAATGTCTGCCAGCGAGCAATTCGTGCTGACCATCAGCGAAAACGGATTCGGCAAGCGCTCGTCGTCGTTCGAATACCGGACCACGGGACGCGGCGGCAAGGGCATCGTCGCGATGTCGGTGAACGGCCGCAACGGCAAGCTGGTGGCCTCGTTCCCGGTCGAAGACAGCGACCAGATCATGCTGGTGACCGACAAGGGGCAATTGATCCGCTGTCCGGTCGAGGGCATCCGGATCGCCGGCCGCTCGACCCAGGGCGTCATCGTGTTCGACACCGCAGAAGACGAGCACGTGGTGTCAGTCGAGCACATCGGCGAGGACACCGAGAACGGAAACGGCAATGGAGGCAATGGCGAGTAGCGAACGAAATTTCGCTATTCGCCCACTCGCGGGCGCCGGCGCCATGCTGGCCGCGCCGCGGCGCAGCCTGGAGCCATTTCCGGCTCGAGGCTTTGTGTAAAGCTCGTCATGCCCGGGCAAAAGCGCGAAGCGCGTCTTCGCGTTAGAGCAAGATGGTTTTAAGTTGAATCGGTGTGCCCTCCACCTCTCCCCAGCGGGGAGAGGTCGATTTGCGCAGCAAATCGGGTGAGGGGGTGCCGCATCAACGATAGACCGTAACCCCTCACCCGGCGCTACGCGCCGACCTCTCCCTATGGGAGAGGTGAAGTTTTCGCTGCAGCTCAATCTAATTTCGTCTCTAGATGTCCCGGGCATCCACGTTTTATTGCGGCGGCGGCAGGAAAGGCGTGGATGGCCGGGGCAAGCCCGGCCCTGACGAAAAAATGCGCGACTTGTCGGACTGAACCATCAACAGGCTAATTGGTCCCGCTTCGAGCCAGCCCTCGCCAGGCGAGTTTTTTAGACTATAACAACTTCTACGACGCCATTGTCGCCCTCGGTCACGGCTTGGAATTGCATGAGGCTCCTCCTTCTTGCTGCGGCCTTGCTGACTTCGCCGGCTGCTCTGGCCTGTGACCTGTCGTTGGTCGCGCCGGCGAAGTCGGTTCTCAAAAACCCCGTTCGAGTCAGAGCCTCGCTTGCCGGCGACGCCCTGACCGCGAGCTATTCGGTGTCGGCGCCGTCGCTGAACGCCAAAAAGATTCTTGGCCCTCAGCAATTTCCCTACATGTTCGACGTCGTGGAATTGTTCGTGACGTTTTCCGAAACCGGCTTTCCGTATTACGAATTCGAAGTATCGCCGTTCAACCAGACCTTTCAGGTCAGGATCATCAGTCATACCCAGCCTTTTCAAGAGGGTATCGATCTGGGTCTGGTGTCGGCCGCGAAAATTTTGCCGGGCGGCTGGACCGCGGAATTGAAGATTCCCCTCAAGCCCCTCGGGTGGGACGGCGATCCCGGGAAAATCCGGGGAAATTTCTATTCCATTCTGGAACGTGCCCCAAAGCGCAGCTTTTGGAGTTCGTTCCTGCCGAAAGCCAAAAAGGCGAACTTTCATCAGCCGCAATTTTTTCAGCCGTTGCTTCAATGTGAATAGATCGGGGAGGGGGACGAAATGCAAAGGCGTGATTTCCTGAAGGTCACGGGTGGTTTATCGGCTCATTTGATTGTCGGCGGTTCGCTGCTTTCGATCCGTCAGGCGGAGGCCGAAACCGGTTTGCCGATTGCCGCGCTGCAGGCGTCGCTGGATCCGAAGAAGGATCTGGTCTTGATCCCCGAGAACAAGGGTTCCAGCAAATTCGACTTTGACAAGTCATACCAGCTGCGAACGCAAATCACGCCGCGGGTGCGGGTGGTTGCCGGAAGCGCCGCGGCGGTCGGCAGTACTATCCTTTGGGCCACCAACAACGGTATCGACTTCGCGATCCGCTCGGGCGGTCACTCCTATGAAGGATTTTCGCAGAGTCCGGATCTTGTGATCGATGTGCGCGGAATGACCGCGATCAAGCTCTCGAACGACAAGAAGTCGGTATCGATCGGCTCCGGCTCTTCGCTCGGATCGGTCTACAAGGCGCTCACGCCGAGCCATTTGGCTATACCGGCGGGAAGCTGCTTTCCCGTGGGGGTCGCGGGCCATTCGCTGGGCGGAGGTTTTGGACTGCTTGGGCGTCCCTTTGGCCTCGCTTGCGACAGCATCCTGTCGATGGAGATGGTCGATGCGTCCGGACAGATTCGTACCGTGAGCGAACAGGCAAATCCGGATCTGTTCTGGGCATTGCGCGGTGGCGGCAATGGAAGCTTTGGCGTCGTTACGAATTTCATTTTTCGAACCAGCGCGGTCAACATGGTCGCCAAATTCGGAATGGAATGGAACAAGACGCCCGCCCAGGGGGTGAAAGTCATGCAAGCCTGGCAGCAATGGCTCGAGGATTTGCCGTCGTCGATCACGTGCACGCTTCATCTGGAAAAAGCTGAGAAGAAGAAGCCGGGATTGATCAAGCTGCGTGTGACCGGGCTGTCGGTGCAATCCGCAAGCAGGCTGAAAGTCGAACTCAAGCGTCTTCAAAGCCTTGCCGGTGCAGCAGACGATGCTCCTGCGATAGTAACAGAGACGTTTGATCTGGCCGCCACGGCCTTCAACGGCGGCAAGCATGCCCCTGTCTACGAATCGATCTTGATGAAGGGAAAGTCCGACTACGTCACGGAGCCGATGACCGACCAGGGCATCCTGACGTTGCTTGGAGGTCTGCAGAAAGCCCCGGTATCGATGGCGTTGCTGTGTGACAGTTACGGGGGAGCAATCAACAAGGTTGCTTCAGACGCGACCGCCTTCGTCCACCGCGCCAATACGAAATACTCGATGCAGTATTACATGCAGTGGGATAAGCCCGACGCTTCGGATGCACACCTGTTGGCGATGCGGACCTTGTACGATTCGATGAGGCCGTTCGTTTCCGGCGGATGCTACGTGAACTACTGCGATCTTGATCTCGGCAACGGTTACGCCAAGGCCTATTGGGGCGATAACCTCCCGCGGCTGATGAAGATCAAGGCTCAGGTCGATCCGAAAAATATCTTCAAGCATGCCCAGAGCGTGCCGCTGAGCTAGGGCGCGAACCGATAAAGTCAGAGGCGTCGGCGGACGTCCGTTTTGGTGCCGATTGCGGACTCAAGCCGGACGTCGCGCGAAGTCCTGAAAGTGCCAATAAGCGACATCGCGGGCCCGCCGAAGAGGCCGCGGACCGAGATGTCGAATGCGCGCGGTTGCATCACCAAAGATAAAGCTGAGTAACCGCCGGAGGGGCGGCTTCACACAGTGGTGCGGGCACTAAACCGAGGATCACCCATTAAAACGTGGCGGCTTCCGCCGTCCGTCTCATGAGTTTAACCAGCAGTCAAGCTCGCCCCATTGCTTTCCCTGAATTGAAGAGCAATTTCGTCAACTGCCCGCTGCGCCCATTCGTCGGCCTTTGCCAGCCAGAATTCTTTACGTTCCGTGTCAAGCAAAGCACGCTCTCGGTACATCATTTCCTGGTTACGAATTTCAGCAATTCGACTCATTTACTTCGCTTCTCCTGCTTCGTTTCTCCAAGTAAGACCGAATTAAATCGCCAAATAAGACCCAATTAAATATCCGTGCAACACGACAGAGCTGCAACCGACAATCGCGATGATTGGCATGGGGCAATGGCTCTTAGGCGGGTTACACGTTCAATAAATTAAATATTAACAAGCCGACATTAATCTCTCGTTATGGTTTCTGTCAACCGAACGCAGTCAGCCGTTTTAATTTTATTTAAAAAACGTCAGTTGCATTTAAAGCACAGAATATCTGTGTCAAATCGCCTATCATTCAGGTGGAAATTCAAATCAAGCAAAGCTCGACAACAACATTATCGGCGCTCGCGAGGGTGTATTTATCGTTTCAGATAAATCGCCAGAGGCGACAGAGAAAGAGATGGAGATTTACGATGAAGAAGTTTCTCCTGGCCACGGTTGGTCTGGTAGCGTTAGGCATGGCTACTCCTGCGTCGGCTGCAGATGTGGCCGCACCTCCCTACACCAAGGCGCCACCCCCGCCGGTCGTTGCGATTTACGACTGGACCGGGTTCTATATCGGCGTCAACGGTGGTGGCGGCTCCGCCCGCAAATGCTGGGACCTTGTGGGAGATTCCGATGCCGATCTGCCGGGGCCGGAAGGCTGCCATAACGCAACCGGCGGCACCGCGGGTGGTCAAATCGGCTATCGTTGGCAGACGGGCAATTGGGTGTGGGGCATCGAAGGCCAGGGCAACTGGGCCGATTTCCGCGGCAGCAATGTCAGCAACCTCTTTGCGCCTGACTTTAACCGTTCGCGGGTCGATGCATTTGGGTTGATCACCGGTCAGATCGGTTATGCCTGGAACAACACCTTGTTTTACGTAAAGGGGGGTGGCGCCGCCACCGGCGACAAGTATGACGCCTTCAGCGGGACGAGTGGCTTGATTATCGCCGCGGCGAACGAAACCCGTTGGGGCGGCACGGTCGGTGCAGGTCTCGAATTCGGGTTTGCTCCGAACTGGTCGGTCGGTGTCGAATACGACCATCTGTTCATGGGCTCACGCAACGTCACTCTGACCGCACCTCTTTTCTCCGAGACGGAGCACATCAAACAGGACGTCGATATCGGGCTGGTTCGCGTGAACTACCGCTTCGGCGGCTACGGCGGCTACGGCGGCAACGGCGGTTACGGCGGTTACGGCGCTCCGGGCGCGGCCCATTACTGATTCTCCAGTTCTCCAAGCCCAACTCAAGCCCCGGCGTCGTCCGGGGCTTTTTGTTCAACACGATAGCCGCTCGCAGGTATGGGCGAGCTGACCCGGCGGTCTCCGGCACAAGTGGTCTATCGCGAACGTGCAGATATTAAAGCAAGGCGCTATAATTCGTTCGTGATGCTTGGCCATTTCGGGTCGGTTAACGCTTCAGAGGGTCCTGTGTCCGCTTTCGCGAATTTGCCGATCGCGCGTAAGCTTATGGCTGCGTTTGTCGCCGTGGTCGTGGTCGTATTTGCGAGCAGCGCTATCGTATACGGCCGCCTTCTCGTGATCGAATGGGCCGAAAACTGGCGTGTCCACACCGCCGACGTGTTGGAGGCGCTAGAGAAGGCAAGGGACGCGATGGTGGATGCGGAAACCGGCGTGCGTGGTTATCTGATCACCGGCGACAAGAATTTTTTGGAGCCCTATCATAGGGGCGTCAATGCCTACACCGCGGCGATCCAGAAAATAAGGGACCTCGCCGCGGACAACCCCGCCCTGCAGAACCGGCTCGATGAACTAAACGAATTGGCGAAAAAATGGCGTTCCGGGATCGCCGAGCGGGAAATCGCGCTGATGGCGAAGCCCGAGACGCGCGAGGATGCGCGCGCCCTGGAGAGCTCGAGGGCCGGCAAAACCGCAATGGACGTCATCCGCGCCAAAGTGGACGAAATCGAGGGGGGTGAGCGCGATTTGTTGGCAAAGCGCGCCGCCGTGCAGGAACACGCGTTCGCAACTGCATACAGGATGACGATTCTCGGCGGCGCAGCCTCGCTCATCGTCGCGACGCTGATGGGCGTTCTGCTCACGCGCGGGATCGCAACGCCGATCACCCGCATGACCAGCGCCATGACAACGCTCGCCCAAGGCGATAACACCGTTGAGGTGCCCGGGACCAATCGCAGTGACGAGATCGGCGCGATGGCGGCGGCGGTCCAGATTTTTAAAGATAGCATGATTGAACGTGATAGGGCCCGGACCGAGCTCGCTCATGTTAATCGCGTCACGACAATGGGGGAGCTGACCGCCTCGATCGCCCATGAAGTGAGCCAGCCGCTCACGGGCGTCGTCGCCAACGCCGAGGCCGGTCTGCGCTGGCTGGACCGCGAAACTCCCGACCTTGCCGCAGCGCACCGCTCGTTGAAGTGGATCATTGGCGACGGCAATCGGGCGAGCGAAGTGGTCTGGCGCGTCCGGGCGCTCGCGAACAAAACCGACATCGAGAAGGCGCCGCTCGACGTCAATGACGTCATCAAAGAGGTCATCGCTCTGATGCAGAGTGAGTTAATCAGCCACCAGGTGCTGTTGCGAATGGAGTTGGCACCCGCTCTACCCATGGTCCTCGCCGATCGGATCCAACTGCAGCAGGTGATTATCAACCTGGTGATCAATGGCATTGAAGCCATGCAATCGGTCACGGATCGACCGCGCGAACTGGTGATCCTCTCAGGCCGGGACGAGACACGCCAGGTGCTGGTAAGTGTGACGGATTGCGGGGTCGGGATCACCGCCGAGAATGCGGACCGCGTGTTCAATGCTTTCTTCACCACCAAATCCAGCGGCATGGGCATGGGACTCTCGATCTGCCGTTCGATTTTGGAAGCGCACGGTGGCCGGCTGTGGGCCACGGCAAACATACCCCACGGTGCCATGTTTCAGTTCACCCTGCCGGTGAACGTAGACATTCCGGCGTGAGGCTCCGTCCGCAAGCCGTTCAGGAAACAAACGGCTCGGCCGCGATTTCCGCTCGGGGTCAAACTGAGAAGAACTCAGCCTGAGCAAATGTCTTCCGGGTTACCCCGGCACCCTGAACGCGGACGCGCTCGATACACTCTCCTTGGCTTGAAGGTGCCAAAAACGGACTCTGAGGTTGCCGTCTACCGAAGGTTGCCAACGTTGGACGCACTGCGGACCTATAGCTTCCGCGAAATACCGTCGTGTGCTATCGCTTACACCAAGAGTCCGTCTGGGAAAGGTCGTTTCACGGAGATACTGCATGTGTGCGGAGTGTTCGGAGCAGGAACTCAGCCAGCCCCTCGGCCCCCTCCATCGTCGGAGTTTCCTGAAAGCATCTGCCGCAATCACTGCGACGACGTTTTTAGGTGCGGGGGCGCTCAGCGGCATTGCCCATGCTGACGCGCTGACCAAGGCGCAGCGCGACAAATTGAGTCCTGACGGCATTTTGGCGTTGATGAAAGAGGGGAATAAACGCTTTTATTCAGGCAAGCCCGAAAATCGTGACGTCCTAGCGCAGCAACGCGCCAGCGCCAAAGGTCAATATCCGGCCGCGGTGCTGCTTACCTGCATCGACTCGCGGGCTCCCGCCGAGATGATCCTGGACCTCGGCATCGGCGACGTCTTCAACAGTCGCGTGGCTGGCAATGTCGAAAATCCCGACATCCTTGGCAGTATGGAATTCGCCTGTAAATTGGCGGGAGCCAAGGTGGTTCTGGTCATGGGCCATACCGCGTGCGGCGCGATCAAGGGCGCAATTGACAACGCCGAACTCGGCAACCTCACGGGCTTGCTGGCGAAAATCAAGCCCGCGGTGGCGGCGACGTCGTACGCCGGCGAGAGGACGTCGAAGAATGACGCATTTGTTGACGCTGTCGCCCGGAAGAACGTGGAAATTACGATGACCGCCATTCGCAAGGACAGTCCTGTACTGGCCGCAATGGAGTCCGGTGGCGCTATCAAAATCGCCGGTGCGATGTACAATCTGGAGACAGGTGTGGTGGATTTCTTCGCCGCATGATGGCGTTGCTGTCTGGATCAGTAGCCGCCATCATCGTCGTGCAGCCTGGGTTTAGGCGCAGGGCCGGGTTTAGTTGTCGCTCCCGCGGGGCGGGGCTCTTTACCTGGTTTGCCGACGGCCTTTGTGTCTAGCCCCATATCCGCCCCTCGGGTGGCTTTCCGATCCAGGTTCTCCTCGGCCTGTATCCGGAATCACGTGATTTCGGCGCTGCGCTCAACAAGATGCGCACGCGAGGGTGCAGGGTCAAACCGATCGGCGAAATATTGGGTTTCGTTGGCTACCAGTCCTTCGCGGAATTCCATGATGCTCACCGTGTAAGATGGTATGCCGTCATAGGTGAGTACGAATTCGGTGACCCAGAGATCGCCGCTGCCGATAATTCGCCGGACCGTAAAACGCTTCTTGTTTGGCTGGACAAACCGGCTCTCTTGAATGTTGTGCCGGCCGCGGATCCGCTCGCCCGATTGCGGATATTCAAGCACAGCATCCTCGCGGTAGATTTCATGTTCGACGTTGAAATCGCCGGCATCCGAAGCATCCCAATGGCGTTGCAGCGCCGCCCGCGCGGTTCGATCATCCATCTCAATCTCCCATCTACGCTTCCGGCTATCGTTTCGGGACCACTGAATTCATTGTGCTGCACGCCATTTTTGAAACATGGGGCGCGCCATTGCGCGATCGCGCCAGTCGTGGGTCGCCTCACGATGCGGGCGAACTGCGGTTCGGTTGAAGGATACGCCTGCGGGGTGCCCGCGACAATGTGCGGATTTCGTCGGCTAGCGGCGCGAAGACGCCTCGATTTGGACAAGTGGCCTGACCGAATGTCGCATGTCTCAACGTGCCAGACGATGACATTTGCCGGCACGGATGGGACCGATGTGCTATCATCGGGTTGCGGAAACGGGGTTTTGTCACACCACGGCGCTCAGCCAGATGGGTGTTCAGATGATCACAATTCCGGAACTGGTAGCGCAGGCTTTGGGGTCGTTCCTGACTTCAGAAACCAAGAGCCGGTTTGGCTCTTCGGATGCCCGGTTGGCTGAAATTCTTCCTTTCGCGGCCAGACTGACCTTGGATTGCATCGGCAACAGCGATGCCCTGTATCACAACATTGAGCACTCGATGCTCGTTACCCTCGCCGGGCACGACATCCTGATGGGACGACAGATGTTGCGGGCAACTACCACGGGCGATTATGCGAATTTCATTTTAGCGTGCCTCACCCATGACATCGGATACGTTCGCGGCATCTTGCAAGGAGATGACACCGAGTCCTACGTCGCAGATCTCAGTGGTCGCAGGGTTCATCTGCCGCGAGGGTCGTCCGATGCCGCGCTCGCACCCTATCATGTGGATCGCTCGAAGTTGTTCGTCACCGAGCGCCTCGACGGCACCGAGGAAGTCGACGCCGGCCGAATTGCCCGAGCGATCGAATATACCCGCTTTCCCTATACATCATCTTCGAACGACGACCTCATCGAAGAGGAGGGCTTGTTGCTGCGCGCTGCCGATCTGATCGGTCAACTCGGCGATCCCAACTATCTGAGAAAGGCAAATGCGCTGTTCTACGAATTTGAAGAAATCGGCCTGAACAAAACGCTCGGCTACGATACGCCCGCGGACGTCGTCTATAAGTACCCGCAGTTCTATTGGAAAAACGTCGCGCCGCAAATTCAGACGGCGATACGCTATCTCAATGTCACATCAAGCGGACGCCAATGGATCGCAAGCCTTTATGGCAATGTTTTCCGGGCAGAGCGTGACCTGAACCTGTCGGGTCCGCAACAGTGATCATGCCGCGGCTTGTTTTCCGTTTGAGCCTTCCGGGAAACTGCCCCTTCGTTGGATCACCTTGGCGCGGGCCAAAAGCTGCCGCCAGGAGTCCTTGCGTGCCCCGTGGTCTTCTCAGAAGCGGAAGCGAAGGCCAACCGTGGGATCGATGTTGTTGCGACTGAGGAAGCCGTTCGCCAGTCCGCCATTGTCCTGCGAGAACATGATTCCGGCGTAGGCATCAAACTTCTTGGCAAACTGCCAATCGGCGACGAAAGAAACGGCGTCGAACGTCCCATGGCAGTTTGCGAACGCCGAGGAGTTGGTGCAGTTGACGGGTGCGCCAAAGGCGGGCTGGTCGTAATGATAATAAGCGCCGATCAGATCCAGATTGTCAGTGATGGAGTATTTCACTCCGGTCCAGACAACATGGAATAACTTGTCGCCGGCGCTGAAAGCCGTGTTGTTGATGTTCGTGTTGTTGATCGCAGCGCAGGCGGCGCAGACGAAGTCTCCCGCGATGTCGCTAAAACCGGTCCCGGGGGCAAAAGGATTGCTGGGCGGCGCATATTGAATGAATTCGTATCCGGCAAACAGCTTGAGCGGTCCGTTGCTGTATTTGCCAACCAGCATCACGCTCGTATTATTGGAGAGCGTAGCGGTGAGAACCTGCGGCAGCACCGCCGGCAGCGTGTTGCCGGCAAGCGCTACCGACACGGCGTTCTGGACGTAGCTGCCAATTGCGTCGAGCGAAAGCGTGCCGCCAGCCAGATGGGGAATGTCGCCGCCGACTTGGAGCTGGTAGGCGCCCGTCGCGGCGTTGTTCAGCTCGTAGCCGCCGAATTGCCAGAGCGCCGCAACCCTGAACTGGTTGATGTCGACACGGTACTTCACCGACGTGCTAAATCGGCAGTCTTCGGTATTGCCGACGCCGCAGGTAATTCCCTGCCAGCCGATTGGCGAGAAAGCGTACGAAGCGCCCATCGGATCGTAGGCAAAAACAGCGTCCAAGGTCAGCGAGTTTTGCCGGAAAACGGTCACAGTGCCATAGGGTGAACTGACGCCCAAATAGCCCACGGAATTGTAAAATTGCCCGGCCCGGCTCGAGTCGGCGCCCGCGTCCTGGCTGGTGAGCGGTATGCCGGCGTTCTGGGTCACCGAGTGCGGTCCGTTGGAGAGATGCAGGGAATAAGGATCGAACCCGGCCTGCAGATCGAAGATGAAATCCCAGCCGGGAGCGAGCGGCTCCTTCCCCTTGATCCCGATATTTGAATTGCTCAAACCGTTCGGCGCGAGACTCCACTGCGGGCGATTGCTGTACTTCTGGACGAGATAAGCTGCCCCGACGGCGGACGTCCCATTGAAGGGCGCTCCGTGGCTCAGCCACGTTACACCCCCGTCGATCGTGCCGTAGACCGTGATGCCATTCCAGGTCAATGGGCAGGCCGTGACGACAAAGTCCTCAAGGCTGCTACAGGTCGCTGGTGGCAGCGAAGCCGCGGTGGTCGCGGCGGGCACAGCCTTCGTTGCCATGATGTCGTCAGCCGCAGCATCCGTCGCGTACACCGCGCTAGCGAGTCCGAAAATCATCGATGCGAAAACACCAACTCTTTTCATACCGCCCCCTCCCGAATACCCCCGGTCCCGAAGCTGCGCCGTGCTTACATATACAGCAACAATCGTACTCGGTAAATCGCCGAGTGCTGCGCCGTCTTCGCGTTCGAAGCGGCAGGCAAGGAGCGGGCTTGAAACTCACGTCTGAAAGTGAGTCATTTTCCCGACTTAGCGGTTTAGCGCCGTCATTCTGATCGCGCGCGTGTCACTTCCGGGCTACGCCGATAAGTGGACACCATCAGAGCCTGTCGCCACTACGCTTCCACAACCAGAGGTCCAAAACAGCGATCGTTTCATCTCAGACTCGTTCAAGCCCCATCCAATTGAGGCGGCCAAAACAAAAGCCGCCCGAAGGACGTGAAGCCTGGAGCTCTCAATCTACTCCAGGCGATTGTCGGGCATGGAAAGTGTCGAGCATAAAAAAGAGCGGCTTGAGCCGCTCCTTTTTGGTTTTATACGCAAGGACGCCACTGACCATCGTCGCCCATGTACTTTCCGGACGCCCGGTCGTAGTACGCCCAACGCTGGGCGCAATGGGCCGCAGCAGCGTTGCTCGGTACGAACGAACCGACGCTTGTTTGAGCTTTGTGGAACCCGCCTACGTCCATCAGATCGCCACCGTGGACGCCGTGGAGTTCCGCGGCGAAGGCCGGGGTAGCAACTGCTAACGCGAGTGACAGGGCCGCAGCCCGTACAATTCCAAGTTTCGACATTGCGCTTCTCCATAAGTTCCTAAAGCAGATATCGCCGTTAGGCTTATGGCTGAAGTAGTTCAGCAATCGGCTGCGCTGTATGCCCCGTGCTGGGAATGATTGGTGCGGGGCGCGCAACGCGCCGCGATCGTCAGACGCTCTCTGAGCCGTCTTATTCGGTGATGTCTTCGGTGACGTTGTGCGAGGTCTTTTGCCGGTGCTCGGTCCAATCAGGATCCCAGTAGGGCGGCTTGCCAAAGCGTTTCTGGGCAAAATCCAGAAAGGCCCGCACCTTCGGTGGCACCATGCGATGCGGAGGAAAGACCCCGAAGATGCCACCCGGCGTCGTGGCGATCATGGAGGACCACTCGGGAAGCACGTGCCGCAGGCGACCCGCCTTGATCTCCTCGCCGACCAGCCATGTCGGCAGCAGCGCGACCCCTACGCCGGCAACCGCAGCATCGCGCAGCGGCTCGGCGTCGTCGGCGCGCAACGTGCCGGTGACGGGTACTTCCTCGAAAGCATCCCCGGTCTCGGCCGGGTGACGAAAGAACCAGCGATCGGTCGGCTGCAGCGCATAGACAAGACAATTGTGCTGTAGCAGATCGTTCGGCTCTGAGATCGGCGGCAGGCGGTCCAGATAGGCCGGGCTCGCGCAGGCAATGCGCCGGTGCGGCGCGAGCTTGCGGGCGAGCATGCTGGAATTCATGAGCGAACCGATACGGATCGCGACGTCGGCGCCGACCGACAGCAGATCGACCCGCACATCGGTCAATGAGACATCGAGACGAATATCGGGATAGGCGGCCAGGAAGTCTGGCACGAACGGCATGATGTGCAGGCGGCCGAAGCCGCTCGGGATATGCAGGCGGATCAATCCTTGTGGCCGCCCCTGCATGGCCGAGGCCGCATCCCGCGCTTCCTCCAGGCCGCGCAGAACGCCGCGCGCGTGCTCGTAGAATGTGGCGCCCGGCTCGGTGAGATGCGCGCGGCGCGTGGTGCGGTGAAACAGGCTGACGCCAAGATCCTCTTCAAGGCTGGCGATCGCGCGCGAGACGGTCGATGTCTTGATATTCGTGGCAATTGCAGCTTTCGAAAAGCTGCCGACCTCTACCGCTCGCACGAACATACGCAGCGCGCCCAGATAGTCCATTTTGGCGCCTCCGTATCGCCTTTGCGACGAAGCGTCGAGCACTCACCCGATCAGCCCCTTGCTGCGACCTTCGGTATTCCGGCGAGGCTTTCGGTCGATTTCGACCCGCACTCCGACATTTATTTGCGCGCTTCAAAGACCATCTTCGCGACCGGCAAGCTGCGCTCAAGGTACTCGCGGTGCTCGTCAGTCATCTGATCTCGTGCAGAGGGTTATTTCGAATATTTCGTTCCGGTTGGGAACATTCCCCAATGCGAGCAGCTAATCCATTCATCACTCATGTCATCGGCTCCTTGCGTGACTCCGAGGTAGGTTGGCAAACCGTCGACACCATTAAATTGCATTTTAGATTTCGGTGCCCCAGCGCCGTGAAGAAGCGTCGGCGAACGTGCGCTTTGGTGTCGCGCCGGCCGTGATCCACAATCGGTGATGTCCAAATGGCAACCGATGTCGGAAGGCGCGAATTTATATCCGTGCTCGGCGGCGTGGTCGTTGGCGGCGCGCGCGCTGCAGTCGGATAAAATACGGCGCGTCCGCTTGCTGCCCGCGGGCTATCTGCCAACCGACCCGGAAGGTCAGGCTCGCCGTCGCTGCTTGCCACCGCGTATGAGGTGATTGAGTAACCCGATCAAATATCCGCTTCCACGCCACCACGGTTTGCGCCGCTGGAATCAAGAGGTCCTCGGGGGGCATCCCGAGGACCTCGAAGCAGAGCAAAAAGGAAGTTACTGAAAGGTATTATAGTAAGGATCGCGATGGGTTGGAAGTGCCGGGCGCTCTACGGCGTGCGGTCGGCGGTGACCAGCCGGGCTTCCCGGATCATGGTCTTGGAGCCGGCGACCCGCAGGCAGGCAGCTTCGAAATTCGGCCAGGCCTGCTGCGAGCAGTCCCGCCCCACTGGGTGGATGTCCAGCCGGTCGGCCTTGGCGAGGGCCTGCGGCACGCTGGCTTCGACCTGCGGGGCAAAGCCGGGAAGAACGGTCAATGCGGCGGCGGCGAACGCAGCAATAGCGATCGCTGAGAGAGCTTTGATCATGACGGTCCCCTGTCATGGGCCTTTGCGGCCCGTTGTGTCGTTGGTTAACTGATACCCGGCACCCATTTCCGGATGTCTTCGCCAGCGCAGAAAATGGTTTCGTCCCGCCCGAGATTTGTTTCGTCGCCCGTCCGGGACGAAACATAGTCGGCTTGCTGAGGAGACGCGGCGGGGCGGCAAGTGGTTCAGTGGCCGAGGTGAAATAAAATGTCGGCCGTAGCTGGAACCAGCCCGGCTTGCGGGGCCGACCGGGGCGGGGTAGACGGGTTTATGTCCCGCATCGCACTGTATCCCGGCTCATTCGACCCCGTCACCAATGGCCATCTCGACGTGGTCAGGCAAGCCGTCAGGCTGTGTGACCGGCTGATCGTCGCCATCGGGGTTCACCCCGGTAAAAAGCCGATGTTTTCGATCGAGGAGCGGCTGGAAATGGTCGAGGAGGTTTTCGCTCCGGTTGCCGCCGCCGCCGGCTGCGCCTTCGACTGCACGACTTACGACAATCTCACCGTCACGGCGGCGCAGAAGGCCGGCGCGACCATCATGATCCGCGGCCTGCGCGATGGCACCGACCTCGACTACGAGATGCAGATATCGGGCATGAACGAAACCATGGCGCCCGACGTGCATACGGTGTTCGTGCCGGCCTCGGTGGCGGTCCGCCCGATCACCGCCACACTGGTGCGTCAAATCGCGGCCATGGGCGGCGACGTGTCGGCGTTCGTGCCGCAACAGGTCGCGGCCAGCCTCAAAACCAAATTTCCGGGCTAGTGAGATACTAGCCAGCTTTCACCTCATCTCATCCGGAGTTTCCATGATCCGAATTCTAGCCGTTATCGCCGCGCTGATTTGCGCGGCCCCCGCGATCGCGCAGCCGCTTCCCGCCAATCTCGACAAGCAGAATGCGATTGTGATCGACACCACCAAGGGCCGCATCGTGATCAAGCTGCGGCCCGACCTTGCGCCCAAGCACGCCGAGCGGATCAAGCAGCTGGCACGCGACGGCTACTACAACAACGTGCCGTTCCACCGCGTCATCGACGGCTTCATGGCGCAGACCGGCGACGGTCAGAATTTCAACGGCACCGGCGGCTCGAAATATCCCAACCTGACCGCGGAGTTCTCCAACGTGCCGTACAAGCGCGGAATCGTCGGCATGGCGCGCACCTCCGATCCCAACTCCGCCAATTCGCAGTTCTTCATCATGTTCGCCGACGGTTCGTCGCTGAACGGTAAATATACCGTGGTGGGCGAGGTCGTGTCGGGCATGGACGTGGTCGATAAGATCAAGCGCGGCGAGCCGGTCGTCGACCCCGACAAGATGGTGAAGGTGCAAGTCGCATCCGACATCAAATAAGCCGCCGTGGCGGCGGATCGCAAATCGTGGACAGGAATGGCAGCGGCGCTGCTGCTGATGTCATCGACGTGCGTGCAGGCCCAACCGGCGCAGGTCGATAACATCCGCGACGTGTTTGCGAAGCTGAGGACCTGCTGGAAACCGCCGCCGGCATCGCGCGCCAACCCGATCGACATCACGGTGATCGTGAGTTTCAACCGCGCCGGGCAGATTCTTGGCCACCCGAGGATCACCTATGAATCGGAACAGGCTACCGACAACGACCGGTTGGAGTACCGCGTTGCCGTGATGGAGGCGTTGCAACGCTGCACGCCGATGCCATTTACCGAAGGGATGGCCGGCGCCATCGCCGGCCGGCCGTTCGCCATCCAATTTCACAATCGGAAACCTCCACCCCAACCTGTAGAGAAAAGAGCATGGCTGATACCGAAAACACTTTGATCCTCGAAACCACCCAGGGACCCGTCACCATCGAGATGCGCCCCGATCTTGCCCCCGGCCACGTCGCGCGGATCAAGGAACTGGTGCGCGAGGGATTTTATGACGGCATCGTGTTCCATCGCGTGATCGAGGGCTTCATGGCGCAGACCGGGTGCCCGCAGGGCACCGGCACCGGCGGCTCCGGCAAGAAGCTCAAGGCCGAGTTCAACAAGGAACCGCATGTCCGCGGCACCACCTCGATGGCGCGCGCGGCCAGCCCGGATTCCGGCGACAGCCAGTTCTTCATCTGCTTCGACGATGCGTCCTTCCTCAACAACCAGTACACGGTGTGGGGCAAGGTGACCGAAGGCATGGAGAACGTCGACAAGATCAAGCGCGGCGAGCCGGTGAAGGACCCGGACAAGATCATCAAGGCGCATATGGCCGCCGACGCGGCCTGAAGCATTCGGTCATTCCGGGGCATGCGAAGCATGAACCCGGAATCTCGAGATTCCGGGTTCGCGCTAGTGCGCGCCCCGGAATGACGTGTTGAGACAATGCTGGAGCGCATTGCGCCATGCGCACCGACCTGTTCGACTTCGAACTTCCCGCCGCCAGCATCGCGCTGCGCCCGGCGAGCCCGCGCGATGCCGCGCGGATGCTGATCGTGCAGCCCGATGCGGTCTTGCGCGACCGCGTGGTGGTTGATCTGCCGCAATGGCTCGAGCCCGGCGATCAGCTGGTGGTGAACGATACCAGGGTGATCGCAGCCCAGCTCAAGGGCCGCCGCATCGGCCGCGATACCGAACCGAAGATCGAGGCGACGCTGATCAAGCGGCTCGATGGCTCGCGCTGGCAGGCGCTGGTCAGGCCGGCAAAGAAGCTGTCGCAGGGCGACGTGGTTCGGTTCGGCAATGAGGGCAGGGTCTGTCTGCTCGGCCATCTCGATGCAGAGGTCGAGCACAAGGGCGACGACGGCGAGATCACGCTGTCATTTTCATTTCACGGGCCGGCGCTGGATCAGGCGATCGCCGATCTCGGCAGTCCTCCGCTGCCGCCATACATCGCCTCCAAACGCGTGACCGACGCGCGCGATGCCGCCGACTACCAGACCATGTTCGCCGCCAACGACGGCGCCGTCGCGGCCCCGACCGCGGGATTGCATTTTACGCCGATGCTGGAAGCGGCGTTGCACGCGCGCGGGATCGGGATTCACAGGGTAACGCTGCATGTCGGGGCAGGGACCTTCCTGCCGGTCAAGGTTGAGGACACCGCCGGACACAGGATGCATTCCGAATGGGGGGCCATCAGCCGCGATACCGCCGACGCGCTGAATGCCGCACGGGCCGCGGGCGGGCGCATCGTCGCGGTCGGCAGCACCTCGCTGCGGCTTCTGGAAAGCGCCACGGCGGAGGACGGCACGATCGAGCCGTTCGCCGGGGAGACCGCGATCTTCATCACGCCGGGCTATCGTTTTCGCGCGGTCGATATTTTCCTGACCAATTTTCACCTGCCGCGCTCGACGCTGTTCATGCTGGTATCGGCCTTCAGCGGTCTCGACACCATGCAACGCGCCTATGCCCACGCCATCGAGAGCGGCTACCGGTTCTATTCCTATGGCGACGCCTGCCTGCTGTTTCGTGATAAGTCCACCGGATGACATCAGCCAATCATTTTGAATTGCTCGCAACCGACGGCAAGGCGCGCGCAGGGCAACTGACGACGCCACACGGCGTGGTGCGAACGCCTGCCTTCATGCCGGTCGGCACTTCAGGCGCCATGAAAGGCATGCATTGGCGCGAGGTGCGCGATGCCCGCAGCGATATCGTGCTCGGCAACACCTATCATCTGATGCTGCGGCCGGGGGCCGAGCGCATCGCCGCCCTCGGGGGCTTGCAGACCTTTACCGGCTGGAACGGCCCGATGCTGACCGACTCCGGAGGCTTCCAGGTGATGTCGCTGGCGCAGCTGCGCAAGGTCGGCGAGCGCGCGGTGACGTTTCGTTCGCACATCGACGGCCTCAGCGTCGAGCTGTCGCCTGAACGGGCGATCGAGGTGCAGCGGCTGCTTGGTTCCGATATCGCCATGCAGCTCGATGAATGCGTGCGGCTGCCGGCGGAGCGGAACGATATCGAGCGGGCGATGCAACTTTCCCTGCGCTGGGCCGAACGCAGCAAGCGCGCGTTCGAGACCGCGCCCGCCGGATACATGCTGTTCGGCATCGCGCAGGGCGGCGACATCGCCGAACTCCGCCAGGTCAGCGCGCGCGGCCTGGTCGAGATCGGTTTTCACGGCTACGCGATCGGGGGCCTCGCGGTCGGCGAGCCGCAATCGGTGATGCTGGCGATGATCGACGAGGTGGCGCCGATCCTGCCGCAGGATCGGCCGAGATATTTGATGGGCGTCGGCACGCCCGAGGACATTCTGGAAGCAGTCGCGCGCGGCGTCGACATGTTCGACTGCGTGATGCCGACCCGCAACGGCCGTCACGGGGTGGCGTTCACCCGCTTTGGCCAGATCAACCTGCGCAACGCCCGCCACGCCAACGATCCGCGGCCGCTCGATGACGAGAGCCTGTGGCCGTCCACACGCGATTGCGCACGCGCCTACCTTCACCACCTCGTGAAGTCGGGCGAGACGCTGGGGGCGATGCTGCTGTCGGAAATCAACATCGCCTATTACCAGCGCCTGATGCACGACATCAGGGAGGCGATTTCAGCGGGAACCTTCGAAAGCTTTCGCGACCGAACGCGCGCCGAATGGGCGAAGGGTGATATCGCGCCGCGCTAAACGCAGTTCAGTTGCAGGCAAATCGCCGCAGCGAATGCTTGGTCACGAAACCGTAGCCGCAGGTGTCGCAGGTCCAGAGATAACTGACGACATTATCGGCGACGTAAGCGGAAGCTTCCGCTGCCACCATTGAATCGGCGCAAACCGGGCAGGTCGGCAGATCGCAGCCGCGGGGATCGGGATACGCGACGGTCGACATGACTTCAGCAGCTGCTGCCATCGTGACCTCCTTGCGATCTTAGCATGCACCCAACATACACCGAGTTCTTTGACGATGTCGCAACACAAATGCGTTGGTTTTACGTTATTTAGCCGCATAAAGCTTTTGCAATGCAGCGAATTGTTTGCGCGCAGATTCTCACTTGCACCCGGGCACAAGCAACCTTTAATGAAAGAGGCCCACTAAATTCACGCACATTTGTTGGCACAGGAGTTTGTCATGGACGCGCCATCACCCGCGAGTGCAGTGCACCGTCCCGGCCGGGGTCGAGTTTTCGACAGCATCGTCGATGCGATCGGCGACACCCCGATCGTGCGCTTGCGCAATTTGCCCAAACAGCACGGCGCACACGCCACCATTCTCGCCAAGCTGGAATATTTCAATCCGGCGGCGAGCGTGAAGGACCGCATTGGTGCGGCGATGGTCATCGCGATGGAAAAAGCGGGCGTGATCAATGCCGATACCGTGCTGATCGAGCCAACGTCGGGCAATACCGGCATCGCGCTGGCTTTCGTCGCCGCCTCGCGGGGCTACCGGCTGAAGCTGGTGATGCCGGAATCGATGTCGATCGAGCGGCGCAAAATGCTGGCGTTCCTCGGAGCTGAAATCGTTCTGACGCCGGCCGCCCAGGGCATGAAGGGGTCGATCGCCACGGCGGAGGAACTGGTGCGCACCACACCCAACGCCGTCATGCCGCAGCAGTTCAAGAACCTCGCCAATCCCGAAATTCACCGCCGCACCACGGCGGAGGAAATCTGGAACGATACCGGCGGCAACATCGATTACTTCGTCGCCGGCGTCGGCACCGGCGGCACCATCACCGGCGTCGGACAAGTGCTGAAGCCGCGCAAGCCGTCGCTGCGCGTGGTCGCGGTGGAGCCGGAGGAAAGTCCGGTACTCTCGGGCGGGCAGCATTCTCCGCACAAGATCCAGGGCATTGGCGCAGGTTTCATTCCGGAGATCCTCGATCGTTCCGTGATCGACGAGATCGTCAGGATCAACAGTGCGACCGCGATCGAAACGGCGCGCGCACTCGCGCGGCATGAAGGCATTCCCGGTGGCATTTCCTCGGGCGCCGCGATCGCCGCCGCGCTTGCCATCGGCAAGCGTCCGGAAAGCGCGGGCAAGACCATTCTGGCCGTCGTGCCGTCGTTCTCCGAGCGCTATCTGTCGACGCCGCTGTTCGAGGGAATCTGACCATGGCCGATCAGCCAAGACGGCCACGTACCCTCAACGATGCGCGCACCGAGGCCGAGGCCGCGTTCAAGAAGACCACGACAAAGGTTCCGGAATTGCCGGCGAAGAGAACCGCGCTTCCAAGCGTGAAGGAACTGGTTTCACTGCGGATCGATCAGGACGTCCTCGAACACTTCCAGGAGGGCGGACCCGGCTGGCAGGACCGGATCAATGACGCGCTGCGCAAGGCGGCGGGGAAGTAGTGCAGGGTGCGCCCCAATAACGGAAGGGTGCTGGCCGAATTAGGCCACTCGCAGATTTAAAAACAGGCCACTGAATCGAAAAGCCCGGCTTCGGCCACCGGGCTGATCACAAGTATTTCTTTGGTAAAC
This sequence comes from Bradyrhizobium erythrophlei, assembly GCF_900129425.1. Classification (NCBI taxonomy): domain Bacteria; kingdom Pseudomonadati; phylum Pseudomonadota; class Alphaproteobacteria; order Hyphomicrobiales; family Nitrobacteraceae; genus Bradyrhizobium; species Bradyrhizobium erythrophlei. Next base: position 4,460,900 of record NZ_LT670817.1, on the reverse strand, counting down.
AATAGGGCCAGTTAAGCGGAGCGCCTTCGGCCCGTCTGCGCAGAGTCATACTTAGGAACCGCGCAGGACCCAAAAAGAAAAGCCCGGGATCAACCCGGGCTTTTTGCTGCATATCAGACCGAAGCCGCGTGCTTTGGGAAGCTTAGCGAAACAACCCGCCCATCACGCCGCCGATGAAGCCGGCGGGGCCACCGATGCCGCCACCGCCGCCGCGATAATGCCGGCCGCCGCCGCCCCCGCCACTATGGCGGCGGGCCGGCTTGTCGTCGGAGTCGTCACTGGAACTCGTTTGCGTCGCTGAAACGATTTCGGCCAGCAGCGCCTTGTGCTGCAGCTTGTTGAGGAAGCCGGACTTGGGATAGCCGCGGGCGGCTTGCCAGCGCGTGATCACGGCGCGCGTCTGCTCGTCGAATTTGCCCGTCACCTTGTTGTCGAAACCAAGCCCGTTCAGCCGTCGCTGCACGTCGCGGCGCTGCCCCCTGTCGAGGCCGATCTGGTCTTCCGACGTCTGATCGGCTTGCTCGGTGAACGTCGCGGGATCGACGCCGGTGGTCAGATTGCGGGTCGTGGTCGACGGACCGTTCTCGAGCGCGGCGATCCGGGCCAGCGCCAGCGACTTGAACTGACCGTTGGGATAGTTGGTCAGGTACGCGTTGAGTTCTTCCGGCTTGTTCGACTCCTTGACCGAGCGCCAGAACTCGAGTTCGACGTCCGAATTGCCGGACGTCGAGGCAACGGCGGCCGGTGCGGAAGATGCCGGCGCGCCAGCGTTGTTGGCGGCAGGCGTCGGAGCCGGCGCCGGATTGAGATAAACCGCGCCGATCAGGTTGGTGTGTCCCCAAGGCAATTGACCCTTGTTGGTCTCTTCATTGACCTGGGCACGGACCTCCGTCATCGCCTGCTGGATCTCGACGCCGGGCGTCGTGATGTGGGCGATCAGCGCACGGGTAAACGGACTGTTGGTGCCTTCCTGGCCATCCAGCGCGGTCTGCCCGGGACCGGTCGCGAATGCGATCAGGGTGCCTTCGCCGGATTTCATTTCCGCCAGGCCGGTTTGCACCGAGACGCTGCGGGTGGCGGCATTCGACTTGATCTTCGCGGCAAAGGGATTGTCACGGCAGGCGTCGAGGAACACCAGCTTGACCTTGGCGTCGCTCATGGTCTGGTCGAGCGTCAGGTCGATATTGATCGCGGCGCCGAGCTTGACGTCCATTTCCGATTTGATGTCGGCATCGACCGGCAGCAAATAGTTGGTGCCGCTGATGGCGATGCCGTGGCCGGCGTAGAAAAACACCGCGACGTCGGCGCCTTGCGCCTTCTTGCCGAATTCGAGCAGCCGGTCGGTCATCTGGTCGCGGGTGAGATTGGTGCCTTCGACAACTTCGAAGCCGACGTTGCGAAGCACCGCCGCCATCGCCTTGGCATCGACAGGCGGGTTCGGAAGCTGGGCTACATTTTTGTAGGCGCCGTTGCCGACGACAAAGGCGACACGCCGGTCGGCCCTGGCCGCGTTGGCGGTGAAAACCATGCAGATCAGGGAGAGAACGACGGTAAAGTAGCGCATCTGAAATCCCCTGGCAGAATCGAGTGAATTCTTCGCAATTTCTGGGAACAGATTACACGAAAAAACCATACTTCGCGCCACAAAAATCGGGATGTTGCCCAAATCGTGGCGGCGTTATCCGGCACGCTTGACGATATTGAATCGGCGCCAGAGTTTGCGTGACTTGGATCACAATTCGGGGCGATGCGTCGGAAAATCGGGATAGCGGCCGCGACCGGCGGAGTCGAGCCGTCAGGTTCCGGCGCGCGCGGGAGCTGGACCCGGCGCTCTCAGGTTCAACAGATTGCCGGCGAGGATCAGCATGGCGCCCAGTACCGTGAACACATCCAGCTGTTCCGAGTAAATCAGCCAGCCGGCCGTGGCCGTCAGCGGAACCCGCAGGAAATCCATCGGCAGCACCACCGTCGCATCGGCATGGAGCATCGCGCGCGCCATGCAGTAGTGGGAAAATGTGCCGCAGAAGGCGATCACGACCATCCAGCCCCAGGCATGCGTCGTGGGCCATATCCAGACGTAGAGAGCCGGGAAAAATCCGGCCGCGCCCTGGATTACCAGCATCCAGAAAATAATCGCGACGGCATTTTCCGTACGGGTCAGGGATTTCATCATGGCGATGGAAATGCCGAATCCGACGGCGGCGCCGAGTGCGATCAGCTGACCCGGATTGATCTCGCCGGTCGCCGGCCGGACGATGATGATGACGCCGACCACACCGAGCACGATCGCCGAAATCTTCCACACCGTCATGCGCTCGCCGAGAAAGCTGGCGGCGAGGATGGCGGTCCAGATCGGCATGGTGAATTCGATCGACACCACCTGGCCCAGCGGAATCAGGGTCAGCGCGAAGAACCAGCCGAGCTGGGCTGCATAGTGCACGAGATTGCGCCCGATATGCTGCAGCGGCCGCGACGTCTTCATCGCCGCGAACCCGCCATGCATGTGGATCAACGGGTACAGCATGAGGAAGCCGATGATCGAGCGCACCTCCATGATCTGAAACACGTTCAGTTCGCGCGTGGTCTCGCGGCCGGCGACCGCCACGATCAGCATCTGGGCAAGCCAGCCCGCCATCCACAGCGCGGCCCTGGGTTTGGAAGGTGTTCGGTCCATCAGCGGCTTGTGCCATGCATGCCGCGGAAAACGCAGCGGGAGGTGGTGGGACGGCGGGTATCGGCGACCTCGTGCGGATTTGCAACGCGCAAATATGCCGGCGTAGTGCTGCGCCGTCTTGATTTCGGTGCTAAGGGATCGGCTCGTTTTCGCGGAGAACCTGCCCATGCTGATCTTGCAACCGGCCGAATGGTCAAAACCTCGCGGGTTTTCGCATGGCGTCGCGGTCGATGGTCCCGGCCGGTGGATCGTGCTTGCCGGCCAGACCGGCGGCGACGACAAGGGCGAATATCAATCCGACATGGCCGGGCAGGTCGGCGTGGCGCTGCGGAGGATCATCAAGCTGCTGGCGGAGGGCGGGGCCGGCCCCGAGCACATCGTTCGCCTCACCTGGTATTTGACCAGCCGCGGGGAATACCAGGCCGCGGGCGCCGCCATCGGCGCGGCCTGGCGCGAGACGCTCGGGCGAAACTTCCCACCCTCGACACTGCTTTACATCGCAGGCCTGGTCGATGAGCGTGCGAAAGTCGAAATCGAGGTCACCGCGTTCGTGCCGGGCGCTTAAGGACGGCCTCGGCGAGGATGCCATGCGCGGCGGCAGTGCGCCGCCGGCATCGATTGTTGCCGGTAACCACAACCCGAATTTCAAAAGGATGCCTGCCGATGACGAAACGATCCACAGCCGCGGACTTTGTGACCGCCTTCGCCACCGGCTGGCCGGAGAACCAGCCCGAAATCATGGTGCTGTCGCTGACCACCCACAAAGGCGTTCAGGACTTTGCACTCAGCAAGGAACAGGCACTGCTGATCGCAAAGACCATGAACGATACGGCGGCGCGGCTCGCCGGGCCCAAGTCGAGTTAACTCGGAGCCGGCGGCCGGCGGTCAATAGCGCGACAGCGTGATGTTGGCGCCCCTGAATCCGGTCTCGGCCTTGATCACGACGGACTGTTTGTTGCCGCGGGTCGTCAACGTCAGGTTCGCCGTGAATCCGGGCGCGTTGGCGATCACCTGAAAAACACCGCCGCCGACCCGGCCTTCGAGGTTGCCGTTGATGCCGCGGCTGCTTTCGCTCCAGGTCCCGGAAAGCGCGCCGCGCTGCGCGACGACATTGCTGCTGAGATTGAATTTGTAGCTGTCGCTGGCGCACGTAAGGTTCTGATTGAGACCTTCCCCGCCACCACCGACGGCATAGGTCGCGCGGCAGCGAATTCGCTCGGTCGAGCCATCGTCGAGCTGGACGGTGCCTGCGCCGGACCAGTTGCCTGCCATGCCGGCGAATGGCGCCGATTGCGCATGGCTTGCGGAACCGGACACGGACGCCGCGAGCAGGGTAAGGGCCCCGAATGTCAGCCGTCTGACAGACACGAGGGTTTCGGCCGTTCGGCCTGGTTTATTGCCGTGATGCTTCCCATCGGCCGCTGCACGGTATGCCCGCTGATGCCCCATTCCATTTCCCCGATCCGGCGTTGCCACTGAGTTGACCATTCGCATATGCACCACGGATTGAGACACGCACAAGACCTTCGCGTCCAATGCTGCCAGTCACGTCGGCGCCAGGCGCCGAAACCTTACCGTCCGCGACGGTGAGCGTCGAGCGGCTTGACGGCTCGCAGGTGCCGGTTTTTGTCACCACGGTGACATTCCACAGCCCGTCATAAGGGGTCTGGGCGGTGGCGGGCGCGGCGGCGAGGGCGGCTCCGGCGGCGAGCACGGAGCAAACGATAGTGCGAATGCGATTGTGGCGCATGAATCAGGTCCCCGATGTGGTGCGGTGTCGCGGCTTATTAAGGGACAATGTGTCTAAAGTTTGCTGCGTCGCGGCAACGCCAAATGTTCCCTATTGATCGAACATTTGACCTGAACTTTGGTTCCGCGGGGCGGAACGTGATTTGGCGCACGAATCGCTTGCGCCGGGTCCTTCCGGCCTAAAATGCGCCGTGCGAGGCCGGTATATTCTTACTCCGGAAGCCGTGGCGCATTGGTCGCGAATTGCTCGTCCTGCGGCTTGGCCGGCAGGGCGTTGTGGGTTTTCGCGTAGTCAATCACTTCACCGAGCAGTTTTTGGCCGAGCGGCGCCAGCGCGCGTTCCCACAGCTCCCGGGCGGTTTCGCCCTTTTTGACGAAAACCCATTCCTGGGCTGCGATCGCGCCGGCGTCCATACGGTCGGCCAGATGGTACACGGTACCGCCGGCGATCGGATCGCCTTCGCGGATGGTCCATTCCACCGCCGCGATGCCGCGGTGCCGCGGCAGCAGCGATGGGTGATAGCCGATGCCACCGAGTTTTGCCGCGGCCAGCGCCCCCTTGCTGACGCGGGCGTGGCTATGGGCTGTGACGACCAAATCGGTGCCCTCGGCGATCTCGGACGCCGCGACCCGCTTGGGATCCGCCTGCACCGTGACCTCGATACCAGCGGCACGGGCTGCGGCGGCGAGCCGGTCGTCGGCATCGGCAACCACCACCCTGACGATGTCGACGCCATGCTGGCGCAGCATGTTCAGGGTGGTCGCGCCAAAATGGCGGGAGCCGACGAGGGTGATCCGCATGATAGTTCTTCCGTCTTTGCAGGGGGTCCTTGGGGATCGCGCGCCCGTGCCGCCGCCTTGAATGCCACGGAGAGCGGAAAGTGCGAGGGTCTAATCACGTCCGGCTGGCTTGATCCACATGTTTTCAACGCCGTCCCAGGGACGGCGGCGCAGATCGCCGGCCACCAGCGGAGAGCCCAGAAGCGGATTTGGCGGTCGTTCCGGACGCGCAAAAACCCCGGCTTGGGCCGATCCGGCCCGGCAACAAGGAGAAACGAATACGGGAGAAATCGGGCTAAAAGCGCCGCGATCTTACATATTTTTAACAAGACAAAATGCGTGAATCCCGTCAGCAATATCGCTGACGCCGTCTGCCTACGCCGTGTCGGGGCAGCGCGGTTCCAACATGTTTTCCGCAGACGCGGGATGGCAAGGGGGATGAGCATGAACAGATCCAGACGCTGTGGGATCGTTTTTCCGCTGGTATCGATCGTGAGCGTGTTGGCGCTCTCGGCGCATGCCCAGGAACCAAGAGGCCCCGAAGGCAGGCCGGAGGCCCATGGGGCGCATCCGGGTCCCGGACGCCCGGGGCCGATGGCGGGCCGGGGTCCGCATGACGCGCATTTCGCCCACGGCGGTTTTCCCGCGCGCAGTTTCGGCGGACACGCCTATCACGGCCGCCTCGCCTGGGAGGGTGGACACTGGCGCCATGAGTTCCACAACGGACGCAACGGCTGGTGGTGGGATGTCGGCGGCGTCTGGTATTTCTATCCGCAGCAGATGGAAGGCCCGCCCGCCTATGTGTCGGACGTCGAGGCAATGGACGACGACGGCGTTCCAGTCGGACCGCCCGGCGCCGAGGGTTACGCGCCACCGCCTCCGGGTTACGTGCCGCCGCCTGCGGCCTATGCACCGCCGCCACCCCCTCCGCCGCCGGATCCGGCCGCCAGCGCGGTCGGCGGCGCCGTCGTCGGCGGGTTACTTGGCGGTCTCCTGACCGGTCGGCCGGGCGGCGCGATTGCGGGCGCGGTCGCCGGCGGAGCCACGGGTGCGATCGTCGGCGCTCAGGCCGCGCAGCGGCCTGGTTATTATCTGGCGCAGGGCAACTGCTACTATCGCTATCCATCGGGACAATACGTTCCGGTCGATCCGCGCAGTTGTTATTGAATCGGCGCGTCCCGCCGGGCGGCCTTGCCGGAGGCCGCTCGGTCTGCGGGCAAGATCCGCGATCTCTGACGATCTGCTGAGAGTTGTCCCGGCTGATTTCGCGCCGGGAACGATTCACGCTCTGGTCGATTTGGTGCAGTCGACAGGAGATCTTGGCCATGAGCGACGACGCACCACCACAGCCCTTCATTTACGAGGGCCTGGATCCCGCCCCGGAGCCCAAATCGGCGATTGCGGAAGCCGTGAACGAAACGGTCCATCGCGTCAGCGACGCGATCGATATGGGCCGAAGACCAGGGATGCCGCTCAGCATTCTCAGCAACATTGTGCGTGAGGCGCCCCTCGGCTCATTGTTGGTCGCGTTTCTGCTGGGGGCTGCCTTCGCCCGGCGCCGATGATAAGTTTTGGCGGCCGTCCCGTTCAGGTGAAAGCCTCGTTCGGTAGCGCGCGACAGGAGCAGGATAGTCCGGGAAAACGCCGGGCGACGCTCGCGCAGGTCGGCCGGCGCCGCGTCCCGGCATTTTATTGACAACTTGAAGCTCCAATCTTCACGGCAGCGCCAGCAGTCCACCGGCGATCGCCAGGGTGGCGAGAGCCGACAGCGCGAGCGACCAGTGCACGCCGATCAGGCTGCCGAGCAGGCCAACGGAAATGCCGCTGAAGGCGCGCAAGCCGAGGCTCGACATGTTGAACAGGCCGATCACGCGTCCGCGCTTGTCGGGCGGAGCATCCAGTTGGACCAGGCTCTGGGCCATGGCGTTGAAGGACAATTCCAAAAATCCCGCGGCGAACAGGAAGCCGAGCGCGAGCGGATAGCTTTTCGCCAGCGAGAAGATCGCCAGCGCGGCGCACCACAGCATCGCGAGCACGATCGCAGTGCGTGGCCGCGGCGGCAGCAAGCCCCGGCCTTCGAGCAGGATGCCGGCCAGCAATCCGCCGGCGGCGTCGGCCGCCAGCAGCAGGCTGTAGGACACCCCGGGATCGCCATGGCCGAGATCGTTTGCGAAACCCGGCATTTGCGAACTATAGGCGTTGCCGACAAAGAACGACGCAGCGCCCGCGAGCAGCGTCATCGAGACGATCACGGAATGGCCCTTGATGTCGCGCATCGTCTGCACGATGTCGCCGAAGCCGCGGACGGCGCGGCGCGGGGCGGGCGCGCCGGCGCGGAAGCGCGGACCGTAGGGCGCGTTCACCAGCCACAGCACCAGCGGCAGGTAGAACAGGGTGTTGAGCATGATGCCGTGCGCCGGCCCGAGCGCAAGCAGGATGGCGCCGCCCACCGCCGGGCCGACCAGCACAGCGAGATAGCGCGCCATCGCGTTGAGCCGCACCGCGCTCTCGAGATCCGACGGGCCGACGATGTCGTAGAGCAGCATCTGGTTCGGTGTCTGCCACAGCACGCCGGCGCAGCCGTGAATCACCAGGATCACCATCGCCTGCCACATCTGCAGGGTGCCGGTGACGAAGAAATAGCTCCAGCTCAGCGACGCCGTGATGAACAGCGCCATGCCGATCTGGATGATCCGGCGCGGGTCGAAACGGTCGGCGAGCGCGCCGGAGGCGACCGAAAACATCAGGAACGGCAGCCAGTGCGACACGATGGCGAAACCCGCCAGCGCCGGCGAGTGGAATTTCTGGTACACCATCCAGTAACTGATGACGTGCTCGATATTGTCCGCCATCATGGCTATCACGAAGGTGGAGAACTGGGCGCGGAAGCCCTGATGGCGCATCGCCGCAAAGGACCGCTTCGTGGATAGCGATGCTGCGACGGGGACAGATCTCGTATCACTCACAAAAGAACCACCAATTTGCTGCGCAGTGTAAGGGCCACATCCGGCAGCATGATGCATTGGATATGTTCGATGAGATTCGAGGTTCGGACCTTACCGTTCCCGCGGCCACCATGTCGATGATCCCGGCCTTGGGCAGTCGCGCGGCCTGTCGCGGCACAGGGGATATTCATGGCGTGTTCAGCGAACTACTACTAAAAATGACACTCTGAACCGGGGTCATGCGATGCGACGACTGAATAGCGCGATCATTGCCGTAGTATTGGTCTCATGGACCGCGGCCTCGTTTGCGCAATCAACAACCGCGCCCGCCGTCCAATCCACCACCGCCCCGGCAGCCCCAGTTCCCAGTGGAAAACGGATGGCCTGCCGAGAGGCGACCCAGGCATTAACGGGCCAGGCCCGCAGGGACCAGATGCAATTGTGCCTCGCTCAGGCCCGTCTCGATTGTCTGAAGCAGGCGATCGATCAAAAAATCGTCGGTCCCGAGCGCAAGGATTTTGTGAAAAACTGCGCGCAATAGTCCGGCGCGTTCGCGCCCGGACTGAACACATTAGCGTGGTGAACGACGATCGCGAAAAATCCCGCGCCGGCAGAAAAATGTTTGTTTGTCGAACATTCAGATATTGTCCTTCAGCCACTTGCTCCCGGTGTCATTGATCCCGGCCCATCCCGCCACGTCGCCTGATATTTCAATGACAAGCAACTGATCCTCGCATCCTATATGCGACTTGAGCTGGTCCCGTATCTGATCAGGCGTGCGAGCGCATTTCACAATCCAGGTTGTTTCGAGGTGATGCCACCAGCCTCCCAGGGATTGTATCGCCTTGGTCAGATCGTCATATGCTTCACCTTCTTGAGGGTGAATATCGTAGGCGATAAGGACGGTGGTCATGCGGGCGCCTTTTTCCATCAAACGCCTCAGGGCCTGGTGTTCGGGTCCGTTCACACCTTCCGAGAGGAATTTGTCGATTTCGATGTACGACACCTGGCCACCCGATTGTGGGTTTGGACGGTGCATCACGGCCCGCGCACCCGTTAAGGGGTCTCGGGTCAGACACCACGTATCGCCGTTGCTGCTTTCGTAAATGAGCTCAGCGTCGGCTGGAGCCAGGTTTCCTTCGATTTGCTTTCCCAGTGCATAGCGGAATGCGCCCTGAATTGGATGTTTGCGCATCAACTGGAAGTGAGCGCCCGGATTCTTTTTCCAAATTGCAACCTCAGCAAACGTGACGGTGATCGTGCCGTCGCGGAACGGATAGTCCCCGGCCTCCTGCACGTTATTGAGATCGCTCCAGGATATGTTCATCACGGATTAATGAAGCAGGCGCTGTTCCGTTCCACCTGCCGACGCTTCCGGGCGACACTTCCTGGCGATGCCAGCGCTAGTTGCGGCCTGACGGCGGTGACGACTTCACCTTAGCCGGCCGGTTCGTTAGCGCCGCCCAAAGCAATGCGCCTCTGCAGTGAGGCCCGAAACCATTGCCGGAAAAATGCGTCGTGAATCCTGTGGGGACAGGGCGATCCCGCGGCAATCACGCGAAAATTACGTCAAATGATCTCAGCAGGGATCTTCGGAAAGCTCGATTGCCCGATCGTGTACAACGTCGGCGCCGATGCAATACCTCACAATCGGCGTTCGTTCGCCGGCTTTTTCTCTGAGCTACCTGTCAGAGCGGTGCGCGAATGATGGAGGCCCGGCAAATTGACGCGTCGTGGACTTCGGATGACTCCGCGGCGGCGCTCCCATCGTCGCCCAGATGGCGACGGCAATTCCTATCGCCGCTAAAATGTACGGCACGGCAATCTTTTGATGTCGCATGATATCGAGCTTCAGCCAGCGAGATGATGTTTGCGCATCGCGGGCAGCGAACTTCTCAGAAACGCGCGATAGATTGAGTTGAGGATGAAGGCCAACATGGTCGCACTCCATTGCCTGTTCCAGGCCAATGGTAGCCGTGATTTGTTTCAGATCGACTTCGCGGACTGGGGAAACGGTTTCGTCGGAACCGCGGTGCACACTCGCCAAAACCATTTTCGAACCAGTAGGGTCGGCGGCGAAGCATAAGCCACACGTTCATCCGGACGTTGGATCACAGCCGGGGCCCCTCGATCAACCCGGCGTATGTTTCGAAGTGTTTCAAGACACAGATGGAAGGCGAATTCGGTGCCCGCCTCGTGGAGGCGGGGACGCCCGGCAGAGACGTTAACTGTTTCGAAACCAATTCCGGTAAAGAGGTGCCCTGGAATCGATAAAGAGTTAGACGAATGCCTTCTGAAGACGAGCGTCGAGAGTTAGTCCCGGTGATAATCGCCGCCATTGTAGCGGCGATCGGCGGATTTTGCCTGTGGTCTGACCTCAAAAACGATTCGCTGGGTCGCGGGGACGGCATCATCACGTCCGCAGTTGTGTCACGGGCCGGCGCGATCATGACTCCGTCGGAACCGCCTACTCATCTGGTCGCGCCGCAGACCGTGCTTACCGGCAGGTAAGTTCGGGGCGTTCCCGGTTGAGCGCGGAGAGGGCAGTCAGACCATCGCTGTTTTGGCTGCAGGCCTGCTGGCTTTTTGTGTTTCTGCCAACGCCGCGACGGTACATCACCCGATACCGCGCGTGATCCACTTGCGCCGGAGCCGACGTGTTGCCGTCCGCCAGAAGGGCTACGCGGTCTCCGGTTGGACCGGCGAACGGACCCGGTACGGTTGCATGACGCCGACGGAAAATACGGACGGTGGATATCCGGACGAGGAGAGGCGAGGGCCGCCGGGGTCACGCCCCGGCGGGTCCACGCTTGCGAACATCAAACGTCAATCGTTGTCTTTCGGGCCGCCATGATAGCGGTACGCATTGTTGTTATCGACCGTCTGCATCGCCATCGCGTCGTTGTGATAGTACTCGCCATCAGGGTATGGATTGCCCGGTCCCAAATTTTGGCAATTTGCGTTCTGGTAGAACGGGACACAATAGCCGGGGTTTGAGCTGACGGCCTGCGCCATCGCAGGAGTTGCGAAAGCTGCCGCGGCAACTGCGGCAGCGCCAATCAGTGCGAATTTCATCTTGGTCTCCTGGTTTGTTAGTTGGAATTAGGAGAAAAATCGGAACGCGCGTCCAACTTTGCCACTAAAATCTGGTTCAGAGCAGCAGCTATGCGCCTTGCGCAATGACGCGGTCGACGTGGTCTTGATTCTGCGGTTCGACGAACTTCTTAAAGAAGATTTTAATGGAACGACCAAGTGGAAACGGCCAAAATTGGTGGTGCAGGCTCTTCTCAGTTTGGGGGTTCTCGCCGGGATTGACCGGCGGAAACTAAGAGAAAAATGCAGAAATCCGACGTCATTTGCCCGAGATGCAATGCTGGCTATCGCCGCCTCCAGCTGTTTTCTCAAAAGGGGACTGCGGGCGAGTTCCGTTGTCGACTTTGCGATCACGTCCTGGAAGTTCTCGACGGGTCGACATCCGTAGCCTATCGCCTAACGGTTCAATCGGAACGAGCTTCGAATAAGGGGGCGCCTCGGTTGGCGGACTCCCTGGAACGGTTCGTCACCCGACCGTGACGCAGTTTCCGAGCTTGCTGCCAGAGCGGGCAAACAAAAAGTTCGCCTGAACGCAATTATTTCTCGCTTTCCAAACTTGGTTCGCTTCGTATCTCGAACGAGCCCAGGCGAAATTCCTCTCCCGCATCGTCTTCAATTTCGTCTCCCGATGGCGTCTTCGCCGCCGTACTGTAGACGGCGAACGCGGCACTCGGGTATTGCGCCCAAACGGCAAGATCGTCCGCGGTAATCGTCAGCCAGCCAAATTTGAACATGTATCGGCCTGGCTCGGTCACGCGTCCAACTTGCGCCCAGGTGATCTTGTTGACGGCCAACTTACCTGCTCCTTTAGCTTTTCGGCCCCCGCTTCAGAGATTTCAACCTCGCCTCATCGTGCACATTCCGGGCGACCTGATCTGGATCGCGCAACCCGGACACTCCGTGGCCGCGACCCGCGTTTGGTCCGTTCCAGCCGATAATTTCAGCAAATGCCTTTGTTGAAATCGATCACCTCGCCCCAATCATTCCGAGTGTCGATGTAACCAACCGTTCGGTCGCGCGGGCGGCCGCTAACGCACTTGAAGGTAGGGCAGCGCACATCATTCCGCAGATTTGACCGATTGTGAAGCCGCTACAGCTTGGCGCCATGGCCGCCCGCGCGCACATCATCAACGGGCAACCCTTGCGCGATACCGACTGGAACAATGCGATGCGATCTGTTTTGGCCTTGGGCCTATTGATCACTTTGTGTGCTTCCGCCGACGCCGCGACGGTGCATCGCTTCAAATCGCCGGCGCGCGCGCATCGGCGTGTTACCGTCCGTCCCAGCCAACCTGTTACCGCCCCGACGACGAACTTCGCAATTCCTGGCTGGACCGACCAACAGACCCGGGACTGGCTGGACAACGCCAGCCGCGGCTCTCACGAAGGCTGATAGTCGCCTTTGGGTTTCATCACCCGAACGAGGGCGATGAATCCGCAACGCCACCCTAGGGCTGCGCTAGTACGCGTAGTCGCGGATTGCAGGCAATCCTTGCGGCGGCATGCCCCGGCGCTTCATGATCGGCGTGCGCTCGCCCTCGCTCGGAAAGGCTCCAGCGGACGTTGACGCGCTGCTCGGTCTAGCAAAACCACTGCAAGTCGTGTGGCAACTTTCAGCCCGAGGCTTGCGGAGTGCGTTTAGCGCGTTCCGGTGCGGTTGGCGCCGGAGGGGCTGTGAGTGGACTTTCAGCCCATTTCGCTGCGGGGTCGTCACAACTTATACATTGGAAGTCGGTGCGGCCGGAGATGGTGATAACGGCGACCGTTTGTTTACCGCATTTCGCGCAGCGCGTTGGTCGATCCATGGCATTCTCCCGATTCTACCTCAAACCAGAAAACCGGAACGCTTGTTCCACCAGTATGTTGTATCGAGTTTCGCCGAAGTGCTCGCAAGCTACCATTTATTTTGCCCAAAAGGCAGATGAAGTTCGCGACGGGCGTTACCGAAGGCGTGATCGACCGGGTCGCCATGCCGGCAAGGGCTTGAATTGACCATATTCAGGGTTGTTCGAGTGGTTATACATATTGCTCAAGTAGCGGCCGAAGTATCACCAAGAACGGCGATGCAGACATGCCGCGCACGCGAACCTATTTCCTAATTCACAGGGTGGCTAATGAACGCCGCCCACAGAGCAGCCTGTGCAAGCGTCCCGACTTCATTCATGTGGCAATTGCCGTGAGTGCGCCCGTCGTTGCCGATCATGTCGATGTCGGGGCCACGCCTGATATTATTTGGATTTGCATCGACTGCAGCGGCTTGGGCGCGTCGGATTGCGAGCCTGTTTTTTGGATGCAACTCATCGCACTTGGTGGCGAGAGCGACATAAAACGGAGCCTGATAGCCTGCAGATCGAAACTTGCTTACCAGCGTCGTGAGACTGGTCAAATATTGAGATTCGGTGGTGTCCTGCGAAGCGTCGGTTTCACCTTGCTCAAAGAGAAAGTGCGTTGGTGTGAGACCTCGTGCATGCAATTTGGTGATCAGATTTTCGACCCTGTCGAGATGGGTGGAAGCAAGGTCCGACACGGATGCTCCGCCAATCGCGATCGACACGATGATCGCGCGTTTGAATTTTCCGGATTGGACAAGAATATCTCCAAGCCGCGTTACGAACGAAGAGCCGCTGCCGTCAGCGCCAAGTAGAGGGTCGACTGCCGAAAAGCATTTTCCAGATTCCGGATCGAAATTGTCTACAGCTTCTGTCGCCGCATAGCGGCCCGTTCCATAGTTGGCTGCATTGCTTTGACCCAGTACCACGATAATGGCCGCGGAATCGTCGACCGGGGCGCAGGGTCTTTCCACACGATCTGGCAGAGTTGACGCCATCCGGGCCACGGGCCGGCTGAAAGCCACGATCGCCACGCACAGTAACCCGCTGGCAATCGCGACTGCCAACAGATAGTTAAATGCCCTCAATCGAACAACCTTCATCAAACGTTCGAGCGGTCCAGGGAAAGCCTGTTGCGGGTCGATGGACGACCGCCCGACTCCCGCGCGCGCGGCTCGGACTTTTCTTCAAAGAATTGCGTGGTGAACCCCTGCAGCGCAGGGGTGATTACGGGGCACTCTCGTGCAAAATTACGTCGAAGGATCCGGGTAGAAACGTTCGGAAATCTCGATCTCCTGATCGTGAATGCGCGTGTGCGCTTCACTGGGATCGCACAAATCGAACCGGGCAGGCCGCGCCGCCTCCGAGGTGTTTGTCTTCAGCTGCCTTGGGCGCCTGACTGAACGCCTGGTTACAGAACGCAGGACTGGTTAGCGTAGCTTTGTCCCGGCCGCTTCTTGAGGGTGATGATCATGCGGACGTTGGGAACGGATCCCACCAGCCGTGCGGTATGCCCGACATGTGCGCCCGGCGCCGCGGCGAAGGCCGATTCATCCGAGTTGAACTGGAACTCACCTGGACCCTGGCGCAGCGTGCTTCCGTCCGTGGTCTGGACTTCCCACTGCCCGGAAAGCGTAATCACCCATTGCGGTCCCGGGGCGTGGTGCCAGTCCCCGAACCATCCTGCCGGAAGCACGGAAAAGACGATGCTTTCGATATCTTCCGGAGCGATGCCCATCACGTAGGGGGCAGCAGGGGGTGCGAAGGTGTGCAACCGCAGACCTTTCAGCACACATTTCGTGACGTGAGTCTGCCCTTTGTCATCCGCCCACACGTTGGCGTAGCTGATTTCGTTGCGCGCAAGGGCCTGCTGAACTGTATCGTCAGGCGGAGCCGGCGCCGTGGAAATCACGGACGCCGGCTGCTGCGCGGCGATGGCCGGAGCCGATGTCTGTGCCCTTGCACCCGATGACAACACAAGCGCGGCCGCGAAAGCGGTGCTGATGATGATCTGTCTCATGAGGAAGTGTCCTGACGCCCATGGGGCCTGACCCGTTTTGAATGCGCCCAGCCGTCAGCGGCGCCGCCCCCTCAAAGCCGACAGGGTGTAGACCGCAGCGAACACAACAACGGCGACGACGACGGCCAAGGCGATGATTCTTTCCATGTCGACGTTGGATCACAGCCGATGAGCCTCGAGCAACCCGGCGCCTGTTTCGAAATGTTTCAAGACGCCGACGGGAAACCCGCGCTGCGCATCGCCGCAGCAAAGGGAGCAGGGCGCTGCCGCGCGTCGTCAACAGCCCCGGCAGATCGACCCTATCATCTTGTCGACCTTCATTTCTTCAGGATCGGTGGCAGGATTGGTGCCAAGCGCCGGCCCTTTCATGGGGCCATGGCCGTCGCCGGATGACGAAAGCGCCGTACCCGAAGAATTGGTGCCAGGCGCAGCGGCGCTGGCGCCAGAGGCGCCGCCAGTCACGGACATATGGTGCGATCCCCCCCGGGCCAACGCGGCGGTGGTCGGAACGCTAACGCAAAGGGCGACGCAAAGAACGGAAAGCTTTTTCATGCCGGGACTTCCTCGCACACGCGATCATAACCGACGGTTGATCGCCGACGCGTATGCATCATCTGATGCAGGTTCGTTCGCAACCCGTCGATACCGTTAAGTTGAAAATTTAATTCGGTGCGGCCGTCTCGTACTGCCGCGCTGCGGAATGGTCTTGCCCTGAATTAGCCGGAATATCGCGCGCACGCCGATCAAAAGGCGGCGAGCCGCATGATACCGAATTGTGGCTTCCGGAGGCCTTGGTTATCGTTGTTGAGCAGCGTTCGGCTGCCAAGGGAGAAACAAAATGAAAATTCTGTTTGCTGCCTCAACGATTACAGCCTTGCTCGCGATCAGCCCGGCATCAGCCGCGATGATGACCTGCACCAGCGACAACATCGCGAAGTCGATCGCCGCTACCGACACCATGCAGGGTAGTCCTGGAAAAAGGGCGATGATGAAGGAGTTGAGCAGCGCGAATACCGCCATGTCGAAGGGTGACATGCGCGCCGCGTGCAGGAACTACATCCGCGCCCAAAAAATGGGTTCGACCAGAAGCTGAAAGTCTTAGGGCGCCAAGCCCGCCGGTTCACGCCGGCGGGTTTCTCTTTGCTTGCTCCAGAGGGACTTCCGTCACCGCTCTTGGCGGAGCACGCGCGACGCCGAAACAGGTGCCGCGTAGCAGGCTGGAGTAAAGGCCGGCGAGAAAAAAGACGCGTCGTGGCTGTCCCTCAGTTGGCCGTGTGACCGATTGCCCAGACATAAGCGGCAACGGCGGCGACATCGCTGTCCGAAAGCGGCGCGCCGCCTTTCGGAGGCATGACCCCGGTATAGTTTCTGGGATGGGTCACGCCGGCGGTAATGATGTGGGCGATCGACGCCAGGCTGCCGTCGCTCTGCACCCAGATGCCGTTGTTGAGAGGAGGCCCGACGGAGGTGCCACCGGCATCCGAGCCGTGGCAGCCGCTGCAGGTCCCGTCGCTCGCCTCGCCATGGAAGATGCGATCGCCGAGGGCGACCTGGTCCCGCGTGGCGCCGGGCGGCAATGAGAGCGCCGCCGTCTGGCGGCCGGCATCCGGATGCATCCCTTCGGGCGGCAGAGGAGAATTGGGTGAAGCGGCGGCGACCGCGGGCTGGGGCGCCGACTCCAACTGAGCGATCGCGCCGCCCCGGTAGGTGACGCGCCAGATCCGCCCATGCACGTCGTCGGATATATAGAGTGCGCCGTCCGGCCCCATCGCCAATCCGGTCGGCCGGAACGCCGCCCGGCCAGGATCCTTGTGGGCGCCGGCAAAGCCGTCGGCGAAGACGATGTAGGGTCCGGACGCCTTGCCCTCGGCCATTGGCTGGAACACGACGTTATAGCCGCTTTGCGCCAGCGGCGCGCGGTTCCACGAGCCATGGAAGGCGACGAACGCTCCGCCGCGATAGGGCTCGGGAAACTGGGTGGCATTGTAGATCAGCAGGTCGTTCGGCGCCCAATGGCCGGGGAATGCCGCGACGGGCGGCAGTTTCTCGGCGCAGACTCCCGCCGTCTTGCCGCCGTCTCCGCCATACTCCGGCGCCAGCACCAGCTTCTTCTGATTCTGGTCGTAATAGCACTCGGGCCAACCGTAATCGCCGCCCTGGCGAAGCTGCACAATCTCTTCGGCCGGCAGCTCGACGCCTTGCTCGACGGTGTAGAGCTTGGGCCAGTTCTGCGAGAGCTGGTCGCGCCCGTGCTGGGTCACAAACAAACGGCCCGCGGCGTCGAACGCAAATCCTTCGCCATTGCGGATACCGGTGGCAAAGCGCCCGGCGGGCGAGAACGTCTGGCCCGTCTTGTTGGCATCATAGCGCCAGGTGCCCGCCCGCGTCTCCAACTCGGTGCAGGGCTGAATTCCCGGCGAGTTCGGCATACGGTTCTCGGACTGGCAGGCATTGGTCGCCGAGCCCATATCGACGAACAGATTCCCCTTGGCGTCGATCACGAACGGATGCATGGGATGGTCGCCGACGAGCGGCATGCCTGAAAGGATCGTTTCGGGCTTTCCACTCGGCGCGATCTCGCCCGCACTGAGCGCATAGCGCACGATCTTGTCGTTCACCTCGGCATAGATCGCATGGTTGTAAAAGGCGATCCCGGTGCCCCCGGCGGCACCGTCGGCCACGCTCTCGCCGAATCGCTTGACGATGTCGGCATGGCCGGTTCCCCCGCTATCCTTCAACGCCAGCAGAAATCCGCCTGATGGCGGAGTGTCGTTGTGATAATAGCGGCCGCTCCAGGTGTTTGCGTAGACGGTCCCGTCGGCGGTGACCACCATATGGCGAACATGCCCCAGATTGTCGGCAAAGACCGTCGCACAGAAGCCGGAGGACAGCGTAATGCCGGTGTCTCCGCCCGGGCAGGCGGCAGCGGGGGCAGCCTTGGCCGGCGCAGCCGCCGGCCAGGGCGAGGCTTCCGCCACCAGTACGATGGCGACGGCCATGGCCGAGATGGCCACGCTGCGGCCGTGATGGGTGAGGCGCGATTTCATAAGCTGGAAACTCCTTCCGACGAAACGGAAGTAGCCTCGCCAGTTATAATGCCGCAACAGAATGTTCTGCAGACACCGATCAAGATTTTCTGATGAGCTCGGCATCACGGATTGCCGATTCGAATACGGTTGATTTACCTTTTCTTTCGTCGCTCAAAAAGGTGCACAAGAGCTTCGACATCTTGATCCGTTGTTTTCGTTGCTTGTCTTTTTTCCGCCCCAACTTTGCCTTTTCGTTCGTCGTCTTCGCTTCAGCGCCATTCTCGTTCAACGAGCGGCTGCGCATGGAGCGCGGCATCTTAAAAAGTCGATCGCGATCTTTGCTGGGGTTCGGACACGGACGAGGGGCGGCAGGGTCGGGGGCTGTTCCTTGAGATTGTCGTTATCGGTCGCTCTAGTCGATCCGGCCAACTATCCTGAGGAAGCGCGAAGATGTTTCAATTACTTCTAAAAGCGCGTGTTAATAATTACTTCAAGGCGCGTTCGGCCGGCCGGGATGCCGAAACCGATCATGCTCGCGCCGCGTCTGTTTTTCGTTCGATAGAGGACGCGCTGAACGGCGCAAAAGCCGAGCAAGCAGGCCTGAAATCACGTATCGATGTCGTCCTGGCGCGAGCCGCAGTAACCATGGGCAATGACTCCGATGAGTATCTGACGCGGGATCCGGAGGACGATCATTGCCAGAGTTTGCTCAACACCGAGATCGCAAATGGGCAGCGGCGATTGAACGAACTGGGAGTGACCATCGGACATTTTCAGTTTTTGAGGACCGCGCTCATGACAAGGTTTCCCGACATCAAGCTTTCGACACAACAGGCCCCGCACGAAAGATAGAGGGTTGACTGCCGAAACTCGCGAGATCGCGCCGGCCGGCATCGGAGCCCATGCACTGCCAAGCGCGCAGCGGATTCTGACGTGACGCCTAATGTCGGAGCGATTGGATCACGGCGGGAAGAAGCTGCGCCGCTACGCGAGCATGTCCTGCCGGCGTTAGATGTAATCCATCCACTTGCCGATATTCGCTCCCACGCCCAAGTTCGCGCCCCGTTTGCGATGGAATGACTTTTATCCCTCGCGCGCGAAGGCGCGCCGATATGGCTGCCAACTCGGCGGTTTGATCCCCAAGGTTTTTCCTTCGTGCGTTAAATGTTCCGCCGCTCGTATCCAGGATTACCACCTTGGTCCCATCAGGGACGGCTGAGCCGAGCCGGGCCAGCATCCCTTCATTTGTGTCGCCTGAAATGCCGGCGTTTGTAACATTGACGTTGTAACCTTTCGCCGCAAGCATCCGCTCCAACTGGGCCGGAAAAGCTTCCGAGCTGCTGACACCGCGGCCTGCGACGTTACTCGCCCCCAAGGCAACGATCTGGGCATTCGCCGTGCCGGTAACGCCGAGCACGACCGCAAAAAGCCACCCAGCGAAGAATAACCTGCCGTTTGAAATCATATTCAGCTCCATAAATAATAATTCCAACCCTAGCGTGTACGAAGATGATGTAAAGCTCGCTGCCCGGTCTATAAACCGGCAAGGCCGACGTCCCGATTGACGGGCCCCCGCCAGTATTCGAGCCAAGCTACGGTTTGCGGCGCCAGGGCATGGCGCATCAAAAGCCCCGACGCTTTCGGGGGCAAATCACGCCATGGGTTGGGCGGGAAACAGAATCCACACCGCTGCCCGATCGGGGCTGTGGACAGGCAGATTGCAGACACGGGCCGTTTTGGGAAAACGGCAAATTCAAGTTGTGCCTGATTTTATCGTGAGCGCGGAGGGACTCGAGGAGCGCCGATCGGGATCCGCTGGCGGGGCTAGGCGACCTTCCGCTGATCCTCGAGCTGAAACTCCAGCTCTTCAATTATCTGGGCCAGCCGCTCGATTGTAAGGGGGTCTGTGGGCTCCAAGGCGAGCCTGCGGGCCTGCTCCAGCTTTCGTTCCAGTACTACGCGCCTCATGCGTGTCATCTTGGTGCTCCTATTTGCCCGGAGTTCTCTAAAATGTGCATCGATACGCTAACGATTCGTTAAGGCGCGACGCGCGTTTCGGAAGAAAAGATCATCGGGATTTTGAAGGAGCACCGAGGCGTCGGCCCAACAGCCGATATGGGCCCGCTGGCGCCGGCTGTAGTGCAACCCGGCGCTGCAGGATTCAAATTACGGCGCGGCCTCCAGCTTCCAGGCGGCCTTTCGAGGGCATCATCGGTAGCGCTGCGCAAATGAGGAACCGGATCCGGCCCGGCTGACGGTCATAATTGGTCCGCAATACTCGTGGAACGACGATCCATGGGTATTGCGTATGTGTCGAGTGAGCGAAAGATTTCGGCGTTCGCCGCGGCAGCGCTGCTGCTGTCGAGCCTCTCGCTTGGCGGGTGCGCGACTTCCACGGCCGGCTCATCACTGATGGACGCGCGGGCTGAGACGCCGGCGCCTCCGAAAGCAAGCGGCTATCTCCCGGTAGAAGATTTGCCGAAGCACGATAAGCCCGCCATGACCCTCGACGAACGCTTGAAGCTTCAAAAAGAACTGATCGCCGTGCGCGATCGCCAGGCATCTGACGGTAAAGCCAAAACGGGCGCCGCGCGCGCTCAACCCAAGAAGCCCACCACGCCGACACAGTAAAGGGCGCGGGCGCGGGTCCGCGCGGCACGTGCCTGGCGGTTCCCGGAGTTTTCGTATGCATGTGTGAATTGCGACACATAACGCTCCCGCGAATCGGCTTACACTGCGAAGCGTTTCCTCCCTAGACTGACACCCGTCGCCAATGGCGGGTGCTTTTTTGAGAAATGCCGTCCGCGGCCGCGCGCGGCTGGCCAGCCCTGCGCTGGGGCCGATCGGCGGGCGCTCGGGAGGACTGCGCGACCGGATTGATCCAGCGATACCGGCGCGTAACTCGCCAACGTCGCATGACGTAGGGGTCGAGGATCGTTCGGTCATGGTGGCCCACATTTGCTCCGGCACGCCCTCTGAAGAGGTACCTCGCAAGAACAAAGGGAACTCGCATCAACCTAATTGACCGCAACAGCGGCTTGGATGAAGCTAAATGGCGTGTTTTAAATGCTGGAGGCTGCCATGTCTGCTTCCAATAACCACCACCCGCGTAGCCCCGCACGCCGCCACTTCATGGGTGCGTCCGCCGCGTTTGTCGCCAAAGTGGCTGGTATCGCAGCTCTCGCATCGATAGCCGTGCCGCCGAGTTCTCAAGCCGCACCCGGTAACGGTGGAGGTTGGGGTGGGGGTGCAGGCGGCGGCAAGGGTCACTGCTTCCTCAAGGGCACGCGCGTCCTGACTTCGCGTGGCGAGGCGCAGATTGAGGATCTTAGAATCGGCGATCCCGTCAAAACAATGCGTGGCGAGGATTTGCCGATAAAATGGATCGGGCGGAACACCTTTAGACGGAGTGGGGCTTCTTGGCCCAAGATGGTCGTGCCGATCCGCGTCTCGCGCTTCGCCATTGACGATCACACGCCTCACACCGACCTTTATCTCTCGCCTGGACACGCCCTTTTTATCGACGGCTTCCTCATGGAGGTGAGGGATCTCGTAAACGGGACCTCCATCGCGCCGGTTGTGCCCCCGGACGTGGAAACCATCGAATATTTCCAGATTCTGCTCAACACACAGGAAGTGATCTGGGCCGAGGGGGCTCCCGTCGAGACCTTCGCTGGGGGAAATCCTGACCTGTTCACCAACTTTGTCGAGTACAAGCGCCTCTACCCGGATGATCCTTGTTCGGCAGTTCCATTGGCCGCGCCGAACCTGAGTAGAGGGCGAGCGCACTTGTATGCCTTGCTCGGGCTCGGAGCGTCGTACTTCATCGACGTGCGTGATCCTCTTCAAGAGGCTTATGAGCAGTTCGCGGCGCGTGCCGAGGAACTCGCTCCATAATCCGCACAGCGCGAGTGATGCAACAAGGCCGCCCGTCGGCATCTGCCGGCGGGCGTTGCATTGTGCGTGCAGGTCGAGCGAAAGAACGGGCTGCTCCGTGGGACCAAGCAAAAGTGTTGCAGCGTCCCTTGCCGGATGACGTACTCACGACCGTCATGCGCGCCGCCGATAAGGAAGAAGATCGCCGCATGAGGTTCTCCGCTGAAACGGCCTTACGCTACCCCCGAGAAGGCCGCCCAGCGGTTCTCCGGCTTGAGCCAGCCCCGCCAGTGCGGCGATTGCGCGAGCCGTCCCCCACGAGGGGAATTGTCAAATAAGCAACTCAGGTGCCGGGAGGCCGCTCGCCCTGAAATTGGATGTTGCACTTTTCGCGATCGACGCTTGCTCAACGGCGACCATCTGCCATTCCTCAGCCGAGTGCTCGGCCTCCGGAAGTTTGGCGATGTAATTGCCGGCACTCATCAGGGTCATCAGCACTCGGCCACCAGGGAGCGCGACGGCGGGTGCTCGGCTCGCTCTGATTGCACCAACGGCGGGGTGCACCAGCATCCCCGCAGTTGCAGGCGCGCTCGCCTTCCCGCGGCTTATGGGGATGGTTCCAGCCGCAGTCCTCGCAGAGGAAGCATTTCATGGCCTGGCAGGCTTATCAGGACTTTTTGCCACGAATTCCGCCCGATTTAGCCATAAGAGTCTCCATTAAACCGATGGTGCCGACATCTCGGGGAGTCTGATGTCACGGCCTTGGACGGGAAAGAAAGGACCATCTTCCCATCGAAAGCGAGTTTCGCGCGAGGATCTCGAGATGGCGATCGCCGCTGCGGTCAAAAAGTCGGATCCGCAATGCGAACCTTTCGTTGGAGTCTTGATCGAGCATCATGCGCCGAGATCGCGTGGGGATACGAACTGGGCAATTAAGGGAATTCGGTTTGGAAGGGCCGCTCGCGACAAGTGCAGCGCAGCCTTGGTCGATGTCGTCGATAAAATGCAGGGCGCGTTTGAACTTCGTCAGGATCAGGATGGTAAGACCGGATGATTATCCCGCCGGTATCAGTCGGTGCTTCCGGACGAGGAGAGGTGAGGGCGCAGGGAGATTCCGTTTCTCTGTCGTCGCCTTCGGACACCGCGTCTTAAATTCAACGCGAGACGCCGCACTATTTGAGAAAAACTTGGCTTCTCATTGCGGGCTGCATCATCAATATGTCCGGATTTGATTTGCGACAGGCACAGGGAATGCCATCGAAGGACTATCCTGCCTGAATTTCTTTGCTGTCAGCGTCCACGACCTCGGGAGTCGCAGATGCTGGCTCGCCGCTCCCAGGGGTATGAAGTGGCAGAGTTAAAGCGTAACGCATCCGATCGGCGCGGTGGATACTCGTTCCTATGCCGGCGACTCCTCCGTCTAAACGAGTGTACGCCATGTTGCGCGAGAGTACTGGAGCGCCGGGACTCATGGCCAGCAAGGCAGCCTCCTCTTGGTCTGCTGCTCTAGCCTCGATTTCCCAATCCGCGTGAGAGAGCGGACCAGCGCGCCAAAGCGCATCAAGTATGGATCCCGCCAGGTCAGCCCGCACCAACTTGGCGGCCTTGGCAATGGCGGGCGGAATAAATCGATCATCTAAAGCGATGGGCGCGCCTGCCAGCAGGCGGAGACGCCGCATATACAAAACCTTTGCGTTTCTCCTCAGTTCGAGCTTTCGACATGCATCTTCACCGGGATGTAGGTATTCGAAGCGCAGCACGCGCATCTCAACATCCAGCCCCAGTGTTCGCCAAGCGCGGTGGACCTGCATCGTGGGCGTAAATGCTTCGACCAGCTTTGGTGCTGTTACGAAACTACCGAGACCACGCGCTCTCCTAAGCAGCCCGCGCTCAACCAATCCTTGCAAAGCGCGTCGAGCCGTCATGCGGCTTACTTGAAACCGGGATGCCACCGCGGCCTCGGAATGAAACGGTACCGTTCCGTCAGGCCATGCGACCGCTTCGGCGGCGAGGGAGGCTTCGATCTGAACGTAGGGCGGAGTATAGAGCGAACGATCAATCATTTATTTTCCTGCGCAGTCCCAAAACAGGTTGTATAACGCCTTATACATGTCTACGATCTGACGATACTTAACGATTGGAGGCCTGCAATGGATGCGTCGATGCTCGAAGAGACAATCCAGAATCCAAATCCATACCCAATAGTCGCGGATATTCTGTACGACGATATCTGGCAGCTTTGCCTGCAGGCTCGTGATCTTTCCTGGGATCCGGTCCGGGTGATCGACTGGGGCGCGCTAAAGACATATGCCGAAACCCTTCCCGAAGAAGTACGGCAGGCCGGCGCGGAGTGGTGGAGCCTTCGCGCGTGGATGGAGCATGGAGCCACTCCTTATGGTGCAGAGCGCTTTCGTGACGCCGTCTTTGAGCATCTTCCGTTCGAAATCAAGCAGCATGTCGTTAATTTCATTGCCGAAGAACTTCGGCATCACGAAGCGAGCTTCCGTGTCGCGGCCGCTCTTGGAGATTACCAGCCAATTCCAAAGAGCGACTATTTTCAGATGGTAATTCCCAAATTCCACGACGAGACGGACGAAAAAGCAATGCCCTTTTATGCGGGCATGGCTGTAAATACGTTGTTCGAGCAGCTTTCCGGCGAATTGCTCACCGCGCGCTACAAAAACGCGCGCCACCCTGCGATCAAAGAAGCATGTCGGTTGATTTTGCGCGATGAAGCTCGCCACATCCAGTTCGGTCGCATTTTGATGCGCCGTTTCTTTGAGACGTTGAGCGCAGATCAGAAACGAACGTTGGGGGCAAAATTCGCAAAAAAATTGCGTGGGAGCCTGCTGAACGGCGTTTATGCCGTCGTCAATCTTCCTGAGGACGAGCGCAAACGAAGCGCTCGCGCGAGGCAACTTGCGGCCGAATACGGTCTGGGAGCGACTTTCCCAGACGAGGAGGTCAGCATCATCGCCGCCTCCTTGGCCCAGATCCGCCGCGAAGTCGAACCTTACGCTGTTCCGATCCCTCGTATCCCCGAGATCGAAGGTCGCGAACCCGCCGTGACCGCGGCCGAATGACCTACACTTCGACCTGACTATTTGGATGAGATTCCAGCGAAATGCCAAATTGCCGCACAGCCTTAGAAGGCAAAGGGCCTTGCGGTAGGCATTGCTTGCTCACTGAAAAAAATGGAGGACTCATGTCTCGTATCACCGAGATTCACGGGGATGAAATGCGCGAGCAGGTCATCGACATCATCATCGACGCGCTGAATAACCAGGGGCGTCCGGATCTGACGCGGTCTTCAGTAAGAAGCATACCTCAACACAGGAGCGCGTTCATCGCTCTCCTCGATGATTGCCGACCTCTTCCAGTGATTTTGGAATTGAAGGACGATGTGCGTGAAGGTCGCTTCTGACCCTGCTTAAGCTACCCGTCGGCAGCTTGTATACGGGCGGGGGCGCCGGCGCGTGAAACGGTGGTGATTAGGTGGCCTTAGGACAAGCAATGATTTCGACCGAGCTACCTTACCTGTCGATCCGCAAGCCGGTGATCGGCGAGGCGATGGTCGTTTCATCGCAACCGCTGGCGTCTCAAGCAGGGATCCGTGTCCTTGAGCAAGGAGGCAATGCCGTCGACGCGGCGATCGCGGCGGCTGCGACTATCGCTGTCGTGGAGCCGACGAACAACAGCATTGGCGGGGATGCGTTCGCGCAAGTCTGGGATGGTGAACGGCTGCATGGAATCAACGCCAGTGGTCGTGCCCCGGCGTCAGTCGATGTCACCGCATTTCATGGTCTTCGAAAAATGCCGGAGCGAGGCTGGCAAAGCGTGACGGTTCCAGGCGCGATCTCCGCCTGGACGGCTCTTTCTTCGCGATTTGGCAGGCTTCCCTTCGCGCAACTCATGCGTTCGGCGATCAACTACGCTGAGACCGGGTTCTTCGTTTCTCCTGGTGTCGCGATCAAGTGGAGCGAACAAAGCGAAATCCTTCGTAGTCAGCCTGGCTTTGCGGCAACCTTCCTGCCTAATGGGGTAAGTCCACCCGTTGGAAGTCGTTTTCGTCAGCCCGAGTTGGCAGAGACTCTTGCCCGGATTGCCGAGAGCAACGGCGCTGACTTCTATCGCGGCGAGACCGCAAAGCGAATCGCGGCATTTGCTCGCGACTGCGGTGCAGACCTTAAATTCGAGGACTTGGCGACGCATGAGGCTGAGTGGGTCGAGCCGTTGAGCTCATCGTTTATGGGATCCCAAGCGTACGAACTGCCACCCAATGGGCAGGGCGTCGTTGCACTGTTTGCCCTCGCGATACTCGATCGGCTCAATCTTTCCGCGTACCCGGTGGATTCCGCTGGATCCATTCATCTGCAAGTGGAAGCGATCAAGGCAGCCTTCGCGGAAATGGGGCCGCGAATCGGTCAGTCTGCTGCCCCGCCGCCCGGCACTTCCTGGATCGATCAGTCTCTCGTCGCGAAGCATGCCGATGCAATCGGACGCAAGAAGGCCGGACCATTCGTGCACAAATTGGCTCCACTTGCGGGTACCGTGTATCTCGCCGCCGGGGATGCCGAAGGCATGATGGTATCCTTCATTCAGTCGAACTACATGGGATTCGGCTCGGGTATTGTCGTGCCTCACACGGGCGTGGCTCTGCAGAACCGAGGTGCTTGTTTCTCGACAAATCCGGAATCACTTACTTGCATTCGTCCGCGAAGTCGGCCGTTTCACACCATTCTTCCCGGGTTCCTTGCATCTCAGGACGGCGACCTCGTTGCATTCGGCTCGACTGGGGGCACCTTCCAGCCGCAAGGCCATGTCCAGATTGTTGCGCGGTTAATCGCTTACAAGCAGAACCCGCAGGCGATCGTGGATGCGCCGCGCTTTAAAATTGGCGAAGGCGGCAACGTCGTGCTTGAGCCTGGGTTCAGCGAGGACGTGCAGGGGGAGCTTGCGTCGTACGGGCACAGATTGACAGCTCAGAGCACCAGCAGCTGGGACTTCGGAGGGATGCAGATATTGCATCGTGCCGATGGAAGATACTTGGGAGGCGTCGATTCTCGGAGAGACAGTCACGTGGCGGTCGCGTGATGCTTGCCGTCCGGCACACAATCCACGGAAGCGATTTTGGGTGGCGCAGGCCGATTTTCGGAAGCTGCAGGGATGACTCCCGTCACTGCGAGTGCAACTAAAGCTATCCAGGAGCCGGGACTAGACCCTGGATTGAACGCGAGGTCGAAATGAGAATTGTGAAATTCGTATCAACGCTTGCAATGGCAACGGTGCTTTCGGCGGGCGCCGTTCGCGCGCAGGATGCTCCTTATCCATCAAGACCTGTTATGCTCGTCGTTCCGTTTGCGGCTGGCGGCGGGGTCGATATTGCGGGGCGGATAATAGCTGCGGCTCTCTCGAAGAAACTATCAGCAACGTTTGTCGTCGAAAACCGCCCGGGTGCTGGAGGCAGCGTTGCGTCCAATTTCGTGGCGCGCGCAGCGCCAGATGGTTACACACTTTTTGTCGGTGCACCCGGACCAATGACCGTTGCCCCGGCACTCTTTCCGGATGAGAAAGTGGATCCGATAACGCAATTCGACCCGATTATCCTGTTCGCCAATATGCCGGGGATCGTGGTGACACGAAATGAGCTGGGTGTCAGCAACATGAGGGAACTCGTGGCCCTGTCGAAGTCGCAGCCGGGCAAACTAACCATGGCGTCGGCTGGCAGCGGCAGCATCCTCCAGCTTATGGGAGAATATTTACAAGATCAGCTGGGATTTAAATGGACTCATGTTCCGTACAAAGGCAGCTCTCCGGCTCTCGCCGCTTTGATGGCCAAGCAAGTCGACGTGATGGTCGATGTCGTTCCGACAGCAGCACCCTACGTGCGGTCGAAGGATCTGAAGGCTATCGCCGTAACCATTCCCAACCGATCATCTCAGCTTCCGGATGTTCCGACGCTGAGCGAAGCTGGATATCAGGGCTTCAACATGGGGTCATGGATGGCACTCATGGCACCGAAAGGCACGCCCCCTGAGATCGTGACGAAGCTCAATCAGGTTCTCAATGACGCCTTGACGACCCAGGAAATGCAGGATCACTTGAAGACGATGGGCGCCGAGCCTGAAGGTGGCGCACCGCAGCGCGTTACGGAGCGTCTGCAGGAAGAGCTTCCGCGATGGAAAAAAATTGTCGAAACCGCTGGTTTGCGGAACTGACCGAGCGAAAGACGTCGGGGTAAAACCCACGCACTTTCCGCGGGCCGGTTGCGAACGTGCCGTTTTCGACCTTCACATCGTAAGATCGTAGTCGTTTCGCGCCCAGTGCTAATGCGTGGACGTCAAACCGCGGCAGCTCCCAGGAGATGGAAGCATACCAGCAGCACCAGGGCGGACAGCGCTGCCTGCAACAGACGATGGGCGGAACGCTCAATCGTAGCTAGTCTGCTTATCGATCTCGTGGACTGCCCAAGCGAGGGCGCTGAGATAGCCGCCAATGAGGAGCGCGACGACGCCAAGCCCGACGAGTACGTATACCATGGCCTCGAAGCAAGACAGAGCGGCGTGCGGTTGCCCCTGAGCCAACCGACTAACAAAACTAAAAAAGCGCATACTCGGACTCCGACCTCTGCAGTGAGGCCGGGAGCTATTCGTCAGAAACTGTGTTGAGAATCCCTGCAGCGCCGGGCGATTCCGCGGCAATCACGCGCAAAATACGTCTGAAGGTCCAAGTAGAAACCTTCGGAAATCTCGATCTCTCGATCGTGAATGTGAGTGAACACCTGACCAAGATCGCGCATGTCGAACCGTCGCGACGATGCCATCGGCGTCGACGCCGCAAGCAAATCATCGATCGCGTGCCCAAGCGCAACCAGAGCGGGCGCGCAACCTGAATTGTATTTTCGTTGCGTAGCGCACAGCGGTAACTGGCGGGGGAGACGGAAGCGCATCGCAAACAAAAAGACTGCCCGAAGGCGCCTCTCTCAGCATCAAGTGAGCGTGAGACGTGAAGCAGCTCACATTCGCGCGTCGCGGTTCGAGCCAAATTAGAATGCTGCAGACTTTTCTACGAACGGAACGGGAGGTTTCCCATGAAGCGTCAGATGATTTCCGCTTTCGTGACTGTGGCTCTAGTCGTCGCTGCGACTGCCATGCTGAGGTCTCCGTCGACCAAGCTGTCCGCCGGAACTGCTGCTATCCCATCGTTGCAGGAGCTCCATACCGCCGCCGGCGTAAGCAAGCTTCCAAACCAGGAAATTGAGGATCAGGCATTGATCTTTCCAGGCGTGGCGAAGCGCTAGAAGCGGGAGACTGTCGACTTGGTCCGCCGCGATCCTTGAGTTGCGGCGGCATATTTAACCGCGGGGAGTGCCAACCTACCGCAACAATTGTTTTTCTCCAGGAGAGTGTAAAGGGCCCCAACGCGCCCGTTGGAGCTACAATCCGAATTTTTCTTTGAACCTTTGCTCGCTTGTGCCGACACAACCTTGCTGGGGGATTTTGAGCGCCTGGCCATGGAAATACCAACGCCACCACGCGATCATATTCCGCTCGGTGGCGTTGTGCGTCGCGGGGCCGGACGCTCGGACGGGTCGCGGCCCAGTTTGGACTGCAATTCAACCAGATCGGTGAACACGTCGGCCTGACGCCGCAACTCGTCGGCGATCATCGGCGGGTGGCTCGAAATCGTCGAGACCACGGTAACCCGGACGCCGCGGCGCTGCACCGCTTCGACCAGCGAGCGGAAATTTCCGTCGCCGGAAAACAGCACGATCTGATCAGCGTGCTCGGCCATCTCCATCGCGCCGACCGCGAGTTCGACGCTCATGTTGCGCTTCAACCTGCGGCGACCGTTGCCATCGTCGAATTCTTTTGCTGGTTTCGCGACGACGGTAAAGCCGTTGTAGTCGAGCCAATCGATCAAGGGCCGGATGGACGAAAACTCCTGATCCTCGCTGATTGCGGTGAAGTAAAACGCGCGCACCAGGGTTCCATGGCTCTGGAATTCCTTGAGAAGGCGCTTGTAGTCGATGTCGAAGCCGAGCGTCTTGGCGGTCGCGTAGAGATTGGCGCCATCGATAAAGAGCGCGATCTTGTTTCCGCCTCTTGGCATAAGTCGGCCCTCCTGCACCGATGGAGACACCTAACGATACAGAACGAAACCGCGATTACGTCACTGTCAACGTTGACAGTGAGGGCAAGGACTCGCGGACTCAACCCCGGCGGGTTTTTCTTTGCCCCAAAGAGACGACCCCAGCACGGCGGCGCGCAAAGGGCGTCTTACTTCGGGCTATGCCGGTGCGGCCCAGCATGGTTCTGATTGTGAGCTAAATTCTGCTTTAGGGCGGGCCTATTTCGGGGTACCCAGCGCGAGGGGGGCGCATGTACATCCGGACCATGAGAGGTGAGGGCGCGGGGAATTCCGTTGGTCTGGCATCGCCTTCGGACCTCCGAATCCAACCCTAAACGCCGCCACCATTTGAGAGAATCTTGGCCGTGGCGTTTGTGCCGCCCGGGCCGGCCCCCGTTTGAGAAGGGCGAACACGATTTTCTGTCCCCGGTGCGTCCCCGGGTCCCGGGCCATCGGCGA
Organism: Bradyrhizobium erythrophlei; assembly: GCF_900129425.1. Taxonomy (NCBI): domain Bacteria; kingdom Pseudomonadati; phylum Pseudomonadota; class Alphaproteobacteria; order Hyphomicrobiales; family Nitrobacteraceae; genus Bradyrhizobium; species Bradyrhizobium erythrophlei. The sequence goes on along the minus strand of NZ_LT670817.1, from coordinate 4,430,316 downwards.
CCCTGACGCAAAAAATGGAGGTAATGCCTGATTTTATTCTCGAACCCTCGACCCCATGATTAAAAGTCAAAACCGGCCGATTTTCCGATCGATCGCTAAGTTGCTTGGCCGCTCATCCTCGACGGTGAGCCGTTAGCGCGAAGTCTATGCAACCTCGAAGGCGTAATTGGTCAACTTTATCCGGCGACGCTTTTGGCAAGGCTTGTTACCCTCGAACTGAGAGGGCAATGCCGATGGCTCCGCAACCCCGCCCACCGCGTCAACCGAGAAAGCTGATTGCCATCGCAGCCGGAGCCATTATTGTCTGCGAAGCCGAAGCTGTTCCACAGGCAAGAATGTGGGCTCATTATGATTAGGGCGATACTCTTTGCCGTAATAGTACTTCTGTCTGAAATGACCGCCGCTGCTGCAGCGCCGCTTCGCATTGTCGCGATTGGCGCCAGCAATACGCAAGGCTGGTACGTGGGCAAACAGGGCGCCTATCCGGCCAAGTTACAGGCCTTACTGAAAGCCAAGGGGATCGATGCACAAGTCATCAACGCGGGCGTGCCATTCGACACCACCGCAGGCATGCTCACGCGTATTGATAGCGATGTACCGACCGGAACCGACATCGTGATTTTGCAGCCGGGGGCCAATGACCGGCGTTTCCTCGGGACGAAGGAACAGCGCGCCGCCAACATTGCGGCGATGGAGCGCCGGTTGCGAAATCGTTCGATCAAAGTGATCGTCTACGACGAGGAGATCCCCCTTCGCTACTACACCTTCGACTCCATCCACCTCACGGGCGAAGGCCACGCAATGATTGCTGCTGCCTTACTACCCCGGATCATGGCAACCATCAGCCGGCGGCCCTAACGGTGTCGGAACAAAGCCTTTATTGGAAAGGCCGAGCAGCGTTGCCATCCTCGTAGATATAGATTCACGAAATTACCTTAACTGAAACTGTCATCGGGCGGCTACGGCGCAGCGCCACTTCTTCGCGTCACACCGCGGGACCCCAACACATAGTTGCTCAAGTCCCTTTCGTGCGCCGCGATGACCGAGAAATGATCTTCGCCGCCTGTGGGGTGAAAATTCACCGAGCGGCGGACGTTAGAGGAAACTTGCGACGCGCCTACCGGATCGAGCGTCACCACCAGTTGGACCGGAACACCCGCTTGGCCGAGTTCCGCCGCCATCTCGACAGCGGCACCGCCACCGAGCGAGTGACCGACGATCATGATCGAACGAAGCCGGCCGTCCCTGTATTGCTGGATCGCCTCCTGCGCGAGCGCCGGGCCAGTCGCCATAATTTCGGACCGTCGTCGGAATGCCACGCCGTGCCATCCTGCTGCCGAATTCGCTGAGCCCCCGGCGAATTATTGCCCAGACCGAGCAACACATAAAGGTGCGAGCCTCCCCGTGATTGTGAACCGGTGCGAGCACCGGATCGGCCGTAGCCGGGATCGGGCCGGGCAAGAATTGCGCACAGGACGAGCGCCAAGCCCGTCGTTACAACGCGCCACGACGACATATGAACCGATCCTTCCCAACGAATTCCGAAAAGGCCTGAATCGATTTTCTAAGATTATGTTGCCGAAATAGCACGTCGCGGGAACTCGGGTCAGCGACACCGCGCGTCCGCAGGTCAGTTGGCCTTGACGACCGCCCCGACCTCACGAGCAATTTCGGCCTGAACGCGAGTACTTTTGTCGATATTGATATGGGAAACAGTCGAGTCTTCCTTCACATCGATATTAGATAACCTGCCCTGGAAACCAGTTCCGGCCGTGATCGGAGCTCCCCAACCAGTAGATTGGTAATAGTTGATCGCCCGCATGACGTTGCTTGGAATGGGATTCTGCCTGTATGGAGCGAGCGTGACCAATAGCGCAACGGGCACATTTTTCGCTTCAAGTACTCGAGCCATATCAATGACGTTGTTGGCTCCCTGCGAGTGGCCCACCAGTACAAGCGCGTCGGTCTTGCCCTCGGCGCGCTCGCGCAGGATATCGTCTGCGGCTGTTCTCCAATACAGATGACCAGCTACCTCCGCCCGGATGCCCTTGGCTTTGAGCGCGTCGGCGATCTCGTCCAGACCAGTAGAAAATACGCCGAACCAACCCCGCAATAAAATGACACGCGCCTCAGCACGGGCGGGATTGCAATAGAGGAGGGCGATGATTGCGACCACTCCTACCCACAAGCTGCCGACATCATTACGGTCGTTCTGCACAGGCCTCCTCCCCAGCGCCATCACCAAGGGATCATCGACTTTATTGCTCGAAATCCAGTTACCTGCAATCCTAAAGCTCTTATGATGAGCTTTGCATTACTCGCTCTCATTGCCTGCGTCGGGATTTCGTGCATCCCACTTTATCTCTTGGGCCGTGGAGTATACGCCCGAGCGCGAGAATACTTCGTTGCATCCGAGCACACGCCCCCCGGCGTCGTACGGAACAGTTTGATCGCCTATTCTCTACAGATTGCGACCTTCGGCCAGTTATTTAGCTGGGGTGCCAAGGGCGAATTCTGGCCAGCCATGATCTTCTCGGCGATGTTCGGAGCGGGTCTGTATTTGATCCAGAGGCTGCGACTGCCAATGCGCGCCTTTATGAGCCAGGCACTCGAACGCGATCGGTCAGTCACCGTCCCAGGCTTCATCGCACGGCAACACGGCAACGATGCGCGCGTGCAGTTGATCGCGGCGATGCTGAGTGTTTGCGCTTTTGCGGGCTTGATCGCCAGCGCAGCGATCGGCGCCGCGACATTGGTAAAGCCGATCCTGCCGGGCGGCCTAAACACCACGTTCCCCATTGCATGTGGTCTTTTAGGCTTGATGCTGCTGTACACAATACCGGCCGGGAATTCCGGGGCCATGCGTTCGGCGCAGGCGCAACTTGGAATTCTGTATTTTGGATTGATCGGATCGACCCTCATTGTTTTGTACATGCTGATTTCGTCGGCTGGACAAATGCCGCCACAGGGAACGTTCGCAGTGACCGTCCTTGCGGCGTGCTGCGCAATCGTGCTGATCTATCGACGATCGCGATACATCGACACTAGTCCGATCGGAAGTCCGGTCTCCGGCGAAACCACTGATATCGAACCACTCGGCGCCCGCCTGTTTCGCAGGTTTTCGAGGATCGTCAATGAACTCATAGCGGTCCTGGCAGCGACCACGCTCGTTATCGCTCTAATTGGTCTGTATGCCCAAGGCGTTCCAGCCGTGATCACCGAGAGCGTCTCCGCCTTGCGGGCTGAGACGCAGACATCGATTTCGGGCCTATTAGCTCTGGTCCTACTGCCGATCTTCTATCCGATTGTCGACACGACGAACTGGCTCAGAATAACAGCGCTGGAGATTGATCCGCATTCTGGTCGCGTAGACACCGGCCGAACCCCGGAGACATTTGCACGAGTACTAGCGATGTACGCTAGCGCCAGCGCCCTGGTGTGGCTGCTCATATGCATGTTCGGAACGATCGCAGTACTCGCGACCAACACGCCGGGCGGCGCCGACGTCCTGCGATCTTTCATTGTGCGGCTTGCTTCGCAGCGGAACGACCTGGCGGATGTGGCCTCATGGCTCTTGCTCGTAAGCGTGATTGCGATGGCTGTGTTGACGGGCAGTGCGATGTTTTCCGCAATTTTAGCAACTATTCGGTACGACATTATCCCAGCTGTCTGGTCAAGCTTGGCGCCGGAACGGGCGCAGCCGTCCAATGAGGCTCTCGCGAGGAGGCGCGCCATAATCGCAGGCAGCAGTCTCTGCGTGGTCATGCTGATCGCTTTGTTCGTGCTAAATGACGATCCCGGCCTGAGCTTCGCCAGCGGTTGGTTTCTTAACCTGCAGCTCGCGTGTCTTTGTGTACAGTTAGCATTCGGTCCGCTCGTATTAGCCCCCCTAATAAGCGGAAATTCCGCCGCTATCAGCCCAGCTTGGGCAATCGCAGTGATCGGTGCAGGCGTTGCTGCGGGGCAGGGCGTGATCATCGTCAGTTTGCAACCCGAACACACAGCTTGGGTGTGGTCCGCGATTCCGGCTTGCCTTGGATCGGGCTTATCGCTTTACGCGGTTGCGCGGCTCTGGACGAGCAAGACGGCACCAGGAGCATAGACCGAGTCACTTCCGAGCCGACCGCGCAGCCGCCGACGCGATGGTCCTCGCTTTGCAGTCGCGCCGGTCACGGCAAACACACTAATCTCTGTTATCGCCTACCGGAGAACGCGCGGCTTCCGCTCTGGGTCCAGGCTGTGTGAAAACTCTTCCCATGCCATGATCCCCTACTGAATCGACGGGGGATTTGATGCCAGGCTTTGTGGCGGGACTGGATCGCGGGCAGGCGACGTTGCTGCCAGAATGCCTTGAGGATTGGGTCGACGAGAGCAATCCTGTTCGGGCGGTCGATGTGTTCGTCGATGCGCTGGAACTCCGCGACCTCGGGTTTGACGGCGTCGATCCGGCAGCGACCGGTCGGCCTGCGTATCATCCTTCGGCGATGCTCAAGCTTTACATCTACGGCTATCTGAACCGGGTCCAATCGAGCCGGCGGCTGGAGCGTGAGGCTGGCCGCAATGTTGAGGTGATGTGGCTGACCGGGCGGCTCGTTCCGGATCACAAAACCATCGCCGACTTCCGCAAGGACAATGGCCCCGCGATTAAGAAGGTTTGCGCGCGATTCGTCGCCTTGTGCCGAAAGATCGGCCTGCTGGCGAAGGCCAGCGTTGCCATCGACGGCAGCAAGTTCAAGGCCGTGAACAGTCGTGACAACAACTTCACGCAGGGCAAGATCCAACGCCGCCAGAAGCAGATCGAAGAGAGCGTGGCACGCTACATGAGCCAACTCGATACCGCCGACCGCCAGACTGCCGCAGGAGAAGAGCCGTCGGAAACAGTGCTGCTTACCAAGACACGGCTTAAGGAAAAGCTGGCGAAGCTCGACGAAGAAGTGAAACGGCTGGCCGCGATTGAAAAGACATTGCTCGCTTCGCCCGATAAGCAGATATCGCTGACCGATCCCGATTGCCGCTCGATGGCAACGAGCGGGCGCGGCTCAGGCATGGTTGCCTATAACGTGCAAAGTGCGGTCGACATTACGAACCATCTGATCGTCGCGCATGAGGTCACCAACGTCGGCACCGATAGATCGCAACTGGCGACGATGGCGCAGGCGGCGAAAGCCGCGCTGCGCAGCGATAACTTGGAAGTCGTTGCGGATCGGGGCTATTTTAAAGGGGAGGAAATCCTGGCCTGCGAACAGGCCGGCGTCGCAGTCACGCTGCCCAAGCCGCAAACCTCTGGCGCCAAGTCGGCAGGCCGTTTTGGGAAACCTGATTTTGTTTATTTGGCCAAGGACGATGTCTATCGCTGCCCGGCCGGCGAGACGCTGGCGCACCACTTCACCGCTGATGAAGATGGCCAGAAAATGCTGATTTACTTGACGAAGGCGTGCCGCACATGCCCGCTCAAGGATCGGTGCACAACGGCCAACGAGCGCCGCATCAAACGATGGGAACACGAACACGTCGTCGAAGCCGCGCAGACGCGGCTCGATCAGAACCCGCAAGCCATGCGTGTGCGCCGCGAAACCGTCGAGCATCCGTTCGCCACGCTGAAGATGCGGATGGGGGCGACGCACTTTCTGATGAAGACGCTGCCGAAGGTGGCGACTGAGATGGCGCTGCACGTGCTCGCCTACAACCTCACGCGCGTGATGAATATCGTCGGTATCAAACCGTTCCTCGCGGCGATCCGGGCATGAGGAGTGTTGTGTTGTACGCGCTTTGTGACCCTTCATCTCGCTCAGCGCGGCCCCCAGGTCGACTCCAGGCTCGATACAGCAAAAATAGACTCAGACGGCCGCGTCGAGGCCCATCGCGCTCGGTTGCGTGGGAAACGAAAACGTTTCCACACGGCCTGGGTCAAACTCGGAAGTGGTGAGCCATTCACGGAGAGTCCGCTCTACCCCGATGAACGGACATCTTCAGTTCGACCGGGGCGCATCGAGGAATATTGGCAGGCAGCTAGGTCGAGCCGTGGATATACCGGGTCTGCATCCGAGCGAACGGGAAGCCGGCCAGTTGCTCCGATGGCGCCAGCGACTCATGCCGCGACCGGACGGCTTCCGGCTTCATCGATCGCGCACGAATTTACTCTAGCTTTCCTTCCGTGACGGATCGAACACGCGCTCGACATGTCGGTTTAGAGCCTCATCACGCCGATCCGAGCAAACATCCTAACGAGAGCGGCGACTGCGCTCACCGGTACCGCAAGCTTTTTGTGCTCTTGGCGAAGGGGACAGAGATCGCGAAATATTTGACCGCTGTCGTTGCTACATCTGCCGCGCTCGATTCGGTTTTCCGTTCGATCGCAAGGCACGAACGCACGAAGCGCTTTGTCGCAGGTCCGAGGTAAGTTCGAAGATCGCGGGATGGGAACCGAATCCGGCTAACCTGAAGAAGGCTCGGGCTGAGCGTCTGAAGATCGAAAAGGACGAACCGCCGGTACGCCGGCTCGTCGATCTACAGGCCCAAAATGAAGAAGCGCGCAGCCGGGGAATTACAGATGATAATCTGGTGCCTTTGAGCCGTTTGCAGAGAACTTTTGGTTACGTGTTCACCTTTGGTATGGGGCAGGGACCGCCACGATCAGCGGTGCTGGTAGATCGAGGGCCATTTTCGAAGAATTGCAGGAGCTGCGAAATGGATATGGTGACCAGTTCGGCATGGACGGAGCCGGAGGTGGGCAAGTTCGGGGACGCAGCGGTTTTCTAGCCGCTCGGCGACGTGCAACGCGATACGTATTCTGATCATGCGCGATTTAGCTCCGGTGCATCACCGAGACTTTGCTGCCCGGAACCGCTAACGATCCTGCCTGCATCGCACCCAGCGCGTCCCATTTCGACCGCCGTGGCATTGCAAAGCGACTGTTGGGCCATCCACAAGAGCCAGCCGAGCGACCTTCGCGTTCTTGACCTTCCTCATCACCCCCTCCGACCCCGAAATCGAACCCTCTGCGATCACGGGACCTGCCTCGGGGACCACGGTCAGCCAATAGTAGACAGTCTCGACGTTTTGGCCGTCGATGATTATCATCCCGTCACCGCTAAGTTCTTGTGTCGCCATAAGTCACCGTCAAAATCAACGCCCGGTCCTGGGCATCAGTTCCACAACCCGCGTCAATTCTGAGCCGTCGGCGCAGCCGTGGCGCCTGTGATTTTTGGCGGCGTTGAAAAGCCAACTTCAATCCAGCGCGGCCAACCTGACTTTTTCGTCAAGCGCGCCCGCCGCCGTCGTCGTCCTGCTGCGGATCCGTCGGCTGATGGGAAAGTTTGACCTGGGGACGTGCCGGCGAGGAGTTCGAGCAAGCGAGCGGAGATGACGCGCACGCCGCGGCGGGATCCCGGTCGGGCGTCGATCTGCCCGATGGCCGCTCGAGTCGATCCGATGCCGTGCCGGCGCCTAACAAAATGCCAGTTGAGATCTCCGCCGCCGATTTGCTTTTCCCATCCATCGGACTCCTCGATACGTAATTGGGGAACTCGGTTGAGACCGCGTGGGACAAGTCGCTTGCTTTACTCGCGAGGTACGGCGTCTCAGCGGTCGAACTCAAAGAAAATTAGGGAACGTTCAGACCTCAGTCCGGTTGGCCTAGATCACTCCCACCATCAAGAGGTTTCCAATGTACCATCACGTTAAAAAGCTTATGTTTACTGTGCGTGTCGATGAACCGGATCCTCGATTTGGCAATATGTTGCTCGAGCAATTCGGCGGGGCGAATGGCGAACTAGCCGCCGCGATGCAGTATTCAATTCAAGGACTCAACTGCGAAGATCCAGACCGCAAAGATCTTCTCATGGATATCGGCACGGAAGAACTCAGCCATCTTGAGGTTGTTGGCTCCCTGGCACGACTACATTTAAAACCATCAAAGTTCGATCGCGAGGCAGCGGAAGCTGATCCCTTGATCGCAATCGCCGGCGGCGGCGGCGTCAATCTGTTCAATTCGCAAGGAAACGCCTGGACGGCCGATTATCTTAAAATAACCGGCGAACTCGATGTTGATCTGCGGAGCAATATCGCGGCCGAAGCCCGCGCCAAAATCGTCTATGAGCGGCTCATCAATTTCTGCGACGATGCTGGCACCAAGGACGCCCTGCAGTTCCTGATGACACGGGAAATCACCCATATGAAGGCATTCTTGCTTGCGCTCGAAAGCATGGGCAAGCCCGCGTTCAGTATCGGTCGCATCGCGCCCACACCCGGTCTCGTAAACCAGTTTTTCAACGATTCCACTGGCACCGGCGATCATGGTGAAATCGACACTCGCGGTCCCTGGAATCAGGGTGACGATTGGGTTTTCACGGCGTCGCCGGCGCTTCAAAATTCCGAACCGAGCGGAGCGCCTTCTATCGTCGCCGAGAGTTCGCCGCCGGACGCCCCGATGGGCTTCGACGAACTACTGATCGATCAGTTGCGCGACATCTTGCATGCCGAGAAACAGTTGACGAAGGCGCTGCCCAAGATGGCGGAGGCCGCACGCTACGACCAGCTACGGGAACTCTTCGAAATCCATCTCGCAGAGACCGAATCCCAGGTCGAGCGTCTCAACGAATGCTTTGAGTTGCTTGGGAAAACACCTCGCGCGAAGGTCTGCAAGGGGATGCAGGGCCTCGTCGCAGAGGACCAGGAAGTGATGGAGGAATATGTCAAAAAGGACGATGCGGCCTCCGATCTTGCACTCATCGGAGCTGCGCAGCGGGTGGAGCATTACGAGATCTCGGGTTACACCACCGCCCGCAATCTTGCTCAGCAGTTGCGTCACACTGCGGTCGTTGCGCTGCTCTCGAAGTCCTTGGGGGAAGAAGAGAATGCGGATCAGTTGCTCAATCAGGTCGCGCGTTCGCTGATGTCGGTCGCCAAAATGCCCGAAGTCATCGAACAGACCGCTTTCGAGGCTGACCCAGCCGCCGAATAGCTCACCTCGCGCCGAGTCTTGAAAAAACGGTCCCGCATAGGGACCGCTTTTCCTTCGTCCCGGCGTTGACCTCAGGGCCGAGGTCTTGCTGCCCTTGCTGGCTCACTGCTGAAACGATATTTGACGGCGTCATCGGCACTATATTGCTTCTGTCTTGGTCCTAGCGGGATCAGCGGCGTTCGCGGTCGGCGAAGCGCAAATGGCCTTTCGCTTTAGAGCAGCGGCAAACTTGGCGTGCGCAATTTTTCGGGAACTTTCAAAAAATCAATCTCGTTTCGAAATGCTCAAAAAAAGTGAACTTTTTCAGCCTCTTCGTCGTCTTACTCTTGAGGAAGAGTTTGCCGTGGAAGATAGCCAGTCCCACCTTCGCGCCAAAGCTGATAAATACCGCGTCTTCGCGCGGTGGCTGAGTGATCGGGAAACAGCCCAGCGAATACTGACGCTGACAAATGAATTAGAGCAGCGGGCAAGTGCTATGGAAAAACCCTCCGAAGAAGATATTCGCAAGCGTGCTCACGAACTTTGGGAGCACGCCGGAAAGCCCGAAAACAGGGACGAAGAGTTTTGGCACCTGGCTGAACAGGAGTTACGCAACGCGGATAAATCCTCGCCACTGCGCACTCCTGACAACCTTTAGCGGATCGCTGTAGCCGTTCGATCTTCGAAAACATTGAACACTGCAGCAGGTCCGCCGCAAATGGCGACGGCAGCCCGGGCAGGCACGTTCGTCGACATCTATGACTTTCCCGATGGCCGGCTGGAGATCCGCTGCAAGGCATTGCCGCCGCCCTATAAACGGCGGCGGCCGACGACCGTCGGGACAGTGCGTCCACTTGACAGACGTTCGAAGACATCCATATACCATCCATGCAGATGGTATATGGATGGCAAAAACAAATGACCCCTAATGTCCACGAGCTCAGACCAAAACCTCCCGAAACCGAAAAAATCACGATCAACCTTGGTTATGTCGACTTGGGTCACGTCGATTTATTGGTGCAGGACGGGTTCTACTCCAATCGCACTGATTTCATTCGAACGGCGATCCGTAACCAGCTCGAACGCCACGCAGACGTAGTCAAACAGTCCACGGCCCGAAAAAGTCTGGAACTCGGTTTGCGAAACTACAGCCGGGAGGATCTCGAGGCGGCACGGCGGGCCGGCGAGATGCTGCACATCAATGTTCTGGGCCTTGCCAGCATCGCCCAAGACGTCACGGCCGATCTCGCCCGCGCCACCATTGCTTCAATTTCCGTGCTGGGTGCCTTGCACGCCAGTCCCGCGGTCAAGGCCGCTCTTGCCGACAGGACGAGGTGAAGACGATGCTGAACCAGGACACATTTCGCGAAGCCACACGGCTGACGCATGCGGGCCAACTGGCCGAAGCCACCGCGCTGCTTCAGCGCATGCTCCGCGGGGAGGGCGCGCCGGACGCGACATCGCGCAACCCGGGGCGCATCTCCCTTCCAGGCCGCGAGCCGCCTACCATCGACGCGAAGGCTAATGACGTCGCGGAGACCGATAGCGCGCACCTGACGCAGGCCACATCGGCTCCAGCGCGCAGCCTCCAGCCGTTATTCGATCGCGCAAAGGATGGCTCCTGGCTCGGAATGCGAGGCGTAAAGCGCACCCCGCCGTCGACGCCGGACATCGTGCCGGAGGGCGCGAAGTTCATCGAAGGCGCCTACAGCAATCCGGCGGGAAGCCGCGCCTACAAGCTCTTTGTCCCGAGTGGCTATCAGGGGCAGCCGCTTCCTTTGGTCGTGATGCTTCACGGCTGCACCCAGTCGCCGGACGATTTCGCCGCCGGTACGAGAATGAACTTCATCGCAGAGGAACAAACGTGCTTCGTGGTCTATCCTGCACAGCGCAGCGACGCCAACCAGTCGAAATGCTGGAACTGGTTTCGCGCAGCCGACCAACAACGCGGCGGAGGCGAGCCCTCGCTTATCGCGGGCATCACGCGCCAGGTCATGCGCGACTATTCGGTTGATCCAAAACGCGTCTATATCGGCGGACTGTCGGCCGGAGCGGCCGCTGCGGCAATCATGGGAGCAACCTATAACGATCTGTATGCGGCGGTCGGGATTCATTCCGGCCTCGCCTGCGGGGCCGCCACTGACATGCCCTCCGCATTTGCCGCCATGCGGCAAGGCGGCGGACCCGGTCGCAGGGTCATTTCCAGCAACGGGCCACCTGTCCCGGCAATCATTTTTCACGGCGACCGCGACGCCACTGTGCATCCCGACAATGGCGATCAAGTTCTTGAACAGGCCATCGGTACGACGAGCACGCAAAAAAAAGTGCGTCGCGGGCAGATACCCGGAGGGCATGCCTACACCCGCACGACCCATACCGACGCGGGCGGACACGAAATCCTGGAGCACTGGAATATCCACGGTGCCGGCCACGCATGGTCAGGAGGCAGTCCGGCGGGCTCCTACACGGATCCGCGGGGACCGGACGCAACGAAGGAAATGCTGCGCTTCTTCCTCGAGAATTCACTCCCACAGCAACCAGGTTAGAGTTCTTCAGAGCAAAGCCAACGTAATTCTCTCTCGCAGGCAGGGCTTCCCGGATCACCGCTGCCGTGATCGCGGCGCGAGGCAATTGCGCCGTTCCTAGACTGCCCGGCGCAGCCCGCCTCCTCGGGCCGTCTCTTTGGTTTGGTTGGAACGGCCTCCGCGGGCGTCGTGCGCGGCATTTTTCATTGGGCGATGTTCAGTCTGCAACTATTCGGCATTCCGCTTGTTGAGGTTCCGGACTGTCAGGTCACGCCATGAATGTAGACCAGGATCTTCTGCTCTACCCGTTGGCTACGGCGGAATTGCCCTCCTGCCCAGCGTGCGGCTGCGCGATGGTAATTGTTCTGCATGAGGCCAGGGATAAAGGCCCGGACTTCTCGACATTCAGGTGTGAAGAGTGTTCTCGCTCCGAGCGATTTGTTTGCGAGGAGTAGTTACGCGTCAGTCGGCCGCACTATTAACGCTCGAATGGAGAACCGGCCATGCCCGATCAGAAGGCGTTAAAACCGGAAGATTTCCCGGTCCACACAAAGCAAAGTGAAATTATTACCGACACTGGCAAACCTGTCGCGGAAGCATGCGATAAGAAGACCGCGGAAGACGTTGCCGACCGTTTGAACACTGACCAGGCCCGAGACGAAGAAGATCGCTGGGCCTAGCGTTAACCGGTTGTTGTTTCACTTGGATGGACCAAATTCTTCCGCCGAAGCTAACCGACCTTTGAATTTGAGGCGTTGCGGCAAATCGCGACGCGCCCAGCCACGTGCCACATTCCATACCAGGTCCAATCCCGGCTAAACGACATTGGCTATGCCAAGGAAGTCTTGGGTGACGGATGACGGCTTACAGCGGATATCGCGTCGATGCAGATGTCCGCTACCAGGCACCCGTCGAGAATTTCGATGGAGCTCACAGCCTCCTTGGCGTCGTTTGGCACCGGATCGGGGGTGCTCGCTTGTCCACCTGCACGAGCGATGTTTCGGGGCGGCAGCATCTGCGACGACGGGCAACGCGGCCTCGACGATCGATTTCGGCTCATCCGAGGCCGCCTCGTGTCGGCGGCCGTCCCCGTCACCGATTCGGCGGCCGTCGAGTCTCTGATGGCGTAAACCCGTCAAGCAGAGGTTTTTTGCGCACCACGGTTACCAGCTCGGGAAAAACCGCTCGTGCGGCGCGGCCGGAATTGCGGCTACCCGGGTCCGCTGAACTCTTCTTGCAACCCTCCGCTTCGACTTGACGGATGCGACAGCTTGTTTCGATGGGAGCACTTGCATTTGCGCCTGCGCGTCCAGCGGTTTGGGCGGAATATCATTCCAGGCGGTCTGTTGGGGCGGAGGAACGATGGTCGGTTGGCTGGTATCCAGAACGATACGATCAGGCCATCGCTGCGCCGAGTGCAGCCGGATGATCGACTTGTCCACTTGCGGGTCTCTAAAAGAAACGGCTCCGACGTTCGTCGGCCAGTACCAGTCCGTTAGGAACAGCAGCGCGAGGAGGGCGCTGCCGACAAAGACGAAGTAACGGATTAAGGGCACCTGTGAACCGCTCTGAGTTAGGAAGGCTGTGGCCTGTCTTGCCGCGATGCAGGTACAATGTGCGGTCGGCCCTCCAGTTCCCCGCAACCGCGGCTCTCGTTGCCGAATTTTTTCCCTCAGTAGGGTTCGCTTGGAAAGGGGACTGCGGCGCAAAAGCTATCCTCGAACGCCACCACTGCCGGCATTTGTAGGCTGCGGCCGCGAGTCCAAGAGTCCCGAATTGTTCGTGCAGCTTGTATAGAAACCCCGCCGACGCTTCAGAGCCATGGTGTACCGGGTCTGCCAGTACAGCCTAGCCGGTCAGAAGACGCTATAGAAAATCCCGTAGCCGTCCGAGTTCAATGATGTGCTCGGCCGACAAGATAGCGGTCACTAAATTGTCCTGCGGAGCTGCGTGAATCTCGTACAGATGATGCTGGGACGCAGGCTTGGATTGGAACTGCCGTATGCATTCATCGAGAGTACCATCAGCTACCAAATACGGACCAGTGCTTGCGGTGGAGCTAATTCGTTCGGTGTTTACTGACGGCCATTTTCTTAGAACGGCACGAGCCGCAAAATTAATTTTAACATTAGTCGCGTCCATGTTTTTATGATTCGCCTATCGATTCCGAGCGCCGCGTTTTGCCGTCGCAGTCTGCGGATACCCGGTTGCAAGTAGCGCCATTCTTCGCCTTCACATGAAGAAAGGCCCCGATGGTTTGGATCGGGGCCTTTCCTTTCTAGTCGCGGTCATGAATTACGGTCTTGCTGCGCGTACCGTCATCATGATCCTTCTTGATCACGGTGGTACGCTCGGACGGCTCAGGCTCCTTGACAACTGTACGATCCCGCTCGCGGTCAACATCCCGATGATCCGCGCCAACGGTCACGCCTGCTCCAACGGGTCCCACACCGACGCCAACACCGACATCCTCAGCAAAAGCCGGGGATGAAAGCGCCGCCAGGGCAGCAAACACGAAAGCATACTTCATGAAAATCTCCTCTCTTTGTTGATGTGAAGAGAAAAGAAAAGACGTTGTCAAAGGTTCCCGAGATCCGAGCAATTATCGCGGAACCGGAGCTTTCTGGAAGTCCGGGCAGGTCGAGCAGAGTTAGAGCTGGTGTGATCCTTTTGCTTGCGAGTTTTCAAATTCGACCGGGACCCCTTTTTTAACCATGGAAGCCAATTGAACTGCATCCCAATTCGTCAACCTGATGCAGCCGTGAGATTCCGCTTTGCTGACCTTTGACGGCTCCGGCGTGCCGTGTATTCCATAACCCTCTTTCGACAGGCCAATCCATTCATTACCGACAGGATTGTTGGGGCCTGGTCCGATTACAAACGCCTTTTTCGATTTTACGCCCCGAAATTTATATTCCGGATTGTATCGATATGTCGGATTCGCGTCGATTGAGATGATTTTGAGCGTGCCGTCGGGTGTAGGCTTTTCTTCGCTTCCCACTGTGGCGGGATAAAACGCCAACAAGTCTCCTGACTGGCTGTATGCCTTGACGGTCTGTCTTTGTTTGTCGACTTCTATCTTTGCTACCGACCTCTTCGTCTCGCCAGTTTCGTGCGCTATGACGTTTGGAGCTACAATTTTTTCACCCGCCCGATTGAATTTGCTCTGAGGATTGAGAACCGCGAGAAGCCGTTCGCTCATATGAAATTTCTCAGCAAGGGCTTCTCGAACGTTTCGGTACCTAATAGCTTTCAGGCCCTTCATGTCCTCCAGCTTTGCAGGAATCTTTTTGAGAAATGGTCCTTTGAGATCATTCTCTGTCAAAACATAAGCCGTGAGCACGGGGCGTGTATCTGCGGACAGCATCGCCCAAAGTTCGCCCGTGAGATTCCCGCCTGCCGTCAATCCATGCGCTTCGGAATAGGCTGTTATTGCCTTTTCTACGTTTTCCCCCAATTTCCCATCAATTTCACCGGGCGAAAAGTGGGCACGATCCAACAGCACCTCGACTTTGACCGTAAGTGGCGACTCCACTTCCTTCGAAGGAAGTTTTTCCGTGAATGCTGCGCTTTCGACGGCCTGTGTGTTCAGAAGTCCCGCGGCATCGGCCACTGAAATAGTCAAAGCCAACACGAGCGCGAGTAATGTGCGATACATCCGAAAGTCCTTCCAGAGATTCTATTTAGCACAGCCGGCCATTGCATTCGGAATCGGTTCTAACCAGTCAGCGTAGGACCGAGCCTTTAGCGCTTCTGTTGAATCGGATGGGGTTGCGGCCCGCGCAGCGTTGAGAGACGCCAGCGCACCCACAGCGCCCAAAAATCCTGCGATCTTTTTCTCCATATCTCTCTCCCTTGTTGGACCAAAACGGGCAATGTTTCAGAGCGCGGTTAAGGTTCCAACGAGGTAAACTACCGCTAGTTCCCGGCCGTTGCAGTCGTCCCGGAGTGTGCTTAATCCTGCGTACCGCGCCCCCCATCCCGATACGATCCCGACCGGCCGAGTAGACCCCGCGCTGGCCACTTTTGGGCCCCCAGCAGATTCAAAACAGGTCATGCTGAAGCCTGGTTCGGCGACGAACTCGCAGCCGCGTCGGAAGCCGCCGGCGATGGTTAGGTGCTTGAACTCGGGCTGCGCCTTTTTCGAGGGTCTGCTTCGCGTGCTCGAGCAGGGCCGCGGCGCGGTGCATGTAGAGCCGTGCCGCGCCACTTTTGGCGATGGGCCACGTTCTGCAGGATCTTGGTCTGCAGCGCCGCGCCCAGCCCTTGGCCCTACGGATGCGGTCGTCTTTGGCGGCCGCCTTAAGCTCGGCAAGCGAGATGACGCCGAGATCCCGGTAGAGCCGTTGCGAGCGGGAACACGCGCAGCTTCGGCTCGAAGTCAAGCTTGCGGAATCTTCAGCAGGTTCGGCATGTCAGCTGCCTTGCGAGGCCCCTACCGTATCGGCCATGTGCGCTCCTCGCACGCCGATCGGCTTTGGCGAACCCGTTGTGGTGTCTCGGGCGGTCTGGTGCTCCATCTCGGCATCGAGCTCGGCCCCGAACAGGATCACAATTGCAGAAATCCAGAGCCACGTCATGAACCCGATCGCTCCGCCCAGCGAACCGTAGGTCTCATTGAACTTGCCGAAATTCGCGGCGTACCAGGAGAACAGCGCCGAGGCACCGAGCCAAAGAATCGCGGCCGCTAGGCTGCCCCACGTGATCCATCTCCAGCGCGGAGCCTCACGACTCGGCCCGAAGCGATAGATGCATGCGAGGGCCAGCGCCACCACGAGGAGCATGGCCGGCCATCGCACAAGGCGAACGAAAAGGTCCGCGAAGTCCGAGAGCCAAAGGTAGTTAAGGACCAGGGGTAAGACGACGACGGCGCCGAGCGCGGCCAAAACGAACGCAATGGCCGCGAGAGTAAATGCCAGGGACATGGCATTGAGCTTAAGGAAACCGCGCTTCTCGTTCTCGCCGTAAATGATGTTCAACGTGTCGAATAAGGACTTCATCGCAGCGTTCGCGCTCCAAAGCGATACTGCAAGGCCAATGATGAACGTCAGACCGAGGGTCTGATTCCCCTTCGACACGACACGCGTGAGCTGCTCGCGCGCCACGTCGATGGCGCCACTCGGGACGAATCCGGACACCTCGTCGAGATGCTTTGCGATGGTGCCGGTGTCCGAGAACAGACCGTAGATCGCAACAAGAGCCGCAAGGGCGGGAAAGATCGCAAGAAGGCTGTAGTACGTCATGCCGGCAGCCAAGGCCAGAATGCGATGGTCCCCGACGTCGGAATACACGCGCAGCAGGATGTCCTTCCATCCCTTCGCGGGTATCTCTGAAGGCGACGCCGCAAGACGGCCACGGTCGTTGCCCTCCGCCGTCAGACCGAGGGCAGAGGCCTCTCGCTTCGTCTTCCGCTTTGACAATCCCTGGTTCTCCTGGGGCGCGAGGCGCTCTATCAGGAAAGCGGCAGCCAGCAGACCAAGAGCCGCAGCAAGGTTCCATCCAGTGAGATTGGGACGCCGGTCAGGTTTAGCTTCCATGCCCAGAAACTCCTCCAACGAATTCTAACCGCGACCGAGGAAGGAGAGTTCCGCTTAAGATCCGGGCTGAGCGCCTGCATCCGCGAATAGTTTCGCCGCGTTGAGGTCCGGATGAACGACGAACCGGAGGGGTTGGTGGGGCGTTGGATGGTTTCGCGCGTCCAATCCTTTGAGCCATGCGTACAGCACTTAGATCAAGCCGCGTTCGCCACGGATCAAGGTTTCCAATTACCGTCTCCGGGGCGGACGTCGCGATCGCGCGGAAAATCGTCCGCAATACGGTCCAGCTCCGGAAGAGATTGCCCGCGCCTTGATTTGTGGCGCGGATGAGAAGGTCCTTCTGGTTCTGGCGGCGGCCGGCTGCTCGCCTCGCGCGGTCGCGATCACGGCCAGTGATCGGCGGATTGCGGGGAACTGCAAGCGCGCGGAACGAACCCGTGTATCGCTTGTTTACCCAGCGCTGCAACATTTCCCAGGATCGTCCGGATTTCGTGCACGCAAATCCCGAGTGCAATCCATGACCTCAGCGAAGCCTGTTAGACGCCTTCGTTCTTCCATGCCCGTTAACCGTCGCAACGCAAAGGCGCGTCCTTACGCGGTAGCTTCGGCGGTTGCGATTGGGACACTGGCCGCAATGGCCTTGATCAATCGTAATCTTGCGAAGAAAGCGGAGCATAAAAATCCGCCCACTGGCCGCTTCTTTGATGTGAACGGCGTTCGGCTTCACTATGTTGAACGGGGCTCGGGCGAACCGCTGGTTCTGCTGCACGGCAATGGCAGCATGATCCAGGATTTCGAATCCAGCGGTCTAGTTGATCTCGCGGCAAAAAATTACAGGGTCATCGTTTTCGATCGCCCCGGCTTCGGCCACAGCGACCGGCCGCGCAACGTCGTATGGTCGCCCGACGCCCAGGCCGAACTGATCAAACAAGCGCTCAAGCGGCTCGACGTTTCAAGCACCGTCGTTCTCGGACACTCATGGGGCGCGTCGGTTGCTGTGGCACTGGCCCTGAAAAATCCCGATCTGGTCCGCGGACTGGTCCTCGCCTCGGGGTACTATTATCCCACTGCAAGGCCCGACGTCATCGCGATGGGTGCGCCGGCCTTGCCACTCATCGGCGACATCCTCAGTCATTCCTTGTCGCCGTTGATTAGCCGCGCGATATGGCCGCTGATGATGGCAAAGATCTTTGGTCCCAGATCTGTGCCGAAGAAGTTTGAAGCATTTCCAAAGGAAATGGCCCTTCGTCCTTCGCAGATCCGGGCATCCGCCGCGGAATCGGCGCTCATGATTCCGGACGCCTTCAAGCTGCGCAATCAGTATGCGGATTTGAAGATGCCGGTTGTCATCATTGCCGGCGAGCAAGACAGGCTGATCGATATCGATACGCAGTCGGCCCGGCTGCATTCCGAGATTTCCCAGAGCAAGTTTCATCGGGTTCCCGGAAACGGTCACATGATCCAGCAGACGGCCACGGATCAGGTGATGTTGGCTATACGGGAAGCGGCGAGCCCATCGAAACTTGAAGCAGCGGAATAGCTATGAGGTCGGCGTCGCGGGTCATGAACGATCGGGGCGTCCGGGTTCAACGTAATGCCGCGCTTGGCCGTCCGCGCGCGAATCCAGGACGTTGTCGATCAGGTCCGACAATCTTACCAACTTCATTCCAAAGCGGTTTTGATTGCCGCGCCGAGCCGCTCTATTAAGAATGGTTTCTGTAGCACGGGGCAATCGCGGAATGCTTCGGGAACTCCTGCCGCGCCGTAGCCGCTCGCAAATATAAACGGCAAGCCGCGGCTATAAATAACGGCTGCTACTGGATCGATTTTCGACCCGCCTAAATTGATATCGAGAATGGCGATTTCGAAATTGGCGGTTCGTGCTAACCGTAGGGCGTCGGCGATATTGGCGGCTTCGCCGGCAACCGAATGCCCCAGTTCCTCCACCATTCCCGCGATCATCATGCGAATCAAGGCTTCATCCTCAACCAGTAGGATCGACACCTGACGCTGTTTGGATTCCGTCAATACCTATTCCTCGATACACAGCATTCGGCCGTGATAGCCACGGGGGTCGCAGGCTCGATGCACTTAAGTTGTTTCATTGGAGCGCGCCAAGTTACGCTCGATCGACTGGACCGAAGCGCCGATCTGAGCACTCGTTTCGGCCAGCAGCACCTGCGCAGCCTCGGTTCTCCGCCGCGAGCTATCGGCTTCTCCTCTGGCTGTGGTCGGGTTCGCCGTGACCTGCTTGATCGCCGCCAACTGCTCTTGAGACGCCGCCGGCGGCCTCGTCGGCCCCCGTGGCTATTTGTTCCATGGATCGGCGAAGCTCTTCCGCCGCCGCCGAAGCCTGGGTCAGCCCGCTCGCGAGCTCTTCGGTAGCCGCCGCCACCCGCTCGGACACCTTGTCCGTGCTCAGACCCTTTCCTGGTTTCAGAGCCCTCGTCTTTGGAACTCGCAGGGGTGCCGGGGGGCTCACATCCAAACGCCGGGTTTTTGCTGCTGAACCCGCGATTCTTGAGGTTTTCACAAGGGCCATATCAAATCTCGGTATAAGTGTGCGGATAATCTTAGGGTCGCTATCCGAGAAGGATAGGCATATTTGACCGAGATGGGATATCGCTAATTCCTCTTCCTGAAATGCCTTGTCCTCGTCCAGCGCCTCATGTGCCGTGGCGTAAGCCTTCATGTAACCGATGTAGCCGTCCGTCTCTGCCATGCCGCCCGCCGAAATCAACGACATGTCGGTTAGCCAATCGACCGGCGAACGCAGGTCTTCGACATTTCGCGGGGGCAAGTGTGCTCGCTGCGCGAGGACCCGTTGATCAGCAGGATACGTAGTTTCGCGCTGACGTCGTCGTGTCGGCGTGTGCGGCGAGGATTGCCTCGCGCGCCGCCAGCCAATCCACCGACATCTCATAGTCCGGATCGGCAAAGCCCGGGACGGCCTTACGCGTTATCGGCGATTTTTCGCGAGTTGCTGTACGCATCCCAAGCAGCATCCACAATCGCACTGAGCTCGCGATGACGCCGCTGCGATAACGTTTTTCGAATTCGTCCCGGGACAATTTGACCGGAGGCATTCCCTTGCGAACATCGATGTGGGGGCAAGACGCGACCTCTAACGAGACATTTCAGCTACCGCCGAGGTCGCATCTGAGTTCCGAAACGCAACTCTTCGAGCACGCCCAACCATCGAGCTTATTCCGGGGGAAGCAGTTGGGCCGACCGTGCTGGGGTGCACCGTAATAGCTGGGACCCCGTAAGTCGTGAGATCTCTGGAACGATCTTTGATGCTGCCGATTGTTTGGGAACGTAACACCACGGAGGATCCGATGGATTTGGACGGAAAAAAGATTGCAATTCTCGCTACCAATGGCTTCGAGCAGGCGGAACTCGAAGTGCCACGGGACCGGCTGAAGAAGGCGGGCGCGACCGTCGACGTCGTTTCTTTGGCCGGAGGCGAGATCAAGGGCTGGGAAAAAAAGGACTGGGGCCGGTCGGTGAAGGTCGACAAGACCCTCGATGAGGTTTCCGCGAAAGACTACGACGCCGTCGTGCTGCCTGGCGGCCAGATAAATCCGGACCTGCTGCGGGTCGAGCCGAAGGCGCTCAAATTCATCAAGGATATATTCGACGCGAAGAAAGTCGTGGCGGCCGTTTGCCACGCGCCATGGCTGCTCATCGAGACCGGTATCGCAAAGGGCCGAAGGATGACGTCGTTCAAATCGATCAAGACCGATGTGGCGAATGCCGGCGCGCAATGGGAAGACTCCCAGGTCGTTGTCGATCAGGGCGTCATCACGTCCCGGAATCCGGGCGACCTCGAAGCCTTCAGCGCCAAGATTATCGAGGAGATCAAGGAAGGCGGCCACACCCGGCGTAGCGCGGCGTAACGGGCATGAAGAGCGCGAAGATAGCCAGCGACGCCGGAGCGGAGACCCGCGTCGTCATTCTTGAATCCGGTGAAGAAGCATTCGCAGCGTTGGCGAAATTTGCCAACGACGCAGGAATCACCGCGGCCTCTCTGACCGCCATCGGTGCCTTTGAGAACGCCACTGTCGGTTGGTTCGACTTTGAGAAGAAAACGTACAAGAAAATCGAGGTCGCCCAGCAGTGCGAAGTGTTGAGCGCAATTGGCGACGTCGCTGTCGGCGACGACGGCAAATCGAGCCTTCACATTCATGTTGTTCTCGGCCTGTCCGACGGCACCACGCGCGGCGGTCACCTTCTTGAGGGCAAGGTCCGGCCGACGCTGGAAGTCGTTCTGACCGATACGCCGGCCAAGTTAAGACGGACGAAGAGGGCCGATATCGGAATAGCCCTTATCGACCTGGAGGCCGGGAAGCGCTGAATTTCAGCTCGGCAGTAGCTTCCTGCGCAAGCCTATAGCGCCACTCAGATCGTCGGGACACTTCGCGAGTTGCCCGGCACAGTTTGAATTTAACTCGGCGAAACTTAACACTGTTCGAGGCCTTGTCTTCGAGAGTCCAAAGGAGTGTCCCATGGCGAACAATAAAAATCCGAATGAGAAGCTGCCGGGCGAAAAGGCGCCTGGAAAACATCATTACAATCCCGGCAACATGTCCGGCAAAACAGTCAAAACCGCCGAGGAAAGGTCCGAAAAGAAAAACGACGGCGACAAGCTTCAGAGCCGCGACGAGGCATCCAAGGAGCATTCATAGTTCCGGCTTTTAGCCGATGCGCTATTAACCATTCTGTCCCGGGCCAGATCAATCACGAGCTGCCTGCAGGGAATCGTCGATCCAACTGATGGCTCTGCGCGTCCGGCTCGGTGCTGAAGAGCGTCGGGGCGGACCCAGTCGGCAGTCGGGGTGAGACTTCCGAAAGCCGTCTTGCAGGCCGTGGTGTTTGGGCCGAGTCCCGGTGCTCATCGCGACCGGCGGAATCCTTTAATTAATCGGTCGGCTTTTCGCTTCTTTCTAGCTGAGGTTTTTCATATAAGACTGCGTTCAACAAAGAACGGTGCACCTCGATCTTGCCGTTGTAGCTAATCAATCCGAGCTTACGAAATTTGTTCAGGAAAAAGCTTACCGGGGTCGGGTCGTTCCGATCATCTCCGCTAAGGTTGCTTGATTGATCGAAGCATCGATTGGCGTTGGCTTTCCATTTTTTCCGAAATTGGCCAGCAAGAGAAGAAGGCGCGCGAGCCGCTTCTCACTCGAATTGAATAGCTGGTCGATCAAATCCTCTTCAATGCGATTGCTCCGGGTCACCAGGTAAGTCACGAAAAGTTCTGAAAACCTTGGTTCCTTGCGGAGCGCCGCCATCATCGCCCTCCGCGTTATTGAGGTGATAACGCACTCCTCCATTGCCCTCGCGGTTCCAACGCGGGCCGCCTGACCATTCAGACATCCCTCGCCAAAAAACTGCGCTTTGTCCAATATTCCGACGACTGCTTCTTTGCCTTGCTCGGAAACAACGGTCACCTTCACCTTGCCCGATTGGATGTAAAAGATCCGATCAGCCTCTTCGCCTTGGGAATAGATGATCCGGCCTTTACGGTACTTCAATATCGTCTTGCCGGTCCCGACTTTGGCTAGAAAAGCTTGGGGATCGAACTGTCGCTTGGCTGACTTCACAAGCCCCTCCTTTGGACCAGCGATGCCTAAATATTAAAAATGATGCGTTGTGGTCAATATTGACCAGCGGACCAATTTCCAAGGGAGAAAATGACCCAGGTCAGTGCCGGTGTCCGGCAGCGTGTCGTGCACCCGTCCGATCCAAAAGGGGTGCCTCACGTGCCCGGCCCTCATGCATTACCAACCGGTCCCCCGCTGAGCGCCATCGAGCGCCCGCGCCAGACCCGCACGATACCGGCCCGCACTGCGCCCGGCCCAGCGGGTTACGAACTCCGCACTTTCGAGTGCCCCAGGTGTGATCGTTTCCAGCGAACCTTGGTGGTCAGCGACCCCATGAGCGGCGACCTGAGAGGGTGGCTTCGCGGCGAACTTAAATGCCCGGACTAGATTTCGGCAATCTCATGGAAGATTAAAATGTCCGCTCAATTAGCCCCTTCGCACCCCGGGTCCTATCGAGTTCACCATGCGACCGTTGCCGCGGCGTTACCACGGTGCAGCGGATCACGCCTTCGCGACCGGGATACGAGCATCGGACGCTGCGCTGCACAAGCTGCGGCCACATCGATCAAATGCAAGTTGTATCCAGCCACTCGCAATCCGAACATCTCGATTGGTTTGATAGCAATTTGTACTCACCGAAATGAGGTCCGGCATGGGTAACAGGAAGAAGGTCGTATTTTTGACGGCCGACCATCTGGAAGAGCAGGCAGACGCGCGCGCCAGTGAGGCAAAGCTATTGCCTGAGGGAGAGGCAAGACAGAATGCGCTTCGTAATGCGGCACAGTTGAGGGTGTATGCTTCCATGAAGCGCGCACTCACACCACAAACCGCCAGATCGAAATAGTACGCGCGGATCGGGAAGGTTGCAGAATGTCGGATTTTGACCCCGAGATAATCCAAATGCTGAATTCAGCTGAGGTTACAGCACAATGAGCAATGTACTTTCCTACGCGCTACGCTCCTTCCAGCGCAAACGCGAGAGAACCTCCACCGAGATGGATGCGGTCTTCGCGAACGCAGCCGAAATCGCCCTCGGTGCGGGCAACGAGGAACAAGCCTTCGAAATGCCCGGGCAGCTGTTCGAACAACTGCCATTTGCCATTTACGTTTGTGACCGGGACGGTCTTGTTCTTCGATACAACCGCCGCGCCGCCGAACTATGGGGCCGGTCGCCTAAACTCGGCGATCCTGATGAACGGTTTTGTGGATCGTATCGAATGTTCCGGCCTGACGGTAGTCTGCTCCCGCACCATCAATGCCCCATGGCAGATGTGCTGCGCACCGGTATCTCCTTGCGCGAACAGGAAGTACACATCGAGCGACCTGACGGCTTGCGCGGCATCGCGCTCGTTGACATCGAGGCAATCAAGGATAACGGTGGAAACATTGTCGGCGCTGTTAACTGCTTCCAGGATATAACGGAGCGCAAACGCAGCGAGGCGCAAATCGTCAATCTCGCGCGAGAGGCCGAGCATCGAACAAAAAACATCTTGGCCACCGTGTTAGCAACGGTGCGTCTTTCTCATTCCGATCGGTCTGATGATCTCAAGCAAGTGATCGAAGGGCGCATCAACGCCCTCGCAAAGGTCCATGCACTGTTCGTGCAATCGCGCTGGATGGGAGCCGAGCTTCACAGTCTGGTCGCGCAGGAGCTGTTGCCTTATCGCGGGGAGAAAGAGGCGCGTGTGCGAACTAACGGCCCAAGCGTAATGCTGGAGCCGTATACGGCTCAGACGGTTGCAATCTCCTTGCATGAACTCGCAACTAACGCGGCAAAATACGGATCGCTGTCTGCAACGGATGGTTACGTTGAAATCGGGTGGTCCCGGACGGCAGACGGACGGCTCAGTTTGCGCTGGATCGAGTCGGGCGGGCCGCCGGTTACGCCGCCCACGCACCGCGGGTTCGGCACGAGCATTATGGAAAACATAATTGCAGGCCAGCTCAAGGGTGAGGTGCGTTTTGATTGGCGCGACCAAGGGCTCACGTGCGAGATCGCCCTGCCGCTTGCATAGTCTTGCCGCCACGGACGATGGCAAAGCTGCCTGAGCTAACTGGCCACGACGGCCACAGCGCGCGCCAGCGGCGTCGGCACGCGGACGCCTGTTTCCCCTGACTCGTTGCGGACCCGATCTCGCCTATCTCTGCCCCATGCAAGGCTATTTTGATATGGCACCCTTCCACTACAAGGTGGTCGCCGTTCAAACCGGCGCCGCCGCAGGTACAGGCGTGCTCGCCATCCCAAGGCCGGTCAGGATGATTTTCGCAGACCCAGCCGCAGTCCTCGCAACGGGAGCATTTCATGCTCCAAATCTCAGCATATCCCCTTGTTGAAGTCGATCACCTCGCTCCAATTCAGGCGCGTGTCGACGTAGCCGACGGTGCCGCAAGCCGTGCAGCGGAGGTGGGCGCTGATGTCCCGCCAATCCCAGTCCGGCAGATCCTGCAGCGGTATCTGCCCGCAGTGTCCGCACAGCTTGCCCTTGGGCGGCCCGACGCAATAGACGAGCACGGTTTTGAAGCCGGCGCCGCGATTGACGGGGCCTTCCCAGTATTCAAGCCAAGCTACAGGTTTTCGGCGCCAGGGCATGGCGCATCAAAAGCGCTGAAATCCGCCAGGCAAATCACGCCATGGGTTGGGCCGGGAACGGATCCGCGCCACTGCCGATCGGGGCTGTTGAAAAGTCAGCGGCGCGAATCGTCCGAGCGAAACATGCACAGCGCCGACGTCGGTTCAATCCACGGCCTTCAAAGACCGCTCGATCAGGTTGCGATTGTCATTGCGAGCCTGGCCATGTTCGCTGATCGGCTAACGCAGCACCGGCGACCGCCGCCCCAGCCCATCCAAAGGCAAGCGGTGCGAGGAGCCCCGGATCGAACAGCATGTTGTGCGAGGTCATCAACACCGCGAAGGCCGCCATCGGAAGGGCCGACAGGCTGATGCTCTTAAAGCGTATGGCCGGATAGGCTATGACCGCCAGGAAGGCGAGTGGCACCAACAGTCCAATCGGCCCGAACGCCAGCATGAACAACAGAAAGGTATTGTGCGGCTCGAGAGCGTAAGCAGAGGCAAAGCCCAGTCCGGAAAATGGCTCGCCTTTGAATACCAACCAGGCGCGTTCCATCAACAGCCATCGCGCCGAAATGGAATTGACGTCGCTCTCGGTCTCGCTGCGCCTCCCGATTTCCGCTATGAGGGCTTCGGTCGGCATGACATCGGGATCGGCACTCGCCAACGTGACGGCTTTCTCGATTGTGCTTCGTGCCGCCTGGGAAGCAGGGACGGCGTTACTGAACACGCGATACGCGTTGGACGTAGCAAACACAAAGCGGTCATTGGTGGAAAGAGCAACACCTATCCATGCCACAAGGCCCAGTGCGACGAGTGTGTGAGGCCGCCATGCGAAGCGCGGAAATCGTAGCCGCTGCAACCTGTTTCCGATTACCACGATGGCGAAGATCCCGCAGGCGGCCAGCAGCGTCGATTTCGAGAGGGTTACGAATAGCGCGGCGCCAACGATGAGAAGGAAGTAGCCGAGCCACCTCGCCGGGATCGACAAATAAGCAGCGGAGCTTCCCAGAAGCAAAGCGGCGGCGGCAACATTCGGGGCGATACTTAGACCCGCCGCACGCCCCGAGGCGAACAGAACATCGACAAGACAGATCACGGCCCCGGCGACAGTTGCCAGCGCTGAGATTCGCAGTACCGTCAGGGGATCAACGAGGACTGAAAGCACCGCGGCGCAGGCGAAAAATCCCATCGCCACAAAGAAGATTTTGGTGATCTGATCGATCTCGTGAACGAATGGGAGCGCCGATGCCAGCGCACACAGGATCAGAACGGGAAGGGTGCGTTTCAATATATCTTGGCGGAAGGCCAGCACAGCGAGCGTGGTGCAAACTGCAATGAGCCAGAAGCCGTAATAGATCGCGGGCCAGATGTGACGATCAGCGACTAGACGAGGCAGAAAGTAAGTCATCACCCTGAGCTGATACGCCCCAGCGAACACAAGACAAACCAATCCAGCGATACTGCGAAGTGCCCGCAAAGCGAAACCCGCCGCGCTCGCTGCTGCTGCCCGTCGAGACCGTTGCATTATCCGGCCCTCATTGGTGTGGAACTTTATCCCTGCAACCATGGCGAACAAGCCGTCAGATCGCAGTTTTCCCTGTCGGGAGTTCCCCGCGACCGACCAAAAAACCGTGGCCCCGCATTATCAACAACCGAATAGCCAGCCAGACTGCCGCCCACAACGCGGGTCGTAACGACCGTAACACGACGGACATAATGGCGGTTCTGATCTTGGCCGCTGACCCCTTTTGCTCTCGGCGCAATTACAGCTTGGTTAAAGATCGACGGTCGGACCCTTGGATATCCTTGCCACTGCCGATCCGATTAGCGACCCGGCGATAGCTAGATCGCATTTAGGGAACGCGCATCGATTTCCAGATGCGGCAAAGAGCCGTTTTACGTCTCGGTCGGTTGGTGCGCCCATGGGAATATTGTAGCCGATTCGTTAACCCAGCTTTGGGTTGCGGTCGCTCATTGATCTCACTTGAATTTCCGCTTTCCCCAATGCGTATCCTTGCGTGATGGATCGAACGGGGCGCATCGAGGAATATTGGCAGGCAGCTAGGTCGAGCCGTGGATAAGCCGCTAGCGCTGGGAGTGAGTGACAATCGCGGACCGCTACAAGCGCCTCAACTTCACCATCGCGTGATGTGACTGATTCACGGAACGACGTTGGGGTTCATTATTTAGGTTGAATATTCAAACGAGGGAGGACGAAAAGTGAAGACAGCTATCATCGCACTTTCTGCCGCCGCTCTCATCGCCGCCGCACCGGCCGTGTATGCGCGGGATGCATCAAGCAAAACACCGAGGGTGCAGCATAACGTCTCCAAGCGACACGTCTCCAGGAAACTCCACCCGGGCGTCTCCGCCCACGCATTACGGCCCGAGCAAACCACGGGTTGGATGAGGAGTTATCCCGGAGCTTTCGGTTACGCGCCCGGCGCACCCAAAGATTATACATACGAAAATTCCAGAAACGGTGGCGGTGGTGGCGGTGGTGGTGGCGGCATGTGAGCCGTCTGCCACGATCTGCTAAAGCGCCTCAAACGGCCATCCAGCGCTGCGATAATCCCGCTCCACCACTGGGCTGGGGGCCTTGGTGGCGGCTTTGCCGTGGCGGGGCCGTGCTCGCCGCCCTCCGGGGTTACCCCAGTTCACAGAATCAAGTTGACCGAACCGCGCCGAGATTATGCCTTATCGGCGGGTGCATCCGGACGAGGAGCGGTGAGAAGGCCAGTTGTTAGCAACCGCGGCAAATGCCCTTGGTCATGCGGTCAAGCGCCGCGTTCTCGCGATTGATCGGATCGTTCGGATCACCCAGGTTCTTCTCGTCGGGCACTTGATCGACCCGCGGTTGGCGGTGGCCGACTGGTGCCGGCAGCAATCGGCTGTCCGGGTTCGTCGATTGAGGAGGTGGTGCGGATGAATTTCCCATACCAACCGTTTGCGCAACCGCGACCGAAGTATCGATCAGGGCCAGCAACGCTATCGTCGCGATCAGCTTTCGCATGATGGATCTCCCGAGTTGGGACACCGCCTTTCACGATTCATGGTAGCGGGGAGTCTCGACCACAAGGTGCGCAAACCTCACGTTTCGTTCAGATGTTCCGAGTGCGCTGGGCGCGCCTTGAGGGCTGGGCATCATCCGGGACGAGGAGCGGTGAGGACGGGCGACCAAAAGAAACGGCCCCAGCTAGGGGGTAGCTGAGGCCGTCTTGCACAAGGACGTGCCGGGGGCGCCCGGCTCGCTTTTGATTTTGGCTCTGCAATCAGCCCCGACACCATTAAATTTAACTATTTAAATTTAAATTCTGTTTTATAGCGGCCTGTTTTAAATCTGCGAGTGGCCGATCTTAAAGTCCCCACATTTCAGCAATCTATTGCAACAATTGTTTTTCTTAAGGAGTGTGCAACGTGGCAACAGGTAGCGTGAAATGGTTTAATACGACTAAAGGGTACGGATTTATTCAACCCGACAAAGGCGGCAAAGATGTATTCGTGCACATCTCGGCCGTGGAAAGAGCCGGCCTGAGCAGCCTCAATGAGGGTGCCAAGGTGAGCTACGAAGAGATGGAGAACCGGGGCAAAACGTCCGCGGAAAACCTACGGGTTGGCTGAGAGGCTTTCTCCTGCATATCGCCCGCCGGCGTATGTGGGGCCAAGGCGACCTTCAACACTGTGCACGAAGCCGTCACCGCCTCAAACCCGGTGACGGCTTTTTGGTGGCGTCCGGACGATGAGAGGTGAGGGCGCGCCAGTTCGCGCGGGGGGCCAAAGCGTAATCGATGCCGGCCAGTTTCCATCTGTGCTCAAGGGGAGAATCGATAGCGGGCACTCACCCTATCGGGGGTCCCCGGCGGGTCCCCAATTCCTAGCGGGTGTTGGCGGGTCCCCGGATGTTTTGTTAGCAGTCCCCATAGGCGGGATGATTCCCGCTGGAACAATGGAACCATCATAATCAATATTTGTCAACAATATCAGGTACTTAGTAAACATGCACCACTAGCGGTGCATGTCAACGCGGTCAGGCGGGCAGCTTTCCAGTCTTCGCCAAATGCAACGCGTCGCGCGCGACCGCTTTTTGCGCTGCACGCGGTTGATTGGTAATATCTCCGAATATCCGTTCGATGGCGGCAAGCACCGCAGGTTCGGTCGGGTTCAGCATCAAACCAGGTTCGACGAGACGGACCCAACCGCCGAAGTGCTTGGCCTCGATCAGGTCTACGCCAAGAAGGCGAAACCCATCGACGGCCATCAGGATCGCAAAAAAATTTTGATCGTCAGAAAATTCGATCGGTGTCTTATCGGGCTTTTTTGACGACGCATGCTTAAAGGCGTTCGCCGCCTCGTTAAGTTTGTCCGCTACGTAGCGGCGCTTATCGGGAACGATCATTTCCAACATGTCGGCACGCATTGCGGGCGTCCGGTTTAGCTCACAAAGCCTGTCGATTATTTCGCCCGCGGCCTTTGCCAGCGTATGAACCGAAACGGGATCGTCGTCCTCGAAATAGAGCCTAATGGCCGTCGCAAGTTGGCGCGTGGCTGCATCAAGGCGGCTGACGTGAATGATCGAGGCAACTGAAGCCATCAGGCAAGCTTTTCTGCTACCGCGTTTACTACGAACTGCGCGGGACGGACTGCGCAAAATGGCTGCAAGGTCTCAATGCCGGCGGTAGGCATCGTGATTTAAGCAGCCATTGTCCTCTTCGGTAACTCATCCCAGGTGCGGCCGTCCAAGACCCGCCCGGTTTGCTTTTTCTGCACGCCGCCCCATTGCTTGAAGTGGAACGCCACTCCTGCTTTGACACATTGGTCGCGGATAGATCGCACCCAATCAGGGTTCATTGGTCGGGCGGCAGGCCCGCTTTCTCCACCAGCAATGGCCCAATCGATTCCCGTGAGATTCAGTTTATCCAGCGGCCCGAGTAGCGGCTCTAAACTGAGAAACTTAACAAACGCAGGCGTACTTCGGAGGTGGTCAATTCTATCGGTGTAATCTTCGCTTTCGACGCTGACGCCCATCCAAACGTTGTTTGGCCATGGCAACCTGTCTGCCACGTCGGAAAGGCGATCTGCACGTTTCGTTAAAATCTGGAACGTGTGATGGCGTGCCCGCTGCATGACATCAAACACTTTCGAAATGAATTCAAGCGGCACCTTCTCGTGAAACAGGTCCGACATTGAGTTGACGAAGATGATTTTTGGAGTCTTCCATCTCAAAGGTATGTCCAACGCCACTTCGTCCAACACGATCTTGCCATTCCACTTCGCTCGTCCACCCGACACACGAGTGGTGCCCGCGTATTTGGGCTGGCCCATAGCTTCCAAACGGCGAGCAAGACGCATCGCATAGCAATTCGTGCAACCAGGCGACAGGATTGTGCATCCTCCGACCGGATTCCATGTCGCTTCGGTCCATTCGATCGGCGAATTGGTGGCCATGGCGGAATCCTTACTTGAAAGTTACCTTAACGTGATCGGCGAAGGTGGTTATGCGCGCTTTCGCATCTGATTGATCAAGCTGTTCATCAAAAAACTTCGTGTTCTTGGCCACCAAATTCCCCTGCACACCGTCCAGTAGATTCGTGCCAAGCATACACGTGGCTCCTTTCAGTGAGCACTCTATGTAATGTTCTTGTTATGTTCCTGCAACGGCTATATGGCTTTGTTGCGCTCCATGTTGCGCCGATTTGCGGGCGGGGAATGAAGGGTCACGGTGTGCTCAGAGCGTGCTCAGAATATTTTTGTTCCGAAATTCCGGAGCTAAAAGCCAGCTAAGCATTTGATTTCATTGGTGAGCGCGGAGGGACTCGAACCCTCGACCCCATGATTAAAAGTCACGTGCTCTACCACCTGAGCTACGCGCTCACTCGCCGCGGTGTGTAGGGGGCGGCTTGATGCGGGTCAATAGCATGGTGAAGTACCAATAGGCCATTCGAAAGAGCTGGATTTGCTTGGCGTCGCCTGCGGTTAGCCGGGCTTCTTCAAGCGGGCGAGGGCGCCCAAAATCGGTTCGTTGTCAACTGGCTTCGGGGTGGATCTCCGAGGCCACCGGCTGGGAGGGGCTGACCACCGTCGGTATCGCCACCGGGCGCAGGCCGATCAGTTCCGCGGTGCGGACGCCGGTATTGCGCCAGAACGAGAACTCGTTGGCGCGGGAGTTTTCCAGGATCGCGATCGCCACCGCCGACAGGAACGGCAGGCTTTCCAGCACCAGCACGGCCGCGAATACATAGATCTCGCGGACTTCCTTGAAATTGTTGGTGACGACCAGCACGGCGGCGCCGACCAGCAGCAGCACGCCGATCACGGCTTCCCAGAACGCCTGGAATTCCACTGAGACCAGCGAAAACCCGCCCTTCGAGGTCCGCGCAAACGCCAGATGGTCGGTGATCAGCCCGTTGGCGACCGCGCGCGACACCGTCCATTGCACCGACATCGCCGCAACCATGGCGCCCAGCATTTGTCCCCACTTCACCGGCACGCGCAGGCGGTACAGCACCGTGAAATGCACCAGCGAGACCACAAACGTGGCGATGATAGGCAGCGTCAGGATCTTGTCGGGAATCGCGATGTCGGCGAAGGCGACGATCGGCACCCAGATCAGATTGAGGATGGCAACCAGCACGCCGAGGCTTTCGGCGCCCAGCCAGTTCAGCCAGCCCAGCGCGAATTCCCGTCTTTGATCGGGCGACAGCCGGCTCGCGCCGGGGAGAAAACGCCGCCAGTGCTTCTTGACGATCTGGAATCCGCCATAGGCCCAGCGGTGGCGTTGCTTCTTGTAGGCCTCATAGGTGTCCGGCAACAGGCCGTGGCCGTAGCGGTGGTTGGTGTAATGGCTCAGCCAGCCGTGCTCGATCACCGCCAGCCCGAGATCGGTGTCCTCGCAGATGGTATCGCCGGCCCAGCCGCCGGCCATGTCCATCGCCGCGCGCCGGACCAGGCACATGGTGCCGTGAACGATGATGGCGTTGGCCTCGTTGCGCTGGACCATGCCGATATCGAAGAACCCGGCATATTCGCCGTTCATGATGTAATGCATCAGCGAACGGTTGCCGTCGCGATGGTCCTGCGGCGCCTGCACCAGGCCCACCCTTGGATCGGCGAACACCGGCACCAGATCCTTCAGCCAATCCGGCTGCACGACATAGTCGGCATCGATGATGCCGATGATCTCGGCATCGACAGCGGTGCGCTCCATGGCGATGCGCAGCGCGCCGGCCTTGAAGCCCTCGACCTTCTCGGCGTTGACGAACTTGAAGCGTTCGCCCAGCGCGCGGCAGTGATCCTGGATCGGCTGCCAGAACTCCGGATCGGGCGTGTTGTTGATGATCACGACGCATTCGAAATTCGGATAGTCGAGCCGCGACACCGCATCGAGCGTCTGCTTGAGCATGTCGGGCGGCTCGAAATAGGCCGGGACATGGATCGAGACTTTTGGAAACGCGTCGCCGCCGGCGACGGCGGGCGCCGCGGACGGTGCCTTGACCAGCAGCCGGCGCGGATCGCGGCCGAAGGCAATGGCGGCCAGTTCCTCGATCCGCGCCATCGCGATCAGCACCAGCGGAACCAGCAGGATCAATCCCAGCGTCAGGGCGAAGGCCGAGCCGAAAACGAAGTAGTGCCCGGTCCAGTAGGCAAACACGGTAGCGGTCCAGGCACCGACACCGTTCGCCGCCGCCGACAGCATCAGCGCCTGCATCACGGTGGCATCGGTAAGCCGCAGGATCGGCAGCGACATCAGGATGCCGACCAGCAATGCGATGGTGGCCAGTTTCCAGTAGGCGTCATCGACAATCGGACCCGTCCACGCGAATTTCGGCTCGCGCGCGGCGTTGAGGATTCCCCAATATGGACCGACGCCGCCCTCGAAGAACTTCCAGGGCTGATCGATCGCCTCGACGATGTTGTAGTCCATGCCGATCGCTTCGGCGCGGCTGACGAAGTTGCGCAGCACCCTGGCCTGCTCGAACGGACCGGGATCGGCGTTTCTCAGATTGTAGCCGGCGCTCGGCCAGCCGAACTCCGCGATCATGATTCGCTTGCCGGGGAACTGTTCGCGCAGCAGCTGGTACATCGAGACCGCCTGGTCCGGCGCCTGATCGGCGGTGAAGTTCTCCCAGTACGGCAGAACGTGCGCGGCGATGAAATCGACGGAGTAGCCGAGCTGCGGGTTGTCGCGCCAGATGTTCCAGATTTCACCAGTGGTGACGGGAACATTGACAGATTTTTTCACCTGTTTGATCAGCTCGATGAGGTCGTCGACCTTTTGCTCGCCGCGATAGACGGTCTCGTTGCCGACCACCACACCGATGACATTGCTGTTGTGCCGGGCGAGGTCGATGGCGGCGGCAATCTCGCGCTTGTTGCGGTCGACGTTCTTGTCGATCCACGCGCCGACCGTGACTTTCAGTCCGAATTCCGCTGCGATCGGCGGCACCAGCTCGACGCCCCCGGTCGAAGAGTACAGCCGGATAGCGCGGGTGATGGTCGAAAGCTTCTTGAGATCGGCGCGGATTTTGTCGGCATTGGGAACGTTGTCGACGTCGGGATGCCCGGTTCCCTCGAACGGTGCATAAGACACGCTCGGCAGCATGCCCGTGAAGTCGGGAGCCTGCTGCTTATCTCGCAGCACCCCCCACATCGCGGCGTGAACGGTGGTCACAAACAGCAGAACGGCGACCACGGCACGCATCGCGACTAAACCATACGGGGCCCTTATGGCAGGGAAGCGGATCCGTCCCCGAGATCCGACCAAATCAGCGGCAAACCGAACATATCTCTGCCACGCGATTTAACAACTCTTATGACGCCGTGGCGTTTTGAGGGCGCACTTATCCAAACCGTGAAAAATTCGGATCGTTCCGGCAGCGCTCAGGAATTATTTGGCCGCCGCGGCGGGAGCTGCGGCTGGAGCCGGTGCGGGCGCTGGCGCAGGTGCGGAGGCGCCGGAAGTGGTGGGGGCAGGTTGCGTCGCCGCGGCCGCCTGCGGTTGTGCGTTGGGATTGAGCCAGCAGGCGTGAACCCGAGCGGGTACATCCGCCGACGCTTTGGGATCGTTGACGCCGACCAGGCCAAAACGCGCCAGGCAACGAAAGGTCGCCTGGATGTGGCCGCCCGGGCAGCCGAACCGATCGTAAAGGTCGAGATGCCGAAACGCCGTATCGAGGTCGTCGTGCGACATCAATATCACCACCCGGCGACCGAGCCAGACGCATTCCGGGTTGCCGGCCGGACCGTTGATGGCCTGCGCCGCTTCGACGAATTCGTCGGCCTTGCGTTGGTTGTCCTTGGCCGCGTCCGCCGGCTGCGCCGCATTGGCGGCCGGTTTGCCGGACTGGTCCTGCGACCTGATGTCGCCGCTCTGGGCGAACGCGCTTCCGATACCGATCAGCAATGCAAGCCCGGGAACGGCGAGGTGGTGCAAAACCGCATATTTAAGCTGACGCACGCCTCGACGCATAATTTCCCCGATATTTCCTGCCCGCGGCCGCCTCGGACGAGCTGGTTGATGCCGTTCAAATGGGTCCCCAATGCGGCGGAGACGCCAAGCGGAATCCCATGACGGACATTTCGGATTTTGTCCAGCAAAGTCACAACTTTATCGCGCGGTGGTAAAGCTGCCATGTGGGACGCGCGTATCCTGCTCTTGGCAGACGGACGGCGAACGGCTAAGCGACGATGGCTTCCCGGAGGATGGAACCGATTTCTCTTCGTACGCCGCTGGCGCTTCTAATCCTGTCCCTGGGTGCGATTGCGGCCGCGTGGTGGTGGCTGGCGACGCCTATTACACTGGTGCGCGCGCCGATCGACCCCAATGCGAAACTGCTGTGCGTGTCCTATGCGCCGTTCCGTGGCGCCCAGACGCCGCTGGATCCGACCACGCGCATCGCCCCGGAACAGATCGCCCAGGACCTGGCGCAACTCGCCAAAATATCCGACTGCGTGCGGACCTATTCGATCGAGAACGGGCTCGATCAGGTTCCCGCGCTCGCCGCGAAGGTCGGGCTGAAAGTCATCCAGGGAATATGGCTCGGCAGCAACCGCCTGAAGAACCAGATCCAGGTTTCGACCGCGGTCGCCCTGACCAAGGAATTCCCCGGCGTCATCACCGCCGTCGTCGTCGGCAATGAGGTGCTGTTGCGTGGGGAGATGACGACGTCCGATCTCGTCGCCATCATCCGATCGGTCAAATCGCAGGTTTCCGTTCCCGTCACCTACGCCGATGTCTGGGAATACTGGCTTCGCAACCGCGAGGTCTATGACGCCGTCGATTTCGTCACGATTCACATTCTGCCTTACTGGGAAGACTTCCCGATCCGCGCCAAAAATGCCGCCGCCCATGTCGATGCCATCCGCAAGCGGATGGCGGTGGCGTTTCCCGGCAAGGAAATCCTGATCGGAGAGACCGGCTGGCCGAGCGAGGGACGGATGCGCGACGGCGCGCTGCCCTCGCGTACCAATCAGGCGCGGGTGGTTTCGGAGATCCTCAATCTGGCCAAGCTGGAGAATTTTCGCGTCAATCTGATCGAAGCCTACGACCAGCCGTGGAAGCGCCAGCTCGAGGGGACCGTCGGCGGCAATTGGGGCCTGTTTGATTCCGTGCGGCGCGTGGTGAAATACCCGCCGGGCGAAGCCATCAGCAACTTTCCGTTCTGGAAGCTGCAGATGGGGTGCGGAATGGCGCTGAGCGTTTTCGTGTTCGGCGCGGCCTGGCTGACCCTGCGCCGCCGGCCCTGGAAGCCGCGCCTCACATCCTGGATCGCGGTCGCGCTGTCAGCGACCGCGGCCGGAATTCTGCTGGGCGTCGCCACCGACAAGATGTTCTATGAGAGTTACGGCTTCGGCGGCTGGCTTCGATGGGGCGCGTTGCTGGCGGCCGCCGTCGCATCGCCCTTGCTGGGCGCCAATGCCTTGATGTCGGGGCGCGCGCTGCCGACATTCCTCGAACTGCTGGGCCCCCGCGACGCCAGAACCAAATCGGCGCTGTCCATGATGCTGGGAGCCGTGCTGGTCGTGACCACCCTGATCGGGGCGGAAACCGCGCTCGGCTTCGTGTTCGATCCGCGCTATCGCGATTTTCCGTTCGCCGCGCTGACCATGGCCGTGGTGCCGTTCTCGAGCCTGATGCTGCTCAACCGTCCGCAGGAAGGCGTGCGTCCGATCGCCGAGGCGGTATTTGCCGGCCTGTTGGCGGCGGGGGCGCTCTACACGGTCTTCAACGAAGGGCCGAACAATTGGCAATCGCTGTGGACCTGCGCGATCTATTTCCTGCTCGCGATTACGCTGTGGCGGGCGCGGGTCGTGCAAATCCCAAAATAAGCAGGCCGATCGCCAGGCCCGAGAGGCCGACATTATAGAGCACGATGCCGAATCCGGCAGCGATCAGCCCGCCGGTCAGCAAAACGATCGACGGCCGGATCAGGTGAAGGGTCGCGATGACAAGCGCGACCACGCCGAACACGAAATTCTTGAACAAGTAGGTCGCGAGAATCCGGGTCTTGCACAGCATCGTCTGTAGCCCGGCGTCGCAGGCCAGCGACACCGTCGAGAACTCGACCGCGAGATAGCGCAGATAGAGCGCATAGCCGACGGTGACGAAGCCGACCACCATCAGCCATTGCACCTGATAGGGGGTCAGCCGGAACGGAGTTTTTTTCATCGGGCCAATATGGTCGGGAATGCGAGGCGGGACAACCCGCGGCAGGTCGCCATGACACCTGTTTTGCGGAAGAACATCAGAACTCGAACCCAAGACACTGTAATTACGTCATTTACCGGCTTGTTCCAGGTGCCGGCTGAAGAACGACGACAGGGTGGTGGGCTCGGGCTTCGGCAGCGGTTCTTCGATCGTCACATGCTTTGCAAGGCTGCGCCGGCGTGCGGTGGGCCTGGCTGCGGCAGGCTTCACGGTATCAGGCTTGGTCGCACTGGACTTGGCGTTGGCCTCCGGCTCGTCGCCATTCATGGCGAGGTGTTGACCATCGAACACCGTGGTCTGGCATGGGCGCTGGTTTTCGATCAGGCCGGCACAGATCTTCGCGGCTGCCGCCGCGTCATCGAGCGGTCCGGCAACCAGCCGCAACTGCATGCCGAGTCCGTTGCTGCCTTCCTTGATCACGATGATCGGCTGCAACGTCGTCAGCGCCGCGTTCGCCCTCCATTTCAAGAGCCCGCGCCACAGCGCGCGCAGGCCGGCGACGGAATTGGCGCCACCCACATCAACCCCGAATTCGGTTCGCTGGACCGGGACTTGTTCGGCCGCCGCCGCGGGAGCCGGCGACTTCGCCTCGTCGGCGGCCGAAACCGAGGCAACCACCGCCGGCGGTGGCGGCGCGGGCGCGGCGACAACGGCATCCGCCGGCTTTTCGGGTCCGATCAGCTTTGAAGCTGCGGCATCCGGCGGCGCCATCAGCGACTTAGATGCCATCAGCGGCGTGGCCGGCGGCGCCACGGGTGTTACCGCCGGCGGAGTCGGTGCAGCCTGCGCCACCGGTGCGGCTATCGCGGGCGCCGGCACCGGGACGGCGGTGTCCATCGGCGGTTTTTCGGATGTTTTTGCTTCGGATGCTTTTGCTTCGGATGCTTTTGCTTCGGTTGTTTTCGCGATGGTCGTGACGACCGGGGACACGGCCGGAGCGGGCGTCTGATTTTGCGGCGGCGCCGGCGGCTCGACCTTCGCGGGAGCCGCAGGCGGCGAGACGGCCGCGGCAACCGCTTGCGGCGCCGCAGGGGCGGAACTTTGCCGCGCGATCGCGCCGGTCACGGAATCCAGGCCCTGTTCCAGAACGGTGACACGGGAGTACAGCCGGTCGCGATCGCTGTTGAGCGTATCGATGGCGGAGGCCAGCCGCCGCGTTTCGTTCTGGCTTTCCCTGGCGACCGACTGGATTTGCTGCGACTGCCGCGTCAGATCGGCTGCCGCGACCTGGTCGTGGCGCCATCCGATGGCGGACTGGTTGGCGAGCACGGCGACGACGACGGCGCCGACCGAGCCCGCGCCCCACGACCCGAGCCGCCACAGCGAGCGGCGGTCGAACACGTCTTCCTCGGCCAGAAACCCAGTCAGCAAGCCGCCGGTATTTTCGGTCTCGAAACTGCCGGCCAGATGGTCGGGATTTTTTGCCATACGACGTATCAGGCCCCCCTGTGGCCCACCGAATCAGACGGCAAACATTAACAGGAAAAACGCCCCGATCTGGAGTCCGGGCGCTCTACGCGGGGGTGAATCGGATTTCCATCACGGAGGAAAACCCTTTATGAGGGCGGCGGCGCAAGCTTCGCCGCAACAACCAGGGATTCGGAATGACCGGCAGGACCAGCCTGACCATCGTGCTCGCGGCCGGCGAGGGCACGCGCATGCGCTCCGCAAGCCCCAAGGTCCTGCATCCCGTGGCCGGCCAATCGCTGCTGGCGCATGTGCTTGGCGCCGCCCCAAAGGGAGCGAGCTCAGCACTTGCCGTGGTCATCGGCCCGGACCACGGGAGCGTCGCCGACGAGGTCAGGCGTCTGCGGCCGGACGCGGCGACATTTGTTCAGCGCGAGCGTCTGGGTACCGCGCATGCGGTGCTGGCGGCGCGCGACGCCATGACCGGCGGCGTCGACGATCTCCTGGTCGCGTTCGGCGATACGCCGCTGATTTCAGCCGCGACCTTTGCGCGCCTGCGCGCGGCCTTGGAGAAAGGCGCAGCATTGGCCGTGCTCGGCTTTCGCGCCGCCGATCCGACCGGCTACGGCCGGCTCCTGGTCGAGGGCGACCGGCTGGTGGATATCCGCGAGCAGGCCGACGCCAGTCCCGCGGAACGCGCGATCACGCTTTGCAATGCCGGCGTGATGGCGTTCGATGGCCGCCAGGCGCTGCCCATCATCGAAAAAATCGGCAACGCCAATGCCAAGGGCGAGTATTATCTGACCGACGCCGTTGCCATCGTTCGACAACTGGGATTGGAGGCCGTCGTGATCGAAACCAGCGAGGATGAAGTGCGCGGCATCAACACCAAGGCCCAACTCGCCGAGGCCGAACAGGTGATGCAGGCGCGGTTGCGCCGGGCCGCACTCGAGGCCGGCGTGACCCTGATCGCCCCCGAGACGGTTTACCTCGCCGCCGATACTACCTTCGGCAGCGACGTCACCATCGAACCGTTCGTGGTGATCGGCCCCGGCGTGACCATCGCCGACGGCGCGGTGATCCATTCATTTTCCCATATCGTGCAGGCGTCGATCGGCAAGAAGGCATCGGTCGGCCCCTATGCGCGCTTGCGGCCGGGGACATCGCTCGGCGAGGGCGTGCGGATCGGCAATTTCGTCGAGACCAAGGCCGCGACGCTGGAGGCGGGCGCCAAGGCCAATCATCTCAGCTATATCGGCGACGCCCATGTCGGCGCGGGTGCCAACATCGGCGCCGGCACCATCACCTGCAACTATGACGGCTTCGGCAAGCACCGGACCGAGATCGGCGCCGGCGCATTCGTCGGTAGCAACTCCTCGCTGGTGGCGCCGGTGAAGATCGGCAGCGGCGCCTATATCGGTTCGGGCTCGGTGATCACGAAAGAGGTGCCCGCCGATGCGCTGGCGGTGGAGCGTAGCCAGCAGACCAACCGCGAGGACGGCGCCAAGCGGTATCGCGAGATGAAGACGCGCGACAAGCCCCCGAAAGCCAGTTAATGACCTGACGTGTTAAGCTTTCGGCTTAACCCTGTCGCAATCCGCAATAATTATTGAGTATCGGGCGTTTTGCGATTCTCGTTAAGAGAGGCCTTGTTAAGACAAGCCTTGCGCAATTTGGGCAATTTTTCGACGATTTGGGGATATTGATCCGCATGTGCGGCATTGTCGGCATTTTGGGGCGCGGTCCGGTCGCGGAGCAATTGGTGGATTCGCTCAAGCGGCTGGAATATCGCGGCTACGATTCCGCTGGCGTCGCCACGCTCGAAGGCGATCATCTCGACCGCCGCCGCGCCGAAGGCAAGCTCAAGAACCTGGAAGCGCGATTGCGCGCCGAACCGCTCGCGGGCCATACCGGCATCGGGCACACGCGCTGGGCCACGCACGGCCGCCCGACCGAGAAAAACGCCCATCCGCATGCCACCGACAACGTCGCGGTGGTTCACAACGGCATCATCGAGAATTTCCGCGAGCTGCGGTTTGAGCTCGAAAAGCAGGGCGCGAAATTCGCAAGCGACACCGACACCGAGGTGGTGGCGCATCTGGTCAACTCCTATCTGCTCAAGGGAGCCTCGCCGCAGGAAGCCGTCAAGGCATCGCTGCCGCAGCTGCGCGGCGCCTTTGCGCTGGCGTTCCTGTTCAGGGGCCACGGCGATCTGATGATCGGCGCCCGCAAGGGCTCGCCGCTGGCGATAGGTTATGGCGACGGCGAGATGTATCTGGGCTCGGACGCGATCGCGCTGGCGCCCTTTACCGATACCATCAGCTATCTCGAGGACGGCGACTGGGTGGTGCTGAGCCGCGAAGTCGGCGTCATCCATGACGAGCACGGCGCCGTCGTCAACCGTGACGTGCTGAAATCGGGCGCGTCGTCGTTTCTGGTCGACAAGGCGAATTATCGCCACTTCATGGCCAAGGAAATCCACGAGCAGCCGGAAGTCGTCGGCCATACCCTGGCGCGTTACGTCGACATGGCGACCGAGCGCGTCGCGCTGCCGCTCAAACTGCCGTTCGACTTCAAGGACATCCAGCGCATCTCGGTCGTCGCCTGCGGTACCGCGAGCTACGCCGGTTTTATCGCCAAATACTGGTTCGAACGCTTGAGCCGCCTGCCGGTCGAACTCGATGTCGCCTCCGAATTCCGCTACCGCGAGGCGCCGTTGCACAAGGGCGACCTGGCGATCTTCATTTCGCAATCCGGCGAGACCGCCGATACGCTGGCGGCGTTGCGCTATGCGAAATCGAAAGGCGTGCACACGCTCTCGGTCGTCAATGTCCCGAGTTCGACCATCGCCCGCGAAAGCGAGACGGTGCTGCCGACGCTGGCGGGTCCTGAAATCGGCGTTGCCTCGACCAAGGCTTTTACCTGCCAGCTGATGGTGCTGGCGGCGCTGGCGGTGGCTGCGGGCACCGCGCGCGGTGAATTGTCGGAAGAGGACGCCACAAAGCTCGTGCATGGCCTGGTCGAAATTCCGCGTCTGATGGCGGCGGCGCTCGCCACCGAGCCGCAGATCGAGAAACTGGCGCGCGAGATCGCGAAATCAAAGGACGTGCTCTATCTCGGCCGCGGCACCAGCTATCCGCTGGCGCTGGAAGGCGCGCTGAAGCTGAAGGAAATCTCCTACATCCATGCCGAAGGCTATGCCGCCGGCGAGCTCAAGCACGGCCCGATCGCGCTGATCGACGAGAACATGCCGGTCGTGGTGATCGCGCCGTTCGACCGGGTGTTCGAAAAGACGGTTTCCAACATGCAGGAAGTGGCGGCCCGCGGCGGCAGCATCATCCTGATGACGGATGCCAGGGGTGCGGCGGAGGCGACCATCGAGTCCCTGGTGACGATCGTGCTGCCCGACATGGCCTCGGCCTTCACCCCCATGGTTTATGCCGTTCCGGTGCAGCTATTGGCCTATCATACCGCCGTGATCATGGGCACCGACGTCGACCAGCCGCGGAATCTCGCGAAATCGGTCACCGTCGAATAGACCGGCCGCCGTTGCCGCTCGGTCACGTCAGGTCTTCAAAAATCTGCTAGAACACCCTAGCTGGCAATATATCATTGCCCGCCGGACCGACCTGGAACCCCCATGAACCGCGACAACCTGCCTCCGCCCGTGCCCCCGGCCGAAGTCCCGCCGGACGCGCCGCGCGGCTTCATGGCCCGATTCCGGAACTATTTCCTGACCGGCCTGATCGTCGCCGGCCCGATCGCCATCACCTTTTATCTGACCTGGTGGTTCGTGACCTGGGTCGACGGCCTGGTGCGGCCCTTTGTCCCCGTCGCCTACCGGCCGGAAACCTACCTGCCGTTCGGACTGCCGGGCTCCGGGCTGATCGTGGCCGTGATCGCGCTGACGCTGCTGGGCTTCCTCACCGCCAACCTGATCGGGCGGACCCTGGTCGATCTCGGCGAGAGGCTGCTCGGGCGGATGCCGGTGGTGCGCGCGATCTATCGCGGGCTGAAGCAGGTGTTCGAGACGCTGTTCTCGGGGCAGGGATCGAGCTTTCGCCGGGTCGGCCTGGTCGAATTTCCCTCGCCGGGGATGTGGTCGATCGTGCTGATCTCGCAATCGCCGAGCGTGGAGATCACCAACAGCCTGCCCGGGCGCGAGGAGCACATTTCGGTGTTCCTGCCGTGCGCGCCGAACCCGACGACCGGCTTCTTCTTCTACGTGCCCAAGAGCAAGGTCATCGAAGTCGACATGAGCGCCGAAGACGCCGCGACCCTGATTATGTCGGCCGGCGTGGTGCAGCCCGGCTCCGACCCGCAGAAGAAAATCGCCGCCCTTGCCGGCATGGCGAACGCCGCCCGCATCGCGACTCCCGCCTCGCTGCGGCCGGAGCCGGCGAAGGTGGAGTGAGGTTCTACGACGAAGCCCCACTGCCGCGGGAGTGGCGGAGTTGCACACATATGCGCTCGCCGCTCTTTCCACGTCATTGCGAGCGAAGCGAAGCAATCCATAGCCACAGCGAAAAGAAAGAATGGATTGCTTCGCTGCGCTCGCAATGACGTTGAGGATTGTGTGGTCGGCCTTCACACCAGCGTCTCGTATAGATCTTTCCATTCGGGATTGATCGCTTCGCTCAACGCTATTTTCTTAGCCCGGCTGCCGGCCTTGATCAGCTTTTCCCGCGTGATCGCCTCGATCATGGTCTCTTGCAATTCGTACCAGACCAGCATCTTGCAAGCATATTTCGCCGAGAAACCCTTCACCAATCCCTCGTGGTGCTCGAACGCGCGTCGCGGCAGGTTGGCCGTGACGCCCGTGTAGAGTGTCCCGTGGCGCTTGCTTGCGACGATGTAGACACACGGTTCTTTCATCCGCCTTCCTCCAACCTTGCCACGTTACCCCGTCATTTGCGAGGAGCCAACGGGTCGCGCGAATGCTCGCCCGATGACAGGCTCCGCGACGAAGCAATCCATTCTTTCTTTTCCAACGGCGACAATGGATTGCTTCGCTGCGCTCGCAATGACGGGGGGGCAGCTACCCCGCCCCAATCAGCGGTATCGCCTCGTCGCGCTCGAACAGATAGAGCAAACACCGCAGCGCTTCGCCGCGCTCGCCCGAAAGCTTCGGATTGTCCTTCATGATGCGCAGGGCTTCGTCGCGGGCCTGGGTGATGAGCTGGCCGTGTACCTCGGAGCGCGCGATGCGGTAGCCGGGGAGGCCGCTTTGCCTGACGCCGAGCACGTCGCCTTCGCCGCGCAGCTTCAGGTCTTCCTCGGCAATCCGAAACCCGTCGGTGGTTTCGCGGATCACCTTCAGCCGTGCCTTCGACATTTCGTTCGGCTCCTTGTAGAGCAGGAGACAGGTCGAGGCTTCCGATCCGCGGCCGATCCGGCCGCGCAGCTGGTGCAGTTGCGCGAGCCCGAAGCGCTCGGCATTCTCGATCACCATGATGGTCGCGGCCGGAACATCGACGCCGACCTCGACCACGGTGGTCGCCACCAGGAGGCCGATC
Organism: Bradyrhizobium erythrophlei; assembly: GCF_900129425.1. NCBI lineage: Bacteria > Pseudomonadati > Pseudomonadota > Alphaproteobacteria > Hyphomicrobiales > Nitrobacteraceae > Bradyrhizobium > Bradyrhizobium erythrophlei. The sequence goes on along the minus strand of NZ_LT670817.1, from coordinate 4,386,508 downwards.
TCACCTTCGGCGAACCGCGCCATCACGCGGTCCTTTTCCGGGCCCTTCATCTGGCCATGCACGAGGCCGACGCGAACGCCGAAACGCTGTTGCAGGCTCTCAAACCTTTCGGTCGCATTGGTCAGATGTTCGATGCCCTCCGCTTCGGATTCCTCGACCAGCGGGCAGATCCAGTACACGCGCTTGCCGGCTTGAAGCGCACGGCCGACGCCGTCGATCACCTCGCTGAGCCGGCTGTTCGGCACCGCGCGGGTATCGATCGGCTGGCGACCGGCCGGCTTTTCGCGCAATTCCGAGACGTCCATGTCGCCGAAATAAGTCAGCACCAGCGTGCGCGGGATCGGCGTCGCGCTCAGCACCAGCACATCGACGGCGTCCCCCTTGGCGGTCAGTGCCAGCCGTTCGCGCACCCCGAAACGATGCTGCTCGTCGACCACGGCCAGCGCCAGCGATTTGAAGACCACATCGTCCTGGATCAGCGCATGGGTTCCCACAAGGAAATCGATCTCTCCGCCCGCAAGCCGCGCCAGCAGTTCGCGACGTTCCTTGCCCTTTTCGCGGCCGGTGAGGATGGCGACCCGCAGGCCCGCGCGCTCGGCGAGCGGCGTGACGGTCTTGATATGCTGGCGCGCCAGAATTTCCGTCGGCGCCATCAGCGCGGCCTGCTTGCCGACCTCGGCCACAGCGGCGGCCGCCAGCAGCGCCACCACGGTCTTGCCCGATCCGACGTCGCCCTGCAGCAGCCGCAACATGCGGACCGGCTGACGCAGGTCGTCGGTGATGGCGGCAGCCGCCGCTCGCTGCGACGCCGTCAGCGCATACGGCAGCGCGTCGATGATCCTGTTGCGCAGATGACCGTCTCCGGCGTTGCGGTCGCCGGCGGGGCGGCGCAATTGCGCGCGCACCAGCGCCAGCGCCAGTTGACCGGCCAACAATTCGTCGAAGGCGAGCCGCGACCAGAACGGGCCATCGGGCAAAATGTCCGTCAGTTCGACCGGCACATGGACACGGTTCAGGGCTTCCGCAACCGGCGGAAATTTGCAGCGGCGAATGACTTCCGGGCTGATCCACTCCGGAAGCGCGGGCAGCTTTTGCAGCGCCTGCGCCATCGCCCGCCGCAGCGAGCCCAGCGCCAGCCCTTCCGTGAGCGGATAGACGGGGTCGATGCCCGTCAGCTTTGCAAACCCGGCCTCGTCGACCACGCGGTCGGGATGCGTGATCTGCAGGGTCCCGTCGTACATCTGCGCCGTGCCGGAGACGTAACGCTTGGCGCCGACCGGCAGCAGTTTCTCGACATATCCGGGCTGGGCGCGGAAATAGGTCAGCACCACGTCGCCGGTGTCGTCGCTGGCGTAGACCAGATGCGGCGCGCGCGCGTTGCGCGAAGGGGTTGGACGGTGGCGGTCGACGGTGACCTCCAGCGTCACCACGGTTCCCGGGACCACGTCGCGGATTTTCGGGCGCGCCCGGCGATCGATCACGCTGGCCGGCAGATGCAGCAAGAGATCGACCAGCCGCGGCGTCTCATCGCGGCCGAGCAGATAGCGAAACAGTTTGTCCTGCTTCGGCCCGACGCCGCCGAGCGTCGTGACCGGTGCAAACAACGGATTGAGCAGAGCAGGGCGCATCGGGAAAACCTAAGACCGTTCCCGCCCGTCATGCCCGGCTTTATGCCGCGCATCCACGGGTTTTTTGAAAGGACAAAGCCACGCCCGCAGGGTGGGTCGAGGCGACCCTTCCGCGTTGACTCCGGGACGGAGACGGAAGGCGTAAATCCGTCTCTCTTTAAAGATAGATTTGTGCGTCGACGGACCATTCACACCCATCTAGCCATTTTTTCCTTGATTTAGTTGCTTCAATCTGATAACCATTAGATGTGGCGGAGTCCCGCGACCCTTCCTTGGATATGCTGCTGGAACTCGACGGCCAGGTCCTGGTCGTTGATCCCCAAGGCGGCCATTGGGTGCGCTTTGTCGTGACGCAGGTACCGGCGTCGGCCGAGAAGCCGCACGGCCTGGACTATTCGCTGACGCTGCACGGGCCCGATGGTAAGCGGTTGGTCGGCTTCGACAACGCCCATCCAGTGATGCACCAGAGGCGCGGGGAAGCACAAGACCATCGCCACCGCCTGCGGACTATCAAAGCTTACGAGTACCAGGATGCGGCGACGCTGCTGCGCGATTTCTGAACGACGGTGGACACGGTGCTGCGCGAGAGAGGAGTATTGCCATGACAACTCTGAAAGTTGGCATCGCCACCTATGCGGAGATGAAGGCGCGCACGATGGCGGTGGCGCGCGGCGAGCGGCGCATTGCGCCCGGCGAACCAAAGGTGTGGTTCACCTCGACCGAGTCCTTTGCCAAGGTCCTGTCGGCGGGCAACCGGGACCTGCTCAGGGTGATCGCGGAGCAGGCGCCTGCCTCGCTCGACGAACTGTCGCGGATCACCGGCAAGGCGAAGTCGAACCTCTCGCGCACGCTGAAGACGATGGCGGGCTACGGCCTGGTGCGGCTGGAACGTGGCGAACGAGGGCGTATCACGCCCACGGTCACGCATGACCGGGTTGAACTCGAACTGCCGCTCGCCCGGCCTCGGAAGGCGGGGTAAATTTGCAGCCTGTGGGGCGGGTTTACCCGACCCGTCCGCATGCTATTTCCCTTCGAGGACATCGCGTTGCGAGAGCAGCTTGCGGATAAGACCACCGCAATCCGCAGTTCGTCTACGATAAAGAGGTAAGCTACGCGTTTCGCTTCCACTCGCCAGGCTACGGCCGACAGGTCGACTGATTTGCCCGACAGGCTGCGGGCGCATTTGGCTGTCCAGCCCCTTTTGCAAAAATATTCTGTTTTTCCGAAGACCCAAATCAGTTGTATATCTCTTGCGTCCTGTCCCACTCAGAGGGGCGTTTCGCGAACGTCACGAACGCGGGGCGGGATGCGGTGGACGCGGCGGCGCGCTTGACGGGCGTTGCTTGCAGCGGACGGCGAAGACGTGTGGTCCTGACACCCCGACGCTGGTGTCAAGTTTGCGGATTAATCCGCGTAACGACGGTGGCAAGAAAGCCGATCACCGGGGAGAGCACGGTATAAGCCGTAAACCATTGCGTGCGGGAATGTCGGGTGATTTCCGATGGCTCGCTGTGAATACTCGTGTGCATACTTACTACCAATAGCGCACACGAGGCTGCGGGTGCATCGGGCGCCCGGCATTCCCCACGCCCTCTGTTTTCAGGGCGGACGTTTTTGGCAAACCTCGGACGCACTGCGCCGCGAGATCGCGAAGGTGTGTCTGTATTTGCCGTCATTGCGAGGAGCGAAGCGACGAAGCAATCCACTCTTACGTTCTTTCTTGCCGCACCATGGATTGCTTCGCTTCGCTCGCAATGACGCTGGGCGCTGGATTGCTTCGCGGAGCCTGTCACCGGGCGGCGCATTCACGACCCGTTGGCTCGCAATGACGGTTGAAAGTTTCTCAGGCTGTTTGAAATGTGATTTTACAAGGCGAACAGCTACTGACATTCACCGCCACCATCGCTATATCAACCCCGCCCGGCACGTCCGGGCTTTTGGCGTTCTGATTGGAATCGAAAGTATGACGGGATCGACACGATCGAGCGGCGGCCTCGATGACCGCCGCAAGCGGCTGCTGTTTCGCTGCTGGCATCGGGGCACCCGCGAGATGGATCTCATTCTCGGCCGCTTTGCGGATGCCGAAATCGCTAATCTCGGGGAACACGAACTGGCCCAGCTCGAGCTTCTGATCGAGGTACCCGATCCCGACCTGTATGCCGCGGTGACCGGCAATCGGGCGCTGGCGCCGGAACACGCCACCGGCCTGTTCGACCGTATCAAGTCCTTTCGATCTTCGGACCACGCATGAAATCGCCGACACGATCCCCCGCCGAATTGCTCGCGCCAGGCCGCGCACTGACCTTTGCCAATGTCGCCGAGGGCGCCGAGGGCCTGATTGTTTCGGATCTGGCACGCGCAATCGCCGCTCGGCCGAAGCCGCCGGCGGTCAGTCTCGCCGTGGTCTGCCGCGATGGGCCGCGCATGCAGCAATTGGCCCGCGCGCTGGAATTCTTCGCGCCCGATCTGCCGGTGATGCAGTTTCCGGCCTGGGACTGCCAGCCCTACGACCGGGTTTCGCCGCACGGCGGCATCCTGGCGCAACGGCTGACGACGCTGGCGCGGCTGTCGCGGTTGGCGGGCAGCGACAAGCCGCTGATCGTGCTGACCACGGTCAATGCCATCGTGCAGCGCGTGCCGGCGCGCGAAACCATCGCGGCACAGGCGCTGTCGGTGGCGCCCGGCCACGTCGTGCCGATGGACTCGATCGTGTCGTGGCTGGAACATAACGGCTACAACCGCTCCTCGACGGTGCGGGAACCCGGCGAATATGCCGTGCGCGGCGGCATCCTCGATCTGTTTCCGGCCGGGCTCGACCAACCCGTGCGGTTCGATTTTTTCGGCGACAGCCTGGAATCGATCCGCTCCTTCGACGCGGAAACCCAGCGCACGCTTCTCGACATGCGCTCGCTCGACCTGGTGCCGATCTCGGAATTTCAACTGGTGACCGAGACCATCCGCCGTTTCCGGATGGGCTATGTCGCCGCGTTCGGCGCTCCGGAGCGCGACGACCTGCTGTACGAAGCCGTCAGCGAAGGCCGCCGTCATCCCGGCATGGAACATTGGCTGCCGCTGTTTACCGAGCGGATGGATACGCTGTTCGATTATCTCGGCGACGCGCCGGTGGCGATCGAGCCGCAAAGCGAGGACGCCGCGCGCGAACGCTTCAAGCAGATCGCCGACTACTATGAGGCACGGCGCGAGGCGATGGAGCATCCGGGCGGCGGCGCGGTCTACAAGCCGTTGCCGCCCGACCGGCTCTATTTGACCGAAAACGAGTGGACCCAACGCCTGGATCAGGCCGCGCTGGCGCGGCTGACGCCCTTCGCGGTGCCCGACGGCAGCGCGGGCGTGGCCGATGCCGGTGCGCGGCAGGGGCGCAATTTCACGCCGGAGCGCGCCGACAGTTCGGTCAACGTGTTCGAAGCCGTGGTCGCGCATGTGCAGGCGTTGCAGGCGCAGCGCAAGAAAGTGGTGATCGCGCTGTGGAGCGAGGGCTCGCGCGACCGCATGGGCAGCATGCTGAAAGACCACAAGCTGCATAACGTCACCAGCGTCAATTCCTGGCGCACCGTGCAGGCGACGCCGCGCAACGAAACCATGCTGGCGGTGGTCGGCATGGAATCCGGCTTCGAGACCGACAATGTCGCCGTCATCAGCGAGCAGGACATCCTCGGCGACCGGCTGGTGCGGCCGCACAAGGCCACCCGCAAGCTCGACAATTTCATCTCCGAAGTCACCAGTCTCGCCGCCGGCGATCTCGTGGTTCACGTCGAACACGGCATCGGCCGTTTCGTCGGGCTGCAAACGCTCGAGGTCGCCGGCGCGCCGCACGACTGCCTCGAGCTGCATTATGCCGCCGACACAAAACTGTTCCTGCCGGTGGAAAATATCGAGCTGCTGTCGCGCTACGGCTCCGACCACGCCAATGTCGAGCTCGACCGGCTAGGGGGCAGCGGCTGGCAGGCCCGCAAGGCGAAACTGAAAAACCGCATCCGCGAGATCGCCGGCGAGCTGATCAAGATCGCGGCCGAGCGGCATCTGCATGAAGCACCGAAAATGCCGGTGCAGCCGCATGTCTATGACGAGTTCTGCGCACGCTTTCCCTATGAGGAAACCGAGGACCAGCTCGGGGCCATCAACGCCACCCTGAAGGACCTCGAAAACGGCCGGCCGATGGACCGGCTGATCTGCGGTGACGTCGGCTTCGGCAAGACCGAGGTGGCGCTGCGCGCGGCATTCGCGGTCGCGCTTGATGGCAAGCAGGTCGCCGTCGTGGTGCCGACCACGCTATTGGCGCGGCAGCACAGCAAGAATTTTACCGAGAGATTCCGCGGCTTCCCGGTGAATGTCGCGCAGGCCTCGCGTTTGGTCCCGACCAAGGAATTGACGCAGGTCAAGAAAGGCATTGAGGAAGGCGCGGTCGATATCGTGGTCGGCACCCACGCGCTGCTCGGCAAATCCATCAAATTCAGGGATCTCGGACTGCTGATCGTCGATGAAGAGCAGCATTTCGGCGTCGGTCACAAGGAAAAGCTCAAGCAATTGCGCGCCCAGGTGCATGTGCTGACGCTGAGCGCAACTCCGATCCCGCGAACGCTGCAACTGGCGCTGACGGGCGTGCGCGATCTCTCTATCATCGCCTCGCCGCCGGTCGATCGGCTGGCGGTTCGCACCTTCGTGGCGCCGCACGATCCCCTGATGATACGCGAGGCGCTGCTCCGCGAACGCTATCGCGGCGGCCAGGCGTTTTATGTGGTGCCGCGGATCGAGGACCTCGCCGGGGTAAAGGACTTTCTCGACAAGAACGTGCCGGAGATGAAGGTCGCGGTCGCGCATGGCCAGATGGCGCCGACCGTCATCGAGGACATCATGTCGGCGTTCTATGACGGCAAGTACGACATCCTGCTCTCGACCACGATCATCGAATCCGGCCTCGATATCCCGACCGCCAACACGCTGATCGTGCACCGCGCCGACATGTTCGGGCTGGCGCAGCTCTATCAGCTGCGCGGCCGGGTCGGGCGCTCGAAGTTGCGCGCCTATGCGTTGTTCACGCTGCCGGCGCAGCAGAAGATCACGGCGCAGGCCGAGCGGCGGCTGAAAGTACTGCAGTCGCTGGAAACCCTGGGCGCCGGCTTCCAGCTGGCCTCGCACGATCTGGATATCCGCGGCGCCGGCAATCTGCTCGGCGAGGAACAGTCGGGGCATATCAAGGAAGTCGGTTTCGAGCTCTACCAGTCGATGCTGGAGGAGGCGATCCTCAACCTCAAGGCCGGCGTGGTGGAACCCGCCGCCGATCGCTGGTCGCCGCAGATTACCGTCGGCATGCCCGTGCTGATCCCGGAGGAGTATGTCACCGACCTCGCGGTGCGGCTCTCGCTGTACCGGCGGCTGGCCGATCTCGACACCGACGACGAGATCGACAATTTCGCCGCCGAACTGCGCGACCGCTTCGGCGTGTTGCCGGACGAGGTGCGCTATCTCTTCAAGATCGCCGCCATCAAGGGCTATTGCCGCCGAGCCAATGTCGAGAAAGTCGATGCCGGACCGAAGGGCGTGGTGATCACGTTCCGCGACAACAAGTTCGCCCAGCCGGATCGGCTGGTCTATTTCATCCGCCAGCACGGCCAGGCGGCGAAGGTGCGGCCGGACATGAAGGTGGTGTTTTTCCAGGAATGGGAAACGCCGGAGGAGCGTCTGGCCGGCACCACCGAAATCATGCGCCAGCTCGCCAACCTCGCCGAGAACCGCAAGGCGGCATGAACAGCGGAGAACGTCCCACCGTCATTGCGAGCCAACGGGTCGCGCGAACGCGCGCCCGATGACAGGCTCCGCGAAGCAATCCATAGCCACCCCCGGAAAGATGGATTGCTTCGTCGCTAACGCTCCGCGCAATGACGGGTTCTGTTCACGACGCCGCGCGGCGGGCTTCGTCGTAAAGCCGCGCCAGGAGCGATGTCGCGGAATCGGAGGGCAGCAGGGTCGCAACTGTCACCACCGGCTCAGCCGGCGTGTCGTGTTTGCCGTGACTGGTATGACGCATCACGCTGGAAAGGCGCCGCGCGATCATGTGGGCGGTACGCAGATCGGTCTCGGCGAACACCACGATGACGGATCCGTCTTCCTGGGCGGCGCCGAAATCCATTTGCCGCATCAGACGGCTGAGAATCCGCGCGCCGTCGAGTTGCGCGCGGGCGTGGCCGGGATCGAAGGCAAAGCGGGCCACCGACAACCCGCCGCCACGCGACTGCGTGTGAAAGACGGCGGTGGCGAAATCGCGGTTGAAGGCTGCCGGCATCAGCAGCCCGGTCTTGGGATCGAGCAGGCCGCCGGCATCGATCGAGCGCAGCGTTCGGCTCAGATGGACCTCGAAGGCGTGCTGGCGGATCAGCGGCCAGGCATTGACGGCAACGCGTTCGGGATCCCCTATGACGATTTCGAGATTTGGCAGATCGTAAGCCGGCGCCAGTTCGTCGGTCGTCAACACGACCGGCAGATTGCGAAAGCGCGCATCTTCGGCCAGGACCGACAGGAAGGCATCCACCACGCGCGCGCTAAAACCCTCGCCGAGGACGATGCCGTCGATGTCGCGCACGCTGAGGTGTTTCGCGGCGGCTTCGATGCTGAGCGCGCCGACCACCCCCATCCGTTCGCCGAGCGAGACGGAGAGTGCAGGGTAGGCCGCGCCGCGGCCGATCAGCAGCACGGTGGCGGCGCTGACGGGATCGGTGTCCGTCAGCGTCGATCGCGCCGCCGGGTCGTCATCCAGCCGGCGCATCACGGTCGAATGCAATGTCCGAATTCGCAGCGCGGCGCGCAGGCGCGCCATCAGACGATCGAAACCGCCTGCGGTTTGCGCGAACGGTATGGCGTTTGCGGGCAACGGCGTCCTGGGATCGATGGCGATCAGCGGGAGGTAGGGCCTGGTTGCGGCGATCTGTTTCGCAAGCGCCGCGAAACCGGGCTCAACCGCCTCGGACATGGCGGCGAGAACCGCGGCCGGCTGCAGTTGCGTGACGGCGCCTGGGGCGTCGGCCCAGACGGTGTCGATGACCGGGAACACCTTCGCATCGTCAAGCGCGCCCGCGAAGGAGGGCCGCCCGGCGGTCGATACGACAATGATCGGGCCTTGCTGGGACATTTTGAAACTCGGATCGACGCGATCGATGGAACGCTCAAAATCCTAGTTTGCCGGCCTTAATGCCGCGTCAACGCAGCTATCGACCTTAATCAAACGGGGCTTGCCCGATCACGAAACGCTTCCACCATCAGTGGGTTAAGCCCGAGTTCCGCAAGCGCCTCGCGGGCGCGGGCGTTGTCCTGCGCGCGGCCGGCAAGCCGATGGCCGCTGAGCCGGTCGGGCAACGCCGTCAGCAGCGCGCCCTGTCCGAGCCGCCTGGCCCATTCCTGCAGGTCCTGCGACAAGAACCGGTAGCCGCCGACCGCCATGATGCCCGAAGGCGGCGCGGTGATGCAGATCGCTCCGGTCGAGCTGTCGAGCCGCGCGGCATAGTCGGTATCGACGAAATCGCGCGGCGGCTGTGCCATCAGCGAGTCACTCGGCGGCGGGGCGGGCGCGTAAGCCGACGGGGTGACCATCGGTCCCCGCAACGCCAGGGTTCCCCCGGGCGTGAGCAGGATTTCGCCGGAAATCGACGAGCCCGGGACCTCGCGCGGGGCGCCATGCGGTCCCGGCCGGATCGGTGCGGGCGCGCCGTCGGCGGCGCGGCGGGCGCTGAACAATCCGGCTTCCCCGAACAAATAAACGTCGGTCAGGACAGCGTGCTCGCTGGTCCAGGCCGGACTCGATGCGACCTGTTCCGGCGCACGCCAAAGCCCGATCACGTCCCGCAAGCTCGGCAGGCGCGAGGCCAGGTCGATCTCACCCAACCGCAACGCCAGTTGGGCCGGCACGATCAGGATATCGCAGCCGTGCTCGTTGATCTGCTGCTCAAGCACGTCGCCGTCGAACGGATGATGCAGCGACAGCGTGCCGCCGGACAGCAGCCAGACCACGAGCGAAGTGGTCAGGCCGGCGAACGACGACGGCGCGAATGCCGACATCAGGGTCGAGCCTTGTGGCACGTCGGCTTCGAGCGACAATGCAAGCCCGCCGGCAATCAGGCTGAGATGCGTTCGCGGCACCGCACGGAAGCCATCGGCCGTCACGTCGAACGAGATCATCGCCGCCCGGCGGCCGTCCTGTGTGACCGGACGTGTGGTCGCCGATTGAGCCGACAGGGCAAGGTCGAGCGAGATCATGCCTTCCGGCAGCTCAGTGCCGAAGCCGCAGACATGCCGGATCGAAAAGGCCTCGGCCGCGGCGTTCATGGCAAAGTCGGCATAGTTGACGCCGTCGATCTTGCTCGCGGTGACGATCGCCCGCGCCCCGGTTCGATTGAGCGCCACCGTCAATTCCGCCTGCCGCCAGAGCAGCGGGAGCGACGCGACAACCAGCCCGGCGCGATACGCCGCAAGCACCGTCAGCATGAATTCGACGGTGTTGGGCAGTTGAACCGCGATAACCGAGTTGTTCGGCAGCCCGGCTTCGATGAAATGCGCCGACAGCGCCGAGATCGCTCGATCGGCTTCGGCGAAGGTCAGGCGTTTTGGCGGCTGGCCGGTGATGCGCTCCTTGTTGAGCGGATCGAGCAGCGCCAGCGCGTCCGGCTGCCGTGCCAGTATCCGTCGAAACAGTCCGTCGAGCGTCGGTGTTGCGTTGGTCTGAATCACGGGTTCACTTTGGTTGGTCCGGCCTTTGCCACCAGGTTTCCGGGAGATACCCGTTCAAGGCGGTGGCCGCAGGCCGTTCTATCCGATTCCAGCGCGCGATCCATTGCTCTCCCGCGTTAAACAGGGGAATAGCGTAGCAGCCCGACATCAGGGTCCGGTCGAGCGCCCGCACCGCCGAGACGAAAGCGGGATGCTCGCGCGCCTCCAGCATGGCCGCGATCAGGGCGTCGATGGCGGGGTCTTTTGCGCCCATGTAGTTTCGCGTGCCCTGATTGTCGGCGGCTTCGCTTCCCCAGTAGAAATACTGCTCGTTACCCGGCGACAGCGACTGATCCCAGCGATTCTGGATCATGTCGAAATCAAACCCGAGCCGGCGCTGATCGAATTGAACGGCGTCCACCGCACGCACCGACGCCTCGATGCCGGCGCGTTTGAGATCGCGGCTATAAGCCAGTGCAATGCGCTCCTGATCGCGTGTCGTCACCAAAATCTCGAAAGTGAGGGGCGCTTTGGTCGAACGCTGCCGCAACATCGTGCCGTCGAGCTCGTAGCCGGCCTGCGACAACAAATTCAGCGCGGCGCGGAGCGTGGCGCGATCGCGGCCGGAACCGTCGCTGACCGGCAGGCGGTAGGTGCCATCCAGAATATCGGATGGGATATGCGATCCGAAGGGTTTCAGAAGCTCCCGTTCGCGGTCATCGGCGGCGCGGCCATAGGCCGACAATTCGGATCCGGCGAAGAAACTTGCCGAGCGCGTATAGAGCCCGAAAAAGTAGTTGCGGTTGATCCATTCGAAATCGAACAGCAGCGTCAACGCCTCGCGCACGCGGACGTCGGAAAACACCGGACGCCGCGTGTTGAACACCAGGAATTCCGAGGGCTGCGGGATCCCGGGCCGGATCGTATCGCGGATCACCCGACCATCGCGAGCGGCCGGAAAATCGTACCCCTCGTGCCAGCGCAACGGTTCGGTTTCGACCCGGAAGTCATAGAGGCCGCGTTTGAAGGCTTCGAACGCGCTGTTGGCCTCGCGATAGAAATCCAGCCTGATCTCGTCGAAGTTCCACAGGCCGCGGTTAACCGGCAGGTCGCGGCCCCAATAGTCGGGATTACGGGTCAGCGTCACACTCGCGCCAGGCTTTACCGCACTGACGCGGTAGGGACCGGATCCAATAGGCGGGGACATCGAGGTTTCCTCGAACGTCGCGACGTCGACGGCATGCTTGGGCAATACCGGCATCAGGCCGAGGATCAGCGGAAGTTCGCGGTCGCCGGCGCCGCCAAAATCGAACCGCACGGTGAGCGGGTCGGGCGCTTCGGCCTTGGTGACCTTGGAATAAAACTGCCGATGATTGGGACGCCCGCGGTCGCGCAGCAAGGCCCACGAAAACAGCACGTCCTCGGCAAGCACCGGTTGTCCGTCTGAGAACCGCGCTTTGGGATCGAGATGGAAGGTAACGTAGCTTCTGGAATCGTCGGTCTCCACGCTTTTTGCCAACAGGCCATAAAGCGTGAAAGCCTCGTCATTGCCCCGCGCCATCAGGCTTTCGACCACAAAGCCTCTGATTTGCTGCACGGCGAGACCCCTGACGATCATGGGGTTGAGGCTGTCGAAGGTGCCGAGAATGCCCTCCACCAGCCGGCCACCTTTCGGCGCATCGGGATTGGCATAGGGCATATGGCTGAAATCCGCCGGCAGCGCCGGCGCGCCATGCATGGCGATGGCGTAACTCTCCGCCGCCGACGCCCAATCGGCGTGCACCGCCAGCGAGATGCCGAAAGCAAGCACGCCGCAGACAAAAGCGCGACCGCGCATGCGTCTCGAAATTCGCAACACAGCACGCTGATTTGATTCGATATTGCTCACTTCCGAATTTTACCATAGCCGCCAGCAAGCGGCCCCCAGCCTGTGTCAAAGATGCTTGCCGGCATTGATCTTTTCACCCGTCGCTGTATTGAAGGCGGGCAATTGACCAAGACCGCAGGGCCTGTCACGTAACCGCCTCAATTGGCAAGGAGACAGCCGGCCAAACGGCTAGGTGTCGGCACCTGCAGCGGTTTCGGCCGCTCCCGTTCAGAAAGGGTTTTCCGCAATGAATTTCCGTATCTTGGCCGCGTCGGTCCGGCCGCGTGGGCGGCTTTTCGCCGTGCTGGCGGCGAGCGCGCTTGCCGGCTCATTACTGGCTCCCGAGGCGCAGGCCCAGCAGCCTCCAGCGCCCGCCGCGCCCAAGGCCAGGGTCGCACCGAAGGCTGCGCCGAAAGCCGCTCCTGCGGCACCGGCGCCGGCACCGACCGCTCAGCAGGCACCCGCGCCGGCGGCAGGAGCCCCGGCGGCGGGGGGACAGCCCCAGGATCAGCAGGTTCAGCTGATCTATGCGCCCTGGACGAAGTTCTGTCTCAAGGGCCAGGATGCCAACGCCAAGCAGGTTTGCTTTACCGGCAAGGATGGACGCATCGAGTCCGGTCAGCCTGTGATCGCGGCCGTGATCATCGAGCCCGAAGGCGAACCGAAGAAGATCCTGCGCGTCACGCTGCCGCTGGGCATGCAGCTGGTTCACGGCACCCGCGTGATCGTCGACAACAATCCGCCGATGCAAAGCCCCTATGTGATCTGTTTCGCCAACGGCTGTATGTCGGACTACGAGGTGACCCCGGAACTGCTCGCGAATATGAAGAAGGGGCAGAATTTGGTGGTGCAGGCGATCAACTCCAACGGCGCGCCGCTCACGCTGCCGCTGCCGCTCGCCGAATTCGCCAAGGCCTATGATGGTCCGCCGACCGACCCGAAGGTATTCGAGGAAACCCAGAAGAAGCTGCAGGAAGAGTTGCAGAAACGCGCCGAGGAAGCGCGCAAGAAGCTCGAAGCCAACCCGCCGGCCGGGACGCCCGCGGCCGCAGCCAATCCGGCTGCGAAGTAGGACGGCTCCAGACCAAAAAAGCGCCCTGATCGGGCGCTTTTTTATTTGGGAACGGAGTGGTAGACGCCATGAAACGGGCTACCAGCCCGCGATGGCGCGCCTCAATTCAGCGACGGATTGCGCGGGCGATAGCCGCCCGTCTTGTCCTTCACGAAAATCTCGGCGACCTGCGAATGCCGGATCGGTTCGCCCGAATCGTCGGGCAACAGGTTTTGCTCGGACACGTAGGCGACGTATTCCGATTCCGAATTCTCGGCGAGCAGATGATAGAACGGCTGATCCTTGTGAGGCCGGACCTCCTCGGGGATCGACAACCACCATTCCTCGGTATTGTTGAATTCCGGATCGATATCGAAGACCACGCCCCGGAAGGAAAAAATCCGGTGACGGACGATCTGCCCGATCTGAAACTTGGCGGTCCGCGTTTTTATCATGGCTCGTCGAATAGACCATGATTGTGGCCGATGCTAGAGGCAAACGGGCGAATTAACCTTTGCTTTGGCTGGTCTGTCCCACGTGCCGATCAGGGCCAACAACGATGAAAAAGCCGCATCCCCATGGTCGACATTCTCAATCTGGCCCTACCGTATTTCGGCCTGATCTTCATTGGCTTTGCCTGCGGCAAGGCCAAGGGTCTGCCCGAGCAGGGTTTGGCATGGATGAACTTCTTTCTGCTATATGTGTCGCTGCCCGCTCTGCTGTTCGGGATCACGTCGAAGACGCCGTTTTCGGAACTCAACAACCCGCCATTCCTGATTGCGACCACCCTCGGCACCGCCAGCGCCTTCGTACTGGCGCTGTTTGCAGGCCGGCTGATCGGGCGGCTGTCCTTCCGTGAGGCGACCCTGGCGGGCCTTTCGGGCGGTTATGGCAATATCGGCTATATGGGCCCCGGCCTGGCGCTGGCTGTGCTCGGCTCCAGGGCCGCAGCACCTACCGCCCTGATTTTCTGCTGTGACAGCATCTTTCTATTTTCGATCGTACCGCTGTTGATTGCGCTGACCGATGGCAAACGCCGGCATTGGCTGCATACGCTCGGTCTCGTGGTACGGCAGATCGTTTTGAATCCGCTGATCATGTCGGCTTGCGCGGGAGCACTCGCCGCAGCGCTGCACCTTCATCCGCCGGTCGCGATCGACAATATGCTGTTGTTTCTCCAGAATGCCGCGGCGCCGATGGCGCTGTTTGTATTGGGCGTGACGGTCGCGCTGCGCCCGTTCGGCCGGGTGCCCTGGGAGGTGCCCGCCGTCATCGCGGTCAAAATCCTGATCCATCCGCTGCTCGTGATCGGATTGATGGTGCTGCTTGGGCCATTTGCACAACCATGGGCGGCCACCGCGGTACTGATGGCATCGCTGCCGCCGGCGCTGAATGTGTTTGTGATCGCGCGCCAGAACGACAGTTGGATCGAGCCCGCATCGGTCGCGGTGCTGATCGGCACGTTCGCGTCCGTCATCACGCTTACCAGCGTGATGTGGCTGATGCAGACCGGCCGGCTGGTGTTTCGATAATCCCTAGCTGACCCGCCGCGTCGGCCGCCAGGAAGGCGAAAGCCCCTCGCGCATGGCGAGACGACGAAGCGGCCCTATCGAGCCGATCAGATGCAGGCCGGCAGCGCGGAGCGATTGCACGGGCAGAAAACCAGAGAGCAGGGAGCGGTTCGCGATGTCGATGGCGAAGGTCCGGCTGGCGACATCGGCGCGCCGCGCCGAATCGTAACGCTTCAGCACACGCGGTGCGCCCGGATCTTCGTTCGCCGCGATCGCCTGCCCAACGATATCGGCAATATCGCCGGCATCGCGCAACCCCATGTTGAGGCCCTGCGCGCCGATCGGCGGCAGCACATGGGCGGCTTCCCCGACCAGCACGATGCGATGGCTGCCGAATTGCCTGGGCTGCTCGATCGCCAGCGGAAACAAATGACGCCCGGGCTCGACCCGGAGACGGCCGAGGATGGAGTGCGACTGTTTTTCCGCGGCCTCGGAAAGCTCGTCATCTCCCAACGCGATCAGCCGCTGGGCTTCCTTGGGCGCCGCGACCCACACCACGCTGCAGCGATCGCCGGGCAGCGGCACGAATACGCACGGGCCTTGCGGTGTGTGAAATTCGGTCGAGATATTTCGGTGCGACCGCGAATGGCTGACGTTGAAGGTCAATGCGGCCTGATTGAGTTCGCGGCGCCTGACCTTGATGCCGGCGGCTTCCCGGCAGAGCGATTGGCGCCCGTCGGCGCCGACCACAAGCCGCGCCGACAGCGATGTTCCGCCTCCGGTGTGAATGGCGACCTCCGCCTCTGCCGGGCAGGCCGTATCAGCCTCATCGTCAAACCGCGTCAAACCGGAAAGCTCGGCGGCGCGTTGTTCCAGCGCGATCATCAGCGCCCGGTTCTCGATGTTGTAGCCAAACATTTCGAGACCAATTTCATCGCACGAAAACCGGACCTCGGGGGCGCGGATCAGGTGGCCGGTATCGTCGACCAGGCGCATCGTCCGCAATGGCGCCGCCTCGGCCTCGCAGCGGGGCCAGACCTCGATCTGTCGCAGAAGATCGACGGAGCCGCCCAGTAACGCGGTGGTGCGATTGTCGGCATAGGGCGCGCGGCGGGCCACCAAAGCGGTCTTCGCGCCGGTTTGCGCCAACGCGATCGCGGCCGTAAGTCCCGCGGGACCGCCGCCGATCACGATGACGTCGTAGCTGGCTGATGCATCGTTCATATCGGGACAATTGACGTTCCCCGCGGCATTTTCAAGCCCGCGTCGGGCTGTTGTTCCCGGCGGTTACGCGGCGGAAGGCCGCAACCGTGGATGTGCAAATCAAGGCGATTCCTGATAGCACTGCCGGCAAATGGACCAGCTAAACCAGCAGGATTCTTCGACCGTCTCGCCGGCCACGCGGACCGCCGCGTTTTGCGTGCATATCTTCACGGCGTTGGGGGCGGGCGTTGCCCTGATCGCGATGCTTGAGGCCGTCCGTGAGCACTGGGTGGCCATGTTTGCGTGGCTTGGGGTGGCGCTGGTGATCGACGCGGTCGACGGCCCGATCGCGCGGCGGCTGGATGTCGCGCGGGTCCAGCCGAACTGGTCGGGCGACGTGCTCGACCTCGTGGTCGATTTCGTCACCTACGTCTTTGTCCCGGCCTATGCCATCACCGCGAGCGACCTGCTGTTGCCGCTGGCGGCCCCGCTGCTGGGCGCAGGGATTGCCGTGTCAGGCGCGCTCTATTTCGCGGATCGCCGCATGAAGAGCGAGGACAACCATTTTCGCGGGTTTCCGGGTCTGTGGAATGTCGCAGCATTCTATCTGTTCCTGTTGCATCTGCCGCCGGCGCTTTCGAGCCTCGGGGTAGCCGTGCTGATTGCGCTGACGTTTGCTCCTTTCCGCGTCGTTCACCCGATACGCGTGGTGCGCCTGCGGGGACTGACCTTGTCGTTGGTCGCCATCTGGGCGCTGCTTGTGATTTTCACGTTGGTCAACGATTTCAATGTGAGCGCTCCCGTCACAATAGGACTTTGCGCGATCGCCGCCTATATCGTCGGCTGCGACGCTGCGATCCGGCTGGTAAGATCGCTCAACACATGATCGAACTGCTGACCAGCCCGGAAGCATGGGCGGCGCTGTTGACCCTGACGGCGCTGGAAATCGTTCTCGGCATCGACAACGTGATTTTTCTGTCGGTCATCGTCTCGCGCGTCCCGCAAGCGCAGGCGAAGCGAGCGCGGCAAATCGGGCTGGCGCTGGCGTTGGTGTTCCGGATACTGCTGCTCAGCCTCCTGGTGTGGATGATCGGGTTGACCCAAGCCGTCCTGACGCTGGGAGGCATGGCGTTTTCGTGGCGCGACATCATCCTGATCGGCGGCGGGCTGTTCCTGATCGCGAAGGCGACCCACGAAATCCACACCGAGGTGGAGGCTCGGGACGATGACAACGAAGCCGCACCCAAGGCCAGTGCGTTCTTCTGGGTGATTGTCCAGATCATTGTCATCGATCTGGTGTTCTCCTTGGATTCGATCATCACCGCCATCGGCATGGCGCAGGACCTCGCCATCATGATCGCGGCGGTCATCATCGCCTGTCTCATCATGTACGTGTCCTCAGGCCCGGTCGCGCGATTTGTGGCGGAGCATCCGACCACCAAGATGCTGGCGCTGGCGTTCCTGGTGCTGATCGGGGTTGCGCTGGTCGCGGACGGATTCAAATTTCACATCCCGCGCGGCTACATCTATTTCGCCATCGCGTTTTCGGCGCTCGTCGAATTCTTCAACGTGCTGGCCAAGCGCAACCGTAAAAACGCCGTTAACTAATTGACCGCAGCAGGTGAGGCGGTCCTTGAGTTGACAACGCCGCCTCGATGGCTTTCGCTTGAGCTTGAAAGAATGCCGTGGGAGATTCTGCGATGACGAAGGCCGTGCGCGTGCACAAAGTGGGGGGGCCGGAAGCCCTGGTTTATGAGGCCGTGGATGTGCCCGCGCCGGGAGCCGGCGAGGTTCACATCCGTCAGCATGCCGTCGGCTTGAATTTCATCGACGTGTACTACCGCACCGGCCTCTACAAGGCGCCGGGGCTGCCGTTCATCGCCGGCAATGAAGCCGCCGGCGAGGTTTTGGCAGTGGGGCCCGGCGTGACCAATTTTCATCCCGGCGACCGCGTCGCCTATTATTACAATCTCGGCGGCTACGCCACCGAACGCAACATTCCCGCCGACAAACTGGTCAAGCTGCCCGACCATATCACCTACGAGCAGGGCGCGGTCCTGATGCTGAAGGGACTGACGGTCTGGTACCTCCTGCACAAGACGTTCAAGGTCGAGCCGCATCATCGGGTGCTGATCCACGCCGCCGCCGGCGGCATCGGCCTGCTGGCGTGCCAGTGGGCGAGGGCGCTGGGCGCGCATGTCATCGGCACCGTCGGCTCCAAGGCCAAGGCCGACCTGGCGCTCGCCAATGGCTGCGATCACGTCATCCTCTACAACGACGAGGATTTCGTTGCGCGGGTGAAACAGATCAGCCGCAACGAACTCTGCGACGTCGTCTATGACGGCGTCGGCAAGACCACCTATCCGGGCTCGCTGTCCTGCCTAAAACCGCGCGGATTGTTCGTGAGTTTCGGCAACGCTTCGGGGCCGGTGCCACCATTCTCGATCGCCGAACTCAACAATCACGGCTCGCTGTTTGCGACCCGCCCAAAGCTCAACGACTACGTCGGCAAGCGCTCGGAATTGCTCGAGGGTGCCGACACCCTGTTCGCCGCCGTCATCAACGGCAAACTGCACGTGCCGATCAATCACGCCTATGCGCTAAAGGACGCGGCCAAGGCCCACATCGATCTGGAAAGCCGCGCCACGACCGGGGCGTCGGTTTTGAAGCCGTAGATTTCCTTACGACTACCTCGTCATTGCGAGGAGCGAAGCGACGAAGCAATCCAACCTGCTGTTTGCAAGTATGGATTGCTTCGCTGCGCTCGCAATGACGGCCAAATTTCTACGCCACGCGCCGTGCCGCGCCCATCCTGGTCAGGATCGCGTCGAGACAATCGATCATCGCGGTGATCTCGGCCTTGGTGACGTTGAGCGCCGGCATGAAGCGAAGTGCGTCCGGGCGGGGCGCGTTGAGCAGCACGCCATCGTCGAACGCCTGGGCTACGACCCGCGCCGCGATTGGATGCTTCAGGTCGAGCGCCAGCAACAATCCCTTGCCGCGAACCTCGCCGAGGCCATGACGCGCGGACATCCGCTGCAGCTCGCTTTCCAGATAAAGCCCGGTATCAACGACCGATCTGAGAAAATCCGGCGCACTAACCTGCTGCAAAACCGCGAGCCCGGCCGCGCACATCAGCGGATTGCCGTTGAAGGTGCCGCCCTGGTCGCCATGTTCGAAACACGAGGCTTGCTCGGTGGCCAGCAATGCTGCCAGCGGCACGCCGCCACCGATGCCCTTGCCGAGAGTCATGATGTCCGGCTTGATCTCCGCATGTTCGTAATGAAAAAGTTTTCCGGTACGGCCCATGCCGGTCTGGATCTCGTCGACGATAAGCAACAGGCCGTGCTCTCTGGTCAGGGTGCGCAACTCGCGCAGGAATTGATCCGTCGCCGGCCAGACGCCGGCTTCACCCTGGATCGGCTCCAGCATCACGCCGACGGTCTTGTCTGATATCAGCCGCTTCACCGATTCAAGATCGTTCAGCCGTGCCTTCGGAAAGCCTGATACCTTGGGTTCGAACAGGGGCTCGAAGGCCTTTTTGCCGGAGGCCGACATGGTCGCCAGCGTCCGGCCGTGGAAGCCGCCTTCGAACGTAATGATTTCGTAGGCGCCATCACGGTGCAGCGCGCCGTACCTGCGGGCCAGCTTGATCGCGCCCTCGTTGGCTTCCGCGCCCGAATTGGTAAAGAACACCTGGTCGAAACAACTCTGATCGACCAGCGCCTTTGCCAGCTTGAGGCTGGGCGCGTTGTAAAAGGCGGGACTCGGCGTCAGCAGCAGCCTGGCCTGCGCCGCGAGCGCGTCGACAACGACCGGCGGCGAGTGGCCGAGACAATTGACCGCCCAGCCCTGCATGAAGTCGAGATAGCGCTTGCCGCTGTCATCCCACAGAAACGAGCCTTCGCCGCGCACGAACACGGTCGGCGGCCGCGCCGTGATATCCATCAGCGCATCAAACGGATGGGTGGCGATGTTCATGTCGAAACTCCCTGCGGTTCGATGAAAAGGTGACAAAACGCGAGAAGGCCGCACTTTTGAGGGTGCGGCCTTCTCGAAAACGTTGCTGATCTCAGTTGTTCAGCGTTGTCGTCGGACACGGCGCGACCCATCATCGTCGATCGAGCGACGACGGAAGGTGGCGCGGAGTTGGGTCCGGTTCAGGTTCATGATGCCGCCATACAGCCGAATGACCGGCGCTGTCAAGCGCGTCAGAAGCCCGCGACGCTGCCGTGCAGGTCGTATTGATCTGATCGTTCGATCTTCGCCGTGACGATCTCACCGACACGGAGCGGACGGCGGCTCGAAAGATAGACCGCGCCGTCGATTTGCGGCGCGTCGGCTTTCGAGCGCCCCTTCGATACGGTCGGTCCGACCTCGTCGATGATGACCTGCTGCCGCGTGCCGACCTTGCGCTTGAGCCGGCGCGCGGAAATGGTTTGCTGCCGCGCCATCAGCGCATTCCAGCGCTCCTGTTTTGTCACATCTGGCACGGCGTTGCCGAGCGCGTTCGATAACGCACCCGCGACCGGCTCGTATTTGAAGCATCCGACGCGATCGATTTCGGCTTCGTCGAGCCAGTCGAGCAGATAGGAAAAATCGGAATCGGTTTCGCCGGGAAAACCGACGATGAAGGTCGATCGCAAGGTGAGGTCAGGGCATTCCTCACGCCACTTCTTGATCCGCGCCAAGGTCTTGTCCTGCGCCGCCGGGCGCTTCATGGCCTTGAGGATTTCCGGGCTCGCGTGCTGGAAGGGAATATCGAGGTACGGCAAAACCTTGCCCTCGGTCATCAAACCGATGACTTCGTCGACATGCGGGTAGGGGTAGACATATTGCAGCCGCACCCAGGCGCCGAATTCGCCGAGCTCTTTTGCAAGATCAAAGAACTTGGCACGGACCTGACGCTCTTTCCACGGGCTATCGGCATATTTGATATCCACGCCATAGGCCGAGGTGTCCTGCGAAATCACCAGCAATTCCCTAACCCCGGCATTGACCAGTTTTTCGGCCTCGCGCAGCACGTCGGCCGCCGGGCGCGACACCAAATCGCCGCGCAGTTTCGGGATGATGCAGAAGCTGCAGCGGTTGTTGCAGCCTTCGGAAATCTTCAGATAAGCGTAGTGCCGCGGCGTCAGCTTGATGCCCTGCGGCGGCACCAGGTCGAGATGGGGATTGTGCACCGGCGGCAGCGCGCGGTGCACGGCGTCGAGCACGCTTTCATATTGCTGCGGCCCGGTGATCGACAGCACGCCGGGATAGGCGGCCTCGATCTGCTCGGGCTCCGCGCCCATGCAGCCGGTGACGATCACCTTGCCGTTCTCGGCCATCGCCTCGCCGATGGCGCCGAGCGATTCCTGCTTGGCGCTGTCGAGAAAGCCGCAGGTGTTGACGATGACGAGATCGGCACCGTCATGCTTGCGCGCCAGCTCATAGCCTTCGGCGCGCAGCCGGGTGATGATGCGCTCGGAATCCACCAGCGCCTTGGGACATCCCAGCGAAACAAAGCTGACTTTGGGCGCGGCGGCCTGTTGCATGTTTGATCTGCCTGATTGATGGGCAGGAGCTAGTCCCAATTGCCCATAATTACAAGGCTTTATGCCCGCTAGCGGCGTGCTATGGATGTTTTTGCCGGAACGCGAGTGATCGATGGGCGCCGAACCGTCTCCGAAAATCGTCATTGTCGACGAAAGCCCGATCCGCGCCGCGATCCTCGAAGAGGGGTTGCGCGAAGCGGGTTTTACGGGCGTCGTCCATATCAGCGAAATGCAGAATTTGCTGGCCCGGATCTACGCCCTCGATCCCGACGTGATTCTGATCGATCTGGAAAATCCCAGCCGGGACATCCTGGAACAGATGTTCCAGGTCAGCCGCGCCGTCCGCCGGCCGATCGCGATGTTCGTCGATCAGAGCGATGCGGCCTCGATCCAGGCTTCCGTCGATGCCGGCGTCTCCGCCTATATCGTCGACGGCCTGAAGAAGGAACGCATCAAGCCGATCCTCGACCTCTGCATTTCACGCTTCAACGCCTTCTCGAAGCTGCAGGACGAACTCGAGCGCGCCAAATCCGCGCTGGAAGACCGCAAGGTGATCGACCGCGCCAAGGGAATCCTGATGAAGCGGAAGGGCCTCACCGAAGACGAGGCCTATGTCCTGCTGCGGTCGACAGCGATGCGCGAGAAAAAGAAGATCAGCGAGATCGCGCAGTCGATCCTGACCGCGTCGGAGTTGCTGAAATGACCGGCCCCCTCAGCATAGGCTTCATCCCGCTGGTCGATGCCGCGGCCCTGATCGTCGCCGTCGACAAGGGGTTCGCCGCCGAGGAAGGGCTCGATGTCACCTTGGTGCGGGAAGTGTCGTGGTCGAACGTCCGCGACAAGCTCAATATCGGCCTGTTCGATGCCGCGCATTTGCTGGCGCCGGTTGCGATCGCTTCCAGCCTCGGGCTCGGACATGTCAAGGTGCCGATCGTGGCGCCGTTCAATCTCGGACTCAACGGCAACGCCATCACGGTGTCGCCGGCACTGCACGCGGCAATCATGTCGGAAATCGACGGCGCCCGCTTCGATCCGATGGCGACGGCGCAGGCGTTATCCCGGGTGGTTGCGGCAAGGCGTAAGAGCGGCGCCGAACCCGTGACCTTCGGCATGACCTTTCCGTTTTCCACCCATAATTACCAGCTGCGGTTCTGGATGGCCGCCGGCGGAGTGGATCCCGACGAGGACGTTCGTCTCGTGGTGCTGCCGCCGCCCTACATGGTGGACAGCCTTGCCAGCGGTCAGGTCGATGCGTTCTGCGTCGGCGCGCCCTGGAATTCGATCGCGGTCGATCGCGGCGTCGGCCAGATCCTGCATTTCGCCTCGGACATCCTGGTGCGCGCCGCGGAGAAGGTGCTCGCCGTCAGGCAAAGCTGGTCGGAAAAGAATCCGGAAGTGGTCGCAGCACTGATCCGGTCTACCTTCCGCGCCGCCGAATTCATCGAGCTGCCGCAAAACCGCGCCGAGGCGGCGCGCATCCTGGCGCAGCCGGAGCGGATAGGCGTCGATGCAGATGTGATCCAGCGAACGCTGGATGGCCGCCTCAAGATTTCGCCTGATGGAACCATGCGGGAAAGCAATCGCTATCTGCTGGTGGGGCGAGAGGGCGCGGGCCGGCCCGATCCAGTGCAGGCGGCCTGGCTTTACGCGCAGATGGTGCGCTGGGGCCAGGCCTCCATCAGCCCGGAAGCGCTGGGGATCGCCAAGGCGGTGTTCAGGCCGGACCTTTACGACGCGGCGCTCGGGCGCGGAGGAAAGGCCGAAGCACCCGACGCGATCGGCGCTTTCGCCGGTCCGCCCTTCGATGCCGACGATATTGCCGGGCATCTGGCGGCGTTCAAGATCGGTCGCCGAAAGCCCTGACAGAGCCGATGGAGCAATCCTAGGCGGCTTCCGCGAAGGGCTAGTTTTTAGGCTGACTGCTCGAAATCAGCCGCAAACCCCAACAGCCCAGTTCCATTTGTTCATATAAGCTATTGATTTATTGTAATCTTCTTTAGTCGCCGGGATGGCACACAACTTGAATGTTGCAGTGCGGGCCGCCGCCGCAGATGGCCGCTGGCTTACGTCCAAGATGGATTTCCGCAGCAACGAGGCTGGTCGGACCGCTCCTGATATCGATCCCGGCTGGCAAGCCGGGCCGGTTTCAGCGCGGTCACATTCCCTATCCCGTTGACGCCACCGGTCGTGGCCGCAGGAGCTTCGTCGCACGCCATGAAAATCGAAACGCTCTCAGTCGACTTTACCGACGAGCAGAAACGGTACCTCGAAGGTTTTGCCACCGGCTTGCAGATCAGCAAGGTCGGGCGCGGCCTCGGTGGCGCCTACCGCGGCAAGACCAACCCCGAGCCGAGCGGACCCGATGCGGCGCACATCAAGGCGCAGGACAAGGTCATTGCCGGTGGAAAGAAGCTGGCCGATCAGGAAAAATTCAAGCGCGAACAACATCCGTTCGATGCGTATCCGCGGCTGAAACAACAGGCGCTCAGCAACGCGCCGCCGTCGCCGGCGGACAACTTCCGCTGGCGCTATTACGGCCTGTTTTATGTCGCCCCGGCGCAGGATTCCTATATGTGCCGCCTGCGGATTCCGAACGGCATCCTGAAACACTGGCAGTTATCAGGGATGGCTGATCTCGCCGAGCGTTACTGCGGACCGTTCTGTCACGTCACCACCCGCGCCAATTTGCAGGTTCGCGAAATTCCGCCGAAGCATGCGGTGGCGGTGATCGAGGGCATCCAGGATCTCGGGCTTTGCTCGCGCGGCTCCGGCGCCGACAACATTCGCAATGTCACGGGCACGCCGACCGCCGGAATCGATCCGCAGGAACTGCTCGACACCCGCAAATACGCCCGCGAATGGCACTATCACATCCTCAACGACCGCTCGCTGACGGGATTGCCGCGCAAGTTCAATGTCGCCTTCGACGGCGCCGGAAAGATCGCCGTGCTGGAAGACACCAACGACATCGCCTTCGCGGCAGTCGAGGTAAAGGGCGGTTTTGGCGTCGAGCCCGGCATCTGGTTCCGCCTCGGAATAGGTGGCATTACCGGCCATAAGGATTTTGCCAGGGAGACCGGCATCGTCGTTCGGCCTGCGGACGCAACGGAAGTGGCCGACGCCATTGTCCGCGTGTTCATCGATTTGGGTGACCGCACCAACCGGCTCAAAGCGCGCCTGAAATATGTCATCGACGGCATGGGCCTGGAGAAGTTTCTGGTCCTGGTCGAGGAAAGACTCGGCCACGCCCTGACCCGCATCCCGCCGGAGGCCCTGGCGCCGCGCCCGGCCTTCGACCGCATGGCGCATATCGGCGTGCACAAGCAGAAGCAGGAAGGGCTGAACTGGATCGGCGTCTCGCTGCCGCTCGGCAAGGTAACCTGCGAACAAATGCGCGGCCTTGCGAAAATCGCTGCAGATCTCGGCGACGGCGATATCAGGCTGACGGTCTGGCAAAACCTGTTGATCCCGGGTGTGCGCGACGAGAATGTGCCACTTGCTGTCGCGGCCATCGAAGCGATTGGCCTCGCGACCAAAACGTCGCACCTCCGCGCCGGGCTGATTGCGTGCACCGGCAATGCCGGCTGCAAGTTTTCGGCTTCCGACACCAAGCGCCACGCCGCCGAGATCGGCGACTGGTGCGAGCCGCGGGTGCCGATCGACACGCCGCTGAATATCCATCTGACCGGCTGCCATCACTCCTGCGCGCAGCACTACATCAGCGATATCGGCCTGATCGGCGCAAAAGTGCCTGTTGGCGAGGGGGACGATACCGTCGAGGGCTATCATCTGTTCGCGGGCGGCGGGTTCGATCCCAATGCCGATGTCGGGCAGGAGGTCTATCACGACCTCAAGGCGGAAGACACGCCGAAGACCGTCGAGAAACTGCTCAAGGCGTATCTGTCGCATCGCGCGTCCCCGGATGAAACCTTTCTCACCTTTGCGCGCCGCCATGACGGCGAAACGCTGCGCAAGCTCGTGGATGCCGAGGCTTCCACATGAACCAGATGACGCCGCCGCCAAAGATCGAAATCATTCCTTCCAGCGCGCCGTTTTCCGAGGCGCAGCGCTCGTGGCTGAACGGCTTCTTTGCCGGGCTGCTCTCGACCGACGGTCCTGCACCGGTGTCGGCAGAGCAGGGCGCGGCTTTGCTTCAGAGGCCGGCCGGCGAGGGCGACGACGGCGAAGCGCCGTGGCACGACCAGACCATGCCGATCGCCGAACGCATGAAACTCGCGGAGGGCCGCCCGCTGCGGCGGCGGATGATGGCGGCGATGGCGCAGCAGGATTGCGGCCAGTGCGGCTATAATTGCAACGACTATTCCGACGCCATCGCCGCCAAGGCGGAAGCGCGTCTCAATCTGTGCGTACCCGGCGGCAAGGAAACCGCGCGGATGCTGAAGGCGCTGAACGAGGAATTGGAAAAGGCGCCCCCGGCTTCATCTGCAACGGCGGCCCCGACCGTCGCGACGCCCACACTCGCCGCCGCGCCGGGGCGCTCGCGCGACAATCCGGTGCAGGCGACGTTCGTGTCGCGCCGCCTGCTGAACGGACGCGGATCGGAAAAGGAAACCTGGCACATCGACTTCGATCTCGGCGGCTGCGGTCTCGATTATGTCGTCGGCGATTCCTTCGGCATCTTCGCCCGCAATGATCTCGGCCATGTCGATCAGATCATCGCCTTGCTCGGCGCCTCGCATACCACCGAAGTCCGGGGCAAGACGCTGCGCGAGGTGTTGACCGATGAGGTTTCGCTGGCGCCGGCGCCGGATACGCTGTTCGAACTGCTTTCCTTCATCAGTGGCGGAGCCCAGCGCGAGAAGGCGCGTGCGCTCGGCCGTGGCGAGGATCCCGACGGCGACGCCGCGACGCTCGACGTGATGGCGGCGCTGCAGAAATTTTCCGGCGTGCGTCCGCATCCCGAGGCCTTCGTCGAAGCGCTGGAGCCGCTGCAACCCCGGCTCTATTCGATCTCGTCATCGCACAACGCCACCCCCGGCAAGCTGTCGATGACGGTCGACTGCGTGCGCTACGTAGTAGGCAAGCGCAAGCGCCTTGGCCTCGCTTCGACATTCCTGGCCGAACGCATCGAGCCGGGCGATCAGGTCAAGGTCTATGTGCAGAAAGCCCACGGCTTCGCGCTGCCGCAGGATCCGAAGGTGCCGATCATCATGATCGGGCCGGGCACCGGCATCGCACCGTTCCGCGCCTTCCTGCTCGATCGCAAGGCGACCGGCGCGCCCGGCAAGAACTGGTTGTTCTTCGGCCATCAGCGCAGCAGTTGCGATTTCTTCTATGCCGACGAACTCAACGCCATGAAGATTTCGGGTCTGCTGACGCGGATGTCGCTGGCGTGGTCGCGTGACGGCGACAAGAAATTCTACGTGCAGGACCGCATGCGCGAGGTCGGCCGCGAAGTCTGGACGTGGCTGGCGGAGGGCGCGAACGTCTACGTCTGCGGCGACGCCAAGCGGATGGCGAAAGACGTTGAACGTGCGCTGGTCGATATCGTGGCGCAGTTCGGCGCGCGTTCCACCGATGAGGCCGTCAGCTTTGTCGGGGAACTCAAAAAGAAGGGCCGGTTCCAGCAGGACGTCTACTGACTGGTCCGGTTCCTCTCCAATCAACATCAAATACAAACGAATAAAATTCTCAGCCGAATCCGGCGTGGAGAATTTTTATCTGCATCGGGAGTCCGTGGGAGCGCGGGTATCGCTATTTCCAGGGGCAGTATTGCCTCCCGCCGCGAACGGTATTTCATTGTAGCTGATGCGGCGTTGGAGATCGACCATGCGCGAACTATCGGCGGAAGCCCGTCTGCATCTTTACGCGCGCTCGCTGTCGGGGCGAGCCGGAAAAGGGTTGCATCTGGCCGCATTCTACGGTGCATTTGCACTCATTGCAGTGATCGTCTTTGGGACGCTGTCGGTTCACCCATTCTGAAAATCGAGAACGACAGCGTGGGATCGCGCCTTATTTGATCAACCCCGCCAGCCTCGGCAGCGTCAGGCTGATCTGGGGGATGCAGATGATCAGGAGCAACCCGGCAAACAGCGCCAGCATGTACGGCACATAGGTACGGAAGTGCTCTCCGACGCTCAGGTCGGCGAAGCGAAGCGCCATTAACAGCCCGACGCCCATCGGCGGCAGGAACAGGCCGATGCCGACGGCGGCGGTCTGCACGATGTTGAAATGGATCGGGTCAATTCCCATCGTTTCGGCGATCGGAAACACCACCGGGATCAGCACGACCGCGGCGGGCAGGCCCTCCAGCACCATGCCGAACAGGCAGCTCATGACGGCGGTTCCGATCAGAAACAGCGACGGGTGCGTTTTCAGCGGCCCGAGCATCTGCCCGAGCAATTGCGGCACGCCGCTGACGCCCATCAGGTACTGATAGACCGAGGCGACCGCGAGCAGGAACACCACCGCTGCAGTGAGGATCGCGCTGTCGTAGGCGATCTTGCCCATCTCGCGCCACGAGACGTTGCGGTAGTAGAGCTTGGCTGCGAGGAGGGCGTAGCCCGCGACCACGGCGCCGGCCTCGGTTGCGGTGATGATGCCGAGGATGAAGCCTGCGAGGATCACGAACGGCACCACCATCGGCACGGCGGCGTGCAGCGACGCGTGGCCGAGGCGCTTCAGGCTCGGCCTGGAATCGACCGGCCAGTCGTTTTGGCGCGCGCGGATGTAGACCACGGTCATCAGGCACAGCATGATGACCATGGCCGGAACGAATCCCGCGACGAACAGCGCTACCGCTGAGGTGTTGGTGACCTGCGCGATCACGATCATGAAGATCGCCGGCGGCACCAGCATGCCCATCGCGGTGCCGGCGGCGATCAGCGAGGCCGAATCGCGGCGATCGTAGCCGGCCTTGGTCAGAGGCGGCATCAGCGCCGAGCCGAGCGCGGAGACCTCCGCCATTTTCGATCCGCAGATGTCGGAGAAGAAATACGCCACCACGATCACCGACATGCCGAGCCCGCCCTTGACCCAGCCGATCAGCGCGCGCGCCAACTCCACCAGCGCATGGCTCATGCCGCAACGCTCCATCAGATTGCCGGCGAACACGAAGGCGGGGATGGCGAGCAGCACCCAGCTCTGCGATCCCGACACCAGCGCCGAGGAAAGCTGTTGCATCGGGTAGCCGCCGACCCATAGTCCCGCGACGCCGGCGATACCGAGTGCGAACACGATCGGCATCGAAAGCAGGATCAGCGCAACGAAGACGATGGCGACGGTCGCAAGCAGCATGAGGTGTCCCGGTCAGTGCTGGGGCTGGTCTTGCGGCAGCGGGGAGATCATCACCGCGAAGCCGTAGACGGCAATCAGGATGCCGCCGACCACCGAAGACGCGTAGAGCCAGGCCAGATTGATTTCGAGACCGGGCGTCGTGAGCGTGTGGTTAAGCAGGCAGAGCTTGAAGCCGTACCACGCCGCGAGCAGGCCGAAGCCTGTGATCAGCGCGTGATTGAAACGATGGATCCAGAGCTGCGCGGCCTCGGGCAGGCGATGGACGAACACG
This sequence comes from Bradyrhizobium erythrophlei, assembly GCF_900129425.1. NCBI lineage: Bacteria > Pseudomonadati > Pseudomonadota > Alphaproteobacteria > Hyphomicrobiales > Nitrobacteraceae > Bradyrhizobium > Bradyrhizobium erythrophlei. The sequence continues at coordinate 4,357,468 of NZ_LT670817.1, read as the reverse complement.
GAGAGCGCGAAATGCGAGCGCGAGCGGATGCCGATCGCAGCGCCGATCAGCGTCAGCCACGCGAGCGAGAGTTCGCCCACTTCCTCAACCCAGGTGAACGGCACGGGGTCGACATCGAGCCAGTCGGTGATGGCGCCGACGAAATAGCGCAGGATCACGCCGACCAGGAGATTGACGATGGCAAGGATGATCAGCGCCGTGACCGTGAGTTTCGGGACGGCTGAGAGGATACGCAGCATGCGCAACGGAATTCCGGTTGACAAGGGAGAGGCGGGCGAGGCCGAAGACGTGAAGGCTGATGACTCGAGGGTTGAAAATTGGAGGCTGAAGATCTGGGGGCCGGAGAATAGGGCTCCGGCCCCGCTGCCGATTCAGGCCTTGAAGCCTTCGATTTCATCCCACAATGCGCCGTACTGGCCCTTGTAGGCCGGCCATATCTTTTGCTGCGCCACTTTCCGGAAGGCATCGACGTCGGCTTCCACCACGGTCATGCCGAGCGGCTCCAGCTCCGATTTGGCTTTGGCGAAATTGTCGACCGACTCGGTCGCCTCGCGGATTTTCTCCTGCGCGGCCCGCGACAGATCCATGATCAGCTTCTGGTGCTCGGGCGGCAGCCCGTTCCAGATATCGAGATTCATCACCGCGTTGGTCGGGCCGTAATTGTGATAGGTGAGCGAGGCATATTTCGACACCTCGTAGATCTTCAGCGCCTTCATGTTGACAACAGGTAGATCACCGCCGTCGATCACGCCCTGCTTGGCGGCGGTGATGACCTCGCCCCATGCCATCGGCACGGCGCTACCGCCGAGTCCATTGATGGTATCGCCGAATATCTTGGCCTGCTGCACGCGAATTTTTGCGCCGCGCAGGTCTTTCGGCTCCACGATCGGCTTCTTCGCGGTCCAGAAATGGCGGAAACCGTAATCGTAATAACACAGCACCTTGAGTTTGTAGTTGTCCTCGATCTGCTTGCTGATCTTGCCGCCGATCTGCCCGTTGAGCATGGCGTAGGCCGAGGCGTAATCCTTCACCAGATAGGGCACGAGCAGGGCGCCCATTTCGGGAAACACGGTTGCGGCGGCGCCCGCCGGGCTGCCCATCGCGATGCTTCCGGACTTGACCGCGTTCATGATCTCCAGCTCTTGCGGGATCAGGGTCTTGCCGAAGAACTGCATGTCGAGCGCGCCTTTTGACTGCGCGGTGACTTCCTTCGCCATCCAGTCGAACGCGACCGCGGCCGATTCCGGCACCGCATTGATGTGCGCGAATACGAGTTTTTTCGGCTGGGCTTGCGCGAACGCCGGTGCGCGGCCGGTGGCGAGAATGCCGGCCATGCCGGCGCCCGCACGCAGAAGCGTGCGGCGATTAAACGAGACGCGGCTCGTGAGAGCTGACATGGGGATTCCTCCAAGGCTGGCTTTTTTTGTTTTGGTCTAGCGGCCAGACAGGGAAGACCTGGCCAGTCTCGCGGCAAGCTTACAGCATAGCAGGCGGGTTGCCAGTGCGATGTTAGGCGCTTGTCAGCTGCCGTAGAGTTTGGAGCGCAATCGGCACTTGGCTCGGTTGGTGCGATGCAGCGACGCACCCGCAGCGGGGGAATAAGCGAACCCCTCACGCTGACCGGAAGCGCCTTCGGCCTACGCCGGCGTCCCCGTCTGACGCCATTCACGCGATGGAGCGGGGATCAAGCGACAGTGGTTCAACCCTGGCTCACTTTGAACGGCGCCACTTCAATGCCGCTGTTGTTCAGCGCCTCGCGCAGCCCACGCGCGATATCGACGGCGCCGCGAGCATCCCCATGAACGCAGGCGGTGTCGACGTCCGCATAGCGCCGTCGGCAAGCCCCGGATTTCGATACCCGAGAGAATCCGTGACGTCTCTACAAGCCGGAGAGTTTCTTCCGCCGGCCTATTGAACATGTTCAGAAATAATTCCGAGTTCGGAGGGCGGCCGGCCAAAACTGTATCCGGATTACAACACGTCGATGAAAGCTATCGACTCACCGGGAATAAAAAACGGGAGGCCTCGGGTCTTGTCGGCGGGAATATTTCACAGGCCCGGCACAAAGCCAAACAAGTGGGGAAACATGAAGGTATCTAGAGCTCTATTAGCCGCAACTGGCGTGATCGCGGTCTCCTCGTCGTCAGCATTCGCCATCGAGGCGGGTGGAAACCCGCAAACCAAGGCGGGGATACTCATTGGCGCGAGCGCGGGAGTTCCTCCGCCGGGCATCTACATGTTCAATCAGGAATTCACCTATCAGGCCAATCTGACGGGACCCGGGGTCAACACGGCGCTTGGTGGCAGCACCAAAACTGGAGTTCAGGCCGCCGTTGACGTTCAAGGCTTCCTGTTCGTTCCGGGTTGGACCTTCCTTGGTGCGACGTATGATGCTGTCATCGCGCAGCCCTTGGTGATGGACAGTGTGGGCTCGCCTGTGAATGCTCAGGCAGCCGGCATGCATAACACCTTCATCGTTCCGGTTGAGTTAAGCTGGAAGCTCGCCGACAGTGGGTTCGTCGTTAAAACCGGTCTGGGCATCTATACGCCGGACGGGACTGTGACCGGGCTTTATGGCACCGGTAACGAAGGATCTCCGTATTGGACCTTCCAGCCCGAAATCATCGTGTCGTATCTGAAAGACGGTTGGAACCTGACCGCCGCCATCTACGAGGAATTCAATACGAGGAATAGCGTCTCTCAGTACACATCGGGTGACATTCTCCACGCCGACTTCACCGCCACCAAGACAATCGGCAAGTGGACGTTTGGACCTGTCGCTTATTACTACGGCCAGGTTTCCAACGATTCGTGTTCGGCCACCTGCGCTTATTCCACCGGTACCATGTTGAATCCTCAAAGGTTCAATGTCTGGGCGGTCGGCGGTCTCGTAGGGTACGATTTCGGACCAGCGAACTTGTCGGTGTGGGCAACCCAGGAAGTGTCAGCAAAGGCTTCGAACCCCGCTGCTGTCGCGGCGACCGGCTCGGACTTTTCCCTGATTCCGCAGGGTACGACGGTGCTTGCGACGCTTAGCTATCGCCTCTGGGGACCTGAGCAAGCGGCCCAGCCCACATCAATGTACCACAAATAGAAGTCGCACGTCGTACGACTCCCCCTTTCGACAGACACTTGATCGTCTCTCGGGAGGGGGATTTTTTTTACCAGTACCGTATCCAGGCAGCGATGGTGCGGATCCATCGCCGATCCTGATACTGACCGATCTCGTGGCCTTGAAGTCCGGCTACTGGATCATCCAGAACTCCGCTGTCGGTTAGCTCGTTATCGCGCTCGCGAAGGTGAGCGGCTTCCGCACCGTCAACATTCCGTGGGTTAAGGATCTGCTCCCGAACTCGCGGAATGGGCGGTGACTTATGGATCGAACGCCATCCTAGCGAGAGATTTCAAACCGCCTTCGTGAACGGCGTCACTTCGATGCCTCTGTGCTTCAGCGCCTCGCGCAGCCCACGCGCGATATCGACGGCGCCGCGAGTATCGCCGTGCAGGCGGTGTCGACGTCCGCGTAGTGCCGTCGGCAAGCCCCGGATTTGATACCCGAGAAAACCCGTAACGTCTCTACAAGCCGGAGAGTTTCTCTGCCGGCGTATTGAACATGTTCAGAAATAATTCCGAGCGCGGAAGGCGCTGGCCAGAAATGTATCCGAATTACAACACGTCGATGAAAGCTATCGACTCTCGGGGAATAAAAAACGGGCGGCCTCGGGTCTTGTCGGCGGGGCACGTTCACAGTCCCGTTACAAAAAACAAAACAGGGGGAAATATGAAGGTATCTAGAGCGCTATTAGCCGCAGCCGGCGTGATCGCGGTCTCCTCGTCGTCAGCATTCGCCATCGAGGCGGGTCAGAACGCGCAAAGCAAGCCGGGGATACTCATTAACGCGAGCGCGGGAGTTCCTCCGCCGGGCATCTACATGTTCGATGAGGTTTTCACCGTTCAGTCAAATCTGACTGGACCCGGGGTCAACACGAAGCTTGGTGGCAACACCAAAGTTGGAGTTCAGGCCGCCGTTGACATTCAGGGCTTCCTGTTCGTTCCGGGTTGGACCTTCCTTGGCGCGACGTATGATGGTCTCATCGTGCAGCCCTTCTCGACGTCCAGTGTGGGCTCCCCTTCGAATGTTCAGGACGCCGGCATGCATGACACCTTGTTAATTCCGGTTGAGTTGAGCTGGAAGCTCGCCGACAGTGGGTTCGCTGTTAAAACAGGTCTGAGCATCTTTACGCCGGACGGGACTGTGACCGGGCCTTATGGCACCGGTAATGCCGGATCTCCGTATTGGACCGTTCAGCCCGAAGTGGTCGTGTCGTATCTGAAAGACGGCTGGAACCTGAGCGCCGCCATCTACGATGAATTCCATACGAGAAATACAATTTCTCAGTATACGTCAGGCGACATTCTTCACGCCGACTTCACTGCCACCAAGCAAATCGGCAAGTGGACGGTTGGGCCCGTCGCCTATTACTACGGCCAGGTTAGCAATGACTCCTGCAGCGTCGGCTGCCTTTACGGGACGGGGACCTTGATGAATCCGCAACGATTCAACATCTGGGCCGTAGGCGGCCTCGTCGGGTACAATTTCGGACCCGCGAATTTGACGGTGTGGGCAACGCAGGAAGTTTCGGCCAAGGCTTCCAATCCCGCCGCTGTCGCAGCAACCGGATCGGACTTCTCTCTGGTTGCGCAGGGTACGACGGTGCTTGCGTCGCTCAGCTATCGTCTCTGGGCACCTGAGCAAGCGGCCCAGCCCTCATCAATCTACCACAAATAGCAAAGTTGCACGTCGTACGATCCCCCTTTCGACAGACACTTGATCGTCTCGGGAGGGGGATTTTTTTCCAACGAGAGATTTCAAACCGCCTTCTTGAACGGCGCCACTTCGATGCCGCTGTCCTTCAGCGCCTTGCGCAGCCCACGCGCGATGTCGACCGCCCCGGGCGTATCGCCGTGAATGCAGACGGTGTCGGTGCGCATCTTGATGACCTTGCCGGTGACTGAGATCACCGCGCCGTCTTGCACCATCCGCACCACCCGTTCGGCGATTTCAGCGGCACCATGCAGCACCGCGCCCGGCTTCCGGCGCGAGACCAGGGAGCCGTCGTCCTCATATGCGCGGTCGGCGAACACCTCGTGCACCATGGGAAGGTTGGCGGCTTCGCCGGCTTGCACCAGCTTGGAATTGGCGAGCACCACAAAGACCAGATTGGGATCGACCGCCCTGATGGCCGACGCGATCGCCCGCGCGGTCATTTCGTCCTCGCAGGCCACGTTCGACAGCGCGCCATGCGCCTTGACGTGGGTGACCTTGTGGCCGGCCGCGGTCGCGATCGCCTGCAAGGCGCCGATCTGGTAGGCGACCAGGTTTTCGATCTCGGAAGCTTTCATGCCCGGAAACGGCCGTCGGCCGAAGCCGTGCAGGTCGCGATAGCCTGGATGGGCGCCGATGCTGACGCCGCGGGCCTTCGCGAGCTCCACCGTCTTGCGCATGATGTCGGCATCGCCGGCGTGAAAGCCGCAGGCGATGTTGACCGAGGTGGCCAGCTCGATCATGGCGGGGTCATTGCCCATTTCCCATGCGCCAAACCCTTCGCCGAGATCGCAATTGAGATCGATTGTCGTCATCGTGTGTCCACTTGAGTGAGGTTACCCGGAATTAGTCCTGCGCCAGCGTATCTTCCGGCGACAGGATTTGCCATGTCCCGGCGTCGACGGCGCTGACGGCGGCGCCGGCGACGTTGGCATCTTGCAGCGCCGCGATGTTGAGATCCAAATTCTCGATGGTCCTGACGCGGTCGGGCAGGGCGCGCAGCAGTTCCGCAAATTTGCGGGCTTCAGCCTGCGCCTCGGCCATGCTGATGGCCTTGAAGCGAAAACCGCGGCCTGCGGGTATCTGTGCGAACCGGCCGAAATCGGCTGAAATGACGGTTGCGATCTTGGGATAGCCGCCGCTGGTGCCGCGGTCCGGCATCAGTACGATGGGCGCGCCGTTGCCGGGCACCTGGATGCTGCCGTTCACGGTGCCGTCGGAGACGATGTTGTGACCGTGCAGATGCTTGATGACGGGCCCCTCAAGCCGGTAACCCATGCGGTCGCTGGTGGCCGATATCTTCCACTCCGAGTCCAGAAACAAGTTTTTGGAAGCCTCGCTGAATTCGTCGTCCTGCGGCCCCATCACCACGCGGATCGGTCCGTCCACGAGTTGGGGGAGATCGATCCGGCGCTCGGCGGCGCCGGTTGCCGCTGCGGTTTGCAGCTCATCATCCGTCTGCAGCGGACGCGGATACGGACTGCCGAGGCCGGCGCGCGCATTCACTGAAAGGCTGCCGAACATCGGTTCGCCCGCGATGCCACCCTCGATCGCGAGATAGCTGAAGGACCCACCGCGGGCAAAGCCCAGCGTCAGGGTCTCTCCCTCCGCCAGCGTCATCGATGTATCGAAGGCCACCACGCGTCCGGCGATGTCGGCGTTGCGCGGCGCGCCCGCCAGCGCGACTCGAACCGCGCCGTCGCGCGCCGTAAATGCGGCGCCGAATGGTCCGATCTCGATGGTTGCAGCGAAGGTTGGGTTTCCAACCAGAGTGTTTGCCGTGGCAAGCGCCAGCCGATCCATCGCGCCGCTCGGCGTCAGGCCATAACGCTGGGCGCCCGGGCGACCGCCGTCCTGTACGGAACTTGCGGGGCCGATGGCTGTGATGACAAGCTTGCTCATGCGGCCATCAACTCGGCGATGATTTCGCCAGATTCCGCTGCGCGATCCTGCTCGGCGAAGGTCTTGGCATCGACCGCCGAGAACGTCACGTGATCCCCGGGCTCGAGCAGAAAGATCGGATCGCGGTGCAATTGATAGGTTCTGACCGCGGTCCGGCCCAACAGGTGCCAGCCGCTCGGGCCGGCGAGACATTGCACGCCGGTCTGCACGCCGCCGATCGAGATCGTTCCGGCCGGCGTCAGCAGCCGCGGATTTTGCCGCCGCGACGTGTGCAGGGAATGCTCGAGGCCACTGAGATAGGACCATCCCGGCGTAAAGCCGATCATGGCGACGCGGTAGTCGCCGGCGACGTGCCGAGCCACGATGTCGTCGGCGGTGGTGTTGAGCGTCTTGGCGACATCCTCGAGATCGATGCCATGCTCGCCGCCATAGACCACGGGAATGCGCCAGCGCCGGGCTTTTGTCGCCGGCGGAACGGGCCGTTCGGCCAGCGGGGCAAGCTTCCCGCTCAGCGTATCGAAATCGATCAGCACGGGATCGTAGTGCACCAGCAGGGATCGATAGGTCGGGACCGTCTCCGTCACGCCCAGGACCGGCTCAGCCGCCAGCGCACGATCGAGCGCCAGCACCCGCCGGTTCGCGGTATCATCGATATTGCGACTGAATTCGATCGTGATGGCGCTGTCGCCATTGGGCAGCAGGCGGGGCGGGGAAAGCGTCGCGGCCATGGCCTCACAACTCGTCGGCGGATATCGCTTTGGCGGATATCAAGCTCTAGCGCGTTTTGCGGCCGAGTGGAATTCGGTTCGCGCAAAATCGGCCTGCAAGTTCAATAAATTAATCCACATTGCAGTCATAAGATGTGGTGATTGCACCATCCGGGGCAATCCGCTTTCACCCTGAACTGGCGACGCCACTTGACGCGCTGGCCATGCCCCTCAAGATGCGCCGGTCCAATCAATCCCCACCCGGAGTTCTGTTGTCGATGTCCCTGACCCCTGAAGCGATCAAAACCCTTTCCCGCGTCTCCACCGCCACCATCACCACGGTTCTGCTCAAAAAGGGCCTGCGAAATGTCTGGCTGCGAGGCTCGCGTCCGCTGCGGCCGGGACAGCCGCGGCTGGTCGGGCCGGCCTTTACGCTGCGTTTCGTGCCGGCGCGGGAGGATCTTGCGACGCCGGAATCATGGTCGTCGCCGATTTCGACCCGAACGGCGATCGAAGCCATGCCGGAAGGCTGCATCGCCGTGGTCGACGCCATGGGCATCACCGACGCCGGCATTTTCGGCGATATCCTGTGCGCACGGATGGTCAAGCGCGGCGTTGCCGCGCTGGTGACCGACGGCGTCGTGCGCGATCTCGAAGGCGTGCTCGGGACCGGCATGCCGGTATGGTGTGACGGTTTCGCCGCGCCGCCCTCGGTCGCCGGGCTGACCTTCGTCGGCTGGGGTGAACCGATCGGGTGCGGCGGCGTCGCGATCTTCCCGAACGACGTCATCGTCGCCGACCAGGATGGCGCCGTGGTGATCCCGCAAGCGTTTCTCGACCTCATTCTGGCCGAAGGCGCGGAGCAGGAGCGAATGGAAGCCTGGATCGTCGAGCAGGTGAACGGCGGCGCGGCGCTGCCGGGTCTCTATCCCATGAATGCCGAGACCAAGGCGCGTTATGCGGCCTCAAAAAAATGATTCCTCATCCTGGGGCCGCGGCGTCGGAGTTTACCATCGGGCCGCGCTTCGCGCGGACCCGTTGGCCGCAGCTCGAAGGATGAGACAACCTCATGGTTTCGAGACGGCGCAAAGCCGCCTCCTCACCATGAGGTATATTTTGCTCAGGAAGGGAGAAACGTCATGGATATCCATCTCGCGGGATCGCGACCGACGCGCCGGGCACCCAAGGAATATTTCACCGGCACGGTGTGGCAGGATCCTGTCATTGCAACGAGTGCCCCTGCGCGGCTGGTCGCCAACCGCGTCTCGTTCGAGCCGGGCGCGCGGACCAACTGGCACACGCATCCGCTGGGCCAGACCCTGTACGTGATCTCGGGCGTCGGTCGAATCCAAACCAAGGGTGGGCCTATGCGCGAGCTCCGGCCGGGCGATGTAGTCTGGATTCCGCCCGGCGAGAAGCATTGGCACGGTGGCTCCCCGACCACGAGCATGACCCACATCGCGATGCAGGAATCCCTCGACGGGAATCACGCGACCTGGATGGAGCCGGTGACCGACGCGGAATATTCCGAAAAGGTCGGAGAATAGTCCCGCGGCTCGAACGGTCGGCTCGACCTGATGCGCCGCGTATTCGCGCAAGCAAAAGGCCCCGCCGCAGACGGGGCCTTCAATGAACCGCTATTGTCGATGGCTGCTAGTTCACCCGGCTCCAGGTCTGGCCGCCGCAGAACATGCCGCTGAAGGCGCAGCCCTGAACCCGAAGCGTGTCCGAACCTTTCAGCGCGATCGTTGAATCATAGGTGCTACCGGTATTCGGGTCGAGAATTCGCCCGGTCCATTCGGTTTCCTTACCTGGCTTCATGTTGATCAGAACCTGTTCGCCGTTCTGGTTCGATTTCGTGTCCACCGAATACCCGCAGAGATTGGCACCGCATTGCTCGATCCGGACCTTGCCCTCTTTTTCTTCCGTCAGCCACACGCCGAGCGGCGTATCGGCCGCCTGGGTTGCCGGGGTGGCGGGGGCAGGGGTCTGCTGCTTTTGGATCGGCGCCGCCACCGGCGCGGTTGCAACCGCGGGCGCGGGCGCCGGTGTGGCGACCGGCGCAGCGCCCTGTTGACCTTGCGGTGCAGCCGCGTTTGGCGCAGGCGGCGGTGAGACCGCGGTATCCCCAGGCGCTACGTGCGCCGTGGCGTTGGAAGGTTCGGGTCGAGCGTTTGCGGGCGCAGGAGCGGGAGCCTGGTCGACAGGCGGTGCGTTGGCGGCCGGCACCTGCGGATCGCCCTTCGCCTGTTGCGGCGCCTGTTTGCGCTGACGGTCGCTGTCCTGGTCGCTATGCGAGCGCTTCGATCGCCGTCCGCTGTTGTCGTAGACCCCGGGGATCGAAACCGTTCCACGATCCGGATCGATGCGAATGGTACGTCCGCCATACTCGAACGTGTACTGAGCCTGGGCGGCCGTGCTTGCCAACAGAAACGCGGCGACGGCAAACAGCGTTTTCATGATCACCTCCTGAGTAGGTGGAATCCGTTCCCGACCCTACACTTCGGCAGTTTTCTGCAACGTGACCTACATCACTTTCATGGTATGAGTCGTGGATTAGCGGCTTTGGTTCAATGCGCGTGCCGGCCAGTCTAGTTCCGGCCAGTCTAGTTTACGACCGGAGCGGCGGTCAATTTCCAGGAAACGCCGGTCATTCGGCGATATCTATTCAAACCAGGCCGCATAGATCTTCTTGAAGCTGCCGTCCTCGACGGCGATGTGCAACCACTGGTCGACGAACGCCTTGAGGGCGAAATCGCGCTGCAGCCAGTAGGCTTTTTCAGCGAAGTCGAACGGCTTTTCCGGATGCACCGCGCACAGCACGCCGGCGTGAAGCTTCTGCTGGTATCGCGTTTCGGATGCATCGGTGATCATCAGATCGGCGTCGCCCTTGGCGATCTCGTCGAAGATCGTGACGTTGTCGTTGTAGACCCTGATCTCGGCATTTTTGACGTTGGCCCGGGCAAATCGTTCGTTGGTGCCGCCGGAATTGACGATCACGCGGGTGCCCGGTTTGTCGATATCGGCGATGGTTTGGTATTTGCCCCTGTCGGTGCAACGCGCGATCGGCGTCTTGCCCTCGCGCATGATCGGCGAGGAGAACAATCCCTTCTTCTGACGATCGAGCGTGATCGAAACCCCGCCCATCGCGATGTCGAAATTGTCGGCCTCAAAATCCCTGGTCATTTGCGGCCACGCGGTGTGAACGTACTCGACCTTGACGCCGAGTGCCTTGCCCAGCGCTTCCGCCATGTCGACGTCGAAACCCCGGAATTTCGAGGTGACCGCGTCGAATGAACTGAACGGCAAATAGTCGCCGGTCAGACCGACACGCAACGTCCCGCGTTTCATGATCTCGTCAAGGCGGGAGGCTTGCTGGGAATGCGCCGGGGACGAGACAAGAAAAAATGCAGCGGCGAGGCAGGCGAGAATTCGAATCATCAGGCTTTCTTTCGCGCAATATGAACCACCGCCGATATAGAACAGCGGATCGTATTCGCAAAAGGGCTTGTTGCGGCTATCGGGCTTTCCAGTGCCTTCGGTCGTTGGGCTCGCGACGCTAAGAGGGGAAAGCTACATCTCGCCGCTGTTCTTCCGGACGAAATTCGCGATCGCCGGATCCGGTCCGATCATTTCGCTTTTGAGCTGTTCGAATCGCTGCCGCGCCGCGCTTTCGCAATCGTCCGCGAATTTGACCGCGGCATCCCCGGACATCGGCCCGCTGACGATCGGCGTGGAATTCTCACCGATGGTCTCATCCACGTAATACTCGCCATTGGCCTCGCGGCGGACCGTCCATTTGAAGCGGATCGCCGCCATGGGGCCGGGACCGACCCGCTGATAACCATCCGCCGAGGTCCGCTCGGGGGCGAGCGGTCTGTCCTCCACCGCCGGCCTTTCGGGCTCGCGATGGGGTTCCGGATGGTCGAGGATGCTGGCGATGGCCGCCAGCGCATGATCGGTGGGATCGCTCTGACTCAAAATCTGGACTCCGAATATTGCGCCATAAGCGGCGGAATGAGTTCCGCGGCTGTCCCATGCCATACTTTGCTCTCGAATAAGGCTGAGTTTTGTCGATCTACGCACAAACTGGCGGGAATTTGTCTTTCCAGGGGCGCGTTTGCTCAAGCTGGCCCGCCAGCCGGAACAAGGTGCCCTCGTCGCCGAAACGGGCGGCGAACATCATGCCGAGCGGCAATCCGGCGGCGTTCCAGGCTAGTGGCACGGACATCGCGGGTTGGCCCGACATGTTGAACATGGCGGTCGCCGGCATATAGCGGCGCAGCATTGGGGCGATATGCGACAGATCCTCCGACATCGAGTTGAGTTCGCCGATCCGCAGCGGCGGCAGGCAGAGCGTCGGACACAGGAATACGTCGCAGGCCTCGAAGAAGGCCGCAAGGCCGCGCGAAATCTGGAAGGCGCTGAGCTGTGCGGCGACATAGTCGGTCGCGGTCGTTTCCTTTGCGATGTGGGCGCTCCCCAGCGTCAATATTTCGAAATCGCGGGCCGTCATGGCGCGGCCGAAGCGCTGCTCGGCCTGCCGCACATTCAGCGCAACATTGGCGCTGACGATGGTCCCCATCACCACGCCCGGATCGGCCGCCAGCACAGGTGCGCGCTCCTCGACATCATGGCCGAGCGCGGCCAGCAGGGTCGCGGTTTCCCGAACCGCTGCCGCGATCTCGGGATCGATGGTGTCGCCATAAGGAGACTTGTCGGTAAAGGAGATGCGAAGCCGCCCGGGATCGCGCCCGACTTCCTCGGCAAAGGGCCGCGCCGGCGGCGGCACGAAATAGGGGCTCCACAGTTCCGGACCGTGGGTCGCGTCCAGCATGACCGCACTGTCGCGCACGCTGATGCTCACGACATGGGCGCAGGAAAAACCGCTCCAGCCTTCGCCGCGGTCGGGGCCAAGCGGATTGCGCGCCCGGCTCGGCTTCAAGCCGAACACGCCGGATGCGGACGCCGGAATCCGGATCGAACCGCCGCCGTCGCTGGCATGTGTCAACGGAAGGATGCGTGACGCGACCACCGCCCCGGCGCCGCCGGAGGAACCGCCCGACGAATGTGCGAGATTCCAGGGATTGCGGGTTGGGCCGAACAGCCGGGACTCGGTGGTCGGCAGCAATCCGAATTCCGGGCTCGAGCTTTTACCGAAGATCGTCACGCCGGTATTGAGGAAGCGCTGGGCGAGGGTACTGCTATGGTCGGCGACGTTATCCTTGTAGACGCTCGCGCCGAAGGTGGTCACCGTGCCCTCGAGGATATCCAGATCCTTCAACAGGAACGGCACGCCGGTGAAGGGCCCATCCGGAAGCCCCCGATCGATTTGCCGCTCCGCATAGTCGTAATGTTTCACCACCACGGCATTGATTTCGGGATCGACCTTGGCGGTGCGGGCAATCGCCTCGTCCAGCAGTTCGCGCGCGCTGACCTGCTTCTTTCGCACCAGCTCGGCAAGGCCGACCGCGTCATAGTCACCGTACTCCCTGAAGGCCATATCAATCCCCGCGAGTCACCAAAGCGCCGACGCCAGTTTAAATCACTGGAGAAATCAGCCAAGCACGTCCTGATTGATGACGTTCTGACGTATCGGTTCGCCGTCGAGTGCGCTCAGGATATTGCGCGCGGTCTGCTCGCTCATGCGGTCGACGGCTTCCCGCGTCACCCCGGCCACGTGCGGGGCAATGATAATATTGGGAAGCTCGAACAGCGAATGGCCTGATGACGGCGGCTCCTGCTCGAAAACGTCGAGACCGGCGCCGGCGAGCTTGCCGGACACCAGCGCATCATAAAGCGCCGCCTCCTCGACGATCCCCCCGCGCGCGGTGTTGATCAAGTAGGCCGTCAGCTTCATGCGCTTCAGCCGCGCCGCATTGAACATCCCGACCGTCTCCGGTGTCTTCGGGCAGTGGACGCTGACGAAATCGGCGCGCGGCAGCGCCGCATCGAGATCGGCAACCGGCTCGCAGCCCGCCGCCTTGATCTCGGCGGCCGATTTGTAGGGATCGTAGACCGCAACATTCATTTCCATGGCCAGGCAGCGCTTGGCGGTGCGGGTGCCGATGCGGCCAAAGCCGACGATCAGAACCGTCTTGCCGAAGAGATCGTAGGGCAGTTTGCCGAGCCGGGTAGCCCACTGGCCGTCCTTCACCAGGGCGTGCATCTCGACGGCCCGTTTGGCCAGGGTCAGCATCATGAACAGCGCCTGTTCGGCGACCGAAGGCGAATTGGCGGTGCCCGCCACCATCAGCGGGATGTTGCGGCGGCTCAGGGCCGGGACGTCGACGGCGTCATAGCCGACGCCGATCCGGGTCACCACCTTCATGTCCTGGGAAGCCTCGAGCTCCGGCTCGCCGAAACGGGTGGCGCCGAGCGCCACGCCGTGAACCGGCGCCTGCGCTTTCAGCATCGCCTCGAAATCTCCGGCGGAAATCATATTGGGGAATTCGACGATTTCGATATCGTCCCGCTCCCTCAACAGGGCCCGTCCTGGCTGCGACATCGATTCAGTGACGAAAATTTTCTTCTTGTTGGTCGCCATTCCCAGTCCTTGCCCAGCCTTTCGGCGTTTTCTTGTACGACCGTCAAATGACAGCGCCGGTCACCTCATTTAGCAGGTGCATATTGTTGAGGTCCACTGCCAATCGAAGCGGGCCGCCATCGCGCGCGCCGGCGTTGGGGTTGACCCGGCCGCAGATCTGGGCGCCTTCGAGCGTAAAATAAATCAGCGTCTCCATCCCCATCGGCTCCGTCACATCCAGCACCGCATCGAAGCTCTCGACCCCCGGCTCCGGATGCGCTTTTGCTTCGGTGACGTGTTCCGGCCGCAGGCCCAGCTGCAATTTCTCGTTTCGCGCCACGCTTTGATATCGCGCTGCGCGAGCAGGCGGCAGCGGAACGGCGATACGGTCAGTCAGGCGAATGTGGAGTTTGCCGCCGACCTCCTCCAGCTGGCAGGGCATGAAGTTCATCGCGGGCGAGCCGATGAAGCCTGCAACAAAGCGCGTGGCGGGATTGTGATAGAGATCGTTCGGCGTGCCGATCTGCTCGATGCGGCCATGGTTCATGACCACGACCCGATCGGCCAGCGTCATCGCTTCGACCTGGTCGTGGGTCACATAGACGGTGGTCGTGCGGACTTTTTGATGCACCTTCTTGATTTCGATCCGCATCTGGACCCGAAGCTTGGCGTCAAGATTGGACAGCGGTTCGTCGAATAGGAAAACCTTGGGATTGCGAACGATGGCCCGGCCCATGGCGACTCGCTGGCGCTGGCCGCCCGACAATTGCTTCGGCTTGCGGTCGACAAGTTCGACGATATCCAGCATGCGCGCGGCTTCGTCGATACGGGTCTTGATCTCGGCCTTCGGATAGTGCTTCAGGCGCAGGCCGAACGACATGTTTTCCGCGACCGTCATGTGCGGATAGAGCGCGTAATTCTGGAACACCATTGCGATGTCGCGGTCCTTCGGCGGCACGTCGTTGACGACATCGCCCCCGATCATGATGTCGCCGTCGGTGATGTCCTCCAGGCCTGCGATCATCCGCAGCGTGGTCGATTTTCCGCAGCCCGATGGCCCCACGAGCACGACAAACTCGTGGTCGGCGATGTCGAGATCGATGCCACGCACCGCCTCGACGTCGTCGTAACGCTTGATAACCTTGCGCAACGTGACGTCAGCCATTGAGTTCAACCCTTTGTCGCACCGGCGGTCAGGCCGGCGATGTAGTAGTCCATCAGGAACGCGTAGATGATCAGCGGCGGGGCGGCGCCGAGCAGCGCGCCGGTCATGATCTGTCCCCAGTTGAAGACGTCGCCCTTGATCAGGGTGGTGATGATGCCGACCGGCAGCACCAGTTGATCGGTCGAGGTCGTGAACACCAGCGGATAGAGGAACTGCGCCCATGACTGCGTGAACGCGAAAATGGTTGCGGCGATCAGGCCGGGCAGCGCGACCGGAATGAAGATGCGCGTCAGCGTCTGAAACCACGACGCACCGTCGATGATGGCGGCCTCGTCGAGTTCCTTCGGAATCGACGCGAAGTAGCCGATCATGATCCAGGTGCAGAACGGCACCGTCAGCGTCGGATAGATGAACAGCAGGACGTACCACCGGTTGATCAGCTGGATTCCGGTCCAGTCGCCGAACACGGCGAACATCTTGAACAACGGAATGAACAGCAGGCTGTCCGGAATGAGATAGGTCAGGAATACCCCGGTCGCGAGCGTCGCCGAGCCCCAGAACCGCATTCGCGCCAGCGCGAACGCCGCCGGCACACTGATCAGCATGGTGATGGTCACCACAAAGATCGAAACCATGGCCGAGTTCAGGAAAAATCGCAGGAACTGGTTCGAGGTCAGCAGTCCCACGTAGTTCGACAGCGTCGGATGAAACACCCACCAGGGGTTGGTTGCCGCCGAAATCTCCGCGCTGCTCTTCAGCGAGGTGATCAGCATGTAGAGCGGCGGCACCAGCGAGAAGATCGCGAACAACGTCAGGAAGAAGTACGACCAGCGCAGCGCCCAGGTGCGGTCGCGGCTCATGCTGCCATATTTGACCGTCCGGCTCGGTGCCGCCTTGTCGATCACTACGGTGCTTGTCATCAGGCTTCATTCCCGCGTTTGTTGACGCCGCGCAGGATGAAGACCGCCGCGATCGCGAGGATCGGCACCATGAACAAGGACACGCTGGCGCCGAGCGGAAGATCGCTGCCCTCGATGCCGATCCTGAACGCCCAGGTCGCGAAGAGGTGGGTGTGGTCGAGCGGACCGCCCGCGGTCAGGATCCGCACGATGTCGAAGTTGGCGAAGGTGACGATCAGCGAGAACAGTGTGGTAATCGCGATGATGTTGCGCATCATCGGCAGCGTCACGTACCAGATGCGCTGCCACCAGTTGGCACCGTCGATCGCCGCGGCCTCATAGAGCTGGTCGGGCACCGATTTCAGCGATGCCAGGTACATGATCATGAAGAACGGGGCGCCGTACCAGACGTTGACCAGGATAACCGAGAAACGGGCCCAGTTGGCATCGCCGGTCCAGGGAATCGGCCCGATGCCAAAAAACGACAGCGTGTAATTGAAGGCGCTGTAGGAAGGATCGAACAGCCACAGCCACGCCAGCGTGCTCATCGCGGGGGGAATCACCCATGGCACCAGCAGCATGCCGCGCCACTTGCGTTGGCCTTTGGCGGGAATGTTGTGAACGAAATGCGCGACGATGAAGCCGATCAGCGCCTTGAACACGACGGCTGAGATAGCAAAGATGCACGACTGCTCCACCACCAGCCAAAAGGTGTCGCGCTTGAACAGGAATTGGAAATTGCCGAGGCCGATGAAGTGCTGCATCGACTTGTTCAGCGTCGCCAGATGCAGCGAATAGAACGCCGGATAGACCACGAGAATGCCGATCAGCAGGATCAGCGGCAGCGTCATGAGAAATGCCGCGGTCGATTTTCGCTTCAGCGCGGTCCGTAAACTGGCGCGCTTGCGCGGGGATCGCGTAGCGGGAACACGGTTCGGCTGAAGCGCGACATCAACCATGATGCATCTTCCTCGCGAATTTTATCAGAGATCGAGAAGCCGGCGCCATGCCGGCCTGCGATCGTATGGGTAAAACCGCGGATGCGCGCCGCAACGGCCTGCGATCAGGCGGGCCGTTGCAGCGATATCCGCAGCCTCAGCTCCGCATGAAGCCTTCGCACTCGCCTTCCGCCCAGGCCAGCGTCTTCTCCATCGTTTCTCCCTGATAATACCGCAGGCACATCTTGGTCAGGGTGGCCTGTGCGTAGATTTGCTGGGCGACCTTCGGCGGCGCCGGCGAAGCGGCGATGGACAGCGTTTGATGCTTGTACGGATCCGGATAGTGGAAGAGCGTTCCCTTCGGCGGACCTTCCTCCGCCCAGACCTTAAAGCTCGTCTGTTTTTCGAACGACGGCAAATCGTAACCACCGCTCGCTACAACCATCTTCTCGACCGAAGCGGATTGCGACAGATAAACGAGCAGGCTCTTCGCCGCTTCCTTGTTCTTGGAGAAACTCCAGGTGGTCCAGAAGTAGGGCAGGAACGGCGCGAACCTGCCCTTTGGGCCTGCCGGGAAGCCGTGGGTCCAGCATTGCTCGGCGACTTCCGGCGCGTCGCGCTTGGCAACCGCCCAGGCGCTTGGTGGATTCATGATCATCGCCCCGCGGCCGGAGACCAGCCACTTGTTGTTGGAGGCGTCGTCCCAGGCCGCCACATCCGGCGGAAGGAAGGCGATCAGCTTCTTGTAGAATTCGAGAGCCTGTCGCACCTCGTCGGTCTTGACCGTCAGGTTGCCCTTGGCATCGACGAGCTGGGCGCCGAACGACTGGAAGATCGCGCCGGCGGTATCGACATTATCGGTGGTCTCGCCGAGACCGATTCCGAAGGGGAATCCGCCCTTGTGGCAGGCCTCTGCGGCTTTCAGAAAGGTATCCATGTTCCAGTTGTCGGCCTTCGGCGGTGCCCCCGCTGGGTACATCTCCTGGACGTCGATGTTGGCGTATTTTTTCATCAGGTCGATGCGGGAGCAGGGGCCCTTGATCTGGCTGCCGACGCAGGCGGGCACGCCGAGCCATTTGCCGTCCAGCTGACCGAGATACTGCACCGTGCCGTTCACCTGGCCGTTCTGCTTGATCAGTGGCTCCATGATGTCGTTGACGGGTTCCATCAACTCGGAATTGGCGTGCGGCCACCAGGTCGGCATCGCCAGGATGTCGTGGCCGGATTTCGCCTGAGCTTCGGCGGCGATGGTCAGCAGGTTCTTGTTGCCCTGGCTCGGGATGTAGTCGATGGAAACCTCGACCTTCTCCTTCGCGGCCCACTCATTGACGAGATCGGTAGAGGCCTTGTTGGCTCCGGGCACCCAGTGATCCCAAAAGCCCATCGTGAGTTTACCCGCGGCATGAGCACCTCGGATATAGGGCGCTGTGATCAGCGCGGCGGATGACAGTGCGGTAGCGGCTACGAATTGTCGTCGAGACAGCGTTCTCCGTGACATGGCGTTCCCTCGTTGCTGAGCCAAAATGTGCTTTTGTTTTTGCCTCCGGCGGACGTCACGCTCGAAATGAAGCTGCGTGGGGCGGAGATTTTGTTTTGAAGATCAGAGCAGAATTGCCTGCGTCTGTCGAGAAATCAGGTTAACTGGATCATAGAACTAACGTTGTGTACAAAATGACGCAGTCCGCTAATCGCAGCGCTTCCCCCGCAAAATATTTTGTCGGTCGAGTAAATCATATTGCGGCGCACACATCGCTTCGCAGTGTTAGTGGAAGGGGTGCGCGATTGCGCCGCAGTCCGGTTTCGACCTTCTGTAACTGGCTCCTGCAGCAAGCTTTTCCGGATCATGGACGGCGCGGCGCGACGGTAGACTCGCTTGGCGCGAAGACGATAGAGTCTCGACTCGGCAGGCGCCTGCCGCCCCCAAAACACATTCAGCCCACCATCGAGATCGACCATGGAGACCAAATAATGATCACCCCGGCATCGACAGCGCGTGCGCGATTGGGATTGCGTTTTGCGCTTGGGGCAGTCGTCGTCGCGCTTCTCGGCGCACCTTCATCGGTGGATGCGCAAGGACTGGTGCAAGGCGTTCAACAGGGAGCGCAAGCCGGCAACAAGGCCGCCGGGCCGGTCGGCGGCGTGTTGGGAGGGGCGATCGGCGGGGTGGTCGGCGTCTTTACCGGCGTGCTTGGCGTCGGCAATAACGGTCAGACCCCCGCCGCGAACGGCACCAAACAGGCGGGTCCAGCGAAAACCGGCAAAACGGGCAAAGGCGGCAAGGAAAGCAAGCAGGTGGTGCTCACCCAGCAAGGTGAGCCGCAACTGACGGCCGAACAGATCGTCGCCGACAGCGATGCCAATATCGATCGCATCAAGGCCGAATTGCATCTCACGGCAGAGCAGGAGAAGAACTGGACTGCTTTCAACAGCGCGATGCATTATCTCGGGCATAACGGCGCCGACCGGCTCAACCTGAGAATTGCGCGCGCCAAGCGCGATCCGCCCGACGACATCATCGAGCAGATGCGCAACGAAGCCCAGTTTCTCAACGATCGCGCGGTGGATCAGCGCAACGTCGCCGATGCGGCCGAGCCCTTATTCGCAAGCCTCGACGACAAGCAAAAGACGATCTTCATCGAGGAGATGGTGCGCCTTAGTCATGAGCGGGGGCTGGATTAGCAGCCGCCACAGCTGCGAATAGCCGGGCGCACATGCCCCTGGGGAGGGTTGAAAGGCTCGGCACCCGGCTATCCCGCCGCGAGTCGCGCGGCTTTCCAACTCGTCATGCAAATTGGAAGAAACACTGACCAATTCGCGCCCGAGAAATGGCTGCGTCATGGCCTTATCGGGAATAGCTCGCCAGAGTATGTCGGCAGCCCGTCATGGCCGGGCTTCGTCCCGGCCATCCCCGTCCTCTGGCTGGAGGTGGCTCCAAGACGTGGATCCCCGGCGCAAGGCCCGGCATGACGAACAGCGATCCCGGAACAAAAGACGCGCTTACGTCTTCGGGAAGTTCAGTTCCACGCCGACGCCATCGGGATCGTAGAGAAAGAATTGCGTATCGCCGGTGCGCGGCACGATGCTCTCGCGGAATTTTACGTTCTTTGCCTGCAGGCGCTTGCGCACCCCGTCGGCATCGGTGGCGGCGAAGGCGATATGGTCGAGGCGGCCGGTATCCTCGTATTTCTTTTCGGTACCGCGCACCACGATGCCCTCGCGGGGCTTGCGTGTGCCCATCAGATGCACCGTGGCGACACCGCCGGAATAAAGCCAATAGCCCGGGAAATCGAGCGGCGGCCGCTCGCCGTTTTCCAGGCCCAGCACGTCGCAATAGAAGTCCTTGGTGCGCTCCAGATCGGAAGGTTCGATGGTGTAATGTTGCAGTCCGCCGAGTGGCATAGGTCATTCTCCTTAGACGAAGGTTAAGTCGGCATCGGCGCCCATCATCCAGGCGCCGACGGTTTCAAAATGCCTGAGCTGCCCCTGCAATTGCTGGGTCACGGTGTGGATATCGCGGAAGCGGCGCTCCAGCGGATGGCTCTCGAAGATCGCCGTGGCACCCGCGGCATTGTAGGCGAAGTCGACGGCCTCGCGCGCCTTGTGGATGGCGTGGGTGGCGGCCATGCGGACGGTGATGCGCTGCTCGACCGTGATGGTGGCACCGGCGGAGAGGTGCTTCCAGATGTCGGCCATCGACTGCAGCACGAAGCCGCGCGCGGCGCGCAGATTGACTTCAGCCTGAGCCAGATTGGACTGAACCACGGCATTGTCGCGCAGCGGACTCTTGCTGCCGCGCGCCACCTTGTTGCGTGCCATCTCGACAAAGATGTCGAGCGCGTCGCGGGCGATGCCGCAGGCCACGCCCGCGAAGCCCACCTGGTAGCAGGTCCCGGAGCCCATGCGGTAGAGCGGACCGCTCTCGCGGCACTCGCGATCGAATTCGCGGGTAATCGAATGGTCGGATCGAACGAAGAAGTCGTTCAGCGCGAACTGGTCGCTGGCGGTGCCGCGCAGGCCGACCGTATTCCAGATATCGGTCCAATCGACATCCTCGGTGCGCACCAGCATGGTGCGCTCCTGCTGCTCGCCGTCTGCGTCGCGCTTGGGCGAGCCGTCGGCCTGGTAGATCGGGCAATGGGCACCGAGCCAGGTGGCGTGACGGCCGCCCGACGCGAACGACCATACGCCCGTGACCCTATAGCCGCCATCGCACTCAATAGCCCTGACCTTGGGGCCAGGCCCCCAGGCCAGCACCGCGCGCGGGTCGTTGCCGAAGATCGCGTGCGCCACCGGGAGGTCGAGATAGGCCGCCGACATCGCGCAGCCGCCGGCCTGGCTCAGGCACCAGGCGGTCGAAGCATCGGCACGCGCGATGGTTTCGATCACATGGAAGAAGGTGATGGGATCGGTTTCGATCCCGTTCGACGAGCGCGGCAACAGCAAACGAAACAGCCCCGCCTCATGGAGTTGGTCGAGCAAGGCCGGCGGCAGCCGGCGCCTGGTCTCGATCTCGTTCGATGCAGCCGCGACCGCCGGACGGACCGCCTCGGCGCGCGAGATCACGGTCTGGTCGCCCGCAAGGTCGGCAGAAGTCGCAATCAACGTGTCCAATTCTATGCTCGTCTTCTATGCTCGTCGGACAGTGGCCGTGGCGGTGGATAGATCAGCGGTGAGGGCCAACTCCCGGTCGATCTGCTCGATCGACTTGCCCCTGGTTTCGATTCCAAGGAAATAGTACACCGCTCCGGCCATCAAGAACCAGCAGCCGAGATAGACGAAGGCCAACGGAATTTTCGGCAGCGGCACGTCAGGCTTGAGATAGTTGCCCGAGCCCACGATCAGGGCAAGGCCCACCGGCCCGATGATCTTGCCGATGCCGCCGAAGCCGTAGGCGGAACCCATGCCTGAGGTCCTGAGGTGTGAGGGCCAGATTTCCGCCGCATAGGGTCCGACGATGGCAAAGCCGCCGTCGGCGAAAAAGTACGTGACGGCCAACAGCAGCCAGAATGCGGATACGCCCATGATCGTTGCGTCGTAATTGTAACCCGACACGATGGTCAGCACGCCGGCGCCGAAGCCGAGCAGTCCGCCGGCATTGCGCCGTCCCATCAGTTCCGAGAAAAAAGAGAAGGAGAGGCGACCCACGAAGCCGAAGACGGTCAGCAGGATCATCATCTTGGAGGCCTCCTGCGGCGTCACCTTGAGCAGAAGCACGAACAGCGACGGCACCCAGAGCGTGATGCCGTAGACACCGGTTTGCGCGCCGGCGTTGCCGAGCCAGGAGACCAGCAGGCTGCGCGGATATTTAAAGAGGTCGAGCCAGTTGCTCTTGATGATCGGGCCGGCGTCAGCGGCCGTCGGCAGCGGCAGCGCGGACGGTTCCATCTGGAGCGCCCAGGCCAGCGATTTCCGCGCCTCCTCGTAGCGGCCCTGACGGCAGAGCCAGCGCGGCGACTCCGGCACCCAGAGTCGGACCAGCAGCACGAGCAACGCGGGCAACACCCCGATCGCGAACAGCAACCGCCAGTCGCCGCTGCCCAGGGAGGCTCCAAGCACTGCACCCAGACCCGTGCCCAGCGGGATCACGCAGGTCACGATGCCGCCGACCCAGCCGCGCTTGGAGGAGGGCATGAACTCCTGCACCAGCGGCAGGTCCACGCAATAGAGCCCGCCGACGCCGACGCCGACGAAGAAACGCATGATCGAAAGGTAGACCCAGCCATTGTCCGGCGTGAAATACAGCAGGCCGGTCGCGACGGAGAAATTCAGCACGGTGCCGATAAAGACCTTGCGGCGGCCGATGCGGTCGGCAAGCCAGCCCCAGGCGTAGGCGCCCAGGATGGCGCCGATGCCGGAACTCATCAGCACGATGGCGGACTGGCCGAAGGTGAGTTTCCACGGCCCGATCAAGAAGGCGAGCACGAAGCCGATCAGGAAGTAGTCGAAGAATTCCAGCGCATCGCCGATGATGGCCGCGGCAAGGATCTTGATCTGGTTGCCGGTTAGACTCGTGCGTCGGTCGAGTATCTCGAACATGGCGTTTTCCCCTTGGCGCATGTTCGTTTTTTCAAGCGGGCGTCGCGCCTACGCACCGGAGTACCGGGAAAGCTACCCTGTCGCCGCGACGAACGGAAGGGGCCCTTTGGAAATGGCAGCTGTTGCTTAAATCGGTACGTGGAACCGACCATTGCAGATTAGGGTACCGATAGCTTCACGCTTCGCTGGCCCGACCATGTCCGTTCCTTGCGCCCGGTCGATCCGGAGAGAGGCTATAGCGTCCAATTTATTTAACGTTTGCCGCTAACCTTGCGCCGCCCCTGGCAATCGAGGCCGAAGTCGATGGAAGAGAAGCGAAAGCACCCACGGGCCGAAATCAATGAACCCGCCTACGTGTCGTCGGGCGGTTCCGTCATGAGCTGCACGGTCCGAAATATCTCGCTCGAAGGCGCCGCCATCGATGTCGAGAATCCCGCCTTCGTACCCCAGCGCTTTCGCCTCGTGATGGCGAAGGACTCCTCGGTCCGTGAGTGCAGTATCGCCTGGATCCAGAAAAACCGGATTGGCGTCAGTTTTGCCGCAGCACCGCCGGACCCGGATTCTCCGATCGGCGCGTCGCGCGCATAGGGCGCAGCCGGCTGAGTCCAGCGCCCGGCCGCCCCATCTCGGCGGGCGAAGCCGTATCGAGCTCGACCGTGGCTGCGCCGGCCGCTTCGGAATTGGCGTTGGTTCCGCAGGGTCGCGTTCTGAACACAAAGCCGGTGCAAGTCATTACTGCGCGCTCATGGTTGTGATCGGTGTCGGGGCGTGTATCCATGCTGCCGCCTTGCTAAGAGGAGCAGTCATGACGCCAAGCTCACACACCCATCCCTGATCATTCATCCGCGCCTGACTTCGGAGACAACCATGCCTGCTGTGAAGCTCCGGGCCGCAACGATCCTCGGGGAGTTCGAGCAGGCGCAATCCGAGCTTATCGGCAAGGCGGTGGTCCTCGCCGACGGGAAGGCCGGGACCGTGGAAAACCTTTGGCTTGACGAATTCCACGGCCTGCGAATCTCCATCAAGGGCCATGACGGAAAGTGGCCCGTTTCCACGATCAAGTTCGCACAGACCGACTGAACCGGCCGCCGATCCGGGGTAAATCCTGGTGACAGCCCGCTGGCCAAGGCTGAGCGGTGGGCGGCGCCGGTGCCCGCCGACGGTGATCAGCGCTTCAATAGCGATTTGAGTTTCTTGTCCAGTTCCTCGAACGACATGGCGCCTCTGGACATCTCGCCGTTGATGAAGAAGGTTGGCGTGGCATCGACCTTCAGTTGCTCGAACGCGAATTTCTGATCGGCGGAAAGCTTGTCGAGCAACGCCTGATCCTTCACGCACGCCTTGACCGCCTGTTGGCTCATGCCGGCGTCTGCGCCGATCTGCTTCAGGGTTTCCTTGGTGTATTGCACGAGCTGATCCTGTTGCTTGAACAGCTTGTCGACGGTGGCGAGATATTTTTCGGCATCGCCGTTGGCGATGCAGCGCGCCAGCATCGAGGCCGCCGCGGCCTTGATGTCGAGCGGGAATTCCCGGAACACGAAACGCACCTTGCCGGTGTCGATATATTTCGACTTCAGCATCGGGAAGACGTTTTGCTCGAATGCCGCGCAATGCGGACAGGTCATCGACGCGTATTCGGTGATGGTCACCGCGGCCTTTGCCGACCCGACCGCGATATCGGGCAACGCCACCGGCTTTGCCACCAACTCCGCAGTGGAGCCTTGCGCCCTCGCATCGCCGATCAGAGGAAACGGCGCGAAGCCAGCGAGAGCGGCAAGCCCCAGCGACAAGGCGGCAGCGCAGGCGCGACGGGTAAAGATCAACGGCTTGCTCCGGAAATGGCGCTTTGCTGCGGGCTCGGGAACAAGCCGTTCGCTAGCTGGAAACGACTATTCTGGCAATGGCGGCCGGCGCCCGGCCGGACTAACCGGGCGACCCCGCAATGGCTGCGTTTCAACTATGAGGACCCGAGCGAGGCGAAAGGCTATTGAGGCTGATCGGTCTTCGGCTGATCGGTCTTCGGCCTCGCAGCTTCCGCGGCGCGAGCCGCCATCCAGGCATCGTATTCAGGCGTGCCGCGCCGCGGCGGGACGCCGGCGGGCTCGCCGCCCATCCAGTGCGGCATGTCCGCCATGTGCTCGCCCGCGGTTCGGCCGGCGCACGAAGCCAGCAACACACCGCCAATGCCCAGAAAGATCCATTTGAGTTTCGGGAGGGAACACTTCATCTCGAGGTGCTGCCACCGCAATGTGGCTTTCGCGACGCACAATCAAGGCCGAGATGCGACAATAGCGCGAGCGTGCGCGACCATTCCTGATCGCGCTTCTACTCGCCAAGGAGCGCTACGACCCGCCAGCCGGAACCGGCGGGTATCCGCACGACTATTTCAACCGACGGTAGTCGGGGTTGCCGCGTTGCGTGCAGCAGCGGGCTGCGCGGGTTCCGTTACCTGATGAACCACAGGCAGCTGCAGCACGGTGGCCCGCTGGCCTCCACAGAGCTGCGTCACGAGCACGTAGCTTCCGTCGGGAAATTCGATCGCATCATGGTGACGGTGCGGAACATCGGGTTCTACCGCGCCGAATTTTCCAACCCGAAAATTGGTCGACCTGGTCCAAATCCACCGGTTGTCGTATTTGACATTTTCGGTGAACGCCAGTTCGGTCCCGGGAAGCATGCAGACCGCGACCGCGGGCTCGTTTTCTGATGCGAAGCCGCGAGTCGACGTCCCGCGGAATGTCGTGGTGATGAGCGTCTCTCCAATTTTGGCGGGGCGCGTTGCGACAGCGTGCAGACTATAGTCACACATCGGATTGCTCCTCGTTCGAGATAGCCAACCCGCGCCGAGGCGCAGGCCTCTATCAGCGTGGACAGTAGAACCGAAGCCTTTGCCTGATTGTTGGCAATTCTACGGCTCCCTCGGACGGCGCCAAATCACAAATGCGTTTCAGGATGCCGAAAGGTTTGGCTTCTCGTTCACCGGAGACTGAACCGCTTTAAAAGGTACCGGCAAAACGACGCCAGGGTAAACCCCAGGTTCCCTTACCGACAACGCCGTCTTCAGGCCTCACAAGATATTCTAACTGCTTTGAAAACATGTCGCGTAACCCGAGGTTCCCTCGACAACTCGTTCGGCCCGAACTTGCCAGCGTCCCGCGACCAGCTTGCGATCTCGCGTTTCAAAGTCGGCCGCCAGCGCGCTGTCGTTCGAACCAGCCTGAACACGCCAGTCCCAACCATGGTTCAATCGAACGGCTGCAGACCCTGCCAATCCGGATAAGCACGGGTCGCAAAGCCGGGGCACACAAGCGAGGACAAGTTGATCAGACCGTTGCTTACGGTGAGGCGGACACTGCCCCGGCTGCTTTCATAGAGCCCCGGCTGCGCCAGAAGGAATGCCTCCTGCTCGGCGGCGCCGGCGCCCTGGCCGCCGAAGCCATTAACATAGTGATGGCCGTTGCGCTCAACGTGGGTGAGACCGAGTAAGTTCACCAGCGCCAGATCTTGCTGGACCGCCAGTCCAGCCTGGCAGGTGAGATCCTCGGCCGACATAAAATAATGTGCACCATTGATCTCGTTATATTTGCGGCATCGCGCGGCGTTGAGCAGCGATCGATAGATACCCTTGCAGGTCTTGCTCGATACGCCGGTGTAGCCACGGCCGATCGCCCCGACGAACGCATCCAGCGTATTGTCGGCCTCATCGATCAGCACAGGCGTGCTCCCGGCCAGCTTGCGTACGTCCGTATCGAGCGTGATGGCGCGGGGGAGCGGCTGCTCGATATAAAGCATTGCGTCCGCCAGCCGTTTGAGCGCGGGCGTCGATCGCACTTGTCGCCAGAACGCGGCGGCCGTTTCCGCGTCGTGGAATTGCTCATTGCCGTCAAGCGTCACGACATAGTTCGACAGGCGGTCCAGAGTTCGAGCGATGGCGGTGAGCCGCGCTATATCCTGGTCCGGCGCGCCGGACACCTTGAGCTTGAAATAGCTGCACCCGTAGAAATCGATGGCCTCGTCGAGGGTTTCAGGCAGCCCATCATTGACTCTCGCCGTGAGATCGGCCGCGGTGATCGCATCGGCGAGGCCCACAGTATGGCGCAGGGCGATGGATGGCGATGGCGCGAGGGAGGCCAGGAAGCCGTCAAGATCAAATCCCGCGAGATCGGGGGTTAGCGCATTGCTGATACCGGCCAGATTTCTCTGAATGGCTTGATAGAACGATACGTCGTGCGCACGACACAGCGCGTCCAGCAGGGCGCGGTCGAGCAGCGCCGGACCATAGCATGCAATCAGCGGGTTGAGCCCTTGCGCGCCGGCAACGTCGATCTTGTCTTGATAGTGCGCCGAAAAATGCTCGAACGCCGACCTTGCCGCGCTATCCGATAGATAGGCTTGGCGGGCGATGCGCAGAGACTGCCGCAGCTGATTGAAGTTGTCATCATTGCTGAGCGACAGGTTCTTGTCGAACCATTTGGGGGCGAGCAGTTCGGCTGCGGCTCCTTCCGCTTCGCGTCCGGCTGTCGTTCGAATGCGAACACGAACGAACACCTGCGGGCAGTCGGTCAGGGTGACGACGCCGAACTTGAACGGCAGCCGCAATTTCACCGGGCGCTCGTAGAGCTGAATATCGAGAATCCGAAAGGGCAGGGGCGTCATCATGGAGTTTCAGGCAACGCTTCCAGCAGACCGCGCAAATATCCGACGGCGAAGGCGGCCGCGCCGCGACCGTCGGGCAAATAATCGAAGGGCTCGACCGCGATGGTTCCATCATAGCCGTGTCGCCTCAGAGCCGCCAGAACGGGCGCGAACTTCATGTTGCCTTGACCTGGTGCCCGCCGGTTCGGATCATTGACTTGAAAATGGGCGATCAGACCAGTGGGCAGCCAGCGGTCGATCAGCGCCGGAATCTCGTCGGCTTCGGTCAAGCCGGCGGCGCTGCAATCGATCATCGTCCTGAGATGCGGATGATCGATCGCGCGCACAAGCTCGGCCGCCTCCGCGACGGTGTTCAGCATCGCCGTTTCCCGTCGTGACAGCGGCTCGATACAATAGATGACGCCGGCATCGGCGGCGGCGCGTGCGACCTTTGCCAGGCCGTCGTGCACGCGGGCGAGTGCGACCGCATGGGTGTCGCTAGGCGCGATCTGCCGTTGTTTG
This sequence comes from Bradyrhizobium erythrophlei, assembly GCF_900129425.1. Lineage (NCBI taxonomy): Bacteria > Pseudomonadati > Pseudomonadota > Alphaproteobacteria > Hyphomicrobiales > Nitrobacteraceae > Bradyrhizobium > Bradyrhizobium erythrophlei. Next base: position 4,329,313 of record NZ_LT670817.1, on the reverse strand, counting down.
GGTGAGCCGTGCACCAGCACCGTACCGCCGAGTTCGGCGCAGAGGGCCGTCATGCGGGCCATGACGCCGATGGTGCGCGCGCGTACCGCAGCGTCCGGATCCGTGAGCGACAAACCTTCGGGCTTGACCAGCAGCCAGTGTAATCCTGTGACGCGAAGGCCCGAGGCCTGTACGGTCCTGCGAATTCTCGCAGCCTCCGCCGTGGATATGGTCTCCGGCGCATCCGCAAGGGTAAAAGGGGCGATCTCCAGCCCATCATAACCAAGGCGCGCGGCGTATTCGCACTGCTGCTCCAGCGACATATCGCCGAGAACTTCATTGCAGAGGGCAATATGCATTTCGTGGAGCTCTGAATGTTCAGACGGAACGGAATATGAGGTGGCGAATCCACCCGCTGACCGCTCCAGCGAGGGACGAGGCCCCGGCCTTGAACGCGGGAATGTACAACAGCAGGATGAAGATGGTGACGGTGGCCAGACCGAGGCTGATTGGACGGGTGAAGAACGGCTCAAGGCTGCCGTCCGACAACACCAAACCCCGGCGTAGACTCTTGTCCAGCAATCCGCCGAGCACAAGCCCCAGCACGAACGGCGCCATCTGATAACCTCTGCGGCGAAGCAAAAACGCGCCGATTCCGATCGCCATCATGCAGTAGACATCAAACAGCCGCGACGCACCGGCGAAGGCCCCGACCGTGCATAGCACGAAAATGATAGGCATCAAGACGTGAAGCTTGACGCGCAGCACCAGCAGCAGTGGCCGGATCAGAAACAGCCCGAATACCAGGATGCTGACAGTCGCCAGCGACGTCATGGCGACGACGTCATAGATAAATTGCGGATGCTGGATCATCAGCATCGGCCCGGGCTGGATGCCGTGAATGATCATCGCGGCCATCAGAACCGCCGAGGGCGCAGATCCGGGAATACCGAGCGCCAGCGCCGGAATGATGTGGCCGGGGATCGAGGCCATGTCACCGGTCTCGGCTGCCATAAGGCCGTCGATCGATCCCTTGCCGAACTGCTCACGCTCTTTGCTGACGGCCTTGGCCGCGGCATAGGACATCCAGGCGCCGGCATCTTCGCCTACGCCCGGCATCAGGCCGGTCAGCACGCCGATCACGCCGGACCGCAGTACGGTACGCCAATACTGGGCAACTTCGCGAAATCGCGGCAGGACCGAGTCCTGCATCTCGACCACCTTGCGTCCGACCGGATCGGCGAGCGTCGTGAGAACCTCCGCGAAGCCGAACGCTCCGATCAGCGCGGGGATCAGCGAAATGCCGCCCGAAAGCTGGCTCCATCCGAACGTAAATCGATCGTAGGCGTAAAGTCCTTCTTGACCGATTTGCGCGACGAAAAGGCCGAGCACGCCCATCAACCAGCCCTTGAGCGGATCGTTGCCGACGATGCTGCCGGACATGGCAACGCCGAGCAGCGCGAGCCAGAAGAATTCATAGGCACCGAACGAGAGTGAGACCTCCGCGAGCACCGGCGTAAACGCCGCGAGACACAGCACACCGAACAACGTGCCGCTAAACGCGCCCGAGGTTGCTATGCCGATGGCGCGTCCGGCCTCGCCGCGCAGCGCCAGCGCGTGACCGTCGGCACAGGAGGCAGCGTTGGCCGCGGTGCCGGGAATGTTGAGCAGGATCGCCGTCCGCGAGCCGCCGTAAAGCGTACCGACGTAGGAACAGATCAGAATGAGGATGGCGTCGTTGGGCGGCAACTTGATGGTGAGCGTGGTGAGCAGCGCGATGCAAAGCGTGGCGGAAAGGCCAGGCAGGCAGCCCACCATGATGCCGAGCAGCGCTCCACCGAGGCCAAAGGAGAGCGAGGCGACATTGAGAATGCTCAGATAGGCATGGCCAAGTTGCGAAAGACCGTTCAGCATGATGCGATCTGTCGACTTAGGGCAGATGGACCAGGAAGAAGTCCTGGAAAATGATCGTGATTGCGATGCCCGCGCCGAGACCGATCGCGGTCGCGGCGGCAAACTGGCGCAGCTTTATGGGGGACTCGGTCGCCAGCCGCTGCTGATATTGCAGGGAGAGAATCGACGCCGTCACAAAGATGACGACGGCAAGCCAGAATGGCAAACCATGCCCCACCAGACCCACGCCGAACGCGAGGCAGAGGCCGAGCACCAGCGCCAGACGCTTGCGCCCGGCCTGGCTTGTCGATGGATCGACGGTCTTTGCCGGACGAGAGGGAGGTGCACGCCAACTGCGAAGCGCAAGCAGCGCGCCGAGGATCATCATGGCAATGCCGAGCAAGCCCGGCAGCAGCCCGGGGATCGTGTAGGGATTGATGTCCTGATCTTCGAGCCGGTCCATCATCACCGATCCGATCAGAATTGCCATCCCCAACGTCATCCAGCCGATCGCCGACAGAAGATCGGTGCGCTGCCCGACGACGGTTTCTGGATGCTCGGATGATGTGGAGGACGCCTGCTCGGGCAAAGACATCAACGCGATTCCGAAAAAGTTACTAAGGCCTCGGAACACCGACCGTGTCCGGCGACACTTTGGCTTTGCCGCTGTCGAAAAGCAGCCACGCATTGGCCTGCACCGCCGGGAACGCCGCCTTCTGCGCCGCTTCGCCGTAGACCGGCGCGAACAGTGCGCCGCGCGAGACCGCGTACTTCTTCAACACGTCGCTCTTGGAGACGTTTTCAATCCAGATCTTCTGCACCGTGGCGACAACGTCGTCCGGGACGCCCTTGGGAATGAAAATGCCGAAATAGTTTGTCGGCGCCGAGAAACCCGGAAGGGTGTCCGACAATGGCGGGATCGTTCCGTACCCGTCGAGTTCGAGCGGCTTGTTGCTGACGGTCGCCAGCGGACGAAGCCGCTTGCCCCGGATCATGTCGGCCTCTTCGACGGCCAGTTGGGTAGTGACTTCGGTTTCGCCGGCGACAGTAGCTACGACCGCGGGATTGCCCCCGTCGTATGTCACGTGACGATATTTGACGCCGGCCACCTTGGCGATCAGCTCCATGGCGTTATGGCCAGCGGAGGTCACACCGGCTGTCGCCACCGAAATCTTGCCGGGCTGCGCCTTCATGGCGTCCAGCAGTTCCTTGGCGCTCTGATAGGGCGTATTGGGACCGACGCCGATAACCTGCACATTGGCAACGCTCAGAAACAGGTGCCAGTCGGTGATCGAAGAGTTGAGCGACCCCAACGTCTGGTAAGCGCCGAGATCCTGGGCCGCGCCTGCTGTCCAGGTATAACCGTCTTTCGGAGCCTCCAAAGCGCTGCGCGTACCGATCGAGCCGGATGCGCCGGGCTGGTTGATGATCACGATGGTCTGACCGAGCGGCTTCTCCATCTCGCTGGCCACCAGACGGGTGATCTGGTCGGTCGATCCGCCTGCTGCCCAGGGTACGATCAGATTGATCGGCCGCGTCGGCTTCCAATCGGCCGCCAGGGCCGGCGGGGACATCAGCAAGGACAAGAGGCCAACGACGATGGTGGAGAGCAAAAATGTCGAGCGGAAACCTGAATATTTCACGTACGATCCTTTATTATCCGCCGCCCGGAAACGGGCTGGCAAGCCTGATCGGCTGACGCTTGAATTGGACTGATGTCCAAGCGCCGTCTCCCTGTTTGTGAAAATCTAGACATGCGCCGCTAGCGCCGTCAACCAATTAGTTGATACCCGAAAGCGACTTGGCCACACCGGAGCTGGACGCTCGGACTCCTGTGGTCGAAAGCCCGGAGGCGGGGGCGTGAAAACCGAGCATGCGCTGATTGCAACGACATTCGGCATTGAGCGGAAGGGTTGGTGACCCCAGGACGTGGACTCATTGGCACGTAACCAAATGCGGAATGATGAACGCCTGACGCCCTACCGTCTCTCACATTCTTGACCCAAATCTCCGTTAGGGGAGGTCCGGCAAAGAGGACTGTCTATCATGCGTCGTGCACTTTTCGGATTAGCTATAATTCCACTCATGGTGTCCAGCAGCATCGCTGGTGAAGCGCCGGCCCCAGGTTCCGCTTCCGGTGGTTCGCAAGAGACGTCGTCACCTGACCACGGTGCAAAAGGCAGCAAACATATCTCGACTAAAACTCGGTCTGATCGGGGATCCGCCCCGGGGGCGCTGCCACTCTCGGCAGCAGCAACTTATGCGTCCGAACATTCGGCCAGCCTGCCAATCTCGTCTCCTCCCAAATCGCCGCTACCTTCGACTCGCCCATGGACCGGCTTTTACGTCGGGGCTGGGGCCGGCGTTGGTGGTGCTCAACCATAAGACCGGCACGCCGTAGATTCCGAGCGCATCAGCGCCGAACGCGCTCATTGCGGGCCATGGAGATCTGTGGCCGGCAATTCAACCCGCCGGTTCACGCCGGCGGGCTTTTTCATCTGTCACGCGGCCTCCCAAGGTCATTCCTCCTCGAGCTTTGCCGTCAGGTATTCCAGCATGGCGTTGCAGGCTTGTTCGGCCTCGGTAAGCGTTTTAAAGGGCGATCCGCACACCCTGATGGCGCCCGGATTCCGAGAGAACGAGCGCCACGATGCCACATAGCCGGGCGGTCCGTGAAAGCCGGGACCGTCGCGGCTCTCATGACTGATCACGAAGGAAAAGCCGTCGCTGCTCGCGTTCCATATTTCCATGTCCGCGACGGGATTAACGATGCGGGTGAACTGCATAGCCATTCCACCGCCGTGGCCATCCCGACGCCGACCGGGCCCGGGCATCCCTCATTGTGATCCCCCCAGCCAAGTAAACGGCCCCAGCGCGGGGGGTGGGGGTGCTGGGGCCGTTGGGGGCTTATTGTGCCGAACGCAACACGCACAATGGAGCTACGATAGCACTTGTCTGTTCACCCTGGCGGGACCTTCCGGATTAACCCGTTCGGGTTAGACCGTCGGGGCGCCCATGGCCGTGCTAAATTGGCAAAGGCCGTCGGCATTTCGCCTTCGGCGAGAGGCTTAGGGAGGCATCATCATGACGATCAGAATGTTTTTCACGATCCTCGCCGCTCTCTCCTTCTTCTTCGGCGTCGGCTTTGTGCTGGCCCCGGATCAGGTTCTGGCCATCTACGGTATTGAACACTCGCCCGCCCTGGCGCTGCTCGGGCGACTATTCGGCGGGGCGTTGCTGACCTTGGGCGTGATCCTTTGGCTCGCCAGGGACTTGCGTGACGAATCCGCCGTGCGCACGGTGCTGATCGGCGGCCTCGTAGGTGACGTCGTAAATCTCGTCGTGGCAACTATCGGCACCTTGGCCGGCACGGCGAACGCCTTGGGGTGGTCCACTGTGCTGATCTATCTTTTCGGGGCGGTCGGAAGCGGATACTTCCTGATCGCGCAATCGCGGCGGCCAGCGCACCTGTAAGCCAGCGACGTCATCGAAAGCCGTCGCCGCTCAACCCGGCGATGGCTCCTGGCTGGACGTCCGCGACGACGATGAGAGGTGAGGGCGCCGATTTCACGCCTGCGGCAAGTACGGCGCATGGGAAGGGTCTCGCATGATCGGTTTGAACGTGATTGGCTTGAAACAGATAGCCGCGACATGACGTGAGGCCTATTTCAGTTGCGAACGGCAGAAGCTCGATGCCATTATGCACGAGCGCTTCAACCCCGATCAACGAGGTTTCGTTTCGTGAACTTGAAACGCGAGCGGGCCAGGCCCCGATCGGTCTATCTTGCCATTGCGGTTCTGGCCGCGCTCACCGCGGCCGGAAGTCATGCGAGTGCGAAAGAGCGCCGCAGCGAACGCCTGGTCGAGTCCATCGAATCGCGCGCCGCTGGCGAGCCGATCATGGCGATTGTTTCGCTCCAGAGCCAGCGGATCACCATCTATGACGCGAATGGCTGGATCCTCCGGGCGCCGGTGTCGAGCGGCCAGAAGGGACGCGAGACGCCCGCCGGGATCTTCAGTGTCATCCAAAAGGATGCGGATCACCACTCGAACCTGTACGACGATGCCTTCATGCCAAATATGCAACGCCTCACCTGGTCAGGCATCGCGCTCCACGGCGGACCTCTGCCGGGATATCCGGCGTCTCATGGATGCGTTCGGATGCCCTTCGACTTCGCTGAGCGCCTGTTCGACATGACCCAGATGGGCTTGCGGGTAATCGTGGCACCGATCGATGTGGCGCCCATCCAGATAGCCCATCCGGTTCTGTTTGAGGCGAAGCCGGGTGACGGCGCCAAGGCTGCTGCCCTTCTTGCGGACGCGAATGAGGCGGCGAAGAAGGCGGAACAAGCCAGACTGGCCGCCGGGGCCGCCTTCCGGGAGTCTGTGCAGGCCATGGCCCCGGTACGTGTCGCGGAAAGCCAAAAGCGAAGGGCCGACGCGCTATTGGCGGCCGCCGAGGCGAAGCTTGGCTCCGCAATCCCGGGGGAGGCAAACGAACAGGCTGAAAGCGAAAAGGCACAGGCTGTCGCCAAGGTTGCCGAGTCGCAGACCCAATTGGATGCCGCAAAAGCGGAACTGCAGCCGAAACTCGACGCCGTCACGGCAACGCGTGAAGCGATTGCAAGCGCGGAGACGGCGCGGGTCGCCGCGGCCGAGGCGGCGCGTCAGGTCATGCGCGAGTTCGAGCCGGTATCGATGCTGATTAGCCGCAAGACGCAGAGGCTTTATGTCCGGCAAGGCTTTGAGCCCGTGCTGGATATTCCGGTGACGATCCTGGATCCGGATCGTCCGATCGGCACGCATATCTTTACCGCCATGGAACGGACCGAGGGTGGGACCAAGCTGCGATGGAGCGTCGTCTCCTTGGAGCACGGGCGTTCGCTTGACGGCGTGCCCGAGTCGAAAGGCCCGGCGCGCAGGACCGACCACGATGCCGAGCCGATGATGGCGGGGCCAGCCAGCGCCAAGAGCGCGCTCGACCGGATTGTCATTCCACAAGACGCATTGGATCGCATCGCCGGGATAGCACCGCGGTCTTCCCTGATCGTCACCGATGAGGCGTTGAGTTCCGAGACCGGCAAAGGCACGGATTTCGTGGTGCTGTTGAGCGGCGAGCCGCAAGGCGGCATCAAGAACCGGCGACGCGATCCGCCGGGAGCCGAATTCAGTTACGTGCGCCCGCGCGAGTGGCGATCTCCATCCTGGAGCCCATTTTCCACCTGGTGACCTTTCGCTTCAACGGGTGCCGGACGTGGCGGCGCGAAGTTCGAGTTGAGTCCGTTACGCGCGAGAGCGCACATTCGCTCGCTTGAATTATTGTTCCCGCGCCAACTTCCGCTCATCAGGTTGGTCAGATCGTTCTCACCTTCGACGATCTTGCTGTTCTCGTATGTTTTGCCGCGCGGCGCTCGTCTCGCATCGCCAGTTGGTGGCGTGTCTTCGCTGCCGATCCCGCCTGTCGGGCTTTCATTCCGGGATGGTGATCCGCATATTCCTTGCCGTCGATCGGTGCGACGTGTGGGGGATCTCGATCCAGATAAGGGCGTCCGATTCCAAACTCCTTGCCATGCGCATCGACCCAATTCCAAAGAGTCTCGGTGGAAGTCAATCGCTGCGCTCGTGTCGCGCCATTGACGCTCACGATATCCGCCGCAAGCCCGTGGCCATACCCTCCACGGGAGCTACCTCCATGATAGGACCTGTCGTTTGCCGCCTTGAGGCCGCTTGCAATCGATTGGCGATAATCATCGCGGAAGGCGCTGGTGATGCCGGGTGACAGGCCTGCCTCCTCGGCTGCGTAAAGCAGATGAAAGAGCTTCAACTTGAAATCCCGATCCATGCCTCCGATCACGTAGTCTGCCAGGGGCATGCCGGCGCGGTCGGCGGCCTTGGGATCCTTCCAGGAAAAATCTTCATCGGCACGTGTCGTAAACGTCTTCGTGACAGTCACCAGTCTGCGCTTTTTCTTGACCGTCACTTTTCTCTGTTCTTGGACTTTGACGCTGTCTTCCTTGGGCGCGCGTTGGTAAAGCGCCCAAAGGTAACGGTCGATACAGTTTTCTGCGACAAAGCACTCTTCGAGAACTTCGGTTGGGCTGGCAGCCGGATTAGCATCGCCGGGTTCTCTGGGCGCCGCGCTCGTTTCACCGGCATGATCCGGTGTTTCAGGCTTCAGCATTTCCGATGGAGCGGTCAACGCGGCTATAACCATCGGTTTCGACTCACGCGAGGCCGGCGTGGCGTCGACGGCGGCAGCCGCCGTCATCGATCTGCTGGCAGCCGCGACATTGGCGGTACCTAACGCGTTCACCGGTGGTTTGTCGGCGAACTTGGTGGCAGCGGGAAGAGACGGTGCGAGGCTGTCAACGATTGGCGCAGCGCCAGTGTTATCGAATCCAGCCGAACCAACCGCAGCGAGCCACGCAAGAACCGAAGCAGGTATAGCGATCTCTCGGCACAATGCTGCCAGTGTTGCTACCCGTGGGTTCATGATCTCCGTCTCCAATTGGGCCGGATTGCATAGCCAAGCGTAACGCCAACGATTTTTGGGGCCACGATGTGGACAAGCAATGGCGGAAACGTCCGATATTCAGTTTTTGCAAGAAGTGTGTCCCAAATGCAACGGGCCGGGTTTTCGCACCGGCCGCCAGAGAGGCTCGCGGGCAGGGCGCGGCTATTGCCGTCTCACCGTTTGCGGGGTCGGCTCGGAGATTCGCCAGCCGCACGGTTACGCGATCGTCGGTGGCCTCGCCCTGTCGCACATTCTGACCCTCTACACGACGCCGGTTATCTACATCTGCTTCGACAAGCTGCAGACGTGGATATTCCGGAGAAGAACGCAAGCGCCTGCCGCAGCCCCGCCGCAACCGGCCGAATGATCAATAACGCCTATGACGTTTGCAAGGATACCATGCGCGCTTTCGGTGAACTGTTGATCAAATACCTCCGACTGCATGCGGGCGAAGCGCTCTATTGGTGAGGCGGCATGGATCTGTCGCAAACATTCATTGTCAGTTGTCCCGGTATAAGAAGGTCGATACGACCCGGCGGGGAATAGATGTTCAAGGGCAGGCACTTGGATCGATCAGTGATCCTGTCATGCGTGAGGCGGTACCCGGCTTATGGGCTGAGAAGGCCAAGATGGCCACGCGCTGGCGTCGCAATTCTCGTTGCTACTTAATCTTGGCCAAGCACTCCTTCAGGCGCTCAAGCTCCGAAAGGACTTGCGTTTCCATGGTGTTTTGTAATGCGAGCGTGCCCCTGCTGGACAATTCTGCGGAGGCCTTTCTGTCCAGGTTCTGCTTCCAATCTCGGATTGCCTGCTTAGTGGCGGTTTGTGCTTCCGACGTAGCCTTAAGGTACGCCTTTATGCAGGCGTCGGCCGTTGAGCACGTCTGACACTCCTGAGCGGCGGCAGCACTTGAAACAAGCAAGATAAGTGTCGCGGCAAGGACCCTCATCGCTTTTCTCCCGGTATTGGCCCCAGGCGGATGTTCTACTTGGTGGGGCCGGTTTGCAACGGCGGGCCGCAGATTTACGCGAATGAATCCGCCACCCGGCTCATCGCATGTCGATTCAATGCCGCGTAACGCCGATGCGCGCTATCATGGTCGGGCCGTGGCGAAGATGAACACCGCCGCGAAGCCGAACTCAAAACCCGCCGGGTGACGCTGCAGGTTCCTTTCGTGACATGACCCCATTGACCATCCGGCGGCACAGCCGGCAGCGGCGCACCGACGGCGGAGAGCGCTCCAGGCAATGCCCAGACCAGGTGTACAGTCCCGCGGTGTTATGGGTTGGATTGGCCCTGCATATCTCAAGGTTTTGGCTGCATGCCCTGCAAAAAGCGAAGCGGGTTGAGCGGGCCAATGGGGATCAGTTCGAAGCTCATCATATGTGCTTTACCCAAAGGCAGCTTTTCGAGCATTTCGTGAGCGACGGCCGGATCGGTGACGTTGATGATGAACGCCACGCCCGGCTTTCCCTGTAGCGAGTACCACTGCTCGATCTTGCCATCGAGGTAGAGGTCGACAGTTTCCCGAACTTCCTCCGGTAGGACAGCAGACACCTGCGATTGTTCAAAACCGGGATTGATAGTCCCGATGGCGAGAATTTTGGTCGTCGGCGTCGTTTTCATAGCGACTCCTTGCGCGTTTGCGGAATTGAAGCCGACAAGGCAGCCAATAACTGCCAATGCGGCGGCGGAAACGAATTTCATGTTATCTCCCCTCCGTGTGTCGCTCAGGCGACCGGGTGAATCCGCAGCATATGAGGCCCCCGGCGGGCCTTTTGCTGTTCACCGCGGGCTTGCGGCGTATATGGGTTTGAGTGTGGGTGGGGGTAAAAATCAGAAAATATCTAATGATTTCAACGGTTCTGGGATGTGAACCGATATTGATATTGCTGATGTTTTTACGATGAAGTGTAAAAGACCTTACCGCCAAGCCCCGTATTGTGCCGCGCGCCTAAGCAAGCACCCCTTGCCGCTTGAAAGATTATGCGTATATATACGCATAAATTGTCTCGGACGGGCAGGGAGTGCCAAATGGCCAACCGACTGAAGTTTTTCCGGGTCAAGAACGCCAAGACCCAGACTGAAGCCGCCAGGGCGGCAGGCGTGACGCAGCCGACCTATCAGCGCTGGGAAACCGGCAAGGCTCCGATTCCGGAGAGCTACCTCAAAAAGCTCGCCAAGTTTTTCAAGACCACGGGGCCGGAATTGCTCGGTCGGCATCCGCCGAAAGAGGCCGCGTTCTATGACGACGAAGCCCCGCTTGATCTGCAATATTATGGCGAGTGTGCGGTACATTTCGTCGGCGGCGGCGATCCCTTGGTCCTGTCGATTTCGGAAGCCGCCTTTCAGCAGGCAGATAGTCAACTAGGGACCGACAAGCGCTTCATGGTGATCAAGGACTTGGGCAACCGTACCGTGGCGATTCGCCAGAACGCGATTGCCGAATTCTATTTTTCCAGCGAGGCCTATGACACCTACGGCCCGGACCATAAGAGCTACACGCTGGGGACGTTGGTCCAGATGCCCGACACCCGCGACTGGCAAATTGTCGATGCCATCCGTGTCGAGGCGATGGGCGCAGGTGCCAACGATCTGTTGGAAACGTTTTCGAGAGAAGACGTCGAGCGAGTCGCCAAAGAGATCGGGATCACCGAGGAACAACTCAAGCCGCTGATCGAACCGATAACGAAGGAATCTAAACTGGTGCCGTTCAGCCCGCGCACCGAGGAGATTCTTGAGCTGGCCGCGCGGGTGACGATCCGGTTTTCCACCGGCAAGCAGCGTGACATTGACTATGTTGACTGCAACCTGTTCGAAGTGATCGAACCGCTGGAGGACACCTTTTATGATTCCAGCAGCGGCAATTCGGACGAGCTGCATATGATTGAACTGCCCTATGAGGGTTATCATCGGACGGTGCATCTCAACCCTGACGCGCTCGACTACATTTCGTTTCCGACGCATCAGATTGAGCAGGACGAAACCGAGAGCTATGCCGATGGGCTGACGGAGCCCGAAGGCGAGGGCGGCAAGGTGATCAAGCTGCCGAAGGCCAAGAAAAAGGGGTAGGCGAAGTGAGGCATTATCAACCTTTTGTCGACCCGCGTGACGAAGAAATCAAGCGCCTCAAGCGGCAGCTATCGGGGGCCCGTGGCGATTTGATCAATCTCGCCGCTGGCGATGATCTTGATCTGAGGATGTTGCTCAGTCCATACGATCTGAAAACGCGGGACGATTTCGTTGCGTGGCGGCGACGGGTTTCCGTGGCCAAAAATGCCAAGCCTGATCCGAAGCTCTCAAGTTCGAGCAGTAAGCTTCGGTCGATCTGCGCAAGTTCTACTTCCTCGGCCGCTATGGCGGTCAGCGCCGCAGCGATCTCGGCGTCTGCGAATGGGATCACTTCGACTTCAACAAGAAGACGGTGTTCGTCAGCCAGATCAAGACCGGCAACCGCATCTGGGTGCCGCTGTCGGATCGTCTGATCGAGGAAATGGCAACATGGAAGCGGAACCGCAAGTTCGTTGTCATGAGCCCGAAGAAGAGGGGCGAGCCGTGGGCTCGGACCTCGATCACCAACGAGATGATCGCGACGACGCGCGGTCTCGGCTTCCAGACCACCGACAGCAAGGGCAAGCCGCGCTTCTACTCGCCGCATGGCCTGCGCCATCTCTGCGGTATCGAGCTTGCGCATGCTGGCGCGTCCGACCGCAGATCGCTGCCGTGCTCGGCCACTCCACGATGAAGCAGGTGCAGACCAATCGTGCGCAGGCCAGCCAGTTGCTGCTGGCGCGCGGCCCACAGAACCTGCGTGATGCGATGTACCGCCAGCAACTCCACGACGAGCAGATCGCGCTGGCTGGAAACGTCACTAAGCTACGGACGTAGAACGAAAAAAGCACGCAGTGGGAACGCGATAGTAAAAACGGCAAAAAGTTTTACTAAGTAGGGCCAAAAAAGTAAGCAAAAACAATGTCATGGCGGAAGGGGTGGGATTCGAACCCACGGTACCCTTGCAGGCACGCCGGTTTTCAAGACCGGTGCCTTAAACCACTCGGCCACCCTTCCAGACCATTGATATTGTTTAGCTATCTAAGAGACGCTTGGGGCTGAGAACGCCCGTTTGCTACCGCTTTGCTACCCAACGTCTTTGGAGCGCCTGTTTATGGCCGCGCGCATCACATCGTCAACCGCCGAAGCGGCGCTCGGGTCGGACGCCCGGCTTGAGCGCCTCCCTGGCCTGAGCAAGCCGCCAGCGCCGAGGCTCCTCGACGACCAGCGAGGGCAGGGCGACCGTCCGGGCGCGCCCGCTCTTGGCTTCCTTCTCGCGGATCCCGCCCGCGTCGTTTTATTCGGTGAGGAACGGAAATGATGGCGCAAAATACAAGTTTATGGGGGCAGTGAAGGGAGGGCAGCAGTAATGAATAAGGCCGGACATTTGCCGCGAACTTTACGGGCTTCGTGACCCTCGAAATGATGCTCTGACCAACCGCCGGCGCTGGTGTTGATGCAGATGCGGCAGCACAGCCGTCACCCGCACCAACCAACGGGTACGACTCGCGAGCCCATTGATTAAGCCGCAAGTCCCTACCATGCTGGCGTGAAGTTTCGCTCGGAACATCGCGGATACATGGCAGATGCTGACGCTCTACTCCTATCCGGAATTGTTCGGCGTCGCTGACAACAATGGCTACGGGCTGAAGGTGTTACCCTTCCTCAAGCTGACAGGCGTGCCGTTCGTCCATGAGCATATCTTCGACGCCTCCGGGGCGCCGCGCGGGCAGCTTCCGTATATCGTCGATGGCGGCGAGACGATTGGCGACAGCGAGACGATCATCGCGCATCTGATCCGCAAGTATCGACTGACGATGGATGCGGCGCTGTCACCGGCCGAACGAATGACCGATCATCTCATCTCGCGCATGCTCGACAATCTGTATTGGGTGATGTCGTATTCGCGCTGGGAGGACGACCGCTATTTCCCGGCGTTTCGCGACGCCTTCATGACGCAGCATTCGCGCGTCGACGCGGCCGGGTTGGACAAGGCCAGGAAGTACAACGAGCAGCGTTATTATTTCCAGGGCATCGGCCGCTACGCTCCCGATGCTGCCTACGCACGCGGCTTGGCCGACCTGAAGGTACTGTCCGATCTGATACCCGCGAACGGCTATGTGTATGGGGCAAAGCCGACCAGCATCGATGCCGGCATCTACGGATTCATCGCCAACATCCACTTTTTTCCGATAGAGACGCCGCTCAAGGCTTTCGTCACGGCCCATCCGAATCTGGTGCGCCATTGCGAAGATATTCACGCGGCCGTCAGCGGGTGAGGGCAGGCGCGGCCCGCCGATTTTCGCCGCTCATGGCGTCCGCCAATCGCTCCTGACTGCGATGAACCACTTCCGAAAAATCTTCAGCAAGGATTCGGGGCAATGTGTCCGTGACGCATCCACGCTGCGCGGCCGATCAGTGGAAGTGATAATTGATTCCGACCTGCACGGTGTCGGCGCGGAAGGAATTCTGAACGGCCTCGAATCCGCCTCCAGCGAACCTGTCAGCCAACACGATTGAGCGGCTGCCGAGATCGATGTGAAGATATTCCCCCTTGATCGACCAAGCCGGCGCGAACGCATACTCGATGCCTGCGCCAGCAGCCCAACCGACAGAAACGCCGCCGGTCGTCCCAGAGAAACAGTACACGAAAGAGCCGTTGCAACTCCCGGCTCCTAGGTTGCTCCCTGTCACAGATGTCGTCACGTCGCCATAAGCGAGACCGCCGGTCGCATAAAGCAGCACGCCCGGCGTAGCGAGTAAGCCAAGCCGGCCTCGTACCGTTCCAAACCAATTGAACTTGGTCGAAACGGCCGTGTTGAAGATGCCGCCGATGAAGAAAGGCCCTGTTGCCGATCCCGACGAGCGCCAGCCTGCGTAGGAGGCGTCAGCCTCGATGCCGACAAGATACGCGGATTGTTGGAAATTGTAGCCGATCTGCGCACCGCCGAACCCACCCGAGATGCGCGACGTATCCGGAATTGGGGCAAAGGTGCCCACCCCCGGGTCAACGATGAAACCGGCATCTGTGGGATCTGGCGTCACCGATGTCGGAGACTGCCCCCAGCCATATCCGCCATGAACACCCGTGTAAAATCCCGACCAGTTGTAGGATGGTTCTGAATACGCGGGCGCCTTCGTATAGCTGCCCGAAGGGAGATCAGCGGCAGATGCAGCGCCAACGCCAAAAATGGCTCCAACAGCCGCGGCAGCTAACGCAATCAAATTTGAATTTCGCATAATTTCCTCAATCAAACCGGAACCAGATCGAAGAAGACTATGGGAATTCTCAACCAGGAGCTGTGGTGCGCCAGCAACACTCCGACAAATGATTTCCCCGCGTAGAGCGGAAATCGTATTGACTTGCGACAAACCTGCGAGTTCGGCCCTTTGCAATTGTTCGCCGTGCGAGATTTGCAACTTGGTGCCGATACCAAAAACCTCTGCGTGATCGATCCGAATAAACCTGCCCGAAACCTTTGCCGAGAACGGCTCAGTGACGACGACCTGGCGGCCTGCTGCCTCTTTGGCGATTTCGGCGTTCTCGCCGCGATCGCCGCGACGCCGGTCAGGCAGGCGCCTGTCAGCGGGCCGCAGCCTCAGCAACTCCGGTTCAGTTTCATCGAGCCCGAACTTTAGCTCGACAACAGCGGCGCCGCTGGCACTGGGCCAAGCCTATTGGCCGAATAAGCCACCTTTCGGCAATCCCTTTTGTCCGGTGGGCTCAACCGGTCGATGCAACACTTTATCTTAGAGGGAAAAGATGGAGTGAGACGATGGAACAGAGATTTCGTCGAGGTTTTACAACGGCCGAGAAGACGGAGTTATGGGATCGCTGGCAACGCGGGGAGTCTTTGAAGGGGATCGGGCGAGCGTTTGGGAAGCCGTCATCGTCGATTTATTTCCAGGTGGCCCCGCACGGGGGCATCCGTCCTGCAGCAAGGCATCGCTCAAGGCTGGCATTGGCGCTTTCGGAGCGGGAGGAGATTTCCAGAGGGATTACAGCGCATCGATCAGCCCGATCGATAGCCAAGATGCTGGGCCGCTCGCCTTCGACGGTGAGCCGAGAAATTAGCCGGAATGGCGGCTATGATCGATACCGAGCGGCTCTGGCGGATGACCAGGCCTGGGCCCGAGCCCGCCGTCCGAAACGTTGCAAGTTGGCGACTAATCCCGGGTTGCGACAGGCGGTAACCAGCAAGCTGAGATTAAATTGGGCACCCGAGCAGATAGCCGGCTGGCTTAAGAGAGCCCATCCTGAAGATGAGAATTGTCAGGTGTCACACGAGACGATCTATCGCAGTCTCTTTGTTCAAGCTCGCGGAGTGCTTAAGAAAGAGCTACTTTGCCATCTTCGATCGAAGCGCACGATCCGTCGATCGAAACAGGCAGGTCTTCACGGCGATGGACGGGGACAAATCAAGGATCCCGTCTCGATCCGTCAGCGCCCGGCAGCAGTTGAAGATCGAGCGGTGCCTGGCCATTGGGAAGGCGATCTGCTGTCCGGTTCGAAGAACAGCTATATCGCGACCTTGGTCGAGCGTCATACCCGTTACGTGATGTTAGCAAAGGTGGCCAACAAAGACACCCAATCGGTCGTCTCCGCGCTCATCAAGCAAGCTAGAAAGCTGCCGACCGAACTGTATAAATCGCTAACCTGGGACCGGGGCAAGGAACTTACGGATCATCGACGATTTACGTTGACGACCAACATCGACGTTTATTTTTGCGATCCGCAAAGCCCGTGGCAGCGCGGGTCGAATGAGAACACCAATGGCCTGCTGCGACAATACTTCCCGAAGGGCACCGACTTGTCGGTGCACTCGCAAGCCCACTTGAACAAAGTGGCTCGCCAGCTTAACGAACGGCCGCGTAAGACCAAGCAATTTGAAACCCCAGCAGAGAGATTTAACGCCTGTGTTGCATCGACCGGTTGAGCCGGCTCCTTTGCTCGGCCGCAATGGTGCATCCGCGCGGGTGACGAGTTGCTCGTCAGACATGTTGCGGCTCCAACTTCATCAACCAGGCGGCCTCGACGACGCAATAGACGATGCCATCCGTTCGCCGCGTGGCATTTCCGCCACGCTGTCCACCGATTGCGATCTGGTTCGGTACATCGGGGTGCGCGGCCCGTTGCATTGGTTCCGGTCGCCCGGTATTTGAACCGCAATCTGCGACGGGGCCTCGGCGCGGACTTCAGCAAAAAATTTGGGATGCGGGCATTCGCGGACGGATTCCGGAGGCCCACAAGACGCGGCCGTGTTGCCGCGAGGGGGCTGCGAATGATTAAGCTGTTTCGTCCTGCACGCCGGCACAGGCTCGCCGGGCTCCTTACCACGAGGTCGGTGGTCGCGCTCGGAGTGGCACTGGCGATGACGACGCCATCGCACGCCGTCAACGATACCTGGACGGGCACCTCCTCGAACAACTGGTTCACTGCCGGGAACTGGGGCCCCGGTGTTCCGACCATCTTTGACAACGCGATGATCGGCACGGACACCCCAAATGCGACCGTGGTCGGTGCGCCCGGCGCAGTAGCAAACAATCTCTTTGTCGGTTATTTGGGCACCGGCACGCTGACGATCCAGAACGGCGGCGCGTTGACCAACCAGTACGGGTCTATCGGCTACGATCCCAATCCCGGCTCGACCGGCACCGTGATAGTGACCGGCGCCGGCTCGTCCTGGACCAATTCCGGCGCTCTCTTTGTCGGCTATGGCGGCACCGGCACGCTGACGATCCAGAGCGGCGGCGCGGTGAGCAACAGCACTGGCTATATCGGCTACAATTCCGGCTCGACCGGCACCGTGACGGTCTCCGGCACCCACTCGTCCTGGACCAATTCCGGCGATCTCTCTGTCGGCTATGGCGGCACCGGCACGCTGACGATCCAGAATGGCGGCGCGGTGAGCAACGGCACTGGCTATATCGGCTACAATCCCGGCTCGACCGGCATTGTGACGGTCTCCGGCGCCGGCTCGTCCTGGACCAATTCCGGCGCTCTCTCTGTCGGCAACGGCGGTACCGGCACGCTGACGATCCAAAACGGCGGCGCGGTGAGCAACAGCGTTGGCTATGTCGGCTACAACGGCTCGACCGGCACCGTGACGGTCTCTGGCGCCGGTTCGTCCTGGACCAATTCCGGCGCTCTCGCTGTCGGCTTTTCCGGCACCGGCGCGCTGACGATCCAGAACGGCGGCGCGGTCGTCAGTCACACCGTTGGCTTGATCGGCGGTTTCGGCTCCGGCACCGTGACGGTCGATGGCGCCGGCTCGTCCTGGACCAATTCCGGCGCTCTCTCTGTCGGCGTTTTAGGCCCCGGCACGCTGACGGTCGCCAATGGCGGCACCGTCTCGGTTAGCGGCACGGTGACGATTGCCAGTCTGGGCGGCTCGACCGGCACGTTGAACATCGGCGCCGCCTCCGGCCAGGCGGCCGTTACGCCCGGCACGCTGAACGCATCCTCGGTTGCGTTCGGGTCTGGCACCGGCGGCATCGTGTTCAACCATACCGCCTCGAACTACATTTTTGCCCCGACCATTTCCGGTGCGGGGTCGGTGACGGTCGAGGCCGGCACGACCATTCTCACGGCTGCCAACACCTACACCGGCCCAACCACGATCAATGGCGGCACGCTGTCCGTCAACGGCTCGATCCTGTCGGGCACGACGGTGAACGCGGGCGGCACGCTTGCCGGCACCGGCACCGTCGGCAACGTCACGGTGGCGACCGGCGGCACGTTCGCGCCCGGCAGCACGATGGCGGTGAGCGGCAGCCTCGCGTTCCAGTCCGGCGCGATTTATCTCGTGCAGGTCGGTCCGTCGAATGCCAGCCTGGCCAATGTCAACGGCACCGCGATGCTGACGGGTGGAGTCGTACAGACGAGCTTCCAGCCGGGCAGCTACATCAGCAAGAGCTATGACATCTTGCACGCGGCCGGCGGGATCGGCGGCAGCACATTCAACGGCGTGAGCGTCGGCAATCCGAACTTGGCGGCCAGCCTGAGCTACACGCTCACGGACGTTTTCCTGAACCTTACAGCGTCTCTCGGTGGTGGCCAAACGGGCCTGGGCTCGAACCAGCAGACGATCGCGAACGTCATCAACCATGTCTTCAACAATGGCGGCGCGCTGCCACCGGGCTTCCTCACCCTGTTCGGCCTGACCGGCGCCAATCTCGGCAATGCGCTGACGCAGGCCTCCGGCGAGACCGCGACCGGGTCGCAGCAGACCACCTTCGACGCCATGAACCAGTTCATGGGCGTGATGACCGACCCGTTCATCGCCGGGCGCGGCGATGGCTTTGGCGCATCGGGCGGCGCGCCGAGCGGATATGCTTCCACTCAAAAGACCGGCGCGGCGCGCGACGCCAATGCCATGTTCGTCAAGGCGCCGGTGGTGCCGTTCGAACAACGCTGGAGCACCTGGACCGCGGGCTACGGTGGATCGCAGACCACCGATGGCAATGCGGCGGTCGGATCGAACGCCACGACCAGCGCCATCTATGGCACCGCGGTCGGCGCCGACTATCGCCTCTCGCCGTTTACCCTCGCAGGCTTTGCGCTGGCGGGCGGCGGCACCAATTTCAGCGTCAACGGATCAGGAAGCGGACGCTCCGACCTGTTCCAGGCCGGTGCCTTCATTCGCCACACCGTCGGCCCGGCGTATATCTCCGCTGCACTGGCCTATGGCTGGCAGGACATCACCACCGACCGCACCGTGACCATCGCGGGTGTCGATCAGTTGCGCGCGGAGTTCAACGCCAACGCCTTCTCGGGCCGCGCCGAAGGCGGCTATCGCTTCGTCAGCCCATGGATGGGCGGCATCGGCATCACGCCCTACGCCGCCGGACAGTTCACCACCTTCGATCTGCCGGCCTACGCCGAGCAGGCGGTAACCGGCACCAACACCTTTGCGCTGGCCTACGGCGCCAAGAGCGTCACCGATCCGCGCAGCGAGCTCGGATTGCGCGGCGATAAATCCTTCGCGATGCCGGACGGCATCCTCACCTTGCGCGGTGGCGTGGCATGGGCGCACGATTTCAACCCCGACCGCAGTATCGGTGCGACGTTCCAGACGCTGCCGGGCGCATCCTTCGTCGTCAACGGCGCCGCACAAGCAAGCGACTCCGCGCTCGTGACCGCCTCCGCCGAGAAGAAATGGCTGAACGGCTGGTCGGCCGCCGCCACCTTCGAGGGTGAGTTCTCCAACGTCACCACGAGCTACGCTGGCAAGGGCGTGGTGCGGTATTCCTTTTAGGCTCGTGACTTCCGCTGTTGGCGCGTTTGATATGAGACAGGCCGACTGTATTGAGCAATGTCCGCTTTCAGGGGTAACCCGGAAGACATTTGCTCACACTGAGTTCTTCTCAGTTTGACCCGCAAGAAACATCGCCAGCGCTTTCGGAACCGGACATCATGGCGCTCATCACACCCGTCTTGCAGGGTTCCATTCGAAATCATCAGCCTGTCGCTGTCTCGACGTGCCGAGCCAACTTATCCAGGGTCTGGTAGCCGTACTCGACGGCGCCGAAGCCGATCGTCCTGTCGCGCTGTGCTTTGGTCGGATGCAGTTGCCGCAGCGTGATCACGGTCTTGCCGTCGCTCTGCTCATCGAACGTAATCGTGGTGCGAAAACGGGCTGGATCATCATCCATGTCCGAACCGTGATCGATCTCGATCAGGTACGGCGGCTCGATGCGCCGAAAGCGCATTCGATTCGGAAATCGCTGGCCGTTTGGGGCGAGCATGTCGAATCGCCACACGCCGCCGACGCGAATGTCGATTTCCTTGGTTTCGATCTTGAACCCCGCCGGCCCGAACCAGTTCGGCAAATGCTCCGGTTCTGTCCAGGCAGCAAAAACGACATCACGCTTTGCCTTGATGACACGCGAGAGAACGATCTCGCGCTCGATATCCCAGTGTGCGAGGGCGGCGTCCGGAGTTGAGGTCATGGCGATTTCCTGTGCTTTTGAGGATGTAGTGTAGTTGGGCGCATCAGTCACGACGCCTTCTCCTTGGCGGCCTCTTCTCAAGCGTCGCTACATAAGACTCGAGCCGGTCAAGGCGGGCTTCCCAGATGGCGCGCTGCTCGGCGAGCCAGTTCTCGGCCCCCTTCATGGCGCCTGGCATCAGGCGGCATGTGCGGACGCGGCCATGCTTCTCCGACTCGACAAGGCCACCGGTTTCCAACACACGTATGTGTTTCATCAGGCTCGGCAGAGCCATGTCGAATGGCCGAGCGAGTTCGCCCACGGAAGCCTCGCCTTGCGAGAGCCGCCCAATGATTGCGCGCCGCGTTGGATCGGCGAGCGCGCTGAACACGTTGTCGAGATGAGGAGAATGGTTAGCCATACAGCTAACAATGGATGCGCGACGAGCATCTGTCAACAATAGTTTTCTAATTGGATAACTGTCTGCGTGCCGGTGCGCCGGCATTCGTTGCTGCTGATTATCGCCGGCTACTTCGTGCTCGCAGCAGCAATTTTTCTTCCCGGGCCGCGAAAGGTCCGCTTCAGAATCGCGGATTTTCCTCGATTTTCGTCTCTTTGTGGCACCTTTCCGACGTGCCGACCGGGCTGCTCGACGTCTGTTTGTTAGGGGGTAGAACGGACTTGCCAAGGAAGCAGGGTCACTTCCGTTTTTGCCCCATCGCATTATTTGAGCTCCTCGCCAATTCGGCCGCTTTCGGAGCAAAGCTGACGTCAGTCGAGTAGCTTACAGAATCCGGTTTATGAGAACGCGGCTAGCATCCGCCGATGCCGCCGAAGAGATCGCCTGCGCCGACGCTGCCGGCCGTTGACGGTATCGCGCCCAAGCAGCCCGCGCTCGATGAGACACCGCCGCCAGCACCACCAGCGCCCGACGTGGCGTTGGGCGTGACGGTTTGCGCGTTGGCGCTGATGCTCCCTGCTGGTCCCGTTATCACAACCCCTGGTCCCGCCGAAATCTGATCGGTGGGGAGCGGATCGGACGCGCAGCCGAAAAACGGCGTCAGAATGGCGCTCAGCGATACGCCGAACGGACAGGGCAGCGGCACGGGCACAAAGGGACCTCCCGTTGCAAAGGTCACTCCTTGGCCGGACGGCACGATTGCGCCTGTCACCGTGCTCGCCGCGTTGATCGGCGAGTTGACCTCCGCGTGAGTGGTGGCAGACACGCCAAGCCACAGGGTGACCGTTAGGATGAGCATTCGTTTCATCGCGCCCGCGAGTATAAAAATCTCTCGCCGCCGCTCTATTGTACGAGCGGAAGAACAGGGCATGAGAAGGGATGAAAGAGGGATACAAAGGTATAGTGCGTTGCCGGAGTTCGGACGACCGCTCATGGCACGAAACGGACCAGTCGACCCGGTCTGCCGACGTCCGTTCATCGGGGGTGAAGCGGACCTCTGCGGTTACGTCAGCGCACTTCCGAGTTTGACCCTAAGGCGACCTTTCGAGCCACAATCCATTGCCGGAAAGCAAACACCGACCGGTTGGTAAACTTGACCCTTTCCGAACGTCATCAGCTAGATTTGGCGCACGACAGCCGACCTTTACGGGCCAAACTGGCCATTGCCGGCGGGATCCGAGCCGGCTGAAAGAGACTGCTGCGACTGGCAAGCGGGGGCAAGACATTCCCGCCCCGTCCCCGTTCTCTGCTAGAGTTCACTGCGGGGACTGGCTGGCGGGAGCGTCGCGGAATGGACGTCGCGCAGTGGCTTCAAGATCTCGGCCTTCCCGATTACGCGGTGCTGTTCCGCGAGCAGGCCATTGATGCCGACGTGCTGCCGTCGCTCACCGACGCCAACTTCGAGAAGCTTGGTCTGCCGCTCGGGCACCGAAAAAAGCTCCTAACAGCGATTGCTACCCTGGAGGCCTCGCCGTCGTCCACCGCCTCAATCCGGCGGCCCTCCCACGCGGAACGCCGCCAGCTCACGCTGATGTTCGTCGACCTTGTCGGCTCGACGTCCCTTTCCGCGCGGCTCGATCCTGAGGACATGCGGGAGACGCTGACTGCCTACCAGAACGCCGTTGCGGGCGAGATCGCACGCTTCGACGGACACCTTGCCAAGTTCATGGGTGACGGCGTGCTGGCCTACTTCGGCTGGCCGCACGCGCACGAGGACGAGGCTGAGAGAGCGGTGACAGCCGGCCTCGCGATTGTCGAGGCTGTGGACCGCCTGCGGTCTCCAGACGGCCGGCCACTTGCCGCGCGGGTTGGGATCGCGACAGGCCTCGTCGTCGTAGGTGATCTCCTCGGCACGGGCGCGGCGCAGGAGGAAGCGGTCGTCGGCGACACCCCGAACCTCGCCGCCCGCCTGCAGGCCGTGGCCGGGAGCGGCGAAGTCGTCGTCGCTGAGCAAACACGGCGCCTGATCGGCGGCCTGTTCGAGGTCGAGGACCTCGGACCATGCGAGCTGCGGGGCTTCGGAGAACCGATCAACGCTTGGCGGATCGTCCGGACGGGCCCAGCGGAGAGCCGCTTCGAGGCACTCCACACGGCGGGCCTTAGCCCGCTCGTTGGGCGAGAGCAGGAATTGGAACTTCTCCTCGAGCGCTGGCACCTCGCCAAGAGCGGCGAGGGTCAGGCGATGTTTCTTGCCGGGGAAGCCGGGATCGGCAAGTCGCGACTCATCGAGGCGCTCCGAGAGCGGATCGCCGACGAGCCGCACACTCGGATCTCCCACCGTGCCTCGCCGTACCACGCCAATACCGTGCTCTGGCCATTCATCGACCAGCTCGAGCGAGCGGCGGCATTCGAGCGTGACGACACGCCTCCGATGCGGCTCTCCAAGCTCGTGTCTTTGCTTGCCCAAGGGACCGACGATCTCACCGAAGCCGTCCCACTCATTGCGGCTCTCCTCGGCATACCGATGGACGGTCGATACCCGCCGCTCGACCTCTCGCCGCAGACCCAGAAGCGGAAGACACTGGAGGTGCTTCTCGCACAGCTCGAAGGCCTGGCCCGACGGCGGCCAGTTCTGTCAGTGCTTGAGGACGCGCACTGGTTCGATCCGACATCGATCGAACTCCTCGGGCTGATCTTGGAACGGGCCCAGCGCCTGCAGGTGCTCGTTATCATCACGTTCCGGCTGGAGATGACGCCGCGCTGGCCGTCCTTCCCGCATGTAACGGCCTTGACGCTCAATCGCCTCGCGCGCCGGACAGCGGCGGCTCTTGTCGAGCAAACGTCAGGTGGGCGCCGCCTTCCTCCGGCAGTGGTGGACGAGATTGTCGCGAAGACCGAAGGCGTTCCGATCTTCATCGAAGAACTCACCAAGTCCGTGCTGGAGTCAGGCATGCTGCGCAACACGCCCGAGGGTCTCGCGCCGGTCGCGTCGCGTGGCGTGCTTGCCATTCCGGCGAGCCTGCAGGACTCTCTCATGGCTCGCCTCGATCACCTGGCTTCGGCCAAGGATTTGGTCCAGGTCGGCGCCGCCATCGGCCGTGAGTTCACCTACGAGCTCCTCGATGCAGTCGCTGCACGAGAACCGGCAGATCTTGACCAGGCGCTTGCCCGGCTCGTGAAGTCAGAGCTCGTCTTTCAGCGCGGCACGCCGCCCGAGGCGGTCTATGCGTTCAAGCATGCGCTGGTCCAGGACGTCGCCTACGCCTCGATGCTTAAGAGCCGACGGAGCGAGCTCCACGGCCGGATTGCCGCCGTCCTTGAGGCGCGGTTCGCCGACCTTGTCGCGCGTCAGCCCGAGCTCCTTGCGCACCATCTGACCGCAGCCGGGCTTGCCGATCGGGCGATCGACTTTTGGTTAAGGGCGGGACAGCTGGCGGCTGGCCGATCGGCGAACAGGGAGGCGATAAGTCATATGACCACGGCCCTCGAGATGCTCGGGAACCGCCCGTCCACCGATGAGCAGTTGCGCCGCGAGCTTGAGGTGCAGATTGCACTGGGGCCCCCGCTGACCGCAACAAGAGGATTTGGCGCTCCAGAGGTCGAGACGGCACACGCCCGAGCGGAGCATCTCGCGCGACGGTACGGACACCGTCGCCACCTCGCCAGGGCGTTGCGCGGCCTGTGCTATGTGCATCACGTACGCGGTCACATCCTGCGCACGAGCGAGCTGTGCAACGAGCTCGTCGACCTGGCCAAGCAAGGCGACGATCTCGTGATGCAGGCCGACGCGCACAATGCCCTGGCGTTCAATCTGTTCCACCAGGGCGAGCACCGATCAGCGCGCGAGCACTTGGAGATCAGCAGTACAAAGATCCTGCATGCCGGCGATCCCGCCGATGCCTTGTCGCGCGGCGTCAACATTCACGTCTTCGGCCGTGCCTATACCGCTCATGTCGACTGGCATCTTGGGTTCGCGGACACCGCGCTTGGGGCCGCGCAGGATGCGATCGATCTCGCCCATCGACGCGTCCACCCGTTTAGCTCGGCTGTGGCACTCGCCTACGCGGCGATGCTGCACCAGTTCCGTCGCGAGCCGACGGAAGTCCGCGCTCGTGCCGACGCGGCCCGCTCAATCTGCACCGACCACGGGTTCAGCTATTATCACGCCTGGGCCGCGATCATGAACGGCTGGGCTGTCGCGGAGGAGGGCGACGTCGAGGACGCTATTGCACGCGTGCGCGTTGGTGTGCGGGACCTGCGGGCCACCGGGGCTGAGCTGCGTTTGCCGCACTATTTGGGGATCCTTGCTGACCTTTACCTCCGAGCGCAACGGCTCGAGGACGCGACCGTCACTCTCGCCGAGGCGCGGGCTGTCGCCGAGCGCAATGCGGAGCACTGGGCCGACGCCAGCCTGCACCTGCTCGAGGGCGATCTCGCGCTGGCAATCGGTGACCAAGCGGAGGCGGAACGCTGCCTCCGGCGAGCCATGGAGAGTGCGCAAGCCCAAAATGCCCGCACACTTCTCCTACGGGGCAGTACAAGGCTCGCGCGGCTTCTGGCGGAGTGCGCTCGACGAGCCGAAGCCTACGATGAACTCGCCAAGGTCTACGGCTCGTTCACTGAGGGCTTCGAAACCGTCGATTCCCGCGAGGCCAGAGCGGTCCTCGATGGCATTTAACTGCGATTGGATCGGTGTGTACCGAAAACCTTATCCGAGTTGATGACGTGATGGAATCACCTAAGCCGCGAGAACGATCGGGTTGCCCCGCTTCGCTCTAGCCTCCTGGCCTCACTATTCAAGACGCAGTTGCACCTTGAGGCTGAGAACGGTGTGCTTAGACATCAGTTGATTGTTGTGAGGCGTAGTGTCGCGTCCGGTTCGCGAACATTGATCGCTGGTTCTTTCTGTATCGTGGTAAAGCAGTCGAGTAGGTTGAAGCCGTATTGCTCTTGCGGAGCGGCTCATATCGTTCGCGATCTCTGCCGTCCCGCGGTCAAACACCGTTTCAGGGAGGAAGGGATGTCGCTAGGTCGTCGGGATTTCCTTTTGGCTGCCGGAAGCGCCATGGCCGGGCTCGTTGGCGCGTCATGGAATGGAGGTTGTGCCCAAGCTCGCGCACCAATCTCAAAAAGTCAGGTGCCAGGATTCTATCGGTTCAGTCTCGGACAGTTCCAACTCACGGTCGTAAGCGACGGGACAATTGCTTTTCCAGCGGAGACGCTCTGGCCAGAAGCGACCAAAGCGGAACGCGACGCGGTCCTTGTGTCGGACTTCCAGCCGACGGACAAATCTACGCTCCAGGTGAATGTGTTGGCCGTGAATACGGGCGATCGCCTTGTGCTCATCGACGCAGGCTCCCGCGGCAAGATGCAGCCAACCGCGGGCCGTCTA
This sequence comes from Bradyrhizobium erythrophlei, assembly GCF_900129425.1. Lineage (NCBI taxonomy): Bacteria > Pseudomonadati > Pseudomonadota > Alphaproteobacteria > Hyphomicrobiales > Nitrobacteraceae > Bradyrhizobium > Bradyrhizobium erythrophlei. The sequence goes on along the minus strand of NZ_LT670817.1, from coordinate 4,303,153 downwards.
CTCCAGAACCTAGCGGCCGCCGAAATCAAGCCAGAGGAGGTCGACACGATCCTCATCACGCATGCCCATCCGGATCACCTTTGGGGGGTCGCTAACGCGAGTGACACCGAGCGGACCTTTCCAAACGCCGAATATGTAATCGGCGAAGCGGAATTGAACTTCTGGATGCAGCCTCAACACCCGTTGGAAAGTCATGCTACATGGGGCGGCATTTATCGCCAGAACATGATAACGCTCGCGACAATCAATGATCGCATCCGGACTGTGAAGCCAGACGGCGAAGTGGTCTCGGGCATCACGGCGTTAGCCACACCCGGGCACACGCCCGGGCACACTTCGGTGCAGATCGCGTCCGGTTCTAACCAGCTTCTCTGTAGTGCAGACGTTGTTGGGAACCGCGCTGTCGCCTTCCAACACCCCGACTGGCGCGGCGGGTTCGACTTGGATCTCGACCAAGGCGCGAAGACGCGCCGAGCCTTCCTGGATCGATGTGCGAGTGAGAAGGTCATGATCTCGACCTACCACCTCCCGTTCCCCGGAGTTGGCCATGTCGTTCGCACCGGCACAGCGTTCGGCTGGCTTCCAAGCGATTGGCGCTGGGAGGGCGTAAGCCCCACTTAAGGCCGCCTAGCCAGAGCGTTCCTTCGTTCCAAGCAACAAGAACGCTCGGACAAGACCCGGGGGCGTCCTTGAACCGCGCGACAGACGTGATCGTCTACGAGTGGAGCGGCCTGATGTTCTGGTTGACGCGGAAGAAGTTCGTCGGGTCGTATTTTTCCTTCAAGGCGACAAGGCGATCATAGTTGTCGCCATAGGTGGCCTTGAGCCGGCTGTCGTCCCCATCGTCCATCATGAAATTCACATAGCCGCCGTCAGCCGAGTAAGGATGCACGGCCTCCCAGTATCCCTTGGTCCAGCGTGTGATCTCGCCCGCCTTTTGCGGATTGGGATCGATGCCGGCGATGACCATCGACCAAGTCGCATCGCGCGTGTTCCAGGCGGTATCGCTCTTGCCGACGCGACGGACAGCGCCGTCGATCGGATAAAGATGCATGAGCGAGAGCGTGCTCGGCAGTTTCTGTGCCTGGGCGATATGGGCGTCAATCGCTTCGTCGGTCAGCTCTTTCACGAAATCGCCGCGCCAGTACCATTGCAGGCCTTTCGGAAGGAACGGATCGAACATGGACTGGAGGGCCGGATAGGGCATTTCGCCCATCCAGTTGAAGAGCGGCGGGGGCAGCTCACCGAGCAACTTGGCCATGGCCGCCTGACCATCTTCTGCCGGACCATTGTAGCAGGCAATGACGGCGCACGCGCGCTTGCCCTGATGCTCTGCCGGGAACGGGTCCACCGCTGGAACAGTCTTCAAGCCGACAAAGGCCCCGAGCTCCTCGGGAGCGCCAGCCAGGAAATCCCTGTACTTCTGCATGACGGTCCGGGCATTTTCGAGATCCCAGAAGACGGGACCGGCATAGACCATGCTCACCGGATGAGCCTGAAACAGGAAGCTCGTGACGATGCCGAAATTGCCACCGCCGCCGCGCAGACCCCAGTATAGGTCCGCGTTCTGTGATTTGTTCGCGGTGACAATACGACCGTCGGCGAGCACGACATCCGCCTCAAGCAGATTGTCGATGGTAAGGCCATGCTTGCGGGTGAGGTATCCGGTGCCGCCGCCAAGTGTGAGACCTGCGATACCAGTCGTCGAGACAATGCCGGCCGGCACGGCGAGCCCATAGACATGCGTCGCATGGTCGACATCGCCCTGTGTGCAGCCGGGGCCGACGCGGACGGTGCAGGCGGTGGGATCGACCCGCACGCCTTTCATCATCGACATGTCGATCATCAGCCCGTCCTCGACACTACCAAGGCCCGGCCCGTTGTGTCCGCCTCCGCGAATCGCGACTTGGATACCATTTTGCCTTGCAAAATTGACCGCAGCGACAACGTCAGCAACGTCGGCACATCGCGCAATCATCACGGGACTCTTATCTATCATCCCATTGTAGAGGCTCCGCACAGCGTCATAATCGGCGTCCATTCGCCTGACGACCGGGCCGCGCATGTTGCCGATGAAGGTTTCGGTGGACATAGCTTGCATGAGGTCCTCCTGTTCCACACAATGATCGGCTAATTGAGCCTGAGGTTACCTTCTGCTTAGAAGCGATACTGATCATACCTGATCTAGTGCTGTGTCCCACGTGGCATCTTACCACTCCCCCAAGCTGCTCGCCCGCCGCCGACGACGCGATAGCGGTCAGCAACGAGGGTTCTATGATCCGCCCTTTTGCAGCTGCTCACTTCCGTTGTTGGCACCTTTCGGACATGCTGCCGCAGTCGCCTCATGTCTGTTGTTGGGGGGAGAACGGAAGTCGCGTTTCGGGGCCGTCAGGACGACCCGAAGCGGACACTCGGTCGGGGCTGGGCTACTTGGCGAGATCGGATCAAGGCCGTCATCTATCGTCGCTGAAGTCGGCTTCCCGCTTGGCCAAAGGCTTGACCGCCGCCGGGGTCGGCATAGCCTCCACCGCCATCATTGGTCTTTACTGGAACTAGCTCGGTCGGATTTCATCACGCCAGTTTAGTTCAGTATGCCCAAGCACGTGGGAGAATTGTGCCATGCCGAAGCGCTCTTCCATAGGCAAGCGTCGGAGCAAAGCCTTACCCGCCTTAGGGTTTGCCGGCATGTCTCTCTCGATGGCAAGCGGTGCGTGCGCCTCAACTAGCGAAGCGTCGGCGAATACATCACCGCCCTCGCAGAAGCACGAAATCTTTCATGGTGAGGAGGAGATCTCCGACGTCAGTTTGGCGACGTTCTATGTCTTCGACAAGGAAAATGCTGGACCATCACCGCTCTTCCAAAAACTAAGGCTGGCCGCCGGATGCGGTGCCGGCTGTGGCTGTAGCTTCGGCTGTGCCTACTGGCCGCAACCTCCGCAGCCTCCAAAGGCAACGCAGCCGACACAGCATCGAAAGAAGAAGCCTCCGCACCGCACGAACTAAATGGCGTCCGGCACAGCCGCCTCATTCAAGCTTTTACGCGACAGGCTTACAACGTCCTAGAGTCCTCACCGTCAAAATCGAACTGATGTCTGCTTGTGGCACTTTTCGGAAGTAGCGAGGCAAGTCAGCGATGTCGGTTCACCGGGGGCAAGCGGACGTCGCGGACCCATCTCGGAAGTAGGCCCTAGTCCAGCAGCGGCCCGATATGCTTTGATGCGTGGGCTGGGACTGAGACGCATGGGTGCCTCATGTACATAGTCATTCGAAAGTACACCAAGGTTCGTTCGGTTGCGGATGCTGCTCGCCGCGCCAAAAGCGGCATCGGTCAGATCCTAAGGGAATCGCACGGATTCAGATCTTATTATGTACTGGATGGGGGCGAAGGCGTCGGTGTCGCTGTGATGATATTCGAGGACCGCGAAAGCGCCAATGCGGCGAACGATAAAGTACTGGAGTTTGTTCAAGCAAGCCTGCTTGACCTTAATCTTGGAGACCCCGAAATGATCGCCGGGGAAGTTTTGGTGAATATAGAATCTGATGCATAATTGTTCGTAGAGGCTACTCATCAGCGACGTGCGCAAGCACGGCGTCGAGAGGCGGCCGTAGCGTTCGCCAATAAGAAAAGTCGTGTTCACTTTGACCTTTGCGCGTGAACGCTAGGTCTTCGCCCAGAAAACTGTCCAGAGGAGCGCACGCGCGATGTCGCCTGTTGGGCACGAAACGGACCAGTCGGCCCGGTCTGACGATGTCCATTGATCGGGTGCCGGGTAAGGCGGACTCTCGGCGAATGGCTCTCCACTTCAGAGTTTGACCCAAAGCGGACTTGAGACGGCTATTTTTTTGCGCCTGCTGTCGATGATCTTTTGCAGCCGCCACGCCCCGAAATATGCCATCGCGACTACGCCGCCGATAACGGTCCAAAACTGTTTGCGGAATGCGGGGTCTATCAAAGGCTCCTGTTGAGGCGCAGTGCCCGCCCACAAGCCGCCGAAAAGCGGGAATAGAAAAATACCGATGACACATGCAATCAAGAAGAAAGCAAACTTGGGCCAGACCGTTTTGAAACGGTGGCCAGCCCAAAATGAGATAGAAAGCGAAACGGTCATGCAAACAACCGTCGCCGTCCAAACGCCTTGCTCGACCACGTCTATTCTCCGAAGCCGCGCCAGGGTGACGTTGCAGCCGATAACGAGCGCAACAGTCGCAACGAAAATGTAGTCTGCGGATAACAAATTCTGAGCCTTTCTTTTAAGAAATAGAGGCTTTGGTGGAACCCCAAGGCGGCCTCAGTTAGCTGTCCATATTTAATGCGCAAGGCGGCGCGCGCCGCTCTTAAATCTGTATAGCACGTAGAAGTTGAAATCTATGGAGCGACACCGTCGACAAGATAAATCGAGCAAGGTTGGTTGACTTCCGGTTATGGCACCAAACGGACATGACGCCGCAGCGCCCGCATGTCCCTTGTTGAGGGATGAACAGACCTAGCTCAGACGCGCCCCGAGGTCCGAGTCTGACCCCGAGGCGACATCGATGTCGTATGTAAGCAACCTCGTTTCCTTCGACACGCGTTCCATGACGCTGCCGCGGCGATGTGCTGCGCGAACAATCCTACTCTCGCGGACTTGATTTCTGCAGGCGGGTTACCGGACTCACAACGGGCTCTGCATCGGGCAGGCGGGTTATGCGCCAATTGAAATCGTATGTGCTGCTGTCGCCACCGCCTGTAACGAGACTGCCCTGCACTTTGGATTCGCCAACCTGCAGTTTCAATAGTTCTTCCATGGAGTATGTCACCGTGTGGGAGCCAAGCAGATCATCTTCGGAATGAGGTTCGGGTCTCCCGCCCGGCACGGTCCCATGGTCAAAACAAGAAACAACAGGGGGGCAGTCGTCCTTCTCGTAAAGCCAAACCGTGAAGGAAATCGGACCGGGAGCGCCGGCGTTGGAGCAGCTCCAGCGATCGACGGGGTTCGACCTGCCACCGCCGGCGTCAAGCGTAGTCGGCCCACTCACGCCAGCGATCGGAAGAATGCAGTTCTCATCCGATGGAATGTCCCTTCGTTCGCCTGAGTCAACACCCCAGAATATTTGGCTATAGGTGGCGATCTGCCGGTCGGGGACGTGGATGGCCACGTAGACTTCGTCGTGACCAGTCCAATCAAACCACCCGGTCTCGTCGACAGCGTCGAAGCTGACCGCTTCAACCTTGAAGCGTGCCAAAGCGCCCGGCGTCACGTTCGACGGCTGCGCCACGTTCGATGGCTGTGCTTGGGCGCCAGCGCCAATAATAGCGAGTAGAAGTAAGGCGCTGACGGTACCAGTGATGACCGTCTTCATATTTCACCTCCATGGTTGCGGGCGCTCACCCCTTCTGCCGCGCTGCGGCAACGAGAGTGCCCAAGGTCTATGATGTTCGAATATCGCTCGACCCATCTCGTTGCGGCTGCGGCCTGGATCACACTCGCTTACGGATCACAGTAATTTGCTAGTGTCCGGCCGTTGGATCCCTTCGGCGTGTCCGCAATTTGAAAAGATTTGCCTGCTTCAGTGAGTTTGAATTGACGCAAACGGAGCAGGCCAAAGCCCTTGGGAGTTCCCGGTTCGCCGACCATTGGATTTCGTGTCCGGCAAGTCTTGTTGAAGAGCTTTGGGCAATCGACCGACGCTGGCGCGCGTGGTCCACCACTTCCGCTGTTGGCACTAAACGGACCTGACCGGCTGGTCTGGCGATGTCCGCTCCTGAGGGTAGAACGGACTTGCCAAGGAAGCAGGGTCACTTCCGAGTTTGACCCATCTGCGACATAAGCTGGTTTGAAATCTTGCAGCGCAGCAGTCTCACGCCCCTGCTGAGGTATGCTATCCTTTCGGTCCGAAGCACGGGAGAGCAGGCCCTGCTTCATTCATGACTGCCGACGAGGTGGTCGAATGAAACGTCGCGAGTTCGTCTCTTTGATTGGTGGCGCGGCGGCTTGGCCGATCGCGGCGCGGGCTCAGCGATCCGGCGCGATGCGGCGCATCGTCGTTGTGGGTGCGCTCGCCCCAGACGACGTCGAAACAGTCAAGCGCAGCGCGGCATTCGAGCAAGCGCTCACTGCATTAGGTTGGACGAAAGGTGAAACCATTGCGATCGACTATCATTGGATTGCCAATGATACCGCGCTCGCGCGAAAAACCGCAGTTGAGGTGGTCGCGCTCGCGCCCGACGTCCTTCTCGGGTCCAGCAACATTGTGATTGAGCAGCTGTCGAAGGCGACGGCCACCATTCCAATCGTGATGGTGCAGGTCGTCGATCCAGTCGGGTCAGGCTATATCGAGAGCATGGCGAGGCCCGGCGGCAATATCACGGGCTTCACACAGTTCGAGTACAGCCTCGCTGGTAAGTGGCTCGACTTGCTGCTCGAGATTGCGCCGGGCACCGCGCGGGTCGCTGTACTACGCGACCCGACGCGCGGCCCCGGGATCGGGCAGTTTGCGGTGATCCAGGCGATGGCGCCCGCACGGGGGGTGGAGCCCATTCCGATCAACCCTGTCGACGTTACTAACATGGAGCGCCAGATAACGGCATTCGCGAGCGTTCCCAACGGAGGAATGATCGCGACCGTGGCAGCCGGCGCCGCACGCCGCGCGGCATTTATTGCCGCAGCCAACAAGAACCACTTACCGGCGACTTATCCCTACCGCTACTATGTCGCCGACGGCGGTCTCGTTTCCTATGGTCCCGACACGGTCGACCAGTACCGACGTGCGGCCAGCTATATCGATCGCATTCTCAAGGGAGAAAAGCCGGCTAATCTCCCAGTGCAGGGGCCGATCAAATATGAACTGACGATCAACCTCAAGACAGCTCAGACGTTGGGGCTCACGGTGCCGCATTCAATCCTCCTCCGAGCGGACGAGGTGATCGAATAAGGCTAGTAATTGCTGCGATGCATGAGTCCGAAAGTGGCACTTTTCGGACATGCCGACGGAGGGCAACGATGTCTGTTCATCGGGGTGGAGCGGAAGTGACCGGCCGAAGCTCAAAATGGCGCTTTTGACCCCCGCAACGGACATCAGCCGCGAAAGACCAGGGATCACAAATTGATCCAGATTCAAGTCAATCCTGACGAAACTAAAACCAGAATTCGCGATTCTTCTTTACCTAGATTCGATATTGCTAGGGACCTTTGCGTGGTTCGGAAGGAGTGACGGGGGGTGCTCGGATTCCTTTCCAGGCAAGTCATCTCTCCGAACCAAATTTCCGTGCGACTGGGAAATGTATCGTGTTCGTTCGGTACCAACTGACGGCCGGAACGCTTACACGTATGCCACTTGGCAGGCTCGGCGTGCTTTGGCGGTGGACGAAACAGACGAGCATGCCTTCTGGAATGCCGTCGTAGCCTCACTAAAGCCGCGCTAAGGCCGCCTCAGTTGGCGGCCTCTTTCATTCCGGAAATCGAGACCATCATGGCTGATGTGTTTAACGGTATCGACCGTTACCTGTTTCGCCATTTCACTTTTAGCCGCTCCGACTTCGCCTCGACCCACGCCAACGCGCTAACGAGGGGCTTTTGCAATATGGGTATGTCCTGCGCGATGAACAGCAGGCCGAGAGGCAGCATCCAGAGGCCCAAGACAGGTAAAAAACTAAAGAAACCTCCGAGAATGAGCAGCAATGCAACGACCAGACGAACTGCAAATGAGGACGGCTTGCGCAACCATCGAATGAACTGAGAGACCCTAATCGGCACTCGCCGATCAATCATCTCAAAGTACCTATTCAATTCCGCTTTTGTTGTTGTCATTCGTGTCCTCTTAAGCCTCGTACCTGATTACTCAGGTGGCTCTATCCCGCGTCACGGTAACGCTGCGGGTTGCCGAAAGGTCCCGGGACGCTGTGCGGCAAACTCAGCAAGGCACAGCCTTTGAGGACGTTGAGCGCACCAAGGAGGGCTGGTATCTGCGCAAGGTCGCGCATGTCGACCAATGCCCCGCAGACCGGGCAATTTCCGAAATGATCGGCCTCGGTGTCGGCAACGCCGTCAGGATCGAAGCTGCGTCGTTGATCGCGCGCCAGCTTCCGGCATCCCAATGCTTGTCCTGCCGCGACGGGTCGATGGTCAATCTCAGAGAACGGTTTTTTCAACGTAGGTATTGATATAGGTCCCGCCCGCTGTGCCTTGCGTTTCCCGCTTTTTGGCGGCTGCTCATTTTCGAGCGATGGCAGGGCCGATAATCGAAAGCTTCAGCCACTTCGTTGCCTCCATGACTGCTCCGATTGCTTCCGGCTGGAGCGGTGACGGAGCGTTACCGGTCGGCCAAACGGGCGGAGAAGGGGCGGATCCTCGACGCGCTGTGCGCGACGACGGGCTGGCATCGCAAGCATGCGGTGCGCGCACTCCGGCAACACGAGACGGTTGGGCCCGACCCGCCCACAGCCCCTCGCGTCGCGCAAGCCGGGAAAGCCACTTGGCGCGGTCGATCAGTCAATCGGATCACCAGCCGCAATGGCGCCATCAGGGTAACATTCCCAGATGAGGCAATACGGGGGTCAATTTTGGACGCCGATCCCCCGGCTTAGAGGGCAATATTTCAGGCCGAATGACAATCATGATTTGCGCAATCTCGATACCAGCCCCTTGGTAAGGGCAGCGAAAGGTCATGTTGTCGCACGACGGCGGTGGGGGGAAACTATAGCCGGACTGTCGGTTGATGTTCCGTGAACAACGGAGGCCTCGGAAATGAAGAAAGCAGCATTGGCGTTAGCGACCGCTGCCACCATCGGTGTCTCTGCCTTGGTGGCCCCGTCACCAGCTCAAGCGTGGCGAGGTGGTGGCTGGGGTGTTGGACTCGCGGCCGGACTAATTGGAGCGGCGGTGATTGGTGGCATAGCCTCCAGTGCCTACGCCTATGGCCCAGGTTACGGCTACTATGGCGGACCGGGTTACGGCTATTATGGCGGCTATGCCCCTGCGTATTACGGCGGCTACGCCCCAGCGTACTACAACTACGGCTACGCCCCCGCATACTACGGCGGGTACCGGTCGGGTTACTATGCTGGTCCCGGGTATCGGCGCGTTATTCGCCCCGCATACGCCTACTACGGACCTAGCTACTATCGCGGGTATCGCCATCGCTGGTGATCGCCATCCCGAGGACTTGCTGGTCGCTCTGCCGCAGGTTCAGCGTGCGGCAAGCCGACCAACGGCGCCAAGGCGAGAGGAACGCCCGATGTTTGGCATAAGGCGGCGCGAGTTCATATCGCTTATCGGGGGTGCGGCGACAGCTTGGCCGCTCGCGGCCCGCGCGCAGCGGCGCGCAAAGCCGGCGCGGATTGGATATCTGTCATCCAGCTCCCCGCCCGACATCTTTCTTGAGAGCTTCATTAGGGGAATGGGTGTTGTCGGCTATGGCGAGGGCCGCGACTTCGTCATCGAGGTTCGCTACGCTGGGCGGGATTACAACAAATTCCCCGCGTTGGCCGACGAATTGCTGCGTGCGCAAGTCGACGTCATCGTCGCTGGCGGCCCCGCTTTCCGGACTTGGCGACCGGGTACCGTACCGGTTCCGGTGGTGTTCCTGTTCAGCGGCGATCCGGTGGACGCCCGCATCGTCGCGAGCTTCGCGCGGCCGGGCGGCAACGTCACAGGCGTTTCACTCCTCTCGCTCGACCTTTCGATGAAGCGCGTCGACCTCCTAAAGCAAGCCATGCCGACCATGACTCGCGTGGCGGTTCTCTCCAATCTTTCGCATCCCGGCGAGGCGTCGGAACTGAGAGCAACGCGTGAGGCGGCGCGCGCTCTCGGGCTTGCCATCGAGCATTTCGATGTCGGGAGCGATGACGACTTCGAGCCGGCATTCGCCGTGATCGCGCAGGGCAAGTGTGACGGGCTAATCGCGTTTCCCGACGCGCTCAAGAATTTCAACCGCCAAAAGATCGTTGGGTTTGCATTACGGCGCCGCCTCCCGTCGATCTATGGCTGGAAGATGTACGCGGAAGCGGGCGGGCTGATGAGCTACGGACCCGTCCTGGATGATGTCTCTGTGCGGGTTGCGGTTTATGTGGACAAGACCCTGAAGGGGGTGAAGCCGGCAGACCTGCCGGTTGAGCAGCCAACCAAGCTAGAGATGGTCGTCAACCTCAAAACGGCCAAGGCGCTCGGGCTCGAAATACCGCCCGGAATGATCCTGGGCGCCGACGCGTTGCTCGAATGAAGCACCAAGAATTCAAGCACGTCATTTTGCTGCGATGCATGAGTCAGCTTCTGGCACTAAACGGACGTGGCGACCGGGCTGCTCGACGTCTGTTTATCAGGGGGCAGAGCGGACATCGAGTGACGCGCGACAACGTCCGAGTTCGGCCCTTTGCAATTGTTGGCCGTGCGAAATTTGCAACGTGGTGCCTATACCAAAAACCCCTGCGTGACCGATCCAAATAAGCCCTGCGAAATCAGAGTCGATCTTCTCACTTCCGTCTATACGAAAAACACTTGATTACGCCCGGCCCGACAACGGTTAATCCCGCATTAACACGGATGCTGCATTCGTTACGGGCATGCGGGGTTCGTGGTGACATACATAACCGACAACGATTCCTATGAAACGGCCGACGAGGAACCCAAATCCGGGGTGCTACGTCCGATTCTCGTTTTCATCGTGCTTGCGGCAACAGGCATCGCATCCGGATTTCTTTGGCGAGCCTATGGCCGTGATGTTTCGGTAATTTCGCTCGTCGCGTCGGTGACGGGATCGGCCTCATCCGCCGCCGAGAAGCCGGTTCGGCAAAGTGACTTCGAGGCCCTTCGGCAACAGGTCGCGGCCCTGCAGTCGACTGCAGGGCAGTTGGCGGCTCAGCAAGCGGAGATCAACCGACTCTCCGACCAGGTCTCGGCGCTTTCAGGAAAACTGGATCTGCTGCAGCGGCCGGTCACATCGGCACAGGCGGCAATCCCGTTGCCTGCACCGCACGGCGTCAGGCCGGTTCCGCGAAAGAAACCCGATCTAACCAAGCAAGCCGCGGTCAAACCGTCCGGCGCAGTCTCCACGGGCGGAGCGCCGCTCGCGCCGCCGCTGCAACTGTCTCGCTGACGATCGGCGATCGGCGATCGCCGCAATTCCCGCGAAATAACCCGGGACCGCACGGATTGGCGTCGGCCCAAAGCGTCTGGCTAACTGAGCGCGAAAGCGAGCAAGCTAGAGCAGAGCAGCACAAGGCCGGCCGCCGTCAGCGCAAGAAAACCGTCAGAAACAAAGTCGTGGTTGCGCATGATACACCTGCCATTCTCGACGCTCGTCCGAATTGATTAAAGATTTCGGAATCGGCTTTTTGAAAGAGGTGATGCGTGGCTCCCGATCAGGCCCTTGAGCGGAAGCCGTCAAAAGCATGGGCAAGGAAAATACCGGCGCTTATCACGCCCAAAAACGCCGTAACCGTCTCAATCATCGCAGTTCTTCCCGTTGCAGCCCGGGGCGGAGAGAACGCCAGGGCAGGCCGCACAGTCAAAAGGATTCCTTGTCCGAATCGAAAATCGGCGCTGACTGATGATTTGATGCAACAGGTGGTCCAGCCGGCAAGCAGCAAGCGCCGTCAGCCCGGGCTTCCACAGCGGCTGGCGGCAACCATTGATTCACTACGCCGGCGCTCTCCCCATTTCCGCCGTGTTCCCCCTGCGGTATGTTCATATGTTAATGCAGAAATGATCTGCATTGGGGACGTGGGATCGCCAAGCGCCTGAATAGGCGCGCGGCCGGTGGAATGGTAATTGGGGCGGATGGGGATTCGACGGTCAGATCCGGTTTTCCGGGCAGCGCGAGGCGTAGCTGCGGTAGCGACATGCCTCGTTCTCGCCAACTGCGCCTCATCGGGCAAGTTCGCCAGCCGGGTCGATCCCAGATATGGCGTATCCAGCAGCCCCCGCGTCGTTGCTTTCGGTGAACCCGTGCCGAAGGGCGGCGGCACCTATCGCGTCGGCAAGCCCTATGTTGTCGGCGGTCGGGTCTACGTGCCCGAAGAGGACGTCAACTATCGCGAGGAGGGGCTCGCGTCCTGGTATGGCGATGATTTCCACGGCCGTCTCACCGCCAATGGCGAAGTGTTCGACATGGCCTCGCTGACCGCCGCCCATCCGACCCTTCCGATGCCGTGTTATGCGCGCGTGACCAATCTCGGCAACGGCAAATCGCTGATCGTTCGCGTCAACGACCGCGGGCCGTACCACGGCAATCGGCTCATCGACGTCTCGAACAAAGCCGCCGAACTCCTTGAATTCAAAGGCAATGGCGTGGCGCGCGTCCGGGTCGAATATGTCGGCCGGGCGCCGCTCGAAGGTTCCGACGACCGTCAGCTGATCGCAACCTTGCGCACCGGCGTGCCGGCGCCATCGCCGTCGCTGGTCCGGCTGGCCTCCGCCCGTTCCTTCGTTCCGGAAATTGCTTCGTCCGGCCGTCGGATCCGAGGCGAGGTTCCGATGCCGGAGGGGCGGCCCTATAGCCTCGGCAATGCGTCGGCCGACATGGCCTCGATATCGGCGACCTCGGAGATATCAGCCTCGGCCCGCTCGCGTTCGGCCGGCCGTGTCCTCGAGAATCCGCGCGCGGTGTCGTACGAAAATGACGATCGTTATGCGCCTGACGTCAGCCCGGTTTCGGCCTATGCGCCGATCGATCCGCGCGGCCCCAGCGAATTGCTGGCCGGCCGCGGCCTCTACTGAGTCGCTTTGAGAAACCCGATCAAGGCCGCGTTGACCTCGTCGGGCCGTTCCTGCTGAATCCAGTGGCCGGCGCCGTCGATGATGAGCTTCTGTCGCAGGTTCGGCAGAACCCGCTCCATATCGGCCACGCGCTTGGCGCCGATCAGGCCGGTGATGACGGAATCCTTCGATCCCGCGATGAACAGGGACGGCTGATGGATTTGCGCGCCTTGCCATGGCGCGGTCAGTTCCCAGTTGCGGTCGATGTTGCGATACCAGTTGAGCCCGCCGCGGAAGCCGGATGTCCGGTAGGCCTCGGTGAAAAAAGCCAGATCAGCTTCGCTGAGCCAATCCGGCAACGGCCGATCGGCGGGAACGCCGAGAAATCCCTTGCCCTCTTCGATGAACAGCGAGGCGGAGGGATCGGAGAAGCCGCGCCCCAGCAGGGTTCGCATGGTCAGCTCGACATCGCGCTCGAATTCGCGTTCGGCGACGCCGGGCGTCTGAAAGTATTGCCAATAGAAATTGGCGATCCCGCTTTCGCGCAAAGTGTCCAGCGGACGAGCGCGGCCCCGGAAGGGCGGGGGAACGCTGAGCCCGGCAACGGCCGTGAAAACGTCTGACCGAAACATCGCGGCGTGCCAGGCCACGGGCGCGCCCCAGTCATGGCCGACAATGACCGCCTGCTTTTCTCCGAGTGCGGCAACCAGCGCCACCATGTCGCCGACTGAATCGAAGATGCTGTAGGCGTCGATGTCGGCCGGCGCGCAGGTGCGGCCAAACCCCCGCATATCCGGTGCTGCGACATGGAAACCGGCAGCCGCAATCGCGGGGATCTGACGCCGCCAGGAATAGGACAGTTCCGGCCAGCCGTGGCACAGCAGGACCAGCGGGCCCTGGCCTTGTTCGAGCAGAAAAATCTCGATTCCGTTGGCAGAAACCGTGCGTGAGGATGTCATCGCTTTTCCGCCTTGTTTCAGAGATTGGGTTGCGTATCAGACGTGACACGATAAGTTTGTTCGGCCAGCGCCGCAATCGGATCGGCCCCGGGAGCACGTCCAAAACCCGTGTTGTTTGCGATACTTCCAACTGTTAGAACGCCGGGCTCATGGTATCGCCGATGGCAATCGAAACATTACCCTCCCGCGACGGCGGGTCCGCGACGGGACGCTTCTGGCGCGGCCTGATGGCGGCGGTTGTCGTCGTCGCCGTGGGGTGGAGCGGCATGGTGTACGCCGCCAACAACAGCGTGCAGGGCGCCAAGAAGGACGAAGGCGGTTTCGACGGCGATGCACCGACCGCGATTCTGATCGAAGCCGACAGCGGCAGCGTCCTGTTCGAGAAGAACGCCGATGAGTTGCGGGCGCCATCCAGCATGATGACGCTGATGACCCTGGAAACGGTGTTCCATGCCATCAAGCAGGGCGATGTCAAACTGACCGACGAATATCAAGTCAGCGAAAACGCCTGGCGCAGGGGCGGCGCGCCTGCGGGCGGGCCGACGATGTTTGCGGCGATTCACAGCAAGATTTCCGTGGACGACCTCCTGCACGGCGCCACCATCCAGAACGGCAACGACGCCAGCATGATCCTGGCGGAAGGCATCGCCGGCAATGAGCACGACTTCGCGGACATGATGACCAAGCGCGCCCGCGAACTCGGCTTGACGCAATCGACCTTCGCCAATTCCAGCGGTCTGCCCGATCCCGGCAACAAGATGAGCGTGCGTGAGCTGGCAAAGCTCGCGCGCTACATCATCCAGACCTATCCCGACTTCTACAAATTGTTCGGCGAGCGCGAATTCACCTGGAACAAGATCCGGCAGCAGAGCCGCAATCCGCTTTTGCTCTCGCTCGAAGGCGCCGACGGGTTCAAGACCGGTTACAGCAAGGAGGGCGGCTACGGCATGGTCGGCTCGGCCGTGCAGAACGGCATGCGGCTGATCGTCGTCATCAACGGCCTCGACGATCCCGATGACCGCAACTCCGAAGCGAAGAAAATGCTCGAATGGGGATTTCGCAATTTCGAAGCGCGAACCCTGTTCGCGGCGCAGCAGCCGGTCGGCTACGCCAAGGTGTTTGGCGGCGATAGCCGCTCGGTCATGCTCGCCAGCCCCGAACCGATCAAGGTGATGGTGCAGAAAAACGGCACCGACAAATTGATCGCCCGGGTGGTCTATACTGGCCCGGTGCGTGCGCCGATCGAATCCGGACAGCAGGTGGGCATGGTCAAGGTCTGGCGCGGTTCCAACATCGCCGTGGAGGCGCCGGTTTACGCGGCTGAATCGGTCGGCAAGGGGTCGACCGTGCGGCGGGCGATCGACGGTGTCAGCGAACTCGTGATCGGAGCGTTTCGCCTGGGCGTCGAGAAGCTCTGACGATGGCCGAAGCAGCGGTCAAAAAATCTCCCGGGCGCGGACGATTCATCACCTTTGAGGGCGGCGAGGGATCGGGCAAATCCACCCAAATCAAGACGCTCGCCGAACGCCTGGGCGCAGCAAAACTGCGCGCTATCGTCACGCGCGAGCCCGGCGGATCCCCAGGCGCCGAAATCATCCGGCATCTCGTGTTGTCCGGCATGGGCAAACTCCTGGGCCCCGACGCGGAAACGCTGCTGTTTGCGGCGGCGCGCGACGATCACGTGCGTACCGTCATTGAGCCCGCGCTCAATCAGGGAATATGGGTGCTGTGCGACCGGTTTTCGGATTCGACGCGGGTGTATCAGGGCAGGCTGGGGAAGGTCGCGCCGGAGTTTCTCAACGCCATGGAGCGGGTCACCATCGGCGATCTCAAGCCGGACCTGACCATCATTCTCGATGTCCCGGTGGAGGTCGGCATGCAGCGCGCGGCGGCACGCCGCGGCACCCGCGCACCCGACCGGTTCGAGGCGGAGGACATCAGGTTTCATCAGGACTTGCGCGACGCCTACCGGCAGATCGCCGCCGCCGAGCCGGAGCGATGCGTGCTGATCGATGCCAACGCCGACGCCGGCACGGTTGCTGCCAATGTATGGGCCGCCTTGCGCGACCGTTTGTTCGCAGCCGGCAGCAACGTGGTCTCGGCATGAGCGCCCGTCAGGTCGAACCGCAAATTGCAGCCGTTCATCCGCGCGAAACCAGCGCGCTGTTCGGGCATCGCGAAGCCGAGACGGCGCTGCTCAACGCCTACCGCAGCGGCCGTATTCCGCACGCCTGGCTGATCGGGGGCGCGGCAGGAATCGGCAAGGCGACGCTGGCCTATCGCATGGCGCGGTTCGTGCTCGCGCATCGCAATCCCGGCGCGCCCGACGTGCAGCATGCCGCGACGTTGAACGTCGATCCGTCCGATCCGGTGGCGCGCCATGTCGCGGCGGGCGCCCATGGCGGGCTGCTGACGCTGGAACGGACCCTCAACGACAAGGGCGTGATGCGGACGGTGATCACCGTCGACGAGACCCGGGAAACCATTGCGTTTTTCGGCTCGACCGCGGCGGTGGAGGGCTGGCGGGTCTGCATCGTCGATACCGTCGATGAACTCAATCCCAACGCGGCCAACGCGCTGCTCAAGGTTTTGGAAGAGCCGCCGCAACAATCGCTGTTCCTTCTGGTCAGCCATGCGCCGGCGCGGGTGCTGCCGACGATCCTTTCACGTTGCCGAAAATTGCTGCTGCGGCCGCTCGCAACCGACGACGTCGTTCGCGCCGCGGCCCAGGCCGCCAATGTCGCGGTCGACGATCCCGCCCTGGCGGAGGCAGCGGAAGCGGCGGAGGGGAGTGTCGCGCGCGCGCTGACCCTCCTCGGCGGCGACGCCGTCAAACTTCACCAGCGGACCGCGGCGCTGCTGGCGACCCTGCCGCGGGTCGATCCGCGCGAACTCCATGCGCTGGGCGACGCGCTTGGCGGCAGCGACCGGGTGGCGCTGGCGGCCTTCATCGACAGCATCGATCGCTGGGTGAGCGAACGGCTGCGGGCCGACGAGGCCAATGCCAATGCCAACCTTCCCCGCCTTGCACGGCTGGCGGAGGTATGGGAAAAGATCAACCGCACCGCGCGCGACACCGCTGAATACAATCTCGAGCGAAAGCCGCTGGTTTTCTCGGTGTTCGGGCTGCTTGCGGAAGCAACGCGGTAAGCGCTCCGCCGACCCTCAATCCCGACAATTCGTTTGAGCCATAAAGGAATTCGTGGTGGCCTTAAGAAAAAAACCTTCGAAGAAGAAAAAGGCGAAGAAGGTATCGCCAAGCGCGGCCAGGGCCGCGGCTTCGAAAAAGCGTACGAAAAGCAGGCCCGCCGCAAAGAAAGCCAAGAAAGCGGCCAAGAAAACAGCCAGGAAAACAGCAAAGAAAGCTGCCAGGAAACCGGCTGCGAAACCGGCCGCGGAAAAAGCTCCAAAAAAATCGGCCGGGAAGTCGGCGAAGAAAACAAAATCGAAGAAACCCGTTTCGGTGCCGAAGCAAACGCGCGTTGTTAAAAAGACCAACGCGAAGCCGAAACCCGGCTCCTCGAAAACGAAGGCCGGCACCACAGCAGCGCCTGCGTCAGCTCCATCGCGTGGAAACGTCTATTTCATCACGACCGCTATCGCATATCCAAATGGCGTGCCGCATATCGGCCACGCCTACGAGGCGATCGCGACCGATGCGCTGGCGCGGTTTCAACGCCTCGACGGCAAGGACGTGTTTTTTCTAACCGGGACCGACGAGCACGGCTTGAAGATGGCCCAGACCGCGGAGGCCGAGAAGCTGCCCACGCTGGAAGTGGCCACCCGCAACGCCCAGCGCTTCAAGGACATGGACCAGCGTCTCAACGTCTCGTTCGACCGCTTCATCCGCACCACGGAAGAACAGCACCATCGCTCCAGCCAGGAAATCTGGCGGCGCATGGCTGCCAACGGCGATATTTATCTCGACAGTTATGCCGGCTGGTATTCGGTGCGCGAGGAGGCCTATTACGCCGAAGACGAGACCGTTGTCGGCGAGGACAACGTGCGTCGCGGGCCGCAGGGCACGCCGGTCGAATGGGTCGAAGAGAAGAGCTATTTCTTCAAATTGTCCGCCTACCAGGACAAGCTGCTCGCGCTCTACGCCAATCAGCCCGATTTCATCGGACCTGACTCGCGCAAGAACGAAGTTGTCAGCTTCGTCAAAGGCGGATTGCGGGATCTGTCGATTTCGCGGACGACCTTCGATTGGGGCGTCAAGGTTCCCGGCGACCCCGAGCATGTCATGTATGTCTGGGTCGACGCCCTGACCAACTACATCACCGGCGTCGGCTTTCCCGACGAGGGCGATCCGAACTGGCGCTATTGGCCCGCCGACGTGCATATCATCGGCAAGGACATTATCCGTTTTCACGCGGTGTACTGGCCGGCCTTCCTGATGTCGGCAGGCATTCCCGTGCAAAAGCGGGTCTACGCCCACGGCTTCCTGTTCAGCCGCGGCGAAAAGATGTCGAAGTCGGTCGGCAACGTCGTCGATCCCTTCAATCTCGCCGACCAATACGGCGTCGACCAGGTTCGCTATTTCTTCCTGCGCGAGGTGCCGTTCGGACAGGATGGCAATTATAATCACGAAGCAATCGTCGCACGCATCAACGCCGACCTTGCCAACGATCTCGGCAATCTGGCGCAGCGCTCGCTGTCGATGATCGCCAAGCAGTATGACGGCGTGCTGCCTGAGCCCGGTGCCTTCACCGACAACGACAAGGCGATCCTTGCAGAGGCCGACGGCATGATTGCGCTGGCACGCACCGCAATGGCGACGCAGCAGATTCACCAGGCGCTCAATGCGGTCTGGGCCGTGGTGGCGGAAGCCAATCGCTATTTCGCGGGCGAGGCGCCATGGGCGCTGGCGAAAACCGATCCGCCGCGTCAACGCACCGTGCTCTACGTGACCGCCGAGGTCGTCAGACAGGTCGCCATTCTGGCGCAACCGGTGATGCCGGCCTCCGCCGCGAAGCTGCTGGACAGCCTCGGCATCCCCGAGGACGCGCGCGACTTCGCGGCACTCGGCGGCGCAACGCGGATCAAGCCGGGCACCAGGCTGCCGCCGCCGGTTGGCGTCTTCCCGCGCTATATCGAACCGCCGGCGGCTTGAACGGGGCAGCGGATGCTTGTCGACAGCCATTGCCACCTGGATTTTCCTGACTTCGCCGACGATCTCGACGGCATCGTGGCGCGGGCCGCGGCCGCGGGCATCGGACGCATCGTCACCATCTCGACGCGGGTAAGGCGGCTGGGCGCGTTGCTGGCGATATCGGAGCGGTTTCCGAACGTCTATTGCTCCGTCGGCACCCATCCGCATCACGCCGACGAAGAAGACGGGATCCCCGCGGACGAGTTGATCAAGCTGACGCGGCATCCCAAAGTCGTCGCGCTCGGCGAGGCGGGGCTGGATAATTTTTATGAGAACGGCTCGCCCGAAGCGCAGGAGCGGGGCTTTCGGGCGCACATTGCCGCCGCCCGCGCTACCGGCCTGCCATTGGTCATCCATACCCGTGACGCGGACGAGGCTTGCGGCCGCATTCTCGAAGATGAAATGAAAAAAGGATCGTTTCGCGCGGTGTTGCATTGCTATACCGGCGGGCGCGAACTGGCGATGAAGGCGATCTCGTTGGGACTTTCGATTTCATTCACGGGGATTTTGACCTTCAAGAAGTCGCAAGCCTTGCGCGACCTCGCAGCGGAGCTTCCGGCCGACCGCATCATGGTCGAGACCGATGCGCCGTATCTGGCACCGGGCAAATTTCGCGGCAAGCGTAACGAGCCCTCCTATGTGGTTGAAATCGCCAAGGTGCTGGCGGAGACCCGCGGGGTTTCGCTCGAGGAGCTTTCACGTCAGACCACCGAAAACTTCTTCCGCCTGTTCAGCAAGGTGCCATCACCGGAAACGATCGCATGACGCTGGCTTTGACGATCCTCGGCTGCGGGTCTTCGGCCGGCGTTCCGCGTCCCGCGCTGGGCTGGGGGGCGTGCGATCCCGGCAATCCGAAGAACCGCCGCCGCCGCTGCTCGCTGCTGGCCGAGCGCACGGGGGATCGCGGCGTGACGCGGGTCTTGATCGATACCGCGCCCGATCTGCGCGAGCAGTTGATCGACGCCGACGTCGATCACATCGACGCGGTGTTTCTGACCCATGAGCATGCCGATCAGACCCACGGGATCGACGATCTCCGCTCCGTCGTGCTGCATCAGCGCCGGCGGATTCCGGTCTACCTGAACCGATCGACCGCGGATCATATCCTGCTGCGGTTTTCATATTGCTTCGTGTCGCCGCCGGGCAGCGACTATCCGCCGATCCTGGACCATCATGAAATCGAGGCCGGTGAAAGCCGCACGATCGAAGGGAAGGGCGGTCCGCTGGCGGTTTCGCCGTTCCTCGTGCAGCACGGCAACATTCCGGCGCTGGGTTACCGGATCGGCGATGCCGCCTATACGCCTGATGTCAACGACATCCCGCGCGAGAGCTGGCCTTTCCTGGAAAACCTCGAGCTCTGGATCATCGACGGGCTGCGCTATGCCGGTCACCCCAGCCATTTCAGCGTCAGCGACGCGCTGGCATGGATCGACTGCTTCAAGCCGCGCCGCGCCATCATCACCAACATGCATTCCGATCTGGACTACGAGGTGCTGCGTCAGAGCCTGCCGCCGAACGTCGTCCCGGCCTATGACGGGATGCGGTTGATGCTGGATCAGGTGGAGTGATCCGGAGTCGTTGCGTGGGTCAACGGGTCGCGCGAATGCGCCCGATGACAGGTTTTCGCGAGGCGCTCAACCCATCCCGCGATCTGTTGCATGACGGGTTGCTTTGCCTGGCGGGCAAATCAGCGACCGGCCTTGTCACTTGCTTGTCCAGCCCCTTTTGAAAAAATATTCTGTTTTTCCGAAGACCCAAATCACGTCTATATTCACCGCCATCCAGTCCCACTCAGAGGGGCGTTGCGCAACGTCACCAGCGCGGGGCGGGATGCGGTGGACGCGGATGGTACTCCTGACGAGGGTGCTTGAGGCGGACGGCGAAGACGTGTGGTCCTGACACCCCGACGCTGGTGTCAAGTCGGTGGAGGCAACTCCGCCGGCGACGGTGGCAAGAAAGCCGATCACCGGGGAGAGCACGGTATAAGCCGTAAACCATTGCGCGGGGAATGCCGGGTGATTCCGGTGACTCGCTGTGAATACTCGTGTGCATACTCACTACCCATAGCGCACACGAGGCTGCGGGTGCATCGGGCATCCGGCATTCCCTGCGCCCTCTGATTGGAGAGGGCCAATAATGATGGCAAACCTCGCGCAAATATGCGGCGAGATCGCGAAGCCATGGAAATTTGTGCTCTGTGAACCGACCTTGGCAGTGCGCGAAAAGACATTATTGGCAACACTTAGCAATGCAGCGTGTCTCAAGCCCCTGTCCGCTGAAAACAGCCGCCCTCGCGCGTCACAAAAGTAAGTAACCAGCCCCTCACAAGAAGTTGTGCGGCGCACCATCTGCGGACTCCGTAAGGAGAGGGCTGACTATCAAACCGACCTTCAGCTGCTGGGGCGACTTGCAGACATGGGCCTCGTCAAATACGCGCTAAAGTTCCGCGTCACGTTTTACGTGTTGTGTCTGCTGATGATGCTGGGCGGCGTCGGTGCCATCGTTGTGATGCCGAAGGACGTGCTGCCGACGGTCGATATTCCCGTTGTCGTCGTGGTCTGGACCTACACCGGTCTCGACACCACCGACATGGCGCAGCGGATCACGACCTATAGCGAGTTTTCGCTTTCCAACAACGTCAACAACATCAAACGGATGGAAAGCACGACGCTGCAGGGCGTGGCGATCGAGAAGGTCTATTTCGATCAACGCGTGTCGATCGATCTGGCAATTTCCCAGGTCGTTTCCGCGATGAATTCGATCCGGGCCGCCATGCCGCCCGGAATTCAGCCGCCGGTCATCATGCGGTTTTCCGCGTCGTCGGTGCCGGTGGTCCAACTCGCGCTGTCGTCTGAAAAACAAAGCGAGGCACAGCTCTACGACTTCGCGCAATATCGCATTCGTCAGACCCTCACGCAGGTGCCGGGTTCGACCCTGCCGTCGCCCTATGGCGGCGCGCCGCGCCAGATCATGGTCGATCTGGACATGCATGCGCTGCAAGGCTACGGCCTCACGCCGCTCGACGTGACCAACGCGATTTCGGCACAAAATCTGACCGTGCCGTCAGGTCAGTCCAAGATCGGCGACTGGCAGTTTCCGATCCGGCTGAATTCAGCCCCTGAAGCGATTTCGGCACTCAACGTATTGCCGATCAAGGTGGTAGCGGGATCGCCTGTTCTCGTGCGTGACATCGCCTACGTACGGGATGGCGCGCCGCCGCAGCAGAACATCGTGCGCGCCAACGGCCACCGCTCGATTTTGCTGACGATCCTGAAAAACGGCGAGGCCTCGACCTTGTCGGTTGTCAACAACGTCAAGGGATTCCTGGCGCAAATCCGCGCCGCCGCTCCGGAAGGCGCCAAGGTCGATCTGCTGTTCGACCAGTCGGTCTTTGTCTCCGGTGCCATCGCCGATGTCGTGCGCGAGGCCGTGATCGCCGCGGCCCTGACCGGCCTGATGATCCTGCTGTTCCTCGGGTCGTGGCGGTCAACGCTCGTGATCCTGATCTCCATTCCGCTCTCGATCCTGACCTCGCTCTCGGTGCTGGCGCTACTCGGCCAAACCATCAACATCATGACGCTGGGTGGTCTTGCACTTGCGGTCGGCATTCTCGTCGACGATGCCACCGTGGCGATCGAAAACACCTACCGTCTGATGGAGGAGGGGCATCCATTCCGGCAATCGGTGGTGGAGGGCGCAGCGGGAATTGCCAAGCCGGCCCTGATCTCGACGCTTGCAATCTGCGCGGCCTTTGTCTCGGTCCTGTTCCTGACCGATACGCCGAAGTTCCTGTTCACGCCGCAGGCGCTTGCGGTGGTGTTCGCGATGCTCACTTCCTATCTGCTGTCGCGAACCGTCGTTCCGATCTTCATCGATGTGCTCGTCAAGACGGAATACGACCGGCGTTTTGGCGAAAACCACGGCCGGCACGATGAGACGGCCAAACGCCAGCCGGGATTCTTTGCGCGGTTTCACGCCGGCTTCGAACGCTGGTTCGCCCGGTTTCACGGCGGCTACCTCGGACTGTTACGCATTGTCATCGCGCATCGGATCGCAACGCTCGCCGTCGTCGGTGTCGTTTTCGCATTCGGTGCCGTACTCTTTAACTTCGTCGGTCAGGATTACTTTCCGCAGATCGATGCCGGGGAGTTGACGCTGCATGTCCGTACGCGGCCAGGGATGCGCATCGAGTCGGCCGAGCAAACCTTTGCAGCCGTCGAGGATACCATCCGCAAGGTGATCAAGCCGAACGATCTCGGACTGATCCTGGACAACATCGGGCTGCCGGCGAGCAACTACAATTTTGCATTCGGCGATGGATCGTTCGTTTCGAACAACGACGGCCAGATCCTGATTTCGCTGAAGGAGGGGCATGCTCCGACCGACTCGTACCGCAAGACGCTGCGCAAGGTATTGCGCGAAACATACCCGGACACGATATTTTATTTTCAGCCTTCCGACATCATCACCCAGATCCTTGATTTCGGCACGCTGACGCCGATCGATGTCCAGGTGACGGGCCGCAATGCCGGCAAGGATCTCGAAGTCGCAAAGCACATCGAGCGGCGGCTACGCGACGTGCGCGGCGCGGTCGACGTTCATATCCAGCAGATCACCGATGCTCCGGAATTCTTTGCCGATGTCGATCGTCAGATGGCGGGTGAAATCGGCCTGACCGAGCAGCAGATCGCCAACACGCTCAATATCTCGCTGGCCGGCAGCTTTCAGGTGACGCCAAATTTCTGGGCCGATCCCAAGAGCGGCATTCCCTATCAGCTTTGGGTTCAAACGCCCGAATATCGCAACAATTCGCTGACGGATGTCGGGAATACCCCGCTGTTCGTTTCGGCTGCGGCGAACCCGGGCGACGCCAGCCAGTCGAATGTGGTCACGCTGTTCAACAACATCGCCAAGCTCCGCCGGCAGTCGGAGCAGACGGTCGTCAATCACGTGAACACCCAGCCGAAATACGATGTCTTCGCCAGCGTACAGGATCGCGACCTTGGCTCGGTAAGCAGCGAAATCGAAAAGATCATGCAGGATGAGCAGAAGAATCTGCCGGTGCCCGACCGGATCTCGGTGCTCGGTCAGATCGCCGACATGCACAGCGCCTTCCAGAACATCGGGATGGGCCTCGCGATCGCGATGATCGCGGTTTACCTGCTGATGGCGGTGAACTTTCAGACCTGGGGTGATCCGTTCGTCGTGCTGGCGGCGCTGCCGCTGGCGTTTTGCGGCATCGTGATGAGCCTGTTTGTGACGCAAACGACGTTTTCGATTCCCTCGTTGTTCGGCGCGATCATGAGCGTGGGCGTCGCCAGCGCGAACTCCATTCTTCTGGTGACATTCGCACGCGAGTATCGCGAAGAGACCGGCTGCAGTGCCGCGGAAGCTGCGATGAAGGCCGGAGAAACCCGGTTGCGGCCGGTGCTGATGACGGCGGCCGCGATGTTCGTCGGTCTGATCCCGATGGCGCTCGGCCTCGGCGAAGGCAGCGAGCAAAACGCGGCGCTGGCGCGAGCCGTGCTCGGCGGCATCCTGGTCGGAACCTGTTCGACGCTGCTGTTCGTGCCGTTTCTTTATTCCACTTTGCGAACCGGCAAAGCCGAGCCGCTGAAGGACTACGTATGACTGCTATTGGGGGAGAACGCGTGCAACGAGCAGAGGAAGCGCCGACGCCACATCAAGCGGGCCATCACCCTGGGCCATCGGCGGTA
This sequence comes from Bradyrhizobium erythrophlei, assembly GCF_900129425.1. Classification (NCBI taxonomy): domain Bacteria; kingdom Pseudomonadati; phylum Pseudomonadota; class Alphaproteobacteria; order Hyphomicrobiales; family Nitrobacteraceae; genus Bradyrhizobium; species Bradyrhizobium erythrophlei. The sequence goes on along the minus strand of NZ_LT670817.1, from coordinate 4,278,654 downwards.
CCATCTCCGCCGCCATCGAACCGGCTGCTGGCGGTTGTTCTGCTCATCGCCGCCGGCGTTCTGGCCTTCGGCGCCTATGGCCATTGGCAAACCAATGCCGCCGCCGAAGCAACCCAGCGAGACGCGATCGACTTTGTTCCGGCGGTGCGCGCCGTGACCACAAAACTCTTGGCCGAACCGGTCGAGACCACGTTGCCGGGCGAGACCTACGCCTTCGACCGCGCAAACGTCTTCGCCCGCGCCACCGGCTACGTCGCGGAACGCAAGGTCGATATCGGGAGCATCGTCAAACAGGGCGACGTACTCGTCCGGATCGCTTCCCCGGATCTTGATCGCCAGCTCGACCAGGCGGTGGCGCAGCTCGGTCAGGTCCAGGCCGCCCTCGGGCAGGCGGTCGCGCAAGTAAGTCTGGCCGAGGCCAACCTCAAACTCGGAAACCTCACCTTTGCCCGGTCGGACGATCTCGTGAAGAAGGGATTTGATACCTACCAAAATCACGACAACCAGCAGGCCAACGTTTCGACCCAGCAGGCCAATGTCGCGAATGCCAAGGCTGGCGTAAAAGTCGCCGAAGCGAATATTGAGGCTCAGCAGGCAACGGTGAACCGGCTGCGCACGCTAACCGAGTTCGAAAGTGTCCGGGCCCCGTTCGACGGTGTCGTGACCGTGCGCAACGTCGACGTCGGCGACCTCGTCAATGCCGATACCGGGGGCGGCACGCCGATGTTCACGATGGTTCGCGATGACGTCCTGCGCGTGTCCGTTCACGTACCCCAGAGCCTGGCGATCGCCATGCGCGAGGGGCTGGACGCGAAAGTCCAAGTGTCCGAGCTTCCCGGTCGAACGTTCGCCGGCAAGGTGGCGCGCAGCGCGGGCGCGTTGTTGTCGTCGTCGCGGACGCTTTCGGTTGAAGTCGATGTCGACAACGCCGCGCATATCCTGCGCGCCGGACTATTCGTCAACGTGTCCTTTGCCATTCCCCGGGAACATCCAAACGTCGTCGTCCCGGCCGAAGCATTGATGTTCAATCAGCAGGGACTTCGGGTCGCGGTCATCAATGAGGACAAGAGCGTCCACATGCAGCCGGTGACGGTCTACCGCGACTTTGGTTCCACCATCGAACTCAGCGATGGCCTGCGCGGCGGTGAAAGCATCGTGCTCAGTCCGCCGACCAGCTTGCAGGAGGGCGGAAAGGTCAAGGTGACATCCGAGCAGAAGGTTGCTAACGCCGCCAGGTAGGCTTTGCCCGAGCGGCGATGCGCGCCCACAGCGTCCACTCAGGCCGATATCGCCTTGGCCGAATTGGCCTGATCGCGCAGCATGAACTTCTGGATCTTGCCGGTCGATGTTTTCGGTATCGGTCCGAACACCACGGCCTTCGGAGTCTTGAACCCCGGCATGTGGCCGCGGCAGAACGCGATGATCTCGGCTTCGGTCGCGCGTGCATTGTCCTTCAATTCGATGAAGGCGCAGGGTACCTCGCCCCATTTGCCGTCGGGTTTTGCCACGACGGCCGCAAACAGCACTGCCGGATGTTTGTAGAGAACGTCTTCGACCTCGACCGAGCTGATGTTCTCGCCGCCGGAGATGATGATGTCCTTGGAACGGTCCTTGATGATGACATAGCCGTGCTCGTCGAGCACACCGAGGTCGCCGGTGTGAAACCAGCCGCCGGCAAAGGCTTCTCGGGTGGCTTTCTCGTTCTTGAGATAACCCTTCATGACGATGTTGCCGCGGAACATGACTTCGCCGATGGTCTCGCCGTCGCGCGGTACCTCGTGCATGGTTTCGGGATCGATCACGGTGACGGCTTCCTGCAGCGGGTAGGGCACGCCCTGCCGGCGCTTGAGCTGCGCGCGCTGGTCGGCGGGCAACTCGTCCCAGCCCGGCTGCTCCGCGCAGACGGATGCCGGGCCATAGACTTCGGTCAGGCCATAGACATGCGTCAGCTTGATCCCGATGTTTTCGGCGCCTTCCAGCACCGCCACCGGCGGTGCTGCGCCGGCGATCAATCCGACCACGGGCCGCGCGGTTTTGCTGTTCGGCGCATCCGGCGCGTGGATCAGGGTGTTGTAGACGATCGGCGCGCCGGCCATGTGGGTGACGCCGTGCTTCCTGATCAATTCGAAAATCCTGCCGGGATCGACTTTGCGCAGGCAAACGTTAACGCCGGCGGCCGCCGCCACGGTCCACGGAAAGCACCAGCCGTTGCAGTGGAACATCGGCAGGGTCCACAGATAGACCGGATGCTGCAAGAGAAATATTTGTTATTTTTCAGCAAGATAGGTTCTCGTATGGGCGCCAGTCGTACTGTAGTCGTACCAAGGATCCTGTTTCGCCATCACGCTCAGAGCAGCAGCCCGCTGATTGTCAATGTAGGTCGCGAGGTCTTGGATGTAGACACCTCGCGCGCTCTGCTGACTCTTCTCAGCCCGCATCAGCGGCAACGCGATCTCGCCGTTATCGCACTTGCGGAGAAACTTCATCAACGCGAGGTGCGAGAAATAATCCCGCCGGACCTCATCCGCCGGGATCACTGCTCTGCTGCCGTACTGCCCCATCAAGAAGAATAGGGTGCTTCCGAACTCGCCGCGTTCTGTCTTGATCTTGCGCACCACACTTCCCCTGCTAAATCGGGCTTGAATACTATAGTCTGTAGCACTTTAGTATTCAAGTTCTCATTGTCGTTCGGTGAAAAATGCGAACAGCGTATTCGGTCAAGTTTTGTCAGAGCTGAGGGGGGCAGCTGCGCTCTCCCAAGAGGAGTTGGCTCACCGCTCTGGCATTCACCGGACATATGTAAGTCAGGTAGAGCGAGGTCTTAAATCTCCGACGATCACCGTGGTTTTGCAGTTGTCCAAGGCACTCGACACGATGCCAAGCGAAATAATGCGGCTGTTTGAAAATGAAATGCGCAAGTGAGGCTACGTTCTTCTGCGGCCGTCTTAAACATCGGCGCGACGAAAACGCGAGAACGATGGAGCAATCGCTCTTAAACTTGGTCAATCCATAAAAATCGCTAGGAAAGCGCACGTCTAAATTGTAGGCTATCCTCGATTCTAGGATAGGATGGGGAGGGCGCTGGCGAACGTCGCGCTATGTGGGGAAAATGGATTATCGCAACTCTGAAATGAAGCTCGATCAGCTAATAGGGTATTTCAACGAGAAAAAAATTAATCTCATTCCCCCGTTCCAGCGCGGACATGTTTGGAAATTACCGGCGCGGCAGGAACTGATGAAAAACATGATAGCCGGCCGACCGATTCCAGCAATTTTTCTATACAAGGAGGCGCGCGGCTCAAGATACACCTACAACATTTTGGACGGAAAGCAGCGCCTCGAAAGTCTGCTGCTGTTTGTCGGCAACGCACGTGACGACATGAAGGTGGATGGAGTTTGGAGTTATTTCTCTGATCGCCGGGTGCGCAACACAGTCAGCTTTCCAATTCTTTATGAAGGAACGGAAAAGCGGTTTGCTGAACTCACCCCTGATGTCGTTCGCAATTTTCGCGAGTATGCGATCCCCACCATCGAGATAACATTAGATGATGAGACATCACTTGATGAAATCATCAACTTGTTTGTGGACATCAATCAGCATGGCGTCAAAGTAAACCGCTTTGACATCGTTAAGGCCATTGGAAAAGAAAACAAACTACTTCGGAGCGCTCTACTATTGATTGCCATAGAGCAAAAGCGCGGAGAGGATGTATTTTACAAGAAGCGTCGATCTGCTTTCACGCGAGTTCTCGGCCATCTTTCATTCATTGCAAATCTAGAGTTTGGCAATCAAGTTGTCGATCGCATGTGGGAACGGCTTCTTGAAATAGTCTTGTTTTGTCGCACGAGGGAGCATCGCGAACCACGTTCGGTTCTCAAGCGCTTTATCACGAGCAAGGACGGTCAGGAGGAGGAAGGCGATAAAGATAAGTCGATCTCAAGAGGCGAAATGAAAACCTTGCAAAAATGCTTTGGTTTTCTGGCTGAGTGCTACAAAACGTCGGACTTGGGCGATACTATGTTGGCGACCGACCAACCACATTTCTATACTATGATCACGTCGCTGATTGTATCCGATTTGCTCGAGGACAGTTCATCCGATAGCCTGCTGCAAAAGCTGCTGAGGTTGGCGGCATATCTGCCTGACCGAGCACAATTGCCAGCTGACCGCAAATTAGCGGTAGCCGTGAGAGAATATAAAAAGGCTGCGGCTCGCGGCACGGCGCAAACCGGCCAACGTGAGATCAGACAACGGCGATTCATAGAGCTGGTTAAGGCGCTATAGTGGAAAAGAAGCGGGACGAATATAACGAGAGGAAACGCGAGGATGTTGCTGACGGCGTTGAGTAGGCGCCGCGAATGATGGGTCACACCGAAATCGCTTTCGCCGAATGAACCTGATCGCGCAGCAGGAACTTTTGAATTTTCCCCGTGGATGTCTTCGGGATGATGCCGAACACCACGGCCTTCGGGGTCTTGAAGCCCGGCATCTGATCCCGGCAGAACGCGATGATCTCGGCTTCGGTGGCGCGTGCGTTGTCTTTCAGTTCGACGAAGGCGCAAGGTACTTCGCCCCATTTTGAATCGGGCTTTGCCACCACGGCGGCAAACAGGATCGCGGGGTGTTTGTAGAGGACGTCCTCGACCTCTACCGAACTGATGTTCTCGCCGCCGGAGATGATGATGTCTTTCGAGCGATCCTTGATGATGACATAGCCGTGCTCGTCGAGCACGCCGAGATCGCCGGTGTGAAACCAGCCGCCGGCAAAGGCTTCGCGGGTGGCTTTCTCGTTCTTGAAATAACCCTTCATCACGATGTTGCCGCGGAACATCACCTCGCCGATGGTTTCGCCGTCGCGCGGTACCTCGTGCATGGTTTCGGGATCGATCACGGTGACGGCTTCCTGCAGCGGGTAGGGCACGCCTTGCCGGCGCTTGAGGTGCGCGCGCTGATCGGCGGGCAACTCATCCCAGCCCGGCTGCTCCGCGCAGACCGATGCCGGGCCATAGACTTCGGTCAGGCCATAAACATGGGTCAGCGTGATGCCGATGCGTTCGGCGCCCTCCAGCACGGCCACCGGCGGTGCTGCGCCGGCAATCAGCCCGGCAATCGGCCGCACGGCCGCTCCCTTCGGCGCCTCCGGCGCATTGATCAGCATGTTGTAGACGATCGGCGCGCCGCACATATGGGTGACGCCGTGTTTCGGGATCAGCTCGAAGATCTTTGCGGGATCGACCTTGCGCAGGCAGACATTGACGCCGGCGGTTGCCGCGATGGTCCAAGGAAAGCACCAGCCGTTGCAGTGGTACATAGGTAGGGTCCATAGATAGACCGGATGCTGGCCGAGATCGGCGGCAAGGATGTTGCTGACGGCGTTCAGATAGGCGCCGCGATGGTGGGTCACCACGCCCTTGGGATTGCCCGTGGTCCCCGAGGTATAGCTGAGCGCAATGGCGTCCCATTCGTTCTCCGGGAATCTTGCGGCAAAGCCGGGGTCGCCTTGCGCCAGCGCGGCCTCGTATTCGAGTTCGCCGATGCGTTTTCCGCCGGCGTAAGCCTGATCGTCGACGTCGATGACGAACGGCCTTTCGCCCTTCATCAGCGTCAGCGCCTCCTCGATCACGCCCGAAAATTCCGGGTCGACCAGGATGATTTTGGCGCCGCCGTGGTCGAGCTGAAAGGCGATCGAGGCGGCATCAAGCCGGATGTTGAGCGCGTTGAGCACGGCGCCGGCCATCGGGACCGCAAAATGCAGCTCGTTCATCGCAGGAATATTCGGCAGCATCGCCGCGACGGTGTCGCCACACCCGATGTCGCGGCCCGCAAGGTACGAGGCAAACCGCCGGCACCGCGCATAGGTCTCCGCCCAGGTAAAGGCGCGGCCCTCGTAAACGGCGCTGATATGATCGGGGTAAACGGCGGCGGTGCGCGCCAGGAAGCTCAGCGGCGTCAGCGCGACAAAATTGGCCGCCGTCTTGTCCAAACCGACGTTGTATTGGTTTTGGGTCCCATTCATCGGCCAGCTCCCATCTTCGCTTTAGAGGAATCCGATCGAGATCCACGGAAAGATCGCCACGACAATCAAACCGATCAGCAGCGCCAGCAGGTAACCCCAGATCGGCCTGATGCCCTCAGCGGGTTCGACGCGCCCGATGGCGCAGGCCGCATAATAGCCTACTCCGAACGGCGGCGCGAACAGTCCGATGCCCATGGCGAGGATGATGATCATCGCGTAATGGACCTCGTGGACGCCGACCGCCCGGGCGATCGGAAACAGCAGCGGGCCGAACAGCACGATCGCCGGAATGCCCTCGAGCACGCTGCCCAGGATCATGAACGCGACGATCGATACCGCGATAAAGGCCGCCGAGCCGCCGGGCAGGCCGGTCATGGCTGCGGCGAGCGCCCGCGAAAAGCCGGACTGGGTCAGCCCCCAGGCCATGCCGGTCGCGGTGCCGATGATCATCAGGATCGCCCCCGACAGGCATGCCGTCTCGATCAGCATCGGCAACAGCCGCCGCCAATCGAAGCGGCGATAGACCAGCAGGCCGACGACGAGGCCATAGACAATGCCGATGGTGGAAACCTCGGTCGCGGTCGCCACCCCCTCGACCACCGCGGCACGGATCACGAACGGCAATGCCAGCGCGGGCAGGGCGATCACAAAGGAACGGACGATCTCGCCGCCGCTGGCTTTCTTGACGTGGCTAAGATCCTCGCCGCGATAGCGCCACCACACCAGCGCCGACAGCGTGATCGCCAGCACCACGCCCGGCAGCAGGCCGCCAGTGAACAGCGCCGAAATCGAAACCCCGGTCACCGAACCGATGGTAATCAGCACCAGGCTGGGCGGAATGGTTTCGGTCTGCGCCCCGGTAGCTGCGAGCAGGGCGACGAGATCGCCGGGTTTTGCCCCGCGCGCCTTCATTTCCGGAAACAGTACCGGCGCCACCGCCGCCATATCGGCGGCCTTCGAGCCCGAAATGCCCGATACCAAATACATCGCGCCGACCAGCACGTAATGCAGCCCGCCGCGGACATGGCCGAGCAAACTGGCCAGAAACGCCACCATGGCGCGCGCCATGCCGGTCATCTCGATCAAAAGACCGAGGAACACGAACAGCGGCACCGACAGCAGGATCAGGTGGCTCATGCCTTCGTCCATCCGGCCGACCAGCACCATCAGCGGCGTATGCGTGGTCAGCGCGAGATATCCGAAGATGGCCAGTCCGAACCCGAAGGCGATGGGCACGCCGGCGAAGACACAGAAGCCGGCCACGCCGACAAAAAAGATGATGAGGTTGATGTTACCGAGCTGGCGCAGCCATGGCTGCGCCAACCAGAACACGGCCATCAGCAAGGCAACCGACAACACCGCGCCCAGCACGATCTTGATATCGCCGGCCCGGGCCAGCCGCAAAAACGCAAACAGCGCCATCAGGCCGATGCCGACCGGCAACGCGGCGGCGCGCCAGGTGTTGGCAATCTGCAGCGCCGGCGTGGTGATAAAGCTTTCCTCGTAGGCGTACTGATAGGACGGCCACGCGATCAGCAGCAGAAACGCCAGCGCGGCGCAGGTCGCGACGACGTCGAGATAGGCCCGCATCGTCGGTTTCGCGCTGGCAACGACCGCCGTCATCCGCATGTGCTCGGATCGGCGAAACGCCACCGCCGCCCCCAGCATCGCCAGCCAGAGGAACAGGATCGAGGCCAATTCATCCGACCAGATCAGCGGGCTGTGCAGCCCATAACGCGACACCACGCCGGCGAACAGGATAACGATTTCAGCGACGACCAGGATCGCCGCCGGAATTTCAACCAGCATCGCGAGCGAGGATTCGAGCGAGCCCGCAAGCGAACGGCGGCGAGGGGAGGTCGCCTGACCGGCCGCCGCTTGCGTGAGTTCGGCGTGAGCCATGACGGTGCCTTGGGCTGTCCGTTACGACAGTTTGCCGACGGATTTTTCCAAAAGCGCCCACGCCTGATCGCCGTATTTTCCCTTCCATTCGGAATAGAACCCAGCCGAACGCAGTTTCTCGCGGAACGGCGCGACATCCGGCTGGTTGAACACCAGCCCCTTGCCCGCGAGTTCTCCGCGCAGGCTCCCATTCAACTCCTCGGTATCGCTGCGCTCCTTCAAAGCGGCCGCGTTGATGTTTTTGGCGACGATCGCGCGCACATCTTCCGGTACCTTCTCCCAGGCGCGGCGATTGGCGAGGAACCAGAATCCGTCCCACATGTGATTGGTGAGCGAGCAGTACTTCTGCACTTCGTACAGTTTCGCCGTCGAGATCAGCGCCAGCGGATTTTCCTGACCTTCGACGATCTTGGTCTGCAGCGCCGAATAGACCTCGCTGAAATTGATCGAGGCCGGCGAAGCATCGAACGCCTTGAACATCGAGGTCCACAGCGGCGAGACCGGCACGCGGATCTTGAAGCCCTTGTAGTCGTCGGGGCTGTTGATCGGCTTGCTCGAGGACGTGGTCTGGCGAAAGCCGTTGTCCCAGATCTTGTCCATGGCGACGAGATTGGCTTTGGCGATTTCGCCGCGCACATAGGCACCGAGATCGCCGTCCATGGCCTTCCACACCGTGGCGTAATCCGGGAAAGCAAAGCCGATGCCGTTGATCGACGCGGCCGGAACCAGCGTGGCCAGGATCAACCCCGAAAGCGTGAAGAATTCGATGCCGCCGGAGCGGATCTGGCTCAGCATATCGGTGTCGGAGCCGAGCTGGTTGTTCGGGAAAACCTGCAGATCGAAGCGCCCGTTGGTCTCGATCTTGATCGCTTCCGACATTTCCTTGGCGCGCACATTCATCGGATGCGAGTCCGGGGCATTGTTGGCATATTTATAGGAAAATTCGGCCGCCTGGGCGCGCGCGACATAAGGCGCGCCGATACCGCCCAAAACCGCCGAGGCCGCCGATGCCTTGAGCAGCGTGCGTCGTGAAAAGCTCATCTTGTTATCTCCCTTCAGATTATTGTTCTTGCGAGCGGCTATCCTATACGGACCCGACCCCGCCGGGTCATCTGCCATCTTGCGACGGGCTTATTGCAGTGTCCGGGCACGGCGGCAACATCGCCGCCTTTAAGCTGATCGCGGGGACGAGCCGCGGCGCGCGACCCGCGCTACAAGAACCAAACTGTGATCTGCGGTGAGCCATCTGTCCGCAGCTCCAGGACAGCACGATACTCGCGTAATTTAGAATGAGGTTCACGCAAGTAATTGAAATATATACTGATAAATATATTCCATAATATACCTTATGCGAATCCGACATTTGGTCTGCAATCCCCTCCAGATGTGCCCGTAAGGTCGAATCGAGTCTGTTTAAGCCCAAATGGAGTCTTGGCCCGGGATATTCGGACTGCCCGAGATTCGGATAAGAGAACTTATGCGAACCACCCGGCCCCGTTGGACGTGGTGCCACGTGCAAAACTGTCGTGGTTGGTTGATTCCTGCATTCCGATCGGAGGATTCCTGCACTACCCGTCATGCGGTTGTTTGCTGCAGCGTCACACCAAGTCATCAAGGCCGGCACAGGCCCCGGCGCGGATGGGGTTGCTTGCTTGGGCCTGAATCCTGCGCTCCTAGCTACCTCGGCGCCGCCATGAACGTCGCCGGCGTCAGCAACAGCCGGGTTTCCAGCGGCGGCGCGATGTCGAACATCTGCACCTGGTTGCGGAAGTGGAATACCCGTCGGACCCGGTAGGTGTCGCCCTTCTCGGCGGCAACGTCGCATTCCCGCTTGCTCATCCAGAACGGCGTCCGTTCGTTGCCGCAGGTGGTCTTGATCTCCAGCAGGCGCTCCTCGCCGTCGGTCTCGAATGACTGCACGTCGTAGCCGTAGCCATCCCCGTCGAGGTCGGACACCCAGCGGACATTCCTGGCCAGGTCGTCACGGCCCGCGCGCTCCAGCCGGCGGCGCTCGAACCCGACCACGAACTCCTCGCCGGCCTTGCCGAGCGCCCGGTTGCGCTCATCCCTGGCTGCCGGATCGAACTTCCCGATCAGGCGCCGGATGCCCGCCGGGCGGCTCTCCGGATCGCTGTTGAGCAGCGGCGGCGCCACCAGGATGTTGCTTTCAGCAGGGATCTTGATGGCGCCGGGCTTTGCCAGGTTCAGGAGGTCCGGGTGCTGAATTAGGTGTTGCCCTACGGCTTCCGCCAGCGAGTCCTGATAGTGGTCCCGTGGCTTGTAGCCCTGGATCCACGGCAGTCCGATCTCGTCAAGAACCGCCGATACGTTCTGGTGCTTGAATTCGACCGATCCCTTCGACCGACCGATCAATTTCATGACGCCGAGAAACTGCTCCTTCTTGCTGTAGGGACGCCCGGCAAGCTCGTCAGCCAGCATCAAAAAATAGCTGCCCAGCAGCACGGCTACCTCGCCGGCCGTCCAGTCGGTGCCTCCCCTGCTCGCATCGATGCCGTTTGCAGCCACTTAGCCCGCTCCTCAACCCAAAGGAATCGTACCAGGTGGGACCGAATCTGAATAGGCGTCCAACAATGCCCCCTCCACCGCCGTGTGGATCAATAGCTTAGCGTGCCGATCGGCGCCGGGACCCCATATGTGGACGGCCCCCTCCTTGCAAGACTGTCGTTGCATAGATTTGATCAGAGCGCTTGCGTCCATATGTCCGGCCTGTTGGCGCGCTCGCATATGAACGCTGGCCAAGATGGTTTCCGCGACGTGAGCTCCAGACACGCCGGCGACCTTTGCGGCCAGTGGGGTCCACGGATTGTCTCACGTCTAGGATCGATCGATCACACCATCTGCTCGTCTCCTTGCAAGTTCTGACATCGGCTCGGCACGGTTGCAGTTAAGTTGCTCCCCGTGTCTGGCTGATTCTTACACCGCGGCCGCCGAAGCAATAGGCGTCGATGTCGCCGCGTAGGCTTCGCCTGTGACCATCAGCTTCCATGCGATGCGAGCCAACTTGTTGGCCAACGCTACGGCAGCCAGCTTAGGCGGCTTGCGCTTGAGAAGGTCGATGAGCCAGGGCGACGCGCGTCCTTTGCAGCCAACGGCATGCTTGATTACGGCGGTTGCCCCCGACACCAGCACGGCGCGCAAAGCTTCATCGCCGGCCCGCGTGATGACGCCGAGCTTGACCTTACCGGCCGTAGAATGGTCCCTCGGCGTCAATCCGATCCAGGCCGCGAACTGGCGCCCTGACCGGAATAGCTCCGGCGCCGGGGTCTTCATCATCAGCAATGCCGCTCCGATCGGGCCGATACCAGGGATCTTGGCGAGACGTCGGCTGCATTCGTCAGCCTTGTGCCAGGCCATGAGTTTGGCGGAGATCTCGGCGATTTGCTCCTCAAGCTGAGCATACTCTTCGGCTTGGGCCGCGAACAACTCACACGCCAGGTCGGGCACGCCCTCATCGGCTTGAATGCGTTCGAGCAGCGGACGAAGGTTCGCCAACCCGTTGGCGGCAGTGAGCCCGAACTCGGCGGCATAGCCGCGGATGGCGTTAGACAGCTGCGTGCGATTGCGGATAAGCCGATCGCGTAGGCCGACCAGCATCAGGGCTGCTTGTTGGTCGGCCGTCTTTATCGGCACAAAACGCATGGTTGGCCGGCTCATCGCCTCGCATAGCGCCTCTGCATCGGCCATATCGTTCTTGCCGCGCTTTACATACGGCTTAACCAGTTGAGCCGGGATCAGCTTCACCGTATGGCCGAATGACTGCAAGAGCCGCGCCCAATGATGGGAAGCGCCGCAGGCTTCGATCCCAACTACCGTCGGCGCAATCTTCTCGAAAAACCCGACCATCTCCTTGCGCCTCAGCTTCTTGCGCAAAACCACCGTCTCGGCCGCATTCACCCCGTGAAGTTGGAAGAAGCGTTTCGACGTATCCATCCCAATTCGGCTAATCTGTTCCATCGACGGTCCCCTTCTAGTGAGATATGCAACGAACTCACTCTGGCACACTCGATGCCGTCGGGGGCCGTCCACCCCATCACGCCGATTCACAGGTAGCGCTCATTTCGTGGATGCGTGGCGCACCCCAAAGCGGATTCTCCATGCTCATCCGTCGGATCAGCGCGCGCAGTTCCGTGTCGATCTTCGGTCGCCCTCCCAATGGGCTTCCAACGCCAATAGCTGCGAAAGCCGGCCCGATGCCAACGCACGAGCGTCTCGGGCCGGATGATCCTGAGGACCTGCAGGATTGATGGAAACCAGCGATACAGCTGGATAAGGACCAGCGATCATGGTTCGTAAGCCGGACGCGACCATGCCGCCTGCGGTTCAAGACAATCAATTGATGTCGAAGCACCGCGTTCTCAGCCTCGAGCCGCAGCTTCGACTTGAATGGCGAGGCCAGCACCGCCAGAACGAAACAGAAGAGCCCGATCATTCCGCCAGCTTAGGCGATTCCATCGCGGCATCAACTCGGATAAGGTTTTCGGTACACACAGGGGTCTCGCGCGCTGGCGGATTCTCCACGGCTTAACCGAATTAACTATGTTGGCGGCGCGTTTTCCCGGAGATTGCGCCTTCGTATCCCTCGCCGGGAAAGTGTAATAGATTATTAACTATTGGGCTTTCCAGCAGATTCTGAGGACGACGTGGCGTCAATACGTACTGCAGTTGCCATCTTGTGTGGTCTTGTAAGCATCCATGTCGTGCACGCCGAGCAAGTCCAGGCTGTTCCCCAAATCGTCGATGCCGACACCGTCTACGCGGGTTCGACAAAAATCCGCCTGAACGGGATCGATGCGCCCGAAATGGACCAGGTCTGCATCGACGCTGCTGGCAAGGACTGGAAATGCGGGATCGATGCAAGGGAAAAGCTCCAGGTCTTCGCGCATGAACGGCCTTGGGATTGCGACCTTACAGGTACGGACGTCTACAGGCGCCATCTTGGATCCTGCACGGTAGGTGGCGAAGATGTTTCCCGCTGGCTGGTGCGGAACGGCTGGGCGCTTGCCTTTCGGCGGTATTCAACCGTCTACGTCGCCGACGAGGACTATGCCCGCGAACATAAAAACGGTCTTTGGAGCGGCGCCTTCATTGCACCTTGGGAATGGCGGCACCGAAGCACTGAGACAGTTGTCCTCGGGGCCGTTTCAGTTCCGGTGGATGCGCAAAGCAGGCTGCTTTCGCCCGCAGTAGCCGCCAAACCGCCTGACCCGAACTGTATCATCAAGGGCAACCTTAAAAGCGCCGGGCAATGCATCTATCACATGCCGGGCGGTCACTTTTACGACCGGTTGGATATGCAGCAAAGTTCGTCACGTCGATGGTTTTGTAGCGAAGTCGAAGCCGTCGCGGCGGGCTGCCGCAGATCCAAGCTCTAACGGCAAGCCGAGATTAGCATGAGCCCTACCGGTATACGGCAATCCCCCATCGCACGCATTCGGGCCTTTCTGAATCAGCCCGTGCACCAATATCGTCCGGCGACGACCATCTTTCTTGATCTGAATGTCGATCGCGTTGCCGACGAATTGCGGCTTGCCGCCAGGGGTAAGGAACGCGGTTCGCAGAACCGCCCGACCGCAGATGCCCAAACCCTGGATGACATTGAGCATCAGATCGTTGAGCGGATCGAGGCGCATAAGCAAACGGCAAACTCGATTTACCTCGACCACGTTCACACCTACGACGATCGCGTTACGGCCCTGAGCTTCGAACAGCGCTTCACGACCATTCAGCAAGCCGCACCTGAGGCGGTTGGCGATTTTGGAGCGGAGGCCACCGTCGGCCGCGATGAGTTGTTCGGGTTGCGTCGTCGTCTCAACGAATCTGAAATGGAGCGCGAACGGTTTCGCGCTCATCATCGCATCGAACGGCCTGCAAGACTTGCGAGCCTCGGTAAAATCATTCTCAAGGTCGGGGTTCTTGCCGTCCTTTTCATCATCGAAGTCGCCATCAACGCTGGATTCCTCTCGGAAGCCAATATCGGCGGCTATCTTGGCGGCGCAACCCAAGCCGTGACGTTCGCCGCATTGAATATCATCGCCAGCTTTCTATGGGGAATGGTGCTGATACGGCTCGTGCACCGTCGCAATTACTTTCTCAAGCTTCTGGGGGTACTGGCGTTCCTTGCTTACATCGTGTTTGCCGGGACCCTGAATTTGGCCCTCTCACACCTTCGCGAAATTCCTCCTACCCTCAACGGCAACCCCGGCCAGGAAGTTCTTCATCGCCTGCTCACGGCGCCGTACATGCTGACCGACATCAAATCATGGATCTTCTTCAGTATCGGGTTCATTTTTTCCTTAATCGCGATGGCTGACGGCCTGCTGTTTTTCGATCCCTATATCGGTTACGCGGCGCTTGAGCGGCGTTGGATCGAAGCAAGCAAGCAATTTGCTCAAGCGAGAATTGACCTGATCGAACGACTCCGGGATATTCGCGAAGACGCAACAGAGGCTATGAACGCGGCGGCGCGTGACCTGTCCGTCCGGCGGAGTGAATACGATTCTCTCCTGGCGGGCCGTAGCCGCCTTACGCAGCTCTTCGGCCAACATCAAAACCAGATAGAACAGGCTTGCCGGGCCCTGCTCGAAATTTATCGAGAAGCCAATCGAGGCGCCCGTTCCGCCGCGGCTCCCGCCTATTTCGCAAAGCCCTACTCGATGGAACGCATCATATACGCGGGTGGCGAGCCCGACACCGCCACTCGCGAGCACTTGCGCCAGACGATTGCGGAAACGCAAGACCTTCTGAAGCATCAAGTGGCAGCGATTCAAGCGGCATTTGACAAGGCCGTCGAAAGCTATCGTGAAATCGACGTTCTCTTCCCGGAGAAAAACAGTGGCTAGGCGCCCTCCGCGACAACGCAGCGCCCCGGGCATCGGCTGGTCAGGTATCGGCGGCATTCTGCTTTTGCTGCTGGCGATCGTCGCCGGTGGCGCCTTTGCTTATTTCTACTTTTCGACGCCAACGCGGCCAACTCTCGATGCGCAGACCCTCTGTCCCCTTACAGGTCCGCAAGGCATTACTGTGGTCCTGGTTGATACCTCGGATGATCTGCCCGAGACCACCCGGCGAGAGGTGCTGGGCATGCTTGAAGATATGATCGCGAGCCTTCCGCCGTTCTTCAAGCTCGATATCCGCGTCCTGGACATTGCGGGCGTCCGCAGCCGTTCGCTGTTTTCGAAATGCAATCCGGGCGACGGCGCGGGGCTCAGCGAGTGGACCGACAATCCCCGAATTGCCCGGATGCGTTGGATCGACGGCTTTCGCAAACCCGCCGCAGACGCCGTGAAAAACAGCATTGCATCAGCAAAAGCTAACAGTTCGCCGATCATGGCCGCCATTCAGGACATTGCGATTGACCAATTCACTAGTGCGGCAGCCCAGAACGCCAAAAAGACCCTATTCGTAATCTCAGACATGATCGAATACACCAAGGACTACAGCCAATACCCGCGCGCCGGAGACCTCTCATTTCTACGTTACAAGCAGTCACCTGCTTACCTCAAATTCCGAACTGATCTACACGACGCCACGGTCAACATTCTCTATGTGAACCGTCAACCAAAAGGCCCGCCGGTAATCGACGGTAGAGCCCACATGCAGTTCTGGCAGGACTGGATCGTGGATAACAAGGGCAAGTTTGGCAGCGCCAAATGGCTCCAGGGGGCTTGAGATCGTGACTGCAAATGACCCAAAGCGCGCTCTCCCGCCGGGGCTAGTAAGCGGCCTATTGTTCTTTGCGGTCGTTCTCGCCGGTAGCAGCTACATCGTTTTTGCTAAGCTTCATGAATTCAGCGCGACCACGGTCACTGCCGTTCCGGTACTGATCATGATCAGCTACGCGCTCATGCTTGGCATTGCCCGCCTGTTCCGCCTGCGTGACGATCAATCGGGCGACAATCTCTACTACATGGGATTTTTGTTCACGCTCACGAGTCTCGCAGTTTCTCTTTATCAATTTGACGCGGCGAAATCAGCGGAGCAAATCGTCCAGAACTTCGGTATTGCCATTGCCTCCACCATTGCCGGCATCACCCTGCGCATTCTGTTTAATCAAATGCGTCGCGACCCCGTGGAAGTTGAAGCAACGGCGCGGCTGGAGCTGGCCGAGGCATCGCGGCGGGTTAAGCGCGAATTGGAAAGCACGGTTCTTGAATTCAGCTACTTTCGCCGGATGGCCCAACAATCGATCAGCGATGCGCTGGCGGAAGTGAAAGAAACACTTGGCGATACAAGCGATAGATTGGCAGGCGAGATAAAACGGTTTGCCGCGACGGCCGGCAAGCCGCTTGAAGAAGCGTCTAGAAGATCCGGTGATACGCTCGATAGCCTCAATGAAAAGATGGTCACGACGCTCGAAACCGTTTCCGCGCAACTCGTAGAGGAAGGCGAGCGGCTGACCCGAAGCACGACGAGTATCGTAAGGGCGATTGATACCGTCGTAGCGAGGCTCACGGCGCTTCAGACACCAGACCAACTCATTGAAATCAAGCTGGCTCCGATGATTCAGGGCCTGACGCGAGCCATCAATTCGTTTGACAAAAGCGCGGAAAAACAAGCTAACACCATAGAGGCCAACCTGCGACAAACTCAGGTCATCGGCGATGCTGTTAACATTCTGATGCAGGAAATACGGGCCGCGGAGGCCGCGCGGGCTTCCGCTAGACCCTGGGGTAGCCCGAGTACCCGCGAGGGTTAGCTTTTAACGAAGGCGAGTAAGCCATGGATGGCGAAATCGTTCGGCAGCACTCATCGTACCGGCAAGGACTCGTGCTAGGTCTCACCATGGCCGAAATCATGCTGCTGTTGGTGTTTTGCCTTTTGATCGCGATGGCGAGTTTCCTGAAAACAGAGCAAAATAAGCTCGCCGATGTAAAGCAGCAACTCGAGCAGCAGCAGGCACAGAACGAACGTTACCATGACGCGGTCACCGCGCTCCACGAGAACGCCGCTCTTGTGGAAAAGCTGCAAAGCCTGTCCGGCTTAACCGACCCGAAGGAGATTGATCAGTATTGGCGCGAACTTGTCGATAGCCGGACCGCGATGGCCGAACTTGGTAAGAACGGCTTATCGATTAAGGAACTTCGTGATCGGATCGCTGATATCGAAAAGCTGCGCTCAAACGGCATAGACGTTGACAAGGCCCTCCGCGACGCGGACGTGGTCGGCGCAATCAATCGGGCTATGACGAAACCCGGTCAACCTCCGGCCTCAACGCTGGCTATTCTTGACGCGATTGAACGCGGAAATACCGGGCCTGGGCCCAGCGGTCATCAATGGCCCCCTATCATTTCATTGAGTGAGGCGGGCGGTTATTCCTTCAAGATCGGAAGCGCGGAGTTATCGACGTGGTTTCATGATCAGCTGGTAAACAAAACCATTGGAGAAATCCTAGAGAACATCAAGAAATACGATGTCGATGTCATAGAGGTCGTTGGTCACACGGACGAGCAGCCAATCGGCAACCGGCCGTCCAACCTCGACCGCGATCTTCTTTCGGTTCTGAACAGCACTTCTGCCGTTGGAAAGCTGATACCGGCTGACAACGCGGGGCTTGGTCTTGCTCGTGCCGTATCGGTCGTGAGCGTCTTACGCCATGATCCCCGCCTGGCTGCGTATAAACTTATACCGCTATCCGGCGCCCAGCTTGTGAACACCGACGAGACACTGGCGATCCAAGGAGCTCACGGCGACATTCCCCTACGACGGCGCATCGAAATCCGCTTACGCAAGTCAGTACCGCATGAAGCGACAGCGAGCATTGCGCCTGCGGCCATTTCCCGCCCGAGGCCAAGACCCGCAGCCAAACAACAGCCGCTCTCGTTGACGCCGACCCCGGCACCTAGGTTTTTTTGATCCCACTCAATTAGTGGTTTTCTGAGACTGAAGGCCCTTATGTCGACGCCTGCGAGACATCGCAGCTAAATCATTACGCAATGTGCTCATCGTCCATTCCGTGACGTGGTAAAAACTGATGCCGCAAGGCACATGCCGCTAAAGTAGAAAAACAAAGAAAGCGACGATCATGCAGCTACGTGGCACGTTCGCTTTATTTCTCCATCAGCCAATAAAGCAACAGGGGCCGTTGACGCGGCCCTGTCTTCGCAGAAAAACAAATTTCGAAAGCGATAAAAGCTCTATGAGTCATCTTATTGTAATCGGCTGTTGCGTTTGAACAGGAGTTTTTTGTCTTGGGCCAACCCTCGTCACCGCGCCGCGACGTCATCCCTCGTCTTCAATGAGGCATCATAGATGCGTATCTGAAGCATGGGAAATCGGCGCTTTAATTCCACCGCGCCCTGCTCCGCGCCGGCTTTCGTGGAAAACTCGGCCTTCAGACGACCGTCGATTTCGAGTGCGAATCCGGTCTTCGGCAGTTCGATTGTGTGGGCAGCCATTTGAAATCCCAACGTAGCGATCTCACGTCTTTGCTTCTGACTACGATGAGTCCGTCGCGGAGGACAAGATGCGTTCGGCAGCGCCATCGGCGTTCTGGCGTAAGGGAAGAAGTCACCGAACGTTGTTGCGCCAACTACGGCCGGTCCGTGATATCGAGCCCGAACTGCCGATACGGCTGATGCTCTCCGGCGTGCGCATCGCATACTGGGCAATTCGGATTTTTCAACGTCCCCGACCCAAAACGCCGCGTTTCGCGGAAATTGCTAAGCTATTGACTTTAGAGGTGAAAACATTGCGCCGCCTCACGGAACGCGGTAGACTCAAGTTCAGGACAATGGCAGTCCGCCGCCGCATGTTGCGGCGCAACATCACGTTGTTCGATACGCGAGCGCAGCGATTAGGGTCTGCGCGCCGTGGGGACGTGCGCGCTATCGCACGGGCGCGTTCCGGGGCGAAATAACTTGATCCCACTAACGATCCAGGTGGGCACACACCATTATCCCGATTGTAGCGGTCGCTCGATCTCCACGCTGGCGTTTGTGAAATCCCTCGAAGGAATCGAGCCAATCCACGGCATCGCCCCTCTTGCAGCCAAAGCTGCAATGGCACTCCGCACCCGAGCCAAAAAGTCTGCTCCGGGAGGTCGCATTGTCAGATAATTCGCGTGCTTGGCTAAAATCGATCACCATCGATCCGGATGAGTCGCTGCAAAGCATCGCCACGCGGTTGGCACCCGTTGTGCCTGTCGTAAATCAAATCCGGACATATTGATGATGCAGCCCGCCCAGTACAGGTCGACAATTGATGTGCCCTGCCCTCTCAACAGCGCGCGGTACTGGCGTATCCTTCTCCATGGATAGATGCGTTCGCATCTCGTTATAATATTTCATGTACGACAGCAGTAGGTGACGGAGGTGGCGCTCGCTGAGCACAACAACGTGGTCAAGGCATTCCCTGCGGATCGAACCGATCAGCCGTTCAGCGTATCCATTTTGCCAAGGGGAGCGCGGCGACGTCGGCCGGTCGCGGATGCCCATTGATTGGAGTCTGCGGATAAAGACCTCACCATAGGCCCCGTCCCGGTCACGGATGAGATAGCGGGGAGCCTGTTCCCACCCGCATGCTTCCGTGACCTGGTTTGCGATCCATTCTGGGGTTGGATGCGCTGTGACGCCAAACCACAGAATATGTCGCCGACCGTGCCCCATGATCAGCAATCCATAGAGCAGGCGAAACGAGATTGTCGGCACGACGAACAGATCCATCGCAGCGATCCCATCAGCGTGATTGCGGATAAAGGTTCTCCACCCTTGGGACGGCGGGTGTCTTCGCCTGACCATGTATTTGGCGACGCTGGTCTGGCCGATCTCGATGCCGAGCTTGAGCAACTCACCATGGATCCGAGGCGCTCCCCACAGCGGATTGGCAATGCTCATCTCGCGGATAAGCTTGCGTATCTGCAGCGGAACTGCTGGCCTGCCACCCCGCGCTTTCGATTTCCATCGCCAGTATAAGCGGAAGCCAGCGCGATGCCATTTGACTACGGTCACCGGCTTAACAATCGCCAGCGCATCGCGAACGCCAGGGAGAAGCCGATAGAGGCAAACAAAAATCCATCGGTCGATCGAGCTGAAGGTTTGTTTCTTAGGAGCGGTTCGCCGCAGAACGTTTATCTGCTGCCGCAATGTCCAAATTTCAGCCTCGAGCGCTGCCCGCGACCGAAACAGATCTGCGACCATCCAAACAATGAGCCTGACAAGATCTCTCATCCCGTAACAGCATCGCCCGATTCTCGATCAGCTGCTAGTCAGATTGAGTTTGCGACAGGGACATCCTTATTTCCGCTGGCTGCAACTGGCGATGGGCATCGTCTGCATGGCCATGATCGCGAACCTTCAATACGGCTGGACGCTGTTCGTCGATCCGATCGACGCGAAATATCACTGGGGCAGAGCGGCGATCCAGTTGGCCTTCACGCTTTTTGTGGTGACGGAAACCTGGCTGGTTCCGGTCGAGGCATGGTTCGTCGATAAATATGGCCCGCGCGTCGTGGTCATGTTCGGCGGAGTCATGATTGCCCTTGCCTGGGTGTTGAATTCCTACGCGGATTCGCTGGTGCTGCTTTACGCCGCAGCAATCATCGCCGGAATCGGCGCCGGCTCGGTGTACGGCACCTGCGTCGGCAACGCGTTGAAGTGGTTTCCCGACCGCCGCGGCCTCGCTGCAGGTGCGACGGCAGCGGGCTTCGGCGCCGGCGCGGCAATCACAGTGGTGCCGATCGCAAATATGATCGTCGCGAGCGGCTATCAGCACGCGTTCCTGACTTTTGGCATCGGACAAGGCGTGATCGTTTTCGTCCTGGCATTTTTCCTGCGCCGGCCGTCGCAGCCAATGCCGGCGAAAAAGAAGCAGCTCAATTTGCCCCAGACCAAGATCGACTTCACGCCGCCGCAGGTGCTGCGCAGTCCGATTTTTTGGGTAATGTATCTGGTGTTCGTAATGGTTGCCGCGGGCGGTCTGATGACCGCGGCGCAGATTGCGCCGATCGCGCATGACTTCAAGATAGCGAATGAACCGGTTAGTCTTCTGGGCTTTCAAATGGCCGCATTGACCTTCGCCATTTCGCTCGACCGCATCTTTGACGGTTTCGGCAGACCGTTCTTCGGTTGGGTCTCCGATACCATCGGGCGCGAACACACCATGTTCATCGCCTTCGGAACGGCTGCGCTGATGGTGCTGACGCTGTCCGTGTACGGTCACATCCCGATCGTCTTCGTGCTGGCGACCGCTGTGTATTTCGGCGTATTCGGCGAAATATACAGCTGTTCCCCGCCACCAGTGGCGATACCTTTGGTGCCAAGTTTGCGACCACCAACAACGGCATGCTGTATACCGCCAAGGGGACAGCCTCGCTGCTAGTGCCGCTCGCCAGCGTCGTCGCTTCGAACTACGGCTGGCAGGCCGTCTTCGTTGTTGCTGTCGGCCTGAATGCCACGGCGGCGCTGCTTGCATTGTTCGTCATCAAACCGATGCGACGCGCTTTCATCCTGGGCAATGAAACCGTCGAGGTCGTCGCAAGCGCGCGGACAGTCGGCACAGTTTGAACGCCGCTACTTGAAATCCAGGCGAGGTGGACTTCCGTGCACCTCTCTTTTTTCTCCACGGCACTGGCATACAAAATACAAGAATAGGGAACGGCATGAATATCCATGAATATCAGGGCAAGGCCATTCTGACGAGCTTCGGCGCACCAGTTTCAGAAGGCCAGCCCGCACTCTCGGTCGAAGAAGCCATGACTGCCGCGAAGGCGCTCCCGGGCCCGGTATACGTCGTGAAATCACAAATCCATGCGGGCGGCCGCGGCAAGGGCAAATTCAAGGAATTGCCTGCCGACGCCAAGGGCGGAGTGCGGCTCGCCAAATCCATCGAAGAAGTGGCTGTGTACGCCAGGGAAATGCTCGGCAACACACTCGTCACCGCGCAGACCGGTCCCGCCGGTAAGCAGGTCAACCGCCTGTACATCGAGGACGGCTGCGACATCGAGCGGGAATTCTATCTCTCGATGCTGGTCGATCGCGAGACGTCGCGCGTTGCTTTTGTGGTCTCGACCGCAGGCGGGATGGACATCGAAAAGGTTGCACACGACACGCCCGACAAGATCATGACCTTCTCGGTCGATCCCGCGACCGGCGTCATGGCGCATCACGGACGCGCCGTCGCCCGCGCGCTCGGCCTCCAGGGCAATCTTGCCAAGCAGGCGGAGAAACTCGCAGCGCAGCTCTATCGCGCCTTTATCGGCACCGACATGGCGATGCTCGAAATCAACCCGCTGGTGGTTACCAAGCAGGGCGAGCTGCGATGCCTCGATGCCAAGATCAGCTTCGATTCGAACGCACTCTATCGGCATGCCGAACTGATCGAACTGCGCGATCTGACAGAAGAAGACGGCAAGGAGATCGAAGCGTCAAAATCCGACCTCAACTATATCGCGCTCGAAGGCACGATCGGCTGCATGGTCAACGGTGCCGGTCTGGCGATGGCGACCATGGATATTATCAAGCTCTATGGTGCATCGCCGGCGAATTTCCTCGACGTCGGCGGAGGCGCGACCAAGGAGAAGGTTGCGGCCGCATTCAAAATCATCACATCCGATCCCAACGTGCAGGGAATTCTGGTCAATATTTTCGGCGGCATCATGCGCTGCGACGTCGTCGCCGAAGGCGTGGTCGCGGCCGTGCGCGAAGTCGGCCTGGCCGTGCCGCTGGTCGTGCGTCTGGAAGGCACCAATGTCGAACTCGGCAAAAAAGTCATCAGGGAGTCCGGCCTCAACGTTGTATCGGCGGACGATCTCGACGATGCCGCACAAAAGATTGTCAGAGCTACACGAAAGGAGGCCGCGTAATGGCCATTCTGATTGACAGCAATACCAGGGTCATCTGCCAGGGCTTCACAGGCAAAACCGGCACCTTTCACTCCGAGCAGGCGGTGCTTTACGGCACCAAACTCGTCGGCGGCACGTCGCCCGGCAAGGGGCGTACCAAACATCTCGATCTGCCGGTATTCGATACCGTGGCGGAAGCTCGGGAGACAACCGGCGCCGATGCGAGCGTGATTTATGTCCCGCCACCGGGCGCTGCGGACGCGATCTGCGAAGCGATCGATGCCGAGATTCCGCTCATCGTCTGCATCACCGAGGGCATTCCGGTGACCGACATGATCAAGGTCAGCCGCGCGCTCGACGGATCAAAATCACGGCTAATCGGTCCAAATTGCCCGGGGGTGATGACGGCCGGAGAGTGCAAGATCGGAATCATGCCCGGCAACATCTTCAAGAAGGGCAGCGTCGGAATCGTTTCCCGCTCGGGAACGCTGACCTACGAGGCGGTCTATCAGACCACTGCGGAAGGCCTCGGGCAGACAACCGCGGTCGGTATCGGCGGCGATCCGGTCAAGGGCACCGATTTCATTGCCATGCTTGAATTGTTCCTGGCCGATCCCGCGACCAAATCCATCATCATGATCGGCGAGATCGGCGGCTCTTCGGAAGAAGACGCCGCGCAATTCATCAAGGACGAGGCGAAGCGCGGCCGCAAGAAGCCGATGGTCGGCTTCATTGCCGGACGTGCCGCCCCGCCCGGCCGCCGCATGGGACACGCCGGTGCGATCATCTCCGGCGGAAAGGGCGATGCAGAATCCAAGATCGCTGCGATGGAGGACGCCGGTATTCGTGTTTCTCCTTCGCCGGCGCGTGTCGGAAAGACGCTGGTCGACGTGCTTAAGGGCTGAGCGTGCCTGTGAATGACTCCTCCCCCCGCTTCTGGAGAACGGCATGAAAATCTGCATTTACGGCGCCGGCGCGATCGGCGGCTATCTCGGTGTGCAGCTGGCTCAGGCGGGAGCGGATGTCAGCCTTGTCGCGCGCGGCGCCCATCTCGCCGCGATGCGCGCCAACGGTCTCAAGTTACTGATCGGCGATGAAGAGCGCGTGGTGCATCCCCGTTGCACCGACAACCCCACCGAGCTCGGACCGCAGCATTTTGTCATCATTTGCCTGAAGGCGCATTCGATCACCAGTGTTATCGAAGCGATCCAGCCGCTGCTGGCTTCGCACACACGGATCGTTACCGCAGTCAACGGAATCCCCTACTGGTACTTCTACAAACACGGTAACGCGTGCGAGGGGTCGACGCTTGAAAGCATCGATCCGGGCGGACGGCAATGGCGCGAATTGGGTCCGGAGCGCGCGATCGGCTGCATCGTCTATCCGGCGACGGAGATCGAGGCGCCCGGCATCATCCGTCATGTCTACGGCGACCGTTTTCCGCTCGGCGAAGCCTCTGGAGAAAGAAGTACGGACGTCGAACGGCTCGCGGCGATGTTCGTCAAGGCCGGTTTGCAGGCGCCTATCCTCGACCGGATCCGCGACGAAATCTGGCTCAAGCTGTGGGGCAATGTCTGCTTCAATCCGATCAGCGCGCTGACGCATGCGACCTTAGACAAGATCTGTACTGATCCGGCAACGCGCGCCCTGTCGAAAGCCATGATGCTGGAGACGCAGAGCATCGCGGAGACTTTCGGCGTCAAATTCCGCGTCGACATCGAGCGACGTATCGAGGGTGCACGCAAAGTCGGCGCCCACAAGACATCGATGCTGCAGGATCTTGAGCGCGGACGCCCGATGGAGATTGATCCGCTTGTCACCGTGGTTCAGGAAATGGGGCGTCTCACGCAGATCCCAACACCGGCGATCGACGCGGTTCTGGCGCTCGTAACACAACGCGCCAAAATCGCTGGTCTTTACTAAACGCGGCACTCGACCGAGCCGCAGACGTTATCATCGGAACGATGGCTAATCTTTTCAGGGGGGTCTTATCGTGCCTCATTGGGTTCGTTTTCGTCACCAGGACGTAACCGGCTTTGGAACGATCTCACATTCAGAGATTAGCGTTCATGACGGCGAGATGTTCGGCAAGTCATGGGCAAACGGCCAGCGGCTCGCCTTGTCCGCTGTCGAACTCATGGCTCCGAGCGAACCATCAAAGATCATCGCGTTGTGGAATAATTTTCACGCGCTTGCTGCAAAATTGAATGTCCGGGAACCCGACGAGCCGCTCTACCTTCTGAAGGCCCCGACGACGGCCGCGGCGCCGAATGCAGTCGTAAAACGACCGACCTCCTATGAGGGCAAGGTCGTCTACGAAGGTGAACTCGCCATCGTCATTGGGCGCCGATGCAGCGGCGTCTCGGTCGATCAGGCCGATGCCTTTATTCATGGCTATACCTGCGTCAACGACATAACGGCCGCCGACATCATCAGCAGGGATGCCACGTTCGCGCAATGGGCCCGCGCCAAGGGTTTCGACGATTTTTGTCCATTCGGGCCTGCCATCGCATCCGGGATCGATCCTGCGAAACTCGTGGTTCGGACGATCCTGAACGGCGAGGAGCGCCAATCGTATCCGATTTCAGACATGATCTTCAGCGTACAACGGCTCGTAAGCAAAATCTCGCACGACATGACGTTGTTGCCGGGCGACCTGATCTGCTGCGGTACATCTCTTGGTGTTGGATCGATGAAGGATCCGATCAACAAGGTCACCGTCGCGATCGACGGTATCGGCGAACTGACCAACGAATTCAGGCAGGCAAGTTAAAGGACGCAACCTTCATCGCACAACATTGCGCGAGGAACACGACATGACCTTGTTGCCAGGCGACCCGATCTGCTTTGGACCTCGCTGGGCGCCGGATCGACCAAGGTGATGCTTGCCTCGGGCTGTCGCGTCGTGCGGTTTGCTCAGGACTTTCGCTTTCGGGATGTGACAGGCTTTGGATTTACGCTGTCCAGGAATTCCCGGACGGTGCTGACCGATCCGGTATCGGCCGCAACATAACCGGGAATATCGGCAACGGCTTTGTGAAACTCGTTGCCCTTCATGATGTCGAGTATGCGCTGCATCGGTTCGGTTTCCAGAAAGGCGCGGCGGCAGACGAAAAAATAATCTTCCGTCAGCAGCCGGACGAAATCGAGCCCGAATTGCCGAGCGGCAGCCTCGACCCCGAAACTTACGTCCGCCATGCCGCTCGCCACATAAGCGGCCACTGCGGCGTGAGTGAATTCCATTTGTTGCGCGCCATTGCTTTGCGCAGCCGGCTCAACCGGTCACTCGGCTTCCGCGGCCATTGTGTCGCCCGCCCGCGCTAAACGCTTGCTCCCTTGCGAAGATCGGACACCGACACATTGAGGTCAGTCGCGACTTCGGTTTCGCTATATTCGCGCCGGATCTTTTCGATTGCTTTGCGCTGCGCGTCGGCGCGCTGCTCGATCAGCAGCTTCTCATAGCCGCATTGGGCCCCTCCTCGCCGCGCAAGATGAAAATATGCCTTCAACCGGCAGTACTGCAGCGCATTGCTAAAATCGTCGGTGATCCTGCAGGGCAGCGCGCCCCCTTCCTGTCACCCGATAAGCGGACATTTCAGAGCAGGTCAGCACTGTTCTTCTGTTGATGATCGGATCGCTCCGAAAGGCCATTTCTCTCAATTAAAGAGATGGATTAGTCCGATACTGACCCGATAGGAGGAAAGTTGTGTCCTTGAGCCTACCTCTGCTTCGACTTTTCGCGACAGTCGTGCGGAAGGCGAGCTTTTCGCTTGCTGCCCAAGAGCGTGCACTGGCCGACTGCGTCCGCGCCGAAGTGTGGCAGTATCCACGCTATCGTCAGCCCTCGGGTGTGACCTAGACGCCGCCGACAAGTGTCTTGGGATCAGGAGTTCGTCTTCGCCTTCCTTGCAGCGATCTGCTGGAGCGCCCAGCGTGAATTCTTCCGTACTTCCGGATCGGAATCATTCACCACCAGCGCGAGAAACGGCTCGGCGGCCGTATTGGCAATCTCGCCCAGCGCCGCGGCCGCCTCTTTTCGCAAATTGGCCTGTTCGTGGGTAATGCAACCGCCGATCGGCCCGACCGCCCGATCAACCTTCATCTTGCCGAGGCTTCGGATCGCCTTGAGACGCACCTGCCAGAAATCATCCGACAAGGCCGCAATCAACTGGTCTGCGGCAAACAGTCCGTTAGCGTTGATACCGAGCGTTTCCGCGGCCATCTCCCGAACCATCCAGTCGTCGTCCTTGAGCGCCCGGGTGATCGATTCGGCCGCGGGCTTCATCTGGGAAAAGGCAAGCGCGCTGACCGCCGCGCGCCTGACATGCGCGTCGGAGTCGGCAGTCGATGCAGTCAACGCCGGAATAGATTCTTCAAGCTTCAGAAACCCGATCACCCCGACCGCCTGGACGCGAACCGCCGCGTCGCTGTCCTGCAACGCTTCGAGCGCCGGCTTGAGCGTATCCTTGCGCCTTAGCTCTTTAAGCGCACGCAACGCGCCCATGCGGACGAAGGCATGTCCGTGCTTGACCAGCGGCAGGATCGCTTCCGCGCAGGCGGGATCCTTCAGTTCGGCCATGCTGTCTGCGGCTGCCGATGCAACAATCCGCTCGGGATCGACCAGCAATCTCACCAACGCCGCAGCCGATTCCGGACCATCGAATTCCCCGAGCGCCATTGCAACCTGCTGGCGCACACCTGCATCGGGATCGAAGACCATATTGCTGAGGTGTCCGACGGCCACCGGGTCACCGGATTGACCGAGCGCAATGATTGCGACGCGACGCTCGGATGGATCTGCCGCCTGAAGACGCTCGTCCGCGTCATCGAGATCATCGTAGGATTCGAACGGGCTGGACATTTCTACCTCAACAGATAGGGAATGTTGACGGTAACGGCGCCGGTCGGGCAATCGGCCTCGCATGGCATGCAATACCAGCATTCATCGTACGCCATATAGGCCTTGCCGGTCATGTCGCTGATGCGAAGCACGTCGAGCGGGCAAACATCGACGCATACCGTGCAGCCCTTGTCAGCGATGCACTTGGCGTCATCGACGACGACCGGAACGGAGGTCTGGTAACTGGCGAGAGGCATTTTTATCTCCTGTTGCTGGGTTCGCAGGAACGTCAGGCGCTGGCGCGGATGCGCTGCTTGTCGTAGAGGTCCTTCTCGTCATCGGCGATCGGCACCACGTAGGGCTGCACGGCCCGCTTCTCGCAGGTCATCTTGCCGTTCTTCTTGCTCAGAAGCGTGTGGCAGAACCAGTTCTCGTTATCCTTCTCCGGAAAGTCGGTTCGGAGGTGATAGAGGCCCCAGCGGCTTTCCTCGCGGTACAGCGAGGCGTGGGCCGCCATGTCGGCGCAATCGAGGATCGACTGGGTCTCGAGCGCGCGCAGCAATTCGTGCGAGTTGCGCGCGATCATGCGCTGCTCCATATCCTCCCGCACCTCCGTAAGGCGACGCTGGCCGAGTTCGAACTTGCGCGTGACCTTCGGCGGCTGCAGATAGTCGTTGACCAGGCGGCGCGCCTTGTACTCGATCTGGTTCGGAGGGATGCCGTCCTCGCGCTTGGTCGGCGCCATCACACGGTCGTGCTCCCTGGCGACGTCGGCGACATCGAACTCCGCGAAGTCGTGGTTTTGGGCAAATTCCATCGCATCGATGCCGGCAACAGATCCGTTGGTGAACGCACCCAGCATGTAGTTGTGCGGGACGCTTGCCATGTCACCGGCGGCGTAAAGCCCGGGCACCGTCGTGCGCGCGAAGTCGTCGACGAACACGCCGGATGCGCTGTGGCCAGAGCAAAAGCCGATCTCGGAGATGTGCATCTCGATCGATTCCGTGCGGTAGTCGTTGCCCCGCCCCTTCTGGAACAGTCCGCGCGTCGGCCGTTCGACCTTGTGGAGCGTCGACTCGATCTCCTCGATCGTCTTCTCGTGAAGATGTTTTAGCTGGAGGAATACCGGACCCTTGCCCGAGAGCAGCTCGTTATAGAATTCGAGCATCATCTGGCCCGACCAGTAGTCGCACTCGATGAACCGCGATCCCTCGTTATTCGCCGTGAACGCGCCGAACGGCCCCGCGACATATGCGCAGGCGGGTCCGTTGTAATCCTTGATCAGCGGATTGATCTGGAAACATTCGAGGTTCGCGAGCGCAGCGCCCGCATGATAGGCCATCGCGTAACCGTCGCCGGAATTGGCGGCGTTCTCGTAAGTCCCGAACATGTAGCCCGAGGTCGGCAGACCAAGGCGGCCGGCGGCGCCCATGCACAGGATGACGGCCTTCGCCTTGATGACGAGGAGTTCCGCGGTACGCGTGTTGACGCTGATCGCACCGGCCACGCGCCCGTCGCTCGAGGTGAGTAACCGCGTTGCCATGTAGCGGTTCGAAATCAGGATCCGGGCGCGCCGAAGCTGGCGGTAGAGCGCCTTCTTCACGGTATCGCCATTCGGCATCGGAAGGACGTAGGTGCCGATGTGGTGCACCTTCTTGACCGCGTAGTCGCCATTCTCATTCTTGAGAAAGCGAATGCCGAAACTGTCGAGTTCTTCGATTATATTGTAGCAATTCTGTGCGTATTTATAGACCGCCTTCTGGTCGACGATGCCGTCGTTCGCAATCGTGATTTCCTTGGTGTATTGCTCGGGCGTCGCATAGCCGGGAATGACGGCGTTGTTCAGCCCATCCATCCCCATCGAGATGGCGCCCGAGCGCTTGACGTTCGCCTTCTCCAGGAGAACGACATTCGCCTTCGGATTTTCTAGCTTTGCCTTCAACGCCGCCATCGGTCCAGCGGTGCCGCCGCCGATCACGAGCACGTCGCAGGACACTTCCGAAGATCCGCCGACTATCTCATCCATGGCCATCGTTCTCTCCTGGTTCGCCACATATCGGGCGCCGTAGCGCTAGATTTGTTCAGATGATAGTCCGGCGATAGCAATTAGTTGTCGCCGGAAACGGAATGCCAATGTTTGATCAAGTTGCCCAAATCACAGCGGCTCTTTGACCAACAAAGAGGCAGTGCGCGTCATCGCTCAACGAAAGCCTTCTCGATGACGAAGTGGCCGGGCTCGCTGTGGTTGCCTTCGGTAAGGCCGCGGCTGGTGAACATTGCGTGGAGTTCTTCCAGCATGCCGGGACTTCCACACAGCATGACGCGGTCGGTATCGAGATCGAGTCCCGAAAGGCCGATATCCGTAAAAAGCTGGTTCGAAGCAATCAGATCGGTGAGGCGGCCACGATTGCGGAACGGCTCGCGCGTCACGGTCGGATAGTAGATCAGCTTGTCAGCGATCAGGGGCCCGAAGAACTCATCCTGCTGGAGATTCTCGACGAGACGCTCGCCATAGGCGAGCTCGGAGACCTGACGGCAACCATGCCCCAGAATGATGGCTTCGTAATTGTCGTAAACGTCCGGATCCTTGATGAGGCTGGCAAACGGCGCGAGGCCCGTGCCGGTCGATAGCAGCAACAGCCGCTTTCCGGGAATGAGGTTTCCGGTGATCAGCGTGCCGGTGGCCTTGCGGCCGACCAGGATCGTGTCGCCTTCCCTGATCTTCTGCAGGCGCGACGTCAGCGGGCCGTCGGCAACCTTGATGCTAAAGAACTCAAGCGCTTCCTCGTGATTGGCACTCGCCATGCTGTAGGCTCGCACCAGCGGCCGACCTTCCACCTCGAGTCCGATCATGGCGAATTGGCCGTTCTGGAAGCGAAACCCGGGATCGCGCGTCGCGGTGAAGCTGAACAGGGAATCGGTCCAGTGTTTCACTGAAAGAACCGTCTCCTTCTGAAAGGCGCTCATCGTCCGTGTATCCTTTCGCTCGCTCGATCGTAAAGGGCGCATGGCATGCCCGACGATCGGACGTTTCGGCGAGAGACAGATTCCGCGCAACGTCGAACGTCGATTCCCGGTCGATTAATTTCACATTTCGCCAAAAGTCGTTTCGCGTGTCGCTCGGATGATGTCGCCGGCAACTAGTTGCTATCCAGCCGGCCGGCGACGTCATAAATATGCTTTGAGAGGAGATCAGTCGTGACAATAACCGCGATGGTTGCGCCGACGGTGATGGATTGCGAAGTGAGTCCCGATCTGGCGTCGCTTTCGATGACCACATCGGATGAACGGCGCCTCACGCTGACGGCGGAAGCGCTTCGTGCGGCCTGCAAATGCGCCCACTGCACTCGCGCGCGTTTCGATGGGCGCTTTCCCCAGAGCTTTCCTGGCATCGCCATCGTTGAGGTGGCCGATCTGGGTTACGGCCTGAACATTTCCTTCTCGGACAGACACAACCGCGGCATCTATCCCAAAGTCTACTTATTGGGGCTCACGGACAGTTGATTTTAGTGGGCTTTCCCGCACCGACGAGTGATGCCCGGAGACAGTCCAGCCCCTGCCATCTGGCATGAACATTGCTGCTTTGTAGATCAGTTCCAACTGGTCCGGAGGCCGGCAATGTTGCAGGTAGCAAGCGCAGTGCGCGGAGGCGCGCCTTCGGCGGCCTGTTCCGCGAGGACTGCCGCAAGTTCTTCGCTGCTTCTCACCGAAAGCCAGCAATGGATCGGCGGCCCGCCGCCATTGATGGAAAAGCTCACGCCACGAGAGCGGGAAATCGTTCTAAAGCAGGGACGCCGTAAGGTTCTCAATCGCGGCCAGACGCTGTTCAGTCAGGGCGCGAAGCATGACGGCATCTATCTCATTGAGAGCGGCCGAATCCGCGTGTTCTACACCTCGCCGCTCGGGCGCGAGATCACCCTCGCCTATTGGCGTGCCGGCAACTTCGTCGGCGGTCCGGAAGTGTTCGGCGGCGGCATTCATCAATGGTCCGGAGTGGCCTCAAGCAATTGCAGCGTCGTGCAGCTTCCCGGAAAGGAGCTGCGAACGCTGGCGACCGAGATTCCAAATCTTGCGATCGGTCTGATCGAAGGGCTTACTTTCAAAGGCAAATGCTACTCAGCACTGGCGCAGATGCTGGGAACCCGCTCGATCACGCAGCGGCTCGCGCATCTGCTGCTGCATCTCATGAATCTCTATGGCGTCGAGGATCCCGACGGCGTCGCGATCGCCGCGGCCTTTACCCATGCCGACCTGGCGCACATGGTGGGCGCAACCCGACAATGGGTCACCATCAGCCTCAAGCGGATGCAGGACAAGCAGATCGTGCTGACGAAACGGTCCCAGATCGTCGTCCGCCGACCGGACGTGCTTGAGGAAATGCGCGGGCAGGCCTCGGATTAAAGTCGATGCACATGCGATTGGCTTGGTGCAGCAAACTGCCCAACGACTATGCAACGGGCTTTTCCCGGCAACTAATCCACCATGACGGCCAGTCCCCATTTGCCCGGAGCGCTCCATCAACCAATCATGACAACCGCAGAACATCCAACCGAATGAGGAT
Source organism: Bradyrhizobium erythrophlei (assembly GCF_900129425.1). NCBI lineage: Bacteria > Pseudomonadati > Pseudomonadota > Alphaproteobacteria > Hyphomicrobiales > Nitrobacteraceae > Bradyrhizobium > Bradyrhizobium erythrophlei. The sequence continues at coordinate 4,246,537 of NZ_LT670817.1, read as the reverse complement.
GAGAATGGTCCGCCACGTTCCAGCACTCTCGATAGCGATGTCCGTAGCGTCCCTAGCGCTGATGCTCGCGCAGCCGGCCAAAGCGGAAACCGTCACGATCGGCATCGGCACACAGGACACCACAACGAACACAGTCACCACCGGCCTCGTGATCCGTCAACTGCATCTGCTGGAGAAGTACCTGCCGACCAACGGCAAATACGCCAACATCAAGTTCGATCTCGAATGGCAGAATTTCACCTCCGGGCCTCCTCTCACCAACGCGATGATGGCGGACAAGCTGCAGTTCGGCGCGATGGGAGACTATCCGCTCATTGTGAACGGCTTCACCTTTGAAAATAACCCTGATAGCAAGAGCCGTTTGATCGCCGTTGCAGCTTACAGCCTCTCGGGTTCGGGCAACGGCATCGTCGTAAACAAGGACTCGCCGTACTACGAACTCGCCGACCTCAAGGGGAAGCTCGTCAGTGTTCCCTTCGGCTCGGCCGCGCACGGCATGGTGCTGAAGGCGATGCAGGATCGCGGCTATCCCGCCGACTTCTTCCAGCTGGTCAGCCAGACGCCTGAAGTCGGTTCGACCAATTTGCAGGAGAAGAAGATCGACGCGCACGCCGACTTCGTGCCGTTCGCGGAACTGCTGCCGCTCCGCGGTTCCGCACGGAAGATCTTCGACGGCGTGGAAACCAACCTGCCGACCTGGCATGGCGTCGTTGTCCGCACGGATTTTGCCGAGAAATATCCCGAAGTCGTCGTCGCCTACATAAAGGCGATCATCGCCGCCAACCAATGGCTGCGCGCCGATCCGAAAACGGCGGCCGAGAAGATCCAGGAATGGACAGGGATCAACAAGGAAGTCGTCTACATCTTCCTTGGGCCGGGCGGCAACATGACGCTCGATCCGACCATCAAGCCGCCCCTGATTGATGCCGCAGCGGCAGACGTCAAGGTGCTGCAGAATCTCGGGCGAATGAAGGAGTTTGATCCGAAGAAATGGGTCGACGATTCCTTCATCCGCAAGGCCTATGCCGAGATGAAGCTCGACTATGATGCCCAGCTTGCCAGCACGACGAACTACGAGATCTCTGGCGAAGACAAGTTCTGCAAGAAGCCGATTACGAGGCCGCGCAAATCGGGCGAAGTGTGGGTCGATGACGAGGGGATCCTTCCCTTCAGCAGCGCCATGTGCACGCTTGGGGCCTACGCGGATTTCACGGCCAAAGGCAAGAAGATCGACGTCGCCTATGTCTTCGATACCGCGCGCGGGATCAAGCTGTTCGCCGATCAGGCCTTCTTCGTGGTGGCCAGCGGCGATATCGCGCCGTTCCTCCTGAAGAAGGATGCCGAAGCCTACGCCGCCAAGAACAACGGCAAGGTCCTTGGGTTTGACGATGCAGTGAAGGCCGCCGTGAGCGGAGGAAAAACGTGAGCAGCCCCGCGCTCGTACGGCATGCGGCAGAGCCCGCCACGGCGATTGCGGCGAAGGAAACGCCTTCCGCCGCGGCGCCGCGTCAACCGGTCACGATCCGCGTCATGGCCGCGCGCTGGTTCCGGCTCAACAAGGACAGGATGCGGGCCACTCTGATCGGCGCGATCTCCCTGGTCGCCTTTCTGATCGCCTGGCATCTGCTGACCAAATATCGCGTGGTGTTCTTCGTACGCTTCACGAACTTGCCCTCGCCGCTCGCTGTCTACGATAGTTTTACGAGAGCGATCCGCGATCCGAAATTTTTGATGCATGTCGCGCTGAGCTGCCGCCGAATCCTTCTCGGATTCTCGCTGGCGGCGCTAGTCGCCGTACCGCTCGGCCTCGTGATGGGCCGGTTCAAGCTGATTCATGAGGTGATCTTTCCTGTTTCGGAGGTCATACGTCCGATTCCTGCCATCGCATGGGTACCGATGGCGATCATGCTGTGGCCAACCAACGAACAGAGTATCGTCTTCATCACGTTCCTCGGCTCCTTCTTCCCGATCCTGGCGAATACCCTGCACGGGATGTCGCTGGTCGATCCCGTTCTGGTGCGAGCCGCGCGGTGCCTCGGCGCCCGTGAAGCCGCGATCTTCCGCGAGGTGTACTTCCCGGCTTCGCTTCCACACATCTTCACCGGGCTCACCGTCGGCATGGGCGTGGCGTGGGTGTCGCTGATCGCAGCCGAGATGATCTCCGGGCAGTACGGCATCGGTTATTTCACTTGGGAAGCCTACTCGCTGGTCCAGTACGCCGACATCGCGCTCGGCATGGTCGCAATCGGTCTGCTCGGCCTGACATCGAGCCTTCTGATAAGAGCCCTCGGACGGCTCGTGATGCCATGGGGGCGAACGTGAGCCAGACCGAAGCCAGAACAGCCGAAGCCGCGGCCAGCAAAGGCCATGTCGAAGTCAGGAACTTCTCGCTAAGCTACGAGACGATCGACGGCTCGGTCGAGGCGGTCACCGATACCCGGATTCACGTGCGGCCTGGCGAATTCGTCTCGATCGTCGGACCTTCGGGTTGCGGAAAATCCACGCTGTTGAACGCGGTTGCGGGCTTCCTTAAGCCCACCACGGGCACCGTGACCGTCGATGGCGAACTGGTGAAAGGGCCAAGCGCCGAACGCGGCATGGTATTCCAGCAATATTCGCTCTTCCCCTGGAAGACCGTACGGGAAAATGTCGAATTCGGACTGAAGATGCGAGGCATGGAGCGGTCCCGGCGCGAGCGCGCGGCGCGCACGCTGCTTGGCCTCGCCGGCCTCGAGGCCTTCGAGAAGCACTATCCCGACCGGCTGTCCGGCGGCATGAAGCAGCGCGTCGGCATCGTGCGGGCGCTGGCGACCGGACCGAAAGTGCTACTGCTGGACGAACCCTTCGGCGCGCTCGATGCGCAGACGCGCGTCATCATGCAGCAGATCCTCACCAACATGTGGCAGCGTTTGAAGATCTCCGTCCTGTTCGTCACCCACGATATTGACGAGGCGATTTTCCTCTCGGATCGCGTCTACTGCATGACGACGCGGCCGGGTTCGATCAAGGCGGAGATTCCCATTCCGCTCGAGCGGCCTCGTCACCAGTCCATGATGATGTCGTCGGAGTTTTTGGCTTTGCGACGAGGGTTGATGTCGTTGATCCGGGAGGAGAGCCTAAAGGCTATGGGCGGCGAAATCAACGACCTCGGCATGCAGGGGCTCAATATCGAACTGCACGGACAGTCTCTGGCTGACGTGATCTAGAGATATCGCTGTGTGTGTACCGAAAACCTAAACACGGGAGTAGTGGTGATAAAGTCCGCCCAGGATGGCTCGTGAACTGATCACACCAGTTCGCTGAACCCGGCGAGAAACGCTGTGTGTACCGAAGATCTTATCCGAGTTGATGACGTGATGGAATCGCCTAAGCTGGCGGAATGATCGGGCTGTTCTGTTTCGTTCTGGCCGTCCTGACCTCGCCATTCAAGTCGAAGTTACGGCTTGGAGCTCAGAACGCGGTGCTTCGCGCTGCGATGACGATGGCCAAGGCGGTAAGATACCCGATGGTTATCCAACGCTCGTGCGGAAGGCAGCTTGGGGCAAACATAAGCCCCAATAGCGCGAAAAGAAGCGCTGTCTGCGTGTGAAATAGCGGCGAGCGCAGCATTCCGATCGGTTCGCACTCAGCAAGGCGATCATCCGCGAGGATTGCACGACGGAACAGGAAGAACAAAAATGCAAACGCCAGGAACCACACCATTCAACCACCTTTAGCAGATGGGTTTTTAAGGGGCCTAAATCAGTCTCTAAAAAGCAAAGCATCGTGCCCCAAGATCGCTAAGGTCGAGTGTGGGTCAATCGCGTCGTTCCGACCGTGGTTCGGCCACTTTCGCGGTAGGGACGCGAGTTACCTCGCGCCCCCCGCACAGATCCGTACGGGCCCAATTCGGGCATACGGCTCCCTGTGCCTGTCGCAAATCAAATCCGGACATATTTGTGATGCAGTCCGCCGAGGATTGGGCGGCAAAGAATACGCCCTGCCCTCTTAACAGTACGCGATAGGGGCGAGTCTTTATTCAAGGACAGGTGCGTGCGCGTCTCGTTATAGTAGGTCGCGTAAGATCGCAGCAGATGGCGAAGATGCCGCTCGCCGAACACGACAACGTGGTCAAGACATTCCCGCCTGATCGAACCGATCGCCCTTTCACAATACCCGTTCTGCCACGGCGATCGCGGCGCGGTTGGCCTATCCCGAATGCCCATCGCCCGAAGGCGGCGGATGAGGACGTCACCGTAGACGGCATCGCGGTCACGAATGATGTATCGCGGTGCTGCGTTCCAACCATAGGCCTCGGTGAGCTGGCGCGAAATCCATTCAGCCGTCGGGTGCGCAGTCACTCCCAGCCACAGGATTTGGCGGCGATCGTGTTGCAGTATCAGCAACCCGTAGAGCAGTCGGAATGAGATTGTCGGAACCACGAATAGGTCCATCGACGCGATGCCGTCGGCGTGATTATGAAGGAACGTCTTCCACCCTTGGGACGGCGGTCGCCTTCCCCTCGCCATATACTTTGCAACGGTGGTTTGTGCGACATCGATGCCGAGCTTGAGAAGCTCGCCATGAATCCGTGGTGCGCCCCATAATGGGTTGGCGAGACCTATCTCGCGAATGAGCTGACGGATCTCCGGCGGGTCGTTGGACGGCCGCTGCGCGGTCTCGATTTCCAGCGCCAATATGCTCTGAAGCCGGCACGATGCCAGCGGATCACGGTCTCCGGCCTGACGATCTTCAAAGCGTCCAGCACGCCAGGTGCCAGCCGATACAACCCGGCAAATACCAACCGGTCGATGCTGGTGAAGGTTAGTCGCTGCGGCGATTTACGCCGCAGCACGTTGAGTTGATGACGAAGCGTCAAGATCTCAACTTGCAGCGACGCTCGCGACCGGAACAATCCGATCAGCGCCAACCAAATCAGGCTAAAAGCATCTCTCATGAACCAAGAGCATCACCCAATTCGACTGCGCTTACTAGCCGGATTGAGTTTCCGACAAGGACACCTCACTATGAAAGCAGGAAATTGGATAATCTTGGCGGCTTTGCTGGGGATGCTTTCGGCCACCATTTGGATTGGTTACGATATGTGGATGACGACCTCAGACATTGCGGTTTCGGAGAACGACTATATTGCGATGGGTATTGGTGCGGCGCTATCACTATTGATCAGTTGCGGGCTGATCGCGCTGCTATTTTACAGTAGCCGTCACGAGTAAATCGGTTCTTTGATCCGATTATGTTGCCGGGCGGCAAAAGACTGATCACCTGCGCGACGCGGCCCTCTACATCACCAAACTGTCCAAGGCCGAACACGACGCTGAAGAATGGCAGGCGGCGATGCAGGCGTTGTTACTGGTTGCAGTACATGACGGTCCGACGATGTTCGCCCGGATCGGCGCGATGCGGGCGCTGAACCGTCGCGTTGAGCCCGTGTTTGATAGCTCACGTAAAGATCATCATTGGGGAAAGCGGAAACTGGCGCGGGATCGTGAATGAGTTGCGCGCGTGCGTCGAACTAACCCGACTTGCGGCTCGACAATTCAGAAAGCGCGCGGCGGGCCACAGGTCGCAATCCTTCTAGCGTAACGTTTCCTTTTTTCACACTTTGCATCAGCTTTTTCGCAACGTACTTCCTGCTTTTATGGTCGCCGCCGTTGGGTAGATCGCGGCAGGCTTCCTCAAGCACCACGTCCATATTCGCGATTGTCCGTTCATCGAACTTCGCCATGTGACACGCCCGGTCAATTATCGAGGCCAATCGATCGGAATGAACCGCAACTGCCGCCGGTCGATTTCTTCGCGTAGTCTTTCGGCGTATTGTTTCACGCCCTCACCGGCAAACCGGTAGCGACCGCCCGCTCGCGTATCCAGATCGACCTGCCGTCGAATATTTTCGTAGAACGCCAAAAGGCGCTCATCCTTCGTCTGTGAGAAATTCATTTTCATCGCCCCAACAATACCCGGAGCGAATTTATCACATTAATTATCTGCGTCCAGCGCCCCGCCGTTCCAAACAGCGTGCCAAGGCAGGCGCTCCTCGACCCCCCACGGCATCAGCTTCAAAAAAACGCGTTCAGGCGGCTTAGTAGGATCGCCAATGCGACGGGAGTTAAGAGGGTGATCACAAAAAAGGCGATCGTCACTCCACCAGACGGTTTCTTATCGAGGTGGACTCGCATCGAACAGCACTCCTCTTGCGGAAGTTTCCTAGATAACAAGACTTGGCTGTCGCCGTTCCAGCAGCGCGACAGCAATGCGCGAAGCACAGCAGCACGGTTAGGTGCGCCGCGAAGTTCAGCGGAAATCCTCATGGCAGTTTGGAGACTGAAAGTGGAACTCCGGAGGGGCCGCCGCGTTCCTCCCTTCAAGAGCGTCCTTCGATTGTCCGCTGAGAGAGTTCAAGCATGGACGATTTTGCGGCACGCGCCAAGATGAAGGGTAAGCGATGCGAACGCCACTCCCACTTTCAATGCTCATAATTTCTGTCTGTTCAACTTTATCATCCAACGCACAATCCCAAAGTAGGCAGACAACGACTGTCGGCCCATGGGAGATTGCAACAAGTTACAAGGCAGACAAGTTCGATGCTTGTGTCATGAATCGTTCTGCTGCCGGATTCGGGATAAGCTTTATGCGAGCTCAAGATGGGCTTTTGCTACTTCTCGAATCCCCAAAATGGAAGCTCGATCGCGGCAAAGCCTACACTGTACGCCTCGTCGCAGGTTCGCAATCCGTGGAAGCCAAAGCCTTAGCCGAAACGAGGGGTGTGACGGTCGCGCTTGCAGACCGCCCGTTCAACGGAAAACTTCGAACAGCTACCGTTCTTGATGTCCGCGGAGAAGGCGCGACGCTACAGGTCCCGCTGGATGGAAGTGCGGCAGCCTTTGAGCGTCTAGAAGCTTGCTTCGAGAAAAATAGTCGAGAGAGTGCCGAAACAAATCCGTTCGTTGCACCCGATCGAAAGCCTTAAGCCACGGTCAGGCAGCCGCCATCACCACCTCCCGCGCTAATAGCCAAGTCCGCTAAGGGTCCTCGCGACCGAGTGCGCCGGTAAAGGACGGCTAGAGGCCGCCCACTGAGGCGGCCTCGCACATTCCTAGATTGGGTCGCGCGGCTTTCTAAGCTCTCGGTCAATCCGGTCTTGAACTCGGCGGGTCGCGATACCAATAAGCCGCGAGCGCGTCTGCGTGTGATTGGCGGCATATCCGGTTGGACATGGGCCAAAACCTGTTTCATCAGCCATCTATTTGTCCCAGCAGAATTGCGAAAAGCAGGGATACGGGACCCGATCGGTGGAAGCAGTCGAGGCTGAAGCAATCAACCGAGGATGCGACCAGATCGTACTTCGAACGCATGACTTTCAAGCCCCGCAGTTTTACATCAAGCTTGGCTTTGCAGTAATCGGAAGGATTCCAGACTATCCGGTCGATCACCAAGAAATCACGATGATAAAACTTTTGACCAGACCGAGGGTGATGACGTGATAAACCACCGCAATCTCGCGTCCACATCCTAGATTGATCGTGCGTCCCCACTCATAATGCTTTACATAGGAGCAGTGAATGGCGACTTACTTGAATTGTCGAGCACATCATCACCGACGCTGCAAATTTGAGGAATACAGGACCAACGTTGGGCCGATGATAGCCAAGCATGGCGGACGTTACCTGACAAAGGGCGGGAGCCAATGCGTTCAAGACATTCTCGATTTCATCGCCGAACGACTTGAAGCCGCAATCGCGATCAGACCGGAGAGATTTCGTAACATTGAGGGCGTCCGTCCTATTCCACTAGAGTAGCTTAACACATCGCGGCGCTTAAGCCGCGGTTTGGCGGCTGTTTTCGACCGATTCAGCCCGTAACTGAGGACGACTTTCACAAGGGAAAAGACCTTCCAAAAAAGGGCAACTTGTTTCGGTAGACCTTAACGACGCCCGCCGGTCACGTAGCGCCGCACCCTCGTTCTAAGACCGTGTAAGGAGGCCGCAATGAGAAATGGCACATTGGGATCAATCACAGGCCGCGATCAATTCATCATCGCAGAGGCACTGGCCACAGCTTTAGTGGCGCTGGAACAACTGCCCACTACGCGACAACCGACGCGCAACATTGCGGATATGAAGATGTTGCTGAACAGCCTCTATCCGCCGCCAGACGTTTCGATTCATCTTACAACGGCCAGATGGCGCTTCTTGCCGAATCTTCGCCCCTTGGTGCGCGAGAAATTTAAGAGAGCACATGGCGGGGCCGATGTGCACGGCTTGGAAACATAAAGGACTACCCGCGCTGGGAAGGACCCCGACATGACCCCAGATCAATTTCGGCAGCGTGCCGGCTATAATCGCTGGGCCAACGCCCGCCTGTATGCAGCCACGCTTGCGTTATCTGATCAGGCGTACCGTCTCCACATAGGCGTCTTCTTCGGTAGCCTGCACGGTACACTCAACCATTTGCTGCTGACCGACCGCCTCTGGCTGAAAAGGCTGACCGGTGAAGGCGACCATCCAAACCGGCTTGATGCAATTTTATACGAAGACCGGGCCGGACTAACCCGGGCACGGGTCGCCGAAGATATCCGGCTAATTGCAGTGGTTGAGAAGTACGACGAAGCGGCGCTGGTCAATCTCCACAGCTACAAGACGACATCCGGGATGCCGCAGTCACAGGTCCTTTCAGATATTTTGCTGCATTTGTTCAATCACCAGACCCATCATCGCGGTCAGGCACACGCCTGCCTATCGATATTGACCGGGGGCGAACCACCATCACTCGACTTGCTGGTTTTTCAGCGGGGAGGCACCGCGCCGGATCTCCAAGCCCTGATCTAATTTCAGCCCAGTGCGACCTATTCCCGGAGAACAGTGAGACCAAACTATCGACTCTGCCGTGTGGCGGCTGCTATCACCTATGGTCGTCGTCAGTCGGATGGGCTTTGTGATGAATGAGTGGACGAAGCAGCGCGACCTGTTAATCGAAGAGACATTGGCATTTGTTCAAGGAGTCGCCGTCAATACATCTAGGATACCCTCAGTACAGCAGGCGGTCGAACCGAAAGAACCTGCAACACCTGTGCAAAAGCCTGTGATAGCCAAAGATCTTGAGCCTAAAGACAAGATTGAAATGGAACGCACGGTCATTCAGAGGCGAGTTGCGAATTTCAAGGCGCATCAAGAACGATTTGAGCGGGAGCGGGAAGAGTATTTTACGACGACCATGGCAAAAGCCCGCGCCACCCAATGGATTGCGCCGAAGCCGTAAGCGCGTTCCGTTACGCCAACTGTGTTGGCTTAGGCGGATGCGCAGTTCGTGGATGACGGTCGTGAAGGAATACCGCTAACCTGTTTCGAATTGTAGGATCGATGGGAACCGCTGTCTCGAACAGTAGTTCCTGCACATCTCGGGGCAGATCAGGCCAAAGCTTAAGGGCTGCATGACCTAACAAGCGTTCGAACTCACCGACGGTGTCGTTCATATCCCGCCCTCCAGCGCATTGTGCGCTGCCAAGATTCAATTCGTCTTGGATGGCGGGAGTTGGGCATCCCAAAGGGTTATTCCGTCAAAGCGACAGCCCAATGTCGCACCAAAGGGGTTCGCTTAGGCGGTGATCCGGATCAGGGCGAAACCGCCCTGCTCGATCCTCCACACAGAGTCAACTTGGGAGTATATCCTTTCAATCGTCAACAGGCGCTTGCCCTGGTACGCAGGATGGAAGGATTTTTCGGTCCGTTAGATGCGGTGCGATCTCCGGAGCTAATACGGCGCCGAGAAAATCGGCCTTCTCCATAACGGCCCGCTTGAATACGGCCGTCGAAATTTTCGTGTAGCGGAAGCGTGTCTCGATCAGCCTCGCCCTACCGAAGCGGTTTGCGCCGCGCGGACCGACGAACTGCGAGTGCGACAAGTCGGTCCCAACCAGCGATGCGGCCGTCAATGAACAGTCGTAAAAGAAGCCTCGTACGCGCGCGTCGTCGAATACGGCCTCGGAAAGCGACGTATTCATGAAAACGGCATACAAAGACGGGGCTGGTCCTCTCCGGCGGCAATCGCCGCTCCGCGCGAAGGCCAACCCCAAACGGCGTTTCTGCAGTCAACGCCGTTCAGGACAGCGTTGCTGAAGACCGGAGCCTTCAGATGGGATCCGGCCAAGTCGGCATATTGCAGCGAAGCGTGGTGAAAGTTCACGTCGTTGCCCCCGGTGCCGTTGAGGTCAGCATCCGTGAACTCGGCATTGCGCAGCACCACCTGATCGCGGACGCCGAAGCCGAAATCGAGCCCGGACAGATTGCAGGAAGCAAAATCGGCTCTGTGTCCGCGGATCCTCTCCTCCAGCCATAGGCGGTGCAGAGCGATGGCATCGTTAAGCTCGTCCTGCGTCACCCGCCGTCGACCGACGCCAACGCCAGGACCGGACAGCGCGGCCAAGGTTCCGACCGCAGCTGCGAGCAGCCCGCGTCGGCCGATCATGCGGCAAGCAGGCCCGCAAGCGGGGTCGCCTTCTTGATCCGGAAAGACGTTTCGTAGGTGCGGTTGGGTTGCTCCGAGTCAGCCGACCAGGTGGTGAACAGCTCACCCGGGCGAATGGTCTTCGACCGGAGATTAGTCCTGAAAAAGCGCTCGGAAGGATCGTCGAAATCACTGCCGTAGTCTCCGCGCCGATCCTTCAAGATGACGAACGGCGAGCGGTTGAAATCGGACTTGATATCGCCGCGTGAGGCGGTCCGAGAGATCAAGGATGAAAAAGCCATCCACGCATCTGACTGAGATTAAATGTCCGGCATGCGATGGTACCGGATTTCCAACGGTCACGCAGCCAGTGCAGCCGGATCGCAAAATCTATCCTGAGCCGTGCGAACTGCGGTGGTAAGGGGCGCATAAGGGCTGAGCATATCGCTGCGAAGCAGGCATGGAGTCACCCAAATACAACAGCCTACCAAGAAACAGCGTGTCGCAGACAACCGGCAACAGCGCATGAGCACCGATCTGCATTCGCCTCATCCCATGGCGCGCGCATCCATACATCACGCTCCTCGTCGGTCGTCAGGATCACCGGCATCGCCTTGGGATGGATTGGCTCGACGACCGTGTTTGGCGCATCGTAAAAGAAGCAATAGAGCAGATGCGGTCCTGGGATCAGTTTTGCTTCGTGCTGCCATCCGGTTGTAGGTGGATACTGGTTCACCGAGCTTGCGCCTATAGTATCCGTGTCTCTGAATGGCCAACCTAATTTCGTCGCTGACGGCAGCAACCTTCGTCTTCTTCTTGCGCCACCTTCCTGTCTCACTGTTAGGGATCGGCAAGCCCCTCGGGACCACTAGCAGATCACCCTTCCAGTTCAAATACACGTCGAACATCGCAGCCCCTCCGAGCCTAACAGAGACCGCCAACTGAGGCGGCCTTACTCCGGCTTGTGACTCAGCAGGATCACGAGACGCGGCCCGCTCCAAAGCTCAACGTCGTGCCCATCGACGAGGCGCTTGGTCTTCTCTATCGCCTCGGCGTCATCAGCGCAGTCTAGCGAGTCAAACCCAATAAAATTCCCGTCGCGCCCGACGGGGTAGGCTCTGTACTCTGCCACTCCAAAAGTCCCCTGATGGATGCCCGACGATAGCGGGCGCGAAAAATAAATTCCGTCCGATAGCCGACATAAATTCAATTAGGCCACTGCGAAATTCAATTAGGCCACTGATGGTCGAAACAGGCCAGTACCAACAGGCCCATAGGAACAGGCCGAGAAACCCGAACTTTCGGGAATGAGGTGAGCGGCAAGCCGTACAGGCCGGTGCTGCTCTCGCCGATGTCTGCTTTGAAGCGCATTACGGACTCAAGTCGGACATCGCGCCATGTCCGGTGAGTGCCAACAACGGACTCATGCACCGCAGCAAACCATGCCGTCATTCGATCACCTCGTTGGCCTGGGCGAGCAGCAATTGCGGCACTTCGAGACCGAGCGAAAAGGCATTGACGCCCTAGCACCCGCGGTTGCCTTCGACGCCATGGTATCAGCTTTCCGCCGTTCTTAAGTCCTAGACGCGTTACGATCGTAACGAAGTTTTTCCGCACTGACATCAAGCCGCAACACGGCCCCCACATGTTCGGCAGTGGATGGCGTAGAGTTTAGATCACCCGGAACCTTGCGTACCCGACGCTCGCATTACGGCCATCAGGATGATCGGGGCGCATCACCGACAGCTTCGCCGTCGATCGAGACGAGTTCAGCATCGTTCCCCCGACGGGCAAACGTTACAGGATTGGGGCCTGGGAAGTGACTCTCTTATCACGCCTATTCGTGCTGGTGGCTGTCGCACTACTGCCAGCGATCGCGATCCAAGCATACAATGAATTCGATCTGCGTCGTGCGCGCCAGGTCGAAGTGCAGAACCAAACGCTCAGCCTGGCCAAACTAGCCGCGGCAGAACAGCAGCAGATCGTACAGGGAATTCGTCAAGTCCTGATCGCGATGTCGGAGGTCCCGGCGATAAAGACGAGGGACAGCCAAGCGTGCGATGCTTACCTGGCTGCGATGCAGCAGCGATTTCCGGCGTCCATCAGGTTTCTCGTCACCGACTTGAATGGCCGGTCCTTCTGCAACACGAACAGCGACCATCTGCCAATCAACATCGCTGCGCGGCCCTACTTTGCCGACATCTTGAAAAACCGCACATTCACGGTCGGAGAATTCTCGAAAGGTCTGGCAACCGGCCGGAACGTCATCCAGTTTGCGTTGCCGTTCTACGGCGACGATGGCCGCATGGGCGGCGTCATTGTGGCGGGTCTTGGCCTCGATTGGCTCGCTGACTACATCGCTCGAAAGGGCGCTCCGGAGGGAGCGGCGCTCGCCATCACGGATCGCAATGGCACGTATCTCGCCCGCTACCCCGATAACAGCCGGCTTGTCGGCAAAAAGATGCGCGGTGACAAATACCTGAATCTGGACCAACGGGGAGCGGTCGATATCCTCGACATCAATGGAGTGGAGCGGATCATCGGCTACTCAACCTTGGGCGCCGATTCCGGGGGGCTTTTTGTCGGCTATAGCGTCGACAAGGCGCAGGCCTTCGCCGACATCCAATATCGCACGCGGCGCGACATCCTTCTGATCGTCCTGAGCACCTCGCTGGTGTTGGTGCTGACATTGTTGGGCGCTAGGCGATTCATCCATCGCCCGCTTGGCCAATTGGTCAACGCCGCGAACCAATGGCGGCTGGGTGATTATGCCCGACGTGTGGACATCGCTGATAAATCCGAAATCGCCCGAGTCGCCGACGCGTTCAATACGATGGCCGATGCACTGGAGCACCGCGAGCACGAATTGTCGGAGGCGAAGGAAAAAGCCGAGGAAGCCGCGGCTCGGATCACGACGATCTTTGAGAGTACGACCGACAGCGTGGTCATCGTCGATCGAGACTGGCGGGTCAGCTACCTTAATGGGCGAGCCTGGACGCAGATAGGCGAAGGGCGCGATCCGATCGGTGCGAAACTATGGGAAGCCTTCCAGGATGCTGCCGACACGGAGATTTTCAGCCAACTTCGAGAAATCATGTCGGACCAGCGCCCGGCCTCGTTCGAAGCGTTCTGTCCTCGCCGCGGTGTCTGGTACGCGCTCAATGCGTTCCCCTCCAGCGAAGGCCTCGCAGTCTTCTTCCGAGACATCACCGAGCATAAGCAGGCCGTGGAGGCGCGCCGCCTCATGCAGGATCAGCTTCACCAGAGCCAGAAGATGGAATCGGTCGGCCAACTCACGGGCGGTGTCGCGCACGACTTCAACAACCTGCTTATGGTGGTCTCCGCGAACCTCGAGCTCATCGAGGAGGCGGCAGATAATGGCAAGGTCCGGCAGCTCGCCGCGGCCGCACGGGGTGCCGCTAATCGGGGAGCAAAGCTAACGGCGCAGCTTCTCGCCTTTTCCCGACGGCAGGTACTGAACCCAAAACTGGTCGACGCAAACCAGCTCATTTCTGAGTTCCAGGGGCTTATCCGCCAAGCAGTCGGAGGAAGCTGCGAGGTCAAGCTGCGGACCGATGAGCGATTTTGGCTGTGCCATGTCGATCCGCCACTGCTCGAGACCGCTCTCCTCAACCTGGCTCTGAATGGGCGCGACGCAATGCCGGATGGCGGCGTTCTCGAGATCGAGACGCGGAACGTCGTTTTGAATGAGGGAGCCGTGGCCGGGTGCTTGCCCGGATCGTATGTCAAGGTGTCCGTCACGGACACCGGCTGCGGGATGCCTCCTGAAGTACGGGATCGGGTTTTTGAGCCCTTCTTCACGACCAAGGAGGTTGGCAAGGGCACCGGACTCGGCCTCAGCATGGTCTATGGCTTTGTCCGACAATCCGGAGGGCATGTTGCTGTCGAAAGCGCGCCTGGAGTGGGGACCACGGTCGCTCTGTATCTACCCAAAGCCAAGCAAAAGCGTGATGCCGGGGTGGAAGCCATCCAACCGCAGGCCATCCCTGAAGGTTCGGAGCGAATCCTTGTGGTCGAGGACAATGAGGATATCCTGGAAGTCACGTCGGCAATGCTAACCACGTTCGGCTACTGGGTTGTTTGCGCTCGGACTGGGGCGGAGGCCATCCAGATGTTCGAGAGTGGCCGAGAATTTGAACTCTTGTTCAGCGATGTAGTGATGCCAAACGGAATGAATGGCGTTGAGCTTGCCCGCGAAGCGAGGCGGCTGAGCAAAGGCATCAAGATCCTGCTCACCTCGGGCTACGCGGGAGACGTGTTGGAAAGACATCGAGCGGTAGACGAGTTTCCGATCATCGACAAACCTTTCCGCCTGGCAGACTTGGCGCGGCGTCTGCGGTCAATCGTGCACGAAGCGCAAGATCCTCATGTCCCCTCTTTGCCTCCTCGTACGGGAACGGCCAACTGACATTCGCGAATGGTGACCATTTGACGGGTTCAATATATTTTTTGCGACCTGACGGTGACCGCTCCTGAAAAGGCGCGACTTCCGCTCAGGGTCAAACTGCGACATCGTTTCATTCGATCACTTTGTCGGCGCGCAGGACAAAGTTCGCCAAGATCTCAAGGCCGATTTATTTCCTTCGCGGACAAGCTTGAACCTTCTCGGCTGGGACGTCGCCCGAGCGTGTCCCCTGCAATATTTTGACAAGTTGCCGACCAGATAGGAGAAAATGTGAGCGTCAAGCTCGCGACACTCCCAGCTCTATGTGCTGGGCGTTGCGCACTGAACCGAAGCGTCCTCCGGAATAGTGAGAGCGCCTGTAGCGTCCGATCTGGTGTAGCCGCGGGCAGCCAAGCAGGCGTTAAACGCGCGGCACATTGGGCCATCCACGCTGTTGGCTTTAACTCCGGATTGATCTACCGATCCATCGGAAATTCGTTGTTGAGTCTCGTTGTAGCAGGTAGTGCGATCATGGAGCCATTGCTCTTGAGTGGCGCGGTTGTTGCTCGTCCAGCGCATGATTGGCGGTGGTGCGGTGGCGCAACCACTAACAAGCACCGCGCCAAATGCGACCACGCATACATGCAGAGATCGAAACATCCCCCAAGCCTCTTTCCTGGATTTCCCGTTCGTGACTAGAGCGCCGAAGGGGCAGTGGTGCAAGATGGGAGTTGCGCACACGCCGCAGCCGCGCCGCCGCATGCCCGCCTCCGAGACCGGAATGCAGAAGTTTAACTGTCTAAATTCGACATCTGGAAGGCGTCCGCGGGCCTGTTGGAACGAAACATTTGGCTGGTCGGCGATGTCCGAAGTGGGTCAAACTCAGACCTCGGCCCACGTCTGAGCTTGGTCCGTTCATCCCTCAACAACGGACATGCGGCGACTACTGCGCCAGGTCCGCTTTGTGCCCAAAAGCAGAAGTTTACCCCCAACAGTCCGTACAGCCTGCTACGCGCAATCCGTCCACATGGGCGCAGCAGGCACCTCGCCGTCTTGGCACAACCCGTACAAGGACTGATGCTGACGGAAGCCGCGCAATTCGAAATGGCCGATTTCAAAGACCGGTGCCGCAACTTCTGCGGCAAAAGCACCACTCATGAGCAGTGGCCGGCCAACATCCTTGCAGAGGAGTTCCAGCCGGCTGAGGATGTTGATGTCGCGCCCGACGGCGGTGAAGTCGAGGCGATTGCCAGAGCCAATATTGCCGTATGCGGCATCACCGTAGTGCAGAGCAATATCGATGGAAATATGCTGCTGGACCTCGGGCGGTGAAGCCTGGAGCGCAGCCAGCGTTGTCTGCGCTGCAACCAGGGCCGACTCACAGGCCAGCGCCGGATCATCGCCGGTGACTGGAAAGATCGCGATGACCGCATCACCGATATACTTCAGGATGTCACCTCCGCTGCCGATGACGCCAGGGACGACCAGATCGAAGAAGGCATTTAGGAGTTCAATGATTCTTTGCTCCGGAAGCTCATCTGTCAGTCGGCTGAAACCACGCAAGTCGGCGAGCAGCATTGCCGCCTTGATGTGGTGGACGTTTCCGCGCTGGACGGCGCCGGCCATAATCCGCGCGCACGGATCTCGACCTACGTAGGTGGCAAGAAGCTCACCATAGATCCGCCGGCCCGCCGTCACTTCGAGAACTGGGGCAAAGGTCGGAACTAGACAGCGAAAGAGTTCAACGTCCGCTTCCCCAAACCCGCTGGGAGCGTCGCTTCCCCACGATATCGCGTTAACGATCCGATTCGAAAAGATAAGGGGCGCCATCACGTAATGGGTAATGCCTTGCGCCCGCAGCGTTGCGAGGATCGGGAAGCGCCGATCGGTGGCTTCGCTAAGGACAGTATCAACCCACTGTCCGGTTTCGATAACGTACTGAAGGGGGCTATTCTGGTAATCCGACGTAGACTCGATACCGTGTCGCGACGATCGGAACTCGGTACTCTGTCCACGGCGCCAGATACGCGATATTCCCCGGAATTCTGGATGCAGCGTACGGACATGCACTGTGGCGCGGGCTATCGGCGCCCCGAGCACGGTGAGCTTCTCGCAGAGCATCTCAAGAAGCCCACCGGTATCGAGCGCAAAACGTCCGTCCTCGCTTAGCCAGCGCAGAAGCTCGGCCTTGCGATCAGCAAGTGAGAAATCGAGATCCTTGGTCACATTTCACCCGAAGTTTCCCGGGGCACATCCGCAACGATAAGTTCCTGTAGCGCGCTCGCAGCTCGGCTGGAAATTTCGTGCTGGCAGTGTCATGCCGGGCCGTCGCTTCATCGAGCCACCTTTCAGCCCGAGGAGAGCAATTTAGCACGGCCTGATGGCAGAGTGGCGGCCTCGTAGGTCACAGCAAATGGGGTGCTTGACTTCCGACTTGGGTCTTGGTTGCGTGATAACGCGCTGACGCGGGGCGAGAACGACCCTCCGACCTCGCGCGGTGTTGATGCGACGTGAGAAAATGTTTTCTTCTAGCGGATCAATCGCTTCACCATTTCCATAGCGAACCTGGACGCCGTTAGTTTGCTCCGGAGAAATGACATGAAAAGGCCTTCTCTTTGGGCAATTATAACATGTTTTTTAATTGCTCTAGCAAGTACCGCACACGCACGATCGGCCTATGATGGTTCCTGGGACCTCGCCTTCGTGACGCGACGAGGTGCGTGCGATCCCACCTACAACTTCACTGTCAATATTTCTAACGGAGTTGTGACGGAGCCTAATCTCGTAAGATTCAGGGGATATATCGCGAAATCCGGCGCAGTTCGCGCTTCGGTGACCGTTCAGGACAAATACGCATCGGGCTCAGGCAGACTCTCGAGCAGCTCTGGCCGCGGGACATGGAGCGGCTACGCAGGAAATGCGCGATGCTCGGGTTACTGGACTGCACAACGAAATTGACATCCTCACAAGGCGAAAACGGGAGGACATTCCGAATCCATACTATGCGAACGACCGCTTTGCGCCCACGAGCAGTTATTCGTTTGCCGGCCGTTTTTGGAATGTCGATCTCCGCGATCAGCCGATTTCTTGTCGGCCTCACCGTCCGAAAGATTGAGCGATCTGAGTTCATCGCTCCCAATAGGCCGGATCACCAAACGCATCACGCAAGCAATCGGCGAAGGCCTTCAACTTGGCGGACGGCCGCCGACCCTCCGGGTGGGCCACATAGATAAACTCCTCCTCAGGTCGCACTCCGACGTCGATCACTTGCAAGCGGCCAGTCTTTATGTCGCCGCCCGCAATAAACGTCGGCAGAAGCGCAATGCCCAGCCCGGCGAGCGCCGCGTCACGCATCATGTCGCCGTTGTTCACGAGCAGCGCTGCTCGGCCGCGCACGATTGTTGCTCCGTTCGATCCTGAGAAGCGCCAGTCGCCGACGCCCCGGTTCGTGTAGAAGATCCCACGATGACCATCGAGATCGGCCATCGATCCGGGCGTGCCTTGTCGCGCAAGATAGTCCGGTGATGCGACGAGGGCCCGGCGGCTCGGTGCCAGGCGCCACGCCATCAGACGCGAGTCCGCGATTGGACCGTGCCGAACCACAGCGTCGTAGCCACCGGCGCTGGCGTCGACACGGCGATCGTCGAGATCGATCGTCAATTCGATGCGGGGATGTTTGGCGATAAACGGGTAGATAGCCGGCCCCAGGTGCATGCGACCAAAGGTGACGGGCGCGGAGATGCGCAACGGGCCTACCAAGGCCCCGCGCCGCTCTGCCATATCGGCGGCGGCCTCCTGAACGTCGTGCGCGATGCGGGAGGCCCGCTCAAGGAAGGCGATCCCGTCCTCGGTCAGCGTCAGCTTGCGTGTGCTGCGGTGCACAAGGTTAGCGCCGAGACTTCTTTCGAGTTCGGTCAGCCGGTCGCTCACCACGGACTTGGACAATCGCAGCCGCCGCGCGGTCTCGCTGATCGACCCGGCCTCGGCGATCGCGACGAAAGTGGCTAAGCCATCGAGCTTCAGCATCGTTCGGGTTTTCCGGAAATCAGTTCCACCAATGTAAGTCTAATCCTGACAATGCACGAATGCTACCGACGTTTCGTCCAGCGGGGCTTATGGCGTCGGTCGAAGCGACCGCCCCCCGAATGGAGGGAGATGTGCGATGCTCAGCTTTGTCATTGGGGTTCTTGGGGCGCTCGCTATTGCGCTCCCGGCGGCGGCGCAGGTGCAGCCCTTTCCTGCATTATTCCGCACGCAGGAAATCGAGACCAACGGCGTAACACTTCATGTTCGCGTCGGCGGCGACGGGCTGGCGGTCGTTCTGCTCCATGGGTATGGCGAGACCAGCGACATGTGGGCGCCGCTCGCCGCCGCGCTGATGCATGACCACACGGTTATCGTGCCCGACCTGCGCGGCATGGGCCTATCCTCACATCCGGCAGGCGGCTACGACAAGAAGACCCAGGGCGAAGACATCGCAGGCCTGCTCGACGCGTTGCATATCGACAAGGTCGAACTCGTCACCCACGACATCGGCAACATGGTCGGCTACGCCTTTGCGGCAGAGCATCCAGACCGCGTGACAAAGTTCGCCTTGCTCGACGCGCCCCTGCCCGGTGTCGGCCCGTGGGAAGAAATTCTGAAAAATCCGTTGCTATGGCACTTCCGGTTCGGCGGTCCGGACATGGAGCGGCTGGTCAAGGGCCGCGAGCGCATCTACCTCGACCGCTTCTGGAACGAGTTTTCGGCCGATCCGAAGAAGTTTGATGAGGCCTCGCGCGAACACTACGCCAGGCTCTATGCCCGCCCCGGAGCCATGCATTCCGGTTTCGAACAGTTCAAGGCCTTCGATCAGGACGCCATCGACAACAAGGCGTTTCTGACCAAAGGCATGCTGATCATGCCGGTGTTGGCGGTCGGCGGCGAGAAATCGTTCGGTCCCATGATGGCAACCGTCATGCGTTTCGCAGCCACGAATGTGCAGCAGGCCGTAATCCCCCACTCTGGACATTGGCTGATGGAAGAGAATCCAGCTGACACCATCAAGCTGCTCAAGGATTTCTTGCAATGATGACACTTAGAGAATGCATGCAGAGCACAACCGTGAGCATCATCCTCGCGCTCGCCATTGCCACCGCCGCGCTCGCCGGCTCGCAGGAAGAGCGGCGCCGGCTGACTCCGTCCGACATCGCAGCTATGGCCAGGAGCGGAGCGGGCGCCGGCACCTCGGGTGTCTCGGGAATACAGACCACGGTGTTGTCCGGAGAGCCGATCGACCCGTCGCCGACCATCGACCAGGCCGTCAACGGCGGCTTTCCATGGCTTGAGATCCAGTGTGCACGCTGCAAGACGCCGAGCGACGTCGACCTGGCTGTAATGAAGCATCCACCGACCACGTTTGTGCACGACCTCGCCGGCCGGCTGCGCTGCCGAAAATGCGCCAAGGCGGGCCGACGCCCATCTGCGACGCTGCTGCAGTTGGCACAGCGCCCCCGCCACTTGCCTTCCGAGAATTGAGTGATCGCAATGGTCGCCAAAATGAAACCTTGCAGCCGGGATTGTTGTGACCTAGATTTAGGACACGACTGGATGGGGACCGCCCCGCCTGCACAGGGCTTTTGGAGGCCCGCTATCGAGATGAACCACCGCGAAATGATTCGCCAGGCCGGCGAAGCTCTGTACGGCGAGCGTTGGCAGAGCGAACTGTCTCGTGCTGTGGGTGTGTCGGATCGCACCATGCGCCGGTGGGTTTCGGACCCGTACGAAATCCCCGGCGGCGTATGGAACGACATCCAACAGCTTTTGCTGGCGAGAGGCGTCGCTATCGAAAAGCTTCGCAACGAAATTATCCGGGCAATTCCGGACGCCCCACAATCCATGAAGGATGACAGACCGATGATGCCTACCGTAAACGACCGACAGATATTCTCCGAACTGCCCTTCAATGACGGCAAGCTTTACACCGCTGGCAACGTCGATCGCCGGAAGTACGACCGGCTGACCGACCTTGGCTGGGTCGAGGGCGTGAGCACCAATATCAGCGATGTCGAATACCATCTGACCGTGGCCGGACATCTTGAACTCGCGTTGATCAAGGAAGCCGCAGACATGGCGAGCGATTTCCCGGATCCTGCGCCGAACGGGTTTCAGACCGTGGTAAATGCCGGCCCCCGTCGCCGGCAGTACCTCCAGCTCAAGGTTCGCAAGCGGTTCAAGCTCGGACATCACTCGCTCACCGTAGACGCGATCGAGGGCGACGTCGTGACCGTAAAGACGAGCGACGGTGACACGTACACTTTGAACGTACCCCCGAGTTTGATCCTGCGGTCTTGACCTCGGCAAACAACGTCGATGTGCAATCTCTACTCGATCACCACCAACCAGGCGGCCATCAGCGCGCTGTTCCGGGTCGTCAACCGGTACGTCGGCAACCTGGCGCCGATGCCCGGCGTGTTTCCCGACTACAGGGCGCCGATCGTGCGCGCCGGCGCCGAAGGTCGCGAGCTTGCCACCGCCCGCTGGGGCATGCCGTCATCGTCGACGGCGTTGATGGACGCCACCAAGAAACGAGCCGAAAAGCTGCAAGCCAAGGGCAAGCCGGTCGACTTCAAGGAATTGCTCCGGATGGAGCCGGATTCGGGAACTACGAACATCCGCAACGTGAAAAGCAAACACTGGACCCGCTGGCTCGGCGTCGAGAACCGCTGCGTGGTGCCGTTCAACTCGTTCAGCGAGTTCAACAAGATCGAAGGCGGCGACATCTGGTTCGCGTTCGACGAGAGCCGACCCCTCGCCTGCTTCGCCGGCATCTGGACCAACTGGACGTCGGTCCGGAAGGTCAAGGAAGGCGAGACCGTCAACGACATCTTCGCGTTTCTGACGACGGAGCCGAACGCCGAAGTCGGCGCCGTCCACCCGAAGGCGATGCCGGTGATCCTGACGACGCCGGACGAGGTCGAGACCTGGATGACGGCCCCTCCGGACGAGGCGCTGAAGCTGCAGCGGCCGCTTCCGGACGGCGCGCTCCGGATCGTGGCGCGGGGCGTCAAGGAAGATCCGGCTGAGGCAGCCTAGGCCGCCTTCGAGGGCAGGACAAAGCTGTTCGATTCGCTATTCTAGGTAGGGCGCGAGCACATTTTCGATCCATTTCATGAATGCGCGGACTCGGCGCGAGAGATTGCTTCGATGTGCTACGACGAGGGACACGGCGAGCGCCCGGCGGCGAAAATCGGGTATGATCTCCACAAGCGCTCCACTCTCTAAGTATCGGCCAATCCCCAAGAGTGGCGCCTGAATCAGGCCAAGGCCGGCGAGGGCAGCGGCTTCGTAGGTCTGCGCGCTGTTGACGTGTAGCGCACCTGGCAACTGGAGCGTCGCGTAGCTGTCGCCGTCCGGATATTCCCATCCATAGGGTCTTGCGCCCAGCATCGTCGAAAAATGAATTGTCCGATGTTCCTGACGCTGGAGATCTCCCAGCGATCGAGGGACGCCATAGCGCGCCAGATAGGCGGGACTGGCAGCGTTGACCATGCGCAACAGGCCCAGTGGGCGGGCAATCAGCGTCTCGTCCCCTATGGGTCCAAGCCGCAATACACAGTCGAACCCCTCTTGAACCAGATCAACCTGCCGATCCGTACTCGACACCTCCAGCTCCAACTCGGGGTGAGTCGCCATGAAATCCGGCAAGGCCGGCACGATCGTTGTGCGCGCCACCTCGGTCGGAAGATCGACCCGTAAACGCCCGCGAAGTGCCACGCGATCGCCTGCGAACATCGAGTGCAGGTCATCGACTTCAGCAAGCAGGTCGCGGGCACGGGCATGAAATACCCGTCCGTCTTCCGTCAACTGCACGCTGCGGGTCGTCCGGTGCAGAAGCCTAACGCCGACATCTTCTTCCAGCTTCCGGACCGCCGTTGAGGCCCTTCCTTTCTGAATGCCCAGGCTATCGGCTGCGCGGGTGAAGCTCCCCATTTCCGCTACCGTTGTGAAAATGAGGATGGGTTCGAGATTCTGCATTTTCGTGCCTCGGATTGTTCACCAAAGAGAGAACAGTCAGTTCATTTTCTCGTTGTTTATCATATCTGAGGGATACAATACGCTCCGAATATGGGATCCCCCCATCGGAGAATGACAAGTGTCCGAAACTTTGAACCTGCATCAGGTACCTGAAACCATGAGCTTGCATCGCGGCCTGTGGGCAGGCCGGATAATGAGCGCGATTGTCGTTATCGCTCTCGTGGCAGACGCCACTATTCAGCTTTTCGCGCCGGCACAGATCGCGAGCATGTTGCAGGAAACCGGATTCGCGATGGACCTGACCCGTGTCGTGGGTCCGATCATACTCGCCTGCGCCATCCTTTACGCCATCCCGGCCACCGCCGTCCTCGGCGCGATCCTGGTGACGGGCTTTTTGGGAGGTGCCATCTGCGCCCATGTCCGCCTTGGTGAGTTGGGGTCGCCGCCGGAAATCATTTCCCTGCTTCTGGGCGCGATGACATGGGCCGGCCTCTACGCGCGCGATCCCCGTATCCGGGCCATTCTGCCGCTCATCCATTGAAGCAACAGGGGCGGTGCTCTGTCCCTCAAGATCAGGAGAAAACGCATGTTCTTGGTAATGGGAATCACGGGAAAAGTTGGCGGCGCAACGGCAAAACATCTGTTGGCGCAAGGCAAGGAGGTACGCGCGCTCGTCCGCAATCGCGAGAAGGCGACTAACTGGGCGAACCAGGGCGTGGAACTGGTAGACGGCGATTGGAATGATTCGGCAGCCATCGAGCGGGCGCTCAAAGGCGTCGAAGGCGCGTTTGTCATGTTGCCGGCTGTCTGGGCCCCCTCGCCCGATTACAAAGAAGCCAAGGGCGTGATTGCGAACTATGTCGAGGCGCTCACCAAGATAGCGCCGCCGCGAGTGGTAGCGCTTTCGTCGATGGGTGCGAACAGGACCAGCGGGCTTAAGATGATCACGGCCTTGTCGCTTCTGGAGCAAGGTTTTCGCGACCTGATATCGCCAATCGCATTTGTGCGCGCAGGTGGATTCTTCGAAAACTTCCTCTACGGCTTGCAGGTCGCCCAGGGCGGAACGCTACCGGTCTACTACAATCCGACAAACCGGAAATCGACCATGGTCGCGACGAACGACATCGGCACGGAGGTCGCAACCCTTTTGACCGGGCCAGCGTGGTCAGGGCAGCGCGTCGTCGAGCTTGGTTCGATGATCACCGCGGATGAAGTCGCGGAGCAATTGGGCGAAGTCCTGAATCTCGACGTGAAAGCCTTTGCAGTCCCGCGTGCAGGGTGGGCGGAAGCGTTCGAGCAATTCGGCATCCCGAAGGGCCACACCGGACCTGCCGAAGAAATGTTTGAGGCCGTGAATGCAGGATGGATGGACCTCGGAGTCGAGGGTACGGAGCACGTAGCGGGTACGACGTCCGCACGCGACGTGTTTGCGGCGGCCCAGAAGGCCGCGACGTGAACCGCGGCGTTCACGCCAATGAAGATCGAGATCGAACATGAAGGTTCTTGTTTGGGTGCAACGGGCGGAACCGTGGCTGATCGTCCGCGACGCCTTGGCAAAAGGCCATTCCGTCGTTGTCCTGGTTCGCTCGAAGGCCCGCGCCCTGGATCTCCCCGGGGGCGGACATGATCGACGGCGTTGCTCGATCGCCTCACCCACCACTGCGACAGCGTCGAGACCGGCAACGAGAGCCGGCGCTTCAAGAACCGCGCCTAGCGTTCCCGCGTTCGCCCCGGCTGCGCAATCCGACCAGCAGCGCCGGGGCGAGCGCTACCGCTTCTGCCAGCCGTAACATGGGGTCCCTTTTGGATGAAAACCTAGGGTCCCGTTTCGACGTTCATTGACACCCGGCGGCATCGCCCCTGATCGTGCGGACGGATCGCTGCGCCATGTGGCCCGCGGTCAGAAATTTCGCAGCAGCGACGGGGATTGGAGCCGAAAACCGGCGAGATCAGGTGGCGCCCGCCTGCCGCAGCGTGATCCGCGTCAATTCGGAGGGGCGGCCGAGCCGCAGCGCTAAGCCGGGCCACAGCCCGGTACCGTTGTTCACGTACAGCGTCATCCCGTCGACGTCGTAGCGGCCCGAAACATAGCCGGCATTGGCGCGCGCGGCCAACCGGTCGATCCCCAGGATCAATCCGCCGTGCGTGTGTCCGGACAGTTGCAGAGCCACGCCGAGCTTCGCGGCGTTTCGCGCGTCGCTAGGCTGATGGTCGAGCAGGATGACAGGGGCGCCTTTGGGGGCGCCTTCGAGGACGGCGGCCAGGTCTCGGACGAGATGCCCAGTGTGGCGCGACGCCCGGTCGGTAATGCCGGCGAGCACCAGCTTGCTTCCGCCGCGATCGAGAACGATGTACCTGTTCTCGAGCGAGAGCAGTCCCAATTCGGCGAAGTGCGCCATCCACGTGCTGTAGCCGAAGATGTATTCGTGATT
Source organism: Bradyrhizobium erythrophlei (assembly GCF_900129425.1). Classification (NCBI taxonomy): domain Bacteria; kingdom Pseudomonadati; phylum Pseudomonadota; class Alphaproteobacteria; order Hyphomicrobiales; family Nitrobacteraceae; genus Bradyrhizobium; species Bradyrhizobium erythrophlei. The sequence goes on along the minus strand of NZ_LT670817.1, from coordinate 4,221,244 downwards.
GCCCGAGATCACGTAGACGCCGTCGGTCGCCTTCAAGTCCCGCAACGGCTCGATGTCGGCGCGTCGCGCATCGAGAGTGCCGTCGATCAGATCACCCGTGATCGCGATCAGGTCGACGCCGAGTTTGTTCGATCGCTCGACGACGGCGCGCGCCCATGAAGCGGGAAACAGCCGGCTGATGTGGAGATCGGTCAGTTGCAGAATGGTGTACCCGTCGAACTGTCGCGGAAGTCCGTGGATGCCGACTTCGATGTCCTTCAGCGGCGGAATCCGCATCGCCTGGTGGACACCGACAGCGGCCGCGACGGTGGCCACCGCAGCCAATCCATAGCGGACGCCGTCGGGTGCGCTCACGATGCCACCATGGATCAGAAGTCCGACCAGAAGTCCGACATCGAGCGTCAGTTGCAGCAGCGCCAGCAAGACGATCGCGCCGAACGCCCAGTTGAAGAGGACGACCACAGGGCGTGGAAACTCCGGAGAGAATACCGAGCCCGACGAGAGCTTGCTCCACCGGTGAAACTGCAATGCGACCAACGCGAGCGCCGCCACCAAGATCTTGATCGAGAGCGGCAACTGCAGCGGCCAGACGAAGCGGGTCAGGATCAGCAGATAGGCCAGGCCGAATATGAGTTGGGGAATCGGTTCGCTCCGGATTTGATCGGTGCGGCTTTCGTACACGAAGCCCGGCACCATCTCGACTCGAATTAGCTTCGGTCAGGCCGCTTCCTCGGCTCGCTCGGGCGCGCAACCTTCCCGCTTGAGGTTCATGAGGTTCAGCAGGTGACCGGTCGCCCGCGCATCGCACAGCGCACGGTGATGCGTCTCGAGTTCGATTCCGTAGTGCTCGCACAGCTTCCCGAGGCCGTACGACTTGTGTCCGGGGTAGCGCCGACGCATGCCGGCGACGGTGCACAGCTTCGGAAACCGGAAGCGGCGATCGAGTCGTTCGTACTCATGGCTCATGAAGCCGTAATCGAAATTGACGTTGTGAGCGACGAATATCCCGTCGCCCATGAACTGCATGAAGCTGTCGGCGACCTCGGCGAATATCGGAGCACCGCGGACCATCTCGTTCGTGATGCCGGTGATCTGCGTTATCTTGGCCGGGATGGCTCGCTGTGGATTCACCAGGGAATGCCACTCGTCGACGACCTGGTGGTTGCGGATCTTGACCGCGCCGATTTCGGTTATCCGATCGCCGGACGCCCAACCGCCCGTCGTCTCGACGTCGACCACGACGTAGTCCTGCTCCGGATCGAACCGGAAATCGACCCGGCCGATCTCCGCGCGGATGCCGACGCCTCCAAGCTGCCGCAACCGAGTGAGTTGGTTGCGGCGGATCACGTCGCCCTCGGCTTTGATCTCCATGAAGGAGACCGCGCCATCCTTCTCCAGCATGAGATCCGGGAAGCCGTCGCGCATGTCGCGGAAGTTCTCGCACAAGGCGCTTACGATAGTTGCGATCCCTTCTCCGCGGGCTCCCGACAGCAGCGCTCGCAGCGCATCGACATCGACGTGGTCCCAGGCGAAGATGCCGTTCGGACGGCCCCACTTCGCAGCGATCGGGCGCAGGAGCAGATTGAACGCATTGCCTGATCGGATGGCATCAAGCTTGTCGTCGATCTGGGCAGCGAACCGATGCGCGAAGCTGCGGTCCTTGAGGCAGTGCGGCACCCAATCGAAGCTACTGTTGAGAAGGTCGGACTCGAACAACTCGTCCCAGAACAGCAACCCGAACAGCGAATGCCAGAGCGTGTTCTCCGCGAAGAAGACCCGGTAGCCCCTGCGGCGCATCACACCCGCGACGCCCGCCTCCGGATTGCCGCGATAGGTGTCGTCGACGGTTAGCTTGAGCCCGGCACGAAGAAGCTCGGTACACGATCCGGTCCTACGGCCGCCGAATTTCCGCGCGTAGAAATCCGTCGCGAAAACGAGTTCGCCATCGCTGGCCGGATCGTCGATCATTCGTCTCAGCAGATCCTCGGCATCAGCCTTTTCGCCGGTCCCGTAGAGCAGACGGACCAAGCGCTCTCGGCATTCCGGCGACGAACCGACGCGATAAAGCTGCCTCGCGAGATCCTTCTCTCCGAGCTTTTCGAAGAACTGACCTACCTGGCAGGCGGCACGGCTGCGGAGATCGGCAGCATAGTCGCTCGGGCAATCCGGACCTCCGAGGATGTCGCCAACCGCACCTTGGTAGATGTTGGTCGACCCGACCTCGATCCTGTCGAGAAGCTGGCTGTAACGAAAGCATGCCCTCGCCTCATCCCCGTCCGTGAAGCGGGCCCTGAACGAAGTGGCCTTGTTGGTCCGCATGATGCCCAGATCTCGCAGGGCGAAATTCTTCAGGTCCTCCTCTGTCTTGCCGAAGTACAGATAGAGCAGGAATTCGAGCGGCCGGACGTCATCCAGCGCGATGAACTTGGCGGCCCCGCAATGTTCAGCGGCGACCTCGAACGGAACCTGGGTCAGGAAGTAGTCGACCAGCTTCGCTTTCGGCCAGGAGACACGGATATCTGTCCGCCCCGCGCCTTTCGCGCCGCCGACCAGGATGTCCTTGGGCAGGCATGCGACGAAGGAAGCATAGTCCTCCGCCTTGAGGGTTCTGGCTTGGCCACAAGCCAAGAGGTCGTCGGCCGCGCGCTCCACATCGAATATCTCGGTGTAGCGGAAGAGCGTTCTGTTGAAGATCGCGCCGCGCCGGTTGACCATCCGGATCAGCAGGCATTGCGCGTCCTTGGAAAGGCTTTGAAACCGCAAGACGAAGGCGTCGTGCTCGTCCGTCAGGATCGAGCCGTAGGTCGTCCTGGCGAACGACAGCATTTCGACGAAATGATCGTGGTAGTAGTAGACGGGTAGATCGGGCCGTTTCATTCGCAGCGCCTTCGGGCCTTCCTGGATGGCGCGCAAGGAATTGACGGGCCATGACCGGCGCGGTTGGTTGCCGCTGCGCGGTAACTGTTCTATCTTTGTTCTAGAACGCCCCGATTTGTCAAGGTTCGCGCCGGGACGGCTGCAAAATCAATAGAGTGCGCGATGGACGAAGGCCGCCAGCGGAAGATCATCCACGTCGACATGGACGCCTTCTACGCGTCGGTCGAGCAGCGGGACAATCCGGATCTCCGCGGCAAGCCGGTCGCCGTAGGCGGATCCCGCGAGCGCGGCGTCGTGGCGGCGGCGAGCTACGAAGCACGCAAGTTCGGTGTCCGTTCGGCGATGCCGTCGGTCACCGCGAAGCGACAGTGTCCGGACCTGATATTCGTGAAGCCACGCTTCGAGACCTACAAGGCAGTCTCGCAGCAGATCCGCGAAATATTCGCCGAGCACACGCCGATCATCGAACCGCTATCACTCGACGAGGCCTACCTTGACGTTACCGAAAACCTGCAGGGGATTCCGCTGGCGCGCGACGTCGCCCTGGCAATCCGCGCCAAGATCAAACAGGAGACTGGCCTCAACGCCTCCGCCGGCATCTCCTACAACAAGTTTCTGGCCAAGCTCGCCTCCGACCACCGCAAGCCGAACGGCCAGTACGTCATCACGCCGGAGATGGGGCCGGCGTTCGTCGAAACCTTAGCCGTCGGCAAGTTTCACGGCATCGGGCCGGCGACCAGCACCAAGATGAATTCCCTCGGGCTCTACACTGGCCTCGACATGCGCAACCAGTCACTCGAGTTCATGCAAGCCCACTTCGGGAAGGCGGGTACGTATTATTATTGGATCTCCAGAGGCGTCGACAATCGCGAGGTACGGGCCAACCGGATAAGGAAGTCGGTCGGCGCCGAAAACACGTTCTTCACTGACCTCACCGAATTCGAGGCGATGGTTACCGAACTCCAGCCGCTTATCGACAAGGTTTGGCGGCACTGCGAGGACAAGGGCACACGGGGCCGGACGGTGACGCTCAAGGTGAAGTTCGCCGATTTCGAGCAGATTACGCGGAGCAGGACGTTGATCGGCACTATTGGCAGCCGCCACGAGTTAGCCTCGGCGTCGACTGAACTTCTGAAGACCATCTTCCCGACGGAAAAGGCCGTCAGGCTACTTGGAGTTTCGATTTCAGGATTTTCTGCAGGAGAGATTGATCGCCCCGAACAGATGCCGTTAGAGCTTTAAGTGATGAGGCAGAGCGCTTGACTAAGGATAACCTGTCGCCGACGCTATTTCCGCGAACAAGTGCTGTCGCTGATCTTGTAATGGCCTCCGGAAAACTTGGCCCAGTCGCACGCCGTTCCAGATTTTGTCATCTCTTCGGCGATGTCGAGCTTGTCCAGAAAGCACTGCGCGACAATGCGGTCACGGCTGATGGGTTTCGATTTGCCGTCGCAAGGGGTGCCTTCGCCGACCTGCAGGCAGTGGACTATTTTTCCCTCGACCAGGTTTGCCAGCACGCCGGCGGCCTGGCCGTAGCCGGGCTGGCCGCGTTCCGGGGCATCGATCCCACAGATCCGGACGCGCACCCGCCCCGTCTCCGCTTCCATCGTGAAGGTGTCGCCGTCCGCCACCGAAGTTACCGTGCCCAGGTAATCCGCGGCCATAGCCGGAAAGCACAGCGTTGCCGCCAGGATTGCCGCGTACAGTCCGCATTTCCTCGCCTCACGATTCATGGCTCGGCCCCCTCAAGGGTCATCGTGGCAATCGGCCGGCCAAAAAGCTAGTGTGGCGGCGTCGACCCTGCACAGAAACGGCAAAACGGATGACCGGCTCCCAGTCCAGAACTTTAAGCGTCGGCGCCCGCGTTTGCTGGCGTGACGATAAGAGCGACCAGGCTACCGTCACTGAGACGAATTGGTCCGGGGTGACGCTGAAGTGGGATAATCGGAGCGCACAAACCGTCCTCCATAACGACATGGCAGGCGTCGGCATCGTGTCCAAGAAATGATCGCCATGAAGAATTTGAAGTCAAAAGCACCCTCGACGGAAATCATATACTCCGCTTGCGATGGCACCGGTTTCCAGGCTGCTGCTCAGCCAAAGCAGCCCGGCCGCCGGATCTATCCTCCGCCCTGCCAGAAGTGTTCTGGCAAGGGCCGGATAAATGCGTCCTAGACGATCCGGTTCGGTCCACGTCTTTTATCTGTGCAAATCACCGTCGATCGTATTCGGGCCCGTGGGCCATCGGACCCGGATGCAAAGGATGACCGCTGGAAGAGATCTCGCTGTGCGCCAAGTCGTTCCAGCGCTTCGCCTCCGTGCGATTGTCGCTGAGCTAAACGAGTTCGGCATGGAAGCGTCAGAGCCCGCGAAGCCAGGTCAACAAGTGATCATTTACTGCCTGAGGCCGCTCCTGCTGAGTCCAGTGGCCGCAGCCTGGAAGCAGGTGAAGCCCCCGCAGGTCCGGCAATGCGCCTCGCATGAGGGGCAGGCGGTCTCCGAACATCTGGAGAACCCTGTCCCGCTCGCCGCCGATGTAGAGCGCCGGCTGTTCGATGCGGCGTCCCTCGAAGCCCCGTAGGAAGGCAAAGTCCCGATCGTTATTGCGGTAGCGGTTGAGCGGTCCCCGAAAGCCGTGCTGCTCAAACTCGCTGACGTAGTAGTCGATGTCAGCGCCGGTGAGCCAGGCCGGCAAGGGGTCTGGATCGGGGACGCGCAGCAGGACTGGGTCGCCGGCCCGCTTGTCCGAGGGCCAGGCCTCGGCCGGAGCGTCGCCGCTCCAGGCGTAAAAGAAGCGTCGCAGCCCCCCGCGTACATCGGCTTCGAATTCGACCTCCGCGACGCCTTCTGTCTCGAAAGAGTGCATATGGAAGAACCGATCCTGGCTCGTGTAGACGGCCTCAACAATTTCGCGCACCGACTGCTGGGGGGCACCGGTGTAGGGCACCGACAGGCCAGCGACGGCCCGCACCCGGTCGGGATGAGCGAGGGCCGTGGTCCAGGCAATGGGCGCGCCCCAGTCGTGGCCGATGACCACCGCCGGCTTGTCCGGGCTTAGGGCGGCGATCAGGCCAGCCACATCTCCGGACAGATGTTCGAGACTATAGGCCTCGACCTCATGGGGCTTGTCAGAGCCGCCGTAACCGCGAACGTCGATCGCGCAGGCCGTGAAGCCGGCGGCCGCAATGGGGCCCATCTGATGGCGCCACGAGTACCACGACTCCGGAAAGCCGTGGACCATGACAACCAGCGGGCCCTCACCCTGAAGGGCGACCCGCAATGTGACCTCGCCCACTTGTACCTGACGAAAATTGGACATGATGCTTCCTCTTTGCACCGCCGCGATCCAACGGCGGCTCGTTCATGTCGCGGCGGTGATGCCGCCGTGGACCGCGAGGGTCCCGCCTGCGCCGTGCGCGGCGGGCCGGACCATGCGAGCGCTCTTAGAGGCCTTCCGTCAGAATGATGCGGAAGTCCGCGCCACTTAAGCGATGCTGCTTGGCATCCTGGTACTCGGGGCTGTCGTACCAGGCCTTGGCGGCCGCCATGTCCGGGAATTGGGCGATGGTGATGCTCTCGGCGGGAGCTCCTTCAAGGACCTCGTATTTTCCGTTGACGGCGAGGAACGTCGCGGGGTGGGCGGCGCGCGCCGCGGCCGCCTTCGGTCGGTAGCGGTCGAGCTCCGTGGCGTTGGTCGTCTTGTTGTTGATGAGGATCACATAGGCTGGCATCGGGGCATTCCTGTTTGGATAGAGGGCGGTGAGGCGTGCAGGGTGGACGCAAGAGGATGTTCACATCGACCCGCGCTCACCAATCGTCAGCGGCGATGCGCTGGTGCTGCGGCCGCTGATCCAAGAACGCCGCCATCGACGACAAGCTCTGCTCCCTGGATGTAAGCTGCCTCATCCGACGCAAGAAAGAGGACGGCGTTGGCTATATCTTCGGCTCGACCGACGCGATTGAGTGGAATCATCGCTTGGAGGCGACGCTCGCGTGCCGCAGCGGCTTCGGGCGGCACGGCCGTTCGCTGCCAGATCGGCGTTTCGATAACGCCAGAAACAACAGCGTTGACTCTGATGCCACGCGGTGAAAGCTCACCTGCGAGCGAGCGGCACATCGCCCGCACGCCCGCTTTGCTGGCGGCGTAGGCTGAAGATTGGCTACTGCCGGTTGTCGCAGCCATCGATCCGTTCAGTATAATCGACGCACCCGCGTCCATCAGCTTCAAAGCAGCTTGGACGGTCAGGAAAACCGCGGTGACGTTGGTGCGTAAGACGTCATCGAAATCCTTTTCCAGGGTCTCCTCGATAGGGCTGAATTTTGCTATCCCGGCATTGGCAAACAGGATGTCGAGATGGCCGAATTCGTCCTTGATCCGATCGAAAAGGCTGGAGCGCGCCTGCGCATCCAGAACATCCGATCTGATGGCCGTCACACCCAACTCATTCGCAGCCGCGGCGAGCGTTGCCGCATCGCGGCCTGTAATTGCAACACGAGCGCCTTCGGCAACAAACCGCCGCGCAGTCGCAAGGCCAATCCCGCTATTGCCGCCCGTGATCAGGGCACACTTGCCTTTCAACCGCATAGATCTCACCTCCTACCCAGAAAATAATTTGCGTCGCGAGTCGCTATCGATGCGGCCAATGCAAGGTCGCTCTGTTAAGGCCTGAAATCAGGTCGACAAGCTTTGAGAGGTCGGCACGGTCTTCGCGGACTTCCGCGAGCGAATTGTTGACCATAGTTCAGTCCTCCTGGACGCAGTCGGCGATGACGGGACTAAACCTGTGCGAAACCGCCATCGACGAACAATTCCGTTCCCGTGACATAACTGCTCTCGTCGGACGCGAGAAACACCACGGCCTTCGCGATCTCGTCGGGGGTGCCGAATCTACCCAGCGGAACAGCGCTGCTGATCATCTTTCGGCGTTGCTCGCCTGCTTCCGAGGAAGCCAGCATGTCGGTCAAGCCTGGCGTGTCGATGGAGCCAGGGCTTATCGCGTTCACGCGAATGCGGCGCTGTTTCAAATCCGTCGTCCAAGTCCGCGCGAAGGAGCGCACGGCGGCTTTGGTCGCGCTGTAAACGCTGTTCGACGGCAGCCCTTTGCTGCCGACGATAGACGCATTGAGGACGATGGAAGCGCCATCCGGCAATAACGGAAGCGCTTTCTGCACTGTGAACAAAAGACCTTTGACATTTATGTCGAAGGTCGAATCATAGAGCTCCTCGGTTATCTCACCGAAGGAGGCATGTTTCGCGACACCGGCATTGGCAAACACGATATCGAGCTTGCCTTTCTCACGCTTGATTTGCGCAAAGAGTCTATCGAGATCGGCAAGGCTCGAGACATCGCTTTGTATGCCGGTCACGTTTCTGCCGATTTCCTTTGCCGCCGCGGCCAACTCCCGATCACGGCGTCCCGTGATGAAGACGTAGGCGCCTTCGTCCACGAACCGCTTCGCGGTGGCGAGTCCGATACCGCTATTGCCACCTGTCACGAGTGCGATTTTTCCTGCGAGCTTGCCCATTATCGTCACTCCTTTTTTCCTGGTGAAGCGCATCCCCGCAGCGCTTGCGGCCCCGGGTGTCCGGCTACTTTCCCTGGCTTTCGAAGTTCCACGAACCTTTCGCCACGGGTTGACGCCATTCAGCCGCCCGTGGCGTCGCCCTCATTTGGGGCGAGGTGGGCAAAGATCGGCTACGGATACTCCGTACGCGGGATCATCCATGTTGAAACCGTCTGCCAAAGGCCATCGCCAAACTTCCGTCGATAGGCGATGAAGTCGGCATCTTCGCCGTGCAGGAGTTCATAGCGATGAGACTCGATCGAATGTTTGGCATGTTTCATCATCGAAATTCTCCTCATCTGTAATTTGAGTAGACGTTAATTTAGTCGCGCTTCTTCGTCGGTCGATAACATGAGGATCGTCATATATTCACGTTATCGAGAGGTGACCGAACAGGAACCGGAACCATGCACATTGACCAGGATGAGGTGAATTTGCAGAGTTGGCGAGCTGTCGCTGTGCCCGGCGCGCGGCAAGATCAACCCGGGAACTTGTCGCCGAACATCGGCAGGCCGCTCCGCGACTGCTCGCGCGTGGCCTCGTCCTGGATCACGTCCCAATGCTCCGCCAGCTGGCCATTCTCGAGGCGCACAATATCGACCACGATCCAGTTCGCCGGCCCTAAGCCGCTAAACGGGCCGTGGAGGAGCACGTAGTCGCCATTGGCAACGGTGAGCCCGTTCTCGTAGTGCAAGGCTTCAGGGGCCCCTTTGATCAGGGCGAAAAGTCCCTCGCGTCCGGGCGCAATGTGCGCACTGTGCTGAATGTAGTTCGGAGACCAGAAACGCTCCGCGGCGGCGTAGTCGCGCTTGTTGAAAAGGGTTTCGAAGGCGTTCAGGACGATTTGCATGTTGTCGGCCATGGTGGTGCTTCCTCGATGAGCTTAATGATTGACGATGCTGGAAGAGAACTCTCGAAGGCTTTAGCTCCGGTAGTCCGGAGGAACCGAGAAGATCACTTTCTCCGGATCGGGCAGGTCCTTGACGCCGCCGGGTAGGAGGGCTTGGGCCGCGGCGACCACGTTCAGAGACTCCCGCACCAGCTTGATCAGTCCGTTCTCGGCCACGAGACGGGCTGCAAACATGTGATGGAGGGTGCGCCCGGTTGCCCGCGCCGTCGTGTGGGCCATGTATTCGGCGAACACCTGCTCCGGGGTGTCGATCAGGACGATGGTGTCCTCGGGCAGGAAGCCGATGTCCACATAGAGCCCGGCGAGCTGGTCTTGGAACTCCCTGATTGCTTGGCGACCCCGGTGGCGCCAGGGGATGCCCAGCGAATGCAGGAACGGCAGTTCGAGCGCCCCATCCTCGGCGAACTGGGCGGCGGCGTCTTGGCCGTGCGTGACCGCGGCGAGGAATTCGAGCAGAAGTGTTTTGGCGTCTTTCATTGTGATGTCCTTACTTGTACCCGAATGAGGGATTAGGCGAGGAAACGGGTGCCAAACATGGGTAGGCCGCTCCGCGAATAACGCGCTGCGCATGAATGATGTCGCATACGAAACACGGCCGCGGACGTCAGGCCTGATGCGCCTTGATAAACGCCGCGCACTCCTCGATGGACGCCATGCCCTCATCGAGCATCGGGGCGTAGAGCTGCCAGTTGTGACTCATGCCGTCGAAGACCTTCAGGTCGGCGGCGACGCCCGCGGCCTTCATGCGCGCAACCACTGTGACCGAGTCGTCGTGCAGCCGTTCCCGAGTGCCCACGTGCACAAGCGTCGGCGGCAAGCCGCTGAAGTCCGCATAGAACGGGGTCACCGAGGGCGACTTGCGATCCCCGTCGCCAAGGTAGCGGACCGTAAAGAGTTCCAGGATTTCATTGGAGACGACCGGGTCATCGGGCGTTCCCTGGTGCGAGGCGCCTTCCCGGGCCACATCCAGCCAGGGCGACATCAACGTCACCGCTGCAGGCCGCGGAAGCCCGGCGTCCCTGGCGCGCACGGCCGTGGCGAGCGCCAGATTGCCGCCGCTGGAGTCCCCATGCAAAGCCACTTTGCCTGACGCATAACCATGCTTCAGCGCCCACTGATATACGGCGAATGCATCATCGTGGGCGGCCGGCGCCGGGTTTTCCGGAGCCAGACGATAGTCTGGCGTCAATACGGCGCTTCCGGCTGCGCGCGCCAAGTTGGAAGCGATGACGCGATGGGTGCGGCTGGACCCAAAGAAGAAGCCGCCGCCGTGGTACAAGATGATAAGGCGCGAGGCATCGCCGCCCGCGGGCAAGATCAACTCGCCGTCACAAGGTCCGCAGTTCACATGCTCGATCTGGACGTTCTCCGCCGCGGGCAATTGGCCGGCGACACCTTCGATCCATGTTCTCATCTCCGCCGGGGTGGCATTTGCGGGAGGGGGGTTTTGGGCGCTCATTTCAAGAATTGCGGCGAGCTGTTGTTTCGACATTTTTGTTCTCCTGTGAACTAGGGAGTGCGGCAAAACCGACCGACTTCATCCATTTGCCCGATCGCCTCGGTTACTCTCCCCCTGTCGCAACCAATCCCGGACGTGGGCACGCGGCGCGTCTCACCGGGCTTGAGTTGACGCCGATCTTGGGTCTCGACATCGACGTTGCGAATTTGCAGGCCAGACATATGACCTCTTCTCGCGAGCGACTATTGGCGATAATGATGATGGGCTATGAAACAGAATTTCACAGTCAGGCAAGGCGCGCTCGACGGCGTGGAGGCGTTCCTGAGCGTCGCCCAGCACCGCAGTTTTCGCAGAGCGGCCGCAGACCTCGGGGTGACTCCATCGGCGATCAGTCACACGGTCCGCGTACTAGAGGCACGCGTCGGTGCAGCGCTTTTCCTACGCACGACTCGCAGTGTCGGCCTGACTGAGGCCGGCGAACGATTCCTTTCGCGCGCAAAGCCCGCCTTCGAGGAACTCGTTGCCGCAAGCGAGATTGCGCGCGATCTTGGCGAGCGACCGACCGGACTGTTGCGCCTGACAGTGCCTCGGACAGTGGTGCCGATCCTGCTGGAGCCGCTGATCGCATCCTTCTGCCAAGCCTTTCCCGAGGTCGAGGTGGAGATCGCCGCAAGCGATGAACTGCTCGACCTCGCGGCCGGAGGGTTTGATGCCGGCATCCGGCTGGGCCAGTTCATCGCCGCCGACATGGTCGCAGTGCGGCTGATGCCGCCGTTCCCGTTCGTGGTCGTGGGCAGCCCAGATTATCTGCGCCGACGGAAGCGGCCGGAAAGCATCGATGACTTGCGTCAGCACGCGTGCCTGCGCATGCGCCGCTCGAATGGGTCGATCGCACCCTGGCCTTTTGTCAACGGCAACAAGGCGGTCGAGGCAATCCTCTCTGGGCCGCTCATTGCGCACGACTTCTCCACACTCCTCGGAGCGGCGATCCAGGGTGTAGGACTTGCACAAGTGCCCAGCCCGCTCGCCAAGGCGCCGATTGCGGACGGGCGATTGCGCGCCCTTCTGACCCCGTTCGCTGTCACAGTGCCGGGGGTTTTTCTATACTACCCCGGTGGACGCCAGGTCTCGCCCAAGCTGCGCGCGTTCATCGAGCACTTCAAATACCGGAGAGCCGATGCTCCGCGCGATCGAACGACTGCGCAGAGATCGCCCAAGCTCAAAGGTGCAAACAGCTCTTGATCTGGAAGCAGCGAGATGCAGGTCATCCATGTCGACCAACAATTGTCGCCGATTGACAACTACACCCTCGCCTTGAGACCGCCCCACTGACTTCTTGCGCGTTTGTCTCTTTGCACAAGACCGAAGGAATAGTCAGCGTTTTGGTCGCGGTAGGGATGAGGATTTCTCCTCGCCCACCGAGTCGCCGGAGGCGGTCGTCCACCCCTCGCCCCGGCGTCACGCCCCTCTGCACCGCCGCAGGCTTATGAAAGGTTGTTCGCGCCCTTGAGTTGCCCGTCGATTTCCGCAAACTTCTGGGCGAGATACTCGACAAGCGACGGCGAAAACAAGACCGACCCCATCGCGAGAGGTCCGTTCTCGAAGGCTCGGCCGGTTACCTGCATGAGCGCATGCTGGTGCTTTGGATTCGCGAGGATCCGCACACTGTCGGCTATCTGCGTGGCATTGACGGGATTGGGAATTGCCGTAACTCGGCCGGCCTCGACCTGCTTCCGGAACGCGGCGGAGGCTACGACCTGCATCGCTTGAATCCACCAGTCGTACTGGCCGTAAGGGATGTGCATCCGCGCTTGGCCGCCGTCTTCCAGATCGAAGATGATCGTGAGGGTCAATCCGTCGTCGCTGGCTGTCGCGTGAGGAACGTTCGAGACATTCAGTTCAAGCATCGGCTTGGTCCTTTCGATCCGAGTTCGCGCCAAAACTATCGCGATCGGCGCAGCGGGAGCTGGATTGGTATGAGGCGCCATGGTCGGCGAATCTCTGTTCTCCTCTGCGCCAGCCTAGGCCGCAGCTGCCGCGACCGCGGCGCCGAACTGCTCGACGGCCTTCTCGCCCGTGTCGCCGGCACGCGCGCGGCCGGCAAGTATGATCTCGATGTCGGCAACGCCGATAAAGCCGAAGACCTGGCGAAGGTACCGCCACGAACGCCATCGTCACTCCCAACCAGACGCCGCCGGCCGGCGCCGAGCGCGGGATCAACAGGGCCAACGCTCCCAAGATCTCGACCAGTCCGGTGACGATCCGAAACCATTGGCCGATTCCGATCTGGTCGAATATCTGCCATTACCGGATTAGTCATCCGCGCGAATGATCTGACAGAGCCAGCTCCGCTCGACGGCGTAGCGTGACTTCATTTCGGCGCATGAAAATTGAGAGTGCAAATCCCGTGGCAATAAATAACCCCAATGAGATCACACTCAACGTTCCCGAAATAGTGTAAAATTCGGCACCCACTGCATAAGCGCCGAAGCCGAAGAGGCACGCCCAGCAAACTCCACCAGTTATGTTGAAGAAGAAAAAACGACCTGCCGGCATGCTGTTGGCGCCCGCAAGCAAGGCCGCAAACATTCGTAGCACTGCAACGAAACGCCCAAAGAACACGACGACGTTTCCATACCGAAAGAAAAGATATCGACCGATCAGCAATCGATTCTCATCGAGGCGGATGTACCGGCCGTATCTGCGAATAAGGGGCAAACCAAATCGACGCCCGACCATGTATCCAATGCCGTCCCCGACAATGGCACCCGCTGCAGCTGCTAGTACAACGACGACGATGCTGATCTGACCAGTGGTAGCGGCAAGGAGCGCAGCTGCAACAAGGATTGTCTCTCCGGGGAGAGGCACGCCGGCACTTTCGAGCGCAACAATACCAAAGATGATCCACGGGCCGTAGGTTGGGATCAAGCTAATCAAAGCATCGGACAAGGAAGTATGCTCCATCTTCGAAAAGGAAGGCCGAAGCCCTCTTTCTCAACTATCCCGTTCGTCAGCCGCGTTGCCAATGCTGCGCAGCGACGCGATCAGCGAGATGATGGCGAGCACGATGACCACCGCGCCGTACACATAGGCCACGGTGTCCAACCCGATCAGCGGCACCGAGGCGCCCGCGACCAGCGCCGGCAGACCGAGGGCGAGATAGGACAGCACATAGAACGTCGCCAGCAAGCCGGCGCGCTGATGCGCTTCGGCGGTCGGCAACAGCGCGCTCAACGAGCCGGAGAGCGATGCGCCCAAGCCAAGACCAGAGATCAAGGCACCGGCGAACAAGGCGGCAACGCTGTGCTGCCAAATGCCGAGCAGCGAGGCGACAACGCCCAGCGACAATGCGCTAGTGCCTAGCAGCAGCAACCGGCGCGCGGCCAATTGTCGGAGCGCTCCCACAGTCACCGCGGCGGACAACCAGGGCGCCGCAACGACGATGCCACCGACCCAGGGCGCGCGGACGCCCAAGGTCGTCGCCACCACCGTCGGCATGAGCGAAAGGTAAAATCCGCCAAGCGCCCAGGCCGCAATGCTGGCCGGCGTTATACGCAACAGCGCCGCGCGCGATTGCCTCGGCACACTGACACGCGGCCGCAGAGACGCCAACGCGCCGGCCTTGCGCGACACCGTCTCGGGCATCACGAACAGCAGGACCATCATCAGAGCCGTGAGCACGAACAGCACCTCATAGACCAGATGCAGCGGATCGCGCGCGAAGGTGACGAGGGCCGCAGCACCGAGCGCGCCAGCCGTCAACCCGAGAAATGCCGTGACGCTGTTGAGCAAGGGTCCGCGTCTGTGGTCGGTGTCGAGAATTGCAGCGCCCAGCACCGGCGTCGCAGTGCCCACGCACAGGCCTTGCACCGCGCGCGCCAGGATCAGTTGTCCGACATCGGTGGCATAGGAAAACAGGACCATCGCGATCGCGTTCAACAGCAGACCGCTGAGAATGACCGGCCGGCGCCCCACATAGTCCGACAACCCCCCGACCGTCAGCAGCGCGGCCAGCAGGCTGAAGGTATAGACTGCGTACACCAGAGTGATCATCAGCGGCGTCAGATGCATGGACTGCTGGTACAGCCGGTACAGCGGCGTGACCGCGCTGTTGCTCGCTACGACCAGTGCGGCCCCGACTAAACTGAAGGCCGTCATGACCGCAGGCGAAAGGGCCCGGCGCCGGACTCTCATTCTTTTTGTTCCGTTCTGCCTGCTCAGGGCTTGTTTTGTTTGTTGTACAAGTCAGTCGGCTGACTTGCCGCGACAAGTCGATCCTTTTGTCAAACCCGCGGTCTTCGAATAAACGCTGGGCAAGCTCAATCAACTCTGTAGACGCGGCCGGTTTGCACCCCCAGAATCGCGCGTTTGTAGGCCAGTGCCACTCTCCAGCCTTCGACCGGAACTACGCCGGGAAAGAACGAACCCATATGAGCTTCGGATTCCTTCAGGATCGTCGGACTCACCACATTGATGCGCAGTCCCTTGGGAAGTTCGACGGCGGCAGCCCGAACAAAACCTTCCAATGCGCCCGAGACGGTTGCACCCGCGACACCGGCGAAGATCGGTTCTTCATTAAGAACGCCCGAAACCAAGGTGAAAGATCCCCTTTCGTTGACGAACGGGATCGCCTCCTGAACCAGACTGATCTGGCCCATGAGCTTGCTTCCCAACGAGAACTGCCACTTTTCAGCGGTGAGTTCCGAAAGCGGAGCGAATGCGACTTCACCTGCTGCAATGGCCACGGCATCAAACGAGCCGACGGCTTGATAAAGCTTCCTGACACTTTCGCGGTTCTCGATCTCGACTTGGAAATCGCCTGACTTGCGTCCGACCTTGACGATCTCATGGCCGGCGCCGGCCATGGCCGTTTGAACCAGTTCCCCGATCTTTCCGTTTGCGCCAATTAGAACAATTTTCATGAAAGCTCCATTCTCCCCGCTTGGGGCTTGTTGTGCCGTCCGATCACCTCGGTTAATCCAAGTGTATGTTAGTTGACTGACTAATTACAATGCACATTTCGCTCCGCTCACTTCGGTCTTCGCCGTGTGGGCCTGCGGGTTCAGCCCGCCTGGCGTCTCACAAGCTCTGTATCCAACTCTTGAGGCGCTTGGTCTCCCTCGCCACCAGACCGGAGTCATGAAAGGTATGAGCCAGGACCGAAACGCCTTGCATGGCGGAAAGCAGGTGCACGGCAAGGCCGTTGGAGTCTTTCCCCTTTCCGAGTGCCCGAAACTGGCTCTCGATCCAGGCCAGGTGTTGAGCGAATATCTCGGTCGCTCTGGTGGCCACCGGGCCGCCCGCCTTGTGGAGCTCGGAGCAAAACGTCCCGACCTGGCAGCCGAGCTGCGCCAGGCAATCCTTGTTCTCGAAGACGCCTTGGACGCAGGCGCAAAGCCGATCCTTGGGCGATCCGGCTTCGTTCCATCGCTGCCGCTGCGCGGACAGCTTCGCCAGCCTCAGCTCGACGATCGCCTCGCCAATCTCGTCCTTGGTCTTGAAGTAATAATAGACGTTGCCAAGAGGAACCTTGGCTTCGCGCGCGATGTCGGCAAGCGAGGTGGCCTCGAACCCGTTCTGGTACGTCAATTCCACCGCCGCGCTAAGCAGCCGTGATCGCTTGTCGATATTTGTCCTAGCCATGTGCATAAGTCCGTCAACTAACTTGGATATGATGGGGACTGGCAAACCTGTCAAGTTTGCGGCTTTCTTCTGGCCAGCCACGATCCCTGATCCTGACGTACCCGATAGGGCGTTCGAGTGCGGGCATGTCGCTCGCTCCTCCATCGGCCCGCAGTCGATCGCCAAGAGCACGGGACCTCATGCGGTGTGTGGGAGCCGCGTTCTCCGGTTGGAGGCTCCAGAATTGACCGGCCATTTCCCAAGATCAGCAATAGTCAGACTTGCGCTCTGCCGCCATCGGCAAACAGTTCGATCCCCGTGACGAAGCTGGAGTCGTCCGAGCCCAGAAAGAGCGCGACCTTGGCGATCTCTTCGGGCTCCGCCATGCGGCCCATTGGGACGGTAGACACGATGCGCCCGAAGGCCTCAGCCGGCATGGCCGCCTTTAGCGACGCCGTAAGCACAGGTCCAGGGCTAAGAACGTTTGTGCGGATGTGCCGGTCCTTCAGCTCCACGGTCCAGGTTCGCGCGAATGAGCGAATTGCCGCCTTGGTCGCAGAGGCGACGCCGAAGTTGGGGGTGCCTTTGGAGCCCGCGGCCGCACCGGTCAGAATGATGGAAGCGCCATCGTTCAGAAGCGGGAGCGCCTTCTGGACGGTGAAGAGCAGCCCCCTGACGTTCGTATTGAAGATCTGGTCGTAGTGCTCCTCGGTGATACTTCCCAACGGGAGAGATCCGCCCAGTCCGGCATTCGTGAACAGGATATCAATTCGGCCTCTCGCTTTGACGCTCTCGTAGAGACGATCGAGGTCGGCCAGGTTCGACGCGTCGCCTTGAACGCCCGTGACGTTGCTGCCGATTGACGCTACGGCTTCGTCAAGCTCCTTGTGACGACGGCCTGTAATGAAAACATAGGCTCCCTCACTGGCGAACAGTTTTGCCGTGGCGAGGCCGATACCTTGCGTAGCTCCAGTAATGACAGCCACTTTCCCTTGTAGTTTACCCATCGTTCATTTTCTCTCTGCTGGGGCCCGAACAAACCGCACGAGCCGCGCCCGTTCGGAAGGCGACGCTGCCGGCCCTGATTGCTTCCAAGGCAGGATAGTGCGCCGAAGCGATAGACGTGACCGTGATGCGCGGCACGATACTTCGAATTTAATTCTGTGTTCTGAGCATGCGATCGACCGATCGGCTCATTTGCTTCAAAATAAATCCTGGCGCCAAGCGATTCATCATTTTGAGCTGATTCGCCTGACCTGGACGAATTTCAAACCGATCGGTTTGCATTCCTTTGACGGCGACTCGAACCATGTCTTCCACCGTCATGACAGAAGCGCCTTTCATGTCTTCAACATCAAAGTCACCCAAGAGTTCGGTTTGTGTCGCAGGCGGTGCCAGGTCAAATACCTTCACTTTGGTGTTCTTCAGTTGCACACGAAGAGACTCGGTGAACGAATGCAGACCGGCCTTGGTGGCGCAATAAACCGGTGAAATGGGCAATGGAACAAATGCTAAACTCGATGAAACGTTCATGATTGCCGCCTCTGATTTTGTTTTCAAATGCGGCAAGAATTGTTTCACCATGCGGATCGGCCCGCTCAAGTTGACTTCAATCTCTCGAGTGATGTCTTCGAGGCTTCCGGCTTTGTCGTGAACATTGATCTTGCGCATGATGCCGGCGTTGTTGATCAAAATGTTGAGCTCTGGAAATTGTTTGGTGACCTCTTCGTAAAGAGTGGCGATCGCTTCCGGATCGGAAACGTCGCTTTGAAAGGTGTGAATTTTTGGAAAGGCCGCTTTCGCACGGTCCATCTTGGCCTGATCGCGGCCCGTGATGAGAATCTTATTACCAAGCGCCGTGAGTTGTTTGGTGAGTTCGTAACCGATGCCGCTGGCGCCGCCGGTGATCAAAATCGTATTGCTCTTGAGTTTCATGGTTAAATACCCTTCCAAATCATGGGACCATCGACAAAGTTGCGAGGACGCTCTCCGCCGCTCGGCACAAACACAGCGTCCCCCGGATGCACGGCGAGACCGCGCGTCAGGGCGGCGTACGCCGTCCAGCCGTGCCCGGGATACGCGGCACGATCGGGATGATTGTCCTCGACCTTCCCGCATGACGTGATTGGGGGACTGATCGCGGTCGCTTCCGCGACGATCGGTCCGACCGAAGCCCGCTGGGCATAGTATTCGGCCTGCAGCGCGGTCGGCACGTGATCGATCGGCCCAGCGCGCATGCGGTTGAGCGGTGCCATGACGATGCGATTGGGCAGATCCGGTTCGCCCATGCGGACTGGGGTAAAGAGAGGCTGGACGGACATGACGGCGCTCCTGGACAAGGGATCAAGCGGTGACGACGATTTTGCCCGTTCGTTCGCCCGCCTCAATGAAGCGACGGACGTCAGCGATCTGTAAGTCAGTTGACTAACTAGGTGCGATATCCGAACCTGTCAAGCCTTGTATCCGAATGATGGAAAGGGGCCAGTACCCGCGACCAGGTGCCGCGCAAGAAAAACCCGCCGGGCGTCAACCGGCGGCCTCTCATCTCATCGTCCGGACGAGCGCCGGAGCGAGCTGACTAGAAACTCAAGCTGCCAAAATACCGGAGGAGTGAAAGATTCCCCGCCATTGGGTGGAGTTCTTCCAACGGCGGCTTGGCAGCGGCCGATAGCTCGATCGAAGAAGATCGCGACCGCAACATGGTGGTTACAACCACAATCAGAGCGGCAACCGCGATGGTCATGGCCCTGCCAGTTTTTGGCCGAGATTGCGCTTGGTGCGTCAAAGCATCCCTTGAACCCATTGGCTGGTCTCCCGTTGGCTGATTTGCGCCATCCAAATTGAACGGGACAGCGCTACGGCGGTATTTCAGCGCTCGGGAAGAGCGTTACGATTGTAGCCAAACATTAAAGCAAAACCCGCCGGCGTGAGCCGGCGCCCCTCACCTCTCCTCGTCCGGATAATGGCGAGCCCCAAGCGATTCCGTCCCGTTGCCTTAGCGCTGATGGCCGAGGGGCCGATACCCAAGGTTTTTGCCTGCATCGCCCGCGCGCTGGAGGATCTGAACAAAACGTGAGGCTTGCGCACCTTTCTGATCGAGCTTCCCGTTACCATGATCGTGAGTGGGGCCCAACTCTGGAAACCGAACATGCGAAAGCTGATCACGACGATAGCGTTGCTGGCCCTGGTCGACACTTCGGTGGCGATTGCGCAGACGGTTGGTTCGCGAAATCCGGCCCCAGCTCCGTTGATGAGCCCGAACCAGCAATCGATACCGGAGGCACCGATCGGGCATCGCCAGCCGCATGTTGATCAAGTGCCCTCGGAGAAAAACCTGATGGATGATCCGAACGATCCAATCAACCGAGAGAACGCGGAACTCGACCGCATGACCAAGGGCATTTGCCGCGGTTGCTAATAACTGGCCTTCTCACCTCTCCTCGTCCGGATGCGCCGACAGATACGGATCAATCTCCCGCTCTTCCGTGAGACACGCATTGGGGAAAACGGAAGTTGAAACGGGACGAATAGTGTCCTCCCCGCAACAACTTTTTTGTTCCTTTGCTGGAACAGCAGTTTTGATTCGCCTCGCTCCGCTCGCCAATGCAAGTCTCCCGTCACCGGGGCGGACGGGGCCATTTCGAAAGCACGCAATTTTGAGCCCGGTAGGCCGCCGGATATTGCCCGGCGGCCTTTTCAATTCTTGGCGGGCTGTCTTATTTACGCGCTCAGCCGCGTGAGGGATTGCGCCAACGCAAGCCCGACGAGTTGTCCTGATCGGCCGCGGTAGTGGCCGACAACGATCTCTACCTCAGCATAGGCAGTGAGCGCGCGGGCTTGAATGAGCGCGCCGGCCATTGTCTGAGGCTCGATATCGCAAGCCTCATAGGCCATCTTCTCGATCTCGTAAGCCGCTTCCCACTGGCTCGCCTTCGCGTCCGGTAAGCCTGATTGTTCGATCGCCGCCCCGCGTTCGGCTTCGTATTTCTCGGCAGTGTCAATCAGCCTTACGACCTTCTTGCCGAACGTCATCCGCCGATCGCAATGGAGGGTCCCCCGAGCAATAGCGGCTTTCGTTTCCTTGGAATTGAGAATTCGCCGGGCAATCGCGCACACTTTGTGCCATCCACGGTGGAAACATCGTGCAAGATTTCCTTGCCTTCGACGTCGCACTCGCCGGTGGTACAGCCGGCCCGGCGAGCCCTGCGCTCCCGATGAAACCGTTTTCCAATACCACGAAGTCGTCCGGAAACCGATGCGGGCCTAGCCTCTCGGCTAATCAACAACGGGGCTGGATCGTCATGGCCGTCATCCTCAGCGCGATTTACCGCCATTTCCTCAAGGCCGCCGTGTTCGGCATGGTGGCGACCCAGGGAGTGCGCCGATGATCGAGATCGTAACAGCGCTGCTGACCTGCCTCAGTGTCAGCGTTTTCCTAGCCCACGCCTTCGACGCTTATCGCACGGGCTAGAGCCACGGGGCCGAGGCCCCCACGCATTTCTATTTTTGAACCTTTTCCGGGGTTCGAGGACCTATCCACGAAGCGCGCGGTCCCCTATCCCCCGCTTCCCCAAAGAAAGCCCCGCAGCCCCCATGCGGGGTTTTCGCTTTTCGTGCGCGATATGGCGCCCTGGCGCGGCCGGGGAATCGTTTAAGCTGAGCCGGGCCGCGTAAATGTCAGAACCCTGCAAACCAGGATTTTGTTTCATGGACGATCAATCGAGATTCGAGCGTCCACCAAGACCTGATCGCCACTCTCGGAAGGCGCGTATCTTCGTCCTGACGTTACTAGCCGTCGCCTTAATCGTACCTTTGGGCGTTTACGAAACCATTCCTGTGAAGCAGCACAAAGCGACCGCACCACCACCACCGGATCCGACTTCTCAGGCGATCCATGACCTGCAGACGTCCCTGCAGCAAGCCGTCAATCAACTGAGGGTCCTTCAACAAACGGTCTCATCCGATCGGGCCGAGATTAAGCGGTTGTCCGACCAGGTCAACGCGCTGTCTGGCAAACTTGAAGCCCTGCAACAATCTATAGCAAGTGCTCAGCAGGCTCCTGTAGTTCAGCCAACAGAGCCACCAAGGCAAAAGCGCGCAACGGCCCGATAATCCGACGACGGAATCACCCCGCCAAGGGCCTGAAAGAGTCGCTGGTGCGGGTGGGATTTGGCTGTCAGGGTTTTGCCGGGCGATCCCGGCCGTCGCACGGCTCGCTACCGCTGCTTGCTGGTTGTCGGGTTAGAGCCCGGGTAATGTCCCCTGATCTTCCGACCAATCGATGACCTCGAACATCATTCCGCGCTTGATCATTTCCGCCTCGAGGTCAGCGGCGTGATGTCTCCAATCGGGGGTCTCACGAACGCGAAATTTAGTTTCCGATTCCTGCCGCTTCAGTGCATCGTCGGCCGCCATCGCGCCCTGGACGGCCTCGTACATCAAGGTCAGGCTGTCATTCGTGAACGCTTGATAGTTGATCGAACCTCACCCTTTTCGGCTAGGCTGCGATGCCCTGCTTGGGTACCACCGTCACGGTCCATCGTGTCGGAATGTTGGACCTATCTTCCTTAACTGCACGGATCATCCCCGTGACAGGCAATCCATTTAACATCAATCGCGCCCTTTCGCCCCCGGTATTGGGCGTAGCGGCGGCGCCGGGCCTATATCGGACTCGTGATTTCGATAGTTTGCACGCATCACCAATGGTCGCGGTAAGCGAAACCAGTCCCGCGACGATCCGCACCATATCAGGGCAGCGTTAATCAAAAATTTCCCATGTGAGTCACGTGCGCGGCTGGCGCGGCCTGGGTGGCTGTAGCTCTTTCGAGCCGACCCAATTATCAATTTTAGCATAGGACGCATATTGCCGAGCTTTTTCCATCAGAGCATCCCGCTCCCGGCTTGGCCGCATTGCATCGGCTTGCCGAGAGCACTCTTCCGCCATGCGCGCATAGTCCGCTGGATTCATTTCGTTCCCTGAATCTACCAATACGAATTTCTACAGTGGGATTCGGGGCGAAACTTTGCCGAAAATAGAGCGGTGGTGGGCGAACGCCGATCTCAATAAACCTGTTGACTGGCGATTCTGAAATCATTGCTTTGCGCGCGACGGTGATCGGTGGCACCCTTTCGGGCGCTGCGTTGATACGCCCACGAACGATTCCGAAAACCATCGCCCTGCGCGTCACCGTGATCGGCGGCAAGCCAACAAAAAGCTGCTAGGAAAAAACGCTAAGCATGCCCGATAAAGAGGTTCAAATTAATTTCCATGCCCCCGCAACCCTCAGAAAATGGCCATCAGTCAACAAGGAGCGCGTGAGCGCCGCCCTCGGCGCGCGTCCCTACATGATCATGGACGGCACCCTCGACGAGTGCATCCAACGGTTTATGTCGCAACCGGAATCCCAGCATCATTTGTACGAAATCCACACCGCGCCGCAGTCTGATCTGGTTAGCGCGATATTGTCGGCGGACCACGTCATCGAGCTGGCGCGCCTGAAGGATTTTCGAGGATCGTCCATTTCTCTGCACCCGAATGCCGCTCATCTCGAAGTCCTCGGCGACGCGAAGTTCTTCCGCAGCTTTGATAAGTGACGCCCCGATCGCGTCGACGGAAACGAACGAATTCTTGAATACACCTATTAAACGTTCGTCCTCATCTGATCGCTCAAAGGATTTTCCATTGGCCAGCACGCCTGCCCGTCGACTTCGTCAAGGCACTTCTGAACCATACCGACAAAGGCGTGACGGGCATCTATGCGCGCTGGCACACGTTCGAAGAGAAGCGCGAAGCCGTCATGGCGATTGAGGCGGCGGTGTTGCCGTTGATGCCGAAGGCAAATGCACTAGCCGCCTGAGCGCCTGCTTAGGCTGGCCCAACAGAGATGCCTATTTCGCGGGAGATCGACGCCACGAAGGTTTCGGTGTCGTAGCATTTCGGGCATTCGAAAGTCCGCGAATCGAAACCTGGACGTTCCGGCTCGATGATCCGCAAGGACATCATTGCTCCGCATTTTGGGCATCGAGGGCTCTTGATACGGTTTACGAACATTGCGTATCCCCCGTTAGGTCGTAACGACTGACGTTTATCGCTTCTCGAGGCAGGCGAACCATTGGAATTGTTTTGCGCAAATCGTTTGTTCTGAAGGTGACGAATGTATGCGCAGCGATCACGAATGTTCTCATAGCACCTCGCGAATGCGCAAAGGCGCACGCTATGGACAATCCCGACGTCACGGGGATAAGAAGCGGGATGGAATATCGAGGCGTAGAATATAGCATTGTCCAAGGCATCGAGCGCGGTACGTGGAGATGGACCGTATCGGTGCGCGCGGACGAAACTAAATCGGGCCTAACCAGTAGCAAACCCGACGCAGCGACCAAGGCCGAGAACGTGATCGACCGGACGTTTTGGCCGAACAAACGGCGGCGGCTTATTCCGTCAGGAAAAGCAGTAACGCGAACATGACAGTTCGGAACGTCAATTCGAACGCCCCAATCCCTTCTCAGCCAATGTCTTGATGCTCTGCAAAAGGATTTGCAGCGCGTGAGCATCTTCAACCTCGTCCGATCCCTCAACGAGCGTTAAAATGTTGCGAAGAGCTTCCTCAGGCGTCATGGCGCGGCCTCATGCTATAGCCCCTGCCAGACTTTATGTTCTCATAGCCCGTAGTGGCTGCGCAAGGCGAAGAGTCGCTTCGTCGCTTCATTTCAGAAAATGAACTTTACACCTAGCATCTTGGCGCGCCGCCAAACGACTTCGCAAACCCGATGTTGCCCGCCCTCGGAAAAAGCCAGTTCAAAGCGATCGGGGACAGCCGAGGCAACGATGACCTTCGCGCCGTGTGTTGAGATATCCAGAACTTGGCATTCGCAATGCGCGCGACCCTCGACCTTGATCCACGCCGATAGGTGGCGGGTTCTCCGAACTTCTCGATTTAAATGTCTTGCTTTCATTTGGGATAACAAAAAATTGGACTGAATTGGCCCAATCTGCTCTTCTATAATTAACAAAGACTATTTTTCACCGACCGGCGCCCCTGCCGGTCCTTTCTATTACGCGCCATCCGACACAAGCATTCCAATTGCAGATTTCGGATATTCGGCTTCATGCCTGCACGCTAGGCATTTCGCCGAAAAGGGATCACCGCGCGTGATATGCCGGTCGCGAGCGCCAATTGGCGTTGCGCTTAGTCTAAAGGATGGGCTGGCACGCGAAGTTTTCGGCAACGCTAGACCATTCGATTGTTGCAACATCAGCCAACCTCAATGAAGCACCTTGACAGTCCAATCCTTGGACTCTTGAAATGCCCTTGTCGTGATAACCAAGGGGGAACGAATGGGTCGCAATTTAAAAAAACAACCATACAGTCCAGAGGAAAAACGGATCGTTCAATTTATAGCGGAGCGTGACTCTGTTGGACGGCGCTGTTTTCACGGTGATGATCCGGTTGGTTTTATCTTGGCCAGCTATGGATGGCTCATAAAAGAACTCAAAAGATATCCTGAAAAGTTGCTGACCTACGAGGAATTGAAGTCCACGCGGGGGATCGGCTTTTCCCGTCAACATTTGCACCGCCTAGAATCTCAAAAACAATTTCCTGGCCGGGTGCAAATTGGAGACCATCATATCGGATGGCTCGCGGCAGAGATGGATGATTGGATAGAAGCAAGGGCGGCGGGGCGGCTGGGTTGGAAACCAAACGGCGTTAGGAAATGAGTCGCGTGATTATTTGTTTGTGACGATCACAAGCCGGTCCACATCTTCTCCGATGGTCACGCTCCTCGACGCCGCGCTCTACATCACCAAGCTGCCCAAGGCAGAACACGATGCGGATGAAGCAGGCCGCGATGGGCTGACTCCCGGCCCGGGGCAAGCTGCGGAATCATTCGTTGGCTGCGATGCTTTCTATCAGCGAAACAAACTGGCGTTGCACTGTTTGGTTTTTCATCGCGGCATAGGCCCGCAACAGCCGCAGGCTGAAAGCGCTATCCACAAACAGCAAGCTCTCGACCTCGCGCTTGCCATCGCTCGCGCGTTTTCCCAGACCGTCATCGTCAAGGAAAAACGTCACCGGGACATCAAGCGCCGTGGCGATCTGCTGCAAGCGAGACGCGCCAACCCGGTTGACGCCTTTCTCGTATTTCTGCACCTGTTGGAAGGTGATGCCGAGCTTGTTGGCAAGCCCCAATTGCGAGATATCAATCTCAACCCGGCGCAGCCGAATGCGCTTGCCGAGTTCAATGTCGTACTTGCCGCTCGACCGTGGATTTTTGAGGCCGCCGTTCGGTTTCTTTTTGCCGTTGCTGATAACGCTCAGTGTGGTTTTCCTTGCCATGGCCTTGGCCTCTCACATCCCTTAACTGCTGGTTGATTCCTAACGGGCATATTGCGCGGATTTCAACCTGTGAGACAATAGGGCTGTCATTGGAGGCGGCGAACATGAACGGAAATCGCTATTACGGGGTCCGCGTCGAGGGAGCAAAGACGGCGTTGGCTTTGGCTCTGCCCTGGCTATCGCGATATCCTACACTGCCAACCACTCGATACTTTGGGCAATCATCCGCGGGATTTTCGGCTGGCTGTATGTGATTTATTTCGCGTTGTTTCGGTCGTGATCAGCGTGCAATCGCACACAGCCCTGATGCGGCGGGGCGACCTGACAGGTACGGGCGTGTGTAACTTATATAGCATCACGACAAATCAGGCTGCGATCATCGCGCTATTCCGTCTCATGAACCGCTACGTCGGCAATCTGCCGCCGATGCCGGGTGTTTTCCCGGACTACCCGGCACCGGTGATCCGCAACGTCGACACCGACCGCGAGCTGACGATGATGCGCTGGGGAATGCCGCCGCCACCACGGGCCGGTGGATACCCGGTGACGAACATCAGGAATAGGTTCTCTCCGCACTGGCGGGCTTGGCTCAAGCCCTAGAACCGGTGCTTGGTGCCGTTCAATAGCTTGGTCGAATATGGGCCGGAGCCAAACCCGGAGACCAAGGCGGCCCGTGAACTGCTTGCCGAATACGCTGGATTAATATCCGCAGAGGTCGGCACCGCAGATGACAATAGCGTGCGCGACCGGTAGACTCATTTTTAGGGGGCAGAAAACATGGGCAACTGGAAAACGGAGCGGGACGCATTCGTCAATGAGACGATGGCCTTTGTTGAAGCCGTTTGTTCGCAGAGGCCGATCTCCACCACGGCAATCGTCACCCCGAAGCAACTGCCTGTTGGTATGCCCGAACATTTTCAGCAGCCGGTGCCGATCGTGTCAGGAACCTCTCAAGTAGTGTCCGATGAAACTGCCGAGCAGCCTCGGTTGGAGCCAATGAAGTGGAACGGATCGGCGCGTGAGGAAATCAGACAGCGCATCGCAACCTTCAAGGCGCATCAGCAGCGCTTTACCCGAGAACGGGAAGATTATGCGCTATCCACGCTGTTGCGGGTGCAGGGGGGCATCACCGCTCCTCGTCCGGATGCACCCAAACGTAAGGTGTGAACTGCCGCTCTTGGGTGAGCATGATCATATGGACGGGCGGCGCATATCGCCCCTTCTTGCATGACCGGCATTTCAGCGCGGCCTCAAGTTTCCAGATTGGCGTATCGCGCGGACGTGACGATGCCGCCGATAATGTGGTCCCGCAGACAGTTGCGCGCCCCTGAAATATGGATTGAGGATGCACTGTGCCGCACGGCCCGATGCCGATTGAGCGCATTGTGCCGGTGAAGTATAGCCGCAGGCGATGTAACTCCCCCCTATGCCGTAGACCTGTAAGCAGACCGGATAATCCGGGTTGTACGTCTGGGCCCGAGCTGGTGCCGTTTCCAAAAATGTCGCGGTCAACAAAATCGCCAAAGCCAAAATGCGCATCAGAGCATCCGCTGGGGTCGCCAGCGGCGAGCGCGAGGACCTACCCCGGAAAGGGCACAGCCCCAGCCATTACTGCCGCTTTGATGGACCGGGTCCAAGCTGTATTATGTTTACCGCGAAGCAGGAACCGATATTGCAGCTCCAATCCACACTGACTTGCCCCAAATGCAGCTATCAGGCCGTCGAGACGATGCCGACCGATGCCTGCCAGTTCTTCTATGAGTGCAAGGGCTGTGGCGAGCGGCTCAGGCCCCTCGCGGGCGATTGTTGCGTGTTCTGCTCTTACGGCTCAGCGCCGTGCCCGCCGATACAAAGCAACTTGCGTTGCTGCTTGGCAAACGTTCATTAAATGCCCCGAGGCCCTAAAGGGGAGCGCCGCCCCGCCAACGCCATGGGCCAGTACGCTTCAAAGCCTGTTCGAGCTTTTACAAAACTGGCGGTTATGCTGCGCAATATTCCAGCGGTGAAATTGGTGTTTGCCATATTTGCGGCGCTGCTGCGCAGCAACAAAGGGAGAGGCGAACCGCCCACTAACGAGTTTTTCGACGAAGCTCCCGGCGTGACCAGAAACGCCGTTGATCAGCATGCCGCTGTTTTGGAGCCGTCCAGCAGTCACGAAATTGCAGCACCAGAAACGAACGACCAATCCGAGAGAGAAAAGCTAATTCGCCGACGTTGGTCAGAGACCGGGATCAAAATGTGGAACCCCGATTTTCACGGTGCCGGATATGCGGTGCTAAACATTCAAGGACGGAGCGAGTTGCTGCCGCCCAAGCCCGGCAAGACGCTGCCCAGATATGACACGCTCGAATTCAAAGTGGCTCGGTCCAATGTCAACGGGCAAGCCGTGGACCTTATCGTCTGCGAAGGTGTTGTTGTCGATCCGCCAAAGCGGCAAGCCGGGCGTTTGACAGCAGGGGCAGCTATGACAATAATTGGAACCTAATGCTGTTCGGGCGGATGTACCCCAGCACGGCTGCGGGCCTCGGAGCGATCCGGGTGTGCCTGTCGGAAATCAAACACGCACAGACAGGTGATGAAGTCCGCCAAGAAATGGCTTAGGGAAAATGCGACCAACGGCATGTACCGTTCGCGGCGACGGCGCGTCCTTGTTGACTGAAAGGTGCGTGCGAGCCGCGTTATAGTAGGTCGCGTAAGATCGCAGCAGATGGCGAAGATGCCGCTCGCCGAACACGACAACGTGGTCAAGACATTCCCGCCGGATCGAACCGATCGCCCTTTCACAATACCCGTTCTGCCACGGCGATCGCGGCGCGGTCGGCCTATCCCGAATGCCCATCGCCCGAAGGCGGCGGATGAAGACGTCACCGTAGACGGCGTCGCGGTCACGAATGATGTATCGCGGTGCTGCGTTCCAACCATAGGCCTCGGTGAGCTGGCGCGAAATCCATTCCGCCGTCGGGTGCGCAGTCACTCCCAGCCACAGGATTTGGCGGCGATCGTGTTGCAGTATCAGCAACCCGTAGAGCAGTCGGAATGAGATTGTCGGAACCACGAATAGGTCCATCGACGCGATGCCGTCGGCGTGATTATCAAGGAACGTCTTCCACCCTTGGGACGGCGGTCGCCTTCCCCTCGCCATATACTTTGCAACGGTGGTTTGTCCGACATCGATGCCGAGCTTGAGAAGCTCGCCGTGAATCCGTGGTGCGCCCCATAATGGGTTGGCGAGACTTATCTCGCGAATGAGCTGACGGATCTCCAGCGGGGTCGTTGGACGGCCGCTGCGCGGTCTTGATTTCCAGCGCCAATACGCTCTGAAGCCGGCACGATGCCAGCGGATCACGGTCTCCGGCCTGACGATCTTCAAAGCGTCCAGCACGCCAGGTGCCAGCCGATACAACCCGGCAAATACCAACCGGTCGATACTGGTGAAGGTTAGTCGCTACGGCGATTTACGCCGCAGCACGTTGAGTTGATGACGAAGCGTCAAGATCTCAACTTGCAGCGACGCTCGCGACCGGAACAATCCGATCAGCGCCAACCAAATCAGGCTGCAAACATCTCTCATCAACCAAGAGCATCACCCAATTCGACTCCACTTGCTAGTCGGATTGAGTTTCCGACAATGACACCTCGTCCGTCGGGCTGCGAACATCGCGTCCGAGCACGCCATCCGCATCCGCTGCCCCAATGATCGTGACGGAGGGTGGCGGCACGGCCTCTTTCGGCGCCGCCTCAGGCCGCATGCGTTGCAAGGCGGCTCATCTCCCGCGTCACCAGTTCCCGATACGGGCCCCTGCCTTGCATGAGACGGTCGGGCGAGCCATCTTCGATGATCCGGCCGCCCTGCAGCATGACCACCCGGTCGAAACCGCGCAGCGTCGCAAGACGGTGGGCGATCGCAATGACGGTGCGCCCGCGCATCAGGCGTCCGAGCGCTTCGCGTATAGCTTCCTCGGATTCGCTGTCAAGCGCCGCGGTCGCTTCATCCAGCAGCAGGATCGGCGCGTCCTTCAGGAACGCGCGCGCAATGGCAATGCGCTGCCGCTGGCCGCCAGAAAACTTGACGCCGCGGTCGCCAACTTGCGTCGCCAAACCTTCCGGCAGCGTCTCGACAAAATCGCAGCGCGCGGCGATCGCTGCGCGCAGCACCTCGTCGTCAGTCGCAGTTGGCCGTCCATATCGGATATTTTCCATGATCGATCGATGGAAAAGCGAGATGTCCTGCGGTACCACCGAGATCGCCTGACGCAGGCTTTGCTGCGTCACCCTCGAGATGTCCTGGCCATCGATCATGATACTGCCGTCCCGGACGTCGTAGAACCGCTGCAGCAGCACGAACAGACTGGATTTGCCGCCGCCGGACTGACCGACCAGCCCAACCCTTTGCCCTGGTTGAAGACGAAGGCTGAATCGGTCGAAGACCTTCAGGCCACCGGGATAGCGAAACGACACGTTATTAAAGGCGATGGCGGCGCCGCTCTTTACCAGCGGTTCGGCTTTCGGATGGTCGCGCAGTTCGTGTGGAAGCAACAGCGTGGCAATAGCTTCGGTCAACCGGGCAACATGCTGGGTCACATCGACCAGTGCCACTGCGAGATCGCGCGTGGCGCTCAAAATGGAAAGTCCCAACGTACAGACCAGCACGACGTCGCCAGTGGTGGCGCCGCCGCGCTGCCATAGTACGATAACCCAGGCCAGCAACCCGATTGTCAGCGCGACCGTAGTCGCGGCGTGGGTGATTCGCAGCTTTTCGAGATAACGGAGGCTGCGTCCTCGCGCCGTCAATTCCCGGTTGACGGTGGCGTCAAATCGGTTGTGCTCGAAGCTGAGGCCGCAAAACGCCCGCACCAGCGGCATGTTGTTGATGACATCGACCATCTCGCCGTCGACGGCAGCGGCCTTGTTGGCGAAATCGTCGTGCAAAGGCTTGCCGGCGGCCGCCAGATGAAACATCGCAAATACCATCGCACCGGCGACAACGATCAATCCTCCCGCCATCAGCGGACTCACGGTGCCGATCAACGCAATTGCCGCGACAGTCGCGATGCATGGCGGCAGCACGTTCCAGACGAACATATTTTCAACGGTGAAGACGGCATTGGATGTGGCCGTAATGCGGCTGGTCAGCATTCCCGGCAGCCGGTCGGAGAAATAGTTTGGTGCGTGCCCGGTCAGGTGGCGGAAGATGTCGCGGCGGAGATCACCCGTCACGCCCACAAACGTGAAGCTCGCCGTCCAGCTGGCGATCCGCCATAGAAAATTATCCGCTGTTATCAGCGACATAAGTAAAACGAATGCCAGCCATACACCGCCCGCGCGGGCCGGCCCGGCTGACAAACCATCGACCAGATACTTCACGCCATATTGCGTGCCTACCGAACAAGCAACCGCTACAATAACTGATGTGAGGATGACGACATGCGATGCAAGACGCTGGCGGAGATAGCGCAGTATGAACGGAAGCGGACGATTGGCGTATCCTGAAAGATTGTCCATGTGGCTGCAGCCTACGGCCCGATCGCAATTCAAGCAGCGGCTTGTGCCGACAATCCAAACGTTCTTGCTGAGCAGCCCCCGTTCCGTTCGTCCAAGGGGCGTCAGACCACAACATCTGAATTTGGGGGTTGAGCACGCGAGACCGCTGCTACGTGGATCCAATAGACCGCGGCGCAAATGGTTCCTCTGAGTCTTCCATTTACTTCCGCAGATCCGGTCCATATGACCATAGGGGTCACAGATATTGCGCGCCTGCAAGGATCTCGGCCTCAGCTCGTGCTGGCATGACTACAATTGATGGAAACGTCAACATCAGGCAACCGCCTCAGTGGAATGAAGTCCCCACTGCTACATCACGAACGCACCGTGGAAGCCGCCTAGGAATCAAATAGCCCGTCGAATTCCGGCCAAGCCCTTAGAACCTGCCCGGCCCTCGCCCTGATGACATCTGGAGCGGTGGGCGCGACTAACAACACGACGCCGTAAGGCACAAAGAGTGCCGAGACAGATCTCCACCCCTGGGCTTGGAGCATGGCAGTGGCCTTCTCCTCACCGCCAGGCTCATGCGGCCGGATCCTCGATGAAATTTTCGCCGGTCTTCCAACGCCGCCGTTCTCGGTGGAAGAAAAGGAGCAGCTTGCCAAGAACGTCTACGCTCATGTTTGGCAGCAAGCAGTCAGGGGCGACTTCTCAGCGGCTGCTTGATTGCTCCTGGAGGAACAGATCGCATCTTACTTTGCGGCCGCATTTGGGGATCGATTTGGGGACTTGCGAACTCCAAGATATCGCGGAGGCACAACATAGGAGCCCGCATTATAACCTTGATCCAGATGCGTATTAACGCCTAGCGGGCTTAGAAAGGTGTCTGCGCTATGGCGGAAACTCCGGTCTACTCACCCGCAGCGTCGGCTGTGACCCTGGAGCAGGTTAAAAGTCCCAATCGCTAGAGCTGCTATCATCCTTTGCATTTGCGATCTCCATCCATGAGCGGCAAACGCTGGATTCACGAGATCACAACTTTTTGGGCACTAGCGCCCGATCAACCAGACGTCCTACGCTCTCCATCGCAGCTGACCGCGTTTTATCTACTCCGGTTCTGACGTTGTTTTCGTCTAAGCGGACCGTCCACTTCCATGTGCCAGGCTTAATGCCTCGGACAATGCTATATTCTTTTCCACGATACTGCATTTCAAGTTAACGGACGATGCGATCAGTAGTTCGGCAAGACTACACTGCTGATTTGCGGGGCAGAGAGATCGTCTAGCTAGGACCCGCCCGTTGCCAGCTCGCTCTGACCAACTTGCGTCGGATGCCAGGCCGAACCTCAATTGGAACAGAAAACGAAGGCGAGAGCATACGGTTTGAGAGGCAAGCCGGAACCTCTGCCCAAGCATCCTGTTAGAATAAAAGTCACCGGTTGGAGCGGATCATGCGCTACGTTTTGAGCTTTGTGGTGGCTGCGACTGTATTGGGCGCTACCCAAGCCAGTTCAGAAGAAGTTGGCCTTGGAGTTAGTGTTCGTTGGGTAGACAACGGCGTCTCGGTAGGGACAAGCCAAAACAGTTGTTACGATACGGACTGGAACACGGCCGCGATCAAAGAAGGAGAATGGGAACCCCCAGAGATGATCGCAATTATCGAGAGAAATCGCGAAGACCGCGAGCGTAAGGTAGTAATGGACCGCTAGGCTACTATGATTATCTCGGACCCGCCTACGGTGGCTATCGCTCCTACGCTGTATAACAAAATCCGGATCGGAAGGGAGGTGCGTCCATCGTTACGGACCCCTACGATCCCGACTCCCGCACCCATTAAGCGGCGAATTAGTTGATGCTTGAGGCCTTGGCGTCGAGAGACGGCGCAATTGCTTTTGTGGCCCGCGTGAAACCGAATTACCAGGCGCTTGTTTCACAATCGAGGTGGATGGGAAGAGCAATAATTATCGCGTGGCAGTCTGGCGTTACGCATCGAATTAAACTCGCTAACGTCGCAATAAGGGCAATGGAACAAGACGAACCTGTTCAGTCGGCGTTAGCATTTGGAACAAATGGCTTTTCAGCTGTTTGGTCCCCCAAAGGGGATGTCTCATGGTGCTTGACACTACCGTCGAACGGGTGACCAACCGGGTATGGGGCATCTTCTCCTCTCTCGATCACGGCATTGCCGAGAATAACAATCGCCGGGCGTTACTTAGGGCGTACATCGCTTCGCTTGCCGAGCGCGGAGAGCACAATGCCGACAAGCTCACGGTTGACGGCCTTGTGTATTTGAAGAATCTCACTTCCCACAAGAAGAAGCCGGTTAAGCGCAGGGCTTGATAGCAATATCCCTGCCCGATCGTCGGCGACGGGTTGCGCCGGGTGTGCCTGTCGTAAATCAAATCCGGACATATTGATGATGCAACCCGCCCAGTACAGATCGACAATTGATGTACCCTGCCCTCTCGACAGCCGGCTCGGCGGGAACGACCGCGAGCTTGGCCCTTGCCTCGGCGCGGTCCGCCGCAGCCGTCACGTCGGGCGATGGCTTCGGTTTCTTGACAGTAGCGCGATCCGCCTGCGCCCTTATCGCAGCCTTCACGGCGGCGGCAGGTGATCCGAGATCGGCAATAATCCGGGCCTGATCCAGCGGCGGTGTTTTGCTCACGAACGCTGCGGCCTGCGCAATCGGGACCTCACCGCGTTTGACAGCATCGACAACGGTAGGAATAGCGTCACGTTTGAGTGCCTTGGTGTTCGATATGGTGCGCGGCGAAACCTTGCCCACCTTGGCGACGACTGCAATCGTTGCAGCTTGAACGGGCCGACGGCCGCCACCATGCGGAATGGAGGCCAACTCAACGACGCTTGGTCACTTCTGGAGGTGAAAGCTCCAGGAAGGTTGAAGCTCGCGAGCAATCCCGTTTTCTGTGCCGTGGTGAAGAGCGTCCTCGACGCCGACGGCAAAGAAGTCGCAGCGTGGAACGGTCCTATGCCGAGCGTACTGCAGGGCGATGCGGTCGAAGAGATGGAGATCTCCTGGGAGCGACGGGACAACGAGCTTCTCCCGACACCGCTATCGCAAGATCAAAGTGTTGGACTTGGTGAGTTGTTGAGAGGACGAAATAATCCCGCTGCTTGTTTCGATTTGGCGCAGTCGAAACGAGGCCAACTGCATGCTTTTCTGTATCCGACGGAAACTCAATTCCGAAAGCAAGGCGATTCTTGGTTGTTCGTTCTTGCCGCAGGTAAGCGTAATGCGTTCTACCCCAGCAAGAAGGATCCAGGGCGCGTTGATGCCTTTATCATAAAAACGCTTCGAGCCGGTCACCGGGATTTGATTTCGCGAGCGCCTGCGATTGCCGGCTTGGCGGCCAAATCGGTTGCCCTTGTGGGCGCTGGCGCGGTCGGCGCCCCTCTTGCCATCGAATTGGCTCGCAACGGCATCGGTGAACTTGGACGCCGATCGAGCGCCAGACCCCACGCCGAAGAACACGCGTGTTCGATACCGTCCCTCGGCACAGCTTGCGTTCAGCGCTGATAGGACAGCAAAGCTAACTTGATCAGCATCATCGCCAGCGACACATGAAGCGACACATGACAAGCTATCGGGGATCGTTGGCCCCGACACTGGGCAACGCACCAGCGCCTGATTAAGGCCGTGCGTCCCATGGCAAGGCAGGCGCGGCTACGTTCGACACCGCTCGACGCAGCAAACCTCCACGCAAACGCAACGCAACGGCGAGCCGTCGAGGGACACCTTGGCGGCTTTTGCGCGTGGGAATCATGCTCTAGTCTTCGTCCGGCTCGCGCACGACCGGCGGTTCGTCGGCGCGGTCCTCTTCGTCCTCGTCCTCTTCGTCTTCATCAGGATCTCGGGGCGGCATCGTGTTGCCCATCACGAAGGGACTCCAGTCGATCAACCTGGTGGAAAATTCCTTGCGGATGTGTGGGGTCATGTTGTTGCTTCTCCAAGGCAAGGCATCATCGAAGCAGTCGCGCTGTGTTAGCGACGGCCTCAGCCAACATTGCATTCAACTGTGACTTGGTGAGTTCCTTAGGCTGCCTCACTACTGACTTGCGCGTAGACACAACCTTATGAACCGGGCGAGCACAGGCCGCCAAGAGCGCTGACTTTCGCTTCGGCACCGACACGATCTTGGGTTTGGCCGTGGGCGGCTTGTGGCCGCGCTTCAAGCCCATGCGCAGCAACTTGGCGCACACCGCGTTGCGGCTGTGCCCTAGTCGAGTGGCGATCTGCGCGGCGCTGTGGCCGCTGGCCCAGAGTTTTTTGAGGAGTGCAACGCTGGCGGCATCCCACATGGGGACATCACCTTACACCCAACGGGCGAAAAATCGCAACTCAGGTCTTAAAGCGCATCCGGCGCGCTGGCTACTTCGCCTTCGCTGTATCTGAGGCCAACGAATGTGCCATCCCTTGAATTTAATCTGATCGGTAGTGACCGGTGTCGCCAGGGGGGCCGGCATGGCGTACACCATCCGGCTCCGGTGAAACGGGACCAAACCGCTTATACCCCACCGTTGCTGCGTGGGGCGGCCGTTGGCTTGCTAAGTCTGCTGCGCAACGAGGGAGGCAGTGTGGGGACCTCGATGGCGCAGACAATTCAGGAGCGCCGTGACCAATTTCACGTTCTGCGGCTTGTCGATTCCTTCAACGCGGCTGTGGTTTCCTTCCTCGATCAGGCTCGCGCAGTGTTCCTGCAGCACACCGGTGACCCATCTGCAGCGGAGCAGTTGGCCTGGCAGGCGCTCGAGAACTTGCGGCAGCAGCAAGCATCGTCACTTGCCTATCTCGATGTGTTTTTGATCTTGGCCGTGGTGACGCTGGTGCTGGCACCCGTCGTGCTGTTGATGAAACGCTCGGTGGCTGAGAAAGGCGCTCACATCGGTCACGAATAAGGTGTGCCTGCCGGATCCTGCGCGCCGACGAGGTGACGGAACGATGTCGCCTATTGTTGAGGGTTTCGGATGCCGGCCGATCGCAGCGATGCGGCTTGCACCGTGGCCGGCGTCCGAAAGCCTTCAATGAAGGAACCCGCGGGAAATGGCAGGCGGTGGCGCCGCGAGCGCCGAGGGCTATGGAGGTTTGCGCACGACGGAGCTGACCGCGCCGCCAGCCCCTCCCGCGTGAGCGGGTTCGTTCATTGGCACTTTTCCGACGTCGCCGAACACGCAGTCCATGTCCGTTCACGGGGAGGTAAAACAGACATTGCGACGGGTGCTAACATCACGGGCGACATGACGGCATCGTCGATTTCGCAGGTCATCCGATGCCGGGCTGGCGCGGACGCACCCCGCGCGCCGGTAGGTCGGGCCTCGGGGACCTTACTTTTTTGAGCGGGCGTCGCGCGCGATCTGGGATGGGTTGATGATCACGGCGGCCGGTGAACGCGGGCGCGTCGGCGCGCTGGGGAGCGCCCTCGGCTGATTTGCTATACGAACAAGGGTGGCCTCGAAGGCCAGGCCCGGCGCTTGTTTGGCAGTTCCAGTGCATGATGCCGTCGTCGGGGTGGATTTCCCGGTCAGCGTCAAATTGACGTCATCGATGCCGATGCCGAAAACGGATGGTTGCCCCGGCGTGTGCCGCTCCGTGGCAATGAAAGCTGTGAATTTATCTCCGTCTACAACGTATGACCCGGTGTAGGCGAGCCCGGTGTCTCCGCCGGCCACTTTCCCGTCGTTGAGCTCAATAACGCCGGTTCCTTCACCCTGCATAACGCCAGTTCCTTCTTGGTGCCGGGTTCTAAACCAAGCAGAATAACTGCCGTTTCGCAGCATGCGCCACCTAAAGTCGTGTGTAGATATTCGTGATATAATAGCATCTATAGGTTGCCGGATGGTTTACCGGTGGGCTTTGCTTTTAAGTCTAATGCAACGGGCCTTGCCGCGGCGGCCCCGGACCCTCGCTGATCTCAATCTCCGCGTCGTGAACATGCGCCGGCATTTGGGCTAGATCGCGCATGCGGGCAACGCTCCGCAGACCGGGCATTTGTTGAGATGATCGGCCTCGGTTCGATCTCGCAGCCCACCGGGATCAAGCGCATCGACCTGGAGCTTAGGAAGCGGCACGGCCTAGGGGAACAGCCCGCGCCGTGCACCCGCCTTGCGGAGCGCGCCCGAACGCGCACTGACTGTTGACCACATTGCGTTGGGCTCTATTATTTGGCGCACAATGGGGGGCCGTGCGATGCCAAAAACTAGCGAGGCGGTCACACGCGTCGATCTGTACGAGGCGGTCTACCAGAAGGTAGGACTGTCCCGAACTGAATCATCCGCTTTTGTTGAACTGGTCTTGCAAGAGATCACCGACTGCCTGGAGAAGGGCGAGACGGTGAAGCTGTCTTCGTTCGGGTCATTCATGGTACGCGAAAAAGGCGGACGTCTCGGGCGCAATCCCAAGACCGGCATCGAGGTGCCGATCTCTCCGCGACGCGTGGTGGTGTTCAAGCCCTCGGCTATCATGAAACAGCAGATCAACAGCCAGCCACCCGGTAGCGGCGCGGTCGCGGGCGCGGAAACCCGGTCGTCCTTGGCGGGCGGCTGAAACTGCAGCGCGGTCAGGCGCAGCGGCGATTGCGAAGCGCGGTCGGCCGACAAAGTAAACCGCCTCGGTTGGCAACAAAATACCGCCTTACTTCACCCTGCCACACTTAAGCACGGCTGCGGTACCGACGTTTGGGTCTGCCCCCGCAAGGTCTCATAGCATTCGCAGGACAAGGCTTTGACCGCTTCGAGATCGATGATCTTGATCAGGCCACGCGAACAAACGATTGCACCAGCCGCCTCTATTTTAATGGACGTCTCCGTGACCGTCGTGCGGCGAACCCCGAGCATCTGAGCGAGAAATTCGTGCGTGAGCATGATCGTGTCGCTCTCGGCTCGGTCACGGGTTTGCAACAGCCACCGGCAGAACCTCGCCTCGAACCGATGCAGCGCATTACACGCCGCTCCGATCCGCGCTTGTGTGAGCAGACCTTCGTTACTGCGTAGACAGAGATCGGCAATCACTTTGCTGGAGGAGACTGCCTTCCTAAATTCGGTTGAGGCGATCTTTCTGGCGAACATCGGCAGTTGGGCGATGACTCTCACCTGCCATTTACTGGGGCCAATTCCGCACATAGGGCCGACGACGCCTTCGCACCCCACGGTGCCGGTCTCGATGGCCTTGCCATCGCGCATGACGGCCAACAGCGAGACCGCGCCGGACATCGGGAAATAGACGTGATCGACATCGACGCCCGGCTCGCAAAGGACGGTACCTTGAGCGAATTTCATTGTTACGAAATGTGGAATGAGAAACTGGAGGTCTTGAGGCGGAAGTTCCGCCAGCAACTTATTGCTGCGCGGGTCCGGATCGATTGCATGCACGGCTCATTCCCCCCTGTCGATCTAGGACTGATACCTGCGGGGATAGATGTGTCGTCCGAGAAACGTCGCCCCCGCGCCTTTAAAAGGTAAGCCTACACAACCAAGGCTCGGGTTTGTCCTGCGCTATCTTGTCACTGCTCCGATGCCAACGAGGCTATACGGGCTATCCGCAGGTCCGACGCGCAGAGGAGTGAGCATTTGCCGCCGTCGTCGCTGGCAAAGCAGGTCGCCTTCGTGAATTGAATCATGATCGCGATCTCATTCGAGACCTTGTCCGCAATCGGCTTGGCCAATTTTAGATCGCAAGCCGCGTTCGATGATGTAGCGCCCGCGAATTGCGCGAGCAGCGCGGGCGGCTGCGACGAGTACCTCTGTTCTTTCCGTTATGTTGGCGGATTTCCTCGGGTCGAGGATGATCAGGCCTGGCGTAGGTTCGGTCCTCCGCTTGAGTCCGTTATGCGCGCCAAACCAGACGTCCGCTGACCACTCCGGATTTATGGGTTCACGCCCTAGTTCTAATGATTTCGGGGTGGCGTGAGATGATCCGCTTTTTCATGTCGGCAGATCGCCTCACATTCGACGCCGCGTTTGAAGACAGGTAAGCATGTTGCGAGCGCGAATGAAATGCTGCGGGGCAGCAGACAAAATGAGACTAAAAGTCAAGAACGGGTGCGCCCGCGGCCTGTCGCCAGCCTGATATCCGCTAGTCTCCTGTCCTCGGCCGACTGAATTCATACGGATTTGAAGTCGAGGCCGAAATCGGATTGGCGAAACGCTGCGCGCACAAAGAACGCGCAACACAATCGACCGGGGAGGACAAAATGGTCATGCGGACTATCGGCGCCGTCGCGCTGGGCTGGCTTATGCTGGCGGACGGCGCACAGGCTCAGGAAAAGATCAAGGTCGGCGTCACGGCGACCCTGGAAGGCACCTACACGGTACTCGGCGAAGACGGCATCCGCGGCCTGCAGACCGCCTTGAAGAAATACGGCACCAAGGTTGGCGGCAAGGAACTGGAATTCATCATCGCCTCGACCGACGCCACGCCCGACTCGGCGGTGCGCGCCGCACGCAAGCTGATCGAACAGGACAAGGTCCAGCTGATGATCTCGCCGCTGTCCGGCGACGAAGGCATCGCGGTCAAGAATTTCGCCAAGACGCATCCCGAGATCACGTTCATCAACGGCGGCTCGGGTGCCCAGGAAACGACTTACGTCGATCCGGCCCCCAACTTCTACCGTTTCAACATGGACGGCGCGCAGTGGCAGGCGGGCCTCGGAAACTACATCTACAAGACCAAGGGCTATAAGAAGATCGCCACGGTCGGTGAGGACTATTCCTTCGTCTACACCCAGGTTTTCGGCCTCGTGCTTGAATACTGCGCCGCCGGCGGCCAGGTCACCAATCGCCAGTGGGTGCCGCTTGGCACCAAGGATTTCGCCTCGGTCATCGCCGCGATGCCTGACGACGTGGACGCGATCTATCTCGGCCTGGGCGGCGGCGACGCCGTCAACTTCCTCAACCAGTATCAGCAGGCGGGCGGCAAGGCGCATCTGATCGGCGGCTCGATCATGGTCGACCAGACGATCCTTTCGGCCAAGGGCAACGCCAAGAACGCATTGATCGGCACGGTGGCGGCCAGCGGCCAGGGCGATACGTGGGATGCACCGAGCTGGCAGGCTTTCGTGAAGGCCTATCAGGACGCGTTCCCGCCGGAGAAGCGCTTTCCGAGTCCGTCCCTGCTCGCGACCAATTATTATGGCGCCACGCAGGCCTTGATGGAGGCGCTCGCAAAGGTCAATGGCGACCTCAGCGACGGCCAGAGGAAACTCCGCGAAGTGCTCAACACGCTGGTGATCCAGGCGCCCAACGGCGAAATCAAGCTCGACAACAATCGCCAGGCGATCGGCACGAATTTCGTGACCGAGGTCGTCGATGACGGCAAGGGCAATTTGGTCAGCAAGGTTGTCGCGGTCGTGCCGAACGTCAACCAGACGCTGGGCTACGATCCGGCGGTCTTCGCCAAGATCGGTTTGCCAAGCCGCACTGTTCCGGAGTGCAAGAAGTACTGACTTCGCAAGCCAAGTGCGCCGGCTGCGCATGCGCCGAGCCACAACGAACCTGAGCCGGGCGGGGGGTGACCTGTTACCGCCCCCCGGCTCAACGCGCTCTTGCAATGTCCCTCCGGTTTGTGGAACCTACGCCTAAGAAAAAAGCGAAAACTCGGGGAGGATCCATATGAGCAGGGCGATCGCCGTGTTTCATGGCTGCTTCGGTCGCGCCACGATTTATCAACTGAATCGGCCCTTCAACGTCCACGCGCATCGCGAAGGACATCTAATTTTCCATCTGGGCGGCTCGGACGGAAGCATAACCGTCGGCGATAAATTCTGCCCGTTGAACGCATCTTCCTTCGTCGCCGTCTGCCCCTGGGAGCCCCACAATTTCGTCCCCAGCGACCTGGACCAGGGCGCGCTTTTCCTGGTTCTTTACGTCAACCCGGAATGGTTCACGCCGGGGGCCCCGAGCGACGCCGCGCGCCTTCGCTTCGGCCGTCAACTGACCTCCCGGACCTCGACGATCGACCGCCAGATCCGGCACACGGCAGCGATGATCTACTCCGCGCATACGCTCAACGAACTCGATCGCGAGCTTCGCGGCTTGATCGATACCTGCTACGCCGAAAGCTGGCGACGTCCGGGCGAGGCGTCGGAACGTCGCGTCCTCGAAGGCGTCACGGATTTCCGCGTTCGCAAGTCGATCCGCCTCATTCAGGAAGGGCTCGGCGCGGATATCCATCTCGACGACGTTGCCCGTGAATCCGGACTTTCGCGCCCGCATTTCTACAAATTATTCCGCAGCCAAACCGGCGTCACGCCAAATCTCTATTTGAATACGCTGTTGATGGAGCGCGCCATCGACGTCCTGGTGAAGACGGAAAAGCCGGTCGCCG
Organism: Bradyrhizobium erythrophlei; assembly: GCF_900129425.1. Lineage (NCBI taxonomy): Bacteria > Pseudomonadati > Pseudomonadota > Alphaproteobacteria > Hyphomicrobiales > Nitrobacteraceae > Bradyrhizobium > Bradyrhizobium erythrophlei. Next base: position 4,179,651 of record NZ_LT670817.1, on the reverse strand, counting down.
ACATCGGCTTCGATCTCGGCTTTTCCTCGCAGAGTGCATTCACGCGCTTCTTCGCGTCCAATGTCGGCATGGCCCCTACCGATTATCGCGGTGCAGCGCAGTTGCTTTGAAGACGTGCCTGTTTCCTTCGAGCAGACGCCCATCTTCGCAAAAAGATACTCACGATCAAGCGTGCGGAATACGGGCAGGCTACACTGGACCCCTTAATCGCGCGACCAAGCCGCGAAAAGGTTCGGGAGGATGAGCGCCGTCATGGCCAAGGGCAGCATGAAAATTCGGCGCATTGGCTTCGCGCCGGCCCGTTTTGCGAGCGCCGTCGGATGAACCGCTTCGTCGAACGCCATCCGCTTTGGTCGATCCTGTTGTTGATCGTCATCGTGCTGGCGATCTGGCTGATCTTCGGGACATGGCCGCAGGGGCTGGAGGATGCGATCGGCAGGAAGAAGGTTTTCCTCAACGCGCTGCTCAACGGGATCACGCTGGGCGGGCTGTATTTTCTGGTCGCGAGCGGCTTCACGCTGATCTTCGGACTGATGCGCAACGTCAATCTCGCGCATGGGTCGATTTACCTGTTCGGCGGATATATCGGCTACAAGACCGAGGTTTGGACCGGTTCGTGGCTGCTTAGCTTCGTCGCGGCCTTCGTGGCGGCGGCGTTGCTCGGAATGATCCTGCAGGTTCTGGTGTTCCGCCGCATGGAGGGCCAGGATCTCCGGCAGACGCTGGTCACCATCGGCATTTCGATCGTGCTCGCGGATCTCATGCTCTGGGTGTTCGGCGGCGACTATTACCAGGTTCAGACCCCCGCTTGGCTGGTTGGTCCGGCGCCCCTGCCCTTCGTGGTGGCGGTCAAATCCTCGGGCGAAGCGGTCTACCTGCAATACCCGATCGTGCGTCTGGTCATTTTCGCGGCTTCCGTCGTGATCGGATTGGCGATGTGGCTGGTGCTCAACCGAACGCGTATCGGGATGATCGTGCGGGCGGGCGTGGACGACCGCGACATGCTCTCGGCGATGGGGGTGCGGATTCAACTGGTTTTCGTGCTGGTGTTCGCGTTTGGCGCAGGGCTGGCGGGAATGGCCGGCGTCGTCGGCGCAACCTTTCAATCGATTTCTCCGGGCGAGGACACAAGGTTTCTGCTGGCGTCGCTGGTCGTGGTGATCGTCGGCGGCATGGGCTCGATTCCGGGCGCCGCGCTTGGCGCCTTGATTATTGGTCTCGCCGAACAGCTCGGCTCGGTCTACGTTCCGACCTATTCGATCGTGCTCACTTTCCTCATCATGGTGGCCGTGCTGGCGGTCAGGCCCCAGGGCCTGCTGGTGAGGCGCTGAGCGATGGCCATCGTCGAAATCACACGCCCATCGGCGGCACCGGCTCCCATCGCCGCCGACCCGGCCGACTGGACCAAGCGCATCCATCCGGCCGCCGCGATCGTCGCCGTGATCCTGCTGGTGATGCCGCTGCTGGTGAACGGGTTCATCCTGTTTCAGATTTTTTCATGGTCGTTCATTCTGGGAATGATCGGCCTCAGCCTGATGTTTCTGGCCGGCTACGGCGGCATGGTCAGTCTCGCGCAGATGACAATCGCGGGTTTCTCCGGCTACATGGTGGCGATCTTCGGCGTCAGCGGCGTGGCCACCATCAGCCTCGGATGGCCGTGGTGGCTCGCCGCGCCGATGGCCATGGCGCTCGCCACGCTGTTCGGCACCATCACCGGCGCGCTCGCGGTCCGTACCGTGGGCATCTACACGATCATGATCACGCTTGCGATCGCGTCGGCATTTTTCTATTTCGTCAACCAGAATTACGCGATATTCAACGGCCACACCGGCATCAACAGCATCGCGACCCCGCAGTTCTGGGGCGTCGACTGGCGTTCGCCGATTCCGTTTTACTATGTGACGTTGGGATTTGCCGCGATCTGCTATTGGGCGGCGGGCTACCTCGCACGCGCGCCGTTCGGGCTTGCCCTGCAGGGCATACGCGACAATCCGCGCCGCATGGCCGCGCTCGGCTTCAACGTCAATGCGCATCGCGTTGCCGCCTATGTCTTCGCCTCCCTGGTGGCCGCGATCGCCGGCATCCTGCTGGTGTGGAGCAATGGGCAGATTTCCCCCGGCTCCGTCGGTGTCGACAACGCCATCGACATTCTGGTCATCGCCGTCGTCGGCGGCATTTCGCGGCCGATCGGGCCGTTCATCGGCGCATTGATTTTTGTGATCCTGCGCACCTTCGCGCTCGATTTCCTGGTCGCGATAGGGCTAGACGGCAACCGGTTTCGCCTGCTCGTGGGCATCGGCTTCCTCGTCATCGTGTTTTGGTCGCCGGATGGTGTGATTGGCCTGTGGATGCGCTGGCGCAACCGCGGCCTGTCCTCCCGAAATGCGGCACCGGGAGGCGGCGGCCATGGATAGCGTCGCCCAACGCCTGTCTGCCGTCGGCGCCGGCAACGCGCTGGAGCTGCGCGGGGTCACGCGCCTGTTCGGCGCGCTCGCCGCCCTGACCGACGTGACCATGACCGTGCGACCGGGCGAGCGGCGCGCGGTGCTGGGCTCCAATGGCGCCGGCAAGACGACGCTGTTCAACTGCGTCACCGGCGATTTCCTGCCGACCTCGGGCACGATCCGATTCTTCGGCGAGGACGTCACCGCGTTTCCGCCGCACGAGCGCATTCGGCGCGGCCTGCGGCGGACCTATCAGATTTCGGCGCTGTTTCCGGGCCTCTCGGTGGTCGACAACGTCTATCTCGCCTGCCGCGGCGTTTCGCGCGGACGCTTCTCGCTGGTTCGCCCTCGCCTCACGGACGCGCTGGTTCATTCCGCGGAAAACCTCGTTCAAGCCGTGCACCTGAGCGCGGTCAAGGATCAGCTCGTGTCCGAGCTGAGCTATGGCCAGCAGCGGCAGCTCGAGATCGCGCTCGCACTCGCCGGTGCGCCGCGCTTCATTCTGTTCGATGAACCCGCCGCGGGTCTGTCGCCGACCGAGCGGGCGGAACTGGTCGAAATCCTGTCGGCGCTTCCCGCGCATATCGGCTACATCATCATCGAGCACGACATGGACGTGGCGTTGCGCGTGGTGGAAAGCGTGACGATGATGCACAACGGCCGCATCTTCAAGGAAGGGGCGCCGCGCGAGATCGAGTCCGATCCCGAGGTGCAGGAGCTTTATCTGGGAGGCGGACATGGCTGAGCCGCGCCGTCCCGCCGCCGCGAACGCGATCTTGCAGATCAGCGGGCTCAACGTCTATTACGGTCACTCGCACGCGCTGCAGGGCGTCGACCTTGCGCTCGAGCGGGGCGTTCTTTCCGTGGTCGGCCGCAACGGCATGGGCAAGACCACGCTCTGCAAAACCATCATGGGCCTGGTGCGCGCCTCCAGCGGCTCGATCCGCATGAACGGCCAGGATCTGCTGAGCCTGCAACCGGCGCAAATCGCCCGTCTTGGCGTCGGCTATGTCCCGCAGGGGCGCCGGCTCTGGCGCTCGCTCACCGTCGATGAACATCTGCGCATCAGTCTCGGCGCGCGGCGCGGTGCCTGGAGCGTGGAGCGCATCTACGACACCTTCCCCCGCCTCGCCGAACGCAAGAACAATGGCGGCGGCCAGCTTTCGGGCGGCGAGCAGCAGATGCTCGCCATTTCGCGCGCGTTGCTGACCAATCCGCAACTGCTGATCATGGACGAACCCACCGAGGGCCTGGCGCCTGTGATCGTCAACCAAGTCGAGGAGATGCTGGTCAGGCTCGGCGACGACGGCGACATCGCGGTCCTTGTCATCGAGCAGAACATCGGCGTCGCGACCTCGGTGTCCGACAAGGTCGCGATCATGGTCAATGGGCGGATCAATCGCGTCATCGACTCGCAGCGATTGGCCGCCGATCGCGAATTGCAGCAGCGGCTGCTGGGCGTCGGCCGGCACTCGGAAGCCGAGCCGGAAGCCGACGACGAACAGGTGGGCGCGCCGCGCGCGAAGACGGTGAGCGCGCCGGCCCCGGTCGCAAGCCCGGGGCCGATTCGCATCTACATTTCCAATCCGATTCCGCCGACGCGATGGTCGCAACCGGTCCCCGCGGCCCGCATCGAGGCCGCCGCGCGAACCGTCTCGACCGGGTTCACCCGGATCGATGAAGCGGCGCGCCGGCGCGCCTCGACGACGTCCGTCCTTTCAGGCGGATCGCCGGCGGTGCTCGTCGTCGGCACGCTCGACACCAAAGGGACGGAGCTGCGTTTCATCCGCGATCTCGTCAAGTCGAGTGGTCTGCGGACGCGGCTGGTTGACGTTTCGACCAGCGGCAAACCCGCGACCACCGACGTGACCGCACAGGAAATCGCGCTCAACCATCCGCGCGGCGGCCCCGGCGTCTTCAACGGCGAACGCGGCGCCTCGGTCAGCGCGATGGCGGAGGCGTTCGAGGCCTGGATCAAGCGGCAGCCCGCCGTTGTCGGGATCATCAGCGCCGGCGGCTCGGGCGGCGCCTCGATCGTCGCGCCGGGCATGCGCGCACTGCCGATCGGCGTCCCCAAGGTCCTGATCTCCTCGATCGCGTCGGGCGATGTCGGCCGCTACGTCGGCCCGGCCGACATCACGATGATGTATTCGGTGACGGACGTGCAGGGCATCAACTCGATTTCGCGCCAAGTGCTTGGCAATGGCGCGCAAGCGCTGATCGGCATGGTGAAGTCGCGGCTTGCTGATGGCGCGGCAGAACCCGCCGCGACCGACCTGCCCGCTGTCGGCCTGACGATGTTCGGCGTCACCACCCGGTGCGTGCAGCAGATATCGGCGGAACTCGCAAAGCAGTGGGAGTGTCTGGTTTTCCACGCTACCGGCGTCGGCGGGCAATCGATGGAGAAGCTCGTCGATTCCGGAATGCTGGCGGGCGCGATCGACATCACGACCACGGAAGTGTGCGATCTCCTGGTGGGCGGCGTGTTCCCCGCGACCGAGGATCGTTTCGGCGCCTTCATCCGCACCCGCCTGCCCTATATCGGCTCGGTCGGGGCGCTGGACATGGTCAATTTCGGCGCCAGGGATACCGTGCCCGTCGCTTATGCCGGCCGCCGCCTGCAGGTCCATAATCCACAGGTGACGTTGATGCGCACCACGGCGGCGGAAAATGATGCCATCGGCCGCTGGATCGGCGAGCGCCTCAACCGCATGGACGGACCGGTGCGCTTCTTCCTGCCCGAAGGCGGCGTCTCCGCGCTCGATTCGCCGGGCCAGCCGTTCCACGATCCCGAGGCCGATGCCGCCTTGTTCCGCGCGCTCGAACAGACCGTGCGCCAGACCACCAACCGGCAGCTGATCCGCATCAAGCGCCACATCAACGATCCCGAATTCTCGTCCGCCGTCGTTGCCGCGTTTCGCGTGCTGCACGGTCGCACGGGCAACCGCAAACGCGCGGCGAGGTAGTCATGCCCCGATTCGAACGTTCAGCCCTGCTCGAAAGGTTCCGCACGATGGTCGCGCGCGGCGAGCCGATCGTGGGCGGCGGCGCAGGCACCGGCCTCTCGGCCAAATGCGAGGAAGACGGCGGAGCCGACCTGATCGTGATCTACAATTCCGGACGTTATCGCATGGCCGGCCGCGGTTCGCTCGCCGGTCTGCTGGCCTATGGCGACGCCAATGCCATCGTCGTCGACATGGCGCGGGAAGTCCTGCCGGTGGTGCGGCGAACGCCGGTTCTCGCGGGCGTCAACGGCACCGATCCCTTCCGGCAGATGGACGTCTTCCTCGACGAGATCAAGGCGCTGGGGTTTTCGGGCGTCCAGAACTTCCCGACGGTCGGCCTGATCGACGGCACGTTCCGCGCCAATCTCGAAGAAACCGGCATGTCCTACACGCTCGAGGTCGACATGATCGCCAGGGCGCACGCCAAGGATCTGCTGACCACGCCGTATGTTTTCAATGAAGCCGAGGCCGAAGCGATGGCGCGCGCCGGGGCCGACATCGTGGTCTGCCACATGGGCCTGACCACCGGCGGCGCGATCGGAGCGCAAACCGCGCTGAAACTCGCGGATTGCCCCGCTTTGATCGACGCCTGGGCCGGAGCGGCCCTGCGCGCCCGGCCGGATATTCTGGTGCTCGCGCATGGCGGGCCGATCTCGGAGCCCGCGGACGCGGACTTCATCATGAAACATACGAAGACCTGCCATGGATTCTATGGCGCGTCCTCGATGGAACGCCTGCCGGTCGAGCGCGCGCTGACCGATCAGGTCAAACGGTTCAAGGCCATCGGCCGAAACCAGGAAGTCTGAATTCGGGTCGCATCCAGGAGCGGCCTGTTGGGGAGGTAAGGAAGATGTCGGGTCTTTTGATTGGCACGCTGATCCTATGGCTGATCATCGCGATCATCGTCATCGTGGTGTTCGTCTATGTCGTGAACTGGCTGTACCACCGCTCGTCCAAGGAGGTCGCGTTCGTACGCACCGGCTTCCTCGGCCAGCGGGTCGTCATCGACGGCGGCGCCTTCGTGCTGCCGTTCATCCACGACTTTACCCCGGTCAACATGAATGTGCTGCCGATGGCGATCGTGCGCGAGAAGGGCGGCGCGCTGATCACGCGCGACCGCATGCGCATCGACATCGAGGCCGATTTCTATGTCCGCGTGCAGGCGACGCGCGAAGCCGTCTCGATTGCGGCGGCGACGCTGGGCCGGCGCACGCTCGAGCCCGAGCGCCTCCACGCCCTGCTTTCCGGCAAATTCGTCTCCTCGCTGCGTTCCGTCGCGTCGGAAATGACGATGGAGCAGATGCACGAGCAGCGCGGCGAATATGTCGCGCGGGTCAAGGCCGCCGCCGCCGAAGCGCTCGCGCAGAACGGGCTCGAACTGGAATCCGTCGCGATCACCGATCTCGACCAGACCGACCTCGAATTCTTCAATCCTTCCAACCGTTTCGACGCCGAGGGCCTGACCCGGCTGATGGAAGACATCGAGGCCAAGCGCAAGCTGCGCAACGACATCGAACAGGATTCGATGATCCGCATCCGCACCCGCAACCTCGAGGCCGAACGCCAGGCGCTCGACATCGAGCGCGACAGCGAAGCCGCGCGGCTCGAACAGCAGCGCGATATCGAGGTGCGGCGCGCCATGCAGCGCACCGAGGTTGCGCGCGAGCGCGCGCTGCGCGAGACCGAGGCCGAGCAGGCGCAAATTTCCGCCCGCGAGACCATCGAGAAGGCGCGCATTTCCAACGAACAGGCGATCAGCGAGGCCCGGATCGCGTCGGAACGGGAAATTCGGCAGAAGGAAATCGAGCGTACCCGCGCGGTCGAGGAAATCGAGATTTCCGCCCGCGAGGACATCGAGAAGGCGCGGATCGCCAATCAGCGATCGGTCGACACCGCCCGAATCGCCTCCGAGCGCGAGGTCCGCCAGAAGGAAATCGAGCGTACCCGCACGATTGAGGAAGCCGAGATTCAGGCGCGCGAATCCGTCGAAAAGGCGCGCATCCTGCAGGAGCGCGCGGTCAGCGAGTCGCGCATCGTCAACGAGGAAGAAACCCGGCGGCGCGAGATCGAGCGCACCCGCGTGGTCGAGGAAGCCGAGATCGCTGCCCGCGAGGCGACGGAAAAGCTGCGCATCGTGCAGATGACATCGATCAACGCCGAACGCATCGCGTCGGAAGAACGCACCCGTTCGCTGGAAATCGCCCGCACCCGGGCGATCGAGGAGGCCGAAATCGCCGCGCAGCAGGCAACCGAGGCGGCCAGGATCGCGCGGGAGCAGTTGCTCGCCGCCGAGCGCATTCAGGCCGAACAGGAAACCCGCACGCTCGAAATCGAACGCAACGAAACGCTCGACAAGGCCGAGGTTTCCTCGCGCCACGTCGTCGCCTCCGCGCGCATCGCCTCGGAAGAGAAAATCCGCGGCCTCGAGATCGCCCGCAATCAGAGCATCGAATCCGCGGAGATCAGGGCGCGGGAGGCCATCGAGGCCGCCAAGATCGCTCAGGAGAAGATGGTCGCCGCCGAGCGCATTCTGGCCGATCGCGATACCCGGGGTCTCGAGATCGCTCGCTCCGAAATGCTCGACGCAGCCGAACTCAAGCGCCGCGACGCGATCGAGCGCCAGCGCATCGGCGTCGAACTGGCGCTGGAGGCCGACCGCATCGCTTCCGCCAAGACGCGAGAGGTGCTGAACATCGACCAGAAGAAGGCGATCGAAATCGCCGACGAGGAACGGATCATCGCGCTGTCCTCGAAGAAGTCGGAACGCATCAGTGCCGACCGGCAGGTGCGCCAGGCCGAAATCCTCGCCAAGCAGCAGGTCGAGAAGAGCGACGTCGAGCGCGAGCAGGTCATGGAAGCCGCGCGGCTGGAGCGGCGGCGCGCGATCGAGCAACTGGAGATCGCCCGCGTCCAGGCGCTGCAGGAGGCCGAAATCGCCTCACGCGAGGAAGTCGAGCGCTCCCGCATCGCTTCCGATCGCGGCCTAGACGAAGCCCGCGTGTCGCGCGAGCGCGATCTGCGCAAGCTGGAAGTCGACCGTGAGAAGGTAGTCGAGACGGCGCTGATGGAAAAGGCGATCGCCCTCTACCAGAAGTCGCTCGAGCATTCGGCCGCGCAGGCCGAGGCGGAAAACGCCAAGGCGCACGCCTCCGAAGCCCAGGAAAAGGCCATCACCGTGCGCGACAGCGAGATCGCGCGGCGCCGCAAGACCATCGAGGTTCTCATCGCGGAGAAGGAAGCCGAGGAGACCCGCATCGCGGCGGAGGCCGAGCGCATCCGCGCCGCCGTGCAGGCCGAGGCGCAGAAACTCATCAACGAGGCCGAGAACGTGCTCACCGACGGCGCGCGCCAGTCGCTGTTCAAGCGCAAGCTGCTCGAGCACATCGAAGGCATCGTGCGGGAGAGCGTCAAGCCGATGGAGAAGATCGAAGGCATCCGCATCCTGCATGTCGACGGCCTCAACGGCTCCGGCTCGGGCGGCGGCGGCGGCGGCGGACGCAACGCGACCGACGAGGTGATCGATTCCGCGTTGCGTTATCGCGTGCAGGCGCCGCTGATCGACTCGGTCCTGTCCGAGATCGGCATCGAAGGCGGCAGCCTCTCGAAAATGCAGGGCCTCATACGTGAGGCCCGTGACCTGCAAGGTATCCGCAAGGAGGCTGCCCCGAAAAGAGAACCTGATGTTTTGCCGCCGTCCGGCGGTAATCCCGACGCTCCCGCCGCCGGCGGCGGTTCGTCACGCAAGAAATCTTGAGGAAGGGTCATGGCGCGAGTTTATGTTTCCAGCGTGATCAACGGCCGCTCCGACCGGGTCTGGGCGCGGGTGCGCGACTTCAACGGCCTGCCGAACTGGCATCCCGCGATCGGCGAAAGCCGCATCGAGGGCGGCGAGCCCGCCGACAAGATCGGCTGCGTCCGGGATTTTCGCCTGCGCAACGGCGACCGCATTCGCGAGAAGTTGCTCGGCCTCTCCGACTACGAGATGTTCTGCACCTATTCGATCCTGGAATCGCCGATGGGCGTGGAGAATTACGTCGCCACGCTGCGGCTGACGCCGGTAACCGACAGCGAGTGCACATTCGTCGAATGGACCGCCGAGTTCGATTGCGCGCCCGATCGCGAAACCGAACTCATCGCCACCATCGGCGGCGGCGTGTTCCAGGGCGGCTTCGACGCGCTCAAGCGCGCGTTCGGGGGCTGACAGATGCCGAAGATCGTCAAAAGCACGATCATCAACGCGCCGACCGATCGCGTCTGGAACGTACTGCGCGATTTCAACGGCCACGACCGCTGGCACCCGGCCGTCGCCACCAGCGCGATCGAACGCGGCCAGCCCTCCGACAAGATTGGCTGCGTCCGCCGCTTCAGGCTGGCGGACGGCGCCGAATTGCGCGAGCAGTTGCTGGCGCTGTCCGATCTCGAACAGAGCTTCAGCTATTGCCTGCTGGATACGCCGATCCCGCTCTTCAACTATGTCGCCCATGTCCGCCTGCTGCCGGTCACCGACGGCGACCGCACGTTCTGGCATTGGGAATGCCGTTTCACCACCCGCGCGGGCGAGGAACAACGGCTCATCGCGATGGTAGGCGAGGAAATCTATCAGGCGGGCTTCGATGCCGTCCGCAGACATGTGAGCGAGGCGGCATGAACAAGGAATTCTCATCATGCCTGTGAGCGTCAAGACATTCGCGACGATTCCCGAGGCCGCCGGCGCGTTGTCGTCCGAACGCGGCGCGCGATATATCGGCGGCGGCACACTGGTGATGCGCGCGCTCAACGAGGGCGACCTTTCGTTTTCGACCATCGTGCGGGTCCAGGACCGCAGCCTGGGCACTATTCGCGCAAGCGGAGGACGCGTCACCATCGGAGCGGGAGTGACGCTGGCGCAGATCCTGCGCGAGCGCGATCTCGCCTTCCTGCATCCGGTGGCGCGCTCGATCGGCGGCCCGGCGGTGCGCAACATGGGGACAGTCGGCGGCAATCTGTTCGCTCCCGCCCCGTTCGGCGATCTTGCCGTGGCGTTGCTCGCGCTTGATGCCACGGTTTCGGTACAGGGCGGCTACGGCGTGCGGGAAATGCCGATGGAGGAGTTTCTCGCGGGGCGCGACCGCGCCGCCGGTTCTGTGGTGACAAGCGTTTCCTGCGAACGGCCCGCCAGTGCCGAAGCGTTTCGCTACCGCAAGATTTCGCGCGTCAAACCGAAGGGCGCCTCGGTGATTTCGCTCGCCGTCCACGTGCCCAATGTGGGTGGACGGGTCTCCGGCGCGCGCATCGCCCTTGGCGCGATGGGACCCACCGCGATCCGCGCCAAATCGGCCGAACGCGCGCTGGAAGGCAAGACCCTGGACGAAGCCGGAGTCGCCGCTGCCGGCGCGCTCGCCGCGGAGGGAACGTCACCGGCCACCGACGCGATCGCCAGCACATGGTATCGGCGCGAAGTCGCCGGCGTGCATCTGCGCCGCCTGTTGCTGGGCCAGGAAGCCTGAAGGGGATCGGAGCCATGGCCAAAACCGCTTTACAATTCCGGCACAACGACCACGACGTTGCCGTGTTCGTCGAGGGCGGCGACAATCTGCTGGTCGCGCTGCGCGACGGCGTCGGCGATCACTCGCCCAAGTTCGGATGCGGCCAGGGCGGCTGCGGCACCTGCACCGTGCTGATCGACGGCGAGGCGCATCTGGCCTGCATAACGCTCGCCGAATCGGTCGCGGGCCGTTCGGTGCAAACCGCCGACGGCCTGAAGACTGGGCCGGCGCTGCATCCACTGCAGACGGCTTTCATGGAGCATTTCGCGGCGCAGTGCGGGTATTGCACGCCCGGCATGCTGATGGCGTCCAAGGCGCTGCTCGATCGAAACCCGCAGCCGTCGCGGCAGGATGTGGTCGAGGCGATCGGCGGCAACATCTGCCGGTGCACGGGCTATGAGCCCATCATCAACGCCATTCTGTCCGTCGCCACCGGCGGCGGCGGCACGCGCGCCTGAAGGGTCCCGCCATGTTCGAGCTTCGCAAGGATATTTTCGCCGACGAGCGCGACGACAATCTCAAGGAAATCGGCAAGGGCACGCAGCGCCAGGACATGCTCGGGCATGTCACCGCGACCTCGACCTATTTCAACGATCACAAATTGCAGGGCATGCTGCACCTCAAGGTGCTGCGCAGCCCGCACAGCCATGCCCGCCTCCGGCGCATCGACGTCGCGGCGGCCGAAAAGATGCCCGGCGTGCGCCGCGTCATTCGCGGTGCCGACGTGCCGCGCAATCTCAACACGCTGCTCAGCCTGATCAATTTCGGCATCGACGATGAGCCGACGCTGGCGGTCGACAAGGTGCGCTACAAGGGCGAGCCGATCGTCGCGGTCGTTGCCGACAGCCATCGCGAGGCGTTCGAGGCGCTGGCCGCGATCCGCGTCGATTACGAGCCGCTGCCATCGGTGTTTGACGTCGAGGAGACCCTCAAGCCCGGCGCGCCGGTGGTGAACGAGACCTATCCCAAGAACAGCTTCACCTTTCACGACAAGTACGACCACCAGAAGCTTCGCTTCGGCGATGTCGAGCGCGGGTTCGCCGAATCCGACCACGTTCTCGAACAGCGCTACCAGATGTCGCCGATCGAGCATGCGCCGACCGAGACCAACGGCTCGATCGCCGCTCCCGATACCAACGGCCGCTACGTCGTCTACACCTCGACGCAGGCGCTGTTCTTTTCGCTCGACACCTGCGCGAAGATCCTCGATGTGCCTTCCAACAAGCTGCATTTCATCGGCGGCACGGTCGGCGGCGGATTCGGCGGCAAAGTCGACACCATGACCGAGCCGCTGGCGATTCTCGGCGCGATGCTGACCGGTCGGCCGGTGCGCTACGTGTTCGGCCGAGAGGAAGAGATGCAATTCGGTTCGCCGCGCGGCGCCGAGCGGATCTACGTCAAGGACGGCGTGCGGCGCGACGGCCGGATCATGGCGCGGCAGGTGCGCAGCTATTTCGACAGCGGGGCCTATACCAGGCTTTCCAGCTACGCCGTCATCAAATGCGTCGCGCATATACCGGGCCCGTACACCATTCCCAACGTTCATGCGGAAGTATTTTGCGCCTACACCAACCGCACGCCGTCGACGGCGATGCGCGGCTTCGGCGTCACGGCGCTCGATTTCGCGCTGGAATGCCAGATGGACAAGCTCGCTCATCTCGTGGGCATGGATCCGATGGAGTTCCGGATCCTCAACGCCTATCGCGACGGCGACATGAAGGCGCACCGGCGCATCGCCAAGAACACGGCGCTGATCGAATGCGTCCAGGTCGCCGCCGAAAAGGCGAAGTGGAAGATCGGCGAGGAATTCAGGCGCGCCTCCTCGCGCAAGGACGGCGGCGGCGAGCGCGCGGAAATTCCGTTGACGCCGCGCGATGCGATCGCAGCCGCCCGGCCCGCGGCGCAGCAGCGCACCAGCTACGATCGCGCGGCCTTCGCGCCGCCCGAGCCCACTCCGCCTCCGCCGCCACCACCCGCGCCCTCCCCTGCCCCGGCGGCGAGTTCGCACGGCGCAACGCGATTTTCATCGGTTTTCGGAAGGAGACGCTGACATGGCCAAGCTTCGCGGCCGAGGCATGTCCTCGATGAATTATCCGATCGGCATGAATCTGGGCGGCGACCCCAGCCAGGCGCTGGTTCATTCCAATCCGAGCGGCAAGTTCACGGTGGCGCTGTCATCGATCGATCTCGGACAGGGCATGAAATCCGTGACCCGGCAGATTTGCGCGGAAACGCTCGGGGTGCCCGTCGAGGACGTCTATGTCGACACCGCCGATTCCGACACCGGCCCGCACTGCATGGGCAGCTTCGCCTCGCGCGGCACGCATCGCGTCGGCAATGCCGTGATTGCCGCGGCCCAGGAGGCGCGCGGCGTCATGATGGAGGCGGCGGCCGAAGAGCTGGAAGTCAACGTCGCCGACCTCGAGACCGATGGGCGCGGCAACATCCACGTCAAGGGCGCGCCGCATCGTTCGATCTCGACCAAGGACGTCGCCATCGCCGCGCAGTTCAAGCAGGGCCGCACCATATCCGGGCGCGGCATTTTCCTGGTTCCGCTGTCGGCCGTCGATCCGGAAACCGGCGAAATGTCGCCCGCGACCTGCTACGCGCACGCCTGTCTTGTTGCCGAAGTCGAGGTCGACGACGAAACCGGCGAAGTCGCGATGATCAAGATGGACAGCGCCTATGAACTGGGCCGCGCCCTCAACCCCCGAATGGTCGAGCAGCAGCTCGTCGGCGGCGCCTGGATGGGCATAAGCCACGCGCTCTACGAAACCCCGGAACCCTATTATCCCGACATCAGCCACGGACCGCGCGATTTCACCGAATACCTGATGCCGGGCCCGGGCGACATTTGCCCGCACCACATTGCTGTGCTGGAGCGACCGGCACCCGATGCGCCCTTCGGCGGCAAGGGGCCGGGCGAGATGTGCGCAAATCCGGTATTGCCCGCGGTGGCCAACGCGATCTTCAACGCGGTCGGCGTCCGCATCGACGATTTGCCGATCACGCCGGAAAAGGTACTGCGCGCGATCCGCGCCCAGGGCGGCGCCCGGCCGCAGGCGAGGCGCTAATCGGATCATGGCAATCCGCTCCAACATCGTCGGCATCGACAGTCCTGAGGCGCTGGAGCGCGCGCTGCGTTCGGCCTTTTATCTGGCCGACGAGGCGATCGCGACGTCGGCATATCTCGCCCTCGCCCTCGGCAAGCCGCTGCTGCTGGAAGGCTCGCCTGGTGTCGGCAAGACCGAAGCCGCCAAGGCGATCGCCGCGGTGCTGGCCCGCAAGCTCATCCGCTTGCAATGCTACGAGGGGATCGACGCCTCGGCCGCGCTGTACGAATGGAATTATCCGCGCCAGATGCTCGCGATCCGGCAGGCCGGCGACGAGAGCATCGATATCTACGGCGAAGCCTTCCTGATCGAACGGCCGATGCTTGCCGCCCTGCGCGCGCCCGATTCGACGGTGCTGCTGATCGACGAAATCGACCGATCCGACCAGGAGTTCGAGGCGTTCCTGCTCGAATTCCTGTCCGATTTCCAGATCTCGATTCCCGAGCGCGGCACGTTGCGTGCGGTGGAAAAGCCGGTGGTGATCCTCACGTCCAACCGCACGCGCGATTTGCACGAGGCGCTGCGGCGGCGCTGCGTATATCACTGGATCGATTATCCCGATGCGGAACGCGAGGCCCGCATCGTGATGATGCGCGCTTCCGGCGTGGCCGAGGCGACGGCCCGCGCCGTGGTCAAGGCGGTCGGCAAGCTGCGGCGCGAACCCCTCAGCAAGGCGCCGGGAATCGCCGAGGCGGTCGACTGGGCGGAAGCCGCCACGTTGCTGCATCAGGGCGGCGCCCGCTGGCCCGACGCATTCAAGCGCGCGATCGGCGTCGCGCTCAAGGACGAGGAAGACCTCGCATTCATTTCGGGCCGGCTCGACGCCCTGATCGCCGAGTCAGCCGCATGAGCGAGTTCGATCCGCTGCCGCGCGCCGCGCGGCCTTTCCTCACCTTCGTCAGTTTGCTGCGCGCGAACGGCTTTGCGATCGCGCCGGAACAGACGACCGCGTTCCTGTCTGCGATATCGCTGCTCGGACCACGCCATCCCGAGGACATCCGCCGCGCCGGCCTCGCCATGCTCGCCCCGCCGCCCGAGCGCCACGGCGCCTATAATGCGCTGTTTCGAATACATTTCCTCGGTGAAGACGCGCCCGTTCTCGGCGACGCCGAGGATGACGACGACATCGTGCGCGTGCAGGACGAGCAGCGCGGCGAAGGCGAGCCGCCACCGTCGGACGAGTCAAATGAGTCCGGGGAAGCCGCGACCGGCGTGGAAACGCTGGTCGAGCGCCGCTTCGGTCTCGCCGGCCGCGACGAGGCGTTGCGAAAGCTCGCGCGCGACGCGCCGGCGCGTCTGCCGCAGCGGCGCAGCTACCGGCGCATGCGCGACCGCCGAGGCCCCCTGGTCGATCTCAGGCGAACCCTGCGCGACGCCGCGCGCAATGACGGCGAAGTGCTGAAACTGGCCCGATTGAAGCGCCGCAAGCGCCCGCGGAAAATCCTGCTGCTGATCGATGTTTCCGGATCGATGAAGACACGCACGGAGGACAATCTTCGCCTTGCCCATGCGCTGACCCAGGCTTGCCAGCGGATCGAGGTGTTCACCTTCGGCACGCGGCTTACGCGCGTGACGCGGCCACTGCATTTCAAACAGCGCGAACAGGCGCTGGCCGCCGCGGCGCGGCTGGTCAGCGACTGGGACGGCGGCACCCGTATCGGCGACGCGTTGCAGGCCTTTCTCGCCGTGCCTCGCTTTGCCGGCTATGCGCGCGGCGCCGCCGTGCTGATCGTTTCCGACGGGCTCGAGCGCGGCGATCCCTTCGCGATGAGCGACGCGGTCGCCAAGCTCTCGCGCCGCGCCTGGCGCCTGAGCTGGCTGACGCCGCTGGCCGTCGGCAGGAATTTCAAGCCGCAGACCGAAGCCCTGATCGCGATTTCGCGTTTCGTCGACGACATGGTCGACGGCGGCTCAACGCTGGCGATCGTCGACCACGTCCTCGCACTAGCCCATGGAAAAGCCGCATGATCCCCATCGTCGACGCCCACCACCACATCTGGCGACAAGCCGATCTAGCCTGGTTGATGGGCCCGATGCAGCCTCGCATTTTTGGGCCCTACGAGGCAATCCGTCGCGACTATCCGATCGAGGAATTTCGCTCGGATCTTTCGGAGTCGGGCGTGGTCAAATCGGTCTATGTGCAGACCAACTGGCCGAAGGATCGTTACGAGGACGAAGCCGTCTGGGTACAGCGCACTGCGGATGCGACCGGCTGGCCGCACGCCATCGTTGCCTACGCCGATTTTTCCGTCGAAGACGTGCGCCCACAGCTCGACCGGCTCGCGCGGCACAAGCTCGTGCGCGGCGTCCGGATGCAGCTGCACTGGCACAAAAACCCGCTCTATCGCTTTGCCGAGTGGCCCGATTTGCCGCTCGATCCGAAGATCCAGCGCAATGTGGCGCGTCTTGCCGATTACAACTGGAGCTTCGATCTCCAGGTTTTCGCCTCGCAGATGCCGGACGCGGCGAGCCTCGCGGAGGCGTGCCCCGCCGTCACCCTCGTCTTGCAGCACGCAGGAATGCTGGAAGATCTCTCGCAAGCCGGCCGTTCGGAGTGGCGCGCCGGCATGGTGCGGCTGGGGGCTTGCCCTAATGTCGTTTGCAAACTCTCCGGCCTCGGCACATTCCTGCACCGCAACGACCCCGCGCATATCGCCGAGGTCCTGCGCGAAACCGTCTCGATTTTCGGCGCCGAGCGCTGCCTGTTCGGCTCGAACTTTCCGATCGAAAAGCTTTGGACGTCCTACGGCGATCTGGTCGGCGCCCATCGAAGGGCCCTCGAGGGTCTGTCGCCTCAGCAACAGCGCGCGGTGCTGCATGACACGGCGATGCGCGTCTATCAGATAACCAATTAGGGCGAATGCCCGCACGAAAAGGGGAGGATATCATGGCCTTGGAAATCAAGATTCTCGATTACGGCGATATTGAACTGGAATCCAGCTTCCTGGTGCTGGGCCGTGACTGCGGTCGCACGCGCCGGGTGCTGACGCTGGGATTTCTCATCACGGGCGGCCCCTATCCCATCGTGGTCGACACCGGCTATCGCTCCAACCAGATCATGGAAACACTGGGGATGCGCGGACTGCAGTTCCACGAGAACATGATCGAGAACCAGCTTGCCAAACACGGCGTGCGCATGGGCGACGTACGTTATGTCGCCCACACCCATCTCCATATTGATCACGCAGGCAAGGACGATCTGTTTCCGATGAATACCACCGTCATCGTCAATCGCAAGGAGCTGGAATATTCCGTCTCCGGCTTGCAGCACCCGCAATATCCCGCGCCCGACATCAAACATCTGATCGACCGGCTGCACACCAAAAGCGCGCTGCGTCTGATGGATCTGGAAATCACCGGTCCGGTCGAGCTGATCCCCGGCGTCTATCTCGAGGCGGCCGGCGCGCATACCGAGGGCTCGATGAACATCCATGTTCACACCGCCGAAGGTGTGGCGACGATTTGCGGCGACGTGCTTTACGATATCAACGACCAGCTGGTCGAGCCATTCCGGCAAATCCATGACGCGGAGCCGCAGACGACCGGCAACCATGGCCTGTCGAAGCGCGCCGAAAAAGGCGCGATCAAGAAGCTGGTCAACAATGCACGCTTCCTGCTGCCGATCCACGACCGGCCATGCAAGGTCGAGGGCGGTGTCGTGACGGGCCGGCTGCAGGATTCGGTTCCGGGCCCGATCGTCCAGTCCTACCCCAAGCGCCAATGGTTTCCGGCCTGAGTGACAACGAGGGATTGCGGCAATGACACATGCTGTCTTGAAGCCCGAGTTCGAGGCTCTGATTGATCCCTATGCGCCGGTCGGGCAGTTAGGCACCGGCTTTACGTTCACGGAGGGGCCGATCTGGCATCCGGTCGAGCATTATCTGCTGTTTTCCGACATGCCGGCCGACGTGCGGCGCCGCTGGGATGCCAAGCGCGGCGTCACCGAGGTGCGCCGTCCTTCCAACAAATGCAACGGCATGACCTATGACGCCGATCTCAACCTGATTGTCTGCGAGCACGCGACCTCGTCGCTGATCCGCGAGCGGCCGGACGGACGGCGCGAGGTGGTCGCCTCGCATTTCGAGAAGCGGGAACTCAACAGCCCCAACGACGTCTGCGTGCGCTCGGACGGCTCGATCTACTTCTCCGACCCTTGGTACGGCCGGATGCCGGTCTATGGCGTCGAGCGCCCGCGCCAATTGGGCTTCCAGGGTGTCTATCGCGTCCCGCCCGGCGGCGGCGCACCGCAATTGCTGGTCGACCGCTATCTGTTCGACCAACCCAATGGCCTCTGCTTCTCGCCCGACGAGAAGCGCCTCTACATCAACGACACCGTACAGACACTGATCCGCGTGTTCGACGTCGCGGGCGACGGTTTGTTGACCAATGGACGTGTCTTCGCCAGCGGCATCCGCTCCTCATCGGAAGCAGGCGTGCCCGACGGCATGAAATGCGACGCGCGCGGCAATATCTGGGTCACGGCCCCCGGCGGCGTCTGGGTTTATGCCCCCCCGGGCGATCTGATCGGCAAAGTGCGGGTGCCCGAGCTGGTGGCCAACCTCTCCTGGGGCGGCGAGGATTTCCGCACCCTGTTCATGACCTCGACCCATTCGGTCTACACGGTCAGCACCAAGGTCGGGCCGCGCAACGAACCCTATATGAGCGCAACCGGCCGGGCGGCACCGTCATCCGGCGGCGCGGAGCGTTCGTCATCCACCGGCCAGAACCTCCGCATCGATCCCCGGCGCTGCGCGATGATCATCCAGGACATGCAAAACGACGTGATCGGCGAAGGCGGTGCCTTCGCCGAGTCCGGTTCGCCCGTCCATGCGCGCTCGCAGCGCGTCGTCGAGAACGTCCGCCGGGTCGCCGATGCCGCCCGTGCGGCCGGCGTGATGATCATTCACGTCTGGTTTGTCGTCGAAGCCGGCGCACCCGGAATGACGCTCAACGCGCCGCTGTTCGAGGGACTGGTCGACAGCAATGCCATGGTCCGCGGAGGTTGGGGTGCTGCGCCCGTCCCCGGCCTCGAGCCCCGCCCCGGCGACCTGATCGTCGAGAAGATGCGGATGAGCGCCTGGGAAGGCACCCGGCTGGAGACGATGCTCAAGAGCGGCAAGCGCGACATGATCATCAACACCGGCGCATGGACCAACATGTCGGTCGAGCACACCGCGCGTACCGGCGCCGACAAGGGCTATTTCATGATCGTTCCGGAAGATTGCTGCTCGACCATGAATCCGGAATGGCACAACGCCTCGATCAATTTCGCATTGCAGAACGTTTCGGTGGTCACCAACGCGGATACGGTCATAGCGGCGCTCGGCTGAAGGGCGTCAATTCGGGAGAACGGGCGCTTGCCTAAGCTCTTTCATCTGCGTGCGTCGCCGCGCCGCGATTCCGCCTCAGGCGCGGGCGCCGACGCCTTCGTCGATCGTTTCAACGAGACCCATCGCGGCTGGGACATCGATACGCTGGACCTCTGGCGCGAAAGCCTGCCCGATTTCCAGGGCGCGGCACTGGAAGCGAAATATGCGCGCCAGGCGGACCGGCCGTTCAACGATCCGCAGCGCGACGCCTTCGCAGTCATCGAACGCATGGTCGTGCGCCTCGCGGTCGCGGATCGCGTACTGATCTCGACACCGATGTGGAACTTCGGGATACCCTACAAGCTGAAGCAATATATCGATCTGATCGTGCAGCCGGGCCTCACTTTCAGCTTCGACCCGAATCGCGGATACAGTCCGCTGCTCAGGAATCGGCCGACGCTCGTCATCCTGGCAAGCGGCGGCGATTTCGTGACGGGGATGAACCGCGGCCGCACCGACATGGCGACACCGTATTTGCGCGACGTGCTGCGTTTCATCGGCCTGAGCGACCAGCGTTTCGTCCTGATCGGTCCGACGGTGGGCCCCGCCTCGCCGGCGCAGGCAGCGCGCGAAACGGCGCATCGAAGACTTACGGCGATCGCGCCATGGTTTTGAACGAGGCGGATCGCAGCACAGCGATTGATACGCTGATCAAATCGAGGTGAAAACGAAGAATCAGACTGAAGCGCTATAAGCGATTAAATATAACGCGTATCCTTTGGCATAGCGCAGGTCTCGCCAGAGACGCCTTGATGGCGGATGCGGCTGCTATGCCAAAAACCGAGGAGATGAGCATGGATGATTTCGAGGGAAAGGGGCAGGCTCGGCAATTGCAAGGCTGGGTGCTCAGCCCCGAGGAACGAGGCTCACTGAAGCTGGTGTTGCAATATGAACCGGGTTCGGACACCGCCGGCGATCACGCAGGCCTCGTGCAACTGCTGTTGCCGCCGGAAGCAGCCCTCTATCTCGCCGACGAACTGAACCGGCAAGCGCAGCGCACCCTGGACGAGCGGACGCGCGGGCTGCCGTCAGCCGATGCATCCGGTACACGCGGGGATAATACGTCGCGCCCACATCGAGCTCGCGAAAATTGCGACTTCGGCCGCGACGATGTCTTCCAAAAGAATCGGATCGGGGCCGTAAAATCATCTGTCGATGGGAAAAGCCTGCGTTCCAAGTCATTGAAATAACGGCGCGCCAGAAGAGATTTCAATCGGCAAGCGACGAGGACGGCCGCGAGTCCGCTCCTTCGCAAGAAGCCCGAAAGAACAAACTGCAAGAATGAGTCCGCTTTGGGGTGCGCCACGCACTCACGGCGAACTGCTCAAGCTCGGGTTTGAGGTCGCGCAGTCCAGCGTCGCCAAGTACATGGTCAAACGGCGGGGGCCGCCCAGCCAGGGATGGCGGACCTTCTTGCGTAACCACGCGCCGGACATCGCCGCCATGGACCTGTTCGTTGTCCCAACTATCGGTTTCGACCTGCTCTATGCCTTCGTCATCGTCCGCTCGGCCGCGGAGACCTCGTCTGGATCAACGTCACTCCAAATCCCACGGCCGAATGGATTGCGCGCCAGATCACAGAAGCATTCCCGTGGAATGAAGCGCCGCGCTACCTGATCCGCGGTCGCGACCGGATCTATGGTAGCGTCGTCATGCGCCGATTGCGCGCCATGGGCATCCGGGATAGGCCCATTACACCAGCGTTGCCCTGGCAGAATGCTTTTGCCGAACGTCTGATCGGATCGATCCGGCGTGAATGCGTGGACCACGTCATTGTCCTGGGCGACGCGCATCTGCGCTGAATTCTGAAATCTTACTCCGCCTACTATAATAGCTTCAGAACGCATCGATCCTTGAACAAGGATGCGCCGGTTTCTCGCCCGGTTCAGCGAATCGGTGTCATCAGTTCACGCGCCATCCTGGGCGGACTTCATCACCGCTACGCCCGCGTTTAAGTGCGATGGTGGGATCATTCGAGCTGAAGAACGATGAGGTCGATGTTTCGGAGGCGTCGGTTGCGAGCGTCAATGGCGCGATCGTTCTCACCGCGGAGGCACAAGTTTATGCCCGTGATCATAACTTCCACTATGCGATGCAGCTCGACGAGCCTCTGAGAAAGGCCTCGAAGCTCCTCTCTGATCACTGCTTCATCTGTCCCGATGAGAAGGAGTAAGGTGTCGATGGTCTGAGCCCCGCGCTTCATCCAGCGATGGGGAGAGCCGCGGTGGTATTTGAGCCCATGGGGCTCGGTGGAGCAATGGGCGGACCCCATTCCAACGCCGATTGACAAACATGGACGATCTCGGCTGCTTCAAGGGCCATGCGGCGCGCCGGACGCCAACTACATCCGAAACGCAGGATATGCTGCCCACCTAAATGGAAAATGCGTCTAGCCTGCCAATGGCAGATGAGCTAGGCCGAGGAGAGCCGGCGACTCTTCGAGGATGAGACAGGTCGGAATTTTGGCCAGCATGCCGGCGAAACGTCCCTTTCGCTCGAATCTTTCGCGGAACGGAGACGACGCGAACGCTTCCTTGAACCGCAGCAGTATCCCGCCTGCGATGTATATGCCGCTGGTGGCGCCGAACGTCAGCGCAAGGTCGCCGGCCACCGACCCCAGGAATGCGCAGAACTGTGAGAACGCCTTCACACATTGGAGATCAGTCCTGCCGATGGCGTAACGAGTTACGTCGGCCGGCGTCAACGCCCGCGCCGCGGAGCCGTCGATCGTGCAGAGCGCTTCATAGAGACTGACGAGACCTGCGCCACTGAGCACCCGCTCGGCCGAGACGTGGCTCCAACGCGTGCGCAGGACCTCGATGATGGCGTCCTCCTCCTTAGACGCGCTCGGCAAGGTCACGTGCCCGCCCTCGCCCGCGACGATCACCCATTTTCGCCCGTCCGGTATCAAGGCGCTCACGCCCAGTCCCGTGCCGGGACCTATGATCCCGATCGGACCGGCGGCCTCCCGAGTTCTCGGCCCAACCGGAAACACGTCCGCATCGGGCAGATGCGGTACCGCCATTGCCGTTGCGGCGAAATCATTGACAACCTTCAGCGAGCCCAGTCCAAGGCTTCGACGTAGATCGCTCATTGAAAATGACCAGCCCAGGTTCGTGAGCGCCACCCTGTCGCCGAACACCGGGCGCGCGACCGCAAGAGCGCCGTCGAGTCCGGACCGCAATGCAGGCGGCAGACCGTTGAGATAATCCGTCAGGGCGTCGTGCAGCGAGCCGAATCGGCCGACCTCCACATGCATGAGCTCACGATATTTGCCGCCCTCGGCGATCGCGAACCGTGCGTTCGTACCTCCGATGTCTCCGATGATGCGTCGGCCGTCCAATCGATCTCCTCCTTTTCGCCCTCGGTGCCGGCAAAGCCTTCCCGGTGGCCGCCTCTACCACGGACCGCGCGCTTCGGAGAAGCCCGGCACCTTTTACGGCCAACGGCGGTCGGAAGCGCAGAAGTGTCCCCGAGCGCGATCGGGAAGCTAAGGCAGCCCGGCCCGGTTTCGCGATCCAACGACAATTCAGCCGCAACATCCGGACACTGGAGATTTCTGCCGTCGGCTGAAATAGCCGGGAAGGCCCGCCAGACGCCGCCGGAGCCTCGGCCGGGGGCCTCGACCGGATTCGAAGGGTCCAGACCACATTTGTCCGTTGGCTCGTCTCCCGTAGAACCCTATTCGGGAGCACAGCCCTGCACGCGCCCGCGAGGCTAAGGCCGCCCGGTCGGCGGAGCAAGGTGACCGCGCCACCCATCCGTTACGGCGGTTGATCCGCGACATACGGGGTCGGCATCCGGATTCAACAGCGTCGTCGCACGGACGTGCGGTTCCGGCGCGACCCTTGTTCTCGGACCCGCATTGGCCGCTACTGGATCCTCGCTCTCCACGGCGATCGGCATCGCGATGTCGATCGGGGCCGCGATCTGCGTCGCGGCCCCGGCAAGCGCGTGGCTGCTGAGGCAGCGCTAAGCCCCCGACGCGTCGAACCCGTTTACGGCAAGGGCGACCTCGAAGCCATGTCTGGCGCCGATGTCCGACTCGCTTTAGAAAGCCGGGGGCACTTGGAGAAACGATTTGAAACAACCCACAGACGCCAAGGGGCTACCTGGCAGCGGATACGGCATCGAAGTCGACGGACTCCTAAAATCGGAGTTCGTCACGATGGAAGGCGCCACCAATGGAGCCCGCGAACTGAAAACTCGGTTTCCGATGCTGCAGATTCGCATTTACGACGCGGCGGCGAAGACGCGGACCGAAGTTACCGCCTGATGGCGATCCGGGGAACCGGTCGCGTCTAATGCGCTTGCTTGCGCACCCTGCCCGCCCTTGGCATCTCGATGGGACCGAGCGAAAGACAACGTCTCCAAAAACGTGCGTCTCGCCCGTCTCCGTGAGGTCGCAAAGGCAAAGCAGCGGGGCGGATCTACGCTTCGCTTGTGAAGCACCGTGTCACCTGGCCGGAGCCTTCTGAACTCACCCGCCGCGACGATGTGATGAAGGCTCTTTGGCGCGCCAGCGCCGTGATGGTTGGATCTCCGAACAGGAACAACTGGGGGCGCCGGTCGGGCAGCACGCAGCCTTACGGCTTTGACTTTCTTATCCGGCTCGATTCATTTGCGGTTCGTAATTTGGCCGGAACGACATTGCTGACAATGATTCTGTTCCGCCCCTTCCCTTTGCACGGTAGAGCGTGGCATCAGCATCGCGAAGATGGGTTGCAAACCGAAGGCTGCGATGGCCACGTTGCAGAATGCTCAAGAACAATGGGAGTTCCTAGCGGCTTCTCCAATCTGAATTCAAACGCAAGCGTGAAGGCCCACAGATGAAATGGCGAGTTTCAGCGGTGATTTGCTGCGACCGGATTTAAGCTATCTTTTCAACCTCCTCTATCGGAATGCCTAGAAGTTCGGAATATTTGCCAATTCCTCGTTATGGTGGGCGCCTGCGAGCATCAATGATCTTTCGATCCATGAAAAACGCGCGGCTCTTTGGGATATCGGGCCCCGCCGACCCGACGAGCATCCTGGCTTAGGCGATCTCTTTAATGGTTGATTACCTCTGCACGATGGCGTTGCATCCGGGTGCTATCAATCGGATGACTGGATGAAGCTTTTCGCCTTCGGATTCGGATTTACGGCGCTGCGGCTCGTCGACATCTATGCCGACGAATTCGAGAGGATTTCCGGCACCGTCCGCCACGCCGAGAAGCGCGACGGGCTTCATCGACAGAAGCTCGATGCGTACCTATTCGACGCCGTCGAGCACTCAGAGATCGCCTCGCGCATCAAGGAAGCCGACGTCCTCCTTGTCTCCGTGCCGCCGGGGCGGTCCGAGGATCCCGTATTGTCCGCGTTCGGCCAGCAGATCGAGGCCAGCACCGCGCGACAGGTCGTTTATCTATCTACCGTCGGCGTATACGGCGATCACGGCGGGGCGTGGATCGACGAGGACACCGCGGTCTCGCCGCAGGTCGATCGGGCCCATGCACGGGTCACTGCCGAACGACGATGGAAGGACGTCGCCGGCGACAGGCTCGCGGTCCTTCGCTTTGCCGGCATCTACGGTCCGAGACGGAACGCGCTGGCGCGGCTACGCGACGGCAATGCTCGCCGGATTGTCAAACCTGGTCAGGTCTTCAACCGCATCCATGTCGACGACGCGGCGCAGGCCGCGATGGCGGCGATCGATCACCACAAGGGCGGCACGTGGAACGTCTGCGACGACGAGCCGGCACCGCCGCAGGACGTCATCGCCTACGCAGCTTCGCTGATGGGCATTAAACCGCCGGCCACCGAAGACTTCGCCACCGCTAAAATGACGCCGATGGCGCGAAGTTTCTACGCCACGAACAATAAGATCTCCAACGCGCGTCTGAAACGCGACCTAGGCGTCGAACTCGCCTACCCGACCTATCGCGAAGGCCTGGAGCAATTGTGGAACGCGCGCGAAGGCCGTCCAGTCTGACCGAGACCCTCAAGATACCCACGAAGTTCTCTCTGCAACGATGGAGGAGATCTGGCTAAGGAGAATAGCGGCCTTGCGCTCCGTCGTTGGGATTAAGCGTTCGGCCTCTTCCCGCGTCGAGACATAGAACTACCCTGAAACGCAAAAGGCCCCAGAAGGGGCCTTTGAAATTCATACCGCGTCTTTTGCTGCCTTGACCGGGCGTGCTCTGACGATTTTTCGAGCCGGTTTGGCTTTGAACATCATCGGCTCGCCGTTGAAAGGGTTTGTACCTGCACGTGCCTTGGTGGCGGGCTTCTTTATGACGACGAACTTGGCAAACCCAGGAACCAGGAATACGCCAGTTTTCTTCAGTTCCTTATAGCCGATGGTCGCCAGCGTCTCCAGAACCCCCTTAACGTCCTTTTTTGCTAATTCGTTGTTGGCAGCGATCTTCTCGATCAACTGCGACTTTGTCATCTGCACTGCCATTTTGTCCCCTGTATGTTGATTCGCGCCACGGACAGTATTTGGAATCCCGCCCAGAAACTGCGTCTGCCGCGATCTACACAGCTATGTTGGTGCGCTTGGCCATTCCAGCTTTCCTATCGCACCCCGCACTGGGCTTCCCAGATGACGTTTGCGAAGACCTCCGTTTCATACCGTTGGATGCAATGTGCGAGCTGACGGCAGCTCGAACCACAGTCGATTGCTCAAATACACTTAGCTGAGCTGCTCAAAACTCGGCATCAAGGTCAGCCAGGCCATGGGAGATACATGCCGTGGCGGCCCAAAGTCCCCTCCCCGACCTGGCGTAGCTTCCTGCACAACCATCTGACGGACATTGCGGCAATCGACATGTTTGTGGTGGCAAAGCCACGCACGGGCAAGCGCAATCAGATCCCAGTTACAGCCAAAAGCATCATCTTCAGTAGCTTGCGGGCTTGCGATGTTCGCTATATGTTCCATACATTCGCGCAAATCGAATCGATTCTCCCAACCAATCCGTTATGCCAGATCAGATCGTCATCACTGAGAAAAGCAGTCAGGCGAAAGACGTGGGCGCCGCCGTCGGTTCTCGCTACGGGGATATCCTGCCGGCCGAGGGGCATTTGTTCGACCTGCTCGAACCAGAGGATGTTGTGCCGGCTTGGAAACGCTGGTCGCCAATACTTCTGCGGCCGGACGGTCTTTACGACACTCGCCCAACAACGGGCGGAAACAAAGCCGCCAAGCTCAAAGCGATTCGAGAGGCTCTGCGCTCCGCCAAGCGGGTTTGGCTCGCCACCGATTGCGATCGCGAAGGTCAACTCATCGGTCAGGAAATTCTTGAGCATTACAAGTACCGCGGCGAAGTTATGCGGGTGCTGTTCACAGCACAGGACTCGCAGACAATTCGCACCGCATTTGATCGGGCAAAGCCAAATACCGAATATGCTCACCTTTACTCCGCCGCAGTCGCTCGCCGGCAGGCCGATCAGATTTACAATTTATCTCTCACCCGCACTGCGACCGTCATCCTGGGCCGAGGCGCGCGTGGCGTGATCGGAGTTGGGCGCGTAAAAACGCCGACCTTGGCAATCGTTTGCAGGCGAGAGTTGGAAATCCGGAATTTCGTGCCGCTTGCCTATTTTGAAGTTGTCGCCACCGCTAAGGTTGCGGGAGGCCAATTCCAGATGCGGCACGCGCCTCAGGACCGAATTGTTCGGCGCGAGATAGCCGAGGACGTCGCCAAAGCAGCCGAAGGCTTCGAGGGCGCGCTCGCTGTGCGCGTCGAAGATAAGCGACAGGGGCCGCCCAAGTTGCATGATTTGCCGTCACTGCAGAAACTATGCAGCTCACGCTTCGGCTGGTCGGCCAGCAAAACGCTCGAGGTGGCGCAGGAGCTCTATGACGGTCAGGGCAAGAAGATCATCACTTACCCACGCGCCGAGGTGCGCTATCTGCCGGCGAGCTTGATTTCGGACGTGCCGCGGATCGTGGGCGGACTACGTTTGGGGCAATCATTCAGCGCAATCCCAGTGCCGGAGCCGCCGATTATCCGTAGTGGCGCGAGCGGCACCTTTCACGACAAGGGGCTGGAGGGTGCCAGCCATCACGCCGTTATTCCCAACGTCAACACGATCGACAAATTGCGCGAGGTCTGGCCTCGTCTTTCGTCCGACGAGAAGAAACTGTTCGACGTTATCGCGCGGGCCTATCTGTCAGCGATGATGCCTGACTTTCGCTACCGGCAGACGAGCGCAACGCTCGATGTGCGTGGCTTCGAATTCCGCGCCGCCGGTCGTCAGCCCATCGATCTCGGCTGGCGAGCAGCCTTCCCGGACTGGCAACCCGCCGACGAAAAGGGCGACGAGGCACAATTGCTGCCGCCACTGCACAACGGCGAGACCGCGATGCTGCAGGATCCAAAAATTGAGAACAAGGAGACCCGACCGCCGCCGCGTTATAACGAAAGGCACTCTGATCGAGGCAATGCAAAATGCCTGGCGTTTTGTCGACGATGGGGTTCTTCGGGAACGCCTGAAGGAAGCCAAGGGTATTGGCACGCCGGCGACCCGAGCCGAGATCATCGGCGGATTGAAGAAGCAGGGTTTTCTAATAGCCCAGGGAAAGAATATTGTGCCGACCGAGACCGGCCTGTCGCTGTTCGGCGTTCTCAAACAGGCCGATCCGGCGCTGGTCGATCCGGGCGTGACGGCACAACTTGAGTGCCTGCTCGACGATGTCGTTGTCGGCAAACAGGAGATGGTCGGGGCGATTGACGCTGTGTGCGATGTCGCCGAACGCATCATCGGCAGGCTGAAGGAGAGTGCCGCTGCCGGAGGACCTCCGGTGCGTGGCGACGTAGTCGGCAACGGCGCGGCGGCGTATCCGCCAACCCCTGCGATGAAGCGCTTTGCCGAAAGCCTTAGCCGGCAGAAACGCATCAAGCCACCGCCCCGCTACAAGACGTCGATATCGATATGCCGCAAATTTCTCAGCGAACACGCGCCCAAAAAAGCCGATGGAGAAACGGCTGGGAAGCAAGAACCCGGACCGGTAAGTCCGGCACAGTTGTTGTACGCCAAGAAGATCGCGCAGGGGAAAGGCCTGATCGTCCCCGACGAGGCCAAGGCCAACTCGGCTGCCATGTCCGCGTGGATCGGCTCGAACCAGGTCACAAAGCGCCGCAAGAGCGGTCGCAAGACCGCATGCAAGCCGACGGGATCAATTGCGCCTCAATCGGCAGCGCCGACGAAGAGGTCTCGGAAACCCAAGGCCGATGCCGTCGAAGCGACTCCTGCTCCGCCAAATCTCGGAACAGGTACACCCCTACGAATTCCTTATGGGAACAAGGAGGTCGCTCTGAAGCTCGGTGCTCGTTACCGCACAGGGGGATGGTATGCTCCGCCGGGAGTTGATCTTTCTGCATTCGGCGAGCGGGGATGGCTGTAACGACCGGCCGCTTTTGTTGGCGACCCAAGAGGATATCTATCGCCCAGTTTGCATCGGCAGCACAAGAACATTTGGGTCCCCGGCGTGTCCCCAGCACAAATCGAGTCACACGTCGTGCAGCCAAAAATGCCAGAAATACCTGATTTAAATGGCGGGCCATTTCTCTTGCGGACATTTTGCCTTGTTCATTAGATGCAACTCTGCTCAGGGCGAGATGGGCTTTCCAGCGCTGCACGCGGCGGATCAGCTATTCGCATTGGGGAATGTTTCCAACTGCAACGAAATCCCCGAGATAGCGCCCTACGAGATATCTGGCGATCATCACGAGCAGATGCGGACCGTCGCACAAGGTAACTTCGTGTTCGCCACGTCGGAGGGGACGTTTGGCGGTAAGCCCACGGCGTTCTTCGATCTCTTCCGTGTCGACAACGGCAAGGTTGCCGAGCATTGGGACGTCATGGCCGACATCCCTGCCACGATGGCGCACGGCAACGAAAGTTCTGAGCCGTATGTGATTACTGCGCTGGCGCAGCGATGGTCGGGACTGTTTTCTCATTCAGCCGCTAACGCGGTTGCCCAGCTGAAATCATAATGCGCGTTCAATCCTTTCATCGCGACGACTGCTGTGCCTACCGCAAATCAAGCCCGAGCATATTGGTGATGCAGTCCACCCAGGATCGGACGGCACAGAATGCGCCCCGCTGCCTCGGCGGCACGTGATATCGGCGCGTCCTTGTTCAACGATAAGTGAGTGCGCGTGCCATTATAGTAGTCCATGTGGGACAGCAGCACATGGCGCAGATGCCGTTCGGCGAACACCACGATATGATCGAGGCATCCCCTGCGGATCGAGCCGATCAACCGTTCTGCGTATGCATTTTGCCAGGGTGAACGCGGAGACGTCGGGCGGTCTCGAATGCCGATCGATCGAACGCGGCGGATAAATATCTCTCCATATGCACCGTCGCGATCGCGGATCAGATGGCGGGGAGCTTTTTTCCCAGCCGAAAGCTTCCGTAATCTGATTTGCAATCCATTCTGCGGTCGGATGCGCTGTGACGCCGAGCCATACGATCTGCCGCCGGCCATGCCCCATGATCAATAAACCGTAGAGCAAACGAAGCGAGATTGTCGGCACTACGAACATGTCCATCGCAGCGATCCCATCAGCTTGATTGCGGAGGAATGTCCTCCAGCCTTGGGACGGCGGATCTCGTCGCCGACCATGTACTTGGCCACGCTGGTCTGTCGACGCCGAGCTTGAGAAGCTCGCCGTGAATCCGTGGTGCGCCCCATAATAGGTTGGCGAGACTTATCTCGCGAATGAGCTGACGGATCTCCAGCGGGGTCGTTGGACGGCCGCTGCGCGGTCTTGATGTCCTGCGCCAATACGCTCTGAAGCCGGCACGATGCCAGCGGATCACGGTCTCCGGCCTGACGATCTTCAAAGCGTCCAGCACGCCAGGTGCCAGCCGATACAACCCGGCAAATACCAACCGGTCGATACTGGTGAAGGTTAGTCGCCGCAGCGATTTACGCCGCAGCACGTTGAGTTGATGACGAAGCGTCAAGATCTCAACTTGCAGCGACGCTCGCGACCGGAACAATCCGATCAGCGCCAACCAAATCAGGCTAAAAGCATCTCTCATCAACCAAGAGCATCACCCGATTCGACTGCGCTTACTAGCCGGATTGAGTTTCCGACAAGGACAAGATCAAAATCCTGCCCGACGCATTTTCTTGTGACACGAATTATCGTGGCCTAATGCCGAGAGAGGACGATTGATATGAGCGTCAAGGGTGAAATCAAGGAAGCCACAGGCTTCGTCAAGGAAGAAATGAACGAGCACGGTAAGTCGGCTGAAAGCAAGGCAAAAGCGCAGGAAGGTCGCGATCTGCGCAATGAAGGTCGGGTCGAAGACGGCAAGGCGCCAAAGACCACCAAGCCCGGCACGGGCCATCCGGAAAAGTAAGCGAATTTATGCCGCCTCCGCCGTGGCGGGGGGCATCTTCGTAGGATGGATATCTCATTCTTGTGACGGCAGGCTGCTCGGAAATCTGACGGTGTCGGAGTTATCGTTAGCTTCCTGCCTACTTGTTCTGGACGAGAGGACATTGGCTTTCCGAGAGCGGCCGATAGGATTCGGCGCCACTCATCTCGCTCACCACCTTGTAGTAGTCGCCTCGATATTTCGACTCGGAGGGCGATTTCACTTTCATCAGGTAGTTCTTGTGGAGGACGCGACCGTCCGCCCGGATTTCGACCCCCTTGTTGTAGAAGTCGTTCACCGGGAGCTCGCGCATTTTCGCCGCAACGGCCTTTCCATCGTCGGTGCCGGCAGCCTGAACGGCTTTGAGATAGTGCAGGACGGAGGCGTAGGTGCCGGCCGTGATCAGATTGGGAATGAACCCTCCGGAGCGTTCCATGAAGCGTTTCGCCCATGCGCGCGTCTCTCCGTTCATGTCCCAGTAGAACGAAGTCGTCAGCGTCAATCCTTGCGCGACGTCCAGACCGAGTCCTTCGATATCGTTGATGTAGATGACGAGGCTCGCCAGGTTCTGACCCGACTGGACCAGCCCGAACTCGCGCGTCTGCTTGATGGCGTTGAGCAGATCGGCCCCAGACATCGCGAGCCCGACGACCTTCGCCTTCGATGCCTGGGCCTGCAGCACGAATGAGGAGAAATCCGGCGTTCCGAACGGAAAACGGACGCTGCCGACAACTTTGCCGCCGTTCGCTTCGACGAAGTGGCTCGCGTCACTCTGCAGCGAATGGCCGAAGGCATAATCGCTGGTCAGAAAGAACCAGGTGTCCTCGCCCTGCTTGGTCATCTGGCTCGCCGTGCCCTTTGCGAACGAATACGTGTCGTAGCTCCATTGAGTGGTCGTCGCCGAACATGCCTTGCCCGTCAACTCGGTGGTCGCAGCCCCCGAAATGAGCAGTATCTTGTTCCGGGTCCGGGCAATCTCCTGCGTGGCCAACGCCACCGCGGATCCGGCGACATCCGTGATTGCATCCACCCCCTCCGTATCGAACCATTTCCGGCTCAAGGCCGTCGCGATGTCGGGCTTGTTCTGATGGTCGGCGGTGACCACGACGATGGGCTTGCCCAGCACTTTGCCGCCGAAGTCGTCGACCGCCATCTGCGTGGCTTCGACCGAATGCTTTCCCACCAGATAGGCGAAGCCGCCGGAATGATCGGTCAATACTCCGATCTTGACGACGTCGTCGGAGACTTGCGCGCGGGCCGCGGCGCAGGACGCGGTCACGATCACGACAGCCCACAAAGTGGCTCTTGCCCTCAACATCGTTCTACCCTTTCGTTTTTCTTTTTCGTTCTGTTCGCCGTCAGACGGCGATGGCGATGCCGTCGTGTCCGGGATCAGCGCCGCCGTCGAATTTGCCGCCGTCGATCCTGATGCCGTGAACCGCCGCAAAGCCGAAGGTGTATGGGCTGCGGATCACCTCGTAACCGTCGGCCTGGAGCTCTCGCGTCACGCCGTGAAGAATGCGGTTCGACACGTCGATCGCGTTGCTCGTCGCCGAAAAGCGAGGCGCGCTCACCGCTTCGGTCATCGTCATCTTGAAGTCAATCACGTTCAGGATGGCTTGCAGAACGCCCATCGCGATCTGCGTCGCGCCGGGAGCTCCGATCACCAGGCAGGGCTTCCCGTCGCGGAAAATGATCGAAGGACACACGGAGGTGAAGCGCGCCTTGCCGGGCGCGATGCTGCCCGTCCGGCCCGGTCGCGGATCAAATACGGCCATGCATCCATTGTAGAAGAAACCGAGACCGTCGGAAATGACGCCCGACGGCATGCCCAACGAATGGGTCATGGTGACGCAGTTGCCGTCGCGGTCGATCACGCAAACCTGGGTGGTGTCCTTGGAAGGGAATCCGGAGTTGAACCGCGGCACATCCGCCTTCTTGCGCGAGGCGATGTCCTTCGCCATCGCGGCGGCATAGTCCTTGGAAGCCAGGCGGGGCACCGGGACATCGACAAACCCGGGGTCGCCTATGAAATTGTCCTTGTCGACGGTAGCCCGCTTCATTGCCTCGCACACGACGCGAACGTACTCGGCGGTGTTGTGCCCGATATCGGCGAGATCAAAGTGTTCGAGGACGTTGAGCATTTCGAGCAGCATGAGGCCGCCGCCGGGAGGATTGTTCGTCGTTATTTCGTGGCCGCGATAGGCGCCCCTCAAAGGGTCCACCCACTTGGGCTGATACGACGCGAGATCGTCTGCCGTAATCAGACCGCCGTGCTCCCGCATGTCGCGGTCGATGCGCTGGGCCAATTCACCCTTGTAGAATACGTCCGAACCGCCCTCGGCGATCATCCGTAGCGTATTCGCGTAGTCGGGATTGCGGACGAGGTCGCCGACCCGCTTCGGCGTGCCGTCGTCTCGGCAGTAGAGGCTTCGTCCGGACGGCGTAAAGGGTAGCCGCTCGGCGCCGGAAGCCCGTCCCATCGTGCCGGGATCGGACCAAAAGAATTCCACGTGAGGCCGGACCATCCATCCGCTATCGGCCCACTCGATAGCCGGCGCCACGATGTCGCGCCACGGCAGCACGCCGAACTTGCTGTGCGCCTCGAAATAAGCCTTCAGCGATGCCGGGACGCAGGCCGACTGGTAGCCGACGTCGTTGACCTTGCCCTTCAGAATGAAGCCGTAGCCGTCGCGCGCCTCGCTCTCGATGAGATGTTCCCACATGTCCGGACGTGCCGCAGCAGGCGACGGGGCGTGGAAATCGAGATATTTGTGAAACCCTTTCCCTGGAAAGTAGATTCCCGCGCTACCGAAGCCAGCGATACCGGTCATCAGCGGGTCGACCACCCCTTGGACGAGCGCGCAGGCTATCGCCGCGTCGACGGCATTACCTCCCGCCCGCAGCATCGAAGCTCCTGCTTCGGCCGCCTCCACTTGGGCCGCTACGATCATGGCTTCAGGCATAGGTGCTCCTACAATCGATTGCTTCGAGCTGGCGTCGAGGCCTATAGCGCCGCGTGCACGCTTCTTTCCCTTGCCGGAAAGGCCGATGCCTGTCTAATACCGATAATCGCCTGATTGATAACTTTGCGGTATCAAACGAGTTTGCAAGATGCAGTCCTTTCTGAATGCCAAAATCCATTACTTTCTGGCCGTCGGCGAAGCACTCAGCTTTCGCAAGGCTGCCCGAAAGCTCGGTATCGCGCAGCCCGCGCTAAGCCGCAGCATCCGGCAACTCGAACAGCATCTCGGCTTTGCTCTTTTCGAGCGTTCGACACGGCACGTCGCGCTGACCGAAGCCGGCGAAGCGCTCTTCCGCGACGGCAGAGACGCGTTGCGGCAGTTGGATCGCGCCTTCGCGCGCGCCGCTCAGGTCGCGCAAGGCCTGCGAGGCACGCTGAGGATCGGCTATTCGACGTTCGCGGCGACCGGCCCGATGTCGGACATCATCATCGAATTCCGCAAACAATATCCCGACGCGCACGTCGCATTGCGGCTGCTCGCCTCTTCGGAACAGGCGGCGGCCTTCGAGGAAGGCGCGCTCGATCTGGGCTTCATGATGTCGAACGTATCCTCCGCGCCGCTGAGGGCGACGCCGCTTTCCAGTGAGCGGCTGATCGCCATAGTGCCCGCGAGCTATCCCTGGGCCAAGAAGCGATCGTTGACCTTAACTCAGTTGGCGACGGCGCCAATCGTCATCGGCACCGCCAGCCGCTGGCGCGGCTTCCGTGCGCTCGTCGACGAGATGACTGCGACGAAAGGGCTCAAACTGAATATCGTCGAGGATGCCGACGATCTGCCCGTGTTGCTGCAACTCGTGCGGTCCGGTTTCGGTTGTACGATCCTCGACGCCTCGTTCATTCCCACGTTGCCGCCCGGCGTGAAAGCTCTAGAGATCGCAGACGCCGCGACGACTCTCGACATGTCGCTCGTATGGCGCGTCGACGGCCCTTCTCCTCTCGTCCCGCGGTTCGCCGAAGTAGCAGAGCGCCTGATACGAAAAGACAACCGCGGACAAAGGTCGTGATCGGGCGGTGGGCACGCCTCGAGCGTGGATACCATCGCGATTTCGAGTTCACGACCTGAGAATGTCTCGTCCTGCTTTAGAAAGAGAGCAGCTCTCCCGAGGCGGTTTATGAATTTCTCTCGTTCCACGCTGCAGCAAACCGACGACGCAAACCGCGTTCTGCGCTGCCGATGTGATCTCACCTCAATGCCGCTTTCAGTCGATTGATGAGCTCGATTTGCCCCAACAAAATCTTCGACCGGGCGGTCTCCAGATCGAACCACTCGGCGCGGTCGACCTCCGGAAACGCCTGGCCGCCTATCACTTCTGGGCGGCCACTCGATCTCGAACGTATTGCTGACCAGCATGGACGAGCAGCACCTCAAGGCCATGCCTTGCTCGGCGATAGGCCAGTATGCCTGCGCTGAAGTTCGACCTTGCGGAAGTCCGCTTGGAAGAAGCCACGCTATTTCCCTCGTCAGACTACAGGTGTCGGATGGGTGTTAAGCTGTTATCGCTGCTTTTGATTTTTAAAATACAATCGCCGGATGGGATCTTCTTGCGCCGAACGGTCGATGCTCTCAGATCACTATATGACCGAAGTCGGCGGCGACCCGGCTGTTCCGGAAAATCTTCGTCGCCTCTCCGGCTTCACAATCGCCAGCGCCGCGCGAACGCCAGGGCGAAGCCGACAGAGGCAAACAAAAATCAATCGGTCGATCGAGCTGAAGGTTTGTTTCTTGGGAGCGGTTCGCCGCAGAACGTTTATCTGCTGCCGCAACGTCAGAATTTCAGCCTCAAGCGCTGCCCGCGACCGACACAGATCTGCGACCATCCAAACAATGAGCCTGACAACATCTCTCATCCCGTAACAGCATCGCCCGATTCTCGGTCAACTGCTAGTCAGATTGAGTTTGCGACAGGGACACGCGGCGTAATCCGCTGGCCCCAAAGAAAAGCAGCTTACCAAGAAAGCGTCGGGCGGCCGACGGAAGCCTCATCCCACAACCGCGCGGCGGTCGAAAGTCCACTAAACCCTACCAAAGGTGAAGTGCTGGAGCAGCAGCACACAATTTCTCGCATTGCGAGCTGATAGGAGCCGCAAACTGCGGCTTGACAACGATTTTAAAGTCCCACTTTATGTTGACCATATAGTCAACACTTAAGGGGGCGAAAGCAATGCATGATGTTGACGTCTTAGGCACGCTAGACCGAAAGATCGCTCCCGGAAATGCAGCATTGATCGTGGTCGACGTGCAAAACGACTTTTGCTCGGACGAAGGTGTGTTCGCCAAGGCAGGCAACGACGTGTCGATGGTTCGGGAAATGCTTCCGAACCTCCGTCGTCTGATCAACGGTGCACGCGCCGTGGGCGTCCAGGTTATCTTCGTGCAGGCAATCTATGATCCTGTGTATTTGCCTCCGCCCTGGTACGAGCGCAATGCTCGACTGAACTTTGAAGTGCCGCGTTGTGTTAGTGGCACATGGGGCGCCGATTTTTATGGCGTTGCTCCGCGAGAGGATGAAACAGTCGTCCGCAAGCATCGGTACAGCGCTTTTGTGAACACCGAGCTCGACCTCATTCTTCGTAGCCGTCAAATACGCACCGTCATCACCACAGGCGTGGCTACCAATATCTGCGTCGAGTCGACCTCCCGCGACGCTTTTATGAGGGATTATTACGTTGCGCTCGTGGACGACGCCTCGGCCGCCTACTCGCGCGAGCAACACGAGGCCGCACTTCTGAACATCTCGATTGGATTTGGCCTTGTCACCAAGGTCGACGAAATTCTTGACACGTGGGCGCAATACGCTGGCAACCAGTAAAACCGAAATGAGGGCGATATGTCTGGCTACCGAACCGCACGGCATTGTATTTGGTTTACGAGGCAGGCTGCGTCCTTCGCGATCTTTTCACTCTGGTTTTCGACGTCGAGCTTCGCGGCGACGACCGTACGACTTAACGAAGTCATACGCAGCATTTTTTATGCGCCGCAGTATGTAGCTCTCCACATCGGCGCCTTCGAAACGGAAGGTCTCAATATCACGGGCCCGAAGACCACCTGGGGGACCCAAGCTGCTCTTACGGAAATCGTAAGTGGAAATTCCGACATCGCGCTGCTCGGCCCCGAATCCGCTCTTTTTACGAGAGAGGCCGGGCCCGCCCGCCGACTCTACGACTTTGCACAGCTTACCAATGGCGACGGTACGTTCATATTGGCAAAAACTCCAATGCCTGACTTTAAGGTCAGTGACCTAAAGGGCAAAACCATCGTCACGACCGGCAAGGGTTCGACGTCGGCGCTCGCGTTGCTTCATATCATTAGGCAGGCCGGTCTCGATCCGGACAAGGATCTAACCATCCGATTTATTCCAACTACTTCTAACATTATCCCATCCTATCTCGAGGCTAACACAACATTCGCTCAGACCTTCGAGCCCGCGATATACAAGGCGGTGGCGGAGAACAAAGGCTATCGTGTTGCCTCTGTCGGAAGCCTGCTGGGCCAATTGCCGTACACTGCCTACATGGCCTCAGGCGAATTCATCGAAAAGCACCCGGACCTGATCCAATCGTTCACGAATGCGATTCAAAAGGGGCTGAATTGGACCCGAGAGCACAGCGCCCATGAAGTCGCCGAAATGATTGCTCCCGACTTCAAGGATATGTCGGTCTCCACGATCGAGGCCGTCGTAGACGAATATAAAAAAGTCGACATCTGGCCTCGTACCGTTGTCATCACGCCGGACGGCATGAAGAAGATGTCTGATCTGATGGTCGAGGGCGGCGTAGTAAACTCGGGTGGTGAATACGCCGACGTTGTGAAGCCAGAATTTTCTCAAAAAGCCGCAGCGACCGCGGACAAGTAACGCGATGCGAGAAAGAATAAGGGCAGAGCGCGTCACATATACCTATCTTACCCGTCTCGGGGAGACCACGGCCCTAAGTGAGCTCAGTATCGCCATCCGTGATGGCGAATTCTGTAGTATCGTTGGCCCTAGCGGCTGCGGCAAGTCGACCCTGCTCTCGCTAATCGCCGGCCTGACCTTCCCGACCGAAGGCCGGATTTTTCTTGATGATGCGCCGATCAAGGGCACGACACGAAAAATCGGCCTTCTGCTTCAAAGAGACCATCTCTTCGAGTGGCGTACTGTGCTTGAGAACGCGGAGCTTGGACTCGAGATTCTCGGGATTGACCGAACTACAGCAGGCGACCGCGCGCGGCGCCTCCTGCAGACCTATGGCTTGAGCGGGTTTGAACGCGCGTATCCGCGTCAATTGTCGGGCGGCATGCGCCAGAGAGTTGCACTGATACGTACTCTGGCAACCGATCCCGAAATCATTCTGCTGGATGAGCCTTTTTCTGCGCTCGACTATCAGACGAAGCTCGTCATGCAACGCGAGGTGCACGGCATCATTCGCTCAAACGGCAAGTCGGCGCTGCTGGTCACACACGATATCGAAGAGGCCGTGGCGATGTCCGACCGAGTGATCGTATTGAGCGGTCGACCCGCACGGGTACGAAGCAACTACGAGATCAAGCTTTCTGTTGCCGGCGACCGGTCACCGATGACTTCTCGCGACGCGCCCGAATTTCGTGACTATTGCAAATCAATCTGGAAGGACCTCGATATTGACCACCAGCTCGGATGACAGCCGTATCCCACTAAGCGCGGCATCTCCGCGTCATGCGGAATATCTCCGGGCGCTACGCACTCGAGCGGCGTCGGTAATCGGCGTTCAGATCGTCGTGCTGGTGGCCTTCTTTGGCGCCTGGCAGTTCGTTACGTCTTGGCATTTCATCGATCCGTTCATTACCAGCGATCCACTCGCGATGATTTATAAATTCGTGGCCTTGGTCCGGGACGGTTCGCTCGGCTACCACGTGCTCGTTACCGTGTCTGAAACAATTGTCGGATTTGCGTTTGGTACGATTGTCGGCATCATAATCGCAGCGATGTTGTGGTGGTGGGACTTCTTCAGCGACGTGGCCGAGCCGTACGTTGTGGTGCTCAACGCGACGCCAAAGATAGCTCTGGGTCCCGTTTTCATTGTTTGGCTCGGCGCCACAGTCAAAGCGGTGATCGCGCTTTCGGTATCGATCTCCCTCTTTGTCACGATCCTCTCGGTATTTAGTGCGTTTAGACAGACTGACCGCGACAAGCTGCTTCTAGTTCGAGCTCTCGGTGCCACCAAGTGGCAGCAATTCCGCAAAGTTGTTTTCCCCTCGGCTATTCCCGCAATCGTCGCAACGCTCAAAGTCAATATCGGTCTGTCATTGATTGGCACGATCGTCGGTGAATTTCTTGCGGCAAGTTCTGGCGTAGGGTCACTCATCGTTTACGGGCAAAACATTTTTGACATGTCTCTCGTGATGACGTGCCTCGTTCTACTCACAGCGATCGCGGGCTTCATGTATTACGCTATTGTTCTATTCGAGCGACATTTCGTGCGTTGGCAACGCGATTGATCCCGTTCGGCGCTGGAAGAGTTCAAGAAACAGCTGGAAACCTTTATCGGCGACCTGTAGACCGACAAGGTCAATTCCCGAAACAACAAGGAGCAGATGGACAAATACGGCCGGGGTGTGCCTGTCGTAAATCAAATCCGGACATATTGATGATGCAACCCGCCCAGTACAGGTCGACAATTAATGTACCCTGCCCTCTCAACAGCGCGCGGTACTGGCGCATCCTTCTCCATGGATAGATGCGTTCGCATCTCGTTATAATATTTCATGTGCGAGAGCAGTAGGTGACAAGGGAGAGCCAGCAGATCGCCGGGCCCGACAAGAGCAAAAGAAAAACCCACCGGGGTGAAGCGGCGGGATCGAGACCTCTATCGGCGATCTGAGCGCGGACCTGAGCCCGCGCCCCTCGATAGCCCCTGCACGACTCTAGGAAGCCCGCTGGTGTGTCCGAGATTTGAGGGCTGCGGCCGATCGGTGCCAGCGCAGCGCTCGCTTGGCGGCACTGGCCTGAGGTACTGGTGAATAGGCCACCCTCACGCAGAAGTTAATGGCGGCGGCGGATCGCAAACCCACATCAGAGTCGTGCCGTTTCTGCCCCTCGGCACAACTCCAAGACGGCCTCAGCTTCCCCCCAGCTGGGGCCGTCACCGAGCGGTCATGTGGCCGCCGGCCAACGAAACCATTTTACCGGCCCGACGAAGCGGTCGTGAAACAAAGGCCGATTATCAGAGGTTTCTAACGGTAAGAGAAATCAGGGTGCGTCAGATGATTGAAGCGGTTGCTGCAATTCTCGGTTTGATTAGCGCCAGCGTATTTCTTGCTCATGCGGTTGACGCGTATCGCACACCATAGGCCGCCCGGCACGAAGCGAGGCGAGCGCGACCACTTACTGCCATCCGAACCAGACAAGGCCGAAACCCACGGCTACGATGCCCGCGCCGAAGTCGACCATTGCAGCATTGTGCGACCATGTGAGCAATCCTGTTCCTTGTGCGAACCAGAAAAGCCCAACAGCAACAAATAGCGGGCCAACGACCCGAAGGATGATCCTCATGACAGCACCCCTCGCGGCGCGATCAACGACGGCGATATTGATCGAGACCAAGAGAGTCGCAATAGAAAAACCCGCCGGCGTGAACCGGCACCCTCACCTCTCCTCGTCACTTTGGAAGCGGCCCGACGCGCGACGACTGCCGGACGACACACGCCGGCCTCCCCAACCAAACCGCGAGCTGCAAGCCTTCGTCACGGCCGAATCGAATCTATGCGAACTTCGTGGCAGAAAACGCACCAACCGGCGACCTCACCTCTCATCGTCCGGATGATGCGAGTCGCGCGCAGATGCTGGCAGGGTCATTGCGAGGAAGCGCAACGGCGGGATCCAAATCCCCAAGGTTCAAAGAAATCCCGGATTACGGAAGCAATTCGTGGATTAGCAATTTGGACTCACTCACCTGAGTGCAAGAACCTCGACTGGCAGACCCTCCCCCGGGACCTGTGCCTGTCGTAAATTAGATCCGGGCGTATCGGTGGTGGAGTCCGCCTAAGATTGGGCGACAAAGAATGTGCCCGGCGCGATCGACGGCGCGTGAGATCGGTGCATTTTTCTCCAGGGATAGATGCGTGCGGGTCCCATTGTAATATTTCATGTAACAGAGCAGTAAGTGACGGAGTTGGCGTTCGCTGAATACAATGACGTGGTCAACGCATTCCCGTCGGATCGAACCGATCAGCCTTTCGGCATATGCGTTCTGCCACGGGGAACGCGGCGATGTTGGCCGGTCGCGAATGCCTATCGATCGGAGTCTGCGGATAAAGACCTCACCATAGGCCCCGTCTCGGTCACGAATGAGATAGCAAGGAGCCTGTTCCCACCCGCATGCTTCCGTGACCTGATTTGCGATCCATTCTGCCGTTGGATGCGCTGTGACGCCAAACCACAGAATATGTCGCCGACCGTGCCCCATGATCAGCAATCCATAGAGCAAGCGAAACGAGATTGTCGGCACGACGAACATATCCATCGCAGCGATCCCATCAGCGTGATTGCGGATAAAGGTTCTCCACCCTTGGGACGGCGGATGTCTTCGCCTGACCATGTATTTGGCGACGCTGGTCTGGCCGATCTCGACGCCGAGCTTGAGCAACTCGCCATGGATCCGAGGCGCTCCCCACAGCGGATTGGCAATGCTCATCTCGCGGATAAGCTTGCGTATCTCAGGCGCTACAGTTGGTCGGCCCCCACGG
The DNA here is from genome assembly GCF_900129425.1 of Bradyrhizobium erythrophlei. Taxonomy (NCBI): domain Bacteria; kingdom Pseudomonadati; phylum Pseudomonadota; class Alphaproteobacteria; order Hyphomicrobiales; family Nitrobacteraceae; genus Bradyrhizobium; species Bradyrhizobium erythrophlei. The sequence continues at coordinate 4,138,089 of NZ_LT670817.1, read as the reverse complement.
CGCCGTGACTTCCACCGCCAGTACGATCTGAACCCGGCGCGGTGCCATTTAATCACGGTCTCCGGCTTCACGATCGCCAAGGCGCCCAGCACCTTCGGAGCCAAACGATACAAGCCGGCGAATATCAGACGGTCCAGCATCCCGAACGTCGGCCGTTTCGGCGATTGCCGCCGCAACACGTTAAGCTGATGACGCAGAATCGTGTTTTCAGCCTCAAGCGAGACCCGCGATCGGAACGCTCCGACCAACGCCAACCAAATTAGGCTACAGACCTCTCGCATAAGGCAGGACCATCGCCCGATTCGATATCAGTTGCCAGCAAGATTGAATTTCCGACAGGGACAGGCATCATTTAAACGACGATAAAAGCCCGCTGATAGGCCTCTTGAGCTGCATCGTGTGCAAAGAGACAATGAACCTTGATGGAAGCGCCCCCGACGCTGAAGGCAAGGACATCATTCAATATCGTTGCAAGCGGTGCGGCAGAATTGAGCGGGTGCGACTACTCACTACTCCGCCGAAATCGAGATGCGGCGGGCCTGAAGGCGAAGGGGAAAGTATAGATAGTGGCGTCTCGTGGAGAGTGTGTTTATGGCAATCGAAAATTTAAGAGACGAAAATCTTTTGCGCTTCTATGACAACATCCGCGAACAGGTCGAAGCTGATAAGCGCAGCTTGCACAAGTTCGCGGCCGGTCAATCCGTTAAGGAATATGCTGAGGCTCTTCGCGGCGAAATGATCAAACGGCGATTACAGCACACACCTATCGATTGGGATCGAGATCAGTGCAGTCTGAAAATCTGCGTTGCCGGAGGATCAACAACATATTTCCGAAGCGAACTAGACTAATCATCCGCGGCGTCCGCACCATGATGAGGGCGATGCTCAAGGATACGACCGAAACTACCCACCAATCTTTGGAGCCAAAATAAAAATCCGTTCCAAGCAATCAAACAGCGCCACAGAGACCGAAGCTGCCTATGATACTAACCAGTTGGTACGACCCATAACGCCTGGCGCAAATTCTATGAATGTCCCCTCGAAGCAGACCGCGCTTCGCATCTTCGTCCCATCATCCTTGGAGCGCCGAGCATCAGTCTAGATGGCTATGATCGGAAGCTGCCGAGGGAACACCGATGGGTCGGTGGAGTGGCAAACCAGCGGCCAAGACGACGCGATTGCCCATTTTGGACGTGGGCCGTTTGTAAAAGTTCGGCCCTTCGGGGGCAGGCTGGCATGGAGAGCATGCATTACGATGCGCTGCCCGACTGGGCGGGCACTGTGAATTGAAAGATGGCGCCACGGGGCTCGTTGGCGCTCGCCCACAGTCGTCCACCATGCGCTTCGATGATCGAGCGGCAAATGGAGAGACCCAGCCCCAAACCGCCTGGCTTGGTCGTGTGGAAAGCCTCGAACAGCTGCTTGATAGTCGTTGGCGCGAAGCCTGGACCCGAATCTCGTACCTCCACCAGCACGCCATTCGGCTCGGCCTTTTGGGTGCAGATCAACAGGTCTCTGTTCCCTTCTCGGAGGCTGCGCATCGCGTCGATCGCATTCACGATCAGGTTGAGTATTACCTGTTGCAGCTGGACCCGATCTCCTTGGACAAGCGGCGAGTCGTCCGCTAGTTGAGTCCGGACCGAGACGCCGTTGTTCGCCGCTTCGCTACGGGTAAGGGCCATGACTTCGAGGATCGCGTCGTTGATTGCGACGGCGTCCTTTCGCGGAGGCGCCCTTTTGATGAGCGCGCGGATCCGCCCGATCACCTCGCCCGCGCGACTACAATCCCTTACGATAAAAGCGAGCGACTCGCCCACCATATGAATATTTGGCGGCTGCGCGCTTAGCCAACGCTGAGCGGCTTCGGCGTTGGTGACCGCCGCCGCAATAGGCTGGTTTACTTCATGGGCGATCGAGGCCGTGAGCTGCCCCATGGTGGTGACGCGGCTGGCGTGCGCCAGATCCGTCTGTACTTCGCGGTAGCGGCGCTCGCTGTCGCGGGCTTCGGCTTCCGCCCGCTTGCGATCGGTCAAATCCAGCACGAACGCGACGCTCTGGTTTCCGCCTTCCGCGAAGAGAGCGCCGCCGATCAGCACCGACACACGGCTGCCGTCTTTGCGAAAATACTCCTTCTCGTACGGCGGTATGGCTCCGGTTGTTTTCAACACTTCAACGGCCCGCGCGTCGCGCTCGCCCCATTCCGGCGGCGTCAGGTCTGTCCAACGGACACGGCCTGACAGGAGCTCCTCGCGGTCGTATCCCACGGTGCGGAGTAACGCGTCGTTGGCCTCAATGATCCGGCCGTCCCGGTTTGCTATGAAGATACCGATGATATTAGCATCAACCAGGCGCCGGATCTTGGCTTCGCGTTCCGAGAGATCACGGTACAGGCTGGTAGTCTGCAGAGCGATCGCCGCCTGCGAGGCGAGTAGCTTCAGTACCGTGATCCGCGCCGGCACGAAAACCCGCGGAGCCAGGTCGTTCTCGAGGTACAGCGCACCGATGAGCTTGGCCTGGGTGAGCAACGGCAGGCAGAGAACTGAACGGGTATGGCGTTGGCGGATGTAAGTGTCCGCGCCAAACGGAGACTGGGCGGCGGCGTCGTCTAGAATAACGCTCTCCTGGGTACGCAGGACATAGTGGAGGACGGACTCCGGCAGCGCGGCCTCGGTCACGGCCTCGTGGCGCAGATGCACGGTCACTGCATCGCCGCTGGTGATAGCCTCCGCGGCGATCCGCGGTGCAACGTCTTGCGCAAAAATCAACAGAGCTCGCTCCGCGCCCGCCTGCGCCATCGCCGTACGCAGGAGTGTATCGATCAGGTTTTCGAGAACAATCTCACCCGAGACGGCTTGCGACACCTTGATCACAGTCGCGAGGTCGAGATGTTCGACGGGCGCCCCGATTGTGCTCGTTGGAGCGGGCGCTGGCTCGTCCTTCCGGAGCTGCGGATACATCTCATCGAGCTGCCGCACCTTGCCGTCGGCTCCCCACCGCAGGTAGCCGTACCGGGCATTTCGCAGATAGTGATGCGCTATTTCATCGAAGCCACGGGCCGCGTAGAAGCGCGCAGCAAGTTCGTAGGCGAGCGCCTCGTTTTGGACGAAGCTGTTGACGCGGGCAGAGCGGATGCCCTGTTGATAGAGCCGCATAGCATCGATGTCACGGCCTTCCAGGCGAGCGATCTCGGCTCCGACCAGCGCGGCGCGGTTTTCGAAGTTTTCTGGGCATTGCTCGGCCCAGATGTCGAGTTGCCGGTGATGGGCGGACAGCACTGCGAAATGCGCTTCCCGCTGGTCGGCGGTGTCACAAACTGCGGCATGCGATAAAGCGCTGTAGAAGCGAAGATCGGCGACCTGCCAAATATATCCCGACGCCGTATGCCGTTGCGCCCTTGTGGCGGCCTCGATGGACAAGGAATAGTCGCCGGCATGAAAGTGCGCCTGCACCTTTCGGATACAGTACAGCCACTCGGCAAACGCCGAGTTCGGGTTTCTGGCGGACCGGGCGTCGCCGAACTCTTCATCGTCGAAGAAGCCAAATTTTCGCGTCAAGCCGCGCAGCGTCCGGACGAGTTCGATGTGCGATTGGATGATGGAAACGACGTGTACCAACTGCGCCTTCTGCGCAAAAGCGAGGCCACGCTCGACCTCGCGCTGCACCTCGCTGAGCGGATCTCCCGATGCCAGAAGATTCTCGATCAGATACAAGCCGCTGTACCACCCCACAAACATGAGGTCGCCGATCTTATGCGCGACTTCGTATCCGCGATGCAGGAGATCACGTGCAGCCCTGACGTGCTGCGTATATGGGATCAGGAAATGCGCGAACAACATATAGGTCCGGGCTTGGAAACGCTTCAACCCGCGTCGTTCGACCAGCTCGCACCCGACCTTACCGAAGCGAGAGCCGGCCTTGTAATCGCCGAATCGGTCACCCGCGATAAAGCCAAGCCTCACATAAATGTCGCACGAACCGTCGCTGTTACCACGTGCGAGGCTGAGATTCGCTGCCCAGCATATGGCGAGGGCATGAAAATTTGCTTCCATAAGCGTGAATGCAGCTGGCGCAACCTTCGTCAAAACGTCAATCGTCGCAAGGGATGCTGGATCGGTCATCAAGGGCAGCTCGAGCATGTCCTCGATCGAGCCGCTCCCGAGCTGCGTCCAGATCCGATCGTATTCACGTCGCACATCCTCGTCTGTCGGGTGCGGCGACCATTCGATACCCAGGTGCCGGAGATAGTCGAGCCCGACGGCGATGGCGCGGCTGCTCTGAGCGAGAGTCGTGTACAGATCGATGTGCAGGCAGGCGACCGAGGCGCGTTCCATTGTATTTGCGGCGCGGATGGAAAGCCCTTTCAACCGCTCGTCCGCGGCGGCCATCCCACCGGTGAGAAACTCGCATTCGGCTCGCAGCAACTCCAGCTCGAAGGTCAACTCGTGGTGGCAATCCCAGGAGTCTTCCGGCAGCAGCGTCGCGCCGGTGCCGAGATATATCAGTGCTGAGGCGTATGCAGTAGACGCCTTGGCGCGCTTCCCCGCGACCAGATTGAGCTGAGCAAGCTGCTCGCGCTCGTCTCGGGAGGTGATCAACGACGCGCCGCGGTCGAGCTGACTAACGATGTCGAAGATTGCCTCTTCCCTCTTCTCGGGAGCGATGTGCGCCGCGAGCAGCCTCCCTATCCGAAGGTGCGCCTCGCCGCGCAGATCCTCCGGGATCAACGAATAGGCGGCTTCCTGAACGCGATCATGGGCGAACCGGTAGGCACCCTCCAGGCGCTCGACCAATTCCTGTTGCACGGCCGGCCACAGAGCCGCGTCAACCAGTTCCTGCGACCTATCGAGGACAATCGAAAGCCTCGTGGTCTCGGCGCTGTTTCCGAGGCAGGCCAGGAGCCGCAAAGCATTCTGCGTGTCCGCCGGCAGGCGGGTGAGCCTTCCGACCATAAGGTTCACGACGTTGTCGGTGTAACCCTTGGCGCGAATGCGGTCGAGATCCCATGACCAGCGCGCGGCATCATGGTCGAAGACGAGCATTCCCTCTTCGGCGAGCGAAGAGACGAACTGAATGGCGAAGAACGGATTTCCGCCCGTCTTCTCGCGCACCAATCGCGCGAGCGACGCCGCGCGCTCCGGCTCGCAGCGAAGCGCGTCCGCGATCAGCTGTCCGAGGTGCTCCTCGGCGAGCGGCGCCAGCGTAATCTCCGCCACCCTGGCGCCGGCGCTCTTCACGGCATCTAGCTTCTGCATCAGCGGATGGGCGGCGTCGACTTCGTTATCGCGATAGGCGCCGATCAGCATGAAGTGCTGCATATCAGCCCGGGTCAAGAGATCCTCGAACAGGTCGAGCGTCGCCGCGTCGAGCCATTGAAGATCGTCGAGGAAGAGTGCCAACGGATGTTCCGGCCGGGCGAACACGCCGATAAACCGCCGAATGACCAGCTGGAAACGTCGCTGCGCGTCCTGCGGCGGAAGCTCAGGGACTGGCGGCTGGTCACCGATGATGAGCTTCAGCTCGGGAATGAGATCGGTCATGAGCCGTCCGTTCGGGCCCAGCGTCTTCAGAAGAGCGTCGCGCCAACTGCCAAGCTCGATGTCGCTCTTCCCGAGGAGAGACCGAACAAGGCTCTGAAAAGCCTGGGCCAGCGTCGCATAAGGAATGTTGCGCTTGTACTGGTCGAACTTGCCCGACGCGAAAAGCCCACGGGGCGGAACGAGCACCTTGTGCAATTCATTGACGACAGAGGACTTGCCGATCCCGGAGTAGCCCGAGACGAGCACCAGCTCCGGCGCGCCGCTCTTGATGACGCGCTCGAAGCCGCCGAGTAAGGTGTCGAGTTCGCGCGCCCGCCCGTATAGCTTCTCCGGCATCCGCAGCCGGTCGGGCGTGTCCTGTCGGCCGAGCGGGAAGTCGTCGATGTAATCCTGGGCTTCCCATTGGGCCAGGCAGCGCCGCAGATCACTCGCCACGCCACCCGCCGTCTGGTATCGCTCCTCGGCGGTCTTGGCGAGCAGTTTCATGATAATGGCCGAGACCGGGGCCGGCACATTCTCCAGCCGCTCGCTTGGCGGCACTGGCTTTCTGGCGATATGGCAGTGGACCCAATCCATGGGATCGGTCGCAGTGAAAGGTAGTGAACCGGTGAGCATCTGGTACAGGGTGACGCCGAGCGCATAGAGATCGCTGCGGGCGTCGATCGAGCGGTTCATGCGTCCGGTCTGCTCGGGGGCCATATAGGCGAGTGTGCCTGCAATGGTCTCGGGCGGCTCAGGCGCCTGCCGCTCGCGGCGCAGGCGCGAGGCAATGCCGAACCCGGTGAGCTTGACCTCTCCGGTCGCGCGGTTCACCAGGATATGCGCTGGTTTGAGATCCTTGTGGACCAGGCCGCGCTGATGCGCCTTACCTAGAGCGGCTGCGATGCCGATGGCAAGGCGCAGGAAGCGTCCGAGCTCGAAGGGCGCGCCCAGCAGCCGGCCGAGCGGCTCGCCGCCTGGATCTTCGAGCACCAGTATGGTCCGGCCGCGGTCACGCTCGAGTGCCAGCGGCCGGACCGCCCAGGCACCGTCCAACTCATCCTTCAAGCTATATTCGTGCGCGAGCCGGTCGAGAGCGGCCGGAGCCGGGTGCTCCGAGGCGAGCAGCACCGCCAAGACATCGCGCTTGCCATCGACCCGCCGGCAGAACACGCGGTCGCCGTCCTGCCATAAGACCTGGAAGCGGCTATGCCCGTCAGCGCCGAACCAAGAAGATTGGGTCAACTGCTGGCCTCCCCCATCAAGTGGGCGCCCAACTATCGGGCCGAGAAGGTACTGCGTTGGCTTCGGCTGGCTAGACCTAGCTTGATCAGAAAGTTTGTCACATAACAGGCGTTATGGCCACTACTGGGCCTGCGGGATGGAGGCGTTACGCAAAAAAGCTCAAGGAGCATGCGATGCGCACATCCCAAAGGCGCCGGAAACATCACCACGATCGGGATCGACCTCAGCAAGAATGCATTCCACTTGGTTGGATCGGATAAGCGGGGTGTCCGGGTCGGCTGCCGGCGGCTACTTCGGTTGCCGGCTGATCGAGATGACGTAGGCCGTCGCTTGCCAGATTTCTTCATCGGTCAAGACATCTCGCCAGGCCGGCATACGGATGCCCTTTTTCTCTCGGCCATCGGCAATCGATTGAAAGATGTCCTTGGGGTAAAGCTCGCGCTGCGTCAGATCGATGCCGCCGCTGCCGTCTGCCCCATGACAGTGGGCACACTGCTTGGCCAAAAAGAGATCATGGCCCGCCGCAATTATTTTCGGGTCTTTGAGGTTCGGAACGTCTTCTTCAGCGGACGCCACCTTTCCAATGAGGATTCCCGCAACGACCACCATCACAAATCCGCGCTTCATGGCAAACACCCAACTATGGAGCACGAAAGGCGGCCGGGAGCCGGCCGCTCTTTGTTGCTCACCTCGCCTATTTCGGAAGTTTGAAGGCGATGAGGGTCGAAGCTGCCGGGATCTTTGCCAGTTGGGGGAACAACGGCGGAAGCAGGATTGCAGCGTAGGATCCCCAACCACTTGGCACCAGGATGTACTGCTCGCCGTCGACCGCGTAGCTGATGATTCCGCTACGCATTCCGGAGCCCGTATTGAAAGTCCACAGCACCTTTCCAGTGTCGGCGTCGAACGCCCGCAGAATACCTAGCGGGTCGCCGTTGAACACCAGCCCGCCGCCCGTGGTCAGGGCGCTGGCAAAGCCGGGGACGTCCATCTCATAACTCCACTTGCGCTCGCCCGTGAGTGGATCGCGCGCATCGAGCCGGCCAGGCTTGCGACCATCGGGGGCCAGCACCAGCCGCCCGAAATCATTGGAGCCGGTGTGGCCTGTGGCGTAGTCCTTGGGGTCGTCCTTCTGGGCAACCGGCTTGAGGTACCCGCAGAAATCGAGCACATTATTGTACCACAGCCCGCTCTTCGGATTGTAGGCACCCGCGTTCCAGCTACGCCCGCCGAAGGTGGACGGGCAGATCAGCGTCTCCTGGTTCATCGGCAGGTCGACGCGGCCGATCAATTCGCCGGTTTTCTTGTCGATGTCCCTTACAAAATTCTTGAGGTCGCTGAGCGGCCAAACGTTTTCGATTTTTCCATCGTTCTTGTCGAGGACGAAAACATAGCCGCTCTTGTTCATGTGGATGATTAAGTCCTTGCCGTCCTTCTTGTACAGCATCATCTCGTAGGCCGAATCGTAGTCCCAGGTATCCTGTTTGATCTCCTGCCGGTACCATTTCAGCTGACCCGTCTTGGCATCGAGCGCTACGACCGAATCCGTGTAGAGGTTATCGCCTTCCCGGTCCCCGTTGATGAAGTCCTTCCCCGGATTACCGGTGCCGTAGAAGACCGTGTTCGTCTCCATGTCGTAGGTGCCCGGCATCCAGGCGCCGCCGCCCCCATATTTGCTGCTCTCGCCTGGCCAACTCTTTGGGTCGTTCTTGATGGTGTTGAATTCCCAGAGCTTCTTGCCGCTTTTTGCTTCGACCCCGTAGATTTTCCCTTGCGTCGCGAGTTCGCCGGCAGTCGAGCCGAAAGTCAGGACGTCGCCGGCAACGACGGGCGGCGACGTGAAATTGCAGCCATGGCAGTTCGCGAAATCGGTTAATTGGACCTCCCAAATTTCCTTACCGGTTTTTTGATCGAGAGCGATGCCGCGCCCATCCACGGTCGCGATGAAGACCATGCCCTGGCCCACCGCGACGCCACGGCTATAGGGCGAGAACAGCACCTTCTTCGTGAGCGGATGAAGCTTTGGCTCATAGCTCCAGAGTTCCCGTCCCGACTTTCCGTCGAGCGCCGCTACCCGATTGCCAGCCGTTATTGAATAGATCACCCCGTCTATGGCCAATGGGGTTTCCTGAATCCCCATGGTGATATCGCCGCCCTGGGCGATCCAGGCGACTGAAAGGTTGCTGACGTTATCCTTGTTGATCTGGTCGAGCGGGCTGTAGCGCCACGCGTTGCTCGTCCGATGATATTGCGGCCAATTGTTGGGGTCTTCCTCGCCTGGATCCGCCGCAAGGGCAACCGTTGCAGTGCTGAGCAGGCAAGCGAGGCCCAAGCTTGCCACCATAGTCATTTTGCCCATGGTCACTCCTCCCTTCGATGGTTTAGCGTTTTCTTTTAGGCCATTGCGACGGCCCCCACCTGAAAGAGGCGAGGGGAGCCATTTCTGATACCGGTGCTACGCAACGCAATGGCGCGCTGCAACCGAGCAATTGCACGATCCGGCATGAGGCAATGGCTAACGAAGACGAGGCCGGCCCACCCTAAGGCATCATGATCTGGCCGATCATGAGTTCGGTGATCGTCACACCCGGTCCGCAGTGTTCCTGTCCGTAAGCCGCAGCCGTCAACGTAAACGCGACCGCCGCCGCGCACCGGGCGCGTTGCCTCTTGGCATTGCTCGCTGAGCCGGCAGCTGGAAGTCACTTTAACCTCCCTTTCGGCAATGGTGAGAAAATTGCGCCCCCCGGCGCGCGATGTCAATCAGCCGCCCGAACCAAACCGATCGGCTTTGGCGGGCCTGCCGGTGTCGAAATGTTTTCTCGAGGTCGACGCTATCCGCCTGTCGGGCGACCGGCGCCTTGTGCCGGTCGTAAATCAAATCCGGACATATTGATGATGCAACCCGCCCAGTACAGGTCGACAATTGATGTACCCTGCCCTCTCAACAGCGCGGTACTGGCGCATCCTTCTCCATGGATAGATGCGTTCGCATCTCGTTATAATATTTCATGTACGACAGCAGTAGGTGACGGAGGTGGCGCTCGCTGAGCACAACACAACAACGTGGTCAAGGCATTCCCGTCGGATCGAACCGATCAGCCTTTCGGCATATGCGTTCTGCCACGGGGAACGCGGCGATGTTGGCCGGTCGCGAATGCCTATCGATCGAAGCCTGCGGATAAAGGCCTCACCATAGGCCCCGTCTCGGTCGCGGATGAGATAGCAGGGAGCTTGTTCCCAACCGCATGCTTGCGTGACCTGGTTTGCGATCCATTCTGCGGTTGGATGCGCTGTGACGCTAAACCACAGAATATGTCGCCGGCGGTGCCCCATGATCAGCAATCCATAGAGCAGGCGAAACGAGATTGTCGGCACGACGAACATATCCATCGCCGCGATCCCATCCGCGTGGTTGCGGAGGAATGTCCTCCAGCCTTGGGACGGCGGGTCTCGTCGCCTGACCATGTATTTGGCGACGCTGGTCTGTCCGATCTCGACGCCGAGCTCGAGCAACTCGCCATGGATCCGCGGCGCTCCCCACAGCGGATTGGCAATGCTCATCTCGCGGATAAGCTTGCGGATCTCCAACGGAACCGTTGGCCTGCCACCCCGCGCTCCCGATTTCCATCGCCAGTATAAGCGGAAGCCAGCGCGATGCCATTTGACTACGGTCACCGGCTTAACAATCGCCAGCGCATCGCGAACGCCAAAGCGAAGCCGATAGAGGCAAACAAAAATCAATCGGTCGATGGCGCTGAAGCTTTGTTTCTTAGGAGCGGTTCGCCGCAGAACGTTTATCTGCTGCCGCAATGTCCAAATTTCCGCCTCGAGCGCTGCCCGCGACCGAAACAGATCTGCGACCATCCAAACAATGAGCCTGACAAGATCTCTCATCCCGTAACAGCATCGCCCGATTCTCGATCAGCTGCTAGTCAGATTGAGTTTGCGACAGGGACAGGGATTTGTCCTCTAGTTTAGGTCCATAGCTCATCAATCCACCTGCAACGGGGAACTGACGATATTGATAGATCGCGGGAATCGCATGACGGGCGGCCCTCGAAGAGCGCTCGACCGACCCCAGATCGCCGGCTGCACGCAGCAGCCAGCGTGTCTGTTGTTCCCGCGTGCTACTCCGCAGCTGAAGCGATTTCGTGCGGCGCGACAACCTGACTTGGTCGGAAACCCACGTCACCTTCTCTCCATGCCGGGGGAAGCCCAGCGAACCGGCGCAAAGCGTCGGCCATCTGCACCCGCCCGCTGACGCCGGTGATCACCACATCGACCATGGTCAAGGACGTGTGGAAGTGACCGCGAGCTTTAAGTTGCTCTACCGGCACACCGGCGGCAGCCATGGCTTCGGCGTAAGCGACACCCTCGTCGCGCAGCGGATCGAACTCGCAGGTCGCCACGAACGCCGGAGGCAAGCCCTGGAGTTTGCCGCGCAGTGGCGACACGCGCGGATCGGTTCGGTCGGCAGGCGAACAGTACAGGTCCCAGAACCAGAACATCAACGAGCGCGTCAGGAAGTAGCCCGTCGCGTTGTCGTTGTAAGACGGGCGGTCGAAAGTGCAGTCGGTAACTGGGCATACCAAAAGCTGGCCTGAGATCTGCGGGCCACCGCGGTCGCGCGCCAACTGGCAGGTGACAGCAGCGACGTTGGCGCCGGCGCTCCAGCCCGCGACCATCACCGGTCCCGGTTTGCCGCCGAGGTCAGCCGCATGCTCGGCGATCCACCGCATCGCCGCGTAGCCATCCTCTGCCGCTGTCGGGAAGCGGTGTTCGGGCGCATGCCGGTAACCGACGCTGACGAAGATCATCCCGCTACGCCGGCACATGTCACGGCAAAACGGTTCGTCGGATACCTGGTCACCCAACACCCAGCCGCCGCCATGGAAATAGACCACAATCGGATGTGGTCCCGGCGTCGCTGGCCGATAGAGACGGTAGGGCAGCGAGCCGCCGGTGACCGGGAGTGTGCCATCGACAACGTCGCCGACCGGCCGGCCGGCAGGACGGGCGGCATTGAATGCAGCCAGAAAGTCGCGCGCCCCCTGGGCTCCGAAACATTCCAGCGGCGGCAACTTCATGTCCGCCAGCATGTTCAGCACCAGCCGCACGTCCGGTTGCAGGCGAACGATCTGGCCGTCGTTGCACTGCTCGGCGCCGTTGGGGCCGGTGAGCTTAAAGCCCAGCATATTATGGCTAACGACCTCGTTGCAGATGCTGCGGTAAGGGCCGACGCCGCCGGGATAGGGCATCACGCCCTGCGCTTTGCCGGGAACGTTGGCGCCGGTGTACCAGGTGTTGGCCAGCCGATGCAGCGTGAGCGTTGAGCAGTCGGCCATATGTTGCGCCCAGCCCGCCTGCGCCGTTTCGGTTGCCTCGATCGTGGTGAAGCCGGCCTCGCGCATCGCGATCAGGCGGTCGACGACCCAGTCCACGTGCTGCTCGATCGACACGGCCATGTTCGACAGCACCGACGGGCTGCCTGGGCCGGTGATCATGAACAGGTTGGGGAAGCCCGCCACGGTGAGGCCGAGATAGGTCTGCGGGCCGTGGGTCCAGACGTCAGACAGCGATTTTCCGCCGCGGCCCGTGATTGGGTGCACGGCCCTGATCGCGCCGGTCATGGCGTCGAATCCAGTGGCGAACACGATCACGTCGAGGTCGGCCGTGCGCTTGTCGGTCTTGATGCCGGAGACCGTGATCGACTTGATCGGCTCCTGCCGCAGGTTCACCAGCGTGACGTTGGGACGGTTGTAGGTGGCGTAGTAGTTGGTATCGAGGCAGGGACGCTTGGCCCCAAACGGATGGTCGTGAGGGGTCAGCGCTGCCGCCGTTTCGGGGTTTTTGACGATCTCACGGATTTTCTCGCGGACCAGGTCGGCGAGCACCGCGTTGCCCTCGAAGTCGACGCCCTGGTCAGCCCAGAGCTGGGTCAGTATGTAGACGAGATCGCCGGCGGCCCACGCCGTCTCGAAGCGCTCGCGGCGCTCGGCATCGCTCAGCTGCCAGCTGACGACAGTCGATAGCGGCCACGGAACACCTGCCAGCGAGTCGCGGGCCTGCGCACGATAGCTGGCGCGGTCGCTCTTCAGCAAGGCAACGCGATCCGCTGGCGGAGGACCATTCTGGGCGGGGATGGCAAAGCTCGGGGTGCGTTGGAAGACGGTCAGATGGGCCGCCTGCTCGGCAATCAACGGGATCGCCTGGATCCCGGACGATCCCGTGCCGATGACCGCGACGCGCTTGCCGGCGAGCTTGATCTCCTCACGCGGCCAGCGACTGGTGAAATAGACCTCGCCCTTGAAATCGCTGACACCATCGATCTCAGGTGGCTTGGGCGAGGAGAGACAGCCGGTGGCCATAATGTAATAGCGGCACGATACAGTCGCGCCACTGTTGGTCGTGAGCAGCCAGCGTTCCGCGGCCTGATCCCACGTCGCCGCCGTGATCCTTGTGCGAAAGCGGATGTCGGGCCGCAGATCATAGCGGTCGGCGACGAAGCTAAGGTAGCGCAGGATCTCGGGTTGGGTTGCGTATTTCTCCGACCATTTCCACGCGCTCTCCAGCTCCGGGTCGAAGGTGTAGCTGTAGTCGATGGTCTGAATGTCGCAGCGTGCGCCGGGATATCGGTTCCAGTACCAGGTGCCCCCGACATCGTCAGCCTCCTCCAACACTGCCGTCGTGAAGCCGGCTTTGCGCAACCGATGCAGAAGGTACAGGCCGGCAAACCCGGCACCCACAACCGCGACGTCGACCTTTTGCGTCGTACCACTCGCCGCTTCTGAAACACGTGCTGCAACCATTGCGTCTGGCATGCCATCCTCCCGTGCATCTTATTTTGCCGCAGGCTACTGCCGCGCACCCAGTTTGTCATCACGACAATTTCATGTAGCGTCTCGTCCCGCAAAGGTTGGCGAGATGATTATCACAACGTCATTCTCGGGAGGAACCCGCGGCTTTGCGGCGGAAGGGGAACCGAAACTGGCGGTTTGCCTGCTTAGGTCCCACTGCTCGATGTCGAGCATGTAGACCCATTTGGTTGTGGTCGCTCAATAGCGGGAGAGACCTGACTGCTTTCTCAGGGCACTTCGTTCATCGATGGTGGGCATGTGGAGAATATAGCACAGAATCAGACCTTCTGGCAGAATTGCAGAAGCGACAATATAGCTTCAGATACGCGGTTTTTGGGGCGGCCCACACTTTGCGTAGCGGGCCATCCCCGTTGCATCTCGAATTTCTATCGTTTGCGGATCAATCACGTTCAGGAAATAGGTGGTTTTTCTTTTGAACCCAAGCCAACTTCCGCGCTTGCTGAACGACTCAGTTATTCGAAAACCACCATCCGCCACTTTGATTGACTTAATTGTTGTTTCAGTTTGGACATCACCTTTGACATCATAGCGCTTATCCTTCGCAAAAATAATCATCTCCGAGATAGATTTTTTGGATACGGCTTCAACGCCAAAAGTTTTAACAGCAAGGCAGGTTTCACTTGCGGCTGCGGGAAAATCGGCATCGATTGCCGTCCATACGCCAGTAACGGGATAAACGTCTGCCGCAGCCGGAAATGAAAATAGAATTAGGCCGATCAATAGGCCAAGGGAAGCCGCTCCCCCAATGCGAGAATAGCTGACAACTTCCTGATTGAATGCATTCGCCAAAAGGGTCCCACACCTTCGAACCCCCGGTCTTCAATATATCATCAAAAAAGGCAGCCTTCCATACCAGATCAAGCCACGCCGGCTTCAGGCCGTGGTGATACTATCATGTATCGGAAATAACTGTCTTTGCTGACGAGAGACCGCTCTTGAATTTTCTGCTCCAAAAACTGGTCGAGGCGTGGCGCAACCGGTCATTACCCGCAAAAGCCGTCAGCTTTGCACTCGTGGGCGTCGTACACACTCTAATCGACGTAAACGTCTTCGCCATCGCTTACGGAATATTTGATATCCCTGTGCCTGTCGGAAATCAAACACGTGCGTACAGATGATGGAGTCCGCTAAGAAATGGCGTAGGCACAATGCGACCAACGGCATGTACCGTTCGCGGCGACGGCGCGTCCTTGTTGACTGAAAGGTGCGTGCGAGCCGCGTTATAGTAGGTCGTGTAAGATCGCAGCAGATGGCGAAGATGCCGCTCGCCGAACACGACAACGTGGTCAAGACATTCCCGCCGGATCGAACCGATCGCCCTTTCACAATACCCGTTCTGCCACGGCGATCGCGGCGCGGTTGGCCTATCCCGAATGCCCATCGCCCGAAGGCGGCGGATGAAGACGTCACCGTAGACGGCGTCGCGATCACGAATGATGTATCGCGGTGCTGCGTTCCAACCATAGGCCTCGGTGAGCTGGCGCGAAATCCATTCCGCCGTCGGGTGCGCAGTCACTCCCAGCCACAGGATTTGGCGGCGATCGTGTTGCAGTATCAGCAACCCGTAGAGCAGTCGGAATGAGATTGTCGGAACCACGAATAGGTCCATCGACGCGATGCCGTCGGCGTGATTATCAAGGAACGTCTTCCACCCTTGGGACGGCGGTCGCCTTCCCCTCGCCATATACTTTGCAACGGTGGTTTGTCCGACATCGATGCCGAGCTTGAGAAGCTCGCCGTGAAGCCGCGGCGCGCCCCATAATGGGTTGGCGAGACTCATCTCGCGAATGAGCTGGCGGGCTTCCAGCGGGGTCTTCGGACGGCCACTGCGCGGTCTTGATTTCCAGCGCCAATACGCTCTGAAGCCGGCACGATGCCAGCGGATCACGGTCTCCGGCCTGACGATCTTCAAAGCGTCCAGCACGCCAGGTGCCAGCCGATACAACCCGGCAAATACCAGACGGTCGATGCTGGTGAAGGTTAGTCGCTGCGGCGATTTACGTCGCAGCACGTTGAGTTGATGACGAAGCGTCAAGATCTCAACTTGCAGCGACGCTCGCGACCGGAACAATCCGATCAGCGCCAACCAAATCAAGCTAAAAACATCTCTCATGAACTAAGAGCATCACCCGATTCGACTGCGCTTACTAGCCGGATTGAGTTTCCGACAAGGACAACTGGCCCGTTTCGATCCTAGTGGCCCAATTTGAATTTCGCAGCGGCCTAATTTGAATTTATGTCGGCTATCGGACGGATTTTATTCTTCGCGCCCGCTATCGTCGGGCATCTGTCAGGGGATTTTTGCAGTGGCAGAGTACAGAGCCTACACCGTCGGGCACGACGGGAATTTTATTGGGTTTGACTCGCTAGTCTGCGCTGATGACGCCGAGGCGATAGAGAAGGCCAAGCGCCTCATCGATGGGCACGACGTTGAGCTTTGGAACGGGGTGCGTTTCGTGATCCGACTGAGCCGCAAACCAGAGTAAGGCCGCTTAATTGGCAGCCTCTTTCACGACAGCCTTGACGAGGGGCTACGCGGCGCAGCGTCTTCCCCGCCTGTCAGATGATCTTCGATGTTATCGGCGATCTCGTCGCAGACTGATGCCAACGCAAGCAGTTCGGCTTTGACGAAAGGATCATCGGCCTGCTCGACAAGTCTCCGATACTTGGCCGCTTGATCCTGTAGATAGTTAAGCCAATCATGGATGCCGAACACAGTCCCCTTGAGCTTGGTGTGGCGACAATCCATGGTGAAGGCTTTCACTTAACATGTTAATCTCTTAATGCAGCTGACATAGGAATTCGTCTCGTCAACACCAGTAAATTGCGCGTTAGAAAAGCGGCTACCCCTTCAAGCGGGCGTGATCGCACCGCGCCGCCAAGTGCTTGGTACGGATGACCATCTTTTAACTTGCCCGCAGGCTCTTCCCGGCATTCTGTGCGGGCATGAGAAAACCGGCACGACAGCCAACCTCTCTCCGCTGCTTAACATGCGGGGAGCAACCTAAGTTTATCACAAGCATGCTGGACACGTCTTCTGGGCGCACCTTTCGCATGTTCGAATGTCAGTGCGGTAATAAGACTTGGAGTTCGGATGGTTTAAGCCGCCATTTGCACACTGGGGTTCTATAATTTCCCCATGGCGCATTATACATTCCGATTTCGTCAAGGCTCTCATTCAAGCGACGTGGACGTTGATTTGCCGGACGATGACGCGGCTTGGGACGAGGCCGAAGCCGTATGCTCTGACATGATCCGCGACATCATCACAAGACTTGGCGACAGTCCCGAGTGGCGACTAGAAGTCACAGACAAGTCGGGCACCGTCCGCCATCTTTTTCGACTGACCGCAGAGAGCTTCGATCCGTAGGGCCGCCTCAGTTGGCGGCCTCTGTTATGCGCCCCACCACCGCATTTCTTGCACTGCGCAGGATAGACTTTGCGATCCGGATGCACTGGCTGCGTGACCGCTGGAAATCCAGTACCACCGCATGCCGGACATTTAATCTCAGTTTGCTGCGTGGATGGCTTTTTCATCTTTGATCACTCAGGCCGCCTCAGTTGGCAGCCTCGTCGTCTGCAATATTTACAATTGCAGATTGTAGACCTTTCGTGCGCCATTGTCTGTACGATACCGAACATGACAAATTGCGGCGCGAGCGGATTGATCGTACACTGCGCCGCCACGTGTACAGAAAGTTCTCGTTTCTCGGTCTGTTCCTATGACCCGGGGGTACTGGCCTGTTTTGACCCTGGAGAAGACAAGAATGCCAAGAAGAAGTCGACTGCCAAAAGTCGAGAGCGAGACGTTGCGCACACGGGCTAAAAATTGTCACCGCCTCGCGGCTGGCGCTGGCCATCCGGAATTTGCTCTGAAACTATCCGCGCTCGCCAAGGAGTACGAAACCAAGGCCATCCACGCGGAGGCCGTAACGGCCCAGCCGAAGGAGTAAGGCCGCCTCAGTTGGCGGCCTCTGTTATGCGCCCCTTACCACCGCATTCCTCGCACGGCGTAGGATAGATTTTTCGACCCGGCTGCACTGGCTGCGTGACCGTTGGAAATCCGGTACCACCGCATGCCGGACATTTAATCTCGGTCTGCTGCGTGGATAACTTTTTCATCTTTGATCTCTCAGGCGCCCCAGTTGGCGGCCTCTTTTAGGCGTGCATCTGTCCTAATTTCTCATCCCGAGTCCAAGCAAAACGGCCTCAGCGGGGCATCTGAGACCGCTCGAGACCTCTCGCCGGGCATTGGGCAAAATGTCGACCGGTCGGTGGCTTGGCTTTCGGGGATAGGATCGCCGAATGTTAAGGTACCAAGAACCCCCAAGATAAATCGTTCCGTCCTAATTTTAAATATTGAGTGTCCTATTAGGATAGCACCGGGCGGCGGGTACTGACCCCTTTCCATCCGCCGTTCGCGGGCTGGTCCCTTTTGATTTTGCAGTGGTCCCTATTGTGCGCTATCTGCTTCGCCATTCCGAAGAAGAAGCAGCCTGGTTCTGCAAGCAAGCTGATGAATGCCGAGAGCAAGGCGATAAGCCCGCTCGACAAGGAAGCGTGGCTGCGAGTGGCCGGGGAATGGATTAAGCTGGCGATAAAATGGGCGGTCCCCATCGAAATGATCTAAGGCAGCTGGCTATCGGCCTTCGCTGGCTTGAAAGCAGGGTCTTAGCGCAATGGTGCGAGACCATGCGAGTGACCAACAGACAATGAAAGAATTTCAAAACTAGACCGTTGCATTTGAGGAGCAACTCCCAGATGGCTCAAGAGAAGGATGTCCAGCGACCCGAACTCGACTTAGATGCCGAAGCCCGAGCGGCCTTAGAAGAGGCCCGAGCGATGCCGCATGGTCCCGAGCGAGCCCAGGCAATGAAAAAAGCTGGCAATCTCCGAAATGCGGCTGACTTGCTTGGCAAAGCTTATTCGAAGCGCGGAAGGCCCGCAAAAACTTAGGGGATTGTTTGCCGCGCCACGCGGTGCCAGTGAGATAACGGCCCTTATGACAGACAGCACACAAATATCGAACAAGTTGCGACCGCCCTGCTCAAGATGCGGCAAGCCTCTCCTATTGAGCACCATCATACAAGCAAAGCCCGGTTCAGACTTCGCGTCTATTACTGCGCATACGGGCGGCCAGCGACCGTGTCATTGCATTCTTTGGCGCGGCGGCGGCTCCGGACTTTCCTTGATCTCAATCTCAGCGTCGTGCACGTGTACAGGCAGCCTCATGTTCAGCGCCACTCACGCGCCTGTCAGACCGTCCTCGATACTATTGGCGACCCGCTCGCAGACCGACGCCAACTCAAGCGAGTTTTTTTCAGGACAGGATCGTCCGTCTGCTCGGCAAGTTTCCGATATGTGGCCGCTTGGCCCCGTAGACATTCAGACCAATAATGCATGCCGAACACAGTATCGTTGGGCTTGGAGTGGGTGACAATCCGCAGTGGAGCTTTTACTAGAACGCCGAATGCGTGAAGCTGATGTAGGTTCGCAATCTGCCGACACCATTAAATTGAGTTTTAGAAGCCAACTGTTTTGAAATGGCGAGTGGCCTAATACCAACACCGCCGAGCGATCATATTCCGCTCAGTGTTGTGCTTTTGGTGCCCGCAATCGCGAAGACTGCCTCAGTTGGAGGCCTCCTAAATTATCGTGCCTAGCGCCAGCACGACAAGCCATCCCACAATAACCAAGCGTCACAGCTCCGGCTGGCCTAATGGCGAATTCGACTCAAAGGGCGCAGCTTGATCCAACGACGTGTGGCGAAAGTTTAATTTAGTTGTCCGATATTTGAACATCGCACGTCTCTCGCGCGGACGGTCAGTGCGCTATACAACGCATAAGACAGGTCAACTCAAACGGACCAAGACAATGACCGATAACGTGACTTTAGTTTCGAACATCTTGCAGCCAGCAGCTGCCTTGAAGGCCTTCGCGCCGATGGGCATCAAGTTCTGGAAGAACCAAGAAACCGCGCTCGCAGGCTTGAGGGAATTTGCGGATGGTTGGTTTGCCCGGCGTCATCAGGGCATGCAAGCGGCGCTTGAAGCGGCCAAACATATTGGCGATGCCCAGACGCCCTCCGATGTACTCAGGGAATATCAAAACTGGCTCACGCGAGAGGCGGAATTGATTGCTGAGGATGGGAAGGCCTATCAGCGAGAAGTTCTGAGGGCCGGAACTCACCTCAGCGCACGGCCAGAAGCGCAACAGACCGACTAGCGTTGGGCCGGTTAACCCCTTTTCATAAAAGTGGACCGTCCCGCGCGGGCGGTTCCAGACCTCCGCCGCCAGCGCCAGTTCAATGAAGCCAAGGATAGATAGCCTTGCTGCCGCTGGCTGGCCGCTTGGGTCGGCTGCGCGGCCATGATCAGGCGAGCCGCAACGTCAGTTGGCGGGCGGGACCGGCGTGGGTGTCAACGAAGTCCCGGATATGTTCGGGGACTGCGACGCCTTCGATATCGCAGCGGGTTTGGATTTCGGTCGCTATATCTGCCGAGACATCATCCGACCAATGTTCAAGTGTATTTAAGGCGACAATGCGGATCGGGTCGTTAAACTGGCCCGATATGAAATCGCTGACGATGGTTTCGAGGTCCGTCCGCTCCACTTCGGTTTCGCGGTATACGGTGCCCAGGCCGCCAAAGCGGTCAATGACGAGGTAGACGGTTTGATCCGCGCCATACGGCACGACCTTTGGCGTCCAACCGGTGCTGCGCACGCGCACCTCCTACGCAACAGAACCCCGACTCAAGCCCGGCGCTGCCGGTTCGTTCCCTCTAAATCGGCTAGTTCGTACCGGGAGCGAAGCTCCGAGGCGATTAGCAGCACGCGCGCCAGACAATCCGGATGCTTAGCCTTGTCGATTACTTCGGCGACGGCGTCCCATCTGCCACCGACGCGGATCACCCTGACCTGCAAATCCGTTGGGCACACCATCTCATCGCGTACCTGCGCCAAGATCATTTACTCAAGCTCGGAGGCCGTTTTCTTTGACCTAGGCATCTCGGCGGGTTGCTCGCAATAGTCGGTCCATTTCAACGAAAAGGGCCTCGGAACGTTCCGAGGCCCCTGACTGCCGCTGGCGTACATCCGGCCAGCAAGCAGGGCGTCATCTCATTCTGCCACCCATTCTTGAACAAATTGCGACCTGCTCTCTTCTTCGCGCAACCCACCCGCAGCTTCCGTCACGCAGCCGCCCGATCTTCCTTGTCGGCACCACGGGCGACGATCCTGAGCGTGTCATCCAACAGCGGTCGTTGCAGTGCCCTCGCCTCATCCCACGGCGCTCGCATCCAAACGTCCCTCTCCTCCTCGGTCGTCAGGATCACCGGCATCGCCTTCGGATGGATCGGTTCCACGACAGCGTTTGGTGTCGTCGTCAGGAAGCCGTAGACCTGATGCGGTCCAGGTATTGGCTTAGACTTAGTGCCGCGGTCGCCCGAGAACTCGGTCCAGATTCCGGCACAGGCGAACAAGGGTCTGTCCTCATTGAGCGCGAACCACACCACGTCCTTCTTTTTGGTGTCGATCTGACCGCGGCTGCGCGCGTCGAGCACTGGGACGACACATGGCGCGTGTGCCGCCTTGTGTTGGCTCATCCCAAACAGTTGGGTAGCAAAATGGTAGGAGGTAGGTGCGCGCACCGCTTCTCACAGACCTTGCGGCGACGGCAAGTTCATTATTGTCCGCCGCTGGAACCAAAGTCCCATCGCATTATTGTTTCTTGAAACAATGGAGGGACATCATGATTTCCAAATGTCTTGCAATAGCATTCCTGGCGACCGCGTCGATGACCGGCGCGGCGTCGGCGCAAACAGCCACAAACCCAGTGGATACGACTACCAGTGCTAACACGCACAAGGAGGGTGAATGGCGCGGGTCCAAGCTCGCCGGTGTCGATGTGTATAATGAAGCAAACGAGAAGATAGGCGACATCAACGACGTGATTTTGGATAGGTCGGGCAAGGTGGCCAATGTCATTCTAGGTGTGGGCGGCGTTCTCGGCCTGGGCGAGCACTACGTGGCAGTCGGCTACGATAAGCTGAAGTGGGTTGACCAGCCGGTGATCTCGACAACTGCCTCAACAACATCCGCACCGGCGAATGCTCCTGCAACTACTTCCGCTCCAGAAGGGAGCACGCGAACCACCACCGGTGCCGCAACTACCACCACGACAACCACCACCACAACCAGCGCCAGTAAGCGTTGGTATCCCGATCACGCGGTGTACAACGCCACCAAGGATGAATTGAAGGCCATGCCGGAGTTTAAGTACTAACTCTCGAGGTACGATCCAAAAGCCGCCCTCACGGCCAGCGGCGTCAGCCTTCAGCTTTGGGTCGGCGCCGTTATCCATATCCATCAGCGCACGACATGGCTGGATGCCGCTCCAACCGGCCATACATGATGTGGGCGAATATGCCGCACGAGCACGCCATGATCCCGATCGGTCCGCCAGGGGCAACGATAGCGGGATCGAAAACGGGAATGACCACGGGAACTATCTTAGCGCGAGCGTCATGACCCGCGCCATCTCGCGACGTGGGCTCCTGGAACCGGACAACCGGCCAAACGTTGTCAAAAAGCTAGAATTCCACGCTGCGCAATATGCAGCATTTGGAGGGAAGGCGCATGGATATCACCACGCTTCTCATCATTGTTGTTCTCATTCTGCTGCTTGGCGGCGGCGGTTGGTACGGCCGTGGACGCTGGTACTGAACGTTGCTGATTGATCTGTCACTAGCGAGGCGTTACGGCACGCCGCGGGAGACACGCCCTCGGTGCAGCGCCCGACGAGATCGAAGAACAGCGGTGTTTGGACATCATCGGCAGCGCTTCAGACCGCCAGTCGATCGAGGTCGGCCGCCACTCGGGAGTTCGGGAATATTTTTGTCGCCTCCGCCAGGATCTCCTCGTCGGGGTAGCGTCCGGAGATGTGCGTGAGGACGAGTCGCTTCACGCCGGCGGCCGCCGCGAGTTCGGTCGCGCTTTCGCCGCGGTGAGATGGCCGTAGTCGAGGGCCATAGCGGCATCGCGTTCGAGAAAGGTCGCTTCGATCACCATGAGGTCCGCCTCCCGGACCTGCTCGGCCAGGCCGTCGGTCGTTTCTGTGTCGCCCACGACGACGAGCTTCTTGCGCCCTTCGGGCGGTCCCAGCACGTCCTCGGAATCGATCCTCCTGCCATCCGCCAGAAGGACTTGTCGCCCTTCCGCCAGATCCTTGCGCACCGGACCGTCCGGCACGCCGAGAGCCGAAAGGCGGTCGGGCAGAAGATGGCGACGCACATGGCTCTCGAACGAAAAACGCGAAGCTTTCGGTATCGCGATGACGCACACGGAAACAGTCGACGGTGAACTCGCCGGCGTCGAGGGTCCGCCCCTCCGCCAACGGAACGAGTTGCAACGGGATGGGCTCCCGTCCCTCGCCCCAGATTCCGGCGAGCATCCGGACGACGACGTCGAGGGTCTCCGGACTGCCGTGGATCGTCATGACATCGGTGCTTTGCCGCAGCCGCAGCGTCGAAAACAGCCCCGGAATGCCGAGCACGTGGTCGAAATGGCCGTGTGTCAGCAAGAGCCGGTCGAGCCTTCTGAAGCCAGCGCCGCTCCGGAGCAATTGGCGCTGCGTACCCTCCCCGCAGTCGACCAAGATGCGGTGGCCCCCGGCCTCCACTAGGAGGCCCGGATGGTTGCGGTCCGCTGAAGGCACGCTGGCCGAAGTTCCGAGAAAGGTCAGATCGAACACGATCGGGCGTATGTCTCATCCGTTTGGTCGGGCAGGCTGCCATGGCGCGGGCGTGCAAGCCTACTATATCTCGGGCGAACGTCTCCCGGACCGGTCGAGCGCCACGCAAAGAATTTGTGCTAGTGCACGGGCATCGGCGGCCGCGGCACCGATGACAGCTCTGGTTCGACCTGCGGCTGGGCCGTGGCTTGCGGTTGCGGTTCAGCTTGCCGCAGCACGGAAGGTGCGGCGGCTTGCGGCAACGTAGGGGCTGCTGCGGCTTGCGAGGGCCTAAATGGCATCGGCTTGCGCGGCGGCGCGGCGGCCGACCGGGGCGGAGACGCTGATATCTTGGGGCGCCGGTTCTGCCCGGAAGCCTTGGCAACGTCGCGGAACATTTGTTCCTGGCTGGCCTTGAGCTGCTCAATACTGGCCTTGAGCTGCTCGATCTCTTGCCCTGCGGTTGCGAGGTCGCGCCCCATCGACTGGAGCAACTGCGCTGATTCGGGAGATAGGGCGGCGGCGGTCGGCGCGACGCCTTCCGTGGCGGTCTGAGCCAGAGGCGCCGGTTGCGGTGGTGTTGCCTTCGTCGCGGACGCCTGGACGGCAGGTGGGGTCGGTTGCTCGGGGAGCCTTGGGTTTTCCAGCGGCGGCGATAAAATCAGGACGAACTGCGGCGCCCATTTCGCGATAATCTGTTTGGCCGCATCACCGTAGAACTGCCAAGCGACGCCCGCGCCACCGATGCACGCTACCCATAGGAAGCGAATGAAGGCGCGTACCGCCCGCCTGCCAATCGACGGCCGGTCGCCCGGGATTTCGACATTGTTGACGGCAGCAGGGCAAAACCTCAGATCGACCTGGGGTATCGGGGGGCCAGCGGAGAAGTTGGACCCCATGCGGGTCTGCGCCGAAGAATAGCGCATGGCGTCGTGCGCCAGATTGGAAAGCTCTTTATCCTCGGGCGCGATCAGAAGGAAATCGCGCGGATCGGTTTGTTTCGGGTTTGGCGTGGAATGCATTGGCGCTCCGTGCTGCACTCGGGCGAGATAATGGGAGGCGGGTTGGCTTGGGCGGGTGCACCGGGGGCTGAAGGCGAAGGGGAATGAGCCGGTGCGAGTGGCCTCGGGACACCATGCAAACGACGACAAAAACCCGCTGATGGCGTCAGCTAAAAAACCGAACAAAGAGATTCCGAAAACCCGAAATAAGTAAGCCGAGGATGGCTCCAGCGATAGTGCCACCAATTAATCCGCCACCCGCTTGCCCGTACACATCGGGATGTGTCCAAAGCCCAATCTCCAGAGAGGCTGCGTAGAGCAGTCCTAGGCAAGCTCCGTACATCGCAACTTTAAGCGTGTTCCATTTGTTCATTTGGCTGCTCAATCGTCTTGCGGCCATCGCTGCTCACGCAACGCCACTGGGGCTGTGGCCATTGATCCGCTGCTTCAGAATGGCCGACGGCTTGAACACGATCACGCGACGCGGAGAAATCGCGAGCTCGGCGCCGGTGTTCGGGGTACGGCCGATACGCTGACCTTTCTTGAGATTTCTCGTCATGGCTCTGTTTCCTTGTCGCGTCAGAATCCCCGATCGCAGGGAGATGCGCATCACGGCATAGGAATGCGACCATGATTCAGCCATCCGTTCATAAACGCGACATAGGAATCGAGCCGCATGGTTGTGTGCGGGACGTTGTTCGACATGCGCGATTTAGCCCAAATGCTCGCGCACGTTCACGACGCGGCGATGGAGGTCGGCGAAGGTCCGGAGACGCCAGCGCTCGGAGGGGCGCCCATGCAGTAGGCCGCCTGCGATTGATTGTACAGGCCGCTACGTTTCCCTCACCGAGGTCCGCTTTGCTGCGCATTACGGTGTGAATAAAACACCGAAGTGGGACCCCCGGGCTACGTGAGCGCCAACCTGTTGATCTAGCTCGTGAACTTAGCAGACAACCGGGTCCCGATCGGCGCCGATCCGGACCCCACGCCGAACGAATTTCCTCGTGCTACAACAAAACATTGCGGTCATCCGAGTTGGGGTCCCGCTTCGGTGCTTATTCACAATGGGGATTAGTGCTGACATGACCGATTGACCCGCGAGCTGGCGTATGCCGACCCCAAAGCAGATGGAAAAGCTGTCGGCTGCGGCTGCCGTCGGCAGGAACGCGCCGTCAGCGCAGCCGACGGGGCCAGCCGAGTGCCCAGACAATCCTCGCCTTCCATATGCCTCCCATGATCCGCGAGGTGGCGCCGAACATCGCGCGATCATTGCGGAAGCGAAACCGATCATGCGGCGCTCGTCCCTGAAGCCCGGTAATCGCCGTTCGCCTCCGCCGCTCAGCCACGCCCCCGGCACGACTATTTACCCGCTGTCATCGCCCGCTATAGTTGTGCCATCGTCGGCTGAGCCGCCGAAGCGATGCGCGACGCCGTCACGCGTCGGAAAAAAGAGCGCAGTGCGCAAACAAGCACGCCAATCAAATGGAGGAAAACATGCCCGGACTTCGAATGTCTGCGATGAATGTCGGCCCCATAACCTGTGACAAGAACCTGCTGGTGGCGTTCGCGCCCGGACGCGTCGACATCCCGACCACCTCAGCAATCATCGAACACCCCAAGCACGGCTTCGTGCTGTGGGACACCGGAATCAACGACGCCGTGGCCGATCCCGAGCGCGGCGATGCCTACTGGGGCCCCGGCTTGCGCGCCGCGTTCAACCCGCACGCTTTCACGCGCGCCCACGTCGTCGATGCCCAACTCGACAAGCTCGGGATCAAGCCGAAGGACGTGCGCTATGTGGTCTATTCCCACCTCCATCTCGATCACGCCGGTGGCATGTCGTACTTCCCCGATGCCGTCCACGTGGTCCAGCGCGACGAAATCCGCTATGCGCTGTGGCCGGATCCCTGGACGCGCCCGGTCTATTGCCAGAACGACTTCAAGGATATTCGCAAACTGAACATCCTGGAGATCGACGGTGACTTCGACCTGTTCGACGATCGCACGCTGCGGCTCGTGAAGACGCCCGGTCACGCTCCCGGCCATCAGGTCCTGATTGTCGACCTGCCGAACCGCGGACGCATCTGTCTCGCCGCCGATACCGGTCACCAGCGCGATGGATTCGAGAACATGGTTCCCATGCCCTGGGACTGGAGCGCGGGCGCCATGTCGATGACGCGCATGCGGATGAAACAGCTGGAGCGCAGCGGTATCCCGCTGTTTTTCTGCCACGATGCCGAAGATTTCGCCAAGCTCCCGCAGAATGGTGGGTTCTGGGATTGAGCGATTTTCGGATTCGCCGAGCTTTCCAGGTCGCTCGAAATGACGGCGGTGGGTTTGGTGAGTGTGGATGGCCGGGTCAAGTTGTTGGACGCGCTCAGACAAGCTGAGCGCTATGCCCGGCCATGACACAGCGTTTGGAGAATCGCGGTGCCATGCACTCTGCGTCACCCGCGGGCTTGACCCGCGGGTCCACACTTCGTTGCAGCGGTCACTGACGGCAGGAAAGCTCCCGGCTGCGCGTCGACGCCCCCTCACCCGGATCGCTGACGCGATCCGACCTCTCCCCGCCCGCGGATCGAACTGGACAGGCAGATTTCCCTCATCCAGCTCTCGGACAAAAGCGATGCGCGCTGCTATGCTGTTACCGGCTTACACAAGACGTTATCTGCCCGAGTCAATAACCACCCGTCCGGTGAAGGGGGAAGTGCCCACACTTGACCTTGTCATCGCCTACCACAAGTCGAATAATTCCCCGATCTTAAAGCTACTGCTTTCCAGAGTGGGAAAGCTTGCCGGGGCACCGTGCTAGGTAGGCTTGCGCAGCCTCCGGGTGACCTCTTGCCTCAGATCAGGGTCGTCCGGTGCGTGGCCGCAGCCATCCAATGATCACGTCGTGCGGCGTTCGGCGGCTGCGCGGCAGGCTATGCCGTTGGATCGCGGCTTTTGCAAAAGCCAGTGTCTGCTGGCCCGATTGCCGTTTCTCGGGCGCAAGTGCCATCCACCCGCGAATAATGGCACGTCGTGCCTTCGGCTTGGCCATCTGGATTTCCTTTTGAGGCTATTCCGATCATCGGTTGGCGCGCGCTACGCCGCCTTTTGGACCGGATAGTCCTGCGATCGTCGCGCCAAAAGCGCGCAACCGCATTCATGCACGGCACCGCGCACGATCACGAAGCCACGTTTCGTCACTGACGCGCGAAGGCTGTCGTTCGCTGCTGGTTTCTGTGCGTCAACCCAAACCACCAGCACAGCGCGAGGGCCGAGGAAATTCATCAGCCAGTCCATCGTCGGCTCAAGCGCGTGAAGCGTGCGTCGCCGCCAATCCACAAGCGCAACATGGTACTGACCGGTTGGACGGCCACAATTGCCCGCCGCTGCCGCCAGCAAATATCCACGCCGGTGTAACTCCAGCATCAGTTCCATACCCTTCGAGCCGACTACCACGACGCGCTGGCGCTTTGAGCAGCCCGCGAGCGCGATCATCGGATCAACAATTCTGTCGCCAGTGGCAATCTGAGGAGAAGACATAGCATCACCTGTTTTCGTTCGTTCTCGCCCACTCGTCGGTCTGCAGACGGCGTTTCATGCGAGATTGCTTGACTCACATGGACCAATATCTTCCTGACGAAATTTAATTTCGAGAGCGCCGCAGCCTCGGTTTCATATGAGCCGCATAAGATCGCCATGAGCATGGCCTTCGCCCGAAGCTACACCGGAGGGATATCTGCGGTTGGAGGGCAATATTCCGCTTTTAGAAAAGGACTAGGCGAATCCCCTCGAATCCACACACTCTCGCGGACATCTTCCGGCAAGCATTCACCGATCGTGGTGCGCCTCCGACGAATGGCCCGGCCTCCTGATCGCGCAGTTGACGTCTTCGTATCGTCCTGCGCGTAGGAATTCCGGAAGTTCGCCAATGAAGCATTTCGCGTTACCTGGAGGCCAAGATGCCGGTCTATTGTGCATATATCGTTGGGCTACACGACCGAACCATTGGTGTGGTTCAATTGGATTGTATTGATGATGAATCCGCCATCAAATCCGCCAGGCGGCTCGTCGACAGACACGATGTGGAGCTTTGGCAGACGAACAGGCCGGTAGCCAGATTCGACGCGCGGGCCAAGCAGACGTGCAAAGAATAGTGCAGGCGATGAGCTCACAAGCATAACGATGCTACGCGACGACCCTGGCCACGGGCGTCCATTTCGCGGTCCGGCGTCGATTTACCGTTGGTCGTCCGCTTTGCGCCAGAAGCGGCCGTTCCATATTGATCGCGGGCGAAAATATTTTGGCTTCGCTGCCGCGTGATCGGATGGATTGGTGTGATTGAGGCCGTGACGCGCGCTATTGTCCCAAAGGCAGGAGCAGCAGATGATGGAGCATCCGACCGAAGATGACTTCACAGTGGTGGAGGTTTTTGAGAGCAGCGTAACAGTTCTATTCGAACCCACGCGGAGCTTTTACACTTTCTATCGCCTTGTCGATCCCAACGACATAAAACGGTTTGGTCCCGTGTCACCGGAGCCGGACAATATTCGCCATGCGGGCCCCTCTGGCGACATCGGCGACTACCGATCAGATGAAGTTCAAGGGATGGCACATTCGTTCGCCTCAGATGCAACGAGGGCGAAGTAGCCCCGCGCCGGATGCGCTTTAAGAGGTGAGTTGCGATTTTTCGCCCGTTAGGTGTAAGGTGACTCCACATGTGGGATGCCGCCAGCATTGCACTTCTCAAAAAACTCTGGGCCGGCGGCCACAGCGCCGCGCAGATCGCCATTCGACTAGGGCACAGCCGCAAGCGGTGTGCGCCAAGTTGCTGCGCATGGGCTTGAAGCGCGGCCGCAAACCGCCCACCGCCAAACCCAAGATCGTGTCGGTGCCGAAGCGAAAGCCAGCGCTGTTGGCGGCCTGTGCTCGCCCGTTTCATAAGGTTGTGTCTACGCGTAAGCCAATAGTGAGGCAGCCTAAGGAACTCACCAAGTCACAGTTGAATGCAATGTTGGCTGAGGCCGCGGCTAACACGGCGCGACTGCTTCGATGATGCCTTGTGGCAAAAAGAGCCGGCCCTGCTGCTAAGCGGAGCCGCACATGCCACTGCGGCAGGATAAGAGGCGGGACCTAAAGAAAAGAGGGGGCGGGTGGCTCCCGCGCATAACTCCGCAACAGCGCCTTTGGGACCGCCGCTCGGTGGTACGCTCAGCAAAACCTAACCGCTCGATAGCGAGGCGCTTTGATCTTCCTCAATACGACAGAGGTGCGGTTGCGGGACCGCGATGAGAGATGTCTGCTCTTGAGGGGACATGCTTTTGAACGGGTGCCACGTCCGCTTGTGACCCCCAACCCGGACATTCCTCGACCGACTGCTTTTGGCAGCAGAGCGGACCACAACGTCGGCTCTTGATCCCGAAGCGGCCGTGCAGCATAACCGCCCGTTACACCCGTGATGTCGCAGGAAATCCAAGATAGTGCGCCATCGAGCGCTTCCGGTCCGAAACTAATCACTTCGATCGACCGATCCCCTGGCTAAGGGGGTCAAATTTGCATGCCGAATGACAGCAGAAGGGGTAAAATCCCCTAGGGTCCACACCCGAGGAGCTACAACATGACCCCACACATCCCCGAGGCATTTTCCACCAGGTTGATCGACTGGAGTTCCTTGGTGATCATGGGCAACACGATGCCGCCCCGAGATCCTGATGAAGACGAAGAGGACGAGGACGAAGAGGAAGACGACCGTGCCGACGAACCGCCGGTCGTGCGCGAGCGGACGAAGACTAGAGCGCTTGGCGTTTCTTTGATTGGCGCGGCCGGCGCGGATCGAATGCTCCTTGCATTGGCAGACAAGTCGGCTTCACTCCAGCTAAGGCTTGGTCCAGCCGCACCCGCCTTTCTCGGAAAGCGCCTCTTTGGAGCAGGCGCTGATCCGGCTAGGGTCGCCGCAGATCGCCTTCAAGGCCAGCGCCTGACGGAGAACGATCGTGAAGTCTCCAGCCAACCGCTGACAGCAGCCCCTCTGAAATTAACGCGAGCGCTTGGAAAGAGCCCCTCATGTCAGTCAATACGATCAAACCATCCGCCCAGGCCGGAAACCTCTCGCTCAACGCCGAGGTCGACGCGCTGCTGGTTGAGCTCGGTGTCGAACCCGTCAGCTATACCGGTGGCACGCTGGTTGCGAAGACCCCGATCACCGGCGAAACCGTGGCGCATGTCAGGGAGGTCGATGCCGCCGGCGCGACCTCGACCATCGAAAAGGCTCATGCGGCTTTCCTCGAATGGCGCCTGATCCCAAGTCCCAAGCGCGGTGAACTGGTGCGGCTGCTTGGCAAAGAGCTGCGCAGCAACAAACGCGCGCTCGGCCGGCTCGTTTCCGTCGAGGCCGGCAAGATCGAGTCCGAAGGTCTCGGCGAAGTCCAGGAGATGATCGACATTTGCGACTACGCCGTGGGGCTTTCCCGCCAGCTCTACGGTTTGACGATCGCCACCGAACGCCACGAGCACCGCATGGCAGAGACCTGGCATCCGCTCGGCGTCGCCGGCATCATCTCGGCGTTTAATTTCCCGGTCGCGGTCTGGTCATGGAATGCCGCGCTGGCACTGGTCTGCGGCAACAGCGTCGTCTGGAAGCCGTCGGAGAAGACTCCTCTCACCGCCTTGGCGGCGGACGCGCTGTTCGGACGCGCTCTGAGGCGTTTCAAGGCCGATGGCGGCTCGGCGCCCGACGGGTTGTCCGCGGTGCTGGTCGGAGGGCGCGAGATCGGTGAGGCCCTCGTCAACAACCCCAGGGTTCCCCTGGTCTCGGCGACCGGTTCGACCGCCATGGGACGCGACGTCGCTCCGAAGCTCGCGCAGCGCTTTGCCCGTGCCATTCTGGAACTCGGCGGCAACAACGCGGCGGTGGTCACGCCGACAGCCGATCTCGACCTGACGCTGCGCGGCGTCGCCTTCGCGGCAATGGGCACGGCCGGCCAGCGCTGCACCAGCCTGCGCCGCCTCTTCGTTCACGAGAGCATCTACGACAGCTTCGTGCCGCGCCTGAAGAAGGTCTACGCGTCCGTCTCGGTCGGCAATCCCCTCACCGGCAATCTGGTCGGCCCTCTCATTGACGGCCACGCTTACGAATCGATGCAGCGCGCCCTCGGCGAAGCCAACGCCGCGGGTGCCGCCATTGTCGGCGGCGACCGTGTCACCGTCGCCGGCGCGCATGCGGCTTTCTATGTCCGCCCGGCGCTGGTCGAGATCGATGGACAGACCGGACCGGTCGAACGTGAGACCTTTGCGCCGATCCTCTATGTCATCAAATACAGCGACTTCGATGCCGTGATCGAATTGCACAACGCCGTTCCGCAGGGCCTGTCGTCTTCGATCTTCACCAATGATCTGCGCGAGGCTGAAGCCTTCCTGTCGGCGCGCGGCTCCGATTGCGGGATCGCCAATGTGAACATCGGCCCCTCGGGCGCAGAAATCGGCGGCGCATTCGGCGGCGAGAAGGAAACCGGCGGCGGGCGTGAATCCGGGTCGGACGCATGGAAAGCCTACATGCGCCGCGCCACCAACACGATCAACTATGGCCGCACGCTGCCGCTCGCCCAAGGCGTTAGGTTCGATGCGCTATGACGCATCGCGATGGCGTCCGCACAACTGTTCTAGACAACAACTCAACGAAAGCCTTTGAATGACAAACAAATCAGATGTCATGGAACACCAATGGGCGCCTATGCCCTGAACGGCGGACATTCACCCGATCGGCCGATGGGTCCGCTTTGGCTGCAAAAGGCGGCCATTCAGCAAAAGGAAGGCTTTTCCGCCTTTCTCACCCATCAGCCAACTGACTCATTTTGCTGTTTGCTGTCAGTCAACTCACGGCCCCGCGTTCGAGGCGGGAGACGGACGCGTTTATATAGAAGCATATCTGTCAAGGACCGACTCTAGCGGTCAGTTGCGTCCATCCCGCCGGCGCAACAACAGCCCGACTTCTCGATCCGAACCGCCGTCCGACACATGCACGAAGACATGATTGGCACATCCGCAAGGGCCATCGCAGGCGCAAGCCTTCTTTGCACATCGGCCAATTCCTCCACCTCGCACCGCCGCTGCAGACATTCCGCCAGACCATGCAGCGCCCAGACGTTATCCGGGTGCCGCGCACACCGTTGAATTCGACCGCTCAAGCCCAAATCGTCGCGACAGACCGCCTCCGCCTCGCCGTAATGGCCCTGTTCGGCCAGCAGAGCTGCAAGCGCATGCCTCGGCGGATGCATCCACGCCCAGGGCTCGATGTATTCCAGGTTATCGTCTCTATCGACGGCTTCCCGCAGACGGGCGTAGCCAACTTCGTGATTGCCTTTGTGGTATTCGAGTTCGCCATCGAGCATCTTCTCGCCCACCGCCAATATGCTCTGGGCGCTGTTATTGAAGACTTTTCGGTCCGGCGGGATACGTCTCAAACTGTCGTGAAACAGCTTTCGTTCGCGGTCGGCGGCGTCGAAACGCTTGAGTGAGGCGTGAGCGATGCCTTTGGCATAATGGTGCATCGCTGTCGAAACCAGATACAGCTCAGGGTCGTCCGGCAATGGCGTGTCGATGATTTCCTGCCAGCGTCCGAAACGCACCAACACGTGCCCGCTCATCGAATAGTAGCCTTCGAGACTCGTCGAGAATTTGGGCCGGCCCTTCACGCCGAGAACCTCTTTCGTCAGCATGCCGCGCAGTTTATTCGCCGCTGCGATCGAGTCCCCGAATCTGCCCATGAACATGCTGGCGTGCATCATCAACAGGAGATCGTGCGCGCAAGCCGTGGTGTATGGAGTGAGGGCACCGGCGTAAGCGAGATATTTGTCGTTTGCTGCTATCGCCTTTTCGCTGGCGATCTGCGCCTTCCGGTACTGCCCGCACAGGACATAAACATGCCCCGGCATATGGTTCATGTGGCCAGCGTCCGGACACATCGTGGCGAGTGCGACCGCCGAGGTCTCCGCGCGTTCCGGCTCATTCGACATTTCAAGAATATGGATATGCAGATGGAACAGCGCCGGATGCTTGTTCTTCCCTTGTCGTTCGGCCGCGTCGATTGCGCGCTCGCAGACTTCGAGGGCTTCGATCACGTCGGAATTTCTTGCCGCCAATCCGGTTTTGACATTCCACAAGCGTCTCGGCGTCCGCATGATCAGGGCTTCAACAAAAAGCACCACCACATCGTGATCGTCCCGATGCTGGTGATAGACTCTGCGCAACTCCGCGGCGTAGTCGTCGTCCCAACGATCAAACTCTTCCGGCGGAACCGAATGTGGCCTCTGAACGCGGCAGGCCAGCGACTCGACCAGCCAATTTTCGAGCACCGTCGCCCGGTGTGTCAGGGCGCGCGCTATCTGGATATGTTCGTAGGCGATGCCGGTCGCGGCATTGGCTTCTTCCTCGCTGTGGTCACGCCACGTCATGTTGTAAAAAGGCCCGCAACCATAGGCGATACCCCAATGAGCCATGACGCATTCGCGATCGAATTCGAGGGCCTTTCGAAAGCATTTGACGCCCTCTGACTTGTTGAAGGCAAAGCACCAGTTTAAGCCCAGGTTGAACCAGCGTTGCGCTTCCGGCGAGCCTGTCGAAATAATTCTGGTATGGCTGCCAAGGTTGAAACGATCCATCTGTCTAACTCCAGCATCGCGCGTACCGATGACGCCACCGCGTAAGCACGCAAGACATCCATCGACCCGTCAGCTCTTGACGGGACGGCCTCGCAGATCCCGATCTTCTCCCCAGCGTCGAACGGTGGCCACATCGATCTCGAACAAGTCCAGCACCCGACCCACGGTGTGTTCTACCATCTCTTCGATCGATTCCGGCTTCGCATAGAATGCGGGAACCGGGGGCGCAATGCTGGCGCCCAGTTCGGACAGTGCCGCCACGTTCCTGAGATGGCCGCCATTAGCGCAATAGCACATCCGATCGTGTTCCACCCAGCGGCGATCGGCACGTGGATTTGCTAGATTTCGCTCGGCGCCTGACCTGGCGGTGACTTCCAGCGCAGAAACCGTCGCTCCAGGCGCCCCGCCAGATAATTGGCGGCGACAACGAAGGTCAGCAGGATGACGATACCCGCAAAAACTCCGGCGGGGTCGTAGTTCGCCGACGCCTGGTTGATGAACAAGCCGAGTCCCTTCATCGACGAAGTGAATTCTCCGACGATCACGCCGATGACGGCATATGGGATTGCCATACGCATGCCCAGCAGAACATAGGGCGACGTTGCCGGCAGATACACGTGATACGTCAACTGCCGCTGATTGGCGCCCATCACCAACGTCAGATTGACAAGCTCGCGGTCAACCGAGCGCACACCGGAGTACACGTTGTAGAAAACGAGGAAGAACACCATGATGGCGGCAATCGCCACCTTCGACCAGATTCCGATCCCGAACCAGATGATGAAGAGCGGCGCGAGGGCAATTTTGGGGATGCCATAAAACGCCATCACATAGGGTTCGAAAATTTTCGCAAGGCGCGGTGAGCGACCCAAACCGTAACCGGCAATAATACCGGAGCTGACACCGATGATATAGCTGAGCACCAACTCCTGCCCGGTCGTCAAAAGATGCGGATAGATTTCCCCGGAACTAAAGAGTTCATACAGCCTATACGCGACGTCGGTTGGCTTGCTGATGTAGATTTTCTTGATGAGGTGGCCGGACGCCCACTGCCAAAATGCCAAGAGGACGATGCCGGGCAACAGTGCCGTAACTCCACGCTCAATTGCTTTGACCCATGACCGGCGCTTAGGCGCTACGCGGTCGACACTCCTCTCCGCGCCGTCCATCGTTGCGGGCTCATCCATCGCTTCTGCCTTCAATGCTGGTGCCCTCGCATTTCGACCTGCGATTTGAAAACCGACCAGACGGCGTCATATGCCTCATCGAAATCGGGATTGCGGAACGCCTCAAACACGTTTCTGGGTCTCGGTATGTTGATGGCGACGTTGGCCAGAACCCGGGCCGGCCGGTTGCTCATGATCACCACATTGTCGGCCAGCAGCACGGCCTCCGCAATATCGTGAGTGATGAACAGCACCGTGGCTCTCGCGTTCTGCGACAGCGATTGAAGATCGCTTTGCATGACCATTCGCGTCTGGGCGTCCAGCGCGCCAAACGGCTCGTCCATCAGAATGACGTCCGGGCCGTACACGAGGGTGCGGGCAATGGATGCCCGCTTCTGCATTCCGCCCGAAAGTTGACTTGGGTAATAGTTTTCAAATCCCGTTAGGCCGACCGCTTCGAGAACCCTTGCGACGCGATCCCTGCGCTCGAACAGCGATACTCCGCGCAGCACCAACGGCAGCTCCACGTTTTCCACCAGCGTCTTCCACGGAAACAGTTGGGCCTGCTGGGGAACGAAGCCGACCTCCGTGTTGATACCCAGAACGGGCTTTTCCCGGTGGCTAACCCGGCCGTGGGTTGGAATCAACAGCCCCGCCGCCATCTGCAAAAGGGTACTCTTGCCGCAACCACTCGGCCCGATCACTGCAACGAACTTGCCCGCGTCGACATCGAACGAAATTCCATCAAGGACCTTGACCGGAGACGACTTTCCGGGAGCAGGAAACTCCTGCCGGATATTATCGAATTTGAGGACTGTGCGAGCCATGGAATCGCCGCCGGCCTAGAGCCTTCCCAGGACCAGTTTCCGCGCCTTCTCCCGCACGGCATCCGGGAATGTGTGCCGTGCCGCGTAAGGCCGCTTCTTGCAAGTCGCGTCGATCATCAGCTTCGCCGTTGCGCCGTCGCGATTGGAGGGATCCAGAATGGCTCCCATCCCGTTGCGGATCACATCCATGTCGGTGTCGGCCTGGAAACGCGTGCACACCGCCCACATCACCTGCTCTTCGTCGAAAACGTTCACGTCAGCATCGACCACAACCACGAGTTTCAGGCTCAGGTTATCACCGAACGCCGCGGCGGCAATATTGCTGGGCTCGCCGGGTGCCGGGTCCTTGACCGAGACGTAGGCATGAAGAAGACACGTGCCCGACTTCGGATAGTGAACCGCGGTGACGCCGGGGTATTGCACACGCAGCGACTTAAGCTGGCGAGCTTCCTGAGAGATTCCGAGCAGCAGCGTGTGTTCGTCCGAAATCCCGGGAGCGACCGTATGATAGAACGCGTCTTTCCGATGGAGAATGCCCGTGACTTCCACGGCATTGCGCGTCGAGCGCTCCGAGGCATAGCCCGTGAATTCGCCGAATGGACCTTCGTCCTCGTCAGCGTCGAGTATCAATTTTCCTTCGATCGCGATCTCGGCATGCGCGGGTATCTCGATCGGACCGGTGACACCGTTCACAATCTCCAGCGGTTGCCCCAGGAAGCCTCCCGCCACTTCATATTCGTCGGTGCTGATAGGTCCCTTCCAAAGACCGGAACCGATTGCGATCAGGGGATGACACCCGGCCACGATCACAACCGGAAGCTCTTTTAGTCCCATTGCGCTCGCCTTGCGCGCATAATTCCAGAGGTGACGGCGGCTATGAAGGCTGGTTCCAAAGCGGTTCTTGCCGTTGCGCTGCAGCCGGTGAAATGACGCATTCCGGACTCCGGTTTCCGGATCCTTCGCAATGAACATCGCGTTGGTGAGATAGCTTCCGCCGTCCTGAATGAAATGCCGCATGATCGGCAAATAGTTCAGATCGACATCCGCGCCTTTGAGAACCACATCCAGAATCGGCCCCGTCTGCACGAGCTTCGGCGCAACTGGAGTGACGTCGTTGTTGGCCCACCGGTCAATAAGCTTGTCTTCCGTTACGCCGAGAGCCGCAGCGAAGCGGTCCCTCGCACCGAACAAATTCATGATAACAGGAAAGCGTGAGCCCTTCACGTTCTCAAAAATGAGAATGGGGCTGCCGTGCTTTTCATATTCGAAAGTGATGGCGGTCGCGTCGTAGTCGAGATCGACCTCATCCTTGATGTGAACCACCTTGCCGGGATGTTCCGCCTCGAACCTGGAAAGAAAGCTGCGAAGGTCTTGCGGGTTGATGGGCGCTGGCGCCATGGACTTATCTCCAAACGGCAGATGCTACATTTAACTTATTCGTAGGAAGCACTACTTGCGCGGAACCCGGAAGCCAGTCCTGCCTCTTCTTCGGCAGCTTGGCCGGGCTGCGAGACCTTTCTTCGGTCAGCGCAACGTGGGGCGGTCGAACATCACTTTGCCAGGGCCTTCTCGACGAATGCGTTGCTCCAAAGATCGCCCTCCGACGCCTTCGGACTGCTCTCCTTGCCCGCGTCCGCGCCCATTTCTTTTGAAAGAGTCAGAAGATTTTGGATGTTGCCGGCATCGAGCTTTCCGGCCTCCGCAACGCCAGGATTCATCGCCTTCAGGGCGGCAACAATGGCGTCGGGATCCGCTTTCGGGAAAAACTTCGTGGCGATAGCGCTGCCGACCGCATCCGGCTTTGCGATCGATTCTGCGCTGGCCGATTGCACCGCGCGGATCGCTTTCACGACAACGTCCGAGGTTTTAGGATCCACCGGCTTCTTCGCCACGAAGATCAGGTAAGGAATCCGACCCAGCTGCGGAAAATCGTCACTCAACTTGATGAAAGCGGTCCCCACTCGCGATTTCTCTGCCAGATAAGGCTCGGGCGGTGAAAGAATAAACGCATCGATAGCCTTATTCTCCAGCGCCAGACGATGAGCGGGTGGACCGCCCACTTGCACGATGGTGACGTCCGTTTTGGGATTGAGCCCGCCCTTGAAGGCCAACCAGCGCGCCAGCGACTCCTCGATGCCTCCGACCGAACTCACGCCGATCACCGCCCCCTTGAGCGCGGCGAGTCGCTTTTCGATGGGATCGGCGGCCTTCGCACCGGTTTTCTGCAAGAATGCGGGAGACACCACGAGCTGAAGTGTCACCTTGGACATCAGCGAATAGACAATCTGGAATGGTTGTCCCTTAGCGGCGGCACGCAGCACCGCCTCGGAGCCAACGGCAGCGAGATCGACATCGCCGGCATCGAGTGCAGCGAGCGCGGATGCATCTCCACCCGTGATCGACACGGCCGGCGTCAGGCCCTGCGCTTCAAACGAACCAAGCGCACGAGCAGCCCAGATCGGAAAGAAACTCATGCCCGAGATGGCTTGTCCGATCCGAACGGTCTGCTGAGCTTGCGCGGCCCCTGTCACGAAAAGAGCGAACATGCCGAGTGCGGCGGCAAAGATATTCTTGCGACAGTTATGCATCCTCGGGTCCCTCGCAGCAGTATTAGAGTGGGGCGAAGCCAAATTCTCCCGGCAGATCATTCGCCTGATTAAATGTCTATACATAATACATGGCGCCTAAATCGAGTCAAGGCGACCAAGGTAGCACCGCCGACTACCGCGACGAGTATCTGCTCAACAAGGATGATTTCGGTT
The DNA here is from genome assembly GCF_900129425.1 of Bradyrhizobium erythrophlei. NCBI lineage: Bacteria > Pseudomonadati > Pseudomonadota > Alphaproteobacteria > Hyphomicrobiales > Nitrobacteraceae > Bradyrhizobium > Bradyrhizobium erythrophlei. The sequence continues at coordinate 4,099,320 of NZ_LT670817.1, read as the reverse complement.
CTTGGGAAGATCAACCTCAGCCTGCTCACTCCGTGAGCATCTGCTGACCTAATGAATGCAATCCGGCCCATCGCGTCACTTGAGTTTCAACAATGAGTCATTACGGCCATCCGTTCTGGGAATTGTCTTTGCAACTTTACGCGCGGCACCGCGTCGCAGAGGCGAGCCTTGCTCGCCGCAAGATCGTTTCGACGCCGACGTCAACATGCTGTTCTTCGTGCTCTGGGCCGCCGAAAACTACCGCGCATTAAACGTCGCCGATATCCGCGAGCTCATCGCTCTGCCGCGCAGGCGATCCAGACGCAGTTCTTCGCCTAAGCAGTTTCCTTCGGCGCTCACCGCGGCATCGCCCAACTGCGGCATTACCGGCGAAATCTGGACGTGCAAGCGTTTCAACTTCGGCAGGGCTTCGACCCCGCCGCGCCGCGGAACGCTCTTTGGATCAACGCTTTATCGAACAGGCCGCCAAGAAAAAGGCGGCCTGCCCGAAGTTCTGGCCGCAGATTCTTCAGCCGGTTGGCGTGAACCGCGCGATCAGATCGTAGAGATGGCCGGGATGCGTGATCCGAACCGCCGTAATCGGTTCGCCGCTGCGCCACGTCTGCCGCTCGATCACCAGACACGCAGCGCCCTCGTCGATCCTAAGGTCAGATGCGAGTTGCTTGTCGGCATTGCACGCGGTGATGCGATGCTCGGCCTCCGTCCATGGCACATGACTCACCAGCCACGTGTTCGGCGGTGTCGCTGAAAAATCTTCACGCAACGCATCCGGCACCGCATCAAGATTGATCAGGCGATCCTCAATTGCAAATGGCTGACTTTCAGCCTCGTGCAGGCAACGAATGGCCAGCACCTGCGCGCGCGCGCCGACGCCAAGACGAGCCCTATCGCTTGCCGATGCGGGGCGCTTGCGAAGATCGATCAGCCGATACTTGTAGAGTTCGCCACGCTTCTCGACTTCACCCTTGAGATCAGGGATCTGAAGGATCGCGGACTGCACCCGTGGCCGCGATACAAAGCTGCCCGCCTTGCGACGACGCACCACCAGGCCCGCCTCGGCGAGCGCCGAAATGACCTTGTTCACAGTCATCCGCGAACAGGAATAGGTCTCCATCAGTTCATGCTCGAACGGCAACTTGTGCCCGGGCGGCCAGTCGCCCGAGGTGATCTTGGCCTCGATGTCGCCACGGATGACTTGATACAATGCCTTCGGTGTGGCTTTCGGACCCGGCTTGAGTTTCGCGGTCATGTCTGCAGCAACCTCTCAAGCACCCGGCGGAAGCGCTCTTCGACTACCTCCCTGCCACGATGCCGGCCGTCCTGCACTACTTTTCGGCCGCGGGCCCAGACGCAATCGACCAGCGATCGGCCAGCGCCGAAGATCCAGCTGTCGAGGATTGCATCGCCGGATCGGCCGGCCAGGGTGACACTCTCTGCGTCCAAACTGATGAAGTCGGCGAGAGCACCTTCTAATAGCCCGCTACGCTTCACGCCAAGCGCCTGCGCGCCGCCTCGCATCGCGCCGTCGAACAATGCGCGGCCCGTTGAAGTGGCGCCGCCCGACGCCATCACGTTACGCGCCCTCAGCGCGAGACGTTGTGAATATTCGAGCTGCCGCAATTCGTCGCTGACGCCGATCAGGACATTGGAATCAGAGCCGACACCGAACACGCCGCCGCGCTTTATGAATTCGGGTGCGTTGAAGGTGCCGTCACCGAGATTCGCCTCCGTCACCGGGCATAGTCCGGCCGCCGCGCCGCTCTCGGCAATGGAGCGGATTTCGGCAACGGTCGCATGCGTGGCATGGACGAGGCACCAGTTGCGGTCAACGGCGGCGTGGCCGAACAGCCATTCCAGCGGCCGCTGGCCGCTCCAGGCGATGCATTCATCGACTTCGCGGGTCTGTTCGGCGATATGAATATGAATGGGGTCTGATCCGGCGAGGCTCACGAGGGCCGAAAGTTCCATCGGCGTAACCGCCCGGAGCGAATGCGGTGCGATACCGGCGATTGCGCCCTCATGCCCCGCCAGAGCGCGCCGGCTCGCCTCATGCAACCGCGCGAACCCGCCGATATCGTTGATGAAGCGCCGTTGCCCACTGTCGGGTGTTCGACCACCAAATCCGGCATGCGCGTAGAAGACCGGTAACAATGTCAGGCCGATGCCGGTGGCCTGCGCCGCCGCGGCGATCCGTTCGGCCAATTCGGCCGGATTGCCATAAGGCGCGCCAGACACATCGTGATGGATGTAATGAAACTCGCCGACTCGGGTAAATCCAGCCTCCAGCATCTCGGCATAAGCCTGCGCCGCCACCGCCTCGATATCCTCAGGGGTCATGCGTCCGACGAAACGGTACATTAGCTCGCGCCAGGTCCAGAAACTGTCTGCGGATGTTCCCTTGATCTCGGCAAGACCCGCCATTCCTCGCTGGAATGCGTGACTGTGGAGATTGCAGATTCCGGGAAGCCCGATCCGGTGACGCTCGTCGCCGGGCTCGGCCCCGGCGCCGCTGGCAATGCTCGCGATCCGGCCGTCGGCAAGCGTAATCCTGACGTCGCGCGCCCAGCCCTGCGACAACAAGGCCTCGTCGAAGAATATTCCGGCCACCCTTCACGCCTCCGAAGTCAGCGAAACGCTGGACAGGTTCGTCGCGAATATGTATAGACAAATGGGCAATTTGCCAAGTACGTTAAACGCCTCTGATGGGCCAAGGGGGTTCATGGCATCGGTCGATCACATCTGGCACGGCTGCCGTCTTGCAACGCTTTCGCCGTCACGCCAAGGTCTCGGTCTGGTCGATGACGGCCTGATCGCCGCCGCCGATGGGCGTATCGTCTATGCAGGCCCCGCCGCGGACGCTCCGCGCTCGCTCGACGCCAAACAACGAACCAATTGCGACGGCCGCTGGATCACACCCGGGCTGGTCGACTGCCATACCCATCTGGTCTATGGCGGCAACCGCGCCCAGGAATTCGAGCAGCGCCTCGCCGGCGCGAGTTACGAGGAGATCGCGCGAGCGGGCGGCGGCATCGTCTCGACGGTGAAGGCGACACGACAGGCGAATACCGAACAATTGATGGACGCCTCGCTGCCACGGCTTGACGCGCTGATCGCAGAAGGCGTGACCACGGTCGAGATCAAATCCGGCTACGGCCTCGAACTCGACACCGAGCGACGACAGCTACAGGCCGCGCGGAAGCTCGGAGCCGAGCGCGCGGTGTCGATCCAGACGACCTTTCTCGGCGCGCATACGGTGCCGCCCGAGATGAAGGGCGACAGCGGCGCCTATATCGACGCGGTCTGCAACGCAATGCTGCCGCAGATCGCCGCCGCGGACCTCGCCGATGCAGTCGACGCCTTCTGCGAAGGCATTGCGTTCTCGCCGGAGGAAACCGCGCAGGTATTTGCGAAAGCGCAAGCGCTCGGCCTGCCCGTTCGCCTGCACGCCGATCAGCTCTCGAACCTGCACGGTGCAGCACTTGCCGCGCGCTTCGGCGCGCTTTCGGCGGATCACCTCGAATATGCCGACGACGACGGCATCGAGGCGATGGCCCGGGCCGGCACCGTTGCCGTGGTGCTGCCGGGCGCGTTCTACTTCATCCGCGAGCAGAAGGCGCCGCCGATTGAATCGATGCGGCGCCACGGCGCACGAATAGCACTCGCCACCGACAGCAATCCCGGCACCTCGCCGCTGACGTCGCTGCTGCTGGCGATGAACATGGGCGCGACGCTCTTTCGCCTTACCGTCGATGAATGCATTGCGGCCGTCACGCGGGAGGCTGCGCGCGCGCTCGGACGCTTCGAGGACATCGGAAGTCTCGAGCGCGGCAAATATTGCGATCTCGCCATTTGGAATATCGAGCGGCCGGCGGAGCTCGTCTACCGCATCGGCTTCAACCCCCTCCACGCTCGTGTCTGGCATGGCGATTCACACGCCGTGGCCGCAGGCCTCCTCTGACCTCTTCTGCAAGGATTTTTTCGACCATGACCCGCATTGACAATGCCCGCGTCATCCGCGCCTCGCGCGGCAACCAGCTTTCGGCCAAATCGTGGCAAACGGAAGCTCCGATGCGCATGCTGATGAACAATCTCGATCCCGATGTCGGGGAGAAGCCGAGCGAGCTCGTCGTCTATGGCGGCATCGGCCGCGCCGCGCGCGACTGGGAAAGTTTTGATCGCATCGTTGCGACCCTGAAACGGCTCGAAGGCGATGAAACCCTGCTGGTGCAGTCGGGCAAGCCGGTCGGGGTGTTTCGCACCCACGCCGACGCGCCGCGCGTGTTGATCGCCAATTCCAATCTGGTGCCGCACTGGGCCAATTGGGAGCACTTCAATCTGCTCGACCGCAAGGGCCTGATGATGTTCGGCCAGATGACGGCGGGCTCCTGGATCTATATCGGCACCCAGGGCATCGTTCAGGGCACTTACGAGACCTTCGTCGAACTTGGCCGCCAGCATTATTGCGGCAACCTCCGGGGCAAATGGATTCTGACCGCGGGACTTGGCGGCATGGGCGGCGCTCAGCCGCTCGCGGCCGTGATGGCGGGCGCATCCTGCCTCGCCGTCGAATGCCAGCCGTCGCGGATCGAAATGCGTCTGCGCACCCGCTATCTCGACCGCCAGGCTGGGAGCCTCGACGAGGCCCTGGCGATCATCGAACAGGCAGGCCGCGACGGCAAGCCGGTGTCGGTCGGCCTGCTCGGCAACGCCGCCGACATTTTCCCTGAACTGGTGCGGCGCGGCGTTCGGCCCGATGCCGTCACCGACCAGACCTCCGCGCACGATCCCGTTAACGGCTATCTGCCGAAGGGCTGGACCACCAACGAGTGGGAATCCCGGCGCGAGACCGACCAGAAGGCGGTCGCGAGCGCCGCGCGGAAATCGATGGCGGAACACGTCCGCGCCATGCTCGATTTTCACAGAATGGGAATTCCGGTCGTCGACTACGGCAACAACATCCGCCAGATGGCCTTCGAGGAAGGCGTCAAGGACGCGTTCGATTTTCCAGGTTTCGTGCCGGCCTATATCCGGCCGCTCTTTTGCCGCGGCATCGGACCGTTCCGGTGGGCGGCCTTGTCCGGCGATCCCGAAGACATCTATCGCACCGACGCCAAGGTCAAGGGGCTGCTGCCGGACAACGCCGCCTTGCATCACTGGCTCGACATGGCGCGCGAACGCATCGCGTTCCAGGGCCTGCCGGCGCGCATCTGCTGGGTCGGTCTTGGCGATCGCCACCGGCTCGGGCTTGCCTTCAACGAGATGGTCGCACGCGGCGAATTGAAAGCGCCGGTCGTAATCGGCCGAGATCATCTGGATTCCGGCTCGGTGGCCTCCCCCAACCGGGAGACCGAAGCGATGAAGGACGGCTCCGACGCGGTGTCCGACTGGCCGCTGCTCAATGCGCTCCTGAATTGCGCCAGCGGCGCCACCTGGGTGTCGCTGCATCATGGCGGCGGCGTCGGCATGGGCTTTTCCCAGCATTCCGGCATGGTGATCGTGTGCGACGGCACGCCGGAGGCCGCTGCCCGCATCGGCCGCGTGCTGTGGAACGATCCAGCCACGGGCGTGATGCGTCACGCCGATGCCGGCTACGACCTCGCGATCGACTGCGCGCGCGCCAACAAGCTCGACCTGCCGAGCCTGCGCTGAGGAAAGACGCGCCGTTGAAGATCATCCGCGCCGGAAGTTGCCGCACCACGCCTTGGAAGAACGGCGGCGGCTCGACGACCGAGATCGTTGCCGAGCCACCTGGCGCCACGCTCGACGACTTCAACTGGCGCATCAGTGTGGCAAGGGTCGCCGCCGATGGCCCCTTCTCCGAATTTGCCGGAATTGACCGGACGCTTGCCGTCATTGACGGGAAAGGCATGATGCTCACCATCGGAGGCAACGCGCCGATCCGCGTCGAACGCGGCTCCGATCCGATCGGCTTCGCCGGCGACATCCCGATATCGGCGCGGCTGACCGCAGGCGAGATCACCGACCTCAACGTGATGACGCGGCGGTCGCGCTTCCGCCATCGGTTGCGGCGCATCGGGCAGTCCGCCTGCTGCGAATTTGGCGGCAACGAAATCGCGGTCGTGCTGTCGCTCAAAGGCAGCACGACGCTGGCCTTGGACCGGGATACTGCGACGCTGAACCACGGCGATGCGGCCATCTTGAGCGGCGCGCGCAAGAATTCTTTCCGGATCGTGTCGATAGGCTCAAGCGATTGCTACCTGGTGCTCCTGCATGAGCATCAGGTGATTTAGCCGGGCGATCAGCCCGGTTGGATATAGCCCGCCGCGCGGGCTTCGGTGTCCCACCGCATGATCAACTCGTAGTCGTCGGTCTTGACCGGAGCGAACGCCTCCAGGCAAAGCCGGTCTCTCAGGTCCGCGCAGGCCGACGCATCGGCAAAGTTCGCCAGCGCGGCCTGCAGCGCCAACACCGTTTCGACGGAACAGTCCGGCGCCGCGACGAGAAATGGAATCGGCGCAGGATCGGTGGTCGCGACGATCCTGATCCGGGCCGCCAGATCCGGCTCGTGATGCAGCATCAAGTCCAGCGCGTAGCTATCGAGCGGGCCGACATCGATATCGCCGGCGAGAAGGGCTTCGATGACCCGGCGCGGCGTGAATAGCGGACCGACGCTCTCGCGGTAAAGGCGCGCCCCGCGCGCGGATTGATACGGCAGCAAATGATGCCGCAGCGCGTTATAGCCGGAATGGGAATCCTCGACCGTATATCCGAGCCGGCCGCCAAACGTGTCTTCAAGCGAATAGAACCTCGAATCCGCGCGCGCCACGAGGCGCGTGGCGTAGACCGGCTTTCCAGGAACAGGCGCTCCCGCGGGAACGGGGGCTGCGACCGGCTGCGGCCTCACCGGTGCAAGCGCATAGGGAAAGCCGCACATGAAGCCGCAGGCCAGATCGGGGCGGGTCCAGAGTTCGGCAAGCGGCAATGGAAACGCATGGTCGATCGCGCGCAAATTGACTTGCGATTCCCGCGCCAGCCAGTCGAACAGCTCTTTCCATGCCGATGCCGCCGCCGGATTGACCGAATACATTCGTGCATTCGCGACGTACGGCATCGGCACTGTTCCTCAGGCAAAGCGCAGACGCTGTCCGATCCCCAGACGCTGGGATTTCTCCAGCATCGCATGGCCAAGCGCGATATCGGACAGCGACAGTCCGCGATGCCAGAACAAATTGGTTTCGTCGTCGCGCTGCCGTCCCGGTTTCAGACCAGCCACGATCTGTCCGAGTTCGGCGTGAAGCGTTTTTTCAGACAGCTTTCCCGCCTCGACATGGGCGCGCAGGCTGCCGAACTTGCCGCCCTTGCACTGGCCCCAGTCGTCGACCACCAGCTTCGCCATGATGTCGGTCAGCGACAGCTCAATCGCGCTCATCGTCCCATAGGGAACCACAAAGGCTCCCTTTTTGATCCAGGAGGTCTTCAGCATCGGCGTCGGCTTGTCGAGCCGTGAAGCCTCGACCACGATATCGGCGCCCTCGACGCAACTCTGCCAGTCTTCGGTGGCGACGACCTTCTTGCCGAGATCGCGGCTCAGCCGCTCCGCAAAGCTGTTGCGGCTCTCTTCGCGCCGGGAGTGAACGCGGATTTCATCGAAATCGAACAGATGATTGAGCAGCCGCACGTTCCAGTAGGCGGTGCCCCGCGCACCGATATGACCAAGGATCTTCGAATTCTTCCGCGCAAGATGTTTGGCGCCGATCGCGGTCACAGCGCCGGTGCGCATGTCGGTGATGCCGCTGGCGTCGAGGATGGCCTTTGGCGCGCCGGTGCGGGGATCGAACAAAGCGAGGATCGCGAGTTCGGAGGGAAAGCCGAGCTTGTAGTTGTCGACGAAGTCGCCGACGATCTTGACGCCCGCAGAATCGATCGGCGGCTTGATGGCGCCGCGGAGCACGTTGAAATGGCCGTTGGCGACCCCGGGTTCGAGATGAACGCGCGGTTCGATTACCGTTTCGCCCCTGCCCTGACTGGCAAGGCTTGCTTCGATGGCCGAGAGGATTTCCTCATCGGTAATCTTGAGTTCGTCGATATCGAGGCGGTTGAGATAGGCGATATAGATCGGCGGCAAGACGGAACCTCCTTAGCAGGGCGACCGCGGCCACCCCGGCGCGCGACCAAAGCCGAAACGCCGCGGGCAAGCCGCGGGCTCAGCCTAATATGTCTATACATTATTAAGGGGCTTGGGAAAGTCAACCAGTCCAGCGAGCCGGACCGGTTGCTTAGGATGCAAGGCCGGGCGGCACCGTCGCGGCGAGCCCCGAGCGCTCGGCCTGCTCGATCGCGATGTCGTAACCGGCATCGGCGTGGCGCAACACGCCGATGCCGGGATCGCCGTCGAGCACACGCTTGAGCCGCTCGGCGGTCGCCGGATTTCCGTCGGCCACGATCGTGACGCCGGCGCTGACGCCGCGTCCGCCGAGGCCATGGATCGCCACGAGGTCGGCACCGGACGAGCAATTCAACAGTGCATTGAGGATAGGCCAGTCCGAGATCGCGTCGGAGCCGTCCTTCATGTTCTCGGTTTCCCGGTGCGGAAGCGCGGCCGAGCCGGAATCGAGATGATCCCGGGTGAAGGCGACCGGCGCGGAAATCCGGCCGCTCGCCACGGCTTCGTTAACCAGCAAGGCCAGACGGCTGCGCTCGCCATAGCCGAGCCAACCGATCCGCGCTGGCAGTCCGGTGAATTTGACATGTTCGCGCGCCTTCCCGATCCAGGACGAGATCGGATGGTTGGACGAGAATGTCTCCAGGATCATCTCGTCGATGGTATAAATGTCCTGCGGGTCGCCCGAAACCGCGATCCAGCGGAACGGTCCGATGCCCTGACAGAACAGCGGGCGGATATAGAGGTCGACAAAAGACCGCATCCGAAATGCGTCTTCCACGCCGGCGGATTTCGCCTCGGCGCGCAGGCTGTTGCCGTATTCGAACACGATCGCGCCACGGTCCATGAACCCCAGCATCGCCCGAAGATGCGTGGCTACGGATTGCCGCGCCAGCGCCATCAGTTTTTGCGGATCGCTGGTCCGCATGGCGCGGGCCTGTTCGAGCGACAATTCCGCCGGCACGTAACCCTTCAGAGGATCGGGAAAGGTCTGGTCGGTGACGATGTCGGGCAGGATGCCGCGTCGGGCCAGTCCAGGCAGCACGACCGCTGAGTTGGCGCAAAGCGCCAGCGCCAGTGGACGCCGCTCGTCGCGGGCGGCCTGCCATCGCGCGATCGCATCGTCGAGATCATCAGTGGTGGCATCGCAATAGCCGGAGGCAATACGGCGGTCGATGCGGGCCTGATCGACCTCGATCACCAGCGTCGATGCTCCGGCGAGCTTTCCGGCCAGCGGCTGCGCGCCGCTCATGCCGCCACAGCCCGACGTGAGGAGCAAGCGGCCGGCCAGGGTGCCGCCGAAATGCTGGCGGGCGATCGCCATGAAGGTCTCGAACGTACCCTGCAGGATGCCCTGGCTGCCGATATATTGCCAGGCCGCCGCCGTCATGCCGGGATAGACGGTGAGACCCATGTCGTCGAGCTGGCGGCGGCTCTCCTCGCCGCTCCATTCGCCCACGAGATTGCCGTTGGCCATGATCACGAGCGGCGTCGTGGACTGGCCCGGAAAGACGCCGATCGGCTTGCCCGACTGCATGATGAAGGTCTGGTCTTCACGCATCGACGCCAGCGTCGCAACAATGCGGTCAAAACTCTTCCAGTCGCGCGCCGCGCGTGCAATCGACATGTAGATCACGAGATTGTCGGGATCCTCGCCGTTCTCGAGATTGTTCTCCAGCAGGCGCAGGATCGCCTCCTGCCGCCAGCCCTTGCAGCGCAAGACGTTGCCGCGCCCTGCCTTAACCTCTTTGCCGCGGCGTACGGGAATGTTCATCGTCAGGCCTCCTCAACCAGGGGAACCCAGTCCGGCTGGGCCTTGACCCGCGCGAGCCAGGCGCGGATCGCTGGAAATTTTTCCATCTCGTAGCCGCCCTCGCCCGCCATCGAGACGTAGCCGAACATGCCGATGTCGGCGATGGTGTAGCGATTGTCGACAAGCCAATCGTGCATGGCAAGCCAATCGTCGACCTTGGCCAGCGCCACATAGGCTCCTTCCTCAAAATCGGCGATGCGGTTTTTCATCTGATCGGCGATGCCGCGCATATGGTAGAACCGCGGCAGCGCAAGCGCGCGTAGCAAATCCGCCTGCTCGAACGTCAGCCAGCTCGTGACTTCCGCGCGGAGATAGCGATCGTCCGGCAGCAGCCGCGAGCCTTCCGCCAGATAGAGCATGATCGCCGCCGACTCCACGATAGTGCGGCCGTCCTCGAGTTCGAGCACGGGCACGCGCGCGAAGCGGCTCTTGGCCCGAAACGCCGGGTCGCTGGTTGCGCCCTTGGCGAGATCGAGGGTAACGCGCTCGAAGGGGATGCCGAGTTGCGCCAGCAGGATGCGCACTTTCCAGGCGTTGCCGGACAACCGGCTGTCGTAGAGACGCAGCATGATGGACCTGCCTTCCTCAGAGATACGATCGCATGTCGACACCCATGGCCTTCTCGACCTCGGGGAACACGGCTGGGTCGAGCGCGCCCTTGCCGACCGGGAATTTCGACCGGTGCGCGATGATGACGGCGACGCGGCTGCCGGGCTTGGATTCCGATATCGACACCACCTCACCGGTCAAGGGATCCAGCGTTCCGATCATGTCGGGGAACGTTGCAACGCGCTTGCCGGCGAAATCTGCGGTCATGAACTCGTTGTAGACGCCGAGCACCGCTTCGCCGTTCTTGCCGCGCACGGTCATCTGGCCGAGATCGAAGCCGCCGCCATAGGTCACGCTATTTGCCGTGACCTCGCCGTCGACCAGCAATTCCCCGCCGAGGAACTCGACCGTCGCGCGAACGCGATCGGCGCCGCTGGCCGCCAGCATGGCGCGACCGAGGTCGAGCTGGAACGTGATGGCGCCCGGAGCGCCGTTCTCACCGATGAAGCCCGCCGTCAACGGACCCCGCGCGGCATAGATCAATCCCCCATTGATCACCGCCGCCTGTCGCATCACATTGGAGGTGCGGACAATGTCACCTTCCACCTCGATGGCGAATTCCGAGTTCTCGGCCTTGCTGCCGCTGCTCGCGACCTGGGTGATGGAAAGATCGAGCCGCGACGCCAGTCCCATGCCGCCCATTTTCACGGTTGGATGACCGCGCCCGTTCGAGGCCGCATCGATATAGTCGAGCCCGAGCGCGGCGGCGACGAGCCAGGCATTGAAGCCCGGCACATGGCCGCAGATGACGCCGACCGGCGGCTTGTCCAATTTCTCGATCAGCCGCCGCGCCGCATTGATGGAGTCGCGCGGCTTGATCTGCCAGTTCGCAAAACCCGGCGCGCCAACCGCGGTTGCGGTGATGATGGTCGCGTCAGGCGCCAGTTCGTCGAGCGCGACCAGACGGACGCCGCCATTGTCCAGCGCCATGCGGCCGAGCCCGCGATTTTTGTCGACCGCATTCCTGCCGCTGCCGCCCGCCGAGAGCAACAATCCCCCGACAAGCCCCGCTTCCACATCGTCCACCGTCAGCATTCGCGCCATTGCTTTATCCTCCGGCCTCAAGGCCGCACTTTCACATTCGATAACTCGACAGACTCGTTGACACCAAGAAAGGTCGCGAACATCGAGCCAGCCGCTTTCGCCTCCGACGCCGTGCCCCGATAGACCTGCACGCCCGACGACAGCACGCAGACCTGGTCCGCCACATCCAGCGCGCGCGCCGTGTTCTGCTCGACCAGAACGATCGTCATGCCGTCGCGCTTCAACTGCAGCAACGCGCCGAGGCAGATATCGACCATTTTCGGCATCAGTCCAAGCGACAACTCGTCGACCAGCAGCGGGCGAGGCTCGGCCATCAGCGCGCGACCGATCGCCAGCATCTGTTGCTCGCCGCCTGACAGCGAAGCTGCGAGCTGCGTTCGCCGCTCAAACAGCCGTGGAAAATAGCCGAACACGCGATCACGCTTGGCGGCGTCCCGGGAAATCGGACGTGCGTAACCACCGGCCGTCAAATTCTCGTCGACCGTGAGATCGGAAAACAGCTGCCGCCCCTCCGGTACCAGAGAAATCCCGAGACCGACGCGGTCGATGGCGCGGCGGCGCGTAATGTCTTCGCCTCCGAGGAGGATGCGGCCACCGTGGATGTCGACATGGCCCATGATCGCCATGATGGTCGAGGTCTTGCCGGCGCCATTGGGACCGAGCAATGCGAACACCGAGGCTGAGGGAACCTCGAATGACACGTTGTGCACGGCCTCGACCGAGCCGTAACCGCAATTGAGGTTCTCAAGCTTCAGCATGGCTTGCCATCCCCCCGCCAACATAGGCGTCATGTACGACGGGGTCAGCCATGACGACGCGCGGCTCGCCGTCCCCGATCACCCGCCCATTGTTCAGGACGATCAGGCGCCGGCAGATCCGCATGACCTCTTCCAAATTGTGCTCGACCAGGACCACGGTGATGCCGCGGGCATGAACCTCGGCGATGGTCTCGACCTGCTTCGATGCCTCGGTATGGTTGAGCCCGGCCAAGGGTTCGTCGAGCAGGATCACCCGCGGATCGACAGCCAGTGCGCGGGCGACCTCCAGCCGTTTCATCTGGCCGAGCGGCAGCGAGCCGGCGAGCTTGCTTTCGGTCCCCGCCAAGCCGACCTGTGCCAGAATGTGTGCGGCGCGTTCATATTCGCTTCGCCTATTGAGATGCATCAAAGCACGCAATGGCGACGATGTATGACGATATCCGGCACCGAGCGCGACGTTATCCACCACGGTCAATTCGCGAAACGGCCGTACGATCTGGTGGGTCAATGCGAGACCCCGGCGCACCCGTGCCGCTGTCGCGTCCCTGGTCACGTCGACGCCCGAGATCCACACCCGCCCTCGGTCCGGGTGCAACAAGCCGGCAACGACCTTGATCAGAGTGGTCTTTCCGGCACCGTTGGGCCCGATCAGCCCGACGAAATCACCTTCCTCGATCAGGAACGACACGCCATCAATGGCCTGAACGCCGCCGAACCGGATCGCCACATCCTCAAGCCTCAGCGCTGCACTCATGACCTCCTCGCTGCGACGAAGAGGTTTTGCACCATTGCCGCCAAGCCTCCCGGCGCCAGGCGGATCACCAGCACCAGCAGGCCGCCGAACACCAGCAGACGATAGTCGTTCACGAAGCGGATCGCCTCGGGCAACAGGGTCAGGCCGACGGCAGCAACCACAACGCCCCAGGTCGATCCGATGCCGCCGATCACGACCATCGCCATCAGCATGACAGAGAAAATGAAGTCGAATGCATCCACCGTGATGAATTGGGTGAAAAATGTGTAGAGTCCTCCAGCAAGACCGGCGAGCGCCGTTCCGATGCCGAAGGCGGCGAGCTTGTAGGCGCCGGAATTGATACCAAGCGTAGCCGCAGCGCCCTCGTCTTCGCCGACGGCACGGAACGCAAAGCCCATCCAGGACCGACTGATATAAAGGCTCAGGGCAGTGGTCGCCGCTGCGAACAGCAGGATCATCACCATGTTGCCGGCAGCGCCGAGACCGGCCGGCGGAATGCCGCTGATCCCCATCTCGCCACCGAGCCAAGTCTGCTTGCGGACGAAACCAACAAACAGGAAATTGACGCCGATCGTGGTGACCGCGAGAAAATCCGTGCGCACGCGCAGCGAGGCAAAACCGACGATGACACCGAGCACGCTGCCGGTGATCAGCGCGGCTGCGATCGCCATGGGAACGCTGCCGTTTCCGGTCATCGTCAGCGCCGCCGCATAGGCACCAGCGCCGAAAAAGGCGCCGTGGCCTAAACTGATCTGTCCGCAGAAACCGCTGATCATGTTCAGGCTGACCGCCAGAATGACATTGATGCCGATGATCGAGATGATGCTGATTTCGTAAGCGCTCATGCCGTGCGCGCTCCGGTGAACCCTTGCGGACGGATCATCAGGAGCACGATGAGGGCGAGGAATGCGATCGCGTCGCGATCGAGCCAGGCGCCGATAAAAACGGTGCCGTAAGCTTCGACCAGGCCCAGCACCAGGCTTGCGATCAGGGTGCCGCGCACGCTGCCGAGGCCACCGAGAACGATGATGGCGAGCGCCTTGTAGCTCACGACGAAACCGATGCCGGGATCGACCAGATTGTTCATCTCGGCCACCAGGCCGCCGGCGACCGCCGCCAGCGCCGACCCAACGGCGAAGTTGAGATAGCGAACCTTGATCGGATCGATCCCGAAACTCGCGGCGATCTGCGGCCTGGACACGGTGGCGCGCCAGCCGATCCCGATCCGGGTTCGCGTCGTAAACAGATGCAGCCCCGTGAACACCACGGCGGTCGTCATCACGATCGCGATCTGCACCGCGCTGACGGTGACGCCGGAAAAATTGAAGGTCGTGAAGGCGAAAGCATTCCGGTGAAAGGTAATGCCCTGCTCGCCGAACACGATGCGGAACGCGTCTTGCATCAAGACCAGCAACCCGACCGAAGCGATCATGGGGACGTCCGGTCGGTATTTGAGCAGCGGCTCGTACAGCAGGCGATAAATCGCGATGCCGAACAGCGGGGTGATAATGACAGCCGCGAGAAAGCCGAGCAAGATGCTGCCGGTTGCATTGGCGACCAGAACCGTGACATAGGCACCGAGCGCGAACACAGCGGCATGCGCCACGTGCAGGATGCGCAGCAGGCCGTACACAAGGGTCAGGCCTACCGACATCATGGCATACATGCAGCCGAAGCTGATGCCGGTTACGGCCAGATCGATGTAGTACACCGGATCATCCTTTGCCGCAGATGGCGCAAGCCGTCTCTGCCGTCGGCACCCGCATCCGTCTTATTTCTCGGGCGGTGCGAAGGCGGCGAGGTCGGTGATCACGCCGGCCGGTGTGAACTTGCCGTCCTTGATCACGTTGACGCTGATCGGCATCACTATCTCATGCAGGCTGTTGAAGCCGTTGAGATTACCCTCCAGCATCGGGAAATCCTTGGTCGCCGCGAGCGCATCGCGCACCTTGGCCGGATCGGCGCTGTTGGCGCGCTTGATGCCGTCCGCCATCAGCTTTACTGCCGAGTAAGTTACGGCGGCGACGCCCTCCGGCGAATAGCCGGCTCGGCTCTTGAACTCGGTGAAAAACTTCTGCAGCGTCGCGTCCTTCCGGTCGCGGTCGAAGCTGTCCATGATATAGGTTCCTTCGGCGGCCGGCCCGGCGATCTCGACGAACTTCTCGGAATCGAACGCTTGCGAGCCGATGATCGGCACGGTGATGCCGGCTGCGCGGAGCTGGGCGACCAGCGGGCCGGCGGTGAAGAAGTAGCCGGTGGCGTAGACCGCGTCGGGATTGTCTCGCTTCACGCTTGCGACGATCGAGCCGAACTGGCGGTCCTTGAGCGAATAGCTGTATTTGTTGAGGACCTCGATGCCGTATTTGCCGGACGCCTCCAGAAATCCATCCATCGTCGCCTGCCCGTAATCATTATCCATCGTGATGGTGGATACTTTTTTGATTCCGAGGTTCTTGCCGATGTAAAGCGCAGTCGCCGCGCCCTGGGGCGGACCGAGATGGACGAGGCGAAACATGTAGTCTCCGGCGCGGGTGATGTCTGGATGCACGCCGTAGGCGGAAATCATGACGACGCCGGCTTTCTGGAACACCGGAGCCGCCGCACGGCCCGACGCCGAATAGCTGCCATTGACCACCAGCCTGACGCCGTCTTCGCCGATCAGTTTGTTGGCGGTGAAGATCGCTTGGTCAGATTTGGCCTGGTCGTCATAGGTGACGAGTTCGACTTTCTGGCCGAGCACCCCGCCGGCGGCGTTGATGTCCTCGACCGCCATGGTGGCTGCGATCTGCGCCGATTTGCCATCGGTCGCCGAGGGGCCCGTCAGCGGCACCTGGAAGCCGATCTTGATGTCGGCGTGCGCCGGCATCGTTGAGGCAAGCCCAAGAATCAGCGCGCTGGCGAAACCGATGAACAGCTTCTTGTTCCGCACCGGCGTTTTGGGGATCTGGTTCACGATGGCTTTCTCCATTGAAAGGGGCGTCACGTCACGTAGCCTAGACAAGCCGATTTTCGCGCAATATTTCGCGGGCACGCGCCAGCGCCGGCCGCGTCGGCCGCGCCAGTTCCCAGTCGCGCCGGTCGTCCTCTTTGCGCGTCGCATCGATGCCGAGCTTGCCGATGGTGCCATCCCGCTCGAGGGGCTCGGAACGATCGGCGCGAACGCCGGGAACGATGACAAAATCGCGTTCCGGCTTGCTGCGCGTGGCTTGCGCCCATTCCACTTCAAGCGCGTTCCAGGGATCGATGTCGTCATCGACAATGATCACCTGCTTGATCAGGTTGACGGCGGCCCAGACGGCGAACATCACCTTGCGTGCCTCGCCCGGACGCGGCCCGTGCAGCGCGACCACGGCATGCAGGCGGCCAGCCCCGCCGACGCCGACGGCCACATTGGAAACCGAGGAGACGGCACTGCGGATAGCGCGCACGAGGCCCGCGGCAATCGCGACGCCGCCGAGCAGGCAATGCTCGGGATGGTAGCCCGGCAGGATGATCTGGAAGATTGAGTCGCTGCGGCGGGTCAATCGCGAAAACGTCGCGACGACGCCCGCGCCGTAATTTTCATACATACCGTGGAACTCGCTGACCGGTCCCTCGGTGAAGGGTTCACCGGCATCGAGGCTGCCTTCCAGCACGCATTCGCAATGCGCCGGGACCAGAAGACCGGACCCGGCGCAGCGGACCACCTCGAGCGGCTCCCCCAGCAGCGCGCCGGCGATCGGAAGTTCATCCTCGCCAAGCCCGAGATAGAGACAGGCGGCCACCAGAACCGCGGGATGATTTCCGACGCAGACCGCGATATCCAGTTTTTCGCCGCGTGCGTAAGCCGCCCGCGCCAAAACGGCGAGATGGTGGTTGGGCGCGATTCCGACGAAGGCGCGGTTCCCACCCAGCGGCATCAAGCGCGCGATCGACAGGTTGGTGTGGCCGGTGACCCGGTCCTTCGCGACGATCGCGCCGGCTGTGACATAAGCCCCGCCCTCCTTTTCGAAGAAGCGCGGGATCGGCAATTCGTCCGCCAGCGACGGACCCGCAATGACTTCCTGCTGGCAGGGTCCGGACCGCAGCACGCGATGTGGCAGAGGCTTTTCGATCGCCGCCAGCAACGACGCCTGAATTTGGTCGACGGTGGTGCCCAGTCCGAGGGCAAACCGTGGCAGTGAATTAAGCAGATTGCCTACCACCGGCATCGTAACTGCGCCGGATGCGGATTCGACATTGGTAAAATGCAGCGCCGGGCCGCTGTCGATCTCCGCAAGGCACCCGGCAATTTCATAGTCCAGCTGTATCGGCTGTGCGATCGACGCGAGTTCGCCGGCCCCCCGCAGGGCGGACAGGAACGCGCGTATTGACTGGCGGGAATGCGTCGCCTCGCTGTTGATGGCATCCTTGGCGTGCACGTCTGCCTGACCCCTGCGAAACATGTCTGCGAGCAACCCCGGATTCGTCGATCCGGAAGCGGATTGCCGCATCAGGATCATATCGGTCATTGCGGCCCGGTCCATGTCTACCTGCGGCGAACCAGGGCATAGGCAAAAACGAAAGGCCTAGTGACGAAGCGACGCGCAGGGAATATGATTTGTCACAATCCCGCGAGATCCGATGGTCGAACTGCGTACCCTGGCCTATTTCGTGACCGCTTGCCGATCCGGCAGTTTTACCCAAGCCGCGGCGGATCTTGGCATCGCAGTATCGACGCTCAGCACCACCATGAAGGCACTCGAACGCGAGGTCGGTCTCTCGCTTTTCCGGCGGATCAACAACAACCTTTATCCAACCGACTCGGCGCGAGCGTTGATACGCGGCGCCGATCCCTTGCTGATGGCTGAGCTGTTCGCCCGCCGCTGGGTCGCCGCACCGGCGAAGGCCACGCTTAGACGGTTGACCGTCGAGACCGGCCTGAGCTTCACCATCGGCGGACTGAGCAAGGCGCTTCGCCACGCCGTCGACCGAATGGGTGTTGAGCGTCCTGACGTTTTCGTCGATCCGCTATGGGCCGACGAAAAGGATATTCCGCATCTCGGCGGCATGGCTGAAGAATGGGGCGACGGAAAATCCAGCCGCATCACCCTGGCGTTGGGTGATGAAAGTCCGCGGGCGTCGAAGCGGGCCACAACGCTGCTGTCGGATCGGTGGGTGTTCGCCTGCCGAATGCCCGCGGGCACCCCGCATTATCCGAAGGCGGCCGATCTGGCGGCAGGCCGGCTGGTGGTGCCGTTGCTGTCACCGCCTTTGATCGAGCAGGCCGAACGCTATTTCAGTCAGCACAGGATCAGCGGCGTGCGGTATCTCGGCGATCATCCGGGTGACCTGCCGCGGATCATGGATGATTATCCGGACGCGGCCCTTTTTGTGCCGGAGACACTGGTTTCTCCGCGTCTGGGATTGCTCAACGTCGTAGCGGTCGTGCCGGAAAAACCGCTGACGACGAAGATCGTCGCCCGCGCGGCGGAGCCGGACGCCGTGACGGCATTGTTCGTGCGCCATTTGCAGCGCGCATTGACGGAGACCAAGCCATCTCGGGCCGAACGTCCTGTCGTCAGCCTGCGGCAAATTCGCTATTTCAACCTGGTGCAGCGGCTCCGGCGTGTGTCCGCCGCGGCGCGCGGCGCCAATATCAGCCAACCCGCGCTCAGCGAACAGATCCACAAGCTGGAAGTGTCCCTGGGTGGCGCGCTGTTCGAGCGGCATGGCGACGGCATGATACCGACCGACAAGGGAGAGCGGTTCGATCGGATCGCGAGGCTGATCGAAGCCCGGTACCGGCAACTTTCCACCGGCGATGCCGGCGCGGCGGCAGCGCAGAGCCGGCGGATTGCCTTGGGAATTTTGCCGTCGGTCAACCAGCACGGCTTCCTCGTCAACCGGATCACAGAGGCCATGCTGGACGTCCAGGCGCGCCATCCGGCCCTGAAACTCGTGATCCGGGAGGCGCCGAACGGCACGCTGCAGGACTGGGTGATACGCGGTCTGGTCGGCGTGGCGATCGTTGAAACCGTGCTGCCCCAAATGCCACGCCTGCCGCTCGGCTCATCCGAACGGCTGGCGGCGATCGTCCACACCCGTCACAGCATGCTGCCCCCGGGCCCGGTGACACTCGCCGACCTCGCGCGCCTGCAACTCGCCTTGCCGACCAACCGCTTCGGGTTGCGCCAGCTGCTCGACGGTGCGGCCGAACAGCACGACATCCGACTGCGGCCCTATATGGAGATTGACGCCCTGCCGATGGCGGTTGCGATCCTGGCGCGGCTGCCGGTATGCACGGTGCTGCCGGCATCGGCAGTGGAGCGCGAAATCGCCGCCGGCGACCTGGCCGCTCACCCGATCATCGAGCCGACGATTTCGCGGCGGCTGTTCGTGATCTATTCCGGCGAGCGCACCCTGAGCGAATCCGAACGCGGCCTGGTCAACTCGCTGCGAAGGAAATTGTCCGAGCCAGCGAAGCGAGCTGATGCCCTCTTTTAAGACGCTTCGAGAATTTGTGCTGTTATGCGGCTTCACCACCCCGGCTTCGCGGCAAGGACTGATCGAGCGCCCTGACCGCCTGATAAATGACCGCCGCGCCGGCCGCGATTGCTTCGCGGTCCGCCCATTCCTCCGGGGCGTGGCTCTTTCCCTTGCGGCAAGGCACAAAGACCATCGCCGACGGCGCGATCCGACTCATGAATGCTGCATCGTGGCCGGCGCCGCTCGGCAGGTCCATTTCGCCAAGACCGAGATCATGCGCGCCCTGCCGCAAGGCGGCGCGCAGATCCGGATCGCAGGCCACCGGGGGGCCATCCGACAAGGTTTCGAATTTGGGGCGCGTCACCTTAGCCGCTGCGGCATGGGCCGCGCTCTCGAGATCGATGGTGCCGACGAAACGCGCCGTCAATTCCGGATTGGTGGTGCGTGCATCGATGACCAGCCTGCAGCGCCCGGGCACGATGTTCGACGCCGAAGGCTCGACCGTCAGGATGCCGACGGTGGCGACAAAATAATTCTCCCCCTCGGCGGCAAGCTGCTCGGCGACACGGCGAACCGCCGCGACGGTGTTGGCGGCCGCCGCCAACGCATCGTGGCGCAGCGCCATCGGCGTCGTACCGGCATGATCGGCTTCGCCCTGGAACACGATTTCGATACGGCGGATGCCGACGATCGATGTGACCACACCGACATCGAGCGACCGCGATTCGAGTACGATGCCTTGCTCGATGTGCAACTCCAGAAAGGCGCTGATATCGTTGCGTTTGGCCTCGATGAGCCGATCGGGATTGCCGCCGACCCGCCGCAAGGCGTCACGCAACGTTTCGCCGCCGGGCTCGGTGAGATCGAGCATCTTGCCGTCCAGCGAGCCCGTCATGCCGCGGCTGCCGACACATGACAGGCCATATTCGCTGGGCTCTTCGGCGAGAAAATCGATGATTTCGATGGTGTGATCCAGCCGCGCGCCGGACTGGCGCAGGGCGCGCACGATCTCGAGCCCTGTCGCCACCCCGGCGATGCCATCGAAGCGACCGCCGGACGGCACGGTATCGCTGTGCGAGCCGATCGCGATGACGCCGAGTTCGGGATTGTTGCCCTCGATCCGGCCGATCAGATTGCCCGCCGTATCGATCCGGGTTACCAGTCCCGCCTCTGCGAAGCGCTGCGCGAGCCAGGCGCGGCCTTCGAGAAACAACGCCGTGAACGAGCGCCGGGTGTAGGGCCGCACCGGATCGGTAATGTCGGCCAGCGCCATCACATCGGCCCAAAGGCGATCGGCGTCGAGCGGAAGATTTGTTTTCATCGGTTTCCGTAATTAGTGGGAGCGAAGCGGGCTGACGAAGCGGCCCTTGCCAGGTTCGGCCAGCACACGCCCGTCGGCAGCAACGCAGTCGCCCCGCAGATAGGTCTCGACCGCACGGAATGGCAACTCAATTCCGTCATACGGGCTCCAGGATACGAAGTTATTCCCGCTGGCTGCCGCGTTGTAACGATGGAGATCGCGGCGCATCAACACGATGTCCGCATCGCGGCCGACCTCCAGCGCGCCCTTGGCATGCATGATCCGGAACAGAGCGGCGGGATTATGGGCCAGCAGGCGCGCGGCATGGGTCAGGGAAAGCTTGCGCTCGTCCAGCCCTTTCAAGAGCAGCGCGTACAGGGCTTCGAGGCCCGGAATTCCCGAAGCATTCTTCAGCATGTTCGGATCGGTCTTGCGATCCTCCGACCAACTCACGTGATCGGTCGAGACGATCGTGACATTGCCTGCGTCGAGATGACTCCACAGTGCCTCGACCTCGTGACGCGGCCGCAGCGGCGGATTGATCTTGGCCTTGCCGCCGAGCCGGCGAACGTCGTTGTCTTCGTCGAGCGTAAGGTAGTGCACGCAGGCCTCGATCGTTGCGCCATGGCCCTGCGCGCGATAGGCGGCGGCCAGTTCATAGCCGCGGCCGATCGAGCTGTGGACGATATGCACCGGGCAGCCGGCGCCCGCACCGAGTTCGAACACTTCAGCGGTCGCCAGCGCCTCGGAGATCGGCGGCCTCGACAGGCCGTGCGCGGTGTAATCGGTAATGCCCCTGGCCTCGACCTCCGCCATGAAGGCCCGGACCATCTCGTCGTTCTCATTGTGGATGCCTGCGATCAGCCCTCTTTTGCCGACGGCGCAGAAGCTTTGGTAGAGCATGTGCGGCGGGATGCGCGGAAACCGCTTTGGGTGCGTGCCGAAGGTCGAAAACTTGAACGCGGCGGCGCCGGCCTCAACGAGTTCATCGACCCGCGCCGCGCCCTCCTCCGGATCGATGGTCGCATAAAGCGCGAAATCCACGCGCGCCTGCGCGGCAGCCTCTTTGGCCTTGGTACGAAACCGCTCGGCAGTCGCGATCAGGCAGTTGTCGTCATAGGGCATGTCGACTATGGTCGTGACGCCGCCCGCCGCGGCGCTGCGCGTCGACCAGACGAAATCCTCCTGGCCTAACTGGCTGCGGCTGTGGACCTGCGCATCGATCGCGCCCGGGAATACCAGAAATCCTTGCCCTCCATGCTTTTCGCCGTCGGGCGAGCCGCCTGACCCAACCGATTGCACCTTGCCATCACCAACCAGAACATAACCGTTGTCGACGATCCGGTCAGGAAGAACGATCGTTCCCGCAAAGACCTTGTCAACCATCGCTATCCCTTTCCTGTTCGGCGATATCCGCAGCTCTAACGTAGACGAAGGGCACACCAGCTACTAATCTGGTTCAAGCGAAGTTGCCGATAGGAAAAACTGAAGAGCTGGTTCGCGAAAAGGCCGGGCACAGTCCGGCACAGGTAACACTGCGCGGCGCCCGCTTGCTTTGCAAAGTCTCCGGTCCCAGTCGCATAGGACGCCACTTCGCAAATGACCCGGTCATTTTGAGCTGACCCTTGCGCTCGATTTTCGCGATACAAGCTCGATCGGCAGCTCAATCATGGATTTCACGCCCCTTCCCGCCAATTCATCGAGAAGGCAGTTTGCTGCAACCTCGCCGATTCGGGCGACCGGCAGATGGACGCTCGTCAGTGGTGGAAATATGTGGGCGGACATTTCGATATTGTCGATGCCGACGACGGACAACGCCTCGGGGACCGTGAGCCCCCCGCGAATGCACTTCTTCGATGCACCCGATGGCGAGCATGTCGATGCCGCCAATGAGAGCCGTCGGCGGCTGTTCCAGAGCGAGCATCGACGAGCAACCGGTTCGACCACCGGCGAGGGTTAAGGGTTGTTCGCTAACCAGCCAGTCCGGCAAATCGAGCGCGGCTGCGCGAAGCGCCGAGCGAATTCCCGTAAGGCGCGCCGTTTGCCGGTCGTTGAATTGAAGGCCGCCAACGACGGCGCCGATCCGTTTGTGCCCGAGTTCGACGAGATGTCGTGCGGCAAGCACGCCTGCTTTTTCGTTATCAACGACGATCGAACTTGCGCGATCATCGCCACACCATGTCAGGACGATGGCGACGCCCGCCCCTTGCAGCAGTTGCCAGATGGCTGCGGGGCGTTCCGCGCCGACCAGGATGAGTCCATCGACACCGCGGCCAAGCAGGATACGAATGGCTTCGGCCTCGGCTGCTGCGTTGTAATCATGAGAGGCAACAAGAAGCTGAAAGCCTTGCCGCGAGAGTTCAGTCTGCATCGCCTGCAGCGCGCGTGCGAAAATGGCGCTGTCCAGCGTCGGCACCACCGCGCCGACCGTCATCGAGCGTCCCGAGGCCAGCGCCCGCGCGGCCCCGCCCGGCACATAGCCCAGACGCGCGGCGCTCAGTCTGACCCGCGCGAGTGTTGCGGAATTCACGAGCTCCGGTTGGGCGATGGCGCGCGAGACCGTGGCCGGCGAGACGCCGGCGTCGCGTGCGACGTCAAGAAGTTTGATCCGCCGGTTGAAAGCCATGCCGTGCCCACTGAAAATATTTTCAGTCCTTCTACCGCCGCGGTGGCCGCAGTTAAATAGCAGAAAAGTACATTGACAAGCACCATTCGCGCTAGGAAGCTGAAAGCGCTTTCATAAAACTCCTGGAAACGCGGGATGATCGGGCGGCGCCGGACAGCGATTGGATTTGCGACGCTCGCCGTCCTCGTGTTGCTGTGGTTCGCCTTGACGACATGGACCGGCATCGTTTCGGCCGGACGATTTCCCTCGCCCGCCGATTTTTGGTTTTCGCTGGTTCAGATCGCGACCCGCGGCTATGCCGGCGGCGAGCTTTTCACCCACGCCTTGCACAGCCTGATCCTGGTCGCGGTCGGATTTGTCGTCGCCGTCACCACGGGAGTGCCGATCGGCCTGTGGATGGGCTGGAGCCGGCGCGCGGAGGCTGCCATCAACCCTGTGTTCCTCATCATCCGGCCGATCCCGCCGCTGGCCTGGATTCCGCTGGCCATCCTGTGGCTCGGCCTCGGCGACGCCGCCAAGATCATGGTGATCTGGTTCGCGGCCTTCGTGCCTTCGGTGATCAATTCATTTTCCGGCATTCGCGACATCGAGCGGCCGATCATCGAGGCGGCACGCATGATGGGAACGCCGCGATGGCGCTTTGTCGCGGAGATTCTGGTTGTGTGTACCGAAAACGCTATCCGGGTTGATGACATGATGGAATCGCCTAAGCTGGCGAAATGATCTGGCTTTTGTGTTTCGGTTTGGCCGCCTTGACCTCGCCATGCAAGTCGAAGATCCGGCTTGAGGCCGAAAATGCCGCGCTCCGACATCAGTTGCTCGTTTTGCGGCGCAAGCTGCGCGGGCGCGTCAAACTCGCCAACAGCGATCGCTGGTTCTTCATTCAGTTATATCGCTGGTTTCCATCGATCTTGGAGGTCCTCACGGTCATCCGTCCCGAGACGCTGGTTCGTTGGCATCGGGCCGGCTTTCGCTGCTACTGGCGTTTGAAGTCGCGCCCATTGGGAGGGCGACCGCAGATCGCCACGGAGTTGCGCGGATTGATCCGGCAAATGAGCATGGAGAATCCGCTTTGGGGCGCGCCACGCATTCACGGCGAACTGCTCAAGCTCGGGTTTGAGGTCGCGCAGTCGAGCGTCGCCAAGTACATGGTCAAACGGCGGGGGCTTGGGTTCACGACACAAGTGCAACACCTGCTAGGGTGTTGTGGCGATGGGAAAATGTTATGGCCAGCTCAGCCTTGAAGAGCGTGTTGAGATCTACCGCCTGCATGCAGGCGGTAGATCTCAAATCGAAATTGCTTCTGCGCTTGATCGGTCGCCGTCAACGATCAGTCGGGAATTCGAGCGCAACTCCCGGCCCACCAAGGTCTGGGCGGGGGGCTACGAGCCTGTCCGGGCGCAGCAATTGGCCGAGCGTCGGCGCCGGCAGGATGGCCGCTTCAAGCTGGCGCGCCAGCCGGACCTACGGGCCTGCGTGGGAAAAAGCCTTGCGATGGGACATTCCCCGGAGCAGATCGCTGGCCGACTGGCGCTGGAGCATGGTCGCGTCATCATCAGCCATGAGTCAATCTATCGTTTCATCTATCATCGTACGGCCCAGAAGGATTATTGGCATCGCCTGCTGCCGCGCCATAAACTCAGACGAGGCCGCCGCCGACGCCCAGGCGGCAGTCCCGCCAGCTTCATCAAACAACGGCGCGCGATCACCGAACGGCCCGCCGAGGTCGAAGGTCGCGAGGTGCCGGGCCATTGGGAAGCCGACTTCATGCTGTTCGCCCGATATGGCCAAGGGTTGCTGGTTCTCCAGGAACGGCAAACCCGCTTCAGCATGGTTCAGCATCCGCTCGATCGAAAAGCGGTTCTTACCGCTCGGACCATCGCTCGCCAACTCGGCAAGCTTCCACAGGCGATGCGCAAAACCATCAGCTTCGACAACGGAACCGAGTTCGCCGAGCATCACAGGCTTCACGAAACCCTCGGCGTCCAAACCTTCTTCTGCGATCCCCACAGTCCCTGGCAAAAAGGCGGCGTGGAAAACTCCATCGGGCGCTTACGACGCTCACTGCCACGTAAAACTGACCTCAAGCTCATCACGGCAGCCGCACTCAAGCGATACGTTCGGCGCCTCAACGACACCCCACGCAAATGCCTGGACTTCAAGACCCCCGCCGAGGCATTCTCCAAACTCAAATCAATCGTTGCACTTCAAACGTGACTCCATCCGCCCAGTCAGGGATGGCGGACCTTCCTGCGTAATCACGCGCCGGACATTGCCGCCATGGACCTGTTCGTTGTGCCGACCATCGGCTTCGATCTGCTCTACGCCTACATCATAGTGCGGCTGGATCGCAGAGAGCTGGTCTGGATCAGCGTCACAACACATCCGACCGCCGAATGGGTTGCACGCCAGATCACAGAAGCGTTCCCGTGGAATGAGGCTCCGCGCTACATGATCCGCGACCGGGATCGCATCTATGGTCCCGTCGTCACACGCCGATTGCGCGCCATGGGCATTCGGGACAAGCCCATCGCACCGGCCTCACCTTGGCAGAACGGCTTTGCCGAACGGCTGATCGGATCGATCCGGCGCGAGTGTTTGGACCACGTCATTGTCTTGGGCGCGATACATTTGCGTCGAATTCTAAAATCTTACGCCGATTACTACAATTGCGACAGAACACATCGATCGTTGAACAAGGATGCGCCGGTTTCTCGCCCGGTTCAGCCAACCGGTGTGATCAGTTCACGCGCCATCCTGGGCAGACTTCATTACTACTATGGCCGTGCTTAAGTTTTCGGTACAGACAGCTTACAGCGACCACTGCCCGACGACGCGCTCAAGATCGTCATGCGCGGCGTCGACAAGGAAGACAAGGCCGCCGCGTGACCGATCGCGGCTGGCAGCATCCAGTTACCCGACGGACGAATGTTGGTCACATTGCATGACGCGGCCACCTACATCACTGGGCTACCGAAAAAGGAAGCCGCAGAGCCTGAATGGCAGGCAGCGGTCGGGGCGCTCATGCTCGTCGCCGATCGCAGCGGACTCACCAAGTTTGCTCGGATCGACGTAATGATCATTGGGGCAAACGCAAACTCGCGCGCGATTGAGGAAGCAGGAAGCCGTCGAGGTCGCAGCATGAGTCCGCCGGCCCAGAGGCCGGCGTGTGCCCGTCCCGGTCGTCGCAGTCACAAGGTGAACCGTCGGTAAGAGTGCCGGTCCCGTCTGCCGTGGTCACAACGACATCGCCCGCGACAGGCTCGACCCAGCCCAATGCGCTGGGCCAGCATCATGCAGCCAACACAGTCAGAGCAAATTGGTGCGTGACATAAAAGAAAAACGGCGGAAGATCTGCCGTGACAGGCTCGTTCCTTCCTGGGGGAAATCACGAGGAGGTCACCATGAGGACAACTCAGCTCTCCGTAATAGTGTTTGCTGTGCTTACCTTCAATGCCGTCGCCGCGGAACCTCAGAAGCTGTGGGAGACGAGTGGCTTCAAGCAGCCCGAGTCGGTCGTCTTTGACCGAGCCGCGGGGGCCATTTATGTGTCGAACGTCAACGGCGATCCGATGAAAAAGGATGGCAACGGCTTCATTTCAAAGCTCGGGCCGGATGGAAAGGTCGTGACAATGGAGTGGGTCAAAGGTCTCGACAGTCCGACCGGGCTCGCGCTTGCCAACGGCAAGCTGTACGCCGCAGACGTGGATCGGATTGCGGAAATCGACATCGCCAAGGGCGAAATCACCAAGCGATACGAGGCACCCGGATCCAAGTTCTTGAACGACCTCGCGGCTGACAAGACGGGACGGGTCTACGCATCCGACATGGTGACAAACAGCATTTGGGTGCTCGACGGCGGCAAGCTGTCTCTCCTGATGCAGGATGACGCGCTCGACAACCCGAACGGGCTCCTCGCCGAGGACGGGAGGCTTGTGGTCGCGTCGTGGGGCAAGATGGCCCCGGACTTCTCGACCAAGGTGCCCGGCCACATGAAGGCGGTCGATCTCGCGACGAAGAAAGTGTCTGCTCTTGGTGACTCGACACCGGCCGGCAATTTCGATGGCGTCGAGCCCGATGGCAAGGGCGGCTATCTTGTCACCGACTGGGTAAGCGGCGGCCTGTTCCAGGTTGCGAAGGACGGCAAGCCGACGCGCCTGCTTCCGCTCGCGAAGGGGAGCGCCGATCTCGGCGTGGGGCCGGACGGCATCATCATGATCCCGATGATGATGGACGGCACTGTTCACGCTTACAGGCTCGACACACGCTGACGATATTCGTAGCCGAGAGGTCCCTTCCCTTTAACGTGGGAGTGTATCCGTTGGCCCATTTCCATTTCTGTGGCCTGCGATTGCACTGAACCAAGATGCCACACATCAGCGTATCCAACCCCCGGCTCCTGAGGAGCGAGGCACTCGCCCCAGCATTTCCACATGAGGCCGTCACCCGCTGTTCAATCGGCGCCTGTCACGGATAGCCAAATGTGGCGGCCTCATTGGGCGCCGAGCCCCGTCCCCGGCACTTTTCAAGCCGCGGTTGCGCGGCTGCCGTCGCGAGTGCGGGAGTAGGAAGCCACTCCCGACCATCATTCCGGGATTGCCCTCCGGGCGATGGTCGAAATGTGCAATCCGTAGGTGCTGGCGCACACCGGGTCCGCTGGATCCTATCAGGATGGCCGCGGCTCTTGCTTGAAATCGTGAATCGATTTTGGACGCACGGTGATGAGCGTGGTCGCAGAGAGGCGCGAGTAGGAGGGGCATGGGCGACCAAGCGACTGATGCAGACGAGGCCTCCGCGGAAACCGCCGCGCAGGCGGCCCTCCATCGTATCGGTCTGGCGCTTTCCGGCGGCGGCATTCGTGCCGCCGTCTTCCATCTCTGCGTCCTGCGGCGAGCACCTGCTGGAGAACGTGTCGATCGTTTCGACCGTGTCCGGGGTAGCCTCGTCACAGCGGCCGTCATCTCCCAGAGCGGCATGAAGTGGCCGACGTCTGAGGACTACCCGGGCTCGGTCTATCCCGAGCTCCGCCGGCGGATTGTTATTCGGCCTGAAGGCCGATTGACAGTCGGAGACGCGCTGCGGGTCAGTCGACTGATCACCGCGAATGCACGTTTTTGAGGCGGTTCAATGAGCCCTCGCGTGGCCAGATTACCTACCGTTTCGCTCCTTGCGCTTTCGCAGGTCCCCGAGCCAAACGATAGGCCCCCGCAGGTTGTCGCCCCTTCCCCTCAGCCGAGCATCCCTCCGGTGACGGGAAAATTCGAACCTATGCGCCAAACTAGCCAGTTTCGAGTGTGCTACCCAGATGCTCCTCAGTATCCAGCGGCCGGGACGCGTCGTGAGGAAAGGACGGGTCATTTGATGTATCAGGGATGTCACCAAACCTTTACACCAATGACGCTGGATTATTCCGTTAACGATCTTCAGAGGAGTGCAAAAAGGTCTCGCGCCATAGGCGAGCTTACGAGCTCGCTCGCCTTTTTCATGGTCCGATGAAAATCGATCGGACCGTCGACCTTACGTTTTGACCGTCAGAGACTAGGTCAACTTGAAGCCTATATGACCCCTCCCTTAGCGCATGCTTTCCGCCGACATAGGCCACATAAGTTGCCTTCCGCCCCTCAAGGGATTTTGTCTCGAAGTTCAAGATCGTTTTTCGATCCGGATCGACCAGACGCATTCTGAAAAGGCTTTCCGGCTCGACGTTGATGGCCCAGACCCAAGCGATGACCGGTTCGGATATCGTCGGCACGGGCGGATCGCCGCTGCGGACCAGGCTCGAAGATTCGGGCGGAGCGTTGGTCAGCCCTATCAACAAGATCGCCGACGTCGATCGAGTGAGCGCGTCCCTAACGCTCGGCTCGAACAGGCTTCGCGTCGTGTCGCCGCATTGCTCCCCCGCCGCATCGAGCAGCCGTCCAGTGAGCGGCTCGAGCCGCTGGCCGTCGCGGCGGACAGACAGATGCACGTGCGGAAATTCGGCGAGCCCCGAAGCGCCGATCGAGCCGAGGGAGTCGCCCTTTCCCACGCGCGTTCCCGGCCTGACCGCGATGCTGCCTTCCTTGAGGTGGCAATACTGCGAGACCAGTCCGCCGGCGTGCTCCACGACGACGCCGTTGCCGCATTCCTTCCCCTTGAGATCCCCGTCCTGAACGCGGTCGTAGATGCGGTCCGGAACGCCGTCCCTTGTTCTGGCGACGGTGCCCTCGGCGATGGCGATCACGGGCGACGGGCGGTCAACGTCCTTAAGCGAGCGCACGCGGATGTCCCAACCATCATGGCCCTGGTACGTCGCCCTCCCGCAGAGCGGATCCAGCGCCTGTTCGCTGGGATCGATGTCCGGCATCTGCTGGACGAAGCAATCCTCGCCGAGTCTGCAGTTGACCGGCAGTCCCAGGCGGAGCGGCGCCTCCGACTCTGCAGCGGGAGCCGGGGCAGTTGTCGCCGCGAGAATCCAGATCGCGAGCAGCACCCATGCAAGTCCGCGCCAGCGAGGCCAAGTGCGCGCGCCCTCAGGCGAGTTCATTGCTATAATGGCGAGCAGATGTCTTACTCCTCCCGGAACGATTTCATCATCTGATCCGCGAACGGCTTGATCAGGTACGACAATGCGGTCCTGTCGCCGGTCGTCAGGAAGATCTCGACCGGCATTCCCGGCACGATCGGCTTGCCCGCGACCTGTCTCTGGCCGCCCGCGATCGCGATGGTGCTGAGATAGTACGTCTGTCCGGTAGCCTGGTCCAAGGTTGCTGCTGCCCCGATGGTTTCGACTATTCCCGACACCTCCGGCGTGGTCCGCTGGTTAAAGGCGGAAAAGCGCAGGCGGGCGGGCTGGCCCGCCACCGCCTGGTCAATGTCGGTCGGCGACAGCTTCGCTTCGACGACCAGGTCGGCACTTTCGGGCACGATGGACATCAGCGTGTCCTTCGGACCGATCACGCCGTTGACAGAGTTGACGGCGAGCTCGTTGACGGTGCCGGCGATCGGCGAGCGGATCACCATGCGCGACAGGCGGTCCAACGAAGCGACGATCCGCTCCTGAAGCTCCGCGAGCTTGCCATCCACCTCGCGCAGATCCCGCTGACCGTCGGTGCGCGCCTGCTGATCAAGTTCGATGATCTTGATCCGCGATTCGCTGATCTGCCCCTTGACGCGCGCGATGTTGGCGTCGATCTCGCCCTTAAGCCCGTCTAACTTGACGAGATCGCGCTCCATGGTGCGGATTTTTCCGATTTCTATGAAACCCTTGTTGTAGAGCGGCGTCAGACGCTCGAGATCGTCCTTGACCATCTTGCGCTCGCTGGCGTTGGCCTCCTGTTGCGCCGTCAGCCCGCGGACCTGCTCCTCGAACTGCGCGATTTGCAGCGACAACTGATCGCGCCTGGCCTCCCGCACCGCCACGTTCTCGTTGAAGAGCCGGATCTCGCCCCGCGCGATCTCCGCCGTGAACGGGTCGTGCTCGAACCGGGAATCGAACCTGATGGCCGTGGCCCCGTCGCGCTCGGCCACATGCCGCGCCCTGCGGCCCTCCAGCTCCGCGCGCTGCCCCTTGAGCACGCCGAGTTCCGCCTTGGTCTGGGTTTCGTCGAGCCTGACGAGGACGTCGCCCGCCTTTACGGCGTCGCCGTTGGCGACCAGGATCTCGCCCACGATGCCACCATCGCGGTGCTGGATCAGCTTGACCTGCTTCCTGACTGCGACCTTGCCTTGCGCGATCACGGCGCCGGTCAGCTCGGCGTGCACCGCCCAGCCGCCGCATCCCCCGATCAGGGCGATGGCCAGAACGGCCGCCATCGCCACGCGCGAGCGGATGCCGAACGACTTGTCCGCACCGCGCGCGGCCCGTTCCGTGGGCTTTAGGTCCATCGCTCAATCTCCGTTGTTATAACCGGCACGAGTCCGCGGTTCCACGTTCAGGGGTGCGCGTTGGTTTGCTGGGGGGCCGTGAAAACAAAATTGCTCTCGTCGAGAACGAGGTTGCCGTCCAGCACGATCTCGAAATCGTGCTCCGCGTCGCCGTCGAGGTGGCCGGAGACGATCGTGATCTCCTGGTCGGAGACGATTTCGTGGCGGTAGCCGACGGCGCCGACCTCGTCGAACGTGGCTTGGTCCGCGCCGGCGAAGAACAGCTTGCGGCCGGAGAAATCGTCGAATTCCTGTCCGACTCTGGAAAGGTCGAGCCTGTCGCCGACGCTGAAGTCCACGATGTGGTCGCGCGGCCCGCCGTCGTTCTTCAACGCGGCCAGGTTCTGGAACACGAAGGTGTCGTTGCCGTCGCCGCCCTCCATGATGTTCACGTGGGCGTCGGCCACCAGGCGGTCGCGGCCGTGGCCACCCTGCACGTTCTCGATCTCGAAGATCTGCGCGCTCTGCCCGTCGCAGATTTCGACGATGCCGTCGGGCAGGTCTACGTTCTCGTCGAACACGATCTGCGACAGATCCAGCGTGTCGTCGCCGGCCCCCCCGTGAATGACGTCGTGGCCCGCCTCGACGCCGAGGACGATCACGTCGTCGCCGCAGCCGGCGTCGATGCAGTCGTTGCCCGCGCCGCCCTGCAGGGTGTCCTCGCCTGCGCCGCCCGAGAGCGCGTCGTCGCCGGTCCCGCCGTCCAGGTCATCGTCGCCGGCATCCCCGCGGAGGGTGTCATTGCCGGCGCCGCCGTCGATGCGGTCGTTTCCTTCGCCGCCGTGGACCGTGTCGTCGCCGGCCCCCCCTGCGATGCAATCGTCGCCGGCGCCGCCGAGCAGGGTGTCGTTGCCGGTACCGCCGTCGATGTGGTCGTTGCCTTCCCCGCCCTCGATCCTGTCGTTGCCGTCGTCGCCATGGAGGCTGTCGTTGCCAGCACCGCCTAGGAGCGTGTCGTTGCCCTGCCCGCCGGACGCAAAGTCGTCGCCATCGCCGCCCAAGATCAGGTCATTCCCGTCCTCGCCGTAGAGGACGTCGTCGCCGGCTTCGCCGAACAGCGTGTCGTTGCCAGCGCCCCCGAAGATGACGTCGTTGCCCGGGCCTCCGAACAGGATGTCGTCGCCGTCGCCGCCCACCAGACGATCTTTGCCCTCACCCCCGTAGATCGTGTCGGCGCTTTCTCGACCGTAAACGATGTCATTGCCGGCGCCGGCGTCGATCACGTCGACCAGGGGCGTTCCGATCAGGAAATCGTCGCCTTCGGTGCCATGGATTTCTTCGTCCGGCGCGGCGTGCAGATCCGCGTGCGCCGTCTGGACGATCGAGGCGGTGCCGTCGGAGATGCGGTAGTTGAACTGGACGGGGCCGATGTCGTCGTGTTCCGGCGTGTAGAGCCAACGGTCCGCTCCCAACGCCTGCAGCGATCCGTGGTCGACCTGGAGGGCCTGCACCGAAAGCCGGTCGCCGTCCGGATCGCTGGCGCCGTTCAGCAATTGGCCGAGCGAGATGATGAAGGCTTCGTTGACGAGCCCGCTGCCGAGATCGACCGCGCCCGCGCTCACCGGCACATGGTTGACGCGCTTCGGCGGATCGGGAGGCGGATCCTTGCTCGCCGGCGGCGGCTTCTTGGGCTCATCGCCCGGGGGCTTGTTGCGGTCATCCGGAGATCCGCCGCCGCCGCCGCCGCCGCCGCCGCCGGCGGCCGGTGTGGCCTCTGCTGCGGCCGGCGGCCGTTGATGCGCGGGAGCCGGCGCGTTCTGGTTGGCCGGGACCAAGGACAGCCGCGGCCCCTCGGTCCTGGCGAATCTGAGCCTGTCCGGATCGACCGCCGGCTCGAACGCCTCGTTCATCGATACGGCTTGCAGCCCGAAGGCGCGGACGAGCTCGGACGATCCGGTGCCCCGCTCCACGGCGATGGGCGGCGCGGGCGACGTATCCGTTTCCGGCTGCGTTGGCGCGTCCTGAGAGTCCGCCTTCGGCTGATGGGGTGCCTCCTCCTTGCCGTCTCCGAACACCTGCTTCAGCAGAAGTCCCCACGATGCGAGCAGGATGGCAGGCACGATGGAACTGACGCGAGACCGTTCTTCGATGAGCGCGAAGCGCCGCGCAGGCGCATCGAGCGCGCTACGGTCCGGAATTCCCAACGACAGCCGTTCGTCCATAGCTACCTCCCGCTGATCAGGCCGTCGCCGCGGCGGGGAACGGGATCGGCGTCGCCGGCGCCCCGATCACCTTGTCCTTCGGTCCGAACGCGACCAGCTTGCCGCCCTGCACCACGCCGACGTAGTCTACCGCCGCCAGCGCCTTCGGACGGTGCGCGATCACGATCACGATCCCGCCGCGCGCCTTGACGCCTTCGATGGCCTCGCCGAGGGCCGCCTCGCCCGGCGCGTCGAGGTTCGAGTTCGGCTCGTCCAGCACGACGAGGAAGGGATCGCCGTGGAGCGCCCGCGCCAAGCCGATACGCTGCCGCTGGCCGGCCGACAGCGCCGTGCCCGACGGCCCGAGTTCGGTCTGGTAGCCGTCCGGCATGCGCGTGACCATCTCGTGAATTCCGGCGGCCTTTGCCGCGGCGATGATCTTGCGGGCGTCGGGCTCGGTCTCGAACCGCGAGATATTCTCGGCGATGCTGCCGTCGAGCAGCGAGACATCCTGAGGCAGGTAGCCGATATGCTCGCCGAGGGCATCGGCGCGCCACTGGTCGAGATCCGCCTCGTCCAGCCGGACCTTGCCCCTGAGAAGCGGCCAGACGCCGACGAGACCTTTGGCCAGCGAGGTCTTGCCGCCGCCGCTGGGGCCGATCAAGCCGAGCGCCTCGCCCGCCTTGAGTTCGAAGCCGACCTCGCCGACGAGGACGGTGCCGCTGCCGGGCGCGACGACGGTAATGCCTTCGACCTTGAGGCTCGCGCAGGGCTTGGGAAGCAGCAGGACGTGGCTGCCATCATCGGCCACTGCGAGCGTCTGCTTCAGACGATTGAAGCTGCGCCGCGCCGCGGCGATCACCTTCCAGTTGCCGATGGCTGAATCGATCGGAGCCAGCGCCCGTGCCGAAGCCACCGAGCAGGCGATGATCGCGCCCGCCGAAAGTTCGCCCTTGATGGTGAGGAACGCGCCGAGCCCGAGCAGCGCCGACTGCAGGATCATGCGCATCACCTTCGCCATCCCGCCGAAGCTGCCGCTGATGTCGCTGGTTCGGGTCTGCAGCGCCAGATGTCGGGCATTGGCGGTTTCGAACCGGGCCACGGCGCGGCCGCCGAACCCCATCGCGCGCAGGATGTCGGCGTTGCGCGCGTGCGAATCCGCCAGCGTGGAGCGCAGCACCGCCGCCTGGTGGGTTTCCTTGCCGGCCCGCCGCGTCAGCAGTTCGGTTGCCACCGTGAGCGACATCAGGACCACCGCGCCGGCCAGCGTGACCAGCCCCAGCACAGGGTGGAGTAGGTAGACGAAGCCGAGGAACAGCGGCATCCATGGCAGGTCGAAGAAGGCGATGGGGGCTTGGCTGCCGAGGAAGCCGCGCACGACATCGACGTCGCGGCCCCGCTCCAGCGCCTCGGAGGTCGAGTAGCCGTAGCGCGCCATCTCGATGACGACGTGGTGCGCCAAGGGCGCCAGCCTGGCGTCGAGGCGGGCCCCCAAGCGGACCAGGATCTGCGAGCGCAGGATGTCGAACATGCCCTGGAACAGATAGAGCCCGATGGCGAGCGCGGAGAGCGCCGCCAGGGTCGGGATGCTGTGGCTGGTCAGCGCCCGGTCGTAGATCTGCAACATGTAGAACGAGCCGGTCAGCGCCAGTAGGTTGATGATTCCGGACATTCCCAGCAGGACGAAACCGATGCCGCGGTAGCTGCCGATCGGATTTTCTGTCGAATTCTTTCGCTTCGCGTTCTTGCTCATCGTGTCCTGCCCTGCCCTTGGCTTCAGTGACGTCGTTCACCCGGGCAGCGGTTCGCCCGGGTGATGGTCGGTTACGCTTAGTGCACGCCGTTGAAGTCGGCGGTCGTTAGCGCGTGGTTGCCGGCGCCGAGGTCGATCTTGAAGTCGGCCGCGGTGTCGCCGTTGGTGTTGCCGGAGACGAAGGTGTGCTCCGCGCCGTCCTTGACCTCCTGCGTGACGATCACCTGTCCGGCCGAGGTGAAGACGTTGCCGGCGAACAGCACGAAGGATTGGTTGCCGGCCGCCCCCGTGTTGGCGTCGATGGCCGACAGGTCGATCTTGTCGCCCGGCTGGAAGCCCTTGATGGTGTCGCCGTTGGCGTCGGCCGCTGAGCCGAACACGAAGGTGTCGTTGCCTCCGCCGCCATCCATGACGTTCGCCGCCGAACTCGCCGCGACGGTGTCGTTGCCGGAGCCGCCGATGAAGTTCTCGAACCCGAAGACCTGGTCGGTGCCGCTCTGGGCGCTCGCGACGCTGCCGTGTTGGCCGATGCCGTTGCCGAGATCCGCCGTGATGTTGGCGGAGATCGCCGAGTAGTCCAGCGTGTCTTCCTCGGTGTCGCCGAAGTAAGTGTCGTTGCCGTCGCCGGCGGTCGCGATGATCCGGTCGTTGCCGGCGCCGCCGTAGACGGTGTCGTTGCCGGCACCGCCTTCGAGGGCATCGTCGCCCGCGTCGCCGAAGAGGCGGTCGTCGCCGGCGTCGCCGGTGATCAGGTCGCGTCCCGCACCGCCGAATAGGTCGTCGTTGCCCTCGTTGCCGAACACCACGTCGTCGCCTGCGCCGGCCTTCACCAGGTCGTCTCCGGCCCCGGCCTTGAGCGTGTCGGCGCCGTCGTTGCCAAGGATCACGTCGTCGCCGTCCAGGCCGCTGAGGACGTCGTCCCCGGTCGCTCCGATCATCACGTCGGCACTGGAGGTCCCGATCTGACCTTCGGCCATGCCCGGGTTCACTGCCGGCGGAACCGGAGTGTCGGCGCCGTCGTGATCACCGGTTCCGGAAGAACAGTGCTCGTCCTCTCCGCTCGAGTTGCCGTCCTGGCCGCTGTCCTGCTCCTCATGGTCCCCGCCAGAAGGGCCTGAAGGATCGCCAGCGGGAAGCACGCTTTGGGTGTCGACCACGTCCTGCGGACGCAGCGCCCCGATCACGTGGTCGTCGCCGCCGCCGCCGTGGAAGACGACGCGGTGGTCCGACGTCAGGCCGGAGATGTCGACGGTATCGCCTCCCGCGCCCCCGTTCACCGTGATCGTGCTGTAGTTGAGGCTTGTGCCGGTGAAGTTGCCGATCACCTGAACGGTGTCGCCACCGATGGTGCCGGTGCCGCCGGGAAGCACGCCGCCGGGCGACGTGACCGTTGCCGTGTTGACCGTGATCTCCTCGATATTGTCGAGTTCCGCGATCACCGCTCCGTTGCGGACCACGACGATTTCGGTGTTGGCGTTCAGGCCCGTGAAGCCGGCATGCGCGGCGCTGCTGCCCGTTCCTGGACCAGCACCGTCCCAGTCGTCGGTGTTAGAGTAGATCCGGAACGTTTCGGCCGAGGCGTTGCCGGTCACAACGAAGCGGTCGCCGGCGGCGCCGTTCGCCCCGCCATCGACGAAGTCGCGGCCGTCGGTCGCCCCGGAGACGTTGCTGCGCCAGTTGACCGTGTCGTCGCCCGCGCCGCCGAACACGGCGTCGTTGCCGAGCGCGGCAGTGATCGTGTCGTTGCCATCCTGACCGAGAACGAGATCGACGCCGGAGGTGCCGGGCATGGTGTTGGCCGCCGAGGTGCCGTTGACCAGGTTGTAGTTGGCGCCGGCGAACCGCAACGTTTCGACGCCGACCACCGTGTCGGTGCCTTCCGCGGCAGTGAGATCGCTCACCGTCAACTGGCCCGCTCCGTTCAGGCCGAAGGTGAAGTTGCCGAGGCCACCGGCATAGACGGCGGTATCCGTGTTCGCGCCGCCGTTGATGGTATCGTCCCCGGCGCCGCCGTTGATGGTGTCGTTGCCGCCGTTGCCGTTGAGGATGTCGTTGCCGGCGTTGCCGTTCAACGTGTCCGCACCTCCGAAGCCGAAAATCGTGTTGGAGCCGTTGGCGATGTCGTCGCCGGCCGTGCCGTTGAACGTGGCCTGGATCGGCGAAGCCCAGTTCGCGCCGACCGGACCGGTCGGATTGGAGATCACGGTTTCCGCGTGTCCTCCCGCATCGGTGAAGGTCGCCACGACGCGCAGCTGGTGGCCGGCCTGGGCGTCGAGGCCGTTGAATCCCAGGAGCGAGATGTCCTGCGGCGTAAATGTCGCGTTGGTGGCACCCGCGATATTGGTCCACGTCGTGGCGTTCAGCTGCTGCCACTGGTAATGCAGGGCGGCCGGATCGAAGCCGTTGGCATCCTGGATGCCGCTGATGTCGAGGGTCAGTTGCTGCCCTTCGGTCGGGGTCGGATCGGAGATCACCGGCGCGCCCGTGGCGGGGATTTCGACCAGGTTGGCGATATCGACCGTGCCGTCGGCGAACTGGATCTTCTGGATGCCGACCAGCAGGTCGGTGCCGTCGGTCGGTGCGCGGGCTGGCAGCGGGTCGTTAGGTCCCGTCGGCGTGTGGCCCTTGTCGACGATCTTGTAGGCCTGGACGTGTCCGGCCTTGGCGCTGTCGAACTCGATCAGCGTGACTTCGTAGTCGGCCTTCACGCCGTTATAGGCCGCCGTGTCGGTGCCGCCCGAAGCTCCGCCGTCCCCCAGCGTGACATCCTTGAAGAACTGCGTGCGCAGCATTTCGGTGAAGTGCTTGTCGAAATCCTGCGTGCCTAGGGCGGCGTTGTCCAGAAGACCGGCGCCGAGCGTGTCGTCGTAGGCGACACGGTGCGAGGCGCCCTGGTAGCGGGCGTCCTGGAGTCGAAGCGCCTCGGTGGAGCCGTCGTTGTTGTTGTTGTGGTCGTAGGTCGAGGCGATCTCGTTCCCCTGAGCATCGTGGCCCTGAATGTACTGGCCGATCAAGGTGTCGAGCCGGACCGACCCGCCGACGATGACGTCGTTGCCTGCGTCGCCCGTCAGGACATCGTCTCCGGAACCGCCGACGACCCAGTTGTCGCCCGCGTCGCCGCCCAGCGTGTCGTTGGAGACGCTGCCGACCAGGCCCTCGATTTCGAACGCAGCGGGAACTGATTGCGCGGCGTTCACCGCCGCCAGCGGGTTGGCCTGCTGGTCGAGGTCGTAGGTGACGCCGACCGGACGGGCGTGCTGCAGGCTGAAGTCCATGACGTCGAAGCCAACGGTTCCTGGCGTGTTGCCGTCGTCAGTGACGCCGTCGCCGCCCAGGATCTCGTCCGGACCGGTGCTAAGCGCCTGGGCGATGTCGCCGACCTTGAACCAGTCGTCGCCTGCCTGGCCGAAGGAAATGTCGACGTCCGTGCCGTCGAGCAGCATGTCGTCGCCGTTGCTGCCGTACAGCATGTCGGTGCCGGAGCCGCCGTCGAGATAGTCGTTGCCGTCGTTGCCTTCGAAGAACGGGTCAGTGTCCTGCTCGCCGTACATGACGTCGTCGCCATTTCCGCCGAACAGCTTGTCGATGCCGATACCGCCGTTGATGTAGTCGTTGCCCGCACCGCCTATGACCTGGTCGAGGCCGTTGATGTCCGTGCCGCTCGACTCGCCATACAGAAAGTCGTCGCCGGCTCCGCCGTCGATCAGGTCGGGGTTGTCGCCACCGTAGATCGTGTCGACACCGTCGCCGCCGTAGAGGCGGTCGATGCCGTAGCCGCCGTAGATCTTGTCGTTACCGGCGTCGCCGTAGACGGTGTCGTCGCCGCCCTGGGCGTAGATCAGGTCGGCCCCCTTCGAGCCGACGATGATCTCGTTGGATTCGGCGCCGGAATTCGGCGTGCCGTCGAGGTTGACGAAGCCGTTCTGCCCGTACGCGCTGTTGGGGTCGGTGTCGGCCAGGCGGGTGTCCTGGATGTAGTGCACCCCGCCGATGACGACTTCATGGCCGTCGTTCAGGTTGCCGCGTCCGCCGTTGGAGTAGATGCCGATCGTTCCGGCATCCACCGCGGCGATGTCGCCGTATTTGTGCTCATTGCCGGTCGTCAGGTACTCTGTCTGTCCGGGCGCCAGCACTTCCTTGTGGGCGCCGAGGTCGACGTACTGGTCGGCATATCCGAAGATGTTGCCGTTGAGGTGCGTCAGGCCTGTGGTGCGTTCGACCATATCCTTCAGCTGGGCGTTGACGATCTCGGTGCCGAACTGCACGCCGAAGAGGCGGTAGAGGTAGTAGAAGCGGTCGCCGTCCATCAGCTTCTCGATCTGGTCGACGAAGATGCGGTCGAAGGTCTCGCCGAGCAGGCCCCCCGGCTGGTGAATTTCGGCCAGGCCGCCGAGCCAAGTGTCGATTTGATTGAAGGCGAGCGTGCCGACGCCGCCGGCCGCCTCGTCGCCGTTCATGAAGCCGTAGGCCTGGTCGAGCGAGATGCCGAGCGTGCCGGCCGCGACGCTGCCGTCGACGATCCCGACGATGGTGTTGGCCTTTTCCAAGTCGCCATCGAAGGCGTAGGCGGCGATGAAGTTGGCCAGCGAGCTCGGGTGCTGCATGTTCTGGCCGAAGTCGTTCCAGCTGGTGTATTCCGAATAGCCGAGCGTGTGGCGCACCTCGTTTAACGTCGGGATGCCGAGGTCGCGGCCCCGGGCGATGTTGATCGCGGCGAGATCGAGCGGCTGATCGAGCAGGCCCTGGTTGAGGGCGGGGGTGACGAATTCGTCCACCTCGTTCATCTGCTGGTGCGTCATGCCGAGCACGATCGCGGAAGGTCCGACGTCGGCGAACTTGTCGGGAGCCAGGAAGGCCGCCTTCAGGGCGTAGCCCATGATCTTGCCGGTCAGGCCGCCGGACGGATCGATGGTGTCGATGGTCTCGCGCAGGGTGGAGTGACCGAAGCGGAAGGCCGCTTGCGAGTATTCCAGCGAGATCGCGGAGTCGACTTCGGTCGAATAGGCGCCGAATTCCTGGATGTTGGGCGAGACGTTGCGGGCGTACTGGTCGACCGCCGCGTGCTGGTATTCCATCTCCACGACCAGCTTGGCGCCGTTGAACATCTTGTCCTGGTCCCAGGAGATGTTGCCGTTGGCGTCGAGATAGTCGCCGGCGGCGTTCATTCCGTGCCCGGTATCGATCTGGAAGCCGTGCAACGCGGCGTGCGTCGGGTCTCCCGACACGACGTCTTGGGTGTGCAGCGCCTCGATGATGTTCTGGATCTGGTAGTTGTGCTCCTCGTGGAATACGTGGTGGATCGAGGTGAGGCCGAAATTCTCGTTCACGCGGCCGTCGCCCGCGACGTAATGGTCGCCGACCGAGGCCATCAGGATCTCGCCGACGGCGTCGTGCAGCGCACCCGCGGGGACCTTGATGCTGAAGTCGGCGAAATTGACGAACGGAAAGAGCGCGTTGGCGCCGTCCAGCGTATGGGGCGTTCCGGCAGGCGAACCCGGAGGCAGGTTTTGCATGAACAGCGTCAGCTTGTGCGTGGTCGCGTCGATGCCGAAGCTCGACCCACTGCCGAACGTCGATTTGACGTAGCCGTCGATGGTCGAGATCGCGGACGTCACCTTAGCCGCCTGAGCCGCGGTTCCGTAGGCAGCCTCGCCGGCGTCCTGCGTGCCGTTGCCGTTCTTGTCATAGAAGGCGCCCATGTGGCCGGCGTCGAAGCGCGGGTTCATGTCGAGCAGCAGCGCCGATCCGCTGGTGCCAGTGGTCACGTGGCCGGAGGCGTCGCGGTTGCGCAGGTCGTTGACGTCCTCCCAGGTCAGCGCGTCGCGGGCGGTCGCATCGACATGGGCGCGCAGTTCGTCGAGCGTCGGCAGCGTCTGGTGAGTGCTCGTTCCGTCGGGCTTAATCCAGGCCGTCTCGAGGGTCTGCCCGTCGAACAGGTTCATGCCGGCGTGGTACTGTCCGGTGGCCGGATCCTTGACCCATTCCCGCAACAGGTTGGTGAGCTGCTCGTGGGAGCCGTAGGTCTGGCTCTGGTCGATGAAGGGCGAGGTGTGGTTGACGTATTCGGGCCCCTGGGCGTCGACCGTCTGGACGGTGGCGCGGTTGATGGTGATCTCGTGAACGGGTTGCCCGTCCGGGCCGAGCATGCCGTACAGCGGGTCGTCGGCGGCGAGCGCGATCTTGATGGTCTGGCCCGACGCCTTGCCGATGAAATCGAGGCCATGATCGAAGAACTGGCCGAACAGCACGAAGAAGCCGTTGGAGGGCGACACTCCCGGATTGAGTCCGCCGATGAAGTGGTCGCCCTGGCCGGCCGAGGCGGCGAGCCGCGCCTGGGTATCGACTTGGCCGAGCCCGCCGTCAGCCACAGTTGCGAGCTGGCCCCAATCGAGCACCTTGGCGGTGCCGGTGGTCGGATCGTAGTAGATCTCGTTCGGCTGATGCGAGGCCACTCCGGCGTCGCTCTGGTGGTTCGCCCACGTATCGAAGGTGACGCCGCCCGTCGTGGTCGTCAGGCTGATCATGCGCGGCGTATAATCGACGACGTTCGGCAGATCGATCTTGGTGCCGTCGGCCGCGGTCTGGGCACCGGCCGGATCCGCCTTGATGGCGTAGTCGCCGTTGAGCGCCGGGTTGAAGCCGCCGGTCGCGGCGCTGTAGGAGGAGTAGTAGGTTTTGGCGGCGGCGTAGACCCGGTCGGCCACCGCCTGCATCACGGATGAGTAGCCGGCGTAGTCGGCTGCCGCCGAGCGTGTGAATATCTGGTCGACTGCGCCGAAGGTCGAGTTGACGAGCGAGAGGTTGTTGTTGAGACCGCTCGGATCGCGCAGGCCGGCGAAGTCGAACTCCGAATAGTAGGACTGCCCCCACTGGGCGATGGCTGCCGTCGACGCCGCGTCGCCTGCAACCGTTCCGCCGGTGCCGATGAGATTGCCGTGCGAGTCGTACACCGGGCCGGTGCCGTCCCACAGGATGATGGCGTTTCCTGAAGCGTCGAACAGCGGACGGAAGTTCACTTGATTGAGCAGGAAGTCTATGTCGCTCTGATCAATTACAAACGGCTTGAGATAATTCGCCATGATCCACTCCTGCCAAGTTTCAAGGAGATCGAACGGCCGGATCTCCCACATTGCAGAAGCATGTCGAGTGCATCGGGGGCTGTGTAGGGGAGAAGGTCGAGCGAAAAATTCCGCCGATGGTCGGCCGAGCTTCATCGGACCAAAGTCCCCCGCCTCGGACTTTGGTCCGAATCCAGCTCGGCCTTTCGACGGGCGGCGCGCACTCGCGCGAGCGCATGGGCGGCAAGGTTCCGGCGGTGGCGTTAACCTTGATGGGGCTTCAGATGAATCTGCAGGCGACGTGGGAGCGCCTGCGATCTTCACCATGTTCGCCCAAAACGTTGAAAGCCGACCTGATTGGAGCATATGATAGTCGCAGATTTAAGCATCTGTTCATCGATGACATTGTTCGAGATTGATCGCCATGAAGGAGAAGTCTCCGGTGCCGGTGAAGATGATCGGCACATTCCTCGCGACGACATTGCTTCCTTGAGAACCGGCGAAGGCAAGCCGGCGGCCAGAGGCGCCGCATCCAGGCCGACCGGAGAAACCATCAGCATCGCCCGGCGGCGGTTGCATAGCTGGTGGTTTCGGAGGTCGCTCTTCGAGCAATTCGCGATGTTGTCTTCGCTGGTGCTGTGTCTTTCGGTCCTCGCGGTCGGCGGTTGGGTCGGTACTCGCATCGCTGATGGCGTTCTGCGCGGCACCAGCGGAGCCGCCGCCCTGTACATGATGAATTTCGTCGAGCCTTACGTACAGTCGATGGACGGAGGCGGCTCGCCGAGTGCGGAAGACGCCCGCGGACTCGACGCGATCGACGAATTGCTGAAATCGAGGCGCCATGTCGCCTCCGTCAAGATCTGGCGGCCGGACGGCACCATCGTCTACAGCACGCAAAAAGGACTTATCGGAAAGCGCTTTCCGACGACCGACATCGCACCCTCGCTGCGAGGAGAGATCCGTGCGGGAATGGCCGACCTGAACGATGACGACAGCGAGTTCGAACGCTCTCTGTCGATGCCGCTCTACGAGATTTTCCTGCCGCTCTACAAGAACGAGACGGAAAAGATCATCGCCGTCGCCGAAATCTACGAAGACGCCAGCGCGCTTCTCCGCGACCAGGCGAGCGCCGTGCGCGGCGCGTGGCTGGTGGTCGGGTCGGTGGGTCTCGGCACCCTCTTGGCTCTGTTCGTCGTCGTGCACCGGGGAAGCACGACGATAAAAGGGCAACGGTCGGCGATCAGGCAGCGCTTCCGCGAGAAGATGCTGCTGCACCGCAAGAACGACATCCTCACGTCTGAAACGGAAGAAGCCCTTCGCACGGCTGCTCGGATCGACGATCTTGTCCATACACGGATTGGAGCCGAGCTCCACGACGGGCCCGCCCAGCTGATGTCCTTCGTGCTGCTGCGGCTGGAGGATCTCGAGCAGGAGCTGAATGACCGCCCGCCGAGCGCGCGGGCGCTGCTGAAAGAGCTTCGGAGCGCGCTCCAGGACGCGCTCAAGGAGCTACGCGTGATCGCCGCCGACCTGCTTCTTCCCGAGGTCGGCGATAGCGGCAATCTCCCCGAGGTACTCCGCAAGATCATACAGACGTACGAAGGCCGCGCCGCGTGCATTGTCGATTTTGAGGTGGCCGGCGTGCCTGAGAAACTGCCGCGCGAGGTGATGCGTTGCGTCATCAAAGTGACTCAGGAGGCATTGAACAACGCATCCAAGCACTCGGGGAGCACCCGCCAGACCGTGATACTCCGATGGGACGACGGGATGTTGCGGCTCTCGGTGCGCGACGACGGATGCGGCCTTTCGAGTGCGACGCCGACCGGGCCGCATGCGGGTCTCGGGATGCCGGGAATGGCCTCCAGAGTGAGAGCGCTGGGAGGCACCTTTTCGGTACTCTCGAGCCCGGAACAAGGTACTGAAATTCTGTGTGAGCTCTCCGTGAACGGTTTCCAGACGGAACTGCCACCAACGCGATTGC
Organism: Bradyrhizobium erythrophlei; assembly: GCF_900129425.1. NCBI lineage: Bacteria > Pseudomonadati > Pseudomonadota > Alphaproteobacteria > Hyphomicrobiales > Nitrobacteraceae > Bradyrhizobium > Bradyrhizobium erythrophlei. The sequence goes on along the minus strand of NZ_LT670817.1, from coordinate 4,055,009 downwards.
AACGTCGATCTATTGAAAGTGATTGAACTTGTATCCTTATGATGCCTATCATTCGATCATTCTGGAATGCCACTTTTCATCGGTGTGAGTTTTTTGCATTGTGAGTACCGCATATGGAAACGTTGAGTGAGCAAGCTACCATTGCCATCGTCGACGACCACCCGATCTACCGCCAAGGATTGGCCGCCGTGTTTCGGGCGGAGCGGCGCTTCAAGGTCGTAGCCGAAGGCGTCTCGTCCGCAGACGCTCTGGACATAGCGAAGGCACATCGCCCGAACATCATCATCCTCGATCTCGGGATTCCCGGCGACAGCCTGGAGACGCTCAAGCAGTTGTGCGTGGAATTTCCCGGAACGCACTGCGTGATACTCACCGCCTGCGACGATCCGCAGACCGGAATCGCCGCCCTGAACGCGGGTGCCCACGGCTACATCCTGAAGGGGGTCAGCGCGAGCGAATTGAAGGCCGCGATCTGGGCCGTCTTCAAGAACGAGTCTTCGTTCGTCTCGCCAGAGTTCGCCGCGCGCCTGCTCTCGGCTGTTCAGCAGAAAGAAGTCGGATCGATCAACGTGAATCTCAGTCATCGCGAGCTCCAGATCATCGCGGAGGTCGAGAACGGCGCAACCAACAGGATGGTCGCCGAAAAACTCAGGATCAGCGAAAAGACCGTCAAGCACTACATGAGCAGCATCATGCAGAAGTGCGGCGCCACGAACCGTGTATCCGCTGTCATGGCATTTCAGAGGATGCGCCAGTCCGGTCAGCAGGTCTGAATTGAGACCGAGCACTGATTTCGAGTCGGGATCGGAACGCCGAATACGGCGACTGCCGTTTTACGTAATTCCGGGCGAGAAAGTTCCGGTGTGGTTAGCTCCGGACGAGAGCCGGGGCCCTTGGCGTCCTTCGTTGGCCACTGGACAGTGCGCGCAAAGCGCGCCGATCTCTTCCAGCTTCCTGACCGGCGACGCCGCGGCGAAGCGCCATGCCAGTGCTTCAGGCCCGGCGAAAACCACACGACGTCGCCTGGCCGGATCTCTTCGACCGCACCGCCCTCGCGCTGCACCCACCCGAGCCCCGCCGTCACGATCAGCGTCTGGCCAGCGGGTGCGTGTGCCAGGCCGTGCGGGCACCTGGTTCGAACGTGACCTGGGCGCCGCTCACGCGAGCGGGCTCCGGCGCCTGGAAAAGCGGACCGATGCGGACAGTGCCGGTGAACCAGTCCTCCGGACCCTTCTGGGAGGGCCGAGACCCGCTCCGCGTGCGCTCGTCCTTATCGAATGTTTCTCCTATGAAATGCCGCTGGACTACGAAACCGAGCGTCACGTCGGCACCGCAGCCGTGCCCAAGTGTGGCAGGGTGAAGTAAAGGCGGTATTCTATTGCCAACCGAGGCGGTTTACTTTGTCGGCCGACCGCGCTTCGCAATCGCCGCTGCGCCTGACCCCGCGCTGCAGTTTCAGCCGCCCGTCAAGGACGACCGGGTTTCCGCGCCCGCGACCGCGCCGCTACCGGGTGGCTGGCTGTTGATCTGCTGTTTCATAATAGCTGAGGGCTTGAACACCACCACGCGTCGCGGAGAGATCGGCACCACCTCGATGCCGGTCCTGGGATTGCGCCCGAGACGTCCCCCTTTTTCGCGTACCATGAATGACCCGAACGAAGACAGCTTCACCGTCTCGCCCTTCTCCAGGCAGTCGGTGATCTCTTGCAAGACCAGTTCAACAAAAGCGGATGATTCAGTTCGGGACAGTCCTACCTTCTGGTAGACCGCCTCGTACAGATCGACGCGCGTGACCGCCTTGCTAGTTTTTGGCATCGCACGGCCCCCCAGTGTGCGCCAAATAATAGGGCCCAACGCAATGTGGTCAACCGTCAGTGCGCGTTCGGGCGCGCTCCGCAAGGCGGGGGCACGGCACGGGCTGTTGCCGGTGCCGCTTCCTAAGCTCCAGGTCGATGCGCTTGAGCCCGGTGGGCTGCGAGATCGAACCGAGGCCGATCATCTCAACAAATGCCCGGTCTGCGGAGCGTTGCTCGCATGCGCGATCTAACCCAAATGCTGGCGCATGTTCACGACGTGGAGATTGAAATATGCCAGAATCCGGGGCCGCAAGGCCCGTTGCATTAGAGTTAAAAGCAAAGCCTACGGTAAACCATCCGCCAACCGATGGATGCTACCACGTCGCGAAAACCCGCACACGACTTCAGGTGGGCACATGCTTCGAAATGGCAGTTATTCTGCTTGGTTCAGAACCCGGCAGAAGGAAAGACGCTGCATGATGCAGGGAGAGGGAACCGGCGTTATTGAGCTTAACGACGGGAAAGTGACCGGCGGAGACGGCGGGCTCACCTACACCGGCTCATACGTTGTAGACGGAGATAATTTCACAGCGTTCATTGCCACGGAGCGGCACACGCCGGGGCAACCATCCGTTTTCGGCCTCGGCATCGACGACGTTAATTTGACGCTGACCGGTAATTCCACCCCGACGACGGCATCCTGCACCGGAACTGCCAAACAAGCGCCGGGCTTGGCCTTCGAGGCCGTTTTGGTCCGTATGGCGGATGAACCGAGCAACTCAGCGCCCCAGGCGTCGAGGCGATGATGGGACACGCTACGCGATGCCGAGCCTGACATGAAAGAGGCCGCCAACTGAGGCGGCCCAGCTTAAGGTGTTGCATGGATAGTTACGGCATATTTGAGCACATCCAATTTTATCTTGTCGGTAGCGCAATTTGCACGGCGCTCGTTTCTATAATTTATATCCCCACGATGCGGCAGGCGTCGAATTCGCAGAAGGGGCTCGCATCAGCTTTGATATTCACGGTGTGCGCCCTGATAGCCTATGCCTTTTGGGGATACTCTCCTTCCTATAATTCGAGTGTCTTTGGTGTGGTTGCTCCGGCACTTTTTGCCATCTTCACCGCCGGGTGGATCGGGTGCACGGCAATAGATTTGATCCGCACGCTTCTAACGTCCCGCCGAAAACCAAAATAGGCCAGTACCAGCCGACCATCGTGATCTTGAATCAATTCGGGATGCGGAGGCCGCCGGTGCGTTCGCCCTTCCGACCCTGTTACGGTACGACGCGACCCCGCCAGCACCACGACAATCGTGGAGATCGCCGACGCCGATCCGACGACGCGACTTTGCGACCCGTACCCGCCTGCCTGCATCCAGATGAGGACAGATAGCCCGTATAGCCGTTGGCATCGGAGCAGTGACAAGATAGCGCAGGACAAACCCGAGCCTTGGTTGTGTAGCTTACCCTTTAAAGGCGCGGGGGGCGACGATTCTCGGACGGCACATCTATCCCCGCAGGTATCAGTCCCAGATCGACAGGGGGGAATTAGCCGTGCATGCAATCGATCCGGACCCGCGCAGCAATAAGTTGCTGGCGGAACTTCCGCCTCAAGACCTCCAGTTTCTCATTCCACATTTCGTCACAATGAAATTCGCTCAAGGTACCGTCCTTTGCGAGCCGGACGTCGATGTCGATCACGTCTATTTCCCGAAGTCCGGCGCGGTCTCGCTGCTGGCCGTCATGCGCGATGGTAAGGCCATCGAGACCGGCACCGTGGGGTGCGAAGGCGTGGTCGGCCCTATGTCCGGAATTGGCCCCAGTAAATGGCAGGTGAGAGTCATCGCCCAACTGCCGATGCTCGCCAGAAGGATCGCCTCAACCGAATTTAGGAAGGCAGTCTCCTCCAGCAAAGCGATTGCCGATCTCTGTCTACGCAGTAACGAGGGTCTGCTCACACAAGCGCGGATCGGCGCGGCGTGTAATGCGCTGCATCGGTTCGAGGCGAGGTTCTGCCGGTGGCTGTTGCAAACCCGTGACCGAGCCGAGAGCGACACGATCATGCTCACGCACGAATTTCTCGCTCAGATGCTCGGGGTTCGCCGCACGACAGTCACGGAGACGTCCATTAAAATGGAGGCCGCTGGTGCAATCATTTGTTCGCGTGGCCTCATCAAGATCATCGATCCCGAAGCGGTCAAGGCCATGGCTTGCGAATGCTATGAGACCTTGCGGGGGCAAATGTCGGTGAACTGATCCACGCAGCCGAGCCCGCTGGTGCGTTCGCTCGTCGGCCGCTGTCACACCGCACGACACGGGTGCAGATCGACAGGCGGTGGGCCGCGCAGCGATTGCGGTGCCGTCTCGGATGGACGTTACCCACCGTCACCGCCAACTGGCGAAGTTGAGCGAAAAAGATCAAACCTGAGACTGGCCAAAAAATTTTTGGGTCGCCCTTTTGCGACGACCAAAGGGGAAATGAATATAGAGGCGCGGCCGATCTGCGGTGCCGGGGGTTTACCCCCGGACCCAATTTAGAACCGAGAGCGGAAGCGGGCTATCACACCAGCCGCTTCAACACTCGCTTCACCTGGAGCGCGGTCCACGCGCCCTCGCCTCGCGCAGTCGGTACTCCTTGGCGTCGAGCCCGGCTGCGATCTGTCTTAATGACGTAGCGCCGTCCGCCTGCAGCTCCGCTTTCGGCGGTGCGATACCGCCGCCCTCGCCGACGCGCGCAGCTGGCGGGCCGCAGCGGACTGCATGTTCCGCCTTGCTGCATCATGGCTCTTGCTCCGACTGTTTGCGGATGTACATCCAGAGGACAAACGTCGGGATGCATATCCGACACGCCGAATAACTTTTTCATGGCACGGGTCCAAGCGGTCGGATGTCCGTTACTGTCAAAAGCGGAAGTTGACAGACGCCCTGCCGTCGTCCGCTCAACCCCTCAAGAGCGGACATCTCGCACCAGGGCTGTCACGTCCGAAAAGTGCCAACAGGCGACATCATTCGATCACCTCGTCGGCGCGGGCGATGAGGGAAGCCGGAAGATCGAGGCCGAGGGCTTTTGCCGTCTTCAGGTTAATCACCAGATCATATTTGGTCGGAGCCTGGACCGGAAGATCGGCCGGCTTCTCGCCCTTGAGAACGCGATCGACATAACCGGCCGCGCGCCGAAACTGGTCGATGCGATTGGGCCCGTAGAAAATCAGCCCGCCGCTGTTGATATTGTTTCGGTTGCCATACACGGCCGGAAGTCTGTGCTGGGCAGCTAGTTTAATGATGAGATCGCGATGCGCCGACACTCCGGCGCTCGGCGTTACGATCAGGCCTCCATTCCCTGAATTCGCGAGAGCGACGATCGCGCGCTCGATCTCACTACTGCTGCGCGCGTTGACAGCGCTGATCTCCACGCTGAGCCACTCCGCAGCGTCCTGTATGGCGCCAAATTGGGCCATCGCTGCGGGATTGTCCGGAAGGCGAATGACAGCCATTCGCCTTATGTTCGGCTCGATCTGTTTGAGAAGCTCCACCCATTTCGCTGTGAAGCCGAACTCGAAAATCATGAAGCCGGTGGCGTTGCCGCCCGGCTTCGCAAGCTTATCGACGAACCCCGCACCGGCTGGATCGGTTACGCCGACGAATACGATCGGCAGTGCGCGGGTGATGCCCTCCACCGCAGCTACACTCATTGTGCCGCTGGCCAGAATGATATTTGGCGAGAGATCGACAAGTTCTGCGGCGTATTTGCGCTCCAGCGCAACGTCGTCTTCACCCCATCGAACGTCAATCCTCAGATCGAGGCCAACGTTCCATCCAAGTTGTTGCAAGGCCTGTTGGAAAGCCGCGATGCCCGCCTGACCTTCGGTATCATCTGCGGCGCGGTTCATGAGTATGCCGATACGACGAGCCTGTTCTGCCTGCTGAGAGCGCACGACATACGGCGAATATCCCACGGAAGAGGTGCTATTGAGAAATCCGACCAGGGGAATCGCAGGCTGCTGCGCACGTAGAACAAGCGGCCATAATGCCGCGCCGCCGCCGAGGGCCGTAATGAACTGGCGTCGTTTCATACCATCCCCCAAGGCGTTGGGACAGACGAACGCTGGGCAAATTAGCACACGGAAGGACCTAGTGCATCGAATTTCGAGTGAAGCGAGCCAACCTTGCGATGTCCGTCCCGGGTGTGCGCCGTGACAAGGCGGCGCTTTCCAGTGGGTGCAAGCCCCACCCGGCAACCGCTACCAAAAACGGAAGTGGCCGCGCTGGAACGGCATGTCCGTTCTACTCTCTCCACAACAGACATCCTCTGACGGCCCCGCCATGTCCGTTTCGTGCCAGGAACGGACTCATGCGCTGCAACAAAAATTCGGGCATCAAAACTCGTTGTCAGTCGTGCAGGTCGTTGAGCAACGCCTTGGCCTCCTTCAGATCGAGCGTGTCGAAGCCTTCAATGAACCAGCCGTAGATCGGAGCGAGTATGTCACGGGCCTCGTCCCGCTTGCCCTGATCGCGCCATAGCCGCGCCATGCTCATCGCCGCGCGCAGCTCCCAGGACTTTGCCTGCTGCGCCCGCGCTACCGATAGCGCGCGCTCGAAATAGGCTTGCGCTTTCGCCACAACCGGCTCCGGGGACTTTAATGAAATTTCGCCGGCCACGCGATGAGCTTCGGCCTCGCACCATTTTTCCTTGGCTGTTTCCACCGCTGTCATCGCTTCGCCGATCCAGCGCCAAGCCTCCTCGAGCCCAAGCTCCGCATGGGCGCGTGCCAATTGCGGCAAAAAGAGTGGCAAGAAACCAGTTGCTCCCGTTGACCGATAGGCAGTAATCCCGGAGATCAACATTTCGTTCGCGTCCGAAGCCTTGCCGGTCAGGGCCAATACGCTACCACGGCGCATCATTCCGGCCGCCTTCCAAAAAAAGGCACCTTTTTCTTCGGCGAGAGCGAAAAGCTCCTGGGCTTGCGAGGCGGCCTCGGCGTGATTGCCGCAGAGTGTATATGATACCGTGGTATGGTTTAAAGCGTACATCAGCGAAGCGGCTTGACCGATCTCTCGCGCTTTCTTGAGCGCGTCATCAGCGTCTCTGAGCGCCGCCTCGGGATAGCCAAGCAACCACAGAGCCCACGACCGATAGGATAAGGCTGCCACCCCAACGTCTTGGCCAAATCGCGTCGCCAGCGGACGATGCTCGGCGGGATCGTAAAGCGCGATCGCCTGATCCAAGTGCGCCCGGCCTTCCGTGATGTCCCCCCTTATCAACAAGGAAGTTCCCATGAGGCGATGCCCGATCATCAGCGGGGCTTTCGCCCTTTGCTTTTCCGCGAGCACCAGGAACTGCGCCGCGAGATCGCGACAGACATCGCCATTGAAGGCCACAAAGTTCGCTACCCAGAAGGCGTAGAGGACCGAGAACAGCAGCAGCGGGTCTTCGGGAGGCTCTCCCAGCGCTTCAGCTTGCTCGATCAGCAAACGTGCCTGCTCCGCAGCCGTCTTGGTTTCGACCGTGGCATAGCCTTTGACATGGATGATTGGGGTTATGAGCGCGACCTGAAGCTTGATCTGCTCGCGACGCAGGGTCGGCGTGCCGGGCAAGGTCGCGATCTGCTCGAGGGCACGGGTGAACTGGGCCGCGGCTTCCGCAAGCGCCGAGCGATCGAGCGACCGCTCACCCGCTTTGCCCCATAATCCCGCGGCCTTCTCGATCAGCCCAGCCTCGGTGCAGTGACGCGCCAGGATCTCGGGCTGGCTCTCGGCAGTCTCGGCGAATTGGCTTTCAAGGATTTCGGCGATACGGGCGTGAAGCGCGCGTCTCGGCTCGCGCAGCAGCGTGCCATAGGCCGCGTCCTGCACCAGGGCATGCTTGAAAAGGTAGCTCGCCTGCGGCGGCACGCCCTGCCGGAACAGCAAACCTGTCTGAACGAGACGATCAAGCGCCGATCCCAGCTCCGCCTCGGACTTCCGCGCCACCAACGCCAGCAGCGCATGGGAGAACTCCCGCCCGATCGCCGATCCGATCTGCGCCACCTCCTTGGCGGGGCCGAGCCGATCGAGCCGCGCCATCAGCGATGCTTGCAAGCTTGCCGGGACCGCCAAGGCGGGAGACGGAACCGAAGCGAGCGTGCGCCGGGCCGCTCCCTCGCTCTCCGCCTCCAGAACCGCCTTCGTCATCTCCTCCACGAACAGGGGAATGCCGTCGGTGCGCTCGACGATCTCCACCATCACATCCGCCGGCAGCTCCTTGTTCCCGACCAGCCGCGCGATGATGGCGACCGCTTCACGTTCCCCAAGCCGGTTGAGCGTCAGGCTCGTCACATGCGACTGTCCCACCCACGGCGCGTCGAACTCGGGACGGGAAGTTACGATGAGCAGCGTCGAAAGAGTTTTAATCCGGTGGACAGTCCGACCGAGCACTTCCAGGCTCGTCGGATCGACCCAATGCGCATCCTCGAAGATCATCAGCACCGGTTGCTGGTGCGCCAATTCTGCAAGTTGCGCCATCAACGCTTCGAGCGTTCTTTGCCTGCGATGTTCCGGAGAAAGCTCCTGCACGGGATAGCGTCCATCATTTGGGAGCGACAGCATCTCGGCAAAGAGTGCGGCAGCCTGGGTCGAGGTCGAGGTCTGGGCGAGAAGCGCATCGAGCTTGTCGAGCTTCGCTTGCGGTTTGTCGTCGTGCGCCAGTCCGGCGGCGCGCTCCATCTGGCCACTGATCGGATAGAATGCACTGTCTGTGTGCTGCGGCGAGCAGAAATAGCGCAAGCGCGTGTGCGCTTCGCCGGAGAGGCGCTCCAGAAGTGCCGCCGTCAGTCGCGACTTGCCGATGCCTGCCTCGCCGGAGAGCAACACTACCTGTCCTTCGCCGGATTTGGCTTTCGACCACCGCCGCAGCACCAAGTCGAGTTCTTCTTCCCGCCCGACGAGGTAAGTCACGCCGCTCGCATGCATGGCTTCGAAACGGCCTTCCACTGAAGCCGGTCGTAGTGCCACCCAGGCTCGTACAGGCCCTGAAATACCCTTGAGTTCCTGTGGACCAAGATCCTCAAGCTCGAACAAGCTGCCCACGAGTTTGCGTGTACTTTCAGCAACCACCAGGCTGTTCGGCTCTGCAACGCCCTGTAAGCGTGCCGCAAGGTTCGGCGTATCGCCGACGATGCCGTGCTCCTGCGCCTCTCCCGATCCGATCAGGTCGCCGACGACGACCAGTCCAGTGGCGATACCAACGCGGGTTTGCAGGGGAACTGGCGATTTGAGTGCAGTGACCGCCGCGATCAACTCTAGCCCCGCTCGCACCGCCCGCTCGGCGTCGTCCTCATGCGCTTGTGGATAACCGAAATAGATGAGCACGCCGTCGCCCATGTATTTCGCCACAAACCCGCCAAAGCGACGCACGGCCTCGGCAACGCACTTCTGATAAGCCGCAATGACCTCGCGCAAATCCTCAGGGTCCATTCGCGCGGAGAGTGCTGTCGAGCCGACAAGGTCCGAGAACATCACGGTGACCTGGCGGCGCTCGGCGGTGTCCTTGGCGGATTTGTCGATTGCCAGAGGCGCATCGGATAATGGCGGCGTTGGTGCGCTTACTTGAGCGCGCAAGGCTGCGATGGCGTCGAGCAGCTTTCGACGATGTCCGACAAATCCGACACCAAGATCCTTCAAGTCCTCGGCCGTCAACCTCGGCAGGACCGTGTCGTCGATCTTATTCTCGCGGAATGAGGCCTCATACTGTTCGAGGCCAAGCCTCCGCAGCCAACCTCCGACGTCCATAACGGCGCCCCTGGCTCGCCTACCGACGCATGATCCACCAGGGGAGATAGCCTGTCTAGGGCCCGGTTTTGAATCACCGGTTCGGGTCAATCGCGTCGTTTCGACCGTGGTTGGGCCACTTCCGGTCTGCCCCTATGAACGGACATAGTCAGACCGCCCCGACATGTCGGAAAAGTGCCAACAGCGGAAGTCGGCTCACCACTGATAGCGGACGACGCCCTTGCCGGCAGAGCTTGGATTGTCAGGGAAACACGGACATCAATGCCAAATCGCTGACCGTGTTTCCGGGAGACAACGCGGCAGCATAGATCGCACCCAACATACACATTGCTAATCCGAAATAGCCGAAAATGAAGTGCAGATCTCTTCCACTGGAGCGAACTTCGTATGATTGTAGCGCTTCAAGGATTTTCATTGGTTTCCCTTTCATTTTTGAGAGCCATCATCGATTTCAACCGTCAAAGGTGGTGCAAGGCGTAGGACCACAGCGGCAGTGTGAGAAACGAAAGTGATATGCCAACTCCAACCATCAACGAGACCAGTGGCGGGTTCAGGCCGTGCTGGGCCGCGACTATTGCACCGCCGATCATCGGGCCCATCCCAGCTTCAAACAGGGTCACTCGGGTGATTTCTTCGCCGGTGCCCAACACGATGAAGTAAATGGAAGCGATCACGATGGGGGCCAGGAACAGCTTGAACCCCAGGCCCGTCGCAAGCGCGGTCTTGAGCCCGGTGGTTTGGTCAAACCTCAATTGGAAACCGACTGAAACGAGGGCTAATGGGGAAAGGGTGTCGCCTAAACGCTTGAGCGCGTCGGAGACCCAATCGGGGAACTCGAAGGGCATCAGAATGAATGCCGCGATCAGGGCAAGCAGAGGCGGGAATGTGAGGACCCGCTTGAAGACAGCGGTTTTGGATTCCGTACCCGCCGAATAAATGGCGGCGACCGTGATCCCCAACGTGCTGAGGACCAGGTAGCTACCCAGCTGATCGATGAGGATGCCGGTCGCCATATTGGAAGCGCCGAAAAAGGCCTCGATCATCGGCAGTCCGACAAAAGAGGTATTCGCGAGCCCGCCGGCCAGCATCAGCGCCCCGGTGGTTTCGCGCGAGAATTTCAAACGCGAGGAAAGCGTCCAGAAAAAGCCGACACCGAGCGCGAACATCAACCACGGCATCGCGATGCTGAATAGCAGTTGCGTTTGGAGGGCAACGTGGTGGATCTGCAGGACGATGAGGGCAGGCAGGGAGATGTTGATGATGAACGCGTTGAGCGCAACATGTGCGTTTTCCGGCAGCCGTCGCGTGGTGCGAAGACCCATGCCGAGAAGGAGGCAGACGAACAGCAGATTGATATTATTCATTGAACGTGCCCCAAGCCGCTGGCGGTAACGTTAAATCGCCGAAATCGAGCGCCAAGCCGGCGCCTGCCATTATTTGATCGTCTCAGTAGAAAATCGGGCCAGACGATCCGAGCCAACTGAAGATCACCGCCACGGCGGCAAGTAGCAGGCTGATCCCACAGAAGATTGCGGCACCGTCATCAACGGATTCAGCAGTCTCGGTGGGAAATCGGGTGTAAAATCGCTCGACTACGCTCATTTACGTTCTCCCATTCGATCCTATGTCCACGCTCAGAAGCGCGCGTGAAGACCATCCAAACCGGTTTCAAGTTGGCTGTTCATCGACGTGCTCGCAAACGGATTTGTCAGGGTAGGTGATGGCGCTCACGCCGAGATTGCAGACCAGAATGCCGACGTTGGTGATCGCGATGCTCCGCCCATCAAGGAAAATGATGTTTGTTGCTCCTGGTTTCAGCGGCTGCAGGATCACCGAGCGATCGTCGCGCACAAGGACATCGACAACGTCGGGATCGCCGATCAACATGGTATTGAATGGCCTCTCGAGCAGCAGCGCCGACGTGGCACCGACTTTCAGAATGATCGTCCGATCCGCGGCGAGGGTTAGGGACGCCGCCGTTGCGAACACAGCCAATGCGAGAGCGAATACGAGCGCGCGTGGCATTGCGGCAATCAATGCGCGCCTGCAATATTTGTGGCTACTACTCATGGTACCGGACCATTTATCGGTTTGACGAACGGACTATCTGAGCCGAAGCGGGACAAACGGCCCTCAGCTCGCTGCAACAATCACCGATCTGTTCGTGACTGTCGTGAAGGTTTCCGCCGGCAGGCCGAGATTGTTGGCAAGCACGTGGTGAGGCGCCTTCGCGATCCAGTCGGACAGCGAGCTTTCCGCATACGTACCGCTGTCCAGGACGCCGACCATTTCGCTTTCTTCCGCGCTGATGTTCTGCACGGAATGACCGCACCCGCGCGGAATATAGGCGCAGTCGCCCGGCGAGAGCTCAGCCACAGCCATTCGCTTGTCGGGTGCAAACAAGGTGACCCGTGTCCGCCCCTTGGCAACGTAGTGCCATTCGTTGGCGTTCGGATGCCAATGGGGTGAGTGTATTGCTCCGGCTTTCAATCTTGTGACAACCCCGGTGATTGTCGTTGCGATCGGATATTCCTTGGCTGATGCAACATGGATGGCGCCCCCAGGTGAGCTGACACGCGGCTTCTGCGCCATGAGGGGGAAGCGATGCGTCCGCTTTCCATCCAGCACGCGAACAGTGCGCGCTTCCGCGCTATCGCGGCCGATCACGTCGCCCTGCCGGATGTAGACCTCGGCGGCCGGAATCTTGGCGACGTAGTCTTTGGGCAGACCCAGTGCCTGCGTAAGCATCCCCGCATCGAACCGGCTCATCCAGTCGCTGAGGCCGAATGTTCCGTGCTCCCCATACAAGCCGTCATCGAAAGCAAGGATGGCGTGGCAAGGCTCGGGTCCAAGCGTCTGAATCGAATGGGCATGTCCCTTGGGAAAGTACCAGAGATCGCCGGGAGCATAGTTGGCCACCTCGGTTTCGCCTTCGGGATCGACGACGGTCACCTGGCAATGGCCGCTCAAGACGTAGGCCCATTCCGCGGAATTGTGCCAATGCATCTCGCGGATCCCGCCGGCGCTGAGGAACAGATGCGCGCCTGCGATGCCGGTGGCGATCGGCAGTCCTTTGGTGGTGATGTCGCGGGCCCAGCCGCCGGAAGTCGACTTGATCGGCGATTTGTCGAGCGAGGCCGTAAATGTGACGGGATCGCCGGTGCGCCGCGGAATCAGCGGTACATAGTCCGAGGCGGGAGCGACGTCATATCCTGCAGCGTGGCCGTCATTGCCGGCGGCGAGTGACTGTGTCGCGGCAAGGCCACCGGCGGCGACAGCAAGGCCGCCAAGGAATACTCGACGATTTGTGTCGGTCATGATGCTTCCTCACTTTTTTTGGTACTGACCGCCGATCGTGGTAGTCAGCGGACGCGCGCCCTACCGAAAGAACGATTTTATGATGATGGCGGATCGTACGCAGGCGCGCGTCACCCGATCAGGGGATACTCGACCGGAGTCAATGAAAGTATCGGTTGATAAGCGGATTATGGAAATAGTCAGTAATCAGCATGATGTGTGCCAGTTGTTGTAAACAAGGTGGTTTTGATTGTCCCCTCAACTGTGTACGGACCAGATGAGGGATCGCCGAGATAAGGCGCAATGCCGTTCGCGGGAATGCGTGGGGATACGTCCCAGCAATTGCTGTTTGGCGCTACCCGTGTGTCGGCGGTGTGGAAGCCATGAACAACCTGGCCAACTCGGCTTGTCTTTTTGTCCCCGTCTTTTCGAAGGCACGATGAAGGTGTGTTTTTACTGTTTCCTTGCTTAGGCCGAGAAGTTCTGCTGCTTCTGGTACGCCCAATCCAGGCAACACCGCGAGCACAACGCGCAATTCACCACCCGTTAGTCCATGTAGCCGTGCAAAAGCCTCCCCCGGTATTTGCGGAACGGACATCGGGTTCTGCGAGAACACCGCCCATTGTGCTGACCAAGGCGCCATCAGGCTCGAACGGTGGCCGTCGCCGATCGGCAGTATGGTCGCAATCAAACCTTCGCCATCGTTGGCCGGCATCGCGATCGAATGCATATTCTCAACTGATTTGCGGTCCCAATCGGTTTTTGGCGAAAGAGCCTTCATAAAATTTGCATTCGCAGAGCTATCAGTTGGGGAAAACCGGTCGTTGACGATGCGCAGCGCGTTTCCGGTCCTAACCTGTCGCTCGCCCGCGCGGTTGGCGTGCATGACGCGTGCCTGGCTGTCGAGAAGAAACACTCCAGTAGACAACGCGTCGAGTGCGGCCTCCAAATTTTCAGATTTGAGCGTGCGCAGGTCCAAAGCGTGCGAAATCTTGATCGTGCGACAGACATGGGGTGAGAGCAGCTGGAAAGCCTGGTTATCCGCGCCGGAAAATTGGGATGCCTCGCCCATTCTCGCGGCAGTAAACCAGACGGCCCGGCTTCCCGAGCGAAGCCCCATCAACCCCATCAGATCAACGAAACCTGATGGTTGAATGAATTCCTTGTAGAACCGGCTCTCAAACCATTCGTCACGACTAAAGAGATCGTCGGGGGTGTAGACTTCGCCAATCGGGCGAAGCCATGAGGCCGTGAATAGCGGGTTGATGGTCGCGTATTGCCCGCAATATTTCATCATCCACTCAGCGCGGCCACCATGTTGAAACACCCGTCCGGGCTGGTTCCGCTCGACGTCATGCGCCAGCACAAAGGCGAACGGTGCCTGGCACAATTCTCCGACTTGGCTAAGCGCTTGTGGCCAACGTTCTGGCTCCAGTGCGCAATCGTAAATAACGCCGATCGTGTCCGACAGCTGCTGCAGATTCATCGGGCATCTCCTGCCGGAAGCCCCGAGCCTACCGGTTCGGTCCGCCAATGTCATTCAAATCTAGGGTCCATAGAAACGGTGGCCGTCCGTTCAATCGATGTCGCATTTGGGTCATTCGCGTCGTTTCCGCGCTGCACCCGAGGAGTCCGGGTTGCCCCCGATAGCGGACATTACGTCAGCAGCGTTTGGAGCTATAGGCGTCACCTAGCTTGGTGGCCACCGTCGGCGCCGATCATCATCATCCGGATCCACCCAAACGTAAGGCGCGATCTCGGGTGCATTCGTATGATCACAACGCACTCAAATCATCCGGCACGTCGCCGAACTTCCCAATCACCCTGGCATCGCTGAAATCGCCCGTAGCAGGATCGCCGGTGCGGCTAAACGCGACCGCGCCAACGTGACCTTCCTTGCGCGGGAGCGCCTCAGCGCGTTACAACGGCGATGGGATTGAAGCATTCGGTCGGCTCGCCAGCCGCAATGCCGTCATCGGTGGCGAAAGGCAGCGCGACAAGGGCCCCGCCAATAGCCGCGAAGTCCGCTGCCACGGTGATGGCGGCCACGGCGATCTAAGCCGCCACCGGGCTGCGGCCGAGCGTTTGCCCAACACCACGTTCTGCGCTTCTATTGACGTATGTAAGAAAAGGTGACCCGGTTAAGCATGTCCGATACCCGAATTGATTTCAGTGCCCCCGCAACCCTCAGAAAATGGCCATCAGTCAACAAGGAGCGCGTGAGCGCCACCCTCGGCGCGCGTCCCTACATGATCATGGACGGCACTCTCGACGAGTGCATCGAACGGTTTATGTCGCAACCGGAATCCCAGCATCATTTGTACGAAATCCACACCGCGCCGCAGTCTGATCTGGTTAGCGCGATATTGTCGGCGGACCACGTCATCGAGCTGGCGCGGGGCGGCCGCGCACGGTGAAGATCGCGTCCTGCATCGCCCAGGAGATTTATCGGTGCGCACACCCAACTCGCTGCGTGTCGCCGTGACGCCCTTCGAAGCGTAGTTGAGCGCGAAGGTGTTGGCGCCGGACAGCGCCTGCTCGGTATAGGCCGGCAGATCGAACGTCGTGAACTGTCCGGCGGCATAAGGCGTGAGGCCCATCCACGGCGTGACGAAACGATAGCCGCCTTCGACGCGGCCCGAGAATGCATTGGCGTTGAACCTTGCACGCAATTGATCGACGCCCGCGATCGTCACGGTGCGGTCGCTGACCGTCGCGTAGATCAACGACCAAACGGGCGGGGCGTGCGGCTGATCGCGCGCGGCTACCGGGACATGTACGCGGCGGCGAACCGCGTTCCGGCAGAGTGAAGCTAGGATCGCGGAGTCCGGAAGCGTCCCCGCCGGGCTCCGCGACCAGCCATGCGTTAGTACGGAAGGCGCGGCTTCGGTCGAAGACGCGGGACGTGCGACTGGAATCCGGTCCTGCCCCCTTCCGTTGATCCAGATCAACGCCCGAGACCCCCGATACGGTGTCCTCGACCACAGAACGCCTTGGGTCTTTCGGGGAGAGAACATTGAACGCGCAGATTCATCCGATGGGCCCGCATCATCTGCCCTTCTACCTCGCCCCGGGAAGCGGGACCGATGTCCTGATGGTCGTGATGGGCATCTTTCTGGTCGCCGCCCTCGTCTGGGTCGGCACACTTTATTTGCGATTGCATAGCCTGCCGGAGCGCATGGCACACAAGTCGGAGAAATTGCAGTTCGAGATCGTGGCCATTCTGGGCCTGCTGGCGCTCTTCACGCACATCCACCTGTTCTGGGTAGCGGGACTGCTGCTTGCCATGATCGATATCCCCGATTTCGGCACCCCGCTGCGCAGCATTGCGGGGTCGGTTGAAAAAATAGCGGACACCGGGCCGGATACCAGTGCCGAAGCGGAGCAGGAAGCGGCGTTGGCTCCCGCGTCACTTCCAACCGACGCTGCAGAAGAGCGCAAGCGGCGCACAGAAGGCGATAGGCCCCATGTTTGAGCTGATGATTTGCTCCCTTGTGACGATCTTGCCCGATTATCTCTACCGCCGCTATGTCCAGAACAAGCGGTTTGGCAAGGAGATCACGTTCTATTCGGTCTGGTACGAGCTCAGATGGGGCATCACCGGATGTCTGATGCTGACGATCTCGCTGATAACGATGATCTTCTATTTTCATCCCTCGACCACCAGCGCCACGTTGTTCTTCAGGACGGTTCCGATTCTTCCCGAAGGGTCGGGACGTGTGGCGGAAGTCAACATCGGCTTCAGTGCGCCGGTCTCCAAGGGCGACGTGATCTTCAGGCTGGATAGCTCGAAACAGGAGGCGGCGCTCGAAACGGCCAAGCGCAAGATCGCGGAGGTCGATGCCGCGATGGTGTCGGCGGAATCGGAGGTGGTCAAGGCGGAAGCCCAGGTTCAGGAAGCCACGGCCAATCTCCAGCAGGCCAAGGACGAGCTCGACGTCAAGAGCGAACTGCAGCGCCGCAATCCCGGCATCGTGCCGCAGCGCGACATCGAGAAGCTGCAGGTAATGGTCAACCAGCGCCAGGCCGGGGTCGATGCGGCCGCCGCGGTGAAGCAATCGGCGTCCTTGCGCGTTTCGACGCTCCTGCCGGCGGAAAAGGCGAGCGCCGAAGCGGCGTTGGCGCAGGCGCAGGTGGACCTGGACAAGACCTTCGTCCGCGCCGGGGTTACCGGCCGGGTCGAACAGTTCGCGCTGCGCACGGGCGACGTGGTCAATCCATTCATGCGGCCCGCCGGGATTCTGATTCCGGAAGGCGCCGGCCAGCGGGTACTGCAGGCGGGTTTCGGCCAGATTGAGGCTCAAGTCATGAAGGAAGGGATGGTGGCGGAGGCGACCTGCGTCTCCAGGCCCTGGGTGATCATCCCGATGGTCGTCACCACGGTTCAGGATTACATCGCCGCCGGTCAGTTTCGCGGCGGCGAGCAGCTGGTCGAAGCGCAGAACATCACCAGACCCGGGACGATCCTCGTCTACCTGGAGCCGCTCTACAGGGGCGGCCTTGAGGGGGTGACGGCCGGCAGCAGCTGTATCGTCAACGCCTACACCAGCAACCACGAGGAAATCTCTGCGAAGGAGACCGGCACCGGCCGCAAGATCGCTTTGCATGTCGTCGACGGCGTCGGACTGGTGCACGCGCTGCTGCTGCGAATCCAGGCGCTGCTGCTGCCGATCAAGACGTTGGTGCTGACCGGCCACTGATGGCGCTTGGAGCCCCTGCGCTGTCGGTGAAGGACTTCGCCAGCTACCGGCAGGATCTCATCGTTGGCATGAGCCTTCAGGTTTCCGCGCCACTTGGACAGTACGACAACAGCAAGCTGCTCAACCTCGGCAACGATCGCTGGTCGTTCAAGCCTGAGCTGGGGATTTCCAAGGCCTGGGGTCCCTGGACATTCGAGGTCGCCCCCAGCGTGACAATCTTCAGCGACAACACCGACTTCTTCGGCGGCAATATTTTCGCTCAGGCGCCAATCTACGCCGTTCAGGCACATATCCTCTACACGTTCCAGTCCGGTGTCTGGATGGCGCTCGACGGGATCTATTTCACGGGCGGCCACACCACGCTGAACGGCGTAAAGGGCGACAACGAGCAACGGAACACGCGGGGCCGGTTTCAGCCTCGCGCTGCCGATCGACCCCCGTAACTCGCTGAAGTCTTCCGCCAGCACCGGCATCTCAACTCGCACCGGCAGCGAATTCAGTGCAGCCGGCATCGCGTGGCAGTATCGATGGGGCGAGGGATATTGAAAAGCGGTGGTGGGCCTTCAGCCGCTGCGCGCTCTCTCACTTCTGCGTGCAGACAGGCCGAAGCGTCTCTTCGATGCTGCGGGCCTTGGCATACTCAATCAGTGCCAGCCGGGCTGCTTCGCAACGCTCTGCACTCGAAAATTCCTGTGTCGATATCGTGGCGCCCTGGACAGCACCGCCGAGCCAGCTAACGACGATCAGAACATGGATCATAATGTGTTCTCCACTGTCGAGTTCGGCCGGTGTGGCCGATCCATCGGCCAGCCACGTTGCGCCCAATAAGTGGCCGACGGCTGATCTGTATCAACACGGAGCAGATCACTTTGCAGGTGACTTCCTGACCGTCGGGACTCGCCAACCTCCAATCGTGGCGCGGCTTGTCGCTGATGCCGGAAAGGATCCGGCTCGAAGGCCGTGCGGACCTTGATCCATCTCAAGGCCCGGCCCGACAGTCGGCATGAACTGTGCACCGTCTGATGATAAAGGAGGAGAACAATGCTCAGATTGATTGCTGTGGTTGGCTTCGCCTTATCGATTGCAACATCGGCGCAAGGCATGACGCCTGCGCCGCTTCCTCAGCCGGACGACATGGTGACGCAAATTGCTGTCGGCTGCGGCCCCGGCAGGACAAGAGTCAATGGTGTTTGCGTGGCACGAACCACCGTCCGCCAGACGCGCCGAGCCGTCCGCAGGTGTGTGCGATGGCAGGCTGGCGTTTGCGCTGCGTACGAGTGAATGAACCGAACTGGCGTTCGGTTTTGCACTGATCGGACGCCAGCTCCCTGTTCGGTTCCAGATGGTCGATGTCTGTGCGGAAGGGAAAAGCCCGGTATCTTGGACGACAGGAGGCAATTGTGACCGAGCCCGATCGCAATGGAATCGCCTCGCGGTTGTGGAGCCTCCCTGTGCAGTTGCTGCTGGCGCTAATCAATGCAACGTCGATCATGGTGATCGTCGCTGCGATTCTTGCGCTCGTCGCAATTGACCGCATCGACCATTTTGCCGAAAACGTCGTCGCAACGATGACCGAGGCGGTACTGTCAAAAGTCGATCTGCCGCCGAAGGACGTGTTGGCAAATCTCCGAAACCTGAGGGCGGAAGTCCGCTGTTGGTCCGGACGTCGCCGATGCCGCCAGCGAGCTAGTCGACGGGATCACGGATGAACTGAAAACAAAGTGGAGCGCATCAGAACCGCGCGATTGGGCGAACGATTCCTTTGCGATCTCGGAGGCAGCCAAGACGCAATATTGCGTGATGCACGGACCATCCTGCGACCTGCCTGACGGCAGCGTGACAATAAACCAGGAATACCTTGATGCGAACGAGCCAGTGGTGAAAGAGCAGTTGCAGAAGGCCGGCGTGAGGCTCGCCAAACTGCTGGATAGCGCATTCGGAGATTAGCGATTCGCAGCCAGCTTTTCCACAGCCGTAGCCGAGCACAGTGGGGTGGCTTCGTGCGTCCGCTATTGCCTTCGACCTCCGGTTGCGGTTGGATGGCGGTTGAATATCTCGATCTCACGACCAGGGGATGCCAAGAGCAGAGACCGCTTCTGGAGCTTCACGGTCGGCACGAGCTCGCGCGCAGGTCAGTCATCGTGGCCGAGGTTGATGCGCGTAGCACTGGCCCAAAACACCAACGAAAGCGCCAAGGTCATCAAAGAGTAAAAGTCCGATGCCGTTCAAGCCGTGGGTACGAAACATCTCGCCTCTCGCTTGGCTCCTTGGCGCATCGGCAGTCGCCAACGTCGTCACGATGATAGCGGTCCTCTACCTCGCGTTTGGGACGCCGAAGGTCTATGTCCGCGACAGTTCGATAGACGTCAATGATCGTACGCCGTCGCGCGTTCAGATTGCGCCGCGTTGAATATGCAAAACTCGGGCTTTGGTAATGCCGGCGGACTGCGCGATCGCGGCTGGAAGCGACGGTTTGAAGATCCGATACCGTTGCCCCGCGGCACTCAGCATCAATCGGCCAGCCACAGGAACGTCCCACGGCCCGCGCTAGGCCTGTGGTCAAACGAAAACCGCCCGGGCGCATTGCTGCACACCGGCGGCGGAAGGTTCGGGGCGGTTGGCTTCTCAGGCGGCAAGGGCGTCCAGAATGTCGCTGAGGGGAAGCCTGCGAAGTGGAAGCTGAAAGAGGCCGCCGACTGAGGCGTTTGGCCCCCTAAAGCAGAATTTAATGGGATCAGCGGGGCTGCGAACCTACATCAGAATCGTGTCGGACAGTCACTCTCGACACTTCTAAAGTTCGGCCCCAGCTCTGCCCCACGCTGGGGCCGATTCTTTTGACGCTCGCAAAAAAAAGCCGCCGTAGAGGGGGCCAGTCCCCGCGCGGTTTCTTGCTTTAGTGCGCCGCGCTGAGAACACAGCGCGAAGAGTGTACCATGCGCCAAGAATTCGTTTTCCTCGCTGTGACCGTGGTTAGTCTTATCCTGCTTTGCTCTGGCCTGCTCACTATCGCATTTAGCTGAGTCTTGGGGGCGGCGCTTCGCCCTCACCTCTCCTCGTCCGGATGTCCAGGTGGTGCCGATACCGTGGTGCGTGCGCAAGCGCGACGGCGCGGTGGTGGTTGGTGATGGAGCGCCCGCGCGGTGGAAATTGAAAGAGGCCGCCCAACTGAGGCGGCCTTTCATTCTAAATGCGCCTTCTTTTTCTGCGGGATGATCTCCGCTGCGATCTTCGGGCAGTTAGCTGCGCTTTCCGGACCCGAACGCGCAGTTGGTCCAATTCGCGTAACCGATCAATAAGGTTGGTGATGACCGCAATGTGCTGCTGAAGAGAACTCATTTGAGACCTCCAACTAACCAAAAATGAACGCTACAAAGTACGGTCACAGTAGCGGATTTAGACTCAAAACGCTACTGAGTGTCGCATTCAATGCGACGCGCGCGATGGAGTAGAGGAGCAGCATTAGGGTTCGTAATTCGCTGCGCATGCAAGTGAACAGACTGTGCCGTCGTTTGGTGTATAGGAAGCTGAAAACCAGCCTTAACAGGCGGGTTTTTGTTGTTGCGGGAACCTGCAATTACTTTTTCCGGCCATCAATTACCGTAAACTTGCGCCGCCGATCCGTCGGTGTCTCAAGGGCGCCGGCAATAGCGATGACGGCCGCGACGTGAGTCTCAGCCACATGACGCCAGTATTCGGCGATGTTCGTGGTCACATATTGTAACTGAGCACCTGGGCCGATAGGGCTCCCCACGACGAGAATTGAGGACGGCATCGACTTTCAAGTTGAAAATCTGGCATCGGACCTCCCGCGTCGACGATGACCGGCCTGATACAAAGCTTGAAGAGTTGGGTTGTTCCTAGGAATAAACGAAAGACAGCGGCGCGGTTCCCACTTTAGGTGCGGGCGTTGAATCGCCACGTCGAGCGCATGTTCAATCCGGCCCGCGAAGAGGATTCATTGGGACGGCGCAAGCGGGCGCGCGACCGATGACACTTCGGCGTGACCCCATGGGACCTTTAAGGCCTTGGGCGCGTTTAAGGTGAGCGGAATGCTGGGGCGATCCGGAACGGGAGCTCCAGCCATGAGCATTATTCCCCTAGACCTTCAAAGACGCTTCGAGCAGCGATGGGCTGCTCGTTTCGGTTCGGTGGTAATCCCGGCCGCAACAAAGAACGTCGGATTGAAAGGACCGCCGGCCAACATGGGCCGCGCGCTGCAAAAGCCAAAGAAAAACCAGCCGGGCTGGGTCGGCGACCGCGCATTGATTATCAATGTCGCCAACTGAGGCGGCCTTACTGATCGAAGGTCTCTGCGGTCAGTCGGAAAAGGACCCCGCCCGGCGTGAACCGGCCGCCCCTCACCTCTCATCGTCCCGACGAGTCTACTTGAACATCGTCTTGATCGCCTGCCAGAACGATAGGCCTTCCCGGTGTTGATGCTCAGCGGTTGGCACCCGCTGAATGGCGCTCACCGGATCGATCAAACCCGCTTCCAATCGCGCACGCTTCTCCAGGTCGAGCCTCTCAGCCTCCCGGCGATCCGGCTCATACTTGTCGACAGGAGTGAGATTGGCTTTGTGAGCCATTGCTTACCCTCCCCTTTTGCCGTGACAGAAGCCAAACGGGTCCTAGGTTGAGTTCGTTCCGTGGCGCTCCCAAAAAGAAAAAGCCTTGACCTCACCTCTCCTCGTCCGGATGCACCCAAACGTAAGGCACCGTCTCCCGTTCTTCTGTCAGCCGGATCATGTGCACCGGCGGAGCGTAACGCCCCTTCCGGCATGAGCGGCATTTCAGTGAAGCCTCAAGCTTCCATATGGGCGTGTCCTTCGGCCTGCGAACGCAATCGAGTGGGATGCTGGCTTCGGTCTTGCAGCGATGGCATCTGACCTGGAGCCAACCGAGGCCGCCGTTGAGGCATTGCCCGAGCGTCGGTGACGGCTGCGCGGGTCCGCCATAGCCCTCCATCCGGATCGACCATGCTTCGGCCTCGGCGCGATCCGCCTCGCGAACAGCCTCCCTGGCGCGCTGGCGGGCACCCTCGGCGCGGATTTTGGCGCCCGCTATCTGACTGCCGAAAATTACCTCGCGCGATTTGGTGCTCATGGTGCGACTACAGCGCACTTTGCGGGCATCCGGCAATGCCACTAGGATTTGATGTCAGGAACCGCCAAGCCACACCACGGGTCTTGTTGATGTACCTTATCCACACGACCCCTGTGAAATGCTCCCTCTGCGAGGACTGCGGCTGGGTTTGTGAAAGCCACCCCGATAAACCATGGGAGGGTGAGCACGCCTGCACCTGCGGCGCCGCCGGGGCTCCTTGTCCACGTTGCAACGCGGGCGACGACGATCCGCGGATGCCGAAGGGCTTCAAGACCGAATTCGACAAGAAGGGCTGGCGCCATTAGCAACCGGGGTTGGGCGCGCGAATTCGACGAGCCGGTTTCGCTGCCCGGCGGCCGAACACTTCGCACCCTCCACGACGCGGCCAACTACATTACTGGGCTTCCAAAAAAAGAAGCCGCGCTGCCGGAGTGGCAGGCCGCGATCGAGGCGCTCATGCTCGTCGCCGATCGCGGCGGACCCACCATGTTTGCTCGGATCGGCGTGATGAGGGCTCTAAACCGACATGTCGAGCGCGTGGTCGATCCGTCACGGAAGGAAAAGCATTGGGGCAAGCGCAAACTCGCGCGCGATCGATGAAGCAGGAAACCGTCGAGGTCGCAGCATGAGTCGTTGGCGCCATCGGAGCAACTGGCGGGCGTCGCGTTCGCTCGGATGCACACCCGGTATTATCCGACCTAACTGCCTGCCGATATTCCTCGATGCGACCCAGTCAAACTGACGATGTCCGTTCATCGGGACAGACCGGACTCTCCGTGAATGGCTCTCCACTTCCGAGTTGGACCCGGAGCGGTCATTCAAGTCGCGGTTCGGCGCCGTTCGTGGTCATCCTCGAATCTTCCAAATGGCTCGTATATAGTTTTTGGCTCGAAGCCCGAACGCCGAGGTCGCGGTCATGCGGCAGATTTGGATCACGAAGATTGGCCCGCCTGAAGTTCTCGAGGTGAAGGAAGCGCCCGACCCGGAGCCCAAAGCCGGCGAAGTCCGGATTCGCGTCGAGGCAAGCGGGGTTAATTTCGCTGACATTATGGGCCGCTTGGGTCTTTATCCCGACCTGCCCCCCATCCCGGTCGTGCCTGGTTATGAGGTCAGCGGCCACATCGATGCTGTTGGTGCGGGTGTTGCACCGAATTGGGCTGGCCGTGATGTTTTAGCGGCGACCCGATTTGGCGGCTACGCCGATACTATATGCGTCCCGATCAACCAGGTTTTCGCACGCCCGCCTGGCATGTCGGCGTTGGAAGCAGCCTCGATCCCGATCAATTATTTCACTGCTTGGCAGCTTATCGTGGTCATGGGCGGCCTCAAGGCGAACGAGACGGTCCTCATCCATTCGGCCGGCGGCGGCGTCGGCATTGCTGCAACCCAGATCGCAAAACACATCGGCGCCCAAGTCATCGGCACTGCGTCCGCGGCCAAACATGCGGAATTACGCGCGCTCGGCACCGACCACCTCATCGATTACCGAACGGAGGACTTCGAGACCCGCACGAGGGAAATCACCAACGGCCGCGGCGTCGAGCTCATTCTCGACGCCGTCGGCGGCGAGTCATGGAAGAAAGGTTATCGCGTCCTCGCACCGACAGGACGGCTTGGCATATTCGGTATTTCCGCGGCCGTGAGCGGCAAGGAACGCAGCCTGCTCGGAATGCTGGCTACGCTTGCCCGCGCCCCCTGGTTTCAGTTCAACCCGCTGTCGCTGATGAATGCGAACAAGGGCGTCTTCGGCGTCAACCTCGGCCATATGTGGGGTGAGATCGATCGCCAGCGTCAGTGGGCCGATCAGCTATTGAACTTGTGGACACAGGGAGCCATCAAGCCGAAGGTCGCGCGCACCTTCCCGTTCGCCGAAGCTCCGCAAGCGCACCATTTCGTCCAAGATCGCAGGAATATCGGCAAAGTCCTTTTAGTGACGTAACTTCATTCCTGATCACTTCCGCGAATGTTCTGCTCGACCTTCGGGAGCTTCATGACGTAGCTGGCGACGTCTTGCAGCGTCACGAGCTGACGGCCGCGCGCAAGCGGGATGGGGTCTTCGAACGCTCGGTTCCAGCCGCGATCAGCCTTCACGCTGCCGCCCTGTCTTCCTTGTCGGCACCGCGAGCGACAATCTTGAGCGCGTCATCCGGCAGCGGCCTTTGCAGTGCCCGCGCCTCATCCGATGGCGCGCGCATCCACACGTCGCATTCTTCCTCGGTGATCAGGATCACATCTGATAGGCCGGTGAGTTCTCCCGATCCGTCCTTGTCGTCTCGACGAGCGGCTCAGGCTGTATGCCGAAGAGAACTTCCATAATGCTTGAAGAAGAGATCGAGCTTCACAGGTTCGCCGGTATCTCGCCAGAACAGTCTTTTACCGAGGCTGGCCGCCACCGCGAGGCGGTGGTGGCCGCCGATTAGAATATGGTCATCCGTTGCTTTGGCGATGATCTCACCGGCTTCGTCCACGATGGTTTTCATGGGCCGCCTCCAATCCAACGCGCCGGTCAGCGCCGCCGCGATGGTGCGCGATCTATCTAACCTCGTGCCAGGCCCGGCGTTCCAACCCCCATGAAGATCACGGCTTCCGTATTCGGCCTGTGGCACATCGCGCACCGACCTTTGTGTACCGACCGGCATAAAATTTAGGGCGATATGATAAATTGCAAACATATTTAAGTTCCACGGTCGCGCAGTCCCCGCGCACGGTCACCCTCCCAAAGGACCCTGCCGACCGATTGCGGAGGGCCGCCATCCTTCGACGGTTCGCTGGAGCTATCGTTAGCTCCGGGTTCGCTGGAGCGGCGCGCCGCTCCGTTTCGCAGGCCAGCGCACCGCGTCACCATCGCCAGCCGTCGCTCGTCACCTCGACCTCGACCAACGACGACAACAGCGGACAGCACTCACGACGACGGCGGCCCGGCAGGCAGCGCGCATGCGCGTGTGCGCCGCTGTGGAAAAGATGCAATCGCCAAAGTCGCGACGCGAATCGGTCGGCACAGAACAAGGCGCTGGGGGCTGCCATGACCGAGGCCCTAAATGTCCCGCTGGACCGACGAGGAACTCCGCGAGCTTATCACCTTGTGGCCGACACACTCGGTGTCGCAAATTGTCAAACGGCTGCACCGCCCGCGCTGGGCGATACGCAGCAAGGCAAAGCGGCTGTGCCTAGATGGACTGCTGCCGCACAATCCCGAGCATTTCGACGTAGATGCGCCAAAGCGGCCGATGCCGCAAAGCAAGATAGTGCCGCCGAAACCGCCGCTCGCGCCGGATCGGTGAACTGATCCAAGGCGCACATCCAGAACGGCGGCAGCACCCGCATAGGCAGGCGGGGCGCCCCATCCGGTCAGTCGCCCTTGAACTCGGTCCAGGCACCGGCGCTCGCACGGCGTATTACCTTTACCAGCACCGATTTGGCCTTCAGCGCCGCGCTCGATGGTCTTGGTATTGTGCTCGGCCGGCGCGGGTTTGTGGAAAACGACCTGCGCAAGGGCAATCTGATACAGCCGTTCGAGCAGACGGCCGATGCAGGCGACGGCTTTTACCTGATCTATCCGGATCGCCACCGGCTGCCGGCCCGGGTGCACAATTTCAGACGCTGGATCGTTGGCCAGTTCGCAGCCGAGCAGGCTTCGGCGTAATAGCTTTTTAAGGCGTGCCTCGCCTTGTAATCTACTTCAACGAATCCTTCGGCGGTGCCGACAAACAAAGGCCGATGCGCGTTGGTCGAAGGTTGCGTACGGCTTCTCACCTGACTTCCCCTTGCGCTCCCACAAACCAAACATGCGACTCTGTGTCTGAACGTTTTCATCTCGGGCGTGTAGGTCCGCTGCGGATTTCCCCGGCACGTCCACTCGGGCCAGACCGATCGCAATCAATTCACTACAGATAATCAAAAGATCCCGCTTCATTACGTCCGTTCGCTTTCTGGGGCAAAGCGGCAATTTGTGTCTGCTTCTGGGCCCACTCGGCCACCTTAGGCCACCTTAGAATGTCCGCCGTAGGGGCAAAGAGCCCGTGGCCAGAGTGCTTGGCGCCAACAACGCCTCATCGCCTACTCGCCGGCTGCGACGGGACTCGGATTTCGATGGGGCTATATGCCCGGGACTCAAAACTGACTTAAACTGGACTCACAATATATTTTACATACAGCATTGATATCATTGGCTTTTTGTATCCGGCCCGACTCGTAATTCGACTTAGGGCTCACCAGATTGCTGCGTAATCCAATTGAATCTGCGCCTCGTCCAAATGAATTTGCGCCTACTCTAAGCCGCTGGAAGACCTGCCGGAAATGCCGTTCGAGGCACCTGAATCGACAGATTTTCGGTTGCATTTTTGGTCTCGAATTGCACTCAAGGCGCGATCCGCGAGCCTCGAAATCGGTTGACCATAACGGGCGGGCGTGAGGTCGGAGCCTCCAAATTCTGTAGGGCCAAGGCAACCTGCTCGCGTGGGACGCTTTCGCCGAAGAACACCACGTCCGGCTTGAGAACGCCGCCGCGGGATGCTCAAGACGGCACAGTGAAACCCGAGAAGTCCAGTTGGTCGAGGTCGGCGTCGCCGTCCGGCAGCGCGGTCGCGTCGAATCCCGTCCAGGCGGCGTTCAGGCCGATCAGCCTTTCCTGGAAGTCGGGGCGCCGGATGGCGGCCGAGCATTTCATGCAGGGGACGGGGTCAAGCCGCCCGTGGAGGTCTATCACCGCCCTGCTCCCGGCTGTGCCTGTCGTAAATTAGATCCGGGCGTATCGGTGGTGGAGTCCGCCTAAGATCGGGCGACAAAGAATGTGCCCGGCGCGAGCGACGGCGCGTGAGACCGGTGCATCTTTCTCCAGGGATAGATGCGTGCGGGTCCCATTGTAATATCTCATGTAACAGAGCGGTAAGTGATGGGGGTGGCGTTCGCTGAATACAATGACGTGGTCAACGCATTCCCGTCGGATCGAACCGATCAGCCTTTCGGCATAGCTTCCGCGACTCATTGCATGCGACCGCACTCTGGCATCCGATCTGCATCCGCCTCTTGGAGTTAGAGTTAGAAGAAGCGTCTACTGTTTTTGACAAACGCTGTAGAACGAACCATTGGCCGCATCTATCCGCTCAAGGCATTGCGACGGATCGGTCACCTTACCGGCAACCGTGAAATCATAGCCCTGATTCTTCAGAGCAAGAACATAGCGGCCCGCAGGAAGCGTGAAATCGGGATCCTTTGGCTGCACCAGAACCATTTCGGAGTTTCCAGCAATCGGCCGAACCCTAAACTCATATGATAGATTCCGAATATTCCAGGCGTCCGAAACCGGCGAGAAATTCGGCTTTCCCTTGGCATCGAACGTCACGGCACGCATCACCCGGGCAACCACACGCACCTCAATCTGATCGAGCGCGTCGCCCGCAAGATCGCGGCGGAACACCACGAATTTTGTTTTTCCGTCCGGAAGAGTCGTGCGGCTGAACTGATTGACAGGTGTCGAGATTGCAACCCGCTTATCCGGCACCAGTGCGGGAAGAGTTTGGAGTTCGCTCAGGCCGGCATTACTTACGGCGTACACGCCGTAGTCGGTCGGCAGCGGAAAAGGCGGCGCACTCGATGAAGCAGCCGCCGTCTTCAAGTCGGCTGCCACGGGTGTTTGAGCCGGCTCCGAAATCAACGGCGGAGCTACCGGCTTTGGAGGCGTTAAAACTATCGCTGAAAGTAAATTCTCTCCCGCCCCCAACAGGGACGTTCGCTCCGTATAAACTGCCAGGCCCAAACCGAACAGCAAGATTCCGATCGAGACCCGAGCCAGCCTGGATACCCGCCCTCGCATTTGCACTTCTATAACCGGCTGCACTTCAGGCCGCCAATAAGCTTCTTTTCGCGTTGGAATGCCGTCTGGCGCTGAGCTTACCAGATGAACCGGTACCATCGACGTAGTCGTTGCTTCGACTGGCGAACTGCCGAGCGCCCTATGCGCGGATGCAGTCGAAAGCTGAAGCCGCTCCTTCTGGTCGCTGCGTGCCGAAAACTGCTCGACTCCCTGGATGGCCTTCTCGAGCGAGGCCGAAAGCCGCTCTCGTTCAGCTTCGTCGGCCCATGAGGTAGCGGTCTTCAGTCTGGCGCGCGCAAACTCGTAGATCGCCAAACGCATCTGGGAAGGATCTTCCTTCGCTATATTGATCATCTGCGAAAGAATCAGGGCGTACTCGATCTCTCGCGCATGGGGCGAGACCATATTGTCATCTTCGATGCTTGGAAATTCGGGTTCCATGACCGTGTTGGGTTTGATTGACAAAACTCTATCGAATGCAGCACCCGTGTAATCGCGGAAAAAATGGGCCTTTCTACGTTCGCAACCCTTGCGGCACCAACCCACGCGCACGATCGCGGCTATCGTCCATTCTGGAAGCCCGTCAAATTGACTGGGCAGCGTTAGTCTAAGGTCGCGGTGGAGGTCGACGGTAGCGCCGCTTATAAGGTTAGA
Source organism: Bradyrhizobium erythrophlei (assembly GCF_900129425.1). Classification (NCBI taxonomy): domain Bacteria; kingdom Pseudomonadati; phylum Pseudomonadota; class Alphaproteobacteria; order Hyphomicrobiales; family Nitrobacteraceae; genus Bradyrhizobium; species Bradyrhizobium erythrophlei. The sequence goes on along the minus strand of NZ_LT670817.1, from coordinate 4,025,878 downwards.
GAGAGCGGTTTCGGGTCGCAGGAACTCGAAGCCCGATGATTCGCTCGCAACAACCTGTTGTTTGAACTGCAACGGGTCGTCATCATCTGGGTACACGACTCTGACGTTGCTGTCACGAAATCCTACTGCGAAATAGCGTCGCGAGTGATCCGGGTGAACAGCCGCGCGACTCATACGGGCTACCGGGCCTTCCTTTCCAGCGATGCCTCGTAAGCGCTCGATCGATGCTTGCAAGCGAGGTTTCTCCGACGCCGCCGCCGTTGTGCGTACCGAAAACGCTATCCGGGTTGATGACGTGATGGAATCGCCTAAGCTCGCGGAAATGATCTGGCTTTTGTGTTTCGGTTTGGCCGCCTTGACCTCGCCATTCAAGTCGACGACCCGGCTTGAGGCCGAAAATGCCGCGCTCCGACATCAGTTGATCGTTTTGCGGCGCAAGCTGCGCGGGCGCGTCAAACTTGCCAACAGCAATCGCTGGTTCTTCATTCAGTTATATCGCTGGTTTCCGTCGATCCTGGTGGTCCTCACGGTCATCCGTCCCGAGACGCTGGTTGGTTGGCATCGGGCCGGCTTTCGCAGCTACTGGCGCTGGAAATCACGATCATTGGGAGGGCGACCACAGATCGAGAGGCCAGGCCAATGTCGGGAGTGCTCATGCGCTAGGTTCTCCTTGATGTCGGGGTTGAGGAACGTGCTGCGGACGGCCACCGCGTTCTGCAGATTCAGACTGATAAGGCTGGCAAAAGTGTCGTCACTCTGCCGGCTGCGGCGCATAGAACGTATGGTCTGCGACGGTGGGAACGGAGCGGCGCACATGGCAGAACCATGGATACAGTGCAGGTAACACCAGCAACGTGAGTAGCGTTGCGCTTATCAGGCCTCCGATGACGACCGTCGCCAGCGGGCGCTGCACCTCTGCACCCGAGTTCGTCGAGAGCGCCATTGGCAGGAAGCCGAGACTGGCCACAGTCGCCGTCATCAGCACCGGGCGCAGCCGCGTCATGGCCGCCCGCCGGGCCGCGGCGGCCACGGCGAGCCCCTCCTTGCGCCGCTCCTCCATGTAGCTCACCATCACGACGCCGTTCAGAATGGCGATGCCGAACAAGGCGATGAAGCCGACCGCGGCCGAAATGCTGAACGGCATGCCGCGCAGCGCGAGAGCGAAGATTCCGCCGACCGCTGCAAACGGCACGTTGAAAAAGATTAACGTCGCAAGCCGTGCGCTGCCGAACATCAGATAGAGCAACACGAAGATGACGGCGAGCGCCACGGGCACGACAACGGACAGTCGCGCCATGCCCTGCTGCAGGTCTTGGAAGCTCCCACCCCAGGAGATCGTATAGCCCGGCGGCAGGCGGACTTGGGCCGCGACCACCTGCCGCGCGTCGGCCACGAAGCCAGCGAGCGGTCGCGCGCGCACATTGGCCTGCACCGTGATGACGCGTCTGCCTTCCTCGCGCTCGATCTGGGCTGGGCCGGGCTCCCAGCGGATATCGGCCAGATCGCCGAGAGCAACCGAAACGCCGGCGCCGTTGTTCACGCGCAGCGCGCGGATATGGTCGATGCTGTCACGGTCCTGCGGAGCGAGCCGGACGCGGATATTGTACCGCTCGTCGCCGTCCTTCATGGTGCCGACGGTGCGTCCGCCCAGCGCTTCGACGAGATCGAGCACCTGGGTCGCATTGAACCCGCGCCGAGCGATCTCGCCGCGATCGACGATGACGCGGAGATACGGCTGACCAACCGTCTGTTTTGCCTGCACGTCGGCCGCCCCGGGAACGGCCGAGACCACGCGCGCAACCTGGTCGGCGAGGTCGTGGAGTGTTGCCGTGTCGGTCCCGTGGACGACGATGGCCAGGTCGGCCATCACACCCTGCAAGAGATCGTCCATGCGCATCTCGATCGGTTGCGCCCAGCTTTGCGTAATGCCGGGCACGCTCTGATCCAGTGCCTCCTTGTATGCTTCGATCAGCCCGGCCTCGATCTGCGCGGTGCGCCATTCCGATTTTGGCTTGAGAATGATGAAGGTATCGCTTTGCTCGACCCCCATCGGGTCGGTCGGAATCTCCGAACTGCCACCGAGCGTGGTGACAGTCTCGACCTCGGGGAATTTCTTGAGCGTCTTCTCCACCATGGTCTGGGTGGCGATGGCGGATTCGAGCGAGATGCCGGGCAGCTTGGTGGTCGTTACGGTAAGGGCGCCTTCCTCCAAGCGCGGCAGGAACTCCGCACCGAGACGGGAGCCGATCACGAGGGCGCCGCCCAGCATCAAGGTCGCCACAAGGATGGTGATTCCGGGATGGTGCATCGTCCTCGCGAGCACTGGCGCGTAACCGCTCCTGGCCACACCGACGATGCGGCTGTCCCGCTCGGCGACCGGCTTGCGCAGGAAGAACGAAGCGAGCACCGGCATCAGCGTGAGCGTTAGCGCCAGCGAGGCAGCCAGCGCGAACATCACGGTAACCGCCATCGGGCGGAACATCTTGCCCTCGACGCCCTGTAGGCTGAGGATCGGCAGATAGATCAGGGTGATGATCGCGACCGCAAAGGCGACCGGGCGCGCCACGTCGTGCGCGGCCTCGCGCACCACCTGCTCGGCCGGGAGAGATGGCGCCTCCGCGCGACGGCGCACGATGTTCTCGATCATCACCACCGCGCCGTCGACAAGGAGCCCGAAATCGATGGCGCCGAGGCTCATCAGGTTGCCAGACAGCCCAGTGAAGTACATCGCAGTGACGGCGGCCAGCATCGAGAGCGGGATGGCAAGCGCCACGATGACGGCAGCGCGGAAATTGCCCAGCAGCAACAACAGGACGGCGATGACCAGGAAGGCACCCTCGGCCAGGTTGTGCGCCACCGTCTCCAGAACGCGGTCGATCAGATCGGCGCGATTGTAGTAGGGAACGATGCTGACCCCAGGCGGAAGCGTCTTGTTGATCTGCTGCACGGCGGTGGCCAGCCGCTGGGCGACCACGCGCGTGTTCTCGCCCAGCGTCATCAGTGCGACGCCAACCACCGCCTGCCCGTCGCCTTGGCTGGTCACCGCGCCGAGCCGCGGCATCGGCGCCTCCACAACTTCTGCGACGTCCTTGACATAGAGCGGCGCCCCGCCGGCTGCGGTGCGCAGCACGATGTTGCCGATGTCGCCGATCGATTGCAGCAGCCCTTCGCCGCGGACGACCGCCTGCTCACCATTGCGGGCGAGCGTCGCGCCGCCGATGGCACGGTTGTTCTGCGCCACCGCGTTGTAGATGTCCTCGATGGAAAAGCCAAAGTGCATCAACGCGTTCTCGGAAACTCGGACCTCGTAGGTCTTGAGTTCGCCGCCGTTGACGTTGACCTCGGTGATACCCGGGACCAGCTTGAGCTGCGGCGCGACCTGCCAATCCAAGATCGAACGCAACTGCATGAGCGAGTAGTTCTTGCCCTCGACCCTGAACTGGTAGATCTCGGAGAGGCCGTCGGAGAGTGGTCCGAGCCTGGGCGTTCCTGCCTCTGCTGGCAGCGCTGTCTGGCTCAGCCGCTGCGCAACCAGCGTGCGGTCGGTCAGGATGTCGCCGCCGTCGGCGAATTTCACATAGATGACGGACAGCCCATAGCGCGAGATCGAGCGGTAGCTCGTCATGCCCGGCAGACCCTGCAAGGCCAGCTCTATTGGCAAGGTGATCGAACGCTCCACGTCCGGCGGGGCCAAACCCGGTGCCTGGGTCGTCACCAGCACCTGCAGCGGCGAGATGTCCGGGTCGGCGTCAAACGGCAGGCGTTGCATGCTCAAGAGGCCGGCAGCGACGAGCGCGGCGATGAGCATGAGCACGAGCATGCGGTTACCAAGGGCGGCATCGACAATCCTGTTGATCACGGTGATGTCTCCCTTAGCCCTGGTCCGGAATGGTGGACTGCATCAGAGCCGCCTTGAGCCAATAGCTGCCCTCGCCGACGACCGGCGTCCCAGCCGCGAGCCCGCTCGCGATCTGGGTCTTTCCGTTTGCGACCGGGCCGGTACGAACCGCACGCCAGGCGAACTGGCGATCTCCTGTCAGAATGAACACGACGCTCTGCCCGTTGACTTCCTGCAGGCTTTCGCTCGGCACCATGACGGCGTCGCCGCCCTGGGGTGAGAGAATGGTGACGCTGGCGAACATGTTGACGCGCAGCGCGCCGTCCGGGTTAGGGATCTCGCAGCGCACCTTGGCCATCCCCGTCGTCGTCTCGATCTGGTCGGGGATGTAGATGACACGGCCGGTAAAAACGCGACCTGGAAAGGCGCTCACTCTCACCTCTACTGCATCGCCCACCTTGACTGCGCCGAGATCCCTCTCCGCTACGTCGGCTTGGACCCAGACGGTCGAGAGGTCCGACACGGTCAATATCGACGTCGCCGGATCGATGATCTCCCCTTTCGCAACAGAGACCGAATCAACCACGCCGGCGAATGGCGCGACAATGGCGCCCCGCGAGCCGAGCGTCGGCTGAGCGCTGGAGGGGTTTGCGTCTGCGGTGGCGGCCCGCATCGGCAAGAGCCGCGCCTCTTCCTCCTGGTACTGCTGCAACTCGGCTTGCTTGGTGCGGAGTTCGGCTTCCATGGTGGCGACGGTGGCGCGCCGAGCCTCGACCTCGGCCTGCGTCACGAGGTCGTTGCGAATAAGGTTTGTCGCGCGGTCGTAAGCAGCACTTGCCGCTCTGAGTTGCGCTTGTACCTGACTGAGCGCCGCCTCGGCGCTCAGAACCTTGCTGCGGGCGGCACTGAGGTCGAAACTGTCGAGGACCGCCAACCGCTGACCTGCTACGACCCGATCGCCGGCGTTTACATCGAGTGCTTCGATCCGGCCGCGCGCCACGGGCCTGATACGGGCGAGGTGAAGCTGATCGTAGCCGACGCTACCCGTCGCCGACACGGCACGAACCAGCGGACCGGACTTCGCCTGTCCGATCTGCAATTGCAGGTTCGCGAGCTTCGGCTCGGAGAGAGTAATTGTGGCGGGCAGCTCCGGATGGGCGGTGACTGCCGCCGGGACGCTCACGGGCGCCGCGATCGAGGCGGACGGCAACGAGCGGCCCGCGGCAAATCCCGCGGCCAAGGCGATAGCGACTGTCGCGACACTGAGGAGCAATCGGCGCTGTGTAAGCGGCAATGCCCGACGAAGAGGCAACAGGCCATGACCGGCCTCCGACCTATTGATCGCGAAAGCGTGAGCTGTGCGTGATAGGCTTGTATGAATCATTTCCCGCTCCGAAGAAAACCGTTGGTCGGCACCGTTAGCGGGCTTTTCTGACGCGGGCCTGAAGACTATCTCCGTGACATTCAGGTTGGCTTCAGCTTTCTCCTTCAACTACCTTTCATGAGCATCGTGAGCGGACCATGCGCGTCTTGCTGATTGAGGACGAGCCGCATCTCGGATCGGCTGTGCAGGAGCATGTTCGTGCGGCGGGACACGCCGTCGACTGGTTCGAACGGCTGGAGCCGGCGGAGCACGCGGTGCGCACGGTCTCCTATGACGCGCTGCTGCTTGATCTGCACCTGCCCGATGGGCGGGGTCTGGATTTCCTGCGCAAACTTCGCCGCCGTGGCGATGCGCTGCCAGTCGTCATCCTCACCGCGCGCGACCTCGTCAGTGACCGGATCGAGGGGTTGAAAGCGGGCGCCGACGATTACATCGTCAAGCCGTTCGACCTCGACGAAGTAAGTGCGCGTTTGGAGGCGGTCAGCCGCCGGTACTTCGGCAAGGCGGTACCGGTCCTCCAGGTCGGCCCAGTGGAGCTGGAATGGGAATCGAAAGTCGCGCGGCTGGAGGGGCGACCAGTCGAACTGAGTGCGCGGGAGTGGGCCGTTATTGACGTGCTGGGTCGACGGCGGAAATCGACGGTGTCGAAGGAGCAGATCGAGGATGCGCTGTACGCGTTCGGCGAGGAAATCGAGAGCAACACCATCGAAGTTTATGTCAGCCGCATTCGACGCAAGCTCGGGCGGGATTTCATTCGCACGATACGCGGTCTCGGCTACCGCTTGGGAGACTAGGACGTGGCGGGAAGGAGTCTGGTCTCACGGCTGATCTGGATGCTGGCCTCGTCGATGGCGGGGCTATGGCTGCTGGGCAGCGTCGCCGCTGGCGTGCTGACGGTATTCGAGGTCCACGAGAGGCTCGATGACGCGATCGAGGAAGTCGCACAGCGGCTATTGCCAGCGACCTACGATGCCATCCAGCAACCGCAGGCCATGCAGCAGATGGCCAAGCGCCTGGTCGCAACGATGGATCCAAGAGCCCTAGCTTATCAGATCGTCGGTCCGGCCGGCGAGATCATCATGCGCTCCGAGAACGCACCCCAGACGCCGTTTCCGGTGCCGCGCCAGGCTGGATTTCACGACATCCCGCAGTACCGGGTCTATTCTCAGCCAGCGGCTGTCGATGGCTATTTCATCGAGGTTGGCGAGCCTGCCATGCACCGCTCCGAGTCGCTGCGGCGAGCCGTCGCGCTTACCGTCGGGCCGCTATTGCTGTTCCTGCCGCTGTCCTGGTTCTTCATCCGCTGGGCGGTGTTCCGGAGCATGCGATCGCTGGACCGGCTCCGGAGCGAGATCGGCCGTCGCGACGGCTCCAACCTGTCGCAGATTCCAGACATGGGCCTGCCCACCGAGCTCGCTCCGATTGAGGCTGCAGTGAACCGGCTCCTGGAGCGGCTGGCGCGTGCCTTGGCTACCGAACGCCAGTTCGCGGCGAACAGCGCGCACGAATTGCGGACGCCGATCGCAGCCGTGCTGGCGCAGATGCAACTGTTGTCGACCAAGCTCACGGCGTCGCCGCATGCAGTGCGCGCAGCGCGAATCGTCAACCAGATAAAAAGTCTCGGCAGCCTCGCCGAGAAATTGCTCCAGCTGTCTCGGGCGGGGGCCGGCGTCGGGTTGCTGCGCGAACGCATTGACATATTGACCGTCCTACAAGTCTTGGTCGATGAATTTCGCCGACGCGAGGACGTGGGCGACAGGCTCGTCGTCGCCGCCGAATGCCCAGACGAATTCATCGTGCAGGGGGAATTGGACGTCCTCGGCATCACGCTGCGCAATCTGATCGAGAACGCCGTGCGTTATGGCGATCCCGGTGAGCCGATCGAGATCGTCATCGATCGCGACCGGCAGATTCGCCTGCTCAACGGCGGTGCTGTCATTCCATCGGAGACGCTCGAAACTCTGAAGAAGCCCTTCATACGTGGATGCGCGGTCGGCGCGGGTGGCGGCCTTGGGCTCGCTATTGTCGACAACGTCATGAAGCAGATCGGCGGCAGCCTGACGCTCATTTCCCCTGTCATGGGCCGCGTCAGCGGCTTCGAGGCGCGCCTCGTTTTCCCTGAACCAACTTGAAGTCTCCGGGCCTGTATTCGCGATTCCGGCATGGCAGTCGGTCGTGCCACAGCTTGTCCCGAAGCAGGAGTTGACCGCGGCGGCGGCGAGCAACGGCGTCGGCGTCGACATCAGCGGGGCGATCGGACCTGCGCTTGGCCGCGTAGTCATCGGCGGAATGGGCATCGCTGCGCCGTTCTGGATCGACGCGTTTGGCACCGCGGCGAAGCCAAAGGTCACGCACTTCACGCCGCCAGCTTGGCAGTGCATCCGACTGAATGAACGGCCTGGCGAATTGACCGGGCGTAAAGTTTCCTTGTCCGGGTGGAGAATGTCTTATTCAGACGACGTCGGGTGTTGGATTCGTCATTGCCACCGGCGGCTCAATGATGGCAACTTGACCCGGTCGCGGTGTTCCACCGTGGTGCTACACCGTCATTTTCCGCCGGTTCGAGAAAAGCCTGTTTTTGACGAGTTCTGCGCTGTCCAAAATCGATGGCGGAGAGAGATCGCGAGTGGACCTCGCGCAACCTATCGAGCCGGGTAAGCTTGGAGACGGCCTAAATTGAAGTAGTGGTCCGGCCACCGTCACCGCTGGCTGCCGTCGAAGGACTGGAGACCCACGTGTCGCAGTTGCCTGGCGACGCTGATTCATCGCCGCCTATTTTGATATCGAAGTGAGCTGCGCGCCGCGCCCAGACTTCGGCCTCCGCCTCCCAAAACGTTTCATCTTCGTGTTCCATCTTGGCGCGTTGTAGGCAGAATGCTTGCATAGCTCGATAACGGATTAACTCGTCCAACGCATGCCCCCTAAGCTTGTTTGCTCGCGTCCCGGATCGAGGTTCCATTCCGGCACGGGAATTTTTCACGAGCGAGCCGCTAATGAGGCCCGCACTTACGTTGGCCGTCTACACCCATTTGGGTTAAACTCGAAAATATCCAGAAATAAAGGATCAAGCTGATCAATGGCTTCATGGGATTTTGCCTTAGTTGAACAACGCTTTGCTGAAGCGGCTTTAGACCCCAGCCGGTGGGTTACCGCTCTAGAAGCGGTGACCGCGGCGACCGAAAGCTTCGGCACAGTGCTGATACCAAATACCGGCGGCTTGCTGCCAAACGTGCCGTTTACAGAGCAGATGGGACCTTCGGCAGACGTCTACTTTCGTGAAGGTTGGTATCTACGCGATGAACGAAACAACGGCTTTGAAATCATGCGGAAGCGCGGGGTCGTTGATGACCTGGATATCATCAGCGTCGATCGCATTAAGACGCATCCGTATTATCAAGAATTTCTCGCTCCGCACCGGCTACGATGGTTCGCTGGCGTCAAGGTCGCCTGCGCGGAGGATACGTGGTGCCTCTCCATTCAACGTACGATCGATCAGGAGCCATTTACGACGCAAGAGAAGCAACAGTTGACCACACTCTCTTCTCGTCTGTCAGCAAGTGTGGCATTGGCGCGGGCCTTGGGTGCATCGGCGTCGACGGGCTTGCTAGAAGCCTTCGAGATTAGCGGCACCGCAGCGATCCTAATCAATCGGCTTGGCAAGGCGTTCAAGCTGAACCAGACGGCCGAGAGAGTTTTAGCCAGTGATTTTCAGATTTCAAACGGGAATCTCGTTTCAAAAGACCTCAGGGGATCAGCCGAACTAAACCAGGCGCTACGTCAGTTGCTGTGGAATAGCACAAGCGGTCGATTTTCCCCGCCTGTTTGTTTCCCGCGGGCCACGGGCCGTCCTTTGTTGGCCTATCCGATGCGGCCATCGAGCTTAGCTGCTAACGCGCTTGCAGACTGTCAGGCTATCGTCATCTTCGTCGACCTAAATACAGTGGCGCGCCCGTCCGAAGAGGTGTTAAAATCTGCTTTCCGATTGACGGAGGCTGAGGCGCGCTTAGCTGCTCGCATCGCCGCGGGCGAGAGCTTGGAACAAATAACGGATAGCCTTGCTATCGCTAAAGAAACAGGTCGGAGCCGATTAAAAAGCATTTTTGCAAAGCTAGGCGTTAATCGACAGGCAGAGCTGGTCGCCGTTCTTTCATCTCTGCTGGGAAGAAAATAAGTCTCACAGTTTCATGTGCTCGGCTTTCACAGACGATCATGACTATTGTCCGTGCCGGCCACGAATTAAATCGATAGAGCACATACGAAGAGCAGTCGTCGCGCTCCTCGCCCACAACCGACGCGGAACATCCTCGTCATTCACCTCATCAAATCGAGGACGGCGTTCGCGGACTTCAGCGCGCACTCGGGATCGTGTGTGTACCGAAAACCTTGTCCGAGTTGATGACGTGATGGAATCGCCTAAGCTGGCGGAATGATCGGGCTGCTCTGTTTCGCTCTGGCGGTCCAGAATGGCGGCAATGCCGCGGCGACCCTTGGAGGTTCTCTCGCGTCGCTTGCGCGAGATATGAAGCGCGCCCCCGATGACGTGCCGGACGATTGGTCGCCGCTGCTTCGTTCCGTAAACCACGTAGATCACATACTCGACGAACGGTGGCTTCGCGCCACAAGCAGCCCTTGGAACACCCAGGTATTTTCTAAACAGGGAGGAGGCCCGCCCATATGTTGCTAATATCCGGTGCATCTGCCTCTCGGGAGTAAACCACCGCTGCCTGCTTGAGCACCCTACCCCGCCGTCGGCGATTCCGTGGACGTCTTCACGGGTCGACCCACATCACACGCCGGCTCGAATATGGACACCTTTCGTCATTTCAACCTTGGGGTCGAATACGGCGAATCCTTGGGCCTTTGGCGCAACCAAAAATCAAGCCATCGGAAAGAGAAATCACACGGATCAAAGGCATTGAAGAAGCGGATCGGATGCCTCGCGCGCGTGCCAGCGGTCGATCCACACTACGTCGGACAATGGCATCCGCGGCAGCCAGCCGGCTGTTTCCAGTTCCGGCTTCCGAAGGAAATGCGTGACATAGCCGACGCAGAGATAGGCGATCGGCTGGATCGACGGCGGGATGCCCAACGCCCCGCGCAAATCATCGTGCCTGATAATACTGACCCAACCGACGCCGATATTTTCCACGCGGGCGGCAAGCCAGAGGTTTTGCACCGCGCAGACCGCGCTATAGAGATCCATGTCGGCCTGATGGGTTCGCCCGAGCCCGACCGCGCCGGTGCGGCTGCGGTCGCAGGTGATGCATATCCCGATCGGCGCTTCGACGATTCCCTCCAGTTTGAGCTGGCGGTAGGTTTTCTGCTTCTCGTCCTCGAACATCCCGGCTGCTTCCAGGTTTGCGGCCTGAAACGAGTCCCGCACCCGCTGCTTGATGGCGCTGTCCCTGACGACGATGAAGTCCCAGGGCTGCATGAAACCGACCGACGGTGCATGATGAGCCGCCGTGAGAAGGCGCGCCAACACCTGATCTGGAATCGGATCAGGAAGAAACTGCCCGCGCACGTCGCGGCGGTTGAAGATGCATTTGTAGACGGCGTCTCGCTCGTCGGCGGAGAACTCGGCGTCGCCCTGAATGTCGTTGGTTTCCATCGTCTTCTCTTTCCGTCGCGGGCGCCGCCATGGTGCCGGACAACTTGACTGCAATTACGGCATCGGCAACGCCGTCGATTGCGGCGCTACTTCACTTCGTCATCTGTCGGGATCGGATTTGCGCAGCAGGTACGTATCCATGATCCAGCCGTGCTGTTCACGCGCGCGCCGGCGCACCGCCTCGATCTCGTCTTTGACGTCAGCGAGTTTACCTGAAATCAGGATTTCGTCTTCGGTTCCAAGATAGGCCCCCCAGAAGATATCGAGGTCCGGTTCGCCCAGGCTCGCAAAAGCCTGTGCGCCGTCGAGCAATACGACCACGCTGCCGAATTCGCTCGGGAAACCGTCGGCGAGGTTGCGTCCGGTGGTCAACAGCACACTTTCCCCGATTCGATTCAAGGCGATGCAATGTTTAGCCGCCAAAACCTGCACGCTGCTGATCCCGGGAATCACCTGAAAGTCCAGCGCGAGCCCTTTGGCGCGCACGCGTTTGAGAATCCGCAGCGTACTGTCGTAGATCGCGGGATCGCCCCACACCAGGATGCCGCCGACTTCTCCTTCTTCAAGCTCGTGCTCGAACAGGCGGCCATAGATGTCGGCGAGGCGGCCATGCCATTGGTCGACGCCGGCGAGATAGCCGCCGGTGGTCGCCCGCTGCGGGATATCGACGTCGATCGTGCGGTAATCCGCATTTTCGATGAAGCGCTCGCAAATTGTAGTTCGCAAATCACGCAAGGCGGCCTTCTCGGTCCCCTTGTCGGGAATGAAGAAGACATCGACTTGATTGAGTGCCTTGATCGCCTGGATGGTCACGTGATCAGGATCGCCGACGCCGATGCCGATAACGAATATCTTTCGCATCTGTCCCTCCGGGTAGCAGTTCGATGTACGCAACGTTTCAACAGTTGACGCAAACGACGCGCCAGCCGTTCGTCAACCGATCGATCCTGGTTAGCGACAACGGATCGATCGCGAAGCGCAGCGCCGGTTCCGGCGCGATTTCGAGCGCGATGGCAAGTGCCGCCCGCACCGTGCCCGAATGCACCACCAGTACGACGTCGCCCGCCGGGAGCCTCGCCAGGCCATCGCGCACGCGGACGATCTGGTCCGCAAAACTTTCGCCGCCCGGTGGCTCGCTGTTCGCAGGCGCCCGCCAGAAATCACGATATGCGGCGCCGAGCTCGCGGGTGAGATCTCCATGACGGCGTCCCGTCCAGTCGCCGAAATTCTGCTCGCGAAAGTTTGGCTCTGCCGTCGGCCGCAGCCCCAGTGCGGCCGCCGTCTGGAGAGTCCGGAGACTGGGACTGGCGAATTGCGTAGCCTCCGCCGGTAATTTCGCACGCAAAGCGGAGAATGCCGCGTCATCGCTGGTGTCGGCGGCCACGTCGGAATCGTGGATCACGCCCCTGGATCCCGCAACCGGCGCGTGCCGAATCAGCCACAGACGATGGTCCTCGCTCATGGTGATGCTCTCACGACAGCCGGGCGGCGAGCATGATCAGCACCGCGGTTTCCGCGACCTGCTCGGTTGCACCGAACACGTCGCCGGTCACGCCACCGATCTGGCGCCATGCCAGCAGCGCCATCGCCGCCGCCCCTGCGACCGTTACCGCCAGCGCCAGCAATGCCTCCTTCCCCGACAGGCACAGCAATGCGATCACGGCGGCGATGATGATCGCCGTTATAGCGCTTGCCGCCTCGGGCCGTCCCGCAGATTTGCCGAGCCCGTCGTCGCGGGCGAACGGCATGCGCGCCGCGAGTACGGGAATAGCTGCCCTGCCGAGCGCGTGCGCTACCACGAGGCCCGGAACAATCGCGACCGCAGGCAAACTCGCCAGCGCCGACAACCTCGCCGAAAAGCTGACGAGCAAAATAATCGCGCCGTAGGTGCCGAGCCGGCTGTCGCGCATGATCAAAAGCTTCGTAGCCCGATCGCGGCCACCGCCAAACCCGTCGCCGACGTCGGCGAGGCCGTCCTCGTGCAGAGCGCCGGTCAACGCCGCGCCGGCGCCCAGCGCAAGCGTCGCCGCTACTAACGGTGGAATGCCTATCCCCAGCAACGACAGATCGGCGAGCCCGACGACCAGGCCGATTACCGCGCCGACTAGCGGGAACGCGCGCTGGGCGCGCGCCAGACCAGCAGGCATCACACCGCCCAGATGCGGCATCGGCACCCGCGTCAGCAGGCCGGTGGCGAGGCGAAGATCGTCGATCCAGTCCCCGGCAATGGCGGCGATCCGGCGCGCCATCATTTCAGCCGCACGCTGCAGCCGGCGACCATCAGCCATGCCTCAGAAGCCCGCGCCGCAGTGCGCTGGCCGAGCAGGCCGAGCAGATCGCGAAAGCGGCGTAACTCCTTGTCCATCGGCACCGGTCCCCAGCCAATCTCGTCGCCGACCACTATGACCGGATGCGGGGCCGCGCGGAAGCCATCAAGCTGGCGCTCCCACGCGGCGATAAGGTTCGCATCGTCCTGACCGAGGCGATCGGCCAGCCACAGCACGATACTGTCGATCACCGCGCCGGAGGGCGCCGGCCGCAAATTGGCGAGCCCCTGCGCGATGTCGGCGGGCGCCTCGAGCGTCCGCCACACGGCCGGGCGCTCGGCACGGTGGCGCCGCACACGCTCGAGCATTTCGGCATCGCTCGCGTCGGACCGATAGGTCGCGATGAACACCACGCCTTCGCCCCACGCTTGCGCGATCTCAACCGCGCGGCGACTCTTGCCGCTGCGTGTCGGTCCGGTGAGGAAAATCAAATCAGCCATGCTGACGATCCGCCGCTGGCGTTTCCAACGTTCCGGCCAGGACGTCCGAGAGATCTGCCATCCCGGTCAGGATTCCGGCGGCAGCCCGCAGCAGCGGCACCGCCATGACAGCACCAGTCCCCTCGCCGAGCCGTAGCCCCAGGTCGAGATAGGGTTTTGCGTCGAGCACCTCCAGCAACAGGCTGTGACCGCGCTCGGCGGAGCGATGCGAAAAAACGCAGTAGCCGCGTGCCGCGGGCTGCAGCCGCACTGCGACCAGTGTTGCCACGGTCGCGATGAATCCGTCGATGATCACGGGCCGGCGACGCCCGGCACTCCCGAGCACCGCGCCAGCCATCATCGCGATTTCGTAACCGCCGAATTCGGCCAGCACGTCGAGCGGCGACGTCGCGTCGCTGCGCGAGGCCGCTCTTTCCGCAACCGCGAGCTTGCGCGCGATCCCGGCCGCATCGAGACCGGCGCCGGCGCCGACGCAGTCGGCGAGCGGAACCGGCGCGAGCCGGTGCATCAAGAGTGCCGCCGATGTCGTGTTGCCGATGCCCATTTCGCCGATCGCCACCACGTCGGTGCCGGCATCGATCGATGCCGCGACGATCGACGAACCTCGCGCCAGGCAATCGCTCGCCTCCCGAGAGGTAAGCGCCGATTCGCGCGCGGCGTTGCGGCTGCCGCGCCGAATCTTGGCGTCGATCAGGCCGGGATGCGCGGGAATGTCGCCGTCGACGCCGGCATCGATCACCTGCACGTCAACGCCCGACGCCTTCGCGAACGCGTTGACGCCGGCTCGTCCGGCAAGGTAGGTCGCGACCATCGCGCGGGTGACGCTCGCCGGATATAGCGAAACACCCTCGGCCACGATGCCATGGTCGGCAGCGAAGACGAAGACGGCAGCGCGCCCGGTGCGCGGCACTAGCGGGTGCCAGATCAGGCCGAGCTGGACCGCGAGATCCTCAAGCCGGCCGAGCGAGCCGAGCGGCTTCGCCTTGCCGTCAATTCGGGCACGAAACTGCGGCTCGAGCGATCGATCAATCGGTTCGATCTGCAGATCATTCGATTCAGCGGACGACGCTTTGGTTCGCATTGGCTTTGCTCAATAAGATAAAGGACGAAACGAGCGCGCGGCCGCGCCGCGCGACGGTTTGGATTGCGGACAACACGATGGCGATGACGAGACGGGCGGCAACGGGATTTCGGCGTCGGGCGGCGCGGCGCCGCCGACCAAACCGAAAGTATGGCGACTGAACGGCTGTGGCGTGCACTCCCCCTCTCTTCGACCCACCGTCGAACGAGTTGATTCAGTGTCTTGCGGCCGGTCTCCTGGCTCACGGACAATGCCCCCGATCGCCTTCCCGATGCCGCTTCCGCGGCGTTCAGTGACGTCGTTGATCGAGGACGATCCGCCTACAGTTGCGGGGGCAGCAGCGGCTTGGGCGATCTCTCGCCTTACCGCATTCCCGTTTCACCTCTCGCGAGGCACCGAAAGACGGAACCACGAGAGCATGATGCAGGCTGTCGCGCAAGCGCCGACAGGATAGCCCTTCGCCGCTCGGCCGCCGCAATCTGGCACGCCCCGCGGTTGACAACGCGATGTTAGCCTCCCTATCAATTTCATCGAATTTCATTCACTGAACAGGGAACGCGGTGCGGAACATGATCGACCGAACACGATCATGAGCGAAGCGGCCGCCTCGACTGTCGACGTTCTGGTGGTCGGCGGCGGCAGCGCCGCGCTGTGCGCTGCGATAGCGGCGCGGCGCAGCGGCGTCTCGGTACGGATGGTCGAGTGGGCGCCAGCCGCGATGCGCGGCGGCAACACCCGTCACGCGCGTAATTTCCGCCTGATGCATGACCGCTCGGCATGGTATGTGCCGGGCACCTATAGCGAGGACGCGTTCTTCAGGGACCTGCTCCGCGTCACGCAAGGCGCGACCGATGAGCGACTGGCGCGCGCGTTGATCCGCGGCTCCGCCACAATCGCTCAATGGCTCGGCGACAACGGCGTGCGTCTGCAGGATCCGGCAGCGGGCGCGATGCCCTACTCGCAGCGCACCGCATTCTTCCTCGGCGGTGGCAAGGCAATGATCAACGCGCTCTACATGACCGCGGCGAAACTCGGCGTGACGATCAGCTATGACAGCGAAGTGGTCGAACTTGCTTTCGGCGACGCTCGGGTTTGCGAAGCCGACATCGCTCATGGCGGCGGCATCGAACGGGTCCTGGCGAAGACAATGGTTGTGTGCTCGGGCGGCTATCAGGCCAATTTCGACTGGCTGCGCGAAAGTTTTGGCGCCGCCGCCGACGGTTTTATGATCCGCGGAACGCCCTATGTTACCGGCTCGGTATTACGCCTGCTGCTCGACGCCGGCGTGAGGCCGGTCGGCGATTCCTCGCGCTGCCACATGGTTGCGGTCGACGCCCGGGGACCAAAGTTCGATGGTGGTATCGTCACCCGCATTACCGCGATTCCGCACGGCATCGTCGTCGACCGCGATGGCAGACGATTTCACGACGAGGGCGAGGACGCCCGCAAAACGCATTTTGCCCGCTGGGGCGCGCGCATCGCCGACTGCCCGGGTCAGATCGCCTACCTGATCATGGATGCGAAAGGCCTTAACCGCGCCTTGCCAACGGCGCTGCCGCCGATCCGGGCCGACACCGTCGCCGCACTCGCGACGGCGCTTGGGCTTGATCAAGCGGCGCTGGAAACGACGATACGAGACTTCAATGCCGCGATCGCCACCGACGATGTGCCGCTAACCGCGCGTTGTACCAGCGGGCTAACCCCGCCGAAATCGCGCGGCGCGGTCGCGCTCGTGGACCCGCCGTTTGCCGCCTATCCGATGCGGCCGGGCGTGACGTTCATGCATTTCGGTGTCGCCGTCGATGAACAAATGCGGGTTTTGAGAAATGATGGCAAGCCGGCGAGCAATGTCTTCGCGGCCGGAATGATCATGGCGGCGAATGTGCTGGGCGACGGCTATCTCGCTGGTCTCGGCGTCGCGCTTTCCACCGTATTCGGCCGCCTCGCCGGCGAGGAGGCCGCGCGGTTGGCCGGAAGATAATCTCCGGCAGCGAAGTGCGCGGGATGAGACGCGATGGATGCCATCAAGCCGCCAGCGTACCGCAGGCAGCCTCAAGCCGCCGCCACGCGGCTTCGTCGGCCGGAAGTCCAAACCGATAGCGCCCTGCCGGCGCGGAAAAGCCTCGGATCAAGATCCCGGCACGGGCGAAATGGTCGAGCAAGTCGATTCCATCGGAGCCTTCAAACAGACCGAAAAGATCGGTGCCGCCAAGCAGTTTCAGGCCCGCGCGGCCGAGGGTGCCGTCGAGCCGTCTTCGATCAGCGGCAAGGCGCCCCCGCGCCTTCGCGATCCATGCCGCGTCGCGCAGCGCCAGCGCCGCGATCTCGCAAGCCGGGCCGGATACCGGCCAATCGCCGAGCAGCTGGCGCCAAGCCGCCGCTTCCGGTTCGTGGACGACAACGAAGCCGACGCGCAGTCCCGCGAGACCGAAAAACTTGCCGAGCGAGCGCAGCACCACGACGCCGACCGGCAGTTCCGGCATCGCCAGCAACGAAACATCGGGCCGCACGTCGGCAAAAGCCTCATCGACAATCAGCCTTCGCGCGTCAGCGGTCCACGCCTGGGCGAAAGCTGCGAGATCGGCGCGCGCGATCGCGCGCCCGTCCGGATTGTTGGGATTGACCACGATCAGGGTCTGAAGCTCGTGAGTATTTGGGTCCGGCAGCGCGACGAGTTCATGCACCTCGGCGCCTGCGTCGCGCCAGGCCGCGCCGTGCGAGCCATAGGTCGGCGTCAGGATGCCGACGCGGCCAGCGCCGATCATGCGCGGCAATAAGCGGATCGCGAGCTCGCTCCCGGAGACCGGGACGATCGCAGCGTTCGCCGGAAGCCCGTAGGCCTCGGCGGCCGCGGCGGTCATCTGCGCCATTTCGCGCGCGAGCGGCAGGCGCTGATACCGGGCGAGCGGTATCTGTGGCACCGGCCAGGCGATAGGGTTGATCCCGGTCGACAGATCGATCCACGGTTGGGGCGCCGACGGATAGAGTAGCGCCGCCGTATCGATTCGGCCGCCGTGAATGCGAAGCTCGGCCGCCGTCTCCCGGGTCTCATCCTTTAGGTGCATGTTGCAATCCATGTTCGATTTGTCCGGCCGCGTCTTGATCCTGATCATCGCCTTCGGCATCGAAGCCGTGCTGGCCTATCCTGCGGCGGTGTTTCGTGCAATCGGTCATCCGGTGTCGTGGATCGGCGCACTGATCGCCGCGCTCGATTCTGCGCTCAACCGGCCGAACTATTCGTTTGCCATGCGCCGCGGCGCTGGCGTGGGAACGGTGCTACTGCTGCTCGCCGGCAGCCTCGGCGCGGGCGTTGCGATTGAGGCCGTCGCGCCGGCGATTCCGTATTTCGGATTTGCCATCGCTGTCCTGGTGGTCGCCATGCTGCTTGCCTTCGGCAATCTCGATCAGCACGTGCGTGCGGTCTCGACCGCGCTCGGCGCCGAGGGGTTGGACGGCGGACGGCGCAGCATCGCAAAAATCGTCGGTCGCGATCCGGACGCACTCGACGAAGCCGCGATCTGCCGCGCTGCGATCGAGAGTCTTGCCGAAAACGCCTCTGACGGCGTGACGGCGCCGGCGCTATGGTTTCTGGCCGGCGGATTGCCCGGCATGATCGCCTACAAGGCCATCAACACCGCCGACAGCATGATCGGCCACATGTCGGAGCACCACCGCGCCTTCGGCTGGGCCGCGGCAAGGCTCGATGACCTCGTCAATCTTCCGGCGTCGCGGCTGACCGGGCTGATTTTCGTTGCCGCCGCCGCGATGGTGCCGGGCGCGTCCGCGCCGTCGGCATGGCGGGCTTATCGGCGCGACGCGCGGCTGCATCGATCGCCCAATGCCGGTTGGCCGGAAGCCGCGATGGCCGGCGCGCTCGGCCTGCGGCTCGCCGGCCCGCGCATCTATGGCGGTGTTCTGGTCCATGACCACTGGATGGGCGACGGTCGGGCCGAGGCGACGGCGCTGGATGTCGATCGCGCGCTGATGATCTACCGCGTCGCCTTCGCCGGTGCGCTATTGATCGTCGCAGCGCTCGGCCTGCTGGTTGCTTGGCTTCGTGGCTGAGCGAACGCGTGTCAGCGCGCGAGGCTGAGCAGCTTATCGACGTCGAGATGCGCGTCGAGATGCGCGGCAAGCGCATCGAGGGTTTGCTCGACCAGTGCTTCGTAGGCGAGCGAACTCGCCGGCGCGCCGAGCCGGACGAGCCATGCCGCGCGTTGCGCATCGCCGGCGAAGAAACCGTGCAAATACGAACCGGCGACGCGGCCGTCGGCCGAAACCGCGCCATCCAGCCGGCCATCATCGAGCCTCAGCAGCGGCCGCTGCGTTCCGGTGCCGGTGGTCCGGCCGATATGCATTTCATAGCCGGCCACAGCGACGTCGTCTGCCACGGTCCGGCCTTGGACCGCGACGAGCGACTTGTCGCCGGTCAGTTCCGTCGTGATCTCGAGCAAGCCGAGGCCCGCCGCCGACCCCGGCGGACCTTCGATGCCGTCCGGGTCGGCGATGCCGTGGCCGAGCATCTGATAGCCGCCGCACAGGCCGAGCACGCGCCCGCCGCGGCGGGCATAAGCGATGATGTCGGCATCCCAGCCGCACGCTCGCAGCGCCGCCAGATCTGCGATCGTCGCCTTCGAGCCGGGCAGGATAACGAGTTCGGTATCGACGGGAAGCGACGCTCCGTCACGCAACAGCACCAGTTCGACACCGGGCTCGAGCCGCAGCGGATCGAGATCGTCAAAATTGGCGATGTGCGGGAGCACCGGAACGACGACGCGCACGCGGCGTCCGCCGGAGTCCGGCGCGCGCGTCGGCGGGGCCCTGAGACCGAAAACATCCTCGGCCGGAAGCCGATGCGCGTCGCGAAAATGCGGCACCAGGCCGAGCGGCGCCCAGCCGGTGCGCTCGGCCACGAACGTCATGCCGGTTGCAAACAAGGACGGATCGCCGCGCATCTTGTTGACGATGAAACCCGCGATCAACTTTGCGTCATCGGGATCGACCACCGCGGCGGTACCGCACAGGCTTGCGATCACCCCGCCCCGATCGATATCCCCGATCAGCACCACCGGCACGTCGGCGGCGCGGGCAAAGCCCATATTGGCGATATCGTTGGCGCGCAAATTCACTTCCGACGCCGAACCGGCGCCCTCGACCAGCACGACGTCGCATTGCGCTCGAATTCTTGCGAAGCTATCGAGCACATAGGGCATCAGCTCCGCCTTACGGGACTGGTACTCGCGCGCGCGGGCATTGCCGAACACCCGTCCCTGCACCACGATCTGCGCGCCGACTTCGCTTTGCGGCTTGAGCAGCACCGGATTCATGTCGACAGACGGCGCGACGCGTGCGGCGCGCGCCTGCAGTGCCTGGGCGCGGCCGATCTCGCCGCCATCTTCGGTCACCGCAGCGTTGTTCGACATGTTCTGCGGTTTGAAAGGACGGACCGAAAGGCCGCGGGTCGCCAACAAGCGGCACAAGCCGGCGACGATCAGCGACTTGCCGACGTCCGAGCCGGTTCCCTGGAACATCAGCGCCCGCGCGGTCATCAGAATTCGATGCCGGCCTGGGTTTTCACGCCGGCCGAAAAGTGATGCTTGACCGCGCCCATCTCGGTAACGAGGTCGGCCGCCTCGATCAGCGCCGGTTTGGCGTTGCGGCCGGTGACGATCACGTGCAGATCGCTTCGCCGCGTTGTAAGCCGCGCCACCACTTCGTCGAGCGGCAAGTAATCGTAGCGGAGCGCGATGTTGAGTTCGTCGAGCACTATGAGGCCGAAGGTCGGATCGTCCATCAGACCGAGCGCGATCTCCCAGGCGCGCCGGCACGCGGCGATGTCGCGCGCCTTGTCCTGGGTCTCCCAAGTGAACCCCTCGCCGGCGATGTGCCAGATCAGACGGTCGCCGAACGATTGCAGCGCTGCCTGCTCGCCGGTCGCCCGGCTTTTGATGAACTGCACGACGCCGACGCGCCAGCCGTGACCGAGCGCACGCAAGGCAAGGCCGAAGGCGGCCGTCGACTTGCCTTTGCCGGGCCCGGTGTTGATCATCAACAGGCCTTTTGCGACGGTCTTGGACGCAACTTCGGCGTCCTGGACCGCCTTGCGTTTGGCCATCTTGGCGCGGTAACGCGCGGCCTCGTCAGTGTCGATCTCGGTCATCATGTCCTGCGGTATAATCCATGGGCGGCGACAGGAACACACCAAGACCATCTCGGCAACATGCCCGCGCCCCCCTTGAGCAAGGGGATTGACTTGACGGCGTTTCCGTCTGATTGAATCCTCAGCCGACGGTGTCCTGTCTTCGGATGGGACTAAGAGGGAATACCGGGCGCAGCAGACACGGGGAAGTTCCCGGGTTTGAGCGAAGCCGGAGCTGCCCCCGCAACTGTGAGCGGAAAGCCTGCATCTAAAGCCACTGGGTCGTTCACCCGGGAAGGTGGTGCCGGCAATGACCCGTGAGCCAGGAAACCTGCCGTCGCCTGCCGTATTCGCCATTCCGGACGGGGCGTCCCGGAGTGAGAGAGTTGGTCGAACGGAGTGCAGGTCCGCTCGCCGCATGTCTGGGTACCGCCTTGGGCGGTGGCCATCCATCGACGGGCTTTGCTGCTATGGACCCATCTGCACCAGCCGCTCCCCGGGGAACTTTATCCGAATCCGGCGATATCGTGGCGACCTTGTACGTCTGTGTGACATGCCTTGCCGGCGAAGACCGCGAAACCGTGCCGCGCGCCGGCCGCCGGTTGCATGACGCGCTGGCCGATGCACAGCGCCTTCAAGACGAACTGCCGAACTTTCGCATCGTCGAAGCCGAATGCCTCTCGAATTGCAATCGCGGCTGCAGCGTCGCGCTCACCGGACCGGGACGCTGGAGCTACGTCTACGGCGATCTCGACGAAGCTTTGGTCGATGATCTCCTCACCGGCGCCTCGCGCTACGCGGCCACCAAGGACGGCCTGGTGCCGTGGCGGGAGCGGCCGGTGATCTTCCGCAAGGGTGTGATCGCGCGCATCCCGCCATTCCCTCGGCCGGTTTAGGAGCATCGCATGTCGATCGAAAAAGTGCCCGTCACCATCATTACCGGCTTCCTCGGCGCGGGAAAGACCACGCTGGTTCGCCACCTGATGCAGAACCCGCAGGGCCGCCGCCTGGCGATCCTGGTCAACGAATTCGGCGACCTCGGCATCGACGGCGACATCCTGAAAGGATGCGCCGACGCCGATTGTCCGGAAGACGCGATCGTCGAACTCACCAATGGCTGCCTGTGCTGCACCGTCGCCGACGACTTCGTGCCGACCATCGCAGCCCTGCTGGCGCGACCGCAGCCGCCCGACCACATCCTGATCGAGACCTCCGGACTGGCGCTGCCGAAACCGCTGCTTAAGGCATTCGAATGGCCGGAACTACGATCCCGCATCACGGTCGACGGCGTGATTGCGGTAGCCGATGCCGAGGCCGTCGCCGACGGCCGGTTCGCGCCCGATCTGGCGGCGATCGCGCGGCAGCGTCTGGCCGACAGCAGCGTGGATCACGACACCCCGCTGGGGGAAGTGTTCGAGGATCAGGTCGCCTGCGCCGACATCGTGATTCTCAACAAGGCCGATCTGGTGGACCGGGACCGTCTCGCCGAGGCGCGCCGGACCGTACTGGCGGAATCGCCGCGCAGCATTCCGGTGCTGGAGGTAGCCGAGGGCCGCATCGATCCGCGCGTCGTGCTCGGCCTCGGTGCCGCGGCGGAGAACGATCTCGACGCGCGGCCGAGCCACCACGAAAATCACGATGCCCACGATCACGACGATTTCGAAACCATCGTGGTGACGCTGCCATCCGATACCAATGCCGAGGCGATTGTGGTCAGGATGGAGGCGATCGCGCGCGACCACAGCGTGCTGCGCGCCAAGGGTTACGTCGCCGTCGCCGGCAAGCCGATGCGCCTGCTGGTCCAGGGCGTCGGGACCCGGGTACGGACGCAGTTCGACCGGCCGTGGCGCGCCGACGAAGAACGTCTCTCACGGATCGTCGTGATTGGCGAGCGCGGCTTCGATCGCGATGCGATCACCGCCGTCCTGACGGGGTGAAGCATGCATATCCTGCTGCGGGAACGGCATGGACTTGACGAGACCGCGGTCGCCGAGGACCTCGGTCAGGCCCCGGCGGATCTCGTCGTGCTCTCGTTTTCCGACAGCGATCTCAGCGCTTTCGCTGCGGCGTGGCGTGCCGGGCGAGAGACACTGCCGAGCCTGCGTCTCGCCAATCTACGCCGTCTGACCCATCCGCTCTCGGTCGATCTCTACATCCAGAAGACGGTGTCGAGCGCGCGCGGCGTTCTGATTCGCCTGCTCGGCGGTGTCGAGTATTGGCGCTACGGCGTCGAGCAGGTCAGCGCGCTGGCGGCGGCAAAGGGAATCGCGCTGGCGATCGTTCCGGGCGACGGCAGGCCGGATCCGCGCCTCGACGCCGCCTCGAACCTGCCGCCCTCGACGCTGCGCCGGCTGAAGACGCTTTGCGACAGCGGCGGACCGGACTCTGCGCGCGCCGCCTTGGCGCAGCTCGCGCTCGCCGCGGGCTTGCCTTCTGTACCTCCGGTGCATCGCGCCGCGTTGCATCGCCACGGCTTCTATGTTCCAGGAACAGGCGTCGTCGAGCCGTCCGATCTCGACCTCGCGTCCGATGGCGCACCGATCGTGTTGGTCGTGTTCTATCGCGCCTTTCTTGCCGCCTCCGACACCGATCCGATCGACCGGCTGATGGTCGAGTTGGGCCGCTGCGGCATCCGAGCCATCGGCCTGTTTGCTGCAAGCCTGAAAGATCCGGAAAGCGACGGCTGGCTGCGGGACTGGATCATTCGAATCGGACCCGATGTGATTGTCAACGCGACTGCCTTTTCGGCGCGCGGCGATGGCAATGCCGGTTCACCGCTCGACGTCGTTGATGCGCCCGTGCTGCAGGTGGCGTTGGCGGGCTCGACCCGCGAGGTATGGGCGGAGTCCGACCGCGGGCTCTCGCCGCCCGACCTCGCGATCCACATCGTACTGCCGGAGCTGGACGGCCGCATCTTCGCCGGCGTCGCCTCGTTCAAGAAAGTCGAAACGGCCGATCCGGAGCTAGGCTACGCCCGCACGGTTCATTCCGGCGATGACGGACGCATCGCCGCCATTGTCGCGCGCGCTCGCGCCTGGATCGCGCTGCGGCGAACCGCGCATGCCGACAAGCGACTCGCCATCGTGCTGTCGGCCTATCCGGGGCGCGACGACCAGATGGCGCACGCCGTTGGCCTCGATGCACCGGAAAGCGCCGTGGAGGTGTTGAACGTTCTGCGCGATCGAGGCTACGCCATCACCGACGCCCCGCCCGACGGCGCCGCGCTGATCGATCGCCTGAAGATCGAGACGATCCGCTGGCCGCTCGAGAAATACCGCAGCCACCTTGCCGGCCTCGACCCGGCACTGGTCGCCGACCTTTCCGCGCAATGGGGCGCGCCTGAGCGCGACGCGGCAATCGACAACGGTGATTTCGTTTTCAAATGCGTGCGTTGCGGCCACGCGCTGATCGCGCTGCAGCCCGATCGCGGCCAGCGCGCGGACCGCGCCGCCGAGTATCACGATCCGCGACGATCGCCGCGCCACGGTTACGTCGCGTTCTATCTGTGGCTCCGTCACGTCGCCAGATGCGACGCATTGGTCCATATGGGCGCCCACGGCACGCTGGAATGGTTGCCGGGAAAGTCGGTGGCGCTATCGTCGGAGTGCTGGCCCGACGCGCTGCTCGACGCAACGCCGGTGATCTACCCATTCATCGTCAACAACCCCGGCGAAGCTGCCGCGGCGAAGCGCCGGCTCGGCGCCGTCACGATCGGACATATGACGCCGCCGATCAGCACCGGCAAATTACCGTCGGGACTGCACGCGATGGAGCGGCTGCTCGACGAATATTCGGTCGCCGAAGGGCTCGATCCGCGCCGGCGCGAGCGGCTGGCGCGCGCGATCATCGATGCGGCGTCCGAATCCGGCCTCGATCGCGATAGCGGCCTCACCGACACCATGACTCCGCGCGAAGCCGTGGTACGGCTTGACAGCTTCGTGTGCGACGTCAAGACCACGCTGGTCGCCGACGGTCTTCACATCTTCGGTCGAGCGCCGCCGCAGCCTGTCGCGGACCAAACCGGAATGCCGTTCGACGCCTGCGCGGCGGCCGAACGCGCCGCCCTGCTCGCCGCACTCGACGGCAAGCATGTCGCGCCCGGGCCCGCCGGCTCGCCATGGCGAGGGCGGCGCGACGTTCTGCCGACCGGCCGCAATCTCTTTACCGTCGACACCCGCGCGGTGCCGAGCCGCACCGCCGCCGAACAGGGCCAGCGTCTTGCCAATGCCTTGCTGACCCGCCACCTCCAGGACCACGGTGACTATCCGCGCAATGTCATGCTGGATCTGTGGGGTTCGGCGACCATGCGCACGGCCGGCGAGGAATTCGCCATGGCGCTGCGGCTGATGGGCATCGCGCCGGTGTGGGATACCACTTCAGAGCGCGTCGCGGGGTTTGACGTGATCACGCTTGCGATGCTCGGACGGCCGCGGATCGACGTAACGCTGCGGATCTCCGGCCTGTTCCGGGATGTGTTTCCGACCTTGCCTGTCATGTTCGAGCAGGCGGCGGCGGCGCTGGCCGCGCGCGATGAACCCGTTGGGGAAAACCCTTACCGCGCCGCGGCGGGTCCGCGGGTGTTCGGGCCCGCGCCCGGCGAGTACGGTGTCGGCGTCGTCGAAGCCGTGACGGAGTTCACGCCGGCCACGGCCGAGGACGCCGGCGAAGCCTGGCTCGCCGCCAGCGCCTTCGCTTATGGCGGCGGACAGGACGGCATGGCGGCGCGGCCGGTGCTGGAGCAGCGCACCACCGCCGTCGACGCCTTTGTCCACACCCAGGACCTGCCCGAGACGGATCTGCTGTCGGCACCGGACTACGCCGCTCACGGAGCCGGTTTCGCCGCCGCGGCGCGCCGGCTCGGCGGCACTGCACCGACGCTCTATCACGTCGACTCGGCAACGTCAGATGCGCCGCGGGCGCGGACGCTGGCCGAAGAGATCGCCCGCGTGGTGCGCGGTCGCGCCGCCAATCCGCGCTGGCTCGACGGGCAGATGCGGCACGGCTTTCGTGGCGCAGCCGAGATCGCTTCGACGCTCGACCAGATGGCACTGTACGCGCATCTGGCTGGCGCCGTCGAAAGCCATCATTTCGATCTCTATTACGACGCGACGCTCGGCGACGACTCGGTGCGGAGCTTCATCGAACAGGCCAACCCCGAAGCTGCGGCGATGATGCGCCGGCGTTTTCAGCAATTGCGCGACGCCGGCCATTGGGCGACCCGGCGCAACAGCGCGATCGAGGCGATCGCGACAGCGCCGACAGATGCAGGGGCGGCGTCATGAGCTACGCCTACGAAACCGACGGCGCCGCGATCTACCGGCGCTCCTTCGCCATCATCCGTGCCGAAGCCCGGCTCGAGCGTTTCGATGCCGGGGATGAAAAGGTCGCGGTGCGGATCATCCACGCCAGCGGCATGGTCGAGGTCGCCGACGATATCGTGTTCGCCCGCGGTTTTGGCGCCGCCGCCGCTACGGCGTTGCGCAAAGGCGCGCCGATCTTTTGCGACGCCCAGATGGTGGCCCACGGCATCACCAAAGCGAGGCTGCCGGCCGACAATGCCGTGATCTGCACGCTGTCGGATCCGCGTGTGCCGGCACTCGCCGCCGCACGCCGCACCACCCGCAGCGCGGCGGCGGTGGAATTGTGGCGGGAACAACTGGCGGGATCGGTGGTGGTGATCGGCAACGCGCCGACGGCCTTGTTCCGTTTGCTGGAGATCCTGCAAGAGCCTGACGTGGCTCCGCCCGCCGCGGTGATCGGCATCCCGGTCGGTTTCGTCGGCGCCGCGGAATCCAAGGAAGCGCTGCTCGCCAGCGCCCCTGTGCCATGCGTCATCGTGCGGGGACGGCGCGGCGGCAGCGCGATGGCCGCGGCTGCCCTCAATGCGGTTGCGAGTGAAAACGAATGAGTTCGTCCGCAACCATTTACGGCGTCGGCCTCGGCCCGGGTGATCCGGAGCTGATGAGCGTCAAGGCGGCGCGGCTGATCGCCAGGGCCGGCGTCATCGCGCATTTCCGGAAAGCCGGCCGCCCCGGCAACGCCCGCACCCTGGTCGACGGCATGCTCGCCCCCGGCGTGATCGAGGAGGCGCTGGAATATCCCGTCACCACCGAGATCGAGCTCGAAGACCCGGCCTATGGCGACGCGCTGCGAAGCTTCTACGACGATTGCGTACGGCGGCTGCTGTGCCATGTCGCCGATGGCCGCGACGTCGCGGTGCTGTGCGAGGGCGACCCGTTCCTCTACGGCTCGTTCATGCACCTGCACAGCCGGTTCACCGGTCGCGTGCCTGTCGTGGTGGTGCCCGGCATTTCCGGCATGTCCGGCTGCTGGACCGCGAGCGGCGTGCCGATCACCTTTGGCGACGACGTCCTGACCGTGGTGCCGGCGACGCTCGATGAGGCGACCTTGTACGAACGGCTGCAGTCGATCGACGCGCTGGTGGTGATGAAGCTCGGCCGCAATCTGCCAAAAGTGCGCCGTGCGCTGCAGGCCGCCGGTCTTGCCGAGCGGGCGATCTATGTCGAGCGCGGTACCATGGCCGGCGAGAAGGTGATGCGGCTCACCGACAAGACCGACAACGAGGCGCCCTACTTCTCGATGATTCTGGTCCATGGTCGCGGACGCAGACCATGACCGGCTGGCTCGCCATCGCCGGGCTGGGCCCCGGAGCCACGCAACTGGTGACGCCGGAAGTGACCCAGGCGCTTGCCGAAGCCACCGACCTCATCGGCTACGGACCTTATGTGACGCGGGTGGCTGAACGCGCAGGTTTGACGCGCCATCTCTCCGACAACCGCGAGGAAATCGACCGCGCCGGCCTGGCGCTGCGGCTCGCAGCAGAGGGCAAGCGGGTCGTCGTCGTCTCGTCGGGCGACCCCGGCGTGTTCGCGATGGCGGCGGTGGTGTTCGAGGCGGTCGATGCCGGCGATCCCGCATGGCGCAACCTCGATATCAGGGTGCTGCCCGGCATCAGTGCGATGTTCGCCGCCGCCGCGCGGATCGGCGCCCCACTCGGTCATGATTTTTGCGCCATCAACCTGTCTGACAATCTGAAACCGTGGGATTTGGTCGAGCGCCGGCTACGGCTGGCGGCACAGGCCGATTTTGTCATTGCGCTTTACAACCCGCTTTCCAGGGCGCGGCCCTGGCAGCTCGGCCGCGCGCTCGAACTGTTGCGCGAAGAACTGCCGGGCACCGTTCCCGTGGTATTCGCCAGTGCGGTCAGCGATGCGAGCGAGGCGATCGATACGGTGATGTTGCGCGACGCGGCCGCGAGCCGCGCCGATATGCGCACGCTTGTGCTGATCGGCTCGTCGCGGACGCGGCTGATCGCGCGGGCGGGCGACAAGGTTTTCGTCTATACGCCGCGCTCGGCCGGAGTTTTGTCGTGACCGAGCCAGCGCATCACTTCCGCAGGCGTCTCGACCGTTTCCCGCGCGGGTATGAAGGGTCGGCGGACCATCACTACCGGCAGCGCGAGATCGCGCGCGGCCTCGATTTTCGCCGAGGCCGAATCGCCGCCGGCGTTTTTGGCCACGACAATTTCGGCGCGGTAATTCGCCAACATGGCGCGGTCATCGGCAACTTTGAATGGCCCGCGCGCCACGATCACCTCGGCATCGGGCAGCGGCAACGGCACGCGCGGGCGGTCGACGAGCCGGACCAGATAAGAATGCTGCGGATGCGCGGCGAACGTTTTGAGCTGCAGGCGGCCGATGCCGAGAAACACCCGGCGCGGCGCCGTGCCGAGCGCTTCGGCCGCCGCTGCGAGATCGTCGACCTCGATCCAGTGGTCGCCGGGCGCGCGTTGCCACGGCGGACGCTCGAGCGCCAGCAGCGGCACGGCCGCCACGGCGCAGGCGGCGACCGCGTGCGCGCTCATCTGCGCCGCGAACGGATGGGTGGCGTCGACGACGCGCACAATGTTTTCGCCGCGAAGATAGTTCACCAGGCCATCGATGCCGCCAAAGCCGCCAAGGCGCCAGGAAATCGGCGGCGGCGTCGGGTTTTCGGTGTGGCCGGCATAGGACAGTATTGCATCGATGCGCGGATCATTGGCCACCGCTCGCGCGAGACGGTTGGCGTCGGCGGTGCCGCCGAGGATCAGGACGCGCCGTGGTCTGGCCGGGGAGGATATCATGGCGGCGAGCGATGACACGCCGGGACCCTGGCTGTCCATCGTCGGGATCGGCGAAGACGGGCTCGATGGCCTATCGGCGGCGGCGCGCCGGCTGCTCGCCGGCGCCGATCTGGTGGCCGGCGGGTTCCGGCATCTGGCGCTGGTCGCTTCGCTCGACAAGCCGACGTTCGAGTGGGAGACGCCGTTCGCGGCATCTATCCCAAAACTGCTGGCGCATCGCGGCAAGCGCGTCGTCGCGCTGTGCTCTGGCGATCCGTTCTGGTACGGCGCAGGCTCGGTGCTGGCCGAAGCAATCCCAGCAGCGGAAATCGCCGTGGTGCCGGCCCCCTCGAGCTTTGCGTGGGCCGCGGCGCGGCTGCGCTGGCGGCTGGAGGAGACGATCGCCCTTGGCCTGCATGCCCGCCCGCTCGAATTGCTGCGTCCGCATCTGCGGACCGGCGCGCGCTTGATCGTGCTGGCGCGCGACGGCGCGGCGCCGGCGCAGATCGCGGCCTATCTCAACGGCGTCGGCTTTGGACCGTCGCGCCTCACGATTCTCGAAGCGCTCGGCGGACCGCGCGAGCGCATTCGCTCCGCTGCTACCACAGGGTTCGCATGGGATGATATCAAATCCCCGGTCGCGGTCGCGATCGAAGCCGTGGCGGAGCCGAGCGCCATCGTCATTCCACGTGTGGCCGGACTGCCGGACGAATTGTTCAGCCACGACGGTCAACTGACAAAACGCGAGATCCGCGCGGTCAGCCTGTCGACGCTGGCGCCACGCGGCGGCGAATTGCTGTGGGATGTCGGCGCAGGCTCCGGCGCGATCGGGATTGAATGGCTGCTCGCTCACCCGGCCAATCGCGCCATCGGGATCGAGGCGCGCGAGGATCGGCTCGACACGGCGCGGGCCAATGCAGATTCGCTCGGCGTGCCGCATCTCGATCTCAGGCTTGGCGCCGCGCCCGACGCGCTCAAGGGCCTGCCGATCCCGGATGCCGTCTTCGTCGGCGGCGGTGCCAGCCGCGAAGGCGTGCTCGATACGGTGTGGCAGGCATTGCCGCCGGGAGGGCGGCTGGTCGTAAATTCCGTGACGCTCGAAACCGAAGCAATGCTGATCTGCCGGCAGGCGCGCCATGGCGGCGCGCTGCTGCGGCTCGCGGTCGAGCGCGCCGGCCCGGTCGGCGACCTCTCCGGCTGGCGCGCGGCGATGCCGGTGGTGCAATGGAGCGTGACCAAATGAGCCGGCTGGTCATCGGATTGGGTTTTCGCGACGAGGCCAACGCGCTATCGATTGCCGAGGTGCTGGCCAGCGTTGTCGCAGATGCCGCCTTGCCGGGCGTCGCGAGCGCCATCGCCGTCCCTGAAGACAAAGCCGCTCACGCCGGCCTGCTCACGGCCGCACACGCCGCGCACCTGCCGATTGAGACGGTCGCAGCCAGCGCGATGCGCGCGGCCGACGCGCACCTGGCTACCCGCTCGGACCAGGTGAAAAAACACCGTGGCGTCGGCAGCGTCTGCGAAGCGGCGGCGCTCGCCGCCGCCGGCGCTGGCGCGCGCCTCATCGTCACCCGCATCGTGTCGGCCGATCGCCACGCCACCGCAGCCGCCGCCATCATCGAGGATACTGCGGCATGACCGTCCATTTCATTGGCGCCGGCCCCGGCGCGCCCGATCTGATCACCGTGCGCGGCCAAAATCTGGTGGCGCGCTGTCCGGTGTGCCTGTTCGCAGGATCGCTGGTGCCGCGCGAGATCATCGCGCTCTGCCCGCCCGGCGCGCGGGTGATTGACACTGCCCCGCTCGACCTCGACGCTATCACCGCTGAATTCGTCGCAGCCCATAACGCCGGGCTCGAGGTGGCGCGGCTGCATTCCGGCGACCCTTCGGTGTGGAGCGCGATGGGCGAGCAGATCCGGCGGCTCGAGGGCCATGACATTCCCTATACGGTCACGCCGGGGGTGCCGTCATTCGCCGCCGCCGCCGCTGTGCTCGGACGCGAACTGACGCTGCCCGGGGTGGCGCAGACCGTGGTGCTGACCCGCACCTCGGGCCGCGCCTCGGCGATGCCATCGGGCGAAAGCCTCGCCGCCTATGCCGCGACCGGCGCGACGCTCGCGATCCACCTATCGATCCATGCGCTCGACGAGGTGGCGGCAACGCTGATTCCGCATTACGGAGCCGACGGCGCTGTCGCCGTGGTGGTGCGCGCGAGCTGGCCGGAACAGATCGTCATTCGCGCCACGCTGTCGACGATCGGCGCCAGGGTGCGCGCTGAAGCGATCGAGCGCACGGCGCTCATCCTGGTCGGGCCGGCGCTCGCCGCTTGCGATTTTGCCGACAGCGCACTTTACGACGCGAACTATGATCGCCGGTTCCGACCATCCGCGGAGGACGGCCGTGGCGGGGAATAGCACACCGGGACTGGTCATTGCCGCGCCCGCATCCGGCAGCGGCAAGACGACGCTGACGCTGGCGCTGCTCGCCGCGCTGCGTCGTCGCGGCCGCATCGTGCAGCCCTATAAATGCGGGCCGGACTATATCGATCCGGCGTTCCACGCCGCCGCCGCCGGCCGGGCATCATTCAACCTGGATTCCTGGGCGCAGGGGCGCGACCGGTTCGACGCGCTGCTGGATGCTGCCGCCGATGCCGATCTGTGCCTTGCCGAAGGCGTGATGGGGCTTTTCGACGGCGTCGCCGCATCAGGCGCCTGGGGCATCGGCTCGACCGCCGATATCGCCGCAGCGACCGGCTGGCCGGTGGTGCTGGTGCTCGATGTCGCGGGCCAAGCGCAATCCGCGGCCGCGGTCGCGCTCGGCTTTGCGCGCTATCGCGACGACGTTACGATCGCCGGCGTGATCCTCAACAAGGTGGCGAGCGAGCGCCACGCAGCACTGGTCCGCGACGGTTTTGCAACGAGCGGGATCACCGTGTTTGGGGCGATCGGACGCGACAACAGGCTGACGATGCCGGAGCGCCATCTCGGGCTGGTTCAGGCGCAGGAAGATTCTTCGCTCGCTTCCCGGCTCGCGGCGCTGGCCGATCTTGTGGAGCGCGACATCGATCTTGCAGCCCTTCAGGCGGCGGCTCGTCCGACACGGCGCCAACCGCGCACGGACGCGCCTCGCATGGTCCCGCCCGGACAACGGATCGCGCTGGCGCGCGACGTGGCGTTCTCCTTCGTGTATCCGCACCTGCTGGCTGCCTGGCGCGCGGCGGGTGCCGAGATCATCCCCTTCTCGCCGCTCGCCGACGAGCCGCCCGATCCTTCCTGTGACGTTGTATGGCTACCCGGCGGCTATCCGGAACTGCACGCCGGCAAGCTCGCCACCACGTCGCGATTCGCCGACGGCATCCGCACGTTCGCGCTAACGCGCCCGGTGCACGGCGAGTGCGGCGGCTACATGACGCTCGGCGCTGGTCTGATCGACGCCGCGGGAACTCGTCACGCGATGCTCGGGCTGCTCGGACTCGAGACCGATTTTGCGCAGCGGCGCCTGCATCTCGGCTACAGGACCGCGACGCTGCTTGCGGCGATTCCAGGTCACCCCGCAGGGCGCGTTCTGCGCGGGCATGAATTCCACTATGCCCGCGTCGTGGCGCAGCCCGACCAGCCGCTCGCCAATATCCGCGACGCCTCGGGCGTGTCGACGGCGGAAACCGGTGGCCGGCGCGGTCGCGTTACCGGAAGCTTTTTTCACATGGTCGATGTGGCAGAGGAGACCCGAGCATGACGGCGTCCGCCTCTGTATCGTCCGACGCGACGTCGCTCGGCAGCATCGCCTTGATCGGCGGCGGTCCGGGCGACGTCGATCTGCTGACCCTGCGCGCGGTGGAGCGACTGCGCGCCGCCGACGTCATCCTCTATGACGACCTTGCCGGTGACGAAATTCTGTCGTTCGCACGTCCCGACGCCGAACTGATCGCGGTCGGCAAGCGGGCCGGCCATCCTTCGCCGAGGCAGCAGGAAGTGAGCCGGTTGATGATCGGCTATGCCCGGCTCGGCAAGCGCGTGGTCAGGGTCAAGTCCGGCGATCCCTCGATCTTCGCCCGCGCCGACGAGGAAATCAGTGCCGCGCGCGCCGCCGGCGTGCCGATCGAGATCGTGCCTGGCATCACCACCGCGACCGCCGCGGCAGCCTATCTCGGCACCTCGCTCACCAAACGGGGGGTGGCGCGCCGGGTTCAGATGGTCACCGGCCACGACCTCAACGGCCGACTGCCAGCCGATCTTGATATGGCGGCTCTCGCCGATCCCGGCGCCACAACCTGCGTGTTTATGGGCAAGGCCACCTTCGCCGCACTGGCCGACAAGCTGATCGCCCAAGGATTATCGGGCGAAACGCCGACAGTGGTGGTCGAAAGCCTCGGCTCGCCGTCCACCCATGTGATAGCGGGGTCACTGACGGAAATCGCGGGCCGTCTGGCCGCGGCAAAACCGCTGGGCCCGTGCCTGATCCTCTACGGCGCCGCGCTCGCCGGCATCGGTCATGACAAAATGTAATGCGCGCCGAAATCCGTGAGAATCTGGCTGATTGAACCGGCGTCAAGATATCGGGCGTCAGAGTCGATCCAGACCGGGATTCAAGTCGTATCGCTTGAAGCGGTAGATCAGGAACGACAGCCCCCAGCTCACGACAAACAGCGCGAGGATGCCATAGCCGAGTGCGCCGAAGTTACCGTTCAGGTCCGAGATCGCCTTCCAGAACGCGCCGTGCAGTTGGAATTGACCCGCGATCAGGCCAAGCGTTTCAATGCCGCCGACCACTAAAGCCACCAGCACCGACACCGACGTGATGGTCAGATTGTAGAAGAGTTTGCGCATGGGATTACGATAAGCCCAGCCATAGGCACCCAGCATCAGGACGCCATCAGTTGTGTCGACCAGCGTCATGCCTGCGGCAAACAGTGCGGGGAAAATCAAGAGCGACCAGCTGGATATCGCAGTCGATGCCTGAGCCGAGAGGCCGAACAGACTGATCTCGCTCGCGGTCTCAAAGCCAAGCGCAAACAGCAGACCAATCGGATAGAGATGCCAACTTTGAGAAACAAACCGGAAAAGCGGCCTGAATATTCGCGCGAGCCAGCCGCGCTGATGCAGCAGCGCTTCAATTTCCTCTTCCGTTACGTTATTGCCGCGTTCGGCCACCCGAAAGGCCCGGTATACGCCGCGCAATACAATCAGATTTGCGATGGCTATGATGAAGAGAAACAGCGCCGACGCCGATGTCCCGACGATACCTCCGATCTCGCGGTAAGAAACGAGTTCATCGCTTAGCGCGTTCGCAGTTAGGGCAACGGCAACAGAAGCGAGAACAACAACGGTCGAATGCCCCAGCGCAAAGAAAAAGCCAACGGCGACCGGTCGCTTTCCCTCTTGCATTAACTTGCGCGTCACATTGTCGATCGCTGCAATATGGTCCGCATCGATCGCGTGACGAAGCCCGAGGCTGTACGCCAGCACCGCGGTCCCAATCAGGACTGGCTGATGGACGAACGCAATGAATGACCAGATCCAGGTCGCCAGATTGGCGATAACGAGAATGGCGTAGATTGCAACGATCCGACCGCGAAAGCCGAGCAATTCGGGTTCGCCTTTATCCGTCTGGGGAATCGATTTCACAAGCGCTGCCATGGCGGCCCTCCTCTGCGAGACATCTCCAATCTTGCCACCGCAGCGAAAGACCGCCCCATGCGCGCGCACCGCACGCTGGAAGGATGACGTGTTCAGGCCGGTCTCCTGGCTCGCGGGTCATAACCCCTCCTCGCCTTCCCGGGCCTTGTCCAAAAAGCCCAGTGGCATACCGAAGAAGGATTCACCGCTTACAGTTGCGGGCGCAGCTTCGAATTTGGCCTGCCATCGACGAAAGCAAACCGCACCGAATTCCCTTTGCTGATCAATATGACCAGCGTCCTAAACACGGGCAGAGCAAACTAACCCGCGCCCCTTGTCAAGGCGTGAAAATTCTTGCAGTCCTCGCGACAACGAATTTGTGGAAGTCGGCCTTGGTTGGCGGCCTAACCGGCGGACGCCTAGCCACGACGGCGCGATGTTTGTCAGAGATCGACGCCTACGGCGATGCCCCGGTCTCGCTGAGTGAGTAAGGGTGAATATGCCTTGCTGCTTGCTTTCTCCGCGGTCTACGAATTCAGCGCCGATCCAGTCGCCCTCGGCTTTGTAATAGATTAAAGTCGATTGCGCCGGCTCGTAATAAAAAACGTGTTCGTTAATTCGGTTTTAAGGATCAAAGCCACGCACAGGAGATATGGCGATGGGTAACGTCCAGGCTCTCGAAATCCAAATTCCTCACGAAATCGTCCAATATTGGGGATGGTTCCTGGCGTTCGGGATCGGATTGGTGGTGCTAGGCGTTGCGGCCGTCGCTCGCTCTATCACAGCTACCGTCGTCTCGATGCTGTTCTTCGGATGGCTGCTGGTGATTGCTTCCGGTATCGAAGTCGCCCAAGCCGTCATGGTTGGGCATTGGGCAGGCTTCTTTCACCACTTGCTGGCGGCGATCCTCTTCGGGGTAACGGGCCTATTGCTTGTAACGAGGCCACTGGTTAGCGCCGAAGTCGCAACCGTCTTCATGGCAATGTTCTTCATAATCGGCGGCCTGTTTCAGCTGATCGGGTCATTCGCTGTTACCTTGCCAGGCTGGGGCTGGCAGGCACTGGACGGCGCCATCACACTTCTGCTCGGCCTTCTCGTTCTCGCGCAATGGCCCGTCTCTGGGCTTTGGGTGATCGGTCTTTTCGTAGGCATCGACCTGATTTTTTACGGTTGCGCGTGGATCGCGCTGGCGCTCGGTTTGCGCACAAGTTGAGAAGATCGGCGCTCGAATCGAGACTGCACCGCCGGAACGTAAGGCTCGCTTTGCTGACTTTTTACAAAAGTGGCGATACCCGAATGAATCGGTCACTTCCGCTATTGGTGGCTTAGGCGACGTAGGTACCGAGGCGAACATCCGCTTTGGACCGGTACTGTTGAAAAACTTTCTTCGGGTCGACCAATAGAATTTGAAGCGCGGCTGCTGGATCCGATTCGAAGCGGCTTGGAGGACCCGTCGACCACACCGAAACAACGAGGCCTCCTACCGGCCCTGGAGTGGCTCGCAGTGCTGGAGCAGCTCGCAGTGCAAGATACAAGAAGGTCTGCTTGGGGCGTGAGAAGTGCCGTCCCGAGAAATGGATACTGACCGCAATTCCGCAATTCCGTTTACGCTGCTCTGCTATGGTGGCGACCACGAAACGAGGCTCGCCATGATGTCCAAGTCTTGGATTAGCCGGCTCGGCGCGCTGCTCACGGCTTTTGTTTTGACCGTCGTGCCGTCGGTTTCGCCGGCGCAGGCCGTTGAGGATGCTCGCAAGGTGAGCGTAGT
The DNA here is from genome assembly GCF_900129425.1 of Bradyrhizobium erythrophlei. NCBI lineage: Bacteria > Pseudomonadati > Pseudomonadota > Alphaproteobacteria > Hyphomicrobiales > Nitrobacteraceae > Bradyrhizobium > Bradyrhizobium erythrophlei. Next base: position 3,989,553 of record NZ_LT670817.1, on the reverse strand, counting down.
GTCCTTCGGCCTTTTCGGCGATCAAGGCGTGTTTAAAAGTGAGGCGACCGGCGCAGCTCAGGTCGTAGCGAGCCGCTTCGGGAACGGCCCGATCAACGTGCAGTACAATTCGAAGAGGGGTGGAGGTGCAACGATCGAAGCACTGGCCGTGTCATTGCAAGTGGCAGCCAAGGGGATGGACGCTGAGAACGATGTTCTGTTTTTGATACTCACCTCGCACGGCTCCCCCGCCGGCCTTGCAGTCAAAGCAGGGCGGCGCACGCAAACGCTCACGCCGTCTAATCTCGCGGACGTGCTGGCGCAGACGGGCGTGCGACACAAGGTGGTGGTTATCTCGGCCTGCTATTCAGGAGTCTTCATCCCTCGTCTCGCGAACCCCGATATGCTGGTCATCACTGCGGCCGATGCCGACCATCCGTCGTTCGGCTGCCGAGACAAGGCCAAGTGGACCTATTTCGGCGATGCTTTTTTCAACGTCGCACTCCGGCAAGCTAAAAGCCTGAAGGACGCCTTTGGTGTTGCGCGCGCGCTCGTCCAGAAGCGGGAACTGCGAGAGCACTTCGAGCCGTCGGGTCCCCGAATGGCCGGCGGCGCAAACGTGCAGCCGTTGCTGATTGCGCGACCTTGAACGACCGGCCCTTCGCCGCCGGCGCCTAGGTGTGCCGAAAATCTCGCCCGTATTAATCTGGTGACGGAATCGCGCCCGCATTCTGCTAATGGGGCACTTAGTTGACGTCGGTGTTTCGTCGAATGTCCGCTTCGCGCAAGCAACGAACATCGGCCAGCCTCTGGCGATGGCTCAAACTTTCAGCAAACGTTGAATGCATCATCGAAGCAGTCGCGCCATGTTAGCAATGGCCTCAGCCAACATGGCATTCAACTGCGATTTTGTGAATTCCTTCGGCGGCCTCACTACTGGCTTGCGCGCAGACACAACCTTATGAACCGGGCGAGCACAGGCTGCCAAAAGCGCGGGCATTCGCTTGGGCGCCGACACGATCTTAGGCTTTGCGGTCGGCGGCCTGTGCCCGCGCTTCAAGCCCATGCGCAGCAACTTGGCGCACACGGCGTTGCGGCTGTGCCCTAGGCGGCGGGCGATCTGCCCGGCACTGTGGCCACTGGCCCAGAGCTTTTTGAGGAGTGCAACGCTGGCGGCATCCCACATGACGTATTGTCTTACGCCCAAAGTGGGAGTTCTGACAGTATCGCCACGCGAGAGGCACCGAGACTCCGGCGCCCTACCCGAACATGATTCCAAATCCAACCTGATGATCATACTCATGCCTTATTAGTCACGAGATGCTGCTTGCGTATGACCGGCCGCTTTGCGCCAGAAGCAGCCATTGCGAAGAGAGAGTGTGTGACGTCACCATTATTCGCGGGACGCTACCCCAGCTCAAAGGTGGTGACGCCGAATACCCACTCCAGCCGCAACGGCAGGATCACGCCGGTATACATACGCGCGGTCTCGAACACTGGCACGAGCCCCAGGTCTTGCGCCAACGCGACCGCGTCGCGGTTGATGCTGGGAACGTCGAGGAGGATCTCCCCACCGCCGACGCTGGCCAGCAAAGCCGACAGGACGACGTCGGCGGTGGCGCGGTCGTCGGCCACCAGCGGACCGATCTTGCAGCCCTTGCGGCATGGACGGATCACGCCCCAGCCGACCGACATGCCCGGGCGAGCCGATCCAGGCGCGCAGGAACGCGGGGCGCGGAGCCGGAAACACCGTCGCGTCGTATGCCTCTACAGCCGCCAACGGGACTTCGGTCAGGGCGATGACGCCAGCCTGCGGAGCATCCGGGGCCGCGACGGTGCCGCCGTACCGGACGTTGGCATAAGCGAGCTCGAACCCGGACTTTCTATAGTTCTGCTGTGCCCTACCACGCCATCGAGCCCGATCACGCGTGGCCGGGCGTGCGCAATGGCCGCATCCCATATGCGCAGACCATAGCCGCGGCCACGCAAGTCCTCTCGGACGATGTAGAGGCCGAGGAAGGCGAAGCTCGCGCTGTAATGGGCGCAGGAGACGGTTGCGGCCGGCACGCCGTCGAACTCGCCGATCAAGAAGCCTTCGGGATCGACCGCGGCGAAGCAGGCGTCGTCGGCGAGGCCCGGGTTCCGGCCTTCGGTTTCGGTCCAGTTCACCGCTATCGAGATTTCGTCCGGCCGCGTCGTCCGGATGCTTAGATCGTTCATGGCGGGCGATCGTACAAATGGACGCATGAAACCAAGGTTACCGCGAGTGAGCCGTTGCCGGCACAATAGAGCGCTCTGGCGCGGCGCTGTCGTTCAGAATATTTTATCATTCCAAGAAACGCTCGAAACCAACCACGAGGAACGCTCATGACTGGCGCAAGGCTGAAACATTACGGCTGGGGGCGCGAAGGCGAAGGCATGAGCGCGGAGGAGCGGAAGTTTGTGCTCGGCCGCTACCGGACGAAGTTTGCTACTGACGAATTCGACACGATCGCTGTCCCGGGCCTTGACGATCTCTGCTTGCGGAAACCGCGCGTGGCGCCGCCGGCCTCGCTCACCCCCTTTTGCACCACCGAACGTTACGATCGCGCCGCGCACACCTACGGCAAGTCCTACCCGGATTACGTCAGAGCCATGCTTGGCGATTACAATTGTGCACCCGACGTTGTGGCCTATCCGCGCAACGAGGCGGAGATTTCGGCCGTGATGGACTGGGCGGGTTCTGTCGGCGCTTCGCTGACGCCTTTTGGAGGCGGCTCGAGCGTCTGCGGCGGCGTCGAGCCACGCGTTGACGGCATCAAGCATAAGGCTGCCGTCACCCTCGATCTGCGCAATCTTTCCAAGGTCGTCGAAGTGGACCCGGTATCGCGCGCCGCATCGATCGAAGCCGGCACCTATGGTCCGTCGCTGGAAAACCAGCTCAAGCCGCATGGCTTTACGTTGCGGCACTTCCCGCAGAGTTTTGAATTTTCGACGCTTGGTGGCTGGATTGCGACCCGATCGGGCGGCCATTTTGCCAGTCTTCATACCCACATCGACGATTTCGTCGAAAGCCTGCGCGTCGTGACGCCCGTTGGGGTGGTGGAGACGCGCCGGCTTCCCGGATCGGGAGCCGGGCCTAGTCCGGACCGCATGTTCATCGGCTCGGAAGGAATTCTGGGTGTGATTTCGCGCGCCTGGATGCGATTGCAACCGCGTCCAAGCTTCCGCGCCGGCGTATCGCTTCGTTTCCCCTCGTTCTTCGACGCCGCGCGCGCCGTGCGCGCCGTCGCGCAAGCCGGCCTCTATCCGTCAAATTGCCGCATCCTGGATGCGCAAGAGGCCTTCAACACCGGTGCGGCGGACGGCAGTGCTGCCATCATGGTGCTCGCGTTCGAGTCGGGCGATCATCCTTTGGACGCCTGGATGGCGCGCGCGCTCGAGTGCTGCGCCGACCATCGCGGGACGCCGGAGCTCGCGAAGGCCAGCGACGCGCATCTGCAAGGCGCGGCAGGCATCTGGCGCAACGCGTTCATTCGCATGCCCTATGCGCGCGAATTTCTGACGCCCGTGGGCCTCATCAACGATACGTTCGAGACTGCCATCACCTGGGATCGGTTCGAAACCCTCCACGACAAGGTCAAAGCGGCAACCGAGCGCGCCATTGTGGAAGCGACCGGCGTGAAGGGTGAAGTCACTTGCCGCTTCACCCACGTCTACCCGGACGGGCCTGCACCCTATTTTTCTTTCCACGCGCTTGGTCGACACGGCGCGCTTCTCGAGCAGTGGCAGGCTATCAAGAATGCGGCGAGCGACGCGCTGATCGTGGCAGGCGGCACCATCACGCATCATCACGCCGTCGGTCGCGATCACAGATCTTGGTACGACCGACAACGGCCCGAGCTTTTCGCCGCCGCCCTAAGGGGAGCCAAGCGCGAATTAGATCCGCAAGGCATGCTCAACCCGGGCGTCCTCATTGATCCGTAGGCGCATCCTGCCAAAAAGCTCTTCCGGCTCGATGCGCTCCGTATCGTCGTCGCCTTAAGACCGCTTTGCGCCAACAGCGGCCGGTCGAGTTCTGCCTGGAGAGAGCCAGACTGCTCAGCCGATATAATGTACAGCGCTCGCGATGGAGCGACGCGGCGGGCGGGTGGCGGAGGAGCCCCCATGCCTGTACGTCCTGTTGGCAGAGACAAACGACCTTGGAACAAGGGATTGCTTATCGGCCAGAAAAAGCCTCTCGAAGCGAAGCATGTCTGGTCCATTCGCGTTCGCCTCGAAATCGGTCGATCGTGACGCGACCTTGTCATCTTTAACTTAGCTATCGACAGCAAGCTTTGCGCCTCCGACTTGGTCAAACTTCGATTGGACGACATTTGCTCAGGAGCAAAGGTGCGGCGTCGAGCAACGATCGTTCAAAGGAAAACAGGTCGACCAGTCCAGTTCGAGATCACGGAGCAATCGAGGAGCTCCGTTGAAGCCTGGTTACCGATGCTTCGGAACACTGGCTCCCGATATCTCTTCCCAAGTCGACTCCATGCAAGCCTCCACTTATCCACCCGCCAATATGCCCGGCTGGTGCACCGTTGGGTTGAAAGCGTCGGCTTAGAGTCGGCTTCTTATGGCACGCACTCGATGCGGCGCACGAAGGCTGCCCTGATCTATCGTAAGACTGGCAACCTGCGCGCTGTGCAACTCCTCCTGGGCCATACGAAGCTGGAGAGCACCGTCCGATATCTCGGGATCGAGGTGGATGACGCTCTAAATATCGCCGAGCAGATCGAGTTCTAATCGTCAACGACCGGCGTCATGCCGCTGGTCGCTTACGCGCCAGAAGCGGACCAGGCGCTCCTGCAGCTCCCACGTGACAAATGTGATCTCCTAGGACAGAAGCCGGCAGCCCGGGTGAGCGCTCGGAAATCAGCCTCGGGCGCGGTGAAATCAGTCCCGGATGTTGCTACGCTGATCCCGGCAACGTTGACCGGAGCCGTTGGATGCCGTCGCATCCACCACTCCTGACCGCATCGTCTTCTGGAAGACCCCCAAAACGCAGTGCAACGTTACGTATCAAGACAGCGAGGCAGGCCATGGTGAAACCGTTTCCGTCGAAGACCCACATCGGCAACCACATGCTGCATCCCGAAACGCTCATGCTGAACTACGGCTACGATCCGCAACTGTCGGAAGGAGCCGTCAAACCGCCGGTCTTTCTGACCTCGACCTTCGTCTTCAGGACCGCCGAAGACGGACAGGACTTCTTCGATTTCGTCTCGGGTCGGCGCGAGCCTCCCGAAGGGATGGGTGCGGGCCTCGTTTATTCGCGGTTCAATCATCCCAACAGCGAGATCGTCGAGGACAGGCTCTCGGTCTACGAGCGCACCGAGAAGTGCGCGCTGTTCTCGTCCGGCATGGCGGCGATTGCGACCACGATTCTCGCGTTCGCCCGCCCTGGCGACGTCATTCTGCACTCTCAACCGCTCTATGGCGGGACGGAAACTCTGCTTGCGAAGACGCTTGCGGGCTTCTCCATCGGAACGGTGGGCTTTGCCGCCGGCATCGACGAAGCCGCAGTCAGGCTGGCGGCGGAGGACGCCCTGCTCAAAGGCCGGGTAGCGATGATTTTCATCGAAACCCCGGCAAATCCCACCAACGGCCTGGTCGATATCGCGATGGTCCGCCGCGTTGCCGAGATGATCGGCCAGGCTCAGGGACACACGCCGATCGTCGCCTGCGACAATACGCTACTGGGGCCAGTGTTTCAGCGGCCGATCGAACACGGCGCGGATCTTTCGTTGTACTCGCTAACCAAATATATCGGCGGTCATTCCGACCTGATCGCGGGCGCCGCGCTCGGCTCAAGAGCCCTCATGAAAGACGTCAAGGCGTTGCGAGGAGCCATCGGCACCCAACTGGACCCCCATTCCTGCTGGATGATCAGCCGGTCGCTCGAAACACTGAGCATCCGCATGGAAAAAGCTGACAGAAACGCGCGGCTCGTGGCGGATTACCTGCGCGACCACGGCAAGGTCGCGAAAGTCCATTACCTTGCTCACCACGAAGAGACCTCCCCCGCCGGCCGGCTGTTCGCGAGGCAATGCACCGGTGCGGGCTCCACGTTCTCGTTCGATATTGTCGGCGGCCAAGCCGCCGCATTCAAATTCTTGAACGCGCTGCAAATCTTCAAGCTGGCGGTGAGCCTGGGCGGCACCGAATCGCTTGCGAGCCTGCCCGCAAGCATGACCCACTCCGGCGTTCCGGCTGACATCCGCCAAAAAATAGGCGTTCTCGACTCCACGATCCGGCTGTCGATCGGCATCGAACACCCGTCCGATCTGATCGCAGACATCGCGCAAGCCTTGAACGAGGCATAGCTGCACTCATAGCCGATCGTTCGGAACCGATGGGAGGTCGAACGGCTTCTGCAGGTGACTTTCCGAACTTCTCTACGTCGCCTTCGCCAAGGTGAACGCCGGCCGCAGGCGATCCACGTCATCAAGCGAGAAACCCTGCCAAGACCGCCCCCTGCTCCACGCGGCGAGTACCGATGCTGCGGCGGCTTCGAATTCGGCAGGAAGATCCGGACCGTTCATTAAGCCGGCAGGCAGATTCATCGGCGAGTTCCCTGGCTGGTCGACGACCAAGCAGCCCATAGAGGCGCGAAGGGTCCTCGGCTCTTACGTGCGCGATCTGGTCGCTGTTACGCCCATGCCCCTTCGCGATCTTGACAGCTCTCGACGGTTCCGCTTTGCCGAGTTCTTGCGCGAACCTGTCTATTTCACGACGTCAGAGAATGACGCGTAGTCGGGATAGCCGATTGGGCTGACTGTCCCGGTCTCATGCCGATCCAGATGGTTGGTCATGAGTTCCCTTGCGCTTGTGCGTGTTCTTTGAGCAGCTCAGCAGACGCGAAAACCATCTCCAGGGGCAATGTCACATATTTTCGACGATAAAGCTGTAAAATTTCCGAAATTATCATTTTTGATTAGTCTAATGATGAAGCAAACTACCTTCACCCACATCGGATATCTTGACGGCCTTCGCGGACTGGCGGCCCTCTGGGTGATGGTAGGCCACATATTGGCCATGTATGGGGAATTCCCGCCGATCGTGAGCTGGACGAGCTTAGCCGTCGACATTTTTATTCTGCTCTCGGGCTTTCTCATGCTTCATCAGGTTACCGCTCGCGAGATTCACGAACCTCTTGATCGGCCTCAGACATGGCTGATTTTTTGGCTGACAAGGTTTTTCCGGTTAGCACCGCTTTACTACACAATGCTCGTTATCGCGGTGCTTTGTGAGCAATATCAAAACGGCTTCGATGGTTCGTTCCATTTTAGCAACTGGGAGTCAGGCAGCACTGCGAACGATCAACTCGGGCTTCATATTATCAGTCACATCACTTTTCTTTTCGGTCTTTCCCCCGAGTTCGCGCGAAGCACTTGGTTGCCGGACTGGAGTATAAGTCTTGAGATGCAGTTTTATCTTCTGTTTCCGTTTTTAGCGTTGTTGGGAAGAAGCATTGGTTGGCTCACAGTTGTGGGGATTACCTGCGCCGCTTGCCTGTTAGGCGACTATCTCTTCTCCTCGTTCCTGCACCAATTCAGCCTACCATCCATACTGCTCCTGAAGATCAACGTCTTCATGGGCGGGATGCTGATAGCAGCGGCCTCTCAGAAGCCGAACTCCCGATTTATCTACCTGTTTGCCGCAACGGGTTTGATGTTACTGCCGATCTGGGGATCGGCCGGCATGATATTAGATTTCGGTAGGGCACTTATTTGCCTTGGATTTTGGATTCTTGCTTTTGGACAACAAATGAAAACACCTTCACCCATTCGCTGGACGATCTCACAGGTTTCCACAACACTCGGTAGTTGGCCTTTTGTGGTACTCGCAGATCTTTCCTATGGTCTCTATCTTATCCATTTCCCGATTATTTTAGCTTGGGGTCGCTTGACCGCATCGGAAGCGCCACTGAGCAACCTTCACAACCCTCTAGCCGCTCTCATTGTAATTCCCATGGTGGCCTACGCGCTGGCGTGGGTAGCGCGCCACGCGGTAGAATTGCCTGGAATCGAATTTGGTCGTCGGATCACTCGCAAATACCGCGATCTTCAACCGGCCCAAGTTTATTGATCGGTACGCATCGCTGAGACCCTCGGAGAACAGTCGAAGGACCGCGTAGGCTCGTAAAAGCCTGATGACCATACGGCTCAGCACGAACCCGGCACCAGCACCGACCGAAGAGCTGGGCTGGCCCTTCCCAAGGGATGGAGTCTCATGATTTTGCGAAAATGCCGGATTGAAGATGATGGTACGATTCATGCCGTGCTTATCGTCTTCGTGCTCGTTGTAAGCGCTCTCGCTGGACGTCAATTTTTTATGGACGGCACGAACTTCATCGTTCAGTCGTTCCTGGACCCCTTCTGGTATCCGGGGGATCAAGAAACGCCTAGGCGATTTTTTGCGGTGGTCTGGACAACAGCGCCAGTTCGCCTAATCGGCATTTTTTTTCCTTCTCACATCGAGATTGCAACTATCGCGTACGGTATCACCACGTACTCTCAAATAGCTCTTCCACTGATCATCACGATAACTTCTAAGCTGAATGTTGCTACAAAGAGCCTAATCATCACCTTATTTGTTTCCGCGACGATATTTCTTGCCAATTTTGCAGCGACAGAACTCCTTTTCGCACTGAGCCTCACGACATTGTTCGTCGTCTATTCCCTCGACGCCGCGCTAGATCCTCGGTCGTTCCGGCGTCTCGCTATCGGCTTTTTCCTCGCGGCGAGCTACGAAGTTGTCGCTCTCTCAAACGTTATACTAGCCATTGGAACCTACGCTTCCGCGCGACACGGAAAAGGATCGATGAAGAACCGTGGCGCACTGGTCGCCGTCCTCCTAATCGCTCTTCCGTTTCAATTAATCTGTCATTTCAGTGAACCCACTGTCCCCAGCGAGGGGGTATTTCACTGGTTCGTATTTGCGATCGGCGGAGTTTTTATTACAGGGTTGCTTGTTGCTGCGCTCTCTTTCAAATTGCTCGAAAGAAGGTCTTTTCTGCGGACCGTCGTCGTTTTCGTTGCGTTCGCAATTCCGATTTCATTGTTGTTTATCCCGGATTTGATCGGTCTTCGAACACGCCAGTTTCGGTTCGCGTATCCCTCGCGTATTTACAGCGCCGGCATTACCGTGGTCATTGCAACCTTGCCGATCCTGCTCAATCATGATCTCTTCCTATGGCCGTCGCGCGTAATGGATTGGTTCGGAAGGCGGCCGTTGCGCGACTTAAGCTTTGCAATGTTGGCCGGCTTCTATGGTGTCAGCATTGTGGCGAGTTCAGATGCTTACTTGTATCGAGCTCGACTTGAAAAGGAGCTTTCACTGCACGCGGGCTTTGAAAGTGTTTCGAATTGCGCTTTTTGTAGTCAGCCCACGAAATTCGGGCTGCCAGATTTGAGCCATCCACCGGATTGGCCGGCTTACAGCATGGCGCATACTCTCAAGCATCCGGAATTGCCACCCGTGGTAATGTTTTCCCAAGACGGAAGCAGTAACGTGTCGAGAGAAACAATTGATGCCTTCATGGCGCATCAGGTAGCGCGCAGGAAACGCGACGGCGCCGACGTGCAGGATGTGGGACCCTCTGCCAGCCCTGCGACAACCGATTTGAGTTCATCGAAACACGGATTTACGAAGGCACCCATGAGGCGTCAATAACAACGGGCGGCTTGTCGCCCTACCATGCAAGCCATTCGCCATGGGACGATGTTGCCTTCTCTTCAACGGAATGAGATCGGTCGGCCTTCTGGATCGGTGCGCACTACGGTTTCATCAGCTCCCGAACAATCGCGCCTTGATTACCGACCAGAACAACCCGAAAGCGCTGATGCCCTGGGAGGTGGCGACAGGCGGCGTTCTGTTGTCGATGGCGGCTTCAAGATTGATCGCAAATGTCGCTGTGAGACGACGCGCAATATCCTGGATCAGACCCGAGCGATTGAATTGCGCCAGCGGACCTGTCAGGCGCCAAGTCAGATTCACCACAATAACGGAGCCGTTCGTATCACCGTCGATCACCTGCCAGCGTGCCTCTCCTTCGGCGGACGAGCCGATGCCGGAATCGCGGCCGCGCCCGACCATTCTGCCCTCGCGTCTGATGGCGTCCATCGTCACCGTAGCTTCGCCGCTGAAAGCCGGCTTGATCGGACCCAGCGCAATGCGTACGCGTCCCTTCACCTTGTCGCCGTCGATTTCGGTGATCTCCGCGCCTGGCAGGCATGATGCCACGCGCCGCAAATCCGACAGTGCCTGCCACACCTTGTCCGGCGGCGCGCCGATGGGAATGCGTTCCTCGATCGAGGTACCGGCGATCGCGGACGGCGCCGCAGAACGAACAACCGGCGCGACGACGGGGGTCTCAACGGCGGCGCTTCGCTTCATCAACTTGCGCGCGCTTGCCGCAACAGGGCTGGCGATCGCGGGCGACTTGCCGAGCGACACCGCGCGGATCGCCTCGACGATCCCGACATAGCCGGTGCAACGGCAGAGATTGCCGGATAGTTCCTCGCGAATTCGCGACTCCGAAACCTCGCCCAACCGGCTGACGATGTCGCGGGCGCTGGCCAGCATGCCCGGCGTGCAGAATCCGCATTGCAACGCGTGCGAGATACTGAACGCGTCGCGCAGTTCGCCCATCAGCGGATCGTCGTCGAAATCCTCGATGCTCCGGACCTCCGCGCCGTCGCAATCGACGGCGAAGGCCAGACACGCGCGCTGTGGCTTGCCGTCGATCAGCACCGTGCAGGCGCCGCACACACCCTGCTCACAGCCGAGATGCGTCCCGGTGAGATGCAGATCGCCGCGCAAAAAATCGGCCAGATGCAACCGGGGCTCGACCTCGGCCGAGACCGGGGCACCGTTGATGGATAGCGTGATGGTCGCCATGTTCAATGATCCGGTTTGACGGCGAGCGCGTCGAGCGCGCGGCGGACCGCAGTGACGTGCAACTGCCGGATGACGGCATCATGGCCGGATAGCACCGCTGCAATCTCAGTCCCGACGTGATCGCAGGCCGCGGATGAGCCCTGGTCGGCCAACGCTTTCGCCGTCTCCTGCAGCAGCACCGGCGGACCGTCCGTCGCACCGGCCAGAACGCGGCTCAATCGATTTTTAGGATCGAAAATGGCAACGCCGATAGCATTGGCGAATTCACCGCTTTTGCGGCAGATTTTGTAATAGCCCCATCTTGCCTTCTCAGAGAGACGTGGGGCCTCGATGGCAATGAGCACATCATTTGTGCCAAGTCTGGTCTGGAAAGCACCTTCCAGGAAGGTATCGGCGGCCAGGCGGCGTTTCTTGCCGTCGGCACCTTGCGCAACCAATGTCGCGCCCAGCGCTGCCATGGTCGAAATCCAGTCGGCAGCGGGGTCGGCATGGGCGAGGCTGCCGCCGATCGTGCCGCGATTGCGCACGGCGCGGTAAGCAATGCGACGCGCGACATACGGCATCAATCCGCGCGTAGGATCTTCAAACGCCCCGTCTTCGATTTCAGCATGCGTCCAGCCTGCGCCGATGGACATGACATTGTCGTCAGCGGCAACCTCGCGCAAACCTTCGGCGCGCTTGATATCGATCAGGATGAGCGGGCGCGCGAGACGCAAATTCAGCATCGGCGCGAGCGACTGACCGCCGGCAAGAATTTTCGCATCGCCATTGGCGGCCGCGAGAAATTCCGCAGCCTCCGGCAGCGTGCGCGCGCGCTTGTAATCGAATTCCGCGGGTTTCATGCGGCGTTGCCTGGCTGCGGAATGAGGACGAGCTTGGCGGCTGCGATCGCCTTCAAAATCCGCGTCGGCGATACCGGCGCATCGCGCAAGGTCGCATTCAGCGGCGCCAGCGCGTCGTTGATGGCATTGACGATTGCAGCCGGCGGCGCGATGGCACCGCCCTCCCCGACGCCCTTGATGCCGAATTTGGAATAAGGCGACAGCGTCTCGCGATGCGCGATGCGGAATTTCGGCAACTCCACCGGACCCGGCAGGATGTAATCGAGCAAAGTCGATGCGAGCGGCTGGCCGTTGTCGTCGTATGGGCTTTCTTCGAACAGCGCTGTGCCCACACCCTGTGCCGCGCCGCCGTAGGTCTGGCCTTCAACGATCATCGGATTGACCATTTTTCCGCAATCCTCGACGATGGCGTAGTCGAGGATTTCGACAAGGCCCGTTTCCGGGTCGACAGCGACGCGAACCGCGTGGCTGGCGTAGGAAAAGACGCCGCCATCCACTTGCGGCTTATAACCCTCGGTCGCCTCCAATCCCCCACGATCGACATTGTCCGGCAATTGATCCGGGCGAATATACCAGGCGCGGCCGATGTCTTCGTACGACACGCTGGCCTGCCCGGCACAAATCCGGCCGTCCCTGAAGGCCACAGCGCTCGATTCGACCTGCAGCAGATGCGCGGCGATGGCCTTGATGCGAAGGGCGACGACTTCGGCCGCGCGCGCGACGGCGCCGCCTGTCATCACGATGCCGCGCGAGGCGTAGGCACCGGTCGAAAACGGCGTTGTCGCGGTGTCGCCGAGCGTCACGCGAATATCCTTGTAGGGCACGCCCGTCACCTCGCCCGCGATCTGCGCCAGCGTCGTCTCCAGGCCCTGACCGATGGTGTGGATCCCGGAGCGCACTTCGAGCGCGCCGTCGGGCGTCAGCTTGACGAAGGCCTGATCGAAGCCCGGCACCAGGGGCAAGCCCCAGGCGGCGAACACCTTGGTGCCGTGCGCCGATTGCTCGGTGTAGCTGGCAAATCCGACGCCGAGATAGCGGCCGCGGGCATCGCGACGCGGACCGGCACGAAACGCGTCCAGGCCGATCATCTCCTTCGCTTCGAGCAGTACCGCCGGATAATCGCCGGAATCGTAATGCTTGTTGGTGATGTTGGTGTAAGGCATGAATCTGGCGGCGACGAGATTTTCGGCACGGACCTCCCATGCCTCGCGGCCGACCGCCTTGGCGATGGCGTCGATGGTTTGCTCCATGGCAAAACAGACGCCGGGCCGCGCCACACCGCGATAGGGGGCGAAAGGCGGCTTGTTGGTAGCGACGGAAAACGTCTTCGCGCGGTAGGCGGTGAGATGATACGGCCCCGGCAGATTTCCGCCAGCCTGCGCCGCCTCGAGACAGGCGGTGAACGGCCAGACCGAATAGGCGCCAGTGTCGACCGAGATTTCCGCGTCGAGCCCGAGCAGTTTGCCCCGCGCATCGGCATAGGCCTTGATTTTGTAGTGATGCTGGCGCGCATTGGCGCCGGCAACCAGATGTTCGCGGCGATCTTCAGTCCAGCGGAACGGCGTCTTGTAGGTCAGGGCCAGCCACGCCACCGCGATTTCTTCCGGCTGCAATAGGCACTTGTATCCGAAACCGCCGCCGACATCCGGCGCGATCACGCGAATGACGGCCTGCGGCAGTCCCAGGCATTCTGCAAGGCCGGCACGAATGAGATGCGGCACCTGGGTGGACGTGTGGACGACGAGCTGCCCGGCCCGATGATCCCAGTGCGCGAGCACGCCCTTGCCCTCCAACGGATGCATGGTCTGGCGCGCACAGGAGACCTCGAGATCGACCACGACCGGCGCCGTCGAGGCGATCGCGTCGATGCCGCTATCGAACGACGTTTCGAGAAAGAGATTATCGCTCCAGCCCTCGTGCAGTTGCACCGCGCCGGCCCTGCGTCCGCTCTCACAGGAGACAATGGCAGGCAACTCGTCATAGTCGACATCGACGAGTTCCGTCAGATCTTCGGCGGCCGCGCGATTTCGGCTCACGCACATGGCGACCGGCTCGCCAAACCGAACCTTTTCCCGGGCAAGAACAGGATATTCCGAAACCTTGTAGCCGGGAATGGACGAGCGTGTAACGATGGGCGCGACGCCCTTCAGATCGCCGAGAAAGAAGATGGCATGGTCATGGCCCGCGGGACGAGTCCGCGATACAATACGCGCATGCGCGAGCGGGCTGCGCAAAAACGCCACCTCCTGCAACCCCACCATGAAGAGATCGCCTACGAACTGACCGCGACCACGCAAATGCCGGGCATCTTCCTTGCGTAGAACGCGAGCGCCGATGCCTTCCGCGGGAATTGTGGTTTCGCTCACGTCTTGCTCCATGACCACCGAGGCCGGGCTATCTGGGGACGCGCTGTCCGGCCGGATCAGACCGGCAGGCAGAGCGCATTCGGGACCAGCAGATTGTCGTAAACGCAATGACGTTTGGCCAGCTTCAATCCATCCGGAGTGCTTCGAAACACATCGTGGTACACACCAACCTGATGCAGCGTTGCGTCAGGACGGTCGAACAACACCTGCAGCAGCAGATAATTTGCGGTTGCACGAATTGAACCATCCGAATCCACGCCGATCAGCTGCGTGTTGCTGACGATGTGTCGCAGATAACGCGGCGCGAACATCGCCGTTTTCTCTAGCGCGAAGGCGCGATCGCGAATCATCGCCCGGCCCTCGCAGTAAATCAGCCCCACCGGCATCCCGCGATCGTGGTTTTCGCGAGACAGGACAACGTAGCTGCCGTCGTCGGTAAACATTTCGCTCCAATCCGACAGGCGCTGATCGTCAAGCGCCGTAGCGTAGATCGCGTTGAATTGCTCGATCTCCGCGCGAAGCAGAAGGCGCTCGATGCGAGCGTCTCGGGTGTCCGGAATTCTGGATTTGATGTCGATGGCAAGAGACATTTTTGGTTTCCTCAAGTCGGCGGCAAGCGAGGCCTCACTCACATCCAAGAGCGATAAATCTCACAGCTCCATCACCTCGCGCCAATGGCGATACATGCCGCGGATCGCCGCCTCCGAAATCAGCGTCTCGGAGGTCCCGTCATTGCCGGGATCGAGTTCGACTATATGTTCGCCGCGCGGCACGGAAATCATTCCGTCCTGCACGAATTTGATGGCTTCGTTGTCTTCGAGACCGAGGAATCCGGCAGGCCCCATCAGGTTGCCCTGCCGCAGCCGATGGCGCGTCATCTCCTCGTCGTCGCCCTCGAATCCGAACATCGTCCATTTCATGATGAACTCGTTCGGGCCGGTCGGCACAATCTGACGAACGCCAAGCGTATTCATCTCGCGCTGGACGATCAGGTTAGGCCACAGCGTCATCATGGTCACGGACCACGGGCTCTTGAACTCGTCGACGAAATTCATGAAGCGGGGGTCGGAAAGCGACATACCTTCCTTGTAGGCGCGCATTTCCTTCTTGGTATCGGCGGCTAGCTTGCCCGCCTCGGATTTCGCCGACGCCATCACGCCATGCCGGCCGGTCGCATCCGCCAGCATCAGGGATCTGTTGCCGGCGACCAAAAGGCCGAACGTCACCAAAAAGGTATGCAGCAGCGTGGCGTGATAGGGGTCCTTGAGGTTTTCGTGATACAGCTTCCAGTTGCCCGGAAGGCTATGGCGATAATGGCCGAGAACGCGCGGTATGCGGCCGTCGAACGTGGCCTCGAATTCCGCGAGGATCTCGGGACCGAGATAGTCCGCGAGCGGCTCGATTTCGTCGCAATACGAAGCGAAAACGACGCCGCGATGGGTGGTGACCTTCAGCCGCTTCAGGCCATGCTCGGAGGTCTTGAAATCCTTCGGCATGCCGCCCGCGCCATTGACGCCGCGCCGAAATGGCACCCCCGCCAGATTGCCCTTCAGATCGTATGACCATTGGTGATATGGGCAGACGAACTCCTTGGTGTTGCCGCTCAGGTTGCGACAGAATTCGGCCGCGCGATGGACACAGCGGTTTTCAAAGACATGAATGCTGCCGTCATCGGCGCGCGAGACCACGACGGGCGTCGGCCCGACATTGGAACGAATGAAATCGCCGGGATTGCGCGCCTCGTCTTCCAGAGCGACGTAATTCCAGGTGCGACCGTGAAAGATCTTCTCGACTTCGCGCTGATAGATGAATTCGTCGGT
Organism: Bradyrhizobium erythrophlei; assembly: GCF_900129425.1. Taxonomy (NCBI): domain Bacteria; kingdom Pseudomonadati; phylum Pseudomonadota; class Alphaproteobacteria; order Hyphomicrobiales; family Nitrobacteraceae; genus Bradyrhizobium; species Bradyrhizobium erythrophlei. The sequence continues at coordinate 3,973,617 of NZ_LT670817.1, read as the reverse complement.
GTAGACCCAGTCGGGAATGCGCGTCAGGCCTTCCGTGGGCCAGGCATAAGTTCTGGCCCGTTCATCGGCCGACAAAGGTGCCGAGGATTTGATAGTGGCGGATACAGCGGCTGTCATGGCATCTCCCTCATCTTCATCCGGATCGTCGAGAACGACGCCGGCTACAGTGGCCGGATCGAAACACGCATCGCTGTTGAGTTCGGTTCGCGCAGCCCGGATCGCCTGCGGCGCGGAAAAAGCGACGACAGATGTGAGCTGGCCCGATACAGGATCGAAGGTGCGGTAGACCGCACCGGCTGCGGCGGCATCTCCACCGGTGCGGGCAACAGCATCGCCCGGGGCGGCGACGCCCAGCATTTGCACATTGAGGCCGAACTGATCGGTCCAGAACCAAGGCCGGCTCGCCGCATCCGCTTCGGCCGGCGCATCGGCGATCGAGCGCCCGGCTGCCGCGCCCTGCCGTTCTGCATTGTCCCAACTTTCGAGGCGGCAGCGCCGGCCGTTGATCGGCACATGATGGAGCGCACAATCGCCCGCTGCCCAGATGCCGGGCACGTTGCTGCGCCCCTCCGCATCGACGACAATTCCGCCCTGCACGTCGCAACCGGCGGACGCGGCCAGCGCGGTGTCCACCTCCAGTCCGACGCCGACCAGCACGAGATCGGCGGCCACCGGCTCACCGGAGGTTTTAACCAGCAGCCCGCCGTTAACCTGCTCGATCGCCACAACGGAAGTCGCAACCCGGACGGTGACACCGTGTTTTTCCGCCAGCCGCCGAAACGCGCGGCCCAGCGGCGCGGGCATCATCCGCGCCATCAATTCGGCCTCGCGCTCCAGCACCATCGTCGAGACGCCCAGTTCAGCTGCGACCGAGGCCAATTCCATGCCGATAAAGCCGCCGCCGATGATGGCGACGGATTTCGCCGCGCGGATCGCATCGCCGATCGCTGCGGCATCCTCAAACGTGCGCAGGGACAGCACGCCCGGCAGATCCGCGCCCGGAATGCTCAACGCGCGCGGCGAACCGCCGGTGGCGATCAGCAATGCGGTGTAAGACAGCGTGCGCCCGTCATCGAGAGTGGCGATGCGCGCGCTGGCATCGATGGCGGACACCCGGGTTTGCAAATGAACGGTAACGCCAAGCGCGTCTATGTCCGCGGGGCTGAGACGCCCGCAGGCCTCCCGGCTGGTTTGCCCCAACAGCAAGCCTTTGGACAAGGGCGGACGCTCGTAAGGCAAGTGGGGCTCGGCCCCGACAAGATCGATCTCGCCTTCGAAGCCAGCGGCGCGCATCGCGCGAATAGCGGCAGCCGCCGCCTGCCCCGCGCCGGCGATGACAACCCGCTGGTCCGAGCGCACAGGCACTGTGATATCGCCCGCGGATGAAGCATCTTGTGCGGTGTCTGCCTCGGATGAATCGAGATCAACGAATACCGTCCCGTCCTCAACCTTCACGGGGTAGGTTTTGATATCCTCCGTCAGCGGTGCACACAGCGCCTTGCCGGTTCGAATATCGAACAGCCCCTGATGCAGCGGACACTCGATCTTGCCGTCCTCGACAAATCCATCGGCAAGGAAGGCCAGCGCATGGGTGCAAATGCCGTGAGTCGCGTAGACCTGATCGCCCAGTTGATAAAGAGCGACAGGGACGCCCTCGATTTCAACGCCGATCACTCCGTCCGGGCGCAACGCTTCGAGTAAAATGGCGGCACGCCATGTCATATGCGATCCTATGCCAGAGGGTCGATATAATCAGTATACAACGTTATTTTTCATTGCAAGGGCCAAGAGCTTGCGAGGGCGCGCCCGGCTGAAACCGAGACATACCTTCTTTATACATACACGCCGACAGGGCTAAACTTGCCGAATCCAAATCTGATAAGGCATTTTCGAACATTTCGGATCCTTGAATAATAAGATGTACACCTCTTATTTTTGACGGCGGTTATCCACGAGACATCCAGCGAGGCCGCTGGGAACGCCCCTCTCGTCGCGCTGCTGGCCTCAGTGTCCGCCGACCTGCCGGCTCTTGTAATGCCAGGGCAAGGCGAGCCGCTCGATGACATCGAGCGCGCTGATCAGGGTGACGCCCACCACCGACAGAATGAAAATGGCGGCGAACACGCGCGGCGTATCGAACGACCCTTGCGCCGTCAGGATCACAAAGCCGAGCCCCTTCTGCGACGAAACGAATTCACCGACGATCGCCCCCACCAGCGACAGCGACAGCGCAACCTTGAAGCCGGCGAAGATATGCGGCAGGGCGCAATACATCTTGATGCGCAGCAACACCTTCAGCCGCGAGCCGCGCAACACCTTGGCCAGATCGAGCTGGTCCGGCGGCACCGAGTGCAGGCCGAGCGCGGTATCGATCACGATCGCAAAAATCGCGATCAGGGCGGCGATGGCGATTTTCGGTTCGGCGCCTGTGCCGAACCAGATGATGAACAACGGCGCGATCGCCACCTTGGGAACGCTGTTCAGCGCGACGAACAATGGAAAAAGCAGCCGATCGAGCAGCGGCCACTCAACGATGGCGACGGCGAACGCGACGCCGAGAACGACCGCCAGGGCAAACCCCGCCAGCGCGACGCCGATGGTAAAGACCGTCTGCTCCGCAAACCACCTCGGCTCACCGGCAATCTCACGGATGACAGCCAATGGCGCCGGCAGCAGAACGGGCCTGATGGCGCCGAGATCCGTGGCCATTTCCCAGATCAAAAGGAAGGCGACAGCGCCAAGGAGCGGAATGCCGAAGCGCGCCCAACGGGTGGTCGATTGCATGTGATCTCCTCGCCTTAGCGACGGCGGTTTGCTGCGCATGCCGGACGAGCCGCACGCCGCCTTTATCTCAAGTGTCAGTCGTGGATCAGGCCCATTTTCTCGAACAGGCTGCGAATATGATGGGTGTAGCGAATGAAATCCGGGGTATCGCGCACCGCCAGCTTGCGATCGTCAGGCAGATCGACACGAATGTCCTCGGCGATCCTGCCAGGCCGCGCGCTGAAAACGACGATGCGCGTCGACAGGAAGACGGCCTCCGAAATCGAATGCGTGACGAAACCGACCGTCATGCGCTGCCGTTGCCAGAGGCGATGCAGATCGACGTTCAGCTGATCGCGTGTTAGGGCGTCGAGCGCGCCGAACGGTTCGTCCATCAGCAGCAAGCGCGGCTGTAACAACAGCGAGCGGCAAATCGCGGCGCGCTGGCGCATGCCGCCTGACAACGCGCTGGGATAGACATCCGCGAAATCCTTCAATCCCACCATCGCCAGCAATTCGCGGGCGCGCGGCTCGTAGGCTTTTCGGCCGTAGCCGCCGAAATCCGCCGGCAGCAACGTGTTTTCCAGCACTGAAAACCAGTCGAGCAGTGCATCGCGCTGGAACGCGATGCCGAGCTTTTCCGGCGGTCCGTTGACCGGCGCCTCATCGAGCAGCAACGCTCCCCCGGTCGGACGCTCCAGTCCCGCGAGGCATCGCAGGAAGGTGCTCTTGCCGCAGCCGCTGGGGCCGAGAAGGCTGACGAATTCGCCTTCGGCGATGTCCAGCGTGACGTCCTCGAGCGCAAGCAGGCCCCCGGCGCCGCCATAGCGTTTCTGGACGCCGCGCGCAGAAATCATCGTGCGGCTCGTCTTCGATACTGTGGCCGCACGGGATGCGGGCAACAATGAGGAGACGCGCTCAGTTGCCGCCATCTGCGATCTCTTTCACCAGTTTTTCATCAATGAACTCATTGGTGTAGTAAGCACCCGGCGCCTCCACATGACCCATCAGCTTACCCTGCTGCAGGGTGTCGATCGCTTTCGCCCAATCGGCCTCGGCCATAATTCCCATGGGTTTGCCCGCGGTGGCGGGAGTCGATACCAGCCCGCGAAGGATTTTGATCTGATCGAGCAAGACCTGCGCGTCCAGCTTCGCCTGCGGGCGCGCTTCCATGATCGCCTGAACGCCTTCGGCCTCGTGACCGTTAAGGATGTATTGCCAAGCGCCGGCGGTAACGCTCGCGAATTTGCGGATCTGATCGCGCTTCGCCGCGATCGTCGCCTCGGTCGCGAACAGTCCGAAACTTGGAAACTCCAAGCCGTAATCGGAGAATTTGATGGTCTTGGTCGGACGCTGGCGATCGAAGATCGGCTGCATGAAGGGCGCCGATGAAAAGGCTCCGTCGACGCGGCCGGACATATACAGCGTGCCCTTGTTGGCGGCGTCGACATTGGTCAGTTCCAGATCGTCGCGGGTCAGACCGCCGGCGCTAATGAACCGATCCAGAAACGGCGTTTCAAGCGAACCTGCCGTAAAGGTGAGTTTTTTGCCCTTGAGATCCTTCGGCGAATTGACGCCGGTGTCCTTCCCGATCATCAGCCCGATGTCATTCTGACGAATGAAACCCGCGACCGCTTTCACCTGCAGTCCCTTGGAGCGCGCGATCGCCATGGTGGCGAGCGAGGCGTGGCCCAGATCGTAGTCCCCGTTGCCGACGATCTGCACCGTGGAGACCGAGCCGTTGCCGTCTTCCAGTTGGACGTTGAGGCCCTGCTTGGCGTACCAGCCCTTTTTAACGGCGAGATGGAACGGCACCTGGTCACCCCAGGGAGACCAGTCGAGCCGGACCCGCAGCGTATCGGTTGCGTCGGCGACATTGGAAATCATCGCAGTGACCGTCATTACGGCACTGAAAACAAACGCGCTTGCTCGCATGGGAGGCTCCGTCGGTGAATAATCGGAGCAGACTACCCTCGTACTCCCGAAGGTTTCAACAAAAAAAGGAGATATACTGACTAATAATCGCTCAAATGCACAAACTTCAATGAGCAAAGTGACTGCGATCTATGCGGCTAGCCGCCTAATCTGACCGACGTTTCCGCGTGAAAACGCGGAGCCGGCGACACTGGCTCCGCTCGGTTGCCGGCTACTCGAGCGGACCGAACCGAGCAGCTAAGCGGATCCTGGGACAAACACCATCAGCGCCCGGAGCCGGCCTTCTCATGAGGCTTTTTTCTCGGGCGACGCTCGACATCGAACCCGGATTCGGAAGGAACAGACTGACTGTTGCCATCGATCAACTGGGTCAGCACGGCAAGGAACGCAGGGCGAAACGGCGATGCCAGCGGGGCCAGAATACGCTCCTGGGCGCGCATCATGCCGGCCCTGCCCTGCTCGAGGACGGCTTCGCCTGCAGGCGTGAGAAACGCTATTTTAGAACGCTTATCGTGGACGCTGCGCTCACGCCGCACCAGCCCCCTTTCCGCAAGCCGCTCAAGCACATCCGCCACATTGGTGCGATCGATCCCGACCTCTCGACCGAGGCTCACTTGATCGCTGCCCGGGAAATAATGCAAGGCCGTCAGCAGGCCATACTGGACCGGGGTGATGCCGAACTCGCGGCACTCCTCAACGAAAATGGCCGAGTGAATCTGGTGCAGACGACGGATCAGATAGCCCACTCGCGACCACAGCGGCAATTGTCCGTGGCGGTCCGCTTCGTCAGCCGCAGCCTGCGCCAACTCCTCAATTTCGTTCATCGCATATCTATAAAACGAACTCACCAAGCCCTCAACCTCTCGCGAGAAAATCAGCGTCCCCCGCATTGACGGCTCACTGAAACAAATCTACAAACTCAGTATACATCCTATTCTGCAAATAGCATCTCTCAAAGACGCGGTCGGTATGCGGAAATTCACCTTCTGGATTCTTCCCCAGCTCACCACCCCGATGGCCACCGCCGCCCTCGCTGGTCCTGACGCGATCGGCGTCATCAACGACCTGAGCGGCTGTCCGGCGATCACAGCAGGCAGATGAAACGGTCGCTGTTCTATTCGAGTCCGACCGACATCTGATCACTACGCACATGGAGCACAAGCATTGGCCAACCGTATCCGCAAGATAGCGCTTGAAGAACATTTCATGGCGCCGGGCTTCCAGGATTATTCAAAAGCGTTCACACGTCTGATGAATAATGCCGCGCAGGCGGAACTGGCCGCGAAGCTCGACGATTTCCACGAAGCCCGTATCGCCGACATGGATCGTGCCGGTATCGACATCTGTGTCCTGTCGCCAACCATCCCGAGTGTGCAGGGCGAGACCGATGCGGCGATGGCCGCAAGCCGGGCAATCCAAGCCAATGACTATCTCGCTGGCCAGATCGCGCGCAATCCCACGCGGCTTGCAGGGTTCGCATCGTTGGCCATGCACGATCCGAAGGTGGCAGCGCGCGAACTTGAACGCGCTGTCAAAACGCTCGGCTTCAAGGGCGCGCTGGTGAACGGCCACACGCATGGCACCTATTATGACCTCCCCGCCTATGACGCCCTTTGGGAGACGATGCAGGACCTCGACGTCCCGTTCTATCTCCACCCGATCGATCATTTTCAGGTTCCCCACGCCTACGCCGATCGCCCGGAATTGGCTGGCGCCATCTGGGGCTGGGGGGTGGAAGCGGCATCACATGCTCTGCGTCTGCTGTTCAGCGGCGTGTTCGACCGCTTTCCCGGACTGAAGATTATCCTTGGCCATATGGGCGAAGGACTGCCGATGCTGCTCTGGCGGTTCGACAGCCGCTTCGCCGTCTATTCACAGGGCGTGACATTATGGTTGCGGCCATCCGAATATTTCGGCCGCAATATCGTCATCACGACCTCAGGCGTCTGCTCGCACGCCGCGCTCGCATGCTCGCTCGCCGAGATGGGTGAACAGGCGGTCATGTTCTCGGTCGATTACCCCTACGAATCCAGCACGATCGCGGCAGATTTCATCGAGACCGCACCGATTTCGGATGCTGTTCGAGCGCTCGTGTGCTCCGGCAACGCCGCACGCCTGCTCAAGATCGCCCAGCAGTAACTGCGAGAGTCATTATGTCGAGGCCCTATCGCATCGGACAGATCGTCCCCAGTTCCAACACCACGATGGAAACTGAAATTCCGGCCATGCTGACGGCACGTCAGTTGGTACGTCCTGAGCGTTTCACCTTTCATTCCAGCCGCATGCGCATGAAAACGGTGAAGAAAGATGAACTGGCGGCGATGGACGCCGAGTCCGACCGCTGCGCGCTGGAACTGAGCGACGCGAGGGTCGATGTGCTGGGCTACGCCTGCCTCGTCGCCATCATGTCGATGGGGCACGGCTATCATCGCGCCTCCGAAGCGCGGCTGCGGACGCGCACCAAAGACAACGGGGCCGAGGCGTCGGTCGTCACCAGCGCCGGCGCGCTGGTCGATGCGCTCAAAGTAATTGGCGCCAGGCGCATCTGCCTGGTCGCGCCCTACATGAAGCCGCTGACGGAGCTGGTTGTCGATTACATCCGCAACGAAGGTTACGAGGTGGCGGAATGGCGGGCGCTGGAGATCCCCGACAATGTTGCCGTCGGCCAGCACGATCCGGCGCGGCTCCCGGCCATCGTCGCCGGGATGAACACCCGCGATGTCGACGCGGTCGTACTTTCAGCCTGCGTGCAGATGCCGTCGCTGCCGGTGGTGCCAAGAGTGGAGGCGATGACAGGCAAGCCCGTCGTCACCGCTGCGGTCGCCACCACTTACGCCATGCTGAATGCGCTCGAACTCGAGCCGGTGGTGCCGGGCGCGGGTGCGCTGCTGTCCGGCGCCTACTCACCCGCATTGAAGGCGTCGTGACAGGGATGCGAACACTATGAGCAATTTTTTGTACGGCGCCAATATCCGGGCCAATTCCATCCGCCAGCATTACTTACGTTATGGCGGCGCGCGTACCGGCCGCGACCCGATCATTCTGCTTCCAGGCATCACCAGCCCAGCGATCACATGGGGTTTTGTCGGCGAGCGGCTCGGCTCTGCCTTCGATGTTTATATTCTCGATGTTCGCGGACGTGGTCTGTCGGAGGCTGCGGCCGATCTTGACTACAGCCTGGATGCACAGGCGCAGGATGCGATCGCTTTCGCCGGCGCGCTCGGTTTGCAGAATTATGCCATTGTCGGGCATTCCATGGGCGCACGGATCGCCATTCGCGCCGCGCTCAGCCGTCCCCCCGGCCTGACGCGCGTCGTATTGGTCGACCCGCCGGTATCGGGTCCCGGACGGCGGCCCTACCCGGCTAATCTAGCCTGGTACATCGACTCGATGGCGCTTGCGCGCCAGGGCGCCGGCATCGACGCCATGCGTGGCTTCTGTCCGACTTGGACGGACGAGCAATTGCGGCTGCGCGCGGAATGGCTGCACAGCTGCGACGAGCGCGCGGTGCTGGCAAGCTTTGACGGTTTTCATACCGACGATATTCACGCTGACCTGCCGCACGTCACCGTTCCGGCGCGTCTCATCCTGGCCGCGCGCGGCGATGTCGTCACCGATGCCGACGTCGCCGAGATCGAAGCGCTGCGCCCCGGTATCGAGGTCACGCGCGTTGCGGATGCGGGTCACATGATCCCCTGGGACAACGAGCCCGGTTTCTATCGCGCGTTCGAGGCGTTTCTCGGCGCGCGCGTCGATTGAACCCGTTCATTCAAAGGAGACGACGATGGCTGTCAGCGATTACGATCTCATTCAGGCGTGGAAGCAGGTTCTCACATTGTCGAAACTGGAGCGCGGCCAGTTCGTTACGGTATTGACGAGCGCATCGACGCATCCGCAAACCTTGGCGTGCGCCCTCCTGGCCGCCACCGACCTGGGCGCCATCGTCAACCGTCTCGATCTGCCGCCGATCAACGGCGAAAAAGCGATCAGCCGCGACGCCCTCGCCTATTTCGGCACCACGCCGCTGACCGGAAACCATGCCGCCATCGCCGCCCTTAAGGCGAGCGATCTTGTGCTCGACTTGATGACGCTGCTGTTCTCGCCGGAACAGCATGAGATTCTAGCGTCGGGTACCAAGATCCTGCTGGCGGTCGAGCCGCCGGAGGTGCTGGCGCGCATGGTGCCCACCTTGGACGACAAGAAGCGGGTGATGGCCGCCGCCGAAAAGCTCGGAAAGGCGAAGGAAATGCATGTCACTTCGGACGCCGGCACCGACGTGCGCTTTGCGCTCGGACAGTTTCCGGCGATCAGCGAATACGGCTTTGTCGATGAGCCCGGCCGCTGGGATCACTGGCCCAGTGGTTTTGCGCTGACGTGGGCCAACGAAGGGGAAGCGGAAGGTACGATCGTGCTCGAGCGCGGCGATATCCTGCTGCCGATGAAATCCTACGTTCGGGATCGCGTGCATTTCAAGATCGAGAAAGGCTTCTGCACCAGCATCGAAGGCGGGTTCGATGCGGACATTCTCTCCGAATATATGGCCACCTTCAACGATCCGGACGCCTACGCCATGTCGCATATCGGCTGGGGACTGCAGCCGCGCGCCCATTGGTCGACCATGGCGATGTACGACCGCGAAGCTACCGTCGGCATGGACCCGCGCGCCTTCGAAGGCAATTTTCTGTTCTCGTTCGGGCCGAACAACGAGGCGGGCGGCAGCCGGACCACTGCCTGTCACATCGATATTCCGATGCGCAATTGCACGGTCGCCCTCGACAGCGTCGAAGTGGTTCGGCGTGGACAGGTGCTCGACGGTTACGGACCCAAACACAGGCTCAAGCCGGCAGCGCGCCGTGCATAACGACGCGGACACGTATCAGCAGCAGGGATTCGGCGCGGCGCTCAATTTGCACGCGCCTTACGGGTTGCTTATCGTCGATTTCGTCAACGGTTTTGCCGATCCCGCCATTTTCGGCGGCGGCAATATTCCGGCGGCGATCGAGAACAGCACGGGACTGCTGGCTCATGCGCGGCAGCAACGATGGGCGATCGCTCACAGCCGCATCGTCTTCGCCGACGATGGCTCGGACAACAATATCTTTTCGCTCAAGGTTCCGGGCATGCTGACGCTGACAGAGCATGCGGCTGCCAGCGCCATCGTCCCGCAACTCGCCCCACTGCCCGGCGAACTGGTGGTGCGCAAGCAGGTGCCGTCCGCCTTCTTTGGCACCGGCCTCGCCGCTTGGCTGACTCAGCGCGCCGTCCAGACATTGGTTGTCGCGGGTGCCGTCACCAGCGGCTGCGTGCGGGCCAGCGTCGTCGACGCCATGTCGCTCGGCTTTCGTCCACTCGTCGTCTCCGACTGCGTCGGCGATCGCGCGATAGGCCCGCATGAGGCGAGCCTGTTCGATATGGAACAGAAATATGCAGCGGTTACGGCGTTGCGCGAAACACTTTGTACGACAACAAACCGCTCCACCTCACCCGCGAACGTTAGCTAGAGCCTCTGTCGCTGAAGAGCGAACAAGCGCAACTTTCTGGTATCCTCCGGCGGGAGTCCGCTTCGCGCCAAAAGCAACCGTTTGCGGTCGTGCGAAACAAAAAATGGCCTTGAGAGCCTCACGTTGAAAACGCTCCAGCCGGGATTTTCACAAGAACGGCAGGAAGATATCGGGTCGCTTGGGAAGCAGCCGCCGGAAATAGCGCCGTCCTTCATCCGAAATGGTATTGCTGCCGGCAAAGAAATCGTCAGGCATATGGCGTGTTTTGCCAGCCACGCGATCGAGTGGCACGATCAGAGGTTCAACGCGGTCGCGGTCATAATGCAGCACCACTGAGCCGCTGCCAGTCAGCGCGCTTTGCGCCGCAAATGCGCCGGCGGCGAAAGCCTCCTTGCGGTCGGTTTCGTCTATCACGCCGATATATCCGCGCGGCAGATAGCCCAGCGTATCGACACGCGCCCTTGCCTTGGGAAAACGCGATTTCAGCGCTTTCTGGATCTCGATGCCGAGATCGCCGCTCGTTAATTGCAGATTGCCATGGGCGTCGCGCTGGACCGCCTCGCCTGCCAGCACCTCGGCGAGAGGCCGGCCAGCTTCACCTTGCACTCCCTCGGACATCGAGACGATGCAGCGGCCCAGGCGCGCATAAACGGCATCGACCTCGTCGAGAAATTGGACAACCGAGAACGGCTTTTCCGGCGTGTAGATCAGATGGGGAGCATCGTCGGGCGATTGCTGCCAGCCAGCGGCGGCGGCGGAGAGGAAGCCGGCATGGCGGCCCATGACGATGGCCACATAGATGCCGGGCATGGCGCGAAAATCGAGATCCATGCTGACAAAGGCATTGGCAACGAAGGCGGCGGCCGAGATAAAGCCCGGGACGTGATCGTTCTCCACCAGGTCGTTGTCGATGGTCTTGGGAGCGTGCACGAAATGGCAGGGGCCGCTTGACTGTTGACGCAGCAGTTCCAGCGTTCCGGCGGTGTCATTGCCGCCAATGTAGACGAAGGCACGGGCGTCGAGCCGCTCCAGCGCCGATAGGATATCGGCGCATCCGCCGGAATCCGGTTTGTCGCGCGTCGAGCCGAGCGCCGAATTGGGCGTGTTGCCGAGGCGGTGGAGTTGGGCCTCGGGGATGGTGGTCAGGTCGACGACGTTGCCTTCCGTGAGGCCTCGCACACCATAGCGCGCGCCGAGAATGCGGAGGGACGGATCATGCCTGCGCGCGGCAAGGATGGCGCCACACAGCGTCTGATTGATCACGGCAGTGGGGCCGCCGCCCTGGCCGATGACGATCGATGGCATGGATCCTCCACGGACGTATGTCTTGCTATGCCGCCCATGGATTGTGAGAGACAATTGAAGCGAAGATTGGCCGATCCGCAAATGGCCCTTCGGATCGATGTCTTACTGACCGACTTCCTGCATCTGGTCAGCAGAAAGGCCGCTCTCGGTCATCGCCAGATGATCGCAATCTCCACCTTGGCGAAAGTCCCGCGGACGGCCCGCAGGCCGTTTCGCCCTCGCCATGATCCACGATCTCAATGCGTCAGCGGTTACGCGCTCGGTCCGACGGGCGTCAGATTTCGATCGGGCGAGATGCCCGGGACTCCGAATTTACTTAAAGTTGACTCCGAGGGTTATTTAAGTATCGTATTGAGATAATTGATTTTTTGTCTACCCAGACTCATAATTCGCTTTAGGGCACGAGCGCCGGGTCAGACCGCGCCCCTGCCGGCTTCCGAGTAAATCTACCCAGCAGAAACAAGCCTGCAAAAATCGCGGCGATTCCTCCGAGGTGATACCAGGCCAATTGTTCACCCAGCCAAAGAACCGAGAACGCCGCAGAGAACAGCGGGCTGAGGTACAGGAACGCGGCCGCCCGTGCCGGCCCAAGCGTGGCGACTCCATAGAGATAGAACAGGTTGCCCAGCATGGTCGGGGCCAGCCCGACATAGGCGGTCGCCGCGAGTGCAAATCCGAGGTCAGCCTCGTTCCAGACCAGCCATGGTCCGCCGGTGGCGAGGCAGACCACATAGGCCGGCAGCATCACGACGATCAGCCCCGACCAGCCTGTCACCACCATCAGCGGCAACGGCGCGATGACGCGCGTCCAGTCGCGAACGCGGATCGTGAACCAGGCGAACGAAATCGCCGCCAGCAGCGACCATAAATTGCCGAGGCTGAAACGAAACTCGGTCAGAGCCTGGGGTTGGCCTTTACTGATAATGAGAAGGGTACCGGCAAAGGCGAGGGCAATGCCCCCTTTCATCCCCGCGGTGAGATGCCCTCCTCCCATCCATCGTCCCAGCACCAGCACCCAGACCGGCGTCGTGGCATTGATGAACCCGACTTCGATGGCGAGACTTTGATAGGCGCCGCCAAGCAGCAGATAGGAAAACACACCGACGCCGACCGCCCCACCCACGACCAGCCCTCCGAGTCGAGAACGGATCGTCGGCCAGGCCTGCCGCAGCGCCGGCAGCGCGAAGATGGTCAGAATGACCGCTGCGGGCAGCCAGCGCCAGAATACCAACGCCGGCAGCGGCACGGCATCGCGCGCCGCACGTGCCACGACGTGATTGCTGCCCCACAACGCTGCGGTGGCGATCAACGCCAGCGTTCCCTGCGAACCCGAGCCGGCCTTCATCCGCGTTCGGCCGATCGTTCGTGGCGAGCGCGCTGCGAGACATGCCACGGCAAAAGCAGCCGCTCGGGGTAGTCGACCGGAAAGAACAGCACGGTGCAGCCGCACCGGGAACTGTCAAGGCGACTTTTCATGCGTGGCTGCCTCCCGTCAGAATGAGGAAGTGGATTCGGGGAAATTGCGGGATCGGGGCCAATCGCGCTGTCGCGGGGCCATGACGGGATTCGAAGGCGCGAGGGCTTTTGCGGCTCAGGATCGAAGCTAGGGCCAGATCGCGTTCAGGATCTCGGCCAGCCGCGCGCCGCCTTTGGCCAGTTGCTTGCGCTTGATCGCATCCTGGGCGCGCAGATACGCGTCGTGATCGCTGAAGCTGACGGTCCATTGATTGCCTGGCTGGGTTTCGCTGAGTTCGAAAGTCAAACCCGCGAAGGCATCATGCGCAACGACGAGCGTGTCCGAAGCCCAGGCCGCCGGCCAATCTTCGATACGGCCCTGGCTCGCCGGCACCGACCTCGCATCCGCCAGCAACTCCCTGGTCGCGGCCTCGCCGATATCGGTCGGGATGTCGTCCCATTCGTGGTGCAGGTTGACGTTCTGATCCTGGATAAGGTTGCCGCCGGCGGTCTCGGTCGCGGCATCGACCTTGTGGGCCACGTCGGGATCGACGAGCTTGCCGTTGGCATCGAGATAGACCGAGCCAACATGCAAGGGCTGATGCAGGTCACCCACGAAATGGGCGAGCAGGAACAGCGCCTCCCGCTTGTCCTTGATCGAGAACGGTGGCGGCGCGGGCTTATCGGTTAACACGGCGATCGCGGCGCCGATCGCCGCCACCAGGTCGTGATCGCTGGTGCCCTGAAGGCTCCGGTCGTAGCTATCTCGCTGAATAGCGATGTCCTCGAAGTGGAACGTGTTGTGACACCCACGCTCAAAGCCGTCCGGCGTGTACGAGCAGGTGAACCAGTTCCGTCTTGCGTAGTCCACCATCCGCGCCCGCTCCTCGGTCGAGCTGAAGCGCGTGCACGGCACTTCGAAATCCAGATGGTTGGGGTCTACTTCGTAGTGAAAGGTGCCGTCGTCATGACGGAACACGCTCTTCACACAGTCGGGCCATGGCGCCACGGTCGGCAGCTTGAAACCGTTGCCGAGGATCTGCTCAACCTGCTGTTTCGCATTCGGCTTCAGCAGGTGGTCAGCGATGGAGCCGACCACCTTGTGACCCTGGTACCCCCAGGCCGACGAGGCGGTCGGATAAAGCAGATACAACAAGCACTGCAGCCCAAGAACCACTCTCAACATGAAAACTCCGCTGCGTCTGTGAAGCCTGGCGTCGCCCAAACTGCTCGCTTCGGTTGCATGTGTCAACGAAGCTCGTCCGCAACCCCGCTCGCTCAACTCGGCTCTTTCCGCTTTGGGCCTAGCGCCCCCTGAAGCGCGGCTTGCGCCGGCCGAGAAACGCCGCGACGCCCTCCTTGTGGTCTTCGGTCAGGCTCGCCAGCGCGAACTGGTCGACGTCCATGTGACTTGCGAGGTCGTCGAGCGCGTGCGCCAGCCGATTGACGGTCAGCTTGGTCATGGCGACCGACAGCGGCGGCTGCGCCGCTACCTTGGCGGCGAAGGCCATCGCGGCGTCGAGAGCCCCGCCGGGATCGACCACCTCCTCCACCAGCCCCCACTGTTGTGCCTCGGTGGCCGAGATGCGCTGGTCGGCCAGGATCACCGCCTGCTTGGTCCGGGCCGGTCCCATCAAATGCAGCATGCGCGGAATGCTCTGCCAGCTCATGTTCATGCCGAGACCAATCTCGGGCACCCGCAGATGCGCATCGCGGCCGATGATGCGAAAGTCCAGCGCTACCGCCAGCGCGACGCCACCGCCGATGCAAAATCCTTCGATGGCGCCAATGGTAATCTGGTCCATCTCCTGCCAGGCGCGGGTCAGCCGCGGCCCCAGTTTCAGGTGCCGGCGCAGCGAGCCGATATCCATGGTGCGGCGCGACCGGCCCTCCGCGTCTTTCAGATCGAAACCGGCGCTGAACGCCTTGGCGCCGCCGGTCAGCACCACCACGGAGGTTTCGCCGTCGTCCTCGAAGCTGCGCGCTGCATCGGTGAGCTGACGCAGCGCTTCGGGGGACAGCGCGTTGATGCCGTCGCCACGGTCGAACCGCACCACGGCGATACGGCCCTCCGGGCCGAGACCCCTGTCGATTGTGACAAAATCCGCCATCCGCGCCTTCCCTGCCCGCTATTTTTCACCAAACGATAGCGCACAAACGTCCCTGCGACATCAACTGTGATTTCAGGCCAGCACTCGTTGCCGGGGCGATGCCTCGACATCGACAGAATTTCGCCTATCCTCACCTCATGACCGGCCATGACCACGATCATCATCACGAGCACGACCATTCGGAATTGTCCGAGACCGAACTGCGGGTGCGCGCGCTCGAGACCATTCTGACCGAGAAGGGCTACGTCGATCCGGCCGCGCTCGATCTGTTGATCGAAACCTACGAGACCAAGGTCGGACCGCGCAACGGCGCCCGCGTCGTGGCCCGCGCTTGGGCCGATCCCGAATACCGCGCCCGTCTGCTCAAGGACGCCACGCCGGCGATCTCGGAACTCGGCTATGCCGGACGGCAGGGCGAGCACATCGTGGCCGTCGAGAACACCCCCACTCTCCACAACATGGTCGTGTGCACCCTTTGCTCCTGTTATCCTTGGCCCGTGCTCGGCCTGCCGCCGGTCTGGTACAAATCCGCGCCCTATCGCTCCAAGGCCGTGAAGGATCCGCGCGGCGTACTTAGGGATTTCGGCTTCGAACTGCCCGAGGGCACGAATATTCGCGTCTGGGATTCGACCGCGGAAATCCGCTATCTGGTGCTGCCGATGCGCCCGGCCGGCGCCGAAGGCTGGAGCGAGGAACACCTTGCCGACCTCGTCACCCGCGACAGCATGATCGGCACGGGATTGCCGAAGCATCCGCGCGAGGTGGCCTGATGGATGGCGCGCACGACATGGGCGGCGTGAAGTGGTCGGGTCCGGTACAGCCGGAACCTGACGAGCCGATGTTTCACGCGCAATGGGAACGGCGCGCATTCGCGCTGACGCTGGCGATGGCGATGCCCGGCGGCTGGAACATCGATATGTCGCGGTTCGCCCGCGAGGATCGTCCGCCCGCGGAATATTTGAGCAAAAGCTATTACCAGATCTGGCTCGCGGGTCTCGAACGGCTGATGCTGGAGCGTGCCCTGATCGCATCGGACGAGATCGAAGCCGGAAAGCCGCTGCATCCAACAAAGCCGGTGGCAAAAACGCTGACGCCTGATGGTGTCGCCGCCATGCTGCATCGGGGCGGACCGACCGAGCGCGCCGCCACCGGCGCGGCTCTGTTCGCCGCGGGCGACCGTGTTCGCGCCAGGATGATCCATCCGCCGACCCATACCCGGTTGCCGCACTATGTGCGCGGGCACAGCGGCGTCGTCGACCGTGTGCTGGGCTGTCATGTCTTTCCCGACAGCAACGCCACGGGCGCCGGCGAAAATCCGCAGTGGCTTTACACGGTGACGTTTGATGGCCGCGAGTTATGGGGTGAGGCGTCCGACCCGAACCTGAAGGTTTCGGTCGACGCTTGGGAACCCTATCTGGAGCCGGTCTGATGCAGCGGAATCCGCACGCCGCTGCTGAGGCAATGAGCGCGGTCCCCGGCATGCCCCACGATGCCGACGGGCCGGTGTTCCGCGAACCCTGGGAAGCGCAGGCCTTTGCGATGGCGCTGGCGCTGCATGCGTACGGGCTGTTCACCTGGAACGAATGGGCCGCGGCCCTTGCCGATGAAATCAAGCGCGCACAAGCCAACGGCGATCCCGACGGCGGCGAGACCTATTACCGGCATTGGCTGGCAACCCTGGAACGGCTGATCGCGGCGAAAGGAGTCGCAAGCGTCGATACACTCCATCGCTACCGGGATGCCTGGGACCGCGCCGCCGAACGCACGCCGCATGGCTCGCCGATCGAATTGAAGCCGGAGGATTTTGACTGAACGGCCCGCGCGAATTGGCGTTCCTCGCATGCTGCGCAGCGCGCCGCACCAGCGGCGTGGCGCGCTGCTGGTCCGGAGTCCATCTTCCACCCGTGCTACCGGCCTCTGCGGAGCAGCGTGAAGCACGCCGCACCGCGTCCGGGACACGAATGGTGCGACCTCAGCGCCCCGCGTATTCCCGCCAACCCGTCGCGCGCAGTGCGCAGGCCGGACACTCACCGCAGCCATAGCCCCACTCATGCCGCGCGCCGCGTTCGCCGAGATAGCAGGTGTGGGAGTGTTCGCGGATCAGGTCGACCAGCCCTGCCCCGCCGAGTTCATTTGCCAGCCTCCATGTGCTGGCCTTGTCGAGCCACATCAGCGGCGTATGCAATTCGAATTGTGTGTTCATGCCGAGATTGAGCGCTGTCTGCAACGCCCGGATGGTCTGGTCGCGGCAGTCCGGATAGCCGGAATAATCGGTCTCGCACATACCGCCGATGATGTGACGGATGCCGCGTCGGTAGGCCAGCGCGGCCGCAAACGTCAGAAACACCAGGTTGCGGCCGGGCACGAAAGTGTTGGGCAAGCCGTCCTCGCCCATCGCAATCGCCACATCGCGCGTCAGCGCGGTGTCGGAAATCGTGGCCAGAGTGGGAATCTCCAGGGTGTGGCCCTCGCCAAGCTTTGCTGCCCAATCCGCGCGCAATGATTTGATGCCGTCAAGCAGGCGGTCGCGGCAGGAGAGCTCGATGGCGTGACGCTGACCGTAGTTGAAGCCGAGCATTTCGACACGCGCAAAGCGCTGCAGCGCCCAGGCGAGGCAAGTGGCCGAGTCTTGTCCGCCGGAGAACAGTACCAACGCGGTTTCGGATTCGAATGGATCGCTCATAGGGTGCCCTTAGCACCCCAAGACGTTCCCGCCAATCGGTGGAAAGCGCAGTTGTTTCACTGGGATCGACGCCCGTCTTGCGGCATACAAGCCCGGTCTTCTCTGGATCAGGTGCACGATGACCCCTTCCCGCGATATCTCACGCCTGCTCGAAATCATGGCGGCACTGCGAACGCCCGGCAGCGGTTGTCCTTGGGACCTCGAACAGAATTTCGCGACCATCGCGCCCTACACCATCGAGGAAGCCTATGAGGTCACCGACGCCATCGCCCGCGGCGACCTCGACGATCTCTGCGACGAACTCGGCGATCTCCTGCTGCAGGTGGTGTTTCATGCCCGCATGGCCGAAGAGCAGAATGCGTTCGCGTTCGGCGACGTGGTGGAGGCGATCTCGCGCAAGATGATCCGGCGGCATCCGCATGTGTTTGCCGACAAGGACGGCCGCCTGACCCCGTCGCACGTCAAGGACGCATGGGATCGCATCAAGGCTGAAGAGAAAGCCGAACGGGCGGCGCGGCGGCAGCCGGAAGAGGCGACGCACAAGTCACTGTTGTCGAGCGTAAAGACGGGGCAGCCGGCCCTGACGCGGGCGATGGAATTACAGCGCAAGGCTTCAAAGGTCGGCTTCGACTGGAACGATCCGCGCGCGGTACTGCACAAGATTCGCGAGGAGGCCGACGAGATAGAGGCCGCACTGGACCGCGGCGATGAGAAAGAACTCGCGGACGAAACCGGCGATCTCCTGTTCGCGCTGGTCAATCTGGCGCGGCATGTCGGCGCCGACCCGGAGTTGGCGCTACGCGGCACCAACGCCAAATTCGAACGCCGCTTTGGCTACATCGAGAGCGCACTGGAGACGCAGGGGCGTTCGCTTGAAAGCGCCTCGCTCGCCGAGATGGACGCGCTCTGGAATGAGGCGAAGGAAACGGAGTGAAGTGGCCAACCCGCCATTGCGAGCGTAGCGAAGCAATCCATGGATCAACAAGGCAGAATGGATTGCTTCTTCGCTTGCGCCAGTCGCAATGGCAAATTCTTCGGCGGCGCTGTAGTCACACCGCGTGCGGCACGGCATCAAAGCGGTTGACCACGATATCGCGTTTTGTCTCGTCGACCCGCACGGTCATGTCGAACCGCCCGTCGTGAAATTCCTTGTTGAGGATTTCCGAATTGCGATGCAGCCAGCTGATGCCGGCGCCGTCGGCGGCGTCGATCGACAGGTCCAGCGTCATCCGCGTCGCCGCCAGCCGGTCTTCGATCGCGGCGAGTAGCGCGTCGACCCCCTCGCCGGTTTCGGCGGAGACCAGGAAACAGGGGCGCTCCGACGGCCGGCGCGCGGCGATGTTGCGCAGGTTTTCGCGCTGTTCCGGATCGAAGCGGTCGATCTTGTTCCAGATTTCGAGAATGCGCATGCCGGCATCCGGATCGATCCCGAGCTGACGCAGCACGGTATCGACGTCGCGCTGCTGCGCGTCGGCGTCTTCATGCGAGATGTCGCGGACGTGGAGAATGACGTCGGCCTCCAGCACCTCCTCCAGCGTCGCACGAAACGCCGCAACCAGTTGCGTCGGTAGATTGGAGATGAATCCCACGGTGTCCGACAGCATCGCCTTGCCGCCATGCGGCAGGCTGAGCGCGCGCAAGGTTGGATCGAGCGTTGCGAACAGCATGTCGGCGGCCTGTACATCGGCGCGGGTCAGGCGGTTGAACAGCGTCGATTTTCCGGCGTTGGTGTAGCCGACCAGCGCTACCACCCGATACGGCACCCGCTGCCGGCCGGCGCGATGCAGCCGCCGCGTCGCCTGGACTTTCTTGATCTCGTTCTCAAGCCGAATGATGCGCTCGCCGATCAGGCGGCGGTCGGCCTCGATCTGGGTCTCGCCCGGACCGCCCATGAACCCGAAGCCGCCGCGTTGGCGCTCCAGATGGGTCCACGATCGTACCAGGCGGCTGCGCTGATAATTGAGGTGCGCAAGTTCGACCTGGAGCGCGCCTTCCTTGGTCTTGGCCCTGCGGCCGAAGATTTCGAGGATCAGCCCGGTGCGGTCGAGAACTTTTGTGTTCCAGGCCTTCTCGAGGTTGCGCTGCTGGATCGGCGACAAAGCGCAATCCATCACCACGAGTTCGATCTCGTGCCCGGTGATGAGCCCGACGATCTCCTCGACCTTGCCCTTGCCGAGATAGGTCGCAGGGCGGATCTGACTGACCGGGGCGATCAACGCCTCCGCGATCGTCAGGTCGATGGCGCGCGCCAGGCCTGCCGCTTCCTCAAGCCGCGCCTCGGAATTGCGGATGGCATGATGGTCCGTTTGCGCATCGGGGTCGCCGCGGCGCATACGCAAATAAGGGCCGATGACGATCACCCGCCCGGTTGCTTTTTCCCCTGCCGACCGCGGACGGTCGGCATCCCCTTCCAGATTTCGGGGTTCCAATCAGATCACTTTCAAGCCGGCGCGTCCTCGCCGCCTTCGAACAGCTGGATCGGAGCGCCCGGCATGATGGTCGAGATCGCGTGCTTGTAGACAAGCTGCGAATGACCGTCGCGCCGGAGCAGCAGGCAGAAATTGTCGAACCAGGTGACAATCCCCTGCAGCTTCACCCCATTGACCAGAAAGATCGTCAGTGGCGTTTTGGTTTTGCGAACATGATTAAGGAAGGTGTCTTGTAGATTTTGTGCGCGGTCTGCCGCCATTGTTTTTGTCCCGCCGTCTTGTTGGATTCTTTTTATTGCACCAGGCGCAGCCCTCTTGTGGAGCCTCCCCCGGTTGCCGGCTTTCCCCTGAGATCCCCCTCCGGGAGCGCGGCGGAAGGATTAGAAGGCAGGCGCGGTTTTTAGGCAAGCTAGTTCGCGCATCGGCCCCGGGAAACACGGCCGAAATTGCCCGTAAAAATGCGGAAAGAGATGAATTTTCTCAAGCAAATGCATGGAATGAAGGACGTGAATCCGCATTCAGCCGACCCCCAGCGCCTTGAGCTTGCGATGCAGGGCCGAACGTTCCATGCCGACGAATTCCGCCGTGCGAGAAATATTACCGGAGAATCGGCTGATCTGGGCGATCAAATAGTCCCGCTCGAACACTTCCCGCGCCTCGCGCAGCGGCAGGCCCATGATGTGCTCGCCATTGTTGCTGGTCGGCATCGCCGGCACCATCGAGCCGACATCCTGAGGTAGCATATCGGCTGTGATGATGATTTCCGGACCGCCGCCCGCCAGGATCATGACGCGCTCGACATTGTTGCGAAGCTGCCGGACGTTTCCGGGCCAAACGTGCGACTGCAAGACTGCCATCGCATCCTGGCCGATCTGACGTTTCGGCAAGCCGGTCGCGACCGAGATCTGATCCATGAAATAATCGATCAGTTCAGGAATGTCCTCGCGGCGCTCTGACAGCGGCGGCACGCGGATCGGCACCACCGACAGCCGGTGATAGAGATCCTCGCGGAACCGGCCTTCCGCGATCTCCTCTTCCAGATTGCGCGCGGTCGAGGAGATGATGCGAACGTCGACATTGACCTTGGTGGTGCCGCCTGAGCGCTGGAACGTCTGATCGACCAGCACCCGCAGGATTTTGTTCTGGGTTTCGCGCGGCATATCGCCGATTTCGTCGATGAACAGGGTGCCGCCATGGGCCTCCTCCAGCGCGCCCGCCTTGCGTTGGTGCTCGCCATTGGACTGTTCGATACCGAACAGTTCGACTTCCATGCGCTCCGGGGTAATGGCCGCGGCGTTGATGACGACGAACGGTCCCTCGGCCCGGCCTGATGCGTTGTGCAGCGTGCGCGCCGCCAATTCCTTGCCGGCGCCCGACGGGCCGACGATCAGGATTCGGCTGTTGGCCTTGGCGGCCCGCTCGATGGTCTGGCGCAACTGATTCATGCAGGCGGAACGTCCGGTCAGGACACTGGCTGCCGGGGCGAGTTGCTTGAGTTCCTTCACCTCGCGCTTCAGCCGCGAGGTCTCGAGCGCCCGCGTCGCCACCAGAATCAGGCGGTCGGACTTGAAGGGCTTTTCGATAAAGTCGTAGGCGCCGCGCTTGATCGCCGCGACCGCGGTTTCGATATTGCCGTGCCCGGAAATCATCACCACCGGCAGATCGGCGTGGTCGCGCTTGATCTGCTCCAGCAACTGCAGCCCGTCGAGCTTGCTGCCCTGCAGCCAGATGTCGAGAAACACCAGATGCGGGCGGCGATTCGCAATTTCCGCCAGCGCCGAATCGCTGTCGCGTGCGGTCCGGGTGGTGAACCCCTCGTCGTCAAGAATGCCCGCAACGAGGTCACGAATATCGGCTTCGTCATCGACAATCAGAATGTCATTCGCCATGGGTCACGCCTGTCTTGTCAGCTGCCGGTCGCGGCTTTGATCTTTGTTTCATTATTGGTCGTTTCTGCCGGCCCGATGGTTTCGGAGGCCGGTGGATTTGTTTCGGGCGCGGGCTCTTTCGCTTCGGCCTTCGGTGCGTGGCCGGACATGGCAAAGCGCAACCGCATCCAGGCTCCACGTTGGCCCGGCCGGATATCCGCGGCGTCGTTGAGTTCGATCCGGCCGCCGTGGTCCTCCAAAACGCGGCCGACGATCGCAAGGCCGAGGCCGGTGCCCTTTTCGCGAGTCGTGACATAGGGTTCGAGCAGACGCGCCCGGCTCACCTTGGGCAGCCCGATTCCGTTGTCGATGACGTCGATCACGATGTCATCTTTTTCGCGCGCGGCGATGACATCAATACGACCCTTGCCCAGTTGCTCCGCCGGGACGGCTTCGATGGCCTCCGTCGCATTCTTGATGATGTTGGTCAATGCCTGCGAGATCAGCCGCCGGTCGAACTGCGCCCGCATCGGCTCTTCCTTGATCTCGGCTTCGATGTCGATGTCGGGTTGTCCGACCCGCATCAGGAAGACGGCCTGCCGCACGGTGTCAGCGACGTCCTCGCCTTCGATCACGGGCTTCGGCATCCGCGCAAAGCGCGAGAATTCATCGACCATTCGCCTGATATCATCGACCTGCCGTACGATCGTGTCGGTGCATTGCTCGAATATGGCTTTGTCCTCGGTGATGACCTTGCCGAATTTGCGGCGGATGCGTTCGGCCGAAAGCTGGATCGGCGTCAGCGGATTCTTGATTTCGTGGGCGATGCGGCGGGCGACGTCGGCCCACGCCGAGG
Source organism: Bradyrhizobium erythrophlei (assembly GCF_900129425.1). Lineage (NCBI taxonomy): Bacteria > Pseudomonadati > Pseudomonadota > Alphaproteobacteria > Hyphomicrobiales > Nitrobacteraceae > Bradyrhizobium > Bradyrhizobium erythrophlei. The sequence goes on along the minus strand of NZ_LT670817.1, from coordinate 3,950,711 downwards.
TGCGCTGCGCGGAAACCAGTTCGGTAATATCATCAAGCGTGATGATGTAGCTGTCGCGCGACTGGCTGGTCTGTTCGGCGCTGACACGGACCGAAAGATTGCGCTCATGGCCGTCGCGGGTGATGCTGATCTGGCCCTGTACCAGCCGCTGGGTACCCTCGCGGGCGGATTTCATCATCTCATCGAGTTCGGGCAGCACGTCCGACAGCGGATGATCGAGCGTCTCGGATTCTGCGTGGCCGATGAGTTTTTCGGCCGAGCGATTGAGAATACCGACGCTTCCGGAGGCATCGACGCCGATAATGCCGGCGCTCGCCGACGACAATACCGCCTCGATGAAGCGGCGGCGGCTGTCGATCACGTCGCTGGCACTGACCAGTTCGTCGCGCTGGGTTCGCAACTCCTGCGTCATCTTGTTGAAGGTTTCGCCGAGCTGCGCGAGATCGCCTTCGGAGCGGTGCACCGGCACCTGCACATGCAGGTCGCCGGTCGAGACGATGTTGGCCGCACTCATCAGCCGCCGTATAGGGGCGACCAGCCAATTGGCGAAATTCAACCCGATCAGAACCGAAGCCATCAAAATGGTCAGCGCGATCACGGCGAACATCAGCGCGAACGACACCTGCATGGCCAATCGGCGCGATTCGATTTCAGCATATTCGGCAACGCTGGCCTGGGTTTGGTTGACCAGTGCGACCACGCGCGGATCGAGCAGACGGGCCACGTAGAGGAAGGTGTTGTCGAAGGCGCGCAGCCGGATAACGGCTGCGACATAATTTTCTTCGGGGATCACCGCGATCTGTGGTTCGTTTTCGTTGACGTCGTTCAGGGTTTCCGGCGCCGGCGGCGCGAAGGCCTGTTTGATGCCGGTTTGTGCCGTCTCCAGAATATTGCGATTCTTGTCGATCAGCATGGCCCCCGGCAGATTGCGCGAAGCGGCGCTTGCGGTCAGCAGATCACGAAACGTTCCGCGATCCTGGTCGAACAACGGCCGGGCGTGGGCGATATCGTTCGCCATTCCCAGAATGTCGCCGCGAATCAGTTCCGCGTGCTCGTACAGATACGCATTGGCCACAATCTGCGAGTTCTGGATCACCTCACGCGTCGGACCTGAAAACAGCCGGTCAAGCCCGCGATCGATGGTCACGTTGGCAACGATCGCCACCAGCACCGCCGGCAGCACAGCAATGACGGAGAACAGGCTGACGATCTGGACGTGCAGCCTCGCCGCCGCCCGGCCGCGGCGGCGGGCCTGAACCATCTGCCAGACTTCGCGGATGATGATGCCGACCAGCACGAGGATGGTCGCGCCGTTGATAAGCATGAAGGAAACGACAACGTCGCGTGTCGGTGCGATCGGCGTCAGGCCGGTGAGCACGACGAAGGTGAGGAAGGCCGACAGCAGCGCCAGGCCGACCGCGAACGGCGCCAGCCACCGCAGGGTCCCCCCCTTGGATTCGGCAAACGACGGATCGAACGATGCGGCCGAGGTGTCTGCGCTGGTCATTCCGGCAATGGGTGAGCTGAAGCCAATTAGCCGCCCGGCCGCATGGCCGGTCGACAGAGTGATGCATTCATATCACAATGTTGCCGAATTACGACAATTCCGCGGCGCCGCTTGGCGCCAAAATGCGTATCCCCAGTGACTTATCCGCCGCTCCGGTAAACCTGAATATCCAGATCGCGGATCTTTTTGCGCAGCGTGTTGCGGTTGAGGCCGAGAAGATCGGCGGCGCGGATTTGATTGCCCCGTGTCGCCGCCAATGCCGCCGTCAGCAGCGGCACTTCGATTTCCTTGAGGATTCGGTGGTAGAGCCCCGGCGGCGGCACGCCGTTGGGGAAGCCGGAAAAATGTGAGGACAGGTAGGCTTCGACGGCACCCCCGAGATTGTCGACGCCGTGCTGAACGCTGCCGCCGGATGTCACGGCTGGGGGCGCCAGTTCGCCGTCGATGACCGAGCCGGTGATCACGTCCTGGGGATACAGCGCCGCGAGCCGGCGCGCGAGGTTTTCCAGTTCGCGGACATTGCCCGGCCAGCGATGCTGCTTCAGGCGCTCCAGCGCCAGCGCATCGAGCTTCTTCGGCGGCAATCCGTCCTTTTCGGCCAGCGCAAAGAAGTGGCGGATCAGGTCGGGGAGGTCCTCGATCCGCTCGCGCAGCGGGGGAAGACGCAACGGTACCACGTTGAGGCGGAAGAACAAATCCTCACGGAATAGGCCCTGCTGAATCAGGATCCGCAGGTCCTTGTTGCTCGCAGCGACGATGCGCACGTCGGTCTTGATCGGCGTACGACCGCCGACGGTGGTGTATTCGCCCTGTTGAAGTACCCTGAGCAGACGGGTCTGGGCCTCCATCGGCATGTCGCCGATTTCGTCGAGAAACAGCGTGCCGCCCTCGGCCTGCTCAAACCGGCCCGAAGCGCGGGTGTTGGCGCCGGTGAAGGCGCCGCGTTCGTGGCCGAACAGTTCGGATTCGATGAGATCGCGCGGGATGGCCGCCATGTTGACGGCGACGAACGGACCGTTGCGCCGCTTACCGTAGTCGTGCAGCGCGCGCGCGACCAGTTCCTTGCCGGTACCGGACTCGCCGGAGATCATCACCGTGAGATCGGTCTGCATCAGGCGGGCCAGCACCCGGTAGATTTCCTGCATCGCCGGTGACCTACCGACCAGCGGAATAGAATCGAACTCGGATTCGTCGGTGTGGTTAGCCACCCGCTCCTTCGGCTCCGCCAGCGCGCGACCGACGATGGCGATCAGTTCCTTCAGGTCGAACGGCTTCGGCAGATATTCATATGCGCCGCGTTCGGAGGCGCGGATCGCGGTCATGAAGGTGTTCTGCGCGCTCATCACGATGACCGGGAGATTCGGCCGCATCTTCTTGATTCGCGGCAACAGGTCGAAGGCGTTCTCGTCGGGCATCACCACGTCAGTGATGACCAGATCGCCCTCACCCTGGCTGACCCAGCGCCACAGCGTCGCCGCGTTCCCGGTCAGCCGGACCTCGTATCCGGCACGCGAGAGCGCCTGGTTCAGAACGGTGCGGATCGCCGTATCGTCGTCGGCGACAAGTATACTACCTGCGGGCATCGCTATTCCTCATCTGGAGTCATGTGAGGCATGCAACGGCGTCCCCGATACGTCATCGCGGCTGCTTGGATCGAAATGTTTTGCCGTGTTGAACATGGGCAGCAGCACGCGAAAAATAGTCTTCCGCGGCTGCGACTCGCATTCGATAATGCCCCCGTGATCGCCGACGATCTTGGCCACCAGCGCGAGGCCCAATCCGCTCCCCGTCGGTTTGGTGGTGACGAACGGATCGAACAGGTTCGGCAACAAATCCTCCGGCACGCCGGGCCCGTTGTCCTTGACGCAGAATTCAAGCGGCAACGACACCCGCGATTTCTTGCCCGGTATCGAGAGGCGAACGCCGGGACGGAAGGCGGTGGTCAGCTGAATTTCCGCGTCGCTGCCGAGATCAACCACCGCCTCGGCAGCGTTCTTCACCAGATTCAAAAACACCTGAATCAGCTGATCCTGGTTGGCGAGCACCGGCGGCAGCGACGGATCGTATTCTTCGACGAACCGGATGTTGCGGGCAAAGCCCGATTGCGCCAGCCGCTTGACGTGATCGAGCACCGAATGGATGTTGACCGGACCGCGCGCCACCGGACGATCGTCGCCGAACACTTCCATGCGATCGACCAGCGTGACGATACGATCCGCCTCATCACAAATCAGCCGCGTCAGCATGCGGTCTTCCGACGACGCTGCCTGCTCGAGCAGTTGCGCCGCGCCGCGGATGCCGGACAGCGGATTTTTGATTTCATGCGCCAGCATCGCGGCCAGCGCGATCACCGAACGCGCAGCACTTCGGTGCGTCAATTGCCGGTCCATCTTGTCGGCGATGGTGCGCTCCTGCAGCATCACGACGATATGCCCGGGTCGTTCGGTGAGCGGCGCGACGTGAAGATCGACCTGGCGATCGCCGCCGATCCGCGGGGTGCCCAAATCAACCTTGTATTCGTTGACCGGCGAGCCGCTCGAGCGCACCTGGTCGATCAGCGCCAGCAACGGGCTGCCGAACGGCACAAGCTCCTTTAGCGACTGGCGTTGCAGAAATTGCGTTGAAATCTCGAAAAACGATTCCGCGGCCATATTGGCGTCGACAATCTTGCCGTCGGGCGCAACCAGCAGCACCGGATTGGGCAACGCGTTGAGGATGGCCTCGCTCTCGGACGGCACGGGTCGGCGATGTTCTGCGGCTGAAGTCATGCAGCAGCGCTCCACGCAAAGTCGTCAAAGGCATCTTGAAGCGATCGATGGACGCGGTGCGGATCGTCCGATGTCAGAATCCGCTGTCGCCAGGTCTTGAGCGTCAGCGCCGGCGCGAGGCTGCATCGAGCTGCGACTTCCAGCGCCCAGCCCAGATGTTTACGCGCATGGCGAAGGCCGATACGCAATCCATAATGAGCGCAAACTTCGTCGTAGAGCGCACGGACATATCCGAGCTGCTCAGCCAGCGACGGCGTGGATTCAACGATTCCGGTCTCGATGCGGCGCCCGATCTGACCGGGCAACCAGGGCTGGCCCTGCGCGCCGCGCCCGATCATGACCGCATCGGCTCCGGACATTTCCAGTGCGGCCACGGCTTTCTCGAACGATGTGATGTCACCGTTGACCACAAGCGGAATGCGAATCGATTCCTTGACGGCGCGCACCGCGCCCCAATCGGCTTCGCCCTTGTAGAACTGACAGCGCGTACGACCGTGCACCGAAATCAACTGCACACCCGCAGCTTCCGCGCGGCGCGCCAATTCCGGTGCGTTGAGCGAGCGATCGTCCCAGCCGAGCCGCATCTTTAACGTCACCGGCACTTTCACCGCCGATATCGTCGCCTCGATCAGTCGCACCGCGTGATCGAGATCGCGCATCAACGCCGAACCTGATTGGCCGCCCGTCACATGGCGCGCCGGGCAGCCCATGTTGATATCGATAATGTCGGCACCGGCAGCTTCGGCGATCCGTGCGCCCTCTGCCATCCAGTTCGCCTCGCAGCCCGCGAGCTGAACGACGTGCGGGCCTATTCCCGTTGCCTCGCAGCGCAGTTGCGACATGGCACGACCGTTGACGAGGTCGTTGCTGGCGGTCATCTCGGAAACAACGAGTCCGGCGCCGAGCGCGGCCGTCAACTTTCGAAACGGGGCATCGGTGACGCCAGACATGGGCGCCAAAAACACCCGGTTGGCGAGCTCGATATCGCCTATTTTCAGCGGCTTAGGGCGTGAGGATTCCGAGCCGGTCACGGAGTTCTCGTTTTTCTGACAGCCGCCTCATCGCGGCCGCCGGGGCGCATTTTGAGCACAAATCTTGTGCAGTCAAGCTTCATGCCTACACTTTAGACAGTTCTTGCAATCTTGCAAGTGCACTGCAGCAAAATAAGCTTTTCCCACAGCTATTAGGAATCATTCTGTTTTTGCTGCCTGAGCATGATATGGGCAGTGCGCCAGCGAACCAAATCATCCTCCATCCACCCAAATCGTCTTTATTTGAGTCCAATGCCGAAACTTGAGCGGACTGCAGCCATCCTTGTCGCAGCCGGGCGCGGGCTTCGTGCCGGCTCCGGGGGACCGAAGCAGTACCGTTCGATCGGCGGCCAGACCGTGATTTTCCGCGCGATGGAGCCGTTCTGCCGCCATCCGCAGGTGTTTGCGGTGCAGCCGGTTTTGAATCCTGACGACACAGCGATCTTCAATGAAGCCGTCAGCGAATTGCGCCATGAGCCGCCGGCCAATGGTGGGGCAACGCGCCAGGCCTCGGTGCATGCCGGACTCGAAGCGCTCGCCGGCCGGAAGCCCGACGTCGTTCTTATCCACGACGCGGCGCGGCCATTCGTTTCGGCGGCGCTGATTTCGCGCGCGATCGAGGCTGCCGCCCGCACCGGCGCGGCCGTTCCCGCGATTCCCGTCACCGACACCATCAAGCTGATCGACGGCAACGGAAACGTCGAAGCCACACCCGAGCGGGCGCGATTGCGAATCGCGCAAACGCCGCAGGCGTTCCGTTTCGACGTCATCCTCGACGCCCATCGCCGCGCGGCGCGCGATGGGCGCAGCGATTTCACCGATGATGCCGCGCTCGCCGAATGGGCGGGATTGACGGTGGCGACTTTTGAAGGCGATCCTGCGAACATGAAACTGACGACACCGGAAGATTTTGTCCGCGAGGAAGCCCGCCTTGGCGCCATGCTCGGCGACATCAGAACCGGCAGCGGCTACGACGTTCACGCCTTCGGCGACGGCGATCACCTGATGATCTGCGGCGTTCGCGTGCCGCACAGCCGCGGCTTTCTCGCCCATTCCGACGGCGACGTCGGCTTGCATGCCCTGGTCGATGCCATCCTGGGCGCGCTGGCCGACGGCGATATCGGCTCGCATTTTCCGCCGAGCGATCCCACTTGGAAGGGGGCTTCGTCCGACCGATTCCTGAAATACGCGGTCGACCGCGTGACCGCGCGCGGCGGACGCATCGCCAACCTCGAGGTGACGCTGATCTGCGAGCGGCCGAAAATCGGCCCGCTGCGAGACACCATGCGCGCTCGGATCGCGGAGATCGCCGGGCTGAACGTCTCGCGCGTGGCGGTGAAGGCGACCACCAGCGAACGGCTCGGATTCACCGGCCGCGAGGAAGGCATCGCCGCCACGGCGAGCGCCACCATCCGCCTGCCTTGGGGCGATCAAGGTTGGAGCGACTGACATGAGCGGCAGCGACGCCCGCGCCCTCTCCCGCTCGCTGCTCGATCTTTGCCGGATGCGCAAGCTGACCATTGCGACTGCCGAATCCTGCACCGGCGGCCTCGTTGCCGGCGCACTGACGGATATTCCTGGCTCGTCGGATGTCATCGACCGCGGCTTTGTCACTTATTCCAACGACGCCAAGCGCGCGATGCTCGGCGTCAAGACCACGACGCTTGCGACCTTCGGCGCGGTCAGCAAGGAAACCGCGACCGCGATGGCGATCGGCGCGCTGGAAAAAGCCGGCGTCGACCTTGCGGTCTCCATTACCGGCATCGCCGGTCCCGGGGGCGCCACGCCGGGCAAGCCGGTGGGCCTGGTGCATTTCGCCGTCGCCGCCCGCGACGGCAGAATTCTGCATCGCGAGTGCCGCTTCGGCGCGATCGGCCGTAGCGCGGTGCGCGCCCGCTCCGTCGTCGAGGCGCTGCGCATGCTGACGGAGCTGGCGCGCGGACCGCAGGCATCGACAAAACCGCGCCGCGAAGCCGCCAGCCGGCTGCGTCCGCGCGTGGCGCGCTCGCCACGGCGCAGCGCGGTCAAGCGGCGACGCCCGCCGCGCGCGTAGCGCTCAGGATGGCAGATTACCTGCCGCCCCCGTCCTTCCATAAATCGCATCGGCGCGTTTCTCGAATGCGGCCGCAAAGCGCTGGAACGCGGTGTCGAACATGGTTCCCATCAGCATCGCCAGCATCCGGCTTTTGAACTCGTAAGCGAGATAGAATCCAACATCGCAGGCGCCGTCCGACTTCGGCTCGAACGTCCAGCGGTTCTCGAGGTTGCTGAACGGCCCCCGCAGATACTCCACCAGAATCGTCAGATTGGGACGGTCCAGCGTGACTTTCGACGTGAACGCCTCGCGCACCAGCTTGAACGACACCGTCATGTCCGAGATCAGGATTTCGGTGCCGTCGGGTCTTGCCGTACGCTGCCGGATTTTCAGCGATTTGCACAGCGGCACGAATTCGGGGTAGCGCTCGACGTCGGCCACCAGATCGAACATCTGCGGCGCGCTGTGGTTGACCCGACGCTTGCTGGAAAATTGCGGCATTATCCAACACTCAACCGGATATCGCCGCGCGCGCCGCCTGCAGCCTGGCAAAATCATCGCCGGCGTGATGCGAGGAGCGGGTCAGCGGGCTCGCCGACACCATCAGGAAGCCCTTGGTATAGGCGACCTTCTCGTAACCTGCGAATTCGTCGGGCGGCACATAGCGCATCACGGCGTGATGCTTGCGGGTCGGCTGCAGGTACTGGCCGATGGTGAGAAAGTCGACATCCGCCGAGCGCAGATCATCCATCACCTGCAACACCTCATGACGCTCCTCGCCGAGCCCGACCATGATGCCGGATTTGGTGAATATCGTCGGATCGATCTCCTTCACCCGCTGCAGCAGCCGGATCGAGTGGAAATAGCGCGCGCCCGGGCGCACGCTGAGATAATGCGACGGCACCGTTTCCAGATTGTGGTTGAATACATCGGGTTTTGCTTTCGCCACCACTTCGAGCGCGCCCTCCTTGCGCAAAAAGTCCGGCGTCAGGATCTCGATGGTCGTGGCCGGGCAGCGCGCGCGGATCGCGCGGATGGTCTGCGCGAAATGTTCGGCGCCGCCATCGGCGAGGTCGTCGCGATCCACCGAGGTGACCACGATATGGGCAAGCCCGAGCTTGAAGGTCGCTTCCGCGACATGCTCCGGTTCCAGCGCATCGAGCGCGCCCGGCATGCCGGTCTTGACGTTGCAGAAGGCGCAGGCGCGGGTGCAGGTGTCGCCCATGATCATGAAGGTGGCGTGCTTCTTGTCCCAGCACTCGCCGATGTTCGGGCAGCCGGCCTCTTCGCACACCGTGACGAGGCCGTTTTCCTTGACGATTCTGCGGGTGTCGGCATAGCCGCGGGTATTGGGCGCGCGCACCCTGATCCAGTCCGGCTTCGGCGGCGACAGCGCATCCGGGCGGTTCACCTTTTCGGGATGACGCGGGCGCAGCGGCGTGGCTGAAACGGTATCGACGACGACGACCATGGAGAATCCGTGTCCAGAGAGACCTTTAGCTAATCCGGTGGACGGAGAACCGCAACCGCTCGCCTTGGCCTGCTTCCGGTCTTAGCATACCCGCCCGAATGCCCCAAAACCGAACCGCCAGCGAGCAAAAGCTCGGTAAGCCGCTTAAACGTGCGTTCTTTGCCCGCAGCGTGCATGACGTCGCACCCGACCTGATCGGCGCGACGCTGCTGATGAACGGTGTCGGCGGCACCATCGTCGAGGTCGAGGCCTATCACCACACCGACCCGGCGGCGCATTCGTTCCACGGCCCGACACCGCGCAACCGGGTGATGTTCGGTCCGCCCGGCTTTACCTATGTCTATCGCTCCTACGGGATCCACTGGTGCGTCAATTTCGTCTGCGAGAAGGAGGGTTCCGCCAGCGCCGTGCTGATCCGCGCGCTGCAGCCGACCCATGGCATTGCTGCCATGCGCCGCCGGCGCGGAATGCATGACGAGCGATCGCTGTGCTCGGGGCCCGGAAAACTCTGCGAGGCACTTGCCATCACCATCAAGCAGAGCGAACTGCCGCTCGACATACCCCCGTTCGCGCTGCATGCGCGCACGATCAAAGCCGACATCGTAAGCGGCGTCCGGATCGGCATCACCAAGGCGGCCGAGCTGCCGTGGCGATACGGGTTGAAGGGGTCGAAATTCCTGAGCAAGCCGTTTTGAGTGAGACGGCATTGCGAGCGAAGCATTTCATGTGAAGTGAAGCCTCACTGTAGCGGCAACGGAGGTGAGCCCCCTCTCCCCTTGTGGGACCGAGACGAGCGAAGCTCGTTCTCTAGGGTTGGGGTGAGGGGTTCAGGTCTATCGTGAGAGCGTAACCCCTCACCCGGATCGCATCTGACGATGCGATCCGACCTCTCCCACAAGGGGAGAGGTGAAGGCCGCCCGGCTTTTGGCACCGCCAATATCGGATTCAATTTTCAAACAGCCAAAGCGCAAATGATTGTAAGACCGTCATTGCGAGCGAAGCGAAGCAATCCATAGTACAGCAAGAAAGAGTGGATTGCTTCGCTTCGCTCGCAATGACGGCGAATGCAGACACACCTTCGCGATCTCGCCGCGCGTTTCGCGCGAGTTTTGCCAGAACGTTCCGCCCTCTTAATCAGAGGGCGTGGGGAATGCCGGGCGCCCGATGCACCCGCAGCCTCGTGTGCGCTATTGGTAGCAAGTATGCACACGAGTATTCACAGCGAGCCACCGGAAACGACCGGCATTCCCGCACGCAATGGTTTACGGCTTATACCGTGCTCTCCCCGGTGATCGGCTTTCTTGCCACCGTCGTTACGCGGATTAATCCGCCAACTTGACACCAGCGTCGGGGTGTCAGGACCACACGTCTTCGCCGTCCGCTGCAAGCAACGCCCGTCAAGCGCGCCGCCGCGTCCACCGCATCCCGCCCCGCGTCCGTGACGTCGCGAGCCGCCCCTCTGAGTGGGACGGGACGGCAACAGACATACAACTGATTTGGGTCTTCGGAAAACCAGAATATTTTTTCAAAAGGGGCTGGACAGCCGCATCCACAAATTGCCTGACGGGCAAATCACTCCGTCGAAAACGCAGCCCGCGTCTTTGTTGTCGGTGAACGACAGGCTGCCCGGAGTTTTTTTCGCGCGACCCGTCGGCCAATTTGCCCACCATGGATCAGAGAATCTTTTGCGCCCGAACAAGGTGTGGACCCGCACCGATCCGGATGTCCTGCTTCAATTCTCCGTAGAAGCGTTCGGAGATTTCGGCAAGACCGAGATCCTCGACCATCCCAAAACCCTTGTTGCGCGCTATTTCGGCGAGTTCAGCCGGATCGAAAAGGCTAAGCCATGGCTCGCCCAGTGAAGCTGCTCTTGCCGCCACGGCCATCACCTTCGCACGGCGTTCGCTCGGATAGTTTTCAAACGGCTCGGCGTAGTCGAACACGACCTCCGATCCCGGCACGCCGGCGATGAAATCCAGCGTCGCCGACACCGCCTCGCGCGTCAGATACGGTACGACGCCGAGCCACTGAAAGAACGCGGGACGATCACGCTGAAACCCGGCGGCCGTCAGGCCATCGGCCAGGCTTTGCCGCTCGAAGTCGACGGGAGCGAAGGTGAGCGAGGCGGGCACGGCGAGGCCCGCCTGCTTCAGGCGCTCGCGTTTCCAGCCCTGCGTCGCCGGATAATCGACCTCGAACACACGGACACCGAGGCCGGCATGAGGGTTACGCAGCGAAAACGTATCGAGGCCGGCTCCCAGCACGACAATCTGTCGCACGCCCCGCGCAACACAGCCCGCCAACGCATCCTCGGAAAACCGGCTGCGCGCCGCGATGAACAGACGCATCGGCCGCAGCGACGGATCGGCCGCCTTTTCCTGAAGTCCGGCGCGGGTGTCGTCATCGAGAATCGTTGCGGCGAACGGATCGCTGAAGATGGTACCGCCTTCCAGCGTTTGATGGAGGGCTCGATGCGCCGCCGCGCCGCGCGCGGTGTGACTTGGCTGTCCGGCTTGCAAGGGCGCCTCCTCAAAGCCTGTGACGGCAGACGGCTACCCGGCGTTCTTGAGCCGCTGCCAACGTCTCGAAGCGGCGTTGGCGGTTCAGGGCGCCGAGGGTATCACCCCGCTTCGCCATCTGAATACTGCCACGCTTGTTACTCCCACCGTTCGATTTCTAGTGCCAAACTATCTCACGACCAACAACGAGCGATGAGCAGCGAATGGAATCTTGCTTCACCCACGGGGTGCGGCATTTCACCCAAATCGGGAGGTCAAAGCCATGAATTCATCAGCCCAGAACGGACAGACAGGCAGACAATCTGGCATGCACGCGCCACCGGTCGTGTCGTCGCAAGCGTGGGAGGCGGCCCGCGAGCAGCTGCTCGTGAAGGAAAAGGCCCAGACCCGCGCCCGTGACGCCCTGGCCGCCGAGCGCCGGCGAATGCCGTGGATGGCCGTGGAGGCCGCGTATGTATTCGAGGGGCCTGCGGGCAAGGCCAGCCTGCTCGACCTGTTCGACGGTCGGCGTCAGCTGATCGTCTACCGCGCCTTCTTCGAGCCGGGAGTATTCGGCTGGCCCGACCAAGCCTGCCGGGGCTGCTCCATGGTGGCCGACCAGGTGGCCCACGTCGCACACCTGAACGCCCGTGACACGACCCTCGTTTTCGTCTCGCGTGCGCCTCAGGCTGATATCGCGCGGCTGAAGGCGCGGATGGGCTGGGAGATGCCGTGGTTCACACTCACGGACAGCTTCGACGCCGACTTCGGCGTGGGCGAGTGGCACGGCACGAACGTATTCTACCGCGACGGCAACCGCGTGTTCCGCACCTACTTCATCAACAGCCGCGGCGACGAGCAGATGGGGAGCACCTGGAACTACCTCGACATCACGCCGCTGGGCCGGCAGGAGGTTTGGGAGGCTTCGCCCGAGGGCTATCCTCAGACCCCAACCTACAAGTGGTGGAACTGGCACGACAGCTACGTCGCAGACGCACCCCCCGACAGGAAATGGGTCGAGGTGTCGGACGCCGGAGAGGCGACGCTCCGCAGCCAGCACGCGAGCACGAAGCCATGAGGCAGGCCTGTTTCGGCGCGTCTGACGGGCGGGGACGGTCGATTCCGACTTTCGGAACCATGCCTACCCCGCCTTCTTGAGCCGCTCGAGCGCCTCGAGAATTCGCGCCTTTCGTTCGACAGCCGCCTCGCGCTTTTCTTTTTCTTCCTCGACGATTTCTTCCGGCGCGTTGGCGATGAATTTCTCGTTGCCGAGCTTGGCATCGACGCGCTTGATGTCGGCCTCGGCCTTGGCCAGTTCCTTGTCGAGCCGCGCTCTCTCCGCCGAAAAATCGATCACGCCCTTGAGCGGCAACGCAGCGACCTCGCCACGCACCAATAGCTGCACTGCGCCTTCCGGCGCAGCATCGGCAAACGAAATGTCGGCGAGCCGGGCCATCCGTCTCACCACGTCGTTCCAGCGTCGCGCGCGCTGCCTGGTTTCGGCGGATGCGCCCGCGATCACCAAAGGGGTCAGCGTTGCCGGCGCAATGTTCATTTCCGCGCGCACCGAGCGGATCGCGGTGACGAGATCGACCACCCAGCCGATCTCGGCCTCGGCGGCGGGGTCGCTGAAGTCTGCGGGATCGAAAGCTACGAGAACCGGCGGCACCGGCATCAATGGTTCGCTCGGGTTCGCCGCCAACATCAGGGCCACTTGCTCCGGCGTGAGAGCGGCGGCCTTGAGTGGCCACGGCGTCAACGCCAGCAAAGTGCGGTCCTCTCCCTCCTTGCGGGGGAGCGGAGTTTGGGGCTTACCCCCCTCCCCGCCATCCCTGAGAGAAGAAGGGGCGCCGACTGAATTCGGAGCCGTCACCGCCCAGAGCTCTTCGGTGATGAAGGGCATGAACGGGTGCAGCAGTTTGAGGATTTCGTCGCGCGCCCACGCCACCATGGCGCGAGTCTCGGACTTGGCGGCGCTCTCATCGCCCATCAGCACCGGTTTTGCGAGCTCGAGATACCAATCGCAATACACGTTCCAGACGAAGCGATAGACCGCGGTGGCGGCATCGTTGAAGCGATAGGCTTCGATCGCTTCGGTCACCTCGCGCGTGGCGCGCGCGGTCTCGTGCGTGATCCAGCGATTCAACGTCTCCTTCGCTTGCGTCGGGTCGAAGTCCGCAGGCAGCATACACGCGTTCATCTCGGCGAAGCGGCAGGCGTTCCAGAGCTTGGTCGCGAAATTGCGATAGCCTTCAACGCGCTGCGGCGCGAGCTTGATGTCGCGGCCCTGCGCCGCCATCGCGGCCAGCGTGAAGCGGAGCGCGTCGGCGCCGTACTCATCGATCAGGCCCAGGGGGTCGATGACGTTGCCCTTCGACTTCGACATCTTGGCGCCCTTGGCGTCGCGAACCAGCGCGTGGATGTAGACGACAGGGAACGGAACATCCTTCATGAAGTGCAGGCCCATCATCATCATGCGGGCGACCCAGAAGAAGATGATGTCGAAGCCGGTGACGAGCACGTCGGTCGGGTAATAGCGCTTCACGTCGGTGTCGTCGTCGGGCCAGCCGAGCGTCGAGAACGGCCACAGCGCCGAAGAGAACCAGGTGTCGAGCACGTCTTCATCGCGGGTGATGAAGCCTTCGCGTTTGGCCGGATCGAGCGCCATCTCCCGCCCCTGCTCCGGCGTGATGACTTCCTGCTCGGCGTAATAGCCGAGCGCGTTGCCGACGGCTTCCTCTTCGGTCTCCGCGACGAATACCTTGCCGTCCGGCCCGTACCACGCCGGAATCTGATGGCCCCACCAGAGCTGGCGCGAGATGCACCAGGGCTGGATGTTTTCCATCCACTCGAAGTAGGTCTTTTCCCAGTTCTTCGGCACGAACGCTGTGGCGCCGCTGCGCACCGCCGATATCGCCGGCTGCGCCATCGTCTTGGCGTCGACGTACCACTGGTCGGTCAGATAGGGCTCGATGACGACGCCGGAGCGGTCGCCATGCGGCACCATGTGCGTGTTGGGCTCGATCCGCTCCAGGAAACCGAAATCCTCCAGCCGCGCCACGATCTGCTTGCGCGCGGCGAAACGGTCGACGCCCTGCAATTCCTCGGCAAGCTGCAACGAGCCTTCCGGCAATCCGCGCAGATAGTCTTCGTTGCCGACGAGCGCGAGCTTGCCCTCCTGATCGAGCACGCTGATCTGCGGCAAATTGTGCCGCCGGCCGACCTCGAAGTCGTTGAAGTCATGCGCGGGCGTGATCTTCACCGCGCCCGAGCCTTTTTCCGGATCGGAATACTCGTCGGCGACAATCGGAATCCTGCGCCCGACCAGCGGCAGGATCACGTGGGTGCCGACCAGAGGCGCGTAGCGCTCGTCGTCCGGATGCACCGCGACCGCGCTATCGCCGAGCATGGTCTCGGGCCGCGTGGTGGCGACAACGATGAAGGTCGCGGGATCGTCCGGATTGAAGGTCTTGCCTTCGAGCGGATAGCGCAAATACCACAGGCTGCCCTTGACCTCGACCTGCTGCACTTCGAGATCGGAAACCGCCGTCAGCAGCGCCGGATCCCAGTTCACCAGCCGCTTGTCCTTGTAGATCAACCCTGCGCGGTGCAGTTCGACGAACACCTTCACGACAGCGCGCGACAGGCCCTCGTCCATGGTGAAGCGCTCGCGCGACCAGTCGCAGGAGGCGCCGAGCCGCTTTAGCTGATTGACGATGACGCCGCCGCTCTCGGCCTTCCATTGCCAGACGCGCTCGAGGAATTTGGCGCGACCCATCTCGCGCCGGCCCGGCTCTTGCCGCTCCATCAATTGCCGCTCGACCACCATCTGGGTCGCGATACCCGCGTGGTCGGTGCCCGGCTGCCACAACACGTCGCGGCCGCGCATCCGCTCGAAGCGGCAGAGAATGTCCTGCAGGGTATTGTTGAGCGCGTGCCCCATGTGCAGCGAGCCGGTCACGTTGGGCGGCGGAATCACGATGGTGAACGGCCGCGCGTCGCGGCGCTCCGGGCGCCCGGCCTTGAACGCCCCGCTTTGCTCCCAGATGCGGGACATGCGGCCTTCGATATCGGCGGGCTGGTAGTTTTTCTCGATCATGGCAATGCAATCATGGGTATGGAAGGCGCTAGAAAGCCGCCGCAGCGCGCCAAGTCAACACGACAGGCGCGTCGAACGCCAAGATAAAGCCTGATGTGGTGGCTTAATCAGGGCCGGCAACCGGCCGATGGCAGACCCGCGGATTAGCGTCCGCGCGAAACCCGTTCGATTTCCGCCTTGACGATGCGCTCCACCAGCCCGGGCAAATTATCGTCGAGCCAGGATTTCAGCATCGGGCGCAACATTTCCTTGACCAGATCTTCCAGCGTCCGCGCGTTGTTGCTCAGCACGGTATTGGCCAGCGCGTTGAAGGCGGATTCGACAGCGGACACGGTCGAGCGCGACAGGATCTGCTGCGGCGCCGGACTTTCCAACGGCGGCGGTTCGAACGCAGGCTGCCGACGCACCGCTCTGGCTGCGGCAGCTTCGGTAAATACGAGATCGTCGTCCGGCTCGATCTTGTGGAATGCAGCTTTCGGCGGGTCCGGCACCGCCATCTCGTCGGTGAGTTCGAATACTTCGCCATCGGGCAAGGGCGGCCGTATCTCCGCCTCGGAGGTCGCTTCATCGAGGCCTGCCAGCATCGCGTCAATATCGTCCTGGCTGTTGGACGCGGCGGGTGCAGGTGCCGGGGCGGGCGCGGGTTTGACGGGCGGCGGCGCCACGACCTTCGCGGCGGCTTGCGCAGCCGGAATGGTTGATGGCGGAATATCTTTCATGACGGGCGCCTTGGCTGCCGGCGCCGCGGCTGGTTTCTCCGGCTTCGCTTCTGCCGGCGGAGACGGAGTCGCAGGCTTCTCGGCGGCCGGCGGCTTTGCTTCGTCGTCGGCAATGATGCGCCGGATCGACGCCAGAATCTCCTCCATCGAGGGCTCTTGGACCTTTGCAGGCTGCGTCATCTCCGACTCCACATCATCAACGCCCTCTTCCGCGTTTTACACCAAGCTGGACAGGATTGGCCGGTTCTGAATGTGCAGGTCGGGACTTTCATCGCACAACCCTGACTTGTCCCCAGATCAAGCGCCGCTCGACTCACCGCGCTGGATCCCGCCCCTGCTCAGGACATCGAAGCGTCGCGGCCCAACGCTACCGGATGCGGCGCGAATCGCTCTGCTGCCCCTAACAAAGGTATGTCATGGCAACAATTGATTGCAAGCAACGCGCTAGTGACTGATCAGTCAAAGCCCTCGGGCAAAGGTGCCAAAGGGTCCGCGCAAAACGCGGCCTGATGACAGGCGCGACTTCGCGTTGATCCGAGGGCATGAGCGTTTTGGCACGCTGCCGGTCTTCCGACGCAGGCAACGACCGCCGATATCAGCGGCCGTCGGGGGTACGAATGCCGTACCAGCTGTCGCGCACCTGGAAGTAGTGCACGCTCGGATCATAGACGGTGGTGTTGAGATTGAGCACTGCCGGCGACAGCCGTCCGACCGCATTCAACACGGCGTATGATGCAACCACGCGATCGTGTTGCGCGGTGACCAGCGCGACACGGGCGTTGACCAACGCCTGCTGGGCGTTCAGCACGTCGAGCGTGGTGCGCTGTCCGGCCTTGGCCTCTTCGCGCACGCCGTTGAGCGCAATTTCCGAAGCGGTCACCTGCGATTGCGCGGAGGCGACCTGCGCCTTGCCCGCCACCAGCTGGCCCCATGCCGTCACCAGATTGGCGCGGGTCTGGTCGCGAGTCGTTTCAAGATTGAGGCGCTGCTGCGCCAACGTTTCCTTCGACTGGCGGATCAGCGAGTATTCGGCGCCGCCCTGATAGATCGGAACCGAAAGCTGCGCGATCGCCGAGGCGCCGAACGACCGGTACACCGTCAGGGTCTGTTCGTAGGACTGCTGCACGGCGGCCTGGAATGTCACCGTCGGCAACAACGCGCCTTCGTTGATCTTGACCTGGAGGTAGTTGACGTCGATGCCGAACATCGCGGCGGTCACGTTCGGATTTTCGATCAGGCTGAGTTCGACCGCGGCGGGCAGCGTTCCCGGCGAGAAGCGATCCACCGGAGAGCCCGGCGCCAACGCTTCCGGCTCGTTGCCGATGATGCGGCGGAAATTCGCTTTCGTCGTCACCAGATTGGCTTCCGCGGTCAGTTCCTGGGTCTTGCCGGCCGCAAGCTGCGCCTCCGCCTGCGCGACGTCGGTGCGCGTTACTTCGCCGACGTTGAAGCGGTCGCGGGTCTGTTTCAGCGTCTGTTCGAGCACGCGGGTATTGCTGCGCTGAACCTCGACGATGGCGGCGTCGCGCAGCTCGTCCATGTAGATGGTGGCGGCAGAGAGCAGCACGGATTGTTCGAGCACTCGCAGCGCCTCGCGCGCGCCCGAGACCTGGCTTTCCGCCGCGCGGGTCCTATTGGCGGTTTGACCGCCGTTGTAGAGCGTCTGCGTGATCGTCAGCCCGGCGCTGCGCGGTGGGTCGACGCCGTGAATCTCCGTTCGCACGATCTGGTTCGGAGAGCCGCCCTGGGTGGTATTGGTATCAGTATATTGCTCGCCGGCACTGGCGGTGAGCGCGACGCGGGGCCGATAGCCCGACAGCGCCTGCGGCACGTTTTCGTCGGTCGAGCGGACCGCCGCGCGCTGCGCGTTGAGCTGAGGATTGTTCTGATAGGCGCGCACCAGCGCAGCCTCAATAGTATCGGCGAGGGCAGGCGTCTGGCCCATATACGCCATCAGGAGGACCGAAGCCGCAGCTCCGGTAACGACCTTCACCCCACGCATCCCAAGTAATCCATTCATATCGTTTGCCGATTCCAGTGCACTTGGAACCGGTGCCGCCTCGTTCCGAGTCAGTATCCCCGCGTACCTTATTCCGGGGACAAGCAGGACGGAACCCCTGGCTGCCAAACCCACGTGGGAAACTCTGGACGTGGGGCGTCCGGGCCACACTTCTGATTCAGAACGGGATTTTAACAGCCATCTGGGTTAGAAAACGAACGCCGGAACCCGCTCAAGTCCGGGCAAAACCGGCGCCGAAGCATCGAAAAGCGCCCGGTTCCCGAAATCGCCGTGGGAGCGCGTCACGATCATGGCCCGCGGCGGCTTGGTCTGAGCGAAAACCCCGACCAGCCGGCCGCCATCCCTAAGCTGCTGGTAGAGGTGCTCTGGCGTGATCTCGGTTGCGCCGTCGAGGACGATCACGTCGTAGGGCGCATTGGCCGGGTCGCCCGCGGCTACGTCGGCCGCCCGGACCGTCACATTTCCAAGCCCGAGCTGGGCCAGGACGTCCTTGGCCTTCGCGGCCAGCGCCGGGACGGTTTCGGTCGCCGTCACCCGCCCCGCGAGTTTGGCCACCAAGGCAGCGGTATAGCCGGTGGCGCACCCGGCTACCAATACATGGTCGGCATCCCCGATGTCGGCGGCCTGCAGCATCTTCGCTATCACCACCGGCTTGATCAGGTAACGCCGCGCCGACCCTCCGTCGCTGACGTCAAGATCGAGGTCGAGATACGCCAGTTTGCGCTGAGTTGGGGGAACAAATGCCTCGCGCGGGAGCGCCAGCATCGCATCGATGATTCGGATATCGGTGACATCGCTGGGACGCACCTGGCAATCGACCATATTCTGGCGGGCGGTCGTAAAACCGGACATGGGCGAACCTTGACAGTCGGGCAGGCATAGCCGCGGGTGGAGTGGAGCCGCGCCATCTTTGGTACAAGCTTCGGCAAAACGCAACACGCCGATGGCGCCGGCCGGAGCCTGCGATTCTCCAACCCTCCCGCAATTTTTGCTATCGGGCGCGATCTATTCGATCGTCACCGCGAGCCGCCCGATCAGCCTCGCCACCTCGTCCAAATGCTCGGAATCGTGATCCTCGAGCGCCTGCGCCAGCCGGATCAGGCATTCGTCATCGCTCATTGCGGGGATGTCGTTCGGGACGATCGAGGGCATCGGACTTCTGATGGTGTGGATAGCTGGCATTGATCACCTCTGGCTAATTCCGGCACCATCGAGCTTCGTCAGCGAATGAGTCGATTTGGGGATCAATTCGTGGCCCGGCTGCGCTGCCGAATCTGCCCGCGGCCTCCCCGGTCGCCATTTTTGCCCGCTTGAAAACGGCAAGAAATCACTGCGGGACCTGCGGTTTCCCTGTCCGGCCGATACCGTGCCGCTGCGGCCCATTTCGTCCTTTGCAAGGCTCGGAGGCTTTGTTATACGCTGCCCGTCGCGAACCCTCGGTTTCGCCTGTTCCTCGGTAGCTCAGCGGTAGAGCATTCGACTGTTAATCGAATGGTCGCTGGTTCGAATCCAGCCCGGGGAGCCAATAAAATCATGCACTTACCGAAAAATCACCAAATCCGTCAAAAGCCGCGTGTCTGCATAGTGTCTGCAAACCGGTTGCCGCGCCCTTTCCGGCCACCTGGGCGTGAAAACAAGGGGCTTTGCGGACAGGATTCGGGCTCGATCGCGCTCGGTGATGCAGACATGAATTGCAGACACAAGCCACGATAGCCCCTTCATGACTCAGGGGAAGCCCGCCGGCTTGCTGCGCCAATGCGCGAGGTCACACGGGAATGATCGTCGGATTGATCTCGTGTGGTACCGGCGCGCGTTGCACGATGATGATCTGCAGGCCCGGCAGTGTCACCGCTCCGGGCCCTGTTCGCTCGTCGGCCTGGTCGGCGATGACTTCGAGGGCCTTCACGGCCGCAACCCTTGCCATGTCGTTTTTGCTGTCGTCGGCGATGCCGTCGAGCCGGTGCACGTTCTTCGCCCTCAGCGACGTCCGCAGGGCGGCCAATTCCCCGTTGTAGTGCGCCAGCACATGCGGCTTGCGAAGCGCGGCGCGGAGCGAGCAATCGGCAAGGCCAGCCTTTTCAGCCGCGTCGGTGCGCTTCTCGCCGGACCACACCATGAGATCCAAAGCAGCGCGCAGCTTGCCGGTGACGGCGCCGCGGCGGGAACGGCCCTCGATCGCGGCGGCCTGCCGTGTGGGGAATGCGGTGGGGATCAAGGCGTCGGTCATTTCAAGGATCCGCATTGCTGCTCTATGCGCCGGCGGTCCCATTCCTCGAACTTGCGGCGGTTGAGAAATCGAGAAATGCTTAAGCCGACAATGGCGATCCGCCGAAGTTGTCGTCGAGCGCGCTTAGCCGCGGCGCGTCCGATGATCTCCGCGGCCTCGGCCAACACACGCTCTTGCTGCTCGTCGAGCACGATCATTCCGCGCGGCCCTCGTGCTTGGGTGGGGAATGCGGTGGGGAGCGTTGCGTCACACATGGGGAATTGTCCGCATTGGCGGCGGGTCGTCAGAAAGGTCGATTACGAATCCTGCTCGAACTTCGAGATTAACGTTCATGCTCGGCGTGGTCGCGGGCTGGATGCCGGCGAGACCGAGCACGAAGCTCGAGGCGCGGTCCCTGGCGATCTCGGAATCGCTGTCCAGCAAATCGACCTTGGTTGCGCCGGCGCGAGCGGCCGCGATCGCGAGATGCCGGACGACCTTCTGCCGCAAATGCTCGGCGACGTGGGGAGTGCTCAGGGCCCGGGACAGGCTCTCGCGGGCCATCCCGACCTTTTCGGCCGCCTCGGTGATCTTCTTGCAGTCGCCAGACACCATGAGGTCGATGGCGCGGGCAACCTTCTTGGAGATCCGCTTGGCGGGCCCGGTGGTCGCCGGCGGCGCCGGCAGGTCGAGGGCGGCAAGGGCTTTCTTGGCGGGCATTGGGGGCGTGATGTTTTCCATGCGGACCACTCTCGCCTGTTCGCATCGATCCACAACGCACTAACGTCACGTTTTTGGATCGCGCGGGATGGCCCTGGGCGAGTCTACGGAGGCCGCTGGCGCGTCCGGCCGCTGCGGGCTGTCATGGGGCCGGTCGATCAGCGCCAGCGCATGGGCGAGTCCGGGCGCCCGGGCGGCCGTGGGGTACAGACGAAAGGGGCGCGGACCTGAGCCCGCGCCCCTCGTTGTCAGCGCCGCTTCCTCGATCGGCGCCGGCGCTTCACTGACCGCGCTCCTGCAACAACATCTCACGCATCATGGCGCTGGTCGCCTGCTGATCAGCCATCGGCAGCGTTGCGACCACCGCGGCGAACTCGTCCCCGGTCATGGTTGGGCCCAGCCTAATCGGGTCTTTCTTGAAGATGCGCCCCTTACCTTCAAGCAGCCACGCGAGGTTTACACCGTGCTTTTCAGTGAAACGGCCAACCTCCTCGTGTTTCAGCCGCAGCACCGGTTTGATCTCTTCGTCGGAAAGATCGCGCGATGCGGCTATTTCCCTTATGCGCTGCCGCATAGCCTCCTTAAACTCGCGCCGACGCGCTATCGCTTCGCTGTTGTTGCGGTGTGATTGACGCACTGGATGCGCGGCGAGAAAGGCCAAATCGTCGGCGATGGCGCGCTCGATCCGTTCTGGCTTCACGTCGAGCAAATAATAACCCTCCCGCTCGCTGGCCAGCTTCGTTTGCTTCCATTTGACCGACGCAGCATCCCACGCGGGAGTGAGAAGCTGCTTTGCGAGTGCTGCGCGGTACTTTTGAACCATTGACATGCGGTCGCACTCATTTGGGTCACTGGGATGGAAACGACCTTCCGGCGTCCCCATCCGCTGCGCCCACGAAACCGCGGACTGGAAATCTATTCGCAGTCTCCAATACCGCGTCGCTGCCTCGGCCATTCGCCAAACCTCATGACGCTCTTGGCGAAGACGTCCATTTATGGCGGTCCCGGTTGCCGGCGGTGGAAGCTCTGGCTTTCCTTCGCGCCGCAGCTGCCTTGGCGTAAGAATGCGATTGCCGATCGCAGTGACATCGCTTGCCGAGCGGCCGGGTCGCGCGGCGTTGGAAAACTGAATGATTTCCGCGCTCATGCCTGCACCGCCTTTCCAGCCCGGTCGAGCTCGCTCGCCGCCTGTTCGATCGCGTCGAGGAAGGCATCAATCCATGCGACCGGATATTCGCCGTCCGTATCGTCGGCGAGCCGGAGGCTGCTCGGCATGTAAACGCCGTCGTCCTGCAGCATTTGTTCGCGGATGTAATTGAGCGCCCGAGCGATGCCGGCAAGCGTCGTTGGGCTCGTGTTGATCAGGTCGACGCCTGCATCATCCATAGCGTCGCGCGAAGCGTCATTGATCCGCTCGCGTTCTATCCACCGCTCTGTAGACATGGGCTCAGGCCCGTCGGGAAGCTTTGCCCAGACGTCCACCGCTGCGTCCCAAACAACGGCGGCGGCTTTGTGCCGTTCGATCGCTGCATAGATGGGGTCGACCGCGGGTGCGGCCGCTCGAGATGGCGATAGCGACAAGGCGGCAGCGCCGCCGGCTGCAGCGGATAGGAAGCGCCGCCGCGTCTGGTCGACGGGCGGAAACATAGGTCTTTCGAGTGTCATGATGGTTGCTCACTGGTTTCGGCTTGCTACAGCCGGAGCCGCCGGGGCGCCGGCGGCAGGCGGGGGGTAGCAATCGCCAGTGAGACGATTCATCGAGCTTTTAAGCCTTGCGGCTCTGGACATGGCCCGATGCCCCCGCCCTTGCCAACAGACATGCTGTGAGGCAATATGGTAGGGTTCGGAGCCGAGCCGCTAAGCTCGCCCGTTAGATGATGCTTTGCAGCACCATCAATTCGGCCGCCGCCGCGTCGCTTGCAGGCGACAAGGCAATTCCTTGCAGGGAATGCGGCCTATCACTGGTCAGGTTGCTACACCCGGCCGGAGCATGTTCCTGATTTGCTCAATTTTCAATTAATTAAAACACTGCCCCTCAACAGGGGCACTTTTGCGCGTCCTCCCCTGCCATCGGCCGCCGGCCGCGCGATTGCTGCACTGGGATTCGACGATCAACGGTTGATCGCGAGGAGATTGTCTTTCGCGTCGCGCGACAACTTTTAATTGATCGCGGCAAGATTGTGGCATAACAAAGCCTAAACCGCGCAGCCTAGAATTTAAGCGCGGCCCAAGAACTCACTTTGAGGGCCCTGCTTTGTCGCGTGTTTTCGACCGCTATTTTTTCTTTGCGCTCGTCGTTTCAACAGTCCCGATCTTGGTGCTCTACAACGGGTTGGCGGGCAGCCACGGCAACAGCATCGTCACCGGGCTTTTCATTGTCTCTTCCCTGGTCGCGGTCGCGCTGTTCAGCCAGTGGCGCCGGTTTGTCCCTAACCTTTGTGACGTGGCGTTTGTCGCTTATGTCGGTTGCATTGCCATCTCGTTTTGGCTGAACGGCGTCGCTGACATCAAGCAAACCGCGCTTTTGATTTTGACGCTGGCTGCTTATCCGGCCGCGCGCCTTTTCGCCGGCACAGGACTCAAGCCGACGTTCGTATTTGTAACCGTTGCCATCGTCGCGGCCGGCTCGGCAGTGACGGCGTTCGAGCTCGTCAGGCAATGGGACAGCGCCTACGAGAAGCCGATGATCTTTGGAATGTTCGCCGCGGGCGGCAATTTCCTGATCTCGCTCGGCATCGCAATGATCGCCGTGACCTGCCTTGAGATGTCCGCGCGTCAGCGCATCTCGGCGACCTTGTTGATCATTCCGGCCGCCGCAATCTTTGCAGCCTCGATGGTTCGGTTGGCTTTCGTCGCCATCTTGGTGAGCCTCGCTTTGGGCGCATACCTTTCAGCGCCGAGGATAAGACGGCAAATCGCCGCCGTTATACTCGTCACCATCCTCGCCATCGCGACCGGGCTATTCGTTCGCTCTGACAAGACGATGATAATGGCCGGCTACGCCGCGAACGGAATCAAGACCATCGTCGCCAGTGCGGCGCCAGACGATTTTGCCGCGGTCGTTCCCGTGGGAGAAAAACGAAAGCTGCTCAGCTGTTCAACCAGGATCAATCTAGTTGACACGATCGATGTTCGGCTCGGCCTCCTGCGGGATGCGATCACGCTCCTCAAAAGCAGCGACTGGTTTGGAATCGGACTCGACGGCTTCATGAAGCGATCCTGCATTCCAGCGGCCGAAGTCCACAATTCCTTTCTCCAGGCCGCGATCGAGTTCGGATGGTTAGGCGGCATCGCACTCCTGGCCTTGGTTTGCCTCTCGGGCTTTTACCTTCTGCCGCTCGCGCGAAGCGACACCGAGGCCCGATTTGCGGTGTGCTCTCTCGTCTGCATCACGATTCTGACGATCGGGTCCGGCCGCACCAGCAACGACGGGCTCCTATTCCTTTTCTTAGGCTTCGCCGCCGGCTTACATAATTTGAAGCCCGGAAATTCTCCGATCGGACGCTTAGCGAGTTCAGCTCTGTCTGAGCGCGGGTGGTAAGATGGACGAGGCAACTGCCGCCGCGGGCGCTCTAGACACTGCCATTGGTCTTATCGTCACAGCGGTGGCGTGGTGCGCCGCGATTGTCGCTTGGCACTTCCTGAGGCAGCCGCGCGTGTTCAATCCCGATCGCAAGGGTACACACTGGGGCCGCCGGAAGCTGGCGCGGGATAGGTGAGTACCCCGCGCATCCAGTGCGCCCGAGGGCTTGTTCGCGGGGCGGGTTGCGGGGTAGGTTGCCGGTATTGGGCGGGGCTACGGTTTCATGCAGTCATCTGTTGTAGGCTTCAGAAAAGCAGCGTTTGGCTTGCCGCTCTATACAGCGTGGAATCTGGCGGCCTATACAGCCGAACGTCACGGGCGCGCGAGGGCGGTAAGGCTCGTTGGGGCCGTGCTGGTTTGGGCCTTCACCACTGGACTATGGGCGTCTCTTTGGCTCACAGTCCTTTGGCTGTTTCTGCACCTTTTTACGATCCCCGGTTGAATCTCTGGGAGGTTGTGGGATAGGTTCCGGGCCGGTCATGGGGAAATCAGCAAGGGATATTTCAGCCGCTCTCGATTTCGTCATCGAGGGAAATTCGTTCGTGGATGCGTGGACCGTGGTATTGATATTCGGTGGTCTCGCCTGTTTTACCTTCAAAGATCGGCGCACGAAGCGGTCCCAGTAAATGCCGGTTGGAAGGGCGTCGGAAACACTCCTTAGTGTGACAGCGTACCGCTCGAGGGCAGTGCGGCGCTAAAGCCGGTTGGGATTATGTTTGCGCTGCCTGCCGTGAGGGCGCTAACGGTAGCCGTGGTTCCAGTGATCCATGCACATGCCCGGAAGTCTATAATGCTGTTCGATACGTCAGCATTCATTCCAATCTTAGTCGTGCTGGTATTCGGATCATACATTACACCGGTCAGGAGCGTGTTAGCCACGTTGCGGAGGAAGATGGCATTGCGAACGCCGGGGGCACTATCTGAGATGTTGAGGCTATAAAGGGTACTGGTTGGCTGGATATTGAACGTGTAACCACCAGACGCACCTGCTTGTTCATCTTTTACACCCGAAAAGTAAAGTCCTTCGCTGATAACACCAGCCGCACTAATCCAATGGAAACCATCAACACCGCCGATCCAATTTTGGTGTCCTTCAAAATGGGTATTGTAAAACGCCACACCGCTGTCAGCGAGAATCACATGCCTAGTTGCGCTTGAAAGCTGGCCGACCAGCAATAGGTCTCGCCACACCCAACTATCCATATCCTCCGCAGTGCCCGGGACATTTGGATTGGCCGAAATTTGAATCGGCTGTTCGGCATAGATTTCTATGTTTTCGAGCTTGCCGAGTTCACGACCTTGGGTTTGGATGCCAATAGAACCGGAGCCGCCGCGATACGGCGTGCCGTCGATAGGGTAATGCGCAATGACAATATTGCGAACTACGGGCTTCGATACATCAACTAGGCTAATTGCAATTTTAAGTGTCGTCGTGTCGGCCGACAGTATCGAAAGATCAGATATGGCAGGGTTAGAAAGAATCGCAGTACCAGCACTAAAATAGAAACAAGGAGAGGCGCCAACCGGAGCATGAACGATGATTGTTTGATTAACACCGCTTCCTTTTAACGCAATGTTGCTACTGCTGATGTTGATTGTTAGCGTAGTCTTGTAGGCACATGGGCCGAATTGAACAGTCGCTCCTAAAACAGCAGCGGCTTGATTGATCGCCGCCTGAATTGCGGCGCTGCTGTCTGAGATAGAACCTACAGCCGTGCCTTTCGGCGAACAGACTGCACCGAACATTTCCGGCGTGAAAATCTTGTTTCGGTACAGCGCGTCAAGCGTGACCGAGACGGCACCCGTGCCGGTTTGTGTGATCACGGGGGCCGTAAATGGTACCGTAGGCGAGAATGAGTATGCACCCGGACCCGTACGCTGCATGTAGCCGGTGGAGGAGAAGCCGGTGATGTTGTCGAGCAGCGTTCCGCTCGCTGTACCGCCGCCCGTGCCGCCGCTGGCGACGTTGAGCGGAAACCCCCTGCCGCAGTCCTGCAACATCCCGTTCGTGCCGTTGAAGCAGGCAAGGTTGCCGTTGACCACCGGGAGGGTGATGTTCCCGGTCCCGGTCGGCGGCGTAACGCAGATCGGGTTAAGACCAGTCGTTCCGTCGAACCCCAGCAACATCCCCTTGCAGAACGATGGCAGCGGCAGGTTGCCGACCGTGTTGCCCGGTTGGGAGAGCAGTGCCCTTCCCGTTACATCGTTCGTCTTGTCCCACATCTCCCGCAACGTCGCGGTGATGTCGGTGACGGTCTGATTGACGTTGCGCGCGGTGACGCCAGCGCCTTCTTGAAATTGCGAGACCCGCCGCGGACGACGGGCGCCGACGATCTGCACGGTGCCGGTCTGGGCATTGGTGAAGGTCAGGACGGCGTTCGTGATGGGAAGGGCGAGCGAGCCGAGCGATCCGGACGGGCTGGTGATCGTCCAGCCGTAGGTCGCGTCGTTGTAGTTGACGCGGGTGCCGTTCAGGTAGACTTCGACCCAGTTCCAAAAATCATTGCTATCCCCAAAGAGGGCGAATCCTACGCTGCACGCACAGGTGTTTGCCGAGATGGTGTAAGCGGTGCGCCTTTCGGTGTCCGGCAAAGCAGGCACCGGTGCGGGCTGCGCAAGCGCTGCGCCGATCGACGAAAGCAGGCTGATAGCTGCGAAGCCGGCGAGAATGAATTTCCGAAGGCGCGGCGCGATCATTTCACGCTCGCGAGGCGGCCGGCGATCGCGTCGAAGCTATCCGCGAGCAATCGCAGATAGGCGGCGCTGTCCTGGGCGTCGGCGATGGTCCGCTTGTAGATCTCGGGCTCGGCCGCGACCGCCGCAGCGAGTGCTTCCCGCGGGAGGGCGCCGAGGCGCGCCGTCAATTCCGCGAGCGTGGGGATTCCCTGCAGCTTGAGGCTGACGTCAAAGCTGCTTTGCGAGAATGTCCCGGTATAGATCGGGGCGAATTTGTCGGGCACGGCGTAGAGCTCCATGACATCCGGCCCGGAAAGACCCGACGCGGCAAAGGGTGATCAGAGATCGCCGGACGCCATGGATTGAGAATTGGCAGGCATCCGCGTCGCTCGCTTTCCGGGCGAACAATGCGGGGATGATTGAGGTCGGGGAGTCGGGCCGCAACGCACTCAAGGCGCGCGCTTGTAGGCTGATCAATCGCCCGCGATGCTGGCCGCCGAAACTGCGCAGGCAGGGGTTTGGCGCACCGGCCGTTCACGGGGCTGGCGCCGCGCCATAATTTTCGCGGTCTGGGCCGTGTCATCAATCAGGAGCAGCCGAAAACCCAATGCTCCGAGCACCGGCCCTAGGCTTCGCAACCCAAGCGCCCTAACCCTGCCGCGGCCTAAGATTTTTCCAGCATATCGATCGGGCAGGCCTGCCTGATGGTCAAGCTCCTGGCGTGTCATGCCCATTTCATCAAGGCGCTCGCGAAACGCTTCGACCAGCTCAGGATAGTCGGCGATAATTTTGGCAACCGCTGTCAGCCTTCGTGCCGGCTGGCCGACGGCAACCGCCGCCACGGCCTTCTGCTGGACCGCGGCAGGCTTGCCCCTCTCGCGGGGCGCCGAGGCGCGCTCGATATTCGGGCTAATCGACCAGCCGAGCTTGCCGCGGTGCGTCCGCTCATTCACGCGAATGCCGGTCTGCAGGGCGACCGCATCAAGGGCCTCGATGTCGCTCATCCCCTGCATATTCTCAGGAACCGCGGGGCCCGACATCATGTCTCCGTCGAGACCGGTGGCCGAAGCTTCATGCGCATGTCCGTAAAGCTGACTACCTTGGCGGCGGCTTCTTCCGCGGCTTGTCGACGACAGGCGTCGACCAGGGTTTCGAACGGCTGGCCGGTCAGCATCGCCCCTGTAGCTGCTCGTACGTAGGCGGCTCGATCGATGATAAACATGGCTTGCCTCAGGCTGCTTGGGATGAATAAACCCAGCTTCCGATCACCGTGGCGCCGTCATTCAAGATATTGCCTGAGGTCTTGGCGCCGCCGGCCGAGCGGACATCCTGCACAGCTAGTGCGAGGGCTCGTTCGATGAAGGCGAGTTCGCTGCTCTTCCGCTCGAGCGCGGGGATTGGCAGGTCGACGGTGAGCGAGAAAAGCGCCACGGTTCAGGATCCTCTGGTTAATTGCTCATTTGGCGCTGGACGAGGCCGCCCTCTTCGCGACGCGCACCGCATGGGCCGCCACGGCGTTCGACGGTGCGGGACGGCTTATCGGCTTCGGTGCGGGCTGTGGTTGCTTGAAACTCTTGATCGACCTCGATTTAGCGGCTGGCGACGGCGACGTGCGGGTGATCTTCATTTTTGTCTCCTTGCAAGGCGTGATTTATTTCGGGGGTCGCAGTTTTGTTGGTCGCCCTATCGACGTCGAGCGGCGTTCTGATCCTGCGCATAACGGCGCTGTTCGAAACTCATTCCCTCGTAACCGGGAATGCCGCTGGGATCGGGTGCGACCCGATGCGATTGCGAGAATGACGCGGTATTCTGGCTGCTGATCTTTTGCATCATGCGCTCATGGTAACGCAGCATCGAGTCCGTCACGATCAAGGCGCGGATCTGCTTGGCGTCGGCTTCGCCCATCTCGGCGGTGATAAAGCGGCCCACTGCATCAACCCTCTGCGGAGCAGTGACGCCGGCGCGGGCGACTTCCGCGCGGGAGCGTTCGGCAAGCGCGGCTTCCTGCGCTGCATGATGGCTGGCATAGATGGCGAGAGCGTCGGAAAAGTCCTGCTGACTCCAGCCCTTTGCGTGGGCCATAGCCTGGGCGGCCTTCATAGTCGGATCGTTGACGTCGAATTTGTACTCGACGCCACCGGGCAGCTTGAGATCGGCCGGCAGCTTGGCTTCGTAGGCCTCCGGACTTGGCGGCAAGGTCAGCCGGCGTTGGTCGTCAACAGCTTGCCGCCGCATCATTTCGCCGAGCGTTTCGGCGTCGATCTCGTAGTCGCCAACCTTAAATTTCTCGCCGGCTGCTGGCGGCGTCTGCTGGTCCGCGGACGGTACCTCGCCCGGGGCGCCTTCGCCCGCGGCGCGGCTCGCCGCTGCCTCTCGCTGATCTCGCGCCGGTGAGTGACCGCGGGCCCGGGGATTTTCTGGACCTCTCAGTGCGGCGTGCCGCTGTTCGGCCGACAGGGCCGCCCATTCAGGCGTGCCGGGCGTTACATGTTGCCCTGATGCCGGTGAGGCCTGCGCCGGCGCCGTTGCTGGTGCCGGCGGACTGCTGGGCGCCGGTGGTGCTGACGGTGTGGCGACGGTGGCGAGAGTGTCTGACATATTAGGCGTGCTCCGCGAGAGTGATCGGCCGCCGCTTGCGGCTGGCGTTTCTGATTGCCGTCGTGAGTGAAGGGGATCCGCCGTAGAACCGTTTCGGCGAAAGCGCGAAAGGCCTGGCGTTGACGTTCGCGCGGACAAGCGCCCGTGTGGTTTTGTGGTCGCGCGGGATCAGTTGGCGCTTAGGCATTTTCAGGCCTTTTCGAGTGGAAAACAAAAATCTGGGTTGCGATGATTGGAGAGGAAAATCGGGAGGGGCGGATACCAGCGCGGTCGCCGATCGATCAATTTTGTCCTGGCCTCGTCCTGGGCGCGATCTCCAGGGAGAGCCCACCCACCCCCTCGCCTCGCGCGCGTCTTCTGCAGAAACAGTGTTGAAGATGCTGCAACATCGCGCGCGTAAATCCCTTCGCGCTGGCCGGTCCTTTGACATTCGATCATGTGGTCTGCCTCGCAAATCACCGTCAAACATGGCATTTCGTCGGATCATCGTCAACGTGTCTGCACTGTGTCTGCACAATCGGTTGCCGAACGGCGTCGTCCGATCGGATTGTGCCTGGCTCAGCCTCACGCGCGCGGGTCTTCCTCTCTGACAGTGTGGTGATAGCTGATAGAGCCCGCGCGAAATCCCTTTCGATCGGCCTCGGCGAGAATGTTTTGGCCTCGATCGTCAGCACGAGACACGTCCCAATCGCCCTTCCCATCCTTACGTGACGGCACGGGGACTGCGGGAATGCGAGCAAAGGCGTGTGGTGTGGGGGCTGGTTGGTTGATGGCGCTACGTCACGGGATGGTCCGCAAGGTGACGGTTCAGGCATGGATTGGTGGGCTTGTGGCTGTAGTGCATGAGCGTTCGGACGCGAGCGGAGCGATAGCGCAGCCGTGTCTGAATGCGGGCGGCTTGGGCGGTGCTTGTGGCCTCGCGCGCGCGGCGCAAACGACATAGGGGGTATGGGGGGGCGTGTGCGCCCGGCGTCTGCTGCGTTTGTAGGGGCGTTTGCATAGGCGTCTGCAAGGGCGTTTGCAGCCGCTCGGAGGGCGTTTGTAGGGGCGTTTGTCAACCTCATGACGGTGCCCTTTCGATGTGTTTCGAGCGCTTGCCCTGCACGGTGATGATCTTCCCGGCCTCGAATAGGCGAGCCATCGCGACCTTGAGAGCCTTCGCTTTCACTCCCGCGACCTTGGCCTCAGGGTCGTCCTCAAACTCCGCTGGCGCATACCCTGAACCGGTGGTCGACCGCACGTCGCGGCCCTGGGCGCTGAACTTGTCGAGCAGGCGCACGAACAGGTCGTCGACCTTGGCATCTTCGGCGAGGCGTACCAGCGAGCTCGGGCCCTGCTCCAGGCGCAGGCCGCCGGTTGCCCATTGCAGCCGAATGGGCTGGCCGGTGGGACCATAATTCGATTTCTGGGTCTCGAGCACGCGAATGCCTGCGTCGGCCTCTGACTTGTCCTCGGGAACGCGCAGATAGAGCGCGGAGCGGACGGCGTTGCGCCAATCCATGTTGCCCCCTCGCCCGTTGCCGTTTGTCAGGCCTGACAGGCTGGGATGGTCGAGCAGCAGCACCGCGGGGCGGCTGGGCTGGCGCGCGATCGTTCGCCAAAGGTTGACGTAACTGCGCACCATCGTGCGGTCGTTTTGGTTGCCGGTGAAGGTGGCGGCCACGTTGTCGACAGTGACCAGCACGGGGGCAATCCGCGCGATCGCGGCCTCGATTGATCGGAAAAGCGGCGTGGGCTGCATGATGCCGCTGCGATCTGGCACGGCGAACACGGCGCCCGCGACGTCATCGGGAAACCAGAGATGCAGGTTACCAAGATCGGCGGCGTCGAATCCGTCCCGCTCGCGGTGCAACCAGATGCGCCGGCGCAATTCCCGTTGCGGCTCCTCGGCGCTGATGACCACCACGGGCCCGGGCGTGACCTCGTGCCCGAACCAGTACGGCGCGGCGCGCGCGCATGCCTCTGCAAGCTGGCAGGCAATATCCGTTTTCCCGGCGCCGCCATCGCCGTGCAGCGTCGTCACGTCGCCCCGTGGGATCCTCTGATTGGCTAGCCAATCGACCGCTGGCGGCGCCCCCTCCGGCCAGTCCAGAGGCGTGACAAATGCGAGCGACGCCGGTTCGGTCGCGGGCTCAGGAAAATCCGGCTCTCCGTCGGTCTGCAATCCATAATCCTCGGGACCGGTGGGCAGCGGCGTGTAGTCAGCCGGCGGCTGCAGGATGGCCCGCTGCGGTATGCTGCGCGGAGCGAATTCGCGCTGCAGGTCGACGATATCGGCTCGGCTAATCATGAGCCTGGCCCTCCAGAAGGGAAAGTAGGTAAGGAGCATCTTTCGGGCGATTGCCGAGCCATGCCCTGAGGTGCGCGACGTCGCGCCCGGCAACAAGGCGGAATGCGTCGACCGTCGATTGCGGCGTCCGGTACTGCGGCGCCTTCGCCGGCCTCGCCGAAATGTCCGAGTTGCGGACATCTGCCGCCGGTGGCACTTCGCCTGTGTGGCGCCATGCGTCGCGCGGATCGGCAAGCTCCCACTGCGCCACGATGTCATCGTCGGGGAAGCAGTGAAATTCCGGGCCTTCGCCCTGGTCGACGCACTCGTGCTGGTCGATCGTGCGGCCGCACAACTCACATGGCCGCGGGTCGATCTCGATCGGCTCCGGTTCGAGCATATGGGCTGCCGCGATATTCATTCGGAGCCGCCCTGGTCGCTGCCGGCGGCCCCGTCGCTGATCAGGCCGAGCTCGATTGCCATGGTTTCCGCTTTTGCCAGCGCGCTTGCCAGTTCCGGAAGTTTGCGAACCGACATTGCGATTCCCCGGGTGCTCGGGCGGTCGATGCCGTCCGTCCCGGTCTGCCAGATGCGCACGTTGATGAGTTGGTGGCCCTTGTATTCCGAGAGTTCGACGCGGACGTACTCGGCGTGATTTCGCGATTTCCAGAACTTCGCGATCTCGATCGGCTCGTTCTCTGCGATCGGACACTGGCGAACCGGCATTTGCCGATCGGTCTTGCGATAGCTGCTCATTGCCGCGCTTCCCGGCGCGGGATAGGTGGCAGGCCGATCGCCATCCTCGCCAGCACGTTCCGGCGGCGCGTTCCGGTCTGCCAGTATTCGAGCATGATCTGGCGATGGATGGCCCGGCATATGCGGATTCGATCCTGCGGCGAAAAGTGGCGTGCGTTGCGACGGCTCGGACTTTGTGGCATTGGAGCGGCCTCGGTCTTCTTGACGGTGGATCGGACATGACGAAATGGAGGCGGGCCTGTGGCGGGTCCGTCCTTTTCGTTTAAGCGGCGTGTGCGGTGCCCTGGGCCGCGCGCTCTTGCGCCTGCAGCCACTTTTCAACGCTCGGGATTCGGTAAAGCACGTCGCGGCCGACGCGCGTGACGGGCGGTCCCTTGCCGTCGAGTTCCCACCGGACAAGCGTTTTCACGCTCTTGCCGAGTTTAGCGGCGAGATCGTCCCGGGAAATGTAGTCCTTGAGTATGTCGGTTTGCATCTGCGGCGGCTCCCGCTGGGTTGCGATAGGCCGCAGTTGTCCGTGATTTGCTGAGTTTTGAGAAAATGAGAAAAAAGGAAATAATCAAAAGGCGAGTTCGCGAGCCTTTCTGCATGTGGCCGGATCCGCGCCGTACCATTTTCGCAGATTTTTATCGCTCGCCTTTTTGATCTCGGCCTCGGTTCGTGTGCCGTTGGCAACCTCCTGCTGCATCGAAGTGCTGATGGCGCCGATTATTGAGGGGCGCCCGCGCCTTGCCGTCGCGTCGGCCGCCTTGGGTGGATCCACCTTCAAGGCCGCGATGATAGTGTTGGGGTCATAGCCCCTGCCCTGCTGGTAATCGATGCGATGATCCATCAACCATTCCGCCGCCGCGCCGCGCTGCGCCTCTGCCCGCACGCGCCGGCCTAGTGCTTGGTCAAGCTGTATCTCGATGGTTTGACGGCAGGGCTCGATTGTGGTGCCGCCGCGCTTGCCCGGTCGCGGGCCTCGCCGCGCTATCAAGTCCAAATCCTCAGACGACAAGCCAACGAGCATCATCTTGCCGGGCGCTTTCGCCCGGGCTTCTCCGATCCAGCCTTTGGCGAAAATCGCCCGGCCCACGATGTTTATCGCTTCAATCTCTGAAATGAGCGGGCGCGCTGTCATGCCCTCCCCCGCTGCGATGCGCGCTGCTGTAGAAGATCATACCGCTTGCTGATGTAGGCGGCACTATCGGCCGGCATGGCCTTCCCGTGCTTAGCCACATAAGCCGCCGCCGCTTCTGAGCGAATCGCCCCGAGTTGATTGCCGGTCAAGGATGCGAGGTCTTGACCGATCGTGATGCCGGCGGTGGACAATACGGCCCTTGCGTGGCCCCGATAGCTTGTTTTCTCACTGCTCATGCTTGCCCCTGCGCGATGCGAGTTCTTCAACGTTTGAAGTTGGATTTAAAATTCTCGAAACGAGCGCGGCGAGCGCTTCGAATGCGGCGCGCTTTTCTTCAAGATAGGCATAGCGGTTATAGACCTTCTCGACGCCCTTGATGACGTGGCCCAAGCAGCGCTCGGCGACGTCGTCCCTTACGCCTGCCCTGGCAAGCAGCGTGCGCGCGGTGCGGCGCGAATCGTGCAGCGTCCAATTCTCCATTGGCGGGCGCCCTTCCCGCTCACGGATTTTGGCAATCGCCTTGTCGAGCTCGAGCTTTGCCTTGGAAAATCCGCTGAACGGCTTCGCGCCGTCGGTGGTCGAAAAAACGAAATGCGCGTTCTTGGCAGGCTTGGCCGGCGCCGCGCTGGCGATCAGTTCACGGGCTGGCACGGATAGCGGGATGACATGATCACGCTTGGTCTTGTAGCGCGCGGCGGGAATCGTCCAAATCTCGCCTTCAAGTTCGGTCGTGCTCAGGTCCGCGCCTTCGCTGCGACGCGTGGCGGTCAAGAGCAGCGTTTTGACATAGGCGGGAAAGCAGGCGGGCTCGGTGATGCTGTCGAGCGCGGACCAAACGTCCCTGATCTCGTCATCGGAAAGAACGCGCTCCCGCTCCCGATCGCTCGGCTTGAGCCGCGCCATGCCGCGGACAACCGGCGAGGTGAAATCATCGTCGTGGCCGTTCACCTCGTACCAGTTGAACGCCTTGCGGACATAGGCCAGCACCAAATCGGCCATCCGCGGGCCACCTTTGACCAACTCGCCGTCTACGTCCCGCGCCTTACCCTCGGCTATATCGTCGAGCATTCGCGAAACATGCGAGCGCCGCAATTCGTGGATGCCGATTTTCCCAATGCTCGGCTTTACCAGCCGCTTGAGCTGGGCCTCGATCATGCCGGCGCTGCGGAGTTTCCCGGCCTTGAGGTAGCGCGTGATGTAGCTGTCGAGCAGGCCGGATACGTTCGCGACGGTGGGCTTGTTTGCATCCTCGCGGCGCCGGGTCCGGTCGGGCCTGGGATCCACTTTCTTGCCGTCCTTGCCCCTGCCGTCGGACACCTCGTCGGCGCGCTCCTTAGCCTTGACGATCGCCCGATACACGCTGAACTCCCCGCCCCCGGGATTTCTGTCCCAGCTTCCCAGCGTTTCGAGATAGCCCTTCCCGTCGACGCGGTGGAACCAGACAAAGGATTTTGTGCCCGCCGCGGTGACGCGCACCGCAAAGCCGCTCGGGGCTTTCTTGCCCTGCAGCGTGGCGCCGCTGAAATAGTGGAGTTCGTTCGGCTTCTGCTTGCCCTTCTGCTTGCCGGTCTGGATCAATCCCGGCGTCGGCAGGTTCCCCACAATTTTTTCGCTGATCTGTTCGGCCATCCCGTCCCCCGTGTCTGCAATATGTCTGCACCTTGAATGTCCCGTGAGTGTCTGCGCGTGTCTGCGAACAGTCAAGTGGTTTGCGCAAATGTCCGCTAAAAATCAGGGGTTTTCGGTGCAGACAGGGGAAAATGATTCTGCGTCAATGGGTTAGGATGGACGCCAAGATTCGACTGTTAATCGAATGGTCGCTGGTTCGAATCCAGCCCGGGGAGCCAAAAACTGATTTTCCCCGCCTGAAACTCTATGACTTTTGGGTCTCCATTGACCCGGTTTCGGCGACAGGCCGAAAAAACGGGTCACATCCGTTCCCGGATTGGCCTTTCCGCGTTTATGTCGTCCCGCCAATTCGGCAGGCCGGCCAGCGGAACGCTTTATAAAATTCAATTTAATGGTGCCGGCGGACCACGGGTCTACATCAGCTTCACGCATTCGGCGTTCCAGTGAATCCTGATGGAGCTTCCACATGTCGAACACCCCGGTATCCCACGTTCGTGCGCTTCACCCCGGTGAGGTTTTTGCAGGTCGATACCCCGGAGATGCGGGCCTTGCGAACGGTTACGAGCACCCCATCAACTGGGCACGAATAGCTGTTCTGGGTGTCGCTGCGTTGCCGGCTTTTGGCGCCTTGTACTATGCGCTTCTGAACTTTTTACTGTTCGGATAAAGACGCGGGTTGCAAATAGCCAAGGGGACCCCTGCCCGCCGGCGTAAACCGGCGGCCCGCGGGGTATCGGCTGGCTTCAACAACCTTGCGATCGAGCTTACGTGGGCGCCGTGCACATGGACGGGCATCTCTTTTAGCCTTGTCCGTCCCCAAGGCCGTATTCACGATAAATGGTCAGTGGATCAATGTCGGGAAACAATCTGCACTTTGCTTGCGCGAGGTGCAGGCTGAGGGTTCCGGGTTGGCAACCGGCGGCCAGGAGCTTCCTGATTTCGTCCATATGGGTGCGCGGTTGGTGTTTCGCCGGAAGCTGCTCCAGCGCGATTATCGCTGTGGCCAGCGCTTCCGTAACAACCCATTCGTCGTGGCCTGTGATTCCCTTTCTTGGCATCCGACTGTCCCTCTCATCTCTCCTCGTCCGGCTGCATCCCAGGGGCGCCGTCAGGATGCCAGTCAATCGTCGCAAACCCGCGAGGGCGACGGTCAACGCCGTCGAAGGGTAATGGTGCCGATCCTATCAGTTTTAGGGCCGAAAAGCATTTCCATGCTCTTGGCGCCGAGGCCCTCCATGGCACCCGGAATCCGAATAGACGGACCTTCTCACCTTCATTGCGCCGCTACCTTCTCGATATCCGACAATCTCCATGTCTTGTCGAAGAACACCTTGGTTGGCGCGTAGGCGCGAAACATCACTTCGAACTGGCCGCCGGGCTTGGTCGGCACCCAGTTCGACTCCTTGCCCGCAGGCGCCTGCGGGCCGAAGTAGACATCCACCGAACCGTCAGCATTTTTCTGCATCTCGCGTATTTGCGAGGAGCGGCTAGCCCGCGGCAGGTCGCGGATCAGGGCATGCGTCGCGCGGTCGTAGACCGTTGCCGACCAGTACTGCTCGACCGGCGGGTTTGGTGGCACCGTCAGGCGATAGGTGTTACCGCCGTCAAATGCGCTGCCATCCTGGTCCTTGATGCTGATGAGATAGAACTGGCCGGCGCCGAGGCGCTTGATGCCGATATAGGCAAAGGAATAGGTAAGCCCGCGGGCATCGACCGGATATTTGTTGGGATCATTGAAGTCCGCCTGCCCGGCGGCAACGAGTTCCGGCAGGGCCGGCACCGTCCATCGGCTTCCTGGGTAGAACGGCGTAAAACCGGCGTCGTATTTGGAATCGAGCCAGGCATTCGCCTCACGGGCTCCCGCGTCGAGCGCGGCCCTGATCCTGGCATCGGGATTGAACGGCTTGCCCTTCTCGATCCCGATCGACCGCAGCGGATCGATCATCGCGCGGTCGCGGGGCATCCACGGTTCGCTCTGCACGATGCGGTCGAGCGAGGTGAAAAAGCTCGCGTCGTAGCGGATGGTGGAATCGAACACCACGTCCGCGGCGTCGGTGAATATGGTCGGCGGGGGATTGCCGGCTTGCGCGAGCGGATAGACCTTGGTCTGCTTGCCATAGGCGACCGACTTGGCAACATCGGCAGTGCCGTGGCTTGCCAGGTTCGAGCGCAGCAATACGTAGCCGCCGAACGTAGCCGGGCGAAGCGGCGTGTAGCCTGTGGGAACGGCATCGCCGGAACCGGGCGGCAGGATCAAGAATTTCACTCCCGCACCTTTGTCGACCCCGTACCGCCCGGCGTCCTCAAGCGGAATCTGCCAGACATCGACAAAGTTGGCATTGAGCGAGCTGTCCCCATCCGCAGGAGGCACTTCGACCACGATCGGACCTATTTTGGTGTTGAAGAAGGCCATGAAGTAGATCGCATCCGGATTGGGCGTGAGCGTCTGGTTGTGCCAGTCGAGGGGACGCGACCAGTAGATGATCTGGTTCACCCTGCCCGAGGTCTTGGTGAGCATCTCCTGCAGCATCAGGTCGTAATTGACGGCTGACATGCCCCAGTTCACGGCCTCGACCGCGCGGCGCTCGATGCTACGCTGCGCGGGTTGATCAGGCGTCAACGTCTGCGCGAAGGAAACCTGCGAATTCGCCGCAACGAGCGCGACGGCGGAGATCAACAACATCTTCATCTTTGTCTCCTCACTTCTCGAATGGAAAAACCGTCTTCCAATTGTGATGGACGAGGCCGGCGAAGCGGGCGCCCTCGCCCGCCGCCGTCCACTGCAGCATCTGCAGATCACCGTCAGAATTCTCGAACGCAAAAAAATCAGGCGGCGGCCGATGAAGCGGTTCGATAGCGAAGTCGTACCGGCCAGCCGCGGGCGGGCCGGTACGCAGCGCAAATTATTTGACTCCACGTTGCTGGAGCTGCTGTTCGATCATCCGGTTCACGCCGCCGCGAATCCCGTCCATATCCAGCCCCTCGGTCAGCGCTTTCTTCTCCTTGATGTTGTCCATCGTGCCTTCCAGGATGTTCGCGGGATTGAAGCTCGGCGGGAACGAGCGCGGCGGAAACTCCTTGAACGTCGCCACGAACTGGAAAACATCGTCCATCGTGCCATAGACGGCGCCGACGTGGTTGATTTGCCAATCCCAGTAGGTGTTGGACGTGATGTCCGCCCGCTCGAACGGGTCCTGCATCAGGTTAAATATCTTCTGCAGCCGGAGCGTGGTGAAGGGCTCGGCCCAGAGGCCCATCGTGCCCTGCATGCGCTGCTCTGAGAAGACGTACTTGTAGTCGCCCTTGCGCAGGCCGACGAGCAAACCGTCGTCGTCGGAATAGAAGAAATTGTCGCGGGCACTCTTGGTGCCGTTGTTGTTGGCGGCAGAACCACTCACGTTGCGCAGGAATTGGGACTGGTCGTAGCCGTCGAGATGCACCTTGTAACTGATGCCGTTGGCGGTGTAGCCGGACTTGAGCTTGTTGACGATGTCTGGCTCGCCCGCGATGGCGCAGAGAGTGGGTATCCAGTCGTTGTGGCTCATGATCTCGTTGGTCACCGTGCCAGGCTTGATGGCCGCCGGCCAGCGCACCAGGCACGGCACCCGGAAGGCGCCTTCCCAGTTGGTGTTTTTCTCGCTGCGGAACCAGGTCATCGCAGCGTCCGGCCAGGTGTTCATGTGCGGGCCGTTGTCGCTGGAGTAAACGACGATGGTGTCGTTCGCGATGCCCATGTCGTCGAGGGCCTTGAGCAGCGTGCCGACCGTGTCGTCGTGCTCCATCATGCCATCAACATACTCACTGTCGCCGTGGGTGTAGCGACCGCGATGACTGGCGCGGACGTGGGTTCGCAGGTGCATGCGCGTCGCGTTGAACCAGCAGAAGAAGGGCTTGCCCGCCGTTTGCTGGCGCTTCATAAAATCGATCGCCGCGGCCGAGGTTTCATCGTCGATGGTCTCCATACGCTTCTTGTTGAGCGGACCGGTATCCTCGATGGTCTGTTTGCCGATTTTGCCGAAGCGCGGATCGACTGTGGGATCGTCGCGGTCGGTGGCCTTGCATTTGAGAACGCCGCGCGGGCCGAACTTGGCGAGGTAGGACGGGTCTTTCGGATAATCCGGCAGCTCCGGTTCTTCTTCGGCATTGAGATGATAGAGGTTGCCCAGGAACTCATCGAACCCGTTCACTGTCGGCAGCGACTCGTTGCGGTCGCCGACGTGGTTCTTGCCGAATTGGCCGGTCGCATAACCCAAGTTTTTGACAAGCCCCCCGACCGACGGGTCCAGTTGGCTCATGCCCATCGGTGCACCCGGGAATCCCACCTTGGTGAGGCCGGTGCGAATGCCATGCTGCCCGGTGAGGAATGCCGCCCGGCCGGCAGTGCAGGACTGCTCGCCATAGTAATGCTGGAACTTGATGCCCTCGCGGGCGATGCGGTCGATGTTCGGGGTCTCGTAACCCATCAGGCCGTTGGAGTAGGCACTGATATTGGCGATCCCGATATCGTCGCCCCAGATGATGAGGATGTTCGGCTTGCGGCCGGATGGAGCGGCAAGCGCTGTCGGAGCAGCAGCCGGCGCGGCGTTTTGTGCCTGCGCGAGCGCCCCGGAGGTCAGCGTCGCCGCTGCCACCAGCGCCGACGAGCCAAGCAGGATATTACGACGGCTGGGGGTATGACCTTCATTCAAGGGCGCTTGGTGTCGGTCGTGCTCTTCAGTGTCGTCGGGCATTTTTGGCTCCTTCTTCACCATGAGGACTGACAATTATTCCGCGGCCGGCGTCCTCCTCACGCAGCGGAATCCAACGTGGCTGGTTGACGTATCGATCGCCTCGGCGTGGCGCGCGGCCGGCCGGTAACGACGGCAATAGTTTGGCGCACAGAGATGCGAACCGCCCTTCAGCACCTTGCGCGGGATTCTGATGTCCGGAAGAGAAGGATCGTAGCTCTGCTCTTCCCGACCGCCGCGCGGGTTTTCGGGAATGCAGCACGCCTTTGGCGCATCGGCCTCGTGCTTCGATGCGTACCAGTCCACCGTCCACTCCCAGACATTGCCGATCATGTCGTGGAGGCCGTAGCCGTTCGGCGGGAAGGCGCGAACCGGCGACGTCCGCTCGAATCCGTCCTGATTGAGGTTCCGCAAAGGGAATTCACCCTGCCAGGTGTTGGCCATATGCGCGCCGCCGGGCGTGAATTCGTCGCCCCACGCGAACTCGGCGCCGTCGAGGCCGCCCCGCGCAGCGAACTCCCATTCGGCTTCGGTCGGCAGATCCTTGCCTGCCCATTTTGCGTAAGCCAGCGCGTCCGAAAAGGAAACGTGCACGACGGGGTGATCGTCGGATGTATTGATGTTGCTCTTGGGACCGTAAGGATGGCGCCAATCGGCGCCCCGCATGAAGGTCCACCACTGGCTCCAGTCGCTGAGGTTGACCACGCGCGGAAGTGGAGCAAACACCAGCGAGCCGGCGTAGAGCATGTGCGGAAGAGCGCCGGGATAGTCGGCTGGATCAGGCGGAATCTCCGCATAGGTGACATGACCGGTCGCCTTGACGAACGCCTTGAACTGACGGTTCGTTACCGGCGTGCGATCGATCCAGAAGCCGTCCACCGTCACGCGATGGACCGGCGCTTCCTCGGGATAGTGATGGTCCGATCCCATGCGGAACGTGCCGCCGGGAATCCGGACCATGCCGCCGGTCCGGCTGTCTTCCGATGACCGATCGTCGCGCTCGATGTCGGTTCGCGGCGTCGTCATCGCCCGCTCCAGACGCGCGCTATTGCGGACAAACGTCCCAGAATCCCTGCGTCCGGCTCGGATCGGTGTGGTACCGGCAGTAACCGGGTGCCGGCGGCAATCGGCCAAGCCGTCATCGCGAAACCAGCCAAACCAATTATGACCGCGCAGGCCGTGCCCTTGAAAGTCTTTGGTGCGCAGCCACGTTGACGAACGAAAGTCATCATTGTCGATTGCATTTTCCAAGCCCTTTCGTTCCAAGTCCCTTCGTTCCAAGTCCTCTCATGTTTGCCCGCCGCATCATTGACGTGCGCGGCGAGGATCTCGGTCAGCACCTCTTCCCTATTTGATCGCGTCCCCAAGCAAGCTCGTCCGCTCGGTTTTAGCGGTCAACCTCAAATTGTTCGCCGATCTGAGCGAATTTTGCGTCGGTGCGACAGGGAGCCGCGCCCGACGCCAAACTTCTTTCATGGATCGAAGCAAACTTCCTTCATGGATCGAAGTATGTCTCGCATTGATCGATTATATACGCCGAGCGAATGCAGCTTTGTGCGAGAATTAAATTCAAACAATGCGGCAGCGATGCGGCTCAGAGCCGCAAGCGCAAAGCGAAAACGCGACCCGGCCTCGCCAACCCTGCAACTGTGCTATAACGGTCATCATCATTTTTTCCGTTGTGACTAACCAATCACGGATTTTCGGCGCTGCCCGTGGCCTCCTATCTGAAGCGCTGCGACGACAACCCGGCAAATCCTTTGCTCGCCGGAAAAGGCTTCGCGCTTCACGGCCGACTTCGATGGCCGCCGCTGGTCGCAAATGCCGCGAGGAGGTTTGCAGTGGGTTCAATCGAATCGAGCGTCAGGCGAATTGGCTGCGCGGTTGGCACGCACGGGCTCGATCGTGTCGACCGTTGATAAAGCCTATTTCGTCAGCAGATGCCGTAGTGAAGCGTGGTGAACTCGCGCCGTCAGCGAGTTGACGAAGGACCGAAATAAGGATCATCCTGCCGCGGGTGGCTCCGGAAGCGTCAACTTGATCCCTTAAGATGGGTGATTGAGAATGAACAACGAACGAGATGGGTTACCGGCCAACAACAAATGCGACTAACGCATTTTCCAGTTGTATCGAACCATCATCAGGCACCCAACGGGCCTGATGGTTCGAGACGCGCGGCGTTGCCGCGCTCCTCACCATGAGGGTCTCAGACCTCATCCTGAGGAGCATCGCGAAGCGATGCGTCTCGAAGGATGATGCCACCGAACTGGAAAGTGCCCTAGTTCCGCAGCGCCGCTCTCGAAGGCGCGGCGTCATGGTTGCCGACGTTGTTATCGCCGGTTGCTTTCTTGCAGTCCTGACGCTGCGACCGAACGTTGCAGCGGCACAGAGCGCCCCTTCCCAGGATCAAAACGCCAATAACGGCAATGATCTCTTTCGGCCCCCGCCGAACCTCTTTCAAATCCTGTACGATTATAGGACGGCTCCGGGAGGCGGCAGCACGCCAGGATCAATTCGCGATGTCACGACCGACAGACTAAATCTGCGGATGGATCACGCGCTGGATCTGGCGCCGCTGTGGATCCTCGCATTGCGCGCCGATCTGCCTCTTCTCGCCAAAAATCCGGTCAACTCCAGCAATCCCGACGGCGATTACCTTTATGGCGTCGGTGACGCCGATCTCCAGGCCGTCATCGTGCACAACTTGAACCAGCGCTGGACGGTCGGCTTCGGCGCCCGCCTTATCATGCCTACGGGCGGAGACACTATCGGTTCGGGAAAATGGCAGATTATGCCAGTTGCCGGTATGCGTTACGCATTATGGGAGATCAATTCGTCCAGCTATTTCGAGCCGGTCGTGCGATACGACGTCAGTTTCGCAGGCGATCCGACAAGCAAAAATATCAGCAACCTGCAGTTCGCGCCCACTTTCAACCTGGGCCTTCCCGACCGGTGGTTTCTCAGCTTTTATCCAAGCGCAGACATCCGGATAAATCTGGGAGATCCGATTACCGGCCAGACCGGACGGTTGTTCCTTCCGTTCGACGCCAGAATCGGACGCCAATTGTCTGACAATGTCACCTTGTCGTTCGAGCTCGGCGTGCCACTCATCAGGGATTACCCGGTTTACAATTTGAAGACGCAAGTCAGGCTCAATGTCACCTACTAGCTAGAACATGGTCGGCTCTACCCCGATCACGTAGTTCTGCCGGCGCCACCGCAGCACCGTTGCCCTCAGGCGAATACGAGAAAAATTATTCGCCAAATGTGATTTTTCTCACATTTGGCCGCGGCCGGACCGGTCTAGTTTGGCGCGAGCTCAAGACTTCGGTAACCACGTCAGCCGCGAACGGCAGATCGATACAATTTGATCGATCCGTTCAATCTGAAACCAAAAGACTTTTGAGATGGTGCGCTCTCGAACGTGGGAGAGCGC
This sequence comes from Bradyrhizobium erythrophlei, assembly GCF_900129425.1. Lineage (NCBI taxonomy): Bacteria > Pseudomonadati > Pseudomonadota > Alphaproteobacteria > Hyphomicrobiales > Nitrobacteraceae > Bradyrhizobium > Bradyrhizobium erythrophlei. The sequence goes on along the minus strand of NZ_LT670817.1, from coordinate 3,906,840 downwards.
GATGAGTGAAGTTGAATTCGACCTATTGCTGGATGCCGTGAGAACGGCGATTGCGCCCGCTCCCGAGGAGGATTTCTTGCCCTGCCAACTTACCTTCAATGAGCCGCCGCGGGCCGTCAACGACAACCAGCTGGCTTGGCCGCTCATTCCCTTTCCCCAAGGCTGGCACGCCGTCTGCTGAGGGGCGTTGCTGAACTTGCGGCGGTCTCTCGAATAATCGGCACAACAGCCGGGTTGCATTGATAGCGGCCAGGTGAACTGGCCGACACGATTCTGCAGTTCGCTGGCCGCCGTCCCGAGCACTCAGCGTTGAGATCGATGTGGCCGGGTACGCATCGTGGGTTGCGAAATGAAATCCGCGCCGCTCGGCTGTGACGGATTCGCAACATGCCCTCGCGTGCGATCATCCGCAACTCCAACGTGAACTCCAAACCAAATTCCAGTCTGAGAATGGCCGACGTTTATCTCGGCATCATGATCGCCCCCCTACTATGCGTCGAGAATGCGTTTCCGCCGCGTTTTCCGTTTGATTGAGATCAAAGCGGAGCGCCTTGCGACAAAACCCGATTGCAGGCCAGCCAACGGTTCCCTGAAATCCCCAACGCTAGTCTAAAATTCATTTTAGTGGTGCCGGCGGATCATCGACCTAGATCAATTTCACGCATTCGGCGTTGTAGTGAATCTTGTGGAGCTTTTACATCTCGACCTCCCGGTATTCCGCGTTCCCCATGCGCCACGAGACCTGAAAGGCCAATTGCGTTTCCGAGAGCCGCGCTTCACGCGTGCGCGAAGTGCGACGGCAAAAGGTGGTGCTCATGCAGCACCAACCGTGCGAAGTCCACAGGAGGCGAAAATGCGCAATAGTTCGCAACGTCTTCAGAATGGCGCAGCAAAGCGCTGTGCCGTCTGCGACGGAAAGTTTGGTCTCATCCGGTACTACACCTGGCGAAATGCGGTGTGCTCAAAGACGTGCGTTGAACGTTTCAAGGCCCGCGAAGTGGGTGACCGCAGATGGCTAGGCCAGCTCGAGGGCGCCTTTCTGCCGTAAGAGACCACGCGCAGATTTTCCGCCCAGCCGCCACAGGCAAGTCTTTCCGGGTATGCCCGAGAATGCCGGTGTGACAGCGGATACCGAGCCGAAGTCAGCGTGCAAAATCGGAAGCAAACGGTTCCGAGGCAACTCGACGGGACGGATGGCGAATAAAATAACTTTGTGAATTCAATGGGATGACGTTGGAGGCCACGACCAGAATTGAACTGGTGTACACGGTTTTGCAGACCGTTGCGTAACCACTCCGCCACGTGGCCCCATAAGAGCGATCTCATATACGCCCTGCTGGGGATAGGCAACCGAGGCGACTCGAGCCCATTCGCTTCTGGTAGAATTCAGAACCGAGGCCCTCGTCCCTCATTTGACGGATTTTCTTCACGCAAACAGGTGCCCGCTTCGCTTGAAAACGCCGGTTTCAGGCGCGTTTGCGGCGGCGATAATCGCGCTTGGGTTTCGGCTTCGGCGCGAGCTCCGGCATCACGCTTTGCGCCTCGCGGTATTTCGCCAGCATCCGCTCGAAACTTGAGTGCAGCGTCTCGGCGATATCGGGCCGCTTTTCGAGGCTGCCGAGCAACATCGCCGCCGCCTCGATGGTGGACAGGCCGTCGCGGCGCGGCTCGCGACGCAACTGGCCGTAGCGCGACGGTCGCGCCGGGCCGAGGATGACGCGCTGGCATTTCAGCATCCAGGCGTTACGCCACCACAGCGCCTTGGCCTGGCTCCAGGTGCCGTCGAGCAGCACGACGCCTTCGATATCCCTGAGGATGGCGCGCTGGTTATCCTCAATCTCGCCCTTGCGGTTGATCGCAACGATATCGCTTGACGTTTCGAGGTCGGCGACTTTCGCGGAACCGAGATAAAGCACCGCCCAGCGTGAGGGGTCGGCGACCGGCCGTCCCAGCGCCTTGGACAGGCTCGGCCACGACAATCCGATTCTAAGGACCGCATTCTTGAAGTGCAGCGCGGTCAGCCGCGCGGTGCCGAGCGCCCTGTCCTGCTCCTGCGGATGCTGCAGGATCAACAGCGAAATCCGGCTCTCGATCGGCTCAATGCTGTCGCAGATGCACAGCGGCAACGGCTTGTGGCAGCTCGGACAGTCCGGTATCGCCTCGGCGACGCCGGTGTCAGGTTCGGTTTGTTTCGACATCCGCCCGCTATACGCCCCAAGGCGGTGCGCTTCAACAACGCAGGGGCATCCGGGCTTATTCCGCCGGAGCCGCGGGCTCCAATCGCCGCCGCAGCCGGTCGATCAGGAGATAGATTACCGGCTCGGTATACAGCGTCAGGATCTGCGAGACTCCGGAGGTGCGGCAATCCTGAGTGCAGTGCACCGCATCTCGCACATCAATGATGGGGCGGGAATGCGCGTCGCCCTGTGGTTGTTTCGCGGCATCCTGACCTTCGACGGGCAGACACCGTCATTCAATACCGGCTTGGCGACCGGCGATTGCAAAGATTATAGTGGGGCGGCGTTATCTGCCGCCGGGCGAGAGCCCGGGTCGCGGGACAGCGCTCTGGTCCAGTGAAGGTCGGATCCGAAGTAAGCCGGCCCCCGCGAAGCTCGGACACAGAGCCGCATCTCTTGATGGGTCTGTACATGTCTGCATTGATCCCCGTAACCCCCGAAAATGTCGAAAAACTGCTTGCCGACCTGCCCCGCCTGGTTCGGTTGGCGCTTGGCTTCGGCTCAAGGCTGCGGCGCGGCACGCTCGAGGTCACGCTGCCCGACGGCCGCCGGATCAGGCTGGGCGGCCTCGAGCCGGGCCCGTCGGCGGCCATGACGCTTTACAATTACGGCTTTGCGGCGCGGCTTCTCAACGGCGGCGACATCGGCATAGCCGAGGCCTATCTACACGGCGAATGGGACACGCCCGACCTGACGCAGTTTCTCTATTTATTCTGCGTCAACCACGACCTCATTCAGGCCATGCTCGGCGACAAGCCGCTGATGCGCTTCGCCCAGATCGTCCGCCACTGGTTCAACCGCAACACCAGGCGGCAGGCGCGCCGCAACATCTATGCGCATTACGATATCGGCAACGCGTTTTATTCGGCCTGGCTCGATCCCAGCATGACCTATTCCTCGGCCCTGTTCGAGGATCACACCCCGGATCTGACGGCGGCGCAAAACAACAAGTACCGCCGGCTCGCCGAAGCGATCGATCTGCAGCCCGGCCAGAAACTGCTGGAGATCGGATGCGGTTGGGGAGCCTTTGCGGAATATGCCGCCAAGGTCTTTGGCGCAAAAGTCGTCGGGCTCACGATCAGCAAGGAGCAGCGCGATTTTGCGCAGGCGCGGATCCAGCAGGCCGGGCTCAGTGATCAGGTCGAGATCAGGCTGCAGGACTATCGCGACGAGCGCGACCGTTACGACCGCATCGCCTCGATCGAGATGATCGAGGCGGTCGGCGAGCAGTTCTGGCCGCGATATTTTTCACAGTTGCGCGACCGGCTGCTGCCCGGCGGGCTCGCCGGCATTCAGGCCATCACCATCCAGGACAGCCTGTTCCAGACCTATCGACGCGAAGTCGATTTCATCCAGCGCTACGTTTTTCCCGGGGGCATGCTGCCCTCGCCGCAAGTGCTGAAAGCGCTCGGCGAGCGGTTCGGCGTTCCCGTTATCCGCGAACGCATTTTCGGGCAAGATTATGCCAGGACGCTCGCCATCTGGCGAAATAATTTCCGCGCCGCATGGCCGAACCTGATGCCATCAGGCTTCGACGACCGGTTCCGGCGGCTGTGGGAATACTACCTCGCTTATTGCGAGGCCGGTTTCCTGTCAGGGAATATCGACGTGCGCCAGGTCGTGTTCGCGAAGGCGAAATAGTCGCAGCGCGCGAATCGCACGCAAAACGGCTTCCACTTTGGCCGATCGCGCTCTAGGGTCGTTGGCATATTCGGCAACAGACTGGCAAGAATTCGCGCATGAGCATCAACAACGACGTCGTCGAAGCGATCGGCAATACGCCGCTCATCAAGCTGACGCGGGCTTCCGAGCAAACCGGCTGCACCATTCTCGGCAAGGCCGAGTTCATGAATCCGGGCCAGTCGGTGAAGGATCGCGCCGGCAAATGGATGATCCTGGAAGCCGAGAAGCGCGGTGACCTCAAGCCCGGCGGCCTCGTGGTTGAAGCGACCGCCGGCAATACCGGCATCGGCCTTGCTGTCGTTGCAAACGCGCGCGGTTACCGGACCTTGATCCTGATCCCGGAAACACAGAGCCAGGAAAAGAAGGACATGCTGCGGCTGTGCGGCGCCGAACTGATCGAAGTGCCGGCGCTGCCCTACTCCAATCCGAATAATTACCAGCATGTCGGAAAAAGACTCGCCGAACAGCTGCGCAAGACCGAACCCAATGGCGTGCTGTTCGCCGATCAGTGGAACAATCTCGACAACGCCAAGGCGCATTACGAGTCGACCGGCCCGGAGATCTGGCAGCAGACCGGCGGCAAGATCGACGGCTTCATCTGCTCGGTCGGCACCGGCGGCACGCTCGCCGGCACCAGCCGGGCTCTGAAGGAGAAGAACAAGGGCATCGTGGTCGCCTGCGCCGATCCGCATGGCTTCGCGATGTACGAACTGTTCAAGCACGGCAAGGCCAAATCGACGCCAGGCGATTCGATCACCGAAGGCATCGGTCTTGGGCGCGTCACGCCCGTGATCGAGACAGCCGAAGTCGACGACGCCTTCCTGATTCCGGACGAGGAAGCCGTCACCGTGATCTATGAACTGCTCGAGCACGAAGGTCTTTGCCTCGGCGGCTCGACCGGAATCAATGTGGCCGGCGCCATCCGGCTCGCCAAGCAGCTTGGACCGGGCAAGACCATCGTGACCATTCTGTGCGACTCCGGCAATCGCTATCAGTCGAAACTGTTCAATCCGGAGTTCATGCGCTCGAAAAACCTGCCGGTGCCGGAATGGATGGAGCGGCACAGCAAGATTGATCTGCCGTTCGAAAAGGTGTGATCGCGCGGACGCGGCGGGTGCGCCGATTTCAAAAGGCTCGCCGGCCGAATCCTGCCCCGGTCGCACGCGCGATGCGTTCGGCGGCTGCGTCCGTGTTTCGTGAAGGGTTGCCGCGCGGCGCGTCAAACCCAGGACTTTCGTAGTCGCCGCTCGGCCAAAACATCAACGCCAGCAAAAGTCCCAGGTTGGTCAGCGCGCCGACGATCGTCCCGCCATGCTCTTGCCCGAGCGACCACGCCGGGATTTTGCCGGCGACAACATGATCGACGATGAGAATCGCGATCCACGCCGGAATGACGCAGACCGGGTCCCACCCGATATCCCTGACGCGCATCGACTGCAGTGTGAACGTCATCCAGGCAAAAAACACCCCGGCCCATATCACCGGCCACGTCATCAGGCTCGCGGGGTTAAGCATTCCCCTTGGAGTGCCGTGAAATATCGAACCGGCAATCACAAAACAGATGGCGGTCATGACGATGGCCAGGGCAATGGTGGCCAGGAAATAATGCATCCGGCCGAGCCGGGCGTTGAAGCCGAACAGGAAACCCAACATTGGCGCACCTCCTTTACGCCAACTGCGCACAAACTGCTTTCCGCGCGGTGAACGGGCTTCGGTCCGGCCGCTCTATGGTTTCCAATTGCTTTCGCTGATTTCCAAAATCGGCCTGCGGCGGACACTGACAAGGCCGCATTCAACGGGCTTAATAACTCAGCGTCGTCCCAGCGATATGGAATGTCAGGAAAAACCACGCGATCATCACGCTGCTGGCGGCAATCAGCGTGTGATGGATACGCGACCATCGGCTGCCGATGCCGTGGCGCCAGAACCTGGCGGCCGCCGCCAGCGTCAGCACCGCGCCGAACACGCCGAGCCACGCGAAGGCATAGAGCGCCAGCAGCCAGGGATCGAGACCGTCATTGAAAATGGTGAAGTCTGAACTCATGGCAAAAAGCACCGCGGTAGCGCCAATGACGGCCGCATCGACCAGCACGACCAGCCTGACGGCGAGAAAGTTGCTTTGGTCGCCCCTGCCCTCGCTCCATCGCCGCTTGCGCCGGTAACGCCATAACGCAGCGACCGGCCAACCCAGCAACGTCAGCAGTACGACCGCCGTGCTCGCAACCAGCGCCGGCGCGATCCAGCGCAGATCGAGCGACCAGGGCACGCGCTGCAGACGAAAAGCCGGCGTGGCCAGGTACGAATTGGAGCCGCCGTCATCGACAAAGGCGAAGCGCGCGCCTGGCCCTTCGTAGAGATCGCGCTGAACGCGCTTCCAGGGCGCGCCATTACCGAACGGCCAGATCGCAGATAACGCTCGCACATGCCCGTCCCCGTCGACCTTGACGACAATCTGCGCCAGCAGTGCGGATAATCTGACAAAGGACGACTCGCTGCGCCTGCTCGTCTGATAGATGCCGGCCACACGCTCCGCGCTCGGAAAGCTGGCGGCGCCCGCATCTTCCCATTCCGTCGCCCTGGGCAGAAAACGTCGGGCAATGGCCGCCACAGGACGGGGCATCTCGCTGGAATTCTTGATTTCTCCAATTCCGTCGCGTGATACAAAAATTCCGACGCCCTGCTCGGGGAAAAACCTCAACTCGCTGAAGAACGTCATGGTTTCGCCGTCATGCCCGATCGAGTCATGGCCCGCGATTTTGGTTCCGAGGAACACGAGACCGAGGTATCCGGCCGATGTCGCGTTGCCCGGCGCCATCATTTGGTCAAGCAGCACCTTGGGCAGGATGCGAACGCCATCGAGTTCGCCGCCATTCATCAGCGCGCGGATGAACCGGCCCATGTCCTCGCCTGTCGCCGAAAGCGCACCGGCCGGCGCGGCGGCGATGGTCTCGAAAAACGGCAGCGGCGGCTTGTCGGATCTGCGGTAACCTTTTGCCATCAGCGGCTCGAGATCGTCCGGCAACGGCTGCTGGAATGTCGAGTGGCTCATACCGAGCGGATCCAGAATATGCCGCTGAATATAGGAGGCGTAGGGCTCACCCGAAACGCGTTCGACGATATAGCCGGCGAGCGCGATTCCATAATTGGAATAGGCCTCGACATCGCCGTTGGGAAACAGACGCTGCGGCAGATTTTTCGCGAGCCAACGCCCGAGCGGTTCAGGCTCGCGGTTTCTCGAGAACAATCCTTTCGCATGTTCCTCGAAACCGGCCCGATGCGTCAACAGCCGGCGCAGCGTGACGGGAACGCCGCCCTGTGGCGTCGGAATGGCGAAGTCGATGTAACCGTTGACGTCGCGGTCGAGATCGAGCCGGCCTGCGTCCACGAGCTGCATGACGGCGATGCCGGTGAATAGCTTCGAGATTGATCCTGGCCGCACCAGCGTCGCATCGGCCGTGAACGGCTTTTTGGCACCGATGTCCGAAAAACCATAGCCCTTGGCGAAAACCGGGCCATCGCGCGTCACCACCACGACAACGGCACCAGGGCCCTGGTGCTTGCCGATCCACTCCGCCATCAGCGGATCGACCACGCTGGCGATGTTGGCCGCTGTCAGCTCAAGCTGTGTCTGCCGCACCGCTGCGTCGGCGCCTGTGGCAAAAACCATCCAGGCGAAAACGATCGAGAAAGCGAGGCGCAAGAAGCCGGTGACATGAAGGGAGTTCATGGAAAATCCCCGAGAGAAAATCCCCATGACGGGTAGCGAATGAAAATTTCTCGATTCTCTATTCGCGATCCCCTGTTCGCGCTGTTCGTCTGACCTACCGCAATATCTGACTGAGAAACAACCTGGTGCGCGCGTGCTGCGCGTCGGCGAAGAAATTCGAAGGCGTGTTCATCTCGATAATTTGGCCTTCGTCCATGAACACGATGCGATCGGCCACTTCGCGGGCAAATCCCATTTCGTGAGTGACCACCAGCATGGTCATGCCCTCATTGGCGAGGTCGACCATGGTATCGAGCACTTCCTTGACCATCTCGGGATCCAGCGCCGAGGTCGGCTCGTCGAATAGCATGACCTTCGGGTTCATGGTCAGCGCGCGGGCGATCGCGACGCGCTGCTGCTGACCGCCCGACATCTGGCCGGGAAATTTATTGGCCTGGTGCGGGATCTTCACCCGTTCCAGATATTTCATGGCGGCGGCTTCGGCGTCCTTCTTCGGGATGTTGCGCACCCAGATCGGCGCCAGCGTGCAGTTCTCCAGCACGGTCAAATGCGGAAACAGGTTGAAACTCTGGAACACCATGCCGACCTCGCGCCGCACCTCATCCACGCGCCGCAAATTCGGTCCCAATTCGATGCTGTCGACGACGATCTCGCCTTCCTGGAATTCCTCCAGCGCGTTGATGCAGCGGATCAGGGTCGATTTGCCCGACCCCGACGGGCCGCAGATCACGATGCGCTCGCCCTTGCCGACGTCGAGGTTGATGTCGCGCAGCACGTGAAAATCGCCGAACCATTTGTTGAGGCCGGCAATGTTGACGATCGAGTTCTCGGTCATGGTCAGTACTCAGCTACGGCGGTGGGCGTTCAGCCTGTTCTCGACGAACAGCGAATAGCGCGACATGCCAAAACAGAAGGTGAAGTAGATCATTCCGGTGAATGCAAATCCCGTGAACAAGGTCGTCGGCGTCGCCCAGTTCGGATCGGAGAACGACGCCCGCAATGAACCCAGCAGATCGAACAGCGCCACGATCGACACCAGGGAAGTGTCCTTGAACAGGGCGATGAAGCTGTTGACGAGGCCGGGAATGACATGGCGCAAGGCCTGCGGCATCACGATCAGCGCCGTGGTTTTCCACCAGGAAAGGCCGAGCGCGCTGGCGGCCTCGCCCTGCCCGCGCGGGACCGCCTGCAGGCCGCCGCGGATCACTTCCGCATTATAGGCGCCGGAAAACAGCGCGACGCCGATCAGGACGCGAACCAGGCCATCGATGGTGAAATTTCCGGGCATGAACAGCGGCAGCATGTAGGTCGCGAAAAACAGCACCGTAATCAGCGGGACGCCGCGCCAGAGTTCGATAAACGTAATCGAAAAAATCCGGATCAATGGAATCGTCGCCCGCCGGCCCAGTGCCAGGGCGATACCGACCGGCATCGAGGCAACGATGCCGGTGACAGCGACCACCAGCGTCACCAGAAGACCGCCCCACAGCCGGGTATCGACCAAAGGCAATCCGCCGCGATCGAGACCCATCGCTGATATCACCACGCCAATGCCGGCGAACACGATCAGGCTGATGACAAGGGAACGCCATCCGGTGCGGAAACCGCCATTCAGGGCGAACAGCAGCACCGAGACGATCACGGCTGACGCCGCGAAGTCGGCCCACACCGGGCGTGAGGTCGCCTGGATCTGATCGCGAAGCCAGACCAGCGGCCAGATCACGAAGGAAATGGCGGTGCTCAGCAGCACCACAAGCTTGCCCAGCAGCGTTAGCAGCGGTCCGATGACCGCCGTTGCCTCGCCCGCGCTTGCAAGCTGGCGGCCGGCATCACCGATGCTGTCGACAAACCCCGATAAAAGGCTGGCCGTCCAGCTAATGCCGAAGCCTTTCAGCCCGCCGCCATGCAGCAGGAAAAACGCAACCACGGGAAAGGCGATGAAGAACAGCGCGGCATTGGCGCCCTTGGCGGGAAGACGCGGAATCAACAGGGGCAGCAGCAGCACCGCCGCCAGGAGAAAGGTCAGATTGACCCGCCATCGCTCGGGTTCAGGATAAAATCCGTAGATGAATTGGGTGAATTTCGCCGCCACATAAGGCCAGCACGCGCCGACTACGTGTCCCGCATGTTCGGCAAGACAGGCATCGCGGTCGGTCCCGTGCCAGACCGCGTCGACCAGCAGAAATTTTACGGCGGGAACAACGGTAAACCACAGCAGGAGGATGCTGACGATGGTGAGCAGGATATTGGTCGGAGAATTGAACAGCCGGGTGCGCAGGAAGCCGATAAAGCCGGTGGTCTTGATCGGCGCCGGCCGCTCGGGCATGAGTTCCTGCCGGACGAAGGACGAGGCGGCTATCTCGCTCATGTCCCCATGCTCCGGCCGATCCGCCATCCGTAGAAGCTCATGATCGCGCTGGTCACGAGCGAAATCAGCAGATAGACGCCCATGGTGATGGCGATGATTTCAATCGCCTGGCCGGTCTGGCTGAGCGTCGTGCCGGCGAACACAGAGACCAGGTCGGGATATCCGATCGCCACCGCCAACGACGAGTTCTTGGTGAGATTGAGATACTGGTTGGTCAGCGGCGGCAGGATGACGCGCAAGGCCTGCGGCACCACGATCAGCCGCAAGCTCAAACCGCGCGTCAGGCCGAGCGATGCGCCGGCTTCCATCTGTCCCTTGTGAACCGACTGGATTCCGGCCCGCACGATTTCGGCGATGAAGGCGGCGGTATACGTCGAAAGCGCCAGCGTCAGCGCCACGAATTCCGGAATGACGCGCGAGCCGCCGGAAAAATTGAATCCCTTGAGTTCGGGTATTTCAAAACTGACCGGCGCACCGAAGACCAGTGACGCAACCAGCGGCAATCCAATCAGCAGGCCAACGATATAGGGCCAAATCGTCAACAGCTTGCCGGTCTGAAACAGTTGCCGTCGCGCGTAAGTCCGCAGCAGCAGTGAAGCGATAATCGCAATCAGCAGAGCGACCGCCACGGCTTCCAGCCCCGCCTGGGGAACAGGCCTTGGAATGACCAGGCCGCGGTTTGAGAGAAATATGCTGCCGAACAGCGAAATGCTTTGCCGCGGACCGGGCAACGCGCCGAGCACGGCGAGATACCAGAACAAGATCTGAAACAGCACCGGCAGGTTGCGCACCAGTTCGACATAGCCGCCGGAGATCCGCGACAGCAGCCAATTCGGCGACAGGCGGCCAAGGGCTACGATAAATCCGATCACGGTCGCGAAGAAGATGCCGATGACCGCGACCACAAGCGTATTGACCAGGCCCACGAAAAACACGCGGGTATAGGTGTCGGATCCGGAATACGGAATCAGGTTTTGGCTGACGTCAAAACCTGCCGTATTCGACAGGAACCCGAAGCCGGACGTGATCCGCTGCGACTCCAAATTGACTCGGGCGTTGGCGACGATTTCATAGCCAATCCAGGCGAGCACGGCGACGAACAAAATCTGGAGGACAAATCCGCCCCAGCCCGCACGTCCCCCGAGCGCGCGCCGCAATTTGGCGACAAACTGCGGCGGCGGTGTTCGGGGCTCGGTGTTCATCGCCGCGGCCGCTTGCCGCGATCAGCGAATCGGCGGCGCGTATTGAATGCCGCCCTTGTTCCAGAGCTGATTGAGCCCGCGGGCAATTCCGAGCTTCGAGCCGGCGCCGACGTTGCGGTCGAAGGCTTCGCCATAGTTGCCGACGGCCTTCACGATCCGCGACACCCAGTCCTTGGTGACCCCGAGCTGTTCGCCGAGATTGCCGTCGGTTCCGAATACGCGCTTGAGCTCCGGCTTGTCCGATTTCGCCATGTCGTCGACGTTCTTTTGGGTAATGCCGAGCTCTTCGGCGTCAACCATCGCAAACAGTGTCCACTTCACGAGATCAAACCATTGATCGTCGCCGTGGCGCACCATCGGGCCGAGCGGCTCTTTCGAGATCACCTCCGGAAGCACGGCATGATCGGCCGGATTCGAAAGCTTCAGACGCTCGGCATAGAGCTGCGATACGTCAGAGGTGAAGACGTCGCAGCGCCCGGACTCATAGGCCTTGATGGTTTCGTCGGCGCTGCCGAATGCGATCACCTCATACTTCATGTTGTTGCTTTTGAAATAGTCGGCCAGATTCTGTTCCGTGGTGGTGCCGGTCTGCACGCAGACGGACGCGCTGTTCAACTCCAGCGCCGAATTGACCTTCAGGGATTTTTTCACCAGAAAACCCTGACCGTCATAATAGGTCACGCCGGTGAAATTGGCGCCGAGCGAGGTGTCGCGGGAAAGCGTCCAGGTCGTATTGCGCGAAAGCACGTCGATTTCGCCGCTCTGCAGCGCCGTGAAGCGATCCTTGGCCGACAACGGCACGAACTTGACCTTGGTCGGGTCGTCGAAGATCGCGGCGGCCACCGCGCGACAGACATCGACATCGAGCCCGGTCCAGTTGCCCTTGTCGTCGGGGGACGAAAAGCCCGGCAAGCCTTGGCTCACGCCGCAGGATAACATGCCCCGGTCCTTGACCGTCTTCAGCGTTTGCGCTGACGCGGCTTGGATCGAAAGACCGGCGGCGAAAGCGAGGGCGAAAACCAGTGATACGCGTTTCATGAAAAAGCCTTTCAAGGGTCGTCCGGGAACGTTTGCTTACCATCGCGGACGCCGACGGGCCAACCCTGTGATCCACTGCCGCCAACGCCAGTCTGACAAGGCAGCCTAACGCGCAGTCCGGTCAGCGATGGATCGAAGATCGCGGCAGGCCCCTCAACGTGCAGCGACGGAATAACTTCCCGCGCATCACAGAACGACTGGCGATCCGGGTCAAGGGGTTGACGACCGTCTTCTGTGTCCTGTTAGTAACAAACCCAGCCCGAACCCGCCGTCCGGCGAGGTTTCCAGCCAACCGCGGCTGCGGCAAAAAGTCATTCGAGAGCAGCGGACGTATGAATTCTTCAGACAATAACGAACCATCGCAGCCGCTGAAGGCGGAAACCACGCTGGTGACCGCCGGCCGCGACACCAAGGCGCAAAAGGGATTCGTTAATCCCCCGGTGGTCCATGGATCCACGGTGCTTTATCCGACGGCCGAAGATCTGCACGCCCATCGCGGCGAGTATCAGTACGGCCGCCGCGGAACCCCGACCACCAAGGCGCTGCAGCAGGCGCTGATGGCGCTCGAAGGCCCACAATGCGCCGGCGTTGGCCTTGCGCCCTCGGGCCTGTCGGCGATCAGCACGGCGCTGCTTGCGGTGCTGAAATCAGGCGATCATCTCCTGGTCTGCGACAATGCCTACCGGCCGACCCGCAATTTTTGTGAAGGCCTGCTTTCCCGTTACGGCGTCGCGACGACTTATTTCGATCCGTTGATCGGCCCGGGCATCGCCGAACTGTTCAAGCCGAACACCAGGGCGGTGCTGGTCGAAGCGCCCGGTTCGCAAACCTTCGAAATGCCGGACATTCCCTTGATCGCTTCCGTCGCGCATGAGCGCGGCGCGCTTGTCATCGACGACAACACCTGGGCGACGCCGCTCTATCACCGCTCGCTCGATCAAGGCGTCGATATCAGCATGCAGGCCGCCACCAAATATATCGGCGGACATTCCGACATCATGTTCGGAACCATTTCCGCAAACGCCAGGGCATGGCCGCTGATATCGGAAGCGATCCAGCTATTGGGAATCTGTGCCGGGCCGGACGATGTATTTCTAGCGCTGCGCGGTCTGCGCACGCTTGCGGTGCGGCTCGCGCAACACCACCGGTCCGGGCTCGAGATGGCGCGATGGCTCGCGGCGCGGCCCGAGGTGACCAGGGTGTTGCACCCTGCCCTGGAAAGCGATCCGGGCCATGCGATCTGGAAACGGGATTTTACCGGTGCCTCCGGCCTGTTCAGCATCGTTCTGAAGCCTGCGCCGCAGAAGGCGGTCGATGCCTTGCTCGATACCGTCAAATTGTTCGGAATGGGCTATTCGTGGGGCGGCTTCGAGAGCCTCGTCATTCCCTTCGACTGCGAGCCCTACCGCACGGCCACCAAGTGGTCACCGGGCGGCCCGACCTTAAGGCTCCATATCGGACTGGAAAATGTCGACGATCTCAAAGCCGATCTGGAACGCGGGTTTGCGGCCTTCAACGCCGCTTAGGATTGGTTCAGCGGCGTCCGTCGTCGTTGCGCCAACCGATCGGTGTTCGGGGATCTCCCGATCAGTCATGACCCGGACCGATAAGCGTGCTATCCTGAAGTCCACGACCGGTCCTTTGTAGCTCGGCAGCAACAATGTCCTCATCAGACGGATCGAACGGCGCGCCGGACTTGTCGCTTCGGAGGCGGAAAAACAAAAGTTCGCCGTTTCTGCTCCTGGCAGCCGGGTTGCTGATCTTCGCGGCCATTGTCGGTGCTGCCTTTCTTGTATTACGACCGACAACCCTGCGAATTGCGGTGGGCCCATCGGGGAGCGACGACCAGAAACTGATACAGGCGTTGGCGCAGTCCTTTGCCCTTGAAGGAAGTCCGGTTCGGCTCTCCGTGATCACGACTGCCGGCCCGGTCGATAGCGCTGCACTGCTCGGAACCCGCAAAACCGATCTCGCCGTGGTTCGTGGCGATGAGGAAATGCCTGATGGTACGGAGTCCGTCGCGATCTTGCGCAAGAACGTTGTGGTCCTGTGGTCGGCTCCCGGCCTTTCGCGGAAGACATCCAGGAAGGAAGCCAAACCAAAAATCAAGGGGATCGACGATCTCGCAGGGCACCGCGTCGGCGTGGTCGGCCGGACGGAAGTCAACGCCACATTGCTCCGAGTGATCCTGAAGGAATCGGGTGTCAGCCCAGACAAGGTGGAAATCTCGCTATTTGGCACCAACCAGATCGGGGAAATGCTGCGCGATCCAACCATCGATGCGTTCATGACGGTGGGGCCGCTCGATAGCAAGATTACCTCGGATGCAATCATCTCGACCGCTCGTGTCAGGGGCGAACCAACCTTTCTTCCGATCGACGTTTCGGAGACGATCGCTTCGAAGCACCCGCTCTACGAATCCGAGGAAATTCCCGGCAGTTCCTTCACTTCATCGCCCGCCCGACCCGATGACACGATTGAGACGGTAGGGGTCAATCACCTGATCGTTGCCCCGAAGTCCCTGTCTGACAACGCCGCCGGAGCGTTTATCCGGCAGCTATTCGCCGTTCGCACCTCGCTCGCAAGAGAGATGCCGAACGCGGCGAAAATCGAGAAGCCCGACACGGACAAGGATGCCGCGCTGCCCGCACATCCCGGAGCAGCAGCCTACATTGACGGCACCGAACGAACCTTCATGGATAAATACAGCGACTACATCTGGGGCGTGGTTCTGCTTCTTTCCGTCGTCGGTTCGGGCAGCGCCGGGTTGCGCCACTATATGAAGCGCGACGAACGAAAGTTGAATACGCTACACCGGGAAAAGCTGCTGGCCACGATCGCACTGGTGCGAAAAATCGATTCCGTCGATGAACTGGATGCGTTGCAATGTGAAGCAGACGACATCCTCCGTGAAACCCTCGATTGCTACGAAGACGGAGCGATAGACGAAGCGGATCTGTCCGCCTTTGGCCTTGTGCTCGAACAATTTCATCACGCTGTCGTGGACAGAAGGGCCGCGATCGGCGAAACCGCATCCAGTTTGCCTCGCGTGCGCGCCGGATAAGCGCTGCGCGCTTTTGATCCGATGGCCCAGGGGGCGCGGGGGTATCCGGTATTCGATGCCGCCGGCGAACTACCCGCACACCAGAACGCCGAGAGCGATGTGGCGGCGCTATCGGCGCCGGCCGCGGGCCGATAGCGGCTAATACTACTGAGTCAGAAGGTCGCGGCCGTCTGATTTGAGAATCACTTAACGTAGAGCTTCCCATTGAGAAACAGGAGGTTGGGATGGCTCTTCGGGAAGCGAAGGGTGTTCAAGCGCGTTTTACGCGGTATATCGAGAGTCTTGTCAGCGTGATCGGCCACGCAGATCGGGCAGGCCCGTTGCGCGACTATTGCACGGGCCTAATTGTGTCGGAAGCACGCAAGAGCGTTGAGCCGATGGCGGCGATCACAGCGCCGGATCGAACGGGCGCACAGCATCAGTCCTTGCTGCATTTTGTCGGCCAAGGGCCGTGGTCGGACGAGGTGGTTCTGGCCAAGGTTCGCGAGATGGTGTTGCCACAGATTGAACGGCGCGGACCGATCACGGCGTGGATTATCGACGACACGGGCATTCCCAAAAAGGGGCAGCACTCGGTTGGGGTAGCGCACCAATACTGCGGACAACTTGGCAAGCAGGCGAACTGCCAAGTCGCCGTATCGTTGTCGATTGCCAACCACGCGGCGAGCCTTCCTGTGGCCTATCGGCTGTATTTGACGAAGGATTGGGCTTCGAACGAGGCGCGTCGGCTCAAGGCGAAGGTGCCAGAAGAGATCTGCTTCAAGACCAAGCCGGAGATAGCGCTTGAGCACATCCACTGGGCCTGTGAGACCGGCCTTCCTGGCGATGTGGTGCTATTGGACGCGGGCTACGGCCACGACTCCAAACTGCGCGCCGGCATCACAGCTCTCGGGAAGGCCTATGCGGCAGCTATACAGCCGCAGACCTTGGTGTGGGCGCCGGGCATACGGCCGGGCCGTGCCCCGAAGAAGGGCCGCCGGGATGCGCCTGATACGATCTCGGTCAAAGAGCTTGCCCTCGGGCTGCGTGCGAAAGCATGGCATACGATCGAATGGCGGGAGGGCACGAATGCACGGCTCCGCTCGCGGTTTGCCCGCGTACGGGTTCACGTTGCATCGAGCCATGAACAGGCTGAGAAGCCGGCAAAAGAGTGGCTGCTGATCGAATGGCCCGAGGGAGAGGATGCGCCGACCAAATACTGGTTGTCGACCTTGCCAAAAAGCATTCCGTTCCGCGATCTGGTCGACACGGCCAAACTGCGCTGGCGCGTGGAGCGTGACTATCAGGAACTCAAGCAAGAGCTCGGTCTCGGTCATTTTGAAGGTCGAGGATGGCCAGGCTTTCATCATCACGCCACGCTGTGCATCGCTACCTACGGGTTCCTGATCTCCGAACGGGAGACGATTCCCCCCTCAGGACTACGTAGCGCCCGGCTGTTCCCGGAGATTGTCGTATCCGACGGCTATCGACCCAGAGGATCCTCCATTGCGGCCTGAGCGACACATCCCGAACTCAATCGCAACGATGCGCCGTAGGCTCATCGACGCCATCGTTAAACGCCTGCCACGATGTCCCTGCTGCCACTCTCTCAACGCACCGTATGCAAGGCAGACCCGATAAATGACACAGTAGTACTAACGCATTTTCCAGTTGTATCGAACCACAATCAGGCACCCAACCGGCCTGATGGTTCGAGACGCGCGGCGTTGCCGCGCTCCTCACCATGAGGGTCTCGGACCTCATCCTGAGGAGCATCGCGAAGCGATGCGTCTCGAAGGATGATGCCACCGAACTGGAACGTGCCCTAACGATTCAAGGTCTGCGATCCGCTCGCGCGATTCTTCACGATCAGCATGATATTGCGGACATAGATGATAGTGGCCAACGCCTGTCCGAGGATGATCACGGGCTCGCGTTTGACGATGCCGTAGACCAGCGTCATCAACCCGCCGCCCATCGAGAAAATCCAGAACGCCATCGGCACCACGCTTCGTCCGGCGCGCTCACTCGAGATCCACTGCACCAGGAAGCGCGCCGTGAAAAACAGTTGCGCGACCAGACCGAAGCCGAGCCAGAAATCGAACTTGGCGATGAAAACGTCGTAGAGATAATTGCTGAAGTCCTGCCCGAACTGGATCAACATCACTGCACCTCGGTCGCAACAGGCGTCGGTTTCTTGCGGCGGATCAGCCACCACACCCCGGCGAGATCGATGATTCCAATCCACAGCCGATCGAAGAAGCCGTAATTCGACACCCCGGAACGGCGTGGCCGATCGATCACCTCGACATAGGCGATCTCGTAACCCTCCCGGCGCACCAGCGCCGGCAGAAAGCGATGCAGCCCGTCGAAATACGGCAGCATCAGGAAAACCTCGCGCCGGAACGCTTTCAGGCCGCAGCCGGTGTCGCGGGTTCCGTCGTGCAGAATGCCGTTGCGTATGCCGTTGGCGATCTGCGACTGCATCTTCTTGAAGCCGGTGTCCTTGCGGCCGACGCGCTGGCCGGCGGCCAGACCGACGCGCTCGCCGCCGCTCTCGATCGCCGCGATCAGATTCGGCAGGAATGCCGGATTGTTTTGCCCGTCGCCGTCGAGGGTCGCCACGATGGCGCCGCGCGCCGCGCGGACCCCGCTGCGCACCGCCGCCGATTGACCGGACGATATCGCGTGACGGATCTGGCGCAGATTGGCACGCTGCTTCATGACCGCTGCAAGCCGTTCGGCGGTCGCATCGGTCGAGCCGTCATTGACGTAGATGATCTCATAATTCCATCGGCCGTCGAGCGCGCTCGCGATCTCGGCGATCAGCGGGCTCACATTCTCGGCTTCGTTGCGTACGGGGACAACGATGGAAACGGCCACCGCCGCTGGGTCAGAAGAAGGCAAATCAACGCTCATCGTTTGAGTTGGCCCGCCGCCGGAACCGCGGCATCCAGCGTTTACGGCGTCCGTTTCTTATGGGGCTGACGCCCCGCGGGCAACCCTTTTGAAGCGCCCCAGCGAGGATCCGGCGAGGGGCACAATCTCGCCATCGCGACGGATAGCGAACCCCAGACGGCGGGCGGCGAACCAGTATCGTACCGACATCGCGCCGATCAAACCGATCAACGCCCCCGCGACCACGTCGCTGGGATGATGGGCCAGGAGAACCAGGCGGCTCGTGGCGATCAGGATCGCATAGACGATCATCACTGGCCGCGCCCGGGGCCAAACCGCGGCCACGGCGAACGCCAGCGCGACGCTTGTGACGGCATGGGCGGAGGGAAAGCTGGCATAGGCCTCGGTTCCGGCGAAGGGCTCGAAGTTGAAGGCATTGGCCTTGCCTCCGACGAATGGCCGGCCGCGCCCGGCGATCCATTTGACGACCTCGCCGGCGAGAACCGGCACCAGCACGGCGAAAAATACAAACTGCAGGCGGGCGCCAAAGCGGAGTAGCGGCGATTTTCGTGTTTCCGGCAAAAACGGCGAAACAAGCACAATGATGAGCAACGCCCCCGCCAGCGCCCCCTGCACATAGGCCTCCTTGCCGAAGTCGGTCAGAATGCGAACCGGCCAAAGACTGGCGGTGCCGCGCGGCGGCATCAGGCCGATCTCTCTGGCGTCCACCGCAAACATCAGCGCGACGATTGCGGCTCCGAGAATTGCCGTTATCAGCAACGAGTGCCGCGCCAGTCTTCGCGCCGCCTCGGCGCGCCGCGCGTGTGACGGCGGGCGCACAAGCTGGATCGCCGAGCGCCGCACCAGGACGAAAACCTGCGAGACATAATTCGACGAACCGCCGGCCCGGGCGGACATCCTACTCCGTGCCTTCGGAGCGGAAGATCGCGATCGAAATCGCCCTGCCCTGCGAAATATTATAGCCGTCGATGCGGGCGGCGACATTGTAGCGCAATCCGATGGCTTCGGCGCGCTGGGCGAAACCGCGTTCCGAGCGGGCTTCCACCAGCGCGAACCTGCAACTGCCCTGGCCCAGGAAATCAGCGGCGCCCGATCCGTCCGTCAGCAGCGTCTGGGTGCCGGTCATGAACACCAGGCTTGGCTCGTGAAAACCCGCGGCGGCGGCTTTCGGCCCGACGCAGACGACGTTGCGTAGCGCGCGCGCGATTTCGGCGCTCGGAAACAGGGGCGTCAGTGCCGGCACCACGACGCCGTAGATGGCGGCCGCCAGAAACATCGCCGCGACCACGGCGTTCAGCAGTGAGCGTTCGGCGTGATTGTCGTCATACAGCCACCAAGCGAACAGCCCAAAGATCAGCGCGGCCGCCACGAACGGCCAGGCCAGAAACACCGGCTGACGCGTCAGCGTGATAGCGCCGATTACGGCGACGATCGAGGTCAGCGCGGGAACCACGAACCACCAGGCGGCGCCGCGCATCGTCAGCCATGATCGCGACAGCACGCGCCGCTCCAGCGCGCCAATCGTCAGGATGGCGATTGCCGGATACAGCGGCAGCACGTAATGCGGCAGCTTGGTCAGCACCAGTTCGAACACGATCCAGGACGGCAGCAGCCACGCCAGCAGGAACTGGGCGCCGGGCTCGCGCCTCGCCCGCCACACTGCCGGCGCCGCCAAGCCCGCCAGCGGCGCGCCCGGCCAGAACGTCACCCAGAACAGCAGCAGATAGGCTCCGGGCGGCGCGCCGTGGGATTCCTGGGCCGCCAGCTTGCTCAACATGTCGCCGCCGATCGAATCGGCAAAAAACGCATCCCCGGCGCGCCAGAAGATCGCAACAAACCACGGCAGCACCAGAACCAGCATCCACATCAGGCCCCACACGGGGCGCAGCCGCCACAGCCATGTCGCCGAGCGATCGAGGATCGCCAGCGTGGCAACCGTCAACACGACGAACATCAGGATCAACGGTCCCTTGAGCAGGATGCCGCCGGCCAGCGCGGTCCAGAAAATCGCCGGCCAGGTCCACGGCGGATGCTCGGGATCCTCGCCGCGCTGCCAGGACAGATACACCCGCGCCAGCGCTCCCATCGCGGCGACGACGGTCAGCAGCAGCATGGCGTCGGTCTTCGCCAGCCGCGCCTCGGCGCCGAGCAGGACCGAACTGCACAACATGAGCCCGGCGAGAATGGCGCCACGCCGGGTCACGAAGGCGAGCGCGGTCCAGTAGGTCAGCAGCACCGCTCCGATCGCACCGATCAGCGACGGGACACGGTACAGCCAGATCCTGACCTGTGCCCGCGGCAAGCCCAAGGCCGATGCGGTCTCGACCGCGGCGGACTGCAGCCAGTAGATGCCGACCGGTTTCTTGTAGCGCACCTCATCCTGGAAACGGATATCGACCAGATCGCCACTCTCGACCATCTGCTTGGTCGCCTGCGCAAAGCGCGCCTCGTCGCGGTCGATCGGCGGAATGTTGAAAAATCCCGGCAGGAAGAGCACCAGGCCACAGAAGATCAGGAAGGCGACCGCGCGGATATGGCTGGCGGTAACAAAATCGAGCGCGCCGGCCAGCCTGCTGCCCGGATTTACCCGGTGCTTGGGCTCGCGGGGCTCTCCAAATCGGGGGCGGGCATAGGTCTCGGTCATCGGTTCCGCATACGCTGAAACCGCTATTCCGACAACCGGTTAGCGCGCTTCTATTGAATTCTGATGACAACTGTGTCCGCGGCACCCGTGGCGTCGATTACGGTCAATCTGGCAAAGCCCGGGCCGGGCGGATCGACCAGCCTTTGGCGGCGGCCGTCGATTTCGCCGACCGACACGCCGTTTACCAGCATGGTCATCGGCAGCACCCCGCCGGCGACCTTGACCGGCATGGCCTGCGCCTGCGGTTCCCCAGCACCGCCCACATCGATCCGCGAGCCGTTTAACGGGAACTGGATGTGGGGCGACTGCTCCCCGCCGGTCCGGACCAGTTCCCCTAGGGGCCGAAACCGCCGCAGCGGCAGCGGAAGTTTGGCATTGCTGGTCATCAGGGTACCTTTTGGCGGTTTGGGCAGCGCTACGGGAAGTTTTCCGGTGCGGGCGAAGGCGTCGAACAGGATCGGCGCCGCAGCAGTGCGGCCGACCAGGCCCGGCACCGGGGCTCCGTCGGGACGCCCGACCCAGACCCCGATGGTGAGGCGGCCGTCGAAACCGACCGACCAGGCATCGCGGTAGCCGTAGCTGGTGCCGGTTTTGAAGGCGATCCGGTTGTGCGGGGCATTTTCAGGCGGCGGGGTACCCATCAGCACATTGCCGACCTGCCAGGCCGCGACCTGATCCATCAACCGGAGGGGATCGCGCGAGTCGTCCTTTGCCTTTGCGTCGACGATCTCGCGCAGCGGCCGCGTCGTGCCGAGCCGCGCCAGCCCGGAATAAAGCTGCGCCAGATCCTGCAAGGTGACGCCAACACCGCCGAGGCCCATCGCAAGCCCCGGCGCCTCGTCTTTCGGCAGCACCAGATTGGCCCCGGCCTGCCTCAGCCGTGACGACAGCCGGCTGGCGCCGACCCGATCGAGCAAAGCGATCGCCGGCACGTTCAGGGATTGCTGCAGCGCCTTGCGCACCGGCACCGTCCCCTGAAAGGTCATGTCGAAATTTTCCGGCGCGTAAGAGCCGAACCGGATCGGCCGATCGTCGATCAGGCTTTCCGGATGAACGAAACCGTCTTCGAACGCCAGACCATAGATGAACGGTTTCAGCGTCGACCCCGGCGAGCGCACCGCGCGGGTCATATCCACCTGCCCGGCGCGCCGATCGTCAAAATAATCGGGCGAACCGACCCGCGCCAGCACATCACCGCTGGCATTGTCGACCGCAACGATGCCGATCGAAATATTCGGACCCAAGGCGACCGCGCGGTCGCGCGCCAGCGCTTCGAGCACCTTCTGAAGGCTGGAATCCAGCGTCAGCGTGATGACCGGCGCGTCTTTTACGGTGGCGAGCGCCGCGTCGGCGGAATGCGGCGCGAGGATCGGCATCGGCTTGCGCAGCCGCGGCACCGGTACCGCTTTCGCCTGCAGTGCATCTTCCTCCGAGACGCGACCATCTTCGACCATGCGGTCGAGCACGCGATCCCGCGCGATGCGCGCGATGTCAGGGTGTCGATCGAGCCGACGGTTTTCCGGCGACTGCGGCAACGCCACCAGGAGCGCCGATTCCGCCAGCGACAATCGTTTCGGCTCCTTGCCGAAATAGGCGATCGAGGCGGCACGAATTCCCTCGAGATTGCCGCCATACGGCGCCAACGCCAGATACAGATCGAGAATCTGGTCTTTTGTCATTTGCCGCTCGATCTCGACGGCGCGGACCATCTGGCGCAGCTTGGCATAGACCGAGCGTTCGCGGCGCGGCTCCAGCAAGCGGGCGAGTTGCATCGTGATGGTCGAGCCGCCGGAGACGATATGGCCGCGGGTGATGAGTTGAAGCGCGGCGCGCCCCAGCGCCAGGGGATCGACCCCGGCGTGGGAGCGGAAGCGCTTGTCTTCATAGCCGAGCAGCACCTTGAGGTAGCCGGGATCGACTCCGGTTTTGGCATCGACCGGCAGCCGCCAGCGGCCGTCGGCCATCGCATAGGCCCGCAACAGCTTGCCGTTGCGGTCGACGATGGTGGTGGAGATTTGCCTCGCCTGCGCCAATGGCAACGGCCCGAGCGAGACCACCCATGTTGCGATGACAAGCGTGACAAGGGCTATGGTTGCGAACGTCACAACGGCGATACGAGTGAAGCGCCGTTTCCTCCGCTCGTCATGCCCGGGCTTGTCCCGGGCATCCACGTCTTCTTTTTTCGTGACCAAAGCCGTGGATGGCCGGGTCATCTGGCGCGAAGACGGCGCTTCGCGCCTTTTGCCCGGCCATGACGCAGGAGCGTTGTTGTGGTCCGTCTCGTTCATTTCGCCGGGCGCACCTCGAC
The DNA here is from genome assembly GCF_900129425.1 of Bradyrhizobium erythrophlei. Lineage (NCBI taxonomy): Bacteria > Pseudomonadati > Pseudomonadota > Alphaproteobacteria > Hyphomicrobiales > Nitrobacteraceae > Bradyrhizobium > Bradyrhizobium erythrophlei. Next base: position 3,883,671 of record NZ_LT670817.1, on the reverse strand, counting down.
TGAGCCGGTGCCGGTGCGGCCGTAGCGCGAGGGGTTGTACATGTCCTCGACATAGGCCTGCGGCAGCACGTATTTGCCGGGCGACACCGCGCGCACCACATAGGCAACCGTGAACACCGCTTTGGCGTCGGCGGCGCGATCGATCGCCGCCGTAAAGCGGTCGTCGCGGAATTCGGTGTTTTCCGGCTCCTCGCCATCCTCGATCCAGTCCAGCGTGCCGGTGTCGCCTGACGAGACCAGATGCGGATTGTCGATCTCAAGCCCGGCCGGGAGATAGTCCGATACCATGATGTGACCGAATTCCGGCTTGGCCTCGGTGATCTTCAGCACCACCGCGAAGCGATCGTTTTGTTTGGCCTTCGACACATCGGCCGGCTTGCCGTCGAGCGTGAAATAATTGCGCTCGATCTTGAAGCCGTTCGAGGCCGCGGGCTCCGGCGTGATCGGCGAACCGCTCACCGAGACCACCGCCTGCACCGCGGCTTCCCCGGTGTTGGTGATCTTGATCGGCTTGCCCGCCATCTCGGCGGCCTTGTAGCTGCGATAGAGCGCGGTCTTGACCGCCGCGCCGTCGAGATCGAGGCTCATGGTTTCCTTTGCCAGCGCGCGCGACGCCAGCACCAGCCAGGCGTTTTCCTGGGTCGAGGTGTAGGGCGTCAGCCCGCGCGCCGTTTCGACGCGCGCGACGGCTTGCGTCAGCGTTGCCCGCGGCGCATTGCCTTCGCTGGCAAGCGAGACCAGCGCCGCCGCGTCGCGCAGGGCGCTGCCGTAATCGACCCGGCCGAACTCCAGCACCGGCTTCGGCGCGAGGCTTTCGAGCGCAGCCGAGTAGACCCGCTCCGCCCGCGTCCGGTCGCCGACCAGCGCCAGCGCCGCCGCCAGTTGCGATTTGGCGATCGGGGTCGCCAGATTGTTCAGCTTGGTGTCGGCGAGATAGCGCAGATCGCCGATCGGCGCGGTGCCGTTGCGGGCGAGCACGTACAGGCCATAAGCGAGATCCCGCCCGCCGTCTTTTTCGGGCTCGGTGGCGTTCACGACGGAATTGCGGACCCGATCGAGCGCGCTTCTGAACAGCACGTCGGGCACCGCAAATCCCTTTTCGCGGGCGCGGGTCAGAAAGTCCGTGACGTAGGCGTCGAGCCAGGCGTCATCGCCGCCGGCCGACCACAGCCCGAACGATCCGTTCGAGCCCTGCCGCGCCAGCAGCCGGTCGATGGCGTCCCTGATGCGCTGGTCGACCTCGGTATCCATCGCGAGATGGGCGCCGACAGCGAGATCGTTGACGTAGAGCAGCGGCAAGGCGCGGCTGGTGATCTGCTCGGAACAGCCATTGGGGTAACGATCAAGCGCCTTCAGGATGGTCGCGGCATCGAGCGCCGTGGACAGGCTAACGGACAGCGAGACGCCGCCGGTGCCCTGCACCAGATCCGAAAACATATCGGATGTCAGCGTCAGGCTCTCGCCCTTGGCCAGCGTGCGGATCGAGCGGCGCGCGAGGATCTGGGTCGCCGCCTTGACGTCGAGCGCATAGTGCCGCGCCAAGGTCAGCCCGTTCGGTCCCTTGATATCGACGTCGAGATTCGCGGTGCCCGCGCCGCCGGCATCGAGCGCCAGCGCCAGCGAGGTGCGCTGCCTGGCGGCGAGATTGACCGTGGTGGCGGGATTGCCTGAGACTTTCACAGGGCCGGAGGCCGTGACGTTGATGGTGTAGTCTCCCGGTGCGCCCTCGACGTTGTCGAGATCGAAACTCATGGTGCCGTGATCGCCAGTGAGCAGGAAGCGCGGCAGCGTCGCCGTCAGCACGACGGGATCGCGCACCGTGACATCTGTTGTGGCGCGGCCGAGTTTGGTTGCGGTCCAGGCCACCGCCATGACGCGCGCGGTGCCGGCAAACTCCGGAATGTCGAAATTGATTTCAGCCGTGCCGTCAGCTGCGACCGTGACAATTCCGGAATAAAGCGCCAGCGGCTTCTGCGTCGGTGGGCTGCCCTGCAATTCGGCGCCGCCGGAATCGCCGCCGGTCTTGAGCTGGCCGCGCGTGCCCTGCATGCCGTCGATCAGTTGCCCATAGAGGTCGCGGATTTCCGAGGTCATGCGGCGCTGGCCGAGATAATAGTCGTCCGGCGCCGGCGGCTTGTAATTGGTCAGATTGAGAATGCCGACATCGACGGCGGCAACGACGATTTTGGCGTCTTCGCCGGGATTGAGGCCGCCGAGCTTGACCGGCAGCTTCAGCGTGGTGCCCGGACGCACCAGGGCCGGCGGCGACAGGTTGACCTGCAGCGTGCGGGTCTTCTTGTCGATGCCGAACCATTTCAGGCCGATGGCGCGGCCCGGCATCCGAACTGCGGCGATATCGAGCGGACGGCGCAGCGTCGCCACCACATAGGCGCCGGTGCCCCAATCCTTGCCGACGGGAATTTTGACCTGCGCGGTGCCCTGCTTGATGTCGGTGGTTTGCGTCGTCAGCAGCCGGTCGCCCAGCACGTTGATGGTCAGCTTGCCGGCCGAGCGCGCGTTGACCGACACCACCATGGTGTCGCCGGACTGGTATTCCGGCTTGTCGATCGAGGTTTCCAAAAGGTCGGGGGTATCGGCGCTGCCGTCGGAATACCAGCCGACATCGAACTGCACCGACGTCAGCGGCCCGTCGGCTTCGGTCGATTTGACGTCGAGCCGATAGCGGCCGGGCGGCGGCGACAGCGTGATCCGCGATGGCTTGTCGGCCGCGACGGTGAGATCCCCGTCGGCCACCCGCGTGGTGGATTTGACCGGCTCGAAATCCCAGGACGAATTCTGGCGATACCATTGATAGCGGGACTCGATCTTCAACAACTCGTAGCGCAGGCCATCGCGTGCCAATGGCTTGCCGTCAGGCGCGACGAACACGACGTCGAACCCGGCCTTGTCGCCTTCGGCGACGCTGGTGTCGCCGAACAGCGGTTTCACGCCGATCATGGCCGACGCGGGTGCTACCGGCAGCACCAGTTTGCGCTCGACCGCGCGGCCGCCGGCTTCCGCCATGCGGATGAAGATCTGGGCTTCCTGCGGGCGTGTCGACGTCGGCGGCTTGGCGAGGCTGACCGGGAAGGTCGCGACGCCATTGGCATCAGCCTCGGGCAGGTTTTCGATCGGCGTACGCTCGTTGCTGGTGGTCTCTTCGTCGGCGACGCCGAACTGGTAACCCGCAAAACCCGCCCGCTCCGAAGCCGGCGCGACCAGCATGTCGCCTTCCAGCTGCAGGCCCGAGGCAGGCGCGCCATAAAGGAAATGGCCCTCGACCTTCAGTTCTACCGGAACATCAGCCTTGATGTGCTTGTCCTTGCTGGATAAATCGAATTCGATCCGCTCGGGGACGTAATCCTCGACCATGAAGGTGGTTTCGCCGACCGCTGCGCCCTTGGGGTCGGTGAATGCCCGCACTCGCCAGGTCCCGGTCGGAACGGCCGAATTGAGCGGAACCGCCATGCTGCGCCCGCCCGCGCCTTGATCCGCCAGCACCGGGCGGCGGAATTCGACGCCGTCGGGCCGCTCGATTACCAGCGTCAGCGGCCCACCGGTGACGGCATTGCCCTGCCCGTCGCGCAGCAGTGCGGTGAGGTACACCGTCTCGTTGGAACGGTAGACGCCACGTTCGGCATAGACGAAGGCATCGGCGCCCGCGGGCACCGCGCGGCCGGAAACGCCGCGATCGGACAGATCGAACGCGCTCGATTTCAGGCTGAGGAAAGCGTAGTCGGCCTTATCGCTGGTCACGGTCAGCAGCGCCGGCGACAGGCCGCCCTCGCCGCGCGCCAGCCCCGCCTCGAACAGCACATGGCCGGACTCGTCGGTCTTGCGGGTCGCCAGGATCTCGTTGTTGCGCGCGACCAGCCGGACCTCGGCCTTGCCGACGGCGTCGGTCGAGGCCAGCGAATTGACGAAGACATGAATGCCGTCATTGCCGGAGAACGCGGTGATGCCGAGATCGGAAACGATGAACCACTGCGTCGCCAGCGAACCGTCGCCGTCGCTGCCGGGGCCCTTGGCCGCGGCGGTCATGACGTAGACGCCCGGCTGCAGATCGCCCAGCGCCTGATCGACCGGAAACGCGGTGGTGACATCCTGGTTGAGCGTGGTCGCGGTGGCGAGTTCGCCCGACCAGACCTTGACGCCGCGCTGGTCGCCAAGGCTGGAGAGTTCATAGTTGTTCAGGCTGCGCTGGAAATCGCTGTCGATCACGGTGTTGATCAGGTTGCGGTCGCCGATCCGGAACACGTCGACCGCGACCGAGGGGGTATTGACGCTGACCAGCGGAATGCCGCGCTGGCCGGTGCGCGGCAGCACATAGGCGCGTCCGGTGAAGCGCACGAACGGCTTGCGATCGCGCACATAGATGTTGAATTCGGCCGATTTCGGCAGCGTCTCCTTGACGGTCGACGGCAGCCCGGCGCGCAGATTGATGTTGTAGCGCTCGCCATGCGTCAGGCCGTCGACACAAAGCTGCTTGCCTTCCGACGACACCGCGGGCTTGTCGCTGCCCGCCAGCGCCAGGAACGGGGTAAAATCGGTGCGCTTGGCGAGGTCCTCGGAGAACTGGAAACAGGCCCGCGGCGAGGCCGAATCGGAATCGACGGTATAGTCCAGGAGCCGGAAGCCGTGCTCGTCGCGCATTTTTTCGTATTGGCCGCGGACGTCGGCGACCTCGCGCATGTCGAGCGAGAGCCGCAGCGCATCCAGTGCCGGGCGCCACAGCGTGCGCTCCGACATCGCGCGGCCGAGCACGGCGAGCGCGTCGGCCTCGTCGCCCGGATTGCCGGCGCGCTGATAGGCGATGTAGGCCGCGGTCGAGGCGCGTTCCAAAAGGAAGGTCTGCTCGCTGCTGTTGGCGGGCCGGATCTGGAAGATGGTGCGGGCGAGCCGGAGCCAGTTGGCGCTGTCGTCAGGCGTGCTGGCTGCGATTTGCCCGAGGATTTGTAGGCCGCTGCGGAAATCGCTGCGTTTGAAGGCGGCGTCGGCGTCGGTTCGCAGGGACGCCCCCGACTTGGCGACCGGTCCGGCCTCGCTCTTGATCTGGGCCTCCAGCTTGATCGCCGAATCCGCCAGATCGTCGCGTTTGAAGGCCTTGTCGGCCGCCTGCGCTGTGACCAGGCCAAGCGCCAGGGTTGCGCAAAGCGTTGCAGCGCGAACCAGACCGATCATGTGGAACTCCCTGCCGCGGACGAGCGCCGCGTATCGAATAGAAGTGCGTTAAAAGGTGACGGACTCATGGCGCCAGAACGGAGTAGCGAAAAAGCCGCATGCGACATTTGTCGGAGTCATTTGTCCTGGGGCTACGTTTCCCAATTTCGAATTATAGCGGCATCCTCCCCGGACCTCATCCTGAGGAGCATCGCGCAGGCGATGCGTCTCGAAGGATGGCCGAGGGCGATGGCCGTGCAAGCCGCCATCCTTCGAGACGCCCGGCTTCGCTGCGCTTCGCCGGGCTCCTCAGGATGAGGTCCGGGGAATTTGAACCAATGGGTTTCATGGTATCGATCGCCTGGTAAGGTTTTCCCGCGCCGAAAGCGGACTTTCCGACGCAGCCTTGCGGGGGTGGCGGACCGAAAGCAATGGTCCGCGCTGCAGCTTTGTCGCGGGATCGCGAAAAAGGGTTCGGAACGGACTTGGCGGGACAGCGGATTTTTCATATTGGCAATGGTATAAGCGCCGCGACGGTCCCATAGCTCAACTGGATAGAGTAACGGATTTCTACTCCGTGGGTTGCAGGTTCGAATCCTGCTGGGATCGCCAGCGATTTCAATAGGATAGATGAAAAATGATTGCCTTTTTCGTGTTGCGCTTAGTATTGAAGAAAACCCTTTGATTTCAGGCATTCCCGTTTAGTCACGAGCAGTCCGCGCAACACGGCCGCAACACGGCGCTTCGTGATTTGTTCTCCCCAAATGGCGGGGCATGAGGATTCTCCTGATGGCAATCGATTGGCTTTTTGCGTCTAAGGCGCTGTCAATCCTGCGTGCAGGCTCTTCAGCAACAAAGTCCTTCTACGATCGCGCGGTCGGAAAATCACCGGCGGCGAACTTTGAAGCTGGAGACAGCGGCGTCGAGTTTCGGATTCAAAATGTGTGTAACGAAACGATCATCATTGAGTCCATCCTGGCGACGCCGCCTCTTCTTGGATTTTCCGCTGGAGATGAGTTGGTCGACATCGTCCGGGCGGTCGTTGCGCAGCGCGGCCACAGCAATGAAGAGGCGCTAGCGGTGCTATCGCCGGGAAATAATGTCTCGATCGGCGTCATCACTTTCGATCCATTTCAGGAAGCGAACGCTGATGAGGGCATAAAGGTTCGTTTGAAATGGCGGTCGGTCACGCGAGGTATGTTTTCGCGAAGTTCCGTTACCAGCAAAATTCAGGTTAGAGACGTTCGTGCTTTAAAGCTTGCCGTCGAGAGAAAACAGCCACGAATTCGCTTTGTTTAGTCTCACCTCTCATCGTCAGGATGCACCCAAACGTAAGGCGCGATCTCGCGCGTTTCCGTCAGCTTTGGATCATGTGCGCACGGGGACAAGTGAGGGACAGCGGCGCGATCGGGTAGAGTCGCTCGCGGCAGGGGTAATCCTTGATGGGTAGGAACGCTTTTTAGAAATTCCGCGTTGACCATTTGCGGCGGTCCTCTCTCCGATGTGTATGTAACACCCTGCCGCCCGCGGTCGTGGCCCTTGCGGTTCCCTAAGACGGGGCCGTTTGGCGGGAACCGACCCTCAAACGCACAACGCCCGCCCGAGCGGAATGGCAGGACGGCAATGCGATATCTCAAGCTGGCAATCCTAGTTTTGGCATATGCGCTGATATCGCCCGCGTTTGCGCAAACCTGTTGCCCCGAGGGCTGCGCGCCAGAGGCCAATCGGTGCGTGACCACGGGTCCGCTGTGGACCAGATGCATTCCCATCGCCTGCGCCGAGGGTTCTCGAAGGCCGTCCGCCGGGTCCTTTGGGACTACGCACGAGCACCGAAAAAGCGCGGTGCTCGCCCGCCCGCCACACACAGCGCGTACTTACGTGGCCCCACGTCAGATTCCCCCGCAGTGCCCATTGATGAATCCGACCAAAGCACAGGTCGACGAGGCGACCAATCAATGCGTGAACGCGTTGACCGGAAGTGCGCGGTTGCGGGGTTGCTTTTTCGAGGACGATGCCGGCAGGGCCGAAGACAAAAGAACTGGCCTGAGCTGCCCTGATCGTCAAGCTGCGCTGGCCAAGCAGTGTCAAAAACGCTGCGCCAACTACGCATCCGATACGAACCATTTGGTGTGCACCGGCAGCTTTCCGAACACCGTCTGGCATATCTCTTTTGGAGATATCTCGGGCGACACCGGTGATTCCGCGCGTGTAGACCTCTGCGGGCCTCGGCTAAGAAGCATCTTCGTGAAAAAGCCGCCACCGGGTTGAGATGGTGACGGCTTCCGAGCGTGAACGGCACCCCTCACTTCTCCTCGTCCGGATGCACCCAAACGTAAGGCACCGTCTCCCGTTCCTCCGTCAGCCTGATCATGTGCACCGGAGGAGCGTAACGCCCCTTCCGGCATGACCGGCATTTCAGCGAGGCTTCAAGTTTCCAGATTGGCGTGTCCTTCGGCCGCCGAACGCAATCGAGCGGGATGCTGGCTTCCATTTTGCACCGATGGCATTTGACCTGGAGCCAACCGAGGCCACCATTGAGGCATTGCCCGATCGTCGGTGACTTTCCTGGCGCGTTCCCGAGCCCCCTGGGCGCGAATCTTGGCGCCAGCTATCTGGGAGCCAAAGATGACCTCGCGCGATTTGGTGCTCATGGGTGCGACTACAGCGCACTTTGCGGGCATCCGGCAATGCCACTAGGATTTGATGTCAGGGACCGCCCGCCACACCACGGGTTTTGTTGATGCATCTTATCCACACGACCCCGGTGAAGTGCACCCTCTGCGAGGGCTGCGGTTGGGTGTGTGAGAACCATCCCCATAAGCCGTGGGAAGGCGAGCACGCCTGCAACTGCGGGGGTGCTGGCGCACCCTGCCCCTGGTGCAATCAGAATGACGCCGGGCATCCGCCGCGGATGCCGGATGGGTTCGACCAGAAGGGCCAACGCCATTAGCCCGTTGGAAGTCGACCAGATGAGAGAAGGATCGCATGCGCACAGAGAAAGAAAAGATGCTGGCGGGCGAGTTGTACCACGCAGGCGATCCGGAAATTCAGGCGGATCAAGCCATCGCAAAAGCATGGATGGTCCATTATAACGGTTCGCTCGCTGCGTCGGCAGCGGAAAGACGGGAACTCCTTCGCGAGCTGTTGTCTGAAGTGGGAGACGGCGCTGTTATCCGGCCGCCATTCCATTGTGACTTTGGCTATAACATCAAGATCGGGACAGACGTTTTCCTCAACTTCAACTGCGTGATCCTCGATGTCGTCGCGGTTACCATTGGCCCCGGAACGCAGATCGGACCTGCTGTCCAGATATACTCTGCCGACCACCCGCGCGATCCTGCGATCAGAAAGACCGGTGCCGAGTTCGGCCGTCCTGTATCGATCGGAAAGAACGTTTGGATAGGCGGCGGCGCTATCATCCTTCCGGGAGTGACCGTTGGGGATGATGCAGTAATCGGGGCCGGCGCGGTTGTCACCCGCGACGTGCCGCAAGGGATTACCGTTGTTGGCAACCCCGCACGAGAACGGAAGTAGAGACCCCCACGCTCATGGGGCGAAAAGCTACCGCCGTATCAGCCCTGTAATCCATGCGGCGCGTCACCTGATCGACAAAAGCCTATACAAAGCATAGGCCCGCCGGGCGTGAACCGGCGGGCTCACCACTCATCGTCCGGATGGCGATTGCCTGCCGGCTTAGGCCGGGCTTCAATGGCACATGCTCGTCGGGCGCGCCGGGGCAACACACTACTGGCCCGATTGGAAACTCAGGAAGCATCGAGGGGAGTATTCGCATGAGAGTTATCTGCGCCGCGGCTATGATCGCGATGCTGGCCGGGCCGGCCTACGCCCAAAGCAAAACGCCCAAGACCCTTGAGGAAATGATGGGCGCAAAGACACCCGAGCAGATCGAAAAGGAACAAGCCACCGACAGGGCCTACAAGGATTCGCTGAAAAAGATTCCAGACGCCAAAACCCCTGCTGACCCGTGGGGCAACGCGCGCAGCACTGACGCGCCCAAGGCCACAGCAAAGACTCCCGCGGCGAAAAAGTCACCGACTAAAACCGGTAACACGGCAAATTAGAGATCGCCCACGATGGCAACCCGGCGCGGCTGGAAACGGCCGTTCGACAAACCGATCCCGCCCCACGCGGCCCTGAATCGGCGCCCTCACCTCTCCTCGTCCGGGGATGCACCCACCGATAAGGCATAATCTCGGCGCGGTTCGGTCAACTTGATTCTGTGAACTGGGGTAACCCGGAGGGCGGCGAGCACGGCCCCGCCGCGGCGGTCGCGTCCATGGGGGTGGACAGGCGGGACCGTGCAGGCCGCATGGTGGCGGACCATTCTAATTAATTGGCGACCTTGACAGCAAAAAGCCGCCACCGGGTTTGAACTCGGTAGCGGCTTTCGACTTCCCGGCATGAACCGGCGGGCTGTCTCGTTTACGCGCTACACCACGGACAGCCGCGTGAGAGATTCCGCCAGGGCGAGCCCGACGAGTTGTCCGGCGCGACCGCGGTAGTGACCGACTTCGATCTCTGCCTCGGCGTAGGCAGTGAGCGCGCGGGCTTGAATGAGCGCGCCCGCCATTGTCTGAGGCTCGATATCACAAGCCTCATAGGCCAACTTCTCGATCTCGTAAGCCGCTTCCCATTGGCTCGCCTTTGCGTCCGGTAAGCCTGATTGTTCGATCGCCGCCTCACGTTCGGCTTCGTATTTTTCCGCGGTCTCGATCAGCCTTACGACCTTCTTGCCGAACGTCGTCCGCCGATCGCAATAGAGGCTCCCCCGAGCAATAGCGGCTTTCGTTTCCTCGGAATTGAGAATTCGCCGGGGCAATCGCGCACACTTTGTGCCATCCACGGTGAAAACATCGTGCAAGATTTCCTTGCCTTCGACGTCGCACTCGCCGGTGGTACAGCCCGCCCGGCGAGCCCTGCGCTCCCGATGAAACCGTTTTCCAATACCCACGAAGTCGTCCGGAAACCGATGCGGGCCTAGCCTTAAGGTGGATGAATAACGGGGTTCGATCATGATGACCGCCATCCTCAGCGCGATTTACCGCCATTTCCTCAAGGCCGCCGTCCTTGGCATGGTGGCGACCCAGGGAGTGCGCCAATGATCGAGATCGTAACAGCGCTGCTGGCCTGCCTCAGTATCAGCGTTTTCCTGGCCCACGCCTTCGACGCTTATCGCACGGGCTAGAACCACGGGGCCGAGGCCCCCACGCATTTCTATTTTGAACCTTTTCGAGGTTCGAGGACCTACCCACGAAGCGCGCGGTCCCTATCCCCCACTTCCCCAAAGAAAGCCCCGCACCCCGATGCGGGGTTTTCGCTTTTCGAGTGCGATATGGCGCCCTGGCGCGGCCGGGGAATCGTTTAAGCTGAGCCGGGCCGCGCAAATGTCAGAACCCTGCAAACCAGGATTTTTGTTTCATGGGCGATCAATCGAGATTCGAGCGTCCACCAGGACCTGATCGCCACTCTCGGAGAGGGCGTATCTTCGTCCTGACGTTCCTAGCCGTCGCCTTAATCGTACCTTTGGGCGTTTACGAAACCATTCCTGTGAAGCAGCACAAAGCGACCGCACCACCACCACCAGATCCGACTGCTCAGGCGATCCATGACCTGCAGGCGTCCCTGCAGCAAGCCGTCAGTCAACTGAGGGCCCTTCAGCAAACGGTCTCATCCGATCGGGCCGAGATTAAGCGGTTGTCCGACGACGTCACCGCGCTGACCGGTAAACTTGAAGCCCTGCAACAATCTTTCGCAAGCGCTCAGCAGGCTCCTGCAGTTCAGCCAACAGAGCCACCAAGGCAGAAGCGCGCAACGGCCCGATAACCCTATGACGGAATCACCCCGCCAAGCGCCCGAGAGAGCCGCTGGTGTGGGTCGGATTTGGGTGCCGGGCGATCCCGGCCACCGCAGGGCCAGCCAGCGGTGCTTATTCGCGGACGGTTAAAACCCGGGCAATATCCCCTGATCTTCCGACCAGTCGATGACCTCGAACATCATTCCGCGCTTGATCATTTCCGCCTCGAGGTCAGCAGCGTGATGTCTCCAATCGGGGGTCTCACGAACGCGGAATTTAGTTTCCGAATCCTGCAGCTTCAGTGCGTCGTCGGCCGCCAGCGCGCCGCGGATGGCCTCGTACATCAAGGTCAGGCTGTCGTTTGTGAACGCTCGGTAGTTCATCGGGTCTCGCCCTATGAAAAAGCCGCCGCTGGGTTGAGATCAGCGACGGCTCCTCTCTCAGCACCACGTGACCGTCAGAAGGTCACCCGAAGGTGCGACGGTTTGGTTAAGTCCCCGTTACCGCAGGGCGTGGACCCCGATCCGACGGCTCGTCATCAGCGCGGCCAGTTGCGTGGACAGGATGGACTGAAATCTTCCATCGGGAGCGGGCCTGATCAAGACAGGCCGGCAAGGTCACGTAGCGGTAAGGGCGTCCGACGTCATGATCGCGGTGGATTGAGCTGTATGCCCCATCCTAGGGGGTGGACCTTTGTAGGACCGTGCGCGTTAATGCGTTTGAGACCGGGGCGACAAACCCGGAGTTTCGGTTATGAGCAGTATCCCGCTCGACGTTCAAAGAAGGTTCGAGCAGCGGTGGGCAGCCAGATTTGCATCGGCCGCGCCCCAAAAGCATCGCCTTGAAAGCCAGCGTCAACAGCTCGCCGCGCCCGACAAAAGCAAAAGGAAAACCCGCCGGCGTAAACGATAGCAAATGGCAAAATCAAGCTATGATAACATAACGCGCCCGATCAGGAAGCGATCAGCCGTCACTGGCACCCTCGTGGGCGTCCGGCTCCAGGCCGGACAGATCAAGGCTATCGATGCGTGGGCCGCGAAGCAAAACCCGCCGGTGACTCGCCCTGAGGCGATACGGGGCATGATCGACGCGATGCTGCATATCCTGTCGAAGGACCCCGGCGACAAACCGGCAAAGAAGGCGAAGATCTGATGAAAGAGAGCACCCTCGCCAAGATCACGGCGTCCGTCGCGGTGGCAAAAGGCATGGCGCAAAAGGCACTAGCTGCTAGCCCAAACCCGCAGTGGACGGAGTACGAAATGCAGTGCATCGACGAATGGATCGCAAGTCAGGGCGGGAAACTGGACCGCTCCGAAGCCATCCGCCGCCTGGTCGAGCTCGGGCTGAAGGCGAAGTCGAAATAGCCCGAGCGCGCGATTTGTCTCGCTATCCCCGGCCAATAGGCGCAGCCTTTGCCGCGGGGCCTCTCCATAGGAGGTCGGTCGTGAGCGGTAATATTTTCAATAGCAATGGCACCCACGTTGCCGTGGTGAACGGCGGGGAAGTCTTCGACCTAGACGGCCAAAAACTCTACGAGCTAAAAGGGATCAACCTCTATCGGCTGTCCGGCGAGTTGGTCGGGCATCTAAGCGGCGCGCACGGCACCGAGAAGCGGCTCGATCGCTCCACCGACAGGCTGTTCCCTGTCAGAGGGAGATCTCGCCAAATCTGATTGCTGAAGGCGCAGGGAAAATGATCCCGATCAAATCAGCCGATCGAACGAGAAAAGAGATGCAAGACCTGGAAGCGATGGCCGCGAAGCTGCTAGAGACCGCCCGCAAGCTTCCATCGGGGCAGGAACGCCACAACGCGCTTCAGGAGATCGAGGGATTTCGGGCGCGGATAACTGCTCTGCAACGCCCGTCGGATATGGCTCAGTCACCGCAACCTTATGACCTTGTAACCCGGCCCTGCACGATTCACGCGGGTCGCTTTCGCTGGGACCTCAGAGAGAACGGAAGACCTATTCAGTCTTCATTAGAATCGTTCGCCACTGAGCAGGAAGCTCACTCGGACGGTCGCCATGAGCTGGAAAAATTAATTCAAGTCTCGAGGTTGTGACTGCCTGATTTGCTGATTTGAGAGTTTTGTGCGTTTGCGCGGCGCCCGCCATGCCAGTTGGAGAGTGCGATGCAAAAGGCTACGACCTTCGAACACGGCGGCAAGGTCTACGAAGTTCGTGCGATTCCGACGTTAAACGGTTGGAAGGTTCGCATTTTTATCGAGGGCATCCCGGCAAATGGCTTCACTTATTCAGTCGACTCCGAAGTCTATCAAGATGCTCCGATCGACGGAGTGCCGGAAGATTTGGTAGCCGGGCTGATGGAAACAGCGGAGCGCGATTTTCGGCGTGGCCTTGCCCAAGAATCGGTGGCCGCCGAAAAAGCTGCCGACGACGATGTCGCGGCGGAAATCGATAAATTCAAACCGTGAGACCCCCCGCCGCTCTTGCAAGCGCAAGCTGACGCCGCTCGTGCGGTCTTGCCTTCGACCTCCGGTTGCGCTTGGATGCTGGCTGGTCGGGGGATCAGCGATATGCATATTCTGGGAATCGTGGCGCTGGCCGTCACGCTGGGTGGCTGCGCTACTAAATATCAAGAAATGGGCTTCACAGGCGGTGTTGCGGCACAGCAGATCACGGCCGACACATGGCGCATCCAATCGCGGGGAAACGCTTATACAGGCGCATCGACCGTCCAGGATTACGTTCTGCTGAAAGCTGCTGAGACGACTCAGGCCGCGGGCGGCACGCACTTTCAGATTATTAGCGCGGCCGATGCAAGCCGCGCATCAACTTTGGTCACGCCCGGAAGCAGCACGACCACATTCGTGGGGAACCAAGCCTTTACGAACACGACGCCAGGGAGCGTCGACACGGTGATCAAACCGGGTCAAGACGTGTACATTCGCGTCCTTAAATTGCCACCTGGTGCAGCCGCGCAAGGCGTCTATTCTGCTGCGGAGATCATTCAGTTTACTGGGCCTCGCGTTCAACGACCGAGCTGATTAAAGGCTCACATGAGAGCGTTAAACTGGAAAGCCAAATTGCAGAGAATCGGGCGCAAGACGAAGCAATGAACCCGCTGGATTGGAACCGCCAACTATGGACATCCCCCTCGGGACATTAAACCTTACGCTCGTCGAAGCCGCTACAAGACAGACCGACGCAGCGATAGATGCCCTGCAACGGGGCGATTACGACGTGGCGGTCACTCTTGCAGGCGCTGCCGAAGGAATGATTCAGCGCGAGGGTCCGCACATGTTTGCGCATTTGCGAGATTCCCCCAGAGTTGAAGAGAAAATGTCAAAGAAGGAATGGATAGCAACGCTCAATCGCGAACTTTACTGGTTGAAGCACGGCGGCCAAAATGAGATGGCGATCGAGTGCGCCGACGCTGCGTTTTTGATAACGCGCGCGGCGTCAAAACTTGAGAAGTGGACTCCGAAAATGGATGAGTTCAAGGTTTGGCTCATGAACAGCCTCGACGCCATCTAATTCAGACATGGCTGATCGCGGCTGGAAGCGCCCATTCGAAGACCCGATCCCGCTGCCGCGCGGTCGCCAGCTCGTCACGCTACAGGACGCGGCCAGCTACATCATGAAGCTGCCGAAGCCCGAACAGAATGGCAGACGGCCATCGGCCGCCTGATCGGTGCCGCCGAGGGCCGTGACTTCCTGATGCATGCGCGGATCGGCGTCTTGCGGGCGTTGAACCGGAACATTGAACGGGTGTTTGATCCAACTCGCGAAGAGCATCATTGGGGGCACCGCAAGCTAGCGAGGGACCGATGACCGTGTTCATCTATGTCAACACAAGCAAACACGTCGGCGATGCCGATCATCTCAAGGTGTTCGCGAATGTCGACGCTGCGGAAAAGTGGTTCGAGGAGAACGACCCGGAAGGCGTGGCGTTTGAGTATGAGGTTCTGGAGTGAAGTATCTCCGAATCGTGGCATGATCCATCTCGCGGCACGTCGGCGATCTTGTGCCGCTCTCCCGAACTTGACCCCGTCGAGGCGCGGCGGGGTTTTTTCGGGTTACCCAGGCCGGGATCGGGATTTCAGATGCGCAACGATTCCCGTGCCGCCGATCCCGACGCCGCCGCCCGCAAGCTCGTCGAGATCGCCAACGCGACCGAGGCGGTTCAGGACGGCCGCATCTATGTCGAGCTGGTCAACGGCGCGTTCCTCGAAGCTGGCGGTACGCCGTACCAGTACCGTGCCGCACTCGCCCGCGCGATCACGTTGGGCTGGCTGTCGCTGCACGAAAGCGGGACCTACGTGAAATTCGCGCCGCCCGGTGCCGAGCTGTTCGCCTGATGGCGGCTAAGTCGTAGGCGACAGAACGTGTAACAAGAAAACAAGCTGAGGGTGCGAAATGACCGAACAACGAGAGTTGCTCCAAAAGAAAATTGAGGCGGAGCGCGAGTACGCGAAGGATGCTCTCGACATCCAGTTTAAGGGTGTCGGATATTTGCTCGCAGCAAATGCCGCAGGAATTGCTGGGTGCATGTCGTTGCTCAAGGATTACTCAACGGTGCCGCCGTTGAAGGGCATCGGCATTTTTATATGCCTCTTCGGCTTGGGATTTATCTCTGCGATAATGGGCTTCCTTGGTACCGTCTCGCACCATCAAGGATGGATGGGAAGTTTCTTGGATCATAACGACAAAGGAACCCGTCCAAATTTGTATGTAATAGCGGCGGTTGCACCGATTGTAATTTCCTGTCTGCTCTTAAGTGGCGCAATTCTGATCATGGTCGCAAAATTTATGTGGCTCTAAACGAGAAAATCGGGCAGCCGCCGTGACGGCTGTCGCGGTTGGAAACGGCACTTCAACGATCCGATAGCGCTGGCAGGCCGTTAGGTGAGTACAAGATGCAGCAACGAATCATGCAGCAGAAGCAATCCGGTCGCGTGCAACCTGTTACATCACGCTGTCGAATTCCTGATAAAAGGGGCGCTATCGAGAACGCACACCTTGGAGGAGCTGCGCAAACACTCGCATCGGCTTCCGCGGCTTTGGGACGCGTTCAAAGCCGAGATCGGCGGCGCAGATTTTAGCCGGTTTGACCCGGCAATCGCCGCGCTCCATGCCTATGAGTATTTACGTTATCCGGACGACGCACTTAAGAATGGCATGGCTTCGACTATTTCGTCTCATCGAGACTTAGCTGGGAATACTGGATTGCCATTACCGCCTGGGCTGCCCCCGGAAATATCCGCTAACATAGCGCGTCGCCGCGCCAGTCTGCCGAAGGTTCCAACCTACGAGCTTTGCCTGCAGGATGTCGACGAAATGGTCGAGGCGATCTTCGCTGCAGCAAAGGTCAACCCACGCTCCTTCTCCAGTCAAGCCAACCTGAAAGCCCAGCAAGTGTTGGTCGACGGCAACTTGGCGTCAGGTCTGCTGAAGTAAAGACCCATGGGGGATACCCGCGAAAAAGCTGGTCCCGACGTTTCGACGATCCGATCCCTCTGGCGCGCGGTCGCCAACTCGTCACGCTGGAGGACGCCGGCAATTACATCACCCGGCTGCCGAAGACGGAGCATACGGCACCGGAATGGCAGATCGCGATGGAGGCCTTGATCTTGGTGGCGACGCTGGGCGGCCCGGCCATGATGGCGCGCATCGCGCGGTCATGCGGGCCCTGAACCGTCAAGTCGAGCGAGTGTTCAATCCCGACCGGAAGGCCGCGCATTGGGGACGGCGGAAGCTCAAGCGAGGTGAATAGTGGGTATTCCGCGCGGGAAGTCGGGCTTTGTCAGGGGAAAGCACCTCCCGCCCTATATCGCCTAGTTGCAATTCCGGTAGGATGCCCGCTTAACGCGGACATTTTCGGAACGGCGATTGAGGGATGCTGAAATATTGGCGCTGGCTTCTTGTATTCGCGCTCGCCGCTGTGGTCGCAATTTGGATTGAATGGTGGGAGTCACTTGGATTTCCTCGTAACCACGAAATATGCAGCGAAGCCAAGGCTCCCTATGATTGCGAAAGTTACAACATACTCTTCTATTCGGCTTGGACGTTCGGCAAAGCGGTTGACCATTGGAGTTCGCTGATAACTGCCGTTGCTACTGGCATGATCGGCTTGTTCACCTACACGCTCTATAAAGCCACCATTGGAATGGTTGAGGTCGCTAAAATCCAATCTGCCGACATGAAGCGATCCATTGTCGCATCTGAAATCGCCGCCGACGCCGCTCAAAGTTCGGCTGAAACCGCCAAAAAGGCACTCTTCGCCGCTAATCGCCCTGTTATTACGATTGGTGAGCTTGAGTTGGTTGAATCCGATGTTGCCCTCAACAAGCCCCTTATCACATGGGCACTGAGAAATCCGGGGCCGGGGTTTGCAGTCGTCAACCATATTAAGGTTGAGATCGTCATGCAGGGTGACGATACCCCGCGCATATTCTCCCGCCAATCTTCCGGGTGGCATGGGACCATCGAAGTAGGAAAGACATCCAGCGGGCACCAAGTCACCACGCCAACGATGCAGGCGCGGATTAAGGAAATACTCGCTGGTCGCCTTCTTCTCTACTTCAATATCGAACTGCAATTGATGGACGTGATGGAAAACCGAAGCAGCGCCCGATTTCCGTTTATCTTCGATTCCCAAGTAAACTCCTTCAAACCCACTAGCCCGCTGGTTATAGGAGATGAAAAAAACGATAGCCAAGCATAGCGCCGCGCCGCCCTGTCTCAACCAGCGCAGTAGCTTGCTATTAGGACACTTGTGCGACCCGCGTCACGGGATGCGCAGATCAAACCGCTCGACGGTCGCGATCCCGGCATTCGTGACGGTCACCGACACCGGCCGCGTGCTGCCCTCGGTCGCCGCGACGAGCGCGCCGCTCGACGAGACCTCGAACCGTTGCACGACCGCATGCGGCAGGATGCGCTGGCTCTCGCCGATCTTCTCGACGATGTAGCCCATCGCGGTGAGCTGGGCTGGCAGCGGCGATCCGACGAGCGCATCGAACCGCAATTCACGCGCACCTCGAACGGATGCCGCCGCGCTTGCTGATGTGGGTGTTGATGTGGGCGGCCCGCCCGCCAAAAGATCACCCTCGGAGAGATGCGCGCCGCCGGTGTTCGCCGTCTGCCGACCTACTGCAGCGACATCGCTGCAGCCATTGGTCACGGATCAATGCCGATCAGCGCGCGCACGGTGCGCAGCTCTCAGATTTCGAGCCGGGCTTTGTCTGCACCGCCTGTCCGAGATGATCCAAATCGGGCCGAAGCTTGCCACGACCGGTTAGAACCCAGGCAGCCGCCGCTCCCCAAGCGAGCAACGCGGCAAAGATATCGAGGTACATTGACATTCGGCGATCCCCATCCAACCTTGAGCCGACGATGATCAATTATCGCACGCCGCAGGTCACGCCGCTTGTAAAAGCCGCGAGCTGCTATTCAAAAACGAACACAGACGGTTTTCGTTTGTGATTTGCCGGAACCTGTCGCGCTTTCCGTGGCTCGCGCCCGTGATCGCCCTGTAAAAATATCGAACATTCCAGCAACGCATCCCTAAGAGTGGATACAACATGCTGCCGCGCATCGGCGTTATGAGGGCGCTGAACCGTGACGTCGAGCGCGTGTTCAATCTCGACCGGAAGGATCATCATTGGGGACGCCGAAAGCTGGCGTGGAATCGATGACGCGCGGCTTGAAATGAAAGAGACCGCCAACTTTGGCGGCCTTACTTCTTTGGCGGCAACGCATACCAGTGCAGAGTTAGCAGTCCTGCGAACGAGCCGGTCAATGCCAGCACGACCGTCATCAGGATCGAATACTTTCGCATCCTCTTAGCTCTGCCGGTCTGAATTACGAGCATACAGCCCCCATCCGTTGATACCGCAGGGTACACGCTCCGGTGGATTAGGACACTCCCAAATCCAACTTAGGACAACTTGGGGTTAAATACGGACAGTACCCGCTGGCCCCATGCCCGTTGGAACCCCAAAAGGGACCACGCGGGTTTTTGAAAGGGGCCACTGATAAAGTGGCGGTACTGGCCGAATTAGGCCACTCTCGCCAAATCAAAACAGGCCACTAATGCGAAAAGCCCGGCAAGATGGCCGGGCTGATCGAAAGTATTCATTGGACTAATGCGGAGACCACTGAACTGAATAATGCTCAGTGGCGTTGGTTGGGGCCGGACAGCGCAATCCCCCTGCAATGACCATAACAGCACAAACGCACTGCGCCGTCTGTTCAAAATTGCTCACCTTCTGGGGCCGATTTTTGGGCCACTCGCAGATTCAAAACAGGCCACTAACGCACAACGCCGCCAAGCTGAATGAATGCTAAGCGGCGCTGCACTGGGACTGGAAATTGCAATCCTCCAGTAACCGATTGGTCGGGCCAGGCCCGGCAAAGGTTCAAAGGAACGCTTATGTTCACCCAGTCAACGTCGCTGATCAGCGAGGCATAGAATACCGATCCAATGGTGACAGTGATAGAACACCGCCGGATCGCCGGATATCGGTCCAGCCTCGACTCGCCAGCATCAGCCAGCGTCATCCTTGACGCGAGATCGGCTGGCATCGGGTAACGGCCAGCGGAAGCGTGATGTCTGCTATACCTTGATGAACCGACATGGGCAGCTCGGCTGGTTAGGTCCGTTTAAGTGCCCAACAACGGAAGTTGCCTCATCACCACGAATACCGCGTGACGCCCTTGCCGGCGTAGCTGCGGGTGACGTCGGAGAATTCGCCTCGAAAGTGGCGGCAAGCGAGAAACCGTTCAGCCATTTCAGTTCAGCGGAGGCAGTTGTGAGCGCGGATTCATGCGCAGGCGCGGCGCCGTTGACGACGAAGCTTCCGCCCGGCAGCGTCTGGAAGGTGGCGGCGATATAGCGGTCGGTATTGAAATCGTGGGCCCAGGCAAGGCGGCCGCGCACGGTGAAGATCGCGTCCTGCATCGCCCAGGATTTATCGGTGCGCACACCCAACTCGCTGCGTGTCGCCGTGACGCTCTTCGAAGCGTAGTTGAGCGCGAAGGTGTTGGCGCCGGACAGCGCCTGCTCGGTATAGGCCGGCAGATCGAACGTCGTGAACTGTCCGGCGGCATAAGGCGCGAGGCCCATCCACGGCGTGACGAAACGATAGCCGCCTTCGACGCGGCCCGAGAATGCATTGGCGTTGAACCTTGCACGCAATTGATCGACGCCCGCGATCGTCACGGTGCGGTCGCTGACCGTCGCGTAGATCAACGACCAAACGGGCGGGGCGTGCGGCTGATCGCGCGCGGCTACCGGGACATGTACGCGGCGGCGAACCGCGTTCCGGCAGAGTGAAGCTAGGATCGCGGAGTCCGGAAGCGTCCCCGCCGGGCTCCGCGACCAGCCATGCGTTAGTACGGAAGGCGCGGCTTCGGTCGAAGACGCGGGACGTGCGACTGGAATCCGGTCCTGCCCCCTTCCGTTGATCCAGATCAACGCCCGAGACCCCCGATACGGTGTCCTCGACCACAGAACGCCTTGGGTCTTTCGGGGAGAGAACATTGAACGCGCAGATTCATCCGATGGGCCCGCATCATCTGCCCTTCTACCTCGCCCCGGGAAGCGGGACCGATGTCCTGATGGTCGTGATGGGCATCTTTCTGGTTGCCGCGCTGATCTGGGTCGGCACGCTTTATTTGCGGTTGCACAGCCTGCCGGAGCGCATGGCGCACAAGTCGGAGAAGCTGCAGTTCGAGATCGTGGCCATTCTGGGCCTGCTGGCACTCTTCACGCACATCCACCTGTTCTGGGTGGCGGGGCTGCTGCTTGCCATGATCGATATCCCCGATTTCGGAACCCCGCTGCGCAGCATCGCAGGATCGGTCGAGAAGATCGCAGACACCATGCCGGATACCGGTGGCGGAACTGGGCAGGAACCCAGCTTGGCTCCCGGCTCAGTTCCGCCCGACACTGCAAAGAAGGGGGCGAGCATCGCAAAGCAGGCGAGAGGCGGCCATGTTTGAGCTGATCATATGCTCCCTTGTGACGATCCTTCCCGATTACCTCTACCGCCGCTATGTCCAGAACAAGCGGTTCGGCAAGGAGATCACGTTCTATTCGGTCTGGTACGAGCTCAGATGGGGCATCACCGGATGTCTGATGCTGACGATCTCGCTGATAACGATGATCTTCTATTTTCATCCCTCGACCACCAGCGCCACGTTGTTCTTCAGGACGGTTCCGATTCTTCCCGAAGGGTCGGGACGTGTGGCGGAAGTCAACATCGGCTTCAGTGCGCCGGTCTCCAAGGGCGACGTGATCTTCAGGCTGGATAGCTCGAAACAGGACGCGGCGCTCGAAACGGCCAAGCGCAAGATCGCGGAGGTCGATGCCGCGATGGTGTCGGCGGAATCGGAGGTGGTCAAGGCGGAAGCCCAGGTTCAGGAAGCCACGGCCAATCTCCAGCAGGCCAAGGACGAGCTCGACGTCAAGAGCGAACTGCAGCGCCGCAATCCCGGCATCGTGCCGCAGCGCGACATCGAGAAGCTGCAGGTGATGGTCAACCAGCGCCAGGCCGGGGTCGATGCGGCCGCCGCGGTGAAGCAATCGGCGTCCTTGCGCGTCTCGACGCTCCTGCCGGCGGAAAAGGCGAGCGCCGAAGCGGCGTTGGCGCAGGCGCAGGTGGACCTGGACAAGACCTTCGTCCGCGCCGGGGTTACCGGCCGGGTCGAACAGTTCGCGCTGCGCACGGGCGACGTGGTCAATCCATTCATGCGGCCCGCCGGGATTCTGATTCCGGAAGGCGCCGGCCAGCGGGTGCTGCAGGCGGGTTTCGGCCAGATTGAGGCTCAAGTCATGAAGGAAGGGATGGTGGCGGAGGCGACCTGCGTCTCCAGGCCCTGGGTGATCATCCCGATGGTCGTCACCACGGTTCAGGATTACATCGCCGCCGGTCAGTTTCGCGGCGGCGAGCAGCTGGTCGAAGCGCAGAACATCACCAGACCCGGGACGATCCTCGTCTACCTGGAGCCGCTCTACAGGGGCGGCCTTGAGGGGGTGACGGCCGGCAGCAGCTGTATCGTCAACGCCTACACCAGCAACCACGAGGAAATCTCTGCGAAGGAGACCGGCACCGGCCGCAAGATCGCTTTGCATGTCGTCGACGGCGTCGGACTGGTGCACGCGCTGCTGCTGCGAATCCAGGCGCTGCTGCTGCCGATCAAGACGTTGGTGCTGACCGGCCACTGATGGCGCTTGGAGCCCCCGCGCTGTCGGTGAAGGACTTCGCCAGCTACCGGCAGGATCTCATCGTTGGCATGAGCCTTCAGGTTTCCGCGCCACTTGGACAG
This sequence comes from Bradyrhizobium erythrophlei, assembly GCF_900129425.1. NCBI lineage: Bacteria > Pseudomonadati > Pseudomonadota > Alphaproteobacteria > Hyphomicrobiales > Nitrobacteraceae > Bradyrhizobium > Bradyrhizobium erythrophlei. The sequence continues at coordinate 3,861,403 of NZ_LT670817.1, read as the reverse complement.
TACGACAACAGCAGCTGCTCAACCTCGGCAACAATCGCTGGTCGTTCAAGCCTCATCTGGGGATTTCCAAGGCCTGGGGTCACTGGACATTCGAGGTCGCCCCCAGCGTGACAATCTTCAGCGACAACACCGACTTCTTCGGCGGCAATACTTTCGCTCAGGCGCCAATCTACGCCGTTCAGGCACATATCCTCTACACGTTCCAGTCCGGTGTCTGGATGGCGCTCGACGGGATCTATTTCACGGGCGGCCACACCACGCTGAACGGCGTAAAGGGCGACAACGAGCAACGGAACACGCGGGCCGGTTTCACCCTCGCGCTACCGATCGACCGCCGTAACTCGCTGAAGTCTTCCGCCAGCACCGGCATCTCAACTCGCACCGGCAGCGAATTCAGTGCAGCCGGCATCGCGTGGCAGTATCGATGGGGCGAGGGATATTGAAAAGCGGTGGGGGGCCTTCAGCCGCTGCGCGCTCTCTCACTTTTGCGTGCAGACAGGCCGAAGCGTCTCTTCGATGCTGCGGGCCTTGGCATACTCAATCAGTGCCAGCCGGGCTGCTTCGCAACGCTCTGCACTCGAAAATTCCTGTGTCGATATCGTGGCGCCCTGGACAGCACCGCCGAGCCAGCTAACGACGATCAGAACATGGATCATAATGTGTTCTCCACTGTCGAGTTCGGCCGGTGTGGCCGATCCATCGGCCATCCACGTTGCGCCCAATAAGTGGCCGACGGCTGATCTATATCAACACGGAGCAGATATCACTTTGCAGGTGACTTCCTGACCGTCGGGACTCGCCACCAACCTCCAATCGTGGCGCGACTTGTCGCTGATGCCGGAAAGGATCCGGCTCGAAGGCCGTGCGGACATTGATCCATCTGTCCCTGTCGGAAACTCAATCTTGCTGGCAACTGATATCGAATCGGGCGATGCTCCTGCCTTATGCGAGAGGTTTGTAGCGTAATTTGGTTGGCGTTGGTCGGAGCATTCCGGTCGCGGGCCTCGCTTGAAAGCTGAAAACACGATTCTGCGTCATCAGCTTAACGTGTTGCGGCGGCAATCGCCGAAACGGCCGACGTTCGGGATGCTGGACCGTCTGATATTCGCCGGCGCGTATCGTTTGGCTCCGAAGGTGCTGGGCGCCTTGGCGATCGTGAAGCCGGAGACCGTGATTAAATGGCACCGCGCCGGGTTCAGATCGTACTGGCGGTGGAAGTCGCGGCGCCGTGGGGGCCGACCAACTTTAGCGCCTGAGATACGCAAGCTTATCCGCGAGATGAGCATTGCCAATCCGCTGTGGGGAGCGCCGCGGATCCATGGAGAACTCCTCAAGCTCGGCATCGATATCGGACAGACCAGCGTGGCCAAGTACATGGCCAAGCGAAGAGACCCGCCATCCCAAGGCTGGAGGACGTTCCTTCGCAATCATGCCGACGGCATCGCCGCGATGGATCTGTTCGTCGTACCGACAATCTCATTTCGTCTGCTCTACGGTTATTGATTGTGGGGCATGCTCGACGGCAGATTTTATGGTTTGGCGTCACAGCGCATCCAACCGCAGATTGGATCGCCAATCAGATCACGGAAGCATGCGGGTGGGAACAGGCTCCCCGCTATCTCATTCGTGACCGGGACGGGGCCTATGGTGAGGTCTTCATCCGAAGGCTTCGATCAATGGGCATTCGCGATCGACCGACGTCGCCGCGCTCCCCTTGGCAAAATGGATATGCCGAAAGGCTGATCGGCTCGATCCGCAGGGAATGCCCTGACCACGTCGTTGTGTTCAGCGAGCGCCACCTCCGTCACCTACTGCTGTCGTACATGAAATATTACAATGGGGCCCGCACGCATCTATCCCTGGCGAAAGATGCACCGGTCTCGCGTGCCCTCGATCGCGCCGGGCACATTCTTTGTCGCCCAACCCTGGGCGGACTGCATCACCAATATGTCCGGATTTAATTTACGACAGGCACAGGACCAGATGATGATCGGAACATTAGACGCGTTATAACTGAGGACATAGGGAGCGGTGCCAGCCGGCAAGCAGCTTCAGCACGGTCTGCGGCACGGCTGTCACCTGGGTGAGCGCGGCGCCGATGTCGATGCCCTTCTGGAAAAAACTCTTGACGACGCCGTAGCCACTCAGCGACTGCGACTCGATATGCTCGATGGCGTGGACCCCCGAGGTGAGCTGGCACTCCTAGTAGTAAATAACCCGGTCGGACATGTCCCTCGCAGCAGCCCGGAGTCCAGGCGATGAGTAAGAAATCTGGATCCCGCAATCCGCCCAAGCATTCTCTTCTTCATATCTTAAACGTCAACTGTTGTGATCTACACCGGAATCGCTCCGCGCTGGATCGCCTTTATCGGGTACTTGTTGGCGTCGATCCTGCTGATCGGCAGTTATTACATCGGTGGAGTTTCGCGGTATTGCTCGTTTGGGTACTTTTGATCAGCGTATATATTTTGGATGACAATCTACGCGGATGTTAGGGTGCGTAAAGGCCTAGCCTCTGCTCACCAATAGCCAAACCAGCCAAATCGCGATTGCCGCGCGACCAGGAACACAGGGGGCGGCGTGCGTCGTTTTGCAATTTTGCGCTGGCGTTGCTGCTTCGGCTGTGGCTTTTTTGAATCGGGTGATTGTAGCTGGTTTGCATCGGACGGTGGCAGTTGCGCAAATGCCTCCTGCTCCCGCCGCTTGGCAGAGGCGATTGTTGCCGGGGACGTGGCGCTTTGCTCCGTATTTCCGCTCTGCGGAGCGGTGATGGTCGGGAGGTTGGTGTCGTAAACAATGCGCTCCGGCCATTTCCGATCGGAATGAATGCGGATGCTGTAAGAAATCTCATCGACCCCGTGTGCAACCGGCAATTTCGGAAGATATGCATCAGCAATAAACAACAGCGCGAGCAATAATCCACCAACATAGAAAAAATATCTCGCGAGAGGCATCCGCCGCTCCATCTGCCCCCCAAGCGTCGATCTGGCAATCATTGATCGATTATCGGGCCGTCAATGAAGGACGCCATCGACATGTGAGTGGATCACCATCGTATTTGGCCATGCGACTCGACGTCTGGAATTTCCAACACCGCTCGATCCAATGCGCTTCGCTCAGCTACGTCGCTCCTCGCGCCGCTCGGTGCGTCCTTTGTGTCGCTCGTGACGGCGCTCCAAACCGCGGTTTGGGCCTCAGCCTCGGATACGATCGGCACCGTAAAAGATGCCGCGAGGTTGAACGCAGCAACCAATCCCAAAAGAGAAAGCGCCTTCCGACGGGAGAACTCTTCCGATTTGATCACTTCGCCCAAGGTCAAAACTCCTCACGCGGGTCTGGTGAAGTGTTCTGATGCACGCAGTTCCAAGGCGGCTGTGTTGATCTAGATCAACGAAGCGACTGCACAGAGCGCAACGTTTGGCGGCAGGTTGCGGCTCTCCGGCTAGACTTGTTCCAAAATCATCTAATCCGGCGACCAGAGGATACGCTTTTTGACAACGGTAGAAGGAGAACAACATGTCACGTCGAACGATCTTTTCGTTGACTGCGTCGGTTATCGTCAGCATCGCGTGCGCTGCCATGATTTCAAATGATGCCTTCGCATATCGCGGTGGGCGCGCTGGCGTTGGCCGTGCCGGCTATCACGGAGGCGCCTATCGCGCCGCCGGCTATCGCGGAGGCGCCTATCGCGCCGGTGTTTACCGCGGCGCGGCCGTACGTCGTGGTGTGGCGGTAGGTGTCGGAGCCGCCGCCGTCGGCGCTGCGGCCTACGGGGCTTACGGAACTTATTATGGGCCACGCTGCGGATACTATCCCAACCCACCTTGCTACTAGGACTGTCGCGAAGCCTGGTCTCCTTAAGGGGACCGGACGGTGCGAATATTGGTGGCCGGCAGTGCGCGCTCGGCAGGACTTGCGCGCGCGTGGAATACCGGCGCCGCGTCTGGTTGCTCGTCGAGCCAGTCGGCGTGTTCGAGAGCCGGGTTCGGGTTGTGGGCTCGGCCGGTGCTGATCAAGGAATGTAGCGACGAGAACGACCGGCGTCAGAGATATTCCGCCTACGCGATCCCGGTTTCCCTCGCCTATGCGGGACTTGCAGGCCTGCCTCCGCAAGTCGGTGTTAATGGGAGCTAACCAACCGCCGAAGCGACGTCGCAGCTTTGATCAAGATCAAGGGTCCGGCTTTCGAGCTGAATTGCGCAGCGAAGAGGCTAGCGATAGGCGAAAAGACCCGCCCCCGTGACCAGAACGACGACGCCGGCGACAAGGACGATCCGAAGCCATCTTGGCATTCCGATGGAATCCATGCAGCTTTCACCGAGGTGACGACAATTGCGGACCCGACAGACTCACCCCGCGCTCTGCCCGAAACACGTTGCTATAAAAATTTGCAATCCACTGCCACCCGCTGGAATTCACGTTGAGATAGCCCCTCCCGATCCCTGGATGCAATCTGCAATGAAATGGCAGGCGCTTCCCTTGCTTGATTTAGATCAACGTACATTGCGCGTTGACGTGCGTCCTGGGAAGAACCCGATGGGGCCTCTACGGTCATAGGGAGGCCATTGCCACGGTAATTTATCTGCTCACCGCCCAAGGTCAGGTACGATGCCGGATGATCCTAAAGATGTGGTCGAGGCCGCGATTCGTTCAGCCTTTGTCAGTTATCCAAAAGAAGACGACCCGGATTGGAGAAGCCCTCACTGGATTAAGCCGGAGAAATGCGCGCATCTGGCCAAGGTCGTAATGCTCGAATTGGGGGCCAAGGGGTTCCAAATCGTGAAGAAAGCAACCTGACGCCCAAGCCCGAGCGTGGTTGCGACGAGTGGACAGGGCCGCGCCCTTGGAAGGAAGGCCGAACCGGCTAGTGCAGCGCAGAGGTGGTTATGATGGCTGAAATAAATAAGCTTTCCGTCGGCCAAGTGCTCGACAAGCTGCGCCGCGACGATGGGCCAAAAAACGCGAAGACCAGCCAGCTCGAAAGGAAAATTAGAACCACTGAGGAAGAGATACAGCGCTTGAGAGCGGCAAGCCTCCGCCTTAAGCGCGGCCATCGAGGCGGCACAACTGGGCGCGATTGAGATTTTCCGTGCGTTCCCCACGCCCCGTCATGGGGGGAAGCGGGACAAACGCTCCTGCTGGAGGTTGTCGATTCCAGCGTCCTGACCGTGAGTACGTCACTCCCGCTCCACCAATTCGCAGCAGTTCGACATGGAACTCCGACGCAGATCTTTGAACAGACAATCACGAGTGACCCAAGAACGAAACGTGGGAACACCTAAGCGAGGCTGGCTGAAGCCTTCTCAATCGGGTCGATCAGCGCTTTCGCGGAGAATGGCTTGGTGAGGAAGGCAATACATCCCGATTCCATCGCCGCCATGCGAACGGCATCGTTGTCGTTACCGGTGATGTAAATAACCGGAACAGAAATTCCATCGGCTTTAAGGCGGTGCCTCACCTCGATGCCGGACGCATCGTTCAAGTTGATGTCCAGAACGATGCAAAGCGCCTGATCGAAATCGCCGTGATTTCGAAAAGCCTCCGCCGACTGGAACAGCACGCTGTCATAGCCATGTTCCCTCAACAACCTTTTCACGCTCCTCAGCGTGCCCGGGTCATCATCCACGACAAATATGGTCTTTCGGTTCGGCACGATCAGTAACCTTTGGTCTATTCACCTCGCTCTAATCGCGATACGGCTCAAAAACACGTAGCCATCATAACTCGCCCGACCCGATGACTCTCGGCCAATCTAAAACGTGCCAAGTCTGTTGGAATCACATCGGATAAACTCGATACGCCTCGCGCATCGGCTTTTCTATTGTCCCATCGGACAATAGAAATTCAAACGCTGTTGATAGATTGCTCAGCTCGTCTGTCGGCTACCTGACATCCAGGACGCCCGCTCGTTCGGCCAGGGAGACAAGTTCGGCGAGCGATTGGACTTGCATCTTCTCCATCACCCGGTGGCGATGAGCCTTGATGGTGCGTTCGGTTGCGCCCAGTGCGTTCGCGACCTCCTTGTTGGTCTTGCCGCGAATGACAAGTTCAAAGACCTCGTGCTCGCGCGGCGTCAACGCAGCGATATGGGCGCGAATGGTGTCGATCTTGCTCTTCGTATCGCGCGTTGCTTCATAATGCGCCATCGCCCGCTGAATGGAGCGAAGCAGTCGATCAGACGTGACCGGCTTGGTCAGGAAATCATCGGCGCCCGCCTTGATAACCTGGACCGTGGTCGGGACATCGGCATAGCCTGTCAGAAACACGATGGGCAGCGTCGAGCCGAGTTCGCTGAGGCGCCTTTGCAGCTCCGGACCGCTCAAACCAGGTATCCGCACATCAAGAAGGATACAGCCTGGACCGCTCTCATTGGGCAAGTGGTCCAGCAAATGCTGGGCCGAAGGATATGTTGCGACTTCGTAGCCAGCCTTCTTCAAACGGCGTTCGATAGCCGTCCGGAACGACGCATCATCGTCAACGACATGAACGACGCCCAGCATAACGTATCTCCTAGGGCAGCTTTGATCGCGTGAAATCGATCTGATCTACCATCGAAAGGACAACACGAATTCCCGGCCACGAGCACGGCACGAGTTCGAGAGTACCCGTGCGGACGGCAACCGCAGCGTGACAAACGTGACACGCGGATCTCAACGCAAACTAACGTCCGATTGTGTCGATAAAAGTGTGCACCCAACGCGAAGTGTACGCTCGCGAAAATTGCCGTGCCTGCGAAAATGTCCCCAAGGGCAATGTGCTTCCGGACAATGACCATTGGGACAATGGTCCTAAAGCCAATAGTCGACTGCACAGGCTAAGTTGTAAACCATTCCCGACACAGTGCGATATCGGCGCCGGAGTTACGAAACGCTTACATTTCAAACCCTTAAGTAAGCGAACGGATTGCGTAGACAGGGGGATATCCATGCTTGTCAACATCAACGCCGCTTCGGCTGGCAGGCAGAGTGCTCTCGGTGAGCTTGGAGAGCTTTCCCGTGCACGAGTCAATTTAAGTGAATTCAAGTATAACAGAGGCTCGGAGATCTACGGAGAAACGGAACCAGCGGACTACATCTACCACGTGGTAGAGGGCGCGGTTCGCAGCTACAAGCTTCTATCCGACGGCCGCCGTCAAATCGGGGCCTTCCACCTGGTTGGCGACATCTTCGGCCTGGAAAACGGTTCCGTCCATCGGTTTACCACGGAGGCGATTGTCGACACGACCGTGCGCCTTATGAAGCGGCGCAGTCTGGAGCACGTGGCGGAGACCGATGTGCTCGTCGCACTTGATCTCTTGAATATGACGACGAGCAGCCTTCAGCACGCTGAGGACCATATGCTGCTGCTGGGACGCAAGACATCCCTTGAGCGCGTTGCCGCGTTCCTGCTGGAGATGGACCGCCGCCTGACCGCTAGCAGCGTAATGGCTCTTCCCATGTGTCGTCGCGATATCGCCGACTATCTCGGCCTGACACTCGAAACCGTATCGCGCGCGCTCTCATACCTTCACGGCAGAGGGATCCTTGGTTTCCTGGGACCGACCCAGCGACAGATCGTGCTGAAGGACCGGGTACGGCTGGCCGACCTGGACCTGTAGGACGAACCCCAGTCACCAAATGCTTATACGACAACAGCATAGAGGGCCCGTACGGGAGCGGTTGTCACACTGGTTGAGCGACCGCCCTACCCTGGCCACCAACGTTTCTGTTCCCCTTCGTTGCCGCCCGCCATCAGCGTCATCCGCAACACCTCGAAAATCACGGCAGTCGACCAACCAAACAACAGCACACCGTTCATCGCGGTCATTGGCCCGAGCAAATGCCAGCGCTCGACCGGCGTCACGTCGCCGTAGCCAAGAGTCGTGTAGTTCACAAAGGCGAAATAGATGAGATCGGTGCCCGCGGGTGCGGCACTGGTAATCACGTAGATCAATGACCAGACGAGCACCTCGGCAAGGTGTGCGATCATCAAGACCGTCACAGTGGCAATCATGACTGCGATCAGTCGAAGCGTTTGACGCGACGTTGCCAATTCATCCGCGATGCGCGCCACCTTGATGACGGCCACCATCACCAAAGCGTGGATCGCAATGTTGCAGACGGTGGTGGCTGCGCCCACGAGATATTGCCGCAACATACAGGTGCCTCCGCCGCTGGGACTGCTGCAACAGGTTGGAAATATCGGCGATTGAATCCTGCTACGCGCGAACGAGCGTACACCCTAGTCGATGATGTGATACCCGCCATCGATATACATGACGCCGCCGGTAATGAGCCTAGCACCGTCGAGTGCAAGAAACGCCGTCGCCGCACCGACATCGTCGATGCTCACGAGGCTTCGAGCGGGAGCCTTGGCCTGCGCCTTGTCCATCAACTCGTCGAATTCGGGGATACCCGAAGCCGCGCGCGTCGCCAGCGGTCCCGGCGAAATCGCGTGCACCCGTATGCCTTTGGGGCCGAGCTCGGCTGCAATGTAGCGGACGGCGGCCTCCAGTGCCGCCTTTGCAACTCCCATGACATTATAATTCTCCACCACCATCTGGCTGCCGTAATACGTCATGGTGAAGAGGGCACCGCCGTTCTTCATCAGCGGCTCCGCCAGATGCGCCATGCGCATGAATGACCAGCAGGACACGTCCATCGTCTTGAGGAAGCCGTCGCGCTGAACATCAACCACACGCCCGTGCAGTGCCTCTTTCGGGGAGAACGCAATCGAGTGCAGGAGGAAGTCAAGCCGGCCCCACTTCTTCTCGATTTGCTCGAAAACCTGTTCGGTTTGCCCCTCGGCATTCACGTCGAGCGGCATGAAGATTGGCGCCTCAAGCTCCTTCGCCAGCGGTTCGACATGTTTTCTTGCCCGCTCGTTTAGATAGGTGACAGCCAGCTCCGCGCCCAGCGCCCGAAACGCCTTGGCGCATCCCCACGCGATCGACTGATCGTTGGCGATGCCGACGATCAGGCCCTTTCGTCCCTTTAGCGCAACCTTGGTCTCTGGAAATGCGGGAATTGTCATGACGCTCTCATTCGAGTTGGGCTGGAGGACGAATGTCGATCCCACAGCAGCGACAATGTGTGCTCCGCAATCATCAACTCTTCATCGGTTGGCACGATGTAGACGGGGATGCGGCTGGCCCCGCAAGATATCCGCAGCGCGTGTTGGGCATTGCCTGCCGGATCGAGAGATATTCCGAGCCATTCGAGCCGCTCCGCAATCCCCGACAGAGTTTTCGCCGATGCCTGCGGTGAAGATGAAGGCGTCAAGGCCTTGCAAGGCAGCCGCCAGCATTCCGGCGTGAAGCGCAGCCCGGTACACAAAGTAGTCGACAGCAAAAGCCGCACGGGGATCGCTGCTGTCCTGAAGCTCCCGCATATCGTTGCTGACGCCGGAAAGTCCCTTCAGCCCGCAATCACGGTAGAGAAAATCCTGCAATTGGGCGGGCGACATGCCCTTTGCAGTCATAAGATAGAGAACGACCCCGGGATCTATCTGGCCAGTCCGCGTTCCCATGGGAAGTCCATCGAGGGCGGCGAAGCCCATCGTGCTTTCCACACTGCGCCCTCCGTGAATGGCGCACATCGAAGCGCCGCTGCCCAGATGAGCGATGATGACACGCGCCTCGGCGATTTCCGGCGCAACGTTGGGCAAAGTGTTCGCGATGTACTCGTAGGAGAGTCCATGGAATCCATAACGCCTTATACCCTCATCATAGAACTGGCGAGGTATGGCATAGTGATCCGCCACTTCGTCATGGTCACGGTGAAATGCAGTATCGAAGCATGCGACCTGAGGCAGTGAAGGGAATTTGGCAAGAAGCGAACGGATTGGTGCCAGATTATGGGGTTGATGAAGTGGCGCTAGCGCCGTGAAATTCTCGAGGCGCGCAACCACGCCATGGTCGATCAGCACGGCCCGGTCATAATCCGGGCCTCCATGCACCACCCGGTGGCCGACGGCGAGCGGGCTCAATTGGAGTTCATCCCGCAGCCAGGCGCTCGCAAGCATCAGCGCCGCCGGAACGTCTGGAACGCTCTCAACCGGATAGGCCCTTTCCGCCAGCGTGTCGCCTGCTGGTCCAGTGGCGCGCAACCGGGGACGGCTTCCAACGCCGTCCATTTGACCCTTGATCTGCCGTCGCAGTCCGCCGTCGCCATCCACGGCAAACACCTGGAATTTCACGCTTGAGGAGCCGGCGTTGACGATGAGGAACGTGTCCATGGGCATCACGCGGCGATCGTCTGGGCACGGCGCCGCGCGGCGGCATAGAGCGTTGCGACGGCGCACGATGCCATGCGGGCTCTCGGTGAATCGGCCCGCGAGGTCAGCACGATCGGAACGCGGGCGCCGAGCACGATGCCGGCACCGTCCGCCTTGGCGAAGTACGTCAGGTTCTTGGCCAGCATGTTGCCGGCCTCGAGATCCGGCACCACCAGAATCTGGGCTCGCCCCGCGACTTCTGATTTTATTCCCTTGATCCTCGCCGCTTCCCTATCGACGGCGTTGTCAAACGCGAGCGGTCCATCGAGAAATCCGCCCGTGATCTGCCCGCGGTCCGCCATCTTGCAGAGTGCGGCGGCCTCGATGGTCGACGGGATCTTGGATGTGACAGTCTCGACTGCCGAGAGAATGGCGACCCGGGGAGACGTGCCAAATCCGGCCTGGTTGTAAAGATCAATCGCATTTTGCACGATGTCGCGCTTGCCATCGAGATCAGGGAAAATGTTGATGGCGGCGTCGGTGATGAAGATGGTCTCGCTGTAGGCCGGGACATCCATCACGAACACGTGGCTGATCCGCCTCTGCGTGCGCAACCCGCCGACCTTCGCAGTCACGCTTCGCATCAACTCGTCAGTATGCAGGCTGCCTTTCATCAGCATCTCGCCCCTGCCCGCGCGAATCAGCTCCACGGCCGTTGTTGCAGCAGCCTCGCTATGAGGGGCATCGACCAGCTCGAAGCCGCTGATATCAATATTGTGTTTGAGAGCAGCAGCCTTGATCTTCGCCGCCGGCCCGACCAAGGTCGGCTTAATGATGCCGGCTTCGGCGGCGTCGGACACGCCACGCAGCGAGCTTTCGTCGCATGGATGCACGATGATCGTCGTAGCGGCCGGGATCGCTTTCGCTGCTGCGATGAGACGATCATATTTTGCGCCGGGCCTGGCCTCGCCCGCTTCCATGGGTGCAACGCTCATCATTCAACTCCTCATCACCTCAAAAAGGGCCTATGATGCCTTCGCCTGCGGTTCGGCGGCGAGGCCGCCAAACAGCTCTTTCACTCGATCAAACCGCGTGGCAGTTTCGCCGGATATTTCCGCGCTCGCGGACAGGACGCAGCGAATCGCAGCCAGACCTTTACGGCGTTGGTCCTCGCTTGCCGGCAGCAGTTTCGGGATGGCAGCCAGGCTTGCCTCCGGTTCCAGCAGCAGCATGAAGAACTGCTCGCGTACCATCGTCTTGAACTGTGCAAGCGTGAGGCGCGAGCCGGCGTCGTCAGCGCGGACCCGGCGCAACGCCTCCAGGCTTCGCTCGTCGACCATTCCGCGGGCCATGCCGACGTAAAGCAGGCCGCGGATGACGCATTCCCTGAGACCGCCTTTTCCGATCTGCGACTTCAGCTCTGCGATGCGCGCCTCGAGACGCTTGCGGTGCTCTGGCGACATCTCGGGCTTGGGCGACACGTCGGCATCCGGCTTTATTCCCACCGCGGCCTGCAGCGCGGGCGATCCATAGATGCCGAGAAAAAGCGACTCGCTGAGAGCCTCCTGCGCGTCGCGCCAGTTGTCGAGTACATTGACGATGTTCTTGGAGACGGTCTCCTGGAAGGCAAGAAATAGATTGTCGTTTGCCGCCGGCTTGCGGTGTTCGCGAACATTGTCAGCCGCTTCGGCCACGGCCTTCATGGCAACGTTATTGCTGCCGAAGGTCTCGTACGAAACGCGGAGCGGATGCCATTTGCGCATCCACGCCGCCAGTTGGGGAGGAACCGCGGCGCTGAGCCATGGCTGCACGAAATTCCGGTAGTTGGCTAGGTTGATCTCGGATACCCGAGCGGCGGTCGCAAAGCGCCGCTCGTCTTCGGCGGCATTGCCGCCCATGGCCCGAATATCGTCGAGCGTGCGAGGCTCGCAACGCATGATCCACGTTCCGCCCGCAAGCTCCGCGTTGGCGGTATCGGCGGATTTGGCCTCGAAAGTTGCCTCGTAAAGCCCAGGCGGGAGCACGTCGATCAGGTCGATGTTGCTGGAGAATTCGCTGTGTTCTTTCTTGGCAACGCCGCCGGATACGAATATTCCGAGGTGACCGACCGTTTCGTGAACGGTGTAGACAATGGTTTGCCCGTAGGCGCGGATCTCATCGACATCGCCATAGAGATCGAGAATCCAGCCGAGTGCCTGCTGCGGCGGCGTGATATTGTCACCCTTTGAACAGAATACCACGATTGGCGAAGAGATATTCCGCAGGTCGACAACTCTTCCGTCTGAGGTCTTGATGCGCCCTGCCGCGAGGTTATTGCCGATGAACAGCTCATCGACGATGAACTGGATCTCCTCAGCATTCAGGTTGACATGTCCGCCCCACCAGCGCTCGAAATCGAGATAGCGATCAGCCTCGGTGTCGATCTTCGAATAGACATTGTACTGCTTGGTCCAGAGCGTGTTCGAGGGATTCATATTCTCGAAATTCTGGACAAGCCACGCGCCGTCAAACTTGCCGCCTCCGAGGTCGCTGGTGAGGGCGGTCAGCCAGCTTCCTCCGAGCAGGCCGCCCGAATAGCGCATTGGGTTCTTGCCGCAGACGCCGGCCCAGTAGGACAACGGTGCGCCGGCGATGATAAGCGGTCCGAAAAGCTCCGGCCGCAGCGAAGCCAGCATCATGACTGCCCAGCCGGCCTGGCAGTTGCCGATTACGCACGGCTTGCCGTCGGCGTCGGGGTGCAGGGCGATGACTTTTTCGATGAAGACCGCTTCGGCTCTCGCGATGTCCCCGATTGTCTGGCCGGGCATCGGTTCGGGCAGGAAGCCGATGAAGTAACAGGGGTGGCCGGCTTTCATCGCCACGCCGATCTCGCTGTCCGCCTTGAACCCGCCGATCCCGGGCCCGTGACCCGCGCGAGGATCGACCACCACAAACGGACGACGCCTGATATCAATCTCCACTCCGCTCGGCGGGGCGACCCGCACGAGCCCATAATTTACCGGCCGCTCGAGATTCCTTCCGTCGACGATCAGCTCGACATCATAGTCGAGAACATGAGGTGCAGTTTTGGCGATATGTTCGCTGTATTGAACGCCGCGCTGGCGCATGACATCCAGGAACAGGACGCTGCGTTGCCCGGTATCCACGAGGTATTCGAAGGCGGATGCAAAAACCCCAGGCTGCCTATCGCCCGAGATGGCTGGCTTGTTGATAGACATGCTCAAATCTCTCATTAATCGCAGCCCACACATCAGGATTGCGCGTGGGCGGAGGAGACCTTTGACATAGGTCAAGGGAACCCCGGCGCTCGCTTGACGCGTCGTCATTTCTGTCGCGATTTGCCCAGCGGGGAAAACCGCCGCTACCGGCCGGGTCCTGAAGCTAGTCTTTCGCGACGAGTTTTTCTCCGTCGCTTCCCGCATCAGGCAAGATGACGCCAGCCTGATCCTCTTGGATCCATGCCGTCATCAATTCCCAGGCCACTGCCAGGATGATGGGCCCGATAAACAGGCCGACGATGCCGTGCGCCAGCATCCCGCCCAGGACGCCGATGAAGATGACAAGCATGGGCGTGCTCAGCCCGCGTCCCATGAGCATGGGCTTCAAGATGTTGTCAGCCAATCCCACGATCAACAGATAGATCGTCAGCGGGAGAGCCACCGCAAAATCCTTGGTCGCCCAAATCCATATGATCACGGGAATGAGGACGATTGCCGATCCGATCTGCAGGATTGCAAGAATGAGCACGGCGAACGCCAACAAGCCTGCGTGAGGCACGCCGGCAAGTTTCAATCCAATTCCGGCCAGCAGCGATTGAAGGACAGCAACGCCGATTACTCCCTGGGACACCGTGCGTATCGTCAGCCCTGCCAGGGCAACAAAATCCTGGCTTCGCTGCGCCATCAGACGCGCTTGAATCCTTCTAGTTGCCGCAACGAAGCGCGGGCCATAGAGGAACAGGAACCCCGACAGCGCCACTGATACGATAAACTTGAGCGTTCCCACGCCCGCACTGCTGGCAAAGGCAAGTACCGGACCGGCCAATGGCTTCAGGTGCGGAGCTACCTCGCCCAGCACAGCCCCGAGATTTGTAGCAGCTTGGTCCCAGAGGCTGTAAACCCGCGCACCAATGATCGGCCAGTCTTTGACGCCGTCTGGTGGGGATGGAACGGCCAAGGTGCCCGCGCCGAGCTGGTCCGCGAAGTCTTGCAATCCATCAATCAAGCCAAATCCGATCCACGTCACCGGTCCGATGATGATCGCCAGATTGATGACGGTGATGACAACAGCCGCCGGCTTCGGCCGATCACCAAGCTGTACCGATAGCCAGTTGTACGTCGGGTACAACGCTACCGTCAGGACCATACTCCAGGCCAGTATGGGAATGAATGGACGAACAAGGACGAACGACCAATAAAGCAGGAAGGTGAGCAGAGCCAGGCGGATCGCCAGCTGTATGATCTCGTCGCCGGATTTGATTTGTCGAAGCACCCTCAGGGCCCTGTTTCAATATCCCGCTCGCCCGCATTACACGCGCAACGACCACGCGCGGAACGATGCAGCATGTGAGAACCTCCATTCGCATCCCAAACCTATTGTCGCCTGCGCAAACCCCGGCTTGATCCAGATCAAGCATCGCCACGGCGAGATCATTCTCTCTTGCGAGGGCACAATGCCGGCAGAGCAGCTTGCTGTTTCGAGCAGACCGGGAACCATTTCTCATGTCTGGAGCCGCCGACTATTCGGCCGTCGAGCATCTTCGCGACGGTCGTCCGATTGAAATCCGCGCACTTCGTCCCGATGACAGAGCCGAGATGCTGGCGGCGGTCGGACGAACCAGTTCGCAATCGCTGCAGCGACGCTTTTTCGCACCAAAGAAGGGTTTCTCGGAGCAAGAGTTGGCGTTCTTTCTCAACGTCGATTTCGAAAACCATGTCGCGCTGGTCGCACAAATCGATGAAGACGAATCTCCGACGATCGTCGGTGGTGGACGCTATATCGTGGTCCGGCCCGGCCAGGCCGAGATAGCTTTTCGTCGTGGTCGATACCTATCAAGGTCAAGGTATCGGCACGATCCTCATGCAGCATCTGGCTGTTTTGGCGCGCGACGGGGGCCTCAAGGAGCTGATTGCGGAGGGTGTTACCCGAGAACACCGCGATGTTGAAAGTGTTCAAGAAGTTCGGCTTCCGGCCCGCTTCCAAACGGGAGCCTCAGGTCATACATCTGACCCTACAGCCTGCCTGACCCCTTCGATCTCTGCCAACGCAGCGTCAAAGAACTCGTCCATTTTCTGAGCGACCTGCTGCTTCGTGACACCCTTCGGCCGCCAGTCAAGCGCTGCAAGAGCGGGTACTTGGCGAAGAAACACGGGCGGCGTCGGTCAGTCCCAATTCTTTCATGAGACTCTTGCCGACGCCGAAACTGATAAGCATCTTGCCGACCGTGCCGGCAAGCTTGCCAAGATGCCGAAAGGGATTATTGCCCCAGCCCCGCCGCGAAGCCTCTCTTTCGACAAGCGTGACCAGTGTTCCGCCTCGGCCATCCAGAGATTTCTGTTGGCCGGCTCACACTTCGCGAGTCTCATACATAGCGTAGCTCGCGCAATACACTCTAACTGGCTCGACATTGGTACCCCCTGCCTGAGGGTTGATTTGATCCTCGCCAACCTACGACAGATGCCGTTCTCGGACTATTGCCCTCAGGGCCATTGTCCCAATGGGCAGGTGACGTTGACTGAACGAAGTGGCGCATACCGCTCCCATGCCGAGATCTGTTTGGCAAACCGCGTCCGTAACGTGACGATAGAGGCTCGGGAGATAGTCCGTTTTCGTTGTCATGATGCAAGTCAGTCCAGCCGTTATCGCAAGTAGCCTCGAACAACAGTTAGGCCAGTCGGTCGGTAGAGTCGAGGATGGGCGCGGTAGTTTGGGCTATTCGGCAACGCTCCGTTTCCCATCCCACCGGGTCGCCGGAGGCGGTCGCCCGCCCCCGGTTCCCACGGAACGTGGCGTGCGGATTTTTTTCGAAAGCGCACCAGAAGTCAGGGCCCTTTTCTCAGCCAGCATTACCCGGCTTCGACGGTCATACGACCCCGTCCGACTCCCGCCATGGCCGCCGCCTTTCGCGACGTTGAGGCCGCTACCCTCGGCCCTTGACGGGTTTCCCCCGATTACCCGAACCACCTTTCCGACGTGCCGTGCCCACTACCCCGGCGGATCGAGCGGGTGCGCGCGTCGATTGCTCCCCGCTCATACTGCCTTCCCCCAAATGGCGGGAGGGTCGGCATCCGCATTGTCACTTTCGAGGCCTACTCAGGTTTCACTCACGTTACGGCCCGCCGGATTGCTCAACCGCCTAAAGCGGCCTTTGTCACGAGGCTCCAGGCCTGCCGGTTACCCGGCCGAACCGCTCGTCAGCTACCAGATTAATCGACAACTCTCTGGGTGGATCCTTCCTCCACTACCGCGCCTTCGGGGCGCACTGCCACAATCGGACATCCGCATGGGCCTACTCAGCCGACCGCTGCCCGCCGACCGGTATTGCGAGCTCAAAAATCGAGCCGTCGGAGTCCGACTTGACGAGCCGCAATTTGCCTCCGTGGTTCTCGACTACAGTAGAACAGATAGCGAGCCCCATTCCCATACCGCCGGATTTCGTCGTAAAGAACGGATCGAACATGCGCTCTCGATCCTCGACAGGAATTCCGCGTCCGGAGTCTTGGACCGAGAGCAATACGGTCGAGTGACCGTCAAAGCTCGTTGTGAGCCGCACGTGTCGTGCGTCAGGAGCCACCGAGCTCATCGCGTCGATGGCGTTTTTAACGAGATTCAAGAGTACTTGCTGGAGTTGCGTGCTATCCAGATGCACCTCGGGAAGGTTGTCTTGAAACTCCGTAGCGACGGATACTTCGTTGACCTGAAGATCGTGTTGCAGCAATCTTAGTACCTGCCGAGCAACATCCTCAACGCGTGTCGGCGCGCTTCGATCAGGCGTCGTTTTCGACAGTTGGCGAACGCTCGAAATGATTGCAGCCGCGCGATGGCTTTCGGCCTCTATGTCAGTAAGGATTTCATCCATTTCTTCCAGTTCCGGAGGGTTCGAACGCAGCTGACTGAGGGCTGTATTGGCATTAAGTGAGATAGCTCCCAAAGGCGTCCTCAGCTCATGCGCGATGGCGGCCGTGATAGCGTCCACGCTCAAAAGCCGGTTGGTGCGTTCGCGTCGCTGCAAGGTGATGGCGCTGGCAAGGCGTGAATAGAGAAAAGTTGTTTCGACGAGCAACACGCTCAGCAACATGCAACTGCCGACCAGAATGAAGCCACGAGCCGCGTACCAGCCGATGGTAAATCGTATCGAGCTGCCGATGATCGCCACCAAGAAGCTTGGCATGTAGGCAAGCAAAGTTACCATCAACCATAAATCGAGGATTGTGCGTCTGCGAAATAGTAGCACCGCTAGCGCGGTAGCACCCCATAGCCAAAGCGCAAGGTTGATCTGATTGCCAAGCCGCGCCTGAACCCTGACGTCAGTGGGGAAGAGGACCGGGAGATATTCCGTTTTCGCCGTCACGATCCAAGTCAGTCCTGCTATCACCGCAAGTACGCAGGCAACAGTGATTACAATGGTTGTCATTGCCGGTCTGCCCGGCAGTCTGGCGGCTCCGGTGGCATCCTTGGAGAGCGCATAGGCGAGGATCGCCGCCGGAAACGTAGTGTGCCAAAGCACGTAAATCCAAGCTGGACTGTTAGGCCCGTCACCGACCAGACCAGCCGGGGCGTACGCCCCCGGAAAGGCCAGCGTCTGCAAGAACGCGAACGAGCCGCTGAATATGTAACCACTCGCGAGCGCGAGAAGGGCGCGCTGAGGCTGGATCGAAAATTGGGCGAACAGAAGGGTTGCCGTGACAAGATCGAAAACGCTCACCACGGTCTGCAAAACCGGAATGAAGGCATCAACTTGAGCGACCTGCATGCTCGCGAACGGTGCGATAACAGCCGCCGCGACAATCAAAAGAATGACGATCCCGACCGCTATCGCCCGTTGCCGCTTAGTTGCTGGCATGGTCGCGATGACTAATGGGAAATCTTGTCCCTCTTTTTGAACAGAGTCCTCGGCTTCGGCCTCCGGCAACCGGGCCGTTCCAAAGTCCGCTTGGTGAACTTCCGCCAATTTCATCGGCGTCGTCCTGAGTATTACGACAATACGTTCAGGGCTAGCCGATCGAAGAGCACGGTGATGCTCCGAACAGCAGCCAAGTCTGTTCCATCCCAAAATCAAAGCATGGCGGGCTGTCCTTCCGCTAGAGCAAACTTCCGAAATAAATGGGTCAAACTGAGAAGAACTCAGCACGAGTATATGTTTTCCGCTTTGCCCCTCAATTCGGACGCCTCGACGCAGCCTGACTGTTCACAGTGGACTACCGATCTTGGCCTTCACAGGCACGCCATTCCCGGGGCCGACTTCCGTTGTGGGTCAAACCCGGACCTCGCGCCGCAACAACGGAGATGCGGAGGTCACTGCAGCATGTCCTCTGTTGTGGAAGTTATCGGCCTGGATCTTGCAATTCAAGGGAAACAAGCCTTGCTAAAAGCGTCGCCGGATAAAGTTGGCCAATTACGCTTTCGATGTTGCATAGACTTCGCACTAACGGATGCACTGGAACGATGTCGCCGTAGCCAGTCGATGTCAGCGTAACAAAGCTCATATAAAAAAGCGCACTGGCGAGTGACTGATCGTCGTCAAATGTTATTCCCTTGATCGCGTCCTGATTTGACAGGCCGACAAAAAGAAAAAGCGTCGCGAAGGCCACCGCGATCAACAGGTACAGAAGGATCGCTCCGATAATTCTGTGATATGTGACACGGCCTCGCCTGAATACGGTCCGAGTGACCACGATCCCAAGAGTGCAGGCGATGATCAACCATGCGCCGGCCAATATGTGAAGATGGAAGGGTATAGAGCCGCAGGAAAAATACGGCAATATTGGCAGCAAGGGCAATCGACATTAAAACGAGGGCCGTGGGACTGTTAGAAATGATCACCATGCCGCCGATGATCGCGAGTAACAGGCCGATGGCAAATAAATGAAACGCGGCAGTATCAGCACTCCAGTCAGCGCCGAGAGCAGCCAGTCGCTTCGTTCGTTGCGCAGGTGGCGCAAATCACTGAGGGGGTCTAACATCATCGTAAGTTCCTCCAGTTGCGATACCAATGTCCCTGGCGCGGCGTCGGATGTGAGGAATGTCGGCTCTGGGTCTTGGTTGCGTGATAACGCGCTGACGCGGGCCGGGAACGTCCACGATCCGGTCGGCGTAGTCCGACACGGCCGATCTGAGCAATTTTTTCCTGTTGGGCGATCAGGGGCCGCCTCCGAGTCGTGGTGGGGAATGCTGGGCATGGTCTGGCTCGGTATCGGCACGCAGTGGGGTCTCCACACTCACGCTCTGATCGCTGCCAGCAACGCCCTTGTACCGACGATATTCATGACCCGCGTCAGATTGTAGGCGAGTACGCTGAGCGCCATCTCGCTCGCGACCTTCGGCAGCGTCTTCATCAAGAAGTGCGTCGCGCCCATTCTCATCTTGAGCGTGCCGAAGGGATGCTCAACCGTCTCGCGCCGGCGGCGCATGGCCTGGGGATCTTGATCCAGCCGCTGCTGCACGATTTCGAGAACGTGCTCATGCTCCCATCGCGTGATGCGGCGTTCTTTGCCTGTGGTGCACTGATCCTTGATTGCGCAGGTCTTGCAGGCGTTCGTCCAGTACCGGCGCATCTTCTGCCCGTGTTCCTCATTGGCATAGTGGAATTTGAGCTTCTCGCCGGCGGGGCAACGATAGACATCCTCCTCCGGCACATAGACGAAGTCCTGCTTGCCGAAGCGGCCTTCCGACTTCGCGCCCGACGTCATCGGTTTGGGCAACGTCACGCAAATGCCTGCCTGCTCGCAGGCCAGGATCTCTTCGCCATTGAAGTAGCCGCGGTCGGCGACGGCTTCGAGTTTATCGACTTGCAGAACGGCCTTGGCTTCCCGCGCCACGTTCGCCAGTTGTGAGCGATCCGAGCCGATATTCGTCACATCGTGCGTCACGATCAGATGGTTCACGGTGTCGACCGCGACCTGCACATTGTAGCCGACGACGCCCGAGCCACGCCCACTTGTTGCCATCGAGCGGCTATCGGGATCAGTGAGCGAGATTTGGTGATCCGGCGAGGCCAACATTTGCTTCTCGTAGGCTGCGAGTTTGCCCATTTCCTCTTTCAGCTTGTCGAGCTTCTCCTTGAGCCGCGTCGTCTTGAGCCCAGCACTTCGGACGGTTCCTGCCTATCCGCCGTATCGAGCTGGGAGAGATACCGCGCCACACTCTCCTCGAGTTGCGCGCGCCGGCGATCGATCTTCCCCCGGGTAAAATTGCGATCTCGATTATTGACCGCTTTGAACTTGCTGCCGTCGATCGCGACGCTCGCCTTCGCCAACAGACCCATCTGGCGACAGAGATTGACGAAGCTCGCGCATGCCCTGCGGATCGCCGGGCCATTGTCCTTGCGGAAATCGGCAATCACCTTGTCATCGGGAACGAGCCGACCGAGTAGCCATATGACTTCCAGGTTTCGGCCGGCTTCGCGCTCAAGCCGGCGGCTCGACTGCACTCGGTTGAGATAGCCGTAGATGTAAAGCTTCAGAAGAACCGAGGGGTGGTAGGCAGGCCGGCCTGTCGCTGCAGGCTCGACGCCTTCGAAACCGAGATCGGCCAGATCGAGCCCGTCGACAAAGCAATCCACCACACGAACGCAATTGCTCTCCTCGACCCACTCATCGAGGCATTCCGGCAACAACGTCGATTGTCCGCGATCGGCACCCTCAACGAAGCGCTTCATGATTGCCCCCGGCAAATCGCCAAGCGAATCATAGCAGACAGTTCGTTTTCACGCAGCCAGGGTCAAAAGCGACGTTTTGACTGTCAGCCGATGACTTTCGCGGTAGGGACGCGAGTTACCCCGCGCCCCCGCACAGATCCGTACGAGCCCAATTCGGGCATACGGCTTGTATGGGGCTTTCTTGTCAAGGGTGGTGCACACCATTTTGTCGCGCCCTTGTTTGTTGATTCTTTTGTTCGACCCGCGCCGCGAGCATTCTTCCGCCCCGACCGCATATTGGCCGTCGCCGTCGCGCGCAGCGAGGGTCAAGGACGGCGCTTCTTCAGCGCCGCCGAAGGCTTGTCCTTGACCAACGCGAGCACGGCGGCAAACTGCCCGTGATCGGGTGGTTTGCCACGCGATGATCCGAGGGGGAGCCTGCCATTGGCCACGAGCGATCGCCCGCGAACCACGCTTGTATTCGGTTGAACCATGTAGGGTCCCGACCATGAAGCAGTCGTACGCTTCTGCGAGCAAGGCTCCGAGGCGGCGGGTCCATTCTCCCAGCGGCATTGCAGCCATAGCCGTGTGCGGATTGCCGCCACCTCGGATCGTCATCGGCTACCCGGGCGCATCAAGCGCAGTTAGGTACCGAACCCTGTTTGTCCTTTCCTCGTTATAGAGTGTTGCTCACGCCGCCGGCCGCAGCTCGACACCGTCTGGCACCTCGCCGGTCGTGACCAGGCGCCACAGCGCGATCAGCAGCTTGCGCGCCAGTGCCACGATCATCGTCGTCTTGCGCGCGCCGCTCGGCCCCTCGGTCCGCGTGCGATACCAGCGCGCCAGCGCACTGTCTTTCTGGAACATCAGGAAGCGCCACGCCAACTGGATCAGCCCACGTCGTACCCGCGCATTGCCGGCCTTGGCCAGGCCCTTCTCTCGGCGTTTCAAACCGCTCTCGTCGGGCGATCCCGTGAGCCCGGCGTAGCGCGCCACGGCTCTTCGATCTCGAAGCTTCCGCGACAAGATCTCCCGCACCAGCATGTCCGCCGTCTCGATGCCGATACCAATCACCCTGGCGAGCAGCCGCACCATCGCATGCGGGCCTGTGTCCGGTGCCCGCTCGAGCCGCTCGGCACGTGTCTTCTCGATCGAGCTGATCTGCTCACGGACCAGCGCCAGCCGTGCCATGTCGCGCCGAAACTCCTCGATGACGTTCGCCGGCAGGCCCGTGCCCTCCGCTGTCCGCAGACCTGCCAGACGCTCAGGCGCCTTGCGCAGATGTGGTTTGAATCCCCGGATCCCGAGACGGGCGAGCGCACTCTTCATGCGGTTGGTGATGCGTGAGCGCTCGTTGACAAGGCTCTCGCGTTCGCGGCTCGGGCGCCTCGCAGCCTCCTCCTCCATCGTCGGGATCACCACCATCCCGCAGTGCCCCCGCTCACCGCGCAACCAGCCCAGGAACACGCGCATCAACATCGCCGCATCTAGACGATCCGTCTTCGCCCGCTTGCGCTCGCGTGACACCGCAACGCTTGCCGAATGGATGACATGCGCCTCGATCCCGCGAGCAATGAGCCAGCGCGCCAGCCAGAAGCCGTCGCGGCCAGCCTCATAGGCCAGCGCGATCCGACTGATCGGCCGGCCAGCACGCATCGCCTCGTTCCGCCACCGCTCGATCAATCGCAACAGTGCCGTCGCATCCGGCTCCAGTTTCTTCAACGGCTGGCGCTCGACGCCAGGAACAGCTCCGCTCACCAGCCAGCTCGCCTTGCTCATCTCGACGACCACTACCAAGGTCGAGATCGGATCAAACGCGGTCAGGCTTCGGCTGAGATCATTGACTTGGGCCATGGGGCAACCTCCATCAGTTGGTGTGGACGATGAAGGTGCCACGACCTCCGCCGCCCGCCCCATAGCTTCTCCCACCTCGGGTGTCTAACGGCGCGTCGTGATATTCTCACGAAATTCCGTATGCGCTTCAGCGCCTCTCACACGATTCCCCGGTACTGTGCCCGGCCCGTGCTTTGCTGACTCACATTCCCCTCGGCCCCCGCCCTTGGCTCCACCAACTCCGCAGCCGGTTGCCCGGCCTTGTTCGTCGGCTTCACAGCTACTATGGCGGGGTCAGACTTCTCATGATCGTACATCATCGGCTACGGCTCCTCGCCTTCCCGACACGGACCAGCGCTACACGCATGTGGCGCTGGCCGACCATGAGATCTCCCGGTTCCCGAGCAAAGAGCGTCCGCACATGCCAGTGTCTACGACCACGCCGGGCCGTCTGGGCGCTCGCACTATCGCGCCCATCCGTATTGCCTTCCGTCAGCGGAACGACGTCGGCACCCAGGATGAGGGTACTATCGCGGCTCAATGGCTGGCCTATGCGCTCCCCCGTCAACGCTTCGCCGATGCCCTCGCGGGCATCTGCGCATGACTCGGGGTCGATGCGGGTAGCTACTCCTTCATCGTGATGGACTTGCACCATCTACTCCTTGCCGGTCTCCCGGCGCACTCCGGTCTACCCCAATCAACGGACATGCTCAGCGTCCGTCGGCATGTCTCAAAAGTGCCAGAAAGCGACATTGCCTCCTCACTTATCCGCCAGACACGCCCAGCGGCAGCGGCCGTTCTACGGGTCAACGCGCTCCCAATCCAAAAAATCGATCTGGTCGAACGCGCGGCGCGGCTCATTGAGGAACAACACGAGCCGCAGGCCATCAGTCAAATAGTGCTCGCCGGTGAGATTTACCCGTGGATCGGGCATGGACGACGCGCCTACGCCTCGGACAAAGCCAAAGTGTGAAACAGCCCCGGACAGGAACAAGTCCTGCATCAGATAGAAGCGGTCCTGATCCACTTCCGGACTAATAACGTGGGTCGTCAGATACCAGGATTGTGTGGTCAGCTTGATGCCGATGTCGCGGCTGATTTGGCCAACCCACACCTGAAGTCCGTCAATGGTGAACGGTGCCAGCCAGAGCCGTAGATGATTGCGCAGGCTGACGGTGTCGCGCGCTTTCTGCAGCGCGACATCCTGCTGGCGCCCAAAAACATATAGCGGGCTGACCGGCGCGTTGAAATATTCGCTGCCAAACAAGAAGGCCCGAATAGTCCGGTAAACGCTGTGGAGGTCGAACGGCTCGTCAAGCCTCCAGCCTCGCTCGATGAAGGCAAATAGCGCGTCAATGCCGCGCCCAACGACTACGATATTGAGCGGATCACCGTTGGTATTAGCGGTCTTGTTGGTCGTGCAACAGCGCAACTGCGCCAGCTTTTCGCGCAGTGTCGCAAGATCGACGGCCTCGATTGTACCGGGCGAATAAATGGTTCCAAAGTCGGTTTTCTGGATCGCGTATGAGCGGCCGCCGACCGGCAGCACGAACCTGAACCGAAGCATCTGCCTATCGGTCTCGAACCCGACCTCAAGCAGCTTCAAACCGCCTTCACGGTGCGTGAAGACGAACCCGGCAGCGGTCTGTTTTTGCGGGATCACGTCCGGCACCGGGGTTCGCGCCACTACCGCTGCGATCGATGCATTGGTACTGCCCGACCACCACCAGACGCGAAGTAACCGTTCGACTTCCGGGGCCGAGAAATAATTCGGGTCGGTGACGATCGGCAGAAAGCGCAGCCGCAAATCGCTGGCGTTATCTACGCTCAGCCAAACGACTTGGATGCCATGGTCA
This sequence comes from Bradyrhizobium erythrophlei, assembly GCF_900129425.1. Taxonomy (NCBI): domain Bacteria; kingdom Pseudomonadati; phylum Pseudomonadota; class Alphaproteobacteria; order Hyphomicrobiales; family Nitrobacteraceae; genus Bradyrhizobium; species Bradyrhizobium erythrophlei. The sequence goes on along the minus strand of NZ_LT670817.1, from coordinate 3,836,665 downwards.
GCCAGTGATGCGCCGAAATATCGTTCACTTTCGTCGTCGGTCAGCACCGCAGCGCGAACGGTGACCGCTCCCTGCTGGCGAACCTCAGCGCGGGACATAAACGGCTGCTCCGCTGTCAGGTCAGGGTCAGCGCCGCTGGAACGATTGAACGCGGCGAACAGTGCAAGCAGCACCACAGTTATGAACGGCCCACGCCAGTTCTTCGTCATGTGTCAATCCGATGCGGCCCATTTAGGCCAACACAGGTTCGGAATATCGCAGTGTCCTCCCATTGATCCAGGTCAACGTCGTCGCGCTTAAGATCCTGCCTGGGTCGTAACCGGACTCTTGTCAGACGTCCGCCCTATGGCCGTTAATGGGATGGTCCGGCCGTGCTCCGGCCCTGCCAGCACGAGAAGCTGGCGAGGGGCGCTCAAGACAAGGAGCACGCCATGTCTCAGAAACTCAGCGCAGCGAATCGCCGTGATCGGCATCGATATCGGCAAAAACTCGTTTCACATCGTGGGTCAGGATCACCGCGGTGCCATCGTGCTGCGGCAGAAGTGGTCACGCGGCCAGGTGGAAACGCGGCTCGCCAACCTGCCGCCGTGCTTGATCGGTATGGAGGCCTGCGTCGGCGCGCATCATCTCAGTCGCAAACTCCAAATGCTTGGTCACGATGCCCGCCTGACGCCGGCGAAATACGTGCGCCCCTATTCGAAGGGACAGAAGAATGACTTCCGAGATGCGGAAGCCATCGCCGAGGCGGTCCAACGCCCGACCATGAAATTCGTCGCGACCAAGACCGCCGATCAGCTCGACCTTCAGGCGCTGCACCGCGTCCGCGGTCGATTGGTCGGTCAGCGTACCGGCGTCATCAATCAGATCCGTGCGTTCCTGCTGGAGCGGGGCATCGCGGTGCGGCAAGGCCTGCGTTCGCTGCGGTGCGAGTTGCCGGGTATCCTCGCGATGCGCACCGATGTGCTCTTGCCTCGCATGTTGCGCATCATCGAGGATCTGGCGGGAGACTGGCGCCGGCTGGATGAGCGTATCGAGGGGCTATCTAGCGAGATCGAACCGAGGCCGCTCATCCAAATGCCCGCTCTGCGCAGCGTTGCTCGCATGCGCGATCTCGCCCAAATGCTGGCGCATCACGACGCGGCGATTGAAATATGCGAGAATCCGGGGCCGCAAGGCCCGTTGCATTAGAGTTAAAAGCAAAGCCCACCAGTAAACCATGCGGCGACCTATAGATGCTATTGATCACGTATATCTCGCACACGACTTTAGGTGGGCACATGCTTCGAAATGGAAGTTATTCTGCTTGGTTCAGAACCCGGCAGGAAGAAGGACGCCGCATGATGCAGGGAGAAGGAACCGGCGTTATCGAGCTTAACGACGGCAGAGTGGCCGGTAGAGACACCGTGCTCGCCTACACCGGGTCATACGTTGCAGACGGAGATAAATTCACAGCTTTCATTGCCACGAAGCGGCACACGCCGGGGCAGCCATCCGTTTTCGGCATCGACGAGGTCAATTTGACGCTGACCGGCAAATCCACGCCGACAACGGCATCATGCACCGGAATCGCCAAACAAGCGCCGGGCCTGACCTTTGAGGCCACGCTTGTCCCTATGGCAGATTGACAGAGCGCCCCTACAGAGGCGGCCTTACTCCGGTGCCCTAAGCCCGCCGTTCTGCCATCCTGACTTGACTGAGTTCATCGGGTCCTCAACGACCATTTTATGGACGTGCTCGCACTTCGGACACTCAAACGTCCGCAGGTCGGAATGGTTAGGACCAAGCTCGATCCGGGCCAGCATCATGCGGCCCTGACACTTAGGGCAGCGTGGCCGTTCGATTGGAAGTAATGATGGTTCGGTGGAATGGGCTAATGGCATGGACGCATTCCCTCTGTTGGGCGGGAGCGTGTAGCACTCTCAGACACCGATAGCAGCCGAAAGCGGTGCGGTGATCACGACACCTTAACCCCGTGATGGGAACCGAACAGTGCAAAAGTGTACATAACTCAAAACAGGCCACTGTTCATTTCAAATTAGGCCACTGAGGGTCAAAACAGGCCAGTACCCAACCGCGGTGGCTTAGCTGAACGACCGGGCGATATGAGAAAGCATGGCCATCGCACCCCGCGTGTAACGGGCGCTGTTAAAATGCTCATCCGCAAAATTGAGTATGAGGAGAGCAACCACGGTGGCCATTGCGACTCTCATGAGCGTATTGTTGCGGCGATGGGTTAATCATTTCCTAAGAGCACTCTGCTCGCCATCGCCGTTTCTCTCGACAAGCGCGGTCGATCCCAGAGCGGCACATTGCTATCCTGAACGCAGACAGCAGGGGTCGGATGAAAGGTGGCCGCCAACGGAGGCGGCCTTACTTATTCGTCTTCCGGGTCTTCCCCTAGCGTTGTGCCCTCTATCGCGTCCGCTTGTGCCAAGTATTCACGCGCCAACTCAGTGAGGCTCTTAGCCAGCATCGGGTCGGTGCTATCTCGGGCGAGGCGGAGGGCTTGCTCTGCTTTTTCTCGTAAATATAAAGGGTCTGCCATGGGGCTCACCGCGCACAAGATCAGGCGGGAGCAAACGCGCTCTCAGTCATCGATAGTTGCCGAGGCCGGGTCGATGATGGTTATAACAGTATCAGCTATGTCCGGTTCCCGACATGATTGTTGTTCGGTCGAGCCGGATCACCATTCGCGCGCCGCACCAAAGCTCCACGTCGTGGCCGTCGACAAGGCGCGTGGCCTTCTCGATTGCTTCCGAGTCATCAGCGCAAACCAACGGCTCGAACCCCGTGAAATGTCCATCATGGCCGACGGTGTAAGCTGGGTACTCTGCCACCGCTTAATCCGGCCGCCGTAGCTCGCCGGTGAGAAGCTGGGCTACTTCCGTTGAGCGCAGTGGATCGTCGCTGGCGCAATCAAGACACTGGAATTTTCGGCCGCCCATTTTGCGAAGCAAGAATTGCATTGGTTTGTGGCACTTCGGGCAGGTAGGAGGCGGAGTGTTTCTGGGCATGACGCTCACGCGAGATCCGGCGCAGCAGGTCCACTCACAGGCACCGGTTAATGCCGAGGACGCGACGGTGATAGCAAATTCTATCGCCACCAAGCGAGAATGTCTGCCCGGTTTCCGACTCTAAAATTCAAATTAGGCCACGGCGAAAATCAAATTAGACCACTGGGGTCGAAACTGGCCAGCGGGCTTATATCCGTTTGCCTCGCATCTTGATCGGGGGATCGGAATGGTAGTGCCGGTTCCGTAATCGACCTGGTAGCAGCGGTCCGAACGAATTACGTCCCCCTATGGAACTAAAATGCCGAGCGCGCCTTGGAATAGTCGGGTGCGCTTCGCCACTGCTGAGCGCTACCGAGCTAGAACGGCCTCAGCCTCCCCCGAGTTGGGGCCGTCTCTTTATGAGCTTTCTGGAATGAAAGAGGCCGCCAACCGAGACGGCCTCACTCCGCCTTTTGACCGATAATCCGGGTGACGAGCCGAGCACCGCACCAAAGCTCAATTGCGGGGCCTTCGAAAAGCTTCTTGGCTTCTTCGATAGCTTCGCCGTCGTTTTGGCAAACGAGGCCTCTGTACCCGATAAAATCCTTCTCAGGTCCGACGAAATAGGCGCGGTAATCTGGCATCCGTTGTGTCCAAGGTGCCCAGGATAAAATGGTACGCCCAACCGGAGGGCGTTGATACAGGGTCTTTATTCAGACCAGCCACCTAATAATATCCTGAGAGCTGCGGGATATGCGTTCCGCACCAGCAACCACTGCTAAAATGAAAAGGGACCACTCAGTGAACAACGGATGGAAAGGGGCCAGCACCTGCCCCGGTTACTTGCCGAATTAGGCCACTCGCAAAATCAATTTGGCGACGTGCAACGATGCTTCTTTGGGTCCGTTAGCTGTCTGCGGCGGACATTCAACCTCCAACCGTCGCCAGCGACCTCGCCCTTACCGGGTTCATGGAGCGGGGTCGTCTGGCGCGCGCCAAAACAGGCGGAACCGTTTAGCGGCTGGCGGGGTGCCCAGCGCGCCGGTACCCACCAAGCCAGCCTCGGACGGATGAGGATAACGAGGAGGCCGCCACTGCGGCGGCCTACAGCGTGAATGCGGCAAAGACGAAGCCGCCGATCAGCACGGCAAATGCTAATGCAATAAGGGCGAGTAAAAACTTGGCCATACAGACCAACGCCGAATTGGCTCTTTCGTTCGGCTTGATCCAGCTTGCTATCAAACCGCTAGAACAGACCGAGAAATGAGAACTTTCAGATGGAGTTGAGCGGCAAGCGGAATTTGCCGGTGTTGCTCTCGCCGGTGTCTGCTTTGAAGCGCACTACGGACTCAAGTCAGACATCCCGCCGAGTCCGAAAAGTGCCAAACTCGGACATGACGCTAATAAGAAGGCCTCAAAAGAAAAAGCCGCCCCGTCGGCGGCTCTTCAATACAGGACGATGTGGTGTAGGCCAGGGCTTTTCGCACGTCTATTCACGACCGACCCAACCGCTGCAAGATAGCGCGACCGCCGCAATGAGCGCCCCCGATCACATCACCGAGTTCGTTTGCGAAGACTGCGGCGATCACGCGCACGTCTTCGGTCACTATTACGGCTTACCGGTGCACTCGACGTGCCCGCTTCATCCGCGAACATCCGACATGCCCGAGCACATTTTGCGAGGCGACACTTGGTAGGGTCGCCAAACGCAAAAAGGCCCCAGCCCACGATGCCGTCATCCCAGCGAGGACCCACGGGAGACGACGATGGACGATGGACGACGAGACCAGACGCTATTGCGTCCTCACGTTCCCGCTCGCGTTGAACTTGTTCTTCGTATCATACCCGGAGTCGTGTAGATTTCGGATATACAGGGCGTAGTCGCTGCTACTCACACCGCCCGTCCAGCCGACCGAAGGCGCACCCGCCCCGGCATAACCACCATAGTAGGCCGCCCTGGTTCCCGGAACAGGGCCACCGTAGTAGGGACCCCCCGCGTAGTAACCTGTGCCTGTGCGGTAGGGGTCGCCTCCCCATCCCCAGTTAGGTGAGGTGGCCGCGACCGCGGCAGCCGTGCCGACCGCAGCGGCGCCTACGTAGGTACCGGGGTCGTCGCCGCCAACCAAGCCGCCTCTGTTGTTCGCGCCGCCTCCGTAACGCCCCACGACCATACCTCCGGCGCCGTAAGCAGCCCGCCGGTGTTGCCGGCGCGCGACGCCCGCAACGCTCACGGGTGTCAGGGGACGACCGACCCGTGCTTCGGCCTTCTCGACTGATAGCGAGAGGCCGCGTTGCTCAGAGCAGTCAAAGGAGAGCAGCGCCGCACACGCAAACGTCGAGGCTGCAATAGCAACTGTTGTCAGACTCATCTGCTTCATGGCTTTTCTCCGTTACCTGCTTGCCCCATTTTGAAAACGATGTGCCTTCGTTGGTCGTGCGCCATTGCGATAGATCAAGGGCTTCACGAACGTCACGACATGTAAACTTGAGAGATGCTTCCAGCGGACGTGAGTGTCACGATAATTTTGGCCGAGCATGGCCAACATCCCCCATGGCGCAGGGACGGCCACGCCAACCAACGGCGTTTGGCTTTTTGCAACTTTCGCAGCATCCCTTAACGGCGGCGTCAACGGTCATCGCGCCCTGGGCCGCCAGCGCCACCAGCTCTGGCAGCGTTGCACGCGCTCAAACCGCCACCGCCTCCAACCGCCAGCAGCTTGAAAGCATCAGCAGCTAGCAAGTCATTCCGACCGCACACCTGCGGACGGCTCGGCCGGTCTGGCGCATGGTGGTTCTTGCCACGCACACACCGTTAACTCGTGTCCTGCCAGCGCCGCAGGCGGCAGCGACTTGCGTGATCATACCCTCCGGCTGAGGAATCGGCGCAGGCGTCATAGCTTGGGCCGATGTTGCAACCGATAACGCGAAGCCAGCAACAGCAATCAACCTGATCATGTTTCTGTTCCTCCCTTATGCTGGCAAATCAAAGTTTGCTAGCCGTTGTCGATCGCGAAGTACGATTTCGCGCTGAGTGCGGCCGGTGAAGTCGAGCACGCCCGCTCGTTCCAACCGCGATAGTGCACGAGATACGGTTTCAAGCGTCAGGCCAAGATAGTCGGCAATGTCCCGACGGGACATTGGTAGCGCCATGATCCCGGTAGCGGTTAGCCGCCCGTCCATTTCAACCAAAAACGCGGCGACCCTCTCCAGCGAAGTTTTGCGGCCCAGCAACAGCATGTGATTTTCTGCGTGTTCCAGATTGCTGGTGGTCATACTGAGTAGGTTTCGCGTGACAACCGCGTCACTTTCGGCCACCGCCTCAAGGCTTTGCCGTTTGATTAGGCGGACAGTAGTCTTCACGACCGCTTCGGCGGTAAATCGATGCGCGCTGCCGTTCTCCAGTCCAAAAATATCGCCGAGCAAGTGAAACGCACCGATCTGGCGGCGGCCATCCGCGAGTAGTTTGTAGCTTCGAATTGCGCCCGTTTTGACTTGATAAACGTACTCGGCAGGCTCCTTCTCGCCGTAAATCTCGGCTCCTTTCTCGTAGGTGAATTCATTCAAACTGACGATTGGATTCGATCCACTCGTCATGCCAAGGTCCCCGAGCGAATTGGGACGGGGCGTCCGGTCTGTGGTGATACGCACAAACATGAGCTGAATTCCAGAACTACCAAATTCAACAGAACGTAAAATTGTTTTGCGCGGAATGAGAAGTTCAATCGCCTCAATAAAAATGAAAACTGCCCGTTCCGTCACTTGTACCAAAGGACAGTGTTACGTTTTGACGCACTGATGTGCGAAGGTCGGTTATGGCTACCGCAAATATCTGATGCAAGTCCGAAGTCGGCTTCGGGTCAATCGCGTCGTTTCGACCGTCCGCCGATGACTTCCGGTCCACCCCGATGAAACGGACATATTCAGAGCCGGTCGGCATGTCTCAAAGGTGCCAAAAGGGTGATCGTCTTCTCTCAACATGCGGACCGCACCACCCTTGCTGGCAAAACTGTGGATGATGTCGGAGAACTCACCCAGGGATTTCTAAACGGCCTACCGGGTTGGGAATACGCCGTCGAAGTTGCTCCGAATTATCGCGCTTGTTTCGGCAGCCCGTTAGCCCGTATTCCTGACCGCTTCAGCAAGCATGGCGTAAAGCTGGCGCTTGGTGAATTCCTTAGGCTGCGTCACCGCTGGCTTGCGCGTGGACACCACCTTATCCACCGAGCGGGCACAAGCGGCCAATAGCACTGGTCTTCGCTTCCGCACCGACACGATTTTTGGGTTAGCAGTCGGTGGCTTGTGACCGCGCTTCAGGCCCAAACGAGTTAGCTTGGCGCAAATCGAGTTACGGCTATAGCCGAGACGGCGAGCGATCTGCGCAGCGCTCTGTCCTACGGACCATAGTTTCTTGAGCAGTGCTACGTCTTTCGTATCCCAACTCATGACAGACGCTTATACACCGACTGCCAACTACAGGCTAGTCGTACCGGTAGACGAGACCGACGTCCGATTTGCTGCGCGTTGCGGACTCAAGTCGGACATCGCGCCATATCCGAAAAGTGCCAATTCCGGACTCATGCACCGCAGCAAACGACATGCACAAACCGCGGCTGGCGCTTGGGACTGCTCGCCGCGCTCTACGCGCGCGGCGTCCGCACAGAAAACTTTGTAAGTTTCGTTTCTCGTTTCGGAAGCGACGTCGTGGTACTGGCTGCAGCGCTGGCGCAAGCGGGCAAAGCATCAGTTGCGTGCGCAACCACTATGCGAGATGTGCTTGGCGCGCGGTCAAGTGACGGCAGCGTGCATCTGCGACCACGTCGAGCCGCACGGCGGCGACTGGAACCGGTTCTGGCTCACCTGCCCGCGCCATCACCCTTGCCCATCGCGCTCCGTTAATAAACACCACGCCGCACGGCGCGACGCGTATGGCGGAACTCGCGACGGTCGACACGACGCGCAGTCACGCGGGCGCGCCGGTACGTGACGGCCTGCGCTTGATCAACGCTTAACTCCACGCCGCCGCGCGGTGTCACCTGCGGCGAGACCGGAATCGTCGCCAACACCACTGCTGCAAACAGCAGTCCGACAATTGAGCAAGCTCTCATTGCACCTACTCCCTGTTGTCCACCATGGCCGTGTCAACACTGCTTCAACAGCAAAAGCTGTCTGGCCAGTGTGCCTAATTTGTCGGCCACTGTCAGCAGATGTCAAGGAATATGCGCAGCGCATCGAGCGCCCCGTGCGGCCATGCGCGCTGCACAAATCATGGGGTGCTCATGTCTCAGATGGGTCAAAATGCGAAATACTCGCTGCGAACAGATCTCTTCCGCTTTGCTCCCGATGGCGGACATGTTGCGACTGCCGCGGCATTTCCGTTTCGTGCCAATAGCGGACCTTCTCGGGAGCAGTCGACCGACATGTCTCAATGGTACCGAACCGGAAGCGGCTTGACGAATAAAAATTCGGCTGCGCTAGTCTGACGACGGCACGGAGTGATGCTCGTGCGCGATACGCCAGTCGCCATCGGTGTTGCACAGTCCGATTGTCAGCCTGAACAGGAACCCGCCTTCTTCCGGAGGGCCGCTGAACGTGCCGGAGCCGCACCGCACGATGGCGACGGCAAAGGCGACATCTTCGCCGGCGGTAATTGCAAGCTCCTCTATGTCGAATGCTTGCGACGGCTTATGATACCTGAAGAACAGATCCCATGTTTTCTTGTACTCAGCCATTCCTCGCGACTGCAGCGGCGGCGGGACGTCGAACATCACGATATCCTGCTCATGATGGGCAAGAATACCAGAAAGATCATGCCGGCGGACTGCGTCCGCCCATGCTTCGACGATCGCTTTGATTTGACTTTCGGTCGTTCCGCCTTGCTGCATCATGGCTCTTGCTCCGACTGTTTGCGGATGTACATCCAGAGGACAAACGTCGGGATGCATATCCGACACGCCGAATAACTTTTTCATGGCACGGGTCCAAGCGGTCGGATGTCCGTTACTGTCAAAAGCGGAAGTTGACAGACGCCCTGCCGTCGTCCGCTCAACCCCTCAAGAGCGGACATCTCGCACCAGGGCTGTCACGTCCGAAAAGTGCCAACAGGCGACATCATTCGATCACCTCGTCGGCGCGGGCGATGAGGGAAGCCGGAAGATCGAGGCCGAGGGCTTTTGCCGTCTTCAGGTTAATCACCAGATCATATTTGGTCGGAGCCTGGACCGGAAGATCGGCCGGCTTCTCGCCCTTGAGAACGCGATCGACATAACCGGCCGCGCGCCGAAACTGGTCGATGCGATTGGGCCCGTAGAAAATCAGCCCGCCGCTGTTGATATTGTTTCGGTTGCCATACACGGCCGGAAGTCTGTGCTGGGCAGCTAGTTTAATGATGAGATCGCGATGCGCCGACACTCCGGCGCTCGGCGTTACGATCAGGCCTCCATTCCCTGAATTCGCGAGAGCGACGATCGCGCGCTCGATCTCACTACTGCTGCGCGCGTTGACAGCGCTGATCTCCACGCTGAGCCACTCCGCAGCGTCCTGTATGGCGCCAAATTGGGCCATCGCTGCGGGATTGTCCGGAAGGCGAATGACAGCCATTCGCCTTATGTTCGGCTCGATCTGTTTGAGAAGCTCCACCCATTTCGCTGTGAAGCCGAACTCGAAAATCATGAAGCCGGTGGCGTTGCCGCCCGGCTTCGCAAGCTTATCGACGAACCCCGCACCGGCTGGATCGGTTACGCCGACGAATACGATCGGCAGTGCACGGGTGATGCCCTCCACCGCAGCTACACTCATTGTGCCGCTGGCCAGAATGATATTTGGCGAGAGATCGACAAGTTCTGCGGCGTATTTGCGCTCCAGCGCAACGTCGTCTTCACCCCATCGAACGTCAATCCTCAGATCGAGGCCAACGTTCCATCCAAGTAGTTGCAAGGCCTGTTGGAAAGCCGCGATGCCCGCCTGACCTTCGGTATCATCTGCGGCGCGGTTCATGAGTATGCCGATACGACGAGCCTGTTCTGCCTGCTGAGAGCGCACGACATACGGCGAATATCCCACGGAAGAGGTGCTATTGAGAAATCCGACCAGGGGAATCGCAGGCTGCTGCGCACGTAGAACAAGCGGCCATAATGCCGCGCCGCCGCCGAGGGCCGTAATGAACTGGCGTCGTTTCATGCCATCCCCCAAGGCGTTGGGACAGACGAACGCTGGGCAAATTAGCACACGGAAGGACCTAGTGCATCGAATTTCGAGTGAAGCGAGCCAACCTTGCCATGTCCGTCCCGGGTGTGCGCCGTGACAAGGCGGCGCTTTCCAGTGGGTGCAAGCCCCACCCGGCAACCGCTACCAAAAACGGAAGTGGCCGCGCTGGAACGGCATGTCCGTTCTACTCTCCACAACAGACATCGTCTGACGGCCCCGCCATGTCCGTTTCGTGCCAACTGCGGACTCACGCACCGCAACAAATAGCTCTGTATTCGATCAACTCGTCGGCGAGCAGCAAGGCCGATTCCGAGATGGTGAGCCCGAGCGCCTAGCTCGTGGCTTCAAACCGGACATCGGCAATCCAGTTGCGCTTGCGCCGGCTCAGGCGGGCTTGTTCACTCTCGTCCTCGAAGGTTGCCGGCGCGCGTCGAAGCAGCGCAGGTTCTACATTCTCAAATGCGTTCACGCTGACGACGGCGTAGAGGCAGCCGTCGATTCGGCTGGTGACCACCGGCACCACGCCACAGCCGGTGCACACGTGAAACTCGGCAGTCTTGGTGCCGAACGCGTATTTTGATACGCGCGTGCGATCCTTGACGCTCACCGTGAGTGATCCGGTCGGGCACGAGGTCCAAACACCGCCATGCTTCGCGCAGAACGAGCAGGTGCAGGCCCGAGCCGGGATTTCTGACGGCTCCGGCCGCCAGTCGAGCGCGAAAAAGATATTGCCGCAATGGCAGCGACCGGAGATCAACATGGCACTTCCGCGGTCGTGAGGGCTACACTCTATCACATTGTTGAATGAGTATTGGTGGCAACTCCTGCCAACCACTCAACGGAAATTTACTGGGGCGCCCGTGCGGCGGCGGTGGCCATGTATTTCGAATAGAAATCAGCAACCCGGTCGCGCCACATTCCGACGAATGCCCCCGATGTCAGCTTATCGACCGATTTCCAAGCGTGTTTTACGGCCGGAAGAGTATTCCGCCAGATCGCGCGTTTGCACCATTTTTCACCCTTCTCCCTGCCTTCGCTGGTGGCACACATGGATTTCCAAGCGATGCGATCAGGTTGGCTGATGTGCTCGGCTGCGCCTTCCCAGCCTTGTTGATGGATTAGGTAAAGATCGATCAAGGTCGGCTTCTTGTGCGTCACCCACTCGAACAGAATGCCTTCGGTAATGACCTTGTAGGCCGCCGCAACGGCATTGTCGCGGGGATCACGAATCTGCCCCGAGCCGAATTTGTTGAACTCGTATTCGCTCAGTTGGAACAGGCCGATATACGACCCGGTGCGTTGCTTGGGGTCGAAACCGGACTCGATCTTGGCAACCGCCTTCATGAAATTGAAATCCAGACCGAAAGCATCGGAAGCGCGCTTGATCTCCTCGACCGGCGTTCCGACCGGGGTGTCCTTGAGTGAACTTAAAACGATAGCCGCCGGCTTCTCGGCAGGCGGCAGTTCGGACCAGACGTAATAGATGAGATACCGGAAATCCTGCGTCACCGGTGCCGGCTTGGGAGCATCGTCGGGCGCATCGTGCGTTGTCGGCATCGGTTGGGCGGCATCATGGTGGCCCAAGGCCATCCATTTTGCCTCGAAAGAATCGTAGCCGATTTCGGCTTGGGCCATCAACGACGGTCCGGAACCCGCGGCAGATGCCTCCGGCACGGCGGCGGAGAGCGCAGGCGCACCGGGCGTCTCCGCGCTCCCAGCCGCTTCCAGCATTGCGTTCGGCACGGTCGCGCCTGGCGTGTTTCCGCCAACCTGATGGATCATCCCCGTGAATGTTATGGCACTCACGATGCAGCTGGCCTGCAAGGCTTTCATTGCCCCCAACTCCGCGGCACGGTCCCCGAAAGCACGCTACACGCATGTTCCCCGTAGTCCAAGGCGAGTCCGTTTTTAGTGGAATGTCCCAAGCGAGGCGACGGACAAGATTGGTATGGGGTCACATTTACTGGAGCTGTTGCCTAAATGCGACATCCTTATCGCCGCTCGCAACTGCCAAGGCTATTGGCCTCGACATCCCGCCCACGATGCTCGCACTCGCGGATGAAGTCATCGAGTAACCCGCCACTTCGCCTTTGGGTCTTGGTTGCGTGATAACGCGCTGACGCGGGCGGGGAACGTCCACGATCCGGTCGGCGTAGTCCGACACGGCCGATCTGAGCAATTTTTTCCTGTTGGGCGATCAGGGGCCGCCTCCGAGTCGTGGCGGGGAATGCTGGGCATGGTCTGGCTCGGTATCGGCACGCAGTGGGGTCTCCACACTCACGCTCTGATCGCTGCCAGCAACGCCCTTGTACCGACGATATTCATGACCCGCGTCAGATTGTAGGCGAGTACGCTGAGCGCCATCTCGCTCGCGACCTTCGGCAGCGTCTTCATCAAGAAGTGCGTCGCGCCCATTCTCATCTTGAGCGTGCCGAAGGGATGCTCAACCGTCTCGCGCCGGCGGCGCATGGCCTGGGGATCTTGATCCAGCCGCTGCTGCACGATTTCGAGAACGTGCTCATGCTCCCATCGCGTGATGCGGCGTTCTTTGCCTGTGGTGCACTGATCCTTGATTGCGCAGGTCTTGCAGGCGTTCGTCCAGTACCGGCGCATCTTCTGCCCGTGTTCCTCATTGGCATAGTGGAATTTGAGCTTCTCGCCGGCGGGGCAACGATAGACATCCTCCTCCGGCACATAGACGAAGTCCTGCTTGCCGAAGCGGCCTTCCGACTTCGCGCCCGACGTCATCGGTTTGGGCAACGTCACGCAAATGCCTGCCTGCTCGCAGGCCAGGATCTCTTCGCCATTGAAGTAGCCGCGGTCGGCGACGGCTTCGAGTTTATCGACTTGCAGAACGGCCTTGGCTTCCCGCGCCACGTTCGCCAGTTGTGAGCGATCCGAGCCGATATTCGTCACATCGTGCGTCACGATCAGATGGTTCACGGTGTCGACCGCGACCTGCACATTGTAGCCGACGACGCCCGAGCCACGCCCACTTGTTGCCATCGAGCGGCTATCGGGATCAGTGAGCGAGATTTGGTGATCCGGCGAGGCCAACATTTGCTTCTCGTAGGCTGCGAGTTTGCCCATTTCCTCTTTCAGCTTGTCGAGCTTCTCCTTGAGCCGCGTCGTCTTGAGCACCAGCACTTCGGACGGTTCCTGCCTATCCGCCGTATCGAGCTGGGAGAGATACCGCGCCACACTCTCCTCGAGTTGCGCGCGCCGGCGATCGATCTTCCCCCGGGTAAAATTGCGATCTCGATTATTGACCGCTTTGAACTTGCTGCCGTCGATCGCGACGCTCGCCTTCGCCAACAGACCCATCTGGCGACAGAGATTGACGAAGCTCGCGCATGCCCTGCGGATCGCCGGGCCATTGTCCTTGCGGAAATCGGCAATCACCTTGTCATCGGGAACGAGCCGACCGAGTAGCCATATGACTTCCAGGTTTCGGCCGGCTTCGCGCTCAAGCCGGCGGCTCGACTGCACTCGGTTGAGATAGCCGTAGATGTAAAGCTTCAGAAGAACCGAGGGGTGGTAGGCAGGCCGGCCTGTCGCTGCAGGCTCGACGCCTTCGAAACCGAGATCGGCCAGATCGAGCCCGTCGACAAAGCAATCCACCACACGAACGCAATTGCTCTCCTCGACCCACTCATCGAGGCATTCCGGCAACAACGTCGATTGTCCGCGATCGGCACCCTCAACGAAGCGCTTCATGATTGCCCCCGGCAAATCGCCAAGCGAATCATAGCAGACAGTTCGTTTTCACGCAGCCAGGGTCATGTGTGGACGGCTCCGGATTGGCAAGGACTTTCTTCACGTTTTGCAGCATTGGTCGGTGCAGCCATGTGTCCGGCCTTTTGACGCGGTTCATATGACCGCTGGCCATAATGCCCTCCGCGGATCAGGTCCCGATCAAACTCGCGCATTTGACAATGCCTCGACCCAAGTGGGTTGTCCTGATCGCCGGATCGACCGGCTCTGCATTACGTGCTGTTCGCCCTCCCAACCTTCACATCACGCCGGTTGTCCGGCGCGATCTCGTTTACGCCGCAAGCGCGACGGGTTCCTTGTATCGCTCGCCCCTGGCCATCATGGCCCAGACCATTCGCGCGAGCTTGTTGGCAAGCGCAATAGCCGCAACCTTGGTCGGCCGTCGCGCCAGCAACGCCGTGAGCCAGGGGCGATGTTTGGTGCCATGGATCTTGGCGTAACGGATGACGGCGAGCGCGCCGGCCACGAACAGGCCGCGCAGATAGCGGTCACCTTGTTTGCTTATATTGCCGAGCCGGTTCTTGCCTCCACTCGAGTGCTGCTTCGGCACGATACCGATCCAGGCCGAGAAGTTGCGTCCTGATCGGAAGGACTTTGGATCAGCTACGGTGGCGACCACAGCAGTGGCCAACACCGGACCGACGCCAGGAGCTTCATCGAGCCTCATGCTCATCTCGTCGGATCGGTGCCAGGCCCTGATCAGTCGGTCGAACTCCAGTACCTGCTCCTGGATCCTGCGCAATTGAGCCCCGAATGCCGAGAGACACGCACGAGCCATCTCCGGAACTCGCTTGTCGTTTGGATCAGCCACGACATTGAGCAGCTCCTCGACACCGTGGCGCCCAACCGGCGCAACGATCCCGAACTCGGCAAGATGGGCCCGAATGGCATTGATCACCGCGGTCTGCTGACGGATGAACAGATGGCGCGTGCGGTGTAGCACCAGGCCGCTCTGCTGCTCTAGAGTCTTGGTCGGCACGAACCGCATGTTGGCCCTGGTGACCGCCTCGCAAATCGCCTCCGCGTCAGCCGCATCATTCTTCTGTCGCTTGACGTAAGGCTTCACATAGGCCGGCGGTATCAACCGTACCTTGTGACCCAGCGCTTGCAGTTCGCGCGACCAATGGTGCGCCGAAGCGCAGGCCTCAATGCCGACCAAGCACGGCGGCAACTTCTGAAAGAACGCCAGGACAGAGCGCCGTTTCAACTAACGGCGGATGACTACCTGGCCGGCGCCATCATGCCCATGAACCTGGAACACCGACTTGGCGATGTCGAGACCGATTGTCGTAACCGTTTGCATGGATAGCTCCTCCGAATCGTGGGAGCCTCAACTACTCCCACAGCCGTGGCACTCTCGTGCCGGTGGAGGAGCCGTCCACAGCATCAAACTCGGAAGGAGAGCCATTCGCGGAGAGTCCGCTCTAACCCGATGAACGGACATCGTCAGACCGGCCCGACTGGTCCGTTTCGTGCCAAAACCGGAACATAGCGTGCCACCGGAAAGCGGACAGTTCTAAACGGTGTGGCGGGCTACATCGCCACAGCCTTCGGAAGTTGAACCGCCAGGTGCTCAATGAAGGCGCGGACTGAGGGCAAGAGGCCTTGCCGGAAAGGCAACAATGCCGTCAACGTCGAATCACCAGCAAGCCACGTGGGCAGCACCCTACGCAGCACTCCGGATCGAAGCTCTTCGCGGCAGACATAGCCGGGCAGCGCGACAATGCCGAGCCCGGCGATCGCCGCCTGCTTCAATCCGACCATGTCGTCGCTCATGAGGCGCGGCGTCAGCGGCACGACAACCTCGCCTTTCCGCTCGCTTGAATGGCGAAGCCGCCAAATCGGGGAAACCCCGGTGCGCATCATGAAAAGCGATGAATGCTTTCGCATATCCTCGGGTGTCCTAGGCGAGCCGTTCGCGCGAGGTAGGCGGTCCCTCCGAACAGCAGCCACGGCGCTGGTGCTAGCGTCCTCTGGACCAGCGTGGAATTCGGAAGCGGGTCTGAATGCGCCCTGACCGCGACATCGTAATTCTCGCCGACGATGTCGACGTTTTGGTCAGTCGCATGCGCGACGACGTTGACCTTGGGATAGCGGACAAGAAAATCTGCGACCACTTCCAGCAGTGCGAACTGCATGGTGGCCATGCCCGATGTGAGGCGCACGGTGCCGATTGGTTCACTCAGCCGATGCCGTATCGAGGCCTCGGCCTGTTCGGCCTGCTGTAGCATCTCCGCCGCATGGCGATAGAATTCGCCACCAGCATCGGTCATCCCAAACCGCCGTGATGTGCGGTTGAGCAACCGAACCCCGAGCCCCGCCTCGAGCTGGCGGATACGATGGCTCAGAGTCGATTTCGGAAGCCGAAGCGTGCGGCTGGCGGCGGTGAAGCCGCCCCGATCAACCACCTGCACGAAATAGAAGAAGTCGTTGAGGTCGAGCATGGCCCATCGTCCAATATATTGGATATTAGGTTCAATTATTGCCGACTTATTGTCCGATCGTCCAGCAGCTAGCCTTCATCCGGTGCCGGCGCCGGCCGCAGCGGGTCGCTGCCCGGAGACCGACGGAGACCTTCGTGCAACGGCGTGAATTCCTCCAAACAACCACGCTCGGAGCCGTCGCGCGGATTCTCGGCGCGGCGCCGATCAGCGGCACATCTCAACCCTACTCATCTCAGGAGAATGTCATGGCAGACCAAGTCAGCCCTTATGAACAGCTTACGTCCGAAAATGCAGCGCTCGTCCTCATCGACCATCAAGTCGGTCTCATGACCGGGGTGCGCGACTATTCGACGGGAGAACTCAAGCACAACGTGATCGCGCTGGCCAAAGCCGCCAAGGCGTTGAAGCTGCCGATCATTGTCACCACGACCGCGCGCGACAGCATGTGGGGTCCGACCTTCCCGGAACTTGTGGCCGCACTGCCTGGTGTCCAGATCGTTGACCGCTCGTCGGTCAACGCGTTCGATGATGCAAGGGTCGCGCGCGCGATCGAAGCGACCGGCCGCAAGAAGCTGATCTTCGCCGGCATCTCGCTCGAAGTCTGCGCAGCGTTTCCGGCCATCACCGCGGTCGGCAAGGGATATGGCGCTTATGTCGCCGTCGATGCGTCCGGAACGTTTAGCGAGACCAAGCGCCAAGCCGGCCTCCTTCGCATGCTGCAGGCCGGAGTGATCGTCTCGGACTATGCGACCTTGATGGTCGAGATCCTGAAAGACAACGCACGCCCGGAGGCCGGCACCGTCTACGACGCGATGGACATGCCCTGGGCAAAACTGGTCGGGCAAATCGCGCAGGCTTACGGCAAGTGACTGTCAGCCGGTCGGCTCGCGCTGACCGGCATCCTCTCCGAAGCCTCAGTCCGCTTTCCGGATAAGCCCGGCCGCGCCTAATGTCCGTTCCGGGTCCAGAAGCTATGGGGACGGCGGCAAAGGTCTGGCACCGTTGTCGTTGTGCGAAAACCGATGGAGGTGCCCCCATGACCCAAGTTGATGACCTGAGCCGTTCTCTGATCGCCTTCGAACAGAATAGCACCATGGTTGCCCGAAAGGAACGAGCTGGTGATTCACCCTGTGCCGCGACGACGTGATCGCGCGCTAACATCGTGCTGACAATTTGTTTTCGCGGTTTGCCGGGGTGGCGAAGCCGCCGTGGATGCGCCGACCCGATGGCCGGTGTCTGACAGCGGCGAGCGCGGCAAACGCATCCACGCCGCCACCGGACCGCAGCACGACTCATCGTGGCGCTGATTGAGCATCGCGACGTCGTCGCCGCGAAAAAAATTGACGATGCGTCGTGAGGTTTCAAAAAGTTGCGGTGAATATCTCGATGCCTCGCTGACCGAAGTCGACGCGTCGTGCGTCAAACTTCAAAACCGGTACACCACCTTGGTCTCGATGACCCGCGAGGTGCGGGCGTCGTCATCGACGGTGCCGACCCGGCTCGCGACCGCCGCCGGACTCAGAGTCGACGAAGTCAGACCGAGGTTCGCGCGTTGGGAGGCGGCGCGGAGGGCGATGGAGGCCACCCACATTCGTTTTTCCGAAGGGGCGGCTACCACCCCCAATCCGACGAGCGACCGTGCCTGTGGTACGTCTGATCCAAGGTCCGTGCGGTTGGGTCCCTCGGCGATGAGGCTCACGGAAAAATTGCCAAAAATTAAAAACGCGAAACGGAAATCGGATCGCACAGTCTTCGAGACCAAAACCGAGGTTCGCGTCTTGGAGGATGTTTCCCGGTCGGCGGGGGGCGGCGGCATTCGTTTTCGCGACGAGGCCGCTACTCCACCCATCCCCGATCAACGCCGCTCCACGGCCCCCATCGTCACCACGGCGCGGTCGCACACGGGTCCTCGGAAAATTTCAAAAAAACGGCGGGTCCCATACGCAGTTCTCGAAATAGAACCGCTGCCCGGAACTTGGGTCCCCCGAGAAAAACAGGCCAGGCGGGTGAAGTCCAAATTCGGACTTAGTTTATGGAAATTTCCGGGAAAAATATTTTGGGAAAAAAATGGAGGAGAACGGGGTCAAGGCCCTTCAATTAACAGACCCCCATGGCCTCTCCTCGGATGCCGGGGTATGCACCGGACCCAGCTCGCGCCGGGCGGGCGCGATCTCGTCAGGCCTCCAGCCGCTCCAGCACGCGCTGCACCTGCACCGCAGACCAAGTCCCGCTGCCGCGCGCGGTTGGGATACCGATCTCGTTGAGCTTCGTTGCAAGGGCCCGCAGTGACGTAGCACCGCCCGCCCGCAGCTCGGCGATGGTCCCCGAGAGATCGGCCGCCCGCTTCGCAGCGGCCTGCTGGCGGGCCGCTGCAGACTGTTTGCGCATCTTCGCAGTTGGCTTGCGCCCACGATCCCCGCCTAACACCGTGCCGCGCTTCCTGGCCGCAGCCAGCGCCGCCTTGGTGCGGGCCGAGATCATGCGCCCCTCCTCCTCGGCCACCATCGCCATGATGCCGACCGTGAGCCGGTTGGCGTTCGGCATGTCGGCGCAGACGAAGTCAACGCCAGCCTTTTCGAGACCGAGCAGGAAATGGGCGTTGCGGCTCAGCCTGTCCAACTTGGCGATCACGAGCTTGGCCCCGTGAAGTCGGCAGGTGGCGAGTGCGGCTTCAAGCTGCGGGCGATGGTGATCAGCGCGCTTGCCGCTTTCGACTTCGACGAATTCCTTGATCAGCTTCCACTGTCCGCCGTTCAGGAAGTCGGCGACCCCTTGGCGCTGCGCTTCCAGGCCCAAGCCGCTCTTGCCTTGCCTGCCGGTGCTGACCCTGAGATACGAAACCCACTTCCCGTCCGCCATGCTCGCCCCGTTACGTGTATGTCAACCTCGGTTGAGATATATGTAACGGCTTGGGTCAGAGCGTCAAGAGCTGGTTTTCTCGGCTTCAGCAGCCTTTGCCGCTGGCGAGCCAGCATCAACAGCCGCCTTCTCCCGTTGCGGCCCGCCGGTGTTCGATCCGGTGCAGCGCGCTGGCGCATTGGTGGCCGGCGCCCCTAAAGTACGGCGGCGGCCGAGGCGGCGTTCGGCGCGCCAGCCTGGTCAATAGCTGGCACAGGTATCGCGGGTAGTTCAGCGCCTGCAGAACGTTCCTGGCTTCGCGGATATCGACCGCGTGCCGCCCTGCCGCTCGAACGCCGCTCTGCGCCGGTCCTTGTCGGGTATGGTCCACCAGTTGCGCTCCGGCTCAGAGCGTGCCTTCCGAGCACGCCTGCGGATAAGTTGGGCCAACGGTGTGAGCCCTACCCGAGCTAGTTCGTCGGCTTCGCCCCGAAGCTGTTCGCGCGTGGAGATCGGCAAGACCCGGTCGAGCAGCTTGTCGACGCCTTCAAGCCCGAGCCAATGGTGTGTGACAACAATAACTTCACAGACCGTTTCGCATTGCGCGAGCGCAATGGAGTCGGGGTCCGCGTTCGACCGATCATCTTCCAGGAGAAACATCGTCATGCTCAATCTGAGGCGCGAGCCGACGAAGCCGACGCCGGGCCAGTTCTGGATCGGTGCCGAGCAAATCAGACATCACACGGAATGCGTTCAGAACTCCGCCGACTTCGTGGACCACGGACACGTCGACACCAAGCGTAGCTTCCCTCGGCAACAAATCGGCGGCGACGCGAAGATAGACGCTCGGCTGCTCTTGGCGAACCCGTTCGATCACCGCGGCGCCATGCTGCTCGAAGTCGGCGGCGAACGCTGACAAAAATACCTCGCTATGTCGATTGCGGGAGCCCTTCGGCCTCCCGCCGAAACCGGAATTGCCCGGTAGAAACCGGCCGGTCTTGCTATCACGATCTTCAGGTGAGGTGATGTCAGTCATGTGAGCATCATAGGCGACATCGCGGCAAAATGCGAATGCAGTTCGGTGGACTGGTACCCGAGATATAGAAAGTAGTGGGGCTTTTCCCCTCGTCGTGTAGTGGGGCTTAACCCCACTGGGAATTTGGTTTTACGTGGGGCTTCCCCCCACTGGGTTTCTGTTTTCATGATGCCTCGCGCAGCGGCGGCGGCATGCGGTGACCGCGCTTGCGGCGGCTGCGCTCGACGCTGGACTGCCGAGCGACGGTTGCCACAGCCTTCGCCTGTTCGATGGTGTCGTACCTTCGCCACTCATCGCTCGGGCCGGCCTTGTCTGTGTACCGATATGTCAGCCGGTAAAGACTCGGCGTCCTGAATTCTGCATTCCCAGAGCGGCCTCGCTCCGTCACTTCGATCAGGCCAAGTGCTTCGCACTCATTTATGGCGGGCCCGATGGCATGACGGTCGATACCAAAGTCCTCGAAGTCGACGTACGTGACCGGCAACCGGCCGTTGTCGGTGCCGCCATGATCTGCAAACTCTATTTCAATGCGGGCCAGAACCCGGTGGCCGGAAAGACTGAGCACTCGATACGCAGGGCTGCGAAGGAGATCAATCGGTCGCGGGGCGAATTGACCCGTGAGCTTCTTGTGTTTCTGGCGACCGCTCATGTGCAGTCCCCCTCATCCAGGCCGCCTGCCACATGGCCGCGCGAATCGCGGCTCCCAACGCGGCGACCTCGCGCTCGATGGTCTCCAAGGGGATTCCTTTTCGGCGCAGGTTTTCGGCTTGGATCGAGAGTTGGCGGTCCAGGTGGCGATCCCCGGCCTCTGGCCGCATGGTCGAGATCAGTCGAGCGTGACGGTCAACGAAGGCCTTGCGGCGTGCGAGTGGGAATGGAACGACGGTGGCGCCGGATCGCACGGCGCTGAAGATCATGGCAGACCCTGGTTGTTCGATGAGCAATCTAAACCTCCATACACTTTGCCCGTAGGCGATCACGGGTGTTTAAGCTCGCCGCGCACACCGTGAACACCTGAACGAGGGCGCCTTGGTTTGGTGCGGGATGCTTGCGCGACCGGTGTGACCGCAGTGCGCACATTTGATCTGGCGGTACGAAGGAAGATGCTGCACCTGCAGATCATCAAGGGTCTCCGCCTCGTTGATAAGCTGGTGACAAGCACGGCCTTGCCCGCTGTGAAGACCAGCGCGTCGCGCGCTGGTCTCTTGGCTGATCCGCAGCTATCTCTCTTAAAAGGGAATATCGTCGTCGTGCAGCTTGCGACGGTGCTCCGCACAGTAAGGGCAGTCGCTGTAGCGCTTCCTCAGCTGGCGCTCATGCTCCAGCTCCTGCTTTGTTTCCAGCCACTCGGCTTTTGTAGCTTTGAGGAAGGCCTCCTCGTTGGGAAGCCACGTGCGCCGGCATAGTACTCGTCCGTCAGGTTGAACAACGCCGCGGAATTGCGACGGCTCCGCAGTTGACGTGACATGCTGGACAACCGGCTCAAGTTCCGTGCCGGCAAAATCGCTCGGAGCCACCTGCCAACCTATCACCGGTTGACGGACAATGGTCGGATCATCCTCGTTCTGCTGGTAGTCGACGAAAAGCACCTCGAAACCGGGTTCGGCGGGCAGCGCTGCGCCTCGCCCATGACCCCTGACGTTTACTTCGGTGCCGTCGTTAAAGGTCCAGACACTCTCATGGTGCCATCGGGGATCGGACCCCATGCTCAGCCACGAGCGGTGAACGCACTCCCGCACATCGTGAGTGTATGCCCGATTAATGGCTTGCTCGATGATGAGCGAATTATGTTCCATAGCTTTCTACCTTTTTTGCTTTGCAGACTTGCGGAGCGAGAACGGTTGGATGCGGCCAGGACCCCAATGGCGGCGCTCGCGCCGCATGTGACCAGAACGTGGCTTGCGAGAAAGAAAATGCCCTCATTGCTGGTTCTCCCGCAGCCGAGCGCGCGCATCACGCGACTCTGCCTCTCTGCGCGCAGCCTGCGCCGTGGAGCTGATGCGAGGTTTCTGAAACGAAGAGTGCTTTCCTAAGTATTCTGTCTCCCCAGCGCGGGGGGTAGTTTGCGCGTCTTTGTGGGGGGTGTCCCTACCCCCCACGGAAGGGGGTGAACGTTGGACGATTTGAGAGGACGGCCAGATGCGACGCTGGGGCTTATTCTGCACGAAGACCGAAGCGCGAATGATGCCCCCTGCCCGTTCAAGATCTTGAAGAGCGGCCTGAATTTTATTGACGGGGATACCCAGTTTGCGACTCAAGTAAGAGTCGGTTGCGTAGGCGAACCCTTCTTGACCGAAGAGCCATTCCAAGGCCCACGCGACGCGGAGCACCCGAGCCGATGACGGAAATAATTTTCCGATCGCAACCCGCCATTGATCAAATAGCTTGGCCTTTTGACGAGCGGTGCGCCAAACAAGCGCGCCAAGGGGAGTCGCGTTCTCGTCTATAAACTGACGACGCCGACGCGCGGGCTGAACAAGCCCAACCTCGGGTAAGGCGTTTGTGGCTGCGGCCATCACGCAAAGTCTCCCGACTTGAACATGCCGTGCGCAATAGCCGCGTGAATTGCCGCGCGCAGGCTGGAAACCTCCCGGTCGATGGCCCCGCCATCGATGTTCTTTCTACGCAGCGTTTCAAATTGAAAAGCCAATTGCCGCTCAAGGTGGCGCTGGCCGGCGTCCGGCCTCATAGCGGCGATCAGCCGGGCATGCCGGTCGATAAAAGCGCGCCTGCGCGCGAGGGGGAACGGTACGATGTCCGCCACGGTCACCTCCGTCGCTCCTGGCACGAGTTCCAGACTTGCGAGGGTGATCCGCTGCGGGCGTTATACACATTGAGGCCGGCCATAAGGGCTCCAAAAGGTTAGACACTTGTTCCAGAAACGTTTTGTTTCCGTACTCTCGTTTTGCAGTCCCCCTATCTGCCGCGTCGTTGCGCCGACCACACGCGGCTTCTGTCGCGGCTGCAAATGATCGGATTGCGATTGCCGCATTTCACGCATCGCAATCGCGGCGGCTTGTCCAGGAATACTTCAACGCTGCCCTGATGGCCGCACGGGCACCGAATGTGCAGCTTGGTCGGAACCCGGCGCACCTGCAGATCATCAAGGGTCTCCGCCTCGTTGATCAGGATTTCGAGTTGTTGCCGGTGCCATGCTTTTCTACTTAAGCTCACGGATTAGTCCTCCATCCACATCGCGGGTGCCGTCCATCGGCTTTGTCTGACTCGCTGCCGCTGGTCACACCCCATGTGGCTGCCTCGGGGGCGACGTATTAGTTGGCGGCTACATAGATCGGCACCACGCCGGAAGCGCCGGCGTTCAATACTTGAACGCCCGGCGCAACGTTACTCTGAGCTAGAAAGGCAAATCGTCATCGACATAGCGTCTGCCCTATTCCACAGGGCATCTAACGTCGCCTTGGGAAGATCGCTGAAGCTGACCCACACGTCGCTCTCTGGAGAGCGAGCGAAATACTCTCTCCCAACGCAGTCAGCTTCTGGGTCATACGGGAAGACCCCATAGGGGTCGACTACTTGTGCGTACCTCCAGGTCACGTGGGCGGTTGCAGGATCAATTCGAAGACCAGCTTCCTTGCGGATCGCGAGCCATTCTTCGGTTGTCAATTTGTCTTCGACGGTCGTCATAGGAGTCTCCTGTTTTGGCGGTTAATACGGGTTCCGCTGTGTGCGGCGGAGACCTTGCTGGTCTCCGCGAACGTGACGTTCATGCGATCCAAGTCTGCGCGGTCGACCCGCCGAACAGACCATCATCGAGTGGCTTCAAAAGTCCCTTATCGATAACCTCCTGCGCACCTTTCGGCCCGACTCGCTTGCCGCTCGGCTCCAGCACGTACATGACCTCGGCGTCCCCGGTGGTCTTGACGCGGAAGGACTTGCACAATCGCTGACCGTCCTGACGGCAACGATCAACAATGAGCTTGGCCCTCTGTGACATCTTGTTGGAATTGGACATGATGCACACCTCGACCTATCTGCTGTGGAGGTGCTGCGCCAACCGCTGAAGCCGGTCAGCATTCAGTTCGAGCGCCTGCATGAGGCACCGCCTGCATTCATCGTCGAGATCGGGATGGTTCTCGACGAACGCCTCCAGGCGACCGCAGTAACCGTCAAGCAGGTTGGTCAGTTCGTGGTGGGATGTCCCGACCCTCTTGACGACCGGCTCCGCATCGATGACGGGCTCGGTAGTGATCGGCTGCGCCTCGGTGCGCTTGCCATTGCAGGTGACGATGTTAGATCCGAGTGCAGCCTTCCTGGTCCTGGCTGCCCTTCCCCCTTTGGACCTGCGCTTCGCGGCCTCTGCTTCCCGGTCCGCCTGCGACTTCTTCTCCATCCTGTCGGTGCGGATCATCGCCGCGACGGTATCGTCGGGCACGATGTCGCCGGAGGCAGCACGGGCAATGACCTGCTCGACGATCTCCGCCGGCGCCGACTTCGCGGCCAACAAGCGCAGGGTCCCGGGAGGCAAAAGCGCAACGTGTTCGCTTTTGCCCTCGGTAAATTTAGCCACAGTCATGTAATACTGCGCCGCGCGAATGCCGACGCCGAGCTCGCGCTCAATCCAGCTCTCGAACTGACCATGCGCCAGGCGATCCTTGACCGCGATCAGGTCGCGACCGATGACGACGATGTCTGCGGTGTGCTTCTTAAATAAGCCGCGAAGCCGTCCTGCGCGGTCGCGCAGGTCTTCGGCGTCTGCTGGCCGGAGGGCGGCGTAGTCGAAGCCAGCAGCAGCTCCTGCCGGCGCTTGTGCGGGCGGGACATTCGAGAGAGCCCCCACGCGGGCGTCGCTGGTGGGGTGGCTCATGATGCGGTGCCCCCCTTCGTGATCCCAGCCTGCTCAAGCAACCTCATCAGTGCCGCTTTGGGGACCTTGAGCAGTTTGCCTACCTTGATGGTAGGAAGTTGTCCCCTCTTGGCCGCCTCATAGGAAGCGTTGCGGCTCAAGCCCAACAGCGCGCCCGCCTCTGGCACATCGTAGACAAGCCGATCATCTCGTTTGCTTTCGTGGCGGCTGGGCATAGCGGAACCTCAATGGTGTGAGTTCACCACCATTATGCACTGGTGATCATGCTGCGCAATGAAAAAGGTGTACATCCACCACTAAATTCCGTACCGTCCAGTCATGTCTAGTTTAAAGGCGTTCCTCCCCCAATTAGCCGATGTCATCGGGAGCACACCTGCGGCTCTTTATGAAAGGCAGCGAGCGCTCGTGCGCCAAGGCGTCCTGCAACCCTTAGTCGGGCGAGGTCCGGGTAGCGGTGTCGAGCTTTCAGCGGATGCTATTGCAGCCTTGCTCATCTCCGTGGGGGCGGCGTCGTCCCTTTCCGAAGTCGACAGTCGAATTATCAAATATTGCGAAGCCCAATCTGCGATTGGAAAGTGCCTTTTTACCAACCAAAAAAAACTCCGGGGGGCGCTCGCTGTAATCCTCACTGATCTACATTTATTGGGCCGCACGGGCGATATCGTGGTCCATCACGAATATCCACTTGCAACAATCGACTATCGCCGCGAGGACGGCGAAATCGAGCTGAGCCTGTTTGGAACCACGAAACCACTGCCACAGAGTCGTTCTAAAATGTGTTCGCTGATCCGATCACAGTTGCTGTCCGAAATATCCAACTTGCTTCGGGAGACAAATAGTGAAGGGACATCTTAGAGAACGCGCGGCCGGGAGTTGGGCCATTGTGCTCGAACAGTGTGACGCGGCGACTGGCAAACGCAAACGGAAATGGCACAGCTCCAAAGGTATCAAGCGTCAGGCTCAGGTCGAATGGGCGCGCCTGATCTCAGAAATGAAGGATGGATCCTACGTAGAGCCCTCCAAGCTCACGCTGTCGCAGTTCACTGACCGTTGGCTGCGGCCCATTAAGCCGAATGCATCGCCGCGGACGCATGAGCGGTATGAGCAACTCGCGACTAGCGTCATCGACAAGGAGGCGTTCTAACGTGGCAACCGTCCGCAAGCGCAAACTTCCGTCTGGCCTCATTCGATGGCAGGCAGGCTATGTCGACGGCGCCGGCGAGCGCCGCTTCAAGATGTTCGACCGCAAATCCGATGGCGAGGCCTGGCTCATTGAAACGCGTCACGACGTTGCCCGTGGGGTTCACACCCCCGGCAGCATTTCGCCGACCGTCAATGAAGCCGGCGCGCTGTGGATCAAGCGCTGCAACGAAAAGAAGCTCGAGGCCATGACGATCAAGGGCTACGAGGAGCATTGCGCACTGCACATTTACCCGTTCATTGGCGCGAAGAAGCTGTCGGACCTGACGGTGCCGGCGGTCAACGCGTTCGCAGACCAACTCCGCGACGCTGGCCGGTCGTCCGAAATGATAAAGCGCGTCGTCCGGTCCCTCGGCGCGATCTTCAAAGAAGCCCGTCGGCGCGGGCTGTCCAACGTGGCCCCTACCATTGGCCTCGATTTGGATCTTCCCGAACGCGACGATCCCCGCCCCGTCATTCCGACAAAAGCCGAGCTCCAGGCAATCATTACGGCCTCCACCGCGCGAAAGAGCCGCCTTTGGCGCGCGCTGGTGCTGGTCGCCATCTTCTGCGGGTTGCGCGCCAGCGAGCTCCGCGGCCTGCGCTGGGTTGACGTCGATTTCGAGGCCCGCCTGATCAATGTCACCCAGCGCGCCGACGCATCGCATAAAATCGGCAGGCTCAAGTCCAAGCTAGCCTATCGGTCGCTGCGGCTTTCATCGCTGCTGCTCAACGCGCTGCGGGAGTGGAAACTGGCCTGCCCCAAGGGTGACCTTGATCTGGTTTTCCCCAACGGGATCGGCAAGGTCGAATCCTATGCCAACCTGATCGAGCACGGCTTTGGCCCTATTCAGATCGCAGCAAACGTCACCAAGCTCGTGCCGGTCACGGACGACGCCGGCAAACCTGTAATCAACAACGCTGGCGAACCCGTTATGCGGGAAGCCCCCCGATACGGGTTGCACGCCCTACGCCACGCCTGCGCTTCGCTGTGGATCGAGCAAGGGCACAACCCGAAGCAGATACAAACCCTCATGGGGCATTCGTCGATCATGGTGACCTTCGACACTTACGGCCACCTGTTCGTCGACAGCGAGGCGGACCAGCGCGCCGCTGACAACGTGCAAGCAAAGTTACTCGGTTCGTAGGCGCAACACCGTTGCAACACGGCTCCGCTAACATATTGTTATTGCTACAGTCGGAACGGATTTCTACTCCGTGGGTTGCAGGTTCGAATCCTGCTGGGATCGCCAGCGATTTCAAGGGGATGCGTGTTCTGTTCTCAATAAATTCGTGTACCATTCCGAAATGAAGAAAACCCTTTGATATCAGGCTTTCCCGTTTAGTCCCGCTTAGTCCGTGGTACACGGATGGTACGTGGCGTTTCAGTTTTTGTTCTCAGAAGCCCCCTCACCCGCGGGGGCTCATTGTTTCCATGGCCTGCACGTTTGAAATCAAAAATCACGATCCAGCAGCCAGGCGCCCCTCAAAGGGGCGATGCATTTATTGCGGTGAGCGTCATTACCGAGAAGCAAACGATCGAAAGCTTGGAGACGAACACGTCATCGCGGAAGCCTTGGGCGGGAACCTGATCATCGAAGAAGCCGCGTGTCAGCAATGCGAGCGCAGGATAAATGATTTCGAACAATCGATACTAAAAACGATACTTTATGCGCCGCGAGTCCATCTTGGGATCCGTCGAAAACGCAGAAAGCGCGGTCACGACACGATCAAGGTGCAGGGCAAGGTAGCCGGCAAGGACGTGGAGATTTTCCTACCCATCAAAAACATCCCGGTCCTGCTTTTCCTTTTGAGATTGGGGCCGCCCGGAATCTTGAACAACAGGCCGGCCGACGTTGCGGAGATGGAGGGTGCCTGGGTTGCGCATCTAACCTCGGGTCCGCCGGTGCCTGCAGGTTTTGAGGCTTTCGCCTCCCCGATTTTAGATACCTACAAATTCTGCCAATTTCTCGCGAAAATTGCGCACTGCTTTGCTGTTGACATGCTTGGCGATGAATTTAGGCCCATGCTCTTAGATGTGATCAAGGAAGAGGCTCGCGCTACGCGGTACGATCTGATCGGTGGAATGCGGAACGATGCGGTCTCGGAAAATCTCCATGAACTGACGCTCAGCCGGTATGTTGGCAACGGCGTTGACTACGCCCTTGTTAGCATCAGACTCTTTGCCAATCTCGGCGCTCCTACCTATTTGGTGGTGGCAGGATCGATTCCTCCTGCCGCTACTTAGGCCCGCTTTGTCTTTGCATCGACCCGCAACGTCTTTGGCATCGACCGGCAACGAAGAACCAGTTTGGGGGCCGGGCAGCCCTCACCTCTCCTCGTCGGGGAGGCGCGCTTGGAAGGCCGATGAACGATCATGGCCTTGGTACGCCGGTGCCTAGGATGGCGTTGAGGGTGGCAATTGCGCCGGTAGCGGCTAAGTTGCCTGCCGCGCCGACAAGAATCCCCTTTACGTCGATCAAGAGTCCAAGCTTCCTAAGGCGTAATTGGTCACCCGCCTTCAAAGAGTGGAGCACACGCTCGATCAGAGACGCGTTTTATGCCTCGCCTGTTTTCCCGCGGCTGTTAAACGCTGAGGCTATCAAGCAAACTGTAGTACGAGGTGTGCAGGACGGGCTCTTGGCTTATGTCGGCAAGAGCAGGGACGGAAGGTTTGTTCCCTTCCATTTCGAGCGCAGCATCGATCCATCAGAAGTTGAAATTTCGGATGAGACGTTCATTATCACGCGAGAGGATGCGCTCGCCTATCGTGATGGACAGGCGAAGCCGGTGATTTCTGAACCCCCGGTCATCGAGGGTGG
The DNA here is from genome assembly GCF_900129425.1 of Bradyrhizobium erythrophlei. Taxonomy (NCBI): domain Bacteria; kingdom Pseudomonadati; phylum Pseudomonadota; class Alphaproteobacteria; order Hyphomicrobiales; family Nitrobacteraceae; genus Bradyrhizobium; species Bradyrhizobium erythrophlei. Next base: position 3,807,551 of record NZ_LT670817.1, on the reverse strand, counting down.
TCACCCTCCGGCGTCGCCTAGCTCTACAGAACCTGCTTCTCCGACGACCTCGGCTACTGAGTCGCCGGCAAAATCCAAACCCGCCACCGGCGGCCTTCGCGCCCTTCGTTGGAGCGGAGAAGTGCCTTCCCAGAAATGGATGAATTTTTATACTCGTGTGCTTTCGAAATTTGCGACCGGTACGGGTCTGCGTTTGACGGTGAGAGTGGAGATTGCGCCCGAGGGCGGCGTGTCCGGGCAAAAGGTTGAAGAGACGCGGAGCGCGCTCAGGGAGCTTGGACTGAATGATATGTTGGATAAGGATTTATAGGCGACGATAAGCTTTATCTATAGACCCGGCAGCACCGTCACAATCACCGCTGGACGTCATAAATCATGATTTTTGCACAACGTCTCGACAGCGGGCGTAGAGTCTGTTGTGCCGACAACGGACGACACCGTTACCAGGCGTCTCGCGCTACACTCTTGCCGATGTAGCTCCAGGTGGTGTTGGAGAACTCGCCGTCAAAGGTCAGAGGACCGGCCTTGAACCTTCAATGGTGTCCGACCACGATGTCTGGTTCAAGGCGGGCATGCGCAATTGCTCAGGCCGAGAGGGTTTATCCACCGTCCCGATGGACGCACGCTCGAGCGCAGAGTTCACCGGTCAGGATCCTCTCACCAGTTTCATGTTCGTCGAGGCGGTCGGACTTCAGCTCTGCAGCTAAAGCTCGATCGGCAGAAGGAAGCCTCTCGCCGTCAGACGAGGTGGAAATGTGTCAAATGCAGCTCCGCGCCGGCAGGTGCAAACGGGGAAGCCAGATAATGCCCATCCGGGTGCACCCCCGCTCCCAATCCCGGATCCGGCGCTTGAGAAGTGATCGGCGATGTCGCTAACCAGTGACTGTCAGGTTGGGACAAATCCAGCGGATGGAAGCCGGCGGAATTGCCATGGTCAAGGTGCGCAAAGCTGAACCCGCTGCCGTTGCTCATCGCGTAGGCGTCACCCGCGGCCGTGTTGGTATTTCCCCGGCCCACCTCCGGTAAGGAGCCATGGCTGGCGGGCGCGCCTGAATTTACCGGCGGATCATAGACGATCGTGCCTGTGCCCCCGTCGCTTGCGAAGCTGAAATTCTGCGCGACATAAGTGCCAACAAGGTGGAGCAACGCCGAGTTTGTTCCATCGCTGACCGATAGCGTGTCATGGACCGGATCGTAGGTCTCCGAGAACGAACTGGAGGTGTAGCTGATGTCCGTGAGATCGATCTGGTCCGAACCCGCAAGCGTGCCGTCTCCGGTGAATCCCGAGATCAGGCCCGCGAAGCTGCTGGAATGATCCAGGATCAAGGATCCCGTGGAGGCCTGGAACACCACAGTGTCGGTCGCCGCGACCGACGAGCCGAATTCCAGGTGAGCGCCATTGTCGATCGTAAAGCCGCCGGACCCGGTAACGGAGCCTGAGACATCGAGCGTAGCGCCGGTAACGACGACGCTGCCGTCGTTGACGAGGTCGGCATGGATCGTACCGGTCCCCATCAGTACGGCGGAGCTACCGACATGGACGGCGCCCGCAACGCTGGTGGCGCCTGTGCCGATGTCGATAGCGCCGCCATGGGTGATGGTCAGTGTCGCCGAACTGGCGGAAGAGCCAAAATTCAGGCCGGTGGCGGTGACAAGCGAGCCTGCGCCATCGACGGTCAGCGATCCCGTGCTGCCGGGTTGAAGGGCGAGCGAGATGAAGCCGGCCGTAAGCGTACCGCCGTTTTCGACTGTGGCGGTCGCCGTGCCGCCATCGCCGATAATGATGTTCTGGCTGATCAGGGTGGCGTTGTTGATATCGAGCGTATCGGTGACGCCCGCATCGAAGTGAACCGCGACATCGATATTGGTGGTGGTCACCACTGCATGGTCGGCAATGGTCAACGACGCCGTGCCATCGAAGCCGACGCCGATGTTCTGGTATTGGCCGGAGGTGAAATTGGCGGTCGTTCCGGCGCCGGTGATGTCGACCGTGCCGTGACTGCCGGCGAGATTGCCGATGTTGAGGAAACTGGCCGACAGCATGGCGTCCGCCTCGATGGTCATGATGCCGGTGGCGCTGTTGCCGACGGTCATTCCAATCGAGTTGCCGACCACCGCGATCGCCGAGCCAACACCCGATGCGGTGATGGTGCCCTCGTCGTCGATGAAGCCGGATTGCCAGCTCGCGCCGGCGTTGTTGTTGAACGTGCCGGTGAAGCCGCCGGTGCTGTTGGTGAGGACGCCGCCGTCGATCTGGCCGCTGTTGTTGATGATAACGGCTATGCCGCCGTTCTCGGTGATGGCAGGGGTCGAGGCCGCCGTCGCGACCGCCCCGATAGTGCCGGAGTTGTTGATCGTCACCGTACCGGTGGGATTCTCCGTGACGTTGATCGCCGAATGACTGGCCGCCCCGACCACGGTGCCGGTATTGGTGATGGTGACCGATCCGGTCGAGCCGGTGCTGTTCTGCGAGACGTTGATGCCGGAGAAGGCGGTGGCGGTGATCAGGCCGTCGTTCTCCAGGGTGATGGAGCCGCCATGGTTGGTACTGGAGAAAATGCCGGTTCCAGCGGTCAGGCTTCCGCCATTGGTGACGCTGACATTGCCGCCATTGAGCGCATTGGCATTGATGCCATCGGCTTGGGTGCCGGTCGTCGCCGCGGTGATCGACGAGGTGGCACCCGTGGCGACCGTCACGTTGCCGGTCCCGTAGTTGTAGGCGTTGATGCCGGCGCCCGCCGCCGCCACGATGGTGGCATTGCTCTGCACCAACACGTTGCCGGCGACGTTGCCGTTGGCCACGTTCTGGCCATTGGGAGAATAGCCGGCAACGATGCCTCCGGGCGTCGAGCCGTTCGGCGTCAGGTTCGAGCCGGAATGGATGGTGCCGTTGGCGATCACCGTGACGCTGCTGCTGGCGCCATCGGAGCCCGCCTGGCTTTGGGCGTTGATGCCGCTGCTGCCGCCGGTGATGACGTCGCCGGCCGCGGTCATGACGCTGACGCTGCCGACCTCGTTCTCGAACGCCTGGATGCCGAAGATCGAGCCGCCCGAGAGCGTGGCGTTGGCCGCGACATTGACCGCGATATTGCCGGTGCCGAAGCTGTTGCCGAACGCTCCAATGCCATATTGCGCGCCGGAAACCGAGGTGCCGGCCCCCTCGTTCACCGTCACATTGCCGTTGCCGTAATTGTAGGCGTCGATGCCGTAGCCCGCCGCCGCCGTGATGTTGCCGTTGTTGTTGACGACGACGGTGCCGCTGATGCCGGTGTTGGCGGTACCGTTGGCGCCATAATAGCCGACGGCCACGCCCTGGGCCACCGAGCCGCTGGGATTGTTGGTGGTCCCGGAGTTGATGGTGCCGTTGGTCGTAACCGTGAGCGTGCTGTTGGCGGAGGCCGCAATCGCGGTAGCGAAACTGAGGACACTGACGCCGGCGCCGCCGGAATGGATGGTGCTGCCGGCGTCCGTCACCACCGACACGCTGCCGGTACCGTGCGCCTCGGCGCGAATGCCGAACTGCACGGTCGAGGCTATCGCTCCCCCTGCTTCGAGCGCGATATTGCCGCTGCCTTGATTGACGATGTCGATCCCGTCAAACGCGCCGCTGGCGCCGCCGGTGGCGGTCACCGTGATGTTGCCGGCATTGGCCGCGTTGAGGTTCTCGGCCAGCAGGCCGGTCGAGCCGCTGCCCGTTCCGGTCAGGCTGCCCGACGCGTTGACGATGATGTTGCCGGTCCCGCTGCTGCTCTGCTCCGCGATCACGCCGTCGCCGGCCTGCCCGACGACGCTGCCGGACGGATCAAGCGTGATGTCGCCGCTGCCGTTCTGAATGACATTGATGCCGTTGACCGCGCCGGTGATGGTGCCGCCCAGCGTGATCATCATGTTGGCGGCATTGCCGGACGACGTAAAGTCGATCGCGTCGCCAGTGGCGCTGGTGACATTGCCCTGGCCGGTGACGGTGAAATTACCCGCGGCGGAGGCGACTTCGGAGAGAGTGCCGGTAAAGCCGAGCGCGTTGTCGAGCTGCAGCGTGTCGCTGCCGCCGGCGAAGGTAAATATCTCGGCGCCCGATCCGGCCAGTTCGAGCGTCGCGCCATCGTCGATGGTGACCGAACCGGTGGTCCCGCTTAGTTCGCCGGTGACTTCCAGAAGCCCGCCGGTCGCGATGACGCTGCCATCGTCGACCAAGTTGCCGTTGATGATGCCGGCGCCCTGCAGCGCGGTGCCAAGGCCGACATGAACAGCATCGGCAATCGTAATGGTGCCGGCTCCGATATCGACGGCGCCGCCATTGGCGACCGCCAGCGTCGCCGAACTCTGCGACGAACCCAGCGTCAGGCCGGAGGTCTGCACCACGGAGCCTGCGCCGGTAACGGTGAGGCTGCCCGTGCTGCCGGCCTGGCTGGCGATGGTGATGGAACCGGCATCGACGATGCCACCGTTCTCGACGGTGGCATTGGCCGTGCCGGCATCGGCGATGTTGAGGTACTGGCTGTTGAGGGTGGCGCCGTTGACAACCAGGGTGTCGGTCACACCCGCGTCGAAATTGACCGCAACGTCCATATTGGTGGTGGTCACCACTGCCTGGTCGGCAATCGTCAGTGCAGCCGTGCCATCGAAGCCGACGGCGATCTCCTGGTATTGGCCGGAGGTAGTGTTCAGGGTGGTGCCGGCGCCGGTGACGTTGACCGTCCCGGTGCTGCCCGCAAGCTGCGCGATATTCAGGAAATCGGTCGTCAGTGTCGCGCCAGCCGCAACGCTCAGGTTGCCGGTATCGGAATAGCCGACATTGATTCCGTTCGAAGCGCCAACGACCGTGATGGCGGAGCCGGTCCCCGACGCAGTGATCGTTCCTTCGTCGTCAATACCGCCATCCGAAATAGCCGAGCCGCCGCCGCTAACCGCCAGCGTTCCAGAGCTTTGGGAGGAACCTACCCCCAAAAAGTTGGTGGCAGTGACAACTGAACCAGCGCCGGTGACGGTGAGGCTTCCCGTACCGCCGGCCTGGCTTCCAATATTGAGGAAGCCGGCCGTGATCGTGCCGCCGTTTTCAACGGTGGCATTGGCAGTACCGGCCCCGGCAATCGACATATTTTGCGTGGCATTAAGTGTCGCGTCGTTGACGTCAATGGTGTCGGTTACGCCCACGTCATACTTGACCGCATCGTTCATATTGGTGGTGGTAACCACCGCATGATCGGCAATCGCCAGCGATGCCGTACCGTCAAGACCGACCAGAATGTTCTGGTACTGACCGACGGTCGTGTTGAGGGTGGTGCCTGCGCCGGTGACGTCGACCGCGCCATGGCTGCCGACCAACTGTCCGATGTTCAGAGACCCGGCCGTCACCGCAGCCCCGGCTTCGACAGTGAGAGCACCGGTGCCCGAATAACCTACGGTCATCCCATTCGATGCACCGACGATCGTGATCGCGGAGCCCGCCCCCGATGCGGTGATGGTGCCTTCGTCGTCGATATAGCCGGATTGCCACGTTCCGCCGGCATTGTTGTTGAACGTGCCGGTGAAGCCGCCGGTGCTGTTGGTGAGGACGCCGCCGTCGATCTGGCCGGCGTTGTTGATCACGACGGCTATGCCGCCGTTCTCGGTGATGGCAGGGGTCGAGGCCGCCGTCGCGACCGCCCCGATAGTGCCGGAGTTGTTGATCGTCACCGTGCCGGTGGGATTCTCCGCGACGTTGATCGCGGAATGACTGGCCGCCCCGACCACGGTGCCGGTATTGGTGATGGTGACCGATCCGGTCGAGCCGGTGCTGTTCTGCGAGACGTTGATGCCGGAGAAGGCGGTGGCGGTGATCAGGCCGTCGTTCTCCAGGGTGATGGAGCCGCCATGGTTGGTACTGGAGAAAATGCCGGTTCCAGCGGTCAGGCTTCCGCCATTGGTGACGCTGACATTGCCGCCATTGAGCGCATTGGCATTGATGCCGTCGGCCTGGGTGCCGGTCGTCGCCGCGGTGATCGACGAGGTGGCCCCCGTGGCGACCGTCACGTTGCCGGTCCCGTAGTTGTAGGCGTTGATGCCGGCGCCCGCCGCCGCCACGATGGTGGCATTGCTCTGCACCAACACGTTGCCGGCGACGTTGCCGTTGGCCACGTTCTGGCCATTGGGAGAATAGCCGGCAACGATGCCTCCGGGCGTCGAGCCGTTCGGCGTCAGGTTCGAGCCGGAATGGATGGTGCCGTTGGCGATCACCGTGACGCTGCTGCTGGCGCCATCGGAGCCCGCCTGGCTTTGGGCGTTGATGCCGCTGCTGCCGCCGGTGATGACGTCGCCGGCCGCGGTCATGACGCTGACGCTGCCGACCTCGTTCTCGAACGCCTGGATGCCGAAGATCGAGCCGCCCGAGAGCGTGGCGTTGGCCGCGACATTGACCGCGATATTGCCGGTGCCGAAACTGTTGCCGAACGCTCCAATGCCATATTGCGCGCCGGAAACCGCGGTGCCGGCCCCCTCGTTCACCGTCACATTGCCGTTGCCGTAATTGTAGGCGTCGATGCCGTAGCCCGCCGCCGCGGTGATGTTGCCGTTGTTGTTGACGGTCACCGTACCGTTGACGTTGGTGTTGGCTATGCTGGTCAGGCCGCCAATGCCGTTATATCCGGCGCCGATGCCGAACGGCACCGAGCCGCTGAGGTTGTTGGTGGTTCCGGAATTGATGGTGGCATTGTTGGTGACGGTGATGAAGCTATTGGCAGATGCTGTGATCGTGGTGTCGCGATTGGCGGCGCTGATGCCGCTGCTGGCTGAATTGATGTTGGTTCCGGCGTCCGTCAGGATCGTCTGGCTGCCGGAGCCGTAGCTCAGGGCCCGAATGCCGTATTGCACACTGCCGCTGACAGTTCCTGCCGCTTCGATCGAGATATTGCCGTTGCCGTCCTGCAGAGTGTCGATACCGTAAGCGCCATTGGCGCCACCGGTTGCGGTGACGGTGATATTGCCGGCATTGGCCGCGTTGAGGTTCTCGGCGAGCAGGCCTTCCGACCCGGTGCCTTGACCGGCCAGGCTGCCTGACGCGCTGACGACAATGTTGCCGGTCCCACTGCTGCTCTGCTCCGCGATCAGCCCGTCGCCGGCCTGACCGGTCACGCTCCCGGTCGGGTCAACCGTGATGTCCCCGACCCCGTTCTGGATGATGTTGATGCCGTTCGCCGCGCCGGTGATTGCCCCGCCGGTCGTGACGATCACATTGGCCGGGCTGCCGACGACACCTCCCGACGAGGTGAAGTCGATCGCGTCTCCCGTTGCCGCCGTGACGTTGCCCAGACCGGTGACGGTAAAGTTGCCGGAGCTTCCCGAGAACCCCGCGATCGTCCCGGTGAAGCCCGGCGTGTTGTCGAGCTTCAGCGTGTCGTTGCCGCCGGCAAAGAACATGCTCTCGGCGCCGGATCCGGCAAGCTCGAGCGTCCCCCCGTCATTGATATTGATCGATCCCGACCCGCTCAGGACACCCGTGATGTCCAAAAGTCCGAGCGCCGTGATGTTGCCGTCGTCCACCACATTGCCATTGATGGTGCCGGCGCCGATCAGCGAAGCGAAGCTGCCGACATGGACGGCGCCCGCGATCGCCGTGGTGCCGGTTCCGATGACGACGGCGCCGCCATTGCTGACGTTCAAGGTTGCCGAGCTGACGGACGAACCAAAGCCGATTCCACCGGCCGTGACGACGGAGCCTGCACCGGTCACGGTAAGGCTGCCGGCGCTGCCGGCCTGGCTGGACATGGAAAGGAAGCCGGTCGAGATCGTGCCGCCGTTTTCAACCGTGGCGTTGGCGGTGCCGGCATTGGCAATGGTCAGGTTCTGGACGGCATTAAGCGTTGCGCCGTCGACGATCAGCGTGTCGGTGACGCCGGCATCGAAATTGTTCGCAACCTCCATATTGGTTGTCGTGACTACCGCCTGGTTGGAGATGGTCAGCGACGCCGTGCCGTCATTGCCGGCCAGGATGTTCTGGTACTGGCCGGCCGTGGTGTTGACCGTGGTGCCCGCGCCAGTGACGGTAACGGTTCCCGAGCTGCCGAGCAGCTGCCCGATGTTGAGGAAATCGGCGGTCAGGGCAGCACCGGCCGCGACCGTCAGGCTGCCGGCGGCATTGTTGGCGACAGTGATGCCGCCCGATGTGCCCAGCACCGCGATCGCCGAGCCAACACCCGATGCGGTGATGGTGCCCTCGTCGTCGATGTAGCCGGATTGCCAGCTCGCGCCGGCATTGTTGTTGAACGTGCCGGTAAAGCCGCCGGTGCTGTTGGTGAGGACGCCGCCGTCGATCTGGCCGGCGTTGTTGATCACGACGGCTATGCCGCCGTTCTCGGTGATGGCAGGGGTCGAGGCCGCCGTCGCGACCGCGCCGATAGTGCCGGAGTTGTTGATCGTCACCGTGCCGGTGGGATTCTCCGTGACGTTGATCGCGGAATGACTGGCCGCCCCGACCACGGTGCCGGTATTGGTGATGGTGACCGATCCGGTCGAGCCGGTGCTGTTCTGCGAGACGTTGATGCCGGACAGTGCGGTGGCGGTGATCAGGCCGTCGTTCTCCAGGGTGATGGAGCCGCCATGGTTGGTACTGGAGAAAATGCCGGTTCCAGCGGTCAGGCTTCCGCCATTGGTGACGCTGACATTGCCGCCATTGAGCGCATTGGCATTGATGCCATCGGCTTGGGTGCCGGTCGTCGCCGCGGTGGTCGACGAGGTGGCACCCGTGGCGACCGTCACGTTGCCGGTCCCGTAGTTGTAGGCGTTGATGCCGGCGCCCGCCGCCGCCACGATGGTGGCATTGCTCTGCACCAACACGTTGCCGGCGACGTTGCCGTTGGCCACGTTCTGGCCATTGGGAGAGTAGCCGGCAACGATGCCTCCGGGCGTCGAGCCGTTCGGCGTCAGGTTCGAGCCGGAATGGATGGTGCCGTTGGCGATCACCGTGACGCTGCTGCTGGCGCCATCGGAGCCCGCCTGGCTCTGGGCGTTGATGCCGCTGCTGCCGCCGGTGATGACGTCGCCGGCCGCGGTCATGACGCTGACGCTGCCGACCTCGTTCTCGAACGCCTGGATGCCGAAGATCGAGCCGCCCGAGAGCGTGGCGTTGGCCGCGACATTGACCGCGATATTGCCGGTGCCGAAGCTGTTGCCGAACGCTCCAATGCCATATTGCGCGCCGGAGACCGAGGTGCCGGCCCCCTCGTTCACCGTCACATTGCCGTTGCCGTAATTGTAGGCGTCGATGCCGTAGCCCGCCGCCGCCGTGATGTTGCCGTTGTTGTTGACGACGACGGTGCCGCTGATGCCGGTGTTGGCGGTACCGTTGGCGCCATAATAGCCGACGGCCACGCCCTGGGCCACCGAGCCGCTGGGATTGTTGGTGGTCCCGGAGTTGATGGTGCCGTTGGTCGTAACCGTGAGCGTGCTGTTGGCGGAGGCCGCAATCGCGGTAGCGAAACTGAGGACACTGACGCCGGCGCCGCCGGAATGGATGGTGCTGCCGGCGTCCGTCACCACCGACACGCTGCCGGTACCGTGCGCCTCGGCGCGAATGCCGAACTGCACGGTCGAGGCTATCGCTCCCCCTGCTTCGAGCGCGATATTGCCGCTGCCTTGATTGACGATGTCGATCCCGTCAAACGCGCCGCTGGCGCCGCCGGTGGCGGTCACCGTGATGTTGCCGGCATTGGCCGCGTTGAGGTTCTCGGCGAGCAGGCCGGTCGAGCCGCTGCCCGTTCCGGTCAGGCTGCCCGACGCGTTGACGATGATGTTGCCGGTCCCGCTGCTGCTCTGCTCCGCGATCACGCCGTCGCCGGCCTGCCCGACGACGCTGCCGGACGGATCAAGCGTGATGTCGCCCGTCCCGTTCTGGATGATCTGGAAGGGGCTGCCTGAGACGTTGAAGCCGCTCAACGCGACGGCGCTCGTGCCGGCAACCGGCGAGAACGAATTGCCGGCCGCATCGGTGTTGACCGCCAGCGACGACGTAATGGTGCCGTCCGTCAGCGTGCTGAGATTGGCGGTGTAATTCGTCTGCGCCGCCGAGATGTTGACCGTCACCTTGTTCTGGCCATCGGTAAAGGTGACCACGCCGGTATCTTCGGGTCCGAGGCCCGCGATGGCGAAGCTGAGGACCGCAGAACCCGCCGTATTAACCTGTGTATTCGTGACCGTCAGAGACAACGCGGCTTGTTCATTGGTATCTTGATCGATCACATAGGTTGACCCCACATGAGTGGATTGGTCAGCCAGCGCATTGTTGGCCAGATCCTGGACGGTCGTGCCGGTGAAGTTCAACGCGAGGGTACCGTTGCCGGACCCGGCATTGACTGCGATGCTGTATTGGGTCCCGTTGCTGCCACTGACCTGCGTAACACCTGCGATCGAAGCGCCCGTCAGCCCGGTCGTCGACAGGCTGAAATCGCTCGCATTGACGCCGGTTACCGGATCCGAGAACGTCAGCAGGTAATGCACGAGATTTGCATTGTTCGGCGAGCTATCCGTCGGGGTCAGGCCGATCACGGTCGGCGCGGCGGGAGCGACGCTTCCTACCTGACCAACCGCGGCTCCCACGGAATTGCTCAGGCTGCTGCCGGTGTTGTTGGCGACGACCGTCGACAAATCGACGGCGCCGGAGGTTGCCTGCTGAAGCTGCGCCGACGCGCTGCCTTGCGCCACGATGGAGGTGGCGCTGACATTCGTGAGAAGCACCGCCGTGGAACTACCGCCGCTGTCCGCGACCGCCTGGTCCGTTGCCTGATTGACCGAGGTCACCACACTGGCAATGCCCGAGGTCTGGTCACTCGTCAAAGTCGAGGTTCCCGAGGTGACCGAGGCGATGGTGTCACTGACGACCGCCGAGACCACGGAAGAGCTGCTCAGATCCAGAGACCCATTTGCGACGATTTGCGATGCAAGGGCTGAAAACACGCCGCTGGCGGCAGAGGAGAAGTCTGAAGCTCCCGTGCCTGCGACCGCCGACGCAACCATCGAGACGGTGTTCAGCACCTCGCTGGCCGCGACGAAGGCCTGACTATTGCCGGCGTAGGCGGCCGCCACAGTATCGAGGTTGGTCAGATTGACCGTCGGATCGAGGCCGAGCGCGTTGGCAACCGCTTGCGAAGCCGATGCGACGTCTCCTCCATTGGCTGCCGCGACCGATTGAACAAGCGTCGTAAGCGGGGTCACCTGGCTGGACCCCGTCGGAGCCGTCATCACGCCCGTAAATGGGAGATTGGTCGCGGTATCGACACCGCCGGTCAGCACCAACGTGCCCGACGTCGTTCCGGGCCCGAGAACGAAATGACCCGAGGCGTCTGTTACACCCGAAGCCTCGCCGGGATCGAGCTTCCCATTGCGGTTGGTGTCCGCGAAAACAGTCGCGCCCTGGATATAGCCGTCAATGACATAGCCCGACTCGGGACTTACGGTCACGACGTGGTTGATGCCGGCATCGGCAACGTTGCCGGCTTCGTCGGTCGCGGTTGCGTGAAACTGGTTGTAGCTGCCCTGCGCCAGGCTCGTCGTCAGGGTCCAGGCGCCGTTCACGACATTCGCCGTTCCCAGCAGCTCGGTCCCGTTGAACACCTGAACCTGGGACAGGCTGACATTATCCGACACCGTACCCGACAGTGTTACTCCGCCATCCGACGAGAGCGTTCCGGACGTATCCGCCGGATTGGTCAGTGTCACGTTGTTGAACGTGATCGTGGGCGAGGCGGTATCGATCTGCAGGCTCGAGGTCGTGCTGGCGTTGGCGACGCTTGTCGTGTTGCCAGCCTCGTCAGTCGCTGTCGCATTCAAATTGGCGTAGGTTCCGTCCGCGAGATTCGTCGTCAATGTCCAGGAGTGGCTGTTGTTGTCGACGACGGCATTGCCCAGCAACTGGGAGCCGTTGAACACCTGAACCTGCGACACCGTCACGTCGTCGGTGACCGAGCCGGACAGCGTCACAAGGTTGTTGCCGGTGATGCCGTCGTTCGGGGTCCCGGTGTCGACGAACGACACCGTTGCAAACGTGACCGAGGGGGCCGTTTGATCGACGTGCAGCGTTTGCGTGGCATCGGCATTGCTGGCCGTGCTGGTATTGCCGGCCTCGTCGGTCGCCGTCGCGCTGAGATTGGTGTAAATGCCCGGCCCCAGATTTTCGGTGAGAGTCCAGGTATGGCTCGTGTTGTCGACAACAGCATTGCCCAGCAACTGCGTGCCGCTGAATACCTGGACCTGCGATACCGTGACGTTGTCGGCCGTCGTCCCGGACAGCGTAACCGTTCCGTCCTTGGTGAAATTGGCGGCGCCGGTGTGGTCATAGGAGACCGTATCAAATGTGACCGAAGGCGCGGTTGTATCGACCGATACCGACGCATGGCCGGTGGTGGATGAATTGCCCGCGTTGTCGGTGACCACAGCCGTGAAGTCATGGCTGCCCTGACCAAGACCAGTCGCCACGTAATTCCATACGCCCGGGCTGGTCTGTGTCGCGTTGGCGATAAAGTTGCCATTGTCGTCGATCGCGACCGAGGCGACGCCGTTGGCATCGGCGGCGTTAATCGTGATGACATCGGACGTGACGTTGGTTGCCCCGGTCACGGAGGCCGAAATGGTTGCCGTCGGCGGCGTCGTATCGACCGTTACGGTCGCGAGGTCGGCCGTCCTGGTCTGGTTGCCGGCCGCGTCGGTGATCACGGCGTAAAAATTGTGGGCGCCGTCGGACAGTCCGGTCGCGCTGTAGCTCCAGGTACCGTTGCTCAGCGTTGCATTGCCCAGCAGATGACCGGTCGCATCGTCATAGATCGCCACCGACGCCACGCCGTTGGCGTCGGTCGCATTCACGGTGATGACGTCGATCTTCGATTGTGTGAGTCCCGAGACGGATTCAGACTGCGAAACGAGCGCAGGAGCTGTGGTGTCGATTTCAACATACTGGGTTGTACTCGCAGCGGCTGTGGTGCCTGCGCTATCGGTCGCTTTGACGACCAGCTGGTTGTAGGTTCCGTCCGCGAGCATCTTGGTCAGCGACCAGGTGTGGTGGACGTTGTCGACGGTCGCCGTGCCCAACAGCGTGCTGCCGTTGAAAACCCGAACCTGCGATACCGTCAAGTTATCGGTCACCGTACCGGACAGCGTGACGCTGCTGTTGTTGGTGATATGGTCACCCTGCACGCCCGTGTCGGTGAACGACACAGTGTCGAACGTTACTTTCAGCGGCGTTACAACGTTGAGCTGGATAGTTTCCGAGGTTGATGCTGTTTGCCCGAGCGTGTTTGTCGCCGTGACCGTCAGGGCGGCCGTTGTCGCGCTCCCGGCCTGCAGGGTCAGGCCCGCGAGCTGCGGCGGCGAAAGCGTCCAAGTGCCATCCGCGTTCTTGATCCCGGCCGACAGCGACGCATCCGCGGGCACGCCTTTGATGGTCAGGGATATGGTGTCGCGGGCGTCGAACGGAGTTTCCGTGATCCCGAGAGCGATGGCAGCGCCAGCGCTGACCGTCAACGACGCCGGGCCCATCAGCGTCGGAGCGACGGGATTGACGGAGAGCGCGATTGTCTTCGAAACCGAGTGGCCTGTCGATGCGTCGGTCGCCGTGACCGTTAACGTCGCGGCTGTCACCTCGCCGGCCTTCAGCGTCAACCCGGCAAGCTGAGCCTGGGTCAATGTCGCGCTGCCGTTCGTCACGGCGACGGTGCCCGCGGTATCGCTCAGCGTCACGCCGGCCGGTATTCCCGATATCGTCACCGATATGTTCGATGTGCTGGTGAAGGAAAAATCGCTTGCCGTCAGGCTGGAGAGACGCACGCCGCTCAGGACGATCGTATCGGAGGCGTCGCCGGTGATGACGGCGTCGTTACCGACTTGTTTCGCCGACGCCATGACGGCCGCGAAATTCGCGAACTGCGAGGTGTTGAACTGAAGCTTGTCGTTGCTGGCGTTGAAACCGAGAATCGCCTCATTGCCGAAGCCAAAACCCGATGAGCCGACGCCGATCGCCAGCGCGACCGCGCCATCCTCGTTGACCGCAAGGCTTGAGGGCGTCGAGAGCGTCACCTGCGAGGATGACGGAAGCACGAACGTGTCCTTGCCATTTCCGACGGTGACGATGTTGTTGGCTCCGAGATGGACGGTATCGTTGCCGTTGCCGGCGACGATCAGGCTGTTGGCTCCCGCGGTTATCGTATCGTTGCCGTTGCCGACCGTGATCAGGCTGTTGGCGCCGCTCGTCAGGGTGTCGTTGCCGTTGCCGGCAATGATGATGCCGTTGGCGCCGACCGTAATTTTGTCGCTACCATTGCCCGCAGTCACAATGCTGCTTGCTCCTGCGATGAGCGTGTCATTGCCGTTTCCAGCGAGGATCAGACTGTTGTTGCCGTCGGTTACCGCGGCGTTCTGGTTGCCGATAATGCTGGTCACACCGTCGTTCGACATTGGTCCCCCCAAATAAAAACTTTTGAATTCTCCAAACTCATTGCCTTGCAGGCGTCGCAAATGACCGAAGCTTCCAAGCTCGCAAACCCGCGGCGTCCGGCTTCGCCAAAACGAAACCGGATCCGGCAGCGCGCGGTGAGATCGGAAACCCCCTGCCAGGCTTCACTAAAAAACTAGTTATATTGGGCGTGGTGGCGGCCGCCTCACCCGAACGGGTCAAATTGGAAAAAAATGCCGCGACCGCCGGGATTAACCTGAATGGTTCCGGCGACTAACCGGCGAGGCCCCGTCGGAACACATGGGCTTGGGGAGAGATAATCGCGAAATTCAATCACACAGAGCAAGTTCGTCGTAGAGCGACTTCGGATTGAAAAACCGCGGGGGTTGCGGACAGACCGGCGCCTCGAGGCGGTATACCTTGATTGGCAAGAAATCTTGTCCCGCCCGGTTATTGCCCCTAGAGTGACCTTTTTTGAAAGAGGATTTTTGCAATGAGCGGGGTTCGCTCAGCTGCTTTTGACCGTGTTGTTCATCAATTTTACGAGGCAGCCGCTCTTCCCGAACTTCTGCCGAATGCACTCCACGAGTTAGCGCAAGCCTGCGGCGCGGAAGGTGCCGCCTTGAACCTATCGAGCGGCCTTCAAACCCTGGGGACCGTTGGCTCCGTGGGTGTCGGCGAACTTCACTCCGGGTTTGTTAAGAAATGGCGATCGCCCCAGCTGAATTCGCACCGGGCTCGGGGGCTGGAGCTCGTTTTTCGCGGCTGGCGAGGGGCTTTGACCGAACAAGACTGCTTTACGGCGCACGAACTCGAGCGGGATCCATTTCATCAGGAGCTCTTTGTCAGTGCTGGCTATTCATCCTTTGCCGGAGTGATCCTGGCGAAGGCGCCCGGTTCGGTCCTTTCAACTTCCATCATTCGCCGAATTGATCAAGGGACGTACTCACCATCTGAAATCGAGAATATCAATGCGCTGGCGTCGCAATTGCAGTTGGTCGGCAGCCTGGCCCTGCGGATCGGCATATCCTCAGCGCAGCGGATCGCAGACGCCTTTGCCTCGGATGGACGGCCGTTGGCTCTGCTCGGCAATGACGGTCGCATTCTCCACGCCAGCGAGAGCTTTGAAAATCTGACGCGCAACGGCGTGACAATTGAAAATCGGCGTTTGGCATCCTGGCATCCTGACGCGGGCCGAAAAATTGCGGCGGCAGTCAAGCAGGCCCTCGAATATGACGGCAATCTGCGCAAGCCGCTCGCGCCGGTTATTTTGCCTCGGCGCAATGGAGCGCGCCCAATGATTGCATCGATCGTTCCCGTCGTCGGCGCCGCGCATGACATATTGAATCTGGTTTCGGCGATTGTAACCGTCATCGATCTTGAGATTGAGCCGGTTGGGCCCCCGATTTCAGCCATGCAGCAAGCGTTCGGATTAACTCTTTCCGAGGCCAAGCTTGCCCCGGATATCGCGATTGGCAAAACGTTGCCCGAAATTGCGACAGCTATCGGCGTCTCCAAGGAAACATTGCGCAGTCGACTGAAATCCATTTTCGAAAAGACCGGTACCTCGCGTCAAGCCGAGTTGGCGATGCTGCTAGGCCAGTTGCCGAAGTCTTCGTCGCACGCAGGTTAGTAGGAAAGTGCGGTAAACCACTTCCAGAACCCCGGCTAATCAGCGCTTTGCGCCGCCTCGCGTACCGCTATCCGAGAGACATCTTCTTGTGCCTGGTCTCCTTCCTGCTATGGGCTGGTCGGGAGTCGCTCATCCACACCGTCTCCATGAGCCTCAGCTGTCTAGCCCAACGCGAGCAAATGGTCGGAATTTACGCCGCTACTTGAAATCACCTCGCCCGGTAAAGCTGACCATCGACTCTCCCTTCGGGGGGCTTCCGATGCCATGCCCACGACACTCGCAAGGGAAGGAGTTCGGTGCTGGTGGTGTGCTGTAAGAACCGGTTTTGGCACCGCCTCCGAACGCCGGCAAGGGTTGTGTCGCACAACGTTCTTGCAACCGGCAGGCAGGCCGTTCCACCGTGTCATTTGCCGAATCACAACGTCGCACTGATTTGAGACAGCTTGAGCCATCGCCATCGATGAATGTCGAGGTCTCCCTGTGGCGACTTCAGCCGTTGGCTTGTCGCTGGCGAACCGATGAGATCACGTGACCCGCGTCAGGGGCGATGCCCCTCTTCTGTCGCCACCACTTCCGTACCGGTGGCCTCTTGATTCGGCAACGTATGCCGTTCAAGTGTTTCACTTGCTGAATCGAAAACAATCGATTGGAACAGCTAAGCCACCGCCTGTCCGCGTATACCGGGACAATGCGTCCGATCTGAAACTCCTCCCAAACGAGCCATTTGTTCCAAAAAAGGGGTAATCATATGCCCACCGGTGAATCGGAACAGCCGAGCGGATCTGAGACAGCAGTCCGCCAATAACACACCCCCCCAAATTATTCACGTTCTTGTCGCAGATTGGTGGCTTTTCAAGTGAACACGCAGAAATTCAAAATGCCGAGGTCATCTGCGCCAACCTCTGCCATAGGCTGATCGACGATATTGCCCGGATCGCGAAGGGCCTCTGCATCAAAGCTTCTGGAGGAATAGGCCGGCGTGTGAAACGTTGCCGGCCTTCAAATACTCTAGAGGCGGCAGTATTATCGCAGGACTCCATCGCCGTCGGCGCCAGCAATCAAGAAACTGTTCGCGCAGGTGGGATACTGATGGGGAATAGGTTCGGTACTGCTTTCTAACGGATGGGCGCCGATCAAAGTTGATCAAGCGGGTTGAGGTCAAGCTAGCTGGCGGAACATCGCTCCTCCTTACAGCTCTAATTGTATTGGCTTTTCTTAACGCACGTCGAAAAGCTACGGTCAAAAGCTACGGTGGGGCGTTCTTTCGATGCGGGGCTTGTCCGCTCAGCCCTGCCAAAAGCAGAAGTTTACCCCCAACAGTCCGTACAGCCTGCTACGCGCCATCCGTCCACGTGGGCGCAGCAGGCACCTCGCCGTCTTGGCACAACCCGTACAAGGACTGATGCTGACGGAAGCCGCGCAATTCGAAATGGCCGATCTCAAAGACCGGTGCCGCAACTTCTGCGGCAAAAGCACCAGTCATGAGCGGGCGGAAAGGTGCTTCTCGACCTTCGCGGAACGACCTGAGCGGATATCGCACGCAAGTGGCCTCAGACGCGATCAGGCCCGATGTCTCAGTCGGGTCAAAACCGGAAAAGCTCAATGCGAGCATATGTTTTCCGCTTTGCCCCCTGAGAGCGGACATCGCGCAATGCAGTCGACAGTTCCGTTTCGTGCCAACAACGGCCGTTCCCCCAATCCTGCTCCTTACCGCGACTCGAGAAGCGCGGGTCCGGCAATTTCCAGCCTGAGCTTTCCGCGACCCGTTCTCAGTAGCCGGATTGGAGCAGCCTTCTCGTCCAGCCGCCGTCGGAGCAGGAGCAGGCGGGTTTCCAGATTGTCCTTGAAATCGGGCAATCGCAATTCGTCGGAGAGCCGCATCTCACGATTGGTAAAGTCCGCACGACCCTCTTGCAGATGCAGCCCCAGTAGATGAACCAGGAGCCGACCCGAAACGCCTTTGATCAAGTATTCGCCGTCAATGAACACGCTGTCGTCAAAAAGGTGGTGAACAACGCTAAATGGTCGTCCCGCCAAGGCGCCGTTGCCTTGGGACGTGACCAGCGATTGCTCGCTGCCACTGGTATTGTCGGCAAGCGTAAGGACTGCCGCCGCGTTGCTTGCCAGGATCGAGAGAGCCGTTTCGAGGTCCTTCGGGAAAGCGAGACGCTCCTTGCTTTCGAGAAAAAGCACTCCGCGCAAGGCGCCTCCCGCGATCATAGGAAGCGCCATCTGGCTCATGGCGTCGGCTAAACTCGGCAAGGCGATCGTGCGCGTCCGGTTTTCGTCAACCGCCGATGCGCGTATGGCGTCGCCGAACCGGCGAATGCGGCTCATGTCGCTGATACGTATGGTACGGCGCTCGGCGGCTACCGTTCCGATAATCGCTTCGCCAATCGTCACTTCCGAGCCGATGCCGGTCCACGAATAGCCGCGACTACCGACGGTCACCAGACGTTCACCGGCGGGATATTTCACAAGCAGCACGGAGTTGGAGCAGCCGAAGCTGTCGCGTAGTCCATCCAGCAACGCGTCGACGATCGCGTCGATCTCGCGCGCTTCGGAAATGCGGCCGCAGAGCGTCGCCGCCGCGACGAGATAAGGGCTCGCCGCCGGCGACGAGGTTGCGATTGCCGCGCCCGGCGACGGAATGGCCTCCACTGAGGCAACGCGATAAATGTCCACGCCGCGCAGGCGCATCACGTCAGCCATCCCGAGTTGTGCGCTGCTGGCGCGGAGTTCAGCCGCCATGATTTCGAACAGCGCGCCGCTGTCGAGCGAGCGCTCAAAGATCACGGACAGCCGGTATTGGCTGCCATCACGCGGATCAACCAGCATGGCGGCGGCGTTGTTGTTGGCGCGGATATTGGCGGCGGTCTTCGAGAAGAATTGGTCCGAGAGCGCTACGTGCTCGTCATCGACAAGCGCTACATGCGATAGGTAAGAGATGTTAGGAACGCCATCTTGCGAAGCCGTCGCGATGATCGAAGGAATGACGCCTTCGAAGCAGGCTTGGAGGTCACGCAGGCGGATTGTCATCGAGACGGCTCGAGGATACTTCCGGCCTTCTCGCCCGGCGTCTGCACGAAAATCGTCTCGACCGCGAGGCGCAAGACCTGCGGCTCCAGGTCGACGAGCCAGGACGCCGCGACCGCCCGATCGAGGCCGAGCCCCGCGAACGTCTCGATCATCACCTCGATGTAGTGCTGCGCGCGCTGTCGATGGGCGGTGGAAGCTGGAATGATCGCGGCGCGACCTTTGAGCTGGTAGGAGACATAGTCGGCGGGCCGCGCGAAGGTGACGGCGAGTTGCCCGTTGCGCGCGACATTGGCGATGGTCTGCGGCCATTGCCAGCCCGAGACGATGAGGTCGACTCGACCTTTGGCACGATCAACGACAGAGCCGGCTGCCCGGGCAACTTGCGGTAGCAAGCCATCGTCGCAGCTCCCAACGATAATCATCACCGGGCTTTCCAGGAAGGTAGCCAGCGCAGCGTCGATCGGGTTGCGGTCTGTTCCCGGCATAAGACTACTCTAGCGGTTAGCTATTATTTAGTAAAAGGGACCAGGCGCTTAGTAATCATTTAGGAAAGCCGCGATCCAGAGAAGCGTAGAGTTCCGGCCGACCATGCGGAGGACTCGCACCATGAATGCTTCTCTCGATCCGACCCATATGCCTGAACGAACCGTCGCCGTTATCGGCGGCGGCCCGGCCGGCCTTGTCGCGGCCCGCTTCCTCAAAAAGCACGGCTTCGATCCGGTCGTCTTCGAGGCTGCGGCGGTGGTAGGCGGGCAATGGAATGCGGGCTCGCCTTTGAGCGCCGTCTGGCCGGGCATGCGCACCAATACAAGCCGGGTACTGACGGCCTTCAGCGATCTCGATCATCCTGCAGGCACCAGTGTCTATCCGAGCCAGTTCGATATGCTGGCCTATTTGCAGCAATATGCCGAGAAGGGCGGCCTCACGCCCCACCTCCGTCTGTCGACCCGTGTCGAAGGGTTGGATCAGGGTGCCGGGGCGGGCTGGATCGTCCGCTCGCGACGCGGCGAGAGCACTGTATCGGAACTCTTTTCGCGCGTCGTGGTCGCGACAGGCTGCTGCACGGGACCCGACCTACCCACAATTGCCGGGCTGAGTGGTTTCGCCGGCCGCGGCGGCGCCATCCATAGCTCCCAATATAAAGGGGCCGAGCGGTATCACGGGCAATCTGTGCTCGTTGCCGGCTGTTCAATCAGCGCGCTCGAAATCGCGAGCGAATTGGCGGCATCGGGCGCGAAGGTTTGCGTCGCCATGCGTCGCCAACGTTACGTCCTGCAAAAGCTCCTTGCCGGGGTGCCGACGGATCACGTTGCTTTCACGCGTTTTGCCGCGCAGGCCGAAAGGGTGCTGCCGCCGGAGGCGATCGCGGCGGGGATGAAACAAATGGTCCTGAAGAGCTGCGGAAGCCCCGAGCAATTTGGCGCTCCGAAGCCAGACGACAACGTCTTCGCCGCCGGCTTGACCCAGTCGCAGAATTATCTGGCATTGGTGGCGGAAGGACGAATCCGACCGCGGCCATGGCTCGAAGCGATCGACGGCCAAACCGTACGCTTTGCCGACCGATCCAGCGACGCCTTCGATGCGATCATTCTCGGCACCGGTTTCAAGCTCACGCTGCCGTTCGTCAGCGAGACGATCGCGGCGACCCTCGGTCTCGACGGCAGCCACGTCGACCTGCACGACCACACGCTGCATCCCGATCTGAATGGTCTCGGTTTCATCGGTCTTTATCCACTGGTCGGCCCCTATTTCCCGGTGCTCGAATTGCAGGCGCGTTGGCTTGCTTATCTGTGGGCGGGGCTGCGGCCGATGCCGTCCATTGAAACGATGCAAGAGGGCGTTTCGACGGCAAGAGCACGTCGAAGTGGTCCGCGCGATATTCCCATGCACGCCCTGGCGACGCTCTTTGCTACCCATGCGGGTGTTGAGCCGCGTCCCGCGGCATGGCCGGCGCTCGAACGCGCATTGTGGTTCGGCCCTTTGTCGCCGGTCTCGTTCCGCCTGATCGGCCCTGATGCCGAACCCGACGCGCCGACCCGCGCCATGGCGGCGGCGCGTTCTTTCAACGCGATCATCGAGGACGCGCTCACGCCCGGGGAGTCGGCGCGTGTGAAGGCCGTGACTGCAACGCCCGAGGTGCGAGCCGCATGACCCGGCCAACCTAGAACCACCCTCCAACTCCTGGCCCAAGGTGGACATCTCTTGCGTCCGGGATCGGATTGGTTTGCGACCGCAATGGAGGCTCGGATAAGCGCGGGGTGCCGGCCAACCCCTCGATCGCTTCAACGGCCACCATACGACGTCCACACCAAGGCCGAATGCGGGAGTGAAGGAGTGTCCTGGATCGATTTCATCGGCTTCTCGGCAGCGTTCACCGTCCTTGCTAGCTTTTGCATGACGACGATCGTGGCAATTAGAACTCTCGCGCTCTTAAGCAACGTCCTCTTCATTCTCTACGGCTTGTGCGCCCACATCTACCCAGTGCTTGTTCTTCATATTATTTTGCTTCCGGTCACCTTGGTCAAACTTCACCGAATCAAGCCGAATCTCATCCACGCAAGTCGTTGAATTCTGCCTGGACTAGCTTAACCAGGGAGCTCCTCGGCCAATGTCCGGTTTGGGTGGTGGGCTCAACCGGTCGATGCAACACTTTATCTTAGAGGGAAAAGATGGAGTGAGACGATGGAACAGAGATTTCGTCGAGGTTTTACAACGGCCGAGAAGACGGAGTTATGGGATCGCTGGCAACGCGGGGAGTCTTTGAAGGGGATCGGGCGAGCGTTTGGGAAGCCGTCATCGTCGATTTATTTCCAGGTGGCCCCGCACGGGGGCATCCGTCCTGCAGCAAGGCATCGCTCAAGGCTGGCATTGGCGCTTTCGGAGCGGGAGGAGATTTCCAGAGGGATTACAGCGCATCGATCAGCCCGATCGATAGCCAAGATGCTGGGCCGCTCGCCTTCGACGGTGAGCCGAGAAATTAGCCGGAATGGCGGCTATGATCGATACCGAGCGGCTCTGGCGGATGACCAGGCCTGGGCCCGAGCCCGCCGTCCGAAACGTTGCAAGTTGGCGACTAATCCCGGGTTGCGACAGGCGGTAACCAGCAAGCTGAGATTAAATTGGGCACCCGAGCAGATAGCCGGCTGGCTTAAGAGAGCCCATCCTGAAGATGAGAATTGTCAGGTGTCACACGAGACGATCTATCGCAGTCTCTTTGTTCAAGCTCGCGGAGTGCTTAAGAAAGAGCTACTTTGCCATCTTCGATCGAAGCGCACGATCCGTCGATCGAAACAGGCAGGTCTTCACGGCGATGGACGGGGACAAATCAAGGATCCCGTCTCGATCCGTCAGCGCCCGGCAGCAGTTGAAGATCGAGCGGTGCCTGGCCATTGGGAAGGCGATCTGCTGTCCGGTTCGAAGAACAGCTATATCGCGACCTTGGTCGAGCGTCATACCCGTTACGTGATGTTAGCAAAGGTGGCCAACAAAGACACCCAATCGGTCGTCTCCGCGCTCATCAAGCAAGCTAGAAAGCTGCCGACCGAACTGTATAAATCGCTAACCTGGGACCGGGGCAAGGAACTTACGGATCATCGACGATTTACGTTGACGACCAACATCGACGTTTATTTTTGCGATCCGCAAAGCCCGTGGCAGCGCGGGTCGAATGAGAACACCAATGGCCTGCTGCGACAATACTTCCCGAAGGGCACCGACTTGTCGGTGCACTCGCAAGCCCACTTGAACAAAGTGGCTCGCCAGCTTAACGAACGGCCGCGTAAGACCATGCAATTTGAAACCCCAGCAGAGAGATTTAACGCCTGTGTTGCATCGACCGGTTGAGCCGGCTGTCATTCGCGTCGATTCCGCGATGCACCCAAGGAGTCCGGTTCACCCCCCGATAACGGACATACGTCGGTAGCGTTTGAAAGCATAAGGCTTCGCCGTGATCTGCGACCACCGCTACCGTCGATCATCATCATCCGGCCGGATGCACCCAAATGTAAGGCGCGATCTCGCGTGCATTCGTATGATCACAAAGCATTCAAATCGTCCGGCACGTCGCCGAACTTCCTGATCACCTTGGCATCGCTGAAATCGCCTGTAGCAGGGTCACCAGTGCGCCTGAATGCGACCGCGCGAACGTGACCTTCCTTGCGCGATAGCGCCTCGGCGCGCATCACGACCGCGACAGGATTGAAGCACTCCATTGGTTCGCCTGCAGCAATGCCATCGCCCCCTGTAATCGAGGATGACACCCCAAGCCGGCCTCCCGGTCGGCACCTGTCTACCGACCGCCCTATCGAAGTCACTCCTCAGATGATTGAGGCGGGGTGCTCCGTTTTGTGGGGGTGGATTGACGATATTCTTTCTTATTTCTTCGAACAGATGTCTGTTGAGGTTTTTTAAGGCGATGCAATCAGCTTCGCTAGAGAAGGCGACCGGCGCATCATGATCGTGCTCGATAGAAGGCCCATTGCCTTGTCCATTTCCTCAAGCTCTTCGATTTTCACCTCGCGCGAGTTGAAGTAATGGAAATCGTCGACAGCGTTTTCCGACAGGAAAACTCGTCCGCTTTCGTGCGTGTACCAAAGCCCGTGCAGAAATGTGTTCCGTTTCGTATTCAAATTCGAAAATTGCTGGATTATAGTTTCGTAAATATCGGTTTTCTTGGCGTTTATTTTTGAGCGTTGCAGGCAGGTTAGCAACAAGCTCTTTCGCGCCTGGTTGCTAACGATCGAATGAAAAATCTGTCGTGCCGGCGCGCGTTTGCCACCGCCCAAGAGGTCTTGCAATATTCCGATCATCAAATCTTCAACATGAACCCATATTGAGATATTCCTCCCGAACAGCGCGGCAAATCCCTCATTAAGGATGCCGGGCTTATAGTGACCGTCGGGGGCGTCATCGTTAGGTGGTTTGAGGGCATATCGTCTAATTGGTTTGGAAGGTTTCATGGCAAGCCCAAAAGCATCAGATTCTCTCGGAGAAACCAAGGGCCTCATGGGTGCCGCCGGTTTTTCAGTCTAGGCTCCGACGCCGAGGGCACACATGACGATGAAACCGCCAAGACTGCCCGCGCAAGTTCGACGTCGGAGTTTTCACACGCCTGGGTCAAACTCGGAAGTGGAGAGCCATTCGCGGAGAGTCCGCTCTACCCCGATGAACGGACATCATCAGACCGCCCCGACTGGTCCGTTTCGTGCCAATAAGCGACATTGATCACGGATGGCGGCTCAGTCAGCGGGGATCGTAAACTGAAAGAGAGCACCCCGCGGCTCGCACCTGGTCGACCACAGCCGCCCCCATGGGCTTCGTATTCGAGGCTAAAAGGGTGCTCCAATACGTCGTCGTCCACGAGCTTGCGCACCTTAAACATCGATCTCACGATGCGAAGTTCTGGAGACTTGCGGGTAACGCTCACGGTGGAGTGATCGCGCTGAGCGGATGGGTCCAGCCGTCTCGGGTGTTATTCTCTGCGCGTCCGGCACATCTTCCGCAGTGGGAGAAGCACAATGTCCATCCCCAAGCAACTCGGCGCGGCGGCAGTCCTGACCGCGTTAAGCTTCACACCAGCTCCAGCGCAGCAGGTGATGTCCGAGCCCGCTTATTGCGCGTTCTTTTATCCATATGCCAATTGCCAGAACAAGGGTCCAGGCAACCCCTATACCGACCCGAATTACCGGCGCAACGGAGGGCTGAGCTCGGGCCCGTGGCCGAGCGGTGAGACCGTCGGCGTCGCGCCCAAGCGGCCGCGGTTCGCCACAACAAAGTACCTGCGCTAACTGGCGAAGAACGAGCGCGATCGCATCCGTGAGCGCGTGCGCGACGCCAAGCGCCATCGCGCCTCACAAAGCCTGTTCAACGTCTGTGCGTAGTCGCGTCTACCTAAGTTAATTAATACGCATGCCAGCACAACTTTTGCTTGGCAACCAAGGATGGCCAACCGGGCCTGCGCCGTGCCGCCGGCCTGCACGCCGATAGAGGCAGGCCCCGACAAGGTTCGATGTCCCAGTTGGGTCAAACTGAGAAGTGGCGCCGCGTTCGTCGAGAGTCCGTTCGACCCCAAACAACGGACATGCGGGCACTTCGGCAGCAGGTCCGTTTCGTCACACGAGCAGACATCCCGAGGGATGGGGGACCGGCCGCCCTTGGCGCCGATTTCAGCAGAATTAAGGTCCGTCTCAAGGACCTGCCGGGCATTCTGCAGCACGTTATACTGCTAGAGTGCCGGCGGATGGCGAGGGCCGTCGCCGACTGCGCAGTTCGCCGCCTGATTGATTTTGCTGACATGGGAGGAACCAATGCTCGACGCGCGACGGCGCGAGTTCATCACGCTTCTCGGTGCGGCAGTGGCTTGGCCGCTTGCGGCGCGCGCGCAGCAGGCGCTTGTGTCAGTCACATTACGGACGAACCGGCGGTCGTCCGCGAACCCGACTGAGACTAGGACCCGCAAACCGCGAAGGGACAACAGCATGGGCGACTGGCTGCACAATCTTCCTGTGATGGATGGCACTGGTGGTTTTCGGCGTGACGTACTTGGTCGCGGCTGCAATCTACGCAGTTGTAATGGTCCTCGCGGTGGGGCAGCGGGCGCGCTCTTTCAAGGCGATCTCCGCCGGTATGCTATCGCCGTTGGGTATTATCTTCGGATTGTTCGTGGTGTTCACCGCTGCACAGGTATGGCAAGATAACGAACGGGCCAACAGGGAGGTCAACCGCGAAGCGAGTGCACTGAGAGCAGTCGTGGTTCTCGCCGCCAGCCTCCCCAGAGAGACCGAAGCGCGTCTGCGCGCTTGGTGCGTACGGTCGCCGATGTTATCGGTTCGTGTCTGTCTGGTGTGCGTTGTGCGTAGGCGTACAGAGCCCCGCAATGCGCGGCTCTAGCGACCTGATCGAACCGAACGGCGACGATCTTGGCCGCGATCCGCTCGACGTGCGCAAGGCGAGCGCTGTCGAGTCAGGCCGCGTCCTCGTCGGTTCAAACTCAGCCCGGGTCTTGCGTCGGTTAGGCGTCGCGGCCCCGATCTCGACCGACTAATAGTGCACAAGCGACTCAAGGGAGCGTATCAGCTCAAAGGAGCGTATCATGTATCATCGCGCCACAGCTTTAATCGCCGGCATTATCGCCACGGTACTTGTTAGCGGCATTGCCATGTCTATCCCCGCGGAGGCTGCGAAGCTGTCCAAAGCTGAAAGGGTTGCCCTAGAAAAGGCGACCGCTGCATGCAAGGAGGAGGCGAAGGGCATGAAGCTCAGCTGGCACTTGTTGAAGCACCGGAAATACGTCAAAAATTGCATCATAAGGACGGCTGTCAAAGCCGATCCCACCGTAGACATCGAGGAAATCCGCAGGGCGGTGAATATGAAGGATCTCCGGCCGCAGCGACCCGGGGAATGGGGATGTGACCAGATGTGTTGAACTCGCTTTGCGGGATAGGGTCGGCTACTCCGATCACGATCGATTTCGGGGCTATGTTCCCGTTCACTGTCGTTCCGGCCTACGCCACGCAAGACTCGGTTCGCGGCTGTTCGCTAGGCTTTGCTGCGTCCGTCATCGCAGACGGCAGACTTCAACGCGCTTGCAAGGCGCCGCGCCAGGTTGCGTACGAAGCCGCTACCGACCGGATCGGCAACGTTTGAGTGAGCATGTACCGCAATCGCGGCTGCTGGCGCGATACAGAAGCGTCTTGTCATTGTGCACCGTGCCGCTGGTCCCGAGCCACTTTCCGCCCGGGCAGTGGTAGACGTCGCTGGTCGGGTCATATTTAAAGTCGCTGCGCGAGAAGGTGCCATCGTCCGATAAATTCACGTCGTCTCATAAATGAGTCCTGCACCGAGGAACACCATAGTATCGGCCCCGCCAGGAAGCGCAAATGTCCGCTCCGGGTCCAGGCTGTGTAAAAACTCCGACGTCGAACTTGCGCGCAGAAAGTTTGTCTCGATTGCGTTCAATAAGAAAAGAGGCGATCTGCCAGTCACCGTCGGAAGAAGAAAAGAGAGAAAACAATTCTGCGCGTTCTCTGCGCGTGCACGTTTTCACACCGCCTGGGTCAAAAGGCGAAATACTCATTCCGACTAAATGTAGTCCGCTATTCCCAATATCAGACATTCGGGGGGCCAATTCGGCGACAAAACCTTTGCCCCCGACACCTGATTTCTTGATTGTTAGCTCAGGCGACTGATCGTCGAATGGCTTACGTTGTAGGATCGCGCAATGTCTGTCAGCACCTCTCCCGCCTCCCGGCGAGCGATTGCTTCCCTTTTCTGATGGTTGGTCAGTTTAGGTTTCCGACCGAGTATTACCCCCCTCTCCTTTGCCCGTGCTCTCCCCTCGCCGGTCCGCGTCCGGATCAGCTCGCGCTCAAACTCGGCGAGACCGCCCAAGACGGTCAGCATCAAGCGACCGTGCGCCGTCGTGGTGTCAGCCCAGGTATCTCTCAGCGATTTGAATCCTGCCCCATTTTCAGCGATCGTCCCCAATAGATTTAGGAGGTCGCGGGTGGACCTCGCCAATCGGTCGAGCCGGGTAACGACCAGCACGTCCCCTTTTGCTAGGACCGCCATCAGACGAGTTAGCTGCTTACGGTCGGACCGAGCACCGCTGATCTTCTCCTGAAATATCTTCGAGCATTTCGCGGCTTTAAGTTCGGCTAATTGAGCAGATAAGGATTGGCCGTCGGTGCTCACCCCCGCGTATCCATAGACGGTCACATCGCCCTCCATTTCGCACATATAATATGCACAGCATAAAGCCGCTTTTATATGGGTCAACGTCTTTGTGCATAAATCATGATTTTTGCACGAACCCGCTCGATGTCCGTTGTTTGGGGTCGAACGGACTCTCGACGAATGCGGCGCCACTTCTCAGTTTGACCCAACTGAGACATGTCGCGAATCTTACTGTCTGTTGGCGTCCACGTGGTTCCAGGGTTGTTCTTGGGGTGAACTCGACCTAGCTCAAGGCAGGAAGGGACGAACCGGGCATTTATCAAATGGATCGGTATCTAGGAGGTCAATTCCCGTATGCGGCGTTCTTCTGGCCGGCGCTCGTCGCTGCATCAGCCGCTGAAACTGCGTCGTCCATAGCGGCACATTTCCTGGAACTCTCAGGCGAAGCTGATGGCTTGCGCCTTCCGCAAGAGCCGGAAGGAGCAACGCCAAGCAAGATCGCGCTCGAGCTGCAAGCAGTCCGGCTACGTGACTTTACCATTGCCGAAAGCGGCGTTCCCACCCTGCTGTGCACACCGCTCGCGCTGCATGGAGCCGCTATAGCCGACCTTGCAGCCGGACACAGTCTTGTTGCCGCCTTCTGTGGTGCTGGAATTGAACGCCTCTTCATGACCGATTGGCGCTCGGCCAGCGCTGACATGCGATTTCTCGGAATTGACGAATATCTTGCCGATCTCAATGTCCTTGTCGATTGTGTCGGTGGCTTGGTTGATCTCATGGGGCTTTGCCAGGGAGGCTGGTTATCCCTGATCTATGCCGGACGATTCCCAGCCAAGGTGCGCAAACTTGTTATGGCCGGAGCGCCGGTTGATATTGCTGCGCGGCAATCCGGATTGTCGGCTATCGCCGAGGCGACTCCCCTGATCATGTTTCAGAGCCTGGTTAATCTCGGCGGTGGTCGCATTATCGGCCGCAATATCGCGCAGTTCTGGGGAAACGACACTGACGCAAACGCTATTCGCGAATCTCTGCAGACGCTTCAGCCGATCGGCTCGCCGGAATTCACGCGGCTCGAAGCCATCTTCAAAAACTGGAATTCTTGGACAATCGACATTCCCGGAACATACTATCTCGAAGTTATCGAGAAACTATACAAGCGCAACGAACTCGCCAGCGGAAGCTTCGTCGCCCTGGGGCAAAAGATCGACCTCTCGCGCCTGCGGGTTCCAATGTATCTTCTTGCTGGAAGCGCCGACGAAGTGGTTGCCCCGGAACAATTGCTTGCAGTGGAGCGGCTGGTCGGAACGCAGCCGGAGTATCTCCGCCACGAGATTGCCCCGTGCAATCATCTAGGTCTGTTCATGGGGAGGCAGGCGCTTGAAGAGTATTGGCCGAGGATTGTGCGTTGGATGAAAGAGGTCGATTGAATGAGCCTGGCCACTTCCGCTAATGGCCCAAACTTGACATGCCGTCCCGTCGAACGCATGTCTGCAGATAAACAAGGGCTAAACGGACTCGGCACGGACGTCGCTTCTGGACAGTTCATGACCCGTCTGAGAAATCGGTAAGCCGTAACTTTGTTTTCTACGCTGCCGATCTCACCCGCACGTAAGAGCCCGGGGCGTCTTCGACAATCGTGAGCTTGCCACCGCCAGGTTCGCGCGCAGGAACGCGGCCCGAGTCAAGTTGCGTTATCCATTCATCCCAGACCGGCCACCATGACCCTCGATGAGGCGTAGCGTCAGCAAACCATTCGTCAGGGCTTGGCGGCAAATTGTCGTTCGTCCAGTGACCGTATTTGCTGCCTGGTCCGCTGATCACGCCAGCCATGTGGCCCGAAGCCGACAAAACGAACTTGACCGGCCCGGAATACAAATGGGTCGCCGCATAGGTCGATTTCCATGGCGCAATGTGGTCTTCGCGCGTAGACAGAATGAAGGTCGGCGTCGAAATTTTCGACAAGTCGATCGGGGTATCGGCGAGAGTAATACCGCCGGGTTTTGCAAGGAGATTCTGCTGATACATCTTACGTAAATAGAACGAATGCATCGCCGCTGGCATGCGCGTCGAATCGGAGTTCCAAAACAGAAGATCAAAGGGCATTTGCTCTTTACCGAGCAGGTAATTGTCGACGACGAACGACCAAATCAGGTCATTCGCGCGCAACATATTGAACGCCGTCGCCATATCTTGTGCTTCCAGATACCCGCGCTCGCGCATCCGTCTTTCGAGAGACGCTAATTGCGCTTCGTCGATGAAGACGGCCATCTCACCCGCGTCGGTAAAATCGACGAGCGTCACGAAATAAGTGGCACTTGCAATCCGGTCGTCGCCCTTCGCGGCCAAATAGGCGGCCGTCGAGGCGAGTAGAGTGCCGCCGAGGCAATAGCCGATCGTGTTGACGTTGCGCTCTCCGGTTGCGGTCTCGATCGCGTTCAGTGCCGCCAAAGTTCCCTCGATCATGTAGTTTTCAAAGCTCTTTTCAGCGAGCTTCTCGTCGGGATTCGTCCAGGAGATGACGAAGACCGTATGGCCTTGATCGACAGCCCAGTTGATGAAGGAATTCTTCGGCTGCAGATCGAGAACATAAAACTTGTTGATCCACGGCGGCACGATGAGCAGTGGCCGCCTTCGGACTTCCGGCGTGGATGCCCTGTATTGGATCAATTGCATGAGCTCATTCTGACAGACGATTTTTCCTGGCGTGGTTGCGATAGTTTCGCCGAGGCGGAAAGCCTTCATGTCAGTCATCGTAATCGAAAGGCGACCATTGCCGCGTTCCAGATCGACGAGAAGATTCTCCAAGCCACGCAGCAAGTTCTGTCCGCCAGAATACAGGGTTGCGGTGAGGACCTCCGGATTTGTTGCGACGAAATTGGAGGGCGACAAAGCATCGACGAATTGGCGGGTGTAGAAATCCACCTTGCGAGCGGTGGCGTCGTCCATGCCCTGGACTTCGCGGACTGCCGAAAGAATCGACTTCGCAGCAACGAGATAGCTGTCTTTCACAAAGCTGAAGATGGCATTCTCGCTCCATTCCGGATGTTTGAAGCGTTTATCTTTCGGAGCATCGGCTTCCTGTGCGCGCAGCATGAGCATCCGTTCGACGGTCTTTTGCCAAACACTCAAAGTGCCGCAAAATAGATCAATCTGAGCGCTCGCGACCGCCGCGGGGTTGGTCATCATCTTCGTCATGAGCTCGAAAAAATCGAACCCGAGGCTCGACGTGTCACCAATGCCAAGCTTGATCGCGTCCGGCTGATTAGACACGAAACGTTGCATTAGTGTCTGGCTTTGTTTCGCGATATTCTGCAATTGCGCCGCAAGGACGAGCGGGTCCCATCCGGGCTGCATCAGTTTGTCGGCCATGTTTTCCCCTAGTGGTTGTCAGGTCCGTACCAGGAGTTTTGGCTAGGTCTGCAAGACTACCACCTTGCGACCAGGCGGGATCTAAAAATGACAAAGACTCGGTTCAGGCTGCCATTGTGCGGCGCAACTAGGATTGTGCGTTGCGAGACTTCCTCCTTGCGCGATCGTCGTAAGGTCGCCTGGGTGCGGAAAGAGGGCGAGTGGAGCGTTTATCCCCGCAATGCTCCAAGGGAGGGCCTCGGCGCGCATTCGTCGCACGTCGGGTTTCTTCATGAGCGCTGCTGTGAATTTCTCATCGATCTAAATGAGCTAGAAGGGGTAATCGGGTGGCCAACATCGCTTGCCGGCGTAAACGTCGGCGCCGCTATCCACGCTTAAGGCGTTTGTGGCTCGTCCATATCGGGCCGCCCGTCCATTGATTTGCCCCTCGCGTCCAGGTATTGCTCGACCGTTATCGCGCCTTCAGGCGATGTCCGGGTGTATTTCTCTTCGATCTTGTAACCTGGGGGCGGAGCCTCCGGCGGCGCGGCGGCCGCCCCGCTGCAGATGCCGATACTGCAGGCAACGAACAGGCCGATCCAGGAAGTCCCGCCCTTCATTTTCCGGCTCCCTGATTCCGTCACGCAATTAGTCGCGCATGTCCCGATCGAGTTCATCGGGGGCGCACTGGCGGCTTCCAATTCGGGGTTTCAAACAGCGGAGCCCCGGTCGGGAGCGCGGCTTGAACCTTGTTACCTCCGGGCGCTACTGAGATTGAGATCATGAATAGGATCGAAAACTGATGGTCGAATGAACTTTCAAGATCATCTCTCCTCGCGCTGGCAGGAGGGAAATCGCGATGAGATCAGTTGCTGCGGCGATACTGTCCATTCGCGCCGATATAGACCAAACGCATAGGCTGGCGGCATTTCAGGCAATCGGGACTGGCAAGCTCGCTGGACGTGGTGATGCTCGGGTCTTCATCTGCCCCGTTTAGGAACTCGACAGTCGTAAATCGGCCGGAGACGAACGAACTGCCGCGCATATGACGCCCGTCAATGCGATCGGCGGCGCAAGATGCAAGACACGGCTTATGATCGCGCAACTCCCTCCTGACAGGATGCCGCCGCCTCGCCCCGAGGGCATTCCCCGGTTCCAGCGATTATTTCGCGAGGCGGCTGGTCTTAACTTCGACAAGGCTGACCTCAAACGCTACGAAGATTTCATCGATCACAGGATCTATCTGCTGTTGCTGCGCGCCGAGGCCAACGCCAAAGCTGGCGGCGACGTCCTGATCGAGCCCTGGAACCTGCCGATTACCGCCGGCCTGCAGGAATGCATCGAGCAATTCAGGAAAATGGACGAGACGATCGAGCTGGAGCCGATCCTCGATCGTCTGGCCAATCGGCCGCCGTTGCAATTCAGCTATAGCGACGAGACCGAAGCGATGCTGCCCGACCTCGCCGGGGGACTTGGCGTCGCGGTCGCACGGACATTGAAGATCATCGAGCCGGATTTGAAAAATCCGCAGACCAGACAGTGGGAACTCGCCACGCGGGTCTTCGAGCTGCTGCTGTAGTCTATCGCACCTGATCCCGAAGGGAGTTCACACATGGACGTCGGATTTATCGGACTTGGTCATATGGGGAGCGGCATGGCGCGGTGCCTGCTCAAGGCCGGCCATCGGCTCAAGGTATATAATCGGAGCCGTGACAAGGCGGAGAAGCTGGCCGCCGAGGGCGCCGTGGTCGTCGATCGACCGGGCGACGCCTGCCGTGGCGATGCTGTCATCACCATGCTTGCCGACGACGGCGCGGTCGAAGGCGTCACCTTTGGCGAAGGCAATATCCTGGCCTCGCTCGGCCAAAACACCGTTCACGTCTCGATGAGCACCATCAGCGTCGCTCTGTCCGACCGCCTGTCGCAGGCCCACGGGAAAGCCGGCCGCGCGTATATCGCCGCTCCCGTGTTCGGCAGACCCGATGCTGCCGCCGCGGGCAAGCTGTTCATCGTCGCGGCCGGCCCTGCAAAGACGGTCGCGCGATGCCAGCCGCTGTTCGACGCGATGGGGCAGAAGACGTTTGAGCTCGGCGAGAAGCCCTCGGCGGCAAATCTCGTCAAACTGAGCGGCAACTTCCTGATCACCGTGGTGATCGAGAGCCTGGGCGAGACCGTCGCGCTGACGCGCAAGGCGGGCATCGATCCGCACAAGTTTCTCGACATCCTGACCAGCAGTCTGTTCGCTGCGCCGATCTACAAGACCTATGGCGGGATCATCGCCGACCAGAAGTTCGAGCCCGCCGGCTTCAAGATGACGCTGGGCTTCAAGGACAACCGCCTGGCGCTGGCGGCCGCCGAGGCACTTGCCGTACCGCTGCCGCTGGCGAGCCAAATTCACGATCATTTCCTCACCGCCATCGCGCAAGGTCATGGCGATCGCGATTGGTCCGCCCTGGCCCAGCTCGCCGCGGAAAATGCCGGCCTTGGAGACGGACACGCGACACCCAGGGCGTGATAGATTTGAGTTCGAGCGGCGAGATCCATTAGGCTTGCACCGGCCTCATCCTGAGAGTCCGAGTCGGCGCCGGCGTTCTCGATGTCGGTCTTCAGCGAGGCAGTGACGTCATGTGTCGGCCGTGAGTAAACCCCGTCTCGATCACCGTCCAGAGTCCATGACAGATCGCTGCCACCGGCTTGCCGGCGCCGAAGAAGGCCTTGGCGAAGGCGACCGCTTCCGGAATGATCCGCAACTTGTCCGGTTGATGACGCCGCCCGGATAGATGCAGCCCCGGCGGATCGCGATCCGCCGTTCCGGATCTAAAAGCGCGCGCCAAAGGCATAGTCCTCCTCCCCGGGAAAGGCCAAGACGGCCCTACGCGCCTCAGACCACGATGCGATCGAAGTCAGCGGCAACCCGGCTGTTCGCGAATGACTTCCTCGCCTCCGCCAGTATCTCCTCTTCCGGATACCGGCCGGAAACGTGCGTGAGAACCAGTTGCCTGACGTTGCTTCTGGCCGCCAGGTCGGCCGCTTTCGCCGCAGTCAGATGGCCGTAGTCGAGCGCCATGGCGGAATCGCGATCGAGAAAAGTCGCCTCGATCACCAACAGGTCGGCATCCCCTACGTGATCGGACAACCCTTCCGTGGTTTCGGTGTCGCCAATGACCACGAGCTTTTTGCCCCCGGAAGGTGGTCCCAAAACGTCCTCCGAGTCGATCGTCCGGCCGTCCTCCAGTGTCACCGGCCTTCCCTCGGCCAACCCCTTGCGGATCGGACCGTCCGGGATACCGAGGGCTGAAAGGCGATCGGAGCTGAGATGCCGGCGTGCCTGGCTTTCGAAGCAGAATCCAAAGCTGTCGGTGTCGCGGTGGCGAACCGGAAAACAGTCGATGGTGAATTCGCCGGTGTCGATCACCCGTCCTTCCGCCAGCGGCAGCAGTTCGAGCGCTATCGGCGCCCTGCCCTGGTCCCACAGGCCCGCGAGCATCCGGGCCACGACGTCGAGGGTATCGGGACCGCCATGAATCCGCATGACGTCGGCGCTCTGCTGCAAGCGCAGGGTCGAAAGCAGTCCGGGAATGCCGAGCACGTGGTCGAAATGGCCGTGCGTCAGCAGCAGCCGATCAAGCCTGCGGAAACCGGCCCCGCTCCGCAGCAACTGTCGCTGGGTGCCCTCCCCGCAATCCACCAGGATGCGGTCGCCGCCCGCCTCCACCAGAAGGCCCGGGTGGTTGCGTTCGGCCGAGGGAACGCTGGCCGACGTCCCGAGGAAGGTCAGGTCGAACATGCCCGCGGCCTCACGCGTCGACAATGACGGCTTACGGCTTGTTGATTCCGGCCTCGCGAATGATCCTGCCCCACTTGTCGCTCTCGCTGTCGATGAGCTTGCCGAACCCCCCGGCCCATCCTGCACCATGGCGAGCCCCAACGCACCGACGGCCCACGAATGGCGTCAAACCGCGCCCGGCGGGCAAATCACCTGACACCCCCCGCTAACCGCCTGTCCAGCCCTATCTGAAAAAATATTTCTGTTTTTCCGAAAATAAAATCGCGCTATATGATTTGCATCCCGCCCCACACAGAGGGGCGTTGCGCAACGTCACGAACGCGGAGCGGGGTGCGGTGGACGCGACGGCGCGCTTGACGGGCGTTGCCAACGCGGACGGCAAAGTCGTGTGGTCCTGACGTCTCGATGCTGGCGTCAAGTCGGCGGTTAAGACACCGCCGGCGACGGTGACAAAAAAGCCCGATCGCCGGGGAGAGCGCGTTATAAGCCGTAAAACCATTGCGCAGGGAATGCCGGATTGCCTCCGCTGACCTGTATGCTCGTGTGCGTTTTCTCTTCTCCCTTTGCACGCGAGACCGCGGGTGCAGCGTGCACCCGGTATTCCCTGCGCCCTCTGTCTGGAGGGCAAGGAAAATAAGCGGCAAACCTCGGGCAACTCACGCCGCGAGATCGCAAAGCCGTGTCTGCGCAAGGCGGCTATTTGCCCGGCCCCGGTGAAGAACGAGACGACCGTGCCGCTTGAATTCGAAACCCGCTCCTCGCTGGACGTTGACGCGTCCGCGGCTGCTCCAGTTCAGAAACTGCGCACAAAGGCGGGGAACCGATCAGCCATTCGTTTTCCGCGTGCGTGCCGGAATATCAGCAGGGATAAACGATCACATCGTCCTTGGCAGCATTCAGCTTGCCGTAGGTCTTGTAGGCCAAAGGTTGGTCGATATCGCGATGAGGCCCGCGGCGCCCGCGCCGATGACGACGGTCGCTTCGCGCGGAAGCTGGGAAAGCCGGTGTTTCTGATCTTGCCGGACGGGAGCGTTAAACGATGAACATTCCGGACTTTATCATCACAACGCAAAAACGCAGGCGGAATGCCGTGACGGGGCAGCCTCCATTGAGAGTACAGCCCTTAAATCCAAAACAACGTGTGCCAACAACGGACGTCGACCGCTTCATTCGAGCACCCCGTCGGTGGTCGCGAGGAGCGTTTCTTCGCGGTCGTGCCGTGCTTGGTGGTGCAGGTGCGTTCGGCGGCGGCTATTGTCTCGCACGCATGAGCGCTCTCACCTACCGCCGGCGCCTGCGGGAATCATGGGCCCATAGTAGGCGCCCCAGTGGCCCCACACATCGCGGTTCCCATACTCGCTGAAATTGCCGTTCGGATTGCCATATTTAGAATGCGAGACGACTGACGGCGCAGCATCCCTATACATGGTGACGTTCGAGTCCTGACGAACTGTGTGGGCAAATGCGCAGGTGCCGGAGAGCGCGAACGCAGAGACGAGTGCTATTGCCGTAAATTTCATGGTTGTCTCCTTTGTTGTTTAGATAAGAGACAACCGCGCCGTCACCAATAAAATCTTTGTCAGCTACTGAGGTGGCCGATGGTACCATACCGCTTCCAGGGGGAGTTGACCGCACGACGTTGTGGGGGTTGCAAACGGCGATCGCGCGCTCATGGTCTGGCGACTTTGCTCTTGGTTATCCCGGACCCACCAATTAGCCGCCGTGACACTCATCCGAACTCGGCGCTGCGCCTGCTATCACAACCTCCTGCCGACGGTGCCTAATCACCTACGGACGCCGGAGCGGACGTTCCCAGACCCCCATATCCCCTGCTGTAGCGACTGTGGCTCTTTGGTCGCAGTATTCATCTTCTTTGCGGCAATTGAACCTTTGGTGAATTTACATGGTGAGCCCCGGCGGCTCGGGGGGTACGATCTCACCGAAGTGCATCAGGAGGCGACACACTTACGGGGCGCAATATGACAGCGAGAACTGCACTCGCCGCCGCGAAAAGCGGGCGGCCAATCTCAGGTCATCGACGCAGACACTGCCTTGCAGCAAGCCCGTTATTGTTGGCGATGGTTCTCTTTTCCCAGTGTGCGTCGGCCGACGAAAGCGGCGTGAGTTTCTGGGTCCCCGGTTTCTTTGGAAGCCTTGCGGCGACACCTCAGCAGCCGGGTTGGTCGCTGGCCAACATCTACTATCATACCTCGGTCCAGGCAGGTGGCAACGTTGCCTTGGCTAGAGAATTTCAAATTGGACAGATCCCAGCCAATCTGACGGCGACGGCGCGTCTGAATGCAACCGTGAATGCCACCGGAGATCTCGGCTTTGTCATTCCGAGCTATGTCTTTGCAACGCCGGTACTCGGAGGCCAGGCGTCCGCGTCCCTTATAGGTGCCTACGGTGTCGTCAGCACCACTTTGGCAGGCCAATTGGCCGGGAGCATAACCGGACCACGCGGCGGTAGCATCCCGTTCATGCGATCCGACAGCATCAACGATACGACGTGGGGTTTTGGCGATCTGATCCCGCAATTTGCTTTGCGTTGGAATGCCGGCGTTAACAACTACATGACCTATATCACCGGCGACATACCTGTTGGCGCCTACCAATCCACGCGCCTGTCGAATATAGGCATCGGACACGGCGCGATCGACGCCGGCGGCGGCTACACTTATTTCAATCCGGCGACCGGTCACGAGTTCTCGGGTGTACTTGGGTTTACCTATAATTTCATCAATACCGCAACACAGTATCAGAGTGGCGTCGACCTGCACTTCGATTGGGGCGCATCACAATTCCTGACCAAACAGATTCAGGTGGGTCTGGTAGGCTACGCGTACAAAGACATCGGCTGCGACAGCGGCTCAGGCGATCACGTCGGTTGCTTCCAATCGCAGGTGTTCGGCATCGGGCCGCAGTTTGGCTATGTCATCCCGCTCAGCAAAGACCTTCAGGGTTACATCAATCTCAAGGCCTACGCAGAATTTGGCGGCTCGGATCGGCCCACCGGCTGGAACACGTGGCTGACATTTGCCATCTCACCCGCGGCAGCGCCTCCACCCGCCACGACCCGGATGGTTACGAAATAGCAGTGGAGCGACGAGATCGGGCGGCGAAGCGAGGAACGTTAGTCCCGCCCGTCTCATTGAGGTCCGTCGCACCGCCACGCAGGGGCATGCCAATACTGATCCGAGTCCGCTACCTCGCGGCGCTTCGAATAGCAGATGGCGCCGAACTGCGATGTATCAGTACCGGTATGCCGGTTCGCACGGAGGTTGCGCATACGGAGCTGAGGCAAATGCGCCTACGTCTGGAGCCCGGATGCAGTGCTTCCCGCCAACGTTAACGACCTGGGAGGCTTGGATGTTTGCGCCGTTTTTGTCGTGCCACGACTTCGCATGGTGCTGGCGCGCCATGGCCGGAGTAGCGAACATGGCCACGGCGATCAGTGCTGCTGAAAAACGTTCAAGCTTACTCATTTACGCCTCCGTATGATTTGAAGAGTGAAGAGTGAATACTTAACGCCGGTCTCACGGGATCGGTCCGCGCGGTGTTAATCTGGACCGTAAGGCGCCGCGCTACTTCAAGCCCCGCAGAAATGCGGCGCTTACTCTTAGGGCCTGTAGGTACCGGAGTCGCCGCCGCCAACCAAGCCGCCTCTGTTATTCGGGTTGCCTGCACCATACCCACCGTAGTTCGTCGAACCCCTATACGTCGGGGCGGAACTCATGCCGACCGTACCGTGGTAGCCGTGGTAGCGGTGGTGGTGCGTCCTATGATGATTTGTGTATGCAAGTGCGAACGTACTTGAGAGCGCGAAAGCAGAAGCTAGTGCTATCGTCGTAAGTTTCATGGTCGTTCTCCCTTGGCTGGTCGTTGCTCCCGTGGTTCAGGCAATTGATACTAGAAAGACGAACGGCGTCGCACCATCACTGACAACACGTGCCCGGGTAGGTGGAAATACGTGCATGTAGCCCTGGCCCTGTTGTGTTATACATGCCCACGGAATTGACGTGGATAGAATTACTTCCTTTACCTCCGACTGATCCGATTGTTGTCATCGAATGCTTTGCGCATGCGGCGAACGGGTTGGGAGTCGGCCATGAAAATGACTTCGGGGCGGAGGCCGGCGCGAAAGCCGGAGGCGTCTGGCGGCTTCGGTCAGGGGTCGGCATTCTCAAACCAAGTCAGAACCATCAACTTGGCGCTCCAGGGAGGTGGAGCGCATGGTGCCTTTACCTGGGGCGTGCTCGACCGGCTCCTGGAAGAGAAAGATCTCGGCTTCGAGGGTCTCAGCGCAACGAGCGCCGGAGCGATGAATGCGGCGGTTTTTGCCTATGGACTTGCGGTCGACGGACGCGATGGAGCTCGCGAGGCGCTCGCCGGCTATTGGAAGCGCGTGAGCGATGCGGCAAGCTTGGGGCCCCTGCAGCCAAGCCCCTTCGACCGGTTGCTGGGCGATCACACATTGAACTGGTCGCCGGTTTTCTCCCTGATGGGCTTCGTGACGCGCGTGCTATCCCCATATCAGTTCAACCCGGCGGACTACAACCCGCTGCGCGATGTGGTCGAGCAATCGATCGATTTTGACGTGCTGCAACGACCGGACTGCCCGGTAAAACTGTTTCTCTCTGCGACAAATGTGCGTACGGGCAAAATGAGGGTCTTCGCCGGAAAGGAAATTGGCGTATCCGCCGTGATGGCGTCGGCGTGTCTCCCCACGATGTTTCATGCGGTTGAGATCGATGGCGAAGCCTATTGGGACGGCGGCTATATGGGTAACCCCGCCCTTTTCCCGTTAATTTACAACTGCAAGAGCACCGACATTGTCATCGTTCATATCAATCCGCTGTTCCGCAAGGAGGTGCCGCGCGCGGCAGGCGACATCTTGAACCGCATCAACGAGATCAGCTTCAATTCTTCCCTGATGCGGGAGATGCGGGCGGTCAGCTTCGTTACCAGGCTTGTCAGGGAAAAACGTATCGTTGGCGAAGAGCTGCCACACGTGCTGATCCACAGCATCTCGGACGACGAATTCATGGGTGCACTCAGTTCGACAAGCAAGTACAACGCCGATTGGGACTTTCTCATTTTTCTTCGCGACCAGGGGCGAAAATGTGCGGGCGACTGGCTCGCGAAAAACTTCGCCAAATTGGGTGTCGAGTCGTCGGTGGACATTAATAAAATGTACCTCTGAATCCGGGGCATTTTCGACGGTTTGACGATGTCCGAGCCATGCCCGGTTTAGCCCCGATAGCGACCGGATCGGCGGCTTCATGCCAAAGGCGGTAGTCGGTCTGCATCCTTTGTCACAAATGGATACATTGATTAATCGGCGTTTTCGCCTGTCATCATGGTCGAGGCTTTTCCCGCCGCACGGCAACGACCGGAATGGTGCCCTTACCCTTGATCTCCAGCGCTCCTAGCGATTCACTCTCGAATCGATCCTTGATCCGTGTCCGCGCGGCGGCGAAGGCATTTTGTGTGCGGGTGAGTTTAATGGTTGCGTCCTCTTATTGACGCTCTGGGGTTCACAGCGGGCAGCCGACATGCGGGCTGCCCGCATGACTAGGTCAGACCATTATTTGCCGATCGAGGCCCTCGCGGCATCGATTTTCTCTTTCACGGCACTGAGGTTGAAGCTCGCGCCCTTCTGCATTGGCGGGAATTCAACGGCAGTCATGGCCAGCTTCTCGACCTGTTGCTGGACAAACACGAAACGCCAGAATTCGTACTTGAACCAGTCGAAGTATTGCTGGGCTCCGTATTTGGTCCCGCTATCGGGCCAGCCCGTGCGCTCAAACGGATCGAGACGAAGGTTGATCAGGAAGGGTACGTCAGGCTTGGTCTTGTCGCCTACCCAGCCGCCGGGCTGATCGATGAAGCGATATTTGAAGTCGTCGATGCGCACGGCGCCGAGCTCGCTTTCGCCGAAATACCAGATCTCGTGCCGATTGGACGATCCCTTGCCGGTAATCATGTCCATCTGGTTGTAGCCATCCAGATGGCACTTGTAGGTGCGGTCACCGATCTGCTTGCCCTTCTTCAGCTCCTCGACGATGTTGGGGTTGCCGGCGGCGGCCAACAAGGTCGGGAACCAGTCGAGCCCGGAGATGATGCCGTTCTCGATCTTGCCGGCGGGCACCTTTCCCGGCCAGCGGATCATGGCCGGAACGCGAAAGCCGCCCTCCATGACCGTGCCCTTGCTCTGCGCGAACGGGGTCTGTCCGCCGTCCGGCCACGTAAACACCTCAGTGCCGTTGTCGGTGGTGAAGATGACAATGGTATTGTCATCCACGCCCATATCCTTGAGCTTCTGCATCACGATGCCGATATCGTCATCGAGCTGCGCCATGCCGGCTTCATGAATCGACCAGCCGTTCTTGGAGTTACGCATCGCCTGGTACTTCGGCGACAGGTGCGTGACGATGTGCATGCGGGTCGGGTTGAGCCACAGGAAGAACGGCTTGTTGTCGGCTTTGGCTTTGTCAATGAACTTCAGCGCAAAGTCGCGGATTTCGTCGTCCACGGTTTCCATCCGCTTGGGATAGAGCGTTCCGGCGTCTTCGATCCTCTGTTTGCCGACCTTGCCCCAGCGTGGATCCACGGTGGGATCGTCGACGTCGGTCGCGTACGAATGGACCATGTTGCGCGGGCCAACTACATTCAACAGCTCCTGCGGATAGCCAGGGTGGGCCGGATCTTCCATCGCGTCGAGGTGGTACAGGTAGCCGAAGAATTCGTCGAAGCCGTGCACCGTCGGCAGGAATTCGTTCTTGTCGCCGAGGTGGTTCTTGCCGAACTGGCCGGTGGCGTAGCCCAAGCCTTTCAGCGCGGTGGCAATCGTCACCGCCTCCGCCGGTATCCCGATGGCTGCGCCGGCCTGGCCGACAGTGGTCATGCCGGTGCGGATCGGCAGCTCGCCCGTGATGAAGTTGGCGCGACCCGCCGTACAGCTTGCCTCGGCGTAGTAGTCGGTGAACAGCATGCCTTCGGCGGCGAGCTTGTCGAGGTTCGGCGTCCGCCCGGCCATCATGCCGCGGTGATAGGCGCCGATATTCCACATGCCGATGTCGTCGCCCATGATGACGACGATGTTCGGCCGCTGGCCCGCCGCCGCCGGCGCCGTTGCAGGCTGTTGTGCTTGCGCCGGGGTTGCCAAGCTGACGGCCGTGAGCGCCGAAGCAGCGACGAGCGAAGTGCCGCTCAGCAACAGATCGCGTCGCTTCATTCCACCGCCCGATTGCGGCACGACGTCGCGGGAATCTCCAGGCGGATGCTTATCACTCATGGCATTCTCCTCTCTGTTTTGATGCAGTTGGCTCCGTTCAAGGCGACCAACCAGCCGCTACCGGGAAATCGGCTCCAAATGCACTTTTCAGTTTCGCCATTTCACGGCTGACAGGCGGTCGGCCACCCGTCGGCTATGTTCTTCCGGCGCAAGACGCGCAAGAATGCGCGATCAAACTAGCCGGCGGTTACATTTGGTGCAGACCCGATCGAACGATTGGGTTCAGCTCTGGGGGTGCTGGTCGTCAGACGAGCCGCAAACCGCTCAGTCAACACCGGACCAAGGACTGATGTTGCAAACACAAGCACAAGCACGACATTGAGCATTCGATCGTCGAGCAACCGTTGACCGGCCGCGCCGAGCGTGTCATGCGCGACCAGCGTCGCGGCGAGCGTGGCGGCAACTTGCGGCAGCGTGAGCGACCAAATCGTGAGCTGTTCATTCCGGTTGTAGCCAAAT
This sequence comes from Bradyrhizobium erythrophlei, assembly GCF_900129425.1. NCBI lineage: Bacteria > Pseudomonadati > Pseudomonadota > Alphaproteobacteria > Hyphomicrobiales > Nitrobacteraceae > Bradyrhizobium > Bradyrhizobium erythrophlei. The sequence continues at coordinate 3,764,902 of NZ_LT670817.1, read as the reverse complement.
GCGCGACCCACCAGCCAGGCGGCTATCCACTTGCCGACGAGCAGTGCACCGATGATGCTGGCAACGAGCAAGAAGTTGTCGAAAATCCCGTGAACAAAGGTGATCGGGTTGATCAGGAATCCGGTAACGACAAAGAAGATCGGAATGAACAGCGACTTACTCAGAAACTCAAGCTTGACGCTAGCCGGCGCGTTCTGTGCCGAGGCGTTGATGGCTAGTCCCGCAAGGAAAGCGCCCACGATGCCCGGCAGCTGGATCGCATCCGCAAGCACGCCCGCGATTGCCATGATGCTTAGCATGAGAACGAAGTAAGCGTCCTCCTCATCCTCGACCCGCTTGAGCACATAGGCGCCGAGGCGGCTTAGGCCGAACAGAACCAGGCCGATATAGCCAGCGATCTCGGCCAGCAGGAGCACCAGACCAGACGGAGAAAAGCCGGTGGTGTAAATCGAGACGCAAATAGCGAACACCACGAGCGACAGAGTGTCGGACATCACCGTGGCACCAACCGCTACTGTCACCGGCTCCAGGCTGCCCAGGCCGAGCCGATTGACTATACTTAACCCTAGCAGGGTATGCGAAGCCAGCAGCGACCCGATCACGATCGCCGGAATCGCAGCGTAGCCGAATGAGAGCCCAACGATGGTGCCGAGCACCTGAGGAAATGCGGTCGTGGCGATGCCGAGAGCAATCGAGCGGTTTCGGGCGCGCCGAAACAGCTCAAGATTGATTTCCAGGCCCGCAAAAAACATCAACAGCAGTTTGCCCAATTCCGCCAAGAAGTCTGCGATCGGTCGGACCGTGCCAAAGATGTCCAGAACATACGGCCCGACTATAACGCCGCTAAGCAGCAAACCTACAGGTACAGGAACATGCACTCGGCGGGAAAACCGAGGGATGATGACAAGCATCACCATCCCCACCGCGAACTTCGCAAGCACGGGCATGGTGAAGAGGTGATCCCGGAGGAAGCTGATCATGTTAGACGGCATATTCCGACGGTTGGAACTCATACATTCTCAGAACCGTGTCCGCGCAATCCGCGGGCGCCCTATGTCGGGCGCCCGCGTCCTCGAATTGCGTTGTTCGGCTAGTCGCTCGCGTGACCGGCGTTCGCCTTCTTGACCTGCTCCAGGATCCCGCTGAGGTTGTAGCTCTCGGGAGCCTGCAGCGGCGGGTATTTTTCGTACGACAGCAGATGGCCCAGCCACAGCTGCTGACCGATGGGCAACATGTTCCAGTCATACTGGAAGGCAGTCACTGGACCGCCGAGCGCACCACCGAGGCTCATGGCGGTCTTCTGGTCGATGCCAACCGCCTGCTCGAATGGATCGCGCTTGATGTTCTGGACCAAGGTAAAGTGGAAGGGGACGAGCGGCATGATCCAGCCGGCCGGCCCTGGCTGCGACATCGTGTAGTACATCTTCCAGTTCTTGTAGCGCACCGCGGACGGCGTCGCCCCGGAGAAATAGAAGAAGTGATCGCGCGCCGACTTTTCCGAGGTGCCTTCGAGATAGGCGCGTTGGTCGAAGCCGTCGAGCGTGGTCTTGACGATGCCGGGGTACGAACCGGCCTCGATCTGAGTCTTCAGCCCATCGCCCTTGGGCCCACCGGCGATATCGACAAACGTGGGGACCCAGTCGAGCGCGGCAAACAACTGGTTCTTGACCGTTCCCGGCTTGATGTGGCCCGGCCAGCGCACGACCATCGGAGCACGATAGCCGCCTTCCCAGGCCTCGCCCTTCTGGCCCTTGAACGGGGTGACGCCGCCGTCCGGGAAGCTGATCGCCTCGGCGCCGTTGTCGGTGGTGAACACGACGATGGTGTTGTCGAGTTGGCCAATGTCTTCCAGCTTCTTGAGAACGACGCCGATGTTGTCATCCATCTGCTTCATGCCGGCTTCGTTGACGCCCCAGTCCTTGCCGCCCGGCTGTCCGACCATGTCCATGTACTTCTGCGACAATACGGTCGTGACGTGCATGCGCGCCGGGTTGTACCAGACGAAGAAAGGCTTGTTGGTCTTCTTCGGGTCGTTGCGGTCGATGAAGTCGACCACCTTGGTGGAGATTTCCTCGTCCACCGTTTTCGACCGCTCCAGCGTCAGCGGGCCCTCGTCCGTGCACATCTGGTTCTTCTCCGTGCCGTCGGACGACTTGCACCAGAGCACCGGGCGCGGAGGCGTCAGGCATAACGTTGTCGTGGGATCCACGGCGCCAGGAACTTCGGCGATACCGGGGATGGGCGTGTTCTTGCATGGCGGAGCGACGCCCTGCACGAGCGGGGTCGTATTGATGTCGGGGAAGCTCACCTGCTGCATCGCATCGAGGTGATAGAGGTAGCCCCAGTATTCCTGGAAGCCGTGCGCGGTCGGCAGGGCCGCGGTATGGTCGCCCAGGTGGTTCTTGCCGAACTCGCCGGTGGTGTAGCCGAGATCGTACAGGAATTGTGCAAGAGCCGGAGTGCCGGGCCGCAGGTAGGATGGGCTGCCGGGAAGCTGCGGAGGGATCATGCCCGTGCGCAGCGGGTACATGCCCGTGAAGAAGGCGTTGCGCCCGGAGGTGCAACTCTGCATGGCGACATAGTCCATGAAGATCGCGCCCTCGTTCCCGATACGGTCGATGTTGGGTGTTTCGCCCACCATCAGGCCGCGATGGTAGATACTCGGCTGCATCCAGCCGATGTCGTCGCCCATGATGAAGACGATGTTGGGTTTTTGTGGCGGTTGCTGCGCCACCGCCGGCGTGCTGACCAGTCCGCACAGCGACATCAACATCGTCGTCCCAAGCAACATGGCGCAGGATCGTTTGCGCGATCCCTCCGTCCTGCACGGCGCGGACGGGATTGCAGGTGTCGGATCTGTGAGTTTGCAATCAAGCATGGCGTCATTCTCCCGTTTCGTCATGAAGCAGAGGCTGCTCGTCGGATGCATCGGAAGCCAAGATGACTCGTGGATGTGTCGACCGGCTCCGCATGCCGCGCAGCCGGCCGGTAACGTCGGCAGTAGTTCGGCGCGCACAAATGCGAGCCGCCTTTGATGACCTTCTGCGGAATTTTCACGTTGGTCGTCCTTGGGTCGTAGCTGTCGACCTCGCGCCCGCCGCGCGGGTTCTCCGGGATGCAGCAGGCTTTCGGTGCATCGGCTTGGTGCCGCGGCGAGTACCAGTCCGCCGTCCATTCCCAGACATTGCCGATCATGTCGTACAGACCGTAACCGTTCGGCGGGAACGCGGTGACCGGCGACGTGCGCTCGAAACCGTCGGCTTTGGTGTTCTGGCGGGGAAATTCACCCTGCCAGGTATTGGCCATGTGACGGCCATGCGGCGTGAACTCCTCACCCCAGGCATATTCGGCGCCGTCAAGCCCGCCGCGCGCGGCGAATTCCCACTCCGCCTCGGTCGGCAATTCCTTGCCGGCCCAGGTCGCGCACGCGAGCGCGTCGGAGTATGCGACGTGCACGACGGGATGATCGTCAAGGCCGCGGATCGAACTGCCCTTGCCGTACGGCCGACGCCAAGTGGCGCCGAACATGAAGGTCCACCAGTTCGCGAAATTGCGAAGGTCAACTGGATGATCCGGCGGACTGAAGACCAGAGAGCCCGGCTTCAGCATGCCCGGCAGCGCACCCGGATAATCTTTCGGGTCAGGGGCAATCTCAGCGACGGTGATATGACCGGTCGCTTCAACAAACTGCCGGAACTGGCGATTTGTGACGGGGGCCGCGTCGATCCAGAATCCGTCGACCGTGACGCGATGGGCGGGCGCTTCTTCGGGATAGTGCCGGTCCGATCCCATCCGATAAGTGCCTCCGGGAATGAACACCATTGACGCGGGCGCGACTCCGGAATCCCCAACATTTGCGAAAGTCTCGTTTTGAATATTCATTAGCTGACCCCTTTGTTGGGTGGCCGCTATCAATCGAAAAGAACCTGCGGCCCGCAAAGACAGCGTTCAATCGCTGGTTGATGCTACGGAAGCGAATTGCGTCGGGCTATCGCAGCGAGCACGTATTCACGTACGTGGAAACACCTGTTGCCGACATACAAGGAGCTGCGGACTCAACGCTCGACACAAGGAGGCGTCATGAATGGACGCGATCAACCATTAGAAACTGCTCGGCATCCAATCCGTTGTAGAAATTTTTCCGAGAAGTTTAGGCGTGTTCAAGCTGCGGACATCACGCGATCGAGTACGCTTGCAAAGCCAGCCAATCCTAGGACGCGCTCGACACCGACCTTCATGGCGGCAAAGGACTGAATGTATTTGCTGACGGGATCGTCGAGCGCGATTTTGCTGCGGTCGACCAGCACCATTGCGAAAACGCTGGTGACTTGGGCGGATACATCGATTGCCCTCCCCTCTATCTGCCGCGGTTTATTCCGACACAGCCCCGATGGCACGCCGTATGACGGATCTAAGCCGCCGATCGGTAAACGGGTGCTCGAGAAAGTCGAAAGCGCCGAAACGCACCAGTTCGACGGCAATCGCCAGTTCCGAATCGCGTCCAATCACGATGACCGCAAGCGGAAGGTGCCGACGGTTGATCTCGTCCATCAGCGCGCGCAACCCGATGCCGGGCAGGTCGAGAGGTACCAGGACGCACCCGGAGGCGGTTGCGGCAACCTGATCGAGGAATTCCGCGGCGTCATCGTACCACTCCACATGAACCGGTTCATTCGCAAGTGCGTCGACGATGCGGCGACGCTCGTCCGGAAGCGGATCCACGATGTAGATCGTTTCGGCCATGAGCCCTCACATCGACCCGCTAACGATGGTCGGGCGACGCGGCGGCCGCCGCGTCGGACCTGGCCGGACGTCAAAGGACACTTGCTGAGGGTGATCCGGCTTGGGTCAACGAACAATATGAGGAAATACGTACGACCCCTATGGTAGCCGCCAACCGTGCGTTGACGGTTCAAGCATTGCGTTGCTCGATGACGAGCCGGATCAGTTCTGCGACCGAACGAACTCGAAGCTTTTCCATGATGTGGCCGCGATGCAGTTCCACGGTTCGGTAGCTGATGTCGAGCACCCTGGCGATCGATTTGCTGGACAGTCCCTGCACCACTTGCTCCAAAACTTCGCGCTCACGTTCCGTCAATGCTGCCAGACGTTCGGCGAAGCCCTCGCCATTACCCGTAACCTGCCGAGCCTCAGCATCGCGCCGCAGCGCCTCATTGATGCTGTCGAGCAATTGTTGTTCATGATATGGTTTTTGAACGAAGTCGACGGCGCCGGCTTTGATCGTCTTGATGGCGACGGCGATGTCTCCATGGCCGCTGATGAACACAATCGGGATGCGCGCACCGATTGTGTTTAGCTCGTCCTGGAGCGCAGGCCCGCTGGTATGCGCCATGCGAACGTCAAGTACCAGGCACCCCGGCTGCTCGGGGTTGAAGATGTCCCGAAACTCCCGCGCGGAACGAAACGTAGCCGCGCGCAGGCCGACCGACATCACCAGTTCCGCGATCGAATCCAGTACTGCGTCGTCGTCGTCGACAATAAACACTGTGGGCTCTGACATGTCGTCAGTTTCCTTCATTCGCGACCGGCAGCGTGAATTGGAACACGCATCCGCCGCCCTTGTTGGGAGCCAGCGACAGCCGACCGCCGTGTGCTTCAACGATAGCGCGGGAGATAGAAAGCCCGACCCCCAATCCTCCTCCCTTGGTTGAGTAGAACGGATCGAAAATATGCTCGGCATCCTCGGGCGAAATTCCCGGTCCGGAATCGGCGACGCTCACGGCGATTTCGTTTTCTGCCGTGGCAACGACCCCTACCTTGATAACGCTATTGGCGATTCCAGCCTCCTCTATCGCCTCGATGGCATTGCGCGTTAGATTCAGCACTACCTGCTGGATCTGAATTCCGTCGCCGAATACACGTGGAAGATCGGGCGAGATTGCCGATTCGACCCGGATGTTCACATTGCGGATTTCCATTTCCACCAGCTTCACGGCATCGGCGATCAGTTCGCCGACTTCAATCTCGGTCGTCTCCGGGTCGTGCTTTTTCACCATCGCCCGCAGGGACTGCAGTACGTTGCCTGCGCGCGAGGCTTGCGCCTCGATCTTGTCCAGCAACTCCTCCACCTTGGCTGCATCCATAACGCCAGCTAGCCGCCGGCGCGCGGCGAGCGCGTAGTTCTTGATGGCCACGAGCGGCTGATTGACCTCATGCGCAATTGCGGTCGACATCTCGCCGACCGTGTGAACACGCACCAGATGCGCGAGATTTTCGCGGTACCGACCGGTCTCCATTCTCGCCTTGCCGGCCTGCTCGGCCTCGCGCTTGCGAGCCTGTCGCTCCAACAGCAATCCGGCGATCAGCGCTGCCTGGAAGAGCCCTATGGCCAGGGCGCCGATAATTTGCGAGCGATATTGCTGCCATACGGTCGGCTGACGAAATTGAACGATGCTGCCGTGGGGCAGCAGGGCCTCCTCGATTTTCCATCTCTGTAGCTCTCGCCAATCGTAGACCGGTGCGCCGAATCCCACCAAGGGAGGGTTGATGCCGCCTCCCATCTCCCCCCCTAAAATGCGAAGACCTGCCTCCGCCGCCTCCCGACCCAGCACGCTGGTTTGCATCAAAGGACCACCGACGATGCCTCGGCCGAGTTGGTAGTCGCCCATACCGAAAATGGGCACAACTGCTACTTGGCGCATCGCTTCCAGGGCTCGGTCCTCCGAATAGGGAACGCCCGCCGCGTCCTCAGAAAGCAGAAACCAGAAGATGACGGATTGCGGCGGCATGGTCGCGGCGCGCTTTAGCATCTCGCCAAGCGTCAGATCATTGAACCACGTGATATTCACTCGATCCGCAAACGGCTGAAAATCGCGATGAAGTTCCGAAGTCCAAAATCGCTCAACGGGAGAATTGCCGACAGCGACTGCTATATCTGTCGTTTCAGGCCGCAGGTGCAGAATGTTCTTGAGATAGGCCGGGAGATCGAGATCCAACAGCACGGCCGCGTCTTTTTCCGTAAGTGTTGCGCTGGGAATGCGCCGCACGTCCGCTCCAACGATTAGCATGGGCGTTGTTGGGAACAGCCGCTGCCGGTAGCGTTGCATGAAGAACGCCGCTGGGGCACCCACCGGCACGATCAAGTCGAGTTTACGTCCCAAAAGAATTGCACGAATGTACTCGACGAACGGCCCCTCATCCTCGGGGTCTTGGATCCTGGCCGTGTCGAGCGAGACCTCGTAGAGATCGATCGGTTCCGGCGACCTCTTGATGAGTTCTGCGCGAAAACTTCCGGCCATATCACTCCACGGCGAGTAGGCATGCCCGAAAGCGTGCACGATCAGGACTCGGCGTGGCTCGGCGGCCGCTCCCACTGTAGCGAATATCAAAAACACTACGCTCCACAAAACTATGCTCGTCCTCGTCATGCCAAGACGGCCCAGTTCGAGTTGCGATCCGCGGCGACCGGCCAGGGCGTTGGAACAGCTCTGGGTTCTTTTTCGACCATCCGAAGCGGCGCTGCCCCGGTGCCAAGCACCGCGAGTGTGATGAGCGCGCCGCACGCGAGGTTTCCTCGGCGCGCTGGCGGCGCACTTCGCCGCAGAAATCTTTTCGACGAAGGGAGCGATCAAGTGCGACCTCGCCTGGTGCCGAAGAGTTCTCCAGTCTGAACGCGAATTCAGCGCGATTTGGCGCCGGATTAGATTGTATCACTGTCCAACCGCGGCTCCCGCGCAAGCCGCTGCCCGCCGATGCAGTATTATGGCGCAATCGCCACTGGCGACCCGACGGTTTCCGCCCCGTTCTTTGCTAGCGCTTCCCTTGTCGTTTTGGTTCTTTCTCTCGTCCCTAGTTACTACGAAATCGGCATCAAGGTCGCTCACGTTCTCGACAAGGCGGGTGGGATCGTTACCGCGCTGACCACGATTGCGATGGCTATTTTCACCTTCACTCTGAAGCGACCTACCGACAAGCTGTCGGATGCCGGCAAAAGGCAATCGGAATTGCCGCCCAGATGGCGGAGCTTGCAACAGGTGGCAATCGCTGGATCGCAAACTGGCATTCAAATAAAGCAAACATGCGGTGGGAAAAAAAGTAGGTTTTAGCCTCGTCGAGAGGTTAGGATTTAGAGTGGCCCGCTCGCCTTTCTCAGGAGGTTCGACCATGGCACGGCACCTTTTCTTCGCGATCACCCTCATAGGCACCGGAATGCTCCTCAACTCACCGGCGGAAGCAGTGACAGACGCGCGATGTGAGGATCAAGCCGCAAATTGCGTGGGCAGATGTGCCAACCCCACTGGTGGGGCCAATCAGAACAAATGCATGCGCTCCTGCGACCGGCTGGTGACCAGATGTTTGATACGTGCGGATAACACGGCCCGGCGGTGGTAGGCGGTGACGGGATCGAACCGCCGAGGTTTCCCAATTTCGGCAGATGACTCCACTCGCCATGAACGAATTCGGCGCCACCTTCCGCCGGGTATCCGAAGTCGGCAGCCGAAAGTGGATGGATGCGCCGCCCCCCGCGTCTGTCTCGCGCCTGCCCGCGCGGGCGACTTCGCGGGCGGCCAGCAGGCACGCGGGCGCCTGCGCCGATGACAACGATGTGGTCTGGATGTGGTGGGTCATGCGCGGGCATCACCGGCCGGTTGCCACCTGAACATCGGCGTTCTGGATCCGGTACCGCAGCAGCATTGCGCCGCCTTCCAAAGCCTGGCTGCTCTCCAGCGTCATCGCCGTCACGGGGGCTCGGCGATCGGGCTCCACATCCGTGGAGTCGAATACGCTCGGCGCCCCCTTCGCGCCGTCCACGGCTGGACACAGGATCAAATTGAGCTCGTCGACCAATCCCGAGCGCAGAAAGGCACCGTTGGCACCGCCGCCTCCCTCCAGCAGCAGCCGCTTCACGCCGATTTCGCGATTGAGGATGTCCAGCGCGAGGGCGAGATCGAGCTCCGACTTTCCGGCGAAGATGTAGGACACGCCCTCGCCGCGCAGCCCCGCCAAGTGCGCATCCGAAGCTGCCTCGGACAGGACGACAACGATCGGATCGCCACCGATGTCTGAACGGCCCCAGCCGATTTTGCCGTGAGCATCGAGCACGACGCCATAGGCCTTCGCGTCGCGTCGCGCGAACCAGGGCTCGCGCGGAAAGGTCTCATTCGTCGACGGGGGATACGGCTTGCCCTTGGCGAACTCCTGCCCGGTGACGCGGCCGACGAGCCAAGCGTCGCCCGCCAGTTCGTCATGCACACGTTCGAACAGTTCCCCGCCTGACCCCTTGGGGCGCCAACGACTGTGGAGCGTCCGACCGTCCACACTGGAGGCCATCAGGCAGATGACGTGGGGTTTCATGTGATCCCTCCTTCAACGAAACTGGACCCGGCCGGCTTGCGCTGCAGCTTGGACGCTTTCGAAGCCGCCGACGCTCCGACGGAGCGCCTCCATCCGGTCGACGACGTTGCCAACGGCGGGGCTAGCTAGGCGCGTTCAGCGCTGGCCTCCCTCATCGATCTGCCGGCCCATGAGTGCGATGGCCTTCTGATAGACGGGGGCGGCGTTCCAGGCTTCGATGGCTGCAAAGTTCGGTTCTCCTGGTTGGTAGCCCGCGCCGGCGCGCCAGCCATGGGCCCTCAGCAAATTCGCCGTCGAACTGAGCGCGTTGGCGGCGACGTCGAGATTGCCGGTGCCGTAGGCCAAAATGTTTTTCGGCATGAACTGCGTCTGGCCGACCTCTCCGTGCATGGATCCGCGCGTGCCGGCCGACAAGGAACCGCGGTCGATCAGCTTCAAAGCGGCATAAAGCTGCTCGGTAAAGAACTCGGGGCGCCGGCAGTCGTACGCGAGCGTGGCAATGGACGAAAGCATGTTCTGATTGCCGCGCTGGCTTCCGAAGCCGGTCTCCATTCCCCAGATAGCGATCAGCGGCCCCGGCGGGACGCCATACCGTTGCTGGATCGACGCGAACAACGCCGCCTGGGAATGCTTCAGTCCCCGCCCCCGGGCGACGATGGTCGAGGCGCCGCGCTTGGCGAGAAACTGATCGAGCGACAGGCCGAAGCTCCGCTGGCCGCGGTCGGCGGCGATGGTCGCGCTCGCGTAGTTCGCCTGCATCAGCGCGCCGACGGCATTGGCGCCGATGCCCTTGGCTCTCGCCTCTTCGCCCATCTGACGTTTCCAGGCCTCGAAACCGCCGGGTCCGTTGCCGCACTGAGCGGCATCCGCTTGTCCGCCCGTCCACACCACGACCGCCGCGGTCGCGCACATGGCCGCGACAAACCACCCGCCCCTGATCATCGAAAACTCCTTACCGTCATAAGATTACGAGATTACTCCGACTTGCGCTGCGGCCTAGTTGCAGGGCTTCTTCGCGGGCGGCCCGTTCGCCTGCATCTTGCCAGAGATCGGCATCAGCATTTCCTAATGACTTCGCCAACGTCTGACATCACGGTGGTTACGCTCCAACGGTGGCAGCTTAGCAGCAATCGAGATCCGCTCAATGAATACCAACTCCGAGTAGGCGATCGACGGAGAGTACGGTTCGACCTGAGTTCGCTGGAAAGCTCCAGCCACGCCTCCCTACCGCGCTCCAAAATCAACACGCGGCCGGCGAAATCCAAAGCGCGCTCGATCTGCTGTTCGACGAGGATGACGGTCACCTCGCCGCACGCGGCCAAACGGGAGATCATGGCCATGAGTTCGTCGCAGATCACCGGGGCGAGGCCTTCGAGCGGCTCGTCGAGCAGCAGGATGGATGGCTTTCCGAGCAAGGTCCTCGCCATCGACAACATCTGCTGCTCGCCACCGGACAATTGCATCCCGAGATGACGCCTCCGCTCACGCAACCTCGGAAACATCTCATAGGCTTCGGCGAGCGCGTCTCGCGAGCGGTCTTTCAATCCCGCCGAGAGGTTCTCCTCCACGGTCAGGGAACGAAAGATGCCGCGGGTCTGCGGAACATAGCCGACGACACGTCTGGAGGTTCGATCGCTGTGGCACGAGCGCCATGAAGGCGCCCCTTCGCAGGTTTGGCTTCACGAGGTCATGCGACGGGCGACCGAGCACCTGCGTGATAAGGGATTTGCATAAACACATAACGTCCGCTTGGTGCCGATTCGTTTCGTCTCGTCGGGGCGGAGATCGAATTGCCGATCACTTCGTCGGCCCAAATCTCGGCGAGATAGCAAAAGACCACCGCGGTTCTCGTCATCGTCGAGCCATAATACGGATATGGCACCGATCGTAATTGGGAACCCGCTTTGCTCGTCTGTTTTTGAATTGACGGGCGAAAGGAAACATAACCTAATCAATGTACTAAAGTAGTCCTCCTGGCAGGAGGCCCTCGTGAGGGAGCTTTCGAGCTACGTATTCTCGCCGCTGCGAGAGGGAGACATCGCTCTCTACCGGGGCTGTGGCAACGGCTTGGCGCCGATCCTGCTTGCTGCCGCGGAAGAAGGCTCGCTCGGTTGCGTTGAGCGGCTTGAACATGAACATGCGCTGAAAGCCGAACTTGATGCTCACTGGGCGGCGCGACCAGTCGCGCTGGCGCGCCACAATGGCGGCATGGCGCTGGTGCTCGAGGATCCCGGCGGTACGCCGGTCGATCGACTGCTCGACGGACCATTGGAGATATCGCATTTCCTCCGCATCGCGATCCCGCTTGCGGAGGTGCTCCGCCAAGTGCATGCGCGAGGCCTCATCCACAAGGATATCAAGCCAACCAATATCCTGATGGACTCGGCAAGCGGCAGCGTGTGGCTGACGGGGTTCGGCATTGCCTCGCGTCTGCCGCGCGAGCATCAGGCCCCGGCCCCACCAGAGGTGATCGCGGGCACGCTCGCCTACATGGCGCCGGAACAAACCGGCAGGATGAACCGTTCGGTGGATTCCCGGAGCGATCTCTATGCTCTGGGCGTCACCCTTTACGAGATGTTGACGGGGCATCTCCCCTTCACCGCCGCCGATCCGATGGAGTGGGTTCACTGCCACATCGCCCGCCAACCGCTGCCGCCCAACGAGCGGCTCGCGGGCGTCCCCGCGGCGCTCTCGGCAATTGTGATGAAGCTCCTCGCCAAGACCGCCGAAGAGCGCTACCAGACCGCCTCCGGCCTCGAAGTCGATCTTCGACGGTGCCTGGGGGAATGGGAGAAGCATCGTCGCATCGATCCGTTCCCGCTGGGCACGCACGACCCGCCGGACCGGCTGCTGATCCCGGAAAAACTGTATGGGCGAGAGCGCGAGATTGATGCCTTGCTCGCAGCCTTCGACCGCGTTGTGGCCCACGGCACGCCAGAACTCGTGCTCGTATCCGGTTATTCCGGCGTCGGCAAATCTTCCGTGGTCAATGAGCTGCACAAGGCGTTGGTTTCGCCGCGCGGCCTGTTCGCATCCGGCAAGTTCGACCAATATAAGCGCGACATCCCGTACGCGACCTTGGCACAAGCCTTCCAGACCCTCGTCCGTCAGATCCTTGCCAAGAGCGAAGCGGAGGTGGGCCACTGGCGGGGCGCGCTGGAGGACGCGGTAGGCCCCAACGGCCAGCTTATCGTCAACCTCATCCCCGAGGTTGAGTTCGTCATCGGGAAACAGCCGCCCGTTCCGGACCTTCCGCCGCAGGATGCGCAGAACCGCTTCCAGACGGTACTGCGACGCTTCCTCGGCGTGTTCGCGCGGCCGGAGCACCCCCTCGCATTGTTCCTCGACGATTTGCAATGGCTGGACGCGGCAACTCTCGAACTGCTGGAGCAGCTGATCACCGATCCGGATGTGCGGCACGTCCTGCTGGTCGGGGCCTACCGCAACAACGAGGTCAGTCCGTCTCACCCGCTCATGCGAACGCTGGAGGCGATCCGCAAGGCGGGAGCGAGGATGCAAGAGATTGTGCTGGCACCCCTCGAGCTCGACGATGTTGGCCGACTCGTGGTCGATTCTCTGCGCTGTAATCGGGATTCCGCGCATCCTCTGGCGCAACTGGTGCACGAGAAAACTGGCGGCAATCCGTTCTTCGCAATCCAATTCCTCACGGGGCTGGCCGAGGAAGGGCTCCTCGCGTTCGATACGGACGCGGCGACCTGGATCTCGGACTTGGCGCGCATCCGCGCCAAAGGCTACACCGACAACGTGGTGGATTTCATGGTCGCGAAGCTGAAGCGGTTGTCCGACACGACGCAGCAAGCACTCAAGCAACTCGCCTGTCTGGGGAACGTAGCCGAGATCGCCGCTCTGACCCTGGTTCGCGGGGTATCGGAAGAGGAGATCCACACGGCGCTCTGGGAGGCTGCCAGCACGGGGTTGGTCCTCCGCCTGGACAGATCCTATGCGTTCCTCCACGACCGCGTTCAGGAGGCGGCCTACGCGCTCATCCCTGAAGACGAGCGGGCGGCAGCACATCTTCAGATTGGCCGAGTGCTTGCATCACAAGCACCGTCGGAGGAGCTAGAGGAGAAGATCTTCGAGATTGTGAACCAGCTCGACCGCGGTGCCATGCTGATCCATTCAAGGGAAGAGCGCGACCGGGTCGCCGAGCTCAATCTTATTGCAGGCAAGCGCGCAAAGACTTCAACGGCCTACGCCTCAGCGCTGACCTATCTCGCAGCCGGTCGCGCACTGCTGACGGAGGACAGTTGGGAGCAGCAATACGAGCTCACCTTTTCGATCGAGTACCACCAGGCCGAGTGCGAGCTGCTGACCGCCGATCTGGCGGCGGCGGAGGAACGGCTCATCATGCTTTCGCACCGCGCCGGAAACCTCATCGACATCGCCGCCGTGGCCTGCTTGCAGCTGACGCTATATACGACCTTGGATCGGAGCGACCGCGGCGTGGAGGTATGCCTTGCATATCTCCAAAGAGGCGGTGTGCACTGGTTGCCGCATCCGACCGCGGACGAGGTCCGGCACGAATATGCTCGGATATGGCAACAGGTCGGGAGCCGCTCCATAGAAGAACTCGTCGACCTGCCTTTGATGACCAATGCTGAGGTCCGCGCCACTCTCGATGTTCTGACAGAGGTCGTGACGCCCGCCCTGTTTACCGACGAGAACCTGCTCTCACTCGTGATTTGCCGGATGGTCAATCTCAGCCTCGAGCACGGTAATAGCGATGGATCATGCTTCGCTTATGTCTGGCTTGGTATGGTTCTCGGACCGCATTTTGGCGACTACCGGGCAGGATATCGATTCGGCAGCCTTGGTTACGATCTGGTGGAGAAGCGTGGACTGCATCGCTACCAAGCCCGTGCCTACATGTCCTTTGGGAATCTTGTTATGCCTTGGACGCGCCACGTCCAAACCGGCCGGGATTTGGTGCGTCGCGCCTTCGACACCGCAAACAAGATCGGCGACCTTACCTTTGCGGCTTACAGCTGCAACAACCTGAACACGAATCTTATCGCTAGCGGAGAACCGCTCGGCGATGCGCAACGCGAAGCCGAAAATGGGCTCGACTTCGCGCGGAAGGCACGGTTTGGTCTCGTTATCGATATTATCACCGCGCAGCTCGGGCTAATCCGGACCCTGCGCGGCCTGACCGCAGAATTCGGCTCCTTCAATGATGAACAGTTCAACGAGAGCCCGTTCGAAGATCATTTGCGGAGTGATCCACGTTTGGCGCTTCCCGAATGCTGGTATTGGGTCCGTAAGCTGCAAGCGCGCGTCTACGCAAACGACTATGCTTCCGCGATCGAGGCAGCATCGAAGGCGCAGCAGCTTCTTTGGACGTCGCCCTCATTCTTTGAGGTGGCCGAGTTCCATTTTTATGATGCGGTCGCGCGAGCAGCACAGTGCGACGCGGCATCAGCCAGTGAGCGGGCCCGCCATCTGGAGATGCTGGCCGCCCATCACAAGCAGCTCGAGGTGTGGGCGGAGAACTGCCCCGAGAATTTCGCGAACCGCGCCGCGCTGATCGGCGCCGAGATCGCGCGTCTCGAAGGGCGAGACGCGGATGCAATGCGTCTGTTCGAAGAGGCCATTCGCTCGGCAGCTGAGAACGGCTTCGTACAGAACGAGGGCCTGGCCCATGAAGTGGCCGCGCGCTTCTATGCGGCACGCGGCGCCGAGACGATCGCCCATGCCTGTTTGCGGGAGGCGCGGCGTTGCTATCTTCGCTGGGGCGCGTTCGGCAAGACGCGGCAACTCGAACAGCTTCATCCGCATCTCCGCGACGCAGCGATCGCTGCATCTCCTACCACTACCATTGGCGCGCCGGTCGAGCAGTTGGATGTCGGCACGGTGCTCAAGGCCGCGCAGGCGGTGTCCGGCGAAATCGTCCTCGGCAAGCTCATCGAGACGCTACTGCGGATCGCGGTCGAGCATGCCGGCGCCGAGCGGGGCCTGCTCATCCTGTTTCCGGGCGACGAGGCACGGATTGTGGCGGAAGCGACGACCGGCCGCGGCCAGGTTGAGGTCACGTTGCGCCAGACGGCCCCGTCACCGGCCGAGCTTCCCGAATCCGTGCTCCACACCGTGATCCGGACGCGGGAGAGCGTCATCCTTGAAGACGCCTCGGCGCAGAATCCGTTCTCGGCGGATGAGTACCTGCGTCAGAAGCACGCCCGGTCGGTGCTCTGCCTGCCGCTGGTGAAGCAGTCCAAGCTGATCGGGGTGCTCTATCTCGAGAACAATTTGGCATCGCACGTATTCACGCCCGCGCGGATCTCGGTACTGGAACTGCTGGCGTCGCAAGCAGCGATTTCGCTGGAGAACGCGCGCCTATACAGCGATCTCCGGGAACGGGAGGCCAGGATCCGCCGCCTGGTCGACTCGAACATCATCGGGGTCATGATCTGGGATTTTCAGGGCCGGATCGTCGAAGCCAACCAAACCATTCTCGACATGTTCGGCTACAGCCGTGAAGAGCTCCTATCGGGTCGAATAAAGTGGGCGGAACTGACGCCCGCCGAGTGGACCCGCGCCGACCAGGATGCGTTGGCCCAGGTTAGTGCGACCGGGAGCTGCAGGCCTTACGAAAAGGAATATTTCCGCAAAGACGGCAGCCGCGTGGCGGTTCTGATCGCCGGCGCGCTCTTCGAGTGGAAACGAGACGAAGGGGTTGCCTTTGTCATCGACATGACAGACCGGAAGCGGGCGGAAGAGAAGCTGCGCTCCAGCGAACAGCGCCTGCTCGATGCCCAAATGGAACTCGCGCATCTTACGCGCGTGACGGCGCTGGGCGAATTGACGGCCTCGATCGCCCATGAAGTAAACCAGCCGCTCGCCGGCGTCGTCGCCAACGCCGAGTCCGGTCTGCGCTGGCTCCGCCGCGAAACTCCCGACCTGGACGCGGCGTGCCGCTCGTTGGAATGGATTATCGACGACGGCCATCGGGCAAGTGAGGTGATCCGGCGTGTCCGTTCGCTCGCGCACAAGGCCAGCGTTGAGAAGCTTCCACTCGACGTTAACGACGTCGCTAGGGAGGTCATCGCCCTGGTGCAGCGTGAACTAACAAGCCACCGGGTGTCGTTGCGAACGGAGTTGGCGCCTGCCCTGCCCATGATCCTTGGCGATCGGGTCCAACTGCAACAGGTGATCATCAACCTGGTGATGAACGGCAATGAAGCAATGCAAGCGGTCATGGATCGGCCGCGCGAACTGGTGATCCGATCGCGTCAGGACGGAGCGCAACAAGTATTGCTAAGTGTGACGGATTGCGGCGTCGGGATCTCCGTCGAGAATGCCGACCGGCTGTTCAACCCCTTCTTCACCACAAAATCCAGCGGCATGGGTATGGGACTCTCGATCTGCCGCTCGATCGTGGAAACCCACGGTGGCCGGCTGTGGGCTACGGCAAATGTACCCCACGGCGCCACGTTGCAATTCACCCTGCCGGTAAACGCAGGCACAGCGTCGTGAGTTTGCGCCCGCGTCCCAATCATGGAACTGTTTACCCTTGCTAAGGCAACAGTTCCTGAACCCAGGCTTCTAGCCTTTCCGCTGAGATCGCCAGTTTTTAATGAAGGTCCTGTCGATCAGGGCGCGGGCCTACAACAACCCTCGTCCCTTGCGGCTGCGTCTCGGCGATCAGCCGCCGCGAGGCGGATTCCGCTTCCCTCGGGCCTCTTCGTGGACCTTCTTCATCAAGGTCTGCAGCGGGCTCCAGCAAATCTCACAGAGGTCGCGGTTGTCGTCCGGCATGAGCTGCTTGTCACCGCTGGCGCCATTGATATGGACGCGAGCCCAGCCCAGATTATTGTCCGCTTCGCGAAAGCAGCAATCGCAAACAAACGTCGTTTTCGTACCCATCGGGGTCTCCCGCTTGCCGCGTTTGGTAGGAAACCGTTTCAACGAAAACCGGCAACGAAAACCTGCCCGATCAACGTCTTCAGATTTGCCGGGAACTATCTTCCGGTTTGCAATTCAACGAACCGTGCCGATTCCCCTCGGCATAACGAGGCAAATACAAGCCCCCTGACGGCCTCAGCTCTCCCCCGCGCTGGGGCCGTTCTTTTGGCCGTTTCGCTGAAGCGGTCGTTTGTTCCTCCGAAAGCTTCGAGTGCAACTCGGAACGGGAAACAAGGTTGCGCACCTCAGGCCCGAACCGTTCAGGCGCGCTCGGGTTGTGTGAGCTAGTTCATATGTGCGGTGCGGCAGCCTGAGTTACCAACGCGCAAGCTGGCCTTGTCCGGGCGCGGTTGGTCTGACGGAGCGTTTAGTCCGGCAACCAGTGGCCTGGATAGGAGCGGCGGTTTTTCTCAGGCCGAGGAGTTTTGCCGTGAGGTACATTTGGTCTTTCGTTTTTGTCGCGGCGTTCGCATTTAGCGAACCGAGCTTCGCCCAAAAGCTCGTCGATCCGAATACTGTTGCTCCCGAATATCGCGAAGCCGCGTTGAAGCGGCGAGCCGAGCAAATCAAGGTGGTGGAATGCAACCACAAGGCTGACGAGGCCAAAGTTCTGCCGAGAGATCGGGCAGCCCACGTCAATCAATGCCTGGAAGCTGCCAGCGAAAGATGAAGCCGGCCGGGCGTCGGATGTGGATTTAAAAAGGCCCGCGCCTGCGCCGGTGCCATTACTGCTTATCGAATCCTCACCCGATGCGATCGCTATTGGGCGGGAATCACGTTGCAGTTGGTGCGGCCCGACATCAGGCAATCCTGCATTTTGCTGCTCGCGGTCAATTCGTGCGCCAGCCACAGCCCCACCGCCAGCAGGACGACGGCAATCGCCAGTCCCGCAATCGCGGGGCGCCGGTTTCCACCTTGGTCGGGGTCGGTCATCGTCTTGTCATTCCCCTAAAACAACCGCTGCCAGCTATCGCATCGCCGCAGCTTGCCGACACCGCGACCATCAAGCCTTCTCCGCTCAGCGGGTCAAGATGCCGACTTGCCGGCTTGGCGCCCTCATGGAACCAATGACGCCAGATTCGGTTAAATGGTTCGATGGTTGGATCGAATTTCAGTTACTCGGTTCGCCGATTGTGACGGGGGCGCGACGGACGCATGAAATGTGCTGGGGGTAACTGGCGGCGTTTTCCAGTTCTGATTGTCCTGTGCATCGCCGCAATCTCGCTCGGCGGATGCTTCGAGGGCGCCAAGGGCGACAGGGCGATCCGGGTCCGGCAGGGCCGCCGGGGCCTCAAGGCGAGCAAGGCAAGGCGGGACCTGCGGGGCTACCGGGAAAAGACGGCAAAGATGGAATACAGGGCCCGGCCGGCCCCAGCAGTGCGGTTTATGCCAAATCCATCGGCCGCGACGCCTGCGGCTCGATCGGATGCACTTCGGAATGTGCGACGGGCGAGATCGTGGCTTCGGTAACCTGCCTGTCGAACGAAGGTGCCATCCTCCAGCCGACCATGAAAACCGGCGGCGTCTGGACCGCATCCTGTCCGACGCCTTCCACCGGAATGGTACTGCTCTGCTCCAGGAAATAACCGCCGCTTCATTTACCTCACGATCAGCTGCTCCGCAGCGCTCGCGGGGATCGTTTCGACGGCCTTAAAGCGAGGAACAATCGACGTTCGCTCTGGACCCCCGCAGATGGCCGCAGTAAGTTCTCAAATGATCAACGCAAATGACGCTGCCTGTTAGGGTTTTCCGCGTCGCCGGTGACGAGCTCGAATCCTCCTGATATTTCCAGGATCTCCGTCGTCTCGCCAGGGCATTCACATGACGAATGGACTTTATTCCATTCATATCCGGATGCTCGACGGGGTGAAGGGCCGGGCCAGCGGCATCATTATCCTCAGGGATGGCGTGCTGCTCGGCGGCGACCCCTACTTCTGGTCGGTCGGCTCCTACACCGTCGGAAACGGAACCTGGAAGGGCGATCTGGTCACCAACCAGCACACGCCCTCCAGAACCAACCTGACGAGCCCGTTATTTGGTGGCCGGGAGGTCGCGTCGGGCTTTTCTGGAACATTCGGGGATGGCGATTCCGAAGTTTTCGGCACCACGCTGGTGGGCAGCCGAAGTCTCAGTTTTCAGGCGACATTGCGCCGGCTAGCGGATATTTGATGGCTTCCCCGTCCGGGCGGCTGTACACCGCTCGTGATCGTGCAGGCAGCTTTTTCTGGCCCGCGCGAACGCGACCGCACAGCCGATCGTCTCACAGCAAACAATGAAAGCGACAAGGCCCGTTCAATGAGTGGATTCAAGGAACCTAGCTTCGCGGACCGGCAGAAGGCAGCGCAGGAAGCCAGGAAGAGCATCCTCAACAAGTTTCGCAGCCAGCCGGGTCTCGACGATCCCGCGGTGGCGCAGCGGCGCGCCGAGCGCGAGGCGCAGGCCGCCGAACGCGCCAAGGCCAAACTGGCGCGCGAGGCCGCCAAAGCCGAGAAGCTACGCCTTGAGGCCGAGGCTGCAGAGCAGGCCGCCGCCCAGCTCGCGCGCGAAAAGGAAGAGGCCGCGGCACGGGAAGTGGCGCTTGAAGCCGAACGCAAGGCAGCGCGCGATGCCCGCTATGCCGCACGCAAGAAGCGAAAATAGTTAACGGTTTCGAAAGGGGCCTAACGCCCGAGACGTGACAGGCCCGCCCCGGTTGAGGCGAGCCTGCGGATAGCAAAGCGCGGCGCTTAGTTCTTCTTCATTCCGTCGTCTTTTTTCATGGTATCCTTCTTCATTCCGTCGTCCTTCTTCATGGTGTCCTTGGACATGGTGTCCTTGGACATGGTGTCCTTTTTCATCGTGTCCTTGGACATCGTGTCCTTTTTCATGGCGTCATCCTTGCCCATCTTGTCCTGGGCGAAGGCGGCCGGCGCAAGCGCCAGACTGAGTGAAACGGCGGCGGCAGATATTCCGAGCGCAATGCGGGTGCTGATGGTCATGGGTTGGTCATCCTTTGAACAGTTTGGAAGCGACTGATGCCGCTAATGTTAACGACGAACCCGCGATTGTGTTTGTTACCCGTGTTTGATTTTTTTCGCGTTGGCGGGCATTTAACCTACACTGAGCGGGTCAATCCATCTGCGAAAATCGTGCGCGCGGGCGAATCCGCAAGTGTGCGCCGCAGCAATAGAGAGGTTCGACCGGCTTCGATCTCGAACTAGCAGATTAGAGAAAGTCAGGGCATAGACCGGCTAGTATATCTTCAACGCCAATCCGCGCCTTCCAATCCAAAAAACTGTCCAGGAGAGAGTTCTATGCTCACACGCCGCCATGTCCTCGTTTCCACGCTTGCCGCACCCGCCATCCTGCGTTTCGGGATCGGAACGGCCCACGCCGCGACGACGCTGAAAATCTCCCATCAGTTTCCCGGCGGCACCATCGACAAGGGCGATTTCCGCGACCGGCTGTGCCGGGTGTTCGCCGCTGAAGTTGCAAAGCGCAGCGGCGGCGAGATCGCGGCCGAAGTCTATCCGAACTCCTCGCTGATCAAGACCAACGCTCAATTCTCGGCGATGCGCAAAGGCGCGCTCGATATCAGCCTGTATCCCATGCCCTACGCGGGCGGCGAATTGCCGGAGACCAATATCGGCCTGATGCCGGGTCTGGTGTCGACCTACGATCAGGGCCTGAGCTGGAAAACCAAGCCTATCGGCAAGGCGCTGACGGATTTCCTGGCCGACAAGGGTATCATTCTCCTGACATGGGTCTGGCAGGCCGGCGGCGTCGCCAGCCGCTCGAAAGCGATCGTCGCCCCGGAAGACGCCAAGGGCCTCAAGGTGCGCGGCGGCTCACGCGAGATGGACATGGTGCTGCAGACCGCCGGCGCCGCGGTGCTGTCGGTCCCGTCAAACGAAATCTACACTGCGATGCAGACCGGCGCCTGCGATGCCGGCATCACCTCCTCCACCAGCCTGATCTCGTTCAGGCTCGAGGAGGTCGCGAAGTCGCTGACCTCGGGCGCCAACGCCTCCTACTGGTTCATGCTGGAGCCGCTGATGATGTCGAAATCGATTTTCGACGCTCTGCCGAAAAGTCAGCAGGACATCATCCTGGCGGTCGGCCAGGAGCTCGATGCGTACGGCAAGAAAGGCGCGCAGGACGACGACGTCGAAGTCGCCAAGGTCTATGAAAAGGCAGGCGCCAAGGTCAGCGTGCTCGACGCAGCCACCGTCGGCAAGTGGCGCGACATCGCCCGCGATACCGCGTGGAAGGACTACGGCGCGAAAACCGCGACCGCGGCCAACCTGCTGAAACTCGCCTCCGACGTTTCCGCATGATGCATGGTCCGCTTCCGGATCAAACCGAACGTTCCAGCGCGGCGGGCAACACCCTGGTCGCGGCGCTGGAGCGCGGGCTTGCGGTCTGCAACAATGTCATTGTGTTTTTAGCTGCCATCGCGCTGATCGCAGCCTGCGTCATCCTCAGCGACAGCGTGCTCGGCCGCGCGCTGTTTCACAGCGCGAACTACTGGCAGGACGAAGCGGCGGTATTCCTCCTGGTCGGCGCCACCTTCATGACCGCGGCCTATGTGCAGGGACAGCGCGGCCATATCGGCATCGAGGCGTTCGTCGGCCTGCTGCCGCCGATCGTCAATCGCATCAGGCTATGGCTGGTCGATGTCGCAAGCCTGCTGTTCTGCAGCTTCTTCGCCTGGAAATCCTGGACGCTCGCCCATGAAGCCTGGGCCGACGGACAAGTGTCGAACTCGATGTGGTCGCCGCCGCTCGCCATTCCCTACGGCTTGATGGCGTCAGGCATGACGCTGTTGTGCGTGCAGATCCTGCTGCAGATCATCATTCCCTTGTCTGGGGCAGCGCGGCGATGACCGTCCTTGGAATTGGTATTAGCTACGGCCTCGCCACGCTGGTTGCGATGTTCTCGGGCATGCCGATCGCGTTTGCGCTGGGCGCGGTCGCGGTAGTGTTCATGGGCATCTATATGCCGGCGGCCTCGCTGGATACCGTGACCCAGAACGTTTACGAGGAGATGGCCTCGATCACGCTGTTGGCGATTCCGCTGTTCATCCTCAAGGGGGCGGCGATCGGCAAATCCCGTGCCGGCCAGGATCTCTATTCGGCGCTGCATGCCTGGCTGCATCGGGTGCCTGGCGGGCTCGGCGTCGCCAACGTGTTCGCCTGCGCGCTGTTCGCGGCGATGGCGGGATCGTCCCCCGCCACCTGCTCGGCGATCGGCTCGGCCGGCATACCCGAGATGCGCAAGCGTGGCTATTCCGGCGGATTCGCCGCCGGCATCATCGCCGCCGGCGGCACCCTCGGGATCCTGCTGCCGCCTTCGATCACCATGATCCTGTTTGCGGTCGCGGCGGAAAAATCCTTGGGGCGCCTGTTCCTTGCCGGCATCGGTCCCGGCCTGCTGCTGGTCTCTCTGTTCGGCGCCTATGCGGTGATCCATTTTCGCAAGGAGTACGCGGCGGCCAGCGCGCTCTACCAAAAGACCGGCTCGACCTCGGCCATTCTCACCCGCGACGATTTTACCATGGCAGAGCGCTTCAACGTGCTGCCCAGGGTACTGCCCTTCGTGCTGCTGCTGACCGGGGTCATGATCGCGCTCTATGGCGGCTTTGCTACGCCTTCGGAAACCGCCGGGCTCGGCGGGCTACTGGCGCTGGTGCTGATCGCGCTGATCTACAGCGTGTGGCGGCCTTCCGACCTGGCACCGATCCTGAAATCGACGATCCGCGAATCCACCATGCTGATGATGATCATCGGCATGTCGCTGCTCTATTCCTATGTGATGAGCTACCTGCACATCTCGCAATCGGTCGCGGAATCGATTGTCGCCATGCAGCTGCCGCGCTGGGAATTGCTGGCGGCGATCCTGGTCATGGTCGTGGTACTCGGCTTCTTCCTGCCGCCGGTGTCAATCATCCTGATGACCGCGCCGATCATCCTGCCGCCGCTGCGCGCCGCCCACTTCGATATCATCTGGTTCGGCATCGTCATGACCATCGTGATGGAAATGGGCCTCATTCACCCGCCGGTGGGGCTGAATATCTTCGTCATTCGCAGCGTCGCCCCGGATATCCCCTTGAGCGAGGTGATCTGGGGCACGCTGCCCTTCGTGCTGCTGATGATGCTGGCCGTGGTGGTGCTGTGCTTCGTGCCGGAGATTTCGACGGGCCTGCCCAATCTGGTGATGGGGCCGGACGGGGGAAGGTAGCGTTGCAGCCGCAACTTGAGCAAAGGCGCTTTTCGCGCCGCGCTCGCATGCGGCGGTGGGCCCGGCGCGAAGAGCGCACCTTTGCCCACCCTCTAATTCGAATTTCAAACGGCAGATACGACTTCGCAATCTCGCGGCGCAATTCGCCCGAGGTTTGCTGGAAGTTTCCTTGGGCTCTCCGATCAGAGGGCGCAGGGATGCCGGGCGCCGATGCGCCCGCGGCAGGAATTTTGCGCATAGTGCGCCACGGTCACACCGGAAACGCCCGGCCATCCCCGCGCAATGGTTTACGGCTTACTTCGTGCTCTCCCCGGCGATCGGCTCTTTTGCCACCGTCATCTGCGGAATTGCTTCCGCCGACTTGACACCAGCGTCGAGATGTCAGGACCACACGCCTTGGCCGTCCGCAAGCTGCATCGCCCGTCTCGCGCGCCGCCTTCGTCCATCACAGCCCATCCCTACGTTCGTGACGTTCGCGAAACGCCCCTCCGAGTGGAACGGGATGCGATCGATATAGACTGATTTGCCGACTTCTGAAAATCAGAATATTTTTTCTGGAGGGGGTTGACGGACTTTGGGCGATTTGCCCGTCAGGCATACTTGTTGAATGAGCTCGACAAATTTGTTTTCTTGCGCGCAACACGTTTGCCGGTTGCTACGACTGCGCTCGCACCTTCGCATTCAACGCCGATACCACCCGGCTCACCGGCGGCCGGCTGAGCAGCCGGCTGACCTCATTGGTCGCCCCCAGCAACTTCGTCATGTCGACACCGGTGGCGATGCCCATGCCCTCGAGCATGTAGACCACATCCTCGGTCGC
This sequence comes from Bradyrhizobium erythrophlei, assembly GCF_900129425.1. Taxonomy (NCBI): domain Bacteria; kingdom Pseudomonadati; phylum Pseudomonadota; class Alphaproteobacteria; order Hyphomicrobiales; family Nitrobacteraceae; genus Bradyrhizobium; species Bradyrhizobium erythrophlei. The sequence continues at coordinate 3,740,628 of NZ_LT670817.1, read as the reverse complement.
GACATTGCCGGTAGCGCCCGGCGCGTAGGGACAGCCGCCGAGGCCGCCGGCGGCGGAATCGATCACACGGGCGCCCTCCTCCATCCCGGCGTAGAGATTGGCCAGCGCCTGGCCATAGGTGTCGTGGAAATGCATCGCGAGGTTGGCCATCGGCACGGCGCCGGCCACCGCGCGCAATAGATGCCGCGCCTTGAGCGGAGTGCCGACGCCGATGGTGTCGCCGAGCGAGATTTCGTAGCAGCCGAGATCCCACAGCACCTTCGCGACATCCACGACCGCTTGCGGCTTCACCTCGCCATCAAAGGGGCAACCGAGCACGCAGGAGATATAGCCACGCACCTTGATGCCGTCGGCCCTGGCGCTGGCCACGACCGGCCTGAAACGCTCGATCGACTCGGCAACCCCGCAGTTGATATTGGCCCGCGAAAAGCCTTCCGAGGCCGAGGCAAACACCGCGATCACTCGGGCGCCGGCCGCGCGCGCCGCCTCGTAACCCCGTTCATTCGGGACCAGCACATGGAATTCGCTGTCGGAGCGACGGTTGACGCCGCGTAGCACCTGGTCCGAATTCACCATCTGCGGGATCGCCTTCGGCGACACAAACGCCCCGACCTCGACGGTATGCAGCCCGGCACCGACCAGCGCCTCGATGAACGCAATGCGGTCGGCGACGCTGACCGGCGTCTTTTCGTTTTGCAGGCCGTCGCGCGGGCCGACTTCGACGATGCGCACGGAATCGCTCATGCGGGCCTCACAAGATTGCTCACGACGCTGTCGGCTCGACCTCGGCGAGTTCGACGCCCTCTTGCACGATATCACCGACCTTGCATTTGATCACCTTGAGCACGCCCGCGAACGGCGCGCGCAGGGTCTGCTCCATCTTCATCACTTCGAGCGTGAGAATGGGCGCACCCTTCTCCAGGGTCGCGCCGACTTCGGCCAGCAACGCCACCACGGTACCGGGCAAGGGTGCAATGATCTTGTCCTCGCCGACCTGCTCTTCGTCGTCGCCGCCGAACGGATCGACCCAGTGCAGGTCGAAACGGCCGTTGCGGGTTCGCAGATACAGTTCGTGGCCTTCGACGACGGCGACGATGTGCGATTTCATGCCGTCGAGCGTCAGGTCGAATCCGCCGGCATCCCTGGAAGCGTATGCAAAGGCAAAATCGCGCTCGCCGATCGACAGCGTCGCGGGACCGTTGCCATATTGCAGGCCTGCCTCTTGTTCGGTCCCGTGCCCGTGGCGGAATGTAAACACCCGCTGCCGCCGGCCTACCGGCATCCAACCCGCGGTTCGCCAGGGCGAATGCGCTTCGCCTCGCGCGGCTTTCGCTTCTTCGTTCAGGATCGCCGTCACGGCCGCGCAAAGCTCGAGATCGCCGGGCTCCGGAGCCGCCGGCGTCAGGTTTTTCAGTTCACGTTCGATAAAACCGGTGTCGATGGCGTTGGCGCGGACGTCCGGATGCGTCACCAGCGCCGACAGGAAGGCAATGTTGGTGACGATGCCGCGCACGTCGGCGTCCTCGAGCCCGCGGTTGAGCCGGTCAATCGCAGCGTCGCGGGTCGGCGCCCACGCAATCACCTTGGCCAGCATGGCGTCGTAGTGCGGCGAAACCGCATCGCCCTCGCGGTAGCCGGCATCGATGCGCAGGCCGTTCGAGGGCTCCGGCATCCGCCATGTCCTGATACGGCCGACCGACGGCATGAAATTCCTGTGCGGATTTTCCGCATAGACCCGCGCCTCGATGGCGTGTCCGCTCAATTTGATCTCATCCTGCGCCAGCGGCAACTTTTCGCCGAAGGCGACGCGCAACTGCCATTCCACGAGATCGATGCCGGTGATCAGTTCGGTGACGGGATGCTCGACCTGCAGCCGCGTGTTCATCTCGATGAAGAACACGTCCTTGCCGTTGGAAACAAACTCGATGGTGCCGGCACCGACATAGTTGACCGCGCCGGCAGCCTTGCGGGCGGCGGCGCACACCGCCTCGCGTTTGCCGGCATCGAGCGTCGGCGACGGCGCTTCCTCGACCACCTTCTGATGCCGCCGCTGCAAGGTGCATTCGCGCTCGAACAGCGACAGCAGATTGCCATGGCTGTCGCCGATGACCTGCACTTCGATGTGCCTGGGGTTTTCGACGAATTTTTCGATCAGCATGCGGTCGTCGCCGAAGGCGGCCTTGGCCTCGCGCTTGGCGCTGGTGAGCGCGGCGGCAAGCTCGCCGGCCGAGTGCACGATGCGCATGCCGCGGCCACCGCCACCGGCCGAGGCCTTGACCAGGACGGGAAAGCCGATTTTGTCGGCCGCCTTCGCCAGCGTCGCCTCATCCTGGGCTTCGCCGTGATAGCCCGGCACCAGCGGCACGCCGGCCTTTTCCATCAGCATTTTGGAGCCGGATTTCGAGCCCATCGCCTTGATCATCCCAGCGGTCGGACCGACGAAGACCAATCCCGCTTCTGAACACGCTTGTGCGAATTCGGCGCTCTCGGACAGAAAGCCGTAGCCGGGATGCACGGCTTCGGCGCCGCTCTGGCGCGCCGCGTCGATCACGCGATCGATGTTGAGATAGCTATCCCGCGCCCGCGCCGGTCCGAGCAGCACGGCCTCATCGGCCATCGCGACATGCATGGCGTCGCAGTCGGCTTCGGAATAAACCGCAACCGTGCGCAAGCCCATGGCCCTGGCGGTGCGGATCACGCGGCAGGCGATCTCGCCGCGATTGGCGATCAGCAGGGTGCGAAACCGCCGGTACTGTGCGGGGCGATCCATCGTCACATCCTGAACAGGCCGAAACGAGTGGCTTCGATCGGCGCGTTGGTCGCGGCCGAAAGTCCGAGACCGAGCACCAGCCTTGTATCGGCGGGATCGATCACGCCGTCATCCCAGAGCCGGGCGGTGGCATAATAGGGATTGCCCTGGGCCTCAAACTGCGCCCGGGTCGGCGCGCGAAATTCGTCCTCCTCTTCGACAGACCAGCTGCCCCCTTTGGCCTCGATATTGTCGCGCCGCAACTGGCTCAGCACCATCGCCGCCTGCTCGCCGCCCATCACCGATATCCGGGCGTTGGGCCACATCCAGAGGAAGCGCGGGCTGTAGGCGCGGCCGCACATCCCGTAATTGCCCGCTCCGTAGGAGCCGCCGATGACGACGGTGAATTTCGGCACCGCCGCGGTCGCCACCGCCGTCACCAGCTTGGCGCCGTCGCGCGCGATGCCGCCGGCTTCGTATTTCTTGCCGACCATGAAGCCCGTGATGTTCTGCAGGAACACTAAGGGAATGTTGCGCTGGCAGCACAGCTCGATGAAATGCGCGCCCTTCAGCGAGCTTTCGCTGAACAGGATGCCGTTGTTGGCGATGATCCCGACCGGATAGCCCCAGATATGCGCGAAACCGCAGATCAGGGTCTGGCCGTACAGTTTCTTGAATTCGTCGAACTCGGAGCCGTCGACCAGCCGCGCGATGATGTCGTGCACGTCGAACGGCTTGCGCCCATCGGCGGAGACCACGCCATAGATTTCCTCCGGCGCAAACAGCGGTTCGCGGGGCTCGCGCATGTTCAGACCGGTGCGCACAGGCGGTTTCAGCGAAGCGACGATGCACCGGGCAATCCCGATCGCATGGCCGTCGTTCTGGGCGTAGTGATCGGTGACGCCGGATTGCCGTGAGTGCACGTCGGCACCGCCCAGTTCTTCCGCGGTGACCACCTCGCCGGTGGCGGCCTTCACCAGCGGCGGTCCGCCGAGAAAGATCGTGCCCTGATTGCGCACGATGATGCTTTCGTCCGACATCGCCGGGACGTAGGCGCCGCCGGCCGTGCAGGAGCCCATCACGATCGCAATCTGCGGAATGCCCTGCGCCGACATTTGCGCCTGATTGTAGAAAATGCGGCCGAAATGCCGCTCGTCGGGGAAAATCTCGTCCTGCTGGGGCAAAAACGCGCCGCCGGAATCGACCATGTAAACGCAGGGCAGATTGTTCTGCCGCGCGATGTCCTGGGCACGCAGGTGCTTCTTCACCGTCATTGGATAATAGGTGCCGCCCTTGATGGTGGCGTCGTTGGCAACGATCATGCACTCGCGCCCGGATATCCGCCCCACGCCGGTGATGATGCTCGCGGAGTGCACGTCGCCGCCGTAGAGGCCGTAGGCCGCCAGCGGCGACAATTCCAGGAAGGCGGTTCCCGGATCGATCAAGAGATCGACGCGCTCGCGCGCCAGCATCTTGCCGCGCGAAGTGTGCCTGATACGCGAGGCCTCGCCACCGCCGCCAGCCACCTGATCGAGCTTCTCACGCAGTTCGGCAACCAGCGCCCGCATGGCCTCGGCGTTGCGGGCAAAGTCGGACGAAGCGGGGTCGGTGCTGGAATGGAGCGGCATGGGCCTTCGGTCGTCTATTGTGCGCCGCAATCTGCGCGTTGAGCTGGCGCCATGGTGTCATCGCGCCACTGCCTTAGGCAACCCAGAACTTGCGCTCCCAAGGGAATGCCAAGACAGGACAGGCCAGGTCAGGCTTTCAGCTTTGGCCGCCCCTAATGGGTCCAGGGTTCGCCGCGCCGGAACGCAAAGTTGTCGGCGTAGGCGGCCTGCGGGCGTGCCGGCTCCTTCGGTTCAATGACCTGATAGGGAATGCCCTCGCGCTCGCAATAGGCCACCGCCTCTTCCTTGGTCTGGAAGTGAATGGTGAGCTCCTGCTTCATGTCGCCGGAGCTGGTCCAGCCCATCAGAGGCTCGATCACGCGTGGCTGTTCGGGCTCGTAATCGAGCTGCCATTCCTTGGTCTTGGCGGTCCCCGATTGCATCGCGTTTTTGGCGGGCTTAAAGATGCGTGCTGTCATGGAAGATCAGGTCCCGTGGGAAATGCGACATGGAAGCGCGTGGTGGAAACGGCCCGGATAGTATAGAGACACCTTTCAGGAATTTGATCGGTGATTCCCGGCCTGAATGTTACACTCTCCGCACCGATATAGTCGTTATGCTGCGCTGTGACAATCTCGGCCGCGCCCGCGGCTGACCGCTGTCCTGCCGCCCGAACATCTCGAACGCATCACTTCGAAACGGTGGCCATGAAAATTAACGCAACCCTGCCTGAAAAAGGACGCGACCTCCGGCTCGACCTGTTTCGCGGGGTCGCGAATTGGGCGATTTTTCTGGATCATATTCCCGACAACGTCGTGAACTGGATCACAACGCGTAATTACGGCTTCAGCGACGCTGCGGACCTCTTCGTCTTTATTTCGGGCTATACCGCCTCCTTCGTCTACGCCCGGATGATGCTGGAACGCGGATTCATCGTCGGCGCCACCCGCCTGACCAAGCGGGTCTGGCAGCTCTACGTCGCCCACATCATCCTGTTCGTGATCTATATTGTTTCGATCGGGTATGTCGCGCAGCGCTACAGCGACCCGGAGATCATCAACGAGTTCAACGTGGCCGGCCTGGTCGACAGCGCGGTCGAAACGCTGCGCCAGGGATTGCTGCTGAAATTCAAGCCGGTCAATCTCGACGTGCTGCCGCTTTACATCGTACTGATGGGACTGTTTCCGCCGGTGCTGTGGATGATGCTGCGCCGGCCCAATTTGACGATGCTGGCTTCGATTGCGCTATGGCTCGCTGCGCGGCAGTTCGGCTGGAACCTGCCGGCCTATCCCGCCGGGACATGGTACTTCAACCCGTACTGCTGGCAGGTGCTGTTTGTGTTCGGCTCCTGGTGCGCGCTCGGCGGCCCGAGGCGATCCATGTCGATCATCAATTCGCCCTTCACGCTCTACCTTTGCATCGCCTATCTGATCTTTGCGCTTGTTATGACAATGGCAGGCAAGTTTCCGGATTTCGGAGCGATGTTCCCGCACTGGCTCTACTCAACCTTCAATCCCAACGACAAGACCAATCTCGCGCCCTATCGGTTCCTGCATTTCGTGGTGATCGTGATTTTGGTCATCAGGTTCGTGCCCAAGGACTGGTCGGGACTGGGGTGGAAAGTGTTCGATCCCCTGATCGTCTGCGGTCAGCAGTCGCTTGCCGTGTTCTGCGTCGGCGTCTTCCTCAGTTTTGTCGGGCATTTCGAATTGATGATGAGTTCAGGCTCGCTGTTCGCGCAGATTTTCGTCAGCGTGACCGGAATAGCGATCATGACCATCGTCGCCTACTACATTTCCTGGTCGAAACGGCAGGACAAGCCACTTCCCAAATCGGCGCCCGCAGCGGCCAAGGCCACCTGATCCCGCCTTCGGTTGCGGTCAGGCGGGCCTTGTGTTCGCCATGACCGTGGCCGCGACGTCGGTATCCGAATTTCGCTCCCTAGCCGCGGGGTTTGGTGACCAACCGGCCCCTCGAGGAAATCCCGCTCCACTCGGTGGACCAGCCGACTTCCGAGGCAGGAGCCCGCGCGGAATTATTCCGGCTTCGCTTTCCCTGCACCGCGAAGGCGGCGCCCTGCGGGTCCATGCATCGGGCGAACCAGCTGCCGCCCGGCAACTCGAGCGGTGCCTCGAGGATCTGGCCGCCGGCGCTCTTCACGCGCTCCGCGGCCGCGTCGAGATCGTCGACATTGAAGTAGTACAGCCAGAATGGGACCGGCTCCGCCGGACGCTTGGCGAGCATGCCGCCGACCGTCTGCCCGCCAGCGGCGAATAACTGGTAGGTATCCGTCGGACCGATTTCGCTGCCCGCTTTCTGCCAGCCGAAAATCTCGCCGTAGAAAGGGAACACCTTTTCCCAATCGGTGGCGAGCAACTCATGCCAGCCCACGCGCCCGAGCCCATCCGGCTCAGCGGATTGGGATTGGCCGGGCTTCAGCCCCGTGACCAACGCAAGCGTTGCCATTTGCGGGTCCGCGACGACAGAAATGCGACCGATGTTGCTGTCCGTCGGCGGGACATACACGGCGCCGCCGAGACGCTTGATTCGGCCGGCCGTAGCATCGACGTCGTTGACGCCGACATATCCCATCCACCGCGGTGTCGCGCCCAATTTCCTCGCCTCCTCCGGCAGGCCCATGAGCCCGCTCACCGAAGCTTCGCCAGCGGTGAACAGAGTGTAGGCCAGCTCGGGCGTCGAGGCGTCGTGCGCGCCCCAGCCGACGACTTCGGTGTAGAAAGCCCTGGCGGCCGCCATGTCTGTCGTCATCAGTTCGTACCAGACGAAACGTCCGGAGTAATCGACCATGTCCGTTTCTTCGCTCGAGCCAGCAATCTGTCGCGGCGCATCATTCAGAGGCTAGGTCCTTGCCAGCATCGATGCAATTTATCAATTGTTTGATGGACAACGACGAACCGTGGCTCGCGCTACTGGCGACGCCTGATCTACGAGTGTTGAAGCCATCGGGAACGGATCATGGATGTTGCGGTTGAATAGACAGCGCCGCAGTCGTTGATGAACAACTCGTTCATGAACATGAAGATCCGGAAACGATTGGACGCGCCAGTATGCTGACCCGTCTTGCATGGTACATTTGCAAAGCGTACACTTAGCACACTGAACTCTAACATCTTTACAGGTCTATGGAGGATGCGACTATGCCACGGGCGAAGCAGGCTTCGAAGCCAAAGCGTGGGACGAAAGCCGTTCCGGTGTTGGGTGCTGCCGGTTTGACTTTCTCACTAGTGGGCGGCGCATCCGCAGCGGCGGTGCCGACACAGGACGTGCCGCGGACGCCGAACATTGCACCGAGTCACGAATTCACTCTCGGTGAAGAAGAAATCTCCGACGTCAGCCTGGCGACGTTCTACGTCTTCGACAAGGAGAACACCGGAGCGACACAGGGCAACGTACAGGTAGCTTACCGTGCTTGCGGCGGTTGCCGAGGCTGCAGGGGTTGCCGCGCTTGCAGAGGCTGCCGGTGCGGCGTTGGCTGCGGCGTTGGCGGAGCCTGCTGTGCATCGTGGGGAGGCTGCCGCTGGTGCTAGACCAGACCGCTTTCCGCTCAATTCAATAAACGAAGATCATCATGGCCGGGTTCGACAAGGTCGACCCGGCCAATCCATGTTTTCTCTGCAGTGCGGGCCAGATACGCTCGGTGGCGCGCCCGCACATGACCGCCAAGTGGGCCGCAAACCTTGTCGAGAAAAGCAAGCGCCGGAGCTGGACGAGGCAATTCCAGTGGTCGGAGATTACGCCCCGCAAAAGCGAGCCGGAGCGGCAAAAAAGCTGCGCGTGCTGACGTCATAACTGGCAATCGCAGAACCAGTCCCAAGCCAAACGTCAAAAAAGAGATTCCGCAGTTCGCGCCGAATTTCACCGTCTATGTGCTGCCGCCCGACGTCGTCTGCCTGTACTCCGAAGACCGAAAGTTCTTTCTTCACGGCGAGCTTTATTGTGCGCTGGCCTCGGCCATCGGAAAAGGCGGAAAGAGTCTTCCGGAGCTCGTTCGCGAGCTGGAGCGGAATTTTCCGTCCGACAAGATCGAGGAAGCTCTGAAGCGGCTCATCGAGCGCCGCTATATCGTCCCGGCATCGCCCTCCTCCGCCGGCGCCGTGGCCGGCTATTGGGCAAGCCTCGGGCTGCCGCCCGGAATCGCGGAGCAAAATCTGGGGAATTGTCGCGTCCGCGTTCAATCGATCGACGTGCAGGGCGCGACCGAACTCGGTGCCGCGCTGAGTGCACTGGGCGTTCATGTCGTCACGCGTTCTCCCGACCTGACGGTCATGCTGGTGAACGATTATCTCGAACGGCGGCTGGCTGAATTGAACCAGCAGCATGTGTCGGAGCGTACGCCCTGGCTGCTGGTCCAGCCCTCCGGCGCCTTTCCCCTGGTGGGGCCGGTGTTCAGACCGGGCGAGAGCGCCTGCTGGACCTGCCTTTTCGATCGCATGATACGCAATCGTGAGGTCAAGGGCTTTCTCGACCGCGCACCGGCGCGCGCTGTCGCCGTTTCAACCCTCGCCCGCAATACGCTCGGACAAAGCTCCGTCCAGTTTGCAGCGGTCGAAATCGCAAAAGCGATCGCCAGCGGATTCCGCACCGAGTTGAACGATCACATCGTCAGCCTCGACCTGCTGGGCTCGACCATGGTGAAGCATTACGTCTCGGCCCGCCCGCAATGTCCGACCTGCGGCCGCAAAAAGCTGCTGGACCCGCGCCGGGCACCGGAGCCGATCGAGCTTGGCCCCGGCGCCAAGCTGATCATGACCAGCGGGGGATACCGGACGGTGTCGTCGCGGGCCACGGTGGCGCGTTTCCGAAAGCATGTGAGCCCTCTCACCGGTGTGGTCACGCGGCTGGAGCGGATCGAAGCCGACTTGCCCATGAACACCAACTACTATGCGGCGCACAATTTTTCGGGACCGGCGCTTAACGTCGATCAGCTCAGGGCGGGACTGAGCGGCGGCAGTTTCGGCAAGGGCAGCACTGCCGAGCAGGGTGAAGCCAGCGCGCTGATGGAGGCGATCGAGCGCTATTCCGGGATTTTCCAAGGCGACGAGATCAGAGCGACGCGGCGCTTCACGGATTTCCCGCCGGGCGATGCTATTCCCCCCAACGAGGTCCTGCTCTACAGCGACGCGCAATTCCGGACGGACCCGACACCGACGTCCGACACGACCGATTCCCATGTCGTTCCGGCTCCATTCGATCCGTCGGCCAGGATCGAGTGGTCGCCGGTCTGGTCGCTGCGCGATCAACGCTTCAAATATCTTCCGACCAGCCTGTTATATTTTTTCTACGGTGGTGGCCCCGCCGCCTTCAACGCGGATTCCAACGGCTGCGCAGCGGGCAACACGCTGGAGGAGGCCATTGTCCAGGGATTCCTCGAACTGGTGGAACGGGATTCCTACGCGATCTGGTGGTACAATCGATTGCAACGGGCGGAAGTGGACCTCGGCCAATTCGACGACTCCTACGTCCGCGACCTGCAAACCCAGCTGTCCGACACCGGGCGCCGGCTTTGGGTGCTCGACGTCACCAGCGATCTTGGCGTTCCGACCTATGTGGCGATATCGCACTGGATGAAGAACGGTCAGGAAAATATCGAGTTCGGCTCCGGCGCGCACTTCGATAAGCGCATTGCCGTGCTGCGTGCATTGACTGAGCTGAACCAGTTTCTGTCGATCGGTCTGATGGGCGGCGGAACCGGCGAGAAATCGAGTCTCGACGGCACCAATCCATTGCGTCTGCAAGACCATCCCTTTTTGACGCCGAGCGGCAATCCAGCGACCCAGCCGGGCTCCGACGTGAAGTTCGGCCCGCTCGACAACACCCGCGATCAAGTCATCGCCTGCGTCGATATCGCTGCTCGCGCGGGCCTCGATTTCCTCGTCCTCAATCAGACCCGGCCCGACATCGAAGTGCCCATCGTCAGGGTAATCGTTCCGGGACTGCGGCATTTCTATCGCCGCTTCGCACCGGGCAGGCTTTACGATATTCCGGTAAAGCTCGGATTGCTGGATCGGCCGCGGTTGGAGAGCGAACTCACGCCGTTTCTCCCCCATACCTGAGGGTCACCGGCTTGCGCGCTCCCGGAAAAAACAAAGGCCGGCGGATCGCGCCCCCAACCATTTCCGCCCGGCTGGCCGGACACATCACGCTCGAAGCGCACCCGGACGGAAGTCTCCTCGCCTGCTTCGATGGCCATGCGGTTGGCCTGGGAAAATTCAGCGCCGGCGCGGTGGATAGAGCGCAGGAGCTTCGCACAGGCCTGCCACTGGGTTCGTTTGCCTCTGACAGCCTGGTCGACAAGGAAATCGATCTGTTGGTCCGTCGACTGGCCCGGCGCGGTCTTGTGGAGTACCGCTTCGGGCGCTCGGCCGACGATATGGACCAGGTCGTTATCGAACCGCAGGTTCCCGATTATTGGCCGCAAGCGCCAAAGCTTGGCGATGCCGACATGATCGTGCTGTCGCGGTTTGCCTACTTGCGACGCCGCGCCAATGAGATGGTCCTGGAATCGCCGCGCGCCGGTGCGTTGTTCAGGATTTGCGATGCGAAGGTTGCAACCACCCTCGCCTTGCTGTCTACGCCGCGGCAAATCAAGCAGTTCCGACGACAGGACGGCTTTCCAGGGATCGAGCTTCTCGCCTTGCTGCTGGATTGCCAGATCCTTTTCAGGGTCGACGCCGGCAGCAGTGAAGGCCTGCGACCGGCCGAGGGCGACGATCATCTCGTCCTCTGGGACTTTCACGATCTCCTGTTCCACACGCGCATCACGGAAGGCCGGCAGGCCAATCCGCTGGGCGGGCTTTTTCCGTATGCGGACGTGATAGCTCCGCCGCCGGCGGTGCGGCCGCCCTGGCCCGGAAAACAAATAGATCTAGACGAGCTTTCGACCGCACCTTCGCAGACCATCTCGCCGATCGCAAAGCTGCTGCGTGAACGCCATTCAACGCGCGATTTCGACGACCAGCAGCCGATCACGCTCGCCGAGCTTTCGCGGTTTCTCGACGGCACCGCGCGGGTCCAGTCGAAATGGCAAAGCACGCTCGACTTTGGCGATGCCGCCCCAGTGGTCGCCTACACCGCCAGGCCATATCCGTCCGGCGGCAGTGCTTACGAACTCGAACTCTATCTGGCCGTCGCCAATTGCGAAGGACTCGAACGCGGATTCTATCATTACGACGCCGACCGGCACGCGCTGGTACCGATCGGCGTACGCTCTCAAGAGTTCGACGCGCTGTTGGCGTCAGCCGAATTTGCGATGGACGCACCCGCCCCGCCCCAGATCCTGATCACGATCGCTGCGCGCTTCGATCGGGTTTCATGGAAATACAGCTCGATCGCCTATTCGTTGATTTTGAAGGATGTCGGCGTCTTGATCCAGACGCTCTACCTGATGGCGACCGATATGGGACTTGCCGGGTGTGCGATCGGGACCAACAATATCGACTTGTTCGCGAAGATGACCGGGATCGAGTTCCACGTCGAAGGCCCGGTCGGTCAATTTGCAATCGGTCGCGGCAGCAAACCGGAAGCGTCCAACTAGCGGCGGATGCTGTCTTCTTATCACAACACAAGAGGCCGCGCCGCATCTGAGCGCCGGCTCTAATGTTCCCAACTCAATCGGCCCACACTCCACCTGCGGTAAAAACACGCCACTGGGTTGAAAACCGCCGGCGCGCGCAAACATAAGAATAGCTGATCGCCGCCCTGGAGGACACGGACATGCCTACCCACTTTCATGCGATCGTTTGGATCGACCATTCGCAGGCCAAAACCTTCCACGTCGGTCTGTCCGGCGACGACGAGATGATCTTGCATCCGCGCCTGCCCACCCGGCACCTTCACCACAAGGCCAACTCGATCGGCAGCGGGCATGCCGGGTTTGACAAGGAGTTTTTTGGGCAGGTCCTGAACACCATCAGTGATGCCGGCGAAATCCTGATCATTGGCCCTGCCGGCGCCAAAACCGAACTCGCCAAATACCTCCGCGAGCAGCACTCAACAATCGGCGATCGGATCGTCGCGGTGGAAGCCGCCGGTCATCCCAGCGACCCCGAGATTGTGGCTTACGCCAGGAAATATTTTAAGATCGCTCCCGCGAGGGTGGCTGGGCCGAACCAGAGATAAAGTCGCTGGGGCTCAACGTCTAGGGTCTCGGCTTCAGGTCCGCGCCTCGCCTAGATCCAGCGGTGCTGGTGCCGGGCTACGTCGGCGAGGTACTTCCTGCAAGATTGGTCGTAAACCAGGCCTATAATGAATGCCCACATGACCGAACCTCGTTGTTTGATCGAGGTCGTTGATAGCGGATCCCGGTTTCAGGCCGGCTTCGTCGGTTCCGGAAAATGGTCTCATCCGTAATCCGCCGGTGAAACAGGCCAGAAGCCAGTCCAGCCCGGACCGTCGATTAAGCGGCGGGGCCGTATCTCCGCTCAGCTTCAATCGTCAATCCTTTTCCTACGGCGCCGAACGTGTCTCCGTCCACGGTTCGAGCCGATGGAACCATCGCAGTAATCGCCTTGCGCACATGGGGAAGTTGGACCGAGCCACCTGTCAAGAATACGGCGTCGATTTCGCCGGCATCAAGCTGGGCCTGTTCGAGGCAGATCTTGATGCGTGCGCCAATGCGGGCGGCCAGTTGCCTGGTATGACTGACAAGCTCGGTTCGGGTGATATCAACATCGAGGTCAGGCTGAATCCAGCCCAATGGGATGTTCGCCCGGCGAGCATCCGACAAGGCGATTTTCGCTTCTTCGATTTCCATCGCCAGCGTATGGCCGCGCTGTTCCTGCAGTACGCGCACCAGCCGGTCCAGCAATTCCGGCTGCCTGACCTCCTGGCGAACCTGGCGCACCTCGGACATCACCTTTTGCTCGTACATGCGGTTAATGTTCGCCCATGTCGCCAGATCGTGGAAATAGCCTGAGGGCACGTCGAGGCCGGCACGCTTCATGGCGCTGCGGTAACCGAGCAACGGCATCACGGCACCCAGGCTGAGTTGACGATCGAAATCGGTACCACCGACCCGGACACCATCGTTCGCCAGAATGTCCGCCCTGCGGTCGATCTGGGAATGCCGTTCAGGACTGAGGCGCACGATGGAAAAATCCGACGTTCCACCGCCGATGTCGGCAATAAGCGCTATTTCCTCGCAGGCAATTTGACGCTCATAATCCAGCGCAGCGGCGATTGGCTCGAATTGGAATGTCACGTCGGCGAAGCCGATGTCCTGCGCGATACCGCGCAGTGTCTGCTCGGCTTTGCGGTCGGCCGCGGGATCGTTGTCGACGAAATGAACCGGTCGGCCATGAACCAGGTTGCACAGTTCACGGCCTGTCGCCTGTTCGGCGCGCCGCTTTACGGCGCCCAGATAGTAAGCGATCACATCGCGAAAACTCGTGCGCTCGCGCCCAAGCTTGGTCGTCTCGTCGATCAGCGCCGTGCCGAGCACGGATTTGAGGCTTCTCATCAAGCGGCCGGGTGCGCCGTCGACGTAAGCCTCGATCGCTTTACGGCCGATGACGACCGCACCATCGACTTCGTAGAAGATCGCACTTGGAATTGTCGTGTGCCCGGTTTCCAGCACCGCGAGCACCGGCACATTGCCCACAATGGTCCCCAGCGTCGTGTTCGACGTGCCGAAATCGAGCCCGCAATTTGACATCGTTGCTCCAGGAAGGAGCTCCGTCTACACAGTTTGGGGCCGTCGATCCATGCTTATCTTTTCGCCATCGCAAATGCCGCCGGCGCTGAGGTCCGGGTCGAGTCACAAGGCCAACGCCCGCCCGATTCTCTGTTGTCACCGAGCGGGCTAGCGTTGTCCCGGCCGCCATCGCTTTCACGATCCGCTCAGGATTGACAAAATCCGCCGGCGCGACTCGCACCGCAAGATTCCCGGTGATTACGGTTTGCGCCGCACGCGATGGGCAGACATCGGTGGCATCACCTTTTACGAGATGCTGACGGGGACGCTTCCCTTCGCCGCTACCGACCCGAGACACGGGCTAGATTACTCGGATGTGAGATTTCCACTGCTCCCCTTGAGAGCATCGTCAATGCATCGGATGAGCGATTGCCCGTCGAACGGCTTGTGCAAAAAGCAAACGGCTCCTGCGCTTAGCACCCGGGTGCGGACCTCGTCGTTCGGATAGGCCGTAATGAAGATCGTCGGAATACTCAAACCTAAGTCGATCAGACGATCTTGCAGTTCGACCCCGTTAATATCCGGCATTTGGACATCAGAAATCAGACACGAAGTTTCCGCTCCCCGCGGCGATTGCAGAAACGCGCTCGCAGAGGGAAACGTGCAGGTCAGAAATCCATGAGACTTCACAAAGCTTTCTATTGCCGCCCGGACAACACTGTCATCGTCGACAATCGAGATTAGCGGAGTTTTGTTCAATTAACCGGTCCATCGCTTGAATGCAGAGCACGTCTGCAGGAAGCGCAAATATGCCACTCGGGCTAGTACTGCCGATATCATCCATATGTGTTACATCTCCACCTTCAGGTCTCTTGGGGCAATTTGCCGCGTACCCCCAGGGACTCGGCCATGACCACCAGGTCCGCCAAGGACTTGGCGCCCAATTTTCTCATGACCTTACCCCGGTGAATTTTGGCGGTGACCTGGCTGATTTCCAATCTGCTGGCGATCTGCTTGTTCATGAGGCCGTCGGTCACCAAAGCCATGATTTGTTTTTCCCGAGCGGTCAAAGTCACATATTTGGCTCGGAGGTCCTCGGTACCCTTTTCATTGTCGCGCCTCTTTCGATCACGATCGAGTGCCCTTGTCACGGCGTCAAGCAAATCCTGATCGCGAAACGGCTTTGTCAGAAAGTCGATGGCCCCCGCCTTCATGGCTTTCACCGACATCGGGATATCGCCATGTCCTGTGATGAAAATGATGGGAATCGGAAGGCCCGCATTGGCGAGCTCCGCCTGGAGATCCAAGCCGCTCAACCCCGGCAACCTGATATCAAGCACCAGGCAGCCAGGTATCGCCGGGAGGCTCGACTGCAGCAAGTCCGTTGCGGATTCAAACAGCTGGACTTGCTGGCCGACCGACATGAGGAGGCTGCTGATCGCCCCCCGCACGATTGGATCGTCATCGACGATGAAGACGATCGAATCCTTTGAGAAATCCGCTCGCTCGGATGGAACTTTGCGGCCTGTCATGACGCGACCTCGCATGCAACGACATCAAGGGTCGAAACCAGAGCGGGCCGAACCGCTGTCTGTCTGCCGCGAGCTGCAACGACTGGACGACTTGCCGACGGGACATTTCCAATCTTGCAAGGTTTGGCGGAACTCAGTCTCTTGAGACGCTGCCGCCTACAAGGCCCGATCAAGCCGGGGGTCAGATTGGGCATTCCAGTCAACATCCATTGGCGCTCGAGCGCGCGCGATGAGATCGACGGCCCGCGTGAGCGCCGGGCGCTGACAAGTACCGCACGATAAGCCAGCGAATTCATGATCGCTCGCGGATGGACGCCCAATATTGGGGCGCCCATAACTTTAAAGAGGCACTATAAAGACACACTCGCCGTTTCGGCCTGCGCCTCGCGGCGATTTCTGCAATAAAATTGTGCGATATTGGAGGGCTGGTCGTCAACTACCGTCGTGCGAAGCTGATTGTTGCCGCGCTGCCACCATGACGCGTTGTTCGCTAGCTCGCACACGCAATCGGAAGCCAGCCATGCTGGTTGATGTCGATATCGTCTATCGCGCTCATGGCCGCGTGTCAGGAAACGACAGCCTTGAGACGAGTGAAACGGCGACCGACACGCTGCATCACCGTGAGCGAGGCGGTCCCGCGCATTTGTGTCGAAATAATCGAGAATTGCCGCGCCGCAGCCTACGTCCCTTGCGGACTGCAATCTGCCCCCAATCATCGATCGAGAACGTCCGCACCATCCCCAAATTAACGCACACCCGAGTGCTCGTTTAATTGATGCGGACATCGGGCCGGACCCGGTCGAGATGGGACGGACGCTACCGGATCTCGTAACACCTAAGTATGCATTTCCTCATCTCTTGTTATGTTGTGACCTCCTCCAAGTACAACAGGAACAACCCCTAGCGTGATAGGGCGGCCGACTTCTGTAGCGTTAGTGTGCCGGCGACGGTGACACGATTTGGGCGATGTTTCTTCGATGAAATAGCTGCTCGTTCTAAACTGCTACGTCGTCGTCCGAGAGCCTTCGCGCACGCGGTTCGCGCTAAGGGGCGGCCCCATGGACGTACGCCTCGGACATGGAGCGATTGGGTGGTCTTGAAACAGCGCATCAAGTCAACGAATTCAGGAGAGCCAGCATGGCGAACTCTAAAACCGCCGCACGCGAATCCACGCCCACTGATTTAAGGAGATCCGCTTCAGTGCATTTCCTGACTTCGTCAACGAGAGCTGGACAAAGATCTGTTCCGAGCACACAGATGCTGCCGATTTCGCGGAATGAACCGGTGGCGTTCCTGGCCGACATCGACGGCGTACCGACGCTGATTCGTTTCCTCGCCACAGATATACCCGCGGAAATGCAATTTAACGACGGCTATTTTATCTCCAAGGATACTGACATTCATTCGCTGCTGTCGAACGCACTTGAAAAGGTGGCTGAAACGGTGCTGCGCGTGGGATCACTGGAGCTCGATCTCATCGGTCGAACTGCGAAGCGTGGCGACCGCGCGATCGATCTGCGGCCGCGCGAATTTCATTTGCTCAAATACATGATGCAACAGAGCGACCAATTGCTGACGCGCGCGACCCTCTTGAAAGAAGTATGGCACTATAAATTCGTTCCTGAAACGAATCTTGTCGATGTTCATATGGGCCGACTGCGCCGCAAGGTCGACGGGCCAGATGAAGTTCCCATGATTCGAAATGTCCGCGGCGCAGGATTCGTTCTAAGCGCGGCTCCAACTCACAAGGTCTTGCTCCACGAAGATGCAACTCGAATTTAGGAGGTCCACGGTCTCGGCGATGGAAGAGCGGATATGAGCGTCGCCGCCAATCGCACGGAAGCCGCAATATGTCGAAATCCCGATGTTTCCGTCGCGGTCGTTTCGGGCCGATCGGAATCGACGAATTGTTCGCATCATCCGCTGGAAAACCGTCAAGACAATCGCCTTCGCGATTCAACGCCTCAAGTCGAGGCCGCAAGAATGCGGTCGGCATCGATGCACAGATGCCGAAGAATCATGTTTGTGGAATGCTGTTCGCGAAGATCAAGCCGTTCGTCCGCCATCAGATCGGTCTGCAGAAGAATGGACAACGTGTACTGGTTGGATATGTGATATGAGCAGACGCTGACGATACTGATGTACAATTCAATCATATCGATTCCGGGTCGAAACTGCCCTTCCCGCAATCCCTTCCTGTACAGTTCGTCGAGCGTTGCGGGAATGCGATTGTAAAGCTTCTTGATGATGGGCGACTTTTTCAGATGAGCCGCCCGGTGAACATTCTCGCTGGCGGCGAGCGAAATCAGATCCGGCGCCGCCAGAAACCCTCTGAATGTCGACCGTACAAACTCCCTGATCCCCGCAACCGGATCAAGCGAGAGCACATGAGGATCGTCCTGCGCCTCACGAAGCTTGAGATAGACGCTCTCCAAGGCGGCCAGAAAGAGCCCGTCCTTGTTTCCGAAATAGAGATAAATGAGGTTCTTGTTGACCTTGGACCGCGATGCAATCTGATCGATCCGGGCACCATCGAAGCCCTTGCGCGAAAATTCCTTGGTCGCTGCTGCGAGAATTGTAGCGCGCGATCGATCTGATTTTCGCTGACCCTTCGCCGGCCCGCGCTTGTCTTGATGTATGGCGTCGTTCTGGCTCACGATGACGACTTATCCGCAAAATAAAGGCTGTCCGCGCTCGATTTCTGTCTATCAGGCGGCCTGCACCGAGACAAGCATTCCCGAGGATCAACCGCCGTCCCGCTGATTTGCAACACGAGTATCCTCACGGGCGGTGACCACCGGCCTCAAGCCGCTGCGACACATGCCACGGCAAGATGCGCCGCTCGGCGGCCTCCACCGCAAAGAAGAGCGCGGAACCCAGCAAGCCAAGGATACAAAGCGATGCAAAGACGCTCGTCGTTTCGAACATTCCTTGCGAGGACAGGATAACGAATCCGAGGCCGCGGTCGCCCGCGACAAACTCACCGACGATAGCGCCGACAAGCGCAAACGATATCGCAACCTTCATGCCCGCGAACATGCTGGCGAGTGCGTTGGGAAAGCGAATTTTCAAGAGAGTTTGCATACGTGTGGCGCCGGCAGATCTCGCAAGCGCCAGCATATCCGGTTCGACCGATCGCAGCCCAAGCACGGTATCGATCACGATTGAAAAGATGGCAATCAGCAGCGTTACCGCGACCTTCGGCTCCGCGCCGGTCCCGAGCCAGATGACGAAAAGCGGTGCCATCGCGACCTTCGGTACGCTGTTGACAGCGATCAGCAGCGTGAAGAAAACGCGATCGATGATGCTAAACGAGACGATACCGACGGCAAGGGTGACACCCAACACAACCGACAGGAAAAACCCGGCCAGCGTCGTTCCCATCGTGAAGAGAGAATGCTTGAGATAAAAATTCGGACGTTCCGCGATTTCGAGCGCGATGGCGCTCGGCGCCGGCAACACGAAGGCGCGGATCTGGAAGAGATGGACGCAAATTTCCCAGACGATCAACGCTCCCGCCAGAACGACGAGCATGGAGCCAAAACTTTGAGGCCGGACCCGTGTTGCGCTCATGATCAATCGGTTCCGATCAAGCCAAGAGCGGCAAGTTCCGATCGCACGGCAGCGACATGACCGCCAAATTGCTCGGTTTCCCGTGCCGCCAGACGGCGGGGGCGTGGAAGGTCAATGTTCACCGTCTTGACGATCCGTCCGGGATTGCGCGCCATCACCACAACGCGGTCGGCCAAAAAGACCGCCTCGGAAATGCCGTGAGTGATAAAGACGATCGTCTTCTTCGTCTCCTGCCAGAGCCGCGCAAGTTCGAGGTTGAGGTCATCCCGCGTCAAGGCGTCGAGCGCGCCGAATGGTTCATCCATCAGCAGCAATTCGGGATCGTCGAGCAGCGCACGGCAGATCGCCACGCGTTGCCGCATGCCTCCCGAGAGTTCCCAGGGATGGCGATTCCTGAACTGCTCAAGGCCGAAACGCGCGAGAAGCTGATCGGCGCGCGGCCGCAATTCGCGCATGTCCCGACGGCGGAATTCCGCGACGAGTGTCACGTTGTCGATCACCGTGCGCCAGTCGAGAAGAATATCACGTTGGAACACCACGCCCATCTGCCGCGGCGGCTCGCGAACCGGTCGCCCTTCGACATTGACGGAGCCTTCCGTCGGCGGCTCGAGTCCGGCGATGCAGCGCATCAGCGTGCTCTTGCCGCAGCCGGAAGGACCGACAACGGCAAGAAACTCACCCCGCGCCACACTCAAGTTGATGTCGCTCAAGGCGTCAAAAGGTCCGTCCTCCGTGACGAACGTTTTTGAAAGTCCCGCTATCTCGATGAGCGGTTCGCTGGTCGGTCCCGGCCGCAACATCATCCCTCAAGAAGCGCATTCGTAAAATATTGCTCAGCTTTCCATCCCGGCTTAACGACCTTCGCTGCTTCCATCAGCGTCAATGCATCATCCCAGTCCTCTTTTGCCTGCAGTCCATACGGACGGCCTGCCGTCCTTTTGCTGTCGAAAAAGGCCCGGTAGGCTTCGAGCTGGCCCTTGAGGTTGGCGCGATTGAGCCTGACGTCGGGGCGCATGGCGATAATCGCGTCAACGGCCTCGTCGGTGTGGCCGTCATAGGTATAGATCCATGCTTTCTGCTGAACCTTGGCGAAAGCGCTAAGCGCGGACGCTTTGTTCTTGACGGTCTCTTCGAGAGCTACAAGTCCGTAGCTCGGAAAGGCAATACCATAATCTGCCGCAAGAATGGGCTTTGATGGCTTGCTGGCCGTCAGGAGCGGCAAGCCGAACGGCGCGGTTGTCATCACGGCATCGACGGTGCCGGCAACATAGACGGATACCAGCGCATCCGGCGCGACCATCGTGATGGACACGTCGTCCCTGCTGAGCTTGCCGGCGCGGAGGAACGGATCGATATAGGGAAGCCAGGGACTGCTCGAGAAGCAGGAGATTTTCTTGCCCTTCAAATCGGCGACGGTCGAAATCGGCGAATCCGCCGGAACAAGCACGGCAAGATCTGTCTTTCGCACCCACCCGGCAATCGATGTCAGCGGCAGTTTGTTTTCCCGGGCGATCGCCATCGGCCCGAGCTGAGCGGACGCGATATCGGCCTGCCCGCTGGCGGTCACCTGGATGGAATAAGCGCTTCCACGGCCATCAAGGAACTCCACGTCGAGGCCGGCGTCGTTAAACCAGCCTTTCTGCGCCGCCAGATGCGTCGCCGCGTGATAGCCCCAGGGAGAGAAATCGAAGAGGAAACGAAGCTTTTCCCTCGACTGAGCGAGTGCGGGTGCCGGGAATGCGGCACCGACCAATCCAGCAGCGCCCCATTGGACGACTTTGCGCCGATTCAGATCCATAGCGATACCCCCCGCGGTGCCGCTGGGCGATATTGCCCAGTTCGTTATTGGTGATGACACGATTGAGATCATCAACGAGCAAGATCAAGTGTCAGTTTATCAGCCTCGACTTATTGATGAGAATGTGCTGGCCGCAGCCCTTGGCCGCGTTTCGCTTTGCGAAGGCTATCCGTTGCGTCATGATCGACGATGCGTTTTGCGACATTGATGACCACCCCATAAACGTCCTTGACGCGCGTCGCTGTCATCTTTTCCTCTATCACGTCGCGGAGCACGGCATCGGGGTCCCGGTCGAACGGATCACCGTAACCGCCGCCGCTCGCCTGCGTGATGCGAAAAATATCGTCCTTTTTCAGCGTCATCAGGGTTTTGCCGATCAGCTTGCGGTTTTCGCCGTCGGGATTGAGCCGGCTCTCCGTCATGACCCCAGGCAGCCCACCCTGAACGCCCCAGGCCGCAAATTCGGTGCGATCCGAACGCAGCTGGAACACGGTGTCGTCGACCAGAACTTGATATTGGCGGCGGATCGCAAGGCCGCCCCGGTATTTTCCGGCGCCTTCCGTATCGGGGACCAGTTCGTATTTCTGCACGATGATCGGATGCTCGGCTTCGGCGACCTCGACCGGGATGATCGACATGTTGTTGACGGGCGATGACAGGCCATCGGCGCCGTCGAGATGAGGACCGCCGCCGCCAGGACCGTCATTGATCAGGTCGAGGTGCACCCAGGCTTTGCGTTGCGGCGTATAGCCCGTGAAACTCAGGCCAACCTCGCCACCGCCCCAGGCCGCGGGGATACGTTCGGGCATCGCTTGCGCAAGGGCGCCGAAAATCGCGTGGCAAATGCGGAAGCCAGAAAGGCCGCGCGCGGCGAGCGGTGCCGGATGCAGCGGGTTCACGAACGAGCCTTCTGGCGCGAAGATGTCGAATATGCGGAAGAAACCGCTATTGGATTGAATCTGCGCATCGAGGAGACATTTGATCGTCGCGAAACATTGCGAACGCGTGTAATGAAGGTTCGGATTGATCGAGCCTTTGGACTGCGGCGACGTACCGGTAAAATCCATGTGCACGGTATCGCCCTTCAACCGCACCTTCACCTTGATGGCGATCGGTCGGAAATCGATACCGTCGTGATCGACATAGTCCGTGAATTCCCATTCGCCTTGCGGAAGCTTCGCAACCGAAGCGCGCGCCAGGCGCTCTGTCGTATCGAGAATTTCGTACATGTAGGCGGTGATCGTCTCTTTGCCGTAATCAGCGACAAGCGCACGAAAATCGCGCTCTCCCAGTCTGACAGCTGACAACAATGCGCGCACGTCGCCGAGCACTTTTTCAGGCAAGCGAACGTTCTTTTCGAGAATCCACCAGACCGCCTCGTTGAGTTTGCCGGCGTCGTAAAGCTTCGTCGGCGGGATCAGCAGGCCTTCTTGATAGATTTCGGTGTTATCGCAAACGACGCCGCCGGCAACGCGTCCACCGATGTCGGTCTGATGACCGATCGCGCAGGTCCAGGCGATCACTTCATTGTCCATGAAGATCGGCTTGAACACGAAGATATCGGGAAGATGACTGCCGCCCTCGTAAGGATCGTTGCACGCAAAAATATCTTCCGGATTAATATCGTTGCCGAAACGCCGCCTGATCCCTTCAAGGACGGGGGCCATCGACCCAAGATGCGCCGGCAAGGTGAGACCCTGTGCGACCTGCTGCCCATCAGCCGTGAACAGAGCCGTCGAAAAATCCATGCCGTCCTTGACGACGGCGGAACGTGCGGTGCGGACCACTGTCATCGCCATGGTGTCGGCAATGCTCAGTAGCGCATTATTGACGATCTCGCGTGTGATCGGATCTGTGTTGACTGTGGTCACGCGCCCCTCACGTCTTCATCAGGATGATGCTTCCGACATCACCA
Organism: Bradyrhizobium erythrophlei; assembly: GCF_900129425.1. Lineage (NCBI taxonomy): Bacteria > Pseudomonadati > Pseudomonadota > Alphaproteobacteria > Hyphomicrobiales > Nitrobacteraceae > Bradyrhizobium > Bradyrhizobium erythrophlei. The sequence goes on along the minus strand of NZ_LT670817.1, from coordinate 3,717,802 downwards.
AGCGATGCCGTCCAGCCGGGCGGAACGACTGTCGTCGTGTCGTATTCCTCGATCAAAAGCGGCCCCGGCGCCGCTTTTGCTTTGACGTCACTGCGCGAGAGGATGGGGGTTTCGATCCATCCGTGTGTCTTGCCGAAATAAGCTTTACGCTTGCGGCCGGCGGCTCCGGTGGCCGCGTTCTGGCCGAGATGCGCTGGCATGCGCGATCGCCTGGACAGGCCACGCGCAATGACGCGAACCGCCACGATCTGCCGTTTGGCCTGAGCGACATGGCCGAACGTCGTTTCGTGCTCTTCCTCGAAGCGCTTTTCGAGCGCGCTCAAGACCTGAGCCTGATCAGCCACAACCTGCAGCGGAACCGTCAGGCCCGTGCCCTGCCCTTCATATTTCACGTCAACGAAGGCCTCCAGCTCGCGCTGCGCCTGATCGAAACCTTCTGCGGCAAGAACCGCATCACCCTCGGCCTGAAGTGCGGCCAACAAGGCCGCGAATTTCGGGCCGGCATTCTCGTCGATGGTCATTAGCGACGTGCGCACCAGATGATGTTCGACCTCCGGGAAAAGAAGCCCAAGCGCGCTGAACACGCCGGAATGCGGCGGCACAATCACCTTTTTCATGCCGAGCATTTCAGCGAGTCCGATCGCGTGAACGGGCCCGCCGCCGCCGAAGGCGAACAGACTAAATCGCCGGGGATCACGACCACGCTCGCTCGAAACCGCTTTCAGCGCGCGGCTCATGTTCGAGTTCGCCAGGCTGTGAATTCCGTAGGCCGCTTCGACGTCGGACAGCCCGAGCGGTTCCGCAACGTGTTTCCGGATGGCTTTGGCGGCAAGCTCCACGTTGAGCGTGAAATCGCCACCCAGAAGCGCGGCCGGGTTGATATAGCCGAGCAAAGCGTTGGCATCCGTGACGGCGGCGTCCTGCCCGTTGCGGCTGTAGCAGGCGGGTCCCGGATCGGCGCCAGCACTTTGCGGCCCGACTCGGAGCGAACCGGCGTCATCCACGCGGGCAATGCTGCCGCCACCTGCCCCGACTTCCGCAATGTCAATTGCAGGAACACTGACAATATGCCCGGCTCCGCGCAGGAGGCGGTGGCCCACATTGAGGCCAGCCCCAACTTCATATTCCTGCGACTTCAAAACCGTATTCTTTTCGATGATCGTCGCTTTGGCGGTGGTGCCGCCCATATCGAGCGTGATGACGTCGCCGAAATTGCCGTGCTTGGCCAAATGGAATGCGCCAATCACACCCGCAGCCGGACCGGACTCGATACAGAAAGCCGGACGCAGGCTTGCCGTCGCCGGCGTGGACAATCCACCGTTGGACTGCATCACGCCAACCGGGGTTTTGATGCCCCTCTCCGCAAGGCCGTCAGTCAGGCGGGCAAGATAACGTTCGACAACAGGCCGAATGTAGGAATTGATGACCGTCGAGCTCGTCCGCTCATATTCCTTGATGATCGGCAGAAGGTCGCTTGAAAGCGTTTGCACCAGGTTCGGCGCGCGCTTCAGAATAACATCCGAGATCGTTCGCTCGTGGTCGCCATTGACATAGGAATGCAGCAGACAGATCGCGACCGATTGGACATTTTCTTTCAAAAGCATGTCAATGACGTGATTCACATCGTCGATCGCAAGCGGAATGATCACCTCACCGCCTGAATTTACGCGTTCCGTCACCTCGTAACGAAGATTGCGCGGCACCAACGCCGCGGGCTTTTCGTAATAGAGGTCGTAGAGACGCGGCACGCGGTTGCGGCGAAATTCGAGAACGTCCCGGAATCCCTTGGTCGTGATGAGCGCGGTCTTGGCGCCCTTGCCTTCCAGAATAGCGTTGGTCGCTATGGTGAAGCCGTGGCCGATCTCGCTCACTTCGCTCGGCGAGATGCCGAGCCGGGCAATGGTGGCCATGATGCCATCGAGAACCGCGCGGCTGTAATCATCCGGTGTGCTCGCGATTTTCATCGCGGTCACGTTGCCATCTTCTCCGGTGAAAACGATATCCGTGAACGTGCCGCCGATATCGACACCGACCCTGTAACTCACGTGCCCCCGCTACCAGTCTTCTAGATGCCACCTGCAAAACTAACTAAATAGTTAGAATATTTTTCGGCGGGAGTCAAGGCGCTCACCGCACGTAACCCCTGGTCTTGCCGGGTGACGCCCTGGCGAGCGCAACGAATTCCGAGACGTTCTCGCAGGCAAGCCGGACTTGGTCACGAGGACGAAGCCGACACGGGCGAGCAGCGCTATCGGATCGAAATCTTGACTTCGCGGACTGAGGCATCGATCAACTGCCGTTCAAGTATGATCGTGTAGAGTGCGACCGGTGCTAAATCGCACCCATCCGCCCGCAACGACTGGATGTATGCAACATTTCGAGGGATCGGCATCTGCGCAACCCGCCGACCGTGATGGACTGCTTGCAACACCGATCAACGAAGGGAGCGGCTGCGAACGATGGTCGTGCCGACACCATCGAACATCGCCGGTATCGACGCGTGCGGCATGTGAATTGTCACGCTGGCCGCGGATACTCGCTGATGCGCATCCAGGATCGCTTCAGCGACAGCCTCGGCGGCGCGCCCGAGCGCGGATGGCGGCGCTCCGGCGAACGCGGCTGCAAATGATGGAAACAAGCAGGAACTTTTGCACGATCTGCGTCTGCATCCGTGAAAATATGTGTCATTTTTTCACAATTGAGATACACATACAGCACCCGATACGAGTGCCTTATGAAGGCATCGCAGCCGCAGCAGCGGTTTGGAAATCAAGTTGCCCCGTACCGCGCTGACCTTGCTGACTTGACCGAGGAGCGACTTATCATCATGGCCGTACGTTCGCTTCAAAGCTCCGAAGAATGGTCGACCAATGCTCCCACGGCAGGCCAGACCGATCCTGGAGAAGCGATCGGCGGCCAGATCCGCGAATTGAGGAAGATCAAGGGCCTGACGCTGAACGAGGTTGCGACCCAGGCCGGCGTCTCAGTCGGGTATCTGAGCCAGATCGAGCGAAATCAATCCAAACTGCCGATCGGTGTGCTGAAGAAACTGAGCGATGTGCTCGGCGTTCAGATGAACTGGTTCTTCCAGGGCAATGCCAACAGCGCGTCGGAAGAACGCGACATCATCGTTCGCAAGGCAAACCGGCGACAGCTCACATTTACCGGCCTCGGCATTGTCGAGGAACTTCTCTCTCCCAACCTGGGCGGACCGCTGGAATTACTGCTGAGCACGATCGCACCGGGCGCGGACAGCGGCGACTACAGCCACGATGGCGCCGAGGCGGGCATCGTGACGGCAGGCGTCCTCGATCTTGTGGTTGACGGAAAATCATTCCGGCTGGAAGAGGGTGACAGTTTCGCCTTCAAGAGCACCAGCATTCATCGCTGCAGCAATCCGGGCAAGATCGCGACCAAGGTGATCTGGGTTATCACCCCGCCGCATTATTGAGATACGCGGCCTTGCCGCTCGCCATGCACCCCAAAAGGACCGCGGGGTGCAGGCGCTGGCAATCTCGCAGCGCGATATTCGAACTGCCCACCGCTTGCGTCTCGCCCATCAGGATGTCACCGGCAGTTTTGCCAAGTCTTGATCGGCTACATCCTTTACCTTCAGGTTCTTCGGATCATAAGGCGCGCTCAGGCTTGCAGTGGCCTTGATGCGTTCGCCGGCGACTTCGATCTCATAGTTCCCCGCCTTGACGAAGGCTGTATCGACGACCCCTCCGTGATTTTCGACGTATCCCATCCCCAGGGACTTGCCGATCGTGTGCCCGAACATGCCGGAAGTGATGCGGCCCGCGATAACCCCGTCCCGCCAGATCGGCTCGTTGTGATAGAGCAGGCGTTGCGAATCTTCCAAAGAAAACTGCAGCAGCCGCCGCTTGAGCCCGGCATCGCGCTGACGTTGAAGAGCGTCCTTTCCGATGAATCCCGGCTTCGACCAGGCGACCGCGAATCCGAGACCGGCCTCCAGCGGCGTGTCTTCATCTGTGATGTCATGTCCCCAATGCCGATAGGCCTTCTCAGTACGCAACGAGTTCATCGCGTGATAGCCGGCCAGCTTGATGTTGCTGGCGGCGCCCTCCTCGCACAGCACATCGAAGACGCCTTGCGAGAATTCGGTCGGAACGTAGATTTCCCAGCCGAGCTCTCCGACATAGGTGATGCGGCTTGCCCGCACCCGCGCATAGCCGAGGTCAATGAGCCGTGACGTTCCGAACGGGAAAGCCCCGTTTGACAGATCGGCATCGGTCACTCGCGACAGCACCGTGCGCGAGTCCGGCCCCATCAACCCCAGCACCGCGTAAGCCGAGGTGATGTCGTAGGCCACCGCGCGCGCGCCGGCGGGAATATTACGCTTGAGCCAGGCGAAATCCCGCGTTTGGGTCGCCGCCGCGGTCACGATCAGATACCGGTCCTCGGCTTCGCGCGTCACCGTCAGATCTGCTTCGATTCCGCCGCGCTCGTTGAGCCATTGCGTGTAGACGATCTGTCCCGCCGCAACCGCGACGTTATTGGCGCAGATATTGTTCAGCACAGTTTCGGCATCGGCGCCCTCGAGAACAAACTTGCCGAACGAGGACTGATCGAACAACGCAACCGATTCTCGAGTCGCGCGATGCTCCGCTGAGGAATAGTCGAACCAGTTTTGCCGCGCAAAGCTGTATTGGTAGCTCGGCTCGACACCTTCCGGCGCGAACCAGTTGGCCCGCTCCCAGCCGGCAAGCTCGCCGAAGCAAGCACCTCTGGCCTTGAGCCGATCGTGAAGCGAGGAACGGCGGACACCACGCGCGGATTCCGGCTGTCGAAAGGGCCAGTGCATGGCGTACAGCAGGCCGAGCGCCTCGACGGTCCGATCCTTCAGATATTTGCGGTTGCGCTGGAACGGCATCATGCGACGTATATCCACGTCCCACAGATCCATCGGAGGATGGCCGTCGACGATCCAGTCGGCCAGCACCTTTCCTGCGCCGCCCGCGGACTGGATGCCGATCGAATTGAAACCGGCCGCGACATAGAGATTGCGCACCTCCGGCGTTTCGCCCAGCAGATAACGGTCGTCGGGAGTAAAACTCTCGGGACCGTTGAAGAACAGCTGGATGCCTGCTTGTCCCAGCACGGGGACCCGGCGCACAGCCGCCTCCAGTAGCGGCTCGATATGTTCCAGATCGTTGGGCAGCGTCTCGAACTCGAAGCTTTCGGGAATGCCGGTCTGGCCCCATGGCTTGGCGATCGGCTCGAACCATCCGACCAGCAGCTTGCCGGCATCTTCCTTGAAATACGCGCAGGAATCGGCATCGCGCAGCACCGGAAGGTTTTTTGGCAATCCGGCAATCGGTTCGGTGACGATGTAGAAATGCTCGGCCGCATGCAGCGGCACTGTCGTTCCGGCGGAAGCCCCCAGTTCCTGGGCCCACATGCCCGCGCAGTTTACGACAAACTCGCTGCGAATTTCACCACGGGAGGTCCGAACTCCCTTTGCGACGCCATTCTCGATGATGATCTGCATAACCTTCTCGTTCTCGAAGATCCGCGCCCCGCCGGCCTTGGCGGCTTTTGCCAAGGCCTGCGTGGTATCGATCGGATTGGTTTGACCGTCGCGAGGAAGATGAACGGCACCTACGAGATCGGTGGCGTCCAGCAGAGGCCACAGCGAACTTGCCTGCTCGGGGGTGAGCACATTGACGTCGAGGCCAAAACACCTGGCCATCGACGCGCCTCTCTTCAGTTCTTCAAAGCGCTCGCCGTTCGACGCGAGTGCGAGCGAACCAACCTGGCGAAAGCCGGTAGCTTGGCCCGAGACCTGTTCGAGCGTGGCGTAGAGTTCGGTCGTGTACTGCGCAAGACGCGTCAGATTATGGGTGGCCCTTAATTGACCGACGAGTCCCGCCGCGTGCCAGGTGGTGCCCGAGGTGAGTTGCTTGCGCTCCAGCAAGACGACATCTTTGAAGCCGCGAAGCGCGAGGTGATACGCCACGCTGCATCCCACGATGCCGCCACCAACGATAACTACTTGAGCTTGCTTTGGAATAGCGTTCACACCAGCCTCGCTTGGAAAATGCACTATGAAATTATATATGAATTTTTCATAACTGTGAATATTTCTCGTTCTGTTACATTGAGGATTACCGGAAAAAGGCCGGACTAATGCGCGATGGGCTGCTGCTGCACGTCGCGATGTCAGCGTGAATGGATTATCGCTGGCGCACTCTCTCAACGATATGCGCGCCGACGGCGGCTGGCCTGCCGCCGTTCTGACTGCACTTGGTACGATCCGTCGCCGGCAACCGGCTCGACATCGCACCAGGCATGCCGCCGTCGGCGTCGACGCTCACGGGGCGTTCGTCGCACGCGTTGAAGATTTTGTTAGTGGAGAATAACGTCAGAATCGCATGTCAGATTCAGGCTCAAAATGTCAGAATCGCAGCGAGGGGAAGCAATAGGTTAGTTGGTCGGGGCAGCTGGATTCGAACCAACGACCTGCAGTACCCAAAACTGCCGCGCTACCAGGCTGCGCTATACCCCGATAATCTCGGAAACGACGTCGATACACGCTTAAAGCGCGGCCAGCAAGGCACGGCAGCGGCCTCAATGGCCGTTAAAGAGGGGATTCCCGACGCGGTCGCCGGGTTCGATGCCGTATTTTTTTGCCGTGCCCGCGATCACCTCCAGCACGCCCTTAGCCAGTCCCCGCGACGGGATGATCTTGGTCGATAGCGGCTCGGTATTCTCGGCTATGCGCAGGATCCGGCCATCGGCCCGGATGAAAATCATGTCGAGCGAGATGTAGGTATTCTTCATCCACATCGAGACTTCCTGTTCGGGCGAGAAATCGAACAGCATCCCCTTCCCGTCCGCCAGTTCCTTGCGGTACATCAGCCCGGTTTCCTTCTCTTGTTCGGTCGTTGCCACCTCGACCGAGAAAACCTGCACGCCTGTCTTGGTGACGATCTCGAGCGGCTGGACGCTCTCCGCCCGTGCGCCGGAGCCCGTGAAAGCAAAAAACGCGACCGTGGCGGCCACGCAAACCCAAAGCCGCGCCCGCAAGCGAAGCCGACCAACACCTCGACAAAAACTCATGACCAACGCTTACCTCAGCCGTGAAGGATTTCGCTTACGCACACACCGACCCTAGCCCGATGATCGTGGCAAATACCAGACCATGGGAACCGGCTCCCGGCGCGATTTTTGGCGCCGGACCGGATTTGTGTTTCGAGAGGCGTTGGAAAGGCGCCGCAATCAGTGCGACGACAGGCCAGGCGAGCCGGCTTCCGGCTGAATTTCGGCAGCCATCATGCCCTTGGAGCCGGGCCCGAACCGCACCAGCACGTACTGGCCGGGGCGCAGTTCCGTCATCCCGAACCGGCGCAATGTCTCCATGTGCACGAAAATATCCGGCGTGCCCTCGCCGCAGGTGAGGAAACCGAATCCGCGCAGCCGGTTGAACCACTTAACCTGGGCCCGCTCCAGACCGCTGGTCGGAGTGACGCTGACATGGGTCCGCGGCGGCAGCATTTGCGCCGGATGGATCGCGGTGGATTCGTCCATCGATAGAATCCGGAACGCCTGATAACCCTTGGCGCGCTGCACACATTCACAGACCAGCCGTGCACCTTCATAGGCGGTTTGATAGCCGTCGCGCCTAAGCACCGTGACGTGCAAAAGCACATCCGGCCAGCCATTGTCAGGAACGATAAAGCCGTAGCCCTTTGATGCATCGAACCATTTGATGACACCGGAGATTTCGACAAGGTTGGCCGCGGCCTCGCCAAGGCCCGACAACGCATCGAAGGCGGGATCGCGCTCGGCGCCGCCTGCAAATTCGCTCGGTCCAAGCCTGTTCGGTCCGGTCCCGCCTGGCGGGCCCCCGAGCTTCTTGGACTCAAATCCGTCCGACCCCATGACCCCGGACCTCACACATCATTGACGGCCCGCCACTTCAAGTGACGGTGCCGGAACACGCGCCCATCCATCACGACTGATGATGACGCCACCCGAATCTCTCGAATCAAAAGATAACACTACCGGTTGCGGCGCATAGATAAAAAACTGGTCCGCCGGGAACTATGAACAGCCTTGCGCAGCCGCGAATCAACTTGGCGTCAATTGCCTACGAACGGTCCAAGCGTCTCCCCGATGTCGTGCCTAATGACCAGGTCGGCAATATCGTCCTGCTCGGTGGGCTCGTTGTTGATGATCACGAGCCTGGCGCCGCAGTTTTTCGCCAGCATCGGAAACCCGGCAGCCGGCCACACCACCAGCGACGATCCGATCGCAAGGAACAGGTCGCACTGCTGGGCAAGCTCGGTGGCGCGGCGCATGGCGTCTTCCGGCATCGCCTGCCCGAACGAGATGGTGGCGGTCTTGACCGGCTCGTCGCATGCGGAGCAGTCCGGCGCACCGCCCGTCGTCTCGAAGCTGCGCTTGACCCACGCCATATCGTAAGCTCGTCCGCAGCCGATGCAGCGGGCGTAAGTGGTATTGCCATGAAGCTCGACGACGTCATCGGCCGCGAAGCCCGACATCTGATGCAGATTGTCGATGTTCTGGGTGACGATGGCAGGAATCTTGCCGGCCTTGTAGAGCGAGGCCAGCGCGCGGTGGCCGCGCCCCGGCCGCGCCGCGGCGAAGGTCGGCTCCATCGCAAAGCGTCGCCGCCAGGCCTCGTTGCGGGCCTCGAGGCTGGCTACGAATTCATCGAACGGAATCGGGCGGTTGCGGGACCACAATCCGCCGGGTGAGCGGAAATCGGGAATGCCGGATTCGGTCGAAATGCCGGCGCCGGTGAAGGGAATGATGGTGGAGGCTTCGGCGATCATGTCGCCGAGTTGTTCCACGCCGCTGCGAAGATCCGGTGCGATCAATGCACTAATCCGAAAATGGAGCCACGCCGATTATAGCACGGCCGCCCGGATTGCCACCCTCGCTGCAGCGAGGGTGTGAAAGCGCCGGCGCGCCTGGCCCGGTTTTCAGGCCGCTTGTGCGATCGGCTCCCTGGCTTCTTCGCTTTTCTTCTCGTCGCTCTTTTTGGTCTTTACGACTGGAGCCGGTTCCTGGGATTTTTTCACAGGTTTGCCGTACTGCGACAGTTTCTCCAGTTCCGTTTCCAGTTCGGCACGCCGCACCGCGACCTTTTCCATCAATTTGTCGGTAGCGCACTCGCGCAATGCTGCGAGTTCTTCGATGCTAAGCGAATCCAGATCGATTTTTGCCATGGAGCCCTCCCGTTTTCTTGTCGCTACCGGGAAGGCGCGCAGGCCACAAGGACAGCGGCGACCTTATCCACCGCGAACCTCCGACGCACGTTACGCACAGCCATCACAATCCAGCAACGCGTTGTCCCAATTCACGCCCCAATCGCAGCCGCCAATAGGCTTGGGACAAGAATCAAAAGGGATGGGCATGACCGAACCGCAAGACAACCTCGCTCGCGAGCGGGAAGAAATCGCAAACCGGGTTGCAAACTTCAAAGCCACTCAGGAAAAATTCCAGCGCGAGCGCGCGGAATATTTTGTCACCACGCTGGAAAACGCCCGCCGAACAGCGCAACGCCCGCCGCATTGGTCCTGGAATGACCGGTCAAGCGCGCTCTAAGCCTTCCGCCGCGTTGCGCTTGCCGATTTTCGCGGCCAAATAAAAAAAGCCCGGAGACGATGCTCCGGGCTTTTCAATTACCAGCGATGGCGCCAGTGGCGGTGGCCGTAATACGGTCCACCGCCGTAATAGGCGTAAGGCCCATATCCGGGTCCGTAATACGCCGGCCCGTACCCGTAGTAACGCGGACCGTAGCCGTAGTACCCGTAGCCCGGCCCATAATAATAGGCGCCCGCTGCGCCGGCCGCGAGCGCGCCTGCGGCCACGCCGAAAGCGAGACCAGGGCCGAAGCCTCGTGCTTCGGCAGGCGCCGACGCGGTCATGGTGGTTGCGGCAACGGCGGCAACCGTCGCCAGAACTGCCAGGGTTTTTCTCATGCTGATCTCCTCCATTTTCCGAATACCCGCGTGACAACGCAGAGCTTTTTCAATGGTTGCAGCGGAACCCGGTTCCAACCCCAAATAGTCGTTCGCCGCATGAAGCACAGGTGTGCGGCAGGCGGAACGAAAAACCAACGGTGAAGTTATCTTGCCAGAAGTTATCTCGCCAAGTGCAGCAGCAGCGAAAGCGCTGAAGCATGAAACCCCCGTCACTATCTTCGGATGCTGGCGGGGTTTTCAGTTTCTGCGCCGCTTGATGCAGTGAGTTCACCGCGCTCACGCCAGGCTGCGCCGGGTTACGATATCCCGGCGCACCCTGCTCAATTCATGGATACGAAACTGAGTTCACTATTTTTTCGCGCGCTCAAGCCGCCCGATCTTGCGATCGAGATGCCAGACTTCAACATCGCAGCCGCCGACGAACTGGCGTGCGGCCTGCAATGCCTCTGCGTCGGTATCTGCATCGATCGGTCTGTACGATGATACGCGGTTGTCTCCATCGATGAGGTAGGCTCGATAGGTCGGCATGATGTTCTCCTCCGCGAAAACAACGCGCGAGAGAACAACGCTTGAGAACAGGGAGCCATGCGGGAACCCGATGGAACCCGCGTAGCCGGAAACCGGCTAGAAATTATTGAGGCATACGATACTGTGAATTTGCGAGACACCCGCCCCATTGGTGCGTGATGGATGTAGCCACTTTAAAAGAACAAGCAGAACGCTGCCGTCGGCTCGCCAAACACGCCGACCCCTTCACCCAGCAGCGACTGCTGGACCTCGCGTCGGAATACGACGCGAAAATAGCGCAGCTTGAACCGAAGCCTTCGGCGGCGTCGCGGATTTTGCGAAATGGAGAGCCGTAACCCGCTCAGGAGGAAAGCCGGCTATCCGCGATGGGCAAATTCTTTATCGCGATAATCATCATAGGCATCGGCCTGGTGGTGGGCACTGCCCTCCTGGTTACCCACTTTTGACATTCTCTTCAGGAATTGAAGAGCGCCGCGAAGCGACAGGTCGATCAGCACGTCGTGGTGCTTCATGCCCTTCCCGCCTTTCACTAGGCCCAAGTCCCGGATGACGCAGTAGTGACCATCGCTCATTCGAGCCAGACGGCAGTTTTTGAAATAAAGCATGACGGAAGCATGCACTGCGGCGCGATTCCGTCAATTCTTGACAAGCATCGATTCCGTTTTGTTCTCAAAGAACGAACAGGGGGTGGACTTTCCACCCGACACCAAACGTAAATTTTTCGCGAACAAAAGGCCACGCGGGCGTTCGCCGCATGGCCTTTGACGACACTGTTCCCTGAAGTCCACCGAAGATTCTGTCCCGGAGCGCATGTGCCTCACGATACGGCCGCGCCGCTCGGCCCTCGCAAGGCCGAGAAGGGACAAACGAGGAACATTAGGCAAGCCGCCAAGAATAGATGTTTCAGCGGAACACTTTTATCGCTGAGATGCTTGGCCCCCTCGCTCGCTTACGGCGCGCAGAGGAAACGTTATGAACGCATGGAGTGAATATCTAGGAGGCCACGCGCTGATTCCCGACCGGGTGTCAAAGACCATGACGACGACAGAAACGATCAAGGAGTTCGCCGACATTGCCGTCAGCTTCCGCCACGACGCCGATGTTGAAGATGCGAACCCGACCTATAAACACTGATCGCCTCGCACGGCGAGAGCCTTCCGACAGACACGGATTGAATTGGCGGTGTGCGTCAGGGTGACCCAGCGGCTCGTTGAACCTTTGGGCCAGTGAACAGACCAAGGGTTGCTGGGGAATTTGAGGGACCCAGTAATTAGCGCAACGCCGCCGAGCGAACATATTCCGCTCAGGCGGCGTTGTTGTTTGTAAGCTTGCCCGCCCCCCAAGACGCGCTTTCCCGCTCGCGCGGCTTTGGCGTTTCAGAACACCGTCAGAACGACCCGCACCATGGCCCTGCCCATATCCCCATTTTGCTGCTATTGAAATTTTCGACCCAACAACGATCTCTTTTTCAATTTCCCAAGGGAGCAACAACCATGCGTTATCTCCACACCATGCTGCGCGTGCGCAATCTCGACAGCGCGCTGAAATTCTATCAGGACGCGCTGGGATTGAAGGAGGTCCGCCGCGTCGACAACGACAAGGCAAAGTTCACGCTGGTGTTCTTGTGCGCCGCCGAAGATGAGGGCCTGCTGAAAGCGTCCAAGGGACGCGGCGCACCGCTGGTCGAACTCACCTACAACTGGGATGAAGAAAAATACGGCGAGGACCGCTATTTCGGCCACCTCGCTTATGAGGTCGATGACATCTACGCCACCTGCGATCGCCTGATGAAACTCGGCATCACCATCAACCGGCCGCCGCGCGACGGCCAGATGGCCTTTGTCCGCTCGCCGGATCTGCATTCGATCGAACTATTGCAGAAGGGCGACGCGAAGCCGCCGGCGGAGCCGTGGACTTCGATGCCGAACACCGGACACTGGTGAGGCTTTTCCGTTCCGTCCTCGGAACCTGTTTCTCCCTTCTGCGTTCTTCTCAGGGTTGAGGAACACGGAGGCGAACATGGGACGAGGAATTCTGCTCTGGCTGCTCGGCGTACCGATACCGGTGATCATTCTGTTGTGGCTGTTCTTTGGCCGCTGACCACAAGTGATTTTCGTTACCGTAAAACAGGCCCTGCTGATGGCGGGGCCTGTTTTTTCATAAAGCCGTGTTGAAATCTGGATGCGGCGCGCGCTTTCTCGCGGGTTTTCCGGTATGACCCGCGGGAAGCGGATCAACGGGAGCGAACCAACGTGCCAAACGACAATCACGGACAAATCAAGATCTGGGGCCGGGCCAATTCGGTCAATGTCCAAAAAGTGTTGTGGTGTCTGCGCGAACTCGATCTCGCCTATGAGCGCATCGATGCCGGCATGGCGTTCGGCCGCAACCAGGAGGCCGACTATCTCGCGATGAATCCGAATGGGCGGGTGCCGACCCTGGTCGATGGCGAGTTCGTGCTGTGGGAATCCAATTCGATCATGCGCTACCTCACGCTCGCCTATCGCGAGGGCTCGCCACTGTATCCGCAAGCGCCAAAACGTCGCGCCGGCGTCGACCGCTGGCTGGACTGGACGCTTTCGACAATTCAACCGGTTGATCGTCCGGTTTTCTGGGCGCTGGTGCGAACTCCGGTCGAGCGACGCGACATGGTCGCAATCCAGAAGGACGCCGACGCCGAGGCCGTACAATGGCGTATCCTCGATACCCAGCTGGCGTCGCGGCGCTTCGTCGAAGGCGATGAATTCACCCTCGCCGATATCGCGCTCGGCACCTACGCCAGGCGCTGGTTCGGGGTCGAAGGCATCAACAAACCTCGGCTTCCACATCTCGAACGCTGGTTCGCAGAATTCGCCGACCGGCCCGGATTTGCGCAATTCGTCGCGCGGCCGATGTCATAAGCGAGCCGTTAGTAAAGGCCCCTCCGTTCGAACCACAAAACACAGATGATCACGACCAGCGTGATGACCGTCACCACAAGGCGCGTGGTCCAGCTCATGCGGCGGCTCACCCACCACAGCATCGCGCAACTCATTATGACGGGAACGATGATATGGAGTTGCAATGGGCTCGCCCCGCTGCCGCTTTAGTGCCAGGCGCGGGAGCTGCCAGCCCCGATACTAACGGCGCCGCCGATCTTCACGCAGGTATCGGTGCCCTCGACTTTGACGAAGCCCGCACCATACGCAGCACATGAATCGCCGGCCGCGGTATCTTTCACTGGCAACTGCCTGACCGAAGCTGCCGGTTTGCCCGGCCTGGGAGTGCCGGACTGTTCAGCCGCCGCGATGGAGGCCGGCAGCACCGCAACGACGATCGCAAGCAGGATGTTTCGCATCCAGCCTTTTATCGCGGGCGGTCCGCTTTTGCTACCTGACGAACTTCACGCCGAACGACTTTCCGCGACGCCAGACCACCTCGCAGTTTCGTCCCGTTCGTGCGTCGCGGGCGAATGCCAGCCGCAACCTGGCTGGCAACGTGTTGGGATCATCGATTGTGACCTTTGCACCGGTACTCGACATATCCTGCACCACACATTGGCGCGCCGCGAAGCCGCCTTCGAGGGTGATCCACCCGGGTTGGTGCAGCGATTTGCGCGCTTCGCGCTTCTTGGTTGCGGCCATTTCAATTCTCCCCAAGCTTCCTCCCTACTCCGCCGGGGCTTTAAAAACCGTTGCGAGCGCGGCACAATCGGAGATGTCCGGGGGTCTCTGGGGCGCGTTCAATTGGCCGTCAAAACCGACAATTTCCGACGGCTTGCCCGACCGCGCAAACGCCACTATACGTTCGCCCGCCGCAATCGGGATCAGCCACCACGGTCCGGGTTCGGTACGGCGCCTCGTAGCCTCAAAGCGTTGATTTGCCGAGCGTTTTTGTTTTTGACCAAAGCGAAACAGCCATGCCGCGACCGGACCGGTCCTGGCAAGGCGGACGTTCTCGCTCCCTTCGTCTATCGGTTAGGACGCCACCCTTTCACGGTGGAGAGAGCGGTTCGATTCCGCTAGGGAGCGCCAACGCTCTAAAAGCGAATTGAAATCATTTACATTTCTCGCAGATGCGGGTCGGGATGTATTGTGCGCTCGCGGCCGTTGTTGCCGTTGGTATTCTCATGGTCGCGCGAGTATCGACCAAAACGGATCGCGGACGTCATCCATCATAGCTCGCGTCGGCCCCAACGCACCGCAGCCCAGATGCGCTCGTGAAGATAGTACCAGACAATCTTGGTTACTATCTCGATACCGGCGATCGATCCTGCGATTTTGACCCTGCCCGTCATGAACCAACTGATCGCGAAGGTGTCGAGTGTTCCCAAAGTCCGCCAACTGACAGCTTTGAGAACCGATCTAATATGTGTCTCTGCTCCGCGGAATGAAATCACCCGGTGCAACTCCTTGGCTGACGACGACAGAGCCTATCACGCGGGTGCCTTCCGCCCGCTCCCCCGCGAATTGCATTGGAAATACCGGATGGACAGGACACGCGAATGCGTGCACTTTGCTGAAAGAAACTGGCAAACCTTTTGATTTGACTGAACAATCGCGGCTCGCCAGGAAACGTGCACATTCACGGTTGAGTTCCATTGGCCAAAAGAGGTTGAAATGAGATTCCTGGTTATGCTCGTCGCGACTTGCGCGTTGTCTCAAAGCGCCATGGCGCAGACGGGCGAATGCAAATCGATCGCGGATGCCGCTGGCAGGCTCGCCTGCTACGACAAGTCCGCTCCACCCGTTGCGTCTTCCGCGACCCCAAGGTCATCGCGGGCTGCGGCCGCCTCGAAGGCCGACCCGGCCAAATATGTGGATACGATCGGCGCGGAAGACGCGCGGATGAATGCGCAGTTGAAAAACATATGCCGCGGCTGCTGAGCCGGACGATGCCTCGGAACGCGAATTCGGAAGGTGCGTCCGACGGTATCGGCCGGACCTAACATCTAGACAGTGGATAACGCTGAAAAATGGCATATTTGCCATCCTGATGCTGCTCCTTGAATCCCTCCCGACTGTCATCGGCACCGCGGCTGTCGCGCCCGCGCTGCTGATGCTGTGGCTCGTGATTGCCGCCGGCGAGCGCCCTGGTCCGCCTGCCAAGGTGTGGACCGCGTTTCTGCTCGGCGCCGCCAGCATTTCGCTGCTCGGGCTGGCGCGGGCGCCGTTCATGTCGATTCTTACCGCCCCCGAAAACCCTTGGGTTGCGCAGGCGCTGCACTCGATCTTCGGGGTCGCCCTGCCCGAGGAAACCGTCAAGGTTCTCGCCATCGTCGCGGTTTCGGCGCGGCGGCGGCCTTTCGCCGATCCGATGGACACCGTGGTCTATGGTGCCGCCGTAGGGCTCGGCTTTGCCGCCTACGAAAACCTCGCTTATCTCGTGCAGCATGCCGAGATGTGGCGATCGCTGGCAGCGTTGCGCAGCGTCCTGACCGTGCCGTTCCACGGCGCGCTCGGCATCATTGCCGGCGCCTATCTCGCGATCGGCCGCTCCGGCACCGCGCTTGGCGCGCACCGGCACCATCGCGACTGGGCGCGTATCTCAAGCCGAATCCTGATGCTGTTTGCGCCGGTCGCGCTGCATGCCGGTTTCGATTTTCCGCTGCTGACGCTGCAGCAAAACGCCGACCTTGATCCATCAACCAGGCTGCTGCTGGGATCGGCGAGCGTGCTGATCGGGTTCAGCGCGATCGCATTCGCGGCGCGGCTGGTGCGGCGGGTCGGCCGACACCATGCTCCCCGCACCGACATCGCACGCGAGCGGCTGACCCAGTTACGGCGGATGTGGGCGTTGCTGGTGGCCGGCGGTGCGGCCGGATTTGTCGGCCTCGCCTTCGTACTGACGTCGATCCATCACTGGCTGGTGAACCCCGAACGCAACGTGGCGCTGGTTCTCGTGCCTATCGGTCTCGTATCGATCCTGATCGGCAGCGTCCTTCTGCTGGTCACCACGGCGATCTATATTCTCGGCCGCAATCGGATGCGCGGCACGTCGCGGGGCTTTTCGTCCGCGCCCGGCCAAGGCTGAACAAGGCTGAATAGGACATCAATTGCCGGTGTCCTTGATATCGCGCAGGGTCTTGGCAGAAACAAATTGACCGCGCAGAGTTGGCGCCGGCTATGTTAGGATACCAGGGTATTGGGGCGTCACTCCGCGCTACCGGCATAGGGAGATTTCAATGACCCTTCCCCAGGACATCACCAGGTTGCAGTCCGAAATGAGCGCCGCGGTACACGAGCATTGGAAAGCCTTCTTGTTTGAAGGCATCCTGCTCGTGATTTTGGGGCTGGCGGCAATGATCGTGCCGCCGCTGGCAAGTCTTGCCGTCACCATCTTTCTGGGCTGGTTGTTTCTGATCTCGGGCATCGCCGGCCTGGCGCTGACGTTCTGGGCCCGGCGGATGCCGGGGTTCTGGTGGTCGCTGATTTCGGCGGTGCTCGGGATTGTCGCCGGCATTGTCCTGCTGGCGCGGCCGGTAGAGGGTACTTTGACCCTCACCATCGTCGTCGGCGCCTATTTCCTCGCCGAGGGCGTCGCCACCATCATGTACGCGCTGGAGCATCGCCGCGAATTGTCGGAGCGGTGGTCGTGGCTGCTGGTCGCCGGAATCATGGATCTGCTGATCGCGGCTGTAATCATCGCCGGATTGCCGGGATCGGCGCTCTGGGCCGTCGGCCTGCTGGTTGGCATCAATCTCTTGTTCGGCGGCGCGACCCTGATCGGAATGGCGCTCGCCGCGCGCAAGGGCTGATCTCAGCAACCCCTGCAGATGCTCTTGATCTTGCGATCAAGCGCGGCATCTTCCTTGTTCATCGGGTCGTTCGGATTGCCCAGATTCTTTTCCGACGGCACCTGATCGGCCCGTGGCTGCCGGTGGCCGATCGGGGCTTCGAGCGGGGCTTCGCGAAGCGGCTGTGACTGATTCGCAGCGCCCGGCGATCCCATATTGTTTCCGGTCTGCGCCATCGCAATCGGAGCTCCAACCACGACCAGTAAAGCCATCGATATCGCTAGTTTTTGCATCCTGCTTCTCCCATTTCAGAGAAACGCATCACGGCGTCGGAGGATAGAGATGCACCTCACCGCAATAGTCGACGATACGATAGCGCGTTTCTGCGTGCTGTTCACGTCGTTGCGAAAAAGAATCTGCAGGGGACAGATAATCGGGGCCGACCGGCGCCTTGCCGTGGCCGCCGGGAATGTCGAGCACGTATTCCGGCTGACATAGTCCGGACACCCGGCCCCGCAGTACACGCATCAACTCCTGCCCGTGCGCCAGCGTTGTCCGCAGATGCGAGGTGCCCGGCGCTAGATCGCCGTGATGCAGGTAATATGGCTTGATCCGGCACTCGACAAAGCCCCGCATCAGCGCTTCCAGCGCCGTGGCATTGTCATTGACGCCGCGCAGCAGGACCGATTGGCTCACCATCGGAATCCCGGCGTCGATGATGGCGGCACATGCGGCGCGGGCCTTTTCGGTCAATTCCCTGATATGATTGGCGTGCAGTGCAACCCAGGTTGTCGCGCCCTCCACCTTCAGCGCCGCGATCATCTCACCGCTGATGCGCGCGGGATCGGCAACCGGCACCCGGGTGTGAATGCGGATAATCCTGACGTGATCGATAGTGGCCAGATCCGCCATGATCTCGGCAAGCCGGCGCGGCGCCAGCATCAAGGGGTCGCCGCCGGTCAGGATGACTTCCCAAATTTCCGAATGGGCGCGGATATAGTCGAGCGCGCCCTGATAAGCGGCCTGCGAAAGCGCGGTCGCCTTGCCCGGTCCGACCATTTCCCGGCGGAAACAGAAACGGCAATACACCGCGCAGACGTGAACGAGCTTGAACAGTACCCGATCGGGATAGCGATGCACGATGCCGGACACCGGCGAATGCGCGTGATCGCCGATCGGATCGGCGTTCTCGCTGCCTTGGGTCACCAATTCCTCAGCGTCTGGAATGAACTGTCGGGCGATCGGATCGTCGGGATCGCCGGGGTCGATCAGTGCGGCAATGTCCGGCGTAACCGCGATCGCATAGCGCGCCGCAACCTTTTCCAGATCGGCAAGATCAGCCGCCGGAGCCAAACCGTGGGCGACCAGTTCGGCGGGCTCCCGCAAAGTCGCGGCTGACCTGCGATAGTTGTTGCTCATGCTTCCCCCGCAGGCGGTGTCCATACCACCTGATCGATCCGGCTGGCGCCGCTCGCCAGCATCACCAGCCGGTCGAAGCCGAGGGCGACCCCGCTTGCTTCGGGCATCTGCCCGACCGCGGCGAGAAAATCCTGGTCGAGCGGATAGCGCTCGCCATAGCGCCGCTGCTTTTCGTCCATCGCCAAGGTGAAGCGATGGCGCTGCTCCTGCGCATCGGTCAACTCGCCAAATCCATTCGCGAGTTCGACGCCGCAGGCATAGACCTCGAAGCGTTCGGCGACGCTCGGGTCGGATGGTTTGGCGCGCGCCAGCGCCGCCTCGGGCGCTGGATATTCAAACAGCACCGTCAGACGCCCCTGCCCCAGATTTGGCTCGACGTGCTCGACCAACACTTTGCTGAAAATATCCGACCAAGTGTCGTCATCCGTAATCCGTACCCGTCCCTCGGCCGCTGCCGCCAACGCCGCACGATCACCCAGGCCGTCCACAACTGACCCGAGCAGATCGATACCCGCATAGCGCTCGAATGCGGTCGCCACGGTCAAAAGCTCCGGCTCGGCGAACGGATCGGCAACCCGGCCGCGAAACGAAAATCGCCCGATGCCGGTTGCCTGCGCGGCGTGCGCGATCAAAACGACGCTGTCGGCCATGACGGCGTCGTACGTCGCATCGGCACGGTACCATTCCAGCATGGTGAATTCGGGCAGATGCAGATCGCCGCGCTCGCGGTCGCGAAACACCCGCGCAAATTCAAAGATCTTCGGTTCGCCGGCAGCCAGCAATTTCTTGCAGGCGAATTCCGGCGAGGTCCGCAGATACCGCACCGCGCGCGTGCCATCGGAGCCGGTAAGCTCGGTGCGTGGCGCATGCAGGTGGGTCTCGTTGCCGGGCGAAACCTGCAAAATCCCGGTTTCGACCTCGGCAAAACCCTGCTCGTCGAACCAGGCCCTGACAGACCTGGTAACAGCGGTCCGCGCCGCCAAAAATGGCCTGATGTCGGCATGCCGCGCCGGCGACCACCACGGCGAAAGCTGTTCGTTTCCGGCCATCAGCGGGGCGCCCCGGCAGCCCGTAAAACGCTGGCATCAAGCCGCAAAATCAGTATGTTGCAGCCCGAAACCGCTTCGCTGGCCTCGGGACACCCATGTCCTGTTCGGTCCCGGGCCAGAATATCAGGAAACACAGCTTTGAAAGTCATCGCCAGTTCTATTCGCAAGGGCAACGTCATCGAGCAAGACGGCAAGCTTTACGTGGTTCTGACCGCCGAGAACATCCATCCCGGCAAGGGAACCCCGGTCAGCCAGATCGAAATGCGCCGAATCAGCGACGGGGTAAAGATTTCCGAGCGTTACAAGACCACCGACCAGGTGGAGAAGGCGACCATCGAGGACCAGAATTTCAACTACCTCTATAAGGACGCCGACGGCTTCCACTTCATGAACAACGACAATTATGATCAAGTTCAGGTGCCGGAGGACATTATCGGCAGCGCCGCGCCGTACTTGCAGGAAAACATGACCGTCAAGCTTTCGCTTCACGGCGTCGTTCCGGTGGCCATTCAGATGCCGCAGCGCGCCACGCTGGAAGTCGTGGAAACCGAGCCGGTCACCAAGGGCCAGACCGCGTCGTCATCTTACAAGCCCGCGATTCTCTCCAACGGCGTGCGCACCAACGTGCCGCCGCATATCGGCACGGGAACACGGATCGTGGTCATGACTGAAGACGGATCCTACGTCGAGCGCGCCAAGGATTAGGCAATCATCGGGCATGCTACGAGAGTCGGTGAGAGGAAGGGCTGTCTGCCGTTTTTGGCTCCGGCTGGTTACGCACACCCTGACATCCCTGCTCGCGCTCGTTGCCGGCAACGGTCTGCTGCGCGCCGACGAATTCAGAACCCCGCCGATTTCGGCGGTCCGCGTCGAGTGGCATGCCGTTCTCGATCAGCTCCGATCCGAGATCAACGCCAAGCCGGCTGTCGCGCCCGACTTCACGTTTTCGGGCCAACGCCGGCTCGCTGCGTTCGACCCGCGTTCGAGGCCCGCGCTGGTGCAACTCAACGGCGTGACCTCGCAGATCTTCACCGGGATCGGACGCAGTCCGGTACCGGTGCTGCTGCCGTTCGACACCGCGGCGTTTCTTGACGCAAGGCTGAACGGCGCACCGGCCAGTCTTTCGCTGTCGCGGTATCAGGCCGATTTTCGTCCCGCCGACCTGTTTGACGCCGGCCCGGCCGGATACGACGCGATATTTTCACTCGAACCCGGCGCCGGCGACGGCCTGCTGGCACGGACCTTTGCCAGACCCGTCGAAGTGCAGATCACCGGCTCGATCCTGACCTACGACATTAGCGATCCCCTGGGCGGCAAGGGCGAGCCGGTCAAGGCGCTGGCGACACAATTCCCCGACCTGCGCCGCTTTATCCGGGAAGGGTATGTGCGTTATGCCTTCACGCGCTTCGGTGTTCCCTACGTGGTGTCGATCCAGTGTCTGGACAGCGCCCCCCGCGAGCGGCGGCTTGCATGCCGCGAGGCCTACCCGGTTGCCGAACGTTTCCTGAAAGCGCTGCATGTTGTCGGCGGCCTGCCCTCGCGGCCGCGAACCGATCTTCCGTCCGACATCGCCGGGCGCCCGGTTGAGCCGTCGCCCGATTTCACCTATCGCCCCAGTGGCGATATCATTGCCGACAGCGGCTTTCGCAAACAGGGCGGCCACGCCGATTTCACCGCCTATTCGCAGATTCGGTTTCCGCTGGAAAATGCGCCGGCTTTCGCGCATTCGCAGTCGTTCGGAAAACGCCGGTCGGGCGACAAACCGCTCGATGATCTCGCTGGCGGACGTACCAGCTATCCCTGGCAGGACAATTTCTGCGAAGCCCGCAGTTTTGGTGTGGGCCAGTGCGCCAGTGGTTTTGGCCATCAGGGGCAGGATATCCGGCCGGCGCCGTGTCCGGCGCTTGACGAAGGTTCCGAGCACTGCGACCCCCGCCAGCGGGCGGTGGTCGCTGTCCGCGATGGCGTGCTGATTCGCTCGCCCAAACAGCAGGCGGCAACGCTGCAGATCAACAGCCGCACCGAGCACATCCGCTTTCGCTACATGCACATGAATCCGGCTGCCATGGATGCCGACGGCCTTCTGAACGGACGACAGGTCGAGGAAGGCGAAAAAATCGGCGTGGTCTCCAATTACCTGGACCATCCCAACGGCACCACCCGCCATTTGCATTTCGACGTGCAGGTGTTCACGCGCGACGGCTGGCTCTGGGTCAATCCCTACGTCACCTTGATCTCGGCCTATGAGCGCTTGATCGGCGGACGCGGGCGCGAGATCGGACCCGAACCTGCGTCCTCGTCTGCCGTAGCGCATGCACTGCCTGAGGATGTGATCCATCCCGATGCGCAGGAAGGCAGCGAGAACTGATCCTCATGACCCCGCCGCATGAACCGCCGCCTGCCGCGCCGGCGGGGTCCAGCGATAGGCGACGCCCAGCCGGTTCCAGACATTGATCGAAGCGATCGCGGAACTGAGATAGGCCAGCTCCTGCTCGGAAAATTCAGCGCATGCCAGCGCATAGACTTCGTCACTTACGCCGCCGGTCACCAGCGTCAGCGCCTCGGTCCATGCCAAAGCCGCGCGCTCGCGCGCGGAAAACAGCGGCGCCTCGCGCCAGACCACGACGAGATTGAGTTTGTCGGCCGAGATGCCGAGACGTTTGGCCTGCAGGATGTGAAACTGCACGCAGAAGGCGCAGCCATTGATTTGCGACGCGCGCAGCTTGATCAGCTCGAGCAATGACTTGTCGATGCCGGCCTTGGCGGCGGCCCGGCCGAGTGCGGCGACAATTTCATACGCATCGGGCGCCAGCGCCTGGAAATCTTCGCACTCGCTGCGAGCATGCGACATTTTCGTCCACCCTATGAAAGCCTATCCCGGCCTGTCCGGCGCCGATCTGGCCCGGCGTCATCATCCGCAACCTCGAGCGCGACGGCGCGATCCGGAAAACCGCCCATCCGGTGCATGGCCGGGTGCTGCAGTGGACGCTGACCGGTCGTGGTGGAACCTTGCTCGGAAAGTGTCGGCGTCGCGCCATGGCGCTGGAGCGGCGGCTACTGACCGGGCTCGGCGCCAGGACCCAGCTCGCGATCCGGCGCTGGCTGTCCAAAATTGCCGCAGATCTGCAGCAGGATGGCTAGTTCCGCCGGTACAGCTTTGCCGCGGCCCTTTCATCGCCGCTAGACTGCCCAGATGAAACAATTTGATTCTCGCACAAACCTGACGCGCCGCGCACTGATGCGATCCGGCCTCGGTGCCGGCGCCCTGCTCGCGCACCCCTTCGCGGCGTTGGCCGCCGCGCCGCCCGGCTTCGAACAATGGCGCGACGGATTTCGCGCGCATGCCCTGGCCAAGGGGATATCGGAGGCGACCTGGGCCCGGGTGATGGGCCACGTCGAACCGGACATGTCCGTGTTCAAGCAGATGCAGGACCAGCCCGAATTCAAGGAGGAGACCTGGCAATATATCAATCGCCGCGTCTCTGACTGGCGCATCATCGCCGGCAAGGAAGCCCTGCGGAAACACGAGGCGCTGTTTGCGCGGATCGAACATGATTTCGGCGTCGAGCGCGGCACCCTGCTGGCGCTGTGGGGCGTCGAATCCGCGTACGGCGATCCGCAGGTGCAGCGGAACCACATGCGGCCGGTATTTCCCTCGCTGGCAGCACTCGCCTGGCGCGCGCCGCGTCGCCGCGCCTATTGGGAATCCGAGCTGATCAACGCGCTGAAAATCGTCGATCGCGGCTGGAGCAATCCTGAGGAGATGCGGGGATCGTGGGCCGGCGCGATGGGACATACCCAGTGGATGCCGGAAGTCTGGCTCAATGTCGGTATCGACTACGACCATGACGGCCGGGTGTCGCCGTTCGGCAAACCCGACGACGCGCTCGGTTCCACCGCGCGCTATCTGGTCGATCGCGGCAAATATCATCGCGGCGAACATTGGGGTTTTGAGGTCCGTGCGCCCGGCGCGTCCTCGGGCCACAATCGAACCTATGCCGCGTGGACCAGTGCCGGCGTCGCGCGCGCCGACGGCAAGCCATTCCCGCAACCGGGCGCATCCGCGCAGATGTGGGTGCCGGTGCCCGGCGGCCCGGCGTTCCTGCTCGGGCCGAACTTTTATTCGGTGCGCAGCTACAACCCCTCGATGAACTACGCGCTGGCGATCTGCCATCTCGGCGACCGCATCCTCGGCGAGCCGCCGTTCCTGCAGCCGTTCCCCGGCTCCGAGCGCGCGCTGACGCTCGCCGAAGTGCAGGAAATGCAGGTCCGTCTCACCAAGGCAGGTTTCGACACCGGCGGCACCGATGGCCGCGTCGGCAATGACACCATGCAGGCGATCCAGGATTACCAGAACAAGATGGGCCTGCTGCCCGCCGACGGCTATGGCGGGCTGAAGGTACTGGCGCGGCTGAGGCAGGGATCGTGACCGCACGTCGCACAGTGTGCTCCCTCGCCCCGCTCTTGCGGGGAGAGGGCTGGGGTGAGGGGCTTTTTCCACGGACACTGAGTCTGATTTGAGCACTGTGCCCCCTCACCCGGAGCCCGAGCTCTCGAGTCGTTCACCTGATCACCGCCGGCCCCAGATCCGGCACGGCGATGTCGAGTACCCGCAGCTGCACGCGCTCGGTGCCCTGCCAGCGATCGACCGCGAGCGATCCGGCCACGTGCAAGGGCTGGCCGCGATGCTGGAGCAAGGCGTTGCCGAGCTTCTGGCCGACCGAACGAAACGCCATGCCGTTCACGATCGAACCGTCGCCGGACTTGAACCGCACGCGCAAATGCGCCTGACCCACTTCGTCGGCATACACCAGCTGATGCGAGGGCAGTGCCACCACCGGCTCCGGATTGCCGCTGCCGAACGGACCTGCGCGGTTGAGCGTTGTAACCAGTTCCGGCGTCACTGCGCGCGCGCTGACCGCACCGTCGATGAAGAGCTCGTTGGCATGGCGCGATTGCGCCACGTCGTGGGCGAGCGCGCTTTCCATATAGGCGCGGAATTCCGCCAGCCTTTCCTTACGCAGCGTCACGCCCGCGGCCATGGCGTGACCGCCGCCCTTGATCAAAAGACCTTCCGATACGGCCTGACGCACCGCCTTGCCGAGATCGACTCCGCCGATCGAGCGGCCCGAACCGGTGCCGATGCCGCCCGGCTCCAGCGCAATGGCAAAGGCCGGCCGCGAGAATTTTTCCTTCAGCCGCGAGGCGACCAGGCCGACCACGCCGGGATGCCAGCCTTCCGACGCCGTGACGATCACCGCCCCCTTGTCTTCGAGCCCGACGGAAGCCAGCGCCTCGGCTTCCGCCTGTGCTTCCGCCATCTGCTCGATGACGCGGCGCTCGGTATTCAGGCGGTCAAGTTCGGTGGCGATCCGCGCGGCCTCGGAGACGTCGCCTTCCAGCAACAGCCGCACCCCCAAATCGGCGCGCCCGATCCGGCCGCCGGCGTTGATGCGCGGTCCCAGCATGAAGCCGAGATGCCAGGCCTCGGGCGGCCCGTTCAGCCGCGACACATCCATCAGCGCGGTATGGCCGACATGGTCGCGGCGCCGCATCGCGATCAGGCCCTTGGCGACAAAAGCGCGATTGAGCCCGATCAGCGGCGCGACATCGGCGACAGTGCCGAGTGCCACATGATGCAGCATGCTCAACAGATCCGGCTCCGGCATTTCGCTGGTCCAGAATCCACGGCTGCGCAATTCCCTGTTGACGGCGACCAGCGTGACCAGCACCAGACCGACCGCGGCGAGATGGCCGAGGCCGGAGAGATCGTCGGGCCGGTTCGGATTCACCAGCGCGTCCACGATGGGCAGTTGGTCGCCGCATTGATGATGATCAATGACGACGACCGACATCCCGAGCTGCCGCGCTTCGGCCAAAGGCTCCAGACTGGTGGTGCCGCAATCCACCGTCACCAACAGCGTGGCGCCCTTGCCCGCCAGCATGCGGATGGCATCGGTGTTGGGGCCGTAGCCTTCGAAGATCCGGTCGGGAATATGAATCAAGGGATCGAGCCCGCAATGGCGCAGGTGCCATGCCAGCAGCGCCGCCGAGGTGGCGCCGTCGACGTCATAGTCGCCGAAGATCGCTACCTTTTCACCTCGGGTGGCTGCGTCCGCGATGCGTTTGGCTGCCGCTTCCATCTGCGTCACGGTGTAGGGATCGGGCAGCAATTTGCGAATGGTTGGATCGAGAAAATCCTCGACCGCGTCGAGCCCGATATCGCGCCCCGCCAGCACCCGCGCCAGCATCTCCGGCAATTGATGGCGCTGCGCGATCGCGAGCGCCCGCGCGGCCCCGCGCGCATCGAGCCGGTCGCGCCACAATTTTCCGGTAGCGGACTGCACGACGCCGAGAAACGCCGGCGGCGATTCAACGGGCAGTGCGGATGCGGGAAGCGTCATGATGCTTTCGAGAGTTAAGCCAGATCGTCACGGGTTCAATGATTCGTGGGCGCCGGTCCCAACTTATACCCGTCATTCCCATGAAAGAACCGTCATACCCCGCCCATGCGGGCCGCGTCGCGCCGACCCGGCGGCGGGTGGTGACAGGTGAGGACGCTGCGCGCTCGCACCGCTTCATAACCGGTCGTCATACTCCGCGAAAGCGGAGTATCCAGTACGCCGTGGCTTCTCGATTCCATCACTGGCGTCTCGGAATACTGGATCGCCCGCCGGAGCCTGTCATCGGGCTCGCCGAAGGCGAGACCCGGTGGCGGGCGATGACGGTTGGGCGAGGTAATCGATGCCCCACGTCATTGCGAGCGCAGCGAAGCAATCCATAGAGCAGAAAGAAAGAATGGATTGCTTCGTCGCTTCGCTCCTCGCAATGACGGCAAATACAGATACGCGCCCGCGATCTCGCGGCGCGATGCGTCCGAGGTTTGCCAAAAACATCCGCCCTGAAAACAGAGGGCGTGGGGAATGCCGGGCGCCCGATGCACCCGCAGCCTCGTGTGCGCTATTGGTAGTGAGTATGCACACGAGTATTCACAGCGAGCCATCGGAAACACCCGGCATTCCCGCACGCAATGGTTTACGGCTTATACCGTGCTCTCCCCGGTGATCGGCTTTCTTGCCACCGTCGTTACGCGGAGTAATCCGCAAACTTGACACCAGCGTCGGGGTGTCAGGACCACACGTCTTCGCCGTCCGCTGCAAGCAACGCCCGTCAAGCGCGCCGCCGCGTCCACCGCATCCCGCCCCGCGTCCGTGACGTCGCGAGCCGCCCCTCTGAGTGGGACGGGACGGCGGAGGATATAAAGTGATTTGGGATTTCGGAAAACCAGAATATTTTTTCAAAAAGGGCTGGACACGAAATCGGCAAGCACGCCCGTCGGGCAAATCAGTTGAGCCGCGCGGCAGCACTGGGAGCAGTTGCGGCGGTCTGGCGTTACTCGGCCGCGGCTGCTGGCTGGGCGATCGTTACCTGGACCAGCGTGTCCGAGAATGTCGGAGCCCTTCCGAGATCCGCATAGGCGCTGGGACTGAGAGCGTTCACCGTAGCTTTCGCTCGGCTCAGATCGCGCCAATATCCCAAGGGTGCGACAACAAGCCCTTGCATGACCTCAGCGCTCACCTTCGCAATTGCTTCGAAGCTGCCGCGATCGTTAAAGATCCGTACCGCGCTTCCCTCGCCGATGTTGCGTGCGATTGCATCTCTTGGATTGACAAGCACGACCTGCTCGCCCGCGTGATGCAGTTGAGCCGGCAGATTGCCATAGCAGGAATTGAGGAAAGCGTGACTCTTCGGCGAGATCACGTTGAGGGGGTATTTCGCCGCCAACCGCGCGTTGGTCGCCGGCGACTCTCGCGGTGGAATATAGGTTGGTAATGCGTCGACCGGCTCGCCCGCCTGAAACTCGTTCGAGCCCTGGCGGAACAACGGGAGGACAAAGTTGCCGTTCGCGGCCATCGACGCCTTGAACTCGCACTTGCCCGATGGGGTGAGGAAGTTGCCCGCGGCATGCGGTACGTACGTGTCGGGTGTTCCAACGTTGAGACGCGCCCATCCTTTCTCCTTCAGAAGATCCATTGTTATCCCCTGAAGAGCCGGACTCGCCCAATCCAGAGCGTCCAACGCGATCTCTTCGTCCCTGCGTTGCCATTGCCGGTCATCGAAGCCCATGGTGCGGGCAAGTCGCCGGAACAGCTCCGTGTTGGGGACCGCCTCGCCGAGTGGCTCGATCGCCTTTTGATTCAGCGACAGATACAGATGCCCCCAGGAGAACATGATGTCGAACTGCTCCAGCTGCGTGGTAGCAGGGAGAACGATGTCTGCGTACCGGGCCGTGTCAGTGAGGAATTGCTCGCTCACCACGGTAAAAAGATCCTCGCGCTCGAGGCCTCGGATAACCTTGTCCTGCTCCGGGACAACAACCGCAGGATTGGAGTTGTAGACGAACGAGGATTTAATGGGCGGATCGAGCTGGTCTTCGTCCAGGAGCGCCGGGCCGAGGCGCCACTGATTCAGCACGCGCGTTCCGGGCTTGATCCAATCCGGCCGCATCAGCGTTTCCCATTTGACCGGGAAGGCCCAAATTGGCAGCTGCAAGATGCCGCCGCCAACCCGGCGCCACGCACCCACGAGCGCCGGAAGACACGCAGCAGCGCGCACCGTTTGGCCGCCGCCTGCGTGGCGTTCGATCGCGACGCCGATACGGATGACGCTCGGCTGAGTGGTCGCGTATTCCCGAGCCAGGGTTCTGATGTCCTGTGGCGAAATGCCGGTGATATCCGCGACCCGCTCGGGCGAGTAGGCTTGGACGCGTTCCCGAAGCTCCTCGAACCCCTCCGTATAGTTCTCCACGTACTCGCGATCGATCAAATCCTCGCTGATGATAACGTTCATCATAGCCATCGCGAGCGCCGCGTCGGTGCCTGGCCGGATAGGAATGTGCCAGTCGGCTTCGCGGGCTGTCCGCGTTTTGACAGGATCGATCACGACCAGCTTTGCGCCCTTGCTCTTCGCCTCTGCGATAAACGGCCAGTGGTGCAAATTGGTGCTGATCGTATTGCACGCCCATAGAATGATGTATTTCGAATGCTTGAAGCTCTCTGGGTCCATGCCGGGAGACGGACCTATCGTCATGAAATAGGCTGTGCAGGAGCCTGAATCACAGAAGGTCCGCTCGCTGATGGTGGCGCCAAGCCTGTTAAAGAAGGCGTCACCCACATTCAGCCCGTTAAGGATGCCCTCGGTCCCTAAATAGCTATAGGGCAGGATAGCGGTTGGCCCATACTTGCCGATGATCCCGGTCCAGCGGTCGCGGATCATTTCGACGGCTTCGTCCCAGCTGAAGCGCTCGAACTGTCCGGTCCCTTTCGGTCCGGAGCGCTTGAGCGGGTGGAGCACTCTATCCGGGCTGTAGACCCGCTTTTCGTAGTTGTTGACTTTTACGCACAGCCCTCCGCGGGTGAAGGGGTGCTCGGGGTCGCCACGTACCGCGACCGCGCGGCCATCTTCCACCGTCACCAGCATCGCGCAGGTGTCTGGGCAATCATGTGGGCATGCTGCGCGAACAACGGTCCGCTCGGAAGCGCTCGCCATCTTCTCCTCCCAGGTCTGTGTATGCCGTTCTACGCTTCGCCATCAGCTCATGACGCAGCGGTAAATTACATAGTTGCGCCCCAGCTTGCTGTTGACCGTTCGATCCAGCGCTGACCCAACCAGGATTCCACTTCGCGCCGTACTGGGCAAGTGCCGGGCCCGGGCGGTTATGGCAGGAATCCTGCCGGATCAGATGTGCGGACAGCGAAGGCAGCCGCCGGGTTCCGCTGCCTCGCCGGAGCAGCCGAAGCCGCAATGGCTTCATGGACAGGGAATGTCATCACCTGTTAGATTTCATGGAAATGGTCCCGACGGCAACCGTGCGCGTTCTCGTTGTCTTTTGGGCCTTCACATCTTAGCCCGAAACGCTGTGTTCATTTCCGGCACGGCAAGCTGGTACGCCTCGGCAGCCGCGTCCTGGATCCGTATCGCGCGTGGAAAATGGAAAAGAGCTGCCTGGCATGCAAGATTTGCTAAGCGCTTTTGGGATGGGAAATCGGAGCAATGAAGCCGTTATTTTTTCTCTACTTCTCACTTGCCATTTGCTGCTGTCCTACGTTCGCCCAAGCGGAATCCCCCGCTGACATGATCTCGAGCTATCGCGTTCAGCATGGGGAGGGGCGCGTGGTCGTGGATTCGACGCTCACGCGTATTGCGCACGAGCAAGCCGAGGCGATGGCGGCAAAGGACAAGCTCGACCACGATGTGCTCGGCGGCTTCATCTCGCGGGTCAATTCCGCCGGCGCGGGCCGAGCCGCAGAGAACATCGCCTATGGCTACGACAGCTTCCCAAAGACACTTAGCCAGTGGATTGATTCAGCGGGGCACCGAAGAAACCTTCTCCTGCACGGCGCCTCGCGAGTGGGTGTAGCCAGCGCGAAAAGCGCGACAACAGGGCGTATGTATTGGGCCATGGAGATTGCAGGGGACTATGAACGTCCCAAGTTGACGACCGGTACGAAGCAACCAGCCGTTACAAAGCCCAAACCTCGCACCGGGGAAACCTGCCGCTTGAAGATTCTGAGTATCTGCCTGTGACGCAGGGCTTTTCGAGTCCACCTTCCGGCCTGGCTCAATTCGCGAAAGCGTCGTGCACATCCCGCGCTGTTGTCGCGGCCACTCAAGCCTTTGCCATGCGCTCGCGGGCGGATTTGAAGCCGGTGACGAAGCGGGCCAGCGTCTCCGATGTCACGCCGCGCGGCAACATCACCTCAACCAATGAGAACTGGCCGCGCCGCTTGACAGCGCGATCGAGCGCGGCAGCGAGTTCACGGCGCGTGGTGACCCGTTCGCCCACGCCGCCGATCGGGGCGGCAATATCGGCAAAATGCCAATCATCGAGATCGTTGAAGTGCGATTCAGGCTGGAAAACCCGCAGCATCTCCCAGCTCTTGTTGTTGAAAACCACGACAATCGGATCGAGCCCGTAGCGGCGGCAATTGCCGAGTTCCCAGCCGGTCATTTGGAAGGCGCCGTCGCCCACCAGGATCAGGGGCCGCAATCCGGTGGCCGCGACACCGATGCCTGCGGGCACGCCAAAGCCCATGCCGGCATAGTAGCCGGGCGCGGCGAGCGCTGTGTTGTCAATTTCCATAGCGGTGAACAGGCAGTCGCCGATGTCCGATGTCATCGGCATCTTGCCATGGCGATCGAACAGGTCGTTGATCGCGGTCGCGACGTCTGACGGCGAGATCGGCGCATCATCGGCCGGCAGGCCGTGCGGATAGACCGAATGCTGCTTCAGCAGATGCGGCCGCGTCCCGCTCGGCCTGGCGCGCGCCTCTAACGCCTCGATCAGGTCGGCGAGCGGCATGTCGCGGAAGCAATGATAACCGATCTGCACCTCGCGGCTCGAAGCCAGAATGGTACGGCGTGGATCTGGTGCCCGGTTGGAGAGGGCGAAATTGGTGTCAGACAGGATGACGCCAAGCATCAGCACCAGATCGGCATCCTCGACCAGCCGGGTAACCGCCGGATCTCCGGCTGCGCCGAGATAGGTGCCGGCGACGACGTCGGGAGCATGTTCGAGAAGTCCGCGTCCCATGAAGGTGGTCACCAGAGGGAGATTGATTTTGCGCGCCAAGGCAGCGATTTTGTCCTCGATGTCGTAGCGCCGGATTTCGACGTCGACCACCGCGACCGGCGCCCTGGCTGCTTCAATGCGCTTGAGGATCTCGTCGGCGCATTCGGCGAGCGCGCCCGCGTCCGCATGCCGCGGCGGCAGCGCCACGACGGGCTCGACCTCAGCCGCCACCATGTCGCGAGGAAATTCGACATAGACCGGCAGTGACAACTCGCGGGCGCTACGCAACACCCGCGCGATCTGCACAGGTGCGGTCATGGGATCGGTCAGCACCGCCTGATCGCAGGTGATTTCCCTGAAGACGGCAAGCTGCGTATCGACCGTGCGCGCCTGGTGATGCAGCAGGAAGCCGCTGGTTCGCTCGCGCGCGCCAGGCGCGCCCGCGATCACGACCACCGGCGAGCGCTCCGCATAGGCCCCCGCGATCGAATTGACGATATTGAAGCCCCCGGCGCCATAGGTCACGACGGCAACGCCGAGGCCGCCGTGATACCGCACCGATGCATCCGCTGCGAAACCGACTGCCGGCTCATGGCTCAGCGTGAAACTCGGCAGGATCTTGCTTTCTTCGATGACCTTGAACAGCGGCAGCACGAAATCGCCGGGAATGCCGAAAATCTCGTGGGCGGCGTGGTCCTTCAGCGCGGTGAGCAAAGCATAGGCAAGTGTGGCCATAGGAGCGTCCCGGGAATAAAGACGTTTCTGCATGATCACCCTCATTTCGTGATCCTGCAAGCGCTGGCCGCTTCCGGCGCGAAGCGGCCACTCGTCGTCCAGGGAAGCCCGAACTACAATCACCGGCGGGCTCTTGCTCGCCGGTGATTGCGTCGCATTCGTCGGGGCACTCACCTTGTTATTGCCGCGTCAAGCGAACCAGGTCCTGCCTCAGGAGATAGAACGAGACGGCGAGCAGAACGACGTCCTTCATCAAGAAGGGCACGTTGCCGGTCATCGCAGGAAAGCCTCCCGCGGCGACGTCCCAACCCTCCGGCATGAACGGAATGATGGTGACCGTCGCGATGAAGGTGCCGGTCGAGCCGAGAGCGCCGAGAACGCCGAGCCGCTTGTCCCAGAAGCCTGCGAGCAGCAGGGATCCGAAGGTCCATTCCGAGACACCCAGGAAATAGCTGGCGCCAGCGTGGCCAAAGACCGGATAAAGCCACCAGATCAGCGGTCCGTTGCTGATGAAGGGGACCAGTCTTTCGAATTCATACGGAAACCACTTCTGGTATCCGAAGAAGAAGAACATGATCACCATCGAGGCCCGGACAATATGGTAGTCGAGATCCTCTGCGAGCATCCCGGACCGGCGCAGGGCGCTTACAACCGGGTTCGGAGCGGTGTTGGAAAGCATGGTCATGGTCGTGATCCTTTCATGTTCGAGATCTGGTACGCGCAGGATCGCTTCATGCGACTGCGGGAAAATCGATCTCGGTGTCGTTGATGCGGTTGAAGACGTTGGTGAAGACCGTGGTCGCGAAGGCCAGGCTGATCTCGACTAACTGGGCATCGCTGTAGCCCGCAGCCTTGATCGCGGCGAAATCCTCGTCGCTTACGGTGCCGCTGGATTGCTGGAGCTTGCGAACGAAGCCGACCAGCGCGTCGCGCGTGGCATCGCCGGTGGGCTGGCCTTCGCGGATCTGCTTAAGGACATCGGGCTTCACCCCGGCGAGCCTGGCGAGATGGCTGTGAGCGGCGACGCAATACTCGCAGCCGGAAACCGCGCTGATGACGAGCTTGATCACTTCCTGATCGCGCTTGGTCAGCGTGCCCGCGGCGAGTACCGCATCGGCGGCGAGGACCGACTTGAGGGCGGCGGGGCCGTAGGCGGCGATAGCTGCGTAGGTGTTCGGAACGCTCCCGATCGCCTTCTTGATCTGGGCATAGACCTGGCCCGACGGCCCGGTGTCGGATTCGAGGCTGGGGACTGAGAGACGGGACATGGTGACACTCCTGCGTGGATGAACGATTGCGGAGTGACAGTATGACCGCGACCGGAGACGTTGAATGTCGAGGGAGCTCGATTATATGCTCCATCGTCTCACTTTGGTCCGTTTAGGAGATTTCGATGGACTGGCTTAGCCGGCTGTTCGAGATGATGCCGGTGCGCGGACGGCTCGACCTGCGCTGCTCCTACGGCACGCCTTGGCGCATTGACCAAGGGCCGGGCGAAACCAACGAAATCCCGTACCACGCCGTGCTCGCGGGATCCGCGACACTGGAAGATCCGGCAGGAGGCCGCCCCTTGCAGCTCAAGGCCGGCGACATTCTTTTGCTTCCCGGTAACCCACGGCATGTCATGCACGATGGCAGCGGGGTCGCTCCCCTGCCCGCCCGCAACCGCGCGTCCCTCAACTTCACGATCAGCGAAAATTTCGGTTCGGACGAGCGGCTCGATCTGTTGTGCGGACACTTCGCAATTACTCAGCCGCACGACCGCCTGCTGCGCAGCTATCTGCCGCGGCGCCTGGTGGTGCATGCCGGCCCTCACCTTGGACAGCATGCCGGCCCTCACCTTGGACAGAAGGAAACGGCCGCGCAACTCGCGGGGCTCGTCTCACTGATGCGCAGTGAGTCCGCGGACGATCATCTCGGAGGCCGCGCGATGCTGAACGCGCTATCGACGGCAATGTTTGCGCTTGTGCTGCGACTCGCAAGCGAGACCGAAGACTCGCCACGCGGCATCCTTGCTTTGGCTGGTCATCCACGCCTCGCGCCTGCGGTAGCCGCTCTGTTCAACGAACCTGCGCGCGCATGGTCGCTGCCCGACCTTGCGCGTCTGTGCAACATGTCGCGGGCAACCCTTGCGCGCCAGTTCCGGGAGAAGCTCGGGCGCTCGGCCAGCGATCTGCTGACCGACATCCGAATGACGCTCGCCGCCAACGAACTGAGAAGATCTTCTCTTTCCACCGGCGCCGTGGCGGAGTCGGTGGGCTATCAATCGGAAGCGGCGTTCCAGCGCGCCTTCAAGGCCCATATGGGCATCACGCCGGCCCAATGGCGCAAGATGCAGGAGCCATCCGGCCAGGATGTCTTTACAAGGCTGGCAGTCCCGGGCGACGCGAATCCGATAGAGGCCTAGGCTAGCGACGACTGACAGGTAAGCCGTTCCGTTACCTGCGGTCGATGAGACGAACGAGCATTTATTCGATCCCGTCCCGCATTCAGCGTCTCGGCGCGATCAGTCAAGGTGACACCAGAAGCGAGTTGCTCATCCCGAGCCCGCGAAAGGAGTGTCACCATGTCCAGCTCCACAACGAAGCATTCGAGGAGTATTGCCGCAGCACTTGTTGCCGGCGTTGCCCTGTTCGGTCTGCTCTCTCCTGCTGCAGCGCGCGATCAAAACAACCCCGGCGTTCTGACCTCGCAATTGCCCTGGCTCGCGCCGATCGGCCATCGGCAGCCTACAAAAGCGGACGTTCCCCAAAACGAGGTCCTGTCGGCGTGGGAGCGCCAGCAGCAGGTTCTCGACGTCGAGCTCGATCGAAAGCTGGCCATCTGCCGCGGCTGCTGAAGCCTCGCGCCGGCGCATCAGCGGCGTCCGCCTGGAATCGTCCTCTCAATGCCGATGTGCTTCGCCGACGGTTACGCCGGTCCCGTCCGGTCGCGTTGGCTCCGATCCGGACTTCGTGCGCGGCTCCTCGGGATTATTGTTTGCGCTCACAACGCCGCGCGCCATTTCCAGGCAGGTCAACAGGTCGACGTAGCTCGCGAAACCGCCGATCCTCGTCGTGGCCATGCAGGTTTTCTGATCGACACTGCCGAACGTTACCCATTTCCCCTTGAGCTCGGAAAGTGCGGCAGCCTCGTCTTGCGAGCAGCGGTCGAAGGTGCCGACTGAGCCGCCCTCAAAACGGCATTCTCTCGCAATGTCGAACTGTGGCACGGAATCGGAAACGGCGATGGGTGAAAGCGTTAACATCATTGCGATTGGCAGATGAAGCAACATGTCGGCCTCCTTATCGTTTCATCGGCCTCAGTGGCCCATGTGGACCGGACCGCCCAGCTTGACCTTGCGGAGCGCAAGCGCGAGCGGCACGGCGGAAAGCGAGATCAGCATCAGCACCAGGAACGCATCCATGTAGCCAAGGAAGGACGCCTGCGCCTGCACCTGCACGCCAATCCATTGAATGGCCTGGTCATGCGCCTGCGCCAGCGAACTGCCCTGGGCAGCGAAGTAGCTCGTGACCTGCTGCAGCGTGTTCTGATATTCCGCGCTCGACGGGACCACCTGCTCGACGAGCCGGCTCTGGTGAAACTGCTCGCGGTGCGTCAACACGTTGGAGACGATGGAGACGCCGATCGAGCCCCCGGTATTGCGGGCGGCGTTGATCAGGGCCGAGGCCTGGTCGGTTAGGGATGGCGGAATGCCATCGTAGGATGCGGCCATGATCGGCACGAAGACGAGCGGCAGTCCAACGCCCAGCAGCATCCGCGACCGCGCCATGAACCAGAAGCCGAGATCGCCGTACACGTTGGTCATGCCGTACATCGAGAGCGCGATGACAAGCGCGCCGGCGATGATCAGATATTTGGGCTGCACCTTGGCCGCCACACGGCCGACGACGAACATCATCACCATGGTCACCACGCCGCCCGGTGAGAGCACGAGACCTGCCCAGGTCGCGGTGTAGCCGAAATCCTGTTGCACCAGCTCCGGCAGGAACTGTGTGGTGGCAAGCAGGATGGCGCCGGTCGCCAGCATCACCAGGAAGCAGGCACCGAACTGGCGCGTCGCCACCATGCGCAGGTCGATGATCGGATTGGGGCGGGTCAGCCCCCACGGAATCATCAGCACGAACGCCAGACCGCAAATGACCGTGAACGTGACGATGAAGGATGAGCCGAACCAGTCATCCTCCAGGCCGCGGTCCAACACTACCTCAAGCGCACCGAGAAAAGTCGCGACCAGCATGAAGCCGACGACGTCGAACCTGATGCCTTGCTGCTGCGCCCGCGCCGCCGCGCGCGCGGTCGGGGACTCCTGCAAGATCAGCGCGATCAGCACCATCGCGATCACGCCGACCGGTGCGTTGATCAAAAAGCACCAGTGCCAGGAGACATTGTCGGACAACCAGCCGCCGAGTGTCGGCCCGACCACCGGGGCAACCACTACCGCGACGCCGAACACCGCAAAGGCCTGGCCGCGCTTCGCCGGCGGAAACGCATCCGCCAGGATCGACTGGGCGACCGGCACCATGCCGCCACCGCCGAGGCCCTGCAGGATGCGGAAAAACAGCAGCGCATTCAGATTTGGCGCAAAACCGCACAACAGCGAGCTGAGGGTGAATAGTCCGAGAGAGATCAGGAAGAAGTTTTTGCGGCCGAGCTTCCGAGCCAGGAAGCTCGAGGCCGTCAGGATGATGGCGTTGGAGACCAGATAGGTGGTGACCACCCAGGACGCTTCGTCCTCGCTCACCCCCATGCCGCCGGCGATGTAAGGCAACGCCACGTTGGCGATGGTGGTATCGAGCACCTCCATGAAGCTTGCGAGCGCGACCAGTATGGCGATCACCCAGGGATTGACCGCGCCGGTGCCGCTCGCGGATGGGCCGGCCTGGATCGCTGCGGCACTCATAGGTACTTCCTCAGCCGCTCAACCAGCGACGGCCTGGGATTGATCCGCACCGTCGGGACCACCGACATGCCCGGGCCGAGCGCGACGTCGGTCGGCGGATTGTCCATGATGAGCTTGACCGGCACGCGCTGGACGATCTTGACGTAGTTGCCGGTGGCGTTCTGGGCCGGCAGTAGCGAGAACGCGGTGCCGGATCCGGACTGAACGCTGTCGACATGGCCGCGGATCGTGCGTTCCGGATAAGCGTCGATCTCGAGCGTTACCGGATCTCCGGGCCGCATGCGATCGAGCTGAATCTCCTTGAAGTTGGCCGTGACCCAGATTTCATCAGGCACAAACATCGTCAGGCTGGTGCCCGGCTGCGCGAACTGGCCGACTGCGGCGCTGAGGTTGACAACACGTCCCGGCTGGGCGGCCGTAACCGTCGTATAGGAAAGATTGAGTTTCGCCTGGTCACGCTGGGCTTTTGCTTGCGCGAGGTTGGCGATCGCGCTGTTGTGTTGCGCCTTCAGCGCCTCGATCTGCCGCTGCGCGAGCCTGAGGGTCGCCTGCGCACTCTGCAGCGCAGCCTGCTGCTGATGCAGTTGCGACGTGTACTGCTGGGCGTTCTGAACGGTGCCGTAGCCCGTTTGCTCCAGGTGCTCGTAGCGCTCCGCCTGCTGCTGCGCGAACACCAGCGCCGCCTGCGTTTGATCCACCTGCGCCTGGTTGGCGCTGATCTGCGCCTGCTGCACATTGAGCTGTGCGTCGATGTTCTCGATACTGGCCTGCGCGGCCGCAACCTGGGCCTCCGCCTGATCGAGCGCGGTGCGATAGTCGCGGTCGTCGATGCGGGCGATCACGTCGCCGGCGGCAACATGCTCGTTGTCAGTGACAGGGACGGCGGTGAGGTAGCCCGACACTTTCGGGGCAAGCGAGGACTGCCGTGCCGCAATAAACGCATCGTCCGTGGACACAAAACGCTCGGCGTAGTCGATGTAGAGATAGCCGCCGCCCAGGACAGCAGCGAGAAGGATCGCACCGATGGCGGAGACAACGGGGCGGCGACGCAAGAAGCCACTCCGGGGCTGCTTGGTTGGCAACGGCCGACCGTCTTCCGCTTCAACCGGCGATGCAGGAACCGGCGATGCAGGCCCCTTGGCGACCGGACTTTCCTGCGGCGAAGAATTGCGCGAGGTTACGTCCTGCGTCCGGGGTTGAAGGTCACGTTCGCGACCGAAGGCCGGAACCGATTCCGGGCTCTCAAGCTCATGGGGCGGGGCCTCGTCCCTTTCCAAAACATTGTCTTCGAACATGATTACCGCTCCTTGCGTGAATTTGAAATCAGCGACCGCGATCGTCGTTTTGCGAGACCGCCATGCTGTCGCGCGGTACGGTCTGACCGACCGGCTTCGCGCCAAGCTCGGCGAGGTTGAACAAGACCGAGATCAGGATGACGGAGAGCATGTCGCCGCGTGTGAAGGCGACGCTGGCCGCGATGAGGATGGCCTTCAGGCTGGCCACAATTGCGAGAAGCTTTGACATGGATCACCTCGCTGTCTTCCGGTTCCGTCGTAACGGCGCCGCGCGGCTCGCTGGATGCTTGGGCGCAACGCCGGTATGCAGCGCATCCCAATTACGCCTCTTGCCTCAGCGCGATAATCCCGCTTTCCTTTGAATGATCTTTGCGTTTTTCGAGGAAATCGATGGACCTTCTGGGCGCGCTTGGCGTCTTGGTACGGGTGGTCGAGACGGGTTCCTTTTCGGCCGTCGCCCGTGAGCGCGAGGTAAGCCAGGCGGCGGTGGCCCGGCAGATTTCGCAGCTGGAGGAGCATTTTGGGGTCCGCCTCCTCCATCGCACGACGCGAAAACTCAGCCTGACCGACGATGGGCAGATGCTGCTCGGCCTAGCCCGACCGGTAGTGGACGGCGTCGATGGAATGGAAGCAGCTCTCGGCCGGCAGCGCGCCTCGCCGGTCGGGCTGGTGCGCGTAGGTGTTACGGTGACCGGCAGCCGTTTCCTCGCCCAACGTCTGCCAAGCTTGCTCGCCGATCATCCGGGGCTGAAGGTCGAACTCGTGGTCAGCGATCGGTTCGGCGACATGATCGAAGACCGGCTTGACCTCGCCATGCGTGTGGGCGAGGTCACGGATGCTTCCCTGGTGGTGCGCCGATCGGGGACGGCTTGGTTTGTCGTTGTGGCAGCGCCAAGCTATATTGAGCGAAACGGCAGACCCTCTACACCCGCCGACCTTGCGAGTCACACCTGCATCGTGCACGACATCGGACCGGATTCGAACGTTTGGACCTTTGTCACGCCCGACGGATCCCAGCAGTTCCACGTGTCCGGGGGATTTCTCGCCAATGACGTCGGCGCGGTGCGCGTCGCCGCGCGCAGCGGATACGGCATTGCCCTGCTCCCCTTGTTCGAGGTGCTCGATGATCTGCACAGTGGCATGCTGGTTTCCGTGCTGAGCGAATTTCCGGCGCCGGGTATTCCGTTGAACCTGGTCTATCCGTCGCGACGGCATCTGGCGCCACGCACCCGCATCGTCTTCGAATTCATCGTGGAGCAGGCGCGACAAATCCAGGCCATGCTCGCGACCGTGACGGACAAGACGCACACCGCGTAAGCGCCGCCTATCGGCGCAAAATCGGACATCCCGCGACAGGAGGACGTCAGCCAGGCCCCAAACGGAGACTCATGCACCGCGGCAATCAACAACCGTATTCGAGGCCGACCCATGGGCGAGATGGTATGGCGGTTCACCCTGGCCCCTTCCGCGGCAGAATGATCCTGAATTCCGTAAACTGCCCTTGTTCCGTCTCGACCTCGATCGTGCCGCCGTGTTGTTTCACGATGATGTCGTGGCTCATCGACAGCCCAAGCCCGGTCCCCTCACCTGCCGGTTTAGTGGTAAAGAACGGATTGAACATCTTGTCCTTCACCTCCGCGGAAATGCCGGTGCCGTTGTCGCGGATGCGAACTTCCACGCGATCTCCGAGATTTTTGGTGGCGGCAGAAAGCACCGGTTCAAAATCCGAGCCGCCATTTTCCGTCTTGCGCCTGGTCGCGGCATAGAATCCATTTGAAATCAGATTGAGGAATGCGCGGGTAATTTCCTGCGGAAACGCTTCGATCGCGCCTAATCCTGCAGCGAAGTCGCGTTGCAGCGTGATATTGAAGCCCGGCTTCTCGGCGCGCGCACCGTGATAGGCCAGATTGAGGCTCTCATCCAGAAGCGTATTGATATCCGTCGGCCGCTGTTCGCCGGAGCCCTCGCGCGAGTGGAGCAGCATGTTCTTGACGATCGAGTCGGCGCGCTTGCCATGCTGGACGACCTTTTTGAGGTTGTCTTTCAGCATTAGCGTCAGTCCGTCGACTTCCTCCCGAATCCGGTCGTCGAGCGCTGCGGGCTTGAGCACGTCATTGAGTTCGTCGGTCAATTCCGCCGACAGCGCGGAGAAATTGTTGACGAAATTGAGCGGATTCTTGATCTCGTGGGCGATGCCGGCGGTGAGTTGGCCAAGCGACGCCAACTTCTCGGTCTGCACGAGGCGATCCTGGGCGGTGCGCAGATCGTCAAGCGATTGCGATAGTTCCCTGGTCCGCGTCTGCACCTCGTTGAACAACCGCGCGTTCTCGATCGCGATGACAGCCTGGTCGGCGAAAGTCTGGAGCAGGCGCAACTCCTTGTCGCTGAACGCTACATTCGGTTCGCGTGTAACCGAGATCGTGCCGACACCCTGCGCCTGCCAGAACATAGGCGTTATGACGTTGGAGAAATTGCCCATCGCATGGCCAGCCCTGCGCAAGCTGAACGGCACATTCTCCCCGTTGATCACGTCGGGAAAATACATCTGCCTCCGCTCGCGGATGACGTGGTAGCCTGCAGTCTGCTCCATCGGCATCGGATAGACCGCGTCAAGCGAGGCGACGCCAATTCCGCGGCGAGCCGCCAGATGCAGCAGGCCGTCGCCGGGGGCAAGAAAAACCGCGGCTGTCCTGACATCGAAAAGCCGCTCTGTGCAGTCGAGAATTCGCTCGAATACCGGCTGAGCGTCAGCCATCGAACTGCTGATCACCTGCAGCACTTCAGAAGTTGCGGTTTGATGCTCCAGCGCTTCCCTGGTCTCGTTGAACAGTCGCGTGTTCTCGATCGCGATCATGGCCTGGTCGGCAAAGGTTTGCACCAGCTCAACCTGGCGCTCTGTGAAAGGTCCCGGCTCCGGTCGTGCCAGAGAAAATACACCGTCGACCTTGCCGTCGCGCATGATCGGAACGCCAAGCATCGCGCGGTAGTGGCCGACGCGCTGGTAGCCGAAGGCTTGATAGTCCGGGTCGGCTTCGACATCCCCGATTTGCACGACCTTGCCGGTCAGCGCCACGCGGCCGACATTGCTGCCCATGCCCGGCGTGAGTGGATGGTCATGGGCGTAGGTCAGCATCTCGGGCGAGTAACCCTGGCCGGCGGTCATGTGGTAAAGATCGCCGCGCTTCTGGAAGATCGCACCGGTGTGAGCGTCGCAAAGTGCCATCGCGGACTTGACCAGCGTCTCGAGCACGGTTTGCAGGTCGAAGGCCGAGCGGCTGATCACTTTCAAAACGTCGGCGGTTGCGGTCTGCTGCCGCGAGGATTCGTCGAGCCTCCGCTGGAGCTCTTCGATGATTTTCTGCGGACCGGCTGTGCGCGGGATTCCGGCACTGGCGGTTTGGCGAACCCGCGCCGCGCGAATCTCGCTTTTCGGCCTCTCGGGCTTGGACTTGCCGGACTTCGGCTCGCGGACGGGCCCGGCGCGCTTGGGCGCTGTCGCGCGCTTTCCTGCTTTCTGCGCCCGCTTGGCCATTTTGCCGTCCTGAACGACCTCTTGGCAAATGCTAGCCAATCCGAACCCGGGCGTACAGACCGCGCCATATCACGGCGCAAACAAAACGCAGGGATCAGAGCTGTTCACCGCTGGATACCCCGGTCGACGCATGTCCGTTTCGGGTCCAAATTCGGAAGTCCGGGCGCGCAACTGGGCCGTCTGCTTTACCCTCAAAAACAGACATCGTCAGCGTGACCACCCATGTCCGAAAAGTGCCAAAAGGCGACATTCTCAGAACGATGACCCCGCCAACTGAGGCGGCCTAAGGGCTAAAGATGAGGTCCCTGCCCGCGCCGCAGGAC
This sequence comes from Bradyrhizobium erythrophlei, assembly GCF_900129425.1. Classification (NCBI taxonomy): domain Bacteria; kingdom Pseudomonadati; phylum Pseudomonadota; class Alphaproteobacteria; order Hyphomicrobiales; family Nitrobacteraceae; genus Bradyrhizobium; species Bradyrhizobium erythrophlei. The sequence continues at coordinate 3,675,754 of NZ_LT670817.1, read as the reverse complement.
AAGAATGTCCTGCGGCGTCAGGCCGAGGCCCGACAGACGCTCATCCCCTAGATTCGCAAGCCATTCACGAATGCGGCGCTTCGCGGGATCATCGCTGGCCGCAACGAGCCGGCGCACCATGCTCGACTTGGCGCTGGGCAGTGCAGACAGAAGCGCAGCCACACCCTGCCGTGAAAACCCAATTGGTAAGGCGGTCATGTTCCAGTATTCCTCGCTTGCTCGCGCCCACTCAGGCTGGCTGGGACGGAAGTGATCGAACTTGCGCACCTCGCCGACCGCGCATCGCGACGATGCGCGGCGAGATCGACGCGGTTGCATCGCCTGGCATTGAAGTAATTTCCTCGACTAATTCGTGCGTCTTGCGGTCTACCCGTTGCTATATGGCACGCGGCAGCGGAATGGCGGACGAGAAAACATTGTCCGGATCGTAGCAGCGCTTTGCCTCCATCAATCGTTTCGCATTGCAGCCGTAGCTATGCCGGGCGCGATCGGGATCGTTCGGGCCGAGCAAATTTGGATATCCGCCAGGTAGCGCCGTCGCGAAGGCCTGGCGAGTGGTGCGCGCCCAGTGTCGATGCAATGGCTCGTCCATGACGTCAGCCCGGTCGGGAAAGGTCGCAAGCATTTCGACCAGCACGTGATCGCGGCGGAGACCGAAGGCGGTTGAGGCCTCCGCGACACGGGATGCCGCGCCCCTGAATTCGTGGGTGACGATAGCGCAGCCTGGCGACACCGCGGTTTCCATCGCATAGACGAACGTGTCGATGCATTCACGGTCGAACACCGGCAACGAGCACGTTTCCGTTACTGCCCGCAATCCGTTGACGATGTAGGGATCGAACACGCCGAGCAGAGCGCCATAGGATTTTCTTTCAATCCGGCCCGCGAGCAGGGTACCGAGCTTGAGAAATGGTTCGAGCTTCGCCTCGCCTTCTTTCGGTCGGCCGCTCCAGGTTGGAATCAACATGACCGCAATCGTGCCGGAAGGATCGGCGACGAGCCCGATCTGCACTGTCAACTCATCCGGCGCTGATGCCGTCAACGAAGTGCATCTTTCAAGTACGGCGCGCGCCTCGGCAAAGGGATAGACCAGCAGGCCTGAAAGGACGCTCGGCAACTCGTGCACGCGGTGACGCATCGCCGTGACCACGCCGAAATTGCCGCCACCGCCCCGCAGCGCCCAGAACAGGTCGGCATTGTTGTCGTCATCGGCGGACATGATTCGTCCGTCCGCCAGCACCACCTGTGCGGCGAGCATATTGTCGAGCGCAAGTCCGAAACGCCCGATCAACGGGCCGTAGCCGCCGCCGAGCGTGAGCCCTGCCATGCCGACGCTGGAGGCGGAGCCCGCCACGACAGCAAGGTGAGCGGGATCGGTTACCGCAGTGACGTCGGCGGCGCGGGCGCCGCCGGCAATCGTGACACAGCGATGCTCGGAGCCGAGCACCACGTGTCGCATGTTGCTCAAATCAATCACTATACCGTTGCAGAGTGCTCGACCCGCCCAGTCGTGGCCGCCACCGCGAACCGAAAGCGGCAGGCCGTGCTCGCGCGCGGCACGAATGGCGGCCTGCACGTCGGCAGCGGATTCGCAGTGCACAACGGCCTGAGGCGAGACGTCGATTTGCTTCGCCCAGAGGCTCACTGCGGCGACGTAGCGTTCGCTTCCAGGCAACGAGACGCGCCCGGCAATTCTGCTACTCAGGCTCACGAACGTGTTTTCGATGGAATCGGACATGGTCTTGCTCTCCGTTGACTTCGCGCGAGCGGAATACCGGCGCGATTGGCGGCCGGTTTACGGAGAAGCGGACTAACGTTCGTGAAGATTCCTGCTCTTTTGCAGGAGCAATCAGGCAAGCCCTGAGGGCGCGACGCCGTGTACACGGCGGACCCATCGCGACATATGGCTTTGATCTGCAAAGCCGGTCTCGGCCGCAATTTCAGCCAGTCCCATTCGTCCCTCGCGCATGTGCTGGATCGCCGCCTGAAGGCGAAGATGGACCACATAGCGATACGGCGTCATGCCGACGGAGCGGGCGAACACACGTGAGAAATGGAACTCACTGCGGCCGACCAACGCAGCAAGCTCGGCCACCTGGATCGGCTCTGCAATGTGGGCAAACACGTAATCCCTGATACGTTGCAGCGCGTACTGGCCCAGCCTGCCGCGGGATGAACGGGGTGGTCTTGACGTATGGCCAACCAGAAGTCGGTCGATGAGACGGCTCGCAGCCTCATTCCAGAACAGGGGGCCGCGTGGATAACCATCCGCATTCTCTGATGCCAGCAGCTGTGCGGCTCGGAGAAGGGATTCGTCGTATCCGGAGACGCGCTCGCGCAGTTCTGCGTCCAGGACGTGATCCTCTGCAGAGGCCAGCGCAAGCCGGCGTGGCTCAACCGCGATGAGCAAGACGTCCGCCGATTGGTCGCTTTCAGCCTCACAATCAATACCTGCGGGACTGATCGCGAGCGCGCCGGCGGCCGTTTCCTGCTTCGCGCGCAGCCCGGCCATACGGCATTCAATCCGCAAGGACGGCGACATTTGGAAATAGATCAGATGCTGGTGCGCAGTCGCGCTGAAATGGGCGCCTCCTTCAAATCGCGCGCGAACTGCGCGGACGCCGCTTTCGCCGGGAGGTCCTTCAGTGTGGAGCAGCAGTGGGGGATGGCCATCCTTCTGCGCCCAGCGTACCTTTCCGAGTTCCCTCATCGCGCCGAAATAGCCCTGTTGGGATAGCAACGAATAAGGTCGCCAAATTAGGTGTGGAAACCTGTGAGGAAAGAACGGCGACGATTCATAACGCATAAGTGAGAACGCGTGATTGCCGCGCGATTTCGCATCCAGCTCCCGTAAGGCTGCTTGCGAGCCGCTGTCAAGGACAGGTCGGCACCGCCCTTGCAGCCACGTGCGCCACGTCGGGAATGCGCTTTCAGACGCCATCGAGCGATCATGGATGAGAGTGTGTTGCTTTCGGTCCTCTGAACCGCGCAACGGGTGCATCCCTTCGAGCAAGGCCGGACTGCAGACCGGAAAAAACGCGTCGCGCAGCAGGAAGGTAGACTTGGGGTCCGGCCAGCGGCCATCACCGTAACGAATGCCGACATCCATTCTCTCGGCAGCGAGTCAACGAGCCGGCCGCTGGTATCTCCATCTAGCACGCCGCCAGACCTCACACATGCGATGATGCGAACTTCTGTTTCAGATCACTGGCGCTAGACATCACAGGGTGCTCCGTCAAAGCGGACGCGCGCGGCATGGACATCGGAATAACAACGGTCGGCCCAATCGATGAGGCTCGCCATCGGGTTCAGCAGGGATTGGCCTAGCGGGGAAAGGCAATATTCAACGCTCGGCGGCTTGGTCGGAAAGACATGGCGGGTGATAAGCCCGTCGCGCTCCAAGTTGCGCAGCGTCTGGGTGAGCATGCGCTTGGAGATGTCGCGGATGGCTCGGTGAAGCTCGCTGAAGCGCTGCGGTCGCGTCGCGAGGGTCATGAGCATGAGTATGCTCCATTTGTCGCCGATGCGGTCGAGCACGTCGCGCACCGGGCAATGTACGGGTTCTACTGACTGGGCGTCGTCCGATTGATATCGACTGAATCGCTCGATCGCGCTCAATGCGTCGCTCATGCGGGTTCCCTTTTTCTCTCCTGGTTACAAAAAACTGCCTCCTTACGGTGCAGGTCTAAGGTCTTTATACGAGACCTACCCTAGAATATAGACCATCCAGCACCGGGAGAATACGCATGTTTCTAGTTGTGGGAATTACGGGAAAAGTAGGCGGCGCAACAGCCACACATCTGTTGGCGCAAGGTAAGAGAGTACGCGCACTGGTTCGCGACCGCGCGAAGGCGGCAAGCTGGACGGACCAAGGCGTCGAACTGGTCGACGGCGACTGGAACAATGCGGCCGCCATCGAGCGGGCGCTCAAGGGCGTCGACGGCGCGTTTGTCATGTTGCCGGCCGTCTGGACCCCCTCGCCGGACTTCAAGGAAGCCAAGGGCGTCATCGCGAACTATGTCGAGGCGCTGACCAAGGCCGCGCCGCCACGGGTCGTCGGGCTCTCGTCGATGGGGGCGAACCGGACCAGCGGGCTGGGGATGATCACGGCCCTGTCGTTGCTGGAGCAAGGCTTTCGCAAACTGACATCGCCGACCGCCTTCGTGCGCGCCGGCGGGTTTTTCGAAAACTTCCTTTACGGCCTGCACGTCGCCCAGGGCGGCACGCTCCCCGTTTACTACAATCCAACCAGCCGGAAATCGACGATGGTCGCGACGAACGACATCGGTGCCGAGGTGGCGACGCTGCTGACCGGGCCGGCGTGGTCGGGGCATCGCGTCATCGAACTTGGTTCGATGATCAGCGCGGATGAAGTCGCAGCGCAACTGGGCGATGTCATGCAGCGCGAAGTCAAGGCCTTCGCTGTCCCGCGGGCCGAGTGGCCGGCAGCGTTCGAGCAGTTCGGCATCCCGAAGGGCCAAACCGGACCGGCTGAAGCGATGTTCGAGGCCGTCAACGCGGGTTGGATGGACCTCGGCGTCGCTGGCACGGAACACGTCGCCGGCACAACGCTTCCCCGCGATGTCTTCGCGGCGGCCCAGAAGGCCGCCACGGCGTAGGTCCGCGGGATCAGCGATGCGACCTTCGGACCTGCTCCGGAAATTCGCATCTCCTTCGGAATGAATGCGTCGCGGCCGGCCGTCTCTTGGACCACACAGGTCCTCCGCGGCGCCCTATCAGAAAAGGTTGGACAAAATGTCAAAGATTTCCTGGCGCCAGGTCTCGGCCTTGGCACTTGCAGCTTTCTTCGTCGTGGGATCGCTCAGCAACATCTTCGCCCCTGGGTCTATCTACGAGGAATATCTGCGTTGGGGATACCCGCCATGGTTCCATTTCGTGACCGGATCGCTGGAACTCACGACCGCCGTTCTGCTGGCGCAGGCACGGACGCGGCTGTGGGGCTCGGCGCTCGGCTGCACCGTGATGTTGGCGGCGCTCGCGACCGTCACCCTCCACGGCGAATACGGGCACGGGGTGCCGCCGCTTATCGTGGCGACACTATCAATAATCGTCGGCTGGATCGTCTGGCGGAAGCGGCTCTCCAGCTCGGCATGAACTGTCGCCACTGGAGGCCGAGGGAATGTCCGCGCGCGAGCGTTCACGGGTGAAAATCCGGGTCTTCACGGGTGCCGTACCCAGCGTAGAGCTGTTGGTTCAGCTCCTTCTCCACGAGCAAATGAGTTCGTGACTGTCCGGTGCATAATTCTTGATTTCTGTACCTCAGCCACGGCAGCGCGAGGTCCGTTCCGGGTCTAAAACCGAAGTGACCGCGCCGGAACCGCATGTCTGTTCTAACCCCCCACAACAGACATCGTCCGGTCGCCGGCATGTCCGTTTCGTGCCACATCCGGACTCGTGCACCGCAGCAAAGAACAAGCTGCCGACCATCGGAGTTTTTGCGTGGCCGCGTTTTTTTGGCTCAAGGGGGATCGCACGAGTTACATCGATTTCAAAGCGCGGCGATCAGAACGGAGGCGGCTTTGGCCGCGGGGGCTCCGGGCCGAAAGCCCGTGCCGCATCCCGCTGAGGCCGGCTGACCTTGGATACGGCGAGTTGGCGCGCACTCAGTCACCGAACACCGGCTTAGCGTAAAAATCGGGGAAGATCGCGGGAAGATACAGGTGGGCCTGCGCGCGCGCACCGACGTCGCGGCCGGAATGGGCATCCATCGGGACGATCGCCTCCACCCCGACCTGGAGATAGCGGCTCACCCAGATGAAGCCCGGATTGACCGTGCCGGTCGTCCTCCCCACCAGCGGCCCATTGAGTGGCGTCGCCGTCGTGAATTCGATCAACGGAACCCATCCCTCGGGGTAGCGGGTCCCGGTACGGTTGGCGCCGGTATAGGAGTTGGTGACCAAGCTGTATTCCAGGGCAAAGCCTAGTTGCAGGATCTTCGGGTTGATCGTCTCGGAAAGTGTCGTCGGTCCGGTGAGCAGCGTCGTCGGACTTGTGAAAGCACCTATGTCCGCGCGCGGGATATTGGTCGTGCCCAATGAGGTCAAGGTGACCGAGTCCGTTGGCACCGCGACGGCGACCGTGGCGCTGATCGTGAGCGGCCGTAACCACGCCAGCGAGTCCGGAAGATCGCCAAAGCCCTTGCCTATATAGATCGTCGGCGTCAGCGTGGAGAATGACGAGGCGACCTGGGGCGATCCGGTGCCGCCGATCGCCGCCGTACCGCCCACCGTGAAGACGAATTGGTGCTCGGGGTTGGTATAGAGCTGATACTGGGCGCCGATCACGAAATCTTCGAAGCCCGTGCGCGTCCCCCTGTTAGCGTCATCCAGGATGCGAAACGTCTCGGTGAAGAACACCGCCAAGTCCTTGGTCACAAGTCTGCTGTAGGTGGTGGGAATGTCGATTTCGTGCGTGGTGGGCGTCGTGGCGGTGTCAGGCAACCGCACAAAATAGGGAGGATTGTAGAAGTCGGCCGCGGTGGGAACGGTGGTCGCCAAGGTCGAGGGGAAGTAGCGGTCTCCGACGTAGGCCGCCGACCCTTCCGAACACGTCGCGAGCAGGATCAGAAAGCCTGCTATTGCTGTACGCCAAGCAGCGTGAGCCATCGCGCCCTCCTACTGTCTAAATAATGCTGCTACTCCACCTGTTGAGCGGCATCCCTGTCGGCCGCTACGATATCCGTGATCATCCAACGCCTCACGCCGCAATGCAAGTCGCCAAGATGCGATAGAGCGTTGACCTCACCCATCAGCTGCTGGTCGAACCGGCAAAACCGGAGCGCAGGACCGTCCACTCCCTACCGCGGACCGGGTGCAATATATGTTTTGCGGCCCAATATTTTGCGACATGGCAGCGACCGTCCGTCAAAAGGCGCGACTTCTGGTACGGGTCAATCGCGTCGTTTTGACCACTACCCCGATCAACGGACATCGGCAGACCAGCCAGCCATGTCCGTTTCGTGTCATGAACAGATATTGCGTCGGCCGGCACCTCCAGGCTGTCAACGCGACGGGCACGGCGCGCCATCCTGCAACGCTTTCGCTATGGCTCCCAATATCGCAGGGTCATTTCGTGCCGCCCCTATGGATGGCGGCCGTGCCGATCGAATCCGGGGGGCACCTTGTGTGCGACAGTTGTCTGTCGCCAGCGCGTTCGACGGTCACGGGTGAGGACGCTGTCGCCTCGACGGGCAGCGTGAACTGAAAAGTCATGCCCCGTCCCGTGTTGGGGCTCGCCCAGAGCCGGCCGCCATGCGATTCGATGATGCGCCGACTGATCGACAGTCCCATACCGGTGCCTTGCGGCTTGGTGGTAAAGAATGCCTCGAAAATGCGTTCGGCTTCGCCGATGGAAAGCCCGACGCCGGAATCGCTCACCGAAATCGCTATTTGACCATCCTCGCATTTCTTCGATGCAACGGTCAGTTCGCCACCGGTGTCTTGCATCGCCTCGATGGCGTTGAGCATGAGGTTCATCAGAACCTGCTGCAGCTGCACGCGATCGGCTGTCGCCGTCGGCAGGCTGAGGTCGAGTCCGGTCCCGATTGAAACCGAGTTCCGATTCGCTGTTTCGTTTAGCAAAGCGGTCATCTCTCGAATGATTTCGTTCAGGTCAACGGGGGCCCGTACCGGCGTCCCTCGCCGGTAAAGGGAGCGAATCCGGTCGATGATCTCCGCGGCGCGCGTCACGTCCGCGATCATCAAGGACGCAGCGTTGCACGCTTCTGTCACGTCGGGCACACTGCGACGCAGCCATCGTGTGCACGCCTCGGCATTCAATGTTGCAGCGGCAATCGGCTGCCTGATCTCGTGAGCCAGCGACGCCGCCAGCTCTCCCACGGTCATTACCCGGCCAATATAGGCCAAGTCCGCCTCGAGTTGCCGCAGCCTCTCGCGCTCTTGCTCGGCCCGCTTGCGATCTTCAATGTCCGTCAAAGTTCCATACCATTTGCGGATCTTGCCGCGCTCATCGCGCAGCGGCACAGCTCGGACCAGGAACCAGCGGTATTCGCCATCGGCACTTCGATGGCGTGCCTCGTTCTCGAAAGGCTCACCGCTGACCAGCGACTGCTGCCACCTGGTCATGTGTCTGTCGACGTCATCGGGATGGAGCGCAGACTGCCATCCGGCCCCTGAAGTGTCTTCCACGGACAGTCCTGTATAGTCCACCCATTGTCGATTTGCCCAAGCGCTGCCTCCATCGGGCGAGGTTGTAAATGCCATGGTCGGTATCGCCTCGATCACGTCGAGCAGCTCTTTTTCACTCCGGCGGGAGATCTCCTCGGCCATCCTGCGTTCGGCTCTCTCACGGGCTTCGCGCAGCGCACGCTGCACCGAGGGCTTCAGCCTCGCCAGCCGCGTCTTCAGAATGTAATCGGTCGCCCCGATTTTGAGCGCTTCGATCGCTACTTCTTCGCCGAGCGTGCCGGAAACAAAGATGAAAGGCAGATCGGGGCGTTCACTTTGCGCAAGCTTCAATGCGGAAAGACCGTCGAACGAAGGAAGCTGGTAATCCGCGAGAATCAGGTCGATTGCACCGTCCTCGAGAGCGGCCACGAACTCGGCGCGAGTTTGGACGCGGGTTGTTTCGCAGACGAAATGATCTGTTTCAAGGAGCCCTTGAATGAGCTCCGCGTCATGGGCGTCGTCCTCCAGCAACAAAATTCGGAGAGGAGTCTTTATGCCGGCTTCTTCATGCCCTGCAGCGACTTTCGCGGTCGTCTTGCGTTCGGCTCGCTCATCGGCCTCGCGCAGCGCGCGCTGCACCGAGGGCACCAATCTCGACATTCGCGTCTTCACGACATAATCGGTCGCCCCGATTTTAAACGCTTCAATCGCCACTTCCTCACCGAGCGTTCCGGAAACGAAGATGAAAGGCAGATCGGGGCGGGCGCTTGACGCAAGCATCAATGCGGAAAGGCCGTCGAACGAAGGAAGCGTGTAATCCGCAAGGATCACGTCAATTTCAACGTCTTTGAGAGCCGCCACGAACTCGGCGCGAGTCTGAGTGCGGGTTATTTCACAGACGAAATGATCGGCTTCAAGGAACTCTTGAATGAGTTCCGCGTCATGGGCGTCATCCTCCAGCAACAAAATTCGGAGAGGAGTCTTCACGTTCGCTTTCTCACGCTGCCCGGCGGCGGCTCGTTGATGACCGCCCAGAAGACGCCGAGTTCTTTGACCGCATTGACAAACTCATGAAAATCGACAGGCTTTACGACGTAGGCGTTCACTCCGAAGTTGTAGCTTCTTATCTTGTCTTTCTCTTCGTGCGACGATGTCAGCACCACCACCGGTATCATCTTCAGGCGCTCGTCTGCCTTCACTTGCTGCAAGACCTCCAATCCATCGATCTTCGGTAGTTTCAGATCGAGCAGCATGACGGCGGGATTTTCGTTCGGGCGAGCGTGAAATTCCCCCTGACAATAGAGGTAATCCAGAGCTTGCTGTCCGTCGCGGGTAACCACGACCTCATTGGCGAGGTTAAATTCCCCCAGCGCGGTCAGCGTAAGCTCCACGTCGTTCGGGTCGTCCTCGACGATCAAAATGCGTCCCAGTTCGTTCATGGCGTGCTCCCAGTCCTTTCCGTCGCATCGTGTGCATTCGGGAGTGAGAAATAGAAAGCGGCGCCTTCATCTACCGCTCCCTCGGCCCGGACCTTCCCGCCATGGCGGTGGATGATGCGCTGAACGGTAGCCAGTCCTATTCCGGTGCCTTCAAACTGTTCGGCAAGATGCAGACGTTGAAAGACGCCGAACAGCTTATTTGCGTACTGCATGTCGAAGCCTGCGCCGTTGTCTCTCACGAACACCTCGACTTCATCGTTGTTTCCGTCCAAGCAGCCAATCTCGATTTCGCTCCGTGTTCGGATGCGTGTGAATTTGACCGCATTGGAAACAAGATTGACCACGACCAGCTTCAGCATGGAACGGTCTCCGTAACAGACCGGCAGCGCGCCAATCTTCCACGCGATATCCCGATCCTTGGTGTCGCGACCGATCTCCGCGACGACCTCCTTGACAACCTGCTGCAGGTCCACTGCCGTCCTTCTGGTCTCGGTCCGCCCAAGCCTGGAAAACGCCAGCAGATCGTCGATCAGGTTACCCATTCTTTTTGCTGACGCGAGAATTGTTTGTACGTACCGGCGACCCTTGTGATCGAGCGAAGAAGCTGCCTGTTTTTGCAGCAGCTCCGAGTACCCGGCCAGATGACGAAGGGGCGCGCGCAGGTCGTGGGACACCGAGTAGGCAAACGATTCCAATTCCTTGTTGCTCGCCTCGAGTTCCGCAGCCCGCTTCGCAAGCTCGCGGTTGAGGCTTTTTATTTCGTCCTCTCGGCGAGCCCGCTCCTCCACTTCAACCTGAAGGCGGTCCCCGGTTTGACGAAGACTGTCCTCTACCCGGCGTCGAACAGCGCTGAATGAGGCGACAATTCCCGCCCATACGACGAAAATGAGAAAGTAAGGTAGATCTCTGGTGGAAATGTTGAAGGAGTAAAGCGGCTCCGTAAAGAAGTAGTCGAAGCAGGCCGAAGACAATAGAACGGCCACCACGGAAGGCCCGGCTCCCGCATACCAGGTGGTAAAGGCGATGGCCACGGCAAGAACCGGCAGTTCCACTTCTCGGAACTGATAATGCTGCAATGCGAACGCGACCCCAAGCGCGATCGCGACGGCAACGACTGCAAAGCCGTAGCGCAGGATCGGTGACTCGATTCTCTGAAATTCTCGGTTCCAGTAAGCCAGGCTACGCCTCACTCAGACATGGGTGGTCCTTATGCAAGCTCGGTCATGATGACCCTTTTCCTCCGATGGCTGCCGGAAGCGGGCGCAACGCGGCGGCCAACCGATGTGAGAATGTAGATGTGAGAATGTAATGTAATTGAGGTCCCTCTCGTCAAGGCACCGGGTGCTTTGACGCGTTCCGTGGCGGCCCCTGCAAAGGACCATCGCAGCGTCCTCATGAAGGGCGTAGGCCGACAGCTCCATCGGAGGATCCCTCGCTTCGGCTGCCGCTTTATCGCCGGCATCAACCCCGATCGCCATCACGGCCGGTGCCTATGGCGTCACGGGTCCCGCAGCGAACCCCGCGAGCCGCCAGCGACGGCTGGTCACAAACCTCGGCGTACTCTTCGGCGGGTTTTACGGTATAGGATTCACGCTCCGCCTGCCACTCGAAATCAGGCTGATGCCGCCCGCGCACGGAGAGCTACGCCCTCGATCAGCGCCGGTCGGGGCGGTCGGCATGTCTCAAAGGTGCCAAAGAAGGACTCGTACGCCGCTCGTCGTTCATGACCTTTTCGGCGCGCGATAGACCCGCCTGGTCCGATAGCGACGTAGTCCCGATTTGGCTCCCCATGTGAACCAGCTCATAGTTATCCCACGGACCCTGCGGTAGGGTTTGAGGATTGTTCTGGGACCCACTGGGGCCATGGCGGGTATGATTTTCATCAACTACCTTCGAGAAGACCAGATCGGCACTGCCGGTTGCCTGTACGATGGATTTTGCTTACCTCGCGGCCTCATAGTCTGCGGGTCATGACTTTAAAGACGCATTCGACGAAAACGCATTGGACTTTGCTTTGCGTCGCGTTGCTGGGGTTGCTGGCGAGCGCACCGGCCAGAGGTGAAGATTACCCTTCAAGGGCGATCACGATCGTGGTTTCGCTCGCGGCCGGGAGCGGCATGGATGCGATAGCGCGTCTCTATGCGGAGAAACTGTCGGAAGCGTTCGGCAAGCCGGTCATCGTGGAAAACAAGCCCGGGGCAGCGACAACGCTGGCTGCCAATCTGGTCGCGAAGGCGCCCCCCGACGGCTACACGCTTGTCGCGCTGACCAGCATCGCGTTGTCGATCAATCCGACATTGTTCAAACACCTTAATTACGACCCGCAGGACTTCACACCGATCTCGCTCTATGTGAAGTCGCCGTTCGTTCTGGTGATCAATCCCTCGCTGCCCGCCAAGACGCTTTCGGAGTTCGCCGAACTCGCCAGAAAGGCAAACCCGCCGCTCAGCTATGCCTCGATCGGTACGGGTTCGGTGCAACACATGTCGATGGAATTTGCCAAGAAGCGGCTCGGCTTCGACGCAACGCATGTGCCGTATCGCAGCACGCCCGAGTCGGTCACGGATCTGATGGGTGGCCGCGTTGCGGCGAGCTTTCTCGAGGCCGGCCTCTCAATACCCCTGATCAAGGAAGGAAAGCTGCGCGCGCTCGCGGTTTCTTCGGCGCAACGATTACCGCTGCTTCCGGATGTGCCGCCGTTCGCCGAGGCATCGGGCGCTGCGGACTACGAAGGTGTGTCTTGGCACATGCTGCTGGTGCCTTCAAAGACGCCCCAGCCGATCATCGACCGGCTTCATGCGGAGATGAAACGCATCATGGAGGCGCCCGAGATGCGGGCGAAAATCGCCGCGCTTGGCCTGATCCCGATTGATTCGCCCTCGATCGAAGATATGCGCAGCTATATTAAGTCCGAGCAGCTGAAATGGGGGGCGATGGTGAAGCAGCTCGGGCTCGAAGGCTCGCAGTAGACGGGTTGTTCATGGACGCGAGGGCGTACCCGACGCCTTGCTAACGCCACGGTGCCGGTAGCCGTCGGCTTCAGCTTCGATGATCGTGTTGGTGGCGTTTGCGTTGGCCAGGGAAGCCGGATTTTGCCGCGTTAGGAAGTAGCCATCTCATTCGCCAGCGGCCTGCCCCACACCGGCAACGTCGAGATCCGCCGTCTTGAGCAACGGAAGGGGTTGGTCGCCAAGCATCGCCTCGACGACGACATTGCGGGCCGCCGCGACGCCGAGCCCGTGCTGTGCGATCAGGTCGCTGCATTCAGCGACAATCTGATCCGCATCCTGCATGAGCTTGAGTTGCTTGAAGCGATCGTGCCGGTGCAACCCCATGCTCTCGCCGACGACTTCGAGGATGTTGACGATGCGGAACGGCCAATCGCGCTCGTGCGCGCATAGCTCGCGGTGATCGGAATGATAGACTGCAACGAGCGCGTCGACGGACGCATCGCAGGCCGCCTGAAGTTCATCGAGCTGCAGCTTGCGTTTGAACGCGGGAAGAACACCGACGTTGACACTCTGCAGACCGACCGCGGGCTGTTTGAGGTCGACCAGCTCGATACCAGGGATCGTCTGCAAGATTTCTACCGCCGCTTCAATAATGCCGGACACGCCGGGGTGCCGGTGCAAGGCGACCCGCATCTTGACCTGCCGGTGCAACAGTGGCGCCAACTGAGCGAGCCGGCCGTGGAGAAACCGCAAAAACGGGGTCATCTCGAACGGCCGCGAGCCGATCTGGCGTTCAATTGTCGGAAGCGTCGTCTCGTTGAACTGGACGTAGCAGCTCGGGCACCAGGAGATCACCTGGCCAGACTTCGAGTGCGACATCTTCTCAATCGTGTTCGAGCCCATGCGCCCGGACATCTCGACGTCGCCTGCACGAAGCTGAGAGACGCCGCAGCAATGGGTCGGCCCGCCCATCACCTGGTAGGTAATGCCAAGCGCATCCATGATGTCGAGGGCGAGTAGCGCGATGTGCGGCGTCTTGAGCACGTTGCAGCCGGTGTAGAAGACGAAATCCGGGGCCTCGATGGGTCTTGAGACTGACGCCGATTTCTGGCCGAGGCGCTCCAGCATCGCGTCCGTCAGTTGCAAACGCGAGAGCGTGGTCACATCCCGGCTGGTCTCGCGAAACCGCGTAACGCCTCGGCGCCGACGCTCCGGCAGTTCGTTCTCGTTTTTCGCGATCGCGACGCGCGCCATGGCCAGCAGGAAGCGCGGGTTGACGCCGTAATCGCACGCCCGGATGCAATCCCCACTCAGCATGCAGGACGCCGCCCATTTACGCGAGGTCTCGGGACCCTCCCCGCTGCGCACGATGTCCAGGATGCCGCTAATGATCTCGGCGGAGCTCGAATGCGAGACGCCGGCAGGGCTTACGCTCGGGCAAACCTCGACGCATTTGCCGCACCTTGTACAGGCGTCAAGCATCTCCTCAACGCGAGCGTCCAGAGCGGTCTCGAAAGTGATGTCGGTCATCAGCTGCGGATCCAGCCTCTTAGCCGATGCGGCGAACTAACAGCGCGCAGGTTTGATCTTGACATTCGAAGCCTAGCCCACGCGCAACGAGCCGTAAATGGGCAAGCTCGTTGCTGCGCAAGGATTAGCCGATCGGCCACACGCAGCTTGAAATTCCTGACCCAGGCTCACGAAGCTGGAACCGACCCGAAGGATTCCGCATTGGTCTTGCGCGGGGTCACGGATGGAATGGTTGCAGGCACGGCCGCGTATTCAAAAAAGGCTCTTCTCGGTACAGGCCATGCCAAGGAGCTGACAGATGAAAAAGCACCTTTATTTGCTCTGTGGCGCGCTTGCTGCGATCACAATCCAGCATTTTAGTGCATTTGCGGAGACGGCCAAGCCAGATGCGACCGCCACCCCTCCTGCTGCCATCTCCGCACCACTCGAAACAAACGGACTGGGCTCGAAGAAAACCGCGAAGGATTGCGACGATGAATGGAGAGCCCAGCAAGACGAAATGATGAAATACGATATGACTGAAGAGTCTTATGTCGAACAGTGCAGCGTGGCGGATGACGTCCCGGTTATTCCCTCGGAAACGAAAACGAATCCCGCTCCGTCGGCAGCACCCAAATAGGTCCGCTGGCCGACAGAGGACAGTCGCAGCTTATGCGGCAAGCGCCTAAAACCAGGGACAACAGGATCAACTCTGTGCGAGCGCCAATTCCGGGCGGCCATTTATGACACGTTTTGCGTTACAGTACTGCTCGCGATGAGATAAACGCCTCTAAGCTGGAAAGGCGCGACAAGGTTTTATCCCGCAATTCGCAATTGGTGTGCTGATGTTCAAGCATGTCACTGTCGATCCGGCTCGCCGCGCGCTATTGGGCGCTGCGGGGGCGTTCATCCTGCAAACGGTATTACGACCGGCAACCGCATCAGCTCAGACGGCGGCCGGCTCCAAGATGAAAATCGGCATTATCGGCGCGGGCCATATCGGCGGCACCATCGGCGAGCTCTGGGTCAAGGCCGATCATCCGGTCTTCTTCTCCTCACGTCATCCGGAGGAATTGAAAGACCTCGTTGCACGCCTTGGCCCTTTGGCCCAGGCCGGCACCGTCGATCAGGCGATTGCCTTTGGCGATGTTGTTTTCATCGCGGTGCCTTACGGCGCACTGCCGGAGATCGGGAAAAATTACGGCACATCACTTGCTGGCAAGATCGTGCTCGACGCCGACAATGCCGTGGCGAGCCGCGACGGCGCTATCGCAGACGAGGCCGAGCGCGATGGCATCGGAATTACTTCGCAGAAATATCTGCCGGGCACCCGGCTGGTGCGCGCCTTCAACACGCTCAGCTACATGATTTTTGCACGCGAAGCGAACCGCCCTGCCCCCAGGCTCGCGGTACCCATTGCCGGCGACGATCCGGAAGCCGTGCAAGTTACGGCGGGCCTGGTGCGCGACGCCGGCTTCGATCCGGTGGAGATCGGTAAGCTCGCCGATGCGCGGCGCTTCCAGCGCGGCGCGCCAGGATATGGCCAGAATGTGGGCGCGGCTGAGCTCAAGCAGAAACTGTCGCTGACGCCATGATGGCTCTAGAGGGCTGGCTGCAGCGCGCGGTGCCTGCGACAGCGCGAGAACGTTCGGCGGCGCTGTGGTCGTTCGCCTATTTCTTCGCGCTGCTTGCCGGCTACTATGTGTTGCGTCCGCTGCGCGACCAGATGGGCATCGCCGGCGGCGTCAGAAACCTGCCGTGGCTCTTCACTGCCACGTTTCTCAGCATGCTGGTCGCCCAGCCACTCTACGGCGCGCTGGTGGCGAGATTGCCGCGGGTCAGGTTCATCCCGATCGTCTACCATTTCTTTGTCGCCAACCTGGCCCTGTTCTGGGTGCTGCTGACGTTAGACATAGAAAAGGTGTTCGTCGCGCGGGTATTTTTTGTCTGGCTCAGCGTATTCAACTTGTTTGCGGTGGCGGTGTTCTGGTCGTTCATGGCCGATCTGTTTACCGCGGAGCAAGGCAAACGGCTGTTCGGGTTCATTGGCGCCGGCGGCACCGCTGGAGCGCTCCTCGGTCCTGTCGTCACGATCTGGCTGTCAAAGCCGCTTGGTCCGGTCAATTTGCTGATCGCGGCCGCCGCCCTGCTCGAAGCGGCCGTATTCTGCGTTCATCGCATTGAACGCGTGGCGGAGGCGCCGACAGCAGTGGATCCGCGGCAGCAACCTGTTGGGGGCGGCGCCATCGCGGCACTGCCCGAATTGATCCGCTCGCCTTATCTCCTGGGTGTGGCCACCTGGGTCAGCCTGCTTTCGTTCGGCGCGACGATTGCCTATTTCGCGCAGGCCAACATCGTCTCGACGACGATCCATGACGCGACAACACAAACACGCTTGTTTGCGGGTATCGATCTCGCGGTGGGCCTGCTCAGCCTGGCGACACAGGTCTTTGCCACCGCGAAATTCCTCAAACGATTCGGTACCGGCATCTCGGCCGCAACGCTACCTGCTGTTTATATCGCCGGCTTTGCAGCGGTGGCGATCGCACCGAGCCTGTCCGCGGTGGTGACACTCCAGGTTACGCAACGCTGGATGAACTTCGCAATCGCAAATCCGGCACGCCAGATATTCTTTACTGTGGTTGGGCGCGAAGAAAAGTATAAAGCCAAAAATCTGATCGACGTGGTGATCTATCGCGGCTCGGATGCGTTGTATGGCTGGGTATACGACAGCCTGCAGGCGCTGGGGTTGAAGCTTGGCGCTATCGCGCTCTGCGCGCTCCCCGTCGTCGCGGGCTGGCTCATTATCTCAACCGCGCTGGGGCGAACGCAGGAACGTCTCTCAACGAAAAGTGACGACGAAGGAGCGCTCAGATGCCAATCCGGATAACCCGCCGGGACTTCGCCGCACTCGCCGGCGGATTTCTGGTCTCGCCCAAAGCCATTGCTCAAACCGACACACCGCTTATCACGCGTGCAATTCCCAGCAGCGACGAGCGCATTCCTGCAGTTGGCCTTGGTACGGCTTATGTTTTCGACCAGGATGACGAAACGACACGGAGCAAGGCCGCTGCAGTCATACAGGCTCTGATCAGCGGTGGCGGACGGCTCATCGACACCGCCTCGACCTATGGCGATGCCGAAAGCGTACTGGGCCAGGTCACCGCGGCTACCGGCTTGCGCGACAAGCTTTTCATCGCCACCAAGCTCGAGTCGCCCGACGCACGGGAACTCAAGCGGTCGTTGGCCCGACTCAAGACCGAAAGGGTCGATCTGCTGCAGCTCCACAATGTCAGGAGCAGGCAACAATCTCTCGAACGCTTCCGGGATTGGAAGGGACAAGGCGTGTGCCGCTATGTCGGCATCACCTCAACATTTCGGGGCGACTATCCCGCAGTCGAGGCCGTGCTCAAACGGGAGAAGCCTGATTTCGTCCAGATCGACTATTCACTCGATAACCGCGGGGCTGAGAAGAGCATCCTGCCACTGGCCGCCGAAGTCCGCGCCGGCGTGCTGACCGCATTGCCTTTCGGCAACGGCAGATTATTCCGGGCAGTGCACGGCAAGGAATTGCCGGACTGGGGCCGGGTGTTCGCGAATTCCTGGGGACAGTTTTTCCTGAAATTTTTGCTCGGCGACCCGCGTGTGACCGCGGTGATTCCCGGGACCGGCGATCCCGTCCACATGACGGACAACGCCGGTGCGATGCGCGGCCCGTTGCCCGATCCCGATCAACGTCGTCGAATGATCGAGTTCGTCGATTCGCTCTGATCGATGATCGATTTGCCGGCGTTAACGTGTGACTGATTGACATTCACCTCGCATCAAAGATGGTCTCACGCAGTGCACAAGAGTCGTTCTATTCGATGACCTCGTCTGCCCGTGCGAGCAGCGACGGCGGCACGATGAGGCCGAGCGCCCCGGCCGTCTTGAGATTGATGGTCAATTCATATTTTGTCGGGGTACCGGTAAATCGCCGGGCTTCTCACCCCTGAGGATGCGATCGACATAGCCGGCCGCGCTTCTGAAGAGGTCGAGCACATCCGTTCCGTACGCGATCAATCCGCCGTCGACGACAAAGATGCGCCGCGGATAGATCGCGGGTACGCGATGGCGTGCGGCAAGCTCAATGATCCGGATCCGATGCTCCGCGGTGAACGGGTCGGCTATCACGCTGAGGCCGCCGCCTGGTTTCTCGCTGATGGCTTTGACGGCGTTGTCGATATCGCGATCGTCATGAACGGGCGCCTCGATCATCTCCATTCCAAGTGACGTCGCGGCGGACTGAAGCGATGGAAGGTATGGCGAAAACGACATCGTTTGCGGGTTGTAGATGACGGCGACACGATCGACGGGCGGCGCGATTTCCTTCAGTCCTTGAAGCCATTTCTCGCCCACGGTGAAATCAACAAAGCTGAAACCGGTCACGTTGGAGGCGGGATGCGCAAGGTTGGCGACAAATCCCTGGCCGAGCGGATCAGTCACCTGCACGAACACGATCGGAAGCGTCGTGGTTTCATGGCGCAGGGCGGCGACCGCAGGCGTTGTATTGGCAAGGATGACGTCGGGCTTGAGGCCGACCAGCTCTGCCGCATAAGCCTGGAAACGTTCGGGAGTCCCACTGGCCCAGCGATATTCGAAGCGGGCATTCCTCCCATCGATCCAGCCGAGTTCCCTCAGCCGTCCGGTGAAGGCCTTCTGGAAGGTTTGTGCTTCCGGATTCGTCGAGTCAAATCCCATGAGCACGCCGATGCGGCGCATCCGCTCGAGCTGATGGGCGCGCGCCAACCGCGACGCCGCAACCGCCGTTCCGCCGAAAAGCATGACGATCAAGTCGCGCCGCCGCATGTCTGCCGCCGCTCGAAAGACATCTTCCGGGACAGCCGCAGTTTATCACTTAAAGACCCGTCAGGGAGCGGGAATTGGCTACCTGCCAGGCCTTTGATGACGCCTGCGCTAAAGCAGGCGTCATCGCCGAGTTTCACCCTTCCACCTGTTATTGCGGATCAGCTGTAAATTTTCGTGTCCCGGGATCAATGGTTTTTCGATCCGATTGTTGTGCCGGCCGGAAACCGCCGGTCACTCTCAGAGTCGATGCGCCTGTTGCAGCGCAAGATTGTCATTTAGTTCCAGCGGGAGGATGCTCGGGGCTGAGCACAAGGGAGAGCAGCATGAGTAAGGCCGGTCTCGACAATCGCCACCGCAACAAGGATGGCGAAATCAGCCACAAACACGGAAACACCCTCATCCGCACGTTGCGCAGGATTTACGGACCGAGTTTCGCAGCCGGATATCCGGACACCGAGAAACTGAGCGAGGTTCTGGTTCAGCTCAACGATACGTCACTGAGCCAGCTCCGCCGCGATCATGAGACCGGACACCTGGAGCACAAGATCGCAAACGCTTCGAAGTGAAGCCGCGAACTGTGAAGTTGATGGCGGCGGCACGCATGTCTCGAATGGTGCCGCAGACAGACGTTCCTCACTACACTCTGTGTCGACCGATCGCATTCGTCGACGATTTACTAGGTCTTCGTGAGTTGCACCGGAGCTCTGACGCAAATCGGCAAGTGTCCGCCAGCCCCGCGTTGCTTCCGTCTGTAATCCTTCTGCGTGTCGCGCAATATCTTCGGCATGCTGATAAGGGCCCAGCACATCTTAGAAATCACAAGCACATCGCGCGGGATTCAGTAGCCGCCAGTCGCCCCCTATCTGGGTCGACGTCTGAAGCGATGTTGAACAGGAAGCCGCCGCGATCCTGCGCGCGGGGTTCCCATTGAAACAAAATTTGATGAGATAGTTCAAAAAGGCGGGAATATTTCCCCAAATTGGCTTGATTTGTCGGATTTTCTTCCGGGCAGCATTTGTTTGATGGGGGCAGCATTTTGTTTGACGGGTAAGAACGAATGACTGATCAGCAATTGACTCTTCAGGCAATCAGCGAAGCCCAACTCATACTGGAAGAATATCTTCGGCCCCGGCCGCAGGACAATGAGCGTATCCTCGACAAGTTGGTGGAAGTTCTCGAACGCCCCGATTTGGTAGTCGCAGTAAACCGCTTGCAGCAACAAAGCTGTCCTTCAGTGTGCAAATGAGGAAACTTCCATCTATCGCTTTGGCCGCCTGGATTGCTACGATCCTGCCAGTCGGGATTCCAAATGCGCAGGCCGCGCAACAATGCAGCGCCACGACACCATCAAATCCGCACGGGCGTTGGTGGTCCTATCGTCTGATCGATGGACGAAAGTGTTGGTACGAAGGCAAGCCCATGCTTTCGAAATCGTTGCTGGAATGGCCCAAGGAGGCATCCGCGCAACCCGTTTCCAACGCAGAGGGTACAAGCGTGGTGACAGAGAAGCCTGGCAATCCATTAGGCTCGCAAGCCCGGGCACTGAAAGACTCTGATACTTTCGAAGCGCGATGGCGCGAAAGGGTGAGAATGGAATAGGCGTTGCCCAAAGGAACGTGTCGACGCGTCGGGATCGCGCCTACGCGTCACAAGCAATTCGTTTTTTTGGCGACTCGCGAGGAACGCTTGTTTTCAACCAAGCGCGCGGCGGAAACCAGCAATGCGAACGGCTGCAGAATTCAATCTCTATTACGCGACCCCTGACCCCTGGCACATTTCCCACGCGCGATTCAGGGACAAGGTCTTGCGCCGATGCCTGAAGCCATTCATCCGGGATAAATCCGTTCTTGAACTCGGTTGTGGCGAAGGCCACTTGACCCACGCAATTTTTAGCAAAGCGCGATCCGTGGTTGGCATCGACATAAGCGATGTAGCAATTGCGCGCGCTGAATCGCTAAACTTGCCAAATGCCAGATTTGAAAGCGGTGATTTTTTACAAGCGTCATTCGAGGGCTACGACGTGATCGCAGCCATCGAATGCGTCCACTATCTCTCCCTGCAGGAGCAGGGAGCGCTTCTGGAGAAAGTTGCCAAAGAACACTCTGGCAAGATATTTTTGCTTTCGGGTCCGATCGTGGACTACAGAAGGCACTTCAGTCATAAGCGATTGATGTACGAGTTTGCGACTTTAGGATTCACTCCCCTTAAATTTTATAACCTGTCCGTATATTGGCATCCGCGTTCATCCAGAATCATCGCTCATCTCATCAAGCTGCCACTTGGATACACCTTGCTTGATCGGATACCGGAGTCGATGATCTACCAAAGGCTATATGCACTTCGAGCACCGAAGGAGCCACCCACTCGGATATTCGATAACCCGACAGAGAGAGTTCGTGTGGGCTCGGCCGGAACAAGCAATTCGACCATACAGGCGACGGCAATGTCCGAGTTGGGTCAATCTCGTCATTCCGACCGCGTGCCGGGTATTTCCGGCCCAACTCGGAAGGCAGGCAATTTCCGAGCCCGTGGGCAATTCGCATTTGTGCCATCAACCGGGCGATTTGTGTTCCTGACTACTGTGAGGCGCCCTCCTCGGTCTGGGCACACGCTTGGACGCCACTAGCTTTAGACGCTTCCGGCATTCAAGCTAATGTGAGGCCCGCCTGCCCCAAGTCCGTCCTCGCGGTTCCCGGCTGTACCTTTCTTAAATTTCATTTTCTCTTTTTTCGCGTCGGGCGTTGTCTAGCAGCCCAGGGCGACGGCGCAGCTTTGTGGCATTCAACGCAGGAGAGCGCGATGCAACGGGTCTTCATCATTGCGATCATGTTTCTCGGCATCACGACGGCCCAAGGGCAAACCGTGTTGCAACCGAATGGTCAGACAGCTGGCAGCGAAAGTACAGGGTCTGTTCCTCTCGGTGTACCAACGTCGCCCTCGGTGCCAACGTCGCCCTCGCCATCTATGTCATCGCCTTCGCCAGCAACGCAGTTCGGCACGGCGTCGGGAACGTCGGGATCGCCAACTGCTACGGGATCGGCGAGCGGTGCCACGGGGGCAACAGGCTCCGCCTCGCGGATATCTCAATCACCTTTACTGTTGCCGGGGGAAATACCGGACACATCCACACAGGCGGCGAGTTCGACCGCGACGGCTCCCAGCGCTCCGTCACCCATCTGCCCGCCTCCAGTCCCCTCAACGGATGGAGGCTCGGCAAACCTGAGCGGAATAGCAGGCGCGTCGCTTGGTGGATGCTGAGGCTGGAAAAACATCGGTTGCGTGGACTCCGCTAATCACCGCACGAGCGCCCGTCGTCGAGGCCGCATGATCCGCTGTCTACGGGACGGCACGTGCAGAAGAGGCGCTGAGCGATATCCAAGACGGCGTATTGGATGATCTCGCCGCGTACCGCAGAGATGCCGGCGGAGCCACATGCATTGCGGCCGATAGTATTTGGCGCTGAATGGCGCTAATATTTTCATGTAGGTGCCGGAGTTCTTCGGACCGGCGGGGTTAAATGCTTCACGCCTCGGCGGGAGAATATCCTTGACCCGCGAACACTTAGTGCGACGGCTTACAGCCATATTCGCAGCCGATGTCGCCGGTTATAGCCGTTTAACGGGCCTGGACGAAGAGGGCACGCATGTTCGTCTGAAGGAACATTTGCGAGCCCTGATTGATCCAAAAATTGCCGCCCATCGCGGGCACATCGTCAAGAATACCGGCGATGGGCTGCTGGCCGAGTTCAAGAGCGTCGTGGACGCGATACGCTGTGCGGTCGATGTTCAGCGTGGCATGGCGGAACGTAATTCAGACGTACCGCCGGACAAGCGAATTGAGTTCCGGATCGGTATCAATGTCGGTGATATCATAGAAGATAACGGCGACATCTTCGGCGACGGGGTCAATGTAGCGGCGCGCCTCGAAACCATTGCCGGACCCGGCGGCATTTGTGTTTCCGATGATGCCCACCGGCAAGTCCGCGATAAACTCGATATCGTGTTTGACGACGCTGGCGAGCAGAACCTCAAGAACATCGGGCGCCCGGTCCGCGTATTCAGAGTGAGGGATCGCTGGGCGGCCGCACGCCAAAGACCCGCGTTGACGCTCCCGGACAAGCCCTCGATTGCCGTTCTGCCCTTCCAGAACCTCAGTGCCGACCCGGAGCAGGAGTATTTCGCCGATGGCATCGTGGAGGATATCACGATGGCGCTGGCGCTGTTTCGCTGGCTGTTTGTGATCGCACGCAATTCGAGTTTCACTTACAAAGGCCGGCCCGTGAACGTGAAGCAGGTCGGCCGCGAGCTTGGCGTGCGCTACGTACTCGAAGGCAGCGTGCGCAAGGCCGGAAACCGTATTCGTATCTCGGGCCAGCTTATCGATGCCGAAACCGGAGCACATCTCTGGGCGGGCCGGTTTGAGGGTGCTTGAAGACATGTTCGATCTGCAAGACCACGTAACATCCAGCGTCGTCGGTGCAATCGCGCCGAAGCTGCAGCGCGAGGAAATCAAGCGGGCCAGGCGCAAGCCAACCGAAAATCTGGATGCATACGACTATTACCTGCGTGGACTGGCGAGCGCTCGCCGGTGGACCAGGGATGAGAACGCCGATGCGCTCCAGCTCTTTTGCAAGGCGATCGAGCTCGACCCCGGTCTGGCCTGCGCATACGGCATGGCCGCGTGGTGCTGTGTCCGGCGCAAGGCGCTTGGCTGGATGAACGACCGCGTTCAGGAAAGCGAAGAAGCCGTGCGAATGGCCCGGAAAGCGGTGCATCTGGGTGGCGAAGACCCTGTTGCGCTGTGTATGGGGGGATATGCACTCGCCTTCGTAGCCGAGGAGTTCGACGACGCTGCGGCTTTCATGGATCGGGGACTGGCGGTCAATCCCAACACAGCGCAGGCTTGGACGCTTAGTGCCTGGCTGAGGGTCTGGAGAGGTGAGCCGGACCTCGCACTTGAGCACGTCGCGCGTGCCATGCGCCTGAGCCCGCTCGATCCGAACATGTTCGGCATGCACGGAGGCATGGCGTATGCTCATTTTCTCGCGGGCCGCTATGACCTGGCGTCGTCGTGCGCCGAAAAGGCAACGCGCGACAATCCGGCATTCCTGCTCGCCATATGCATTTCGGCAGCCAGCAATGCGCTCGCCGGGCAGCTTGAGCCAGCGCAAAGAGCCATGTCACGGGCACTCGAATGCGATCCCAATTTGCACGCTTCCAATCTGAGAGATCTGGCACCATTTCGCCGGGCGCAGGACTTCACCGCGTTCGCCAAGGGTCTCCTCAAAGCAGGCCTGCCGGAGTGATTGGATTACGCCTCTGGCCACGCTTGCATCCACGCGCGATTGATGTGAACCAGCAGGGCTGACGGCCGGTCACCCCACTCGACGGCGCGTGACGCAGCCGCGTATTTGAATCCGGGGCCGACTGCCGATAAAGTGTCAGCGCCGCCGACCTCAAAATGGTGATGTATAAAGGCGGTACATGGCCGCAAATCGGTCCGAAGGCCGGTTGTCCACTCCGCGGATAATCCACCGAAGCTCAGGCAAATGACGAATGGTTCGTTCTGACCTGGCACGACAAACGGGGGCGACACAATGACCGCGCCCGACGCGCAGTCCGGCCTGCCTCCCGAGCCCCAGCAGGTGGTTCAGGCCTTGACCCGTGCAGCGATCTTTCTGGTCGCGGCGATCAACCCTGGCGGCGCCAGTCGCGCGGCAGTCCGGTCGTTTTGCGGCGACCTCCCGGGGCTGTTACGCTCGGTCGGCTTCCGCGATATCGAGGGCAACCTCTCCTGCGTGATGGGGATTGGCTCCGACGCATGGGACAGGCTCTTTGGGCAACCGCGGCCGGCAGAACTGCATCCCTTTCGGGAAATCAAGGCCGGCCCACGCCATGCCGTCGCGACACCCGGCGATCTCGTCTTTCACATTCGCGCCAAGCGCATGGATCTCTGTTTCGAACTGGCGACCCAAATCATGGCCCGGATCGGCAACGCCGTTTCGCCGATCGACGAAGTGCATGGCTTTCGTTATTTCGATGACCGCGACCTGATCGGCTTTGTCGACGGGACGGAAAACCCGTCCGGGCAAGCCGCGATCGAGGCCGCCTATGTGGGGGCCGAAGACGCCGGCTTCGCCGGTGGCAGCTACGTGATCGTGCAGAAATACCTGCACGACATGACCGGCTGGAACGCGCTGTCCACGGAAGCCCAGGAGCGCATCATCGGCCGCACCAAGCTTGCGGACATCGAACTCGACGACGCCGTGAAACCGGCCTACGCCCACAACGCCCTCGCCAAGGTCGTGGTGGATGGCAAGGAAATCAAGATCATTCGCGATAACATGCCGTTCGGCCGCGTGGCCGAGAAAGAGTTCGGCACCTATTTCATCGGCTATGCGCGTTCGCCGCGAACGATCGAGCAGATGCTCGAAAACATGTTCGTGGGTCTGCCTGCCGGCAACTACGATCGATTGCTCGATTTCAGCGTCGCCAAGACCGGCAATCTGTTCTTCGTCCCATCAGCGACTTTCCTGGAAAATGTCGGAGACGAAGATCCGGCAACGGGATTTTCCGACCAGCCTGCCGTTCCGGCGCCAGAGCCGGCGCCGAAACGCGAAGGTTCGCTCGACATCGGTTCGCTTAAAGGAGACCGCCCTCATGAATAATCTTCACCGCGGGCTTGCCCCGATATCCGACGCGGCATGGTCAGAGATCGAGGAAGAAACGTCGCGCACCATCAAGCGCTACCTTGCCGGGCGGCGCGTCGTCGACGTGCAGGGGCCGGGAGGGGTCGATCTTTCCGCTATCGGCACCGGCCATCTGCGCAATGTCGCCGCGCCCGGAGACGGAATTCTTGCGCGACAGCGTGAGGTCAAGCCGCTGGTCGAACTCCGGGTTCCCTTCGAACTCAATCGCCAGCAGATCGATGACGTGGAGCGCGGCGCCAACGATTCAGACTGGCAGCCTGCCAAGGACGCCGCACGGCTGCTGGCCTTCGCGGAGGACCGGGCGATCTTCGAGGGCTACGCCGCTGCAGGTATCGGAGGCGTCCGCCAGCGAACCAGCAATCCGGTCCTGACGCTTCCGTCCGAAGTACGCGCCTATCCCGACGTCATTGCCCAGGCGCTCGGTCAATTGCGAATGGAAGGCGTCAACGGTCCCTATTCCGTGGTGCTGGGCGCCGAGGCCTATACGGCCCTGAGCGAGAGCAGCGATCACGGTTATCCGGTAATGCGGCACATCAGGGATCTCGTGGACGGCGAAATCGTCTGGGCGCCCGCGATTACCGGTGCATTCGTGCTGACGACGCGCGGCGGCGATTTCGGTTTGTATATCGGAGAGGATGTGTCGATCGGCTATCTAGGTCACGACGACGAAAAGGTTCGGCTCTACCTGCAGGAGACATTTACCTTCCTGTTACTGACCACCGAGGCTTCCGTTGCTCTGACCGTCAACGAGGCCAAAGCCAAAGCCTGATTTCGCTCATTGTCGCAAAAAGCGGTCATTGTCCAAACGATTGAATTCGGCGCGTGTCAGCAGGCTGCGCGCGAAGGGCGCGCAGTTCAGGGTAACCCGGCCCGCCGCGCGGTCGCTAACATCCCATCTTGTCGGCGACCCCGCCGAAGTCTTTCGCCACGATGTCCCAGTCGCCCCTCGCCTCGAAATCGTATTTCTGCAGCGGGCCGTATTCGGTCGGGCGCGCGACGAAGGCGGTTTTCAATCCCAGTTTCTGCGCGGCCTTCAGATCGTGGTTGTGGGCTGCGACCATCATCACCTGCTCCGGCGGCAGGCACAGCAGTTTTGCCGCGCCGAGATAGGTTTCGGGATCGGGCTTGTAGTGTTCGAACAGTTCCGCCGACATCACCAGGTCCCACGGCAAGCCCGCGAACTTCGCCATGTTGGTCAACAGCGCGACGTTGCCGTTCGAGAGCGGGCTGATGATGTATTTTGTCTTGAGCCGCGTCAGTCCGGCGACGCTGTCCGGCCAGGCATGAAGCCGATGCCAGCCCTTGGTGAGGTAATCGAGGTCGGCGTCGTTCAATCCGGTGATTGACAACTGCGCGACCAGTTTTTCCAGCGACTGCCGGTGCAGCGTGTCGAGGATGACGTAGCCGCGCTCGGGATGCTTGCGCACCTCGTCCATCGAGGCGGCATAGACGGCGCGCCAGCCATCGACCAGCGCGGTCCAGTCCGCCTTGATCCCCCGCGTCTCGCCCCATTTGCCGAAATCCGCGATCAGGCTGGTGCGCCAGTCGACCACGGTGCCGAACACATCGAACACCAGCGCTTTAACGGCGGAAATATCGGACATGTTGGCTCCCTGGTTTTTTGATCCGTCATTCCGGGGCGCGCGAAGCGCGAACCCGGAATCTCGAGATTCCCCGATGTGCAATTGCACATCTGTGGTTCGATGCTACGCATCGCCCCGGAATGACGACTTGCAGTTTTATCTCACCCTCAATCGAGGTGAAATTTATCAAGCTGCCGATGCTGGGCCTTGATGTAGCGCACGGTGCCGGTGACGGAACGCATCACAACGGTTTCCGTCTCGATCACATCCTTGCGGAACTTGACGCCCGAGAGCAGCGAACCGTCGGTGACGCCGGTCGCGGCGAACAGGCAGTCGCCTCGCGCCATGTCCTCGATGCCGTAGATGAAGCTCGGATCGGTGACGCCCATCTTGCGCGCGCGCTCGCGTTTCTCCTCGGTGTCGAGAATCAGCCGGCATTGCATCTGGCCGCCGATGCAGCGCAGCGCCACTGCCGCCAGCACGCCCTCGGGCGCGCCGCCGGTGCCGATATACATGTCGACCCCGGTATTATCAGGGTCGGCGCAATGGATGACGCCGGCAACGTCGCCATCGGTGATGAGCCGGACCGCGGCACCGGTCGCGCGCACGCCGTTGATGATATCGGAATGGCGCGGGCGATCGAGCACCAGCACCGTGATCGCGGAAGTGTCGACGCCTTTGGCCTTGGCCAGCCGGCGAACGTTGTCGGCGGGAGAAGCGTCAAGCTCGATGAGGCCCTTGGCGTAGCCGGGCCCGATGGCGATCTTCTGCATGTAAACGTCGGGCGCGTGCAGCAGCGTGCCGCCATCCGCCATCGCCATGGTCGCGATCGAGCCCGGCATGTTCTTGGCGCACAGCGTGGTGCCCTCCAGGGGATCGACGGCGATATCGACCTTTGGGCCGGCGTTGATGCCGACCTTCTCGCCGATGAACAGCATCGGCGCCTCGTCGCGCTCGCCCTCGCCGATCACGACCGTGCCTTCGATCGGCAGCTTGTTGAGTTCGCGGCGCATCGCGTCGACCGCGGCCTGGTCCGCCGCCTTCTCGTTGCCGTGGCCGCGCAGCCGCGCGGCCGACACCGCCGCGCGTTCCGTCACCCGCACGATCTCGAGCGTCAGAATGCGCTCCAGCAACAGCTGCGGCGGAACGGAAATATGGGTAGACATCGGCGAACTCCCTAAAACTTCACGGCGGATTTGCTGGCCCGCATATAATCGTTTGACGCGTCGTCCGTTCGAACCCCGCGCTAGTTTTTCTCGATCCGGATCACCTGCGGCCGGCCACTGATTACCTTGTCGCGCTGCACGGCCTGCAGCGCGCGATATACGGCGTCTTCGCTGGTCGCATAGGTAATCAGAATGACCGGCACCGGCGAAGCTTTTCTCGCCGCGCCGTTGGCGTCAACACCGTCGGAATGGCGCTGCACGATCGATTCGATGGAAATTTTCTGCTCCGCCAGCCGGGTGGCGATCGTCGCCGCGGTACCTGCCAGATCGCGCGCCATCAGGCGGATATAGTAACCGCCCTCATGGCGCTCCATCGGCGCCTTGCTGGTCGCGCGCAACCGCTCCACCGGGCGCCCGAACGGCATGGCGCGGATACCGCGCGCGACGTCGGCGATGTCGGCGACCACGGCCGAGGCGGTCGCAGCCCCCCCTGCCCCCGGGCCGACCAGGGTGATCGGCGGGATGCCCGCGCCATCGATGGTTACCGCATTGGTGACACCCATGACCTGCGCGATCGAGGACGATTTCGGCACCATGGTCGGATGCACGCGCTGTTCGATACCTTTGGCGGTCCGCACCGCGACCCCGAGCAGCTTGACGCGATAGCCGAGTTCCTCGGCGGCGCGCAGGTCTTCGGGGGCGATCGAGGAAATACCTTCGACATAGACCGCGCTCTGCGCGACCTTGGTGCCGAAGGCGAGACTGGCGAGAATGGCCAGCTTCTGCGCGGTATCATGGCCGTCGACGTCGAACGACGGGTTGGCCTCGGCGTAACCGAGACGCTGCGCGTCTTTCAGGCACTCGGCAAACGACAACCCCTCCTGTTCCATCCGGGTCAGGATGTAATTGCAGGTGCCGTTGAGGATGCCGTAGACGCGGTTGACGTCGGTACCCGCGAGGCCCTCGCGCAAGGTTTTGACCACCGGGATAGCCGCCCCGACCGCCGCCTCGAAATTCAACGCGCCGCCATGCTTCTCGGCCGACTTCGCCAGCCGCAATCCATGTTTGGCAATCAGCGCCTTGTTGGCGGTGACCACCGATTTGCCGGATTTCAGCGCCGCCTCGATCGCCGACAGCGCCGGCTCGCCGGAGCCGCCCATCAATTCGACGAAGCAGTCGATGCCGGGATCGCTGGCCAGTGCCAGTGCATTTTTGGCCCAGGCGATATCGCGCAGATCGAGTCTGCGTTTTTTCACCTTCGAACGCGCGGTGACGGCAACGACGCGCACGCCGCGGCCGCAGCGCGCGGATAAAGTTCGGCCTTGCTCTTCGATAAGGCGGACGACTTCGGCGCCAACAGTGCCGAGCCCCGCAATACCCACTTTCAGGGGTGCGACCATGAAGCAAAAACCTGCCGGAGAAGCTACCGCCGGTTGGCGAGAGGAACCACGTTGTGCAACGTTTCGATGCCGCTTTCAAGGAAGCGGCGCACGCCACGGGCGGCCTGGCGAATACGTTGCTCGTTTTCCACCATGGCGATACGAACATAGCCCTCGCCGTGCTCGCCAAAGGCAACACCCGGGGACACCACGACGCCGGATTTCTCAACCATCAGGGTCGCGAATTGCATGCTGCCGACCCCGCGGAACGCCGCCGGCAGCGGCGCCCACGCGAACATCGAGGCCTGCGGCGGCGGGATCTCCCACCCTGCCCGGCCGAATGACTCCACCAGCGCATCCCGGCGCTTGCGGTAGGTGTCGCGCATCTCGCGAATGCAATCGTCCGGACCGTTCAGCGCCGCGGTCGCGGCGACCTGGATCGGCGTGAACGCGCCGTAATCGAGATAGGATTTCACCCGCGCCAGGGCGGCGATGATCCGGTCGTTGCCGACGGCAAACCCCATGCGCCAGCCGGCCATCGAAAACGTCTTCGACATCGAGGTGAATTCCACGGTCACGTCGATCGCGCCGGGAACCTGCAGCACCGAGGGCGGCGGATTATCGTCGTCGAAATAGACTTCGGCGTAGGCCAGATCCGACAGGATGAAGATCTCGTGCTTTTTGGCGAACGCCACCAGATCCCTGTAGAAATCGAGGCTCGCGACATAGGCGGTCGGATTCGAGGGATAGCAGACGACGATCGCGAGCGGCTTGGGGATCGAATGGATGATCGCGCGCTCCACCGCCTCGAAGAATTGCGGCGTCGGTTCCGAGGGCACCGAGCGGATCACGCCGCCGGCCATCAGAAATCCAAAGGCATGAATCGGATAGCTCGGATTCGGACACAGCACGACGTCGCCGGGCGCGGTGATCGCCTGCGCCACATTGGCAAAGCCCTCTTTCGAGCCGAGCGTGGCAACCACCTGGGTCTCGGGATTGAGCTTTACCCCGAAGCGCCTGGCGTAATAGGCCGCCTGCGCCTTGCGCAGGCCGGTAATGCCGCGTGAGGCGGAGTAGCGGTCGGTCCGCGGCTTGCCCAATGTTTCCTTGAGTTTCTCGATGACATGGGGCGGCGTCGGCAGGTCCGGATTGCCCATGCCGAGGTCGATGATATCGGCGCCGGCATTGCGCGCGGCCGCCTTGGCGCGATTGACCTGTTCGAACACGTATGGCGGCAGACGGCGGATGCGGTAGAAATCTTCCATGGGACCTTGCTCCGACAACCCATCAGGGCGGAATCGCCGACACCCTGCTTAACGACACGGAATTCGGCTTCGTCCGGAAAGCGCACTAAATCAAGGATTTAGGGCGCATTCTGGCGAACATTCCAAGTCTTCGCCCTGATTTGCGGTTGAATTGGGTCCTTTTACCACGGACGCCCGGCTGCACCAGCCGTTTACTGGGCCGTCAGGTCACTTTGCGGCCGGGTCCTTGGCGGCCGGGTCTTGGGCCGCTGCCGCCGACGCCTGGCGATCGCGCGCGGCAATCAGTTCGGCCTGTATCTTGGCCCGCTCCGCCGGCTCCAGTTCGGGATCGCCGCGGTCCGGAGGCAGATCATGAACCGGAAGGTAACCGCCGGCATCGGTCGGGCGCACCGGGGCGCCGGCCGGCGTGCCGACCGACGGCAAATCCGCGATCGAACTCGAGCAACCGCCGAGCGCAAGCGCCAACAGCAGCCCGGCTGCCAACGTCAGCGCGTTCATTTTTCGATCGGCCGACATCATCCGTCCGGAAGTCCTCACTTCGCCGAGCTGACCCTGTAGTGCGTGGTAGTGCGTGATGCTTAATTTCATCAATTGTTGCGGCGGCGCCCAAACCATTGTCGCCCAAAACGATTAAAGCCTGAACACCAAACCGCACGGTTGGGGCTTCAATATGACAGAGCCAAGATACTTTGTCGCAGTGCAACAGCCCAGCGGCCGAGATTAACCTCAAGCCAGCCATCGATCTGCGCGGTGACGAACTTGAAA
The DNA here is from genome assembly GCF_900129425.1 of Bradyrhizobium erythrophlei. Taxonomy (NCBI): domain Bacteria; kingdom Pseudomonadati; phylum Pseudomonadota; class Alphaproteobacteria; order Hyphomicrobiales; family Nitrobacteraceae; genus Bradyrhizobium; species Bradyrhizobium erythrophlei. Next base: position 3,643,993 of record NZ_LT670817.1, on the reverse strand, counting down.
TGAACCTATAGTGTCGGGATATGAGCGACGTTACGACTGAAGCCGAGGCTACAAAAAAATTCGATCCCGAAGCCTTTGCGATGAACCTCGCGCGGGCCATGGAGAGCAGCGGCCAGGCGCTCGCAGCCTATCTCAAGCCGCGCGAGAACGCCGAGCCCAGGGATAAGCCGCCGAACGAAATCGGCGAGGTGGTCAAGACCTTGAGCGCGGTCGCGGAATATTGGTTGTCGGATAACGAGCGGTCGGCAGACCTGCAGATGAAGATCGCCAAGGCCTATCTCGATCTGTGGGGCTCCTCGATGCGCCGCCTGGCCGGCGAAGCGGTGCTGCCGGCGATCGAGCCATCGCCGCGCGACAAGCGATTCAAAGACCCCGAGTGGAAGTCCAACCAGTTCTTCGATTTCGTGATGCAGCTTTACCTGCTCACGACGCGGTGGGCGCAGGATCTGGTGCGCGACGCCGACGGCCTCGACCCGCACACCCGCAAGAAGGCGGAATTCTACGTCCAGCAGATCACCAACGCGCTGGCGCCGTCGAATTTCGTTCTCACCAATCCGGAAGTGCTGCGCGAGACATTGGCGTCCAACGGCGACAATCTGGTTCGCGGCATGAAAATGCTGGCAGAAGATATCGAGGCCGGACACGGCACGCTGCGCATCCGCCAGTCCGACCCGGCCAATCTCGAGGTCGGCGTCAACATGGCGACGACGCCGGGCAAGGTGATTTTCCAGAACGAGCTGATGCAGCTGATCCAGTATCAGCCGGCGACCGAAAACGTGCTGCGCACCCCGCTTTTGATCGTGCCGCCGTGGATCAACAAATTCTACATCCTCGACCTCAAGCCGGAGAAATCCTTCATTAAATGGTGTGTCGATCAGGGCATCACCGTGTTCGTGATTTCCTGGGTCAACCCGGACAAGAGCCTCGGCGCAAAAACCTTCGAAGATTACATGAAGGAAGGTCCGCTGGCGGCGATGGATGCCATCGAGCGGGCCACCGGCGAACTGAAGGTCCACACCCTGGGCTACTGTGTCGGCGGCACCCTGCTGGCCTCGACGCTGGCATGGCTGGCGGAAAAACGCCGCGTGCGGGTGACGTCGGCGACGTTGCTGGCGGCGCAGGTCGATTTCAGCCACGCCGGCGATCTCCTGGTGTTCGTCGATGAAGACCAGATCTCGGCACTCGAGCGCGACATGCAGGCCTGCGGCGTGCTCGAAGGCAACAAGATGGCGATGGCGTTCAACATGCTGCGCTCGAACGATCTGATCTGGTCCTACGTCGTCAGCAACTACCTGAAGGGACAGTCGCCGTCGGCGTTCGATCTGCTGCACTGGAATTCGGATGCGACGCGGATGCCGGCGGCGAATCATTCGTACTACTTACGCAACTGCTATCTGGAAAACCGGCTGTCGACCGGCAGTATGGTGCTGGACAACACGTTGCTCGATCTGTCGAAGGTGAAGGTGCCGATCTACAATCTGGCGACGCGCGAGGATCATATCGCACCGGCGGATTCGGTGCTTTACGGTTCGCAGTTTTTCGGCGGTCCGGTGAAATATGTGCTGTCCGGTTCCGGGCATATCGCGGGCGTGGTCAACCCGCCATCGTCAGGCAAATATCAGTTCTGGACCAACGACAACATCAAGGACGTGACGCTGGCGGACTGGCTCAAGGGCGCCCGGGAACACAGGGGGTCGTGGTGGTCCGACTGGCGTGAGTGGCTCGCCAGCATCGACGCCGAGGAAGTGCCCGCGCGCGCCGTCGGCACCGACGCGCTGCCTGCGATCGAAGACGCGCCCGGCAGCTACGTCCGGGTCCGCGCGTAGCGCAACCAAGCGCGTCTGATATAACAGGCCGTCCCGCCGGGACGAGATTCGAAACTCCAATTAGGGGGAAACCTATGACGCGCGAATTGTTCTGGCTGACGCTGACGGTTATTCTGACTGGGCTGTTGTGGGTACCCTACATACTCAATCGCTGCCAGGTCCGCGGCCTCGGCGGCGCCATGGCCAACCCGTCGCGCAACGACAAGCCGCATGCGGAATGGGCAACGCGCCTGATGTTCGCCCATGACAACGCCGTCGAAAACCTGGTCATCTTCGCGCCGCTGGTGCTGATTCTGGCGCAGATCGATTATTCGACGAAGTGGACGGTCTACGCCTGCGCCGTATATTTCTGGGCGCGTGTCGCGCATTTGATCGTCTACACGATGGGCCTGCCGGTGTTCCGCACTTTAGCCTTCACCGTCGGCTTCCTGGCGCAGGCCGTGCTGGCGCTGGCGATTTTCGGGATTGTTTGAGAGCGCCTCCCGCATTCACTCCGCAGCGATCGCCGACGTTCGCTCGATCAGAGACCTGACCTGCTCCGCATCGGCCGATGTCGCCGGATTGTAGACGATCATCTGAAGATCCGGCCGCCCGTCGACCGCGAAGGCCGAGTATTCCAGCGCGATCGGCCCCAGCACGGGATGGCGCAGGCGCTTCACCCCGTCGCCGTGGGTTCGCACGTCATTGTCACGCCACATCGCCGCGAATTCGGGACTCGTGCGACACAGTTCATCGACGAGCGGCTCGACCTCGGCCGCGGCGCCTGCGCGCGCGGCATCGATCCGGAAGGCGCCCACCACGAAGCGGGCCACGCTTTCCCAGTCGAACTGCGCGGCACGGACGCGGGGATCGCAGAAGATCATGCGCAGAACGTTGCGCTGTTCGGGTGGCAGGGAGCCGTAATCGGTGAGTACGGCCGCCGCCGCCCGGTTCCAGGCGACCACGTCCCACGTCGCCGTCCTGACAATCGCCGGACTGTAGGCCAGCGCTTCGAGCAGGCGCTGCAGTCGCGGCGTGATCGCGTCGCCGCCGCGATAGCGGACTTCGGGCGGACGGCCGAGGCCGAGCAGGAACAGGTGTTCGCGCTCGACCTCGGTCAGCGTCAGCGCCTTGGCGATGCGGTCCAGCACGTCCGCGGAGGGATGGCCGCCGCGGCCCTGCTCCAGCCACGTGTACCAGGTCGCGCTGATATTGGCGCGCTGTGCCACTTCTTCCCGGCGCAGTCCCGCCGTGCGCCGGCGGCTGCCGGACAAGCCGAACGACGCGGGATCGAGCTTCGTGCGCCGGTTCCTCAGATAGTCGCCGAGCCGATTGTCGTTCACCTCTGTCATGCGCAGCCTGTTAGAGGTTATACCGGGATAATGTCACTACTTTAACAGGATGGAGCGCCGTTGCACATAGCTCTCTCGATCACTTGGGAGAACATCACATGCGCGTCTTCGTCACGGGTGCCACCGGCTTCGTCGGCTCCGCTGTTGTCCGCGAACTGCTCGCGAACGGCCATCAGGTTCTCGGCCTCGCTCGCTCAAAAGAAGGAGCGGCCGCGCTCACCGCAGCCGGCGCCGAGGCGGTCCACGGTTCGCTTGGCGACCTCGACAGCCTGCGCCGGGGCGCGGCGGCAGCGGACGGGGTGATCCACACCGCCTTCAACCACGACTTCTCAAAATTCGAGGAGAATTGCGCGGAGGACCGCCGCGCCATTGAGGCGATCGGCGGCGTGCTCGAAGGCTCCGACCGTCCGCTGCTCGTGACGTCGGGTGTCGCGCTCCTCTCCCCTGGCCGCACGGCGACCGAGGAAGATGTGCCGCCTTTCAACTCTCCCTCCTATCCCCGCAAATCGGAGGCGGCGACGGCCGAGCTGGTGGAACGCGGCGTGCGCGCATCAACCGTCCGGCTCGCCCCGTCGGTCCATGGCGATGGCGATCACGGTTTCGTTCCGCGGCTCGTCCAGTTCGCGCGCGAGAAGGGCGTGTCCGCCTATATCGGCAATGGACTCAACCGCTGGCCGGCGGTGCACCGGCTCGACGCCGCCCGGCTCTATCGGCTCGCGCTGGAGCGCGGCGCCGCCGGTGGCCCATTCCATGCCGTCGCCGAAGATGGCGTGCCATTCAAGGCGATCGCCGAGGTGATCGGCCGCCGCCTGAACATTCCCGTAGTCTCGAAATCTGTTGACGACGCAGCCCAGCACTTCGGCTGGTTTACGCGGTTCGCAGGCATAGACGCGCCGACATCGAGCGCGCGGACCCGCACGGTGCTGGACTGGACGCCGACCGGCCCCGACCTTCTCACCGATATCGGCCAGCCCAGCTACTACGCGCACCCCTGACAGGAAAACAGCAATGACCGATACAAGGATGTCGCTCGACGGAAAGCGCGTGGTTGTCATTGGCGGCGCGTCGGGAATCGGCTTCGCCGTCGCCGAACTGGCGCGCGCCCAAGGCGCTGCAGTTGTCATCGGTTCGAGCACCGGGGCGAATGTCAGCGCGGCCCTCGAGCGCCTGCAGGATGCGACGGGTCGCACCGTCGATCTGCGCGACGAGGCCAGCGTTGCCGGCTTCTTCGGCGAGCTCGGCGCGTTCGATCATCTGGCGATAACGGCAGGCGATTGGGGCGGATCGACGTTCTTCGCTTCCTCAGGCGACCTCGACCTGACGCAGGCGCGGGAATGCTTCACGGTACGCTTCTGGGGCGCACTCGCGGCGGTCAAGCACGGCTGCCGTACGATCGCCCGGGACGGCTCGATCACGCTGACGAGCGGCATGCTCGCGCATCGGCCGAGGAAAGGCGCGCCGATGGCGACCGCCGTGGCGGGAGCGGTCGAACACCTGACCCGCGGTCTGGCGATGGATCTCATCCCGGTGCGGGTCAACGCCGTGTGTCCGGGCATCGTCCTCACCGACCACGTCAAGCAGATGCCGGAGGCCATGCTGCAGTCGATCGTAGCGCCCCTGCCGGTGCCCCGCGGCGCGTCGCCGGCGGAGGCCGCGAAGGCCTATATTTACCTCATGCTCAACGGCTACGCGACGGGCCAAATCCTGCCAATCGATGGCGGCGGCCTGGTGGTCTGACCAGCCGTGCCCAATGGCTTCAGCTTATGAATCGGCGAACCCCAGCATCAGCCGCATGTTCTGCACCGCGGCACCTGAGGCGCCTTTGCCAAGATTGTCGAGGCGCGCGACGAGCACCGCCTGATGATGTTTGTCGCTGGCAAAGACGTAAAGCTCAAGCCTGTCGGTCTCGTTGAGCGCCTCAGGCTCGAGCTTCCCGCTCCCGGAAGCCGCGTTGTCGAATGGCATCACCGCGACATGGGTGCTGCCGGCGTAGCGCTTCGCCAGCGTGGCGTGGAGGTCAGCCCCACCGGGTTTGCCCGGAAGCGTGTCCAGTTGCAAAGGGACGGAGACCAGCATGCCCTGCCGGAAGTTTCCGACCGAGGGCACGAAGATGGGCCGGCGCGTGAGTCCCGAGTATAGCTGCATCTCCGGCAGGTGCTTGTGCTCGAAGCCGAGGCCATAGAGTTCGAAGGCCGGTGCGGAGCCGTCTTCAAAGCTTGCGATCATCGACTTGCCGCCGCCCGAATAGCCACTGACGGCGTTGACGGTGACGGGATAGTCCGCAGGCAACAGAGCGGCATCGACGAGCGGCCGGAGCAGCGCGATAGCGCCGGTTGGATAGCAGCCCGGATTGGACACTTTCCGCGCCGCCCGAATCTTGTCCGCTTGATCCGGCGCAAGCTCTGGAAAGCCGTAGGTCCAGTCGGGCGCGACACGAAAAGCCGTCGACGCGTCGAGAACCTTGGGAGCTGCAGCGCCCATGCCGTCGATCAACGCAACGGTCTGCTTCGCAGCGTCGTCCGGCAGGCAGAGGATGACGAGATCCACTTCTGCCATCAGCGCGCGCTTGGCGCTAACGTCCTTGCGCTTGTCCTCTGCGATGCCTTTCACCGCAACGTCGCTCTGCTGGCCAAGGCGCTCTTGAATGCCGAGGCCCGTCGTTCCGGATCCGCCATCGACAAAGACCGTGGGCTTCGTGGTAGCGCCGATAGACCGCGGTTGGTCGGTGTCAGTCAGCGTCATGGCACACTCCTCTCGATCTTGTCGGTTTCGCCTGCAAAGGCCTGCGGCCGCGCTTCCCGCATCAGCTGCGCAATCTGTTGGGCGCCGCCGTCGGTTTGCCCGGCAAGCGCCCCCGCAACCGCCGCATAGTCAGTCTCGGACTTATGCTGGTTCAACTTGAAGCTGCCTTCAACCTCCTCGACCGTCATGACCAGACCCATGATCGCCTTTTTCATCGCATCCAGACGCCCTGCCGTCATCTTCGACGACATCCAGGGCGGCTTCGGCGCCAGCCAGCTTTCGAACTTGGCGCTCAGTGCATCGAGATGCGGACCGAGTTCGCCGTCAGACAATGTCCGCACCGTGCCGGTGAGATGCACGGCCTGATACAGCCAGGTCGGCACCTGGTCCGGCGAGACGTACCAGTCCGGCGAGATATAGGTATCCGCGCCGTTCACGGCCATCAGCCAGGACGATGTCCCGTCCGCAAGTCTCACGAGCGGATTATGACGCGCGACATGAAACGCCGCCTGCGGCGTGCCGTCATCGGCATAGGCGAGATAAAACGGCAGCGACGAGGCGATCGGCCTGGTGCCGTCCCACGCGCAAACCGTGCCGAATCCGCGGGCTTCCGCAAAGCCGAGGCTGGCGGCGCGATCGGGCTTGAACATGGGAGGCGTATACATTTCAAACTCCTGCTTGACGTAGGAGCCGCCGGATCAGATCGCGCTGGTGGGAAAGCAAAATGCCGCGGACCGGATCCGGCGGCAGAGGCAAAACGATCTTAAACGCAGACGTCCGCCAATGCCGCTGATATGCGGCGGCGGCGAGCGGACAGTGTGGTCGCGGCGTTGAACATGGGCGCGGCTATAAGGCCACGCCCGGTTTTCGTCAAGATGTGCCACCGTCATTCCGGGATGGTCCGAAGGACCAGACCTCAGATGTGCAATTGCACATCGGGGAATCCAAGGATTCCGGGTTCGCTCGCTTCGCTCACGCCCTCAGATGCGCCAATTGGCGCATCGGGGAATGACAGCTTGGGTCAGATCGTCGGATTCCACGGCGCCGGCACCACCCGGTAGCCGCTGCCGTCCTTGACGACGTTGCCAAGCCCGGGGAACGGATAGTGGAAGCCCTGTACCTGCAATCGCTCGGCCACCACCATGTCGTAGATCCGGCGACGGGTCTTCTCGGCCACATCGCCGTCCTGGTCGAAGAACGCGTGCCAGCCGGGATTGGTCGCGAACGGATTGGGATTGTTGGTGACATCCGACTGGATGAACACCTTGCCCGAACCGGACGACAGCACATAGGAGGTGTGGCCGGGGGTATGGCCAACGGTTTCGACCGCGAGCAGGCCCGGCACGACTTCCTTGCCCCACTCGTACGGCGTGACTTTCTTCTTGAGGCCGGCCTCGAAGATGTTGCGGTTGTTCTTGAAAAGGCCCTGCATGCGGCCCGCCGGCGCCCGGCTCATCTCGCCGTCGTCCATCCAGAATTTCCACTCGGTCGCTGGTACCAGCACTTCGGCGTTCGGAAACGCCGGCGTGCCGTCGGCCGCCAGCAGGCCGTTCACATGGTCGGTGTGGAAGTGCGAGATCACGACCGTGTCGACGGCCTTCGGGTTGAAGCCGGCGGCGGCCATGTTCTCGGCGAACAGCCCGTTGGCGTTCTTGCTGTTGACCTTGGCGACCGGGCCATTGCCGGTATCGATCACCACCAGCTTGCCGCCTGTATTGATCACCAGCGGCGCGAAGTAGATCGTGAACACATCGCGCGGCAAAAACGCCTTCTCGAGCGCGGCGTTGACTTCTTCCTTCTTCGCATTGGTGATGAAGGAATCTTCCAGCGGGAAGGTGTTCCGGCCATCGGAGACCACTGTGACCTGGATGTCGCCGACCTTGTAACGATAGAAGCTCGGCGCCTGCTTGTCGGCGACCGGCGCGGCTGCGCTCGCAGGCGTGAACGGCAATAGCGGCGCGGCCGCGATTCCAGCGGCTCCGGCCAGTGCGTGACGTCGTGTCAGTTCCATACTGATGTCCTCTCCCTGTGACCTACGATTGCCGCGCGGGATTATCCGCTTGCTCGCAGCTTGTAGCGGCCACTTTTACCAGCGTTTTTGTTCAGGCGCGATAACAAGCGATGGCAACGGTCGGCATTTGAAAGGTTAACCCTGCGCCCCCCACCTATTCCAGGCAGCCTCAAACGGTGCGACCGACCCGAGCGCAAGATGGTGCGATTTGCCTCGCTGTCACTGCCCGGAGAACAATCCGATGTGGCGGAACAGAACCTGCCAGAAGGAATTTCCACTGGTCAGCCCTGCAAGCCGGGCGGTGGCCTCCGGATTGCCGCCATTGGCGGCCTTGCTATACCATTCGATGGCCTTCTGCGTGTCCTTGGGAACGCCCACCCCGCTCTCATAGGCAAAGCCCAGATTATATTCAGCGTAGCTGTCATGCTGGTCGGCGGCACTGCGAAACCAGGATACCGCCTTCGTGTAGTCAAGCGGCACCCCCTGGCCTTTGACGTAGAGCAATCCAAGATTCATCTGCGCCCATGCATTGCCTTGATCGGCTGCCTTTGCAAACAAAACTACAGCTTGCTGGAGGTCTTGGGCGACCCCACGGCCGTCCCGACACATGCTTGCCAGGCGAGCTTGGCTCCAAGCGTCGCCTTGATCGGCCGCCTTCGCGTACCACTGAGCCGCGACCTTTTCGTCGCGTGCGGCGCCGAGCCCCTTCTCATACAGATAGCCTAGGTGCGATTGGCTGTAGGGATCGCTCTGCTCGGCCGCCAAAAGGAACCAGCGGATAGCCTCGGTGTAATTGCGCTCAACTGCCCGACCGCTCTCGTACATGCTGCCCACATACGATTGAGCCTTGGCGCTCCCGCTCTCGGCAAACGGTTTAAGCCGCGCCATCGCAAGCTTGTAGTTCTGCGCCAGAAACGCATTTACGCCTTCGCTAAAGTCGGTGCTGGTTTCCGTGAGATGGGGCGCCGATTTCGGCGTCAGGCCAATTGGCCCGTACTTGAACCCGTTGAACTTGTCCAAGCCTGCCTTGATCGCTGCGGCGAATTCCGCCGGACAAACCGCTGCGTCGAAACTCAGCCGGACGACAGCGCTGGAACGCATTGTCCGGCCATCGAGCACGGCGGTCCCATTTACCTCGATGCGACCGCTCGCGGCTCCATACGCCGTCCTGCCGTTGAAGCTTCTTTCATAGGCGATCGGCGCCGGCTTTTCGTAGAAATTGATTCCCTCGGGCACGGTGAGCGACGCGGTCTCCCGGTATTCCAGAGCGCGGCAAGGAAAGGGTTGGTCGGTCGTACCGCCGGTACTTAACAGCAACAGCGAGGGCCGAGGATCGGTCAGCGGCAGCATCCTGACGCGCTCCGGTCCATCGAGGCCGACAGGCTTGCTGATCTGAAACGTCGCGGTGATGGCGTAACTCTCAAACAGCTCGCGCGGGTTCGGGAAGCTGTAGTCGCCGGTACCGCTAAGATTGGCATACTCGATCAGCTTCTTGGCGGCGTTCGGCCGGTCCACCGCTTCCAACCCTTGCGCGACTGAGCGCCCTACTAGTGCACCCAGCCCAGTTCCGGACAAAATCGAACGGGCCCGGCGCGTGCCGTCACTGAGCAGCGTGTAGTCTGTATCCGCCGTCAGCGTGAAGCGTTCCGGCTTAGCCACGGGAATGCTGGCCAGGGTACCTTTGTCGATATTGAGCGCCGGCTTGCCGCTGAGGCTCGGTGGCAATGAGCCGAAGGCCAAAAGCGACGCTGTCGGATCGAGATACTGGTCGAGCTCTGGCACGTAAACGATGGCATGGTTGAAATTCGGGGTAGCGACCTCGGTGAGCGTGTATTGCGCATCGGCATTCACCGCTACGAGATTCGCTTCGATCCCTTGCACCGCCAACAGAGCTTTGAGGATGGTCGCATGCGCCTTGCAGTCGCCGTAGCGGGATGCGAGCACCGCCGACGCAGGCTGCGAAGTCAAGCCCCCGTCCTCGAATCCAATCCCGACATAGCGTATATTCCGGGCGACCCAGTTGTGGATTCGCTCCACCTTGAGGCGTGTATCGGCGGCATCGCCGACAATCTCGGTCGAGAGCTTCCTCAACGTCTCGTCAGGTACTGCCATGGGAGCGTTACGGGCATTCAGCATGGCCGCGAAAGCAGCATAGTCCCCGAAGGTGCTGACTTCGAAACGCCGGGCGTCGTCGAACGAGTCAATATTCATCTGGCGCGGCTTCGGCGTGTCCTGTCTTATCTGCACATGATGAATGATCCGCTTGCCTGACCTCTCTTCGCTGTGCTCGAAGTTCCGCCCGGCGATATGCAACGGTCTAGAGGCCGGTCCATCGAGGGTAATTTCGATCAACTCGGGAGGTTGATCTGCCGGCTGGCTCCAATAGCGTGCAAACTCTCCAGTGAATTCGGCCCTCTTTGCTTTGATGATCAGGCGTCCCCTTATCTTGTCGCCAGGGGCGACGTTTGAATAAGCGATGATCCTGTTTCGCTGCTCGTCGAAATAGGGTGAGGCGGAATCCGCCGATGCGGGTTGGTCGCGGATGGCGCGCTTGTCGACTGCGATCACACTCCCGTCCGGCTTTAGGGTAGCAAGGTCATCGGACGTCAATTCGTTGAAATAGTTGTTATAGGCAAAGGTCTGCTGCGAGATGGCCGCGGCGCCCTTCTCATCGAGCGCCTGGATTTCGAAATCGAAAATGGTCGTGCTCAATCCCTGTTCGTCGAAAGTGACGTTGTAACGGCTGACCGTTCGCCGCCAGCCTGGATCGACCCAATTGGACCCGTGATACGCGCCAGTCGCGTCCGCAGCGTTGGCAGCAACGAAGGGCGACGAGATCAGCAACAACAGCAAAGCCGGATAGATACGTGCGATCATGACGCTGAAAGCCCCGCGGGTGACCCTTACATCGGCCGCTCAGCTAAACATCAGGAAATTACCGCTGCTTTCTTTAGATAGAAAAGATTTTATCTTCTCTCATAAGATGTGTCAGGGGCCAGAATTTGCCTTTGCAGTTTAATTTGTTCTGGCATCGTCTTGGGTCTGACGGCTAAACCTCTGACGTCTAAACCTAGACCACCCGCCACAGCCATTCGGCGATTTGGCCGATCACGTCGCCGAACAGCAGCAGCGCCGCCGACCACACCAGCGCGGAGACGAAATTGGCGACCTGAAAACTCCAGTACGGCATCTCGAATATCCCGGCAGCGAGCGGCACGGAGGCCCGCAGCGGTCCGAAAAATCGCCCGATGAAAATGCTCGGCACGCCCCATTTTTTCACGAAGGCTTCGCCCCGCGGCAGGATCTCCGGATAGCGCGACAGCGGCCAGATCTGGGCGACGTGTTCCTTGTATTTGAAGCCGAACCAGTAGGAGACCCAGTCGCCGAGTGCTGCCCCGATTCCGCCGGCAATCCACACCGGCCAGAAGCTGATGCCGCTGGCGCCGATCAAGGCCCCGATCGCAACCAGCGCCCCCCAGGCCGGGATCAGCAGCGAAATGAAGGCAAGCGATTCGCCGAACGCCAGCACCAGGACGATCGGTGCGGCCCAAGTCTGATGCTCGCGCACGAAATCGGCCAGCGCGTGCGCAAAATCTTCCATTTTCAAACGCCCTTCCCCGGCCGCGGTCCCGTCCGACCCTTTTGAATCCCTGTACGGGTTCGATGCCCAAGAACAGGTAAGCCAGCGCCATCGGCGACATCAAGTCACAAAGGCGCGGACCACGCGTGAGCCTTCGGCTCTCGCAACCGGTTTTCCTATTCAACTCTGAGGCGGCGGCGGTTTCGGCGGCCGCGGCCTTGCCGCTGGGGATGGCGCCGGCACACGCGGTTGCAAGGTCACGATAACGGGATTCGGCTTGTGATCCTGTGCGGCGCCGGTGGCGGCATCCACGCCCATGCCGATCAACCCGCCTGCAAGAATGTTGCCCGCAAAGCCTGCCGCGCCGGAGCCCGGAACCTCCTTGGTGAGCGGAATCATCAGCGGTTCATAGCCATCCTTGTTGATCGTGACGGTAATGTCGGCACTTCGCTTCGCCTGGACCACGCACGGGGTCAGGCAGGTAATCGGGGTATCTAGTCCGGATATTTCGGCCGTTGCACCCGCCGGCGTGGTCGCGATGGAAATGTTCTCCGTCGTCCCCCGCGTTACCGACGCGCAGCCGAGACATGGCATCGCGATTGCCGCGGCCACCAGCAGCTTGATCATGGATTTCCCCCAGCCCCGCCGAACCCTTGCGCAACCTTTGAATGAAAGCAAGAGAATGCTCGCGGCCACGTAGAGATATTATTAATTCCGTGGAGGCTGGGTTATTGGCAGTGGTGCGCGTACCTATGGGGCAAGGGTGAGCCGCGCGGCCGTCACTTTTTAAGCCCATCCATGGCATAGTCAGAGCAATGATTCGCTGCGCCACCGGCGCGCGCAACACATGAAACAATATGCATAAACCATTGAAAATACCCCCTAAAGGCAAATCGTCAAATGACCTGTTCGGCGCCGCGGAGCCGAAGGGCCGAGCGCCGCTGAAGGTCGCCTCGCGCGCTGAAAGCGCCGAAGCCGGCTATACCGCCCGGGATATCGAGGTGCTCGAAGGCCTCGAGCCGGTGCGGCGCCGGCCCGGCATGTATATCGGCGGTACCGACGAGAAGGCGCTGCATCATCTGTTCGCCGAAGTCATCGACAATTGCATGGACGAAGCGCTGGCCGGTCACGCCACCTTCATCGAAGTGGAATTGAACGCCGACGGATTTCTGACCGTCACCGACAATGGCCGCGGCATTCCGGTCGATCCGCATCCGAAGTTTCCGAAAAAATCCGCGCTCGAAGTCATCATGTGCACGCTGCATTCCGGCGGCAAATTCGACTCCAAGGTGTACGAGACTTCCGGCGGCCTGCACGGCGTCGGCGTCTCCGTGGTGAACGCCCTCTCCTCGCGCCTCGAGGTCGAAGTCGCGCGCAGCCAAAAGCTCTATCGCATGGCGTTCGAGCGCGGGCATCCCAAGGGCAAGCTGGAAGAGCTCGGCAAGATCAACAATCGCCGCGGCACCAAAATCCGCTTCAAGCCGGACACCGACATCTTCGGCGCCAAGGCTGCGTTCAAGCCGCAGCGCCTGTTCAAGATGGCCCGCTCCAAGGCCTATTTGTTCGGCGGCGTCGAAATCCGCTGGCGCTGCGACCCGGAACTGCTCAAGGGTCTCGAAGACGTCCAGCCCGAGGCGACGTTCCATTTCCCCGGCGGTCTCAAGGACTTTCTCGGCGCGGCCATCCACAACGACACCCTGGTGCATCCGGATATCTTCTCGGGCAAATCCGGCCGCGTCGGCGCCCGCGGCGCCTGCGAATGGGCCGTCGCCTGGACCGCCGACGCCGACGGTTTTCTGTCTTCCTATTGCAATACGGTGCCGACCCAGGACGGCGGCACCCACGAATCCGGCATGCGCAGCGCGCTTTTGCGGGGCCTGAAGGATCACGCCGAGCGGGTCGGCCAGGGCAAGCGCGCCGCCACCATCGTCTCGGAAGACGTCATGGTCGGCGCTGCCGTGATGCTCAGCGTATTCGTGCGCGAGCCGGAATTCCAGGGCCAGACCAAGGATCGCCTCGCCACCGCCGAGGCCCAGCGCATCGTCGAGCAGGCCATCAAGGACCCGTTCGACCACTGGCTGTCAGGCAATCCGGTGCAGGCCAACAAGCTGCTGGATTTCGTGATCGAGCGCGCCGACGAGCGGCTGCGCCGTCGGGCCGAAAAGGAAATCTCGCGCAAGACCGCGGTGAAGAAGCTGCGTCTGCCCGGCAAGCTCGCCGACTGCACCAACACGGCTGCCGAAGGCTCCGAGCTGTTCATCGTCGAGGGCGATAGCGCCGGCGGCAGCGCCAAGCAGGCGCGCGACCGCCAGACGCAGGCCATTCTCCCCTTGCGCGGCAAGATCCTCAACGTGGCCTCCGCGACCAAGGACAAGCTGACCGCGAACGCGCAGCTCTCCGATCTGATGCAGGCGATCGGCTGCGGCACCGGCGCGCATTATCGCGCAGAGGATTTGCGCTACTCGCGCATCATCATCATGACCGACGCCGACGTCGACGGCGCGCATATCGCTTCCCTGCTGATCACGTTCTTCTACCGGCAGACGCCGCGGCTGATCGACGAAGGCCACCTTTATCTGGCGGTCCCCCCGCTCTACCGGCTCACTCATGGCAGCAAGACGGTCTACGCCCGCGACGAGGCCCACAGGGACGCGCTGTTGAAGAGCGAATTCAACGCCAACGCCAAGGTCGATGTCGGCCGTTTCAAGGGGCTTGGCGAAATGATGCCGGCGCAGCTGAAGGAGACCACCATGGACCCGGCCAAGCGCACCATGCTGCGGGTGGTGCTGCTGGCCGACGACCGCGAGGGCACCGCCGATTCCGTCGAACGCCTGATGGGCACCAAGGCGGAAGCGCGCTTTGCCTTCATCTCCGACAAGGCCGAGTTCGCCAGCGATGATCAGCTGGACGTTTAGACCACGACCACCCTTTTTCAGTAGCGTTTGCTGAGGGTTAGTTCGTCATTTCAAAGATAGATGCGAGCCCGGGTTCGGCCTCCTCGAAGCCCGGTTCCCGGACCGTTTTCCGGCGGGTGTGCCTGTCCAGCAACAGCTTTCTGGGCCAAAGCGGCTATAGTCCCAACACTGGTTTTTGGGAATCGGCGCATTTTGCGCCCCCGTCACGCGGTCCGAACACTCAATTATCGAGGGAATTGAAAAATGAAGAAATTAGTGCTCGCTCTGACTGCACTGGCGGCATTCACCGGATCGGCCGTTGCGGCCGACCTTCCCGCCCGCACTTACACGAAGGCCCCGGAGCCGTTGCCGGTGGCTCCGAGCTGGACCGGCTTCTACATCTTCGGCGGCGGCGGCGGCGGCATCTGGGATGCGAACGACAACGCGAAGGTGACGGGGACGGGCCTTCCCCTCAGCATCAATTCGAGAACGGGCGGCGACGGCTGGTTTGGAACAGTCGGTCTTGGATATGATTGGCAATTCAATGGTCCCTGGGTCTTCGGTTTGCTCGCGGACGGCCAGTTCGGCAGCCTGAAGGGCGACATTCAGGATCCGACCTTCCCCTTGACCGGATCCATAAAGATGCAGGACGCTTGGGCCGCTGGCGCGCGAATCGGCTATCTGGTGGCCCCGAATGTCCTGTCCTACGTGAACGGCGGTTGGACCGGTTCGCACTGGTCGGGTACGACGCTGTTGAACACGTTCAGTGGCTTTCCGGTGGGCGGCCACACCAATTCGTTTAACCTCAATAATGGCGTCTTTGTCGGCGGCGGCGTCGAGAACAACCTGAACATCTTCGGCATCACGGCACCGGGCTGGTTCATGAAGACCGAATATCGCGCTGCCTATTACGGCAACAAGAACATCAGCGAGCTGGTCAACGTCACCAACGCCCCCGCCGGTAACGACATCGCTTTCAAGCCGTTCGTGCAGACCATCAGCACCTCGCTGGTCTACCGCTTCAACTG
Source organism: Bradyrhizobium erythrophlei (assembly GCF_900129425.1). Lineage (NCBI taxonomy): Bacteria > Pseudomonadati > Pseudomonadota > Alphaproteobacteria > Hyphomicrobiales > Nitrobacteraceae > Bradyrhizobium > Bradyrhizobium erythrophlei. The sequence goes on along the minus strand of NZ_LT670817.1, from coordinate 3,628,581 downwards.
GACCGGACCGGCAGTCGCGAAGTACTGATCTGATCTTCCTTCACCGCTTAAAAGCCCCGGCTCGTCCGGGGCTTTTTTGTACCTTGGCAAAGGGTGACATCGCTCGAAAGGTGCCTCCCCGCTCTTGCCCCAGGCGAGTGAGCGCGCCACTCTGGCGATCGGTGCGCGATGGCCGCGCGGCCAACGCGAACGCGAGAAAGCCGATGCGCAAACTGCTTCTGATCGTTGGCCTGCTCGCGCTCGCCGTCGGGCTGTTGTGGATCGGTCAGGGCACCGGTGTGATCGCCTGGCCGCAATCGAGCTTCATGATCCGGCAGATCCAGTGGGCCGGCTACGGAGCGGCGCTGGGCGCGCTCGGCCTGATCCTGATCTGGCAGAGCAAGCGCTGATCGAAGCGAACGCGTAACCAGCACGTCGTGGCCGGGCTTGTCCCGGCCATCCACGTCTCTTAACACCGAAGGCAAGAAAGACGTGGATGCCCGGGACAAGCCCGGGCATGACGAGAAACGGAAGGGCATTGGCTATGACAACAGGACCATTCGATCTCACTGGCAAGGTCGCCATCGTCACCGGCGGCAATGGCGGTATCGGCCTTGGCATGGCGCGCGGGCTGGCGGAAGCCGGCGCCGACATTGCGGTGGTCGGACGCAATGAAGCGAAGTCGAACGCTGCGGCCGCTGAACTCAAACAATGCGGCATCAGGGCAATCTCCGTCATCGCCGATGTCACCGGTAAGACCGCGGTGGCCGACATGGTTGGGCGGACGGTGCGCGAGCTCGGTCGGATCGACATTCTCGTCAACAACGCCGGCATCAATATCCGCAAGCCCCCGCACGCGCTGGATCTCGATGAATGGGACAGCGTGATCAGGACCAACCTCACCAGCGCATTCCTGTGCTCGCAGGCAGTTCACCCGGCCATGAAGGCCGCGGGCGGCGGCAAGATCATCAATATCGGCTCGATGATGTCGATCTTCGGCGCCAGCTTTGCGCCGGCCTATGCCGCGAGCAAGGGCGGCATCGTGCAGTTCACGCGCTCCTGCGCGGTCGCCTGGGCCGCCGACAACATCCAGGCCAACGCGGTGCTGCCGGGCTGGATCGACACCGACCTGACCAGGCGCGCCCGCCGGGAGATCGACGGGCTGCACGACAAGGTTCTGGGGCGCACGCCGGCGGCGCGGTGGGGCGCCATCGCCGACTTCGCGGGCATCGCGGTGTTTCTCGCATCAAGCGCGTCGGACTTCGTCACCGGGACCGCGATTCCCGTCGATGGCGGATTTTCGGTGATGGGATAGGCGTGGCAACCAGGAGGGGAATGCTGCGTTATTTCCGCAACAGTCCCTGAGATTCATTTGTTTCTGGACAATACAGGCGTGAACGAGCTTCAGTCTTCGATTAGATTGGGCGCGGAAGTGTCAAGATTCTTGCATTTTTGGGGCGCATCATGAGCATTTTTAAGTCCGTTATTTCTTCCACTGCCGTTTCTTCCGTCCTCGCCGCAAGTACAATTCTCGGGGTGGGCGCAGCGTCTGCCGCCGATCTTCCAATGTATACAAAGGCAGCCCCGGTGGTCGCGCCCGTCATCAATTGGACGGGATTTTATATCGGCGGAAACGTTGGCGGAGAATGGGGCCGCTTCCGCGATCCGGTTTCTACCGCGGGAACAACTGCTTTCGGCATCGTGGCTCCGGCCGAGACGATTCCGCTCAGTTCGAACAACAGCTCGTTCACGGGTGGTGGCCAGATCGGTTACCGGTGGCAGACCCCGAGCCGGTGGGTCCTTGGCGTCGAAGGTGATTTCAACTGGGTCGATCTGCACAACACCCAAACCCTGACGGCTGCCGCATTGTCTCCGGCAAACGTGACGTTCGTGCCCGGCGACACGTTTTCGGTGAAGACCAATTGGCAGGCTTCGATTCGCGGCAGCGTCGGCTACACGTGGGATCGGTTGCTGGGCTATGTCACGGGCGGCGTGGCTTTCGCCGATGTTCGAGCCAACTCAAACTTCATTCCGACGGTGGCGGCACGAATTGCATTCCCCGGAACGATCGGCTCGGACACCAAGACTCTGATCGGCGGGACAGTGGGTGCCGGATTCGCTTACTCGGTGAGCAGGAACTGGGATATCGGTGCTGAGTACCGATACACCAGGTACGAAGGTGCGGATTTTGGGCTGGGCCAGGTGGCAGCCATTGCGGCAGGGCCAGGTGGCCCGTTTGCATTCGTTCCGGCGACCACTCACGTCGATCTCCAGACCCATCAGGTTCTGCTCAAAGCCAACTATCGTTTCGACTGGGCAGGACCAGCGGTCGCCAGGTACTGATTTCTGCCTGCACCCCCTCAAATCAAAGCCCCGGCATCGACCGGGGCTTTTTTGCGTTTCGGAGATGTCGTGCGGCCCTGCCCTCAACGCCGGAACCTCTTGATCTCCGACACGCTGCCGTCGCGATAGGTCAATTCCGCCGACACGAACTGGGTCGAGGGCGCCAACTTGAGATACGGCCGCGTATCGTGCGCCGGGATCCCCTCGGGTCGAGGGCGGCGTTTTCACCGCCTTCCGGCACCGCGCTGTCGATGCTGACCCGATGCCGTAACCGGCAAACCCGCATTGCCGGTTCAATCGAGCACGGCTGCCGGGCGGCTCCATTTCCTGATCAGCGGTGAGCGCGAGCGCCCACAGCGCCACCCGGGAGTGAACGAAGCTGAGCGCAATCGCCAGCAGCGACGAGACGATCAGCAACCCCGCAGACAGCTGCCGGTGACGCAGATGGTTGCCCTGCTCCAGATGCGGCGTGATCGAAACCGGACGAAGGCCCACGATAGCGATCAGCAGGGTATGACCGGCATAGAGCCAGATCGCCGGCGCCAAATGGCCGAAGCGGCCGACCACGATGGTGGTGAACGGGACGCACGTGATCAGGAAAAGATAGAGCAGCCACCAATTGGCATATTCGCGGTCGACATATTCCGCGCGGGTCCGAATCTCGATGTTGGAAAGCCAGCGCAGGCCGAGCACGCCGAAGCTCAGGACGTAAGGCAGGAATTTAGGCCAGAGATCGGCGAGGCCCTGCAACAGCTCGCCGGCATCCCGGGGGTGAAAATCACCGAGCAGCCGCACGTCCAGAATCAGCAGCGTCATGGCGACGCCAAAGATTCCATCGCTGAGGGTGTCGAGACGCGCCTTAGAAAACACGTGATTCCCCGTGCCCTTTGACCGCATTTGTGCAAAAAACATTAAGCTTTTTCAATGCTTCCGCGCCTGCTCCATTGACTTTGGCCAATTCGCCCCTATGTTCCGGCTTGACGCGGCCCGGTATCGAAACGCGATATCTTGAGTAAGCCGCCTGTCTGCGTATCCAAAAATCCCGTGCAAATTTGCATGCCGTTCCGGGGTTGAGCGCGACAGTTATTTCCGGGATTCCAAGCGGCGGTTTCTACCAGAGGCTCAATGTCTTTTTCCCATCTCGGCTTGTCCGACAAGGTGCTCGCCGCCGTCGCGGCCACCGGTTACACCACCCCCACCCCCATTCAGGAACAGGCGATTCCCCATGTTCTGGCCCGCCGGGATGTTCTCGGCATCGCCCAGACCGGCACCGGCAAGACCGCGGCCTTCGTCCTTCCTATGCTCACCATGCTGGAAAAGGGCCGCGCCCGGGCCCGAATGCCCCGCACCCTGATCCTGGAGCCGACCCGCGAACTGGCAGCCCAGGTCAAGGAACAGTTCGATAAATACGGCGCCGGACAGAAGCTCAATGTCGCGCTCCTGATCGGCGGCGTTTCATTCGGCGACCAGGACACCAAATTGACGCGCGGCGTCGACGTCCTGATCGCAACTCCCGGCCGGCTGCTGGACCATACCGAACGCGGCGGGCTGTTGCTCACCGGGGTCGAATTGCTGGTGATCGACGAAGCCGACCGCATGCTGGACATGGGCTTCATTCCCGACATCGAGCGCATCTGCAAGATGATCCCGTTTACACGGCAGACGCTGTTCTTCACCGCGACGATGCCCCCGGAAATCCGCCGCATCACCGAAACCTTCCTGCACAATCCCGAGAAGATCGAAGTTTCCAGGCCGGCGACAACGGCCGCCGGCGTAGCACAGTTTCAGGTGAGCGTTGGCCGCGAGCCGCATGAGAAGCGCGAGACGCTGCGTCGCCTGCTGCGCGACGCCAAGGACCTCCAGAACGCCATCATCTTCTGCAATCGCAAGCGCGAGGTGGCGCTGCTGTACAAATCGCTGCAGAAGCACGGCTTCAGCGTCGGCGCCCTGCACGGCGACATGGATCAGTCGGCGCGCACCGCCGCACTCGATCAATTCCGCAAGGGCGAAATTCCGCTGCTGGTCGCATCCGACGTCGCCGCCCGCGGCCTCGACATTCCCACCACCAGCCACGTCTTCAATTTCGACGTGCCGCATCATGCCGACGACTACGTCCATCGCATCGGCCGCACCGGCCGCGCCGGCCGCGCCGGCACCGCGATCTCGATCGTCACCCCGCTCGATCAAAAATCCATCGTCGCAATCGAAAAACTGATCGGGCAAACCATTCCGCGCATCGACGACGGCGTCGAGAGCCAGTCGGCCGACAGCCCGGCAGCGCCGTCCAGCGGCGAAACACAGCATCCACACGAGCCGCGTTCGCGCGAAGGTGCAAGAGAAGGATCACGTGAAGGTTCACGCGGCGGCCGCAAGCCGCGCAGGGAACGCGAACCCCGGCGCTCCGGCGGCGGCCGCAATTCCACACCGCAGCCACAGGCCCCCGCGGCGGCGTTCACCCCGCCGGTCGCTCCGCCGGTCTCGCGCACGCCATCGATCGGCCGGGCGCCAGCACCGCAACCCCCGCAGGAGTCATCGTCAGAACCCGCCGATCACTCGCATCTTCCGGCATTCCTGTTGCGACCGGTGCGCGCCCGCATCTGACGCTAGAAGCTCTGAACAACTGCGAAAAACCGGAAACGCACGTTTACCGGTCGTTCATTCTCCTCAATTAACTTGCCGGCGATAATTTTAGTTATTGCCGCGCGAAAACGGGCAGGACGCCCGCTATTGGGGACATCAGTGGTCAAAGTGCTGGACGAACATGAGCGCACGATGGCCTTCGCCGAAGTCGCGCTTGGCCAGATCAAATCGCTCCGGCAAACCGCTGTCCCCCGCAATTATGAAATCTGGTACGTCTACGCCACCGGATACAATTCGCAGCTAAACAAGATCATCAATGAGACGCTGGCACGCAACGGCAGGCTGACCGAGGCCGACCTCGAACAGCTCTACGAGACCTATCTTTCCCAGATCAAGACCACCGATCGCATCGACAAGGTCGGGGCGCGCGTGATCGGCGAAATCGACGACGTGATGGCCCTCATCACCGATGCGCTGGGAATGTCGGCGAGCTACGACGACAGCCTGTCCGGTGCTACCCGCAAGCTCTCGGTCGCCAAGAATCGCGAACAGGTCAAAGCGATCGTCCAAATGCTGGTGAAATCCACCAGCGAGATGCGTGAAACCAACAAGGCGCTTGAAGACCGGCTGTCGCTGTCGAAGACCGAGATCAGCAATCTCCAGCACAGCCTCGAGGCGATCCGGGCCGAGAGCCTGACCGATCCCCTCACCGGCCTCGGCAACCGCAAGTATTTCGACCGCTCGATCGATATGGCGGTCCAGAATGCGCTGGCGAGCGGCGAGCCGCTCTCACTGCTGATGTTCGACATCGACCACTTCAAATCCTTCAACGACTCCTACGGCCATCTCACCGGCGATCAGGTGCTGCGGCTGGTCGGCATGTCGCTGAAGCAGACCATCAAGGGCCAGGACATCACCGCGCGCTACGGCGGCGAGGAATTCGCGGTCGTGCTGCCCAACACCGCGCTGCGCCAGGCGCTGACGGTCGCCGATCATATCCGCCGCGCCGTGATGGCGAAGGAATTGAAGAAAAAGTCCACCGGCGAAATTCTCGGCCGCGTCACCATCTCGGTCGGCGTTTCCATGCTGAAGCCGGGCGACGATACGGATTCGCTGATCGAACGCGCCGACGCCTGCCTCTACGCCGCCAAGCGCAACGGCCGCAACCGGGTCATCTGCGAGGTCGACCCGGAATACGCCGCCGAGACCCAGAGCCAGGTGGCGTGACGTTTCGTTACACCGCCCTCACGACAACCTCATGGTGAGGAGCGCATCTTGCGCGTCTCGAACCATGGGGTTGCGACCGGTGCGCGCTCCCCAGAGCCTGTGAAGGATTCGGACCTCATCCTGAGGAGCTTGCCACCGGGTCCGCGCGAAGCGCGGCCCGATGATAAACTCCGCAAGCGTCTCGAAGGATGGATGCAACGTGGGGACTCGCGGCCATCCTTCGAGACGCGGCCAAGTGGCCGCTCCTCAGGATGAGGACTTCTTCCGCTTCGCTATCTTTTTCTTTTTGACCGCAGCCTTCGTTTTAGCTGCAGGCTTCGCCCTCTCCGCCTTCGGACGCTTGCGCAGGGCCGCGCGCTGCGCCGCCGCCAGGGCCGCCCTCGCCCAGCCGGTCAGTTCCTCCGGATCGTCATACAGCCGTTCCGGCAGCTGCCAGTACGAGCCCACCGTGACCGTCTTGGTCCGCGTTTGATACTGAAACGGTTGTGAGCCTTCCGCCTCGAAGCGCGCAATGGTCTGATCGTCGGCGCGGAAGTAAAGACCGCCGCGCAGCGCCAACGCGAAGTTGGTGCCGTCGGCGGAAATGCCGAAGCCCGAAAACATCCGGCGGATCGTGACGGGGCCGAAGTCGGTAAACAAATCGATCAGGAAATCGCGGTCCATGAGGGATCTGCTTCGATGAGGGCCCTGCAAGAAAATTCGTGCCCCGGATGCAGTGCAGCGCGCGGCGATGCGCTGCTGAGCCGGGGCCCATATTGTATGCGATATCGCTCTGGGTCCCGGCTCTGCGGAGCAGCGTGAAGAACGCTGCACCGCGTCCGGACACGAGGCTAGCCATCCACTTTCGCGGCGGTGAGCTGCACCGACTCGCCGCAGCCGCAAGCGCCGGTCTGGTTCGGATTGTTGAAGATGAACTGCGACTGCATCTTGTCGGCCTTGTAGTCCATCTCGGTACCCAGCAGAAACAGCACGGCCTTGGGATCGACCAGGATCTTGACGCCCTTGTCCTCGACGACCTCGTCGGAGGGGCGAACATCGTGGGCATATTCCACCGTATAGGATTGCCCGGCGCAGCCGCCGTTCTTGATGCCGACCCGCAAGCCGACGATCTCGGAATCGGCGCGTTTGGTCAGTTCGGTAATCCGCTGCGCCGCGGCTTCCGTGAGCTTCATCACCTGCGGACGGGGCCGCGGTTTCGGCTTGGATGCCGGCGTTGGTGAGGCGGGTGTCATGTCTGTCATCTATTCAGTCCTCGCAGCGTATCAATGCTGCCATTTCCCATGAACAAATTAAGCCGTATCCACTAACGTTTCACCACATATTGAGGACGAGGCGCGCCTCGTCGGTCATCCGGTCCGGTGTCCATGCCGGCTCCCAGACCAGATTGACGTTGACCACGCCGACGCCGGGAACGCTGGCCACCGCGTTCTCCACCATCGTCGGCAATTCTCCGGCCGCCGGACAGTTCGGCGTCGTCAGCGTCATCATGACGTCGACGGTGCGGTCGTCCTTGATGTCGACCTTGTAGATCAGGCCGAGCTCATAGATGTCGGCCGGAATTTCCGGATCGAACACAGTCTTCAGCGCGGCCACGATTTCGCCGCCGAGCCGCTCGGTCTCTTCCGGCGGCAGCGCCGAATGGGTTTCCATATTGCTGATTTTGGCTTCGATGGTGTCGGTCATGAAAACAATTCCCGCGCCTTGATCAGCGCCTGAGCCAGATGGTCGACTTCTTCACGGGTATTATACATCCCGAATGAGGCGCGGCACGTCGCCGTCACGTTGAACCGCTCTAAAAGCGGCATCACGCAATGGGTGCCGGCCCGGACCGCGATGCCCTGCCGGTCGATCACGGTCGCGACATCGTGGGGGTGGGCGCCCTTCATCTCGAACGAGATCACCGGCCCCTTGTCGTGCGCGGTGCCGATCAGCCGCAGCGAATTGATCTCGCGCAGGCGCTCCTGGGCATAGGTCAAAAGGCCGTGCTCGTGCGCGGCGATGCGTTCCTTGCCGATCGAATTGACGTAGTCGATCGCGGCGCCAAAGCCGATCGCCTCCACGATCGCCGGCGTCCCCGCCTCGAATTTGTGCGGCGGATCGCCATAGGTGACCCAGTCCTTTGCGACCTCGCGGATCATCTCGCCGCCGCCGTTGTAGGGGCGCATGGCGACGAGGTGCTCATGCTTGGCGTAGAGCGCGCCGATCCCGGTCGGGCCGTACACCTTGTGGCCGGTGAAGACGTAGAAATCGCAGTCGATGTCCTGCACGTCGATCGCCAGATGAACCGCGGCCTGGCTGCCGTCGACCAGCACCGGAATGCCGCGGGCATGGGCAAGCTTCACGACTTCCTTGACCGGCACGATGGTGCCCAGCGCATTCGACATCTGGGTGATCGCCACCAGTTTGGTGCGCGGCGTCAGCAGCTTTTCGAATTCGTCGATCAGGAAATTGCCTTCGTCATCGACCGGTGCCCACTTGATGACGGCGCCATGACGCTCCCGGAGGAAATGCCAGGGCACGATGTTGGAATGGTGCTCCATGATCGACAGCACGATCTCGTCACCGTCCCCGATGTTGGGCTCGCCCCATGAATAGGCCACGAGGTTGATCGCCTCGGTGGCGTTGCGGGTGAAGACGATCTCTTCGAAGCGTGCGGCGTTGAGGAATTTCGCGACCTTGGCGCGGCCGCCTTCATAAGCTTCCGTCGCCGCGTTGGCGAGGTAATGCAGCCCGCGATGCACGTTGGCGTATTCGCTCTTGTAGGCCTCCGTCATGCGATCGAGCACCGCATTGGGTTTTTGCGCGGAAGCGGCGTTGTCGAGATAGACCAGCGACTTGCCATAGACCTTCAGCGCCAGCGCGGGAAAATCCTCCCGGACCCGGGCCACGTCGTAGGAACCATTGGAGACTGCCGGATGCATGGTCATCCCCGTGCCGCCAGCCAGCGCTGCGCCGCCGAGATCGCGAGTTCACGCAAATCATCGTTGGCGATCGATTCGATTGCTTCACCGACGAACGCCTGGATCAGCAGCGCCTGTGCTTCCTTTTCGGAAAGGCCGCGCGCCCGCAGATAAAACAGCAGGCTTTCGTCGAGCGCGCCAGTGGCCGCGCCATGACCGCAGGTGACGTCGTCGGCGAAAATTTCCAGTTCCGGCTTGTTGTCGGCTTCGGCTTCATCGGACAACAACAGCGCCCGTGTCATCATCTTGGCGTCGGTCTTCTGCGCCTTGGGGCGCACGATGATGCGGCCCTGAAATACCGAGTGCCCGCGGTCGTCGACCACGGCGCGGAAGATTTCGCGGCTTGAGCCGTTCGGCACCGCATGATCCAGAAACAGCGTGGTGTCGGCGTGTTGGCGGCCATTGAGCAGATTGACGCCGTTGGTCGCCACGTTGGCGCCCTCGCCAGCAACGGCGAGGTATCCCTGATAACGGCTGACGCCGCCGCCGCTGGTCATGTTGAAGGTGTTGAGACGGGCATGCGCGCCGATCGTGAACACGGCGGTGGAAATGTTGACCGCGTCGGCTGCGTCGACCATCAGCCGGACGTGCTCCAGTTCGGCCCTGTCGCCCAGCCAGATGACGACCGCGTCGTTGGCCTGATAGGCCATGGCGCCGTCGGCGGCGACAAAGTTTTCAATCAGGGAGGCGCGGGCGCCATGACCCAGTTGCAGGAACGAGCGGGTGTAGGCCGCCGCCGACGTGCGCGTCGCGACATGCACGATCTGGATCGGCTTGCTGGCGGCGGTCCGCTCGGCGACTGTGATCAGCACGCCATCGGTGACCATCGCTGCATTGAGCGCAATCATCGCATTCGAGCTGACACTGATGTTGAGCAGGTCGGCGCGGCTCTCGTTGCCGGCGTTCTCCAGCACTTCGCGCACCGTCCGGACCTGAACGCCCGCGTCGAGCCCTTCGACATCGGACAGTTCGGCCGAATAGACGCCATCCACCAATACCAGCCGCGTCGCGCCGGCCAGCGCATGTTCGGCGAGCGCGACCTTGGCCTTCGTCAGCGCCGCGGCATCGGGCGCAGCCGCCGACGGCAGCACCTCGCGCATCAGCATGCGCAGGTCGGTATATTTCCAGTCCTCGATCCGCCGATGCGGCAAGCCTGCACGCTCGTAAGCCTCGAACGCCTGGCGGCGCGCATCGGAGACCTTGCCCGTACCCGGCAGCCGGTCCCCTGCGATGGCGAAGATGTCGCTCAGCGCGCGTCCGGTTTCGGTTTTCGCCAGTACTACGTTCATCACAAAATCCGCTCTAAGCTCAGGCCGCGTCTTCGAACTGGGCGTAGCCGGAAGCTTCCAGCTCCAGCGCCAATTCCTTGCCGCCGCTCTTCACCACGCGGCCTTTCGACATCACGTGCACGAAATCGGGGACGATGTAATTCAGCAGCCGCTGATAATGCGTGATCACGACGATGGCCCGGTCAGGCGAGCGCAGGGCATTAACGCCGTCGGCGGCGACCCGCAACGCGTCGATGTCGAGGCCGGAATCCATTTCGTCGAGAATGCACAGGCTCGGCTCGAACAGCGCCATCTGCAGAATCTCGTTGCGCTTCTTCTCGCCGCCGGAGAAGCCGACATTGACGCCGCGGCGGAGCATGTCCTGCGGAATGTTCAGCCGGGCGGCGACTTCGCGGACCTTCTTGAGAAAGTCGGGCGTGGAGAATTCGCTCTCGCCGCGCGCCTTGCGCTGGGCATTCAGCGCCGTGCGCAGGAAGGTCATGGTCGCGACCCCCGGAATTTCCACCGGATATTGGAACGCAAGAAACACGCCCTTGGCGGAACGCTGGTCGGGCGACATCTCCAGCAGGTCCTCGCCATTGAACAGGATCTCGCCGTCGGTGACTTCGTAGCCGGGCTTGCCGGCGATGACATGGCTCAGCGTCGATTTGCCGGAGCCGTTCGGCCCCATGATGGCGTGCACCTCGCCCTTGTTGACGGCAAGCGAGAGCCCGTGGAGAATTTCACGCTCCTCGACACGAACTTGCAGATTTTTGACTTCGAGTAGTGGCATCACATTCTTCCATCTTTTCCCTCGTCCTGAGGAGCGCCGCAGGCGCGTCTCGAAGGACGTGGCCAATCATCTATCTTTTCCTCACTCATCCTTCGAGACGGCCGCTGCGCGGCCTCCTCAGGATGAGGAGTTACCCAACCGATCCCTCCAGTGAGATCGAGATCAGCTTCTGCGCCTCGACCGCGAATTCCATCGGCAGCTGCTGCAGCACGTCCTTGACAAAGCCGTTGATCACGAGGCCGACCGCTTCCTCCTGCGACAGCCCGCGCTGTACGCAGTAGAACAGCACGTCCTCGGAAATCTTCGACGTGGTCGCCTCGTGCTCGAACAGCGCAGAGGAATTCTTCGCCTCGATATAGGGCACGGTGTGCGCGCCGCATCGGTCGCCGATCAAAAGCGAGTCACATGCGGTAAAGTTGCGCGCGCCGGTCGCCTTGCGGTGGGCGGTGACGAGGCCGCGATAGGTGTTCTGCGACACACCGGCCGCGATGCCCTTGGAGATGATCCGGCTCGTGGTGTTCTTGCCGAGATGGATCATCTTGGTGCCGGAATCGACCTGCTGGTGACCGTTCGAGATCGCGATCGAGTAGAATTCACCGCGCGAGTTATCGCCACGCAGGATGCAGCTCGGGTATTTCCACGTGATGCCCGAGCCGGTCTCGACCTGGGTCCAGGAGATCTTCGAATTGTTGCCACGGCAGTCGCCGCGCTTGGTGACGAAATTGTAGATGCCGCCCAGCCCTTCCGAATTGCCGGGATACCAGTTCTGGACCGTCGAATATTTGATCTCGGCGTCGTCGAGCGTGATCAGTTCGACCACGGCGGCATGCAGCTGGTTCTCATCGCGCTGCGGCGCGGTGCAGCCTTCGAGATAGCTGACATAGGCGCCCTTGTCGGCGATGATCAGGGTACGCTCGAACTGGCCGGTGTTGCGCTCGTTGATGCGGAAATAGGTCGACAGCTCCATCGGGCAGCGCACGCCCGGCGGCACATAGACGAACGAGCCGTCGGAGAACACCGCCGAGTTCAGGGTCGCGAAGAAATTGTCCGAGGTCGGCACCACTGTGCCGAGATACTTCTTCACGAGGTCAGGGTGTTCGCGGATCGCTTCCGAGATCGGCATGAAGATCACGCCGGCCTGCTTCAGCTCCTTCTGGAAGGTGGTCGCAACGGAAACCGAGTCGAACACCGCATCGACCGCGATGCGCCGCTCGCCTTCGGGACGCACCACGCCCTCCAGCACTTCGATCTCGCGCAGGGGAATGCCGAGCTTCTCGTAGGTCTTCAGGATTTCCGGATCGACCTCGTCGAGCGAGCCGATCGTCTTCTTCGGCTTCGGCGCCGAATAGTAATAGAGATCCTGGTAATCGATTTTGGGATAGTCGACGCGCGCCCATTTCGGCTCGACCATGGTCAGCCAGCGGCGATAGGCTTCCAGCCGCCACTCCAGCATCCAAGCCGGTTCGTTCTTTTTTGCGGAAATGAAGCGGATCGTATCCTCCGACAGGCCCTTCGGGGCCTTGTCGGACTCGATAAGCGTCTCAAATCCATACCGATATTGATCGACGTCGATCTGGCGAACCCGATCGACGGTCTCTTGTACGGCCGCCATTCCAATCCTCCGCTCGCGGTTTCAAGGACCGCGGTGGATCAATCCCAAGCTTTACGATGTTTCTCGGCGGAAATCACCTGCTTTAGAACCGTTCAAGCAGTGTTTCGTCGCTTACCTCTAAGTAGGGTACCTGCGAGCTTTCGCCAAGCCTCAAGACAGCGATCAATGTCTGCATCGGAGGTGGACCAGCCCAGACTGAGCCGCACCGCTCCCTGAGCCAGTTCCGGGCCGAATCCCATGGCTTGCAGCACGTGCGAGGGTTGGACCTTGCCCGAAGAACAGGCGGAACCCGAGGAAACCGCGATCCCGGCGAGGTCGAAGCCGATCACGGCGGTCTCCGCCTTCAGACCGGGAACCGTAAAAAGCGTGGTATTCGGCAGCCGGGGCGCATCTTCAGAGAAGACGATCCCGCCCAGCGTCTGCCGCAGGCCATTTTCGAGCCGATTCCGCAGGCTTTCGACGCGAACCGCGTCTGCTTCCAGAGCGCCCATGGCGGCCTTCGCCGCAGCGCCGAACCCGGCAATTCCCGCAACATTCTCGGTTCCCGCCCGGTGCCCCCGTTCCTGACCGCCGCCGCGCAGCAGCGCTTCGAACCCGAGCAACCCCTCGGCCAGGATCAGCGCGCCCACGCCTTTGGGGCCGCCGATCTTGTGCGCCGAAACCGTCACCAGATCGGCATTTATCGCATTGATATCAAAAGATATTTTACCGAACGCCTGGATCGCATCGACATGCAGCAATCCGCCCGCGGCATGGACGATCTCGCCCGTTTCCTTAACCGGCTGCACCGCGCCCGTCTCATTGTTGGCCAGCATGATCGAGACCAGCGCCGGAGACCCGCCCTCAAGCACCGCCCGTAGACCGTCCAGGTCCAGCAGTCCCGAGCGCGTGACGCCAATGCTGCCGATCGCTTCAGCCGGAAACCGGCCGCCCGCGAGCACCGAGGCGTGCTCGATCGCCGAAACCAACAATCTTTTGACCGGAAGTCCGGCGCCGCGCCGAAGTCCCGGCGTCAACGCCAGCACATTGGCCTCGGTGCCACCCGACGTAAACACGACATTCCCAGGCTGCGCGCCGACCGCGCCCGATATCGAGGCCCTGGCGTCCTCCACCAACCGGCGGGCCTGGCGGCCCTCGGCATGAACCGACGAGGGATTGCCCTGGATTTCCCATGCCGCGGCCATCGCCTCCCGGGCTTCACGGCGAAGCGGCGTGGTCGCATTCCAGTCGAGGTAGACCCGAGGGGACATAGAGCTTTCCAGGTTTCAGTCCAAACAACGGCCGCAGCACGCTGATGCGCCGGACGATCTCGTAAGTCACGGCACAACTGGCGAGCGTGCCTGATATCACGATGCTCGCCTCGATCGATGCCGGCAAGCCAAGACCCCTCAATCCATGCGCGATCAGGATGATCGCGGTCTGATGGACGATATAGTAGGGAAACACCGCATCGGTCAGATAGCGGCGCGCGGCGGAGTCCCGGTTCAGCCAGCGCCGGGCAAAACCAAGCACGGCGACGATGCAGAACCACTGATAACAGCCGTAAGCAAGCCCGGCGTAGATTTTCAAGGCCAAAGGGATCGGCTGCCCCAGCGGGTAAAGGGGGCGCAGAACGAGGCCCGAGACGAACAGCGCCGCTGCCGTCACAAGGGCCAGCCAGCGAAACCGCTGAAGCGCGAACCAGACGTTATCCGCGCGTGCGACGACAAATCCCAACAGGAAGACGGTGCCGTACAGCGCGTGATTGTACCAGTCACCGGACAACGCATGAGTCTGCGGGAAGCGGGGCAGCAGCCACAGGCGATACGCCGCAAACATCGCCGCCGGCAGAACCAGCAGCCAACTGCCGGAGAATATCGGCGCGATCGCTTGCTCGACCCTCCGCACCAAATCCGGCGCCACCAGCAGAACCCCACCAAGGACCATCGTGTAGACCCAGAGGTAAGCCACGAACCACAGATGGTTCCAAGTCGGCAGCAGCAGGCAGGGGCCGGGATCGCAGAACGCGTGACGGAACGCAAAATACCGCGTGAGGTAGAAATCGAGAAAGCCGCCGTCATAGCCGACGCTTTCCAGAATCTGCTCATAGGCCTGCGGCGGGACGATCACGAGCATGCCGAAAATCAGTGGCGGCAGCAGCCGCAGGGTGCGGGATCGCAGCAATTGACCTGCGGTCAATTTCCGGAGCATGAACCGTGTCGCCGCGCCGGAAACCAGAAACAGCAACGCCAACCGCCACGGATTGAGCAGCAGCATCAACGGTTCCAGTTCCGTAATCCGGTGCGCGCTCTTGATGTGAAAGCCCCAGGACACATAGAGCATGCCGACATGGTAGAGGATCAAAAGCCCGAAGGCCGAGATCCGCACCCAATCGAGATCGACCCGCCGCTCTGACTCCCGCGCAGCGAAATGGGGTGAATGTGGTATGATTTCTCGCTTCATGGCTCGGTCTCCGAATGCGCGATGAACCTCATGACTGACGTCAAAAATGCGCAAAGCAGGCCCCGCGTCGAGCCGGTTTGGGACCAGAACGGGCGAGCTTGGGATGAAGTGAGACGTGGCGGGACAAGCGGCGGGCTTGGCGGGATATCCGGTGCCGACTGGCTGCTCTATGGAGCGGTAGCGGCCGTCTCGCTCGGGATCGGGATCGTCAACGCGCTCTCCGCAGCGCAAGACGCCGCCTGGCGTGGCGCCGCTTACGATGCCCGCACGCCGCTGTTCTGGGAGATGACGAGCATCGTCACGATCATCGTGGTCGCGCCGGTATTGTTCGTCGCGGTTCGGCGGATGCGCCACGTTTCGGGTTGGCCGCTGCGCATCGGTCTCGCGGTCGCAGCGATCATTATTTTCTCGACCTTGCACATCGCCGGCATGGTTGGCCTTCGCAAACTCGCGATGTTCCTTGTCGGCGGTACTTACGATTTTCACTCCTCGGCCGCGACGCTGATTTACGAATTCCGCAAGGACGTGATCACCTGCCTGTTGATCGGCGGCGCGCTGTGGCTGATCGATAGCCGCCGCGAAGCGCAGCAGTCCCGCCTGGTCGTGGCGACGGTCCCGGCGGACCCGCCATCTGCGGCGCCCCACATGGTCTGGCTCCGCGACGGGTCGACCCGGATCCGTATCGAACCCCGCGACATTCTTTGGGTCAGTTCGGCCGGAAATTATGTCGAATACAGCCTTGCCGACGGCATCAATCACCTGGTCCGCGGAACCCTGGCCGCCGAGGAAGCGCGGTTGACAAGGTTCAACATCGTGCGGGTGCACCGGACCCGGCTGGTCAACCTGTCACGCGTGACGGGGCTCAAGACGGGGGCAAACGGGGACTTCGAGCTGACGCTCGATACCGGTCAGGCCATCTCAGGCAGCCGCCGCTACCGCGGCGCCGTCAACTCGCTCGAAGCGCTTGCCGCCAATTCCACGTCGGTTCGGGACGATACCGGCGCCCGTCCCTGATATCGCCGCCGAACGCCCTCTGGCCGCCGCGCCATGGACAAATTTCTACAGGTATTGCAGATCGTTAATCCGGGATGCTGAAGCGCATGCGAGGTGCCTTGGGCGCACAAAACCCTTGCTTTTTGCCCCTCGCCTCATGCTAGAACGCGGCCTCCAGTTCACCGAGCGCCGTTTGCTTAAGCGCCCAACGACGCCTGATCCGCCCCTTTATCGTTGCGAGGCTCATCTGCGAAGAGCCGGATGCAGCCAGCCCAAAGGCGGTTGATTTTGCCAAGGGATCACAATGCCTGAAGTCATTTTCACCGGCCCCGCCGGCCGCCTCGAAGGCCGATACCATCCGGCGAAGCAGAAGAACGCGCCGATTGCGATGGTGCTGCACCCGCATCCGCAGTTTCACGGCACGATGAATCACCAGATCATCTACCAGTGCTACTACGCCTTCGCGCACCGCGGCTTTTCGGTGCTGCGCTTCAATTTTCGCGGCGTCGGCCGCAGCCAGGGATCGTTCGACCACGGCACCGGCGAACTCTCGGATGCCGCGTCCGCGCTCGACTGGGCGCAGACCATCAATCCGGAAGCGCGCGCCTGCTGGGTCGCCGGCTTCTCGTTCGGCGCCTGGATCGGCATGCAGCTTCTGATGCGCCGCCCCGAGGTCGAAGGCTTCATCTCGATCGCGCCGCCCGCCAATCTCTACGACTTCTCGTTCCTGGCGCCCTGCCCGTCCTCGGGCCTGATCGTGCACGGCGAGAAAGACGCGGTGGTGCCGCCCAAGGACGTCAACACGCTGGTTGAGAAACTGAAGACGCAAAAGGGCATCGTGATCGATCAGCAGATCATCCCGGGCGCCAATCATTTCTTCGACGGCAAGCTGGAGCCGCTGATGCAGACGGTGACCGGATATCTCGACATGCGGCTCGCCAACGTTCGCTAGGTGCCGGACCGTCGATGAACTCGTTCGTCGCCTTGCTGCGTGCGGTCAATGTCGGCGGCACCGGAAAACTGCCGATGAGCGATCTCAAGGAGATGTGCGAGGAGCTCGGCTTCGGAGCCGCCCGCACCCACATCGCCAGCGGCAATGTCGTCTTCACCAGCCGCAAGTCGGAAGCCGCGATCAAGATTGCGCTTGAACGGCGGCTGGAGGCCTATGCCGACAAGCCGGTCGGCGTGCTGGTGCGCGACGCTACCGAGATGGCGCAGGTATTGGCCGACAATCCGTTTCCGAAGGCGGCGCCCAACCGCACCATGGCGGTGTTCCTCGATCGCGCGCCACCCCCGGACACGCTGACGGGCGTTAGCGGGCAGCGCGGCGAACAGATCCGATTGGGGCGGCGTGAGATATTCATTCACTACGGCGAGGGCATGGCCAAGTCGAAGCTCGTCATCGCCGCCGCCAGGACAGGTACCGCGCGGAATATGAACACCGTGGCGACGCTCGCGCGCATGGCTGCCGAGGCCTGACACCGGCCGGTGACGGGCAGTCTTCATCAAACCTGGTTTTACGGCTGAACGATCACGCCGCCTGTCATCGGGATCGGCACCCCCGTCGTGGCGGGATAGCTGAGCGGCAGGCCTTTCAGGCCGCGTGCGGCCAGAAAACCGAAAGCCTGCGCCTCGATCGCGTCGGCCGACCAGCCCAGCGCATCGGCGGCCTCGACGGTGGCGGGGGCCAGCCGCTCGCGCAGCATCCGAACCATCGTGAGATTGCGGGCGCCGCCGCCGGCGACGATCCAGCTCCGCGGCTCCTTCGGCAATAGCGGCACGATCCGGGCAATGGCTTCTGCCGTGAAGGCCGTCAGCGTGGCAGCGCCATCGGCAGGAGCCATGTCGCGTAGCATCAGCGACGCAAAATCATTACGGTCGAGCGATTTCGGCGGCGGCAGCGCGAAGAACGGATGCTCCAGCGCGCGGACGACCCACGCCACGTGAACCGCGCCCTGGGCCGCCATCCGGCCTTCGCAATCGAAGCGCTGGCCGGTGGTGCGGAACACGAAATCGTCGAGCAGCGCGTTGCCGGGCCCGGTATCGCAGGCGATCAGGGTGTCGGCGCCGTCGATATAGGTGATGTTCGAAACGCCGCCGATATTGACCACGACCATCGGGCCCTCGCGCTCGAGCGACTGCGCCAGCGCACGGTGATAGACCGGCACGAACGGCGCGCCCTGGCCGCCGGCGGCGACGTCGGCGGCGCGGAAATCATGCATGACCGGGATATGGATGGCTTTCGCCAGCGCCGCGGCATCGCCGATCTGCACGGTCATCCTCTCGGCCGGCCGGTGCAGCACGGTCTGGCCATGAAAGCCAACGATATCGATATCCTCGCGTGAGATGCGGTTCTGCGCAGTAAAGGCGGCAACCGCCTCGGCATGGGCAATGGTGACCGCGCGCTCGGCCTCGCGCAGGACGCCCGGCCGCGCGTCGCGCTGCGGCAGGTGGACGGCCTCAGTCAGGGCCTGGCGCAGCAGGCCCCGCTCGGTGTCGGTGTAGGGCCGGTAGCCCGAAGGGCCGAAGGACTGGACCCGCTTGCCATCGGTTTCGATCAAGGCGATGTCGACCCCGTCGAGCGAGGTGCCGCTCATCAGACCGATTGCCGTCATCATCATCGCCATGGTGCCTTCTTAGGATTAGGAGGCCCGCCGTTGATGCGCTTGTGCCAAACAAGCACATCTTATAATGCCACAGTGCGCCGGGCGGCGGCAGCCTATTCCGCCACGGGGTTCCGCAACTCCGTACAATTACCGTGAAATAAGAATGATCAGAGTCGCACACAAATGACTGCATTTAAATCTGATTTTCTCAATGTGCTGCAGGAACGCGGCTTCATTCATCAGATTTCGGACCCTGGGTCGCTGGATGCGCTGGCGGCAAGGCGCGAACTTGTGGCCTATATCGGTTTCGATTGTACGGCGCCCTCGCTCCATGTCGGCTCTATGGTGCAGATCATGTGCCTGTACTGGCTGCAGCAGACCGGCAACAAGCCGATCGCGCTGATGGGCGGCGGCACCACCCGCGTCGGCGATCCCTCCGGCAAGGACGAGACCCGCAAGATCCTTTCGATCGAGGACATCGAGCGCAACAAGGAGGGCATCAAGCAGGTGTTCTCGCGCTTCCTGACATTCGGCGACGGCAAGCACGACGCGATCATGCCCGACAATGCCGAATGGCTGACCAAGCTCAACTGGATCGAGATGCTGCGCGACATCGGGCGGCATTTCTCGGTCAACCGCATGCTGGCGATGGACTCGGTCAAGCTCCGGCTGGAGCGCGACCAGGAGATGAGTTTCATCGAATTCAACTACATGATCCTGCAAGCCTACGACTATGCCGTGCTCAACCAGCGCTACGACTGCCGCCTGCAGATGGGCGGATCCGACCAGTGGGGCAACATCGTCAACGGCATCGACCTTGGCCGCCGCATGGGCACGCCGCAATTGCACGCGCTGACGACGCCGCTGATCACGACGTCTTCAGGCGAGAAGATGGGCAAGACCGCCAGCGGCGCGGTCTGGCTCAATGCCGACATGAAGAGCCCCTACGAATACTGGCAGTTCTGGCGCAACACTGATGATGCCGACGTGGAGCGCTTCCTGAAGCTGTTCACGACGCTGCCGCTGGACGAGGTCAAACGGCTGGCGGCGCTGCGGGGAGCGGAGATCAACGAAGCCAAAAAGGCGCTCGCCGACGCTGCCACCGCGCTGCTGCACGGTGCTGACGCGGCGGCTATGGCGGCGGAAACCGCGCGGCAAACGTTCGAGGAAGGCGCGATCGCCGAAAACCTTCCGACGGTTGAAATCCCTCGCGCCGAACTCGAAGCCGGCATCGGCATGCTGGCGCTGTTCGTCAAAGCGGGCCTGGTCACGTCGAACGGCGAGGCGCGGCGCCAGATCAAGGGCGGCGGTCTGCGCGTCAATGACGTCGCCGTTAGCGACGAGAAGTTGATTCTCGGGCTCAGCGACCTCACGCCGGAAGGCGTGATCAAACTGTCGCTCGGCAAGAAGCGCCACGTCCTGCTCAGGCCTGCATAGGCGCATTCGTTTTAGACCCTTGCTACAGGACAAGGAAACGCGCTCCTTGCCGGCATGGATAAGACCGCGCCCCGAGAAGAACCTTCGACCAAGCCGGTGAAACCGGCGCGCGTGGCGCTGAACGTGCTTGCGCTGTGCTTTGCACTATCGGTGCTCGGCCGCGGCCTCGGCGAGAGTTTTACCGTCTTTCTCAAGCCGATCTCGGAGAGCTTCGGCTGGGACCGCGCCCAGGTGGTCTCGGTTTATTCGCTGGCAGCACTTGCGGGCGGTCTGGCGTCACCGCTGATCGGCCGGCTGTTCGACCGCTCGGGTCCCCGCGCCGTCTATTCGCTGGGCCTGCTGCTGCTTGGCGGCGCGTTCCTGGTCGCGGCCCATGCCCAACACCTCTGGCAGTTCCAGCTCAGCATCGGGATTTGCGTCGGTTTCGGCATTGCGTTCATCGGCAACGTTCCAAATTCCATCCTGCTCGGCCGCTGGTTCGGCCCGCGACTGCCGACCGCGATGGCAATCGTCTATTCCGCGACCGGCGCCGGCGTGCTGATCCTGCTGCCGGCGTCGCAGGTCCTGATCGATCATCTCGGCTGGCGCGACGCCTATCAGATTTTCGGCGCCACCGCGCTGTTTCTGCTCGTGCCGCTGTTGCTGTTGCCGTGGCGGCTGTTCTCCACCGGTTCGCCGCATCTCGCCAGGAGCGCCGCCGCCGACTTCGCCGACGAAGGCTGGACCTTGCTGAGTGCGATGCGCCACCACGCATTCTGGGCGCTGTTCTCGACCTTCTTCTTCACCGCGATCGGCATGTATGCGATTTCGCCGCAGGTCGTGGCCTATCTGATCGACACCGGATTCCCGCCGTTGCAGGCGGCGACCGCCTGGGGTTTCAGCGGGGTGGTACTGCTGTTCGGCATGCTGGGGGTCAGCTGGCTCGACGGCATCATCGGCCGCAGGCCGTCGGTGTTGTTCAGCTACGCCATCTCGATCGTCGGCATCGTCATGCTGTGGCTGCTGCAATGGTATCCGAACTTCTGGCTGCTGACAGGGTTCGTTGTGTGTTTCGGCAGCATGATCGGCTCGCGCGGCCCCCTCCTCACCGCGACGGCGATGAAGATCTTTCGCGGCGAGCGGGTCGGGACCATCTATGGCGCGATTTCGATCGGAAGCGGGCTGGGATCGGCATTCGGCTCCTGGGGCGGAGGACTGATCCACGACTGGACCCACAGCTATAATCCGCTGATCGCGTTCTCGCTGGTCAGCGTGCTCCTGGGCATGATCCCGTTCCTGGTGGTGCCCGCGCTGCGGCGTTAGATTCCGTCCCGCCTCCGCAGAAACAAACTGCCGCAATCGACGCCCGATGATTCGGCGGACGAAAGTCTCAGTTCGCGCAACGCGCGATACGGATTCATCGTTCACTATTGGTAAGAAAGTTCCTGATAGTTCCTCTGCAAACAGTTCGTCAACAGAGGTCGATATGAATCTGCTCAGCCGATGGAAGATCCGCACCAAACTCGCGAGCATGGTTGCGCTGTCGGCGCTGGCCGTCTGCGCGATCATTGCGCTTACGGCTTCGCTGAGCGAGAAACGCATGCTGGCAGACCGGGTAAACCAACTGCGCACAGCGGTTGACCTCATGGTCGGCATGGCCGAGACGCTGCAGGACGAGGTCGCGGCCGGAAAAATGACTCTCGCCGAGGCGCAGGCCCAGTTTCGGCTGCGCGGCAGGAAGATGACGTTCGGCAATGGGCAAGGCTACGCGGTCGTCTACAACGCCGACACCTCGCTGTTGCTGAACGCCGCTCTGCCCCAGCTCGAAGGCAAAATCACCGGCGCGACCGATTCCAACGGCACCGTGATCGCCGACGCCCAGATCGGCGCCGCCATGCAGAGTCCGGAGGGAGGGACCGGCTCCTATCTCTATCCGCGTCCCGGCGAGACCGTTCCGGTTCGGAAAATGGTGTTCGCACGCCACTTTGCGCCGTGGAATATCGTCGTCAGCTACGGACTTTACGTGGACGACGTCGATGCCGATGTTCATGCGTTGCTGCTGCGCCTTGGCGCGGTCGGCGCCGTCGTGTCGGCGCTGATGGCCTTGCTGTCGTGGCTGATCGCCCGCGACATCCTGGGCGCGCTCGACCGGCAAAGGATCCGGATGCAGCGCATCGCCACCGGTTCGCTCGACCAGGCGGTCGAAGAAACCGAACGCGGCGACGAGATCGGACGCATGGCGGAAACGCTGGAGTTGTTACGGCAGACGGCGATGACGGCGCGGACGCTCGAGGCCGAGCAGGTCGCTACCAAGCAACAGGCCGAAAACGGGAAGCGTGAGGCCCTGATTGCACTGGCCGACCGCTTCGATGCGTCCGTGGGCCGGCTGGTTGGAATGATGGCGTCGGGATCGACCGAACTGGAAGCGACCGCGCAATCCATGACCGGCACGGCGGAACGCACCAACCACCGGGCGTCGGTCGTCAGCTCGGCGGCAGCGGAGGCCAGCACCCGGGTTCAAACGGTCGCCGCGGCGGCCGAAGAACTGACCTCGTCGATCGGTGAAATCAGCCGTCAGGTCGCGCAATCCGCCAATATCACCATCCGCGCCGTTGATAACGCGCGCCGCACCGATACCATCGTGCGCGCCCTCTCCGACGGAGCCCACCAGATCGAGCATGTCGCAGAACTGATTTCGAGCATCGCGGGACAGACCAATCTGCTCGCGCTCAACGCCACCATCGAAGCCGCGCGCGCCGGCGAGGCCGGCAGGGGTTTTGCCGTGGTGGCGGCCGAGGTCAAGAGTCTCGCAAACCAGACCGCGGAGGCAACCAAGGAGATCGGCACCCGCATCACCCAGATCCAGGGCGCAACCAAGGAAGCCGTCGAGGCCATCCAGGGCATTACCGCGACGATCGAGGAAGTCAGCACCATTGCAACAGCGATCGGTTCCGCGATCGAGGAACAGGGTGCAGCGACTGCCGAAATCGCGCGCAATGTGAATCAGACCGCGCAGGCGACGCAGGAGGTGACGACGAACATCGGCGGCGTCAGCGCCGCGGCCAATGAAACCGGTAACGCCGCCAGCCTTCTTCTGACCGCGGCCTCCAACCTCTCCAAGCAGGCCGAGCAACTGTCCGGTGAGGTCAACACCTTCCTGGCCGGAGTCCGCGCGGCTTAGTGCCGGCTTAACGACGAATCTCGTCATGCCCGGCCTTGTGCCGGGCATGACGTCTTGACCGCATTTAAGCAACAAAGACGTGGATGGCCGGGACGAAGCCCGGCCATGACGAAAAGACGAATGTTTATTCAAGAAGGAGCAGCTTGAAAATGCTCCACGCATTTTCGGTCATACTCCGGCCGCGGTTGCAGGCCGCCGAACGCTCAGTTGTTGGGCGGAAAATCCACCGGATTGTTTGCTTTGCCGGTGGGGAATTCAAAGATTTTCCGTAAAACCCCGGGCGCCATGGCGGAGATCGGATTGACGCGAAGCACCGGCTGGCCGGGTGAACCGACGACCTCGTAGGTCACGCCGATCAGCCCCTCATTGCTGCCGCCGCCCAGGAACAGCCCGACAATCGGAATCTGGCCGAACATGTTGTTCAGCCCATACATCGGAACGAAGGTGCCGCTCATGCGCACCTGATTGCCGGGGTAATCGATGCTGCCTTCGATGGTGGCGCCGATCATAGGGCCCTTCACGACGCCTTCCCGGATCGTGAGCTGTCCGTTTTGCCGGGTGAATTCCGCGCGCAACCGCGAGAAGGAAACGCCGTTCTGTAGGCCGGCCGGCCCGCCCGCGGCCAGCCGATCGAGCGCGGCCTCGCCCTTGACGGAGAAATCGCTGACATTAAGCAGGCCCTCTTTCGCGCTCGGTTCAACGGTCGGCGGATCCATCGCCAGCGCAAGCTGGCCTCCGAGCATCTTGGCGTAAGTATCCGTGAAGCGGAGGAATGCGCCGGCATCGCTGGTCTCGAGATAGATGACTTCGCGTTGTCCCTGGGCAGGTGCGCGCAGATTTCCGGTCAGGGGCGTATCTCGTCCAAGTTTGCCGGTAAGCGCGAAGCTTTTGAACATGCCGTTGCGCCGGGATACCTTGCAGTCGACGCTGCGCAGCGCTTCGCCGTAATAGCCGGCCACCGCACCGAGCTTCAGGTCCACGTCGAAATCGATGTTCTTGGTTTTGCTTTTGGCGTCTGCCTCCTTGCCCGAAATGGCTGACCTGAGAAAGCCGCGGCCGTCGAACACGTCGCCGCGCATGGTCACCTTGACGACGCCATCAGAACCACGATCGGCCTTCAGCGAGGCCTTGTCGCCTTCGGACGGGGAATAGGTCGGGAAGTTCGCGTTCATCAGGTCGCCGTTCTGATCGACCTCGAGCGATCCCTTGATCGACACGCCGCCGCCGTCGATGACGATGTCTTCAAGCCGGGTCGATTGCGGTTTCTGCACCACGTTGAAAACCGCGCGGCTCGACTTGCCCGGCAATTTGACCCAGCCCGGCAGGATATTATCGAGCTTCAGCGCGGTCAGATCGGCTTCGATGCCCATGCGGCTGTCGTGATCGGCGCTTGCTATCTTGCCGACGAGCTTGACCGGGATAGCCCCGCTGACCGCCGGGCCGAGATCGAATCCAAGGCGGGCGCGGCTTGCGTCGTCGAGTGTCGCCTGCAACTTGATATCGGCATCGCCATCACTGGGCTTGCGATAATCCAGCGAAGCCGCCTGGCCGTTGATCTTGACGTCGCCCTTGACCTGATAGCCCTGATTATTGGCGATGACTTTCAGCGTGGTGGCTTCGAGCTTCTGACTCATCACCAGGTGATCGGCGGCAAATCCGCTGAGGTCGGCGGTAATAGCGTAGGTGGTGTCGGCCTTGGTCAGTTCGCGCTTGATCGGCATCCCGAGCGTGACCACCGCGGAAACCGTGCCCTTGCTCGAATTGGGATCGATCAATGTGCCGGAAAATTCGCTGAGGCGATCGGAGGCGAGAATTTCGGCCGCCGCCGGCACCGGACCGTCGATCCGGAATTTGACCCGGGCCGGTGCGGGCTTGGGCGCCATGTCCGGCACCTCGAATACAAAATCTGAAATGTTGAGTTTGCGCCCAGCGGGCGTATCGGCCGCCGCCTGCGCGATCGTCACCGTCGCGGTGCGGCCGGTGACATGGGCTTTCAAATCCGCATCGCGCACCGAGGGCAGTTCGTCGACCGGATGCAAGGTCACGCCGCTGGCGAGGATGTTGACGGAGAGACCGTCATCGGGGATCGGCGGACCCCGGCGCGAAAGGTTTCGCACCGGAGAGTTGACACCTACCTCGATTCGCTGAAGCGAGCCGCGCTCGACCCGGTCGACCACCCATTCGCGGACCTCCGGCACGATCAGCACCGGCCACATCCGTTTCAGCGCGGATGCCGACATCGGCGTTCCCGCAAAGCCGAGCGTCAGGCGCGGCTCGGCCGAATAGTCGACACTGCCGGTCCCGGCGAATCCGATCTCACCGTTGCTGATATCGGCCTGGGTGAGCAGCACCCGCCGCTTGTCGGTGTCGAAGCGCACGCCGATGGCGATGCGATTGAAAATCAGCGGGGGTTCGTCGTCGATCCCCGCCAGCACGATGGTGCCGCCGCTGAAGCCCAGTTGCCAATCGGTAACGCTGTCGTTGGGCGGCTCGAGATGGGCCAGCAGCGTGATCCGGTTCGGGCCGGAAACGATCTTGAAGGGCGCTACCAGCACGCGCCGCCCGGAATCCCACTCGACGTCCATTTCCGCCGAATCGATCGCCATCGGATAATCGGGCGTGTCGCTGTCGATGATGTTGCCCGCGCCCGCGCTAAGCTTGCCGCGGAAATAGGTCGGCAGGCCGTCGCGGCCCAATTCGCCCTTCAACTCGCCGGTTAGCGGCAGATCAGCGCTGTAGGTCAGATCCTTCAGCCGCAGCGCCAGCAGGATATTTGTGGTTGAGACCTTGTCGGCGCGAATATCGACCGACCGCACGCCGTTGGCGGGAGGTCCGACCGCAACCCGAAGCGACCAGGCATGGCTGCCCTCTTCGCCCACGCTCAGCGCCACGCCGCCGCCGCTCGGGCGGCGAAGACTGAGAGTGATGTTTTCAAAATTCCATTTGTTGCCGCGCTGCTGGTCGTCGACGATCAGGTTGCCGTTCTTCAAACCGATTTCATTGAGATTTTGTCCGTCGAGTCCGGTCAGGCTCAGGCTGTCGAGCCAATCGAGGCCGGCCAGCAGTCCGCTTGCGGTATCGCGGTTATCGGGAGCCGCTGCGGCGGCAGCGGGCGGAGTACCTGACGATGACGGGGCAACCTGGCCAAGGGGAATCGGTGGTGCGGATTGACCGGCTGACGACGGCATTCCCCCTGGTTGCCTTTTTGACGCTACGCCGGTCGCCAGCGGCCGGGCGTTGTCGCCGGTGGAAACCGTCACATAGCCGTCCGGGGTGATGCGCACCGCAAGTTCGGCGTCCACCAAGTTGAGGCTCTCGGCGCGGAGCCGTCCCATCAATAGCGCGGTGCCCGATAATCTCACCTCGGCTTTCGGCGCGCTCGCCACGATGGCGTGGTCGCGATCCCTGACAATGATATCGCGGATACGCACGGCGATGCGGATCCTGCCGGCGCGCTCGATCTGGGTGCCGCCCACCTCGACGGTGTTGCCGTGGCCAATATTTTCCGCGATCGCCGCGGCCAGCCAGGGTGTCGCCATTTCGAGATTGATCGGACCGGCGCCAAGCCGCCACCACAATCCGCCGAAGCAGGTGGCGAAGATCACCATCAAAACCGCGGTCACGACGGCGAGGCGCCTTACCCAGCGCTCGCCGGCGATCCATCGGCGCAACCCGCCGAAGCGATCCGCTAGCTGATGAAAGCCGGAATTCGATCGTGACAGCAGCCGGCGCGCCTGATGGCACGCGGCCTCATCATGGTCCTGATCCCAATCGGGATCATCCCAATGCGAGACCTCGGGGTCAGCACGTGGATTCGACCCCTGGGGCGACGTTTTTCCTGTCATTGCCTCTCGGTGCCGGTGCTGATCGTAAGATTGATCGCCGTCAAGGCCGCGCGCGTCGACACGTAACGAGCGCTCCTGTGCCGGCATCGCTGCCAATCCTCGATTAATACTATTACTCGTCTTCC
Source organism: Bradyrhizobium erythrophlei (assembly GCF_900129425.1). Lineage (NCBI taxonomy): Bacteria > Pseudomonadati > Pseudomonadota > Alphaproteobacteria > Hyphomicrobiales > Nitrobacteraceae > Bradyrhizobium > Bradyrhizobium erythrophlei. The sequence goes on along the minus strand of NZ_LT670817.1, from coordinate 3,601,211 downwards.
GGGCCCAAGGAGCACATTCAACGAGCGGACGGGTGGTGCGTCGAATTCCTTGTAAGCTTACTCCGAGGCCATCAGACTTGCCCAGCGGCCGGCTTGATTCCAGCTTGCCATGACAAGGCCCGCAATACCCCCATGGTTGATCCGCCGAAAGCGACGAAAGGAAGGCGTATGTCCAAGAAAACGCGTAAGAAATCCCCCAAGGCGGCCCCCAAGAAGGCTGCGCGTGCCCAATCGAAGACATCGGCGAAAACGCCGGCTTCGAAAACCCGGCTGGTGACGGCGAACAAGTCAGGCAAGAATGTCAGCAAGCAACCGCGAAAGACTGTTGCGGGAGCATCGCACAAGGCCGCATCAAAAGCGTTAAAATCGCCGGGCCGAGGCGCATCCGCCGTACGGGTTGCTGCGGCAGTCTCAAAGCCGGCCGTCGCTACGGCCGCAGCCAAAAATCCACCGGCGAAAAGCCCGTCGGTTGGAAAGGCAGATCCATCGGCGGCTCGCAAATCGGCTTTGGTCGAAGGCGCGAAGGCCCCCGCCTTCCGGCTTCCCCGCGACGGCGGCGACACCGTTTCGCTGGCCGACTACTCCGGGAAAAAATTGGTGCTGTTCTTTTATCCGCGCGCGGACACGCCGGGCTGCACCAAGGAAGCCATCGACTTCACGCGATTGGCGAGCGCCTTTGCGCAAAGCCAGACCGCGGTGCTCGGCGTTTCCGCCGACCCGCCGAAGGCGCAGGAAGCGTTTCGCGACAAGCACGATCTCACTACTCCTCTTGTGTCGGATGAGCAGCACGAGATGCTGGTTGCCTACGGCGTCTGGGGCGAAAAATCCATGTATGGCAGGACCTTCCATGGCATTCTTCGCACCACGGTTCTGATTGGCGCCGACGGCCGAATCATCAGGATCTGGCGCAACGTGAAGGTCGACGGCCACGCCGACGAGGTGTTGGCGGCGGTGCGGACCCTGTAATTCGAGCGGCCCGTTCGCTAAAAATTAACCATGACCAGGTCAAATCACCCCCGCGAATTTAGCCGTACGGAACTCCTGTCCGACCGGCGCGGGAGTGCCGATGCCGTACCGTTCCGGTCAATACTCCGAGTACCCCCAACGCCATCCTCACGACCACGGCCGGCCATCGTCGGCCCGCCGGCCGGCGATGAGCCACGCCTCGGCTCCTGCTGCCCCGCCCGCGCGAGAGGGCTACACCATCGTCCATGCCGGCAAACAGGTCCGGTTTGGGCCGGTGGCGTTCTGGATCGTGGTCGGCACGGTCAGCGTGCTCGGCATGTGGTCGGCCGCGACCGCGACCTATTTCGCGTTCCGCGACGACGTTCTCACCCGGCTGATCGCTCGCCAGGCGGAGATGCAATACGCCTACGAAGACCGCATCGCCGAACTGCGCGCCAAGGTCGATCGCACGACCAGCCGCCAGTTGCTCGATCAGGAGCAGTTCGACCAGAAGCTCGACCAGATCATGCGCCGGCAGACCACGCTGGAATCCCGCGCCACTGCGCTCGGCGCCATTCCGGACGGCCAGGTCACCGGATCGATCAGGCCCCCGGTGCGTGGAGCCGCGGCAACTGACGCTGTCTCGGGTGTGCCGAAACCTTCGCCGATCAGCGATACCGTGATTTTCGTGGCGCCCCCGGATCGCGAAGCGCGGCTCGAATCGCGCGCCCCGATCGCCGTCAACGCGCAACCGAATCAGTTTGCCAAGATCCAGGGCGTCGACAACGTCCTGGTGCGCCTGCAGACCTCGCTCGACCAGGTCGAGGGCCGCCAGATCGCGGCGCTTGGCGCGGTCGAAGACGGCATGGAATCGAGGGTGCGCCGAATGCGCGGCGTGATTACCGATCTCGGCCTCGATATGACGCAGCTGGAAGCCGCGACCCCGCGCGTCGGCATAGGCGGACCCTATGTTCCGGTCAAACTTCCTTCCGACGCGGGGCCGTTCGAGCGCCAGCTCTACCGAATCAACATCACCCGCGCCCAGGTCGAGCGTCTGAACCGGACGCTGGCGCTGGTGCCGTATCGCAAGCCGGTGGTCGGCGAAGTCGAATTCACCAGCGGTTTCGGAATCCGCACCGATCCCTTCCTCGGCCGCCCCGCCATGCACACCGGTCTCGATTTCCGCGCGCAAATGGGCGACCCCGTCCGCGCGACCGCGAACGGCAAAGTGGTGTCCGCGGGATGGGCTGGCGGCTATGGCCGCATGGTGGAAATCGACCACGGCAACGGTCTGTCGACCCGCTACGGCCATCTGTCGGAGATCGGCGTCAAGGTCGGGGATCCCATCAAGATCGGACAAGTAATTGGCGCTGTGGGTTCAACCGGCCGGTCCACCGGTCCGCATCTGCACTATGAGACCAGAATCGATGGCGACGCGGTCGATCCCCAGAAGTTCTTGCGCGCCGGCGTGCGGCTGAGCGCGGGCTGAGCTTACGGCCTCGGGCCGATGGCCAGGGCATGGCGTCAGTGGCCGACCTCGCCGTCGATGACGTCGCCGAACAATCGCCACGCCTCGCCGTCGAACTTCATCAGCTGCATCTGCTCGATCGGGAAAAAGTCGTCCGGGCTGGTATTGGCCTTGACGCCCGGCAGCATCATGTCGGTTGAGAAATCCCTGAGATTAGCGGCCTGCTTCATGACATTTTCGCGGGTCAGGTTGTCACCGCACTGCTTGAGCACCTGAACCATGTTCTGCGCCAGCACATAGCCGTAGACGTTGTTCGCGTTCAGCTTGTCGCCGTCGGGGTAATACTTGTCCATGAAGGCCTGCCATGTCTTCACGCCCGGATCGTCCTTCCAGGCCGGATCGGTTGGATCCTTCAGATAGGCCGTCGAGATGATGTCCTTGGCGTTTTCGAGACCCGCCGGTTTCAGCACGGCGGCCACCGATGTCGCGGTGTTTGCGAGAAAGAACTTCGGCTTCCAGCCGAGCTCGCCGACCTTCCGGATCGCCTGCGCCGATCCCTTCGGCGCCGCCCAAGAGAAGAAGATATCGGCACCCGAATCGTGCAGCGCGACGATCTGGGAATCGATCGTGGGATCGCTCACCTCATAGGATTTGTCGGCAATGATCATGCCGGCCTTGTCGCCGAGCCCGTCGCGCAATCCCTTGACCTGGTCCTTGCCGGCGTCGTCGTTCTGCCAGAACACCGCGATCTTGCCGTTCCGGAAATGGTCGAGGATGTATTTGGCGTAGATCCGCCCCTCGCTCTGGTAGTTGGGCTGCCAGCCCATCGTCCAAGGGAAGTGCTTGGGATCGCCCCACTTGGTGGCGCCGGAGGCGACAAAGAGCTGCGGCACTTTTTTGGCGTTCATGTATTTCTGAATGGCCGCATTGGAGGGCGTGCCGAGCGGCTGGAAGATCAGCAAGACCTCGTCGCCCTCCACCAGCTTGCGCGCCTGCTCGATCGCCTTCGGCGGGCTGTAGGCGTCGTCATAGGAGATGAAATTGATCTTGCGGCCGTTGATGCCGCCTTCCGCGTTGATCTTGTTGAAGTAAGCCGCTTCGGTCTTGCCAATCACCCCATAGGAGGAAGCCGGACCGCTATAGGGCATGATATTGCCGATTTTGATCTCGGTATCGCTCGCGCCCGGATCATATTTCTTCTGCGCACTCGCCGCGCCTGCCGTCAACGCGGCGCCAGCAAATGCCGCCAACGCAACAAGGTTTCGCATCCGCACCGACATCGTTCCCTCCCGCTAGGCGTTTTCTTTTGACCAAGTGTTGCAAGCCCCGCGCGCGCATGCAAGCATCGGCTTATTCCGTGACCCGAAACCGCATTGTTGCTTGCCGCCAATTATGATTGATGCAAGCGAGCACCTGTCACTGACAAGGCCCGTGGTTTGGAACTGAAAAGACGAATTGGCCCGCGGTATCCCAAACTCGCAACGTTCGGATTTCGCGCCGCGCGATGGCTCGGCGCGAAATCGATGGGGGCGCTGGGTTTTCATCAGCTCGGATCGGCCTTCGCCAAGGAGCGGATCGCGCGCGTCCGCGAACGGCTTGGCCGCGGCGAGACGGTCTATCTCGCGGGGCTCGGGCTGCCCGGCACGCACAATTCTGGCGTGGCGCTGGTGGAGGTGACGGAGGCCAATGGCCCGCGGCTGATCGTCAACAACGAGGAAGAACGCTTTTCCGGCAACAAGCACACCACAGAATATCCGCGCGCCTCGATCGATGCGATGGTGGAAACGCTGCGAGGCATGGGGCGCGATATCCATGATATCGCCGCCTGGCTTACCACCTGGGATTACCCGACGCTGGCCGGGACGCTCGCCCGCTCGGTGTTGGAGGAACTGCCGCAAAGCCTGAAGCTGCTGCGCACCACGGAGGCCGCCGGATACGACCGCCGCCGGCTCGATCAGATGACCCGCACGCCGAAAATCCTCGCCAGGCGGCTCGGCCTTTCCGAGCGTGTGCCGCTGATCTGCATGCCGCACCATGACAACCATGCCTGGTTTTCGTTCGCGGCTTCGCCCTTCGCCGGGGACGATGAACCCGTCGCGATTGCCGTGCTCGACGGCACCGGCGACAAGGGATCGGTCTCGCTTTATGTCGTCAGAAATGGCGAAATGCGGCGGCTCTACTGCAATGACAGCATGTTCGACTCGCTCGGCGCCTTCTACAGCGTGATTTCATCGACCCAGGGTGGCTGGACCTGGTTGTCCTGCGAGGGCCGCTACATGGGCGCCGCGGCGTGGGGCGACATGAACCGCGCCAGCAATCCGTACTATCCACGGCTGAGACAGGTTTTGGATTTGGGCGGCGCCGGCGAAGTGCGGCTCAATCGCGCTCTTGCCAACTGGTATTGCGACCCGTTCCATCATCCCTACAAGGCGGCCTTGATCGATATCCTCGGCGTGCCGCTAAGATCCGATCAGCTCTGGAATCCCGACGCGGTGCTGCGGGTCGAGGACATCCAGCACCGGCCCGACACCAGGAATCGTCTCGACAAGGCCGCCGCGACGCAACTGGTGCTCGAGGATGCGATGATCCATGTAGTCGATCATCTGCTGCGCTTAACCGGCGCCAGCCGGTTGGTGCTGACCGGCGGCGTGGCGTTGAATGCGGTCGGCAACATGCGCCTGCTCGAGCACTTCGACGAGGCGTGGTTCGCGAAGGCGCAGCAACGCAGGGCTCGCCTGCATCTGTGGGTGCCGCCTGTCCCCGGCGACCCCGGCGTCACCATCGGCGCCGCCTGGCTGTTCGCGCATCTGGCAGGCGCACCGCGCGGCGCCCCGATGACGCACGCATTTTATTGCGGATCCTCGCCAGAGCGTCAGGACATCGCAGCCGCGCTCGAGGCCGACGACATCGCCTCAACAGGGATCGGGGATATTGCGACGCCCGACGGACGCGACGCCGTTGCCGATCTGATGGCATTCCTGGTGGCGCAAAACGGCGTCATCGCGCTCTATCAAGGCGCAGCCGAAACCGGGCCGCGTGCCCTCGGCCATCGCTCGATCCTGGCCAACCCATGCGACCCCGAAGTGCGCGAGCGGCTCAACGAGCGCGTCAAATACCGCGAAGCGATCCGCCCGCTGGCGCCGATGGCGACGCTGGACGCGGCGCGGGAGTATTTCGATCTGCAGGAGGGCGCGTCGGACGCCGAATACAACGCCTACAACTACATGGTCCTGACGGCGCGATCGAAGCCGCACGCGCGCGAAAAGATTCCGGCGGTGATTCACGCCGACGGCACCGGGCGAATTCAGATCGTGCGCGCGCAAGACGACCCCCTCACCTACGCCTATCTGAAGGCACTCGGCCGCCACATCGGTGTCGAGATATCCGTCAACACGTCGTTTAATGTCGCAGGTCCCATCGCGCAGACGCCCGCCCAGGCGATCGATACGCTGCGCCGCTCCAAAGGTCTCGACGTCGTGCTGCTGGTGGCTGACGACGGCGCGGTGTATGCGGCCTGGCACGGCGGCAATCGCGACAGCGGCAGGTTTACGGGGTGGCTTTCGGAATGGAAGGTGGCGCGGACAGGTGGCTGATTACGTCGCTGCGCCCTTCGACCGCGATACGATCTCGATCATCTTGCCTTCATCGTCGTCGGGCGCATGGGCTGTCGCCCTGGCATACGCCTCCACCGCGGCGCGCCCCATCAGGGGAACGTCGGACAAAAGGCTCTCGGCCAACGCCACGGCGTAAGCCGCATCCTTGTGCCGCAGCGCCGCGGTGAAGGTCGCGCCGGAAAAATTCCGCGCCACCATCCGCTTGGAATGCCGGAGCACCTGTGGGCTGGCGGCAACGCCGGTCTCGATCGCCTCCAGCACCAGCTTCATGTCGAGACCGGCCTGCTCGGCGATCGCGAGGCCCTCTGCGATACCGGCAATCTGGATCGCGCCCATCAGATTGTTGATCAGCTTGTAGACGGTGCCGGTGCCGACGGCGCCGAAATGCCGGATCGTCGTCGAGAGCGGCGCCAGATAAGGCCGCGCCCGTTCGAGATCCGCGGGCTCGGCGCCGACCAGCAGCGTCAATTTTCCGCTGGCCGCGGCATCCGGCAAGCCGGCGACGGGACTATCGATGTAGATGAGGCCGCGTCTGCGAAGCTCGCGCGCCTGATCGATCGCGTGGTTATACGATACGGTGGAACACTCGATCGCGATCGTGCCGGCTTTCATGGTCGCGGCCGCGCCATCCCTGGTGAGCCACACGGCGCGCGATGCCTCGTCGTCAGCGACCATGGTCACGACAGCCTCGGCATCGATGGCGGCATCCTCCGGCGACGTCGCCCATCGCGCGCCGCGCGCGATCAGATCTTCAGCCTTGGCCTTGCTCCGGTTCCAGACCGCGACCGTGAAGCCGGCGTCGAGATACCGGCCGGCCATGCCGTGGCCCATCCGTCCGAGGCCAATGAACGCGACCTGTGCCATGGGTTAATCCACGTCCTCGATCGATGCGGGCGGCGCGCCAAACGCGCGCTGTGCCAGCGTCGCCCCCATGAATTCATCGAGGTCGCCGTCAAGGACACCCGAGGTGTCCGAGGTCTGCACGCCGGTGCGCAGATCCTTCACCATCTGATAGGGCTGCAGGACGTAGGAGCGGATCTGGTGGCCCCAGCCGATATCGGTCTTGGCGGCCTGATCGGCGGCGGCCTGCTCCTCGCGCTTCTTCAGCTCGATTTCGTAGAGCCGCGCGCGCAGCATGTCCCACGCCTGCGCCTTGTTTTTGTGCTGCGACCGGCCGGCCTGGCAGACCACCGCAACCCCGGTCGGAATATGGGTGAGCCGCACAGCCGATTCGGTCTTGTTGACGTGCTGGCCGCCGGCGCCGCCCGAACGCATGGTATCGACCCGCACATCGGACTCCGCGATATCGATCTTGATGCTGTTGTCGACCACCGGAAAGATTGCGACGCTGGAGAACGAGGTGTGCCGGCGCGCGTTGGAATCGAACGGCGATATCCGCACCAGCCGGTGTACGCCGGCTTCGGTCTTCAGCCAGCCATAGGCATTGTGACCGCTGATCTGGATGGTGGCCGATTTGATGCCGGCCTCTTCACCTTGCGTCTCTTCCAGATATTCGATCTTGAAGCCGTGCTTTTCGGCCCAACGCGTATACATGCGCAGCAGCATCGCGGCCCAGTCCTGGCTCTCGGTACCGCCGGCGCCGGCATGAACCTCGAGATAGGAGTCGAAACGGTCGGCTTCGCCCGACAGCAGGGCTTCCAGTTCGCGGCGGGCCACTTCCTTCTGCAGATTTTTCAGCGCGGTCTCGGCTTCGGCGACGACGCCGGAATCGTTCTCGGCTTCGCCGAGCTCGATCATCCCGATATTGTCTTCGAGTTCGCGCTCGACCTTGCCGATGCCACCCAGCGCATCCTCAAGTGAGGTGCGCTCTTGCATCAACTTCTGCGCCTTCTGGGGATCGTTCCAGAGATTGGGATCTTCTGCGAGCTTGTTCAGCTCCGCAAGGCGCGCAGTGGATGCATCGACGTCAAAGATGCCTCCTCAGCAGCCCGACCGACTGCTTGATCTCTTCAACTAAACGTTCGACTTCAGCGCGCATGGGTTCTCTGATCTGCGGCACAGGCCGCCATTCTCATCTGCTGTTTTGACGCGTTTTCTTGACGCGAACCGACACCCACTTCGCGTGAAAACGCTCTGATGCTGCAAGGGATGTAGCGGCGGGCGCCACAAAGCGCAATCGGCTCGTATTGTATCGGCGTGTTTTCTTCAGGCGAACCGGCACCTGGCTTCGCTAGTAAAGCCCACCGGTACCGGAGCGCATGATGGTGCGGTCGGCGTCGGGCGACACCGTGAGCGAGCGGCCGTCGGCATCGGCGACGCCGATGACGGAATAATTATCCGGCGGCGCGGTGCCCGGCTTGAAGGCTTCGAGAATCGTCTTTCCGCCGTCGCCAGGACCGGCGCGCATTCCCGTCATCTGATCGACCCGGATCAGCTTGATGCCCGCCGGCACCCGGAACGGAATCGCGGGCTTGTCGGCGAGCGCGAGCTTCATGAAATCCCGGGCGATGGGCGCGGCCAGAACACCGCCGGTAGCCTTGCGGCCGAGATTGCGGGGCTTGTCGTAGCCGATATAGATGCCGACCACGATGTCCGGCGAAAAGCCGACGAACCAGGCATCTTTTTCATCGTTGGTGGTGCCGGTCTTGCCGGCGATCGGCTTGCCGACGTCCTTCAGGGCGATCGCGGTGCCGCCCTGGACCACGCCTTCCATCATCGACGTGATCTGGTAGGCCGTCATCGAATCCAGCACCTGCTCCCTGCGGTCGACAAGCTGCGGCTCGGGCTGATTCTTCCAGCCGCCGGGAGCGTCGCAGCCGCGGCATTCGCGCTGGTCATGCTTGAAGATGGTGTGGCCATAACGATCCTGAATGCGGTCGATCAAGGTCGGCTTCACGCGCCGGCCGCCATTGGCGAACATCGAATAGGCCGTGACCATCCGCATCACCGTGGTCTCGCCGGCGCCGAGCGCGTAGGACAGATAGTTCGGCAACTCGTCATAGACCCCGAAGCGCTTGGCGTATTCGCCGATCAGGGGCATGCCGACGTCCTGCGCCAGCCGCACCGTCACCGTGTTGAGCGACCATCTCAGGGCATTCCGCAGCGTCGTGGGGCCATGATAATGGCCGGCCGAATAGTTGTCTGGACGCCAGACGCCCGCGCCCTGCCCCTGATCAATCTCGATCGGCGCATCGACCACGACCGTCGACGGCGTGTAGCCGTTGTCGAGCGCGGAAGAGTACACGATCGGTTTGAAGGATGATCCCGGTTGCCGGTAGGCCTGCGTGGCGCGGTTGAACTGGCTCTGGTCGAAGGAGAATCCGCCGACCATGGCCAGCACGCGGCCGGTCCACGGATCCATCGCGACCATCGCACCGGAAACCTCCGGCAATTGGCGCAGCCGATACTGGCCCTCGACCGCAGCGCCATCCTTGCCAATCAACGGGTCCGCATAGATGACGTCGCCCGGCGACAGCACCTGCGAAACCGCGGTCGGCGTCCTGCCCCGCGCCAGACCGGCCGCGGCTTTTGCCCATCGGACGCCCTCAAGGGTGATGTTGCCGGTCTGGCGATCCTTGAGCACGGCGCCACCGAGTTCGCGGCCGGGCTGAAAACCGATCCGCGCCGACTGCTCGCTGGTCTCCAGCACCACCGCCATTCGCCAGGGCGAGATGTCCGACAGCGATTTGACGTCGGCGAGCTTCACGCCCCAGTCGCCCGTGATGTCGATCTTGCTGATGGCGCCGCGCCAACCCTGATTCTCATCGTAGTTCACGAGGCCGGCGGCCATTGTTTTGCGCGCCATCACCTGCACTTTGGGGTCGAGCGTGGTCCGGACCGACAGGCCGCCTTCATAGAGTTTCTTTTCGCCGTATCGCTCGAAGATGTCGCGCCGGACTTCCTCGGCAAAATATTCGCCGGCGAAAATGTGGGCGCCGTTGGTCCGGTTGGTGACAATCAACGGATCCTTGCGGGCCTTGTCGGCATCGGCCTGCTTGATCCAGCCGTTTTCCAGCAGGCGGTCGATCACGTAATTGCGCCGCTCGATCGCGCGGTCGTGGTTGCGCACCGGGTGCAGCGCCGCCGGCGCCTTCGGCAGCGCGGCCAGATAGGCCGCTTCCGCGACGGTGAGTTCGTTCACCGATTTGTCGAAATAAACCAGCGACGCGGCGGCAATGCCGTAAGCGCCGAGGCCGAGATAGATTTCATTGAGATAGAGTTCGAGGATCTTGTCCTTGGAGTAGGCGCGCTCGATCCGCATCGCCAGCAAGGCTTCCTTGATCTTGCGGGAGAACGATACTTCGTTGGTCAGCAGAAAGTTCTTGGCGACCTGCTGGGTGATCGTGGAGGCGCCCTGCGGACGACGGTTGGAGCCATAATTTTGCGCGTAGAGCACGGCCGCGCGGGCCATGCCGGAAAAATCGATGCCGCCATGCTCATAGAAGTTCTTGTCCTCGGCGGCGAGGAACGCGTTGATGACGAGCTTTGGAACCGCCTGGATCGGCAGGTACAACCGGCGTTCCTTGGAATATTCGCCAAGCAGCGCGCCGTCCGCCGCGTGGACGCGCGTCATCACCGGCGGCTCATAATCCTGAAGCTGCGAATAGTCGGGCAAGTCCTTGGAAAAATGCCAGATCAGCCCCGCCGCCGCGGCGACGCCCACCAGAAACAAAACCGTTCCGGCGGCGAACAAGAAACCCATGAACCGCACCAGCAAGCGCATTATCAAATATCCGTTTCCCCTTGCCCCGTGACTGGGGCGCTTGCTCAGCGTGAACGCCACTACGGGACGATCTGCCATCCCGCACAGCCCGCATAATATTGTCTAGCCCGTCGGCCCGGAGGGCATTTTGATCGATTCCTAGGATCTCGCGGTGGTTTTTTTATAGGGCCGCCGCTGTGGCCAAACTAGGGCTTCCACCACCGGAAGGGTTCCCCTTTTCAGTCGGCCGAGCCCGCCGTTGCGATGCGTTCGGCAAAGAAGGCGTCAACGGCCTGCGCCATCGAGCCAACGGTCCGCGAACGCCAACTATCCGATACCAGATGTTCGAGGTCGCCCTTGTTTGAGACATAGCCGAGTTCGACCAGCACCGAGGGCACGTCGGGGGCCTTCAGAACTTTAAATCCGGCTGATTTCAGCGGGCGCTTGTGCATCCGGACGGTATTTTTCATCTCGCCCATCAACAGCCGGGCGAACCGATTCGAGAAGGTGCGGGTTTCGCGCTGCGCAAGGTCGATCAGGATGTCGGCGACGTCGGTCGGCTCCTCCGTCAGATTCACCCCGCCGATGGCGTCGGCCTTGTTTTCCGCCTCGGCGAGCCTTTCGGCTTCGACGTCGGAGGCGCGGTCGGACAGTGTGTAAATCGTCGCACCCTGGGCGTCCCCCTCGCCGCGCGGCAACGCATCGGCATGGATTGACACGAACAGCGCCGCCGACTGGTTGCGGGCGATCCGAACCCGCTCCGCAAGCGGAATGAAGGTATCGTCGGTGCGGGTCATCACGACGCGATATTTGCCGCCTTTTTCAAGGCGGTCGCGCAACGCCAGGCCAAATCCCAGCACCAGGCTCTTTTCGCTCTCGCCGCTGGCCTGGGTGCCGTTGTCGATACCGCCATGGCCTGGATCGATCACCACCACGGGACGCAGATCCGCCGGCGCGGCAGGCTTGGGCGGAGCCGCCGCTTCGGCGGGTACCGCGGCGTCCGCCGCGTCCGCGATGGCCGACCGCAGTTCGGGCCGGCTTTCGACCGCCAGCGATTGAACGAAGGCGGTGCGGTCAACCTCTTCCAGTTCGAGCACCAACCGCGGCGGCTGGCCGTTGGCGGCGTCGAGCACATAGGAGTGTGAGATCCTGGCCGGACCGGTCAGATCGAACACGATTCGCGAACCGCCCGGCATCACCAAGCCGTAGCGGAATGCCTTGATCAGGCCGCGCCCAGCGGTGCCGGTTCCGGCAGGAAGCTGGAAGCTGACCTGAGGGATATCCACCACCACCCGGTACGGATCCGCCAGCGCAAAGGCACGAAACTGGATGGTCTTGTCGAGATCGAGCACGAAGCGGGTTTGTTTGGCATCGCCGGCCAGCCTGGCGTCGGAGGCGACGGGAAAATCCGACGTCGTGACCGGGGTCGAGGGTTGCCCCTCCGCGGCGCCAACCCGGTTGACATCGGAGCATAGCAATGCTGCGGCGCACACCAGCGCGTATCCCAGCAAAACCCGATGATTTGCGCGGATCGCCAACGAATCCAAGCCTCCGAGCAGCCCTCATACCGCAATAGAACCGCAGGGTTAATCCAACCTTAACGCGCCTGCGGCGAATAAGGCGAAGTGTTGCCGCGTTGCGACGCTTCTCTTGCACGCGGCGGCCAATCGACGTATGTACAGGGGGCTGACGGCTAAAACTCCCGGTTGTGTCACGTTCAGCCTCCCGGTGCAGCGCCGGAACCTTCGAATTCTGAAGATTCCAGCGTCCTTCCGATCCCTCCAAAGCCAGCGCAGCGCGCGGCTGACAAGGAGCGGCGGTTTCGAGCCCGAGCGGCGTCCGGTCCCAGGTTACCATCTTGTTCCAGGGACGACTTCAGACGCGGCATAACCGATTATCCGGGCTCAAAAGCCTGATATGCGATCGCCGGCGAGCGCTTTGGCGCCGCGCCGGACCTTCAGCAACAGACAAAGCGGCGACTTTCGCCGCCCATGTGTTCAGACGGGCCGACGCTTGATGCGCCAGAATGTATTGCCGACCATGATCCACGGAAGACCAGCGCCGACGCGAAGCGAAAGTTCCGCGCGTCGCTTCACTTCCACGGGATCGCGTTCGGCTGGGCGCCCCGGGTTGCGTTTCGGCCTTCCCCTCACCCCCGAATCAGGTGGACCGTCGCGTCACCCGGCGGCGCGATACGCGCTCCCGGTCATACGCGCCCGCCGCCGTCAAGAGTCCCAAAATGCCCAACAAAATGTTGATCGATGCCACCCACCCGGAAGAGACCCGGGTCGTTGTGGTCCGCGGCAATCGCGTCGAGGAATTTGATTTCGAGACTGCTCAGCGCAAACAACTGCGCGGAAATATCTACCTCGCCAAGGTCACGCGGGTAGAGCCGTCGCTGCAGGCGGCCTTCATCGAATACGGCGGCAACCGCCACGGTTTTCTCGCCTTCAGCGAAATCCACCCGGATTATTACCAAATCCCGGTCGCCGATCGTCAGGCGCTGATCGAGGCCGACGAACGCGCCCATCGCGAGGCCGAGGAAGAAACCGAGAATCGCTCCAACCGCCGCCGTCCGCGCCACCGCAACTCGCGCCGCCGCGGCAATGGCGAGCGGGTCCAGAGCGACATCGTTGAAAACGCAGGCGCCGATCCGTCGCATGCCGCTCAGCCGCATGACGGCCACGAGCATGTCGAAGGCGAGCACGCCGAACACGGCCACACCCACGACGCCGAGCATCACCATGCCGATGCCGAGCATCATGATCACGACGATGATGCGGAGCATCATGATCACGATGATCATGAACATTCGCACGATCATGAACATGCCCATGATGAACACGATCATGATGAGCACGATCACGATGACCATATCCACGCGACTCACGCGGACGAGACGCCGGCGGCCGAATCCCAGCCCGCTGTGCCGATCGCAGCTGCGATCGAGGCGTCCGTCGCCACGCCGGACGCGCCGGTTGGGGCGGAAGCACATGAAGAGCATGCGCATGAAGAGCATGCACATGATGAGCACACCCACGAGGAGCACGCGCTCGAAAACGCAGCCCATGCCGACGATGCCGCGCATGCCGAGCGAGCCGGTGAAGAACACGCCGCCGCGCCTCACGACGAGCATGCAACTCAACCGCATGGCGACGACAATCACGACGATGAGGACGATGGCGAGGACGCCGAAGAGGAAGTCGTTGAATCGGTCGGCGGCGATGACGTCATGGAAGAGGTGCCGGAGCGCGCCTTCCGTCCGCGCCGTCAATACAAGATCCAGGAAGTCATCAAGCGCCGTCAGGTGATGCTGGTGCAGGTCGTCAAGGAAGAGCGCGGCAACAAGGGCGCCGCGCTGACGACCTATCTCTCGCTGGCCGGCCGCTATGCGGTATTGATGCCCAACACCGCGCGCGGCGGCGGCATCAGCCGCAAGATCACTTCCGCGCAGGATCGCTCGCGCCTCAAGGAAGTGGTGCAGGATCTCGACGTGCCCGAGGGCATGGGCATTATACTGCGCACCGCCGGCGCCTCGCGCACCAAGCCCGAGATCAAGCGCGACTTCGAATATCTGATCCGGATGTGGGAAACCGTCCGCGACATGACGCTGAAGTCGCAGGCACCGACCCTCGTCTATGAAGAGGGCTCGCTGATCAAGCGATCGCTGCGCGATCTCTACAACAAGGAAATCGACGAAATCCAGGTCGCCGGCGAAGCCGGCTATCAGGAAGCCCGCGATTTCATGAAGATGCTGATGCCGTCGAATGTGCGCGCGGTGAAGCAGTATCGCGACGGCCAGCCGCTGTTCTCGCGGATGGGCGTCGAGAGCCAGCTAGATGCGATGTTCTCGCCGACCGTGCAATTGCGGTCCGGCGGCTACATCGTGATCAACCAGACCGAGGCGCTGGTTTCGATCGACGTCAATTCGGGCCGCTCGACCCGCGAACATCATATCGAGGACACCGCGCTCAAGACCAACCTGGAGGCCGCGGAGGAAGTCGCAAGGCAACTGCGCCTGCGCGATCTCGCGGGCCTGATCGTCATCGACTTCATCGACATGGACGAGAAGCGCAACAACCGTTCGGTGGAGCGCAAGCTCAGCGATTGCCTGCGACAGGACCGCGCCCGTATCCAGGTCGGCCGCATCTCGCATTTCGGCCTGCTCGAAATGTCGCGCCAGCGCATTCGCGCCAGCGTGCTGGAGAGTTCGACGGAACCCTGCCCGCAGTGCGGCGGCAGCGGCCATGTGCGTTCGGTATCGTCGGTGGCGTTGCAACTGCTGCGGGGTCTCGAGGAGATCCTAATGAAGGGCGCGACCCACAATCTCGTGGTGCGCACCCGGACCGACGTCGCGCTCTACGTGCTCAATCACAAGCGCGGCCATCTGCGCGATCTCGAAAACAGCTTCAAGGTGACGCTTGCCGTCATCGCCGACCCGACCGTGAGCGCGCAGCAGTCGTTCATCATCGATCGCGGCGAACAGGTGCACACGCTGGAGGCCGCCAAGGCGCTGCTGGCGGCGCAGGTTGCAGCTTTCCCGCCGCAGACCGAGGAAGCCTTCGACGACGACGAGCCGTTCGACGTCGAAACCGAATCGGAGGTGGAGACCGACGAGACCGAAGGGCTCACCGAGGATTCGGCGGTCAGCGAGACGACCGACGGTGAAACCACGGCCGACGGCCACAAGCGCAAGCGGCGTCGGCGGCGACGCGGCCGTCCCGGCGAACCGCGCGAAGGCGGTCCGCCGCGTGAGGAAACCGAGGGCGGACGCGTGGCGTTCGAAGCGGTCGCGATTCCCGGCGTCATCGCCGAGGAAGGCGAATCCGACGAGGACGAATCTGACGAACAGCCCGGCGCGGTTCGCGCCGATCAGCCGGCCGGCGGCGAACGGCGGCCTCGCCGCCGCGGCCGTCGCGGCGGCCGCCGCCGGCGCGGCGGGCTCGAGGACGGTCTGGCCGGATCTATTTCCGACGAACTGGGGCCGCCATCCACACCGGAGGCGATCACCGCGGTTGCCGATTTCGACGGAGGTTCAGCCCAGCCACCGCTGCCGATGGTGCAGCCGGAATCCATCGCGCCACCGCCCGAGCAACCACCCATGGATCGCGTTCCGCAGGAGGCGGCCCATGCGCCTGCGCAAGAGGAAACCGTCCAGGAAGCCGAAAGGGCCGCGCGCCGGCGTTCAACCGTGCGCGAGAAGGTGAGTTTCCTGGTCGACGCCCAGCCTGATGCAGCGCCATCAGTCGGTCATAGCCAGCCTGAGCCATCGCCGGCCCCCGCCCCGGCTCCGCAACAGCCCGCTGCCGAAGTAGCCAACGAAACCCAGCCCCGCCGCGCGGGATGGTGGTCGCGCCGCTTCGGCAATGGCAACCAGTAACGAATCTGGATTGTGAGACGAAAAAACCGCCCGGCAAAACCGGGCGGTTTTTGTTTGCCGGAAATCGAATTGGGGCGCGCGTACATCAAACCAGATCGCGAGCGAGGCCCGCTCGATGTCTGCTATCAATGCCGCAGCAGTGACAGCGCGAGCGCGAGCGCGAGCAGTGCGGCCACACCCTGCCAGAACTGAACCGGGTAGCGTTCATAGATCGTCCGTGGCCGGCGCACCGCGACCGGCGCGCGCGCCGGTCCCGCTTCCATTTCCACCGCAAATTCGATCATGTCGCGAAAGCGCGCGGCGGGATCGATGGCGATCGCTCGCCCGATCGCAGATTCGAGCCAGGCGGGAAGGTCCGGGCGCAGCGCAGAAAGCGCCTGCGGCCGGGTTCGACGCGGCGGGCTGGTGGCATCGGGATTGCCGTAAGGAAATTCGCCGGTGAAAGCGCGGAACATGGTGACGCCGAGTGCATAAATGTCCGTGGCCTCGTTGCCGGCTTCGCCGTCAAACATTTCAGGCGCCATGTAGGCGGCGGTGCCTGGAATGTCCTGGGGCGGCGCATCCTCCAATCCGAGTACGCGGACCACGCCGAGATCGAGCAGCTTCAACGATTCGTCGCGCTCCAGCATGACGTTGTCCGGCTTGATGTCGCGGTGGATAACGCCGGCACGATGCAAGGCTGCAGCGCCGCGCGCCAATTTGATCGCAACGTTGCGCCCCTCCTCCAGACCGAGACGGCGCGTCAGCCGTGTTTCCAGCAATTCGCCTTGGTAGAGCGGCATGACTGTGTAAAGGCAGGTCTGGCGGCCGGGCGGCAGTTCGATCGTACGGACAATCCAAGGGCTGTGCACGCGCGCGCCAACCCAGGCCTCGCGCACGAACGCGGCGCGATAGGTGGCGACCGCCGCCACCTGCGGCTTTGGAAACTTCAGCACCACCTCACCGCCCTCGATCTCGTCGATCGCACCGAACAGCCGGGTGTATCGGCCGTCGGAGACCAGGACCTTGAGCAGGAAACCGTCGACCGTCTCGCCGCCAACCGGCAGCGGCAACAACGGCAATTGGCCGATGGCGACGCCGATATCGGCGGATTCGACCGTCGGCAATTCGACCACGTCGATCACCATCGCCGTGCAATTGTCGGTGCTGCCCGAATCGAGCGCCGCCGCAACCAGCGCCCGTGCGGTATCGTCCGCTGCCGAGCGCTCACGCAGGATGTCGGCGATGGTGTCGGAGCTCAAAACCCCGTGCACGCCGTCGCTGCACAACAGGAAGCGGTCGTGCCGCGCCACCGGCTGGGTCGCATAGTCGAGCCGAACCTCGGTTTCGACGCCCAGTGCGCGGTTGAGAATGCCCGACCGGCTGGTGCCGTCCTCCTGCACATGATCGACGGTGAGGCAGGTAAGGCGGTCGCGGCCCAGCCGGTAAGCGCGGGTATCGCCGACATGGAGGATATGCGCGATCCGGCCGCGCAGCACGAGCGCGGTGAAGGTGCACCCCATTCCGGCCAGATTGGAATCCTGCTTGCGCAGCGAATAAATCCAGCCGTTGAGTGCAGTGACGACGTTGGCGGCGGCACGCCGGACTTCCATCGTTTCAGGCAGGTCGCAAAAGCCGTCGAGGAAGCCGCGCACCGCAGTTTCGGCTGCGACACGGCCGCCCTTTGCTCCGCCAATTCCATCCGCGATCGCCGCCACCACGTCGTGGCGCGGTTGCGGCAGCTCCCAGCCGAGAACCGCACCGGCGAAATCCTCGTTGCGTTCGCGGGGTCCTGTCTGCGAGGCGAAACCCACGCTTGCCCTGACGCCAGGGACTCCCTCAGCCATCGCCACCGCTCCGGTTTTCGCGGGGCGGCCGGCGATGAGGATCGTGACGCAAGGGATGGTGCACAGTCCACTTCCCTGATCGCGGCTTCAATTCTCCAGCTTGCAGCGATCATAGAGGAAACTGCCGCCGGTGGAGGAGGCAAGGATAATCGTCAGCTTTCCGGATTTTCGATCCAGCGTGTAATTCCACCGGTTCTCGTCGCGCCAGGAAATCTTGCCGTCGCTGATCTCCGCCGGATTGGTATCGACGGTGCTGCGATCGTAGTCGATCCTGATCTGAAAGCTCGCGCCGCTGGCCGGGTTGGTGCAGGTGATCGCGCTCTCGCCGCCCATGGCGGGCGCGGACATCCCGAGCAACAGGGCGCCGATTCCCGCCGCCAATCGCCGCGTTCGAAGCAACGGCCGCGATACCCTTATGCTCATTTCTTGATCAACGATGCATATTTCATGGACAAATTCCCCAAGCCCGGTCGGGAAAATAAGGCCAGTTGGCGCTCAATTCATTGGCATAGTTTTTGCGGTGGTTCAATCGCTCCGCGTGTACGGACTTCGGCTCACAATCGATTTTTGGGGGAAGGAACATGGCACTCGTACCATCACCACAATGGCTAGACAGCGGAAACAACGCTTGGCAGCTGGCGGCGGCGACGTTCGTCGGATTGCAAAGCATCCCCGGACTAACGGTTCTCTATGGCGGCATCGTCAAGAAGAAATGGGCGATCAACTCCGCCTTCATGGCAATCTACGCATTCGCCTCCGTCTTGGTCGTCTGGGTTCTGTTCGACTACAACATGGCGTTCGGACCACAGTTGTTTCCATTCCTCGGCACGCCGGGCCTGGCGACATCGGCCACCTTTACCACCGGTCAGGCAATCGTTCCGGCGGCGGCATCCGGCATGCCGGCGCTCACCTTTCCGATGGCGACACTGATTTTCTTCCAGTTCGTGTTCGCCGCCATCACCGTGATCATCCTCGCCGGTTCAGTGCTTGGTCGCATGAATTTCACGGCGTGGATGATCTTCTGCCCGGTCTGGATGACCCTGGTCTATACCGTGGGGGCGTTTAGCCTGTGGGGCGGCGGCTGGCTCGCCGGCATGGGCGTGGCCGACTTCTCCGGCGGCTATGTCATCCATCTTGCCGCCGGCACATCGGGCTTCGTCGCGGCATGGGTGATCGGCCCGCGGCTGCAGGCCGATCGTGACCATTTCCCGCCCAACAGCCTGTTGATGACGCTGGTCGGCGCGGGAATCCTGTGGCTGGGCTGGAACGGCTTCAACGGCGGCGATCCCTATTTCGCCAACACCGACGCCGGCGCGGCGGTGCTCAACACCAACACCTGCACCGCGGTGGCCCTGCTGGTCTGGACGCTGCTGGACAAGATGGCCTACGGCAAGCCGTCGGTGCTCGGCGCGGTCAACGGCATGATCGCGGGCCTCGTCGCCATCACGCCGGCAGCCGGCTATGTCGATGGCATGGGCGCGATCATCATCGGCGTTATCGCCGGGATCATTCCCTGGCTCGCCATGAACAAGCTGCAAAAGACCGCCTTCATGATGAAGGTGGACGACACGCTTTCCGTCTTCTCGACCCACGGCGTGGCCGGACTCACCGGCGGCTTGCTGACCGGGATCTTCGCCAATCCCGACATGCTGATGTACATCGGCACCGACAAGGAGGCGCCCGGCATCAACGTGACCGGCTGGCTCTACGGAAATGCCGGTCAGCTTCTGCTCCAGGCTGAAGGCGCGGCATTCATCATCGTCTACAACGCCGTCGCGACCTTCATCATCCTCAAGATCATCTCGATCATCGTGCCGCTGCGCATGGATGAAGCCACCCTCAAAGTGGGAGACGACGCGGTCCACGGCGAGACCGCCTACGCGATCGGTACGGAGGGCGAATAGCCCGCTTTGCCCGCTTCTGCCTCACGACTTGGAGTCCGCGGGTCGACTTCTGCACCCCGCGGACTCACGGCTCCGAGTCTGCAACCGGTCATTTCAGCCGGGCGCGACGCAGGAGGCGACCTGCATGCTCAGCGGGATCGCGCTGTTGGTGCTGTGATGCGTGAAGGCCCGGTGTTCAGGCGTCCGGTTCCACGAGTTGAGACTACCAAGCGCATCAAGCCAACCGAGGGTCTGCTGATACCGGTTGTCGGAAAACTCTTCCTCGATCACGCAGCCGAGGGTGAAGACGGAAATTCCCCCGGCGCGGGGCGCGCTCAGAGAGCGCAGCGCGTTCTCGATGGCAAGTGCTCCCTTGCTGTGGCCGACCAGCCGCGTGATGGCCGGAACGGCCTCGAGGATGGCGTGCACATCGTCGGAGGCGGCGCTGCCGTGACGAAACACCGGCGCGCCTGTCTCGGCGAGCACCCGCCCCGGCGTACTGAGCGCCAGTTCCTTGCCCATCATCGCCAGGCTCGGAGCGAAGCTCGCCAGCACCTGCTGGGCCGCGCTTTGCAACGCGTCATATATTCCGAAACCGAACCAGCCGCCGAGCGCCTGCGGAACGACATCGGCCAGACCGTAACCCGGCACGACGGCCGCCACCGGTTCGCCGATCGCCGTCGAGACGTCCCATGCAAAAGCCACCGCGCCGTAGGCCGAACTGCCGACACCGGTGATGGCGAGGGTATGGAGCGCCGCACCGTCGACACCGTTGGCATAATCGATGAACTGCTTCATGTCCTCGAACGGCTGGCGCACGAACGGGGCAAGCTGGGCATCGACGATGATGATGGAGCCGCTCGGATTGGTCGCCGCGGAGAGGTCGAGCACCTGCAGCGGATGACGCGAGGAAACGACATTGCGGGTTGCGCCGGTGTTGACGACGGTGTCCTGCGCCAGCAACGCCCTCG
This sequence comes from Bradyrhizobium erythrophlei, assembly GCF_900129425.1. Classification (NCBI taxonomy): domain Bacteria; kingdom Pseudomonadati; phylum Pseudomonadota; class Alphaproteobacteria; order Hyphomicrobiales; family Nitrobacteraceae; genus Bradyrhizobium; species Bradyrhizobium erythrophlei. The sequence goes on along the minus strand of NZ_LT670817.1, from coordinate 3,580,461 downwards.
TCAATACGCCCACATCGTAGAACAGCGCATCGAGGGCGGTATTGGTGAGGCGAAACAGCCGCAGCAACGGCTCGACGAAAGGCTTCTGCAATTCATAGAGAGCAAGATTGTCGGAAGCCGCCGGCGACGAAGCGGCGACGACTCGCGACGGTGCTGGGTTCGACATGGGAGGAGGTCCTTTCCTGCCCGGCGACCTCACTTTACGCCATTTTGAACCCGTTTTCGAGTACGGCAGCCCCATTGCGCGCCAGCAGCGGCCGATCGCACGCCGATGATTTCACGTGCTGGCTAACCCGTTGTGACCGCCGTTTCCAGGTCCGACGGATCGATCACTTTATTGAGGTTGGCGTGCAACCTGTCACGATCGAGTTCGCCCTCCCACCACGACACGAACACCGTGGCGACGCCATTGCCGATGATGTTGGTCAGGGCGCGGACTTCGCTCATGAACTTGTCGATCGAAAACACGATCGCCATGCCCGGCACCAGCGCCGGATTGACCACCGACAGCGTCGCCGCCAGCGTGATGAACCCTGCCCCGGTCACGCCGCTGGCGCCTTTCGACGTCAGCATGGCGACGACCAGGATGGTCAATTGCTGGGTAAAGGACAGATCGACGCCAAGCGCCTGCGCGATGAACAGCGTCGCCAGCGTCATGTAGATGTTGGTCCCGTCCAGATTGAACGAGTAGCCGGTGGGAACCACCAGCCCGACCACGGGCTTCGAGCAGCCAAGCCGCTCGAGCTTCTCCATCAACTGCGGCAGCGCGCTTTCGGATGAGCTGGTGCCGAGCACGATCAACAGCTCTTCCTTGATATAGGCGATGAACTTGAAAATGCTGAAGCCGACGACGCGCGCGATCACGCCGAGCACGACGATCACAAACAATGCCGCCGTCGCATAGAACAGGAACACCAGCCCGAACAAATTCACCAGCGCGGCGGTTCCGAATTTCCCGACGGTGTAGGCCATGGCGCCGAAGGCGCCGATCGGCGCCGCCTTCATGACGATGGCGATCACGCCGAACACCGCGTGCGAGGTGTCGTCGATGATGTCACGCAATCGGCTGGCGCGCTCACCCAGCGCCATCAGCGAAAATCCGAACAGGATCGCGAACAAAAGCACCTGCAGGATGTCGCCACGCGCGAGCGCGCCGACCACGCTGTCCGGAATGATGTTGAGCACGAAATCGACCGACTTCTCCGCCTCCGCCTGCTTGACGTAAGTCGCGACCGCCGCGGCATCCGGCTTCGCCGCCAGCCCGTGGCCGACCTGGATCAGATTGCCCATCAGCAGGCCGAGCATCAGCGCGAACGATGAAACGACTTCAAAATAGACCAGCGCCTTGACGCCGACGCGGCCGACTTTCCGGGCATCCTGGATATGCGAGATGCCCGAGACCACCGTGCAAAAGATGATCGGCGCGATCAGCATCTTGATCAGCTTTATGAAGCCGTCGCCGAGCGCCTTGACCCAGTCATTGGTGGCAAAATTGGGCCACAGCCAGCCGATGAGGGCACCGAGCAGGATGGCGATCAGTACCTGAACATAAAGGACTTTGTACCAGGGCTTCGCCGCGCGGACCGGCGTTGCGGATACCATCGTTGGCGCCATGACGTTTTACTCCCCTGCCTGCACGAATCTCGTCGCCGGCTTTGCCGCAAACGGTCATTCCGTCAAACAGCCAAAATCAATTGGGGCGGCGGAGTCAATGGCGTTGCGCCTGATTTAAGGGAGTTTTGCTCGCGATACGGGGGTGTTGTGCCGCTATCGCAGCCACCGCGCGATGCGCGCAACGGCCTCGCGCATCTCGTCGGCCGAACGCGCATAGGAAAAACGGATGAAGGCGCGGCCGTGGACCGGGTCGAAGTCGATGCCGGGAGTTGCCGCGACGTGGGCCTGTTCCAGCATTTGCCTGGCAAACTCAAAACTGTCCGAGGTGAATGCCGAGACGTCGGCGTAGAGGTAAAATGCGCCGTCGGCGGGCAGGAACTTGTCGAGACCGGCTTGCGGCAGGCCGTCGATCAGAATGCGGCGGTTCGCCTGATAGCCGCGCTTGACCTCTTCCATTTCCGCACGGCCGTCGAACGCGGCCTCGGCGGCAATCTGCGACAGGGTCGGCACCGAGATGGCGAGATTCTGCTGGAGCCGCTCGATCGGCCGCACCAGCGGTTCGGGAACCAGCATCCAGCCGACCCGCCAGCCCGTCATGCAGAAATATTTCGAGAACGAATTGATCACGAGCGCATGCGGAGAAAGCTCCGCCGCCGTCACCGCCGGAAACGAATAGTCGAGGCCGTGATAGATTTCGTCGGAAATGAAACGGATGCCCGCGTCTTCCGCCGCCGAGATCAGGCTGGTGAGCGCCTCGCGCGACATCATCGTGCCCGTGGGATTGGCCGGACTGCCGACCAGCACACCTTTCAGCGGCGTCCTGCGGTGGGCGGCGAGCAGGGCCTCGCCGGTCAGCGCGTGGCGGGTTTCGCTCGATGTCTCGATCAGCACCGGCTCGCAGCCCAGCGCGGTCAGAATGTGGCGATACGGCGGATAACCGGGCACGGTGACCGCGACACGATCGCCGGGTTCGAACATGGCCAGAAAGCCGAGGATGAAGGCGCCCGACGAGCCGGTGGTGACCACAATCCGCCCGGCATCCACCGCGCAGCCGTAAGCCTCCCGGTAATGTCTCGCGATGCGTTCGCACAGCGAGGGAATGCCGAGCGCGGAGGTATAGTCGATCCGCCCGGCGTCGAGCGCGGCGTGCGCGGCCGAAATCGCCGACTTCGGCGCCGAAGCCGCGGGCTGTCCGACTTCCATGTGAATGACATGACCGCCGGCCGCTTCGATGCGGGCCGCCGCCGCCATCACGTCCATCACCATGAACGGTGGAACGTCGCTTCGCCCCGACGCCGTCAGAAGGTGCCTCACACGGTCTCTCAGTGTCGCTTCAAGCATCGAATTCTGCTATTTGGCCTGACTACGCCGGAAACGGGGCACGTGCGCCCCAGACTGGCCGCATTCCACGGTTTGTTAGGGCATATCGCGTATCCGGGCCGCCGCCAATCATTTAAAGACCGCCATGTCATTCCGCATAGCGTTACGCAAAAAGACATCGAAATTGACCGCGCTCACGACCGCCATTGCGTTCGCCGTCGCACCGATGCCGGCGCTTGCGCAGAAGGAGAAGGGCCCGCCGGTCATCCGCGATACCGAGGCCGAACAACTGCTCCGCGACTACACGCGGCCGATCCTGCGCGCCGCCGGCCTGGAAAAACAGAACATCCAGGTTGTCATTATCAATGAGAGCGCTTTTAACGCCTTCGTCGCGGATGGCCACCGCATTTTCGTGAATTACGGCGCGATCATGCAGTCCGAGACTCCGAACCAGCTGATCGGGGTGCTGGCGCATGAAACCGGCCATCTGGCCGGCGGTCATCTCGCCAAGATGCGCCAGCAACTGGCGCAGGCGCAGACCCAGATGATCATCGCCATGCTGCTCGGCGCCGGCGCGCTGGTGGCGGGTGCAAGAGGCGGCGGCGATAACGGTTTGGCCAATGTCGGGGCGGCTGCGATCGCCGGACCGCAGGAAATGATCCGCCACAACCTGATCTCCTATCAGCGCCAGCAGGAGGAAAACGCCGACCGCGCCGGGGTCAAGTTTTTGGCCGCCACCGGCCAATCCGCCAAGGGCATGTACGACACCTTCAAGCGCTTCGCCAATGACAGCTTGTTCGCCGCGCACGGCGCCGATCCTTATTTGCAGTCGCATCCGATGCCGGCCGAACGCGTCGCGGCGCTCGAGGAAATCGCGCATTCGAGCCCCTATTGGGACAAGAAGGACGATCCGGCCCTGCAAATGCGCCACGACATGGTGCGCGCCAAGATCTCCGCCTTCATGGAGCGGCAGGACACCGTCTATCGGCGCTATCCGTTGTCGAACGAGAGCCTGCCCTCGCGCTACGCCCACGCGATCACGACCTACTTGCACGGCGATTTGCGGAGCGCGCTTGCCCAGATCGACGGGCTGATCCAGCTGCAGCCCAACAACCCCTATTTTTATGAATTGCGCGGCCAGGCGCTGCTGGAGGGCGGCAAGCCCGCCGAGGCCATCGCGCCCTTGCGCAAGGCGGTGCAGCTCTCGAATAACGCACCGCTCATCGAGATGTTACTTGGGCAGGCGCTCGTGGGAACTGATAATAAGGCCTACACCGAGGAAGCGATCACGATTCTGCGTGCGGCGGTCGGACGTGAGACCGAGGCGCCGCTCGGCTACATGCAGCTTGCAATGGCCTATGGCCGAAAGGGAGATTACGCGGAGGCCGATCTGGCGTCGGCACAGGCTGCCTTTCTCCGCGGCGACAACAAAACGGCGCGCGAGCTCGCCTCCCGCGCCAAAGCCCGCTTCGCCGTCGGCACGCCCGGATGGGTCAAGGCCGACGACATCGTCGCTGCAAAGCCGCTTCCCGGCCAAAACAGCAACTAGAAAATAGACACAAAGGTTTTCGAAAACCGGCTTTCACAAGAGGATTTGCCAATGCCTTCGTTCCGCCTGCTCGTTCCCGCACTGCTCGCGCTCGCCCTTTTCGGCGCGCCGCCGTCTGCATCGGCGCAGAGTTTCTCCGATAGCCAGCGCAGCGATATCGAGACCATCATCAGGAATTACCTGGTGGCGCACCCCGAAGTGCTGGAAGAGTCGATGGCCGAATTGAACAAGCGCCAGGCGGCCGCAGAAGCCGAGAAACACGAGGCCAGCGTCGCCAGCAATGCGGACACGATCTTCAATTCGCCGCGCGGCGTTGTGCTCGGCAACAAGGATGGCGATGTCACCTTCGTCGAATTCTTCGACTACAATTGCGGTTACTGCAAACGCGCCATGGCCGACATGCTCGAGCTGCTGAAAACCGATCCCAGGCTGAAAGTCGTGCTGAAGGAATTCCCGGTGCTGAGCGAGGGCTCGGTGGAGGCTGCCAAAGTCGCGGTCGCCGTGCGCATGCAGGATCCGACCGGCAAAAAATATCTCGACTTCCACCAGAAGCTGCTCGGCGGCCGCGGTGCCGCGGACAAAGCGCGCGCGATGGCGGCGGCCAAGGACGCCGGACTCGATACCGCCAGGATCGAAAAGGACCTGACAAGCCCGGAGGTGAAAGCCACGATCGAGGAAAACATGAGGCTCGCCGAGGCGATGGGCATGAACGGGACGCCGAGTTACGTGATCGGCAAGCAGGTGGTGGTCGGCGCGATCGGCCTCGACGGTCTCAAGGAAAAGATCGGCCTCGCCCGCTGCGGCAAGGCGACGTGCTGAGCAACGTCCGCAACGATTGATATCGCTATTGTTGAACTGAAAGGCCGGCTGTCTCGCCGGCCTTTTATTTGTGTGTTCATCGCACGTTCAAAAAACAAATCCGGTGGAACCGCGAATTGCGCGGAACATGACACATCTCCTTTCGTTGTCGGTGCGGGCAATGCAAACGCTTGAGGAGACTTTCTATGACTAATCGCTTGATGATCTCGGTAGCAGCGGCGGCGCTGATCGCCGGAACTGGTTTTGCCAACGCGCAGGGAACCGGAATGAGCCGCGAAACACCGTCGGCAGGTTCGAGTGCGCAGCAGAGCGCGCCGTCGTCGGACCGAGGTTCACCCTCCGCAACTCCCATGAATCGCGATAGCGCTTCGGATTCGAAGGGTTCCGATCAGGGCATGAAGTCCAGCCAGTCCGAGGAAAAGATGCAGCCCCAGGGCGGCAAGAACCAGCGCGCTCAGGAAGACATGAAGGGCGGCCAGAAGGGCGAGAAATCGGCCCAAGACAACAATATGAAGAACGAAAAGTCGAAGAGCATGAGCTCGGAAACGAATGAAAAGGGCGCCGCGGGCAAGGACATGAAGGCCGAGGGCCGGCAAGACCGCAACGGCAACATGAATGCGGAATCGAAGGGCGCGGACAGCAAGTCACAGACCACGACTGGTCAGGCGGCCGCTGGCGCCAAGCTCTCGGGTGAGCAGCGCACCAAGATCACCACCGTGATCCGCGGCGAACACGTTCAGCCGCTAACCCACGCTAATTTCTCGATCTCGGTCGGAACCCGCGTTCCCCGCGATGTGTCGTTCCGTCCGCTGCCGACGGAAGTCGTGACGATTTATCCGGAATGGCGTGGATACGAGTTCGTCCTCGTCAACGAACAGATCGTGGTGGTGGATCCGCGGACCCTCGAGATCGTCGCGGTCATCGACGCCTGATCTCGCTTAACCCGACAATCAGGGGGTGGGCCTTTGGCCCGCCCCTTTTTGTCTGCCGGTATTTCTCCAACCGCTGCGCGGCCCCGCCGATTCATCCTTAACTTTGGTTAACGACTGGTTTCTGCAGCGTCCGCACCGCTTTTCAACAACCGGATGAGGCGTTTGAGGGGTCTGCCGGACGGCCTAAAGGCTTCCCCTCGGGCCTGTTGTTACCTATAACCCCGCCACCACCGCCACATTGCCGGGATCTGGATGGCCAACAGTGCTGCCGAGACGATTTACGTGCTCAACGGCCCCAACCTTAATTTGTTGGGGACCCGCGAGCCCGAGACCTATGGCCATGCGACGCTCGCCGATGTCGAGAAACTGTGCGTGGACACGTCGGCGCTATTCGGCCTGAGCGCCGATTGCCGGCAGTCCAACCACGAAGGCGAGTTGATCGATTTCATCCACGAGGCCCATGCCAAAAAGGCGGCCGGGATCATCATCAATGCCGGGGCCTACTCGCACACATCGATCGCGCTGCATGACGCCTTGGTGGCCGTGAAGATTCCGGCCGTCGAAGTGCACATCAGCAATATTCACGCCCGCGAGAATTTCCGCCATCATTCCTTCACCGCCAAGGCCGCTTTCGCAACGCTTTCTGGCTTCGGTATCGAGGGTTACAGGCTCGCGATATCAGGTCTTGCCGCCCGGATCGGCGTCACGGCGAAACCCTGACGCTCCGCTCGTCACCAAACAGAAAGCCCCGGATCAAGCTCATGGCGCGCCAGCCTGACGACAAAACAGCCGCAAAATTCACCAGCGACGACAGCGCGCTGATCCGCGAACTCGCCTTGCTGCTGGACGAGACCAGCCTCACCGAGATCGAGATCGAGCGCGCGGGCCTGCGGGTGCGGGTCGCGCGCAACATCAGCATTGCAGCATCGATGCCGCAGGCCGTTCAGCCCGCCGCGTCCGCGCCGGCAATAGCGGCGCTGCCCGATGTCGCCGACATCGCCAAGCATCCGGGCGTGGTGCCCTCGCCGATGGTCGGCACCGCCTATTGGGCTTCCGAGCCCGGCGCCAAGCCGTTCATCGAAGTCGGCTCCAAGGTGTCGGTCGGACAGACGCTGCTGATCATCGAAGCCATGAAGACGATGAACCAGATTCCATCGCCGCGCGCGGGCACCGTGACGCAGATTCTCATCGAGGACGGCCAGCCGGTCGAATTCGGCGAACCGCTGGTGATCATTGAGTAGAGGCGAATGGCGAGTGGCGAATAGCGAATGGTTTTTGCGCTCTTGCCACTCGCCATTTGCTGTTCGCTATTCGCCATTTAGGACAACATGTTCGACAAGATCCTGATAGCCAATCGCGGCGAAATCGCCCTGCGTATTCTGCGGGCGTGCAAGGAACTCGGCATCGCCACCGTCGCGGTGCATTCCACCGCCGACGCGGACGCCATGCATGTACGGCTTGCCGACGAGAGCGTCTGCATCGGTCCGCCGCCGTCAAAGGACAGCTATCTCAACATCCCCGCGCTGCTGGCGGCCTGCGAAATCACCGGCGCCGACGCGGTGCATCCCGGTTACGGCTTCCTGTCGGAAAATGCCCGCTTTGCCGAAATCCTCGCCGAGCACAATCTGGATTTCATCGGGCCGAAGGCCGAACACATCCGCCTGATGGGCGACAAGATCGAGGCCAAGAAGACCGCGAAGAAGCTCGGCATTCCCGTGGTGCCCGGCTCCGACGGCGGGGTTGGTCCCGAAGACGACGCGATGGCGATCGCGCAGGCCATCGGCTTTCCGGTGTTGGTGAAGGCCGCCTCCGGCGGCGGCGGGCGCGGCATGAAGGTCGCGCAGACCGCCGACGACCTGATGCTGGCACTCTCCACCGCCGCCAACGAAGCCAAATCGGCGTTCGGCGATGCCTCGGTCTATCTCGAAAAATACCTGCAGAAGCCCCGGCACATCGAAATACAGGTGCTCGGCGATGGCCACGGCGGCGCCATCCATCTCGGCGAGCGCGATTGCTCGCTGCAGCGACGCCATCAGAAGGTCTGGGAGGAAGGTCCTTCGCCGGCGCTCGATGCCGCCGCGCGCGCGAAAATCGGCGCCACGGTGGCGAAAGCGATGCAGGAGATAAAGTATCTCGGCGTCGGCACCGTGGAGTTTCTCTATGAAGAGGGCGAATTCTACTTCATCGAGATGAATACCCGCATCCAGGTCGAACATCCCGTCACCGAGATGATCACCGGTATCGACCTCGTGCTGGAGCAGATCCGCATCGCCGCCGGCGGCGATCTGCCGGTGACGCAGGATGAAGTCGTCATCAACGGCCACTCCATCGAGTGCCGCATCAACGCCGAAAACCCCGTGACCTTCCGCCCCTCGCCCGGCAAGATCCTGCAATATCACCCGCCGGGCGGCCTCGGGGTGCGGATCGATTCCGCCGTCTACCAGGGTTACGTGATCCCGCCTTATTATGACTCGCTGGTCGGCAAGCTGATCGTCCATGGCAAGACCCGCGCCGAATGCCTGATGCGGCTGCGGCGGGCGCTCGATGAGATGGTGGTGGAAGGCATCGAGACCACGCTCCCGCTGTTTCGGGCGCTGGTTCGGGAACCCGCCATTATCGACGGCGACTACCATATCCACTGGCTGGAACAGTATCTGGCCGGACAGCCGGCCGGTTGAGCGGCTGTCCAACGTCCAAAACCCCTCTAAGTCGATGGAACCAATTGCGCGAACGAGCGTTTGGCCCGGTTGGGAAACCTTCCCGTCCGGGGGCCTGCTTGAATCTTGTTGCTTCATGACGCGAGACTGTTGTGACGCCTGATGTCACGCGCCGGCGCGCGATTGGGCAAATCCTGCTGCTTGCGGCGGGCCTCGTGGTGCTGACGGTGATCAGCGCCGGCTCGGTTTACCTGGTCAACAAGGCGCGCGACGACGCCCGCTGGGTGCTGCACACCGTGGAAGTCGAAAACCAGATATCGTTCAGCCAACTGCAGTTGCAGCGCGCCGAAAGCACCGAGCGCGGCTATCTTTCGACCTTGCTGCCGGATTTTCAGATCGATTTTGAAAAAGCCGCGTCCCTGCTGACACCTGCATTGAAGCGGCTCGGCGCACTCGCAGGCGACAACCCCATTCAAAAGCGGCTCCTCGACGAAATGCTTCCTCTCGTCAATCAGCAGATCGAGGAATTCCGCAAGGCGATCGAACTCGCGCGCACGCAGCGCATGGACGACGCCACCCGGATCGTGCGCGAGGACATTGGCCGCGACACCATGAACCACATCGATGATCTGGCTGGCCAGATGCGCGCCGAAGAAGATCGTCTGTTTATCGAGCGCACCACAAACGCCGACCGCAGCCAGACCTTGGCAGCCTCGATGACCGGGATCGGTTCAGGCTTCGTCGTCGTGCTGGCGGCCATCTCGATTTTTCTGGTGCGGCGCTCGGCGCGTGCACGCGACAACGCCGAAGCGCGGTTGCGCGACAACAACCTCAATCTGGAAGCTACGGTCGACGAACGCACCGCCGACCTCCGCGAGGCCAACAACGAAATCCAGCGCTTTGCCTATATCGTCAGCCACGATCTGCGTTCGCCGCTGGTGAACATCATGGGTTTCACCAGCGAACTCGAGGAATTGCGCGGCGATATTTTCAGGCGAATCGCGACGCTCGGCCGCGACGCGGCTTCGGCGCCGCTGGTGCCGGCTGATGCCAGCGACACCGAACCGGTGCTCGACGATGACGACAAACAGCTGTCGCAGGATTTCACCGAGGCCCTGGGTTTCATCAAATCGTCGATCGCCAAGATGGACCGCCTGATCACCGCCATCCTCAATCTGACCCGCGAGGGGCGGCGCGAGTTCGAACCGGTGCGGATCGATACCCGCGAACTGATCGAAGGCATCGTCGCAACGGTTGCCCATCAGGCCGCCGATGCCAATGCTCAGATTCACATCGAGCCATTGCCGGAAATCATCAGCGACCGCCTCGCGATCGAACAGATTTTCTCGAACCTGATCGACAATGCCATCAAATATCTCAAGCCCGGAGTTCCCGGCGAAATCTCGGTTCGGGGCCGGACAAAGCTGGGCTTTGCGATTTTCGAGATCGCCGACAATGGGCGCGGCATCGATCCCAGGGACCACCAGCGGATTTTCGACCTTTTTCGCCGCGCCGGTACCCAGGACAAGCCCGGTCAGGGAATAGGACTTGCCCATGTCAGGGCCCTGGTGCGGCGCCTGGGTGGAACCATGTCAGTCGCATCGGACCTTCACAATGGCAGCACATTCACGATAACACTGCCCATTGGCTGGACCGCCAGTAACCGGAACAGGGATTCATGAGCAAACCAGTTACCATCATCATGATCGAGGACGACGAGGGACACGCCCGTCTGATCGAGCGAAACATCCGCCGGTCCGGAGTCAATAACCAGATCATACCGTTCACCAACGGTACGGCGGCGGTGAACTATCTATTTGGCAGCGATGGCACCGGCCTCGATCAAAAGGGCCACGCGCTGTTGATTTTGCTCGATCTGAATCTGCCTGACATGACCGGCATCGAGATCTTGCGCCGCCTCAAGGACAACAAATATCTCAAATGTGCGCCAGTGGTGGTGCTCACCACGACCGACGATTCCCAGGAAATCAAGCGCTGCTATGAACTCGGCTGCAACGTCTACATCACCAAGCCGGTGAACTACGAAAGCTTTGCCAACGCGATTCGCCAGCTCGGGCTGTTCTTCTCCGTCATTCAGGTTCCGTCAGCCGCCATATGACCTCCGCCATGCCCACGCTGCTCTATATCGACGATGACGAGGCGCTCGCCCGGCTGGTCGACCGCGGCATGACGCGGCTCGGTTTCAACGTCGTTCATGCGGCCAGCGGCCAACACGGGCTCGATCGCCTCGAGCAGGGCGACATCGACGTCATCGCGCTCGACCAATACATGCCCGGCCTCGACGGCCTCGAAACCCTCGAGCGGATCCTGGCGATCCCGAATTCGCCGCCGGTGGTATTCGTCACCGCCGCGCAGGATTCCAGCATTGCCGTCACCGCATTGAAGGCCGGTGCCGCCGACTATCTGGTCAAGGATGTCCAGGGCGATTTCATTCCCCTGCTCCACGTCGCCATCGACGGCGCGCTGCGGCAGGCGCGCATCCGGAAGGCCCGCGACGACGCCGAGGCCGAAGTCCACGCCTCGCGCGACCGCTACGCCGCGCTGGCCGCCGAGCGCGAGGTGCTGCTGCGCGAGGTCAACCACCGCGTCGGCAACAGCTTGCAGATCATCGCTTCGCTGTTGCACCTGCAGGCCAATTCAAGCACCCAGGAGGACGTCAAGGTGGCGCTGACCAATGCGATGGGGCGGGTCGCCGCCGTAGCGCAGGTGCACCGCCGGCTCTACACCTCGCACGACCTCAAGAGCGTGCTGCTGAATCAGTATCTCGACGCCCTGCTCGAGGATCTCAGGAGGTCCGCCGAGGGCAACCGGATGTCGCGGCTGACCCTGAAGGCCGAACAGATCGAAATCGATCCGGACCGGGCGGTAGCGATCGGCATCATCGTCAATGAGCTCGTCATGAACGCCGTAAAATACGCCTACCCCGACGGCGCCGGCCCTATTCACATCGTCCTCAATGCGGAGGGCGACAATGTGGTGTTGTCGATTGCCGACAACGGCGTCGGCCTCAATGTCAAGACCGACCCGCGTTCCACCGGCATGGGGCAGCGCATCGTCACCGCGATGGCGTCCAAGCTCGATGCCAGCGTCGAGCGCGACCCGGCCCATGCCGGGACCCGCATCGTGCTGCGGTTTCGCCGCGTCAGCGCGCCCGCAACCACGCCCGCCAGCGCGGCCGCCAGCTAGCGGCGGTGGTGCGCGGGCCGGCCACCGGCGGGCGTGACACGCGGCATTGATGATCCGGCCATCGCACGGCCGTTTTCCGCCTGCTATCCTCGCGCCCATGACGTCACGCGACTCCGCCGCTTCCGAGATCACCCCCGAAGTGCTGCTACGCGCTTACGCCTGCGGCATCTTCCCGATGGCCGAAAGTGCCGACGATCCGACGTTGTTCTGGGTCGAGCCGGAAATGCGCGGCGTGATTCCGCTCGACGGCTTTCGCATCGCCTCGCGCCTGGCGCGTACGGTGCGCTCCGACGCCTTCACCGTCACCGTCAACACCGCCTTCAAGGCGGTAATATCAGGCTGCGCGGCGCCGCAGGCAGGCCGCGACGACACCTGGATCAACAAGCGGATCCGCGATCTCTACATCGGACTGCACGAACTCGGGCACGCCCACAGCGTCGAGGTCTGGGACGATGACGACCTTGTCGGCGGCCTGTACGGCGTCAGTCTCGGCGGAGCCTTCTTCGGCGAAAGCATGTTTCATCGCGCCCGCGACGCCTCGAAAGTGGCGCTGGTGCATCTGGTGGCGCGGCTGATCGCGGGAGGATTCGAGTTGCTCGACACCCAGTATGTCACCGAGCACCTGCGCAGCTTCGGCGCGGTCGAGATCTCGCGGCGGCGCTACACCGCCCTGCTCGACAGGGCGATTGCAGGCGAGGCGGATTTTTCGACATTACCGGTCGACCGGCCGATCAGCGGCCTGCGGGCGCTTCAGATCATCGCGGCGCGGGGGTGAACGTTCTCCGGACGCTGCACCGCGTCCGGACACGTTATTGCCTGAAGGCCGGGAACGGCGCGGGCTGCAGCGGCGGTGGACGCGGCTTCGGTGGCGCGCGTTTCTGGACCGGAGGCGGCGCCGGCTTCGGCACATCGGCCGGCGCGGCGCTGACGACGGTGGTTTCCGGGTTTTTGCAGTCGGTCAGCCAGATGTCGTAGATCGGATGCTCGACGCCGTGCAGGCCGGGGCTTGCCGCGAACATCCAGCCCGAAAAAATCCGCTTCACTTCGCCCTGCAGCGTGATCTCGTCGACCTCGACAAAGGCGTCGGTATTGGCGGCTTCGGTGGCCGGACGCGTGTAACAGGCGTCGGTCTTGACGCGCAACGCGCCGAACTGGACGGTCTCGCCGATATCCTCGTCGAAATTGATGATGCGGCCGGTGATCTTGTCGAGGCCCGAAAAACTCGCCTTCTTGTTGACGATCTTCTGCGCCGGCGGTTCGGTGACCACCTCGTCACCGGGCTGCAACGTGGCCGGCGCCTGCGGCACGCCCTTGGGCTGGTGCTGCCCCGGCGGCAGTCCGGGCAGCGGGTTGGCGGCCGGCGGCGCGACCGCGACGCCCTGGTTGGGCTGCGGCGGCGCGACCGCGATCCCCGGCGGGGCATTTTGGGGAATGACGGTGGTACCGGGCGGCGGCGCCAGCGGCTGAGACGTCACCGCACCGGGGGGCGGCACGCCCTGCCCCGGCAGCGGACGGTTGGGGGTCGGCAACAGCCGGCCCTGCGGCAATTCCGGCACGTCCTCTTCGTCGTCGGGCTGCTGCTGCTGATAGCCACGCGGAATGGCACCGGGCGGACGCGGCGGGGGTTCGGAAAAGATATTGCCGATCTGCGCGTGCGCCGGCGGCGCAAGCGAGATCGCTGAGGCGGCCACGAGGGCCGCAAAACCGGTCAGGGCAATGGTTCGAAGCATCTCGCGGCTTTAAAAGGCGAATCGGGCTCGCGACATCGTACACGGTACGGGGTAATCCGCCGCTCGCAGGGCCTCCGGTTAACACGCCGAATACGGCGGGTTTACGACGTCAGATTTTTCTGCAGCAATATCAATGCATCAGACGTCACATGTTCGCACCTCGTTCACCCTTTAACACTCGTTTCTGGTACGAAACTGGTACGCGAGAAACCCGCCTTCCCCAGAACAATTGACCTTACTTCATGGAGAAGACGATGACCACGCCGATGAGCGGCATCGACAAGAACGGAAACGAGATCGGGTTCGGCGACCGGGTCTACTAGGAATCCATGGCGGGAGGCTCTTGATCCTTGCAGGACAGATCTATCGGTCTGGCCTGATGCAATTCCTGTGGACACGTTTTTACGAAATTGGCATCCCGATGGATGGACTGAAAATTGGAGAGCAGCTGAGCTGGCTAAGCAAGGCTGCCAAGGTGAAGTAATGGAACAAGACAACAAAGAACTCCTCGGCCGCATCGCTGGCATGGCTCTGACAAAGCTGTCTGGAATGAAGTCAGCGACCGGCGTCTACTTCAAGGTCGTTGAGGCTGTGGGTGCCGGTGAGGTGAAGGTGATCTGCACCAACCCCGGACTCCAGCGGATGGAGCGCACATTCCCGGCATCGCGTGTCAGGGATCAACTGCGCCCCGAGATCATCCAGGTTCAGCTAGATCCCGTAAGCGGAGAACTCCTCGACTATGTCGCGAAGTGCTACCTCACGGAGCGTCAGACCGACGAGAACGACGAAACGCTCAAGGCCAGGCTTCACGCCTTTGCTATGGGTCCGAAGGCGATGCACTAAATGAGGGTATTAGTTTTCGGCGGCCGAAACTTCCGCGACAGAAGATGGCTGTATCGCGTTCTGGACGCACAGGATGCGCGCTCCATGATAAGCTGCATCATTGAGGGGGAAGCGTCCGGAACCGACAGGCTGGCCAGGGAATGGGCTGAGGACCGCGGAGTCGCATTCGACCCCTACCCTGCAGACTGGGACAACATCACAAGGTCCGGCGCCGTGGTGAGACGCAACCGCGCCGGCAAATTCTACGATGCAGCTGCTGGCGCGATCAGGAACGAGCGCATGCTCAGAGAAGGCCGGCCGGAGCACGCGATCGGCTTCCCTGGAGGCAACGGAACGCGCGACATGACTAAGAGATGTTGGCTATACGGCCTTGAGCCGCAGCTCGTTGGTGCTCGCCCACCTTCCTGAGCGCCCACGGTACCACAATCGATACGCTCACATTGATCATCAGGTATACGATCTCGCAGACGGTCGGGAAGCTAAACTCTGTGACCGGCGGAACAATGCTGAAGTTGTACGCCACCGCCGAAAGAACCGTGAGCACGAGGGCTGGCACGGTGCCGAATCCCATTGCCGCTGTGCAAACCGCGAGAGTGAAGATTACCTCGGGCTCGGAAGCCACGATCAACCGATGCATAAAGAAGGCGATCGGTAATGTGACAAACAGAGCCATCACGGCATAGGAGATGCTCGGAATCAGCGACAGCCCGATCGGTACGGTTTCTGTGATCGGAGGGAAGTGTCTGGCGAAAGCTGGATCATCGAGATCGAGCACATGAATGGGAAGCTGCTTGAACCATGCCGGCGAGTATCCGCTCTCCAAGCCATCCCACAGTTTGTCGATTGCGAAAATCAGTCGCTGAACATCAACCGACACCAGCGCCACATCGTCGCCGTCCTGAGACTTGGCGATGAAGTTCGAACCGAGGTGCGAGATCGCGTAGTGGCGATACTCAAAGTTTTTTTTCATTTGTCGCCCCAAAGAAAAGGCGAGCCTCCCTACCGCTCGCCTCCTAACGTTCCCTACATCTACAAGACAGTCGCCAAATCTGCCACCAAGGGTGCAAGTACTACGAGGGCGGCGCCACTTGCAGCAGCCTTCGTAACTATCGAAAGAGGAATTTTGGGGAACGGCAGGATGCTCGCCGGCTCCGTAAATGGAGCGGCGCCATTGGCGAGATCGAGATCGATGAAGCTTGATGGATTCTTGAGCCAGTCCTTGATCCAGACTGGAAGGCTGTCAGTGGATGCTTTCTTTGCCACAAGGTCCATGGCGTCCCAGAGGGCATCGACGCCTTTCATGATGCTGATGAGATAGGCAGACCGCAGCGTCATCTCGTCCCCATCCATCGGTCTCGCAGTATAGAGTGGGCCATCATTTTCGACGCAGTAGGATCTGTATTCAAACGAACTATTCATTTTTCTTTTGCTGCCAGCCAGTCTTCGCGATGCCGCCAATCGGCCCTCGATTTGGCATTTGCACTAACGCGGTTTGCTCAAATGTGCAAGCCCTGCCTTTTTGTTCTGCAGACTGAGCAAAAAGTTCCAAAAAGTTCCATCATCTCAGCTATATGGCCCGAATTCGAAATCGGTCACGGTTCCATTAGCCCACTTGCCAATTTGCATTCTATGAGGTAACGCAAACGACGAATGCAAATGGAGGGGCAATTGTTCCGCAGGTTCCTAAATTCAATTTCATCAAGCTTTTACGGGCTTTTGGAGAAATCACGGACCTTGAGACATCTGGAGGCAAGCGACGTTACGCCAACTATGGTTGACAACGCTTGTACATTAACGATCCCGGCGGCAGCAGCGCGATCTGATCGTGAGGCGGCCTGGCGCTATTCTTGGCGCGGTAATGGCCGCCGAATCGATCTAGACAGCGATGGTGCGTACCACTTTGGTCTATGCCGCCGCGCCCAAGGCAAGCCGGGTGACGCTTGGCCACCTCCTAAAGGCCGATACCACCAAGATCGCCGGTGGGCCTTCTCCAATTTCGTATCGGTTTTACCCTCCTTGTTGAAGGGAAAGCCTTGGTTTTGCTGGGCTTTAAATTTAAGGTGAGACGCTTAAGGTTGAAAGCAACACATAAACGGAGCTTCATGACGACCATCGCGTTAGTTTCGGAGGTCGAAGGGTTCGATGATGCGCCGTCCGCTTCATGGGGCGAGTACTCACTCGACTCAGTCTTTGTGCGCAACGAAATTCGCTCAATCTCGGATGTCATCCGCCGCATTGATAGCAAGCGATACATTTTAGATCCGGATTTCCAGAGAGATTTTGTATGGCCGGAGGATAAGCAATCGAAGCTGATCGAAAGCTGTATTATGCGCATTCCGCTTCCCGTTTTTTATCTCGCGGAGGCAAAAGACGGCCGAATAATTGTCGTCGATGGGCTTCAGCGTTTGACTACGTTTCATAGATACGTGAAGGGACTATTTCGGCTCAAAGATTTGGCTCCGCAGCAATCGGCGGATGTCTCCCACCTACTGGATGGAAAGAAATTTTCTGAGTTGGCGATTGAACTGCAGGAGCGTTTACTCGACACTCAGCTCATTACGTACATTCTTGATTCTAAGGCACCAGAGCGAGCGAGGCTGGATATCTTCGAACGCGTTAACAGTGGTGTGCCTCTCACACGACAACAGATGCGCAATGCACTTTATAACGGTCCCGCGACCCTGTGGCTAAAGCACGCTGCCGATAGCACAATGTTTAAATTGGCGACTGGCGAATCGCTGGACCGCAAAGCGATGCGTGATCGCGAAGCGATAAACAGATTTTGTTCGTTTTTCCTAAATGGTTGGAAGTCTTACAAGAGCGATATGGAGGTGTTCTTGGCATCTGGCCTAGAGGCGATGAATGTTTTGCCGCAATCGGAACTTCTTGGCCTGCGCAATAAATTCAGCGAATCAATGCGCATGAACCGGTATTTATTTGGAGACCATGCATTTCGAAAGTCTCTCGGAAACCCCGACGGTCGCCGCAACGTGCTTAACATTGCACTTTTTGATGTTTGTTCAGTACTTATCGCGCGGTATAGCGACGAACTTGCGACCAAATCCAAGTCAGGGGATCGCGTTAGGTTGGCATTTAAGTACTTACTTTCCGACGATCGATTTCTAAAAGCTATTACCTATGGAACTAATAGCACTCAGGCAGTTACGACCCGCTTCGAGCTGGCGGAAGCTGTGCTCAATGAGTGTTTTGACTACTAAGCCGCCAGCAAAATTAATATTGCGTTGTTCCATTCGCCTCCGTCGCCATCAGTCGGGATCTGCGGCATCAGTTCAGAGACAGTGCGCTCGTGCAATTTATTTCTGTCCATATCCCAAATGTGGAATACATATCGTGGACCAAACTTCAACGCCGTCCTCCATTCGTTCCGAGTAACATAAAAGCGACCCGAGCCGCGGAACGACTTTACTTCGATTAGTCGCGATATTGGTTCCGCTTCACCCGCATCGAATGACAGAATGTCGTACCCGACAGTATTGTCCTCAATCGCCATCCATGTTGGCGCTCGCGAAATACCCAAAATCTTCAGTCTTTCAGTTTCGAAGGCCAGCGAAAGTCTTTCCGCCCTCCGCGCCTGATCCATCGCGGAGGCAGCGCTAATGGTTCGACCGTTGGATTGAATCCTGTCCCACCAAGCAACGGTCTCTTCCGACGGAGGCTCATCCAACAATTGTGCACACCGAAAGCAGCTCACCTCATCTCGGCTTATTTTCTGAATAAATTTCTGACGACCCAAAGTGACCAATCTGGACCAAATTGGATTTTGAACGAGAGCCGCTTCGATGCATGCTCGAAGGAAGCGGACAGGATGATCTATCTCAGACGCTTCGGGAATTAGCAGGTCAAGCATCGCTGCCGCGTCGTAGTCAAGAGCACCTATCTCCATTCTCGTTGTCAAGGCAATCAAATCAGTATCAGTGAGTTGTGGATGAGCTTTTCGATAAGAACGAAGGTGCTTTAATGCTTCAAAAGCGCTCATCGAAAACATGCGTTGAACGCCGTCGCGCATTTACGTTTCGTCTTCGTCCAAATTCCGTGCGGTGCCCTCAAGTTCTGCGACGAGATCGACGAGATCTTGAAGATCAACGGAATAATCTATGGGGTCGTCGGCGGCTTCCTCGTCTAGTGCAACTTCATGCAAATCAGGGTCATCAAGCAGCTGCTGTAGGCCTCGGATCTTACTTCGCAGACGGCGACTTACTGAGAAGTCGATACTGCCTAAGCCGGCAGGCGCCTTGGTCTGATAAATCGAGATATTGGTCTCAGTGCCAGCTGCAAGTCCCAAGCGATGTATTCGGTCAATGGACTGCAAATAATGCGTGGAGACGTAGCTTCGATCCAAATATATCGCATCATGACAAACCGTATGAAGGCTTATTCCCTCTCCTGCGGCGGCCGGATTGGCAATCAAGACATGGCAAGAGGAATCAACGTGGAAGCGTCGTATGCGACCCTCGCGGCTGTTTAAGTCACTATCATTACCGGTCGGCACGTCGCCATAGAGAGATACCGGGTTTAAGTCGGCCAACATTCGTTCAAGTTCGTGGAGAGTGTCGGTGAAGATCGTCCAAACAAGCGCCTTCTTGCCCTCGGATACCAAACTCCGGACATGATCTTCGACTGCCCTCATCTTAAGAGACGGTCCTTCCAGTATAACTTGGTCGGCAATTCCGGAATCCAAGCCCACAATATCCCGGGTCATACCTTGTAACGCCAAGATTGGATTGGAAGATAACTGAAGCAAGCGCATCACGGATCGTCGCGCACCAACAAAATCAATCTGGCTACCGATTTTTGCTGAAGTAACCTGCGCTAATTGGCTCAAAGCCTCGCGGCGAACGACCGCATATAGAGCCAGATGTCCGGGCGCCATTGGGACCTGAATGAAATGGCGCTTTGCTGGAGGTATACCAAGTTCATTCTTTGTCGTCCGAACATACAAATGTTGGCAAACTTCGCGCGGCACGCGACCACGAGATATTTGCAGGTCGAGCCCTTGCCCGGGCCACAAGAAACCCAACTGCGCTGCTAAGTCATTTGGACCCTGTGGCATGGGCGTTCCGGTAAGTATGTCGCGCCTGACGGGCAGACTCGCCACGTTCAATAAAAACGCACCACGCTGCGACGCGAGGCCAGCCTTCATTCTGTGCGCCTCATCAAGCACTAAATGCACGGGGTTTCGCGCGAGATAGCTGGCGAGCAAATCTGCCTGTCTTACCGCTAAATCGTAGGAGATGAGATATCGTTGATTGCCCGACCGAAGAAGCTGATCGATATCGGTGGCCGAGCCCTCAAGAATGCAAAACTGCTCGATTGCGTTCGTTGAGATTGTTGGATCCATGCATTGGTCCACAACCTCTCGCCAAGCGGCAAAGGAAGATTTTGGCCCGATTACCACCAGCTTTTGATTCGGCCTGTGGACTAAAAGATGGAGAGCAAATGTTACGGTTGTCTTCCCGGCGCCCGGCACTGAAAAATTTGCACCATGAGGCAATTGCAGTAATTGTCGCAAATCTCTCAGTTGAAAAGGCTTCAGGGATCTTTTTGTAAAACCGAGTTCGCTAAGTCGCCCCGTAATGTCCCCCTGAAAGGGTACTCCCGTCGCTTTAAACAGATTGGTTGCTCTAACCTCGTCCGAGAATTTGCGTAGCATTTCTGAAGCTGCGCCGACAGGACGAAAGCGAAACCCGAATTGCTGTTGCTGGGAACGCGATCCGAATTCTCGAACTAGCGAAAGAACATTGGCCCAGGGTAACTCAAGTACATTATCAGTTATTGTCGCTTCCATGGCATCGGAGATAGCTTTCGCGCGCAACCTGTCCCAGATTGAGTCGGCATCAGGTGCACGCCGAACGAAGCGACCTGTAAGCCGCACCGCATCGAACTCTATATTTATGTCGGAAATATCTGGCGAGCTCGAATCAACCAATATCGGGGCCTCTCAATTTCTGAAGAATGGTCCGCAGGCCGGTCGTCCGACTTAGTATCTCAAGCAGCTGTTTCTCGATTGCAGCATGCGTGTTCGGATCGGATGCTCCAATATCAACATCCTTCAATCGAGCGTTAATCTGTGTGACAGCCTTTAAAGCGGAGTTGCCTCCCTTCAGCTCCCTCTCTGTCTCTAGTATTCCTCGGCAAACGTCTAAAAGAGTTTCGGTCGCCTCTTCCTTTGTCTTCGGGTTTTTTAAAGCCTGAATCAGTGGCTCGTAATCTTTTCCGTCGGATTCGAAATCGACATCGAAACTTCCATCGTCAGCGGGCTTCGCCTTTTCCTGGAGAGGCATATTTAGATTGTTTGCGACGCGATCTAGAACATCAGCAGCCTTTGCACCAAACGTGACATTGAAAGCATACAGCCGCTCCTTTAGATCACTTCGTTTGTCAAACAGGCTCCAAGCAATGGCGCGACTGGCCTCGGCTAGGCTGGCACTTTTCCCCTCAACATTCGACGGCAGATCTTTAAAGAGCTGAAAGGCATCCACAACGCGACTGTATTCTCCTTCAGCTTTAGCCCAATCGCGAAGATAGAGGTTGGCCTCAGTTAATGCGGCCAAGTAATTTTTAATTTCCGCTTCTTTGCGGTCAAGTCGCAGAGCAACAGTCTCGATGTTTTTGTGGGTTTCTAAGAGGCGGGCGATCAACTGGCATTCGCCGATCCAATCGTAGTCCAGG
Source organism: Bradyrhizobium erythrophlei (assembly GCF_900129425.1). Classification (NCBI taxonomy): domain Bacteria; kingdom Pseudomonadati; phylum Pseudomonadota; class Alphaproteobacteria; order Hyphomicrobiales; family Nitrobacteraceae; genus Bradyrhizobium; species Bradyrhizobium erythrophlei. Next base: position 3,559,100 of record NZ_LT670817.1, on the reverse strand, counting down.
CGAGTCTCTGGCTTAGCTTGTAGGGCGGCTTCGATATCGACTATCTCATCCGGAGTAGCATCCTGAGGTAGAACTAAACAGTCTACGTGGGAGAATACGCCAAACGTTTGCGGATCCTCGAACAGGAGTTCTCGCATCCCGGCTAATCGACGATTGCCGTTTACGACCACACCCCTGAACGAGATCAGGAGAGGCTCTCTTTGTTTGTCGGTCTTAAGCACATTGATAATTGGGACGACCGAATCGGCAACGCCTTTACGCGAAAGTTTTGCGAGTATTTCGTGCTGAAGCTGCTGGACGCTTTCCGTTTCTTGCCCGGTACCAAAAAAGCCGGCGGGCTTATTCTCTCGTCTGACATATTCCTTTTGATCAATGAAGGTTCGAAAATTCTCCATACGATAGACCAAAGCGTTTTCCGGTAGGCGGACAAACGGAAGTTCAGTCCGCTGACTCCGAAAATCATAGAATTCGCGAGTTTGCCTACTTGCTGCTATAGCGGAATTGATTAACGATTCGCGTTCAGCGCTCGACCGTAACGTAATCTGATAGCTCATCCCCCCGCTCCCCCCTCGAAGCCGCCGGCAAGGTTGTTTCTTTCTGCAACCTAACAGAGAATCCTCTGGATCCGCTAGCCTTCCTATGATAGCTCTGGGTGTTGTACCGATGGAAATTATTATGCCCAACCACATCCAGAAGCTTGCCAACGGGAAGATTCAGTCGCGGGGCGCACAAAGCAGGCTGCCAGTTGAGCTTGTGCACGGGGATGCTTTCGAATTTTTGTCAGAACTAAAGGCTGATTCTGTTGACCTCATCATTGCCTCGCCCCCCTATTTCATGGGGAAGGAATACGAAAAATCCTCAAGCATCGAGGAATTCAAAAGCGAGCATATACGTCTGCTGCCACTGCTCGTCCGAGCCCTCAAGAGCGGCGGTAGTATTTGTTGGCAAGTCGGCAACCATGTTAAAGCCGGGACCGTGATTCCTCTTGATGCAGTCGTCTATGGGATATTCGCTGATGACAAAGAATTGAAGCTTCGAAATCGGATCGTCTGGACTTTCGGCCACGGTGTTCATGCGTCAAAGCGGTTTAGTGGCCGACACGAAAGCATTCTTTGGTTCACTAAGGGCGCTGATTATTTCTTCAATCTGGATGCCGTTCGAGTGCCGCAAAAATATCCGGGTAAGCGACACTATAAAGGGCCAAAGAAGGGGGAGTGGAGCGGGAATCCGGCCGGAAAAAACCCATCCGACGTTTGGGATATTCCGAATGTAAAGTCCTCCCACATCGAAAAAACGGCTCACCCTTGCCAATTTCCGGTTGGGCTTGTGCAACGATGTATACGGGCAATGACGCCCCCAAACGGAGTAGTGGTGGATCCCTTTATGGGCTCGGGGTCAACGGCTTTAGCCAGCGCTATCGAAGGTCGAAAGTTTATCGGCTGCGACAAGGAAAAGAAGTATGTGAAAATCGCCCAAAAACGAATTGGCGAATTTCGGCAGGGGAAGGTGATTCATCGGCCCCTGGACAAACCGATAGTAGATCTTCCTCAGTCCCATTCGGTGGCAACTCGGCCACCCCATTTTTCGACAATTTGATTATCGCGACATCGCAACCTCAACCAGCGAGACTAATCACGAGCAAAGCCGCGGGCCACCCAAACCAAAAAACTGCCGCCTAGTATTAAGAGCACGATGGGTGGCGCGACTGTCCATGCTGCAAACGGTATGATGTCAGAGCCGTATCGCCACCAACGCTGATTCCAGAACTGTTTTGCAACGTAATTCTGGTCGTCCTTGGTCATCTGGGCACTCAAGTAGAGCTTCGAATTGTCCGGAAACTCAGCGCTAATAAGGGTACCTTTTTTAACGTCCTCGTCCCAGGTTAACCCGTTCGAATAGCTGACGACGTCGAATGTCGATGACAACATGTTGCGGGACGGCGATTGCATCAGGTCGTAGAAATTCTTCGTCCAGTCAACCTTGTTCGGGTCTGGTACGTCCGATCTCATCTGGTAAATGTAAGAATATTTCTTGGCGAAACTGGCCGGGGCCATTGATGCTGACAGCAGCACCGCTCCCAAGACCCAGAGCACGGATACGAATATCCAAGCACGCCACAGTCCACGCTTCACGTTCATCGGCTCACCCCACCAAAAGCAGTAAGATGATCTATCACAACCCCTGCATGTTTTTCAAATCAGCACCGATACTTTCGGGCCAATTCATGCTGCCGGTGTGGCGAGGTTAACTTCTGGCAGGTCTGGCGATCGAAATGGAGGCCGCTCGACCAATGAACACCGACGATGACTCACGGCACGCGTGTACTGCCGCATTCTCCGCTAGGAAGCGCGCAAAATATCAGATCACCTGCGACCTGATCGATTTGCCAAAAGCCAAGCACCACCGGATTGGGCTGCGCAACTGGAGTTAGTCTTGTTACTACATTATCTCCGTTCAATACGGTTCCATGAAGTTGGTGGGTCTCAGCGCATGTTAACTTGAGAAGAAGTGGTGGCGGTCCACTGCTCTTTTCTCTTGCGAGGCAATCGTAAGCTTTGCTTTCTTTGCGATTGAGCACGATGGACGTCCAATCGTAATAAACTCCGTTGATGCCAAACCCATTAGGCATAAGGTCGTACTTGATCGGTGTCTGGGCGTTAGCCATCTGCGGTATAAAAGCAGTGAGCATTATGGACATCAAACCAATCGATACGCGCATAATTCACCCCTCCTGTACTAATCGTTGAGGCAACCAGCAGTCGAACGATAGCATACTTTGAAGGGTTGCATTGCAGCATAATACACGTAGATCTGTCGCTTAAACCCCGTGGCCGTGGGCGCTAAATGCCTCGACCACCTTGTCGTAGACCTCCTGCGGGTCGGCGGCGCCGTTCAGCCGCTTCATCGTATGGCCGACAAACCATCCCAGCAGCTGTGGTCGAAGCTTCGCCTGCTCCACCTTGTCGGGATTATCGACCATCACGACGGCGATGGCGTTCTGCGCTCGATCGATCGGCACAGGTTAAGGCAGCGCATAGGCGCAGTCGGCGCACATGATTGCCCGCTTGTCGCCGATGCATACCGCCAGCATATTGGATCGTTGCCTGATTCGCTCGCTCAGGGATCAATCTGCAGAGCTTCGCCATCACCCTGATCTTCACTATCATTTCGGTCGTCCGCAGCTACCTCGTGCGCCGGTTCTGCGAGACATACGTTCGTCATGCGTGGTGCCAGGAGGTCTATGACTGCTTTTTCAGCACGTGGGGGTTGACGTGAACTGGAATGAAGACATACGGCCCCAGCGTTATGGCTGGGCGCCAGGGAGCTACATCTTTCTTTGCAGAGAATGCAAATTCAACGAGGGGAAGGATCGGCAGTGCAGAAAGACTGCGACAGCATCGAAGCCGAGATCCTCGAACTGGATGCGCTTCTCGTAGATGAACGTCTATCCGACAATCTTCGGGCAGCGCTAGAGGGAGCTGCCCAGGGCACTCAGGAACGTCCTTGCTCCTGAGCACTGGCAGACTGCATCCCAGACTTTTTATCGCATAGATGCCCGCCCTATTGAGGCGGAGAGCAAGCGGCAGCACTAGACCGCCGACCCGATTTTCTCGGAAAGGCTAGTCCTAAGACGGCCTTGATGCGTCCAATCTCGTCGGACTGACGGTCACGCAAGAATTTAGCGATCCAGCCCTCCTCTGGGTGGCGAAGGAGATCATCGCGGCGTAAAATGCTCGGTCTCCTACCTTCAGACGGAGGCCAACATGAAGAGCAATCTGGATGGAAAACAGGTTCCCGTGAAGTCGCTTGAGGGAATCCGGTCACTTCTGATGCGGGAAATTGCGGTCCAACTGCTGAGCAACCGTATATGTGCGAATAACATTGCCGTGCTGTACCAACTGCACAAGCTTGACGCCAAAGCCGATAACGGTCGGCCATTCAAACTAGAGTTCGACATCGACGCAAGGGATAGAACCTTCAGGGAGGAAAAAGTAAAGCGGAGCCGCGTGGAAGCAGAAACAGAAACAGAGGACGATTGGAGCGATGCCCACGCTACCGGCGGTGCCGGCGCTACCGGCGGTGCCGGCGATGCCGGCGCTACCGGCGGTGCCGGCGATGCCGGCGGTGCCGGCGCTACCGGCGGTGCCAGCCATGCCGGCGATGCCGGTAGCCCTGACGCTGGCTACGTCGATGCGGGAACGTTGACGACAGTTCGGGTCGACACGACCACCGAAGGTGAGTGGGAGATTGAGGGTGGTATTCCCGGGCTGATCAAAATCAGAATTAAGGAGAAGATAGACGTCAAAGAAACTGCCGAGCCGAGATAACGCACTGTATTAGACTTATTATCACGTCGGCGCCTGCCCCATCGCCCGAGGCAGGCTCCGGCACTAGTTGAGTCCGCTGTCATCACGGACTCAAAGTAATTGCCATCAGAGCCCCGGCGAATAAGCCAGCGGCAGCAGGGCGGCTGCCTTCGTTCTCTTTGCCGATCCAACGAAATTGGTATCCACCATCTTGTTCAGGTGGATACGCATCGCCTGATCGAGGTCTGCATACATCTCCTCGATGCTGGCATCGTTGTGGATGATGAAGTCCGGCCTGATCAGGTCGATACGCTCGCTCGGATGCACGCCCCACATCAGACCGAACTTGTCGTACAGAAATTCCCCGATCTTCCCCCACTTGAACTTCGCCGGCTTGGTGCCGGGGCGCTTGATCATGATGACGATGCCACCTCGGCGGCGGATAGCCTCAGCCTCGTTCGGGAAGCGCACGGAGTCGTTCATCACGGACTCGACGTCAGCGATACCGCGCTCCCAGGTGTTGGCCCAGATATCCTCGCCGATCAGCTTGCGGCCCCACTCTGTTCCGATCGTGATCTGTGCATAGCGGGAGGTGACACCCAGCTCGGGGATCAACTGCTCCTTGAGATCGCCCACCAGATAGCGGGTGATCATATCGCTCGACATGCCGTTCGCCTGGAGCAGCACGGCGAGCATCGCCCGCAGCGGCTCGGCGATGTGCTTGCGGCGGATGCCGTACTTCTTCTCCAGGTACAGCGCCGCGGTCGTCTTGCCCGACTGGGCGAAACCTGCGAGTCCAACAACAGTCACTTCATACTCCTTTGTTTGCATTCAAGCTAATCAGCAGGCAAGCAGCTGCCGCGTGACGTCGATCGCGTCCCACAGTGTCGGGACGCGGAATCCGATGAGCTGGTTGATCATCGCGTGCTCGTGGGGGTTAGAGCCGTCCGGCTCCATCGCCACGACGATCGGTGTGCCGGCTGCATCAGCCCAGGCGATCTCCAGCACGGTGCCGATCGAGACCCTGGTTGCCCCCAACAGGTTCACGAGCAGCACGTCGCAGCGCCGCGCGTCCCAGCGGTCCCGCACGGTCAGGCCGCGAGGCATCGACATGGGACTCTTCAGGCGCTCGGTCTCCTTGGCGCAGTCCGTGAAGACGCCTACCGTCTTCAGGTGCTCCTGCTCTCGGAGAGGCGAGAGCGCCTTGATCCCGAACTGCGCCAGCTCCGCCTTCGCGTACTGCCGCCAGTCCGTGGCGCCCTCGAAGTTCAGACCGGAGATCGGACCGGCCAGATAGACAAGCATGCAAGCCTCCTTATTTGCATTCATGCAAACGATTAGGCAACCGAATGGGCCACGGCTTCACGCGCCGCCGGCATCCGGATGATCGGTTTCTCGGGCCGCCACTTGCCCTTCTGCAGCGTGATGATGGCCCGCTTGCCGTCCGCATACTGCACGACGTGCGAGACAGCCCAGCCGCTCGGTCCCTTGTTGTACCCGTGACGCAGGTTCATCGCTCCAGCCACGTAAACTCCTTCGTTGATCTCCGGTGAATGCTTGTCCCCGATGGTCATCTTGCGACCCATGCGGGCGAAGCCAGCGACCGTTCCCTTGGCGCCGTTCGCGCCGCGGAAGCCGTGGTTGCCGACCTCGATGCCGTCGATCAGGTAGCTGTAGCCATCGTGGCACCACCTGATCTTGTCCCCGAGCTGGGGATATTTCATGCGGATCGCGTGTTCGAGCAGCGAGAAGCGCGGAACCGGCAGATCATTGTCGATCGCGTGCGAGCGCGCCTCGACGTGACCGAGGTACGCATCCTCCAGCTGGAGGCCGAAGCGAACGTTGATGCCGTCGTTTCGGTAGCGGGCCTCGCGGGCATACTTCTCCAGCGCCAGGTCATGGTTGCCCTCGGCAACGACGCCCTGACGATCATCGCCGCAGGTGCGCAACAGGAAGTCGCCGCACTGGATGACCTCGCCCTCGACGCTATCGCGGCCACGGATGGCCATCTCATAGCTGTAGGCGTTGTCACCAACGTGGTGATGGTTGCCCGGCTCGTTGTCGAAGATGTCGTGATAGATCGAGAAGTAGGGATTGAGCACCTCGATCACCGAGTTGCGCTGGTAGCCCACGTTCCCACGCATATCCCAGCCGAAGGACGCCATGGTGTTGGCTGCATCGAGTTTGCGGACGTGGATGTCGGCCCAGGTGATCGCCTTGACGCGGTGACCCGTCGTGACCTCTCCGTCCTCCACATGGGCGTCGAGGTCGTAGAAGGCCCCATCCTCGCCAGCGGTGATCTGCCGACAGAACACATCCCCCTCCTCGTCGAACTGGACTACGGTGGCGCCAACCACCTGATGGAAGATGGATTTCACGCCGGCCTTACGCGGGATGACCTTCGGGCGCGTCACAGCGCCGGACGTCATGACCTGGTGGGCCTGGATGTTGGGGTCGGTCGAGGGAACGGACTTCAGCTGGCGCTTGGCGTGCGGAAACACGGCCCAGCGGCCCCGGCTATACGTCACGAGGTCCGAGATCGGCTGCGACGCGGTCGGCAAGGTGTTCATCTCACCGCAGAACATGAAGTTGTCGCCGATCTTCATCTGGCCGAAGCACAGATACGGCGTCAGTTCCGTGGCGTAGGCACGCGCGGTCGGGTTGTTCTCAGCCCACCATTGGGTCTCATATGTCCACGGACCCACGACGATCTCAGCGTCGAGATAGGCTGCATAGGCCTGGAGGTTGGCCCAGAACTCCTCATGGATCGGCGCATCGTTCTGCGCACCCGTGAAGATGAAGTTGCGGTTCCGCGGATTGGTGATCGGCGCGACACGCAGGGTGTCTGTCATCCACGTCCGCGGGGTGCCCTCCTTGATGACATAACCGCCGACCGAGCGGTCATAGCGCCGGACAAGGTAGGAGTCGATGATGATAGCTTCCGGATTCACAACCGGATACTTCGAGGCGGTGATGAGGTCAGTAACCTCCGACGAGAGCGATACCGCCCGCATGTGGGCGTGGTCTTCGGCGGACAGTTCTTCGCCAACTTCTTCGGACCCACGGGTCACGGTGGCGGCCTTAGCCGGCGGAACATAGAGCGACCAATCGACCGCGAAGTTCTCTCTGCGCTTGCGCTTCAGCGCTTCTTCAGCGCGGACCCAGTTGGGATAGTTGATGCCTTCGCGGCGCTCAGCGGTCTTGGTGGCCGAAGCAAGGCCACCGCGTTGACCCTGAGGGTGGTACCCGATCTGCAGGAGATCCTCGACGATCTTCTTTCTGCGGGCACGCTCAGCGGTTGACAGTGTCATGGAGCCTCTGGATGGAGGGATTTTATGGGTTGACGCCTACCACAGAATTTGCATTCGTGCAAATTTCGGGCAAATGAAGGCACAAAAAAAGAGGCCCCAGGCCAGCGCGAAGCTGACACCGGGGCCGAGGTTGGTTGCCGGTTGACCCGGCTTATTATTGTTTGATCAGGTACTTCATGATCCGGTCGACGATCGCGTCAGGCATCTTCATCACCTGCTCCGCGAGGCCGTCCATCCGTTCGGTCAGACGGGTCTCGATCGACTTCACGGTCTCCCAGGAGGCGTACTCCTCGGCAACCTTGAGCTTGAAGTCGGCAAGCGCCTTTTCAGTATCGTGCGCTTTCTCAGCTGCAGACTCGATCTTTGCATCCATGCGCCACCAGACGGTGAGGATGAGGCCGACCGCTGCAACGGTAGGTCCGAACAGGCCTACGAGGCCTTCAATGTTGATCACGTCGATGGTAGACGGCGCGGTCATTTTTGGTTTCCAGTCTGAAGTGCGTCGATCTCAGCTAAGCACTCAGATGCCCCTTCGATGCGGTTGTTGGCAGTGATGAGGGCAGATCGGTAGCGGGCGATCACCGCGACCTTGTCCATCCCCGGGGCGATTGGCGGCAGCGCCACCTTCTTGGCGACCTTCTCGCACTCGGCGAGAGCGGGCGGCAGGTTGCGCAGATCCGGCTTACCGGATGTCAAGCAGCCGCCGAGACTCAGCGGCAGAAAGGCGATCGCCGCTGCGCGCAGGGCGTTTGGCCAGCTCTTGTTCATAGGAATTGACTTTCGAGTTTAGGGCGGCGGCTGCCTTCGCCTGCTCGTCCAGCCAGCCGGCCTTCGGAGGAGTCGCTTCAGCCTTCTGCTCGGGGCAAGCCTGGGTCTTCTGCTGAGCTGCGGCGAGCTGCAGCTTCACGACTCCGAGTTCCTTCGTCAGGGACTCGATCTTGCCTTTCTGGCTTTCGACGCCCAGGTGGTGGACGTAGCCGAGGATGGCGAGAACGAGCACGACGGCCGAGATCACCTTGCCGGTGGTCGAGGTGAGGAAGTCCAGGACCGCTTTCGCGCGAGCCTGGACCGTGGGGACGAGCCCCACGATCGTTTCGATGACGGACACTGGATTACTTTCCGATGTTGTTGCCGGTCTGGTGATCCAGCAGGCGGGCCTCGATCACCTTGCCGTAGCAGCCGAGGATGACGACGCCGGCCACGATGAGACCAACCCACCAGTAGTGGGCGGCGTGGACAGCCACATCTCGGACGGAGTCGAGGAAGCTGTGCGCCCCGGTGGCGTTGCCGACCGCAACCTTGGCCTTGTGGAGAGCGCCGGTTTGGGCCGCGCCGCCGATCGCGCCGGTCGCGATCAGCACCTTGGTCACTCCGGATCCCTTCTGGGCCGCAGCGATCGTCTTCGAGCCCTTGGCTTTCAGATCCTCTGCCGTGGCGTTGGCACGCTCCTGGCTGACCTGGCGGGCCTGATCAGGGGTCGCCTTGTCGAGCGCCGCAGTGGTCTCGTCATCCGGGTGGCCGGTGATCTTGAGGCCCTGCTTGCGCTGGAACGCGGAGCACGCGCCCGTGGTCAGATCGCCCCAGTCACCATCGACCGTGCCGACCTGATAGTTCAGCGCCTTCAGCTTGGCCTGATAGACCAGCGTGACGGACTTGGCCGGCTTGGCCTGCATGTCGCCGTTGGCGATACGCTTCTCCCACGCCGCATCGGCGTTGCGCATCTTGACGTCGTAGTTGTTCTGCTTGTAGCCGGCGCCGTTGTAGCCCTTCGCGAAGGCGGCGAAGTTCTTCTCCTTGAGATAGCCGTCCAGATGGTTGGCCTTGATCTCGCGGACCAGAGCCTCGATCTGCTCGGCGATGCCCTTGGACAGCTCGGCCACCATCGCCGTGGCGCTGGCGTATTTAAGCTCCTCGGCATTGAAGCCCATGGTCTGGCCGAGACCCCAGGACGCCGCACGGTTGGCGACTTCCTCGTCGATCTCGCGGGCCTTTGCGATCAGCTTCACGCGGTTGGCGGAAGTGCCCTCGTCCTTGTATTGGGTCTTCGGGCTCCAGGTCTTGATGGCGAGGCCGGCCGCGATGGCCTTGCTCAGCTTGCTCGGCTGATGCTTCTGCATCTCCGAATAGAACTTATGCCGCTCGAACAGGAGGGTCGGGGTATGTCCGTCAACCTCGAACGGCTGACCAGAGGTTTCACACTCGACTACAGCCAACAGGGACGACTCGGGCCAGCCCTGGGCCTTCGCCGCCGCCATGATGGCGTCGATGATTTCTTGACTGAACATTTCTTTCTTTCGGTTAGAACGGACCGTTGAAGGTCCCGTCTGGGATGACAGAGCCCATCGGCTCACCAGGAAGCGGCTTCAGGAACCACTCCTCGGCGCGGTCGCTGTAATCAGCGCCATCACCAGGTGCTCTGCATTCGAGGTTCGTCCGAATGCCCGTGCTCCTGACGTACGTGTGGGTCGCCTTGTCGACGACGTAGGATCCGTTGATGCCGTCGCGCATGCCGCTGACCAACAGCGTCTGCTGATCTCGGACCCAGGGATCACCCTTGGCGAGATCGAAGACCGCGTAGACCTCTGATCGCTTCAGCGCTTCGCCCTTCGAAGCTGCAGCCGCCGTGGCCTCCTCAACGGAGTTGAAGACGTTGCCGATGGTGAAATGTTCAGCGCCGTTGTCCGCACCAGGGATCGCGGAATTGACCCACTGTCGGATGTGCTGGTCCTTGTCCCAATAGGCGGCCTTTACCCCGGCGAACTCCGATTTGGAGCTGTACCGGACTGACCAATCGCCGAAATGTTCCGGCAGCAGGACGAGGGTTGGAAGCGCGATGCCGCTCACGCTCTCGGTCGAGTCACGTGGCGCGAACACCAGCTTGCCGTCAGCGATCTTGGCCACAGCGCCATAGATGCGCTCCAGCTCATGGATCATGTGCAGGTTGCTGACGACCTGATTTTTGAAGGGGATTTTTTGTGAGGCAAGTCCGCCCGAGATGGCGGTACTGATGCCGGTTTGTCCGGCCATTTGCCCGAGGATGTCTCCGACCGTCTTGTTGTCGAAATTTGCGATCTGCGGTGACTTCTGAATGTCACGAAGTCCCGTGGAGAGTCCTGTAAGTTGTATGCTGCGAGGCTTGCCGAGGAAGGTGACGTCGTCGATTTCGAACGACCCCATGTAGGCTAGGCCTACTTCCTGATATCCAAGCCACAATGAGATGTTCTCGCCGGGGTACGGCCGAACGATTCTCCAGTCTCGGTCATCGAGCATGATAGTGCAGATGTCGCCCTCACCGCCTCCCGCGGTAAGATCGACCTTGATCTGCGTGGTCCTATCGTTGAAGCGACCAGTGATGTCGATGCCGTTCCGCATGACCCGGTAGATCGGGGTGTAACCTGTAGGCACGCACGCCTCCAAAACGAAAAGGCCGCCCCGAAGGACGGCCTGATGCGCTAACGCATATATTTTGATCGGAACGATCTGCTATTGCAGATCAGCTCCAGAGGAAGATTTGCGGGAGAACCTTCGGACCCGACATCTGCTGCGGCGCATCCGGGAGGTCGATGACGATCCCGATCGGCAGAACGATGCCGTACAGCTCAATGCCGTAGTCCTGGTCGATGACCCACTCGACGATCCGGTTGTCGGTCGATCCGTACCTGTCGTAGCAGATACGATCGAGCCGATCGTACGTCTTGGTAACGTAGGTTGACATTAGGTCACCACGAAATTGTCGGGCGCGGTCGACTCCAGGTCGTCACCATAGCGCTTCAGCTCCAGCGTGAAATCGATCTTGTGAGCGATGCCGACAGCACCGATCTTCGATTCCGCCGAGCGGACCCGCATGATGACGAAGTTGCCGAGGTTCTCGCTCCCGTATCCGCCAGGACCGGAGAGCGGATAGAACCGTGCCAGGATGTAAGGTTTGCCGCTGCGACCAGCATCGCGCAGCAGCTTGAGGGTTGAGAGGCCACCGAAATGGTAGGGGTACATCCGCCCGTCGATTACGATGTTCTCCTCTCCGGGTCCAGTGAACTGCATCGCCGGGTCACGTGACAGGCGATCGTTCGAGACCCAAGTGTATTGGGAGTCTCGCGCAAAAGTTTCGAAGCCCGGAGTGTCGTTCCCGGGCAGCGGCGCGTAGAAAAGGATCACGTTGTCAGTTGCGGAAGGGTCAAGCGAACCCAACCCCAGTAGCACCGATGCCATGGAATCCTCTCGATTGGAATTGAAGGGGAAGTCCCGGCCCCGTAGGGCCAGGACAATTAGGTGTATTCGGACTCGCTGTCGTGGATACGCCAGTTCATCTGTTCGTCGATGCGGCGCTGGACCAACGTCGCCAGAGCTTCCGGATCGTGCGAACCACCATTGATGTGGATCGCCACGTTACCAGGATTGCGACGGATGTCGCTCGCACCAGCACCAGGGATCGGTGTCGACGGAACACCCCGGGTGACACTCTTCGGGTCTGGCACACCGCTGACGAGTCCAGGCGTTGCCCTACGCAACTGATACTTGCCGCGGGGTTCCCAGCTGTACTGGACCGAATCCCCGTGGTTGCCGGAGATCATCTGAATGTTGCCATTCTCGTCCACCTTACCGGTGGCCATGCCGACGTGATGCGGAGAGACCATGATGTCGTTGCGCTTCACAGCACCTTCAACTGCGGAGCCCCACTTATAGAAGCTGGCTGCCGCAGCGCTTCCGGTACCCTGGACGCCGTTTTCCTTGAGAGCGGCGTTTACGAAGCGAGCGCACCAAGCGTTCACGTTGCCACGCGGGTCGGCCTTGATGAAGTTCGCAATCTCCTTGGTGTCGCGCCACTCGTTTTTGTTGAGGAAGCGCTCCGCCGTTTTGACCGGATCTCCGAGGCCGCTGGCCTGGTCCGAGCCCGACATCTGGCTGAGGTAGCCCTTGACGCCAGCAGCCCATCCGCCGTTCAGGCCGCGCGGATCGTTAGCTGCGCCGACCGGAGCGTAGATGCGCCCCAGAGCGTCGATGCTACCGCCAGCCCTCTGGTAGTTCTTCGCAACCGTGGCAGCTGTCCGGTCGATGCCCTGAGCAAGGCTACCGAACTGCATCTTCCTGGCCATGCCGGTGGCAGGGTCCATGATGCCGCCGGGGTTATTCCCAGTCAGCACACTGCCCTTGCCAGTCTCATGAGCCATGACGCTGGCCAGCAGAGCCGGATCGACGCCGTTCGCCTTCGCTGCTGCAACGACATTGTCGTACATGCCAGCGAGCGGCGTTCCAGCGAAGACCCGCTCGTATGCCGACTTGCTCAGCCCTCCAGCGCTACCGCCGCCGCCCGAGAAGGACGGGATGTTGCTGCGCTTGATTATGCCGCCGGAGCCGACGCCGAAGTTCGGCAGCCGTGCGCCCGGAGTGCTGTGGATCAGAGCCATCGGGCTGCCGCTACCGCCGCCCAGGCTGATGCCCGAAGACGATCCGTAGCTTGAGCTGAGTCCGCCACCACCAACGAAGCCAGCGCCGCGGATTGCGCCGCCGGTCGTGGTGATGAACGAAGCGCGCTCAACCATACCGCCGAACTTCTTCAGCTGGTCGCTCAGATCGTCGACAGAGCTGCGGGTGTAGTAGGCCGCAGGGTGGACCATCGAAGGATCGAAGCCTTCACCGGAGGTCTTCTTCTTCAGCTTGCCGTTCTTCTCGTAGTAATTCCTCAGCTCATCCTGGAGGCCCTTCATGTCTTCAGGGCTATTGTCCGGCCGGCCGTCGCCATATAGCAACATGCCCATCCAGCCACCGAGCGCGCCAAGTCCAACCTTGCCGGCAGCCTTCGCGCCGAACTGCAAGGCCATGTCCTTACCGGCTTTGAGGCCTGTGATCTTGGCGAGGAACTTTAGTACGCCGAGGTCACTGAGGAATTTCAGCGCTGATCCCAACATGAATAGGCTCGAAACCACGAGGCCCATGACGCTGATGAGAGGACTCAGTAGTGTCAATGCGCCGACGAGCGCTACGATCTTGCCGGCGAACCGGCCGATCGCCTCAGGGTCAGCTGAGTTGTTGCCGAAATACGCCGAGATGCTGACGAAGGCCTTCGCGACAGACTTGATGCCCTCCGCAAATCCCTTGCCCAGCTTCATGAAGTCATCGGCGCTCGAGCCGCTCTTCTCTCCAGGCTTACCGAATGCCTTGTCGAGCAGGTCGCGGAACGAGCCGGGGTGGCCGAGGAAGCCTTCCGTCAATCCGCTCAGGAATCCGGCGAAGCGTTCCTTGATGCCGCTGGTCTTGACGGTCGTGTACCAGTCTTCGACCCAGCTGCTGAACTGCTGGATGTACGGCTTGAGCACGTCGCCCAGCTCGTCCTTGAGGACGGTCCAGGTCGCCTTCACCTTGTCGACGAAGTACTCCAGGCTGTTCGTGAACTCCTGCCACGACTTGCTGATGAAGTCGGTCTCTTCCGACTGACCCATCGCCTCTCTGGACAGGGCCCGGGTGCGATCGAGCATCGCAGGTGACTCGACCATGTTCGCGAGGAAGCGACCGAAGCCGCTGCCGAACAGAGCATCCATCGCCTGTTCGCGCTGGATGTTGTCCTTGATCTTGCCGAACGACTTGATCAGGTCGAAGATGGCGTTGTTGGGATCCTTCCTGAAACCTTGGATCAGGTTTCCGTACGAGCCGAAGCCGAGCTTGCTGGGCAGGCTCAGGAACAGCTTGTCTTCTTGAGAGCGATTGCCGCCCTTGCGCTGGATGTCCCGCGCCTTCATCTGAAGGCCGTAGATGTCAGCGCCGAACGAACCGAGGAATCGGGATGCCTGCTGGCCTTGCGCACCGGCCTGAATTGCCGAAGCGCCGAACGCGAGCGTGGTCTCCTGATCGAGACCAAGCTTGGCACCGGAACCCATACCCGTTCGCAGGAACGAGAACATCTGGTCCGGACGCGCGGAGGTCTTGTTGGCGAGGTACGCCGAGGTGTTCGCCAGGCGTCGGATCGGCTTGATGTCCGTGTCGGACATGCGGCCGGCGCCGATCTCCTGAGCGATGGCGTAGCCCATTCCTTCCATGGCCTGGGCTGCGTCGATGCCCATGGTCTTGGCGAGCTTGGTCACCATCTCGGCGGTGCCGGCGGCGAGCTTTTCAGGAACGCCTGCCTTGGCGGCGTCTGCCGCCGTCTCCATCAGCCTTGCCGGGTTCTGGCCGAGAGCCACAGCACGCGGGAGCGCCCACATGTCACGCAGCTGCCGGGCGTTGACCTGGCTCTGGTCCATATTGATGCGGGCGTTGAACTCCGCCTTGTCCAGATCCACTGCGGACCGGACGGACGAGGCGCCCATTGCGCCGACGCCAGCCGCCGCACCAAGCTCGGCATAGCCAAGCCGGCGTACGCCCTGGTAGATCTTGTTGACCTGCTGCACGAACTGGCGCCGCGCACTCAGCATCCTGTTCTGATGGTCGCGGTTGCGCCGCTCTTCCTGGCGCAGGTGCTCAACGTCGATGCGGTTGATCTGGTCCCGCATGTTGTCTTCGATGCGGACGCGCTCCTTCGCCTGGGAGTTCCAGACAGCGCTGTAGGCCTGTGCCCGCTTCACCTTCTCGGCGTAGGCCTTCATTTCCTTTCGGTTGAGCTTGTCGAACCGGTCGTGATAGCCCTGCAGCTCATTGGTCATCTTCGTCCACTGGGTGGACGACATCTTGCCGAAGTCGCGCTGGTAGCGCGCCCACCGCATGTATTTCTCGGTGAGGCCGTCGATCTCCTTGCCGCCCTTCTGCAGCTGCTTGATGTACTTGTCATCAAGCCCAGCGATGGGGTTCCGGTAGTTCTGGCCAAGAGCCTTCAGCTTCTTTTCCAGGCGGTCGAATTGGGACACGATGCGCTGGACCAGCGGCGAGAGCGAGTCTTCGCCCGTCAGCCTGGCCCTGAGATTGAGATCGTCGGACATCACCGCTCCTGAAAACAAAAAAGAAGCCCGGGGTTATCCACCCCGAGCTTTTGCGAGCGCTTCAGCGTCTCGCGCGTTTAGATGCTGGACACCGTCTGCCACTAGGCAGAAATCCCAGAACTCCATGTTCTCCACGTCGTCGAGCGTCCAGTGGAAGCGCTCGAAGATCGGGAAGGAGTCCTGGAGGATCCGGTCTATTCGCCCAGCATTGGCTTCAAAAAACCTTCGAACCACGCCTTCATCGGGGTGAAGTCCTCGATATCGACTTCGGCGATGATCTTCTCGTCGACTTCGCACAGGTCAGCGAGGACCTTTTCCATCGCAGCGACACCGTCCTTGTCGACGTTCTTGATGAAGTTGCGGAGGTCACGGACCTTCGGCCGGCGGGCCTTGAACTCGATGTAGCTCGCGCCGCGGTACTCGAAGGGATGGTTGAGAGGGAAAACTTGTTCGGCCATTTTGGTTTGCACACCTTGATGAGGAAAACAAAAAGGCCCCGCCGGTTATGGCGAGGCCTCGGTTGGAGTGATCTCAGGGCTTAGTAGGTGAAGCCCAGGATCTGTCGAGCGTTGGCGCTCTTGTCGGTACCACCGATGATCGTGATCTTGTTGAACACGTCGATCTCGGTGACATCGGTCCCGTCGATGTTGTGACGGAAGTAGTTGGCGCAGAGGCTGATGGTCTGGTCGACCTTCTTGCCGGCCTGCACCTTGCCGGGCTTGATCGCCTTGATCAGGCTGTGAGTCTCGATCAGGACGCTCTTCTCGGCGCCGTTTGCCGACAGCAGGTAGCCGCGGAAGGTGATCGGCACGTCCAGCGATCCAGGGCCGTAGCCGAGGTTCTGCCAGATCTGCGCGTCCCAGGTATGGAGCATGAAGTCGAACTCGATCTTCTGGATACCCATCGGCATTTCGATGGTGCCGTCCATACCGCCGCCGCGGAAGTCCTCGGTCTCGATCTGGATTTCCGGGGGCTGAAACTCGGGCGCCTCTCCGATCTTGCCGATGTCCTGGATCCAGACCGTGAAGTCCTGGAAAATGTTGGAGTCGCGAAGGTTATTCATAGATGTCTCCGGCCACGCCAGAGCGCGCCCGGCCCGCAAGGACCGGACGGCTCGTGACTAGCTCATTGTGGTGGGTGATGCGGAGTGGCCTCGGCGTTAGCCGTTGGCGACCTGCCGCGCGAACGTCTCGATGAAGTCCGTGTAGTAGTTCGGGTTACGGACCGCCTGGAACTGCAGGTGCTCCAAGCACGCCGGGGGCTCGAGATCGAAGTTCACGGTCAGCTCGCCCGAAGCGAATGTCGCCGGGGTGTTGAGCGTCTGGTCGATCCAGCACTTTCCGCCGATCAGCGCGCCGCGCGAGCGGAGCAGTCGGAGGTAAGCGTTCACGTCGCCCTGGATGCCGGTGAGCAGCTGGTAGCTGAACGGCTTGTCGAGGCGATCGCGCTCGGCCTGTTCGAGGCTCTCGTAGATCATGTCCGCGGTGCGGCGCACAGACAGCTGAGCCCAGAGCGGGTCGGTGCCGGTGCCACGCAGACCCCAGAACCTGTAGCCAGCATCGTGGATGATGGTGGTGACCTGGTTGGAGTTCAGCATGTTCGCTTCGCTGTCGCGATCGTTGGGCATCCAATCGACCGGACGCGATGGACCGCCGATGTTCTGGATCACCTCGTTCGAGAACGAGTACCAAAAGCCCTTCTCCTCGTCGATGCGAGCCTGGATGCCGGCCGCGTAGGCCGAAGCAGGCTTCTGCACGTACACCGAGTTCTCGGTGTTCCAGGAGAGAACGCCTGGATCGATGATCGAGATGCGCTGGCTGCCGTAGTCCTGGCGATACTGGACCGCGTCGTCGTAGCTGGTGCCGGGACCGTCGAGGAAGGCCACCGCGCGGAGGCGATCGACGATGGAGGCGAACGCCACGCCGACCGGGTTGGCCACATGGCCGAGGGTCGCCGTGATGGTTGCGCCCGTGCCGGCGCCGCTCACCGTGACGTTCGGGATAGCGTCGTAGCCGTAGCCAGGGTCAGTGATGATCGCACCGGTCAACTTGCCGCCGACAACCTGAGGCACAGCCGTCGCCTGACGGCCACCAGCCGGTGGTGCATCGATCGTGATCGTGGTCGTCGCCAGGACATAGTTCTGGCCGACGTCGCCGATGACCAGGTTCATCAGACCGTTGGTCGGGCGACCGCTGGTGAGGCCGGGCGCGATGAGCAGCTTCGGGATGACCTGAAGCATCGGGCGCGACTTGAGCAGCGACCAGATGCCGGTCTTGCCGGTCGGCGAACCGACAGCGTTGGACCAGGTCTCCTCCATGCTCAGGCCATCGTCCACGCGGACCACGACGACCACGGCCGACTTCTGGCTGTAGATCGCGTCGACTGCGTCGAGCAGGGTGCCGGTGGACTTCAGCTGACCCGCCTTCAGCGCGTCAGAGAAGACGGCCACAGGCGTGTTGAGCGGGAAGATATCGGGGTCAGCGTCCGGCGCCGTGCCGACGAGGCCGATCACGTTCGACTTGACGGTGTCGACCGGACCAGCAGGGCTGTCGAGTTCGATCGTCTCGATGCCGTGGAGATATTGAACAGTCACGTATGGTTCTCCCAAACAAAAAAGCCGCCCCGGATGGAGCGGCTCGTGGTGAGGTTGGTTGGTTTGGTTTATGAGGTGAGCGCGGCGTCAACCGCCGCTTTCGTGGTGATCGTCCCCGCCTGGATCTGAGCGTCAACCTGACCTTCTTTGTCGAAGGTAGACTGGACGTGGGCGGCCATTTCCGTGGCGATTGCTACGAATGCCGCACGATCGAGCGGGACAAATCCCTGCGGCGTCTTGAAGTTGACTGGAGCTGTGACGATGCCAAGGTCGATAGACTGAATTGTCTGGCCAACGATGGCTCGGGTGTCTCGGTCAGTCGGAAGCGGACCATATGTTGCCGAGACGATGCCTCCGACTTCGAGGTCGAATCGCTTGGCGGCTGCATAGTCCAGAAGATCCTGCTTGGTCGGCGGTGGAGGCTGAACCAGATCAAGGATCTGGGTGACAATTCCGTTGACACGCTCGAAGTGGTATCCGGAGATCGTCACTTCAGGGTCGGTGGGCGGCGTGACTGGCTGAACGCGATACACGCCGATCGCATTCAGATCAGAATCGGACCACAATTCGATGCACTGCCATCCATGGAGCACTCCATCTGGGCCAGTGAAGGAAGACCCAAATAAGATCTCTTCAAATGTTCCAGGCGTCGTCTCTTTGGCGATCAGCATTGATTAGCTCCATGAAATGTAGACTGCGCCATTGACGCCGGGGGTAGCCTTCACGAGGTTTGCGTTATCGGCGTAACCAGCAGCGCCAGCCTGGCCAACCACAACGGTGATAACGGAGAGCGGGATGAGCGGGCCACCCTTGGAGAATGTCTTGTAGGCCCGAGCGCCATTGCCGCCGTTACCTCCGTCATACGACCTGTTTGCAGGATAGTAAGCGCCGATACCGCCAGTGGTCGCATCACCAACACCATTGTAGTCACCACCAGACCCGGTGCCGTTCGCACCGTTGGTACCGTGATGAACTGGTGTTTGTGAGCTACCCGCTGTACCGCCACCACCGCCGTAGCCTACGATGTTGCCGGTGGGTGCGTTAAAGTAACTATAGCCACCCGCGCCACCGTCCGTGCCGCCATATGGTTGATTCCAACAGTAACCGCCGCCGCCCCCACTCGCTCCGCGACAGTCTGCCAGGAGCGAGTGATAGTAAGGGACGGTGAAGGAGTAGGTGCCTGGCGTGGTGTAGCTGACGCTGCCGGGAATAACCGTGTGGCCAGCCGGGGTAATTATGTGTCGAAGGCTAGGGATGATCATCAGTACGTCTTCCAGCCATTGCCCAGCATAAAACCGTAGGAATGGTAGACACCGGAGTAGAAAACCGCCCAATTATTGGCATTCGGGAAGACTGTCGGAGCGATACCATCTGGGAATAGGAATCCAGACCAGCTCACAGTTCGCGAGCCGGTGGCGTCTTGAACGAAGGAAAGTTCTAAGACCTGACCGGGCTTCATATTGGTGGTGGCGATAGTGACGTTGCCAACGAGAGTGCCAACGAAGCGAGAGCCAGTGTTGCCGTCGATTGTGACAGTGCCAGTCAGGTTACCGAGTGGCACCCAGCCAGCCGCAGCCCACGCCTGATTGACGGTGACGGCGTCAGCAGCCGCGCCAACCGTGATCTGCGCAGCGGACGCGATGTTGACAAGGCCAACAGTGTTCGCCGGGAAGCCCAGGTTGGTTCTGGCGTTTAACTGCTGAGCCGCAGTCAGTCCTTGTGCGTTGGTGTCGACCCTCACCCTATTTCCGAGCGAAGCCGTGACGGTCGTCGAAAAGTTGGCGTCGTTGCCGAGCGCCGAGGCGAGTTCCTGCAGCGTGTCGAGCGTTGATGGCGCGCTGTTGACCAAGCCGGCGACCTTGGCGTTGACTTCGGCATCGACCTCGGTCTTCTGATAGTAGTTCGTCGGATCCCAGACCTTGGCCGCAGCAGCAGAAGCCGCGGCAGCGTCACGAGCCGCCAGCGTGTCTGACTTCATCAGCGCGATGGCAGTCTTGTCAGACGATGTTTGATTTGCACTGTCAGCAGCGTTGTCGCGATATCCCTTGGCTGCGTCTCGCGCCGCCTGGGTGTCAGCCAGCATCTGCTGAATGGCCTGCGAAAGGGCCGTTCCGACGTAGATGGTCCAGTCGATGAACGGTCCCGGATTGCCGAAAATCTGAACCGGCTGGAGAACCAGCTGGCCGCCCACCTTGTCCCAGGACACGAGCCTTGCGAAAGCATAGTCGGTCTGGTTGGCCTCGCGCACGATCGTGACGAAAGGCGACGGGGCGAAAAGCTCACGTTCGGCGGCATCATAGATGGCGAACGTCTGGGTGGTCGCCGTGTCCAGCGTCACCGCGTTGTTCGAATGGGCAAGCAAGAAGCCCTGTTCTGAGACCAGGGTGATCTTGTCCAAGGCCGGCGCAAGGACGAGGTTGAGGCGGTCGAGAGCGAGACCCTCGATGTACGTCGTCAACCCACCGATCGCCGAGAGTCCGTCCTCGTTGGACGAAATTCGACGATCGATGTCATCAAAACGCCGGTTCCAGTAATCGGGATCGCCAAGGTTGTCCCTCGACTTTACCTGATAATATTGATCAAACCGGCGGGCCATTCCTTAGACCTCTTCGTAGCTGATGATTGCGGCGCCGAGCTTGACGACGTCGGACCCCCTGAGGGTCACGTTGTGGCCAGGCCGCGCCCAGATGCCAGGCACAACCTCGACTGCGCGAGCCAGCTTGACCCGGTAACGCTTGTTCGGATCGGGCGCGGCAGGCGAAACAGGCTGTGCCGCAGGAGCGACGGGAGCCGCCGCCGGAGCAGCAGCAGGAGCAGCCGCCGGAGCGGCTGCGGTAGACGTGTCTGCCATGAAGTGGTTTCCTTACTTGGTGTAGAACGTCCGCTCGGCGACGTGGTACGTGACCTGCGGAGAGTTCGTCGTTCCGGTCTGCTCGATCGTGAACTGCGTGGTCCCGGCCGGAAGACTGAACGTGTAGGTCTTCTGGTAACGCTTCGCTGTCGCGTCCATCACCTCGGTGATGGTCGTGTCGGGCGTGTACTCAGTCCCGCCAACTCGAACCGAGATGCCGTAGGTGTGCGGCGTCGGATCGAACATTTCGAGCAAGTTCACGAACGTCAGGTTGTGCGCGATGTTCGACAGCGCCGGCACGGTCATCTGGGTCGAGACATGCTTGTATGCCGTCTTCGGACGAGAGACGCTGACGCGAGAACCTGTCAGATGCAGGATCGGCGCCATGTCGGTGGTGCCGATGAAGCGAGCCCTGAACTGAGCGAGCGGCGGAGCAGTTCCGAGAACGCCGGAATTGTCGGCGATCAGCGGCTGCCATTCACCGGTACCGTTTGGTCGCATCTCGAAGACGAGTTCGCACGAACCCGGAACCCACTGTTCGGCCAGGATGTCGACGTCGCGGAAGCCGCCGTCGAGGTTGATCGGAGCGAACTCGATCGCAACCTGAGACGAAGCGAACGAAGCGCCATAGACCTGGAGCATCATGTCCTTGGTCAGATCGCCCATGTAGTAGATGCCGTCCGTCGAGTAGAAGAACGTGCCGTCCAGATAGGACTGACCGGAGGTCATGCCGATCTGGTGGTTCGCGTTCGAGATGAACACGAAGGCGTAACGCTTACCCTTCTGGAGGAAGGTCGGCTGTATTGGGCACAGGTTCCAACCCGTGACGATGCTCGCCTGCGAGTAGGTCGTCTTCAAACAGACCTTGTCGAGGTCAGGCTGACCGGCGGTCACTTCGCAGAGCGCGATGTGGATGTCTTCGTTCGCGGCCTTGGCCGTGATGTAGAATCCGAGCTGGGTCGCGATGATGTCGTTCGAAACCAGGAAGGTCTGAGCCACCTGAGCACCTGTGATCGACAGGTTGGTGGTGACCTCGTACATGAACGGCTCTTCCCAGGTGTCGAGCCAGTAGTAGTCGGTACGAGACCAGGCATACGGATGAGCGAGAGTCGGTGGATTGTTTTCCACCGTCGTGAACTCAGTCGTGTTGAAATCGTACAGGTTGGTGGTGTTGACCTGTTCTCCCGGGGTGTTGTAGCTGTTGCCGTTGGTGCAGACCGTGTAGCTTCCGCCATACCGAATGCGCGTGCGGGCCATGTATCCCACCTGCATCGAATGCACCTGGTAGCCGTACTGAGCGATGCCGAGAGACTCGGTGTAGGCACCGGTCTGGATCTTCAGCACGTTGGTGTATTTCGGCATCAGATAGCCGCCGGACAACGCCGCGTTCGGATCGTTCGCCGAGAATAGCGAGATTTCGAACTGGTTCGCGTTGGCATCGTTGAAGCGGATGCCCTCCTCGACCTTCGCGTCGTAGCCGAGCAACAGCGTGTTGTTGTAGTCCGACTTATTCATGTCGAGGAAGAAGTCAGAGTCGAAGCCCGAAGCGTCTGGCGGGAAGCGCAGGCTCTCCTTCACGCGCGCCAGATCGAGGTAGACGCGGGAAAGGTCATCCTGAGCAGCCAGGCCGGTGATGCGGTTCGAGAGGTCCGCAAGGTCGGACGCCAGCGAGGTGACGCGCGGCTCGATGAGGGATTTGAAGGTTTCGAGCAGATCGGTGCGGATGTCCAGGGCGTCGGTCGACACGACCGCGTTCTGGTCCTGCATGTCGATCGAGACGATCTGCGTGGTATCCAGCACGACGTTGGCGATCACGACGTGGGTCGCAGGGATCGCAGGAGGAACCGGATCAGCTGCTTCGGCGCCGGCCGTGAAGACGATCTGTGCGTCACGGGAGTCGGTCATCGCGACAGCGCGTGGCTCGACGGTCCCGGTATCGACGTCGGTCAGATAGTCGCGGGTCTGGACGTCCGTCTGCACTTCCTGGCCATAGGCCGAGATGGTGACGACGCGCCTTGCGGCTGCAGCGACATAGGTTGCCAGCGACTGCGTCAGGATGGCGCGGAGCGCGTAGACAGCGCCGGTATCGTACACGCGACCCATACCCACGGTGACCTCGACCTGACCGGTCTTGGTGACCATCAGGCCAGAGTATTTGCGGGTAGCAGAGACCGCGTCCGTCACGATGTTGTCCATCGCGGTACGCACATAATCCTGAATGTTGTTGTGGTCAGTCGCGACCTGTTCCTGATAGTCGCGGAAGATTACTTGGCGGTCCATCTATGGGCCTCTTGTTGGGGCACGAAAAAGCCCACCGTCCCCGCGGACGATGGGCATTGTGCTTTCGGTTGAAAGATCAGATTACGATGGGATCGCCAGCGAACTTGGGAAGTCCGGCGATGAACCCGGGCACGGTGTTGGTATCCAGCACGATCTTGTCGCTCAGGCGCTTGGCGGCGATGATCGCCTGCCTGTTCTTTGCCATGAGCGTTGGGTCATGCGGCGTGAAGAACTTCGTGCGCGGAGCGAACGGCTCGCCGAGGCGTGCCTTGTACCTGCTCCACTGCGTGTTCATCCGCACCTTCAGCTCGGCAGAGTGAGGCGCGATGCCGTACCTACCGTAGCCCATGAACTGGATCGACGGTCGCTGCGGCGTCAGGATCGAGCCGTCGTTGACCGCGTACCGCTCGTAGATCTGGTACGGCGCCTGCGACGGAACGAAATACCGCTTGTAGATCGTGCGACCGCTGTAGACCGCGTGCCCTTCCTTGCCCGTGGTCGTGACCAACTCTGGCGTGGTCGACACCGGCTCAAGCTGAGGGCCGACTGCAACGCGCCATGGACTGATAACCAGCGGCGCGATCGTCACGATCCGCTTGTAGGCGGTCGACGGGATCGGGAACTTCTTCTTCAGATTAAACGGTCTGTTGCAGAAATCCGAATACGGCAGGACCGTCTTGATGAAGATCCTGAAATAGCTGTCGTCGTTCTCGATCTTGGTGTCGGTCTCGACACCGTTGACGGTCCAGGTCGCCCGCTTCGACAGCCGCGTGATGGCGTCGTTCGGCTGCGGGAACTTCTGTTCGAAGAAGCTGTTGTACCGGCCGCCACCAGAGAAGATTCGCTTCTTGGCGGCGCCCAGCAGGTACTGCTGATAGACCCTGACCTGCGGAAGTTTGGCAAGCCAGGCCTCTCGCTGCTCCACGCTGAGCGATGCGCCGGAGAATATCTTAGCCGGCGGCGTCGTTGCCTTGAGCAGCTGGCTGTCGACGAGATCGATGTAGGTTTCGATCGCCTGTAGCGTGCCCTTGACCTGGTGGTGCTTGATCGCGTTGGCGACCACGCTCCGACGCTTGGTAAGAGGCCAGCTCGAGTCCCAGATATCGACCGAGAGAGCCCACGCCAGGTATGGCAGCAGGTTCTCAGGACACTTCCACGGATCCCAGAGGACCCGGATCGGAATGTCCATGTTCAGAAGACGATCAACCTGGGACGCGAGCGTCCGCTCGTATTCCGTAGCGTTCGGAGCGAGGACGTGATCCATCCGGCGCGTCGGAAACGTCGTCATTTCTTACTCCACCCGGAACGGCAGCGGCGTAACCGTCGCGGACTCGATGAGCGCGCACTGGCTGGTGTCCACCACCACATTCTGTGCCGGCGAGATCAGATCGACGGACTGGACGCCCTCCTGGTTGAGGGCAGAGATGATCGCCGACCGCGTCAGATCGCGACCGATGAGCGAGACGTTCGCGCGGACCTTGTTCAACGCAGTGCCGATATCGGCCATGACCAGCGCCGCATCGGGCCCAGGATAGAGGCTGATGTTGGCGACGATCTGCTGCTTGATCACCTTGACAGGCACGACGCTGATCACGTCGGTCAGGGGCTTGATACCCTTCGAGTTCAGGCGATTGACGACGTTGTAGATGATGTCGGTCGTCGGCACGGGATCAGACCCGCTCTGCATCACGCTCACCCGGACGCCGCCGAAATTGTTCATCTTCACCGCTGTCGCATCGCGAATGCGGACGTCGGAGGTCAGCGTCTGGTAGATGTAGGCGCCTTCAGATCCGGCCGTAGTGAAGGCCTCAGGGGCGAGCTGGGCTCGGCGCCGCAGGCTGTCGTCGGTTTCGCCGGCCAGGCGCTCGCAGCCGAAGAAGGCTGCAAGGTTGTCCAGGTCAGCGCCCTTGGAGAAGGCGAGCATCACCGCGCGAGCAGCCGCATTGACGCGGGCCCGGACCAGCATTTCGCCGTAGGCTTCCGCCTCCAAGATCACATTGGTCGGGGACTGCTCAAGCTTGACCGCCGCGGCGAGCTTGTCGTTCTTCGAGACGACATCCGCCTGATACTGCGAAAGCAGCGTCTCGAACGAAATGGTCTCGATTACGTCAGGCGGAGGCAGCCGCGCAAAGTCGATGTAGAGCGCGGGTGAAGTGTAGTTGGGCATTGCACCCTCGCTAAATTACGGTTTTCACCCTGCGCGCTGCGTTGTCGATGAGATCGACTCCTTCCACCGTGATGGTGATGTCGCCCGATGCGTCGGCCGAATCGATCGACACGCGGGTGACCTTGAACTCAGGCTCGTAGGTGTTGATCGCGGAGATCGCTGCCATCATGCCGGACATGATCGTCTCCTCGTTCATCGGCTTGTCCTGCATGTCGATGAACTGCGAGCCCCACCACAGGCGCATGAGACGGCTCTTGAGCCTGGTGGTGAGGATGACGAAGATGCTCTGCTTGATGCGAGGCCATCCTTGGATGTACTCGCCAGTCTCACGATCGATGTCGATCAGATGATCAGTGGGAAGCGCTGCCATTGTTCGGCGCCTCCGCCACGATTACTTGGAGGCCGGAGCCGCCGGAGCTGCCGGGGCAGCGGGCGCCGCCGGAGCCGCAGGAGCCGCAGGAGCAGCCGGCGTTGCAGGAGCAGCGGGGGTCTTGGAAGTGACAGCGGCCACAGCCGACTCCACCTTCGCTACTTCCGCTTCCACTGTCTGGACGACTGGCGCCAGCGCGTGCT
The DNA here is from genome assembly GCF_900129425.1 of Bradyrhizobium erythrophlei. NCBI lineage: Bacteria > Pseudomonadati > Pseudomonadota > Alphaproteobacteria > Hyphomicrobiales > Nitrobacteraceae > Bradyrhizobium > Bradyrhizobium erythrophlei. Next base: position 3,533,111 of record NZ_LT670817.1, on the reverse strand, counting down.
TGATATACTTGGCTTCAACCTCAAGGAGGTTGACCACCTTGCCAACGGGCTGGAGGATGCCATTGCGCCAGAAGGCCTTGGCAACGGTATAAGCGGTCATTTTTGATTTCCCTGTTATGTGGAGATGACACCGCTTCCGCCGCCGTCGTCGACTGGCGCGGTCGGGTCTTCACCGAGGAATGGAAGGTTGGGTGGTCCGGTACCTGGATGCGTGTGCAGGTAACCGATGTTCTTGTGGTTGTGGCCCATCTCGCCGCCGATCTGGCTGTAGCCAGAGCCGGAGAAACGCCACATGGTGCCGCCGGCAACGATCGTGAGACCGCCGCTGTCCAGCACGAACTGGGTAGAGCCCTGACTGAGCTTGACGTGGTCCTTCGTGACCTTGACGGTCGACGCATTGCCGCCGCCCTGCGTCATCAGGATCTCGTCTTCGGTCATGTAGACCTTCGACTTGTCGTCATCGCCCATCTGGGCGGTCAGGTCATTCTCGGTCCACTTGACGACGGCCTTCTTGTCCTTGAACTGGATCTTGACCTGGTTGTCGTCCATCAGCACGTCGCCCTTGGCGTCCTGATCACCGAAGCGGACGTGGACGAGCTTTTCGTCCTGGCGGTAGTACGACTTGTTCTTGCCGACCGTCTTGAGGATCTTGTCCTTGTCGTTCAGCGTGCGCGTGACGCCGTCGTCGCCCTCCTCCGGCACGTCCGGAAGTTTGGGCGCCTGCGTCTGCTGCGACTGCTGCTGGCCGCTCGAACCGCTACCGGAACTACCGGAGCCGCCCGATCCTCCACTGCTCGCAGGGACGCCGGCTGCACCGCCGGCACCGCCGCCGATCATGCCGCCGACCTGGCCGAGGAGACCTGCGCCAGTGACCTGCTGCGCGATGCTGGCGACGTTGCCGAGCTGCGCGAGATCAGGGAGGCCGACTATCTTGGCCATGCTGCCGATGTCAGCGAGCTTGGCTAGACCACCGATGTTGGTGAGCTGGGACAGCTGCGACAGGTTGGCGATGTTCGAGATGTCGAGATTGGCTAGGTTGCCAAGGTTGCCGAGATTGCCAAGGCTGCCCATGAGGCCGGAGAAATCCATGCCGCTGAGGCCAGCCATCTGGCTGATACCGGCGAGGTCACCGAGTCCGCCAATGTCGCCAAGGCCGCCGATGCCGCCCTGGCTCTGTTTGCTCTTGATGATGAGGTGGTTGGTGTCCTTGGTCTGATGGACCCAGTGCTGCTGATCATCTTTATCGTGGATCAGCTCAACCGTTTCATCCTGCTTGCCGTGCGGTGACGGCGTGTCGGGCCCATAATGGAAGGGCTCGACGGTTGCTAGTTCGGGGATGCCGCCGACAGCCCGGATGATTCCGTGCTGACCGATTTTCGGCGGGATCGAATACTTGATGGTCTGGTGCGAGTGGGCCTGCCAAGGCTGCCAATCGCTCTTGAAGGTGTCCTGGCTGCCGCCGGCACCTTCATCGCCGCCGCTCGGCGTCTGGTTCTGGCCGTCATTGAGTTTGACGTACCAGCGGTCCTTCTCGTACTTCACAGCGACGATCTTGCCGAGGCGCTCTTTGTTCTGGAACTTTCGTTCCAGATCTTGGAGGCGGCGCTCCATCGCGTGAATTGCACGAACCATCAGTCAGTCTCTGGTGTTACATCCAGCTGGTCGTTGCTGGACTGGCCAGCTGCGTTATGGACGTAGCCGAGCGCCATGTTTTTCGTCGTCGGCACCTTCGTGACCATCTGGCCATTGTTCCAGACGAAGTCGCGCATGATCACCTGGTTGGTGCCGATCATCAGGTTGCTCTGCCACTCGATGACGCCGACAGCCACGCCTTCGCGGCGAAGCACCGGCTGGCTGATGCGCTTGAACTTGATGGCGCCGGCTGGCGCCGCATCGGGGTGGCCGAACTCATTCATGTTGGCCCAGGTGGCGACCGTCTCGACGTAATCCCAGGCGCGAGCATCGCCGTCGAGGGCGACTGACTTGTTCTCGTCGATGATGACGACCACGCAGCGGAGCAGCGCGTTCAGCTCCCCGGTGAAGGTTTGCTCGGTCGGCACGTTCATGACTGCAACGCGAGCGCAGGGCGTCTTCAGCGTCCAGTCGGCGATGTCGTGCTCATCGAACAGGCCGTCATACCAATCGACGTCCAGCTCGGGGATCAGCGTCTTGAGCCCGTCGATGATCTTCTGACGGAAGTCGACGATCTTTCCCATCAGTCGCCTCCCTCAGCTAGATACTCTCGGAGCATCTTTGAAATTTCCCGGACGTTCTGATCAGAGAAGCCCATGAACGGTCGAGCCGGAACTTGCGGCGACGGCTTCTTGGATCGGTATTTGCCTCTGACCGTGTTGACGCCGTCCTGCATGAACGATGCATGATCGGAGTCGGCGGCAATCGCGAAGCCTTCTTTGCTGACGTCCTCGACGTGGACGCTGCGGTACAGGTCTCCGCTCTCGAACAGCTGCCGGTCATGCCCTTTAAGTTGGATGGTCAGATCACTCAGGGCCGCCCAGCGTTCGCCGTCAGGGCCGGTCTTGGTCCGCAGGATGCGGTTGACGGTCGACCGAACCATGTAGTCGGCAGCGTCTTCCCAGACCGGCTCCAGGTTCTTGGCCTTATGCAGAAGCTTGTTCAGCCGTCGATTGAGAACCGCCAATCCCATGGCGTCGATCTCAATCTTGACCTCAGCCACTACGCCCTCCCGCAGTCGAACGAACCGCCCGACCTCTTCACGTTCGGATCGGTCGTCACCAGAACGGGGTTGCCGTTGGCGTCGACCTGGGGTTTACCGGTGGTCGGGTCGATCGGCTGCGTCGTGACGTTCGGCAGACCGAGACCGACTTTACCGGTCGAAATCTTCTCGAGGATTGAGAGCGCATCCTCGTAGCGCACGCGCATTTCGTCAGTTCGGCCAGTGCGGCCGAGCGCCATCTTGTAGACGGCGATGTCGATTGCGCAGTTCTTGACGATGCCGGGCACCGGAGTGACCGGCACGGCATACTGCGCCGAGAGATATGCATCGCAGATCTCATCGGCTGCCTGCAGGCCCTTTGCGATGACGTCCGGGTCAGGCGTTCCGTCGCGATTGTAATCGGCCACGCGAACCAGGAGATCGGTGCCGTAGAGCTGGTCGATATCGTCCTTGGTCGCGTAGCCCATTACGAACCCCTATTAGGTTGCGGAAACCGCCGCGCCGAGCACGATACGGAGCCAGTTGGCACCGTTCGAATAGGCCAGGCAGAGCTTTCCAGTATCGCCATCGGAGACAGCGACGATCTTGGTCGCGTGGTCCGCCGCATGCGGGATAGTTGCGACGGTGAACACGTCATGGCGCACGGCGTCTTCGAGCGCCTCGTTGATGTGGCGAGAGCCGTTCTGGCCGTGGGCCACGCCGGGATCGAGAGACATTGTCGGTCCTTACTTGTTCTTGTTCTTCGACTTGGACTTGGGCTTGGAAGCCGCCTGTTCAGGCTTGGCTTCGACAGGCTCCTCCTCCGTGGATTTTTCCGGCTCGGACTGTTCGTCGGCCGGCTGCTCGTCCTCATCCGCGTCGACCAGTTCTGCGAACTGCTCATCGCTGACGACCTGCTCGGTCTGCTCGGCTTCCACCGGCTGGACGGGCTGGACAGTCTCGGAGACGCTCTTCTCGGCTGCCGCCTTCTCCTCGGCCTCGAACACCGCCTTCAGCTCGTGCTGGTCGCGGGTCCGCAGGATTGCCTTGTGGATCTTCGGCTCAAGGACTGCCTGGCGCTGGGCGCGGATATCGGGGTCAATACGACCACGAACCTTGCGTTGGCGGCCAGCGGCCTCACGGGCGCGATAGCCCTTTGGGATGTTCATGAAGTTGGTCTCCTAAGACAGAACCCCTCCCGGATCGCTCCAGGAGGGGCTGTTGTCAGAACCCGCTATTAGGCGGCGATCTTGTGCTTGAACGCCACGATGCGGATCAGCTTGTGATCGTACACGCGGGTCCAGCTGGCGGAGTTCGCCAGCTCCACGTTGGTCGGCGTCGGGCCGACCGCGGTGCCGATCCACTTCACACCACGGGGATGCATGACCCACTGCCGGCGGTTCACGATGTACTCCTGGCCCATACCGACCAGAGCACGCCGCTCGACTTCCACCGCAACGCGGGGGCTCTTCTCGCCGTAGGCGATGGCGCCCTGGCCGAAGATGTAGGTCGTGAACACGCGGTCAGCGCCGGCGCCGGTCACCGGCATGCCGTCGTCTTCGATCACCAGCTTGCCCATGTAGGTCGGGATGGTGAGCTTGCCTTCGCTGTCCGGGATGTAGTCGATGAGGTCCGCCTTCACCATCGCCTTGAGCGTCTGGGAGTGGACTGCAACGCCGGTCAGGCCGCCCTGCTCGTCGCCCAGCAGGAACGCCGAGTCGATGAAGCTGTCGGCGTCGAACGCCGCCGCGCCGCCGGTCAGACCGGAGATGTCGTTGACGTTCTCGGTCATGTTGGCCGCGCCCATCGCGCCGTTCAGGGTCGCGAGCAGCGCACGCTGGAAGCGGATGTCCCACCAGTTGGCGAAACGCTCGGCAACCTGGGAGATCGGGTCAGCGCCCGTCAGGTCGGCCGACAGGTCGGTCGCGCCGAACGCCTTGCCGCGCAGCAGCTTGACGGCGACGTCCTGACCCGTGGTCATTTTGCCGACCGCCAGGTCGGTGGTGTCGTCGAGCACGACTTCCTCATCCGAGGTATCGAGGTCGTTGAAGAACGGCATGTTGACCGTCTTGCCCTCGATCTGCGCGTCGATGACGGACGACAGGTCGGTGATGATGCCGGAGCGGAACAGCCGCGACTTCTCGGTCGTCAGCGTCTGCACGTAGTTGTTGAAGATGGTCGGGACGATGAGGTCCGCGAGAGCGGTAACGGTCATTTCTCACTCTTGAGGTTGTGACCGGCTTTGCAGTTGTTTGCATTCATGCAAGCGCCGAGACATGACTCGGCGCCTGCATGCGGTGCGAGGATTACTCCTCGACGCCGGCTTGCGCTTGGAACTGCTTTGCCAGTTCTGGTTTGGTCTTGGTCAGAACCATCTGCTGCGTCAGGTTCCAGGACTCTTTGGCCCAGGGATTCTTGACGCCGTGGTTCGCGGGCGGGTGGCCGCCCGAGTTCGGGTTGATGCCGATACCGCGCTTGTCGTCGGCCTTGAACAGCCCCGGCTTGCTTTCGCGGATCTCGGCGATCAGGTCGGTGACGGTGAAGGGGGTGTTGTTGAGGTAGTCCTTCATCCGCGGATTGCCGTTGCCGTCGATAACCTCGGCGACATACCGGCCGTCCACGACCTTGGTGCGGACGAATTGCCCAGCCAGAAGTTCGATGGCATCCCGCGCATCGTCTAGCGGATTGGCTTTTACAACTTCAGACTTGATGGCGTTGTCGCGCATCAGGGTCTGCAGCTGCCCCGTCAGGCCGTTGATCGTGGTCTCGTAGCCCGTGATCTTCGTGGTCAGCTCGGTACGCTCCAGACCAAACTGGGCGGCGAGCTGGCTCTTGATGGTTTCGAGCTTCGTCTCAGCGATCTTATCGGCCTCTTTCGCGGGATCGAGAGCTGACAGTCGTTGTGCGGTCTCCAGCGCCGTCTTGGCGGCATCCGGAGTGATCTCACCGAAGGCGGCGATACGTTCGAGCGCGGTGCGAGCCGCGGAGACGTCGAGGCCTTCGTAGGGCTTGAGCTGCTCCCGGAGAACGGCAACGTTGTTGCGTTCAGCGCCGAGCGCGGTCTTGAGGCCCTGGACATTGTCGAGTTCGAACCCCTCGGATGCCACGACGTTCAGAAAGAACTTCCCGTTCTTCTCGACGTACAGGCCACGGTGGGCTTCATCGACGGTGTTGATGTCGGTAACGACTGCTTTGAGCATATCCATCCCGGAAATGCGGGGCATCCCGCCCCTCGTGATAAAAGGCCCGTCAGGCATCCCGCCTTGGGGCCGGCGATATCCCCGAGGACCGGGGAATCGGAGTTGCCAGCGGCGATCGTTTCGAGGCCGTCCCGGCGCTCGATGGATCAGTGCTGGCGAATCAGTGGTCAGCGGCGGCGCGGGCGTGCGACACGCTCTTGGGTATCTCTGCTCGTCTTGTGCGGGATGCGAGCTGAGACCGCTGACATCGCGCTCGACCATTCAAGGGAGCGCGAGTCCGAAAGCTGTCGCCAAGGTTTCAACAGTTCGACCGTTTTTCAGGCGCAGCTGTTGAAACTCGATTTGCCGGCCGGCGCAGGCCGAAAAAGAGCCCGCCCAGCCATCGGGACTGAGCGGGCAGTGTCGAGTGAACGAAAAGGAAAAGCCGCCCAGGACGGTCCTGAGCGGCTTGGAGAGGCTCTCTGATGAGAGGAGTGCTTAAGCTGCCTTGAGCAGCTGGTCGCCCGTCACGACCTCGAACTTGGCGAGGTCCTCGGGCTTGGCAAATTGGATCGTGTCATCATCGGTCAGAAGCACGATGTCGCCAGCGGCACATGACTGAACGCCAAAGGGCGTGGCCATTGTCAGGCCGCCAAGCCTGTTGACCTCCAGGTCGCCTGACTGGAGGCGACGGACGAGCCATTGAGGCGGGATCTCGTCAGCGGATTGGCCCCAAAGGGGGAGCTGGAAGGCCTGCACCAAGATCTTGCGCTGGAAGAGCTTCACGGATACTCCATTTGCATTCAAGCAAACTTCAACCACAAACCCGGGTTTTTGTCAAGAGGGGCTTCCGGCTCCTGCAAATGAAATGCAAATCACGGCGAGAAGACGAATATCTTGAGGATCAGCCAGAGGATGAACACCCCTGGAACCCACATTGGGGCGCTAATCCCCAACATCAACAGGAGGCCGGCAGCCCGGAAAGCGTTAGCCTTCCGCTCTTGCTCCAAAAGCTGGGCGGCAATCAGCTCGCCCTGAGTCGACTCAGTCTTTGACGAGCCTTGGTCCTTGTTTGGAATCCCCATGTTTTTCAGCCCCTGCCCGGTCCTTGACCGGCTTCTTGGTCTTCACATCGAACTTCGGCTCGAAGCAGATCGGGCAGCAGTAATATTCCGTGCCCACCAGTTTGCCGAAAGCAACGACCGACACCGGGATCATGCGGACAAGCTCGCGCACGGGCGTCCCCTGCCGCAGTGAGCAGGGTTCGCATGCGTATTGCTCGGCCCGAAATGTCAGAGTCTCGGTCATTTGCCTGTCGGCTACCAGATTGCACGAATGCAAGGCAAGCTAGAACTGAGGCTTGGGGCGATTTTGCCCGGCCGGCCACGACGGATCGGGCTTTGCACCACCCGCCTTCATGCCAGTCGGAGGTTTCCCGCCAGTCGGCTGCGCAGCGCCGCTGCCGTTGTTGCCACCACCGCCGGCAACTGCGGACGGATCCTGCGGGTCGGTGGGCTGGCCGGTCGTCGGCGTGGAGCCGCCCAGTGCCGCGTCGATCGCGGCCAGAGCTGCCAGTTCGTTCTGCATGTTGAAGTCGTCGCCAAGCAGGTTCCGCTTGTAGACTTCGCGCAACAGGGTCTCACGCGAGATGCCGCGCTTCTCGTACATCGTGACGAGCTGGCCGACCTCGGCGATCCGGTCCGAGGTGTTGGCAAACTCGGTGTTGAGTATGCACTGCACCTGGCTGTAGTCGCGGTTGATCCACTTGCCCATCAGGTTGATCGCGGCTTCGATCGTATCCTGGGCGCGGATCGACATGTCATGGACGACCGAGTGGACTCGGGTCTCCTGGATGTCGCGCTCGTTCTGTGGAACGTACTGACGGTGCGTACCCGTGACCGGGTTCAGCGCCAGCATGTCCATCTGCATTTCGAGCTTGTCCAGGTCCTTCTGGCCGGAGTCGATCGCCGTGCCCTTGGGCTCGACGTAATACCAGCGACCGTTGGCCTCGGGAGCGTAGAGCACCTTGTACGGGCCGATGGCGAACTGGGCCTCGTCGTCCGGGTCGATCTGGACGCCGGAGCAGGCCAGCATCGGAAAGCGCGCCGCCGACAGGATCGAACGCTGATCGGATGAGGAGATCCAGTGCTCGATCTGCTTGTAAGCCAGGTCCTGGAAGATCGGCTTGACCAGGTAGTCGCCTTCCTTGTCGCCGGCATAGAGCGTTTTGAACGGAACCTCGTCCATCTGCAGCGGGGTCTCACCAACGAAGATCCAGCCGCCGCCACCTTCGGTCGACGCTGCCGAGCCGCGGCGCTCCCAGAGCTGAACGATGCCCTGATCCGAGCCCGGCTCAACTTCGATGATGCGGAGCTGGTCGTAGAGGAACTCGCGAAAGTTATCGCGGTTGGAGCGCTGGGTCTGGATGCGGACGTGCAGCGTCTTGATATCGCCGCCGACATACTCGTCATAGGCAGCGATCACGCTGTCCGTGCGGAACAGCTTCATGAACGGGCGAACGTTCGCAGCCTTCTGGACCGCGTAGCTCTTGAAGTTGAAGGTGTCCGGGTGGTCGACCAGGATGTGGCACATGCCGTCGAGCATGGCGTTGTTGAACAGCTGGTGGGCGAAAACGTGCAGGTGGTTTCCCTGCAGATCGACGTCCTGCACCCACTGATCGAGATCGGGGTCGCCGTTCTGGATCTTGAGCAGCGTGCGGAACGGCTTGGCCGATGCCGCGTCCACCGCCTCACGCAGCTTGTTCAGCGCGAAGGTGGATGCCAGACGAGCGTTGTAGCGGGTCGTCGACTCCTTCTCGTACTGTGGAAGATAGGTGGCGCCGGCCGCCCGCATCGTTTCGGTGCCGCCATAGCAGTCCCGCATGAGCGTGACGCGGCTCTGCATCGTCGTCGCGGCCGAGGACAGGAAGCCCGGGTTGCCGCTTTGCGGAGCTTGCGACGAGAATACCGGAAAGCCCGCCTCGTTATTCTGTGCGGTATAAGGCATGTTGGATGGATGTCCTGACGTTACCAGTCAAGGACTCGCGCCTTCTTCGGACCGAGAAGCTCATTGAACGCATCGGATGCCGCGTCCACCTGGTCGTCGTAGGTGCCAAGGGGGAAGGTTTCCAATTCGTCGGTGAAGCAGTTATTCCAACTGCCATGCACCATCTTCACGTTGCCGGCCTCGCACTGCGCAGCGAATGCGGCAGCGCGGACCTCTTTTGATCCTGTCGGGCGTTTTGCCTTGACGATGTAGCCGGCGAGCCGGCGGATATAGCTGTCGACCTGGCTCTTGCCAGCCTGGCCGGGGTCTTGCGGGAGAACGATCGTGACCGAGCGGCCATCGTTCTTTGCTGTCTCGAAGATCTTCTTCTCGACCTGCAGCGGGGTGCCGCGGAATCGGATGATGTTCTCGATGTAGAAGATGCCGTTCGCATCCTTCGACATCAGGACGCCAACGGTGTAGTCGCCGTCAGCAGACGCCGCCAAATCCCATGCGCGGACACGCACACGCCTCGGCGATATCTCGGTCGGCGGTTGAAACCAGTCGACGCGGAACATGCCGCCGTCGTCCGACATCGGCTGCTGCTGATAGAGCGCGGAGAACGATCGCTCGCCGAGAACGTCGAGACGATCCATCAGAGCGTCGTAGGAGAAGCGGTTCGGAGCCAGTGGCTCCTTCGGAGTGCGGCCCAGCGGATCGCCGGGCACCGTACCATCCTCGTTGAGGATCAGTTCTTCGAGGCCTTCAGCGTTCTTGAACTTCTTCACGTAAGGCAGCGCCGGCAGATACAGGATCTCCCAGGGCAAGCCCTTGCCGTCGTTCATCAGCTCGATGAGCCGGCCGGCGATGTCGTCGTAATGCCACCGCGTCAGCGTGAGGACGATTGCGGCGTCCTCTTCGAGACGGGTGTAAACGACGTCGCGGTACCAGTCCCACTGGTCGTCGCGGAAACCTTGCGACTTGACTTCCTTGCGGTCCTTGATCGGATCGTCGATCAGAAAGAGGTGGGCGCCCTTACCGGTGGTGCCTGAGCCGACACCGACCGCGTAATACTGACCGCCCGCTTCGAGCTGCCAGTCGTCGGCAGCGCGCTGGTCGCTGCGGATGGCGATTTCTGGAAACAGCGTATTGAATTGCCTGCCCTTGATGATGTCGCGGACGTTCCGGCCGAAGCCGGTGGCGAAGTCAGCGTTGTAGGAAGCCGAGATGACGTTCTTCTCGGGGTTCCTGGCCATGAAGTAGGCCGGGAAGCGTCGGGTCGACAGCTCAGACTTGCCGTGCCGCGGAGGCGCGAAGATCATCAGGCGCTTGCAAAGGCCTTGCTCAACGCGCTCCAGGGCGCCCGCGACCTGATAGTGAAACGGGTCAGCGTAGTATTTCGGCAGAGTGTAAGTGGTGAAGTCGATGAGGCGCTCGCGGCCTCTCCTACGACGCAGGATCTCGGCCGCTGCCTCCTCGGGGGAGACATCGGTGATCAACGACACAGCTGATCCTTGTGATTAGTACTTGAAGCCAGGAGCCTGGATGGTCAGGTCGTCCTTGTTCGCCGATCGACAGGCGATCTCGGCGAAGGCGGTTGGAGCGCCGTTAACGACGGGATCGCCATAGAACTTGACGATGCGGATCCATTCGCCGTCCGTGTCCTGGACGATGTCCGACACGTTGATGAGGCGCACGTCTTCAATGTCCAGCTTTTGGTGGACAATGCTGATGCTCGACATTTCTTGCTTTCTTCACAGGGTTTAGACTCCGACCGAGGCCTCGCGGCTAATGCCCCCGAAGCGGCAACTCGGTCAGAGTGAAAAAAAAGGAAGTCTCCACGCCCGCTGGCCAAGCGGATCGCCCTGTGCTCAGGGCTCTATATTGCGGTCGCTTTCGCGATCCCGATGGGAGACTTGTTTGGTTCTCGGAACGTCCCGTGTCCGGAAAGAACTTTCCAAAAACGGGCAACTTCTTTCCGAAATCGAACGGACTGCGAACAGCCCTTAGATGGTGGCCGGCACTTTCCGCAGGTACGGCTTGCCCCAGGTGATGTCTGCACCGACTGTCCCGACATCGAAGTTCAGTAGCGCCTGCAGGGTGATGGTGGTGATGGCCGCGGAGAGCGGAGCCGTCACGGCGGATCGCAGCGTGCCAGATATCGCACCCGCTCCGTCGAAGTTGAACGACTGGTTTCCGCTGTTCGGCGTGGAAGCAGTTGCGTGGTTGATGACGATATCCCTGATCTTCTGGTGTCCAGCAGCCAGGCTGAAGTCGATGCAGGCCTCGAAGCTGTCTCCGATGTTGCCGGTGACGTTGACCGCAGCGCTGAAGTTTACCAGCCGCTGGACCGTCGAGTTGGTGCCGGAAACCACGATACGCTGAGCTTCTGCGCCGTTGAGTGTCGACTTCGAACAGACGACGGTCATGCCGCCGTTTTCCGATACGCTCCAGCCGGTAGCGACTGCGCCTGTCGGTTGCGCCGTGCCGCTCATGGTCCCCGTGGTGCCGGTCAGAGCCGGGTTCTTCGACGACAGAACATTCGTTGCATCGAGATAAAGATCGCCGTTCAGCGTGTGCGTCTGGTCGATCAGCGAGTTGGCGACCGCCGCGAAGAGCTTGCCGACCTTGATAGCGCCGAGCCACTGAGGATGCAGACCTTCGATCGAGTCCGTCGCCGGGTTGTAGCTCTCAAGGTTCACGAGGTGGAGCTTGTCCTTGTAGTTGGCAAGATCCGGATCGGTGGCATATCCGCTGATCAGGTTGTTCAATGTGACGCGATCAGTCTGACGGGCGGCAGTCAGCGCCGTCCAGACGCTATCGTTGCGCGGCATAACCGTCGCGATGATGACGTGCTGCGCGCCGCCGTCGATGTAGGCCTTCCAGCAGGTCTTCAGATTGCCGTAGATCGTGGCAGGCGTGTCGCTCGTTCCGCCGAGGTCGTTGGTGCCGGCGAGCAGCGAGACCACTTTCGGGCTGAGCGCGGTGATCTGCGCCACCTGGGTGGCCATCTGGGCAGCCGTCTGGCCGCCAGTCGCCTGGTTGTAGCCCTGCGGCATGAAGAACCGGCCGGCGGATGCAGCGTCGAAGGCCCAGAGCCAGCTCGGACCGTTCGAGCCAGCGGTGATGCTGTCGCCTTCCGCGACGAAGCGGGTATTCAGGTTGAGCAGAGCGATGTTGCAGGTGATCGCAAACGTGGTGGTCTTAGGACCATTGGTGGCATCGGCGTCCGTCTCGGTGACGGTGTAGGAGCGCGTGCCGGGCGTCGAGGCGGTGGCGCCGACGACGAGCTTGGTCTGGTCACCGCTGATGGCAACCGTGCCATCGTTCGGAGAGATTGAAAGCGTGGATCCTGCGGTCTTGCCAGCGAAAGTGCCGATCACGGTGCCGGCGGCTGCGCCTTGCGTGAAGGTCGCACCGGAAAGGTTAAGGCCGCCCAGCGTCGGATGCGGAGTCGGCGCGATGGTGGTCGGCGCCGAGATGATGCCATCCCATCCGATCACGCTGTTCTTAGCAGGTGCGTTGGCGAAGGTGTAGCTCCAGTCGCCATTGGCGTCGGCGACCGCGGTGCCGGCCTGCACGCCACCAACGTAGACGGTGACGGTCGACAGAGGCTTCACGCCTGCGCCGGTATAGGTCTTGCCGTCAACGGATGCGGTGGCAGCCGAGAGACCAGGGCCGCCGGGGCCGAGCGGGATATACTTGGACTTGCCAATGATCGACCACTGACCCTTCCGGTATTTGATGACAGCCATTTTGGCCTTGTTCCTGTTCTTTGTTTTTGTTGGGAGGGATGGGCCTCAAACGAAGAAAAAGACCCCCACCTTTTGATGGGGGTCCGTAAGCATCGCTTACTGCGCGGCGGGCGCGTCGGCGGCCGGAGCAGCCGGAGCGTCAGCAGCGGGCGCATCCGCAGCCGGGGCAGCGGGAGCATCCGCGGCCGGAGCCGGAGCGTCGGCAGCAGGCGCGTCGGCAGCAGGCGCATCGGCGGCGGGCGCCGGGGCGTCAGCAACCGGAGCATCGGCAGCCGGAGCCGGAGCATCGGCAACCGGGGCAGCAGGAGCCGGCGCGGCGGGCGGGGCAACCGCAGCCTGTGCTTCCGCGACAGTCGCGGAGATGTCGGAGGTAACCGACTTGATGGCGGCCAGGTCTTCAGCCGAGATACCGGCGGCCGGAGCAGCGTCCAGCTTCGCCTGCAGATCGGAGACCTGGGCCGACACCTGGTCCAGCTTCGCCTTCATCGAATCCACGGACGACTTGAGCAGTGCGTCCTGGTCGACAAGAGCCTGGACTTCGGGGGTGAGAGCCATGAATAGTTCCTTCAGTTGGTTGAGGTGGTTTTCGATCGCCGTCAGGCGATCATGTCCCATCAGGCTGTGACGCTGGTGGGATTCGAAGAGCTGCTGCAGCATCTGCCGAACGTTGAACTCATCTGCAAAAGACACTGCAGCACCTCGGTTGTTTGGTTAGTGGATGTTGAACTGGGCCGCGTCGAGCTGGGTGAAGACCTGCTTCTCCCAGTGCCGGACCTTGCCGCGCATCACGAAGGAGTACTTGGGATCCTTCTCGAAATCGCCGAACGGCACGGAAGCCGAATCGACGTGCTCCATGGCACGCGGATCGAGCATCGGAACATCGATCACAGAGGTGCCGAGGCTGAGCGCCTGGCGGGCAACATCGTCGATGCCCTTGAAGAACTCGGCCGAGTTGTTGCGGTTGAGCACGATGCAGTGCTTCGCGCCGGTCAGGATCTGCGAGGTCTGCTCGATCTCGCCGAACGAGGCCAGCGTCGAGCCGATCACGTGCATGACCGCGGTGTTGACCTTGCCTTCCTTGACCATGTCGAGGAAGCCGATCTCGCTCAGCAGGTTCAGCGTCTCGGTCAGAAGACCGGCGCGGATGTCGATCAGGGTGATCGAGGCGTTGCTGATGGAGTCGAACACCTTCACCTGGTCGTCCGAGTCACGAAGGTTCACGACCTCGGTGATCGATGGGAAGAAGCGGATCAGGTCGCCCTTCGGGCTTTCGGTGTCGAACGCGCGGGTGGTCATGCCCTGCGCGGCGAAGTAGTCGAGGATAACTCGAGACAGCGTGGTCTTGCCGACGCCGCCCTTGTCGGCACCGACGATCACGACGGTCGGTTGATTGGGAACAAATGGCATAGTCATCTCCTTTGGTGCGACCAGACTCGGTGGTCGCGGGTCGTCTTTCGTGGGCTTTGGTGGAGGAAGCGCCGGCTCGGCGGGCACAGGTTTTCCGATCGGTAAATCGGGTACCGATGGCTCGACCTTTTCGGCCAGATCTTCCCGCTCGGGAAAATCAGCCGGCTCTTCTTCCGGTGGCGTCGCGATGCTCGGGGAGAAACTGTCGTCAGCCGGTCTCTGACGTCGCTCCAGGAGTTCGCGGCGTTGTCGACGTCCATCCGCCGACACGTGTGATGGACGTCGGTGGTACATGGTCAGTGGACGCTTTGTTTCTTCTCATCGTCCTGCTTGGCTGGCTTCTTGGCTCGGCTGGCGAGTTCAAGCAGCTCGGCTTCGGACATCTCCGTCGCTTCCTTGCGGACATTGAGGTTGGTGTGGTTCTCGTCCTTCTGGGCGAGGTAGTTCTTTCCGAGGAAGATCGCGGCGGGCGCGTTCTTGTCGGCCAGCGCCAACTGCTTGCGGCGAAGGGAGACCTTCGCGTGCATCAAACCGTCTTCCCAGACCTCTCGGGTCTCGGGATAGTCGTTGAAGAAGTTGGAGATGGTTCGAGGGCTTACGCCGAGGATTGCGGCTGCCTCTTCTTGTGTGCCGAAAAGACGTGCGATTTCAGCCAGAGCACGAAGCGTATCCTCATCAGGTTGGAGTTTCGTCCTGCGAAGCCCAATGGGGCGGGAAAGAAGTTCGTCGAGGAACGCCCCCTCCTCTGCTTCCTTCTCGGCGACGGCTTTGGCTGCGGCCTCGCGTGCGGCAGCCTCCTCCTTCGTCGGCCGCCCGCGGCGACGTTTCGGGAGATCAGTCATGTTCTTCTTCTTTTTGGGACTGAGCCCTTGAGGGCTAATGTGGGTGTTCGGGGATTGAGACTGCCCGGTCGTAGAGATTCTCGACCAGGATGCACGCTATCAATCCGTCCGGCGGGAAAGCGACGAGCAGCATCTCGGCTTCATTCGGGTCGTCGGTTTCCATTTCGAAGCGATCGTACATTTCGACGATCGGTGCGTGGAAACCGCCCTCGTAGATGATGTTCATCGTGTCGAAGTCGACCGTGAACCCGATTACGCCTGATCCCCAAACTCGGGGATCGCCTGTTTGATCCATTGCAGTAACTCGGCCTTGGACGCGGCGCCGGTCCGCATCGCGGTCACAGCGCCTTTGTCGATCACCAACAGGGCCGGGATCTGATTAACCTTGTAGCGCTGGGCGATCAGCATGCAGTGGTCGACGTTGGCCGAATAGAATCCGACCTTGTCGCCGAGCTGCTGCTCGATGTCGAGGAGCAGCGGCGTCATCGCCTTGCATGGCGCGCACCACTTGGCCTCGAACTTCACCACGATTGGACGTGATGCCTGCATGATCTCAGAGACAGGTGTGCTGTCGGTGATGGTTTTCATTTCGAGAAGATTTTCCCGATTACCGACACGCCGCAGACGCCGCAGACGGTCAGGATGATGTTGTTCTGCATGTTGGCGTACATGCCCGGCAGCGCAGCAACGCCCCAGCTGCCGATCGCGTGTCCGAACAGCGGCATCGAGTCGAAGACGACAGCGGCTGCGTGGGACAGGAAGACGGCGAAGGCTACGGGCACCATCCAGGCAGTGAACCAGTGGTCGCGGTCAGCGTTGCGGTTGGCGGCGACGAGCTTGGCGACCTCGACCTTGGCCTGAAGGTCGGCCAGGTTGATCGAGGTGTCGGCACCGACCTGCGCCTTGAACTTCTCAAGGTCGGCGTTGGTCTTGGTGTTGAGCCAGCTCAGAAATCCCGATGCCAGGCCCGGGATGAGCGAAAGTAGACTGAAGAGCATGACGGGACTTTCTGTTGGCACCGGAGGAGGTACTCGAAACCTCGCACCACAGTTTTGGAGACCGGGCGCCTACGCCGGAGGACTCCGATGCATGAATTTGTTCCCCAGCCCGATTTCTTCACGCGACGGAGTGACCAGTCGTCGGGACGCCTTGTGGGGGTTTGCGTGCGCCTTTCGGCTTTGGTGGTGCCAGGGGGAGGAGTTGAACCAACGACCTGCGATTTATGATTCCGCTGCTCTACCATTGAGCTACCCTGGCGATTTGGGGCCTCGGGTTACTTGGATGAGATCGGACCGACCGTGTCCAGCTTGCCGCCGCGAGGGCCAGCAGCCGGCGCACCGACCGAATGCATTCCACGGCGAGCGCGGGCCGCTGCATAAGCACCGGGGTTCACGCTGTCAGCCGTTCCGCGATCGGAGATCGGGAGAGGAACACCGTTCGTAGACGCTGCGGGGTTCTGATTTCCGCCCATGGCGAGATCCTCGATAGCAGCCGGCGAGCCTGGACGATCGGTGTCCATCGCGGCGAGAGGGATCGGGGTTCCGGCGGGAGTGGCGAGAGCCATTGGGTTTTTCCTGTTGTTGTTTGTTGAATTGGTGCCCGTCACGCAGATCGGTGACGGGCTGTGCTCACAGTCCGTGAGCGCTCGGCTTGGCGCATGGCCCCATTTAACCAGCCACCCCTATGTCTTCAGGTGACGATCGGCTGGCACCGACGAATTAACCGGCTCTCCGGTTCTGGAAAGCCCGCTCGATCTCAGCGGCCATCGACTTCGGCTGGTAGTTGTCGTCGAAGGGCAAGGGCCGCTTCTGACCTTGTGCGATGAGCCAGGAGTATTTGTCCGCGAGTTCCCAGGTAATGACGGCTTTGACGTTAGGGAACGACAGAACGTCTTTGAGGTAGGAGCGGGTTGTTTCGGCGACACGAGTATCGATCAGCGTAGTGTCTGTCGTGGCGACTGGTAATGCCGTGTTGCTGCCCCCAAGCGGGGCGATATCGAGTTCGGAGATATGGACTTCGAGGCCACGCTTCCGCAACTCTTCGAGGAGCCACATGACACCTTCGTGGGTGACACCGGCCCAGAGCGTGAGGTGGCTTTCGAAGCCAATACCGTGGATGGGGACGCCTCGACCGAGCAGACGATCGACCAGGGCGAGGAACGCGATCCGGTTCTTCTCGCAACCCATACGATCAAGTACCTGTTCATTCATGAACAGCTTGGCATCGCTGTCAGCAGCGTGCGCTCGACGGAATGCACGTTCGACGTAGTCGGGTCCAAAGACCTTCATCCACGTCTTGGAACGCATAAGGTCGGCGCGTCCGTGAGCCGGCTCAATCGGTTCATTGACGACGTCCCAAACGGGGATTCGTCCGGCATATCGACCGACCGTTTCGGTGACGTGCTGATCGAAGTAGCGCTGAGCGTCCTGGACTGCGACATTCAAGACGCCGTAATCGGGGCCTGTGCTGTTCGACGACCATAGCCAGGCCGGATTGTACTCGTTCCAGGCCAGGTTATGGCCCTTGACCATGATGCCGTTGGTCTCAGCCCACGCGATCAGCTGATCAGCCGGCCCCCAGTTCGGGACGAAGTCGGCGGTCGGACGCACCGTGCTCCACTTGAGCGCGATGTCGGTGGTAATGATGCCGCAGTGTTGCTGATAGAGAGCTGCGTATTGAGGGTCGGTGAGGACCTGCGTTGCCGCCGCAGCGCCAAACATCATTCCGTTGGCCAGCGCGGTAGCATTAAGGCTGTCCACTAGAGGTCTGTTCCTTACAGTCGTTTTGGTCCTCGAAGTGGACCATGGGCTTCAGCAGCGCGATGTAGAACGGGATCAGCGCGACGATGATCGCTGCGACCTCCTGGCTGATGCCGAATCGCTGGATGATCGGCTTCAGGTCGACGACCTGGAGCTGGGTGAGCAGCACCGGCATCGAGATGGAGAGAGCGGCGATGAACGCATGCCACCGAAATCGCGCCCGCTGACGGAGTTCAGCGAGACGTTTCATTTGGTTCTTCTCTGGTTGGCGTGTTGAAAGCCCGAGGTTTTGCAGAAGGTGGGCGCCATCTGATTTGTTCTCGGGCGTGCGGGGTAAAGGAGGGGAAACCCCCGCACATGCCGGGCTCGTCAGTCGGTCGGCGAAAATCGCATCACTGCGCCGCCGCTCCCTGTTACTCAGCTCCGGGGATGAGTGTTATTGGCCGGCCGCTTTCGCCCGGCGCTGATTCCTGTGCTTGTCTTCCAGGAGGACTTCGTCGACCCGGGTGACGTAGGATACGTGCCCGCCATCGCTCCAGTCGCGCTGGTGCTGCTTGGGCGTCACGGATGGCGCCGGGCGCATGGAGGGCCGGTTGTAGGACTTGTTGACCGTCTTGTTGGTCGGCTGGACATTCTTCATCAGGAAACCATTCTCTGTGGGATCATCCAGTGCGCCGGCACCGTCGACACAGCAAGGCAGAGATTGGGAACGAGCTTTTCAAGCACCCAGTCGACATGCTCCTGTTCGACACCGATACACGGGCGGATCAGTTTTGCGTTGGAGTAGAGCTTGGCTACGGGATCCCCGTAGGCGATCGGCTCCCACTCTTTGGGGTTTAGTTTCAGCCAGGCGATCATCACCTCGGCGTGCTTCCTGGTGGAAGCGACCATCGCGTTGA
Source organism: Bradyrhizobium erythrophlei (assembly GCF_900129425.1). NCBI lineage: Bacteria > Pseudomonadati > Pseudomonadota > Alphaproteobacteria > Hyphomicrobiales > Nitrobacteraceae > Bradyrhizobium > Bradyrhizobium erythrophlei. The sequence continues at coordinate 3,514,611 of NZ_LT670817.1, read as the reverse complement.
GCATGGTCATTCCTTTTGTGCGATGGCCCGGTCGATCCAGGAATAGATTTCCCGATTGTCGCGGCGAGCCATGATCAGGACCGGCGTCAACCGGTTCACGACCGTCTCTTCAGCCGCCCTGCTCTTCAGCGCTGCGGCATGCCAGCAGGCATGGTTGATCTCGTGCTCAAGCGTTTCAGCGAATGCCGAGTCCGGAAGATCGGTGCGGACGTAGATGATGAAGTTGAAGCGGTCGCACAGGCCGAGACATTCCTTCTCGTCGGCCTCTTCGGGATCCCAGTGTTGGAGTTGGTATTCGAAGACGCCGATCTTGATGGTGCTTGGCAGCAGGGTGCGATCAGGCAACTTCCTGCGGCTTTTATTCATGACTGACTCTGGTCAGCGCCGGCCGACGACAGATGTCAGGGCGCAGAGATGGAGGTTGGGGTGAGAGCGAAGGCCTGCTCGATCGACGCCTGCCAGATCACGTAGCTGAACAGGAAGATTGAGAACGGGAACGGCATCACTCCACCTCCTCTTCCTCTGAGAGGATGGAGGCGAGATAGATGCCGAACTGCTCGATGCCGACCGCCACGTTGTCGATAGCCTCTCCGATCGCAGACAGGCCGAAATAGAGCGCCGCGGCGATGATGATTGCAGAGACGATGCTCATCACCAGCCCCCCAGCCACACGCCCCATCCGTGGATCACGCCGACCGGCGGCAGGATCGCTCCGGCGATCAGGAACAGGTAGGAGGCCGACTTGATGCAGACGACGACGTGGGTGACCCACGCGGCAAGCGCGGTGAGCACGGCGCCGAAGTACAGCACCGCAAAAAACGGGTAGGCTCGCATGAGCTATTTCCTTTGGCTTGGCGGAAGGAACGGCTCTGCGAAGAGCCCCTTTTCCATGGCGACTGCGCGAACGGCCTTGCGCACGTCAGGCAGCCGGCGATCCTTGATGGCAGCGACAGGGTTGTCGCCGCCGAGCAGCTCGTTGCCGCGCAGCATCCACATCTGGGCCTCGGCGGGCCCGACGAGCTTGTCGAGATGCTGGATGATGTCGAAGGCTTGCTTGGCGAGCGGCGATGTCGAGATCGGGTCAGGCCTGGTCATGCATCCCGATCATGCCGCTATCGCCTTCTGGATCTCGTCGATCACGCGCGCCATAGCCTTCGACTTGAGGAAGTCGAGGACGAAAACGTCCGGCACCAAGTGCATCTCGCCAGTGTCTTCCGCCGGGATGTAATCGGCCGGACCGATCTCGTGGAGCAGCGGCATCCGGCGCAGATACATCTGGCCTGGATAAGGGGCCCCGATCCTTTGCCAGTGATCCAGTTCGTCGTTGAAGACCTCGACGGCGAGGTCAACAAGCTTCTCGTCTGCCACGCCCATGACTCCGATTGCTTGAAAGGGTGACCCGGCTCCCCCGTTCAAGAGTGAGGCCGGGCTCTGGGTAAATCGATCTCATTTCACGATGGCGCGGTACTGCCAGAAGTGATCGTCGCAGCGCCAAAGGTAGTCGTAGGTGTGGAACAGCCTCCGCTCAACGAAGCGCAGCCATTTGCGCCGGCCGTCGATCTTGACTGGGATCAAAGCGAACCAGCGCTGCCAATCGTGAACTGTCACCTGAGAGGTGGAGCCCATGAAGGTCTGCGGCGCCGCCGGCTCGGAAGTGTTCTCTTCTGGCGCGAAGCGCCCGAGACATTTTTCTGCCACGATGGCACCCGCTCGCCAGAGCAAGAGGAAGCCGACCATGACGCCCATGCCGCCGAAGATCATCGTGAGAACCTTCAAGGTTCTGCCCGCGAGCACCACAGCGAACATCAGGTCGTCCATCATGGGGTTTGCTCCGGGTGGGTAGGCCGCCTCCCCTGGCTCAGCTGGGTTGGACCCGGCTGTTCCAGGGTTGGGGCGAACGGATGATCTTTGCATTTGCACGAATGCTAATCTACCCATCCTGTACACTGACCCCGGCATTTCGTCAAGCCCAGGCAAATGGAATGCAAAATTCGGGAACCGAGACGGCCGGACACCCGCCGCGGCAGCGAGGGGTAGACTCTTGGGTTCTGGGTATGGGTTATAGTTTGGGTTCTAGATATATACGGTTCTTCATGTCGGCCTGTTTGACATAGGTATGTCGGCCAGCTTGACATACGTATGTCGGCCTCTTTGACATCCTATGTCGTCCAGCTTGACATACCCCCCATGTCGTCCACGCTGACATACCCCCTCGCCGGCCCGCCCCGTTACGTGGGGATTCTGGGCGCGAAGCGCCCTCCCGTCTGTCAGAAATTTGTGGTACTTTTTCTGACGTGACCGCCCTCACCCGCAGACCTGACAACGACCGGAATCGTAAGGGCTGGAACGTCTATTACGGCGATGTCCGGGTTGGACACATCGGTATGCGAGCCGGTGTTCCGGTCGACGAGGACCAGTGGGGCTGGTCCTGCGGCTTCACCCCTGGCTGCGATATCAGCGAACAGACGCATGGAACCGCAGCAACCTTCGAGCAGGCGCGAGCTGAGTTCGAGGAGGCCTGGAAGAAGATCGAGCGGGCCAAGACCGAGGCGCATTTCGAGCTGTGGCGCTACCAGCGCGACTGGACGGCCTGGAAGTACCGAATGTGGGACGAGAAGATGCAGATGCCGACCCAGCGCACCGATGGCCGGTCGCGGTGTTTTTGCGGTGCGGAGATCACCAACGCCTCGATCTCGAAGCACATCCAGGCGGCGCACCGCGGCATCGGCGCTTAACACCCAAGACGATTTTTGTTATTGGTTCCCATCAGGGGAACACGAGCATGCCATTCTACTACGCCTACCACGTCGACAAGGATGGCCATGCCACCAGTTGCTTTAACATTGCGGCCGATGATGACGATCAGGCGGTCGAGAAGGCACGGCTCCGACTGAAAGACGGGCAGGACATCGAGGTCTGGTGCATCGATCGAAAAATCACGGACATTAAGCACAGCGACTGATTCGCATTTAAGCCGACGCTTGCCTATCTTGGACTCGGGCAGTGGAGTTCCGCGTATGGCGTACCCCTCAATCATCCCGAACGACCGGCTCGACAAGGACTTCTACCTGGTCCTTGAGGACTTCAGGAGCGGCGCGGCCTTTCGCGAGACCGACGAGGGCATCGACTATTCGACGCTGATCACCGACCTGCTCACGGGCCAGTATGAGCAGCCGCTGCGGGTGGTTGCATTCAATGCGGCTGAAGGATGGTCGCGGGACGCCTCAGAGGATGTCGCCCGCGAGCTGGAGCGACGGGTCGGCGGCGAGGGTCTGGAGATTTCCGAGACGATCCAGGACTTCATCGAGAGCCATCTCGGGCGCAAGATCGGCGTGCAACTCCCGCTGCCGCTCCTCGGCCTGGAACGATGAAGTTCTGCCTGCGGTGCGACGGCGCTCGCTGGGTCTGTGAGGCCCATCCCGATCTTCCCTGGGAATTTGGCGACCGCGCCTGCACCTGTGGAGCACCGGGCGAGCCCTGCCCGGCATGCAATAACGATGCGGAGAAGGTACCGGACATGCCTCCGGATTTTAAGGTTGAGGAGGTACGAGACTTCGATCCGGTCATCGATGTGGAGCATGACATCGAGGAAGTCGAGAAAGAGTTGGCGCGCATGACGGACGCCAAGAAGCGGCATTGATCGCTGCCGGACTCTGCATAAATACCGGACATGACCAAGCACATTGAGTTTTGCATCCCCACGGTCAAGAAGGCTGTTCCGGCCGGCCCAGACTGGATCCACGAGGTGAAATACGACGGCTACCGGTTGCGCCTGGAGCGCGACGGCAGCAAGGTCCGGCTGCTCTCGAAGGGCGGTAACGATCTCACCAAGCGCTATCCCTGGATCGTCGAGACGGCGCTGAAGATCCGCAAGAGCCAGTTCATCATCGACGGCGAAGCCGTCGTGCTCGGCGTCGACGGGATCTCGGACTTCAACGCACTCCACAGCCGCAAGCACGACCACGAGGTCCAGTTATACTCATTCGACCTGCTGGCGTATAACGGCGACGACCTGCGGGGTCTGCCGCTGCACCTGCGCAAGACGAACCTGGAGCAGCTCCTGCGCGGCCGGCCTGATGGCATCTTCGTTGCACCCTTCGAGCAGGGCGAGATCGGGCCTGAGCTGTTCGAGGCGGCCTGCCGTATGGGTCTCGAGGGTTTGGTCTCCAAGCGCCGCGAGCGGCTATACCGGCCCCGCACATGCGACTGGGTGAAGGTCAAGAACCGCTCGCACCCTGCCTATAGTCGCGTCCTGGATCAGTTCTGATCTTCCAGACCAGGTGGCGGCAGAGTCGGCAGCGGTAGACCAGCCTGCCGTCGCTCAGTCGCTCGACAGGTTTCGTCTCTACCTCGCAGCGGGGACAGGTCATTGACGCCCTCATCGTGATGCCGGGTCAACGCCGCCGCCCCTTGATTAGATAAGCGCGAAGCGCTCGCCGGCCATACGCAATTCGCAGGGGCCCATTGGCATACGCTTTGCACCTCTTTTGCGGCAAATTTGTCCTGGATTACACGGAAACAAAAGCGAATGGCGGGTGTCGACAGGGCGGTGGCCATGTGGCGCCGCTCGACAAGGGACGGCTTGGTGAAGCCGACCAGCCCCCAGGCCATGGCCGGGCCGTCACCTTTTCCTCCCTAAGCAGAATTGCGCAGCTTGACCAACGGACTGCCCTCGCGGACCAATGTCTGCACTCGGCGGAAGCGGACGTGCGGCCCCCAAAGGCGGAAGTCCGGGTTTGACCCATTAGCGGGCATCCCGGAGACGATGCATTTGCTATCACCCTTGATCTAGGTCAAAGGAAAGTTCTACTCACGGCCGATACCCATCGCTATGGCAAGCGGAGGGTCGAGTGAAACCGAACGTACTTGCGGCCACAGCAGCTTTTCTTCACACTAGGTTGTCTCTCGGCCTCAGCTCATCAGGTCACAGGCGTTTTGGGATTACCCAGCGCCACCGCGACAATAGGCGGCAGCTTCCAGCTCCCGATCCGAAGTTTGGCTGCGTCATCAACAATGATGCGTTGCAATCCAAACCCCGGTGGGCGCCACGCATTGTTCCGCCAAAGAGCGCTCCCAACGTTTTGCAGATCAGGCACCTTCTCTCCAGAAAAACAATTAACGACCGTCCGTCGAGAGCGCTTAGCTGGCACCCGCCGCAATACCCTTACGTCCGTCTCGCATCATGAGTAGCGGAGCAGTACCATGGCACGAGAGCTAATCCCGGTAGGTTTACGCAAGGGCGATAAAAGCGCAGACGTTGAGCTATTGAACCGATACCTCTCCAGGTTTGGATACGCTTCACCGACAAGTCCTGACGGAGTCGATCTGCATTCAAGCACTGCAGTGGTAACTAACGACTTCTCTGACGAGACGGAGCGCGCTCTCCGCAAATTTCAGAAGCGCCACCGTCTCGCGGAAACAGGCGAAACCGATGCTGGGACCGCCGCGCTCTTAAATATGCCGCGATGTGGAGTGCCCGATCCCGACTTCCATTCTAGGTACGTACTGGCCGGGCCTAGATGGGAAAGAACCAACCTAACATTCGCTATTAGCCAGTTCCCTGGTGGAGCGATCACCGACGCGCAAGCGCGAGCTGCGCTTGTGGCAGCGTTCGGGGCTTGGGCCGCCGCCGTGGTGCCCCCCTTACTTTCCGCGAAGTTGCTGATACCCAACCTCACGACATAAATGTTAGGTTTGTAGTTCGCGACCACGGTGATGGATCACCATTTGATGGACCACAGGGCCCTGTGCTCGCTCATGCGTTTTACCCGCCACCTGGAGCATTTGCGGGTGATGTACATTTCGATAATGAAGAACCTTGGGCGCTGAATATCGCAGTTAACCAGATTGATATTCAGAGCATCGCAACGCACGAAATCGGGCACGCCTTAGGCTTGGCTCATTCCGCGGTCCAGGGTTCAGTAATGTTTGCAACATACGACGAGGACGTGGGTTCGCGTGCGTTGACTACCGATGACATTACAGCGATTAGCCGGCTTTATTCACCAGTAACGCGAGGTAGCGTACTTACAGGATTCTCCAATGTAGTGCACTGGAGTCAAGATGGATTGATGCTCGGGTCCGGTCGGCCTCTGTACAAGGGTAGTTCTCCCGTAGCAGCAATGCTACCATACGCCAACGGAGTTTTGACAGCGTTTTCGAATACCGGTGGTTATGGTCACGCCATTCACTTCAGCCCAGATGGAGAAGGTCTCGGAATTGGAGAGATGCGCTACAATGGCACCTCTCCTGTGCGAGCAATGGTTGCTTACGATGGCGGAGTGCTAACGGCGTTTTCGCAAGCTGGCGGTGCTGGACACCGGGTCTGGTTTAGTCGAGACGGAAGAAATCTTGGTGGCGGGGAACTTCGCTACGAAGGAACATCTCCGGTTCAAGCCATGTGCGCTTATGATGGCGGAATGCTAACGGCGTTTTCGCAAGCTGGTGGTGCTGGGCACCGGGTCTGGTTCAGTCGAGACGGAAGAAATCTTGGTGGCGGGGAACTTCGCTACGAAGGAACATCTCCGGTTCATGTGATGTGCGGTTATGGCGGCGGAATACTGACAGCGTTTTCGCAAGCTGGCGGTTTTGGACAGCGAGTCTGGTTCAGTCGAGACGGAAGAAATCTTGGTGGTGGGGAACTGGCCTATGATGGTACATCACCAGTTCTTGCAATGTGCACTTTTGGTGGCGGAATACTGACAGCGTTTTCGCAAGCTGGCGGTTTTGGACAGCGAGTCTGGTTCAGTCGAGACGGAAGAAATCTTGGTGGCGGAGAACTTCGCTATGATGGGAGTAATCCAGTCTTGGCACTCACAATATTTTAAGCCCTATCCGAACGCTTTGGGTTCTTTCAACTGAAGACGAACAATGCGGTGAGCAACAACGGGTTGGCGCTAATGGTTGAGCCCCGCAAATTCCTCCAAGAATGGGTAGAGAGTCCGTCACAGAGGCCAATCAAGTTCGTACTTATCATCAACATGAGGACGGCCAAGGCGCTCGGTCTCGCCATGCCGCCGTCGTTGCTCATTCGCCCCGACGAGCTGATCAAGTGATGTCAGCTTCTGGCACATAGCTCCCCCGGACGTGTGCGACGGCACGTCCGCAGTTGGCGAAAGCAGACACCGCATTCCAGGCGCATCCGTTGGTCAACCGACTGAACCTTGCTTAGACTTGGACCCCCAATCAGGGGGGTTCTTTTTTGCCCAACTATTTGCATTTTCGGGCGGACTGTGCTAATTGGGCTCCGCTTTCACAGGCAACTTTCGTCGACTTGGCCCCCCGAAAAGGGGGTTCTTTTTTATCTGGGGTGGCGTGTTCACGGACGGCCAGGGAAGCCCAAGAGGGCCGTCATGCGGCCAGGCAGGTTTGGTCCAGGCGCGGGCCGCCGGGCTACGCCAGCCCCGTTTCTGCCAGCCAGATCAGGCATTTGGCTGGGTTGCTTGAGGCGGGTGGTAAATGGCCTTTTGGTGATTCGAAGTATGAGGGGGACGCCCCACCCATACCCCCTGTTCCCATAAAAAATTCTGGTATTCCGAAAAGGACCACGGGAAACCCTTTTCGGATTTTCCGTTAGACCAAAGTCTAATACCGATTTGCATTTTTCCGTTTGCATTCCGGTTCGCGGTCCTTTAGGGTGATTTGTGTGAAAGCAAACGGAGCGTTTTCGGACTAGACATTTCCCGGACTCTCATGAGGCGACTCTTGTCGCGTGGAACTCAGAAACCAAGCGGTTTCAGAGAACGGGAGAGCCATGTCTAAAACCGGAATTTTCTCCGCCCCTACGGAAAAACGACGAAAGGTAAAATGCAAATGTCGAATACGGTTCCCAATAAGACGCTTGGCGAAATCGCCATTGCGGAAGCAATCAAGGCGGTCAAGGACGATGACTCGGCCGCGTTTACCGCAACGGTAGCGCTTGGCCTTGTGATGGCAGCCCGTCAAGTGGAACGTGCGGAAGGCTCGGAAGATATTACGGACAAGGCCAACAAGGCCACATTCCGCGCCTTCCTCAAACGATACGCTAACCGGGGCGGAGTCGTGTGGCGCGACTCGGACGATATCTTGAACCAAGCGCTTGCCAAGCGTGGCAAGGAACGCGAGTCGGCCGTTTCTGACTACATCGACAAAAAGGAAAAGGGCGCGCGACTCGTGGAAGGGCTGGCAAAGCTCAAAACGTGGTCATTCCGCCTCATGAAAGACGTGTGCGTCAATCATGCCGATATCATCCGCGATTTGTTGGCCAAGAAAACGGCCGGTGCGGGCGGTGACGCTTTGGCGGAGGCGTTCAAGGCCTTTATCCGGGAAACATACGGCGCAAGCTTTGCGAAGCTTTGCAGCGCCCTATCGGAACCGGCCAAAGCGCCAAAGCAGAAAGACGAAATCGAGGCGATTTTTGCCCGCGCTGAAAAGCTCGCCGATACCGATTTGATTAAGCTAATCGCCCGGCTGCAAGGCTTGATGCATGAGAAGGCCAGCACGGCGGCGCAAGTCGATGACATGCTAGGGGCGGAGTCTGCTCCGGCGGAGGAAATGGCGGAGGCGGCGTAAGCCCCTCCTACCCCGCGCGGTAGCGGCGGCTCTACCGCTGGCGATCCTCACCCACGCTCGACCCTCGCCCTTCACTGGGCGGGGGATATTTTGCGCCGATTTCAGAACACGCCTGCCTCTTTCATTTTGGCAATTTTCGGCCTCTGGCCAGCCACCCCCACCCCCTATTTCTGGAGCGATCGATGCTTACCCACCTCGAAGTCGAGGAGATGGGCGCGCGTGCCCGTCGTGCTGGCGTGCCCATCAACATGAACCCGATCACCATGCCGGCCATGCGCCCCTTCTGGGACACCGGATGGATCGAGGAAGACGCAGGCCTGCGCCTGTCCCCCGTGGAACGCAACATCTGCGACAACCTGCGGGACATGATCGAACACCTGCCGGACGAGGCCACCAACGACGATCTCTTGGCCATCCACGGCAATGCCGGCGGCATGACCGACATCGAAGTGTGCGCCTTCGTGGATCAGCTGCTCGACGATGGCTGGGATTGGGAAGACGTCCTCGATTCCATGCTCGTCCCTGTCCGCAACGCGGCCTGAAACCAACCCACCATTGGAGATATCGCGATGAGCAAGGTCGCAGCCATTCTGCGTGCCCATGAGCTGGCACGTCAGCAGAAAGTCCGCAGGGCGCATACCCACGTCGAGACCATTACGCCGGATCAGCAGTCATCCGACGATTACGCGGCGTTCAAGCGTGACCTGGAGCTGGACAGTCTCAACTTCCACCCGGATCCGATCGGGCGTCATCGCGAGCCCAAGTCGATCTACTCCCCTGCCCCTCAATCGCGGGTCAGGTTCGAACGTCCGGCCAAGCGCAAGGCTCCCGAACGCACCGATCGGGACTGCGAGATCCCCGACTACCGCAGGCGCCAGACCTTCACGATCGAGGACTCCTCCGGTCGTGCCCGCGGCGCCATCCAGATCAACTCCTACTCCAAGCGCATCGCCATCGGTGGCTTCGGACTGACCACGAGGAAGCCATGAGACTGTCAATCGAGGCCTGCTTCGTGCTGGCCTGCGCCATCGCCGGCTATGTCTGTGGAGGTCACCCATGGATCTGGTGATGCATCCCAGCTTCAACACCGCCCGGCGCAAGCTCCGGGACATTCGCCGGCTCATTCGCAAGCCTCTCGATGCCCACGACATCGCTCTGTTCAAATCGATGTGGGCCGAAGCCCTTGAGAAGGATGCCACCGGCTTCAACTGCGTGCTCCTGGTCAACGATCTGATCGAGCAGAACACGCCGCTGAAATACTGAACACAAAATGTAGATCGACGGGCGATACAAACCCGTCGATTTGCATACCTGAGTACCGATTTGCACCTGATTTGCACTAGATTTAGTGGTTTTGGGGTGCAAATTCGTGCTCTGGCGAGTGAAAATCGCAATTTGTCTTTTAAGGGAGACGAAAGAAGCGAACGACGACATATCCGGTGTTGCCTGCGTTTTCGAGGCAATTCCAGCTGTGTCTGCGTGAAAACTACCAGCTCAAGGCAAGCGTAGCTGACCCCTGTGACCAGTTCACCGGCCAGTTCAGCTCTTCCTTAGCCTTACCTGTCTTCTCCCTCTTGAGAGTGTGCTTGTCCGGCGGCCCGCGATTCCGCGGCCCGTTCACTTGTGCTGATTTTCAAGAGGTTTCTTCGCAATCAACGCAACGGAGGAACGGATGCTCGAACTGCTCAACGCACTCTATCGCGAGTGCTCAATGATCCCGTCCCCTACCCCTGATCAGTCTCACGCCCTTGCCGGCGCGGCTATGATCTTGGGGTCCTGTGGTATCCCCTCGGCCCTCGTTCGGGAGGCCTTCGAGGTCCTGCGGACGGCCTTCGGAAAATAGGCCTGAGCGGGAGAAATTCGGGGCCCAAACGGATTTATTTGGGATTTTCCCCGGAATTTCCGGAAGCCCCTTTTCTCTCACAGATTTGCGGCGAAAGTTTGCTCTTGCATTATCTTTCGCCTTCGTGCAAACAGCCTGCAAACGAGTGTCCCATGAAGAATATCGTCATCCAGTCCCGCTCCGGTGTTAACCAGTTCAACGACATCGACCTCGCCGAGCGGCACGCCAAACTGAATGTGCCGGCCTTTACGGGATGACGAGAGACCGGCAATTTTGGTTTGTGCAGGCAGCGGGGTTACATTGTCCTCGCCATGAGCGCCGCGGGCATCGTCTGGATCATTTCTTTCCGTAGCGAACCAAAACTGACCGTCGGCGGAGGCCAAAGGACGTTCCGGGAACGGAAAGTGATTTCACGGGAAGCATCTTGCTATCCAGTACGCCACAGACCCGGCGTACCGCGCGCTCCTGGTTACGACCAATTGGGGAGCGCGGCGCCGGCCGTGAGTAGCGAGCGCTTCGCGCCGACAAATTACCATCTTGCCGGGCCGCGTGACTGGCCGCAGCCTACGCCTCTAGACACTGAACTTCTTTTGATTCCCGGAATCGCCTCCATTCCTCTGCTTCCGCCAGCCAGTATTCCGTTTCTGCCTGCCAGTGTTCCATTTCCTTTTTGGTGAGCGTAGCCCGCTCACGGCACATTATTTCCAATGCTACAAATTGACTGTCCGAATACATTGATTTTCACCAACGTCTGCCCAGCCGAACCTCTTATGACCACCACATGAATGTGACGTGACTCTGACGATTGTCATCACGCGACTTGAAACGTTCGTGATGATCAGGACACCAATTCCGGACGCGGCGAAAGAAATGACCCCTGGCCTTCCAAAAGACCCCACCCTGTTTTGGGACCCATCAGGCTGCGGCGAGCGAAGCCACTCGTGCTTCATAAACGCTGCACCTGACCCGCTGGTGCTCCATTATTTGAAAAAACTGGACGAATTGCATGACGACCGAGGTGCGAGACTCGCGGCAGATCAAGCTTTGGCCCGGTGTCTAGATTCACGCAGTGTACAACCCGGCACTTAGCTTTAGGCCGTAACACCAGAGCGAGGGAGCAAACAGCATGGCAGACAACGCAAACCGTTTCGCGCGCGACCCCCAAGAGCGCATCACCGCAGCGACAGCAATCGGCATGAATGCCTTGAAGCCAATTATGCACTTTCAAGTCTCAATGCTGAGGATGTGGGCCGACAGTATCGAGAGGTTCGCGGGCAATTACGAAAAGGGGTTGGAAGAAACCGCGACCACCGTCGAGGAACAGTCAGACAAGGAACGCGCCGCGTAAATTAACGCGAATGGCGAAGCCCCGCTTTGGGGTCAATCGCGTCGTTTTCGACCGTGGTTCGGCCACTTCCGGTCTGCCCCGAGGAACGGACATAGTCAGACCGCTCCGGCATGTCGGAAAAGTGCCAACAGCGGAAGTAGGCCACCTTATTCGATCACCTCGTCGGCGCGGGCGAGCAATGAGGCAGGTATTTCGAGGCCAAGCGCCTTTGCGGCCTTGAGGTTGATCACCAGATCGAACTTGGTCGGCTGCTCGACTGGCAGATCGGCAGGCTTGGTGCCTTTGAGAATTTTATCGACGTAGTCGCCTGCACGGCGGAGCAGATCGGTTATATCGGCACCGTATGAAACCAAACCGCCATTGGTGGTGAACAGTCGGAAGCCGTAGACCGCGGGCAGACGATGCTCCGCCGCCAGCGCGGTAACTCGTGTGACGTGATTAACGGTCAATGCATCGCCAATAGGAAGAATTGCATCGGCGTGCTGGGCTGCGGCCGAGGCAAAGGCAATGTCGAGTTCCTCCACCGTGGTCGCCTCCAGTACTTGGAAAGTCACGCCCAGCTTCCGGGCAATTTCGGGCAACTCCTCGGTTACGTCCAACCTGTGATCTGCATTGTGCGGGTTGACCACGACCGCAATTTTTGAGGCGGCAGGAACCGTCTCCCGCAGGATTTGTATCCATTTGCTGACGAAATTTCCCGGTACGATGGTTGACAGACCCGTTACGTTGCCGCCGGGACGCGGCAGGCTTTGGACGAGGCCATGCCGCACGGGGTGGCCCACAGCAAAGAAAACAATCGGAATGCTGGCAGTTGCCGATTTCAGGGCTAGGGCTTCCTGCGAGCTCGGGCCAACGAGCACGTCGGGCTTGAGCGCGACAAGCTCGTTCGCTAAAGGCACTACGCGCTCGGCGTGCCCCTCGGCTGACCGGTAATCAACGATCAGGTTCTTCCCTTCGATCCAGCCATGATTGCGCATACTGTCCTGCCACACCTTGTAGTTTGGCAAGTACAGGGGCGCGGTATCAAGATAGCCAACCCGGCGAGGCGGCCCCTGTGCCCACGAACGCCGTGGCGAAACAAGCAGTGCCGCAGTACCCGCTATCAAATCCCGCCGGTCCATTCGATCCTCATCAAGGCTTGAGGACGACTGGCAAAGAGTAACACGTCTCGACGGCAGTCGCACTCAGGTGCGAATGCTGCGACGCCGTGCCGCGCTCGCCTCCAAGAACAAGGAGGCGGCGTAACGAGGCCCCGGAGTGCAGTAGAAGCGGTCTGCACTCAAAGGCTGGGGAAACCCGCAGGACCACGCGAGCAGTGTTACCTGCTCTGCACCTCAAACCGGCCTAGCCACATAGGTGTTGGTCCACGCCTGGCGATGATGGCCACCATGACATGACGTAGGGAAGTTTGCGACCGGGGAGAAATCCGGAAGCTCATAGTTGCCGCGACACAAACGCGGTGGCGAGGCCGGCGCTATCCGGCCATCCAATTCGACTGACCGGTGAAACCGCGAGCGACCGGACGCAGAGTGCGGCCAGCAGCGCACGAACAATCTGCTAGGGCCATTTGCGAGACGAGCCCGGGTCGCGCCGGGCTAGTAGGGGTGCCGCCCCTATGAAGTGAAGCCGGGCGCTCCCGGTGAAAACAGGCCCGGACCTCGGATGAGGTCGCGATGGTGGTAGCGACAGCGAGACACGGTGGAGGCGAAAGCCGGTGAAGCACGCCTCGCCCACCAACAAATCACCCCTCTCAGTGTAGCGCCTGCCTTGCGTCATTCGGGACGCCGCACATGCGGACACTGAGAGGGTTACGGTCGAGACCGCAAGCAATATGGCTGCTGTCCCGGCCACGATGAATATCCCTCCGAAACCTACAGCAACAACCGCTCGAAGCGCGCCAAAAGCCGCGTCAGCGCGATGATGCGCCGCCGGTTTCGTCGCAACACCAAGCAGGAAGACAACAATGGCCAAGACCACGGCTAAGAAGGAATACACCGCGCTCGAAGTCGAGGCGGCGCTCTGCGTCTGGGAATGTCTCAATGAGTGGACACTCGGCACCGAGAAGGACGTCAAGAAGATGCGGAAGAACGCTGTCCCGCACTCCCATGCGGCGATCCGGCTCGAATGGATCGACATGCGCGAGACCTGCGGTTCCGGCGAGATGCGGTCGCAATCGATCGTCCTCGGCCGATGGTGCCTGGAGATCTACGACATCCTGACGAAGCGTGACGAAGACTTCTTCAGTTACTGGTCATACGACTGGGAAGTGATCCCGGCCATGCTCAAGCATGCAGTGTGCAAAGAGGGCAAGGCATCGATGTATCGCTGCGATTACATCTACACCGGCGGTGGGCTGATTGACGCGCACAGCGCCGCCCAGCTGGTAGCGCAGCAGTTCGCCTGGATGCGCTTCGAGGACGATTGCAAGGGCGAGGCCCGAAAGCAGTGGGCCTATGAGGGTCTGGTCACCGACGATGGCGGTGAGCGGATGCGTCAGTCCTTCGAGCTGGGTGAAACGCCGGCCGATTTCGTGAAGTGGCTCGGCGAGAAGTACGACCTGACCCCCGTCGATGTGTGGAATCGAGGCTACTGATGCGCATCATCTCCTTCGAGCAAGCGAAGGCGCAGTACCCGCACCGCTTCACCATGGAACATGTGCCGTCCTGGGCAAGGCTTCGTCCTTGTGACCAGGGCGGCACGGGGACGCGCCACTACGCTCCCACCCATCGCACTGATCGCGAGTGGTACGACAACACGCTGTTTCCTGGCGAAGGCTTCGTCGGGAAGCGGGAGAAGCATTGCTTTGTCGTCCGGCATTTTTTCCCGCTCGGGTTATGGCTGGATCAACCCTACCGGAGGACGTGATGACCTATTCCTGTGTCGACTTCACCGACAACATTCTCAATGCGCTCGGCATCACCGTTCCGGAAGAACACCGGGATAATACGGAACATCAGGCAGATCTGGCGTGCAGCGAGATATGGCGCCTGCAGAAGCGCGACGCCGTCTGCGACAAGCTGGTGTCGATGCTGGATAGCATCCACACGATCATGGATTCCGAGAAGGAAGCCCGCTACCTCATTCCCCATTTCGATGAGATCGGCTGCCTGATCGCAGAAGCCAGGGGAGAATACACGCCTGACGACGATCCGTCCAAGTCGGAAGCCGCCGCGCTCGCCGAAATCGAACGCCTGAAAGGCTTAGAGAACAAGGCGTGGTTGCTTGTAGTCCACAGCGATGAAGAGCTGTCGGACCTGATCGAATGGATCGACGAGCATCCGTCTGACGAGGAAATGAGCGAGGAAGGCATCGTCACCGCAGCCCGGGTCCGGCTCAATGCCTGGCTATTGCGGCTGGCAGGCGCTCAATCCGAGAACTCCTACCCCTGCTTTGCAGCGGTACCCCCTGCTCTCGCCCGGCTACTTGAGATGCTGATCGACGACTGGTCCGAGGTCGAAGGCAGCCACGATGCCGAGTTCAATACCACCCTGATCGAACAGGAAGGCTGACATGGAACGCATGAAAGTGAGCAAGTCAAATGAAGCAGCGTGACCTTACCAACGAGGAGATCGAAGGACTGAAGGCCTTCGCTCAGCACTTCGGCCGAACGTGGAAGGACAAGCTGGCGTTGGACTATTGGATGAACGCAAGGATTTGGGTCGATCAGCAAGGCCGAGAGCACCCGGAGCTGCATCGGCTCCGCAATGATCTAGGCCCCCGCTGGCTGGCGAAATTCAATCTGGGGACGACCAATGCGTGAAGTAGTGACCGGCTTCTGCTCGCCCTGGAGCGTGGATGATGGCGAGAACGATTGCGTGTCCGTCACGATCTACGGTCCAGGCGGTGGCACCCGCTTCAGCGGGATCATGTATCCTATCCAGGCCAGGAAGCTAATGAACCAGCTCGACCTGGCGCTGACCCGCATCAACGATCACCACGCCCGTCTTGAGGAGGCTCAATGCGACTCTACTCCACCCGCGACCTAGCCCAGCTGCTGGCGCAAGCCCTCACGGAGAAGGCCTTCACCATCGATAACGCGAAGACCAACAGCTTTGAGGCAGTCCAGAAGTCCGGGATCGTCTCGCAGCGCTTCACGATCATGGTGGACACCAAAGACGAAGAGCCGGTGTGATGCCGCACCCTTCGGTGATCGTCTACACCACCGACCTGAAGACGTACAATGCGTAACGGAAGCGCGAGCTGTACGGCGAAAAGCTGAACAAGAGCAGGCGTGAACGACGGGCTCGCAAAAGGGCTCAAGGGATCGCCCGCCCAAACTGAACCACCCCCTCAAACATTCCTGATCTGGAGAACGGCCATGGATGCCGATCGCCTCTACGTGTCTCCGAGTGCGGCCGAGAAGGCCGGAAACAAAGCCATCATCGAGAAGCGAGCTGATGGCTTCCGCGTGAAGCCAAGCCGCAAGCGCAATGATGATCGCTCCTGGGACTTCGGCTTCGTCGCCGTCCTAATCCGCGGTGGTCAGACGGTCGGGTTCGCATGATCAGCCAGAGGGCATGCGGCGTCCTCTTGCTCGCAACCATCCCATTTGCCCTGACCCTGCTGCACATGCTGGGCAGATAACCTGGAGAAGAACATGTTCGCCATTGGCGTTCCGCCTCGCCACCGCCTGCCGTTCACGACGGTGGTGGTCGATCAGATCAGCTTTAAGCACACCCACCGGGACCGGGCCGGCTTCACCTGCAAGGAGCAGGTGACGCTCAACATCCACGTTCTCGCGGTCCGCCTCGATGGGCTCCGCAAGCCCAACAACGACAACGATAAGGCCGCCTGACATGGACACTGATCATCCGCTATGCCCCGATAGCGATCAATTCCGCAGCGCAGCGAAATGACGTGATGGGCCAAACCCGAAAATAGTTAGCCTCGCTTGGGGAACAGCTTGTCGCGGATGTAACGAGAGGTCGGTGTTAACCGGATGCCCCGCGGTTTGCGCCACGTCGCCTTGTCTATTTCCTTCTTGTCACCGATCGCGAGATGACCGGAGGCTTTATTAGCGATGAATATAGCATCGTTCATCTTCCGTCCTGATCTGGGGTTCTTGGACTTGACCTCTTTCCAGAGCTTCAACCGCCCCAGTTTGAGCTTTGGAAGCTCCTCCCGGATTTCCCTGCGCAGGCAATCTTTTTCCGTTTCTCGCCCGCGCCTGCGCCCGCCCGGGAACATCCATAACCGGTCCCGCCTTCTTCTCACCAACAAGACCCGCCCGCGCTTTGTCGCAACAAGCTTTGATGACTTTGCCATTGCTGTAACGCCCCGCCCCAAGACAGGGTCATTTGTACTTTCTCCTTGAGGCCATAAATGGGCCTTATCTGACTGGCGGACGCTTGCTGTCAGCATCATAGCTTTTTGCCGGACTTTTTTCTTAGCCTTCAGCACATCCGCCTGACCGCGATAAGCCCTCGCCATGTTTAGGAAGCGTTCGGCAATTTCGGCGTCTGAGACAGCCCGCGCCATGCGCTCGGCCTTGTCGGCCTGCTTCCGGAAGAATTTGGATTCTTTCACCATTGGTCACCTAATGCATGTGCATCCGGGATATATTAAAGGGCGACCCAAACGCCAAGTCCGAAACGAGCATCACAACCGAAGTGCTTCTAAAACGGAATTTAATGACGTCGGCGGATTGCGAACCCACACCACAATAGGGCCTCTCCGGCACTTTCTCTGCGGTTGTGTTTTTTAGAGCTTTCCTCCATGAATTACCGTGAACTTGCGGCGGCGATCAGGCGGCGTTTCAGTTGGCAGCGCTGGCGCATCGGCAAGCGCCGCGTCCACAAGCTGCGCAACTGTCCAGGCGCGGGCGGCAACACTGAGCGCCCTCTCAGGCGTCGTCCACTGGGCCTCATGAACGCTGCAGAAGTTGTAGTGGGCAACGTATAGCGGGACCGCCGAGACGTGGTTGTCTAGCTTCTTTGAGAATGCCGTTCGTCAGGCGAGTGAACCGGCGCCCCGCTCAACGTAGCTGGTCGAAACGTATTGATCCGGCTCGTCTGATACTAGCCGGAACGCATTTGGGGAACGTTTATTCTGACGCGCCAAGAGGAAGCGGACAGATCAAGCGGATTACCGCTATGAAGGCGTTTCTGAAGACCGAATGAAAGAGGCCGCCAAGTGAGGCGGCCAATAAAAAGCCCCGCTCGGTGTCGGGGGATAATCGCGCCGGGCAGGGCTAAGTCATTTGTCATAGTAGGACGCGCGACCAGGGGCCGCACAATCGGAAATCTAGCACAAATTCTCTTGGCCGAATAGCGAGAGCGGCACGGTTCCGAACCCAAGTTCAAAACAGGCCACCGCGAAATTCAGCACTGGAACTGACCATCTAACGGCGCTATTTACCAAAGGGCCGGCACCTGCATCGACACGAGGCGTGCAGCTCAATGGGAAGCATTGTTCTTCTTGACTTGATGGGCGGTGTTGCCTTGCTCCTGTGGGGCCTGCACATGGTCCGTAGCGGGATCATGCGCGCGTTCGGCTCCGAATTGCGGCAGGTGCTGGGCAGGGCGCTGCGGAACCGATTTCTGGCGCTGCTGGCCGGGATCGGCGTTACTGCGCTCCTACAGAGCAGCACGGCGACCGGCCTGCTGATGACGTCCTTCGCTGCGCGTGGCCTCATCGATCTTGTCCCGGCTCTGGCCGTCATGCTCGGCGCCAACATCGGCACAACATTAATCGTGCAAGCCCTCTCGTTCGACATCTCGGCGGTCGCACCCGTCCTGTTTTTGGTGGGCCTGTTGGCATTCAACTTCGGCGGCCGCAGGCTGGCCCGCGACCTAGGCCGCGTGGCGATCGGCCTTGGCCTTATGCTGCTGTCTCTCCATATTCTGTTGGATACGCTCGCCCCAGCCGAGAATGCTCCAGGTGTACGAGCGCTTCTTGCCACGATCACAGGCGCGCCCGTTTTGTGCGTCCTGATCGCCGCTGCGCTCACCTGGGCGGCCCATTCCAGCGCTGCGGTGGTGTTGCTCGTCATGTCGCTCGCCTATTCGCAGTTCGTGAGTCCGGTCGCGGCCCTCGCGCTCGTCCTCGGCGCTAATCTTGGCAGCGCGATCAATCCACTGCTGGAAGGTGGCAGTTCTGCTAACCCGGCAAGCCGTCGCCTGCCGATCGGGAACCTGATCAATCGCGCTGCCGGCGTCGCGTTTGTCTTGCCCTTCATTCAGCCGATCGCAGACCTCTTTGCGCGACTTGATCCCAATGGCGCCCGGATGGCCGCCGATTTCCACATGGCCTTCAACGTGGTCCTGGCGCTGGCCTTCGTCTTCCTGTTGGACGGCCTTGCATCCCTGTTGACGCGGCTGCTGCCCGACCCGCCAAAGGCGGCCGATCCATCCGCACCCCTCTACCTGGATGAGACGGCGATCCACATGCCGTCCGTGGCGCTAGCCTGCGCCGCCCGCGAGACACTGCACATGGGTGATGTCGTCGAGCGCATGCTGCGACAGGCGATGACGGCACTGATGAGCAACGACCGCAAGCTCGTGGCCGAAGTCTCGCGCATGGACAACATCGTCGATAGATTGGACGAAGCGATAAAACTCTACGTCACCAAAGTGACTCGCGAAAGCCTTGATGATCGGGATGGCCAACGCGCCATGGAGATAATCGCTTTCGCCATCAACCTCGAACATATAGGCGACATCATCGACAAGAATTTGATGGAGTTGGCCAGCAAGAAGATCAAGCACAAATACGAGTTCTCGAAGGAGGGAGCGACGGAACTCGCGATGTTTCACCAGCGCATTATTGAGAACCTGAAACTTGCCTTTAGTGTTTTCATCAACGAGGACGTGCGTATCGCTCGCTCGCTGATCGCGGAAAAGACTCAGCTGCGTGTCGCCGAACTCGGCTACGCGGAAAGCCATTTGGCCCGGCTGCGTGACGCGCGGCCCGAAAGCATAGAGACGAGTTCCCTCCATCTCGATGTTTTGCGCGATCTCAAACGTATCCACTCGCACATCTGCTCAGTCGCATATCCCGCACTTGAGGCTGCGGGCGAGCTACATCCGAACCGGTTGAAAGACAGCGATGTTGGCACCGGGCAGGATACGGCCTCTGACTTGTTGCCACTTCCACCTCGATCGTCCTGATCATCTGCCCACTAGACGGCCGGTTAGCACATGAATGTCTGGTTGGGTCATTCGCGACCGGGTCGGGCCAGCAGCAAGTCCGGCCATGTCCCCTATGCGCCGAAAGCGGAGGTCAAGATATCGGCTCCGATCAGGAAGCCCGGATCGCGTCCTCGATCTTCTTCTTCCTGACTGCCCTCACCTTCTCCAGCATCTCACCATGCGAGAGGATGGGGACACCGCTCTTGTCCGAGGCGAGGCGTATGGCTTGCACCGCGAAATCCGGCGTAACGTCGAACCAGTCGCCGGTCAGCCTGCGCTTCGCCTTGTCGAAGAAGCCAGCCACCTCACTGAAGATGCGGTTGGCGAAGAGTTCCCCGGCAGTCCATACGATGTGGTGGAGCTGCAACTCGTTCCAGTAGCCAAGCTGGATCACCTTGATCCGTCTGAACGGCTCATGTGAGCAAGCCAGGCGCAGCGGGCGACCGCCGCTCGGCCCGACCGCATAGACGGCGTCGAACTGCAGCTCGGCAAAGATGGTCTTCTCCGGCTTCGACGAAAGCCAGGGCAGGCCGCACACCATTTCAGATTTCCCCATGGGGGCAGGCACATATCACGATCTTTGCTTGAATGCAAATTTTGTCTTGCAGTTCGAGCAAATGCAAATTATTCCCTTGACCAAGGAGAGCATCACATGCCCGACAGACTTTCACACAAGGCCCTCGGCATCACTGAGGGTGAGTACCTCGCAGCGATCGAGGTCCGAGAACTGTTCGCCAACAACAAGCTGGCCTTCGACGACGGCGACAGTCCGAAGCAGCAGAACGGCTTCAACATGAACGTCATCGTCGACCAGGATGAGTGCGGCACCACCTGCTGCATCGGCGGCTGGATGTTCCTGATCATGACCCGCGACCGCACCACGACTTCCACAAAGGCATCGCATTACGTCCAGCAGGAGCGCAGCCGGCCGCTCTACCCGCTGTTCTTTCCCTTCACCGACGTCAACCGGTGCGACCTTCACGACGATAACGGCCAGGCCTGGGATTTCCCCTACGAACTGATCCCGCCGGCCTATGCGATGGCCGCGATCGACAACTTCCTGCAGACCGGCGATCCCGATTGGCCGAGCGTCTGCGGTCTGCGCAACCTTGAGGTCCGCGAAGATGCTTGATTTCAGCAAGCCGATGCAGACCCGCGAGGGTCGCCCTGTCCGCCTGATCGGCAAGGGGTTCTACAATGGGGACTGCGGTCCCCTGCTCTTCGCAGTCTCGTTCGATGGCATCGAGCGTCTCGGCTATCGCGAGGAAGATGGCCGGTATCCCAAGTCGTTCCGAGGCAACGACGAGGAATCGCCCTGGGACATCATCAACTCGCCGACGCCCGACAGCATGGTGATCGTGCTGCTTCGAAGCGGCATGGCGACCATCTCGCGAGTGCCTCGCGGCGTGGTCGTGAAGCTGATGGACTATGACGTCCATCCGGAAGACGAGAACCTGATCGAGGACGAGGAAGGCAAGCTCTGCGACGTGTCCTTCCACGGAACCTTCGGCCCTTATTCTGTCTGGCCGTTTGCTTGAAGGCAAACGGACAGCAAACCAACACCCCCGTTGTAACCCGCGCGCCGCCCCTCAACGGGGGTGGGATTTAACTCGGCACGCAACCACAAAAGGAGAGAACTACATGGATCCGACGATGGGACAGACCGGCGGAGTGGTAATCGAAGCCGGTGCATCCGCGTATCTTGGCGGTGCCGCTGAGATGCTGGCGACTCAGGGCGAGGTTGCGACCTCGGCCGAGGCAGTCGCCGCGGCTGACACGATGCTGTCGATCGAGCAACCCCCGGCCGTTCCCGCGACCAACTATCCGGTTGGCGCGGTCGACTTCAACAAGGCGATCGAGGTGTTCGATCGGCACGATGACTCGGTCGTTCACACGAACGCTCGCGTCCTGGCCGTGCTCGATGGGAACGCCTATCCGGTCGTGGTCGTCTCGACCAACACGGACGGCGACGAGCTTGTCACACAGTTCGACACGGACGGCGACGACTTCGACGGCGATCTGCGGGTGGCGAACGCCCAGACCGGCGATCTGACCCGCTTTCTGGTGATCTACAGGTCGGGACGCGACTTCGGCGTCTACGATGACCTATTCGCCAGCGAGGACGCTGCCATCGAGCAGCACGGCGACGACAATGACTTCCACGCGATCGTCCCGATCACGATCCCTGCTCAGGCGCAAGTGATCGACCACGTCTCCGAGTCTGAAGAGGAAGACGAGATCACCGAGACCGTGGCCGAGGCACTGCCGGAGGGTGCGGTCACCGTAAACGGCCGGGTCGTGAAGCCCGGCGACAAGGTCCGCGCTTACCGCCGGAACTACGGCGAGCGCCAGGTCAACGTGCTGAAGACCCGCACGACCAAGCCCTGGAAGGCCCTGCTCGTGCAGGCGGATGACGGTACCGCTCCCTATTGGGCGCTGAACAGCAACATCCGCTTCTACTGACAACCACGGCCCGCTCTCTACGGAGGGCGGGCCTTTCCTTCACGAGGCACCCATGACGAAGCCAGCCCAGCGCGCCATCGGCGCAGCATTCCGCTTCCTGTTGGAGAGCCATACCTGGAAGCGTCACCCCGAACCATTCTCCAAGTCGCGACGTGGCCGGATGCGGCGCAGCGAACGGCTGTTCGTCGTAACCAGCAAGCGAGCATTCGCGTGAAATACGATAGCACGGCAAACCGCACTTGGCGGCCCGGATGGACCGAGGCCGAGCTGAACGTCCTGCGCAACAACCGGACGCTATCGGTCAAGAAGCTGCTGCCGCTGCTTCCTGGCCGGACTGAGAAGGCCGTCCACCACAAGCGGCTGAAGGCAAAGTTGCGCAAGTGCTGGCTCTACAACGAGCTGGAAGTGCTGCGCACCAACACGGACAAGTCATCTGCCGAGCTGGTCCCGCTGCTTCCGGGCCGGGCTCGGAAGGTGATCACCATGAAGCGTAAGGAGCTGGGCTGGCCCTACCAGAGTCCGCCGAAAACTCCGAAGGGCAAGTACACCAAGCACATTCAACCGAAACCACCGGTCAGCGATCGCTTCTGGGCGCGCTGATCGCATCACCAAGGATCTAACCAGGCAACCACGAACCCGCAAATTTCCCCGTCGAACTGACGAGGTCCCGCTGATCGACGAAACGACAGCGATGGAAGAAATGATCGTCGCGGCTCAGCTCCGCGAGCAGATCAGGATGTTTGGGGTCGACCGTGTCCGAGGACTCTGAAGATCAAGTCGAGAAGCCTGTGCTCTACGCCAGGCTTAATGACGATACGCTCCGCGCCAAATGGCCAGGCAAACGCTGGCACGGCCGGTACAAGGACATCTACGAGGTGTGCGATGCGGCCCATGCTGACGGGCTCGCATCGTTCATCATCGATTACGTTGATAAGGAGGACTGAAAAATTAAGCCGTCTGGAAGCTCACAGTCGGTGACTGACAATAGCTACAAAAACTCTAGGAACGAGCTGCCTTGAACCATCACACCCACAGATCTGCGGGGAACAACAATAAAAATAAAGGCGTCAGAAATGATTGTTCTCAACTGCTGCGGGGTCATTACCTGGCTCCGCATGTTCAACTCTCGCGACAGACCTGGCTCAATTGTGAGCTAACGCTCCGCGGGACATTTCATTTCAACGAGAGAGTACATATGATCGTTCTCAATTGCTGCGGAACCGTCATCTGGTTCCGACTTTTCAATTCGCGCGATAGACCTAACCCAACGGGCTTTACCTTTGCCCGCTCGTTTGCTTGAATGCAAATGCCTCAATCGAGACACATAAGGAAGGGCCGGCACGCGCTGGCCCTTTCTATGTGCCACGTAGCACACGTGCGTCTGTGCGTTTGCTTGAATGCTAATCGATGCAAAACTGGAGAACTGAATGTCCTTCTTCCTAGTGCGTCTTCAGCCGGACGATGCCGGCCAAATGGTCGACGTGCCGATCCCAGATTACGGCCCCTACGACAAGGGTAGCGAGGCCGCGAAGGTAGCCAAGACGCTGAGCGACCAGCTTGGCTACAAGGTTCAGCCTCGCCGCATGAGTCAGGCCGGTGACTGGCGCGAGCGTCAGGCCACGAGACTGACCGATGGCACACTCATCAAGCTGCCCGCCGCCTGGGATCTTCCGCCGATCAAGGATCACTTCGCTCACCTCGATCCGGTCAAGCGTCCCGGCATGATCTGCTTCACCGAAAACGATGAGCTGGGCGTCATCGACCGTGTCACGGTTCTCACGCCCGGCCGCTACATCGGCCGGTTCTATGAGACCGAAGAGAAGATGGACGATGCGCGGCGGCGCAAGCTGATCGCCCTGGTCGACCCGTCCGGCGAGCTGCTCTACGCCAGGACGCCAGAGGAAATCACGAAGGTCTACATGGAAGGACCGTCGTCCTGCATGGACGGCTCGCACGCCTGTGAGTTCGAGAAGCTGCCCTGCTGGCCGACTGCGGTCTATGGCGCTGGAGATCTGGTGCTGGCCTACACGGTCAACAACAAGGGCCGCATCCAGTCGCGCTGCCTGATCTGGCCGGAGAAGAAACTCTATGGCCGCATCTACGGCGACGTCCAGCGCATGCAGAAGCAGCTGGAAGACGAGGGATACACCACCGAGCGCGAACGTCACGACGCTGACGGCAACGGAGCACACTTGGTCGGCGCTCGCCTGATGAAGGTGCTCTACAGCGACGGCAGGTACACCGTGCTGCCCTACTTCGACGACATCGGTCTCGTCGTCGATGGCGGTGACGTCTGGATCAGCGTCGAAGAGACGCCGGCCGGGAGTTCGGAGACCCACCCTGACTTCGCCTACAGCGGCTCGACGGTGGGATATTCCCACATCAACAGCTGGTGTCCGAAGTTGCTGGGGTACTACGAGAAGTACACCTTCCAGTTCGTCAAGGGCGCCAATGAACGCTGGAGCCGTCGAGCGGTCGACTCCTATGCGTTCAACTGTCGAGAGACTGGCGAAGTCTGGACGATGGAGCATCGCGTCCGTCTGCACGACGGCGACTCCGTTTGCCAGGAGTGGTTCGACGCTAATGGCGCGGTCTGTGAGGGCAGCGGCCTTAACGTCCGCAAGAAGGACCTGGTCGAGTACGAGGGCAAGCGCGTCAGCCGCAGCTACAAGGCTCAGCAGGAGCGGCGGAAGGCAAATGAGGACTACGACTGGTACGGACGCGCGGTCGATAAGCGTGCCATGCGTGAGGAGTTCGACAGCTTCGCTCGCATGATGATGCAGGTCCGTCCTCGCGACTTGGAGCTTCGCGCTCGCGAGTTTGAGCAAGCCTGGATCGACGAACGCATCCCGGTGCAGCAGCCCGTCAACGTCAACGTCAGCGTCACCACGCACAACCACAACATCCCGCTACGGGACATGGTGGTGATGCAGCCCGAGATGCTGCTCAACCCCATCGACCCTGAGCCCCACTACGAGAACGTCCGGAGCGTTGATGGCTCCGTGCGTCGTCTCCGTGTCGCCTAACAGAAAGCACAACAATGTCTGACATCGCTACCATCTCTGCAATGCTCTCGTTCCGGCGGCCGGCTGGCTCGAAGACGGAGGCTGCGTTCATCGAACGCTTCCTCACTCCACTCGGGGTCAAGAAGGACAAGTTCGGCAACCACATCCTTGTCGTCGGAGACGAGAACCCGTCGATCCTGTGGTCGTCGCACACCGACAGTGTCCACACCAAGCACGGCCACCAGAAGGTGGAGTTCGACGGCAAGTTCATCCGCCTGCCGGCGAAGTCCAGGTCCAACTGCCTTGGCGCTGACTGCGCTGCCGGCGTGTGGATCATGATGGAAATGATCCAGGCCAAGGTGCCGGGTCTCTACGTGTTCCATGCTGCCGAAGAGATCGGCTGCATCGGGTCGCGCGGGATCGCAACCAAGCAGCCGGACTTCCTCGCCAACATCAAGGCGGCCATCGCCTTCGATCGCAGGGGAACAAGCTCGGTCATCACCCATCAGGGATCGCGCTGCTGCTCGGATGCGTTCGGCAATTCCATGGCTGCCCAGCTCCCGGAGCGCTTCAAGCTTGATCCGACCGGCGTCCTGACCGACACCAAGATATACATGAAGATCGTGCCGGAATGCTCGAACATCTCGGTCGGCTACTACCACGAGCACCAGCCGGAAGAGAAGCTCGACGTCGATCATCTGATCGAGCTGCGTGACCACATGGTCAAGATCGATGCCTCGAAGTTCGTCATCGAGCGCGATCCGAAGCTGATGCCTCCGGCGCCGAAGAAGACCGGCCTCGGCCAGCTCAGCTTCCTGCAGAGCAAGCGCGAGCCGCGCGACACGTACGACCTGGTCTACTGGCATCCCCGGAAGATCGTGAAGCTGCTGGAAGCCGGCGGCATCAACTTCGAACAGCTGCGCTTCTACATCGACCAGAGCGACGACTCCTCCTTCGAGTTCGAGGGCGAAGACCAAAGCCCGCTCGTCGCCTGAACCAACCCCATCAGCATCTCTAAAGGAAAGATCATCCAATGAAGCTTGGAATGCAGGAGCACGTCGACGTTGCCGCTGGCGTGCAGGACGAAGTTGCCATCTCGTTCGAGGCGAATGCAGTCGCCTTCTACGCCCAGATTTCGGGTCTCGCGAAGGACAAGATCGGATATCCGATCCGCGAGCTGTCGACCAATGCCTGGGACGCTTCGAAGGGCAACTTCGAAGTCTATCTCCCGACCGGTCTCAACCCGGTGTTCCGGGTCCGCGACTATGGTCCGGGCATGTCCGGCGAGGACATGAAAAACGTCTATGCCCGCCTCTACGCCTCGACCAAGCGTTCGACCAACGATCAGGTAGGTGGCTGGGGTCTCGGCTCCAAGAGCCCGTTCGCCTATCTCATTGGCGCTGACGGCGCCGGTTCTTACAACGTGACGTCCTATCACGGCGGCATGATGCGGACCTACGTGCTGTCGCTGTCTGCCGGCGGCGCTCCGATGATGCGGCTGCTCGCCGAGATGCCCTCCGATGAACCGACCGGCATCGACGTGTCGTTCCCGGTTCGCCGCGAGGATATCCGGGCCTTCAACACCCGCGCTTCGGGCATCCTGTGGTCGTTCAATCCGCGGCCGAAGATCACCCCGGAGATGGAATGGACGGTGCCGACGATCAAGTCGTCCGGCGAAGGCTGGACCAGCTACAAGTCCAACGACGTTCCGTTCTATGGCCCGCACGTCCGGATGGGCTGCGTGATGTATCCGTTCGACCTGCGCCAGATCGAGTCAACTGGCTTCCTGGTCGACAGCGACACGGTGCTATTCGATGCGCCGATCGGCTCGCTCAAGGTCACACTGTCCCGCGAAGAGCTGGCCTATGACGAGAACACCAAGACCACGCTGAAGAACCTGGTCGCCACCTACGAGCAGAGCTTCATCTCTCAGGTCCGCGCGAAGGTCGATGCTGCCGAGACGCTGTTCCAGGCGGTGCAGGTGTTCGAGGACGAGACGGAGCAACTCGGTCACAGCCGCGCCCATGCGCTGTACAACGTGATCACCTGGCATGGTCATCGTCTGACGGCCACCTTCAACAAGGTCGATTTCAAGACCTGCATGCTCGGCGAGGGCTGGAAGACCTTCGACAAGTTCGAGGACATGTCAGTCCGCCAGCGCTGGGCTGTCGACGCGACCGTCGCCATCGAGCACAACCCGAGCTATTCGCTCGGCCGCTTCGACATGGCCGGCCTGATCGGCAAGAAGGTCCTGTGGATCCGCTGCAAGCGCATCAACAGGGATGCCGTCCTTGCTGCCCTCGGTAATCCCGAGGTCGTCGATCTCGATACCTTCAAGGTGCCGGTCGAGAAGCGGGTTAGCAAGACGATCCGCAAGCGCAGGACCATGGTCGTGTCGCGTCGTGGCGTCACTCGCCTCACCCAGGACGTTGACATGGCTGACGGCGGCTACTTCGTCGAGAGTGCAGCGTCTGATGGCTGGCGTCGTCGCGGCAGCGACTTTGTCCGCATCGAAGCGAACCGTGGAGCAATCTCCGGCTACGACTTCGACGGCGTGGTCGAGACCTGCGTCGAGATGGGCATCCTCGAGCATGGCCAGGTCATCCTGATCAAGGCTGCCGATCAGGAACTCGGAGACAACTGGACGTTCCTCGGTGAGGACGTGATCGCAGCGCTGAAGGCCAAGGTCGATGTGACTCAGTTCACTGGTCTGCACCAGAAGAACATGAACCATCTCGATCGCAACCTGAAGAACTTCTCCGAAGCGCCACACTATCCGAAGGCTCCGGAGGACATCAAGCAGTTCCGCTCTGAGCTGAACGTGCTTGTCGGTCAGTTGAGTTCTACCGTCCAGAACACGACGGAGAGCGACAAGGCCTACGCCGTTCTGCAGAAGCTCGGCGTCAGCGTCGAGAAGCCGCAGATCGCCTGCCCGATCAACACGATCCAGAACAAGTACAACGCCCTCTGCATGACCTACCCGCTGCTGGGTCTGATCCTGAAGACGGGTGGCTACTACGGCCTCGATCGCGAGTCCAAGGCGCAGCTGAAGCACTACTTCGAACTGCTCGTCGAGGCTTCGGATGAAGCTCCGCAGGTCGCCGGCATGGCAGAGGCGGAGGAAGAGGAAGAAGACGAACTCGCCCTGGATGACCTGGACGAGGCTGCCTGAGACCACCGGAGACCGTCATGATCCCGAGCATCATCACAGACACTTCGATCACCTTCATCGCCAGGGGCCGTCCGTGGGTCCTGGCCGGTGATCACCCGAAATTCACGCAGGTGAAGGATCTGCTTCAGTCAGGCAGCGCCGAGGCTGACCAGCTCGTTCAGCTCTCTGACGTTCGGGTGGCAGTCGAAGCTGCCACGGAAGGGGCTGCAGTCCTCAGCGAGGAAGGCCTGTTTCTCAACGGAGAGAAACTGTCCGAGGCGTGGGAGCACAAGGCTCATGCGGCTCCGGACTCCATCAAAGTCCTGCTCGTGAACCCAGGTGACCGGGTTCGCGTCCAGGGCGACGAAGACGCGCCGGACGGCATCTACACGGTCGGCGAAGTCGACAATGCCGACTGTGACAAGCGCGTCTACGTCGAGAGCGACGAGGACTATTTCGGCTTCGTTGCCAACACCTCAATCAAAGATATCCTACGGGACTGACCATGGCCCGCGATCCGAAATTCGATGTCCTGATCGAGCAGGCGAAACAGTAGTGGGAAGGCCGCCGTCTGGCCTGACGCTTGGACAAATGGAAATGGAACCGGAACATTTTCCAGCCTGAGTGGTTTACTGGCGGGGCTTCGCAAGATGCGAGGCATTCATGAGCCCTCTCTCGCCGAGCGACGTGTTCCTTACGGTCGCGATCATGAGCGTCACTTTCCTGACCGAGGTCGGCCTTTTCATCTTGATTGGAATGTTTTGAAAGGCGCGCGCGATGTGGGCAACACGCAGCCGATGCGAAGGTCTAGTTCTCCGTGAGCTTGATGGTTGAGACGGCCATCTTCCATCATGGCCCTCGATGGAAATCCGAAGTCCGTGCAATTCATCGAGCCAAACGTTCTCGACCGTGCCTGCCTTTCCGTCGGTAAGCACGACGACTTTGCCGATCAATTCGGATTGCATCGCACCGTACTCATTCAAAATTTTTGACGCACGGCGCATCACCGATGGCATTGCTCGTCCATGTTCGGCCCAACCGTATGTCCTGTCCAACGCGGCTCAACGGCGACACGTGTCCCAACGCTCAGCCGCCCTCCTGCCGGAAGCTGGCGGCGGAAGTAACCTAACCGGCGATGACTACAAACAGTTTTTAAGCCTGGCACAATGGGTCATATCCGCGCGGCATCTGTCAGCTATGTGGCGAGCGCTTCGCGACCGCCAACCGGAGCGGTGCTGGCTGCTGGGAATTACGCGGCAAAATGTCTCAGGATGACTATCGCTCGGTAACCAGTAGTCGCGCTCCAGCTCATCAAAGTGTTGCCGTGAACTAGAACGCTCCCAGATGCACCACACGAGAGCCCCGCGCTCAGCCTCTTCGGCCCACTGCGCGCCCATAACAGGCAGGCAGTGAAATCACCTTCAGACTAGCGCCGTTGCAGCCGCCATCCAGTCTGAAGCGCAGTCGCGACATCAGCTTTCCTGGAAGGGACCGCAGGGGCACTCACGACCCATCGGAGACATCGTGCACCTGAGTTTCGTCACGAAGGAATGGCCGCACGAACCAGAAACGGCTCGAGCGAAAGCCTACTCCAGTTGCTCTAAAGTATGATTTGGATTAAGATTTATATTGCTCGGTTGGGTCGCGGAGGGCTCAGACGGCCTTTTTTTCCCGCTGCTTCGAACGCCAACCGCCTCGGCCGAGACCATCATCCGAGAGGAGGTAAAAATGGCCGAAGAGGACCGCGAAATTCAAAAAATGCTCAGTGACAGTGGCGTGTTGAAAGAGCTTATGAGTCTTGATGGCGTCATGCGCATTTCCGAGCGGCTGAATGACATCCGGGGAGGCCTCTCTTGGTGGGTCTTCCGCAAAAAGGACAAGGACGGCGGGACCTACACTATTTTCGGCAGCTGAGCCTGTGACTGATCCATCGGACGATTTGCCGTTCTTCCGGTTGGTCCGAGACGGATTGAACGGCGGTGTGACAGGTGCTGGCGCGCGAGATAAGTTCCTCTGCGAGTCGGCTATTATTGCTCGCGCGCTGCACCTGCTCGGTTCAAGGCAGGACAGTCGGCTTGATGCCGTTGTCGCCCTCCTCGAAAAACAGCTGAATAGCTCACATCAAATATCATTGGCTGACAACTCGCTAAGGATCGCGGAATTACTGTATCCGTATGCAGCTCTTTCCAACTACATAGAACGCATCCAGTTTTACGAAATATGGCTAGATGAATTCGCGCGAGTGAGGCGGCTTATTCCCGACCGGCCAAAGTTTCTCGACTGTGAAGACAAATTCATTCTTTACATGGCAGGCCGCAGTAAGTTGCCAACTCTTACGAGTGATTCTTGGCCCTCCTTTTACAAGAGGGCGTACGATTTTAACGTTGAGCAGTGCTACGTGCTCACTCACCGGTACATTTATTCTACGGACTTTGGCCAGCACGCCGCGGCAGCTAGCTGGATTGCCCCGGCATTGCTCATAATTGTCGGTAAGTCCGCGTTATGGGGGAATTTCGATCTCTTCTTCGAGTCTGCGTTCTGCGCCCTCTCAACAAACCTTGATCCGCATGAGATCCTCCTGATCGATAGCCTATCGAAAATGTTTATGCCGCAGCTGATGAGCATGCTGAAGCAAGACGACGTACAAGATGTTTATCATGAGCTCTTTGTTTATAGCCTTTTCAAAATGCAGAGGGACAGAGTCGTCCTTTCTGGAACGATAAGCAATCCAAGTCGAGGAAAGATATTAACTAACTTCGTTGTGTCTTTGGGTTCAAAGTCGCCGGACAAGATTGTCCAGTGCCTTCATGCGATACAATCTGTATGCCCTCGCGCCTTCTACAACGAAGTGTGCATTGAAAAACTGAGTTGGCTCGCAGCAACGGCGGGGATCAAGACCTTGTTCGAGAACGAAATTAGGAGTTCCGGGAGGGAACTAGAACCGGGCGTCTATGACGAATATCGGCAACTTGTGAACGTTGAGTTAGAGAAGCTTCGAAGCTTGCCGGCTCCCGATCCTTTGTTGCAGCGCTAAGGTCGATGCTACTACTCACCTCCACTACTCGCGGCAACTCCCCCGCGCGTCAGGTCGATTGTCCGCTTTCCATAAAACTTGAGCGATTAGGCGCGATGTCTGCTGGCACTTTTCGGACATCGCGCAATGTCCGACTTGAGTCCGTAATGCGCACCAAAGCGGAGTTCACCAACGCCATTGATTTACGAGTTCACGCCCTTGCACGCGGAACAGGCGTATTTGCATTTTTCCAGCCTTTTGTTTGCTTGAATGCAAACGCACTGCTAGTCCTGATCCATCCCAATTCGAAAGGTGATCCATGTTCGTCCCATCGCCGCAACAGGCGGCGTTCATCGAAGAAGCAAAGTCCGGAACCAGCTCCATCGTCCTGGTGGCGGTGGCCGGCGCCGGCAAGACCACCACGATCCTGCAGGCCGTGCAGAAGATGCGCGGTTCCTCGATCATCCTGGCCTTCAACAAGAAGATCGCCGAGGAGATCAAGAGCAAGCTGCAGAAGGCCGGCGTCGACTGGAAGAAGGCCGAAGCCTCTACCGTCCACGCGATCGGCCTGCGGAACTACCGCAAGACCTTTCCGAACGTCCGCGTCGTGCAGGACAAGGTGGCCAACATCACCAGCTCCTGGATCGAGTCCGGTCGCATCGGCCCCGAGCTGCAGCCGCACACCGCGGTGATCTGCCAGCTGGTCTCGCTCGCCAAGCAGAATGGCGTCGGCATCATCGGTCAGGGCCATATCGACGATACCTCGATCTGGGATGACATCGTCGAGCACTTCGACCTGTTCGATGACGAGCAGACCGCGAAGAAGGCCGACGACATCGTCGACATGGCGATCGAGGTCCTGAAGGAGTCCAACAAGGAGTCTGTGATCATCGACTTCGATGACATGATCTACCTTCCCCTGCTCTACCAGATCAGGTTCTTCACCTACGACAACGTCATCATCGACGAGGCGCAGGACACCAACACGATCCGTCGTTTACTGGCCGCGTGCCTGATGAAGCACAATGCCCGCCTGTTCGCGGTCGGTGATCCCCACCAGGCGATCTACGGCTTCACTGGCGCCGACAACGACAGCCTCGACATCATCAAGGACACCTTCAAAGCGAAGGAAATGCCGCTGACGGTGACCTATCGGTGCCCGAAGAACGTGGTGAAGTTTGCCCAGAACTGGGTCAGCCACATCCAGGCGCACGAGTCCGCTCCGGCCGGCACCATCTCGCTGGAGACATTCGAGCAGATGATGCAGAACCGGGAGAAGCTAAACGCTGATGCGGCAATCCTGTGCCGCAACACCCGGCCGCTGGTGACCGCAGCCTTCCGTCTGATCAGGGAGAAGATCCCCTGCCGGATCGAGGGGCGCGATATCGGCGAGGCGCTGAAGAAGCTGGCGACCCGTTGGAAGTCCTGCCAGACCACGGCCGATCTCGAAGAGAAGCTCGAAGAGTGGGTCGAGCGCGAGAAGGAGAAGTGGCTGCCGCGCAAGAAGATGGCCAAGGTCCAGGAGGCTGAGGACAAGTTCGAGACGCTGAAGGTCATCATGGACGCTTGCCGTGAGGACAAGCAGGACACAGTCCAAGCGGTGGTAGCCTACATCGACAACATCTTCGCCGACAACGTCGCCGGCATCCTGACGCTCTCAACCATCCACAAGTCCAAGGGCCGTGAATGGAAGCGGGTGTACTGGCTCGACCGGTTCAACACCTGCCCGTCGAAGTACGCCACCCTCGATTGGGAGAAGGAGCAGGAGTCCAACCTCTGCTACGTCGCAGCGACCCGATCGATGGGCGAGCTGATCGAGCTGTTCCCGCCGATGCCGAAGGTCCAGCCGGTCAACGACAACAACAAGCAGCAGCCGGCGGAGAAGGCGGCGTGAAGAAGCACTATCCGTTCGGGCGGGCTCCGGCCGGCACGGATGTCCTGTGGCGCTGCGAGGCCAAGCGCTACTCCTACTGCATCGATCCCGATGCAGACCGATATGGCGTCACCGATCCCAGGATTGAGATCACCTGGTGGCGCGTCGATCGGCGGACACCGAAGGGCGCTTGGGCTGCCGGCAGGTTCGTCCTGCTGACAGCCATCAAGCAGTGAACCTGCAACACCGAGGAGGAGGCCATCGCCTCCTTCGTCGCCCGCAAGCGGAAGCAGATCCGCATCCTATCAACCCAACTGAAGCGCGCCGAAGCGGAACTCGCGTTGGTCGAGCACGACCAGGTGTTTGCATGAATACAAACAAGGAGAGACCTTTGAACGGATTTGTCCTGTACCGCGGTCCATCAATGATCGATGGCCAGCCGATTATTGTCATTGCCACCGGACTGGAGGACGGCGGCAGCAATTCCAAGACCGGACCGATGGTCCAGATCTACATCATGCGGGCTGATCAGAACCCGCTGCAGGCGGTCCAGAGGGGCGATGACGTTTCGATCTGCGGCACCTGCATTCACATGGGCCGCATCATCACTGATCCCAAGACAGGCCGCCTCAAGAACATCGAGCGCTCCTGCTACGTGACCCTCATGCACGGACCTCGCGTGGTCTGGGACGGACTTCAACGCGGCATCTATCCCGACATGACGCCGGCCAAGGCCCGCAGGCTCCTGGCCCGCAAGCGATGCCGCATCGGCGCCTATGGCGATCCTGGCGCCGTGCCGATCAAGATCTGGCAAGTCGCGCTCCAGCTCGTCGACGAACTGACTGGCTACACACATCGGTGGCGAGAGGTTCCGGAGCTGGCGGAGTTCTGCATGGCCTCATGTGACAGCGAGGCCGAGCGCGTCATGGCGAAGGCGCGGGGTTTCCGCACCTACCGGGTCCGCCCGAAGGGCGAGGCCAAGGCCAACGGCGAAGGCCACTGCCCTGCAGGAGCTGAAATGGGCAAGGCGATCCAGTGCGCCTACTGCCTGCTGTGCGGCGGACATCGATCGGGCGGCAAGGCCGACATCACGATCGAGGCGCACGGCACTGGCGCCAAGCACTTCGAAAAGGAAGCAGCATGACCAGCAGGCGCTTCGCACCTTCAACCAGCAACCCTGACGCCATCCTGCTGATCCAGCGCGCTCTGACGACGTGCGTGGGCTGCCGGACATCGTGGCGCCTCGACAAGCGCCGCGGCTGGAAACACGGGGCGCCTGCCAACACCGAATGCACGGCCCAGGCCGAGCGAACAGAGCTGCGAGAGATTGCAGCACGGAGATCCAAATGACCAAGAAATACTTCCAGCGAGGCAGCGTCGTGCTGCTCGACGAAGACGTCGACGGGGAAGCAGACATCGGAAACCTGATCCGCACGTCTCGCGGATCGAACCAATCATATCCACAACACAACAGCGACTATCGCCGGTCAAACGACTTCCCGGAAGACGGGTACGGCGAGCTGGATTTTGCATAGGGGCATCGACATGACTGACACGACAATCGACATCCCGGTCCCGGGGATCACATGGGACAAGATCACCGACCAGATTTGCACCGCTCTTGAGGGCGGCTCAAATTACTGGCTCCAATGTTTTGAACCACAGTCCAGCCGGGAGAACGTCACCGAGATACCGTGGTATTCCGACACCAAATTCTGGTCGGGAGTTTTCGAAATCAAAGCGCAAGTCTGGGATGATGAAATAACGTACACGTTCAATCGCGAATCCGTGATCAACGGCCTGAATTGGCTCTCAGCGCACTATCTCTCCCGTGTAGTCGAGATAGTAGAGGAGACCGGAGACGCAGAGACCGCCGATGTCTTCATGCAGGCATGCCTGCTTGGGGAGATCGTCTATGGGTGATCAGCTGAAGGAAGCCAACGGCTTCAGGCCAGGCCAGCGCGTGAAGATGCTGGTCGAGACCAAAGGCGCAGACCACGAAGACATCGAGCATACCCTCCCCGCCGGATCCACCGGCATCATCGATACCATCGAGCGCTTCACCAACGATCAGGGCGTCAACTTCTCGATCTGGATTCCGATCGATGAGAAGGATGGGCGCGGCATCATCAACCAGTTTGATGAACTTGATGGTCCGATCTCCAATTTCATCGAACCGCTGGGAGGATCTGCGTGAGCAAGAAGTCTCGACAACTGCCGTTATTCTTCGTCGTGGCGTGGAAAAATGGCAAATGGGTGGTTCTCAACGAGCAGCCAGTCCTCAGGACGGAGGCTGTTCGATTGATTGCCGCTGCGTGGAAATCAAATTGCATGGCAAGGCTTCGTCCTGCCGCAAGTGCAAAGGCTGCTTGAGGTGATTGCATGAGTGCAATTCACCGAATCGCACATCCTAGAAGACCTCAGCGAGCTGCAGAGATGACAGTGCAACCATCACAATCAACCATCGTTGATAACCTCCGCTGCGCAAATGCAGTCTGGCCAATGAGGTAGGATATGCCTTCGCGTGGCCGGAATGGTTCCGGCAAGTATCTTAACGGTCACGAGGTCAGAGTCTGGCGGTTGTCGCGCGGGTTCAGCCAGCTCGAACTTGGCAAATATCTCGGGCTCACCGCCCAGGCAGTTGGCAAGTACGAGGCCAGAGGTGTCACGAAATCAACAGCTCTTGCGCTGTCTGCGATCGACCGTGGTCTGAGGCCATTCAAGCCCACAGAAGAGGACTACAAGGCGATCGACAACGGTGCAAGGCGCATAAATCGAAAGGAACTAGAATGAGGGTTGCAAAGCAAAATTTGCAGCAACCGGTGCAACGCGACATCAATCCGCAATTCCAGAGCCGTTTGCCTAAAATCCTGGAGGAGATTTGCAGCGGGCTAATCGTGATCGAGCCGGCGATGACGGAGGTCGCAACTCAACTGAAGGAGTTCAGGGAATATCTGGACTTCGAGATCGCGAAGACGCAACTCGATATCTCGCAGGAGGAATGGAAGGCTCAGTGCAATCCGAAGAAGCTGGAGGCTGACAAGCGGTGGCTTGCCAAGCTCTCAGCTCTCCGGAAAGACTTCGACCTCGACGTGATGACCTCTCCGATCACAATCATCCGATCGATGGTCGATCGGGTCGAGGAGATGTTCGGACCGCTTAACTGATCAAATGTTCCGAACTATGACGGCGACGATCGCGATATCCTGGATGTCATTGAACGCGATCGTCTCCTCATTACCGGCCGACATTCCCTTGGATATCCTCAGGCCGTTCTCGTCGATGCCGGTCATAATCCGAACCCGGCTCTTGCCGTCCTTCGTGATAATGAGGACCATGTCGCCCGCGATCGGATCGCGGCGCTTAGTGGCAAACATCAGCGATCCGGCCTTGAACCAGTCGGAAAGAGAGTCGTCAGGCATATGGAACGCGAATGCCGTCTCGTCTCCATCGAGCTGCGGAGGAGCCGGGACATATCCGTCTCGCCTCGATCCGGCAGCCGCCTGAAGAGATGCAGGCAAAGCCGACACATGCTTTAACTCGACGGTTGCGGTTCGAGCAGCGGGTCGTGCTGAGCTGCGGCGGGCCGCACCTTCGGTAGTAAGGTCTGCGGCCTCCTCAGCGTCGGCTCCAATTGCTTCCAGAACCTTCTTGGTAATCGGGATGCCCGACCCGTCAGCGACCTTCTGAAGCGTCTTCATCGAAGGAACGAACGGGTGATCAGGATCATTGAGTAACCGAAGAAGCGTTGATGGAGCCAATCCCGACTTCCTGGCAAGCTCGGTACCGTTCCACCGCTTGCGGTCGAGGATGTGATCGATCCACTCAATGACGACCTGCTTGGGCGTCTGAGCCTTTGGGGATTTCATTTGTAGCGCCAGTTCCATGTGATGCGCCCTTCCTTTAGCACGATTTGCTTAATACAAAACCACAGTTGGTGCCCGGGAACCCGGGTTCGAATAACAATTAATACGATCTTTCAACGTTCTGAATCCGCGTTTGCATATGCTTCTCCAACCCATTTGCGTCAATGCTAACGACGGCTACTACCCCAGGTTCGTAGCAGTATCAAGAAAAAAATAGTTCCCGCTTCGTTCGCAAAAGCGGGGTGAAAACACTGAAAACGCTTGATTTTACTGTGTATTTGCAGTTGCAGTTGCCTTCAGAAAGGTCAGCAAATTTTTGAAGTCAGGCAAACAAATCCCTGCGTGGACGATCGCGATGGCGTCAGCGACGTGCTCGTTGTCATCGTGAAG
This sequence comes from Bradyrhizobium erythrophlei, assembly GCF_900129425.1. Lineage (NCBI taxonomy): Bacteria > Pseudomonadati > Pseudomonadota > Alphaproteobacteria > Hyphomicrobiales > Nitrobacteraceae > Bradyrhizobium > Bradyrhizobium erythrophlei. The sequence continues at coordinate 3,476,980 of NZ_LT670817.1, read as the reverse complement.
GTCGCCTTTTTTGTGGGGCGATTTGCCTCGCGTGTCGGCCTCGTAGCGCTGCCAGGAAGCCTCAGGATATCGGTTTGCAGCCCAGGCTATTACTTCCGGCTTGCCGGCTGTCTTGCTCCCCACGGAGCCCAGTTTCGTTTCCAGGGGCATTACTTCGAACATCGGGATCTTGCACGATGCAAGCACGCCGATCGCGATGCCGAAGCCCAGCGCCGCACGGGCATGCTGAGCGCCTGACGGGATCTCGGCGAACACCGCGGTGCAGCCGTGTAGCTCCTGGTGCATTCCCTCGTGCAGCTCTCGGCTACGGCGCAGGTCGTCGGAGTTCTGACGGATGACCTTCTTCTTGCCGGCCAGCTTCTCGGTCACGATAGTGCGGAACCGGTCGAGGCGCAGGTTGAGCGTCTCCAGGTCGAGCCACATCCGAGCGATGCCGAAGTTCGCCAGTGCCGGGTCAAGTCCGGCTACGAGGATGGAGCCCATCGTTCCCTAGTGTCCGTGACAAATTTGCATCACCACATCTCGTGGCTTGCATTTGCTTTTGCATTCGTGCAAATACACCACCCCCGGAAGGTTGTCAAACCGACCGGCGCCAACCCTGAGAACAAAAAATGAGCCTGAGAGCACTGACCTGGGCGTTCGACCTGGATCACGAAAAAATCACGCCTACCCTGAAGCTGGTCCTGATCACGCTGGCCAACTACGCCAACGAGCAGAACGAGACCTATCCCAAGCAGAACACGATCGCCGCGAAGACCATGCTCTCCCGGCAGACGGTGAACACCAGCCTGATGACACTGGAGTCCATCGGCCTGATCGAGGTGACCCGTCGCTTCCACGAGAACGGCGGCAAGCGATCGTCGGTGTACCGGCTGATGGTGAACCTGCCCCAAGAGCCGAGCATCAACGACGACGGACCCATGTCAAATAAGCCGACAGGGGGGATGTCAAAAGCGGCGACATCCTACGACAACGACAACAACGAGGGTTGTCAGCGTCCGCGACGAGGGATGTCAAACACGGCGACAACCGATGTCGGCGAGCCCGACATGAAGAGCCGTATACTAGAACCATCTCAAGAACCAGACTCTGAACCCAAACCCAAACCGAAGAAGCGGCGCAAGACTGCGCCGTGGCCTGAGGATTATCGGGAGCAGTTCTGGAATCTGTATCCGCGCCGGAAGAACACCAGCAAGAAGGCAGCGCTGGACAAGCTCGAAAAGCTTGAGCGCGAGGATCGGGTCACCTTCGAAGCGATCATGGCCGGCCTCCGCATCTATGCGGAACGGATGGGCGATGCGGTCAAGAAGGACCGGAAGAACGAACAGTTCATCGCTCACGCCACCACCTGGCTCAACCAGGAACGGTGGGAGACAGAGGAACCGGGTGAGAAGGGCGGAAGCTCGGACGCTGCACGGTCCCGCATCCGCAATGCCGGCGTGTTCGTCTGATGGCGATCGACGTCGGGAAGGTCCTGGGTGAAGAGGGCATCAAGGTTAAGTCCCTCAAGTTCGGAAACCAGTACACGCTGTGCCCGCACTGCTCGCACACCCGCAAGGGGTCGCACAAGAAGATCCGGTGCCTCAGCGTGAAGATCGATGACAAAGGGGTGGTTTGGAATTGCCACCATTGCACATGGAGTGGTTCAGAGAATGCTAAACGAGAGACACGCGAGAGGACTGGAGGACCGCGAGCTGAGCGTCGAGCTGGCGGCGGATATGGGGCTCTACAGCGGGCGTCTCTCGCGAGGTTCGCAGGACAACGTCATAGTTGAACGCGATCCCAATGGGAACGTCCTGTGCTGGCCCTACTGGGAAGGCGATATCGAGGTCAACTGCAAGTACCGCTGGGTTCAGGACGGCGAGCGCCGCTTCATGCAGAAGCGCGGTGCGACCAAGACGGTCTACAACGCTAACGTCCTCCTCAACGAGGAGACGATGACGCGGCTTGAGGTTGGTACCGACTCCCTGATCTGGGTGGAGGGCGAGCCCGACTGCCACGCGGTTCTGCTGTCTGGCTACGACACCTGCATCTCCGTGCCGGACGGAGCCCCCCCTGCGCGAGACAAGAACGGCAAGCTGATCCACGTCCCGGACGACGATCGGGATATCGACCCTGAGGACGACGACAAGTTCGCCTTCATGGCTCGCCTGATGGACCAGATCATGCGGGTCAAATATCACATCATCGCCGTCGATGGCGACGAACCCGGTGGCCGGCTCGCCAAGGAGCTGGTCAGACGCATCGGCGCGGCCAAGTGCTTCTGGATAGAATATCCGAAGGACGATGTCGTGCCCGACAAGAAGAAGCGAGGCAAGCTCCGTCCCTGCAAGGACATGAACGAGGTCAAGAAGTACTTCGGTCCCGAGAAGGTTCGCGAGATCATCGAGAATGCCAAGCCATGGCCGGTAAAGGGACTGTTCCGCCTATCGGATTATCCAGATCTCGATATCCCGATGATGATCGAGCTTGGGATCTCGAAGAAGCTCGACGACCACATGAAGCTCTACCAGGGGCAGTTCGTGGTCGCGACTGGTATCCCGAACGTCGGTAAGTCGACCCTCATCAACCAAATCGTCACGCTGGCGGCGAAGCGCCATAAGTGGCCGGTCGCTGTCTTCTCGGGCGAGAAGGACGTCAAGCCGTTCCTGGCGAACGAGCTGATGACGGCCTTCCTGGACAAGGCGAAGGATGAATGGTCTCTCGAAGAGAAGAAGCGCGCCGAGGCTTTCGTACAGCGCTACTTCCAGTTCATCGACTACGATGAGTCCCTCGACCAGGACATCGACCTGGACTTCATCCTGGACAGAGCGGCAGCCGCCGTCTTCCGGGACGGCGTCAAGGTATTACTCATCGACCCGTGGAACGAGTTGGAGCACAACCGGCCGATGAACATCTCGCTGACCGAGTACGTCGGAAAGGCGATCAAGAAGATGAAGCGGTTCGCCAAGCAGTTTGGTGTCTGTGTCATCGTCGTGGCCCATCCGACCAAGTTGGACCTGAAGTCGGTTCCGACCCTCTACAACATCTCGGACTCGGCGCACTGGTACAACAAGGCCGACCTCGGCATCGTGGTCCATGCGGACCAGGAGCGGATCGCGGAGGCGCCGAACGAACGACAGGTGATCATCGCCAAGGTCCGCCTCAAGCGGATCGCCGGCCTCACCGGGATCGTGGATCTGAGCTTCGACGACAAGGCGTCGCTATTTCGTAAGCCAGATTTTTGAGAAAGTATTTGCTTGAATGCAAATGCTGTGCTAATGCAAATCGGAGAAGGAGAGAGAGCACATGGCAGTTAACAAGGTGATCCTGGTCGGCAACCTCGGCAAGGATCCGGAGATCCGTTCAACGCAGAACGGAACCAAGGTGGCGAACTTCAGCATCGCCACCACCGAGAAGTGGCGTGACCGTGACGGCGAACGCAAAGAGAAGACGGAGTGGCACAACTGCGTCGTCTGGCTCGAAGGACTCATCAAGGTCGTCGACCAGTACCTCAGCAAGGGCGACAAGGTATATGTCGAGGGCAAGCTGCAGACCACGAAGTGGGAAGATCAGGACGGCAAGGATCGGTACAAGACCGAGATCGTCGTTCAGTCGATCGACCTGATCTCCACGAAGGGCGATAGCGGCGGCAGCCGTGACCGCGACGATGATCGTGGTGGCGATGACCGTGGTTCGCGCAGCAGCCGTGACGATAATCGCGGTGCTGACGATCGTGGCAGCCGCGGCAGCAGCCGCCGTTCCCGCGACGACGGTGATGATCGTGGTGGCGACCGCGGTGGTCGTTCGGAAGGGCGCAGCTCGCGCCGTGACGATGACCGGAGCGATGACAGAGGTGGCGGACGCCGCAGCGCCCCGTCGCGCAGCAACGCGGACCTCGACGACGAAATTCCATTCTAGTCGACGTCGCCGAGCCGCGTAATGAACGACAACAACGAGATCTGGAGGCCGATCCCCCGGCTTCCAGAGTACCTCGCCTCTGCACTCGGAAGAGTGATGAGGTTGCCCCACCTGGCTCCGCTCCCTAAGGGCGGGTTCAGGGTCTACGGCGGAGTGCCGACCACCGGCACTTGGGATCCGGAAGAGCTGCGCTTCGTCCTCGTCTACAAGGGCAAGACCCACAAGGTTCATGTCCTGGTGTGCGAGGCCTTCCACGGGGCAAAGCCGTTCGAAGAGGCTGTGGTGATGCACCTGGACGAGGATAGCTCGAACAACAAACCGAGCAACCTCGAATGGGGCACACAGAAGCAGAACCTCAACTTCCCAGGCTTCAAGCGTCTCCGTTCGGAGCTGAGCTTGAAGATGTGGGAGGAGCGTCGAGCGGCCTAATCCATCAGAGCTTCCCCGTTGAGCGGGGAATATCGGGGGCGCCTCCTTTCTTGGTTGGCGTGCAGGAGGCGCCCCTATTGTTTTTTCACACGGAGATCAAATGAGAGTTTTCCAAGTTGACCAGGGCGGTCTGGCTTCGATGTTCGAAGCCCACCATGCTCAGGAAGCCGCAGAGCACGGTGTGTGCTCCTGTCCGCCAGGCATCTGCATGGATGAGGCAACCCCTGTTGGCTCGCTCGACGAGCTGCTCGATCACGTCGCCATGGTAATGGTCAACGACCTGTTCAACTGCGTCGAGAGCGAAGACGACGAGTTCGCTGACGATGACGACTTCGAGTTCGACATCGACTTCGAGCCGGACTTCGAGCTGTCCGAAGTTCCGGACGTCCTCAACCCCGCTGAGCAGCTCGATCAGCTCGGCGCGATCGTGGAAGGTGTGACGGCCCTCGCCGGCCTGTACGCCAGCCTGGTCGACCAGGAACGCAGCGAGATCTGACCATGGAGCGCACAGTCCTTGAGGTCGCTCCAGGCGCCCTCTCCGACTATTACGATTGGCTCAAGGCGTCGTCGGAAGGCGACCTCCTGGTCTACTGGCAGGGCGACCTCCAGTTCGACCGGCAGGTCGTGATCCCGGACAACGATGTGCTGCGCGGGAATGATCGCCTGCGTATCGCAACCCTAAACGTTCTGGCCGACCGCATCCGTGAGGATGCTGCTGAAGGTAATCTTCACCTGACGCAGAAGCGTATCGCCACGAACGTCTTCGAGTACCGCGCAACCCGCCGCCGGATCGATTACGGCAGCGCCAAACCAAAGATCTCGAATGACGATCTCATCCTCGCTTGAGGATCGCACGAAAGCAATCGGCTGGCTCTCCCATGGTGGTGAGCTGGCCGTTGCCTTAAAGGGCGATCGTGCAAGGCATAGCGATGTCATCTGGTCGCTGCTGACGGAAGCTGTCGAAGTTGTCGACAAGATCCCAGATCAGGAGCGCAGGTGGCTGACCTCCGGCAACCGTTCTGGTGGCTGGAACATGATCGGCATGTCGCGTGCCGAGCTGACCGAAATCGAGCTGAACCGCATCCTCAGTGCGATGAAGCCCTATGACGGCCAGACCAAGACTGCTCCCCAACGTGACGACCTCGACAGGGCGCTTGGCGTCCTATCCTGGATGCGTTGGTGCAACGTCGCCCGCCTGCCTGATCGCCTCACCAAGGCAGCAATCGCGCTCGCCCGTGGCGGAGATCAGGAGATTGTGCATCGGCTCTATTGCCCGACGCGCAAGCCGACCCACCGGCAGATCGCTCTCGAGATCCGTACCCGCGCGATCGGCTTCATCCTGGTCGGGTTGAAGACGGACCTTCACATCGTGCCGGCCGCCGGCCTCAAGTTCGAGGAAACCTATGGCTCTTGAGCAAAGACGCCAGGCGGTCACCGATGCGTACCTCGCGCTGGAGTCCTCCAAGAAGATCATGGACTCCTGCGTGAAGGCTTACGAGGCGATGCTCCTCCACGGCTCAGCAGACGACATCATCAGATACCGGGCAGCCGTCATGTCTGCCTGTGAGGCCTACATCGACCGAATAGACCAGCTGATCTGGACGCAGATGGAGCTGGACGGAATTGACCCCATATCACGGAAGCTGCGTTGAAACGAGAGATCATCATCGACACGGAGACGACGGGGCTCGATCGGAAGGTAGATCGCTTCGTCGAAATCGGCTGTGTCGAGATCATTGATCTCAAGGTGACCGGGACAACCTACCACAAATACATCAACCCAACGCACCCGGTTCACCGGGAAGCCTTCAAGGTCCATGGACTCAGCAACGAGTTCCTGAAGACGAAGCCAACGTTCAGACGAACGGTCAACTCGTTCCTGACCTTCATCGAAGGTGCCACGCTGGTCGCCCACAATGCGTCCTTCGACATCGGGATGCTGAACGCCGAGCTGGACAGGCTCAACCTTCCGCCTCTTGAGAACGAGGTGGTCGACAGCCTGGCGCTCGCGAGGGAACAGAGACCTGGCTCTCGGCACACGCTGGATTCGCTGTGCCGGGCGTTCAAGATCGACATCAGCAAACGCACCAAGCACGGCGCTCTGCTCGACGCCGAGCTGCTGACGGAAGTGTACATCGAGCTTCGAGGCGGTCGCCAGTTCGGCATGACCCTCGATCTCTTTGCCGAGCAGAAGGATGAAACATTAGTTCCGGCGAGACAGAGACCTGTCCCGCTGCCGTCGAGAGTAACCGACGAAGACCGGGCTGCGCACAAGGCCTTCGTCGAAACCATGGGTGATAAGTCCATCTGGCTGGATTACTGCGCCAATTGATTTGCTTGAATGCAAAAGGAGTACTGAAATGCAACCGTCTCTCTACCGCCGCACCGGGCACATCGGAATGTCCGCAGAGGCCCGCAACGCCCGCCGCGCATCCATTGGCGGATCCGATGCCAAGATCATCATGTCCGGCGACCAGGACGCAATCGAGCGCTTGTGGGCCGAGAAGCGTGGCGAGATTGCGCCGGAGGATCTTAGCGAGGTGATCCTGATCAACCTCGGCAACCTGACCGAGCCGCTGAACGCCGACCTGTTCGAAAAGGACACCGGCTGGTGGGTCACCAACGAGCAGGACAAGGTCTTCTACGAGGACTGGGACAAGGCTCACGCCACGCTGGACGGGTTGGTTCGGACGACTGAGTCCGGCAAGCCGTTCGCCATGGTCGAGTTCAAGTTCATGTTCCCGTTCGGGTTCTCGATCGACAACGCGGTTACGAAATACTTCCCGCAGTGTCAGCACAACATGATGGTGACCGGTCTTCCGTCATCGTACCTGTCGATCCTGACCGGCGCCGCGCAGTGGTACCGCGTCGAGATCGAGGCCGACATCTTCTACCAGGTCGAGCTGCTCAAGGCCGAGAAGGCGTTCTGGGACTGCGTCGAGACCGGCAAGACTCCGGGCAACCCGACGATCGAGGTCCCGCTCATCGAGCGCGTCAAGGTCATCGACATGAACGAGAGCAACGAGTGGGGCGAGCAAGCCGCCGTCCTGCTCCAGACGCTGACTGCCTCCAAGAAGCACGATGCCGCGAAGAAGGCCATCAAGAAACTGATGCCGGAAGACGCGATGCAGGCGGCCGGCAAGGGCGTGACCATCAAGCTGTCCAAGGACGGCAAGCTGCTGATCGATTGCGACAAGGACGAGGTCGCGAAGATCGACGAGCAGCAGGCCTGGTTCCCCCCAGCTCCGAAGAAGAAGCGCGCCACCAAGAAGAAGGCGGCCGACAACGACAACACCGAGGCGGCAGAGGCGGCGTGATGCCCCTGCCCTTCACCATTCACCAACGAGGAAGAAGATGAGCAATCAGCAAGACAATCTCGCGATCTGGAATGAGGTCGAGCAGACTGATCCGAACTACACAAAGCAGTTCAACCGTGGTGGCGGTTTCAAGGGTACCGCCACCAACGCCACATATCTCATCAAGAAGGCGACCAAGATGTTCGGCCCGATCGGTATCGGTTGGGGCTGGAACATCGTCGAGGAGAAATATCAACCCGGCCAGGACAAGGATGTCGTACACGTCCTGCGGCTCAGGCTCTGGTACAAGTGGAACAGCGAGCGTGGTGAGATCGAGCATTTCGGTCAGACCACCTTCGTCGGCAAGAACAAGAACGGCTGGTTCACCGATGAAGAGGCGCCGAAGAAGTCGCTGACCGACGCACTGAGCAAGTGCCTCAGCACGCTCGGCTTCGCGGCTGACATCCACCTCGGCATGTACGACGACAACCGCTATGTCAGCGACCTGAAGCAGGACTTCCGGAACGCCGACGAGTTCGACAACGACAACAACCGCGACAGCGGCAAGTCGTCCGACAAGGGCGGATCGTCGAAGAAGGACGACAAGGCCGTGCGCAAGTCCTCCATCGACGAGAAGGAGCAGGACGCCATCCTCGACAAGTGGGAGGCGACCATCAAGTCCGCCAAGACCGTGAAAGCGGTCATGGAGGCGATCGCCGATCCGGAGTTCGCGCCGGATATGGAGAAGCTCCACGAGGCTGACGAGAAGTTCATCCGCGACCTCGCCAGCAAAAAGTCGCAGGAGCTGAAGCAGGCGAAGACCCAGGACGATGCGGCTTAAGGCCCGCGTCTACGTCAACCTCGCACTGGAGGTCATCCCACTCGCCAAGAGTGCGGAGGACCTCCGGGCCTGGTGGGACGGTGAGCGCAAGAGGAGAGATGAATACGGTCTCTCCGAGTCCCAGATCCAGCAACTGATCGAGGCCTGCAAGGAGCACCTTCGGAGTCTCGGCGAACAGATACGGGAATGACATGAGCCTGAGACTGCACCGATGAGCAAAGCGACCAGCAAGTCCAAGAACCCATGGATCTTCGTCATCAAGAACGAAGATGGACATCTCGTGCCGTATGCGAATTACGACCGCGACATGTTCGAGGAGCTGCCCTTCAACAAGGTTCTCCGTGTCAACCTCGCCCAGCAGCGGAGCGCGCCGCGGCACCGGCTGTATCGCGTCGTGCTGCGCTTGGTGGTGAAGAACACCGACCTGTTCGTGTCCGAGGACAGCCTGCACAAGACGTTGCTGCTCGGCTGCGGCGTGGTCGAGCCGATCATGACCACGGCCGGCGAGATCATCATGATCCCCTCCTCCACCGCGTTCGACGCAATGAACGAGGAAACCTTCAAGGCCTACTTCGACAAGGCCATGGAGATCATCGAGACCAACATCATCCCCGGCGTCGACCTGTCGCTCCTGCTCAAGGAAGCCAGGGCCGAGGCCAACTACAAGGAAGAGAAGGAAGCCGCATAATGTCGGACGTTGTTAAAGCTGAGCCGCGCAACAGCCAGGAATGGCTTGGCCAGTACCTGGACGAGGAAGGCGTGGTCGCCGACGTGCTCAAGCGCGTGCAGGCTGATGCCGAGGGGATGAAGCGCTGGCTCGATCCAGTGAGCTGGCACTTGCCCCTGCTCAAGATGGGTGGCGGGCGCATCGATCCGGACGCTCCGGGCCACGCTGGCTGCCTGATGTTCGCAGGCATGTCGATCCGGAACTTCTACGGCATGTGGCATGCGAGCAACCCGCATACAGCCAAGGATGACGGCGACAACCTCGTCATCGAGGACGGCATCATCACCGACCCACGTCACCCGGACAACTTCTCGGCTCGCGTCATCGAGCGCGTGAAGTCAACTCTGGCCGATCTGGTGCCGGCATGACGCCATCAGACCTCGGGAAATCCTGCGTAGCATCGCTGCGGTCGGCCAGGAGTTTGGGCATGCCGCTTGAGGAAGCCCAGATCCTGGTGACCACGCCGAAGGGTTGGAAGGCTCCGCCGCGGTGGCCGCGAGGCACCATCGTCCAGGTCAAGGAGGACGGAAGACGCATCCGCTATGTTCCATCGCTGAAGCTACTGGCGTGGCTGGGCGGAAACGGACTCGTCAATATCAAGTTCGAGAGCGACGAACATGCCGAGACGTCCCAGAATGTCTAAGGCCCAGGTCCGCGTCATGGACGAGCACGCCCCGGCATATCTCGCCTGGGTGGAAGCGCTCGGCCATGCGGTCGGCATCAAGGTCCAGCCGTGGCAGCGCCGCACGATCGAGGCGATGATCCGTAGCGGCTTTCTGACCGAGGACGGACAGGTCACCGAAGGAGGAAAGCAGGCCTGGATTAGGGCCATCACCCGAAGGGATCGGCTCGAAAATTTGCTTGATCTTTTGCTTGAATGCAAATAGATTAGAGCAAATGCAAACGACGCTCCCCGCAGCTCCGCCTCCAGGCTTCAGAAAGGCCATTCCGGTCACCGTAAAGCTCAAGGTCGTGATCAGGCAGCACAGTCTGTGCGCCACCTGCGGGGAGCGTCTTGGGAAGCTGGACGACACGCAATTTGATCACTTCCCCGCAGTGCAGCTGCGCTGCTGGGATCCCGAAGCGAAGGACACCACTCCGAGATCCAACGATCCGGAGTTCATCTTCGCAAAACACATCGACTGTCACGCGCAGAAAACCTTCGGCTCGAAGGACGAGCTGACGCGCGGTGACGTCACCGAGATCGCCCGCACCAAGCGGATAGCGAGAGAAACGGAAGAGTTCAGGCGTCGGATGCTGGCCAAGGTCGACCCCGACGCGGAGGTCGATGCGACTCCGAAACGCCCGAAGAAGAAGTGGCCATACCGGCCGTTTTCAAAGAGGGGCAAAGATGAAAAGTCACGTGCGCGAGGTGCAGAAAGAGATTCAGGCACTGAAGGATAACGGAGAGATCGAAGACTTCATTGTCGATCACGACAAGAAGAGACACCACCTGGTCCGCTTCAAATTCAGAGGCGCCTGGCATTCGGTCCCCTTCGCTTCATCTCCGCGCACCCCCTACGCAAACAATTTTACCCGGCAGCAGGTCAGGCGGCGCATTCGCTCGCTGCATGGCTCATGAGTTCACAAAGAGAGGACCAAATGGACGCGACTGCAACACTCGACGACACGCAGATGGGCCTGCTGAAGGCCATGCACTTCCTTACGTCTCAGCATCAAAGACGCAAGGTCAAGAAGAAGCTCTACTACCAGCCGGCCGGAAGCCGGGCGCAAGCCACTCGCTGCCTGACCGGCAAGGAACGTGCTGAAGTCACGACGCTCGTTGAAGCACTCGCCGTTCTCCATCCGCGGAAGCACAAGGAAAGCGTCGACGCCCTGATGAAGGAGATCGCGGGCAAGCCGATCAAGTTCGTGCCGGTGAAGCGCGAGCACCACATCGATTACTCCAAGGCCTATCCCTACCGCTCCACGAAGCGCGGCGGCTGATGCAGGTCACCGGGAGGATCACCAAGCATCCGGCAAATTGGCTGCGGGGCTTTTGCTGGCTCGATGAGCTGACGGACCTTGCGATCTGATGTTAACCGAGCTGGAGATCGTGGAGCGCTGTCTTCTGATGTTCTCCAAGCCAGGACGCTGGACACAGAAGACCCTCGCAAGGGACCGGCATGGTAAGTCGGTCCCGGTATTCAGTGACACGGCACGATGCTTCGATATCGAAGGATGCATCCGCCGCGCCGCAGGCAAAGAAGACCAAGGCGCGTACGCGCGCTTCGTTTCCCTGATCAAGGGCCAGGTCACAGAACATCCGTTTGACTGGAACGACAAGAAGGGTCGCTGCCAGAAGGACGTCATCAGGATGTTCGAGGACCTCGCCGACGAGCTGCGATTTAAGGAGTGAGAATGATCGTCGCAAACGACAACTTCACCGAAGCGGACCTGCTCGAACTGGAAAGAGCCGTGAACGCTCTCGTGGCAATCTGCCACAAGATGAATGCCCATTGGTGGACCGATCCGGCCACCGGAGAAGACCTGACGAAGAAGCCGCTGATCGTACCGACCAAGCTGCTGCTGACCGTCAGCGAGATCTGTGAGGCCATGGAGGCCGATCGCAAGGACCTGATGGATGACAAGCTGCCTCACCGCCTCGGACTCGAGGTTGAGTTGGCCGACGCCCTGATCCGCATCGAAGATCTCGGCGGCGCGCTGAAACTGAACCTCGGTGCCGCTGCCCGCGAGAAGTCCGCCTTCAACCTCGTGAGACCGGATCACACGCACGAGAACCGGGTGAAGAAAGGGGGCAAGAAATACTAGATTTTGCTTGACGATTGGTGCGCTTGAATGCAAATTTTTGCTGCAAATAAGGAACTGAACTTGGACGCTAAACAAGCAGAAAGAGCCGCCCTCGACTTCATCGCGAAGGAGCTGGAGCGGCAGAACGAGATGTGGGGCCCGGCCAACGAGCGCGTCGACGCCTCGAAGGGCGAGCTGTTCCAGGCTGGTGTCGGACAGCTCGATGCAGTCTTCGACCGCCGCAATGGCGAGGAGGACGCTTTCGAGGAATCGCCGATGATCTATCCCGAGGGCTGGAGCGGCTTCCGCAGCTACGGCGCAGACTTCCCGAACATCGGTGTCGCGGTCACCTTCCTGATCCAAGAGATGAAGCGGCTGGCGATGAACGGCGAGGATCTGACCCGGCTCTCCCGCCGTCCTGACTAACAATACAACCCGGAAACGGGTTTGCCGAACCCGGTGGCGAGATGGTCGCTGGCCGATCAAGAGTTGGTCCGCGACACCACGGACTGCAGAACCCACCATCGACAGCGTATTCGGAAAGACTGGCAAATGAGTTTGGCTGCAAGGGCGAGAACGACGGACCTCAGCGCCCTGACGTCCGATGGCATCGTCACGCCCACCACCCCTCTGAGACTGGATGTTGCCGCCCGCCTCGCATGGCCAGACGGATCGATGTCCGTCTCGGCTTTGCGGAGGCTGGTGGTCGCAGGAAAGATCACCTACGAGTTTGTCGCCGGAAAGTATTTTGTGACACTTGCCGCAATTGAGGAATACAGAGCATCATGCCGCGTCGCCGCAAAGCCCCATACGTCACCCTTAAAAAATACAAAGACGGTCGTGCCCCAACCTGGGTCATCCGAGACGGACAGCTTACTCGTGGCACAGGATGCCATGAGGCTGATGCTGTCGGAGCTGAAAAAGCCCTCGCCCGGTACATCGCGAAAAAGCACGACCCAAAAAAGGCGCTTACAACCTCGGACGTCAACTCGATCCGCATAGTCGATGTGATCATGCTGGAGGCGCAGCACATCAACAAAAGGAAGATAGACCAGACCTACAAGAACCAGCTGCTATCGGCGATCGCCCGTATCGGGGACTGGTTCAAAGATTACACCATCGGCAACCTCACCGCCGACTTGCAGGAACGTTACGCCGAGGAGCGAGTCCTACAACCATCGGCACATCGCGATCTGAAATTGTTGCAGGCCGCGATAAACCGATGCGTCAAGAAGACGAAGGGCGGGATCCAACCAAAATTCAGCGCGACATTGCCGGACGCTCCGAAATCTCGCATTCGATACCTGACCCGTGATGAGGCGGCGGCAATGTTGTGGGCCGCCTGGCGTGAGCGCAAGAAGACCAAGCTGTCCACCAGCAAGGGTCGACACACGTTGCGCCACATCGCCCGCTATATCCTGATCGGCATCTACACCGGCAGTCGCAATGGCGACATCTGCAACGCGTCACTCGTTCCGGCGATCGATCGTGGTTACGTCGACCTCGAGCGTGGCATCTTCAAGCGGAAGCCTGACAACAAGGAGGCTACTAGCAAGCGGCAGCCTACCATCCCCCTGCCACCCCGGTTGCTGGCACACATGCGGCGATGGGCGCGGGTCGGGGTTTCGAACCACTCGGTGATCGAGTTCATGGGCAAGCGCGTCCGCCGCATCCACGATGGTTGGGAAACTGTCGTTGAGCGGGCCGGCCTCGCAACTGAGGAAAAGGAACGCAAGGTCTTGCGTCACACGCTGCGGCATACAGCGATCACCTGGTATCTGACGCCAGATCGACGGACAGGGAAGAAGGTCGACATTGAAACCGTGAGCCTCTATTGCGGTGTCTCGGTCGAGACGATCCGCAAGACCTACCGGCACGAGACTCCAGAGACGTTCACTGAACTGTTGGAGGTATCAAAACTGTAATAACCGGGACGGAAGTCGGATATGCTTGGATACCCTGGATGCCCTGGCGACTACCTACCACAATTGAATATCGGAGGCTGCAAATGGTCTTTTGGCTTCTTCTGATAGTTACTGGTGCAAACGGGTACGATCCAGTCATAAAGCACATCGGAAACTATACATCACTGACTAACTGTCAAAACTTTGCAATGAGCGCGACATACCCCGTTCTAAATCCTAACCAGCGCATCAGACCAGTAATCACTATGATCTGTGTTCAGGCTAAGGATGCTGGGTCGAACCCGCCTCAGGATCAGCAACCTGAGTAACTGGTACGCAATCTGGTACGGATCAAATCACAACTTCTATAAGTTATTGAAATAACAAAGGAATCTACCTAGCACTCCGCATACGGCGGGGAAAGGGCGGGTACCGGCGCCTTGCGCCACTGGCCAGCCCAAGGCGCAAGTGAAATAGTCCGCCTGATCGACGTTCGCGCGTCCGGCGCCGGACCACCAGAAATCCGGGACAACCGGACGAGCCCAGAGGAATCCCACCCATGCCCGATCGAATCCGTCTGGACGGCAAGGCCGCCGTCGTCACCGGGGCTGCCGGTGTCATCGGACGCGCGACCATGCACCTGTTGGCCGAGCGCGGCGCGCGCATCGTCGCGGTCGACCGCAGCGAGCAGGAGCTGCAGAACGCGATCGGGGATTTGCCGGCCTCGGCGCAGGCGCTGGCCGTGTCCGCCGATGTCACCAGCGAGGACGAGGTTGCAGACTATGTCCGCGCCGCCGTCGACAAGTTCGGTACCATCGACGTCTTTCACAACAATGCCGGCATCGAGGGCGATATCGCGCCGATCACAAAATATTCGCTTGAGACGTTCCGCCGGGTGCTCGACGTCAATGTGGTCGGCGTATTCCTGGGAATGAAGCATGTGCTGCCGGTCATGCTCAAGCAGAACAAAGGCAGCATCATCAATACCGCCTCGATCGCCGGCCTGATCGGCTCCCCGGACATCGCGGTCTATACCGCCAGCAAGCATGCGGTGATCGGGCTCACCAAAACCGCCGCGGTGGAATGCAGCACGACCGGCGTGCGCGTGAACTGCGTCTGTCCCGGCCTGATCGACAGCCGCATGCTGAGCGCGATCGTCGAAGGCCGCAATCCCGGCAACACACCGGTTCCCAATGAACGCATCGTGGAGCGGATTCCGGCGCGCCGGCTCGGACAGGCTTCCGAAGTCGCCTCGATCGTGGCGTTCCTCGGCTCCGACGAAGCCAGCTATGTCTCGGGCTCCGCCTACACCGTCGACGGCGGCCGGATCGCGGGGTAGAGATCGTCACTCCCGGCGCAAGCGCGCTGTGCGCTCGGGGCGAGCTAAAACGATTGTCATTCCGGGATGGTCCGAAGGACCAGACCCGGAATGACAGGATTCAAGATCAACAGGTCCCTCCCCATGCCCGTCACCCTCGATCCCGACGCCGCCGCCGTCTTCAAGGCGTTTCAGGAATCCGGCCGGCCGCCTTACGAAACGGTTTCACCTGCCGAAGCGCGCGAGCTCTATCTGAAGGGCCGGGTCGTCACCAATCCCGAGCCGCCCGCGCTCGACTCGGTGCGGCCGCTCGCGATCCCCTCGCCTGCGGGATCCATTCCCGCGCGCATCTACACGCCCCTAAAACTCAGGAAGGCCAACGATCTCGCGCCGTGCCTGGTATTCTTTCACGGCGGCGGCTGGGTGATCGGAGATCTCGACTCCCACGACGTGGTGTGCCGAAAGCTGGCCGACGAAGGTCAGCTCATCGTCATCGCCGTCGACTACCGGCTCGCGCCGGAGCACAAATTTCCCGCCGCCGTCGATGACGCCATCGCCGCCACCAAATGGATCGCCGACCATGCGCGGCAACTCGGCGTCGATGCGTCGCGGCTGACGGTCGGCGGCGACAGCGCCGGCGGCAACCTCGCCGCGGTGGTTGCGATCTCGGCGCGCGACGGCAACGGCCCCGCCATCGCAGGACAGGTGCTGATCTATCCGGCCACCGATTTCGCGATGACGCATCCCTCGCACAGCGAGCCCGAGACCAGCCTCCTGCTCACGCATTCCGTGGTCAAATGGTTTCGCGACCACTATCTCAACGACGCCGCCGACGCCGGTGACTGGCGGGCATCGCCGGCACGCGCCAACACCCTGATCGGGCTGCCGCCGGCTTACGTGCTGACCGCGGGCGCCGATCCCCTGCGCGACGAAGGCGACGAATACGCGGGCCGACTGAAGGAAGCCGGGGTTGCCGTGACGCACCGGACTTTTCCCGGCCAATTCCACGGCTTCTTCACCATGGGCAAATTGCTGCAGCAGGCCAACGTAGCGGCGAGCGAAATCGGCGCCTGGCTGAAGGCGCTGAATTAGAACGTGACAGCATCGATTGCGCGCTGACGGACGCGAACGCAATTTCCGCGGGTTCCGCCTAGCACACCTGCAAATTTCATGTAACTTGCGACCCGATTGATATGACACGGGCTGTTCGATCTTATGTCTAATTCACCGAGCATTACGATGCGACTCTGCCGACAGGTTTTCACCGTTGCCATTATTTTGTTGGCAACTCCGTCCGTTGCCGAGATCAAACGACAGGAACCGGACACCGATATATTCGTGTTGATGTCGGGCAAGTGCAGCACGCTTAGAATCGCGGGACGCGATTTCGCGTGCCGGGCCGTTGCATTTTTTCACAGCGAGCAAGGCCGGGCCAATTTTACGATTGCGCTCGACGACCCCTCTGACGATAGCCACGTCATCTCGTTCTCGGGTGAAAACAGCCGGAGGGAACAGGATGATCTGTACGAACTGCAGATTGACCAGATGCTGCTGAACTCCAAGAACAGGCCGAAGGTCGATGGCCTGCCGGTACCATCAGCCGAATTGGCGACCGGACTATGCCGGCAGTTTGGAAACGTCTCGACGAAACAAATTTCCAGTATTTCCTGCAGTGCGACGGATAAGAACGGCAAAAAATACGAACTGCAGTTCGATTCCGATGGTTCACCGATTAAAGTGCGGAGGCTCAGGCAATCCCCGCTGGTCTCCGAAAAACGCCGCGCCAGGCAAACCGAGCAGCGCGAATGCCGTCAAAAGGCCGATGTTGCGAAGGTCCTGCCGAGAGATTGGCCTGCCTACATCAATCGATGCCTGGCAGAGGTGATCGAAAAACCTGCGCCGGACGCGCCTCAGTGAAGCGGCATTGTCAGTTTCGAGATGTTTTGAAAGGCGCGGGCAAATCCGTTTAGATCAAACGCGCCGTTCTGACGCGGCGAAGACGCCGCTCCTCGGGATGAGGTCTTCGGGGGTGAGGAGCGCGCTTGCGCGCGTCTCGACCCGGCAGGCCACGGAATAACCACCAGAGAGAAACCCATTGGAAGCCTCTGCCTCCCTCGAAATCGCCAGGCACACGCTGCTGTCGTGCGGGCTCATTCTCGCTGTCGGCACCGTCGCCGCGCTGCTGGCGCAGAAGATCAGGATTCCCGACGTCGCGGTATTTCTCGTGGTCGGGATCGCGATCGGCCCGCAGGCGCTGCGACTGATCGACATCCAGGCGGGTTCGGCGCTGAACCAGATCATCCTTTTGTTCGGCGCCAGCTATATTCTGTTCGATGGCGGCGCTTCGCTGCGCTTTCATGTCCTGAAGCAGGTCTGGATCACCATCGTCGTCATCGCCACCGTCGGCGTGCTGATTACCGCGGGGATTACCGGCCTCGCCGCCCACTACATCCTCGGTATCCCAACCCTCGTGGCGCTGCTGCTGGGCGCGACGCTGGCCTCGACCGATCCGGCGACGCTGGTGCCGATCTTCCGCCAGATTCATATTCGCGACCGGGTGGCGCAAACCGTCATGAGCGAGTCCGCTTTCAACGACGCCATGGCTGCGATCGTCACCTTCGGCGTGCTGGCGGTGGCGACGGGGACCGGCGAATTCTCGCTGACGAACGCGGCGTTCGACCTGCTCAGGCAATCCGTCATCGGCATCGTCGCCGGCGTCGCGCTGGGATACGCAGCCGCCTTCCTGATCGCGCATGAGCGATGGGCCTTCCTCGCGGAATATGCGCCCGTGGTCACGCTGGTCGCCGTGATCGGCGCCTATTTCGCGGCCAGCGGCCTGCAGGCCAGCGGCTTCATGGCGGTGTTCGTGTTCGGCATCGTGCTCGGCAACAAGGAAGAGTTCGGCTTTCAGATGGAGGCCGGCGGCGCGCAAAAGCTCGACGAGTTCGTATTGACCACCGCATTCATCATGCGTCTGTTCATTTTCATCCTGCTCGGCGCGCAGGTCGATTTCGCGTTGATGGGCCAATACTGGCTCGGCGGCATCGCCGTCGTCGCCGTGCTGATGCTGGTGGCGCGGCCAGCGACGGTTTTCCTGTGCGCGCTCCCGGATCGCCGCGCGCGCTGGAGCTTTGCCGAAATGCTGTTCATGTGCTGGACCCGCGAGACCGGCGTGATTCCAGCGGCGCTGGCCGGGTTGTTGCTCGGCATCAAGGCGCCCGGCGCGCAGATGATCGCCTCGGTCACCTTCATCGCCATCCTGATGACGATCCTGATCCAGGCGCCGACAACACAATGGCTTGGACGCCGGCTGGGACTATTGGAGATGAAAGCCGGGTCTTAGCTGTCCTGGCGACGGGAAGAACGAGAATAGGAAGCGGTGGGCGCTGTCTATCGTCGATCACGATGGACGTATTTCAAAGGCCAAGTCCTAAAGGGCCGAATCCTAAAAAGCCAGGTCTCAAAAGCCAAGCCGCTTCCGAAACTTTCCTGTCCCACCCGCGTTCCGGGGGTAATGGTGAAAGCCGTTCGGCTGACTCCCCACGTACAACGAGGAACTCACATGCCAACCATTGCCCCATGGGCCTTTGTGCTCGCGGTTCCGGACGCCAGGCGTAGTGCTGACTACTTCCGCGATGTCCTGGGAGTTCGCGTTCTTTGGGAGGAAGCGTCGGACTGGCGGTTGGTCGAGCGTACTGGAGTGCGCATCATGTTGGGGCACTGTCCTCGCGACATGCCAGCCTCCGAACTCGGATCTCATAACTGGTTCGGCTATCTGAGTGTCGACAACGTCGATGCGCTGTACGCCGAGTTGATGGCGCGCGGAGCTGCATGTACGACGCCAACCGACAGGACATATGGGATGCGGGAGATCGTCGTAACGACCCCGGATGGTCATCGGATCGTGTTTGGACAGGAACTGCAGCGCTAGCAACGGTCAGCCTTGCGCTGCGGCTCGCCAAAGAGCGGATGAAGGCGCGGATGAAGGCGCGGCGCATCCGCTCCGGATCGCGAAAGCCCGTCGATTGCGCGACGCGTTGTCAGCCGAACGAAGTAAGGCGGACATCGCGCTTGCGCTAAATGACCCAGGTTTTGAAGACAGCAGAAGTCGCCCTTGAAATCGTGCCTCGATCCGCCTCGCGCGATGGCGGTGATGATTGTGCTTGCTCCCGCATCGTGCCCGATGCACAATTCGATAAGCCGGAAGTGCGCAATCCCCACGCGATTGAGGTTCTCATGAGCCTTGTTGACACGGACTCATCATCGGCCCGACCCCAGCAGCATACCGACATGCTCGTCGTTCCCGGCGGCACATTCCGCTTGGAATCGGACAGGCCTTACCCTGAGGAAGCACCGGTTGACCGGAAGCGCATATTCGCGTTCGAAGGAAAATGAAACGCCAAATGGCCCGAACGACACGGCCATGAAAGGACATGACGAAGAAAGCCAGCCGCGCAGCGGCGGCTGCAACCAATCGACGCATTGAGGCCGCATCCGCTCTTCCAGACAGTCCGTTGTTCGCTAGGGAGGCATTCGATGTCAAAGCATCTCGATCGTGGTGCCGCGGCGGTGAAATCATCGTCCGTCGTGCTGTTTCCTCAGCAACCTGCCCTGCAACTGATCTACGACACGGCGCCGATCGGTCTCGCCTGCCTCTCTCCGGACTGCCGTTATCTGCAGATCAACCAGCGCCTTACCGAGATATGCGGCATCTCCGTCGAGGATCATCTGGGGCGCTCGGTCAGGGACTGCGTACCGGCTCTGGCCGAGGCGGTCGAAGACATCGTCCGCTCGATCATGGATACCGGCGAGCCGGTGACGGGCATCGAGGTCGCCGGCCAGCGCGCCGACCAAATCGGCGAACGGTTTTGGATCACCTACTGGCATCCGCTGCGCAGCCCAAGCGGCGAAATCGTCGGCATCAACGTCGCTGCGGAGGAGATCACCGAGCGCAAGCGCGCGGAAGCGGCGCTGCAGGCCAGCGAACAGGAGACCCGCCACGCCAGGGATGCGGCCGAAGCAGCGTTGCAAAATCTGCGGGAGACCCAAAACTCCCTGATCGAAGCGGAAAAACTCGCAGCCCTCGGGCGGCTGGTGGCGGGTATTGCGCACGAGGTCAATAATCCCGTGGGCACCAGCCTGACGGTAGCCTCCGCGCTGGAACGCAAGACGGCCACGTTCGCGGCGAAAGTCGCGCAAGGCAATCTTGGGCGATCAAGTCTGAACGATTTCATTGAGAGCAG
Source organism: Bradyrhizobium erythrophlei (assembly GCF_900129425.1). Taxonomy (NCBI): domain Bacteria; kingdom Pseudomonadati; phylum Pseudomonadota; class Alphaproteobacteria; order Hyphomicrobiales; family Nitrobacteraceae; genus Bradyrhizobium; species Bradyrhizobium erythrophlei. Next base: position 3,456,571 of record NZ_LT670817.1, on the reverse strand, counting down.
CCGTCAGGCGTCAGCGCAACTGGTCGCCAATCTCACGCGCGCGGCCGAGCTGATCCAGTCGTTCAAGCAAGTGGCGGCCGACCGAAACGTCTCGAATCCACGCATCTTCGATCTCGGCGAGCTGACCGAGCAGGTCGCCACGAGTTTGCGGCCGGGCCTGGGAAAGCAAAATCTCACCCTCAACGTCGAGTGCCAACCCGATCTGACGATGAACAGCTATCCGGGACCGTACGGGCAGGTGCTGACCAACCTCTTCCTCAATGCGGTCGCGCACGCGTTTCCCGACGACAAGGAAGGTACCGTCAGCATCAAGGTGCTGGCGTCCGGAAGTGACCATGTCGAAATTCTTTTTTCCGACGATGGCTGCGGCATGAGTCGTGGTGTCCTGCGCAAAGCGTTCGATCCGTTTTTCACGACGCGCCGCGATCAAGGCAGCACAGGCCTCGGCCTGCATGTCGTCTACAGCATCGTCACGAATTGTCTGGGTGGGCGGCTCAACCTCGATAGCAAACCCGGCGAGGGGACGAAAATCCAGATCATCCTGCCGCGTGTGGTACCGGCAGGCCTTGCCGCCACGTAGCGCTTGATCAGGCGCATTCAGTAGCGGCAATCAATCGCCGCGTCAGGAGTAACGGGCATGGTATCGCCAAATTTGCCGCTCTGGCTTCGTTTCGTGCTGCTTCTCGGAGTCGTTGGCCTTGTGTTCGGCGCAGGCCTTCTTGCCTATCGGTACTATACGCGCCCGGCAACGCTGAGCGTGGCGGTGGGGTCGATCGACGGCGAAGCTGCCAAGGCCATGTCGGCAATCGCGAGCCAGCTCGTAGCGACGAACGCGCCGGTGCGGCTCAAGGTTATCGACAGCGGCACGGTGCTTGAAGCGGCCAATGCGTTTTCGGCAGGCAAAGTGGATCTCGCGGTGGTTCGCGGCGATGTCGGTGACCTGTCGCAAGCGCGAGCCGTCGTCGTTGTCAGCCATATGGCCGTGCTCCTCGTCGCGCCGCCGGGTTCGAGCATCGACAGTATCGACAAACTGAAAGGCCGTCGCGTGGGTGTGCTTGGCGGGGACGCCAATACCAGGATTGTCGACGTCCTGAGCAAGGAATATGGGCTCGATCGCGCCAAGGTGTTCAAGGATATCGCTTTGCCGGATGCGCGGCGCGCTGTTCAATCCAAGGAGGTGAATGCGCTGCTTGTTGTGATCCCTCTGACTGAAAAATATCTGTCGCTGGTACGGGACGTATTTGCGCAGGGCTCCAAAGCCTTGCCGGTACTGATCCCGATCGAATCTGCCGGGGCGATCGCACAAGCCGAACGCGCTTATGAAAGCTTCGACGTGCCCAAGGGCACGCTGCGAGGATCGCCGCCGATTCCGGAAGATGACCTGACGACCTTGAGGGCTACGTTATATCTGGTTGCGAACGGGAAGCTCGGCACTGATTTGATAACCAGCCTCACGCAGACGATCATGCGCGTGCGCAGGGAGCTTTTGGCCGAGCAGCCGCTTTTTGCCCAGATAACCGCACCCAGCACCGACGCGGATGCCTACCTTCCGCTGCACCCCGGAGCTGCCGCCTTCTACAACGGCACCCAGCAGAGCTTCATGGATGAATACGGCAACTGGATTTACCTGACGCCAATGGCGCTGGGTGGCGCGGCGACCGTACTTGCCGCCGCCTGGAAATTTCTTGGCCTGGGCGGGCCCGCCACCGGACAAGGCCCGCTTGATTCTCTTTATGCCTTGGGACGCCGGATCCGGAAGGCCGGCACCGAGGCTGAGCTTTCGGATATCGAAGAGGAAATCGACGACATTCTCAAAACGCAACGCATGAAATCCGCAAGCGGGGACGAAAGCGCGGTGGATGACGCCACGTTGAACGTGGCAGCCCACCGGCTGGAGAGCCTGATTCACGATCGACGAGCGATGTTGGCGAAGAAACCGGCAATTGTCTCCGCGGCCTAAGCGACGCAGCACGTGGTTGCCAAACGACTCGGAATTGCGATTGACCGAAGCAGGACTTCAACCCAAGGAGAACCGTCATGAAAGCACATCTGATTGTCACTCTACTTCTGGCAGGCAGCTTCGTCGCATTGAGCACGGTGGGAGCAAGCGCCGTTGTGTGCGCTCGCGGCGTCTATCGCGCAGGCTGCGTTGGCGCAGGCGGCGCTGTGGTCGCCAGACGCGCGGTTGTTGTCGCGCCACGGCGTGCCGTCGTTGTTCGCCGCAGGGTGTACTGACGATTCTGCGATGCACCGAACATGCCGCGTCGGCGACGACGCGGCAGAACGTTTGTGGCAGGAGGGCAATATGAACAGAAGAACGATTGCACTCATTTTGGGACTTCTTGCCGGCCCCGCACTTACAGTATCGGCGATGGCGCAGAGCGCTTCGCCGTTGATCACCGAGGAGGCCGCGCACGCCATCGGCGTCGATGCCTACCTATATTTCTACCCGCTCATCTCCATGGACATCACCCGGAAGCAGTCAACGAACATCGAGGCCGGGAAGGAACTCGGCAAAGGCCCTATGAACATGTTCGTGAACGTCCCGGCGTTTCCCCCCGCTGATTTGAAGGTGGTCGTGCGGATCAACTTCGACACGCTCTACTCCATCGCATGGCTGGATCTCACCAGGGAGCCACAAATCGTCTCCGTGCCGGATACGGATGGGCGGTATTACCTGCTGCCGATGCTCGACATGTGGACGGATGTCTTCGCGTCGCCGGGCTGGCGGACGACCGGCACCCAGGCGGGCACTTTCCTTCTCACCCCGCCCGGATGGAGCGGAGCCGTTCCGGAGGGATTTACGCGCATCAACGCGCCGACCCCCTATGTTTGGATCATCGGCCGCACCAAGACTGACGGCCCGGCCGATTACGACGCCGTGCACAAGATTCAGGCCGGCTACAAGGTCACGCCGCTCTCGGGCTGGGGCAAGGCACCGGAGCCGGTGACGGTGACGATCGATCCAGGCGTGGACATGAAGACGCCGCCGAAGATTCAGGTCGACACCATGCCGGCGGCTAAATACTTCGCCTACGCCGCCGAACTGCTCAAGCTGCACCCTCCCCACATCACGGATCAGCCGATCATCGCGCAGATGAAGCTCATCGGCATCGAACCCGGCAAAAGCTTCGACTTCGACAAACTCGACCCCGCCGTGAAGAAGGCGCTGGAAAGCGTCCCCGAGGCCGCGCAGCAGCTCATGAAGTGGAAAATGCCCACGCTCGCCCGAGTCGTGAACGGATGGTCGATGAACACCGATACCATGGGCGTCTACGGCAATTACTATCTGAAGCGCGCCATGGTCACGCAGTTCGGACTCGGCGCCAATCTGCCGGAGGATGCCATCTATCCACTGAACCTCTTCGACGACACCGGCAAACCGCTCGACGGCGCGAACAAATACACGCTGCACTTCGAGAGGGGTGCCACGCCGCCGGTGAATGCCTTCTGGTCGATCACGCTTTACGATGCCGAAGGTTTCCAGGTGGCAAACGTGCTCAACCGGTTCGCAGTCAGCAGCTGGATGCCGTTCAAGACCAACGCCGACGGCTCTCTCGACCTCTATTTCCAAAACGAGAGTCCGGGAAAAGAAAAGGAAGCCAACTGGCTGCCCGCGCCGAAGGGAGCCTTCAACCTGACCATGCGTCTCTATGGCCCGAAGTCGGAAGCGCTCACCGGCAGATGGTCCCCGCCGCCGGTGACGAAAGTCCAGGGGCCGCCGAGCCTGACGGCCCAGTAAATGTACCAGAGCGCCCACGCTGAGGTATCGATGCTCACGCCGTTGGCTCTGATCGCCACCAAGATGGCAGAGAGATCTCAGCTATGAACTATCTGCTGATCTCGCTGCTTGTGTTCGCGTTGATATTTGGCGGCGCCCTGGTTGGGGTGATTGTTCGACCTTTGTTGTCGGAGCATCACCTGCATCCGGACTCCAGGGACGTTGTAAAAATGGCAACGGGCCTGATTGGCACATTAACCGCGCTGGTGCTGGGTCTGCTGATCGCATCCGCGAAAAGTTCATTCGATCAGAAAACCAACCAGGTCAGACAACTGACCTCGACCATAATCCTTCTGGACGATTTGCTTGCGCAATATGGTCCGGAGGGAACTCCTCTCAGAAATCTTCTGCGGCAGAGCATTCAGCCGCTGGCCCATCGGATCTGGCATGAGGAAGGGATTCCGGCCGGCAAACCCGCTCGTTTCGAGTCGACGGCCGAATCGTCGGCATTCGAAAATGAACTGGAGCGGCTGTCGCCTAACAGTGATGCGCAACGTTCGCTGCAATCTCGCGCCATTCAGGCTCTCACGGAAGGCGCGCAGATCCGGTTGCAGTTGTTCACGCAGACCGGCGGGTCAATTCCGGTTCCATTTTTGATCATTCTGGTTTTTTGGCTTAGCGCGATTTTCGTGAGCTTCACTTTATTTGCGCGAGCCAATCTGGTCGTGATGGCTTCTCTGTTGGTATGCGCGCTCTCGTTTTCCGGCGCGATTTTTCTGATTTTGGAACTGGATAACCCGTTCACGGGACTGATGGGGATTTCAAGCGCGACGCTGCAGAACGCGCTTTTGCCGCTGCAACCGTAGGCGTGCTGGCTAAACGCGGCATTCAATCTCCTGTTCCCGCGCCGATGGACGGGTTCCGCCCTACCCCGCCCGCGCCGCGCGGCGGAGCGATTGCGGCGGCTGGCCGAAGGCGCGGATGAAGGCGCGGCGCATCCGCTCCGGATCGCGAAAGCCGGTCGACTGCGCGACGCGTTCGATCGCCTCGCTGGAGGATTGCACGCGCTGCCGCGCCACCTCGATCCGCAGCCGCTCCACCGCCTTCGACGGCGTGGTGCCGGTCTCCGCAATGAAGGCGCGGGCAAAATGCCGCGAGCTCATGCCGGCCTGCTCGGCCAGATCCTCCACCGTCAGCGGCGCATCGAGATGTTCGCGCGCCCAGCTCAGCAGCGGTCCGAACCGCCCCGAGGGCGCCTTCAGTTCCAGCAGCGACGAGAATTGCGACTGCCCGCCGCTGCGGCGGTGATAGAGCACGAGCTGGCGCGCGGTCTTTTGCGCGACGTCGTCACCGAAATCCTCCGCCGCCATCGCCAGCGCCAGATCGATGCCGGCGCTGATGCCGGCCGAACTCCAGATATTGCCGTCGCGGACGAAAATCCGGTCGGGCTCCAGTTTCACCCTGGGATAGCTGGCGAGAAATTGCCGGGTGCGCTGCCAGTGCGTGGTGGCCTGACGGCCGTCGAGCACGCCGGCTTCGGCCAGGATGAAGGCGCCGGAGCAGACGCTGGCGAGGCGGACGCCGCGTTTGGCCATTCCCCGCACGAAGGTCAGAGTCCTGTCGCATCTCGCCACCGCGTCGACTCCCTCGCCTCCGGCCACGACCAGGGTGCTGATCGCGCCGGAGCGCTTAAAGCCGCGCGCGACCATCTCGACGCCGGAGGTGCTGCGCACCGGCCCCGGGTTCGCCGCCAACACCCTGATCGAGGGGCTTGCGCCACTCAAGCGCGTTGCGATCTCGAACACCGAAATCGGACCGGCGGCGTCGAGCAGCTGGAAATCGGGAAATACGAGGATGCCGATCATGATTGAGGCCGTGTCTGAAAATGAGGGAAATATGGCATTTCAGACAAGAGCTCATCATGGCAGGATCGAGGGGTCAAGTGGCGGCTCGGCCTTCACACATGAGGTCGTCATGCCCGGGCTTGACCCGGGCATCCATCATCTTCGCAAGACTCATCGCGAAGGTGATGGATTGCCGGGTCATCCAGCGCGAAGACGCGCTTCGCGCTTTTGCCCGGCAATGACGGGCGTAGGTGCTGGCCGCAAAATCGCAAACCTCGAAAGGCCTTCAATATGTCCGCGCCGCTCCAGATTGGTCTCGTGATCTTTCCCAAGGTGACCCAGCTCGACTTCACCGGACCACTGCAGGTGTTCTCGAGCGTGCCCGGCGCCAACGTGCATCTGATCTGGAAACGGATGGAGCCGGTGCCGAGCGATTCCGTGATGGTGCTGACGCCCACCGTTACCTTCGCGGATTGCCCGCAGCTCGACGTGATCTGCGTCCCCGGCGGGGCCGGCAGCGATGACATGGTCAATGACGAGGAGATGCTGGACTTCTTGCGCCGGCAGGCGGTCGGCGCCAAATACATCACCTCGGTCTGCACGGGATCGCTGGTGCTGGGCGCCGCCGGCCTGCTCCGGGGCTACCGCGCCGCCACGCACTGGACGGCGATGGAATTTCTTGAGTCGTTCGGCGCGATACCGACCAACACCCGCGTCTGCGTCGACCGCAACCGCATCACCGGCGGCGGCGTCACCGCGGGGATCGATTTCGCGCTGACCCTGGTATCGATCATGGTCGACCGGCCAACCGCGGAAGCGATCCAGCTTCGGATCGAATACAACCCGGCGCCGCCGTTCAACGCCGGCTCGCCCGATACCGCGCCGCCGGAAGTTCTTGCGCTGACCAAGGAGAAAATCGCGCCGTCCAAAAAACGCCGCGGCGAGGCCGTGCATCGCGCCGCCGCGCGGCTGGCGTAAAATACTTCCATTGGGATCGATGCAAAGAAAAAGGCCGCCTGGGATTTCCCAGACGGCCTTTCCTTTCCTACGGCGGCTCCACATTAACGGGCGATTTCAGGATGTCTGCACCAGGGGCCTATCTCCCAGCCGTTGTCCTCATCGGGTGCCGCTGCAAATCGGGGCAGTCGCGAACTGTGGCCCGAACCGACGCGATGGTTTCCCACCTCCGTAGGGTGAGCCATTGGGCCATGATCGCGTGGAGGCGGCAAGAACGCGGCGACATATATCCCCGCTCTCCCCGCTGTTCACAGGCGTGAACACCGTCATTCGGGGCGCGAGCAAAGCGAGCGAACCTCAGATGTGCAATTGCACATCGGGGAATCTCGAGATTCCGGGTTCAGCCCTGCGGGCTGCCCCGGAATGACGGCAGTGGAAGTTCAGTTCCCCGGCGTCCAGGGCTGGTAGTCGCCGGTGGCCTTAGGGCGGCGCCCGCTGGCCAGCGTCGAGCCTGGCGGACGATAGGCCGCCGGCGTTCCCGTCATGTTGGGAATGTGCGGCTTTTCCCATTCATGCGGCTTGTAGCTTTCCTCGGTCGGCGCGACGTCGACGGTGTGATGAATCCAGCCATGCCACGACGGCGGGATCCGCGTCGCCTCGGCATAGCCGTTGTACACCACCCAGCGCCGCTCGAAGCCGAGCGCCGGATCGATCTTGCGGCCCCTGGTGCGAAAGTAGCGGTTGCCCTGCTCGTCCTCGCCGACCAGTTCGCCGAACCGCCACGTCCACAATTGCGTGCCGAAGGTCTGGCCGTTCCACCATGTGAACATCTTGAGAAGAAACAGTTTCATCGGGGCCGGCCGGTTCGAGAAGCGCTGGCCGTCTGATGCCATCAGCCGGCCGAATTGTCCAGTTAAGTCCGGTTTTCAGGCGGTTCGGGCGAAGTCCGCCCGCCCACGGCGTCAGCGCGTTCCGTCGCGGAATCGGCGCAATCCGTTCATTCCGCGTACAGTTCCGGTCCCACAGTCTGACCTGCATGCACAAATACGTGCAAGGCGCGGGAACGTCCACCCCGGATAGGGGTTGGACTGGGTCTCGCATATGGAGCCGACGATGATCAGTCTTAAAGTTTTAAGTACCGCCGCCATCATGGCGCTGGTTTTGCCGATGGCGGTGCCATCCGCAAGTTTCGCCCAGACCCCACACGCACGTGCGGGCGCTGGCGCCCGGGCTCCTGGCGGCGGAGGCAGCTTCCACGCCGGCGGCGGTGGCCCGCGCATGGGCGGCGGCGCACCGGCGGCGCGTTTTAGTGGCGGCGGCGCTCCTGGGGCGCGTTTTAGCGGCGGCGGCGGCGGTGGCGTCTATCGCGGCGGCTACGCGGGCGGCTATCGCCACGATGGCGGCGGCGGCTATCGCCGCGACGGCGGCGGCGGCTTTATCCCCGGCGCAGTGGCCGGTGCAGTGGTCGGCGGCGCGCTCGCGTCCGGTGCCTACGGCTATTATGGCGCACCGGACTACGGGCCGGGTTACTATGACGACCAGTATTATGATGGTGGCCCGGTCGCGGTCATGCCGGATGGCGGTGATGATTCGGTCACCTACTGCATGCAGACCTACCGCTCCTACGATCCGCAGTCCGGAACGTATTTGGGCAATGACGGCTACCGGCACCCCTGCCCGTAACCGCACGTGAGATCCTGGATTGAAAGACGGCGCACTCCGGTGCGCCGTTTTTTCGTGGTCACGATCGGCTCACCGGCGCGACGCCGGCCACCGTGGCTTTGAGTCGGTTGAAACAACCGGTGGGAATCGGCGCCATCTCGCCGCGTATCGAGGCCGAATACGATCGGCCGCCGGGCATGCAGCCCGGACTCCCCCGTAGCTTCACGTGAGTCTCGCCAGAGCAACCCCTCGGGCACAATAAATAGTTGCCCTGTGAACAGCGGGCGAAGCTCGATTTCGCACGCTCGGCGAGATTTTTTCTGCTTGGGATTCCCTGAGGACTCACTGATACTTGGCGCTGTCAGGAGGCGGCTCACCCCCCTGGTTTTCCCCTGTTTCCACCATATTTAGTATTTGATTCAGGAACTCGTACTAATCCTTGACGGGCGCAAGGGAGTCGTCCTAGTTTTGGATCGTTCGGTGTCGGGTAGTTTTCAGTCCCGCTGAACGCTCCCTGACAGGGTTCCAAAATGACCACTCCGACTGCCTGAAGAGGCAGGGGTGACGGGCTTGTTTGCCCGGAATCCCGGGCTTTCGGAGCGCCAAAAACGGGCCAAATGGCTCAGGTTTCGAGTTGGGGCGTTGAGAGCGCAAATCGATGCATCGATTTGCGCACAGAGAAACAGGCCGGTCCACCGGCTGCACTGCGAAGCACGGAGGCCGGCACTATTTGTGTGGGACCGACGGCTCGCTCAAGGAACAACACCCGGCGCCGCGCGATGCGGTCCGGTCAAAAAGAACGGGGCACGACCATGCGAATCGAACGGCGCAACACCACAGACGGCCAGTCACCTTACGCAGGAATTGATTTCAGATTGACGACATCTGAGATCCGCAACCCTGACGGCTCGGTGGTGTTTCGCCTCGAAAACGTCGAAGTGCCCGAATTCTGGTCGCAGGTCGCTTCCGACGTGCTGGCCCAGAAGTATTTTCGTAAAGCGGGCGTCGCCGCGCGCCTGAGGAAGGTCGAGGAAGAGACCGTGCCGTCCTGGCTGTGGCGCTCGGTGCCGGACACCGCGGCGCTCGCCGACCTGCCCGAATCCGAGCGCTATGTCAGCGAACTCTCGGCCAAGCAGGTGTTCGACCGCCTCGCCGGCTGCTGGACCTATTGGGGCTGGAAGGGCAGCTACTTCTCATCGGAAGAAGACGCCCGCGCCTTCTATGACGAGCTGCGCTACATGCTGGCGAAGCAGATGGTGGCGCCGAATTCGCCGCAGTGGTTCAACACCGGACTGCACTGGGCCTACGGCGTCGACGGCCCCGGCCAGGGCCACTATTACGTCGATCCCTTCACCGGCAAACTGACCAAGTCGAAGTCGGCCTACGAGCATCCGCAGCCGCACGCCTGCTTCATCCAGGGCGTCAATGACGACCTCGTCAACGAGGGCGGCATCATGGACCTCTGGGTGCGTGAAGCCCGCCTGTTCAAATACGGCTCCGGCACCGGCTCGAATTTTTCACGTTTGCGCGGCGAAGGCGAAAAGTTGTCGGGCGGCGGCCGCTCGTCGGGCCTGATGAGCTTCCTCAAGATCGGCGACCGCGCCGCCGGCGCGATCAAGTCCGGCGGCACCACGCGCCGCGCCGCCAAGATGGTGGTGGTCGACGCCGATCATCCTGACATCGAGACCTATATCGACTGGAAGGTGAAGGAGGAGCAGAAGGTCGCCGCCCTCGTCACCGGCTCCAAGCTCAACCAGCGCCACCTCAAGGCGGTCTTAAAGGCTTGCGTCAACTGCGAAGGCTCGGGCGACGACTGCTTCGATCCCGAGAAGAACCCGGCGCTGCGCCGTGAAATCAAGCTCGCGCGCCGCGCCATGGTCGCCGACGGCATGATCAAGCGCGTCATCCAGTTCGCCCGGCAGGGCTACAAGGACATCGACTTTCCGATCTACGACACCGACTGGGATTCGGAGGCCTACCTCACGGTATCCGGCCAGAACTCCAACAATTCGGTCTCGCTGAAGGACGACTTTTTGCGCGCGGTGGAAACCGATGGCGACTGGAATCTGATCGGCCGCACCAACAAGAAAGTGACAAAAACCCTTAAAGCGCGCGACCTCTGGGAAAAGATCGGCCACGCCGCCTGGGCCTCGGCCGATCCCGGCCTGCACTTCAACACCACCATGAACGACTGGCACACCTGCAAGGCGTCGGGCGACATCCGCGCCTCCAATCCGTGCTCGGAATACATGTTCCTGGACGACACCGCCTGCAACCTGGCCTCGGCGAACCTCATCACCTTCTACAACACCACGACAAAACTGTTCGACGTCGACGCCTACGAGCATCTCTGCCGTCTCTGGACGGTCGTGCTCGAAATCTCCGTGATGATGGCGCAGTTTCCGTCGAAGGCGATCGCGGAACTGTCCTACGAGTTCCGCACGCTGGGCCTCGGCTTTGCCAATATCGGCGGTCTCCTGATGACCATGGGCCTGTCCTATGACTCAAAGGAAGGCCGCGCGCTGTGCGGCGCGCTGACCGCCATCATGACCGGCATCAGCTACGCCACCTCGGCGGAGATGGCGAAGGAACTCGGCCCCTTCCCCGGCTACAAGAAGAACGCCGCCCACATGCTGCGGGTGATCCGCAACCACCGCCGCGCCGCGCACGGCGAAAGCAGGGGCTATGAGGCGCTCGCGGTCTCGCCGGTGCCGCTGGATTACGCCAGCGTGCCGCAGACCGAGATCATCGAGCACGCCAAGGCCGCCTGGGACAAGGCGCTCGAACTCGGCGAACTCCATGGCTACCGCAACGCGCAGACCACCGTGGTGGCGCCGACCGGCACCATCGGTCTGGTGATGGATTGCGACACCACCGGCATCGAGCCGGATTTCGCGCTGGTGAAATTCAAGAAGCTCGCCGGCGGCGGCTACTGGAAGATCATCAACCGCGCCGTGCCTGAGGCACTGCGCGCGCTCGGCTACCGCGAAAGCGACATCGCGGAGATCGAGGCCTATGCCGTCGGCCACGGCTCGCTTTCCAACGCCCCGGCGATCAACGTTTCCACCTTGAAAGCCAAGGGTTTTACCGACGAAGCTCTCGCAAAGGTGGAGGCTGCGCTGCCCACCGCGTTCGACATCAAATTCGCCTTCAACAAATGGACCTTTGGCGAGGATTTCCTGCGCGACACCTTGAAGATCGAGCCGGAAGCCATTGCCGCAGCGAATTTCGACCTGTTGTCAGCGGTCGGTTTCTCCAAGCGCGAGATCGAGGCCGCCAACGTCCACATCTGCGGCGCGATGACGGTGGAAGGCGCGCCGCATCTGAAGGCCGAGCACTACAGCGTGTTCGACTGCGCCAACCCCTGCGGCAAGATCGGCAAGCGCTATCTGTCCGTGGAAAGCCACATCCGCATGATGGCGGCGTCGCAGCCGTTCATCTCCGGCGCGATCAGCAAAACCATCAACATGCCCAACGACGCCACGGTGGAGGACTGCAAGTCCGCCTATCTGTTGTCCTGGAAGCTCGCGCTGAAGGCCAACGCGCTCTACCGCGACGGCTCAAAACTGTCGCAGCCGCTGAACTCGCAGCTGATCAGCGACGACGACGAGGAAGAGGATGCGGTCGAGGCGTTCTACGACAAGCCGATGGCCGCGCGGACCGCGGCCCTTTCGGAGAAGGTCGTGGAGCGGCTGGTCGAGCGCATTGTCGTCATGCGCGAACGCGAGAAGATGCCGGACCGCCGCAAGGGCTACACCCAGAAGGCCGTGGTCGGCGGGCACAAGGTTTACCTGCGCACCGGCGAATATGATGACGGCCGGATCGGCGAGATCTTCATCGACATGCACAAGGAAGGCGCGGCGCTGCGCTCCTTCATCAACAACTTCGCCATCGCGGTCTCGCTCGGCCTGCAATACGGCGTGCCGCTGGAGGAATATGTCGACGCCTTCACCTTCACCCGCTTCGAGCCCGCCGGGCCCGTGCAGGGCAACGACAGCATCAAGTACGCGACCTCGATCCTGGACTATGTGTTCCGCGAACTCGCGGTCAGCTACATGGGTCGCTTCGACCTCGCCCATGTCGATCCCTCCGAGTCCAACTTCGACGCCATGGGCAAGGGCGTCGAGGAAGGCAAGCAGCCGGAGCATCCCAGCAGCAAGTACCTGTCGAAGGGCCTGACCCGCTCGCGCACCGACAATCTCGTGGTCATGCGCAGCCCTTCACCCTCCCCCGTTGGTGGAGAGGGTGGCGCACGCAGTGCGCCGGGAGGGGCGGCGCCAAACGTCACCTCGATGTCCCAGCACGGCTCCACGGCGCGTGCCGCCGACGCGGTCGAAGGCGCCGTCGCGTTCAAGCAGGAAGCCCAGCACGATCTGTCGCCGACCGAAAAGCTGGAAGCGCTGCAGTGGAGCAAGGCGGGAGCCGCGGCCCAGGCCGCGCCGTCCAAGGCCGAGCGTCGGGCCGAAGCCAAGGCAAAGGGCTATGAGGGCGAGATGTGCGGCGAATGCGGGCATTTCTCGCTGGTGCGGAATGGCACCTGCATGAAGTGCGATACGTGCGGAAGCACGACGGGGTGTTCGTGAACTTTCACTGATCGTCATGGCCGGGCTTGACCCGGCCATCCACGATAAAGGCCGCTCTTATCAGCGGCCTTTTTTGTTCAGCAACTTCTCGATCCGCTAAATTTCTTGGGAGTAAGATAGAACATATCACGAACATTAGACGTTTCTCGCCGAAGCCCGACGGAAAACTGCGAATAGCGGACTCCGGTACCTCTATATTTCAGTACCGTGGAACTAGCTGATTCGGGGCCGCGGAATGCATTAGCACGCAACAGACCATTGGCGGCGATCGCGCGGGCATTTGACGCGGATTGTTGGCTAGGAGGTTTATGAGTCGTCCAAACCTGAAGGTTATTAATGGCAGTTCGCGTTCTCCTAGCCGTCTGGATTGGGCTACAGTTGAACAAGCGATTACGCTAATTTTCACAGCATGGATAATGATTGGTGGTCTGAGCTTTCGGTCCTGCAAGCGGCACATGCAGCCGAGATTCTCATCAAGGCAAGAATAGCTCAACAACATCCATTGCTGATCTTCGAGCACTTGCCGAAACCACCAGCGACAAAGACAAAGCTGACGCTAGAACACTTATTGCAACAGGGTCGCACATATCAATACTCGGAACTTCCTGATCGCCTTTGGGCCACAACCGGAATTCAAATTCCAAATCCTCAACTCTACAAATCCTTCGGTTTGCTGCGAAATACAATTCAGCATTTTGCCTCACCGCAGAATGATGTATCCAAGAGGTCGATTGAATTCATCTACGGCGTCATAGATCCGTTCATAAATCAATGTTGGGAGCTTTTCGCAGTTGACTACAACGAAGACAATGAGCCGTACACTTATCTTGTGGCGGGGCTCATCGGCAACGGCGTTGAGTTCTTAGTCTCGCCCGGGGTCGTTGAGCATCTCGACTATATTGAGATGAATTGGCCGGCCAGCAATTCAAAATACAAAAAGATAATGCTTGATCGTATCAAAAAAGCTCAAACTTTCCCGAGAAAAAAATAAGCACGTAGGACGGAATAGCGAAGCGTATTCCGCCACGCTTGCATGTCGGTCGGCTACGATCATTGGATAAAAGCCGAAATGATGAGGGACTTGAAACCGAGCGCCGCGAATTCTTCGTCAGCAATTGGAACAGAAGGACCTCCGCCGCCGCGGAAGTGATGCCTTTGTCGCGAACCTCTTCTTGGCCGGAGGTCTCTTGTTCGACGCCAGCTTCCTGCCTGTTTACGTGCCGTGGAAAATCTTCAATCCCCACAGCACGACGACGATGGCCGATATCAGCGTGGCCGCCGTCAAGACACTTTCTAAGGAAGCGACTCTCATTTTACTCTCCGCTTCCCAGCCCCATTAGGGGTCTAGTTGATTCGTTGATTCCACGGCAACTGCGCGGTCATAACTCCTTGAAGACCGCCCGCGCTTGTGTTTTGCGGGCCACACTCACTGTAAAGTCCCGGATTGGGAGCGTGGTCATGCGCTGTGTGTGCTGAAAACTTATGCGCGGGCTCGAGCAAGCGTAGCCCGGATGAGCGCAGCGATATCCGGGGTCTTCGTATGGGCGATGGCTCCCGCATGTCGCGGAGCCCTGTCATCGGATGCGATCGCGCAACGCATCGGGTCGCTGTGACGGTGCAAGGTTTGGTCGGCAGCTTTGGCGCGAATGCGGCGTTACCGGTCGCATCACCCCCACCGAAGTTATGGGTGGCTTCGTCACCCCAAAGCTGCCGAATCCCTTATAGCAGCCCGGAGGACGGAATAGCACAGCCTATTCCGCCAAAATTTACGGGTGCCGGCGGCGCAACACGCTTTTCGTATTGCGAGCTGGCACTCGCGGGCGCGGACTTCCGTTCGCACAAAGTAGACTACCGGAGCACAGGGCTCACGCGTAGGTTTTCACGATCAAGGCTCGCCCAAGGAGAACAAGAAGCCACACCTGTCAGGGAGTGGAGACGATGATTGCTTTGGTGGAAGGACACCCGAACGTCGACGTGATGGTTTTCTACGTGCTCGCGTCGGCAATCCTTGCTGCGACGCTGTACTACTTCCACCATAGACAGATTGAATAGCCCGCGAGGCGGACGAGTCGTCCGCTACAGCTTATCGCGATGCGATCGGCGAGGTTACTGTCGGGTGGTATTCGCTCGATGCGCTGGTGATCGCCAGTACGGAGGTTCGTGGCCAGAGGGGCAAAGGACACTGACCTCATCCCCGCGTAACGGCTCCGCCGTTATCGCTGGAGGAGCTTGCCACCGGGTCCGCGCGAAGCGCGGCCCGATGATAAACTCCGCAAGCGTCTCGAAGGATGGACACGACGCAGGGACTCGCGGCCATCCTTCGAGACGCGCGCAAGGGCGCGCTCCTCAGGATGAGGTCGGAGGGCAGATTAGCCACCGGGTCGCGCGAACGCGCGCCCGATGACAGGCTCCGCGTAATCCGCTATCTGCCGAAATCCGAAGGAGGGTTACGCCCATCGGATCGCGCTTTGCGCCCTGCGGCTTAAACCAGCTCTGCCTTCTACTGCACGACTTCGAGTTTGACGTTGGCAAGGCCCTTTCCGACCATGCCGAGCGCATCCGCCGCGGAATGGGAAACGTCGACAACCCGCCCATGAACATAAGGACCGCGGTCGTTGACCCGCACCGTCACGGACTGGCCGGAGGAGACGTTGGTCACGCGCAATCGTGTGCCGAACGGCAACGTCGGATGCGCCGCGGTCAAGTCGTTGGTGTCGAACTTTTCGCCGCTCGCGGTCTCCGTTCCCTCGGTGTAGAAGCTGGCAATCCCCTGCGAGGCTGTCTTGGTGCCGGGTGCATGCCGGTGCGACGCGAACGGAGTATGCTTTCTCACCGAGGCTACGCGCCGCCTCATCATGTACGATGCCGATCGATCGCGTTCGATCGACGCCACTCTGGTTTGACGAAGTTCGGATCTCTGGCTGACAACGGAGGACTGGGCGCAGGCCGCCAGCGAAGCGGCTCCCAGAGCGAGTGCAAACAGCCGAACAATCTTGCCGCCTGTTGTGGTATCGATCCCTGACGTACTTCCACAGCCGATGGACATCATGTTGCATCCCCAACTCGCGCCCCAGCCCAAGTCGAAAATCAACATGCCGTCAGGGTCGCAGTCTAATCGGGGCGGAACCGTGGCCGGACGAGGTCGGCACGGCTTCGTCAGTGCGATTTGGTGCTGAGTGTGTTTCTTGTGCCACAGAATAACGCACGCCGAGCGGCGCAATACGCGGAACCTGTCATCGCGCGCGCGTTCGCGCGACCCGGTGGCCATCGCGCGTCCTGCGGTCCCCTGCAACTCGTCTTGGAAGATCGACTCAGCGAGTCGTAGCCCGGATGAGCGGAGCGATATCCGGGTCTTTTGCATCGACGTGGCTCCCGCATATCGCGGAGCCTGTCATCGGGCGGCGCTTTGCGCCGACCCGTTGGCTCATGCGGGCTACTTGCTATCGCGCCCTATGCGCTGACCTCATCCTGAGGAGCTTGCCACCGGGTCCGCGCAAAGCGCGGCCCGATGATAAACTCCGCAAGCGTCTCGAAGGATGGACACGACGCAGGGACTCGCGGCCATCCTTCGAGACGCGGCCAAGTAGCCGCTCCTCAGGATGAGGTCCTGCTTCGCCTCGCGCGCAAGCGAAATCTTCCGACCCGAACGGCGGCATAACAACCCGACAGGCAAATCATCAAAACCTGTCCAGCTCGTAGGGCGGAATAGCGCAGCTGCGCGCTATTTTATTTCGGGGAAACCAAGGTCGGTGGCTTCCCGCTCATAATCAGCCAAACGTTCGTAGGCGGCAACATCGGGTACAGAAAGACCGGTGAGCTCCAGCGCCTCGCGTATGTGAGCGATCTGCGGATCATTCATGATCTCGTACAGTGCCTCGGCAAGAGCGACAGCATCGGATTCGCTCGTATTCACCGAGGTAACAAAAGGCAGAGACGGGCTGGATACGGTTTCGTCGAGTATTCGGTATCGTTTGGCGGCACTGGGCCGGAATTTCCTGAAAAACCCCCAGGTCACGTTGTCGATCGCGCAAATATCGATGTTCTCAGCATCAAGCCGATCGAGACTTGTGACATGCGCGCCCGTCATCACGACGGAGGAAAAGAAGGGCATGCCGCCGGCGATCCGCGCCAGTGATAACCGCGGAAGATTCATTCCGGAGTTCGAGAACAAGCTGTTGCAGCCGAATACCCGCCCGCGCAGATCTTCCAGGCGCCCGGCTGGATCGTCGGCGCGCACCATGAAGAAAGCCCGATGGCTGGACCCCACGCATCCAGGCATTGCGTAGTGAGGCGTCGCAAGTACGCGGTACTGGTTGCGGTAATGCTTGAACAGCGGATAACCGCAAATCTGGGTAAAGAGAATTCCCGGGCCGATACCATCGGACACCGCGCCGTGGCTGCTGTTGAAACTTGTTCCCGCCGCTTCGATGCCCTTGGCACGAAGCCGGCGCTGCAATGCCGCCAGGAGAGCGGAATTTGCTGGTTGCATCTCGGGAAGACAGTACATCGGCAGACTTGCCGTCCGCGTTATCTGGTCATTCACGCCCGTTTTCGATCGATCAAGCATCGCAGCGGCCAGTGAGGTTGGAATGGATTCGCGTCATGACGCCGAATTCCTGCTGACGGAACTGGGTGGATGAACCGGAATGAAATTCGGCGTCAGGAGCCATCGTTTCGCGATCTCTCCGTAGCCCCGAAACACAAATCCTCCGTTATAGGCCTGGATTTGCTCGCGATGTTGCCGCCAGACGCGAGGGACCTTCCACCAGGACAGCGTCGGGAAGGCGTGATGAACAACGTGAAGATTATTCCAGAGAAACAGCAAACCAAAGACCCAGTTCGATTCGACAACCGCCGTGCGTTCGCTCGGTCGCTCGCCCCAACGATGCTCCGTGAAGCTACGCATCATGCCCAGCACAAGACCGGGGTAGACGAACTCCGCCAGGTACTGCAAAGCAGACACCTCGAAGGCTTCGGCCGCGAGCAGCAGGATCAAGGCCACTGCGATGATGTGGCGAACCCAGATGCCGAGATCTGCCAGGTCCCCGGCGACTATCTTACCGACTTCCTTGATAAAGAAGTGCGGTGTGAGCAGGAACGGGCCAATAAGGAGGCGGCCCAGGAATGTCTGATTGACGATGAGGAGCCATCTCGACAGATCGCCGTAGTCCTCCCAATCCTCCTCCTCATGATAGTACGATTCCGTATCTTCCCCCGGATAGGTGAGATGGTGGTTGCGATGGTGCCGCGAATGCGACCGGCGATACAGCTCGAAGGGGAACCAGACGCCAAGCGGTGGCCAGACGAGCGCGCGACGCAGCCAGCCCGGTATGCCCCGCAGGCCATGAATCGCTTCGTGCTGCAACGAGAAATGCCATTGTACGACGTAACCCGCGAGCGGCACCGTGATCCACCACGGGACGTAGCGATGCAAAACGAGCAGAAACAGCCAGCTCGTGTAGATCGCCAGCGTTACCAGAAGCGTCGGCCCATCGTGCCGCTCGAACCATGATTCGGAAGCACGGTCGGCGACAGCGGCGAGCACCAGGCGGCGTGTCGCGCGGTACGAGCCAGCAGATACGGCATTTTCATCATCATCGTCGGAATTTTCCGTAATGAAGCTTCGATCTCCCGACGACATGGGTCCTCCGTCATAGGCGTGACTCACCGTGCGCGGACTGCGCAGCGGCGCTTTGCCATCATCGCCAATCGATTTCCGTGTGGCCCCACCGCGAGTCTTGAAGCCAGGAATCGAGGAGGTCAACGGAATGAATTTCCGAATGTGCGAAGCGGAGGAGAATCTCGCTTCAAACATTCAGTCGCTTCTGGTCGTTCATTCGCGCACGGAAATATAACAGTCGTAAGATTTGGGAATTATAGGAGATGTTTCTCACCACGCGCGCACAGCGCACGCTTTCCGAATGAGAGAACCGCGTCGCATTTCGTCTCACCGATGCAGGCGTAGCCCGGATGAGCGCAGCGATATCCGGGATCTCATGCGGGCTACTTGCTGACCTCATCCTGAGGAGCTTGCCACCGGGTCCGCGCGAAGCGCGGCCCGATGATAAACTCCGCAAGCGTCTCGAAGGATGGATGTAACGTACGGACTCGCGGCCATCCTTCGAGACGCGGCCAAGTGGCCGCTCCTCAGGATGAGGTCCTGCTTCGCCACGCGCGCAAGCGAAATCTTCCGACCCGAACCGCGACACATCAACACGACGGGCAAATCACCCAAAAGTCGGTCAAGCCCGCTGGGTAAAAATATTCTGATTTTCCGAACTCACAAATCAGTCTACATTCCGCCCGTCTCACCCGATGAGAGGGGCGGCTCGCGATCGTCACGAACGTGCGGTGGGATGCGGTGGACGCGATGGCGGCGAATGACGAATGCTGCCGTGGCGGACAGTGAAGCCGTGTGGTCCTGACACCCCGACGCTGGTGTCAAGTTCTTGAGAAACAAGTTTCTCAGGGATGACGGTGGCAAGAAAGCCGGTCACCGGGGAGAGCGCGGAATAAGCCGTAAACCATCGCGCAGGGAAGGCCGGATTGCCTCCGCTGAACCTGTATGCTCGTGTGCGTTCCTTATGCACTATTGCACGCGAGACCGCGGGTGCAGCGCGCACCCGGCTTTCCCTGCGCCCTCTTGTTGTTATCGAGGGCGGCAACCAACGCAAAGCTCGGGCGCATCGCGCCGCGAGATTGCGGACGCACACCCTCTCGCGGCATGACAATTGAATTGGAAATTCACAGCCACGTCGTCCCGGGCCGACACCGTGATCCAGGTTCCCCGCGAGTTCCTTGTTCCCGGCGTCTGCGATTTTTTCGCCGTCACTATCGGCGAAGAATCCCGCGGATCAGCCCTGCCCGCGCACAACGTGCAGCCGCATTTGTTTCACTGAATGGCCACACGGGAATCAGACCCTAACCAAACTTGCTTGATAGGTTTTTCCGCAGTTTTTCAAAACTGAAAGGAATGACCATGCGCATTTTTACGGCATCCGTCATTGTTGCAGCCCTCTCCCTCGGGACGCCGGCTTTCGTGCAGGCACAAGGAACACCCTCGCAACCGCAAGGGGCGCCCTCGCAACCAGAGGCACAGACACCGCCTGCTCAGTCCAGCACGGTCATCAAGCGCATACAGGTCGTCGACATCAAGGACCTGAAACCGTCAGTGCGCTCGAAGGTCGATGACATCGTCGCGCACACAAGCGACGAGGACATACAGTCACTTCGCAAGTCCATCGACGCGACGCCGGAGGCGGCATCCGCGCTCAAGGCCAAGGGCCTGAGTTCGGCACAAGTCGTTGCGATCAACATCGCCGACGGTGTCCTGACGCTGTTCGCCAAGACAGCTTAAACCCGGGACAAAGCCAGCAAGAAAAAAGCCAGCCAGCGCAGCCCGGATGAGCGCAAGCGATATCCGGGTCTTCGCATTCGGCGTGGCCCCCGCATGTCGCCATCGGGCGGCGCTTCGCGCCGACCCGTTGGCTCATGCGGGCTACCGCTCTATCGCGCCCTAAGCGCTGAGCACGCCGTCATTGCGAGCGAAGCGAAGCAATCCCGGGCGCCAAACTCTCGGTCTATGAGGGGGTCGGCCATTCCCCGTTCTACGAGGACGCCCCCCGCTTCAACGCCGAACTCGCCGCCTTCGTGCGCGCCGCCGCCGCCAGGACCGATTGATCGCCGCTTGCCATCACGCGAGTGCGGCGCACCCAACCGTGCTGCTGTGCTCCGCGCATTGCTGTCGGACCGCTCGATCGGAAATCGCGTGTTGGAACGGAAACCGTCTAGGCGTATTGTCAGGTTGTCAGGGAAGCTTCCGTAAAGAGGAGTACCGTTCGATGCGTATCCACCTCGACAGGAAACAGCTTGATGGGCTTGATGGAAATCTGGTCGCGCTTCTGCTGATCAGCCTCATCATCATCGTCGCGCTCGCCTACTAAAACCGTCCGGCATGTCCGGGTCGGAATGACAGCAGCGGCCCGCAAACCGCGGGGCCGCGTGGTGGCAAGCGGTGTGCCGCCCCCACACCCCCGAGATCACCCGCTCTTAGAGGTCATCCAGCGCCGGCGGCTCGAACCAGTTCATCAGCGACAGGCCGCCGTCGACCACGATCGCGGCGCCCGTGACATAGGCCGACAACCGGTTCGACAGCACCGCCAGCGCCATCGACGCAAGGTCTTCAGCCTGGCCGAGGCGGCCGAGCGGGATGTGCCGCGCCAGCGCCGGATCGGCATTGAAGCCGCCCGCGGCGATGGCGCCGGGCACCAGCGCATTGACCCGGATTCCAAAGCGGCCAAGGGTCCTTGCAAGTTCCTTCACCAGCATCGCCAGTGCCGCCTTGGCGGTCGAATAATGCGGCAGGTTGCGCGGCGTACCCGAATGAAGCGAGGTCAGGAACAGGAACGAGCCGGGCGCCTGCGCCGCGATCAGCTGGCGCGCGAGTTCGCGCGCAAGGTGAAAGCCCGCATCGACGTTGACCGCGTGCATCTGCGCCCAGATCTGCTGGCTGACGGCGAAGGCATGATCGGCCTCGCGCCGCGGCGGCGACGCGCTGTGAACGAAGTGCGTCACCAGCCCGACCGCGGACCGGGCATCGGCCAGCAGCGCATCGCATGCGGCGGGCCTGGCGAGATCGCCGACCCAGGGAACCGCCAGTTCCGGCCGGGGCGAAGTCTTGATCGCGGCAGCAACCGTGTCGGGGTTGAGGTCGGCGAACACGGTTCGCACCCCCTCGCCGACCAGGGCCTGCGCGATCGCGCGACCGATGCCGTTTCCCGCGCCGGTGACTAGCGCCGCCTCGCGCGCCGGGTCGAAAGGCTGATCCAGCAGGCTCATGGGTCGGCTCTCCCTGGCGATGAAATCCGCGGGCGCGTCGCCCTTGCGCGCGCAACTGCCGGAAACGGCCAGCCTAATTCATAGAGCGGACAAAGTCCGGCCGAAAGGGCCGTTGCCGTCTAACGACGTGGGCCTGTAACGATGTCGGGATCGGGCGTGCTGAAACGTCCTCAGATCATCCGCCCATCCAACCCGAACGAGGCAACCCATGCTCTACGCCATCCTGGCCTATCACGTCGAAGAGGAAGTCACCTCGTGGACTCCGGCCGAAGACGCGGCGCTGATGCTCGATCTGAGCAGGGTTCACGACCGCCTCACACAGCAAGGGAGCATGGGGCCGTCGGCGCGCCTTGGGGCAACCAAAGGCGCCTGCGTGTTGCGTGGCCCCGGCGCCGGCGTGGTGATCGATGGTCCCTTTACCGAGACCAAGGAACAGCTGCTGGGCTTCTACCTCGTCGATTGCGCCGATCGCGACGCCGCCATCGCCGCCGCGCGCGACCTGCGCCAGGTCAATCCCGGCGCGATGTATGAAATCCGCCCGGTTTTGCTGTATCGCCCCGGCCTGCCGTTCGCGGAAACCGAGCAAGCGTAGGCCGGCGCCGCTCGGCCTTTGCCGAACATTAAGCAAAATCCGGCCGCGTCGGATCGCGCCAAAATTCATCCACATTCCCCGCGAAATTGGCCGCCAGGAAATTCATCTGCGAGACGGAGGGTTTCACATGCGGAAAGTCGGCGCGTTTCTCGGTTCGCTCGCCGCCCTCGCCATCATGACGGCGCCGGTGCTGGCAAAGAGTTCGACAGCAGCCCCGCCAGCCGAAGATAAATCCGCGCCATCGCAATGCCACTCGCTCCAGCAGGGTCCCGGCGGCGCATGGATCGAGATCCCCTGTCAGGAAGTGGGTTCGCCGGCACCGGCGCGGCCCAGGCCGCCGGGCCGCAGCGCGGAGACAGTGGGCCACTGAACGAGCGCGAAAGTAATCGCCGCCCGGGGAGCACCGGCTTTGCGAAACTAACCGACCTTCAGCCAGCGCGCCGCGGCATCGGCACTGTCTTCCGGCCGGGTATTGAATGCGATCGCCGTACCCGGCCCCGCCTTGATCACGGCGTTGACCAGCACCTCCAGCAGCAGCAGGTTTCTGGGCGGCAGCCGCACGCCGGCGCCGATCACGACGCAATCGTAAACCTTGGCTCCGAGCCGGCTCTCGAGCGCGGGCCCGGCGGTCTCGTCGGGACGGATCAGGCAAAGATCGGCGTGCCATCCGCGTTCCCCTATTTGCCGCATGGCCACCGCTATCCCGGCATGAATCTTTTCCGCGTTGAAGCCGGGCGGCAGCGCGGGATCGGAGAAATCGACCGCTTCCGGTTCCAGACCGACGAACAAAATCCAGGTCATTGGGCGCTCTCCATTCATCCGATGGTACCGATCCCGTCATGATGCACGTGCGAACGTATTGCGCCGCCCGGGAGACGGCAAAGCTGTCTTCCGGCACCTGGAAGCGGGGTGATCTGACCGTTGCCGCCGATGTTCAGGACCATCGCAAAGGCCGTCTCGACGATTTTGCCGGTCACGTCCACGCCAACCGCCCATCGATCAATTTCTGATTTTCAGAATTTCACTTGGCGCCCGACCCAAATCGCTTCTATATCCCCGCCGTCCTGTCCCCAAAGGGGCGCCCTTTGTTTTCGGGGCGGAGATTAGTTGCAACCTCGAGCGCATCGCGCCGCGGGGTCGCGAATTTGCGTCTGCGACACGTCCGGGTGCGCGGGGACGACGCAGAAAAAGTCGCAACGCTCAGTGCAGCAGCTTCACCTTGAAGATCGTGAACGGTCCCGAGCGCGGCAGGTTGTTCTTGAACGCGATTTCCCACAAATGGGAATCGGAGATGTAGAGATAGCCGCCGCTGATCGCAAAACCGTCCGCCCAGGAAAGCTTTGTGGGGTCGCTGACGAAAACCTTGGTGTCCAGCTTTTTATCCGGTGTCAGCGTCATCGCCGCCACGGTGCGATGTTCGAGATCGCCGCCATACAGCGTGCCGCTGGAATCCATGATCAGCCCGCCGCTCAGCACGGAGGTGCCGAGAAACTCGACCTTTTTGGCAAGCTCGGCATCGGAAAGCTTCGTGTCGCGCAAGGCCGACGTCGGCACGCGCCAGTAATTGTGGTCTGTCAGCGGCCGGTAATAGAGCCACTGCGCGTCCGGAGAAAGTGCGATGCCGTCGGCGTGGATCGCCACCACTGAGCCGTCCGGCCGCAGCGCGATCTCTTTGCCGATCATCAGATGCTGGCTGGGTTCGGCAAAGGTCGAGCGGTCGCCGACCAGCACCTGCCGGGCTTTCCCGGTCTTGAGATCGAGCACGACCAGGCTGCCCTTGTTGCCGGCATTGGTGAGATAGGCATAATCGTGCACGGTATCGATCCGCAGATCGTTCAGCGCATCCTTCGCCGAGACCACGCCGTTGAAATCATATTGCCGGATCACCTTGTTGCTCGCGAGGTCGAACTCGACCAGCTTCGGCGGCAGGCGATCCTGATCGAGCTTCGGCAGCGAGGAGTCGAGCGCCCAGAGATGGTCCGACTTGTCGACCCACAGCGCCTGCACCGAAATCCATTGCGACTTGCCGTCGCCCTGCGCGTTGAAAGTGTTCCAGGCGGCATCGGGATATGGCGTGACCGCGCCGGTTTTGGGATCGACCTCGATCATGCTGAAGTGCGAACGGACCTGGGAGGCCGGTGCGGTCGCGAACACCCTGCCCTCGCGCGAGACGCCGATGCCGACCAGCCGGAAATCGTCGCCGAACGTTTTGACGGTTTCCAGGGGCGGACCGACTTTGCCGGGATTCTGTATGTCAGCGAAACCTTGCGCCACGGCGGGCGCTGCCGCAAGCACGCCCGCCGCGAGAAGAAAGCCGATGGCCGCGCCGGCCTTGCTGGTTGTCGTCGCCATGTCCACTGTTCATATGCGGGGTTGTCGATGCGCCCCTAACTCCCGATGCCGACATCGCGTTCCCGCCGGTCGCGTTGAACATACCGTGAAATGGGAATCGCCATTCGGCGCGGCGCGGTCGTGCCAGCGAGCCTTCAATGCCGCTTGAAATACTGCACGGCACGCTCGTGTTTTTCTGCCGCCGCGCGCGACTTGAAGGTGCCGAGATTGCGGCGCTTGCCGGTTTTCGGATTCGCCTTGCGGGAATAGAGCCGCTATTCGCCCGACTGCAGTTTACGGATCATGGGACAGGACCTCCTTCAGCGTGCCCCTTTGCCTCAATTGCAATCGCGGCTGTCTTGTTCCGGCGGGTTCTCGTTATCGAGGAGGCCTTTCTGACTGTAACGGTTGCGTGAACCGGCTTGCCGCATGATGGAATGATGGCTTTCTTGATAACGTTCTAAAGCGGGTTCCTCCGCCTGACAGACGCTTTGCGTTAGCGCCCCTCCGCTTGATACCGTCAATACGCCCGCCGAACCGGCGTAGCAGACTGGGTCAAGCCACGCCGCCCGGAGAGCAAAAATGTTGATTCACCTGCCGATTATTTTCCTGACTTCGCTGCACCCCATCGCTGGCGCCAACACCGTGCCGAAATTCAATATCACGCTGGAATGCCAGTCCGAAGGCGGCACCAAGGCCATGCTGGACAGATGCTCCGATGATGAGAAGCAGGCGCTCAACCAGCTGCGAGCGGAATGGACGCAATTTGCCGCGAGCGATGTCAGGCAGTGCACCGAGGAAACCAGCATCGACGGCAGTCCGAGCTATGTCGAACTGCTGACCTGCCTCGAAATGGCGAGGGATGTGAGACCCAAGTGATCCGGGAGGGCCCGCGTCAAAAGCAAAGATTGGTCACAAGATTTCCGCGCTTGTCCTTGATCGCATAGGGACATCGCAGGCGGTCAAGCGCCTTCCTGGCGTCTTCGTCGCCGAGCGCCGCGGCCCGTTCGTAATAGGCTTTGGCGGCGCTCGAATCCTTCGGCCCGCCGCGTCCTTCCTGCGTGAACGCGCCCATTCGTTCCAGCGCGCCGGGATGATTTTGCGCCGCCGCCTTCTCGAACAGGCTGCGCGCGCCGGCATCGTCCCTGGCGCCGCCGGTACCGTCCGCCAGCATCAGCCCGAGCTGGTACTGCGCTTCCGCATTGGTCTCGGCGGCCTTTGCCAGCAGCTCTCTGGCCCTCGCCGGATCCGACGGCGCGCCGCCGCCGGACAGCGCCGTGAGATTGGTGACGCCGCGCGGATTGCCGGCTTCGGCGGCGCGCTCGAACAGTTTCCGCGCCTGCGCCTCGTCCTTCGCAACGCCGGCGCCGCTGCCGTAGAGCACGCCGAGTTCGACCATTGCCGAGGTCGAGCCCTTGTCGGCGGCCTTGCGCCAGGCGCCGATCGCTTCCGGGGTTTGCCCGTTGGCGGCGTAGGCGCGGCCGAGCTGATACAGCGCCCGCCGCGACGAGCCGGCGGCGACCTTGCAATATTTGATCGCGGTCGCGACATCCGATGGCGCGACGTCGGGGACGCCCTTGACGTCGGCCGGCTTGTCGGGATCGGCGGGGTCGGCGGCGAGCCGGTCGCACAGCACGAGATCGGCCGATTGCGCCTTCACCCGAGATGGATCGGCCCATGCCGCCGCCGCGATCGCGATCGCCGTCATGGCGGCGCGACCTGCCGCAACCGATAAAAGCGCGCGGGATAGTCTGATCATGGTGCCCATTCCGGTGGAAAAGGTTAGCTTTGAAGCTGCGGCGAATCTAGGGCTCGAGCCCGGACTCGTGCAGCGCCGGGGCCACCTCGGGCGAGGCGAGATATTTCAACAGGGCATCGGATTGAACCACCCTTTTCGACGCCGCCAAGCGCCCGGCGGAGAACACCGCGGGGCTTTGCAGATCAAGCGGGATCGGTCCGACCACTTCGATACCCTTGACCTGCTTCAGCTCGCTGAGCTGCTGCACCGCCAGCTCGGCCTCGCCGGTGACCAGCCGCTCGGCGGTAAAGCCCTGGGGAACGATACAGGCGCGGGCGTTAATCTCGGATGCAATCCCCATCCGCTCGATCAGTTGCGCGAAGAAGATGCCGCTGGCGCCCAGACGCGAATACGCCACCGCACGGGCGCCGAGCAACGTGGCGCGCAGCGCCGACTCGGTGGCGATGTCGGGATGCGCAGCGCCGGCCCTGACCGCAATGCCGACATAGGAGCGCGCGAGGTCGACGCAGCTGCCCGCTGCGACGGCTTCCTGAGCGGCGAGATCGTCGAGCGCCTGCTTGGTGAGAATGACGACGTCGGCGCCTTCGCCGCGACGCAGGCGATCCAGCAACGCAAGCGTCGGCGCGAAATCGGCATCGATGCGCGCGCCGCCGGCCGCTTCATATCGTCCGGCGAGGCTGCGGACCGCGCCCATCAAGGCCAGCGTCGACAGCACGCGAACCACATTCTGCATCAAGAGCCTTTCCTCACGGGCTTGCCGTTGCAGGCTGGTTTGGCCCGCGCTCGCGGCCGCTTCTAGCAGCCCGCTGCGCCTCGCGCGACCAATCAGCGGCAAAAAAAGACCAGCCCGGATGAGCCTGAAGCCATCCGCAGGGCTGGTCGAGGTCGCACTGGACGTGATGCGCGAAACGTAAATCTTGGACGCTTAAACGCAATGATCCGCCAAAACGCCTGGGCGTTCCGGCGGATCGGGTTGCAGCCCCGACGCCTCGTGGAGGCCGTGGGGCCGGCTTAGGCCGCGGCCGCCTTCGAGGCGGTCGGAACCGAAGCGATCGTCTTGAGAATCTGGGAAGCGATCTGGTAGGGGTCGCCTTGCGAGTTCGGTCGGCGATCTTCCAGATAGCCCTTGTAGCCATTGTTGACGAAGGAGTGGGGGACGCGGATCGAGGCGCCGCGGTCCGCGATACCATAGCTGAAGCTGTCGATCGACGCGGTCTCATGCTTGCCGGTCAGACGCATGTGGTTGTCCGGACCGTAGACTGCGATGTGATCGGCGCGGTTCGCCTTGAACGCTTCCATCAGCTTCTCGAAATATTCCTTGCCGCCGACTTCGCGCATATAGGTGGTGGAAAAGTTGGCGTGCATGCCGGAGCCGTTCCAGTCGGTGTCGCCGAGCGGTTTGCAATGGAATTCGATGTCGACGCCGTATTTCTCGGTGAGGCGCAGCATCAGATAGCGGGCCATCCACATTTCGTCGGCGGCCTTCTTGGAACCCTTGCCGAAGATCTGGAATTCCCACTGGCCCTTCGCCACTTCGGCGTTGATGCCTTCATGGTTGATGCCGGCGGCGAGGCAGAGGTCGAGATGCTCTTCCACCATTTTGCGCGCGACGTCGCCGACGTTCTTGTAGCCGACGCCGGTGTAATATGGCCCCTGCGGTGCAGGATAGCCGCTTGACGGGAAGCCGAGCGGACGGCCGTCCTTATAGAAGAAGTATTCCTGCTCGTAGCCGAACCAGGCCCCTTCATCATCCAGAATGGTCGCGCGCGTGTTCGAGGCATGCGGGGTCTTGCCGTCGGGCATCATGACTTCGCACATCACCAGCGCGCCGTTGGGGCGCGCGCCGTCCGGATAAATCGCGACCGGCTTGAGAACGCAATCCGAATTGTGACCCTCGGCCTGCATGGTCGAGCTTCCGTCGAAGCCCCAGAGAGGAAGCTGTTCCAGCGTCGGAAACGAATCGAATTCCTTGATCTGTGTTTTGCCGCGCAGATTCGGCGTCGGCGTGTATCCGTCGAGCCAGATATACTCGAGCTTATACTTTGTCATTGAGTTCTCTCATGAGTTGATGATGCAAAAGGTGGGAATCCGAAGCCTATTGGTCACCACAGACGTACCCGGCCACCATCGGCCAGTCCTTGCCAAGCAATAAAAGTGCCAGTCGCTGCAGTGCGGGACGGCGCCCCACAGGAAAACGATCCGGCGTCCCGACCCGCCCAAAGCCAGCATTCGGGGTGCGGCAAAGCCGCGCGGGACCGGCCGTCGGCGGGACCGAAGGAGAGCGGCTCGGAACAGATTTACGCCTGATTATCCAGCAGTCCGCAGCCTGTTTTGGCGGTCCGATTAAAGCCGCGCCGTTCGTTCGCAACATTTGTCCAGAAAGCCGGGCGATCCCGCAACCTTGGCTATGGCCCAAGCGTTAGCCAGTGCATGGTTGCTTTCCAGGATGCAAACCGGGAAATGCCTATAATTTGCACAGCGAATGATTTCGTTTTGATCAGGTTGCACCAGCGAAGTGCAGGGACGATATCAATTTCAGTAACCGCAAGAGAACGAGTCGGGCGCAGCATCAGTTGATGTACCGCGACCTAAGGAGCACAACAGATGAATACGAATTTGAATCACGGGTCGGCAACGATCTACCAATTCCCTCCCGGGGGCCGCGGCGGGCGTCGGCGCGAAGAGGCCAAGACCGCGACCGATCTGACTCCATCACGCATCTACGACGCCGCGTCCAGCAGCAGCTGGTATCACGAGGCGGCGATCGAGGAGTCCAAGCCGGTGCGTGAACGTTGACGCCAAGCGCAAGGCCGCTGCCGATCTGTCGCTGGTGTCTGGTGGAAGATCAAGGATGCTGAAAGGGTCGAAACAAATGTTTCGGCCTTTTTTCATGTCAGCTCGCACGCCGTCGCCGGCCGTTTGGCGTGCCTGATCGTGGTGCCTGCGCCGGTGATTTTCAACGTGACGCCGCCACCCGAATAGCGCGAGCCTGACAAAGCCAGGCGCCGGGCAAGCGTCACCGCCCTTCCATCGATCTGCAGAAACGCGCGTTTATCGTATTCGAAGAATCCGACCAGGAACCGGGTGCCGTCACTGCAGCGATAACTCTGGAACGTCTGTGCTGACGCGGGCGATGAACCGGTCGCAATTGCCGTGGCGAATAATGCCGCGCGGAGAATGATGACAGCTTTGCGATTCATGTTTGCCCCCGTTTGAGGGTCAAGTATAGACCAGAGCGAGCAAAGCAAGCGATACGCCTGTCAGTCATTTCTCCGCCGCAGAAGGTCGCTTAAGCTGGTCCCATGTCAGATCCTCCCGTCCGCCATTTCAATCTTGCCGGCGCCAGCAATTTCCGTGATCTCGGGGGCTATCCCGGCAAAGACGGCCGCCGGTTGCGCTGGCGGCAGATCTTTCGTTCCAACCATCTCGGCCACGTCACCGAAGCCGATATTGCGATTTTGCGTGGCCTGGGCCTGAAAAGCGCGTTCGATTTCCGCGGCACCGAGGAGCGTCTTGCGGCGATGTGCGGATTAACGGAGATTGCAGTCCATTCGCTGCCGATCGAGCCGACCGTGGTGGCGGCGCTGCACGCGCGGCTCGCCGCCGGCGCCGCGCTGTCATCGGCCGATGCACTGGATGTGATGCGCGATTCCTACCGCAACTATGTGCGTCAGAACACGTCCAGCTTCCGCGCCCTGTTCGCTCATCTGCTGGAGGACCGCGCGCCGCTGGTGATTCATTGCACCGCCGGCAAGGATCGAACCGGTTTCGCCTGCGCGCTGATCCTGCATGCGCTCGGCGTGCCGGACGATCTGATTGCGCAGGATTATCTGCTCACCAATCGCTTCTACCGGCGCGATCCCTCCGCCAGCAGCGATCTGCCCGATGATGTCCGTCAGGTGCTCGGATCGGTGGAAGCCTCGTTCCTTGCCGCCGCGTTCGATGCCATCGGCGCCGACTACGGCAATCTCGAAAATTATTTGCGGGACGGGCTGGGCCTCATGCCGGGAGAACGCGCCAGATTAGAGGCGCGCTATCTGGAGTCCTGACCCTGCTCGTCCGGTCAGGACAAGCGACAAGACAAAGGCAAGAACTGCCTTACGCCGCCGCTTCCATTTCCGCGTCGAGGTCAGCGATGACGTCTTCGAATGCCGAGATCGCCTGTTGAACCGCGGCGATCTGCATCAACTCCCAGCCGCTGACCGGGCCATTGCGGTTCTGCAGCGCGACAATCAAATCCCGGCGCTGCTCCTTCAGCTGAATCAGCGGCAAACCGTGGTCAGGCAGATATCTCATCGTGGGTGTCTCCCAGTCCCTGGATCGAGCGCCCCCGACGTATAGCGGGATGGTTCTGCCGTTCGCTTACAAAACTCCGGCAAATTTTAACGATCACGCGCGGCCGCAGCGTCTCAGGCAGTCGCCCGAAGCGCAGCGGCGATCGCGCCGTAGAGCGCCTGGGTAACACAATTGGTAGCCCAATCGCTCATATGAAGCTTATCGGGGTCGGTTGGATCGATCAGTTCGGCAATCGGGATCCCGTCGCCGCAACACCAGCGCCGCATCAGGGCGAAGCGCCGAAACACGTTGATGTTTGCCTTCTCGGCGGCGGCCGATATCAACGATACCATCTGCTCGGCGGCCTTGATCTTGTCGGGACCCACGATGGCCGTGGTGTATTGCAGATCCATCAGCACCACATCCATGCCGAAACCCGCGATCCGGTCGAGTCCTGTCGCGATCGACGCGGCAACGTCGTCGAAACTGTATTGTCCCAAACGAAACACCGCATTGGTGCCGACCTGCCAGATCACCAGCGCAGGTGCCTCGCCGATTACGTCCGGATCAAAGCGCGACAGTTCGTCCAGCGCCTCCTGGCCGCCGATCCCGCGGTTGAGCACGTCGATCATCCGGCCGTGAAACTGCCCCCTCAAGGCGAGCTCAAGCCGGCAAGGAAAAGGCACGATGTTGCCCTCGCCCGCCGTCGATGACGACCCGATCGCCACGATCTTGACCTTACGCTGGCTTTTGAGACTCTGCGCGAGGCGCGGAAGCGGATATTTGAATTCGACAATATCGGGGTGAGTGTCGCAAGGCCGTGGCGCGTCAGACATCTGAATATCCCAAGTATCCGCTTGCGCAGTGCGATCCCTCGCGAACCTGCATTTGGCCGCAAATTTCTACAGCATTGCAAATGAATTTCGCATGGCGATAGTGTAACACCCTCGCCCTTGGCGCCTTTGCCCCGGAGATCCAATCATGGACCGAAAAGTCGTTGTCGTCACCGGCGCCTCGGGCGCACTGGGCAAGGTGGTCGCGGAAGCGGCGCTGGCCCGGGGCGCGCGCGTGGCCGGGGTGGATCACGCGCCGACGCAAGTCGCGGCGACGGAAAATCGGATCGAACTCGGCGGCGTCGATCTTTCGGATCCGGCGCAAGCCAAAAATGCCATCGACACCGTCGCCGCGCTTTTTGGCAGGCTCGACGTGCTGATCAATATTGCGGGCGGCTTTGCGTTTGAGGCGATCGCCGAGGGCGAGACCGGAACCTGGCAGCGCATGTATGCACTCAATGTCCTGACCGCGCTGAACGCGTCTCGCTCGGCACTCCCCTACCTCGTCGCCTCCCCCGCCGGGCGGATCGTCAACGTCGGCGCGATGGGCGCGCTGCAGGCCGGCATCGGCATGGGGCCCTACGCCGCGTCCAAAGCCGGCGTGCATCGTCTCACCGAGGCGCTCGCGGCGGAATGGAAAGGCAAGCTCACCGCCAACGCCGTTCTGCCGTCAATCATCGACACCCCAGTCAACCGCGCCAGCATGCCGACGGCTGATTTCACAAAATGGGTAAGACCGGAAGAACTGGCTGAGGTGATGCTGTTTCTGGCAAGCGATGCGGCCAGCGCCGTTACCGGCGCGCTGCTCCCGGTGACCGGGCGGGTTTAGGCCTCACGCCTCCGCTAGCCTCTTCAGCACCGCGCTGAAGCGAATGCTGCGTTTGCCCGCGAGCGCCGTGGCTTCCGCGACCGCACCTTCATCGGTGTAGGTGCCGGAAAAGCCGATGCCGACCTCATAGCCGCCAAACACCGGGCGCTCACCCTGGCTCGGCGTGTGCTCGTGGTTGACGATTTCGCCTTTCCATCTGCCGTTCGCGCTGGTGTAGGACCCCATATAATCGAAGAAGCCATCGCCGCCGCGGATCGCGCCATCGTGCAGCACCATCACGCCGGTGTTGCCGCCGTCGATGCCGTCCAGCATCCGGATGTGAATTGAATAAAGGCCGTTCTTGATGCCACCGGTTCCGGCCGAAAGTACGGGAGGCGCGGCCTCTTCGCTAATGGGGGTCATCACCGAGGTGACGGCAATGCGGGGCATTTGCGTCGTACCACCCTCGAAATGATATTGCTGGCCTTGCTGCCTGCCTTTGAGTGTCAGGCTGATCTTATCGGTCTTGAACAAGGGCTGGAAATTCGGATCGTCGTTGTGGCGCAATGTCGATATGTCGGCCAATACATCGCCGTTACCAGAATCCCGGTAGCTGCCGATGAAGGCGAAGGCCGAATTACCGCCCATCATCTTGCCGTCATATACATAAACAACGCCGCGGCGCGAACCATGCACCGTGTGCATCTCGATCTTGTAAAGTCCCCGCAGCATCTGAAGCCGCTCCGGCATCGACGAATTGCGGCGCGACCTGCGAATCCTCGGATTTCGCAGTGAAATCAGTCCTACGTTATCTGCCTGGTCCCGGGACGCATGGTAACCGCTTCCCTACCCTTTGATCAAATCCTCTCATGCAAATCAGGCTAGACTCTGGCACTGAGTCGCGCAGGCGACACCGGAGCTTGGACCCTTGGAAACTGCGCTTTATCTGCCCGTCAAACGCTTCCTCGAAAAGCTCGGCTTCACGGTCAAGGGCGAAGTCGGCGGCTGTGATCTCGTGGCGCTGAGCGGCGGCGATCCGCCGGTCGTCGTGATCGGCGAGTTGAAGCTGACATTCAATCTTGAACTGGTTTTGCAGGCGGTCGATCGCGCCGGCGCCTGTGATGAGGTTTGGCTCGCCGCAAAAATGTCCGCGCGCGGCAAGGGACGCGAGAGCGACGCGCGCTATCGCAATCTCTGTCGCCGGCTCGGCTTCGGCATGCTCGCGGTCACCAATACCGGCGACGTCGAGGTGCTCGTCAAGCCGGCCACGACAAGCCCGCGCCGCAACCCGAAGAAGCGCTCGCGCCTGGTCGCCGAACATCGGCGCCGCAAGGGCGACCCGGCGCTGGGCGGAAGCACGCGTTCACCGATCATGACCGCGTATCGCCAGCAGGCGTTAGCCTGCGCATCGGCGCTGTCGGAGGGCCCGCGGCGCGTGCGGGATCTCAAGCCAGAGATTCCCGACGCACCGAAAATTCTGCTGCACAACGTCTATGGCTGGTTCGACCGCGCCGAGCGCGGCATCTATGTCCTGACCGATGCGGGACGCGCCGCGCTGAAGCGCTGGCCGCAACAGCCGATCGACTTTGCCGGCGCCAGCGATACAATCTCCTGAGGATGACGAACATCAAAAGCGGCGGAGAGACAGCATGATCCTGGTGACAGGCAGCGTGACCGCACGGGAAGACTCGATCGATGAAGCTCTCGAACTCTGTCTCGATCATGTTCATCGCTCGCGCAAAGAGCCCGGCTGTATCTCCCACGCCGTGCACACCGATTGCGAGAATCCGTTGCGGCTCGTATTTGTCGAACAATGGGTCGATCGCGCCGCCCTGCTGGCCCATTTCGCTGTGCCGGCGTCCCGCAATTTTGTTCGCGCGCTGCAGTCGGCTGCCGCCGGCAACACGACGATCGAGATTTACGATGCCGAAAGGTTGGAAAATCTCTGAAACAGTTCGGCGCATAGCTGGATTGCCACACCAAATTCATATTGCAATGCAACATAGCGGGCTCTAGGTATTCCGGATCAGACGAGAGGCCCCAATGAGTGAAGACTGGAATACGAAATATGGACCGCGGCGCGTCCGGCGCGATCCACCGACGCTGGATGAAGCCATTTTCGCCGCGATCGGGATCACCGACGATCAGGAAGCGCAGGCCGAAATCGCCGCTTCGCTGATGGGGCTGCCGATCGAATCCGTCATTGCCGAAGTGAAGAAGGCCGGCCGGCTTTCCGCGCGGTCTTCGACGCGGGTGATTGCGGGCGAACAAGGCGCGCAGCGCTCGGTCGTGGTCGAACGCCGGGTCGTCAGGAAATTCGGCAACGACAAGCGCACCGGCACTTAAGTAGCGCCCCGTGGCAATTCGCTCGATCGAAAATCGAGTGAATGGCCGCTTGCCGGCGCCGTTATCAGGCGGTCCGGCCCCAGCCGTACATTCGCAAAAGCAGCTTCCAGTACGCCCGGTTGAAGCCGATCATGGCACGCGCCAAATCGGCAGGCGTCACGATCGCAGGCTTTACGGGTTCGGGCTGCGGTTGCGCCGTCAGATCGATATTTCCGGTGGATTCGCCGTGGCGGAACGTCAGATGCGCGCCGAACTTGTTGGCGAGCGCCCGCATCGCCTGGTTCTGTACGCCGGTGGTAATCCGCAGCGAGTGGTAGCCCTTGGAACGCGCTTCCGCGATCAGTTTTCGAAACAGGATGCTGCCGACGCCCTGCCGTCGTACGCACGCCTCCACGCTGAACGCGATCTCCGGTAACGAGTCAGGCGATTGATCCGGCGGATGCAGTTCGGCCGCGCCACGCACCACGCCGCCCTCGATGTAGGCGATGACCACCGTGCCATCGTCGGCGCATTTCTCGGCATAGCGTTCGATGAAGCTATCATCCATGAAGCCATGGAAGCGGTCGTAACGGCTGTCCCGATCGAGCCGCAACAGATGATCGCGCAGCAACGGCAATTCTTCCGGCTGGCGTAACGTCCGGACGGTGCCCCTGGCGGCCAATGAGCGGGAAATGTCTTCGTGGTTCACGTATCAACTCCTCTTGGAAGCCCTCGAGGAGGCGTCGAATCCCTAGAACAAGGATATTGTGCATCGCAGCATAAAATTCAAGATCGCTTCCTGCCGCAAATAACGGCAGAAGGTCACGACCGCGTGGTTAACAACATGGCATATCCGTAATCATACGGGCATCGATCACAGCAGTACCATCTGCGTCTGGGTCACCACCGCGACAAGTTTTCCATCCTCGGTCTCCAGGCGGGTTTGCCAGACCTGGGTGCGCCGTCCCCGATGCACCGGCGTCGCGGTCGCGATAACAATCGTTCCCTCCTTCGCGCCACCAATGAAATTGGTCTTGCTCTCGATCGTGGTGGTTCCCTTGGCGTCATCCGGCAAATTGATCACGGTCGCCGCAGCGCCGACCGAATCCGCGAACGCCATGATCGCGCCGCCGTGAATGACGTGACCGAGGGTGCAGAGGTCCGGCCGCACCAGCATTCGCGCCACCACGCGATCGCGCTCGGCTTCGGTGAACGTCACGCCCTTCAGTTCCGCGAAAGGCATCTTCATCGAATTGACTTTTTCCAGCGGCGTCATAGTCGGTGGTTCTCCCATCTGTTCAAATTGTCATACGCGGGCTTGACCCGCGTATCCACTAATCACCAGAACTTTTTGAGATGATGGATTGCCGGGTCGAGCCCGGCAATGACGTTGTGGGTAATGGCCGCCGTGACAAGCGAATGATTATTCTGCATATCGTCCGTCATGCGCCAATTCCCTCCCCGCCGGATTGTCTGTCTCACGGAAGAAACCGTGGAGACGCTGTATCTGCTCGGCGAGCAGGAGCGGATCGTCGGCGTGTCCGGCTACGCGGTGCGGCCGGCGCAGGTCAGACGAGAGAAGCCGCGGGTCGCTGCGTTCATCTCGGCCGACATTCCGAAGATCCTGGCGCTCGAGCCGGATCTCGTTCTCACCTTCTCGGATTTGCAGGCCGACATCGTCTCCGGGTTGATCCGCGCCGGTGTCGCCGTCCATGCCTTCAACCAGCGCGACCTCGCGGGCATCCTGGCGATGATCCGCACCGTAGGCGCGCTGGTCGATGCGGCGGAGCGGGCCGATCAACTCGCCGCCAGCTATGAGCGGCGTCTGGCAACGATCGAGTCGGCCGCCCGGCCCTTGCGCAGACCGAAAGTCTATTTTGAGGAATGGGACGATCCCTTGATCAGCGGCATCGGCTGGGTTTCCGAACTGATCGAGATCGCCGGCGGCGAAGACGTGCTGCCAAAGCTGCGCTTTCAACAGGCCGCGAAAGACCGGATCATTGCTCCCGATGTCGTGCGCGCCGCCGCGCCGGATGTGATCCTGGCGTCGTGGTGCGGCAAGAAAGTGGTTCCGGACAAAATCAGAAAGCGGCCGGGCTGGAGCGATATTCCGGCTGTCCGCAACGACCGCATCATCGAGATCAAATCGACGATCATCCTGCAGCCCGGTCCCGCGGCGCTGACCGACGGGCTGGATGCGATTGTGAAGGCGCTGTGGCCCGCACCACAAAGCGCCTGAACATCGAGGCGGAAATTCGATTCGAATGTCAAACAGCGGATACACCTCCGCATTCTCGCGGCACGGTTTTGCCCGAGGCTTGCGTTTCGTTGTCCCTCGAAAAAGAGGGAGCAGGGAATGCCGGATGCGCGCTGCACCCGCGGTCCCGTGTGCAAAAGGTAGAAGAAAATGCACACGAGCATACAGGGCAGCGGAGGCGATCCGACATTCCCTGCGCAATGGCTTTACGGCTTATTTCGCGCTCTCCCCGGAGAATCGGGCTTTGTTGTCTCCGTCGCCCCACGGAATCTGGCACTCGGCCCGGTCGGGCTTTCGCACCTCCGCAAGACTTGACGCCAACCACTGAGGCGTCAGGACCACACGACTTCACCGTACGCTTCAGCATCGTACGTCCTGCGCTCCGTCGTCCGCTCACGGAAACCCGCCCTGCGGACAAACTTCACGCCCGACACCGCCGCGTCCACCACATCCCATCCCAACGTTCGGTGACGATGGCCAACGCCCCTTCCTCGGGGACAGGATGGCGTGAGTCGTAAAGGTGATTTGCGCGACGGCGAAAATGAAAATTGCCCGCCGGGTTGTTTTGTCGCAGGCACAATTCTACCGTCGGTTCGAAACCCACCCCTTCCGCCAGTCAAGGGCAAAAAGCCAAGTATTTTCAGGGCTTGGCTATTTTCGCTCACCAAATGCGACTGACCAACCAGGAAAGCGGGCTAATCTTAGGTAGCCAGATTCCCCTCGCCATCAGTTTTGAACATGCCCATCGGATAACCTTGACCACTATTTTTAACGTCAATCAGGACCGCAAACCCCTCGCCCTTTAGATCGCCTGGGTCTTTCGTCCTGATTACCCCGTCGACCGTAACATAGCTCCGCAATTGCCTCTTGGCGGTATCGGATAGCACCATCAATTGGCGCTCCCCGGCGCTCCACGCTTGTCGGTTGATTGCCACAGCATGCCGGCGAAGATCAAAAGGCTACCCTATGGTGTTTTCCACTTCGCCGTCCGGCGCTGCGTGGGTTGGTTCGATGGGAACGGCAAGTGTTTCATCACCCCTAAGAAGAAGGCCCATATCGATTTTCGCTGGATCTTGATATTGCGGATTGGTCAGAATTGCGTTGAGGACGAATCGAAGCAAGTTGGAAGCCATCAAGCGCTCCGTCGAATAGCTTGTACCCCCAAACGCGCGTGAGATTATTGGCTAGTAAGTTGGTGAATTCGACAGTGGCGACTGCCAACAAATCACCGATGGGATAAGATCATTACTCACGAAAGCTTCGATGAAGTCGCAGACGGCCCCCGGCGTCCACGCTGCCGTTTCCCTTTGAAAATCCGGCTTTCTTAATGTTTCAAAAAACGATTCCCTGGCCGTTAAGTCAGTTGCCGACGCAGAAGGTTTGCCGAGTTCGCCAGCACTGCTGCTGGCGTTGTCCGGAGGGGCGATGAAATCCTCCCTCGGAATGAGCGCATCAAGATTGACCACCTCTGCCAAGCCATTGTCCTCCCCTGAACCGCATAGGTTGTAGTCCTGGGGTATGTAAACCGCCTTTCATGGGCAGTCAAAAGTGATAATTCTGCCTTTGGTCCGCGCTTTTCCTAGCGATGTTGCGCCGCACTTCGCGCAAAACGATGCTGAGATTCGGCGCAACACCGTTGCAGATGCGGCTGAGGCGCAACGGCGGAGAAGCGTCCCTTAACACCTAATGGTAGATCGTTTTTGTGAGTGACCGAAATTCAGGAATCATTTCAACGAAAATGGCGGAGTATGGGTCCGTCGCACCGTGCGAGGCTAGAAATTAAGTGTGATCGGCCGATGTCCGCTTTGACGCTCATACCGGACTCAACTCGGACATTACGGCACGTCTGAAAAGTGCCAAAGGCGGACTCTGCCCATGTTTAGCGGTTCACTTCGCCTTATATTTGCGGTCTTGACGCTGGCGGTGCTTTCGACAGGGGTCCGTCGTGCCTTCATCGAGCTGCAGCATATCCGTAATTTAATTTGCAGTTCGCGCACCGACCTTCCCCTTGAGCGGTACGCATAAGTCCAAGAAGCTACACCGTCTGCCTGCTAGTCTCACTTACCAGTGATCGATGCTGACGTGAACTGGCTCACGTGGCGGCCAGAAAATCAGACCTATAGTGATTGCGGAAGTCGTGACGCTAAAAATCTCCTTTAAGAGGAGATGGCCGTGATGGCTCAATTTCTCGTTGCTGCCATCGGGTCCATTTTAATATCGCTGGCGGCCGCAAGCACAAGCCAGCTTTACGACCTGGTTCGCGATTGATCGAACTCAACGATCCGCGGTGCAGATTGATCTGCAGCACTTGGATGTCCTCTGATACCGATTTCGTTTCCTGCTCTGGGCGCGAAATCGTCATCAGATTTCGTCGGACACAAACTCCCTCCGGCACAATTCATTTTCCGCCGCGGGTGAAATGGCCGAAATCTATCGCGTGGGACGTCAACGATGATGATCAAGCGAGGGTTCGATCATGTCCACCATATTCGACCTGCTTTACCGCGAGTACTGCCGTGCCCGCCTCGCCGAAATGCGAAAGCAGCTTCTGATCCCGGTTGCTGGCGACGAAATCCTGGAAGCGCATTGGGATGGCGGCGATCCTGCCGGCCCCGGTGATCGGGGTAGCGGTTGGGGCGATGCAACCGCGACGAAAGAAGCCCCAACCATAGGGTAGCCGGGACTCGTAACCGCATCGCTCGGTCGGCGACCCGCTCGGTACCCGCGCCGTCCCGGAGCATCGCGAGCGTCTCATCGACCAGACCGAGAGCGCGTGCGCGCACGCCGGACAGGGCAACCAGATGCATGATCGAACTCACAACCCATTGGTCGGCGAGACACCGCCCGAACTCAAGGGGTCTGGCCGCGACGTGCGCATCGATGCCTGCCGCGGGATCGCGCTATGGTGGATCTTTCTTGACCATGTCCCCAATAGCATCGGAAGCTGGCTGACACTGCGAAACTACGGCTTCAGCGATGCCGCGGAAGTATTCATGTTCATCTCGGGCGTGACCTGCGCGCTGGCCTACGGCAGGGCACGTCAGCACGAGGGCTGGAGCGGCATGATCAGCCGTTCGCTGCGGCGAGGATGGGACATCTATGCCGCATTTCTGCTGCTCACGCTGGCTTGCGTCATCATGGTTTACCTCGCAGGCCGCGATCATCTTGCCGACGAGAGCAATACGCGGATTCTGTTGGAACATCCGGGCGCGACGCTCGTGCATGCTGCGATCCTGCAATACCGTCCTGTGAACACCGACGTCTTGCCGGTTTTTGTGATCTATCACGTTTTGTTCGCGCCGCTGCTGTGGCTGCTGCTGCGAGCACCAAACGTGACGCTTGGCGCCTCGCTGTTACTTTATTCGCTCGTGCACGTCTTCGGCTGGAGCGTTCCCGCCTGGCCCAACAACGTCTGGTTCTTCAATCCCTTGGCTTGGCAGCTTCTGATTGTGCTGGGCGCGTGGTATGTCGTCGAGGGGAAGAAATTCCGGCCATGGGTGACCTCGCGCACGTCGCTGGTCCTTGCGGTTCTCTATCTGGCTTTCAGCCTAATCATCGCATTGAGTTGGAGCATCAAGCCGCTGGAACCGCTGGTCCCGCAGACTCTGACGAAGCTCCTTTTCCCGCTGGACAAATCGAATCTCGGTCCGTTGCGACTGCTGCATTTTTTGGGTCTTGCAATTGTGGCGATATGGTTCGTTCCTCGCGATTGGCGAGGGCTATCGTCGCCGGTGATGCGCTGCGCGAGGTGCTGTGGCGAGAACTCGCTGCCAATCTATTGCCTCGGCGTTCTCTTTGCGCTCGCCAGCCACCTGCTCGACATCTCGGATCGGCTTGCGATGCAGGTCGTGCTCAGTCTTGGTGGAATCCTGTTGATGATCGTCGCCGCGACGCTGCTGAAGTTGATCAGCATCAAACCCGGGCGGCAGCCCCGGTGGTCTCAGCCGACTGAGCCCGTTACCGCGACATTCTCAAACGAGTAGGATTGCCGGGAGAATAATCTCCAAACTCGGAGATGGGCCGCCGTCCTGTAGCTGGCGATGTCCGAGTCGCGTCACGAGCGGCGATTTGGCACCGTTGCCGTCCATGTCGGGGTTACCCCTGACAGCCGACGTCGGAGCAAGTGTCGTGGGCGGTCGAGAAGGGCCATGCCGACTATGCCGCTTCCAACCGCTGATCGATTCCTGCGCACAACAAGCCGACACCGCCATTTGCGACGATTGCTCCTAAAGGCTGGTTGTTCTCGTGAGTGAAGCTGCGATCTCGTTGGCCGCCACAATCTGCGCGGGGTGCGTGCCAACTCACCCCGTGCAGCGCGCAACCCGTCGCGCTCGGTCATGTCGCGCAGGCGACCCACGAAGGGAATGCTCTCGCCATCTTCAATCGGTGAAATCGAAAGCTCGGCGGGAAATTCCTCGCCATTTTTTTTGAGGACCTACCTCCCCCTCTGTAATCCACCTCATATATGCAGCGAAGCGCGATGCGATATACTGTGTGTTGCACGTCTCGCCGTTATGCGAGGAATTTGCAGATTTCGTTCGAGCGGCTCAGTCGCTTCTTACGTGGTGGGGCACCGAAACGGAGGCCGAGATGGCAACGTCATCTCACCTTTTGCGATGGTCGACTGAGATGCTGCCGGAGCGCGCGCGGTTCTCCACGTTCCGTGAGGAGTTTGCGCGGCAGAACCTCGCGTTGGACGTGATCGATCACAGCGGCGGCCGCCCGCACATCAACGTCACTTACTTGCCGCTCGGCGCGGTTGGCGTTTGTAGCCTTGTCGCCACGCCGGCGGAGTTTATCCGTCACAAACACCACCTCAAGAATAGCCGTGACCAATTCGGACTGAACATCGTCGAGACTGGACCGGTCCAATTTGCAAATGCTGGCCACGAACGTGTCTATGATGCCGGCGCCGCTTGTTTGATTGACCGGGGAAGGCCGCTGCGAGTATTTGCGCCGCGTGGCGCCAGCGTCAAATACGTGACTGTGCAGGCTGCCGCCCTTAAGTCTTTGGTTGCGCATCCGGAAGATCTATCAGGTCGGGCGGTGCATCCCGGACCGGCGCTTAGCCTCCTCGACGGCTACCTGCGGTCGCTCGCATCCCTCGAAGAACCTCCGTCATCTGAACTGGCCTCCGCCATCGCCGTACATCTCCTCGATCTCGTGGCCGCGACGCTCGGGCCGACCGCCGGAGCCGCAAACCTCGTTATGGAGCGTGGTGTGAAGGCAGCCAGGCTGCAGGCGATCCTGGCGGAGGTCGCGCGATGCTTCAGCGATCCCAATTTCGATCTGGACAATGTCGCCGGGGCGCTCGGTATGTCGCGGCGATACGTGCAAAAACTGTTAGAGGGGACCGGAAAGTCGTTCACCGAGCACCTTGCAGGATGCCGGCTTGAACGTGCCTTCGCGATGTTGACTGACCCGCACCATCTGCATTTGGCGATCATCGATATCGCGTT
Source organism: Bradyrhizobium erythrophlei (assembly GCF_900129425.1). Taxonomy (NCBI): domain Bacteria; kingdom Pseudomonadati; phylum Pseudomonadota; class Alphaproteobacteria; order Hyphomicrobiales; family Nitrobacteraceae; genus Bradyrhizobium; species Bradyrhizobium erythrophlei. The sequence goes on along the minus strand of NZ_LT670817.1, from coordinate 3,414,327 downwards.
TGCGGTCGGCTTTGGTGATGTTTCCCATTTCAATCGCATGTTCCGCCGGCGCTTCGGCGAGACGCCATCAGGCGTGCGCGCCGCATCGATCATGCGGGAGCAGAAGTGATCCTGCGACTCCTCACAATGCGCGGGCGACGCCGCTGAAACGCGGGCATTTGTGGGCTTCGCGAACACCTTTCTGCAACATGACCGCTTTGGGTCATTCGCGTCGATTTTGGCATTTCGGAGCATGTCCGCTTACGGGGCAATTTCGGAAATGCCCGGTTGTCCGGTTTCGGCGATTGGAGGCCGACGGTTTGGACGTGATTTAGCCCGGGGCAGCGGCGATTGCCCCTGCCCTGGCCGTTCCATTGCTCCTTGAGAGAAGCGTCCTAACACGTCAATGGTTATTCGTTTTGGTGAACGGCAGTAATTGTTGAATTATTTTCAATGAGGCTAGCGGATGACGCGTCCGTCATTGACAAATTAGTTGAGCCGCTCTGACCATTCATCGCGAAGTTCTGCGAATTCAACCGGGCGTGCATCGCGGACTATTCGGCGATAGTAGGCATCCTCACCGCGCCCTTTATGCTCGTTGCCTGTTGCACATCGAAGTGTTGCCCGCACCAATTCAGAAATGAACGCCGAGCCGGCACCATTGCGACAGAATACACCATTGCGCGATCTTACAATTCGATAGTGAGCTTCGCATGCGGCCATCGCGCACTGGCAACCAGTTCGCGCGACACCGCCTGGATAATCTCGGCGAGGACTATGGTTGCGCGCGACGGTGGACGATCCGAAGCACGCGCGATGAACCTGGGGAGAAACATCCCCTTGATCGGCACTGCCCGAAGGTGGCCACTATCAATATCAGCCTTGGTCGGCGCGGCGAAATGCGCCGTGCACAACTTGCCCTGAGAAATAATTCTCTTTGCTACCTCCAGGGACTGTACCTCGAGCTTTGGCTCAAGCTTTACGCCTGCACGCGCGGCAGCCGTTTCGACGACTTCCCTGACGCCGGCCTTGGCGACGCCCGCGAGAACAAGAGGAATCTTTGACAGCGCACGAACGTCAATCGAATGCTTGGGTAGGTGCGGATTTGTCGCGAGGCCAATCAGGCAGATCTGCTCTTCCATCAGCGCCGTGGTCACGAGATTGGGTGTTTCCAGATGCGGCCCATTGAGGATCGCCAGATCCACCGTCCCTTGGAGGAGACGATCGTGTAGGGCTTCCGTGTAGTCCTCGACGATTTGCAATTGGACGCCAGGAAAACGCGAGCTGATCTCCTCGAAGAGCGGAAGCGCCAGCGTGAGTGCAAGACCCGGCGACATGCCGAGTGCCACAGCACCGCGTGGATCGCGCTGGGTTGCGGTCACGTCGTTTCGCACTTGCTCGAGGTAGCGCAAGATGAACGTCGCACGATCCAACAACACAAGGCCTGCTTCAGTGGGGGAGGCTCCCCGCGGATGCCGCTCAAAGAGTTGAACACCGAGTTCTTCTTCAAGAAGCCTGATTTGACGACTTAGGGCGGGTTGAGCGACATGCAGCGTAGATGCTGCCCGTCCAAAATGGCCGTGTTGGGCGACGACAGCAAAATAACGAAGCTGCCGAAAATCCACGGCTTCAGCCCAATTCCCGATAACAAACTGATATGAACATCATCGAAATATTTTATTTGTGTATTGGACTTCGGTCAACACCTTGGAAAGTGCGCGAGAGCGCGAAGCCCGGTCATCTCGCCTCCGCTTTGAATCCGAGGAACGAGTGACCGCTAACCGCTCGAAGATCAGGGCTTGAGAAGAAAGGCACCGGCTATGGCACAGACGATGACACGACCAGCGCAGGACGATCCGCAGAACGTCGGCAATTTGCAGGAAGTCGAACGGACGGCTTCAACGTTCGGTACGTTCGGCCGATACACAGAGATTCCACTTGATCAAATGAGCCCCGAACAAAGAACGGGTTATGACCTTGAAGTCGAAGAGCGCGGCGAGGTGCCCGGCCCACACAAGATCTGGGTCCAAAATCCTAAGCTGTTGGAGATCATGATCCCCGTGGGGAAGTACTTCCAACAGAGTCACTCCTCGCTGTCGGATGCTGAACGGGAGATTGTCGTCAATTTGATCAATGGTAAGTGGCACGCAGCCTATTCGAATTATGAACACGAAATGATTGGGGAAAGGGCCGGCTTGCCCCAGAAAAGGTGCAAGCTCTGATAGCCGGGTTGCCCACGTCCTTTGAAAATCCCCGACAGCAGGTCGCCTACGAAATGACCTGCGCGTTGATAGCGCCGCGGGTCGTGCCCACAGGTCTCTACAGACGCGCGGTAAAGCTATTGGGACACGCGGGTCTTACGGATCTGACGGTACTCATCGGGTACTTCACCTCCGTATCGTTGACTCTCGCGGCCTACGACGTTCCCTCCAGCGCCATTGGTTTGAAACGTTGAAGTCGACTTCACTTTCGAGCCGCAGCCACCGGTTCGTCGACAAAAGGAGAAACCACTATGTCAGTTCAAACCGAAACGTTGGGCGGTCGCCTGCCCTTGTTAGATCCCTCGACGCTGTCGACAGCGCAAAAAGAAACCTATGAGCGGCTAAATGGGACATGGATTCCATGGGCCAGCGCCGTTCCTTTCCAGAGTAAGCTTGAGGACGGGAGACTTATAGGTCCGTTCAATCCGATACTCTTCAGCCCCGCCATTTCCTCAAGCTTTTTGGATTTACAGGAAACCGAGCAAAACAACACGTCGCTGAACCAGCGAGTCCGCCAAGTGGTGATCCTCGCCGTCGGCGCGGTGTGGAAATCGAACTACGAGCTTTACGCTCATGCCGCGGCAGCCCGAAGGGCCGGCATCTCGGAGGACGCAATCCGAACGCTGACGAGCGGTGGCCTACCGGATGAACTGAGCGAACAGGAGAAGATCGCGCAACGTTATGCGCTGCACCTTTCAGCCGGGCACCATGTTGACGCGGCTCTTTACAGTGCAGCCGAGCATGCTTTCGGACAGCGTGGATTAGTGGAAATCACATATCTCATCGGTATCTACCACACCGTCTGCGCGCTGTTGAATGCATTCGAAATCCCGGCTCCTGGCTCGCAAGCCCAACGACCCTCATGAGGAAGCGCTTGAAGCCTTGGTAGTTCATCCATGGAGAACGGCCATGCTGACGAAGTATGCGTCACAGGCGAGGCTCACCACCGTCGCCTGCTTCCCGAATCACTATTTCCTCGAGAACCTTGCGGTGCGGGCTGATAATTCCATTCTCGTCAGCGTGCTCAATCGCAAGGAGCTGTGGTACATTCCGCCGCCGACCGGAGATCTGCCGGTCGAACCGGTGCTAATGCATACGTTCACTCAGTCTCCGATGTGCATTGTCGAGGCCGAGCCCGATATATTCCATGTCGGCACTTCGGATATTTATGCCTCTCACCTGTCATACCTGAATCGCATTGATATGCGCGGGTGGAGCCCGGGCATGACCGTCGACCCACGGGTTATTCTCGAGTTTCCCGAACCGCGTCGCGCGCTCAACGGTGGTTGCATGATTGCCGCCGACGTCATGCTTGTCGCCGATTGTTTTGCAAGCCTGATCTGGCGTGTCGACCTGACCACCGATAGCGCCAAGGTCACTGCCCGCCCTTGGCTCAAGCATGAGAGCATGGCTTACTATCCGGGGAGCATGAAACCCGAACAACCGGGCGTCAACGGCGTGCGCTATGCCTCGAGGACTAACTATCTCTATTATACCTCGACAGCGAAGAAGCTTTTCATGCGCGTACGTGTCGATCCAGATACGCACGATCCCGTTGGTGAGCCTGAACTCATTGCGGGTGGCGGGATGTTTGATGACTTCTGCATCGAAGAAGATGCCGGCGTCGCATATGTGACGACGCATCGAGAGAATACAATTGATCGCGTGTCATTAGAAACGAGTGATAACGGCAACGTGAGGCACAGCGTGGCGGGTGAGCCTCTAAACGAGCAACTACTAGGGCCATCAAGTGGCGCCTGGGGTCGAGGCCCTAAACAGTACGGCCGAGTGGCTTATTTTACAACCGACGGAGGGACCACGTCGCCGCCACCAGACGGGATCGTTCGACCGGCGAAGGTCTTGCGTGTGGAATTCTAGGGCCGCTTTGCGCCACGAAACCCGCCCATTATGCGAGCAAGCGGTGCCGCCATCCCGCGCCGATCGTGGATTCTGCGAGGTCCGCTTGCACCGCAGGAGCAGACGTCGTCAGACCACCAGGGCATGTCCGAAAAGTGCCAACAACCGACGTTCGATATATCGTCCTCGTTCGCATCTCGGAACCACGTCGCGCACGCCGTAGTGAACTGCCTATTGTACTCGCTTGACAAGCGGCGGTCTCCACCGACCATCGAGGATGGGGCTCCCCGGCCCAGTAGGCGCGAATGTAAAGCGAGAACGGGCCACTCGCGGGCAGCCAGTTGCTCTCCCTGTCTACGCCCGGCGATTTGGCGCCGCCGTACAGCGTCAGCGAACCGTCCTGACGTTGAACATTCCCTTCAGGGAACGTTGGCAGCATCTTGCCGCTCTCTTCGCACGGGTCGGTGTAGAGGTCGAAGAAGGCAGCGCCGGACAGACCGGGCTTTTCGCCCACCCATACGCGCTTTTTAGTGTTACCTGGCGCGCCTTAGCGCCAGGTTGCCGGTTCGCAGGGAGGCTTATTGTACGGACCTCCGGCAAACTGGCCAACGTCTGGAGCCCGGATGCAGTGAACGACGCTGGAGGCAGGGATGACTGCGCCGTTTCTGTCGTGCCACGCCGCCCTGGTGCCTGAGCCCCGGGTTGCCGGTTCGCAGGGAGGACTATTCCACGGACCTCCGGCAAACTGGCCAACGTCTGGGGCCCGGATGCAGTGAACGACGCGGGAGGGATGGACGGCTGCGCCGTTTTTGTCGTACCACGCCGCCATGGCCGGATTAGCGAACATGGCCGCGGCGATCAGTCCTACCGAGACAAGCTTACTCATTTGCGCGTCTCCATATGATATCAGTGATTGAACGACTGACTAACTTTGCTGAAGCTTATTTCTAGCGAAGAGACTGCGAGCATCATTTTCGATGCACTTCATCAAGTGTTGATCTATATCAACCTTGTTCCCGAATACGGCGGCTGATGACCGCTTTGGGTCCAAACTCGGACCTCGGGCAGCGTCTGAGCTACGTCCGTTCATCCCTTGATGAGCGGACATCGCGAGACGTAATCGCCAGGTCCGAAAAGTGCCAAGGGACTAAACCGCTCGCGCGGTAGGCGCTGTGGCGGGGCGGGCCGATCAACTCGCCGTCTGGCAGCGATCGCGTCGGCCGCCCGGCCCTCGCCCAGACGATCATCCTGCAGCCCGATCCCGCCGCCCTCACCGACGGGCTGGATGCGATTGTGAAGGCGCTGCGGCCACTCCCCTCATTCTGAAGAGCGGCCATCTGACCGCGTCTCGAAGGATGAAGATAGCTCCGTGGCCGCTTGGTTCGAGACGGCGCAAGAGCGCCTCCTCACCACGAGGTTTCACATCTTCTCCACACCGCACCATTGCGCGACGAACAATGCGGTGGCCTTGGTCGATTTACGCAGGGAATCCAGATCGACATATTCATTGAAGCCGTGCATCGCCGCGCCGCTGGCGCCAAAGCACAGGCTCGGAATGTTGTAATTCAGCCCGTAGAAGCGGGTGTCGGTGAGCGCGGTGAACACGAGATCGCTCACGGCGCCGCCATAGACCGCGTCGTAGGCGTTGCCGAACGCGGCTTCCGCGGCAGCGGATTCCTTCAGCTCATAGCCTTCCGACAGAAACCCGGACCATTCCACCTCGGGCGGATTGTTCGAGAGGAAGCGATGATCGCGTGCCGCCGCGGACACGCAGCTAAGAATCTCGGCCTGGTGGTCGGCAACCGACCAGCCCGGCAGGATCGCGATCCGGCAATCGACGTCGCACCAGGCCGGCACGCTGGAGGCCCAGTCGCCACCCTTGATGATGCCGGGATTGAAGTTGATCGGATGCGTCACCGCCTTGAAATGGCGATCGACTTTGGCGCGCTGGTTCCACTCGGCCTCGAGTTTTTCCAGCGACTGGATCAGGTGGTAGGCCGCCGTGATCGCGTTGGAGCCGGCGCCGGCCTCGAACACATGCACGGGATGACCGCGCACCTTCAGGCGAAACCAGATCACGCCGACCTGCGAGCGCACCATCTTGCCGGAGGTCGGCTCCGGAATGAAACAGGCGTCGGCGCGATAGCCGCGCTGCAAGGTTGAGAGCGCGCCGACGCCGGTGCTCTCTTCCTCGATCACGGACTGAAAATGAATCCGCGCGGTCGGCTTGAGGCCCGCGGCCTTGATCGCGTCGAGCGCATGGAGCGCGCCGATGGTGCCGGATTTCATGTCGCAGGCGCCGCGGCCATACATCCTGCCGTCCTTCACGACAGGCGAAAACGGCGGCGTCTCCCACATCTCGAGCGGTCCGGCCGGCACCACATCGCAATGTCCCTGCAGGATCAGGGATTTTCCGGCGTTGCTGGAGGGACGGTAGGTGCCGACCACCGTGCGTGCCTTCGAAAAATCATGCTCGATCGGGCCGAAGCCACGCAGATCCCTGAGTTCCCTAACATCGATGTGCCAGTCGTCGACCTCGTAGCCGCGCTGGCGCAGGAGATCACCGATCATGTCCTGGCACGGCCCTTCCGCGCCGCGGGTAGAGGGAATCGCGACAAAATCCCTTGTGGTGGCAAGTTGCGCGTCGAAACCGGCGTCGACCGCGTCGAGGATTCTCTGTTCTGCGTCGCTGGCACTCATTGCGTGGTGGTTCCCCGTTGGCGCACGCCTCAAGACGCGGACGCGTTCGGATCAAACCACAGTTTTCGGGGATTTGCAGGGGTTTAGATCGCTTTCAGAATCGCAAGCGCGCCAATACAATCCACGGTGAAATCAGCGACCCACGGAGACACCGATGCCCGGCAATCGCAATATCATGTTTCTCATCATCGGTGCGCTGATCGTCGTGGTAGGCGTGCTCGGCTACAATCTCTACCAGACCAAGAAGCAACCGGAGGGCCTGCAGATCAATGTCGGCCCGAACGGACTGAAGATACAAAACAAGTGAACCCGGGCGCGCCGTCGATGATGAAGATCTCGCACATCAAGCTTCTTTCGATCCTGTCGCTGGCCGGTTTCGCGCTATCCGCGCCCGGATCATCCTCTGCCATGGAAGGTCAGGTGTCGCGGCAACAGGACATCGTCAATTTGCAACTGGGCCAGCGCATCAAAGTCGACGATGGAACCTGTCCGGCCGGCAAGATCAAGGAAATCTCGGGTGCGAAGATGTCCCCGACGGGAATCGTCCGCGCAGAAAAATGCATCCCTCGGCTGGGACCCAAGTCAAAATAACCGCGTCTGGTCGGAACGTCGTCATTGCTGAGGCATGAGCCCACGGTGCCCGAATATTCGGTTTCGGGGAGCGAGCCTAATTGCGCGGCTCGAACATGCATTGCAGCGTCGGCCTGGCAATCTTCGTGAACGTTGCGCCGATTTCGGATTGTTTCGATGGCGGCACCCATTCGGCTTCGATGGTGGGCACCCCGGTCTCGCTGATACCGCGCAGCAGGGCTTCGCGAAGGTCGCTGTCTTCGACGGCGGCAGCGGCATGGTCGTGCAGGCAGCCGCAAACCGTTTCGGGATGCGCCCAGCGTCCCAGCATATGGGGGGCGCACAGCCGAACGAATTCTGCGCGCGGATCGGGCAGCTTCATCGGCGACCGAACCTGTGCCTGCGCAGAACCAGCCGAAATAATGGAAGCGGCAATCGCGACTACGCCGATACGAAAAAACATGAGCGCCTTCCCGGCAATGATCGGTTCGGCTGCGCCTCAACGGGCCGCAACCACGAGAGCCCCTGGCGCTGAAGCAACGATCGGCGAACCGTTATAGGCAAAGGTGCCGATGCCCGGCAGGCTGCTATCCAATGAGCCGGCCATCGAAGGGCCGGCCAGGACCAACGCGACGGCAAGCATAAAGCTGAGGGTTCGCATTTGATTGTCTCCGGTATCGACGCCGGCGCTGTCCGCCGTTGTTGTTGTCAGCTTGATAACCATCCGCTGTTTCCAATTGCCTGCGCCAAAAGCGCAAAATGGTTTCGTGACGGGGAGAATTGTTTCATCGCCGAAACCCGACGAAACAGTTTTCAAGAAAGCCTGGTGATTTCAATCGAGGACAGCCCATAGAACGGCGCCGATCGGGCTTCCGATTGGGCCAGCCGGAGGTCCAAGATCGGTCCCGGCACGACGAATCCTGTCGGTCATTGGGCCAGTCGCGGTCGTTCAATGGCCGATCGAGGTGGTCAGCTGAGGCGCAGGGGCGCGGTATTATGGCGCAAACGCCACCGGGGTCCGAAAGTCACCGGGCTTTGGGCCGCGCTTTTCCTATTTTCAGGTGACTTGGCCGCTCATGAAGGTTTGAATCAACCTAAGGAAATAAGGGTCAGTCTCGCTCTCGCTTCCGTCCCATCCAGGATGGACGGGATCGCGATGTGTAACCTCAAACAAAATGACTGTGTGACGTATATCAGAGCTGCCAGCCAGCCTATAGGTGACGCACGCCATAATAGCGGGCCACGCGGCGTCGCAAGGATTTTCTTCTGTATTCATAGCGCTGATAGTGGCCTTAAAGTCACTGAGCGATGTTCCGAGGTCGCGCGTCTCCTCTTCCCTGGTTTCTTTTGGAAACAGAACGACCCCCATATTGAGCATCGAACTCGAAGACAATCTTGCCGCTTCTTCACCCTTGCGTCTGGCTTGGATGATGTCGCGGCAAAGTTCAGTAAACAACTGGGCGTGGGTTGCTGGCGAATTGCCGACATTTACCATCTCAAAATCAACACCAATAGTGATCTTATCGCCCTTAAAAATGAGTGGCTGAGTAACTTTGGCCTTAATCGAAATCCAAGCCCTATCAGTTGCGACCAATGCCTCCTCAGCGACTTTCGCCGACCTGTTGGCGGCTTTGGCGGAATCGATCGCGGCCTTAATGGAATGCTGCATGTCGCGGGACTGAGCGGCGGAGGTTTCGGCCAACAACTTCAATTGCCGCTCGCCAGCGTCCCAGAGTCTATCAGTGGAGCGCCTAAGGGACCAAGTGAACCAAGCGATGGCTATAGTCGCGAGGGCCGTGATAGCCACACTAAGGGCGTCAAGAGCTTTGCCGATCTGAATGACGAGGAATGGCGCAAAGCGATAGGAGGGGCAGGCTTCCTCGCCGGTCTTTGCGCCTTCTTTGCATATCTCATAGTGCGTCGGGATCAGTGATATGACCCCGAGAATCAGCAGAAAACCGGCCACCAGCCAAAATAGCTTTTCACGGCGCTGCAATATTGGCCCCTCAACCAGGGGGCGAACGCTAGCGGGAAAACTCCATTCGGTAAACTCTAGCCGTTCTGACTCAGCCGCCCCTAGGGTACGGTGCCCAGGGGGAGGATTTTCTTATGTCACATTGGGGCTTTTGGGACTGGATCAGTTACGGCTGCTTAGGAATTGCGGCCTTTGGCTTGGCAATCGGCGCTGTTGGCAAGGACAGCCCCACCATGTTTGAGCATTTGCCAGCCATATTTAGCAGCCCAAAATGGGCTTATGCACCAATAGTGCTTTTCGCGCTTGGATCGGCGATCCTTGCTGCTAGAGCGGCTTTCCCCTGGCTGTCAGGCGACGGCAATCCGGCAACATCCCAACTTATAAAATTTCCAGAAAATTACAGTCCGACGTCGGTATTTGGGAAAACTTTTAGAAACGAAAGGGTCATTTTAGACGGCAAGAACTTTCAGCGGTGTACGTTTGAAAACGTGACCTTTGTTTACAACGGCACAACCCCCCTTCAATTCAGCGAGAACACTGTAAGGGGTTCGATCCGAATGGATAGCGATAATGAGGCGGTCACGGGTGCCTTGATGTGGGCGCGCGGTTTCGGGCTCATCCCAAACAACGTCAACGTCGAACTTGACCCGGGAAGCAGAATCGATCCGCCACAGTATAATCAACCTAAGTAGGTTTAGATTTCTTCCAACGCCACACCTTCCAATTCCATCGCCGCAAGGCACGCCAGAAAGAACGTTGCTGGCATCGTTGCTCTCGCTAGCTTGTTCGCGATGCTAGCCTTGCTTTCTTTGAAGCCATGTTTTTTGAGTCTCTGGTGAGAAGCCCGCACGGCTCGGCGGGCGTGAACCAAAGCGCCGTTGCGGCCGACTTAATCAAACCACGTACGGTGCTTCGCAGCATTTGCCCGTCGTGACCCAATTTCAACAAAGGATTTTAGTCGTGGGCGATGGCGACATCGATGTTGGCAATAAGACCCGGAACCGCAAAGCCGGCTCGCCGGCGATCGAACGTCTGGCGAAGCCGGACAGCTCCTCCGCGCTGCGTCCGAGAATTTGCCGCGCCATGTTGCAGCAATGCGCCGACAGCGGCCGGGGCAACCAATCGGCCCCGCAAAAATTCGTGCAATTGGTGGGCTGCCGCGACCTCAAAGCCCGGCCTGAACCGGCGCGCGGGCGCGCCCCTGCGCCGGTCAAGCGGTAAACCCGGAATCCCTCACTGAAAAAACTCCCCACATTTCTGAACCGCGGTATCGGTGGCGCCCCAGGGCATGATCGGCACCGAGGACGTCGAATTCTTCGGCGAGCCCTCGATCAGTTTGTCCGAATACACCATGTAGACCAGCACGTTCCGCTTGGCGTCGCATCCGCGGACGATCTGCATCTTCTTGAAGAACAGCGAGCGCCGCTGCCGGAACATGTCGTCGCCCTGCTCCATCTTGTTCTTGAAATGGATCGGACCGATCTGGCGGCACGCCAGCGAGATATCCGAGACCTGCTCGGCGAGCCCCAGCCAGCCCTTGAAGCCGCCCTTCTCAGGCACCGTGAAGTGACAGGCCACGCCCTCGACCTCGGGGTCGTCGACACCATAGGTCGCGAGCTTGTCGTTCGGGCTGACCCATTTGAACACGGTCGAGCGACGGAAGATCAAGTCCGGTTCATCGGCGGCGAACACCGGCGAAGCCGGCCACAGTATCGACGCAAGCACCAGCAAAACCCGGCATCGCCACCTCACGTCATGTTGGCTTAAGGATTGGGGTGTCATGCATATCTCCATCGGCTAGGCCTTCACATTTAGGCGGGAAGAAAGCCCGCATAAAGTCAGCCGGGAACCGATAGTCTCTCCCGTTTAACTGAATATGAGGCTTTTTTGCTACGCTGGGGTGAAAACATCGGGGAAGATGAACCATACGCTGGTGAACGCGTATCTCGTCTGCAACACTAAATATCAAATGGCTAAGGATTCGAGAATGATAGGCGTGGGCGGGCATGGGGCTTCTGTTGCGACCGGGCGGCTGTGGCGAATGGCCGTTTTAGCCGCCGCCGCCGCGATCGGAACCGGCTCGCAAGCGGAGGCTGCGCTTTATTATTGGTCGGATTCGGATCCCGGAGTTTCGCAGCCCGGACCGACGGTTCCGCAGCGGCGGCAAACCCGCCGTCACCAGGGAAAAAAGACCGGGGCGATCGAGAAGGAATCGGCCAAGCCGCAGGGACCGCTGATCATTTCGATCTCGATCGACAAGCAAAAGATGCGGATCTACGACGCCAACGGACTCTTTGCGGAAACTCCGATCTCTACCGGCATGGCCGGCCACGCGACGCCGATGGGCGTGTTCAGCGTCATCCAGAAGCAGAAGCTCCACCATTCCAACATCTATAGCGGCGCGCCGATGCCCTATATGCAGCGGATCACGTGGTCCGGTATCGCCATCCACGCCGGCGTGCTGCCCGGCTATCCGGCTTCCCACGGCTGCATCCGCATGCCGATGGCCTTTGCCATGAAGATGTGGAACTGGACCAGGATGGGCGCGCGGGTCGTCGTCACCCCCGGCGAGATGACCCCTGCCAGTTTTTCGCATCCGCTGCTGGCGGCCCAGAAGGCGATGCCGCAGCCGGTTGCCGCCAACGAGCCGCCGGCGGAGACCCCTCCTGCCGCCAAAGCCGACAAGGCCATGGCCGCTGCCGTAGCGTCGATGCCCGCCATTGCAGAGACGAACCTTGAGCTGAGATCGGCCGTCGGCCACGACAATGGCGTGAAGGCTGTCATGAAGGCTGTCTTGGACGGGCCGCCGGGTTCGCCGCCGTTGCGCGAACAGACCCATACCGCGGATGCCGGCGTTTTGCCGGCAACCGAAACCTCGGTCACGATGACCGACGCAACTCCCTCCGGCAACAATGCACCGCCGCGCGATGAGACGGTGGCCGCAACTGACGCCGCGCCGTCGGCGGCCGCGGACGCCGTTTCCGTTAAGGCCGATGATACGACGAGCACCGAATCCGAACCGGCCGCCGCGAAGCACGACGAGATCGCTTCGTCCGACGTAAAGCCGGCCGAGAGCAAATCACCGGAAGCAGCGACCGCCGATATCACACAACCAAGCGGCGACGCTGCCAGGGTTGATACGTCTGCAAGCGAAAGCAACAAGGACGGAGACAGGCCCGACGCGACCAAGCTCGAAGGCAAGGCCGGTGACGTCAAGGCCGATGACGTCACGGCAGAGGTGCCGAAACCCGACGCGGCCAAATCCGGCGAAAAGCCTGACGGCGCCGTCGAGGCAGTAACGGACGCCGGCAGCGGCGCTGCCGATGTGACAAAGGACCAGACGCGCCTGCCGGACAAGGCAGCCCCCTCGAAAGCCGATCCGGCGGCGGCGGCGGCGCCAAAGCGCAGCGGTCAAATCGCGGTGTTCATCAGCCGCAAGGATTCCAAGCTCTATGTGCGGCAGAATTTCGCGCCGCTGTTCGAGGCACCCGTGACGATCGCGCCAAGCGACCGGCCGCTGGGAACGCACGTGTTTACGGCGCAGGTCGACAAGGACGATGCCAACGTGCTGCACTGGTCGGTGGTCTCGCTCCCGGCGCCGGCGAGGCACGCCGAGCGGCGCGACGAGGACGAGCGCGTGTCGCGACGGCGGAAGATAGCGGGTGCGGTCGAGATCAAGGCGATGCCGTTGCCGGACAGCCCCGCTGAAGCGCTGGACCGCCTCACCATCCCTGCCGATGCAATGGCACGCATTGTCGAAGCACTGTCGACCGGCGGCTCGATCATCGTTTCCGATCAAGGCATCGGCGGCGGCGAAACCGGCGAAGGCACCGATTTCATCGTTTCGCTGCGCTGAACGGTTCTCCGAAACCCCGGTCAATCGGCCGCCCGTCGCTTTGGGGCGGCGGCTGGGCTAAAAGACCGCCGGCATGAAACAGTTTCCAATCGCGGCGGTAGCAACCGACCCGCCAATCGACACGGCCAAGGATGCCTTCGACCGGCTCACCTTCCTTGGCTGGCGCGGGGGGCTGATCGCGATCGTCGCCGGCATGGCGGCCTCGTTTTTCCTGTTCGGCTATGCGCTGATTTACTGGCGCAACGCCGACATGGATTTCATGGTGATCTACAACGGCCTTGCCCTCAACGACGACAAGCCGCAGCTGTTCTTCGATCACACCGCCTATCTGACCATCCTGTCGCTGAAATCCTGGTTCCGGCTGCTGCACGCGCTCGGCCTGCTCGCCCCCTATTCGTTATCGACCATTCCACCGGCTTCCGATGCCCCGGCATTCGATGCCGCCATGACCGGCGTCGTCCGCGCCGGGCGCGTCCTCGCCTGGCTGATCGCGACTGGTTGCGTGCTGATTTTCGCGGCCCTTGTTCGCCGCATCGTGCGCGACTGGCGCGTCGCGCTGGTCGCAACCTTTGCCTTCGCTTTCTCCGGCGGCATCGCCGTGCACTCGCGCATTTTGCGCAGCGAGCTTGTTGCCGCCTGTCCCCTGATCTTTGCGCTGATGATCCTGATCGTGGTCGGCCGCAGCGCCGGTGTCGCCCGTCCGCTCGGAATGGCGGTCGCGGCGGCGTTGTGCGTGCTGGGTCTTGAAAACAAGGTCCAGGCGATTTTGCTGATCGCAGCCCTGCCGCTCCTGGTGATCCCGTTCGGAAGCACGACCAGTGCGAGCGTCGCATTCTGGAACAACACCCGATCGGCCTGGCTGGCTGCTGTTATCGCGGCCATTGCGGCCATCGCCGCGGCATGGGCCGCCTCACCGCTCCTTGCCGTCGGCTATGACCGCGCCCTGCTCGCCGCCGCGCATTTCAATCCATTGGTCCTCGGCCGCTTCGGCATCTATCAAATAGCGCTGCTGCTCCTGATCGGCGCCTGCATGATCGCCTATGCCGCGATCTGGCGCGTCAGCGCGGCGGAGACGCTGGCGTCGATGTTTGCCGTCGCGGCCGGCGCCCTGATCGCATTGCTCGCGCTCGACCTCGAATACAACGCCAGCAACGTGATCGCGGTATTCAATCCGCTGGAGAAAATGCTGACCTTTGCCGACGCGAGCACGGCCGCGGCCGCGCACGGGTCGGGCCTCTCCGGAATTTTGCTGCTCCTGCTCGATGGCGTCGGATCGGTGCTTGCGCGCTACAGCTTCGTGCTGCACTCCTCGCCGCGTCCGACCGTGTTTCTCACCTGGCTGATCGTCCCCGGCATCGTTTACGCGTGGCGGCGCGGCGAAAGGCAGGCGGCAATTCAGGCCCTCGTGCTGCTGCTGGCCGCGATCGGGATCGATGCGCTCGGGGTGCGGCGCGGGCTGAAATCCGAATATTTTATTTTCACCGACCCCCTGATTATCCTCGCAGGCGCGATCCTGCTGGATTCCTTGCCCGATTTGCGTTTCCGCAAATGGACCTACCCGGTCGCCATGGCTCTGTTCGGACTGCATATCGCTGTCGGTCAGGCCGAACCGATAAAATACGCCTTCATGCGCAGGGGGCCGGAATCCATATGTGAATGGAACCGGTATTACATGCCGCTACTGCCGCTGCCCTGGTGTCCGCCTTCACCGGCCCAACCATAACGGCTTGTTGAGAAGCGGTCGCTCGCCGGTTCAGCTATCATCGTACCATCAGAGGCCGCCATGATCGACCGCAGGACCATCATCACGACGGCGCTGGCCGTGATCGCCGGCCCGGTCTCGGCGCGGAGGGCGCTCGCCCAGGGTGCGATGAGCCGGATCACCGCTTATGCCTTTTCGTTTCCGGCGTTGGCCGGCGGAGAAATCAGGCTCGCCGATTATGCCGGGCGTCCATTTTTGGTCGTCAACACCGCGTCGTTGTGCGGATACACGCCACAATACGCCGGATTGCAGGAATTGTGGGCCCAGTTTCACGATCGAGGCTTGATGATCATCGGCGTTCCCTCGAACGATTTCGGGCAAGAGCCGAACGGCGCCACGGAGATCGCGGAGACCGCGCAGCACCAATATGGCGTCACTTTTCCGATTGCGGCAAAAGTTATCGTGAAGGGCCCGAATGCGCACCCGTTCTATAAATGGGCCGCGGAAGCCCGGCCGAAGGATGTTCCGCACTGGAACTTTCACAAATATCTGATCGGCCGCGACGGCTACATTGCCGAGGCATTTCCCGAGACGGTCGAACCATCGGATACACGAATTAAAACCGCAATCGCGCGGGCGCTCGCGGACTCCTGACGCGCGGGAATTGACCCACCCCACAAGCAAATCGACCGCCTGTATAAAAGCCGTTGCCGTGGCGGCGCAGGTGCGACTAGGCTAATATGATCAGGGGCAGGAATCGCTCGGGCACCAGGGCGAAAAGCCGGGTTCGAGCAGGGATCACCTTAGGGAACGAAACGACATGCGTATTGCGGCAGGTTTGATCTTCGCTGGCGCGGTTGCGCTGTGTGCATCAGGCGTAGCATGGTCGCAGACCCCTGCTACCAAAAGCGCGGCAACGCCGCAGGCCGCGGCTTCGCCGGCTCCCGCAGCGGCGCCAATTCCCGCCGCGGCGCCAGCGCCGGCAAAAGCGGCTTGCGCAAATCCCGACGCGCTCGGGATTGCCCGCACCGTTGAAATCGACACCACCGGCGGACCCGGATTCGGTTTCGAACACTTCAAGCAACTCGATTTCCTCCGCGACCACGAAGTGGTGCTGACCTTCGACGACGGCCCATGGCTGGCCAATACGCCCTCGGTGCTGAAAACCCTGGCGGACGAATGCACCACCGGCATCTTCTTTCCGATCGGTAAGCACGCGACTTACTATCCGGAAATCCTGAAACAGGTCCTCGCAGCCGGTCACACCATCGGATCCCATACCTGGTCGCACGCGACGCTCACCAACAAGAAGCTGAGCGAGGACCAGCGCAAGGACGAGATCGAAAAAGGCTTCAGCGCGGTGAAATGGGCGCTCGGCGGCGTTTCGCCGGCGCCGTTCTTCCGCTTCCCGGCGCTGCAGCATCCGCCGGAAATGGTGACCTATCTTGGCACCCGGAATATCGCGATGTTCTCCTGCGACCTCGACTCGTTCGATTTCAAGGCACGCAACGCGCAGCAGGTGATCGATGTCACGATGAAGAAGCTCAATGAGAAGGGCAAGGGCATCATCCTGATGCACGATTTCCACAAGCACACCGCGGAAGCCTTGCCCGCCTTGCTGCGCCAACTCAAAGCCGGCGGCTACAAGGTCGTCAAAATGATCCCCAAGGCGCCCGTGCAGACGCTGCCGCAGTACGACGAAGAGCTTTTGAAGGAAGCCAAGCTGCCCACCGTCAGCGGCCGTCCGGTTTCCAGCGTCGTGCAGACGATTTCGGAATAGAATTCGCCGCGCGCGACGATATCGATGCCGGGCTTGCGCATTGAAGGCTACGTCATCGTCTCGGCGGACGGCATGCTGGCGAACGCCGATCGCGTGATGCCGGAGGAATTGAAGTTCGAGGGCGACAAGCGGTTCTTCACGGCCGCCCTCGATCGCGCCGACCTGATCGTGCACGGCCGGCATTCTCATGAAGGCCAGGCGAATTCACCGCAGCGAAAGCGGGTTGTCCTGACCCGGAGCATCGGCACAATCGCGCCCGACCCGTCGAATCCCAGGGCCACCCTGTGGAATCCCGCGGGAACATCGTTTGAATTCGCCTGCGAGCTGGCTGGGGTGCGTTCCGGCACCGTCGCGATCATTGGCGGGCCGGCCGTGTTCGGAATGTTTATGGACCGCTACGACACGTTCTGGCTGTCGCAGGCGCCGCTCGTGCTGTTGCCGGGCGGTGAACCATGCTTCCCCGGTGTGCCCCGGCATTCACCGCAGGAAATTCTGGCCGCGCACGGCATGAGCCCCGGTGATGCCCAAATCCTCGACGCCGCCCATGGCGTCAGCGTCACGCCGTGGCGGCGCGCAGCCTAAGCGTGATGAGAGGAAGTTAGATTGAGCTGCGACGCAGCGGAACTTTACCTCTCCCATAGGGCCCATAGGGAGAGGTCGGCGCGTAGCGCCGGGTGAGGGGTTACCGTGTATCGGTGGTGCAGCACCCCCCTCACCCGATTTGCTGCGCAAATCGACCTCTCCCCGCTGGGGAGAGGTGAAGGGCACACCGATTCAAATTAGAATCATCTTGCTTTAGACCTCATAGGCCGGTTCGACCGCCCGCGACACCCGGCCGTATCCTGCGATCATGAACAAGGCGCCGATGATCGACAGGTTTTTCAAGGCCTCCATCAGGGTCTTGGCGTTTTCGGGCGGCGACTGATTCCAGAAGTCGTGGAAGTAGAACGTGGCCGCGGCCACGAAGAAAATCAAAATAATGGCAAAGAACCGCGCACCGAAATTAAGCGCAATCATCAATCCGCTGATGATCTCGAACGCTCCGACGGCGATCGCGAGCATTTGCGGCGTCGACATTCCCGTCATCGTTTCCAGCTGCGTCGCATAGGGAGCAAGCAGTGCCGGAATGACGACCTTGGCGGAGATAAACTCGGAAGTGGCCTGAATGGCGAAAAGCTTGGTTGCGCCCGAGTAGATAAACAGCACCGCGAACAAAATTCGTCCGAAAGTAATAAACGCTGGCATGGTCGGCCTCACTGAATGCTGCAAATGCGAAAGTCGCAATACGATGGAACGATTATGGGCGTTCCGCTTCGGCTTTTCAAACAGTCAAATCGATACCGCAGCGCGCCAACCCCGCGCGACCGGAACTCACAACGCTCTCATCGATCTAGCCGAACAGGCTCGGCTGCTGGCGGCTGGCTCGCTCCTGGGCCTCGACGGCGGCGACCGCGGTCATGTTGAGAACGCCACGCGCGGTCACCGACGGGGTGAGGATATGCGCCGGACGTGACGGGCCGATGAGAATCGGCCCGACCGGGAGTGCGTCGGCCAGCGACTTGATCATCTGATAGGCGACGTTGGCGGTATCGAGGTTCGGCATGATCAGGATATTGGCGACGCCTTCGAGCTTCGAATGCGGCAGGATCAGCGCCCGGGCGGCTTCCGACAGCGCGGTGTCGCCCTGCATTTCCCCGTCGGCCTCGATTTCCGGATGGTTCTGCTTCAGAAGCGCGGTGGCGCGGCGCATTTTGCGCGAGGATTCGGTGTCATAGCTGCCGAAATCGGAATGCGAGACGAAGGCGATCTTGGGCTTGAGATTGAATCGCTGGACGTGGATCGCCGCCAGCGCCGCCATTTCCGCAAGCTCCTCGGCGTTCGGGTTCGGCCGCACCTGGGTATCCGCGATGAAGTAGGCGCCCTTGCTGGTGATCATCAACGCCAGCGCCGCGAAATCGCTCACGCCGGGCAGGAAGCCGATGATCTCGCGGACATGGCGCAGATGGCTCATGTAGCGGCCTTCGACGCCGCAGATCATCGCATCGGCCTCGCCGCGGATCACCGCGAGGGCTGCGATCACGGTGGCATTGGTGCGCACCACCGTGCGCGCGGCATCGGGGGTGACGCCATGCCGGCCGGCGACATCGATATAGGATTGAACGTAGGATCGGTAGCGCGGATCGTCCTCGGGATTAATCAGGTCGAAATCCTGGCCGGCCTTGATGGAGAGCCCGAACTTCTTGATCCGCGCTTCGACCACCGAGGGACGTCCGACCAGAATCGGCCGCGCCAGCTTTTCCTCCAGAACGACCTGGGTCGCGTGCAGGACACGCTCGTCCTCGCCTTCGGCATAGATCACCCGCACCGGCTGGGTCTTCGCCTTGGCGAATACCGGCTTCATGACAAGGCCGGAGCGGAACACGAGGCGCTCCAGTTGCGCGCTATAGTCCTCGAAGTTGGCAATCGGCCGGGTGGCGACGCCCGACTCCATCGCCGCTTTTGCGACCGCCGGCGCGATGCGCAGGATCAGCCGCGGATCGAACGGGCTCGGAATCAGCGAGCCCGGGCCGAAACCCTGGACTTCGCCGCTGTCGAAGCCGGGCGCGATCGCATCCGACGGCGGATCGCGCGCCAGCTGCGCGATCGCCTCGACCGCGGCATGCTTCATGTCTTCGTTGATCGCGGTGGCGCCGACATCGAGCGCGCCGCGGAAGATGAACGGAAAGCACAGGACGTTGTTGACCTGATTGGGAAAGTCGGAACGGCCGGTGCAGATCATCGCATCGGGGCGCGCTTTTCGGGCTTCATCCGGCATGATTTCCGGGGTCGGATTGGCCAGCGCCATCACCAGCGGCTTGTCCGCCATCTGCTTGACCATGTCAGGCGTCAACACATTTGGCGCCGACAGACCGAGGAAAATGTCGGCGCCGCCGATCACCTCCGCCAGCGTGCGCTTGTCGGTCTTTTGCGCGTAGACGGACTTCCAGCGGTCCATCAGCGTGTTGCGGCCCTCGTGCACCACGCCGTCGATATCGCAGACCCAGATATTCTTGCGCTGCGCGCCGAGCGAAACCAGCAGATTGAGACAGGCGATCGCCGCCGCCCCTGCCCCCGACGTCACGATCTTGACGTCCTTGAGGTTCTTGCCATTGAGCAACAGAGCATTGGTGATCGCGGCGCCGACGATGATGGCGGTGCCATGCTGATCGTCGTGGAATACCGGGATCTTCATGCGCGCCTTGAGCTGCGCCTCGATCTCGAAACACTCCGGACCCTTGATGTCCTCCAGATTGATGCCGCCGAATGTCGGCTCCAGCGCGGCTACGGTTTCGACCACGCGCTCGATGGTGTCGGCGGCGATCTCGATGTCGAACACGTCGATGCCGGCGAACTTCTTGAACAGAACCGCCTTGCCCTCCATCACCGGCTTCGATGCCAGGGGTCCGATATTGCCGAGCCCAAGCACCGCGGTGCCGTTGGAGACCACCGCGACCAGATTGGCGCGGATGGTGAGCGATGCGGCCTCCGCCGGATTGGCTGATATCGCCATGCAGGCCGCAGCCACCCCCGGCGAATAGGCCAGCGCGAGGTCGCGCTGGTTGGCGAGCGGCTTGATGGCTTGAATCTCAAGCTTGCCCGGCCGCGGCAGCCGGTGATAGGCGAGCGCCGCGGAATGGAGGTCTTCAGAATAGGACGCCATGGATTCCTTCCGCGGCTTCCCCGACTCAGGCTTCGGTGACTGGCTCATGGGAGATCAGCTTTGCGGCAGATTGAGTCGGATGTGAAGCTCGCGCAACTGCTTCGGCGTCACCTCTGAAGGTGCGCCCATCAGCAGGTCTTCGGCACGCTGGTTCATCGGAAACAGCGAGATTTCGCGCAAGTTCGTGGTGCCGCACAGAAGCATGACGATGCGATCGACACCGGCAGCCATGCCGCCATGCGGCGGCGCGCCATACTGGAACGCGCGGTACATGCCGCCGAAGCGCTCGACGACGTCTTTCTCGCCATAGCCCGCGATCTCGAACGCCTTCACCATGGCCTCGGGCCGATGATTGCGGATGCCGCCGGAGGCGATCTCGTAGCCGTTGCAGGTGATGTCGTACTGAAACGCCTTGATGGTCAGCGGGTCCTGCCCGTTCAATGCATCCAGACCGCCCTGCGGCATCGAAAACGGATTGTGCGAGAAGTCGACCTTCTTGTCTTCCTCGTTGTACTCGTACATCGGGAAGTCGACGATCCAGGCGAGTTCGAACCGCTCCTTGTCGATCAGGTTCAACTCTTCGCCGAGTTTGGTTCTCGCCAATCCGGCAAACTTCCAGAATTTGTCGGGATCGCCGGCAACAAAGAACGCGGCATCGCCCTCTTTCAGTCCGAGTTGCGCGCGAATCGCCGCTGTCCGCTCGGGGCCGATGTTGTTGGCAAGGGGACCTGCGCCCTCGCCGCCCTCGCGCCACATGATGTAACCGAGCCCGGGCTGGCCCTCGCCCTGCGCCCAGGAATTCATCCGGTCGCAGAACGCGCGGCTGCCGCCGCCGGGTCCGGGAATGGCCCAGACCTGATTCTTGGGATCTTCCAGCATCCGCGCGAACACCTTGAAGCCGGAGCCGCGGAAATGCTCGGAGACCTCCTGGATCACCAACGGATTGCGCAAATCCGGCTTGTCGCTGCCGTATTTGCGCAACGCTTCCGCGAACGGAATCCGCGGCCAGGACTTTGTCACGGGCTTGCCCTTGGCAAACTCCTCGAACACGCCCGATATCACCGGCTCGACGGCTGCGAAAACATCGTCCTGCTCGACGAAGCTCATCTCGAGGTCGAGCTGATAAAACTCGCCGGGCAACCGGTCGGCGCGCGGGTCCTCGTCGCGGAAACAGGGCGCGATCTGGAAGTAGCGATCGAAGCCGGACATCATCAGAAGCTGCTTGTACTGCTGCGGCGCCTGCGGCAGCGCGTAGAATTTCCCCGGGTGGATTCGTGAGGGTACCAGGAAGTCGCGCGCCCCTTCCGGCGACGACGCCGTCAGGATCGGGGTCTGGAATTCGAAGAAGCCCTGATCCTTCATGCGTTTCCGCATGGCATCGACGATCGCGCCGCGGGTCATGATGTTCTGGTGCAGCTTCTCGCGACGCAGGTCGAGGAAACGGTATTTAAGCCTTATGTCCTCAGGATATTCCTGCTCGCCGAACACCGGCAGCGGCAGTTCGCCGGCCGGCCCGAGCACCTCGATTTCGCTGACGTAAAGCTCGACCGCGCCGGTCGGCAAATCGGGATTCTCGGTCCCGGCGGGACGGCGGCGCACCTTGCCGTCGATCCGCACCACCCATTCCGAGCGCAGTTTCTCGGCATCCTTGAAGGCCGGCGAATCCGGGTCGGCGACGCATTGCGTCAGGCCGTAATGGTCGCGCAGATCGATGAACAGCACGCCGCCATGGTCGCGAATGCGATGGCACCAGCCGGACAGCCGAACCGTCTGGTCGATATGGCTCTCGCGAAGTGCGCCGCAGGTATGGGACCGGTAACGATGCATGGAAATCCTGGAAGCCGATGTCGGAGGATGAATCGGGAGGCCAAGGCCTAGCCCGCGAAGCGCGTCAGGGTTTACCCGAGGCGAACCGGCGCGGCAACCAACTGCAGGTCAAAAACGAAGCCCTCCGCCAATGCCCGAAGGTCGAAAAGTGACGGAAAAACAACAGCGCCCTTGGACGGGCCGGCAAACCGATTGTCTAATTCCTGGCCATGCCTATCTTGAGGCCCATGACGGTCCATTTCCCCTTCCAAAATACCTATGCGGCGCTGCCGGCGAGCTTTTTCGCGCGGGTCGCACCGACACCCGTGGCGTCGCCGAGGCTGATCAAGCTGAACCGCCCTTTGGCGAAGCACCTCGGCCTCGATCCGGACTGGCTCGAGAGCCCGGAAGGAGCCGAAATCCTCGCCGGCAAGCGCGTTCCCGATGGGGCCGAACCGATCGCGATGGCCTATGCCGGGCACCAGTTCGGTCACTTCGTGCCCCAACTCGGTGACGGTCGCGCCATCCTGCTCGGCGAGGTCATCGACGCGGATGGGGTCCGCCGTGACATTCAACTCAAGGGATCCGGCCCGACCCCATTTTCACGCCGCGGCGACGGCCGCGCGGCGCTCGGCCCGGTGCTGCGCGAATACATCGTCAGCGAGGCGATGGCCGCGCTCGGCATTCCCACGACGCGATCGCTCGCCGCCGTCATGACCGGCGAGAGCGTGCTGCGCGAGACGCCGTTGCCCGGTGCCGTCCTCACCCGCGTCGCGTCCAGCCACATTCGGGTCGGAACGTTCCAGTATTTCGCGGCGCGCGGCGACACCGAGGGCGTGCGGCGACTGGCGGATCACGTCATCGGCCGGCACTATCCGCAATTGGCGAACGTTGACCGCCCCTATCATGCGCTGCTGGAGGCCGTGATCGGACGGCAGGCCGAACTGGTCGCACGCTGGCTGCTGGTTGGCTTCATCCACGGCGTCATGAATACCGACAACACCTCGATTTCCGGCGAGACCATCGATTACGGCCCATGCGCTTTCATGGACCATTACGATCCGGCAACCGTGTTCAGCTCGATCGACGAACAGGGCCGCTACGCCTACGCCAACCAGCCGCGGATCGCGCTCTGGAACCTGACGCGGCTTGCTGAATGCCTGTTGCCACTATTTTCCGACGATCAGGAAAAGGCGATATCAGAGGCCCAGTCGGCCCTCTCCGACTTCGCCGAAAGGTTCAGCAGCGCCTATCAGGCGGGCCTGCGAAGCAAGCTCGGACTGTTCACCGTGCGCGACGGTGACCCGGCGCTGGCGCAAGACCTCTTGGACGCGATGGCCAAAAATCAGGCCGACTTCACGCTGACGTTCAGGCGTTTGAGCGACGCCGCGCTCGATCCAGCCGACGGTCGCGGTGTCCGGCAATTGTTCGCCGACCCCACCGGCTATGACGAATGGGCCGCGCGCTGGCGGCAGCGGATCGGCGACGAGCCGCAAGATCCCGCCGCGCGGCGGGCGGCGATGCGCGCCGTCAATCCCGCCTTCATTCCAAGAAACCACCGGGTAGAGGCCGTGATCGAAGCCGCGGTGAACCGGGACGATTTTGCGCTGTTCGAAGAGCTACTGGCGGTGCTGTCCAAGCCGTATGAAGACCAGCCGGCATTGTCAGGTTATGGCGACCCGCCCGAACCGCATCAACGCGTGCTGCAAACGTTTTGCGGCACGTGAATCGTTAACCCTCCCGCCCAACATTCGCCACCGTTTCCGGCCCCATGGGCCGGGAATTAACAGACGGTCAATGGCTTCCTTACAAATCTACCGGTTTGTTGGGGGAATTGTCGTGGACGCGTTGGTGTTTGAATTCATGGGCGTGGCGATGCTCGCGCTTTGCCTCGTTGTGCTTGCCGTTCCCGCGCGGCGACCGCGTGGCCGGCGCGTCAGCGACTACTGATCGAACCCCATTTTCGGAACCAAGGATCCGGCCGTCGCCGGCCGCGTTCCGGGCCTGAGTCCCGGCAAAAAGCCGGGTTCCGCCGCAAATGCAAGCCTCGAATTCGTCGCAGGACCCTTGACATATAAGCGCTTTCGGCAGAACGCCCTTTCAGAAGCGTTAATGGACCGTTCATGGATCTGATTACCACTACCTCGGAACTGACAGCGGCATGCAGCCGCCTCGCGAAACACCCGGTCATCACCGTCGATACCGAATTCCTGCGTGAGACGACGTATTACCCCCTGCTCTGCGTGGTGCAGATGGCGAGCGCAGACGAAGCGGTCGTGGTCGATACGCTCGCCAAAGACATCGATCTCAAACCGTTCTTCGCCCTGATGGCCGACGAGAACGTGCTGAAGGTTTTCCACGCCGCCCGTCAGGATATCGAAATCGTCTGGCACCAGGCCGGGATCGTTCCGCACCCGATCTTCGACACCCAGGTTGCGGCCATGGTGCTCGGCTACGGCGACTCCATCGCCTACGACCAGCTGGTCGAGCGCATCACCGGCCATCGGCCGGACAAGACCCACCGCTTCACCGACTGGTCGCGCCGGCCGCTGACCGACGAGCAGACGCATTACGCGGTCTCCGACGTCACCCACTTGCGCGACGTGTTCGCGGCGCTGGACGCCGATCTCAAAAAACGCGGCCGCAGCGATTGGGTCAGCGAGGAAATGGAGGTTCTGACTTCGCCGAGAACCTACGACTTTCACCCCGAACGCGCATGGGAGCGGCTGAAGACCCGCGTCCGCAAGCCGAAGGAGCTTGCGGTGCTGATGGAAGTCGCGGCGTGGCGCGAACAGGAGGCGCAGAGCCGCGACGTGCCGCGCAGCCGCGTTCTGAAGGACGATGCGGTCGGCGACATCGCCACCCACGCGCCGACCAGCCTCGAACGGCTCGCCAATTTGCGCTCGCTGCCAAAGGGCTTTGACCGCTCGAAATGGGGCGCCGATATCGTCGCAGCCGTGCAGCGCGGCGTCGCCCGCGATCCCGCCGGCCTGCCGAAAATCGAAAAGCCGCGCGGCAATTCAAACGGCGCGGCAATCGTCGAACTGTTGAAGGTTCTGCTGCGGATGACGTCGGAACGCCACGCCGTCGCCAGCAAGGTGATTGCCACCGTCGACGATCTCGAACAGATCGCGGCTGACGATCATGCCGATGTCGCCGCGCTGCGCGGCTGGCGCCGGGAACTGTTCGGCGAGGCGGCGCTGTCGCTGAAACATGGCCGGCTGGCGCTTGCGATCGAAAAGGGCCGGGTTGTCAGGGTCGATCGAAACTGACGTCCCTGCTCCGGCGCCCGCGAAACTTCGTCATACCGCGATCTTGCCGCCGGCTCCGATCAACTCGGCGCTTTCCTGAATCGCGGCGAAGTTGCTGATCACCTTGACGACCGCCTGCTTGTATGAAGCGGCGTCGCCGACCCCGGGACGCCTGCAGGCGACGGCATCGCTGACGATCTGATAACGGTGGCTGCGGTGGAACCCGTCGACGGCGGTCGACAGAATGGTTTCATCCAGCGAAAATCCGGACACAACGCAGCGAATGTTTCTCATGTTCGACATGTATTCGGCGAACCGCGTTGA
Organism: Bradyrhizobium erythrophlei; assembly: GCF_900129425.1. Taxonomy (NCBI): domain Bacteria; kingdom Pseudomonadati; phylum Pseudomonadota; class Alphaproteobacteria; order Hyphomicrobiales; family Nitrobacteraceae; genus Bradyrhizobium; species Bradyrhizobium erythrophlei. The sequence goes on along the minus strand of NZ_LT670817.1, from coordinate 3,388,566 downwards.
ACTATAGGCCGAGGGCAGCGGATGCTCGAAGGTGAGTTCTCCCGGTCTCGGTTTAAGCTCCGCGATCCAATCCGTCAGGTTCGATGCCGGATTGAACCACGCGGCATGGGCGATCCGTTTCAGATGCAGCACCGGCCAGAGGTTGTCGCGCCAAAGCGTCATCAATTCGAGGCAGCGCGAGGTAATCGCCTCGGCGTCCGAGATGACGTGGCTGCGGCCTTCGGTAAGATACTCGGTCTGAAGATCGGCGCAGACCAGGATCGGCGGATCGTCATGCATGGAAGCCATCATTTTTGATTCCTGGTCATGTGCCCGCGAAATTCACGCCGTGCGCAGCGGAGAAGACGCCCCGCGGTCCGATGAGACGTCGAGAACGCCGGGCCTGTCCCAATCGCCCTCGGGCCGGATGATCACGTAGGGATCGCTATCGAGCGTAATGGCATCGGCGACCGGTTCGAGATCAAGGACCATTTCGGTGTAGGAAAAATCGGAAAAAGTGAGCTTGCGGTTGTGGCCGAGCGGCTTGGCGCCGAAATGCGACCAGAAGTTGACCAGACGGTCTTGCGCGTGGCCATAGACCTTCTTGAACCCCTTGCGCTTGATGTATTCGAAGCTCGCCTGCACCAGCTTGAACGATATGCGCGACCGGCGGAACTGATGACGGACCGCGAGACGTTCGATCTTCGCAAACTCGCCAAAAAATCGCACCCGAAGGCAGGCCGCCGGTTCAGCTCCAATAAATCCGATGAAATGCGCCGCGACCAGATCGTTGCCGTCGAATTCCTCGTCGATCGGGCAATCCTGTTCGGCCAGATAGACGGCAGCGCGAATGGCGGCCACTAGCATGAGGTCGTTGGGATCGCGCGCGATCCGGATCGAAATCGAGCGCGAATCCGGTTTGGCCGACAATGGACGTCTAGTGCCGTGCATCTCCAAAACTCCTTGCTGATGTGATCGCCCGCACGTCGGACGAACCACGATTCCATGGCCGCTGGTAACGCCAGAGGTCGGGCTGGAAGCTCGATATCGGCTCGAAGCCTATGGCGATCAGCAGATCGCGACCCGCTGTTGTCGATGGCTGGGCGAAATGATCAGCGCTGATAAATCGCGGTTTCCTCAGATGTCGCGCGACGTTTGCCAATCCGGCAACGGCACGCCCGTGGCATACGAGGGCCCAGACATAAATAGCCGAGACGTCTTCATCGTGCCGCGCCAAAAATTCATGGCTTGGGAACTTCAGATCGATGCCGCCGAGCAAAAGAGCTTCGAGGCCCCGGCCGTTAAGATGCAGGAACGCGATTCCGCCGAGCAGCTTTCCCGCCCGTTCGAAGGCAAAAATCGCCTCCGGATCGCGGTGCAGGAATTGAGCAAGCCCAGCTTCCGAAATGCTGACCCCTGGAATCTCCCGATGGGCGATGGCGACCAGATCGGTCAGTTGCGGAACCGTCGCCAGATGCACGGTGATCGACGAGGTTGGCGACAGGCTGTCCAACTCATGTCGAGGCACAAAATCCCCACTTCCTCGCAGAACACTATCCATCTATGGTCCCATGCGTGTATCGACTATCATACCTGACGGGGACAACGGGTATGCAGCAAGGTTTGCAGCGGGGTGCTGCACTAATGCAGCGCAGGAAAATCGAAGAAAATCTCAACGCGTCATGGGAAGATTTGCGGGCGTTTCTTCTCTGCACACGTCATCAAAGTTTCAGGAATGCCGCCGAAGTGCTCGGGCTGACCGGGACGACGCTGATGCGCAAGATCGACAGGCTCGAAGAAGAACTGGGATTCAAACTCTTCTTGCGCGACCAATCGGGCCTGTCGCTGAGCGACGAAGGACGGGCATTACTGTTCGATGTTGAACAGATGGAACGTCTCAGCTTCAACATCTTTCGTCGCGCATCGATGTCGACGGAGATAAACGGTTCGGTCCGTGTCGCCGTGACAGAGGGACCCGGCATTTCCTGGGTCCTCCCCAGACTGATCGATTTTCAGAAAACCTACCGAAATATCATGGTCGATCTTCGCTGCGCGATGGAACAGGCCGACGTCTCGCGCCTGGAGGCCGATATCTCCATCCAGCTCGCGCGACCGACAAATCCGGACCTCATTGTTACGAGGCTCGGGAGGCTCCACATTTATGCATTCGCGTCCGAGGCATACCGCGATGCCTTCGGGCTGCCAAAATCTCTTTCCGAACTCAGGAATCACCGGATCGTCAAGCAACATGGCGTGCAACTCGACGAGACCGGCTATGCGCGAATTTTGGGATTGGAATCGCTGGAAGGGATCGTCGGCATATCGACAAATTCCAGTGTCGCGGTTCTCTACGCTATCGAGCGAGGCGCCGGGATCGGATTTCTGCCGACGTCGGTAATGGCGCTCGGCGCGCCTCTGGTTCCGATCGATCTCGGAATCAATTATCACATGGATTTGTGGCTTACCTACCACAAGGAGTTTCGCAACTCCGATCGACACAAGATCGTAATTGATTGGCTCAAGAAGATATTCGATCCAAAGGCGTACCCGTGTTTCCGCGATGAGTTTATTCATCCGAATGATCTCGTACCGCTGATGGCGGAGCAGAGACGCAACTTCGGTCTTCAGGGATACGCGGCCGCCGGGCTGGCCAGGAGAAGCGACCTGGATTGATCCAGGACGCCGCCGATCAGCCGCGCTACCACTTCAATTCGACGCCTAGCGTCCCCTGGTGCGACTGCAGCGCAGTGCGGAACTTGCCGTCATAGTTGATGTAGAGGCGCGCGGTGTTGCTCAGGTTGAGCGATGCTGACGCGCCGGCATCCGCGCCATACCGGCTTTCGCCGATACCCTGCACGATGATGCTCTCGGTGCCGAGGCTGACCGTCATCGCGCTGAAATCCTGCGAGACATTGTCGACGAACTTGCCGTAAGCCGACAGGTCGAAAATCTTTCGGTCGAAAATCCAGTAGTGCCCGATCTCCGCGCCCATCAGGATGCGGGAGCGCTCGGCCGTTGCACCGCTCGCCGTCAACGGATCGAGACCGCTGGCCTCCTGCAGCGACCCGGTCGCGGAGCGCACATATTCGAACGCCGCCTTCGGCACGATGCGGCTCTGGTCCATGTTCCAGTAGTAGCTGAGCTCGGTGAGCGCACCGTCGGTCTGGGCGCTGTAGCGGGCGCTGGCGATGCCGAAGCCGGTGTCGCGGCTCGAATTGACGTTGCCAAATCCATGGACCAGCGCGATAGCCCAGGTCCACGGCCCCTTATCCACCGAGGCGTTGAAGCCGAACTGGGTGAGATCGAGCGTCGCCGACTGCAGCGCCAGGGGAACGTCGATCGCGGTACGGCTTTGGTCAACTGAAAAGCCGACGTTGACGCCCGGTGCAACCAGCGCGCCGAGCCCTGCGACGCCGCCCCAGGTCTGGCGGTGGTCGCCGACAAAATCGCCTTGCGCGCCGGCCCTCGCCGAAATTCCGTAGGCTTCCCCCCAGGTCCGGAAACGCGGTTCGTCAGTGGCTTCGGAGCCACCGCCGCCGCCCGGATTGTTTCGCGAGGCGCGGCCGAAACCATTGGTTGCCTGGTCTCCAAGGCGCTCCAGGAAATTGCTGCCGAGGTTGGTCACGGCGGCGCCGGCCGAGAGATCGGAATTGACGGCCGTTGGTGTTGGAACGGCCGTCGGTGACGGCGCTGGCCTAGCAGCGAGCGTCGCAGCCGGCGAAGACGTTTGGGCTTGCGCCGAAGACGACGCAGCGGCATTGGCCAGGATGAGGACCAAAACCGTGGCGATGGCCGTCGCGAGGCTGCCGCCTATCCTGGTCTTCCTTGCTCGCGAAGGCCGCGATGCGCAGCACATCAATGCTATTCCCAAAAGCTGCGCCAACGCGACAAATACCTAAAAAAATCCCCGGCGGCCGGCGCCGATTTGCCCTGAGTTCTCCGGGAGCGTCAATCGGTCATGGTCCTTCGCGAGCAGCGATTGCTGAACGTTGTTGTTCTGCCGCCACAGGTCGTAAGGGGACGATCGCACCACTGACGCGATATGCCAAGCCGGGGCGGAAGCTTGCTAACGAGCAAATTTCGTGTTGCAATATCGGGTACAAACGGATCTAGGCGGCCGTTCTACTGTGCGTTTCGCGACTAGGAAATTGAGCAGACACCCGGAAGCCCGCTTGTGGCGTGGCACGCAAAAAGCGTGGCCGCGTCTTTTTTATGTCTAGACCAGGAGACAGGCGATGCAAAAAGGCACCGTCAAGTGGTTCAACCCGACGAAGGGTTATGGGTTCATCAAGCCGATGGCCGGCGACAAGGACGTATTTGTCCATATCTCGGCGGTCGAGCGTGCCGGACTCTCCACCCTCAACGAAAATCAGGTTGTTGAATATGACCTTGTGGAAAATCGCGGCAAGAGCTCCGCAGAAAACCTGAAGGTCTCTTAAACTTCATTGCGATCCGCGCGAGCGGTCAGTGCACCCCCGGCCCTCGCCGGGGGTTTTTATTTGCCAGCCGTTTATTTCGTAACAGATGATGCGAGCAGCCGCCGCGCGCGCCCGGATGATACCGCGCCCGAAGCGCAACCGGCCCTAGGCTGAGGCGGGCGAGATCAGCGTATCATCAAAGCCAGCGCTGCCCGTCGTTTTGCAGATATCGCCTTCCAGCCGGACCTGGCCGCTGGCGACCAGCCGTAGCGCGTCGGGGTAGATGCGATGTTCGATCTCAAGGATCCGCGCACCCAGCGTCTCCGGCGTATCGTCAACGCGCACCGCGACTGCGCCCTGCATCAGAATCGGACCCGCGTCGGTTTCCGGAATGACGAAATGCACGGTCGCGCCGGATATTTTCACGCCGGCGCGCAACGCCTGCGCCTGCGGTTCGAGACCGGGAAACGACGGCAGCAGCGAGGGATGGATGTTGAGCATGCGGCCGTACCAGCGCTGCACGAATGCGGCGGTCAACAACCGCATGAAACCGCCGAGGCAGATCAGGTCGACCCGGTGTTCGTCCAGGGCCGACTGCAGAACCGCCTCGAACGCCGCACGATCCGCCCCGAACGGCTTGCTCTCGATGGTAAGTGTCGCGATGCCGCTCGACTTTGCTTTCTCGAGACCGCCGGCGTCAGCGCGATTGGAAATCACAACGACGATCTCGGCCGGAAAAGCTTCTTCTTTGGATGCCTCGATCAGGGCAACCATATTCGATCCGCGTCCGGAGATCAGGATTGCGACACGGCGCTTCATGGCCTCACCACGCCAAATCGAGATGACCGTTATAAACCACGCGATGCTCGCCCTCTGCGGGGATCACCTCGCCGAGCAGCGCGACGCTCTCGCCGGCCTCGGTGAGAATGTCGCTGACCTGTTCGATGGCGTCCGGTTTCACGATCGCGATCATGCCGATGCCGCAATTGAAGGTGCGCAGCAGTTCGAGTTCGGCGATGCCCCCCTGCTCTGCCAGCCACTTGAAGACCGGCAGCACCGGAAGCCGCGCAAGGTCGATCCCGACGCCGAGATGCTTGGGCAGCACGCGCGGAATATTGTCGGTGAAGCCGCCGCCGGTGATATGCGCAAGACCCTTGACCGCGTCGGTCTCGCGGATCGCGCGCAGGCACGACCTCACATAGAGCCGCGTCGGCGCCAGCAGCGCGCCGCCCAGCGTCATGACCGGCGAAAACGGCGCCTGCGCTCCAAAACCAAGGCCGGAGGTTTCGACGATCTTGCGGACCAGCGAAAATCCGTTGGAGTGAACGCCCGAGGAGGCAAGACCGATCACCGCGTCGCCGGCTGCGATATCGGGCCGCGGCAACAGCGTGCCGCGTTCGGCCGCACCGACCGCAAAGCCTGCGAGATCGTAGTCGCCGTCCTTGTAGAGACCGGGCATTTCTGCGGTCTCGCCTCCGATCAGCGCGCAGCCGGATTCACGGCAGCCCTCGGCTACGCCTGCCACGATGGCGGCGGCGGCCTCTGGATCGAGCTTGCCGCACGCGAAATAATCCAGAAAAAACAGCGGCTCGGCGCCCTGCACCACGAGGTCATTGACCGACATCGCCACCAGGTCCACCCCGATGCCGCCATGCAGGCCGGTCTCGATGGCGATCTTGACCTTGGTGCCGACGCCATCGGTGGCGGCGACCAGCACCGGATCCTTGAAGCCCGCGGCCTTGAGATCGAACAACCCGCCGAACCCGCCGATTTCGGCGTCGGCACCCGCGCGGGCGGTGGCACGAACCATCGGTTTGATGAGATCGACCAGACGATTGCCCGCATCAATATCGACGCCCGAATCCGCGTAAGTGAGCCCGTTTTTGCGGTCGATCATGGCCTGTTCCAGATGATGGCGGCTGGTTACGTCGGATTCCGCTCATGCGCAATGGCTCGCAAGCGGCACGCGCTTATACTATGTAGACAGGAACCGGTTCGGGCTGCAAAGGGCCGGATCTTTCGCGAAGTCGGGCCGGTAGCCGGGAAGCGCCGAGTGAGTATTCCGAATATCATTACCCTGGGCCGCATCCTGCTGGTGCCGTTCATCGTCTGGGCCATCGCCTCCAGCCAGATGGAAATCGCATTCGCGATTTTCGTTATCGCCGGAGTGAGCGATGCGGTCGACGGCTTTCTCGCCAAACGCTTCAATATGGCAAGCGACCTGGGGGCGCTGCTCGACCCGCTGGCGGACAAGGCGCTCCTGGTCTCGATCTACGTGGCGCTCGGAATCTGGGGCGCGGTGCCGCGCTGGATCGTCATCCTCGTGGTCTCGCGCGACATCATGATCGTCACCGCCGTGATTGTGTCATGGTTGTTCGGCAAGCCGATCCCGATGAAGCCGTTGATGGTGTCCAAGCTCAACACGGCAGCACAGGTGGCATTCGCGGCATTGGTGCTCGCAGCCCTCGGCTTCGGCTTCAACCCGACGCCGTATGATCTGATCCTGATGGGCTTTGTAACGGTGTTTACTTTGGTTTCCGTATCCCTCTATCTCGTGGAGTGGGTGCGGCACATGAGCACGATCGAAGCAACCTAGACCGTGTAACCGTGCGCCGGTCGATTTCCGGCATGGAGACTTGCGTGGCAGGCCGCGTTCAACCCCGTCAGCTGGCGTTCGCGCTGCCGCATGCCGAGAGCCTTACGCGCGATAATTTTCTCGAAGGGCCGGCCAACGCCGCAGGCCTGGCACTGGTCGACAGCTGGCCCGACTGGCCGAACCGGACCATGCTGCTGGTTGGACCGGAAGGTTCCGGCAAGAGCCATCTCGCCGCCATTTGGGCCGAGCAAGCGGGCGGACGCTCGACATCGGCGCATGCGCTGACCGCAACCGCAGTGCCCGGGGCGCTGGCGACCGGGGCACTGGTCGTGGAGGATTTGAAATCTTCGGACTTCGATGAACGGGCGCTGTTCCACCTGCTGAATCTGGCGCGGGAAGAAGAGGCCTTCGTTCTGATCACCGCGCGGCTGCCGCCGTCGGCGTTTCAGGTTGAGCTGCGCGATCTGCGGTCGCGTCTGCGCGCCGTGCCGACGGTATCGCTGTTGCCGCCTGACGATCAGCTGTTTCGCGCGCTGATCGTCAAGTTCTGCGCAGACCGTCAACTGAGCGTCGATGAGACCGTGGTGAGTTACCTCACAACCAGGATCGAGCGGTCGTATGCGGCCGTGCGGCAGGCCGTCGAACTCCTCGACACCGAAGCCTTGCGGCTCGGCCGGCCGGTGACCCGGGCGCTGGCGGCTGAATTGCTGCGCAATAGTTGATCTGCAAGGCTGTCTCGCATCTTGACGGCGCGGGCGGCGGGAACATCAATGTCATTGAAACGTCATCGCGATAACACATGGTTTGCGCTGTTGTTGTCCGGAATCGCGCTACCGTCTGCATTGGATGGATCAAAGCTTCATGGAATCCGCGCAAGCTATTGTAATTAAAGAGAAAGAACTGGATGTAGAGGTTGGCCCAGCGATGGGTTCCAGCCCCGAACGCTTCATCAATCGCGAGCTTTCCTGGCTCCACTTCAACCGCCGGGTGTTGGAGGAATCGGTCAATCCCGGCCATCCCGCGCTCGAGCGGGTGCGATTTCTGTCGATTTCCGCCAATAACCTTGATGAATTCTTCATGGTCCGCGTCGCCGGCATCAAGGCCCAGGTGCGCGAGGGCATTGCCGAGCGCAGTCCGGACGGCCTCACCCCCTCCGAGCAGCTCGTCCTCATCAACGAAGCGGTTTCCCATCTCGCCACCGATCAACAGGCGATCTGGCGCGATCTGCGCGGCATCCTCGCCGAGGTGGGTATCATCCTCGTCGATGGCCGCGACGTCAGCAAGACCGAGCGATCCTGGATCGAGGATCATTTCCTCCGCAATATTTTCCCGTTGCTGACGCCGCTCGCGATCGATCCGGCGCACCCATTTCCGTTCATCCCGAGCCTTGGATTTACCATCGCGCTGCATCTGGCACGGGATTCCGACGGCAAGCCGATGAACGCGCTCATTCGTATGCCGGGCAAGATCGATCGCTTCATTCGTATGCCCTCGGGCAAGGACGGCGCGGTGCGGCTGATTACACTGGAACAGGCCACCGGACTGTTCATCGGTCGGCTGTTCCCCGGCTATACCGTCAAAGGCCAGGGTGCTTTCCGCATCATCAGGGATTCCGAACTCGAAATCGAGGAAGAGGCCGAAGATCTGGTTCGGCTGTTCGAAACCGCGCTGAAGCGGCGGCGCCGGGGATCGGTGATCCGGCTCGAAATCGAAGCCAAGATGCCGGAGGAACTGCGCGCTTTCGTGCAGCGCGCGCTTTCCACCACCGACGACGAGGTGCTGCTGGTCGACGGCGTGCTGGCGATGAACGAGTTGTCGCAACTGACCCGGCTCGACCGGCCCGATCTCGAATTCGTTCCCTATGTGCCGCGTCATCCCGAACGCGTGCGCGATCATGGCGGCGACATCTTCGCCGCGATCCGGCAAAAGGATCTGATCGTCCATCATCCCTATGAATCGTTCGATGTCGTGGTGCAGTTCCTGCAGCAGGCCGCCCGCGACCCCGACGTGGTCGCCATCAAGCAGACGCTCTATCGCACCTCGAACAACTCGCCGATCGTGCGGGCGCTGGCGGAGGCCGCGGAGGCCGGAAAGTCGGTGACCGCGCTGATCGAGCTCAAGGCGCGGTTCGATGAGGAAGCCAACATCCGCTGGGCGCGCGATCTCGAACGCGCCGGCGTACAGGTCGTGTACGGATTTCTCGAACTGAAAACCCACGCCAAGCTGTCGCTGATCGTGCGCCGCGAAGGCGGCAGCCTCACGACCTACGTCCATACCGGCACCGGGAACTATCATCCGGTCACCGCGCGCATCTACACCGATCTGTCCTATTTCACGTCCGATCCGATCATCGGGCGCGACGCCGCGCGGGTCTTCAACTACATCACGGGCTACGCGGAACCGAGCGATATCGAGAAGATGGCGGTATCGCCGCTCACCCTGCGCAAGCGCATGCTCGAACATATTCGCGGCGAGACCAGCCATGCCCATCATGGCAGGCCGGCGGCGATCTGGATGAAGATGAACTCGCTGGTCGATCCCGATATCATCGACGCGCTCTACGAAGCGTCGCAAGCCGGCGTGTCGATCGAACTGGTGGTGCGCGGCATTTGCTGCCTGCGGCCCGGGATTCCCGGACTGTCAGAAAATATCCGCGTCAAATCGATCATCGGCCGTTTCCTCGAACATGGCCGAATCTACTGCTTCGGCATGGGACAAGGGCTGCCCGGCGCCAAGGCGGCGGTGTATATCTCGTCGGCCGACATGATGCCGCGCAACCTCGACCGGCGTGTCGAAATCCTCTGTCCGCTGCAAAATCCCACGGTGCATCAGCAGGTTCTCGAGCAGATCATGGTCGCGAATCTGAAGGATAACGAACAGAGCTGGCAGTTGTTGCCGGATGGATCGTCAACGCGTATGAAGGCCGCCAAGGGCGAGGAGCCCTTCAACCTGCACAATTATTTCATGACGAATCCGAGTCTGTCAGGCCGTGGAAAGTCGCTCAAGGAATCTTCGCCGCGCCGCCTCACGCGCCGTACCGAACGCCAGCATTCATCATAAGGGGTCTTTCCGGTGAAGCGACCGCGCAAGCGCGCACCCAGCGTCGCGGTCATCGACATCGGCTCGAATTCGGTGCGTCTCGTCGTCTATGAATCGATGGCGCGCAGCCTCGTCACGATTTTCAACGAGAAGGCCCTGTGCGGCCTCGGCCGCGAGGTCCAGACCACCGGGCTGCTGGCGCCGGACGCCGTCGCCAAGGCCCTGACGTCGCTAAGGCGCTTTCGTGCGCTGTGCCGGGTGATGAAAGTCGGCCGCGTGCACGCGATCGCCACCGCTGCCTGCCGCGACGCCACCAACGGCCCCGACTTCATCGCCAAGGCCGAAAGCATCTGCGGCGTCCCGATCGAAATCCTGTCCGGTCCGCGCGAAGCGAAATTGTCGGCGCTCGGCGTTGTGTCAGGCATTCACAAGCCGGACGGCATTGTCGGCGATCTCGGTGGCGGTTCGCTGGAACTGATCGACGTGCGAGGCAACCGCGTTCACAGCGGGGTGACGCTGCCGCTTGGAAGTCTGGCGTTACAGGATTTATCGCACAAATCGCTGAAACGCGCCGAACGTATCGTCAAAACCGAACTTTCCGACGTGGCCCAGCTCAAGGCCGGCGGCGGCCGGGCGTTTTACGCGGTCGGCGGAACGTGGCGGGCGCTGGCGCGCATCCATATCGTCCAGAGCGGTTATCCGCTGCGGGTGATGCACGGCTATTCGATATCGGCGCCGCAAGCGCTCGATTTCGCCCGGCGCCTGCGCCGTCTGGCCTCGGCGAACATGCTGGCCAACATCGAAGTCGTCGCCGACGCACGACGGCCGCTGTTGACCTATGCGGCGCTCGTTCTCGAATACATCATCCGGGTCGCCAAACCGAAGACCATCGTCTTTTCGACCTTCGGGGTGCGCGAGGGCCTGCTCTACGAGATGCTGCCGCAGAACGAACGCTCCAAGGACGGCCTGATCTGCGCCGCGCAGGAGCTGAACGAGTTGTTGTCGCGGTCGGCGCGCCATGCCGAAGAACTGATCGAATGGACCGATCGTCTGGCACGGGTCGTCAAGTTGCGGGAGACCGACGAAGATCGCCGTCTGCGCCATGCCGCTTGCCTGCTGTCCGACATCGGATGGCGGGTACATCCGGATTACCGCGGCGAGCAGACGCTCAATCTCATCACCAATGGAAATTTCGGCTGCATCAGCCATCAAGGCCGGGCGTTTGTCGCGCTGTCGGTGTTCTACCGCTATGCCGGCCTGGGCGAACAAAATGAACCGCCGGCGATCATTCGGGAGTTGGTGCCGCCGGCCATGGTCGAGCGTGCCCGCCTGCTCGGCGCGGCCTTTCGCGTCGCCCATCTGATATCGGCGGCGCGGCCCGGCGTATTGCCGGCAACCCACTTCCGAAGCCAGGGCCGCAAGCTGATGCTGGTGTTCGAGCACCGAATGGTCGACCTCGTCGCCGATCGCGTCGGCAGCCGTTTCAAGCAGCTGGCGCGGCTGGTCGGGCGATCTGGATCGATCGTGAGGCGCTGAGACCGCCGCCTGAAGATTGGCTAACGCAGCGGCGCCGTTATATCCCCTGTTCGATGCGTTGGAGACTGCGCCTTCGCCAGATCCACCCCACCACCAGTACAACGATAGCGCCCAACACGGCGCAAGCAACTTCCCCCGCCCCTTCGCCGCCGACAAAAAGCGGTGCCACTCCCAATAACGCCAGCAACGCGTCGAGTTCCACGCCGACCGAACCATCCAAAAGACTCTGCAGCCTCGGATGAACCGCTGGATCGGTCGCGATGACGTCGCCGGCGATCCAGCCCAGCAGGGCCGCGCCGGCCCATACCAGAACCGGCAGACGATCGAGCAGCGCCATGAGCAGCGCCGCCCCGGCGACGATCAATGGAATGCTGCTTGCTAGTCCGAGGATCAGCAGCGAAATGCTGCCATTGGCGGCGGCGGCGACCGCAATCACGTTGTCAAGACTCATGACGATATCCGCGACCACCACGATTTGTACCGCGGCCCACAGATGCGACGCTGACTTGACGCCGTCCTCGTCCCTGCTTTCGGGCACCAGCAGTTTTGCGGCAATCACGATCAGCGCCAGTCCGCCGGCGAGCTTGAGGTACGGCAGTGCCATCACCGTCGCGACAACAGCGGTAAAGATGATGCGCAATACTACCGCCGCAGCCGAGCCTAGAATCATGCCCCACAGCCGCTGGCGCTGTTCCAGTCGACGACACGCCAGCGCGACCACCAGCGCGTTGTCGCCGGACAACAGCACATTGATCCAGATGATTTTAGCGAAGGCCACCCAGAATTGCGGGTGATGGATTTCAGCGTTGAATTGCGTGAATACAGCGCTGATCGCGGAAGGATTGAAAAATTCCGAGAGCCAGTTCAATCCGACCTCCACGAGCGGCTGTACTCCCCCTCGCTATCGCAAAACAGCGGGGGCGTCTGGCGGCTATTTGTCGCGAATCTGGAAGGCAGTCATGTGGGAGATTAGCGCGTCGGGCCTTGAACGGCCCGACGTGCCGTCTCATACCGCCGCAGGCGTTTCCGTCTCTTGCAACTTGCGGCGCCTCCACATCGATCCGACGATGAGCACAATGGCCGCGCCAAACAATGCGAGCACAAATTCGTCGATCTCGCCGTCGAACCGGAGATGCTCTGCAAACCCGAATAGCGATGAAGTGGTGTCGATATTCAGACTGACGTCGCCGGCGAGCAACTGGTGCAGCCGCGGGCCAATGGCGGGATCGGTCGCGATCACGCCGCCTCCGATCCAGCCCAGCAACGCCGCGCCCAGCCAAACGAGAATTGGCATCCGGTCGAGTATCATCATGATCAATGCCGCGCCGGCAATGATCATGGGAATGCTGATAGCCAGGCCCAGGATCAACAGCGGAAGCTGACCGTTCGCGGCAGCGGCGACTGCAATGACGTTGTCCAGACTCATGACGATATCTGCGATCACGACAATTCGAACGGCGTGCCAGAGACTCGTGCCCGCAGTGACGTCGTCGCCTTCATCTTCCGGTACCAGAAGCTTTGCAGCGATGGCCAGCAGTGCGAGGCCGCCGGCCAACTTCAGATACGGCAAAACCATCAACGTCGCGACGATACCGGTGAACACGATCAACAGGATCACCGCGATGCCGGCGCCGATGATCATGCCCCACAGCCGCTGCCTGGGGTGCAGTCCCCGGCACGCAAGCGCAATCACCAGCGCATTGTCGCCGGACAACAACACGTTGATCCAGATGATCTTGCCGACCGCGAGCCAAAACGCCGGCGTCTGCATGTCGGCCTGAAATTGCGTGAAAAACGCGTCGGTATTTGCGGGATCAACGACCTGCAGCAGCCAGTTCACAGCCTACCCCTTTGGCGCAAGCGGCCTCCCCGCTGCATCATCGACCAAATTGCGCGCCGACGCCGGCGCCAATCAACCGACGATTTCGTTGCCCGAGAAAAACTGGGCGATCTCGATGGCCGCGGTCTCCGGGGCATCGGAACCATGCACCGAGTTTTCGCCGATCGACTTGGCGTGCAGTTTGCGGATCGTGCCCTCGGCCGCCTTGGAAGGATCGGTCGCACCCATGACGTCGCGGTGCTTGAGCACGGCGTTCTCGCCTTCGAGAACCTGGACCACCACCGGAGCCGAAATCATGAAGTCCACCAGCTCGCCGAAGAACGGGCGTGCCTTGTGCACGGCGTAGAAGGTTTCGGCCTGCTCGCGCGTCATGCGAATGCGCTTCTGGGCGACGATCCGCAGTCCGGCCTTTTCGATCAGGGCATTGATCGCGCCCGTCAGATTGCGCGCGGTGGCGTCGGGCTTGATAATCGAAAAGGTGCGTTCAATCGCCATGATTTCTTCCTCGAGAAGCGCTGATGGGAGTTGCGGCGCTTATATCGGCGCAGCCGGCGAACGGCAAGCGATCCGACGGAATGCGTCCGCTGCCGACTGATATCAGGAATTACAGCAATTTCACAAACATGAACCCTTCCTGAAACGACCGTCCGGGCTTCGTTCAGTTTCTTGAGCCTAGGTTTTGATCGACCGAGCGGCCCCCGAGTTCAGGGCATTAGGAGCCCAACCTCACCGGTGGCGCCGACGGCGTCGAACCTCAAAGGAGAAGACCATGTTACGCAAACTCTCGCTCATCGCGGTTGCCGCGGCCTCGCTGGGCACGACCGCGCTGGCGCCGACCTCAGCCTCCGCCTTCGGCGGTCACTATGGCGGTCATGGCTGGCACGGTGGATGGCATGGCGGCTGGGGCGGTCCCCGCTTCTTTGTCGGCGGGCCGGCCTATTATGGCTATGGCTACGGCGGCTGCTATGTGCGCCGATTGGTCCCGACGCCTTGGGGACCCCGTTGGCGCCTGATCAACCGCTGCTATTGATCTGAATCGTCCGATCCCTGCCTCGAAAGCCCCGGCCCCGTCGTGCCGGGGCTTATATCTGACGGCGATCCCGTGGAACCGCCCCCAAAATTCATGCAATCTTTACTAGAAAGCCATGCAATCGGTCCCAATCGGGAAACAATTCCAGTGCCTGCGACTTGGTCCGGCATCATCTTGAATGGACATAAAGCGGAACGGAAACGAGGTCATGAACTGCCGAATCACCGACAACAGCGAAGAAATCGATCGCAAGACCAGTCGGTCGATCTGCGATGCCGTGGGCGAAAGGCTGCAAAAGGACCTTCGTCCCGTATCTTCGGGCCTTTCATCCCATCTCCAGCATCTGATGGATGAATTGCGCAAACGCGACGGCGAGGATCGTCTGAGGTCGGCGAATTAGCTGGCTGTATTTCAGCATATGTGATCGCGGAGGCGATATTTCGTTCACAAACGGGGTTGCGTTTGGCGGCGGCTCCGGTGACAACCCCGCATGCTTTCAATCACCGACATATCGGTCCGGATTGCCGGACGGCTTCTGATCGACAATAGCTCGGTACAGATCGTGCCGGGGGCACGCGTCGGCTTTGTCGGCCGCAACGGCGTCGGCAAATCGACGCTGTTTGGCGCGATCCGCGGTGAACTGCCGACCGAGTCCGGCACCATTGCCATTCCGCCACGCTGGCGCATCGGAAGCCTGGCGCAGGAAGCACCCGACGGGCCGGAAAGCCTGATCGAAGTTGTGCTCAAGGCGGACCTCGAGCGCGATGCCCTGCTGCGGGAAGCCGAGACCGCCCATGATCCCCACCGGATCGCGGAAATTCAGACCAGGCTGGTCGACATCGACGCCCATTCGGCCCCTGCCCGCGCCGCGGCGATCCTCAGCGGCCTCGGATTTTCCACCGCCGATCAGGCGCGGTCCTGTTCGGAGTTTTCCGGCGGCTGGCGGATGCGCGTTGCGCTCGCCGCCACGCTGTTCGCGGCTCCCGATCTTCTGCTGCTGGACGAGCCCACCAACTATCTCGACCTCGAAGGCACCCTGTGGCTTGAAGATCATCTGGCAAATTATCCTCGCACCGTGATCGTCATCAGCCATGATCGCGACCTGCTCGACACCTCGGTCGATCAGATCCTGCACCTCGATCGCCACAAGTTGACGCTCTATAAGGGGACCTACTCGTCGTTCGAAGAACAGCGCGCCACGCGCGAAATGCTCGATGCCAAGCACGCAAAACGGCAGGCCGACGAGCGCAAACGCCTGCAAGCCTTCGTCGATCGCTTCAAGGCCAAGGCCTCCAAAGCCCGCCAAGCCCAGTCTCGCGTCAAGATGCTGGAAAGGATGAAGCCCATCACCGCGCTGGTGACGCAGGATGTGCGCGAAATTTCATTTCCCGTCCCGGAAAAGATGCTGTCGCCGCCGATCATCGCGGTCGATGATGTCTCGGTCGGCTACGATCCGAAAAAGCCCGTGCTCAATCGCGTCACCTTGCGCATCGACACCGACGACCGCATCGCCTTGCTCGGCTCCAACGGCAACGGCAAGTCGACGCTGGTAAAGCTGCTTGCCAACAAACTGCCGCCGTTCTCCGGTCACGTCACCCGTGCCGAGAAACTCTCGGTGGGATATTTCGCGCAGCACCAGGTCGATGAGCTCAACCTCGACGGTTCGCCCTACGATCACGTTCGCAAGCTGATGCCGGATGCCCCGGAAACCAAGGTGCGCGGGCGCACCGGCGCGATCGGCTTCTCGGGCAAGGCCGGCGATACCCTCGTCAAGAGCCTGTCGGGTGGCGAAAAAGCCCGGCTGCTGCTGGGACTTGCGACTTTCTTCGGCCCCAACATGATCATCCTCGACGAGCCGACCAACCATCTGGACATCGACAGCCGTGCCGCGCTTGCGGAGGCGATCAATGAATTTCCCGGCGCAGTCATCATGGTCTCGCATGATCGCTATCTGATCGAGGCCTGCGCCGATCAATTATGGGTGGTGGCCAATCATGCGGTCACGACCTATGACGGCGACCTCGACGATTACCGGCGCATGGTATTGTCGGCGCGCGGCATGCGCACCAATTCGCGCGATCGCGGCGGCGATGAACGCGGCAACGGCCGCGACAAGCCTCAGCGCAACAAGGCTGAAAAGCGCGTACCGCTGAAACAGAAGATTTCAGACGCCGAGGCCGAGATCGCGCGCATCAACGGCATCATCGCCAAGATCGATACCGCGCTGGCGCTGCCGGACTTGTTCAAGCGCGATCCGAAGCAGGCCGCCCAGCTCAGCAAGGCGCGGGCCGGTGCAGCGAGCGCCCTGCTGCGCGCCGAGGAAGAATGGCTGGCGGCGAGTTCGCAATATGACGAAGCGACCGGCTGAGGCATTTTACCAAGACCGCGGAGCAACGTTCAGGTCGCGGCCGGCTTCTTCTTCGCCTTGGACTTTGCCGTCTTCGGCTGCTCCACCGGTTCAGGTCCGCGCTCGATCGATGTCAGGCGTCCCGCGGTGAAGGTATAGATTCCGGCGCGCTGCCCCTGCAGATAGGTGACGACCGCCACCCGATCGCCGCGCCCGTTGTTGGAGAGATTGACGCTGGCGGGCGCGCCGATGCCGCGCACGACGTCGCATTCGGTATGACCCAGCGCCACCGTTCCGGTGGTCGAGGGGACGACGGGGGCGGCCGCGGCGCCCTCGGTCAGGGCGTTGGCATCTGTGGGATTGCCGGGAGGCGCCATTCCCGCGCAATAGCCCTCCGCGGTAACCAAATCCTCGGCTGTGACCGGCTTGTTGGGCGAGAGAGGCGGCGCTTCAATGTTTCTGATGAACAGCCTGCCGGGACGCGAAAACCATTCCGCATCCTTCGACAGCAGATCCGACGAAAACATGTCGGACGCGCCCGAGCAGCCCGCGACGAGAGGGGCGAACAGCAGCAGCGCCAGCAGTCGCTTTCGATGAGAGTATTTGTCTCGCACGATGAACTAGGTTCCCACCCGGTCGCTTAAGCGCTTGTCCCACCATCACTTTGCGGCACGACCGTGACTATGCACAGTTCGCCGGCCGAAACTTCAGATTATCATTAATTGCCCGATATCGCTATTCCCGTCGCTGCCACCGGCCGCGCTCGTCGGCCTGCCAATAGGTGACCTCGAAGCCCCGCGCCTTGCAGTCGGTCCAGGCGACCCGGGCTGCCGCGAGCGCCTCGCCGTCGTCACCATTAAAGACCAGAACCATCCGATCATAGGCGTCCGAATCCGCCGGCAAGGCCGCATTGTCGATCAGAAACCTGACATTGGCCCGGTTCGGGTTCCCCTCTTCCACCGCCAGCACGATCGGCTGGTCCTGCGCATCGCCGGCGCCCGCGCGTGACACGTCGCCAGCGCGCCAAGTGGCGTGCGGTAAAAACGAATCGTCGCGATAGGTCCACAAATGCGCATCGAGCGCGTCGACGCGCTCTTGCGACGTCGACTGCACCACGACCCGCCAGCCACGCTCCAGCGATTTCTCAAGCAACGGCGGCAAGACGTTTTCGAGCGCCATGTTTTGCAGATGGTAGAAAAGGACTTCCGTCATCGCTTGGCTTCGTAATACTCCGCGACCAGCCGCTCCAGCAGGCGAACGCCAAAGCCCGAACCCCAGCTTTGATTGATTTCGGTTTTCGGGGCGCCCATCGCCGTTCCCGCGATATCGAGATGCGCCCACGGCGTGTCGTCGACGAAGCGCTGCAGGAACTGCGCGGCGGTGATCGATCCGCCGTTGCGGGTCCCGGTGTTCTTCATGTCCGCGAACTGCGAGTCGATCTGCTTGTCGTATTCCGGCCCGAGCGGCATGCGCCAGACCCGCTCGCCCGTCGCGAGCCCGACCTTGGTCAGCCGTTCGGCCAATTCGTCGTTGTTGGAAAACATTCCGGCGTATTCGGTGCCGAGCGCCACCATGATCGCGCCGGTCAGCGTCGCCAGATCGACCATGAATTTCGGCTTGAACTTCTTCGCCACGTACCAGAGCACGTCGGCCAGCACCAACCTTCCCTCGGCGTCGGTGTTGATGATCTCGATAGTCTGCCCCGACATTGACGTCACGATATCGCCCGGGCGTTGCGCGTTGCCGTCGGGCATGTTCTCGACAATGCCGATGGCGCCGACCACATTGGCTTTGGCCTTCCGCGCGGCCAGCGCCTGCATCAGCCCAACGACGCAGGCGGCGCCGCCCATGTCGCCTTTCATGTCCTCCATGCTGGCGGCACCCTTGATGGAAATGCCGCCGGTATCGAAACAGACGCCCTTGCCGACAAAGGCAACCGGCTGCTCGCCCCGCTTGCCGCCATTCCAGCGCATGATCACGGTGCGGCCGGGCTGCGTCGATCCCTGGGCGACACCGAGCAGCGCGCCCATTCCGAGCTTCGTCATGGCCTTGACGTCGAGAATCTCCACGGCAACGCCGAGCTTTCGCAGTTGGGCGGCCCGGCGGGCAAACTCCACCGGAAACAGCACATTAGGTGGCTCGTTGACGAGGTCGCGCGCGGTGATGACGCCATCGACGATGTGAGCGTCAGGGGCGAAGGCCTTTCGCACAGCGGTCACATCATCGACGGCGAGCGAAATATCGGCCCGCAGTGCGGCGTCCTCGCCGTCCTTCTTTTTGGTCTTGTAACGGTCGAACTTGTAGGCGCGCAGCCGCAACCCCGACGCGACCGCGGCCGCCTGATCGGGCTTGATAGCTCCGTCGGGTAATTCCGCGATGATGGTCACGGCATTGTTGCCCGCACGCAGTTTGCCGGCCACTACGCCACCAAGCTTGAAAAAATCGTTGTCCTTGATCGCCGAGAGCTTGCCGGCACCGACCACGATCAGCCGCGAGGCCTTTAGACCCTCGGGCTCCAGAATATCGAGCGTGGACCCGCTCTTGCCCTTGAACTGGTAGGTTTCCGCCGCCCGTTTGACGATGTTGGCCGCGGCGCCCAGCGCTTTGCGGGTCGCCGCGCCGAACTTCAACGTGTCGTCGCAGAACACCACCAAAATGGCGCCCGGGGCGGTGGAAAACGGGACGAAGCCGACCTTGACGGCGTCGGGCATAGGCAAATCCTCCAAAAATCAGGGCTGTCGCTGGTCGGGAACCCGCCGGGCGGTTTCGGAATGTTCTCTTCGGCGGTAGCTCACCTCCGTCAAGAGCACGTTCCCGGGTACTATGGCCTGTCAGCCGCTGCGCTGCCAAGCATTAGCGTGCCAAAAGGGCCACATCGGATGAATTATTAACCCTATCCTAAGGGTGCCATGGCTCAGCCATTTTGTTGACGGATCAAAGGGATGGTACTGAGAGAGTGAGCGGCCTGGACGGACCGCAGCACGACCCAAGGGGATCCTGATTTCAGGATGGGTCGCTGGCTGCAGTTCCGGGTCGTGGGGGGCGGGGATCGTGCGGTAGCGATGGGGTCGATCGACAAGTATATTTTTCGAACGACGCTGGCGTCGTTTGCGCTGGTTCTGATTAGCCTCACAGGGGTGATCTGGATTACGCAGGCGTTGCGCGGCATCGACCTGATGACCAGCCAGGGTCAGACGATCATCACCTTTCTCGGCGTCACCAGTCTGGTGATTCCGGCGCTGGTGCTGGTCATCTCGCCGATCGCGCTGATGATCGCGATCTCGCACACCCTCAACAAGCTCGCCACCGACTCAGAGATCATCGTCATGAACGCCGCCGGCCTCTCGCCGCTCCGGCTGTTCCGCCCGTTTCTCTATGCCACGCTGGTGGTGGCGATCCTGGTTGCCTTTATCGCTGCCTATCTGGCCCCCGACGGCATGCGCCGTCTGAAGCAATGGGATGCCGAAATCACCGCGGATGTGCTGACCAACATTCTCCAGCCCGGCCGATTCGCCCAGCTCGATCAGAACCTGACCATCCGGATTCGGGAGCGGCAACCGGGCGGGCTGCTGGTCGGCATCTTTATCGATGACCGGCGCGATCCAAAGGAACGTGTCAGCATTGTCGCCGACCATGGAACGGTCGTGAAGAACGGGGATGGCTCGTTTCTGATCCTCGAGGACGGAAACCTCGAGCGCTTCGAAGTCGGCAAGCACGATCCGGCGCTGGTCGCGTTCGGCCGATATGGATTCGATATGTCGAAATTCTCGAATCAGGGCCACGACGTCGCGTTGGGTATTCGCGAGCGCTACCTCTGGGAATTGCTCTCGCCGCCACCGGACGATCCGGTCTACATGCAGCTGCCCGGACAGTTTCGCGCCGAATTGCATGACCGGTTCATGGCGCCAATCTACCCGTTTGCCTTTGCAGCGCTGACCTTTGCCTTTCTCGGCGCGCCGCGCACCACGCGTCAGAGCCGTAATTTCTCGATCGGCGGTTCCATCCTCGCGGTGTTCGGACTGCGCATGGCGGGGTTTGCCTGCTCGGTCATGGCGATGAAATCGCCGCTCGCTCCGATCATTCAGTACCTGATGCTGGCGACGGCCATCGGGGCAAGCCTCTGGATCATCATCGGCGGCGTCGTGATAGAACCACCGGCTGGACTGATGGAAACCATCAACAGATCGAACGCGCGTCTTTTGCGACTTTTTGGGCGGCCCGTCACGGCATGAGCATGGTGACCAACACGCTTGGGCGATATTTTGCCGGCCGCTTTGTGGTCTCGGCGCTGGGCGTTTTCGCCAGCATCTTCGTCCTGCTGGTGCTGGTCGACTACATCGAAATGGTCAGGAAGACGTCGGGGCTGGTTTCGGTATCGGCCATCACGGTGGCGGAGACGTCGCTGTTCCGCGTGCCGCAGCTGCTCGAAAAGATGATGCCGTTTTGCATTCTGATCGGGGCGATGACCTGCTATCTGGCACTGTCGCGGCGACTGGAGCTCGTGGTCGCGCGCGCCGCCGGCGTATCCGCGTGGCAGTTCATCGCGCCGGCGCTGGTAAGCGCGATCGTGCTCGGCATCCTGGCAACGACCGTCTACAATCCGATGTCCGCCAATTTGAGCGAACTCTCCAAGCGGATGGAAGCGGAGCTGTTCGGCTCCGCGCCGGGCGGCGGCATACAGGACGCATCCGGCTTCTGGATCAATCAGGTGAACAGCGATGGCCAGGTCATCATCAACGCGGCCCGAAGCGAGCAGCAGGGCATACGGTTGACCGGCCTGACGTTGTTCCGATTCGATACCAGCTATCAGTTCAAGGAGCGGATCGAAGCACGCGAGGCGACCCTTGAGGATGGGCGCTGGGCGTTCAAATCGCTGCGCCGATACTCCCTCGACGGACCTCCGGTCGACCAGGACAGTTGGTACCTCCCGACCAGCCTGACGCCCGCCCAGGTCCGCAACAGTTTCTCCACGCCGGAGACTGTGTCTTTTTGGCAACTCCCGAGCTATATCCGGTCCTCGGAAAGCTCCGGCTTCGCGACCGCCGGCTACCGCTTGCAGTACCACAAGCTCATCGCACAGCCGTTTTTATTGGCCGCAATGGTCATGCTGGCGGCCGCCGTCAGCCTGCGCTTCTTCCGTTTCGGCGGCGTGCAGAAGATGGTTTTGAGTGGCGTGGGTGCAGGCTTTCTGCTCTACGTTCTGTCGAAAGTAACTGAAGATTTGAGCAAGGCAGAGTTGATGCATCCGATCGCTTCGGCGTGGTTGCCCGTATGCGTGGGTGGCCTCACCGGCTTTTTGGCCTTGCTGTACCAGGAGGACGGGTAGTGGCCGTAGTCGCCGCCCGCCAGTGGAGGTCGCCTGCGTTCGGGCGGCGCATTTGCATGCGCCGTTATCGGGCCCGCTTGACTGCCGTTGGCCGCCCCGTCCTTGCCCTGGTTTTCGCGTTCATGTTCGCCGCCGCGCTCGGCGTTGCGACAACGCCCCCCGCCTCAGCGCAGGGATTTACCTACAATCCGATCCCGCCCCGGCCGAAACCGCCGCGCGCTGCCAACGACGGACAGATGCTCGTCCAGGCCGTCGAGGTCGATTACGACTACAACAATTCGCGGGTCTCGGCGGTCGGCAACGTGCAGATGTTTTACAACGGCACCAGCGTCGAGGCCGACAAGGTCATCTACGATCAGAAGACCAAGCGGCTTCATGCCGAAGGCAACATTCGCATGACCGATGCGGACGGCAAGATTACCTACGCCGACATCATGGATTTGAGCGACGACTACCGCGACGGGTTCGTCGATTCGCTGCGCGTCGATACCGCGGACCAGACGCGAATGGCGGCGACGCGCGCGGAGCGCTCCACCGGCAACTACACGGTCTTCGAAAATGGCGTCTACACCGCCTGCGCCCCCTGCAGGGACGATCCGAAGAAGCCGCCATTGTGGCAGGTCAAGGGCGCGCGCATCATTCACGACCAGACCGAGAAGATGCTGTACTTCGAGAACGCGCAGCTCGAGTTCTTCGGCGTTCCGATGGCCTATCTGCCGTATTTTTCGACGCCCGATCCGACCGTGAAGCGCAAGACAGGGTTCTTGATGCCGAGCTACACCACGGTTTCGACCTATGGATTCGGCGTTGAAACCCCGTTCTATTGGGCGATCGCTCCCGACTACGACGCGACCTTCAACCCGCGCTTCACGACCAGGCAGGGCGTGCTGTTTCAGGGTGAATTCCGCCAGCGCCTGATCAATGGATCGTATCAAATCCGCGCCTATGGCATCGACCAACTCGACCCCGGAGCCTTTGCCGGTCAGCCCGGAGACCGCACCTTCCGCGGCGGCGTCGAAACCAAGGGCGATTTCACGCTGAACGATAAATGGGTTTGGGGTTGGGAAGGCGTCGCGCTCACCGACTTTATGATGCTGTATGACTACAGGCTGGCCCAGTACAAGGATCCGGTGCAATCGTTCCTGACCCTGCCGACGGAAGCGGTTTCCCAGCTCTATCTGACCGGCGTCGGCAATCGCAGCTACTTCGACGCACGCGCGATCTACTATCTCAGCCTTTCCGGCCTTCAGTCTCAGGTGCCCGTCATTGCGCCGGTCGTCGACTATTCGAACGTGCTCAACTATTCGTTCCTGGGCGGAGAGGTCAGCTATAAGACGAACTTCACCAACCTGAACCGCGAAACCGCGGTTTTCGATCCGATCACGACAGTCGCCGCCGCCGACGGCACATGCGTGTCATCAAATTCAGCCGATACGGCCAAGAGTATCGTGCCCGCGAACTGCCTGCTTCGGGGCATGCCCGGCACCTATGCGCGATTGACGGGCGAAGCGGATTGGCGCCGATCGTTCACCGATTCCTGGGGTGAAATCTGGACGCCGTTTGCCAGCATCCGCGCTGATGCGATCGACGCCGATATCTCGAACCAGCCGGGGGTTGCGAACTTTCTCCCCGTTGGCAACACGCAAGCCCTGCGCGTAATGCCCACGATCGGCCTCGAATATCGCTATCCCTTCATCAACGTTCAGCCCTGGGGCAGCACCACGGTAGAGCCGATCGCTCAGGTGATCATTCGTCCCAATGAACCCTATGCCGGCAAGCTTCCCAATGAAGACGCGCAGAGCCTGACCTTCGACACCAGCAATCTGTTCAGTGTCGACAAATTCTCGGGCTATGACCGCGTCGAAGGCGGCGGCCGCGCCAATGTTGGCGTGCAGACGACCACCCAATTCGACCGTGGCGGCTCCGTTACTGCGGTGTTCGGGCAGTCCTATCAGCTGTTCGGCCTGAATTCCTACGCGGTAGCCGACATGACCAATACCGGGCTGGATTCCGGTCTGCAGACTCCGAAATCCGATTACGTCGCCAGCGTCGCCTATTCGCCGAACAGAACCTATACTTTCAGCACACGCGCGCGACTCGACCAGGCGACCGGGAGCGTCCAGCGCTTCGAGGCTGAAGCCCGCGCCAACTTCGATCGCTGGTCGGTCAGCATGTTGTATGGCGACTACGCCGCTCAGCCGGAAATCGGATATTTGACGCGCCGCGAAGGTATTCTCGGCAGCGCTTCGGCCAAGGTGGCGGCGAACTGGGTGGTGACCGGATCCGCCCGTTGGGATCTGGTAGCGAACCAGCTCAACCAATATGTCATCGGCGCCGGCTATGTCGACGACTGCTTCGTGCTGGCCGTCAACTACGTCACCTCCTTCAACTACGCCACGACCACCTCGCCGGCGGTTCTTGGGCACGCTTACATGCTGCAGATCGGCCTGCGGACGCTTGCCACCACGGCTTCGCAATAAACCCGGCGGCGACTCGCTACTGGAGGAAGAATTCCCGGTATGTCGCCGCTTCAATTGGAATCGTTTGATACAGCGAACATGATCATGACGACCACATCCCCTCTCCGCCTGTCGCCTCGCATCCTGGGTTGTGTCGCGGCGCTGCTTTTGATGGGTTGCGGATCGCCGTTGCATGCGCAGACCGTCGCGGTCATGGTCAACGGCGAACCCATCACCAACTACGATATCGAACAGCGCAGCAAGCTGGACTTTCTGTCGACTCACAAACCCGTCGTGCGACAGCAGGTGATCGACGAGCTGATCGATGAAAAGGTGAAGATCAAGGAAGGAAAGAAATTCGGCGTCGAGCCCACCGCTTCCGATGTCGATCAGTCTTTTGCGGCGATGAGTTCGCGGATGCGGATCACGCCGGAGCAACTGACAAAATCCCTCGAAAGCCAGGGGATTCGGCCCGACACACTGAAGGACCGCATGAAGGCCGAGATGGTTTGGACCAGCCTGGTCCGCGGGCGATTCAAGGAGAGCCTTCAGGTCGGTGAAAAGGAAGTCGCCGCCGCCGTTCAGGTCAGCGGTGGCGACGAGAAGCCGGAAGCCGAGAGCTTCGAATACAAGATGCAGCCGATCGTCTTGATCGTGCCACGAGGATCCGCGCCGGCCGCCGTCGAGGCAAGGCAAAAGGAGGCCGAAGCCCTGCGCAGCCGCGTGCAAACCTGCGATGAGGCCAACGCTTTCTTCAAGTCCATGCAAAATGCCGCCATACGCGAGCCGGTGACCAAGACCTCGGCCGACATACCGCCGGTTCTTCGCCAAGTGCTCGACAGCACTCCGATCGGCCATTTGACCCCGCCCGAGATCACCAAGCAGGGCGTGGAGATGGTCGCGCTGTGCGGGAGGAAGCCGACCACCGTCGATACGCCGAAAAAGAAGGAAATCCGGGACAAGATGTACGCCGAGAAATACGAGGCGAAGTCGAAATGGTATCTGCAGGAATGCCGCAAAGCTGCGATGATCGAATACCGTTGACGCATGGCCAAGCCCCTCGCGCTGACCCTAGGCGAACCCGCGGGTATCGGGCCCGACATCACCATCCAGGCGTGGCTGCGCCGCGATGAGCTGAAGCTCCCGGCGTTCTACCTGCTCGGCGATCGCGACTTCCTTGGTAGCCGGGCGAAGGCGCTCGGACTGAAGGTCAAGCTCGCCGACGTTCGCGCCGAAGACGCCCTCGCTACGTTCGCAGAGGCCTTGCCGGTCGTCGCCACCGGCCATCCTGCGACGGCGCGGCCCGGTCAACCCGACAACACCAGCGCGGACGCCGCCATGGCCTCGATTCGTCAGGCGGTCGGCGACGTCATCGCCGGACGGGCCAGCGCGGTTGTCACCAATCCGATTGCCAAGAGCGTTCTGTACCGCGCCGGATTCCGGCATCCCGGCCATACCGAATTTCTCGCCGAACTCGCGGCGTCCGGAGGCCATACGCCGCAGCCGGTGATGATGCTGTGGTCCCCTGCCCTCGTCGTCGTGCCGGTGACGATTCACCTTTCGTTGCGTGATGCGATCGAGCGGCTGTCGACCGACCTGATCGTGACGACCGCTCGCATCGCGGTGGCGGCTTTG
Source organism: Bradyrhizobium erythrophlei (assembly GCF_900129425.1). NCBI lineage: Bacteria > Pseudomonadati > Pseudomonadota > Alphaproteobacteria > Hyphomicrobiales > Nitrobacteraceae > Bradyrhizobium > Bradyrhizobium erythrophlei. The sequence goes on along the minus strand of NZ_LT670817.1, from coordinate 3,362,361 downwards.
AAAGCCCGCTTCGGCCTCGCCTGTCCGCGCCTCGCGGTATCCGGCCTCAATCCGCATGCCGGCGAAGACGGCTCGCTCGGCACCGAGGACCAGAGGATCGTGGCACCGGCCATCGAAATCCTGCGCGGCTACGGCATCGAAATCAGGGGGCCGCTGCCGGCCGACACCATGTTCCACGATGCCGCGCGCAAAACCTATGACTGCGCAATCTGCATGTATCACGATCAGGCGCTGATCCCGGTCAAGACGCTGGCATTCGAGGAGGCGGTCAACGTCACGCTGGGATTGCCGTTCATTCGCACATCGCCCGATCATGGCACGGCCTTCGACATTGCCGGCACCGGCCGGGCCGATCCGTCGAGCCTGATCGCGGCATTGCGGCTGGCCGCCCGCATGGCGGCGACCCCGCCGGCATGAGCGCGATCGACGACCTTCCGCCGCTTCGCGAGGTCATTCGCCAGCACGCCCTGTCGGCCCGCAAATCGCTGGGTCAGAATTTCCTGCTCGACCTCAACCTCACCGCGCGGATCGCACGCGCCGCGGGCCCGCTCGAAGATGCTACCGTGATCGAGATCGGCCCCGGTCCCGGCGGGCTGACGCGCGCGCTGCTGGCGCTGGGCGCGCGTCGCGTCATCGCCGTGGAACGCGACCAGCGGGCGCTGGCGGCGCTTGAGGAGATCTCGAGGCGATACCCGGGTCGGCTGGAGATCATCTGCGCCGACGCCCAGCATTTCGATCCACGGCCGCTGCTCGGCGGTACGCCGGCTAAAATCGTCGCCAACCTGCCCTACAACATCGCGACCGCGCTGCTGATCGACTGGCTGTCGATCGAGCCATGGCCGCCCTGGTACGACATGATGGTGCTGATGTTTCAGCGCGAAGTCGCCGAGCGGATTGTCGCTCGCGAAAACGATGAAGCCTATGGGCGGCTCGGCGTGCTCGCGAACTGGCGCGCCGAGACAAAAATCCTGTTCGACATTTCTCCGGCCGCCTTCGTGCCGCAGCCCAAGGTCACCTCGTCTGTGGTCCGCCTGGTGCCCCGCAGCGCGCCGGAGCCGTGCGACCGCCGCGCGCTGGAACAGGTTGCGGCGGCGGCGTTCGGTCAGCGGCGAAAAATGCTGCGGCAAAGTCTCAAATCGCTGGCGGTCGATCCGGCCCGGCTCGCGGCGGCAGCGCATATCGATTTGACCCGGCGCGCCGAGACCGTTCCGGTCAGCGGCTTTGTTGCCATGGCGCGCGAATTGACCGATATACGAACACAAAAGTGAACGCGCTCTAAGGAGAAACCACCATGGCGCTCATGCGTCGCCAGTCGCTCGTCAAATTCGATGCACCGTTGTGTGAAACCATCGTCGAGACGCCGAAGCCGCAGGCCAGGGAAGTCCTGGTCCGGATCGAACGTTGCGGGCTGTGCCATTCCGACCTGCATATCCAGGACGGTTATGCCGACCTCGGTGGCGGCAAGAAGCTTGATACCACCCGTGGCATGGTTCTGCCGTTCACGCTCGGACACGAGATTGCCGGGATCGTCGAGGAAGTCGGCCCGGACGTTTCGAAGGAACTGATCGGCGCCAAAAAAGCGGTGTTCCCGTGGATCGGTTGCGGACAGTGCCGCGACTGCCTGAACGGTGATGAGAATCTCTGCGTGAAGCAGCGTTTTCTCGGCGTCGCCATCGACGGTGGTTTCGCCAGCCATGTGCTGGTGCCGGACGCCAAATACCTGCTGGATTACGATCCCTTGCCGGTCAATCAGGCGGCGACCCTGATGTGCTCGGGCGTGACCGCCTATGGCGCGCTGAAACGCCTGGTCGACCGTCCGCGGCAGCGCAATCTCCTGCTGATCGGTCTTGGCGGCGTCGGCATGATGGGGCTTTCTTTCGCGCAAGCCATGTTCGAGCAGAAGATCTCGGTGGCGGATCTGAGCCCCGCTGCGCGCGAGGCGGCGTTGAAAAACGGCGCCGCGGACGCCTACGATCCTTCCGAGGCCGACGTGGTCAAGCGCATCATCCGGGAAACCGAAGGCGGGTTCGACGAGATCGTCGATTTTGCCGGCAACGAGAAATCGATGGCCTTTGCGGTTGCCGTACTGGCGCGCGGCGGCAAGATCGTGGTTTCCGGATTGATGGGCGGCAATTTCAGCCTGCCCATGGTACAATGGATCTACAAGCGGATGACCATCGAGGGCTTCATGGTCGGAACCTTGGCCGAAGCGCATGAACTGATGGCGCTCGCGCGCGCCGGCAAGATCAAGCCGACGCCCATGAAAGAGGAACCGATGGGCGACGTCCAGAAATGGATCGACGAGTTGCGGGCCGGCAAAGTCGTGGGGCGCATCGTGCTGAAAAACTGAGGCGGAGCAGCTCGCAAGCCTCGCCAAAGAGGCAGAGTGCCACGTAAGCCTCACCTGGACAGGGAGGATTCTGATGGCCTGGAGGAATCGTTCGACGCTGGGAGCTTTGGCGGCGCTTGTACTTGCCGCGACGCCGGCCTTGGCCCAGAAACAGTACGGCCCCGGCGTCACCGACACCGAAATCAAGATCGGCACCACCACGCCCTATAGCGGCCCGGCGTCGGCCTATTCGGCGGGCGCGGTCTCCGCTACCGCCTATTTCACGATGATCAACGAACAAGGCGGCGTGAATGGCCGCAAGATCAATTTCATCAGCCTTGACGACGCCTACAGCCCGCCGAAAACGGTGGAGCAGATCAGACGCCTCGTCGAAAGCGACGAGGTCCTGTTTCTGGTCAATCCCGTGGGCACCGCGACCAACATGGCCGTGCTCAAATACGTCAACCAGAAAAAAGTGCCGCACCTTTTCATCGGCTCTGGCGCAACGATCTTCAATGATCCCGAGCATTATCCGTGGACGATGAGCTGGACACCGCATTACGCGTCGGAAGGCGAGATCTACGCCAAGTACATTCTTTCGGTGAAGCCTGACGCCAAGATCGCCATCCTGTCGCAGAACGACGATCTCGGCCGCGACTACCTGCTCGGAATCAAGCGCGGGCTCGGCGACAAGGCCTCTACAATGATCGTGGCATCGCTGACTTACAACACCAGCGACCCGACCGTCGATTCCCAGGTGGTCTCGCTGAAGGCTTCGGGCGCCGACGTGTTTTTCATCCTCGCGGTACCCAAATTCTCCGCGCAGGCCATTCGCAAGGCCTACGACATCGACTGGCATCCGCAGGAATTCGTCGACAGCGTCGGCTCATCGATTGCCGGCGCGATCAGGCCGGCCGGGTTTGAAGCCGCCAAGGGCATCATCTCCGCGGCCTATCAAAAAGATCCGGCGGATCCGCAGTGGAAAGACGATCCGGCCATGAAGGCCTGGAACGTGTGGATGGACAAGTACAACCCGCATGTCGACAAGAGCGATTACTATGCGCCCTACGGCTACAATATCGGTTTCGCCGTGGTGCAGATCCTCAGGCAGTGCGGCGATAATCTGACGCGCGAGAATATCATGAAGCAAGCCTCTCATCTGGATATGGAACTGCCGTTGCTGCTGCCCGGGATCCGCCTCAATACCACCCCGGCGGATCTGCGTCCGATCAAGCAGATGCGGCTGGTGCGCTTCGACGGCGAGCGCTACGTGCTGTTCAGCGACGTGCTCGCGAGCGAGTAACGTCGCGTTTGCAAAAAGCGCGGCGGTATTTTTTCGCTATTTCTCAAGCTTCCACGGGCCTTCGCGGTGTGACCGCAGGCCCAAATTAAGCCCCATCCCCTCCGGAATTGCGGCTCATTGCGACCCAAGTCTTTGCGGAGATTTGGAGCGTGAAATGTTGCGTAGCGTGACCGGAGATGCACATGCCAAAGCGAACCGCGAAATTCGTGTCTGCAATCTTCGCCAGCTTTCTCGCGTCCACCCCGCTCGCAGCCCAAACGGTCGCCGCGGCGCCTGCGGCCGACGACTGCCTATCGGGTCCGAAGGGTCAAACGCCTGCGGGCGGCCACTGGTATTACCGCGTCGAGCGTGTCACCAAACGCCATTGCTGGTACCTCGGCGACGAGCACGAAAAGCCTGCGCAAACCGCCGCATCGAATCCCGCGCAAGCCGCCGCACCGGATCCCACGCAAACCGCCGCAGCGAATCCCGCTCCAGCCGCTCCCGTTCTATCCGCGAAGCCGACTGCGGTAAAAACAGAAACATCGATAGCGGACGCTCACGCGGAACTGCCCGCGCAGCCGCCCGTCGAACCGCAGCGCCGCGGCAACGCGCTCGCGCAGGCGATGCCGGCGAATGCGGCGGTCACGCAAAACAACGGGACCACCAGCACGGGAGACAAAGCGACGCGGCCATCGATCGTCGCGTCGCGCTGGCCGCAATCGTCGGGTGACAATCCCCCGACCGACGTAGCGGCAAACCAGGTAGCGGCAAACCAGCCCGATCCCGCCGCCCCCGCGAGCCCACCCTCACGAAGTCAGCCATCATCGGTCCTTGCCGCCGAACCGTTCGCGGCGGCAGACGCGTCATCGGCGACGCCGACCTATTCGGTGCAGATGCTGCTGGCCGCGATCATCGCCGCGCTGGCGTTGGCCGGCGTCATCGGAGGCGTCATCTTCAAGTTCGGCCGCGCACGACGTCCCCTAGAGGCCAGGATTCGCGAGCGTCGCGGCGCGATCTGGGAACAGGCAAATATCGATGACAGGACGCCGTCGGCCGAGCCAGCAGCGCGTGCTCTCGGGCGCCGTCCCGAGTTCGCCCGCGACCTTCGTCAAGCCAATGACCGGGACGACAGGGTTGCGGAATTTTACTCGGAAATACGCAAGCTGACCCCGCGCTGAGGCCTCGCTACTTCTCCAGCTGCCGCTGCAACTCCCGCACGAACGTCGTCAAACCCGTACGGCGTTCGCGTTTCAGCCGCTCGGCCTTCAGGATCGACTGCACTTCGGCAAACGCTTCATCGATATCGTAATTGATCACGATGTAGTCGTACTCAGCCCAATGGCTCATTTCATGGCTGGCGCGGCTCATCCGTCCCCGGATGACCTCATCGGAATCCTGCGCACGGGAGTGCAGGCGTTTTTCCAGGTCGACGGCGGACGGCGGCAGGATGAACACGCTGACGACGTCGGCCCGCGCCTTTTCCCGCAATTGCTGGGTGCCCTGCCAGTCAATGTCGAACAATACGTCCTGCCCCGCCGACAACGCCATTTCGACCGGCGCACGCGGCGTGCCGTAGCGATTGCTGAACACGGTCGCCCATTCGAGCAACTCGTTTCGCTTGACCATCTGTTCGAATCTGGATTTGTCGACAAACGAATAGTCGCGGCCGTCGACTTCGCCGGGCCGCATCGGCCGCGTGGTCGCCGACACCGACATCTTCAGGCCTGGCATCCGCTCGATCAGCAGCCGCGACAGTGTGGTCTTCCCCGCGCCCGACGGCGACGACAGCACGAACATCAGTCCGCGCCGCTCAACCCCATCGAAGCCGTGGCCGCCAGCCGTCATGTCTCACTCCAGATTCTGAACCTGCTCGCGGAATTGCTCGACCACGTTCTTCATTTCGAGGCCGGTGTTGGTCAATTCGAGATCGTTCGACTTGGAGCAGCAGGTATTGACCTCGCGGTTGAACTCCTGCGCCAGGAAATCGAGCCGCCGTCCGACCGGACCGCCCTTGCCGATCATCTCGCGGGCCTGCGAGATGTGCGAAGCAATGCGATCGAGTTCTTCGCGAATGTCGGCCTTCGCCGCGATCATGATCGCTTCCTGACTGAGCCGATCCGGGTCGAAGCGATCGGACGATTCGAGCAGTGCCGCGATCTGCTCGGCAAGCCGCGCCTTGATCGCATCGGGCTTGCGGCCGGGAGCGGCCTCGGCCCTCTTCGCCAGCAGCTCGATCTCGTCCATGCGCTGTGAAAGAACCTGCCCGAGCGTCAGGCCCTCGCGCTGACGCATTGCGACGAGCTCCGAGAGCGCCTGGTCGAACGCCGCCGCGGCGGCGGCCTTCGCGGCCTTGTCTTCGGCCTCGTCGCTTTCCGGCTCAACCACCTCGATGACGCCCTTGATCCCCAACAGCCCATCGATGCTCGGCGCCACCGCATCGATCTTGCCGGCGAGAACCCCCGCCACCTTTATGATCGACGCCAGCACCTCTTCATTGATGCGGATCGTCGAGACCGAGCTGGCGCGCTTGACGTTCAGATTGGCGTACACCGTGCCGCGCGACAGCACTTCGCCGGCGCGTTTCTTGGCGAAGGCTTCGAGTTCGTCCCATCCAGGCGGCAGCCGCATGCGCAGGTCGAAGCCTTTGGCGTTGACCGACTTCAATTCCCATTCGAACACGTAGGGTCCGCTGGCGCCGTGGCTTCGGGCAAAGCCGGTCATGCTCGACAACGCCATCGTGTGAATTTCTCCGGCAGTTACGGGTGTGAGATTCGCCAGCAACGAACTGCGCGAGCTTAGCGTGTATTGCGCAAAAGTGGATAACGGTTTTGCGAATGGAATACCTGCAAGTGACGCGTTGGGCGCGCTTTCGGGCAAAAATGTAATTCGGTTCCGGTTCGCCGCGGGCCTACCTGCGCTATTGCTGAATCACCGGAGGCGTCGTCGTCGATTGTGCCGCGCCCTGCCGGCCCGGGCCGCCGCGGGCGGGCTTTTTGGCCGGGGCCGGCTTTGGCGTCGTGGCGGTCGGGGTGGGGTCGGCCGGCGCGGCCGCCGCAGGCGGCGGAGGATCGTCGGCCGGCTCGACCGTGTCGTTCTGAATCTGCTTTTCCATGGTCCGCAATTTGGCGACGTTTTTCTGATGCTGGTCGTACGAGTCGCTGAACGCATGGCCGCCGCTGCCATCGGCGACGAAGTAGAGATCGCGCGTGCGCGCCGGATTGGCGGCGGCTTCCAGCGAGGCGCGGCCGGGATTGGCGATCGGCCCTGGCGGCAGGCCCTCAACCACATAGGTATTGTAAGGCGACGGCTGCTGGATTTCAGAGCGCTTGATCGGCCGGCCCAGCGTCCCCTTGCCGCCGACAAGGCCATAGATGATGGTCGGATCGGACTGCAGCTTGATCTTCTGGCGCAGCCTGTTGACGAACACCGCAGCGACGCGGCTGCGCTCGTCCGGCTTGCCGGTTTCCTTCTCGACAAGCGAGGCCAGCGTCACCAACTGCTCCGGCGTCTTGATCGGAATATCCGGGCTGCGGCGTTCCCAGATTTCCGCCAGCACCCGCTTCTGGGCCTGCTGCATGCGCGCAATCACCTGCTCGCGCGTGGTGCCGCGCGGGAATTTGTAGGTTTCCGGCAGCAACGTGCCTTCGCGTGGCACCTCCTTGACCGTGCCCGCAAAAATATCGTTGTCCGTAAGCCGGGCCACGATCTGTTCGGAGGTCAGGCCTTCGGGAATCGTGACGGCGTGCTGGACCACCTTGCCCTCGACCATGGTGCCGATGACATCGCGTAGACTGGCGTTCTTCTGGAACGAGTATTCGCCGGGCTTGAGTTCGGAGCGCGCCTTCAGCGCAAAGACGCTGCCGATGAACGCCCAGCGATTGTTGTCGATCACGCCCTCACGCTGCAGGACATCGGCGATATCGGTCATTCCCGCGCGCGCCGGAATGTTGACGACCTTGTCCTCCTGCAACGGGCCCGGGGCCTCGATCTTCTGTTTGCCGTAGATGTATGCGCCGCCCGCGCCGATCATCAGAACCAGGACGATGGTGATGACGGCATTGCCGACCACGACGAACGGATTGCGGGCGCGCTCGGACCGCTTTGGCGGCGGCGGGACCTGCTCGGGCTCCAGCGCGGCGCGCGGACTCCGTGGCGAAATGGGCGGCCTCTCACTCATCGATGCAACCTGAATCCTGTCGGTTCAATCGCGGCCTCGCGAAATTGCCGCAGCGGCCGAAGTCTCTACGCCCATCTCTAGGATTTATCACCGAATGCGGCGAAACGGTGGAGTCCTCTTGATACCGGCGTCAGTTGGCCACGCGCTGCACGATCACGGATGCGTTGGTGCCTCCGAAGCCGAATGAATTGGATAGCGCCACGTTGATTTCGCGTTTGCGCGGCGCCTTCGGCACCAGATCGATCGCCGTTTCCACCGATGGGTTGTCAAGGTTGATGGTCGGCGGGGCGATGTTGTCGCGAATCGCCAGGATGCTGAAAATAGTCTCGACCGCCCCCGCGGCGCCGAGCAGGTGCCCTGTCGATGATTTGGTCGACGACATCGAAACCCTGGAAGCGGCGTTGCCCAGCAGCCGCTCCACCGCACCGAGCTCGATTTCGTCACCGACCTGGGTCGATGTACCGTGGGCATTGATGTAGTCGATATCGGAGGAAATGATCCCTGCACGCTTCATGGCGGCGCCCATGCTGCGAAACGCGCCATCGCCGTCCGGCGACGGAGACGTGATGTGATAGGCGTCGCCCGATAGCCCGTAACCGATCACTTCCGCATAGATTCTCGCGCCGCGCGCCTTCGCATGCTCGTATTCCTCAAGCACCACGATGCCCGCGCCCTCCCCCATCACGAAGCCGTCGCGATCCCTGTCGTAGGGGCGCGAGGCTCTTTCCGGAGTTTCGTTGAAGCCGGTCGACAATGCGCGAGAGGCGCAAAATCCCGCCATCGACAGCCGGCAAATCGGGGATTCCGTTCCGCCCGCCACCATCACGTCGGCATCGCCCAGCGCGATCAGCCGGCTTGCGTCGCCGATCGCATGTGCACCGGTCGAGCAGGCCGTCACCACGGAATGATTGGGACCCTTGAGGCCGTGCTCAATCGACACGTAACCCGAGGCAAGATTGATCAGGCGGCCGGGAATGAAGAATGGCGATACCTTGCGCGGGCCGCGCTCCTTGAGGAGCAGCGCGGTATCGGCAATGCCGGACAGGCCGCCGATCCCCGAGCCGATCATGGTGCCGGTGGCGCAACGGTCGTCTTCAGTCGAGGGATGCCAATCGGCATCATCGAGCGCCTGGCGCGCCGCACACATCGCAAAAATGATGAAGTCGTCGACCTTGCGCTGGTCCTTCGGCTCCATCCACTGGTCGGGATTGAATGTGCCGTCGGTGCCATCGCCCCTCGGAATCACGCAGGCGATCCGGCTGGTCAGATCGGAGACGTCAAACGTATCGATCCTTTTAGCACCGCTCTCGCTGTTGAGGATGCGCTTCCAGGTCGTTTCCACGCCACAGCCGAGTGGCGACACCATGCCGAGGCCCGTGACGACAACCCGCCTCATATCCAGCACTCCAGCCCACGATTCACGGCCGACAACAAGAAACCGGTGGACCGTTCATCCACGGCCCGTCCGGTTTTGTCAGCACCGCGCGGGGGCGTCAGCTCTTCGCGTTCTTTTCGAGAAATTTTGTGGCGTCGCCAACGGTCAAAATCGTTTCCGCGGCGTCGTCGGGAATTTCGCAACCGAACTCTTCTTCAAACGCCATCACGAGCTCGACGGTATCGAGGCTGTCGGCGCCGAGGTCGTCAATGAAGCTCGCATTGTCGACCACCTTTTCGGGTTCGACACCAAGGTGTTCGACCACGATCTTCTTAACTCGCTCGCCAATCTCACTCATCGTTCAACCTCGTGCTTGTTCCCATTAGACCCGACCCAAGGACGATACGAACCGTCTTGGTCGTTAAACTTTCCTTCGCAATCGCGCATAGTCTTGATTTGGCCCCGTCAAACCCCACAAAGGCCCGGCGAACGACGACAGGCTCCCCACCGCCAATATACAGGGTTTCAAAATCCTGCAATGGCGTTCTTTGCCCATCCGTTGGTGGTTCGGTTATCATACTTCCCAAGCCTTGACTACAAGCCTCAATCGGCCATCGGAAACGGATTGCTGCCCCGCCGAAGGGCCCGGCAAACCGCCTCAAACCATGGCCATTCCACCATTGACATGAATCGTCTGCCCGGTGATGTAAGCCGCTTCATTCGAACTCAGATAGACCGCCGCCGCCGCGATTTCATCGGATGTTCCGAGCCGCCCTGCAGGAACTTTCGAGAGAATCGTTTCGCGCTGCTTGTCGTTCAAAGCATCCGTCATCGGCGTCTTGATAAATCCCGGGGCGATGCAATTGGCGGTGACGTTGCGCTTGGCATATTCCGCCCCCAGCGTCTTGATCATGCCGATCAGTCCGGCCTTCGACGCCGTGTAATTGCCCTGGCCCGGATTGCCGGTAACGCCGACCACGGAGGTGATCGCGACAATGCGACCGAAACGCTTGCGCATCATCAGCCTGGTCGCGGCCCGGGCCAGCCGGAAGGTCGCCGTCAGATTGACCTTGATGACCTCGTCCCAGTCCTCGTCGCGCAGTTGCACGAACAGATTGTCCCGGGTGATGCCGGCGTTGGCGACGAGAATATCGACCTGGCCCATGGCTTGTTCCGCCGACGGCACCAGCGCTTCCACCTCGGCGGCGTCGGAGAGATTGCACGGCAGCACATGAACCCGCTCGCCCAGCTTGCCGGCAAGCGTGTCCAGTACCTCGCGCCGGGTCCCGGAAATCGCCACCGTCGCGCCTTGCGCGTGCAGGGCCTGCGCGATCGCGCCGCCGATGCCGCCGGTCGCGCCGGTGACGAGCGCCGTCCTGCCAGTCAGATCGAACATCAACTTCTCCTCTCGGCCGCCTAGCCCGAATGTACAGCCGCGATCGCGTCTTTTGCGGCGGCAATGTCGCCGGGGCCGCCGACTGAAATCCCGATCGCGCCATCGGCGATGCGCTTGACCAACCCGCTCAGCACCTTGCCGGCGCCGATTTCGAAGAACCTGACGACCCCGTGACTTGCCATGTAAGCCACCGATTCGCGCCAGCGCACGGTCCCCGTGACCTGTTCGATCAGGCGACGGCGGATCTCGTCCGGGTCGCTAATCGGCGCAGCCAGCACGTTCGACACCAGCGGCGAGACCGGCCACTTGATGGTGACACCGGCAAGCGCCTCCGCCATCGCGTCGGCCGCGGGCTGCATCAGCCGGCAATGGAATGGCGCCGACACCGGCAGCAGCATCGCACGCTTGGCGCCCTTGGTCCTGGCAATCTCGAGCGCACGCTCGACTGCCGCCTTGTCGCCGGAGACCACGACCTGCCCGGCGCCATTGTCGTTGGCGGCTTCGCAGACCTGGCCCTGGGCGGCCTCGTTGGCGACGGCCACCGCGGTCTCATACTCGAGGCCAAGCAGAGCAGCCATGGCGCCGACACCCACCGGCACCGCCTTCTGCATGGCAAGGCCGCGGGTGCGCAACAGGCGCGCGGTATCGCTGATGCTGAGACCGCCGGCGGCGGCCAGCGCGGAGTATTCGCCAAGCGAATGTCCGGCGACAAACGCGGCGTCCTTCGCGACCGAGAATCCGGCTTCGGTTTCAAGCACCCGCAGGGTGGCGAGCGAGACCGCCATCAGCGCCGGCTGGGCATTCTCGGTGAGCTGCAGGGTCTCGGCCGGACCGTCCCAGATAATAGACGTCAGCTTTTCGCCGAGCGCCGCATCGACCTCGTCGAACACCGCGCGGGCGGCCGGAAAAGCCTCCGCCAGGGCCTTTCCCATGCCGAGCGCCTGGGAGCCCTGCCCCGGAAAAGTGAATGCTGCCGTCATCAATACCCCTGGACGCCGTGGGAAAATCCCTCAATTCGGACGGAAAGACACCGCAGGAGACGGTCGTGTCAAGCGCTGCCGGTTCCGAGCCCTAAGGATGGGACCCCGATCGGGTCGCTTTCCCTTGCCATTGCCCGCAAAATCCGTATAAACCGCGCCATCCGTGGATCCCGGCCGGGAGCTGAACGGACGGTCTCAGCAATTTCACCTTATCGGCGATGTTGATGTGGCAGGGCCAGTCGGTCCGTCGTCCCGTGCTTCCGCCTTCTGAGCATGTCGAGTCCTTTCCGGAGGGTTCGAAGGGCTTGCCGCCGGGAGCCGCGCCAACATTGGAAAGGACACCCATGCCTCTTTATGAGCATGTTTTTCTCGCGCGTCAGGATGCGAGCACCCAGCAGGTCGAAGAACTGACCACCCAGATGACCGGCATCGTCGAGCAACTCGGCGGCAAGGTCGTGAAGATGGAAAACTGGGGCGTACGTTCCCTGACCTATCGGATGAACAAGAATCGCAAGGCGCATTTCGTGCTGCTCAATATCGACGGCCCGTCGGCGGCGGTCGCCGAGATCGAGCGGCAGGAGCGGATCAGCGAAGACGTGATCCGCTATCTCACCGTTCGCGTCGATGAGCATGAGGAAGGCCCCTCGGCGATGATGCGCAAGGCCGACCGCGATCGCGATCGCGACGACCGTGGCGGCGGCGGTTTCCGTGGCGACCGCGACGGCGGATTCCGTGGCGACCGCGATGGCGGCGGCTACCGCGGCGACCGTGGTCCGCGACGCCCGCGCGAAGATGCCGACGCAGTGGTTGAGGAGTAAGAATCATGGCTGAAGCTGGTGCACGCCGTCCGTTTTTCCGCCGTCGCAAGACCTGCCCGTTCACGGGGCCGAACGCGCCGAAGATCGACTACAAGGATTCCAAGCTGCTGATGCGTTACGTGTCCGAGCGCGGCAAGATCGTGCCGAGCCGCATCACCGCCGTCTCCGCCAAGAAGCAGCGTGAGCTCGCGCGCGCCATCAAGCGCTCGCGTTTCCTCGGTCTGCTGCCTTACGTGATCAGGTAAAAACCTCTTCGATCCGCGGCGTTGTCGCCGCGGATCGGAATCTTCATAAGGCTTCCGCGTCGTCCGGCAGCCGATGGTTGGGGTTCACAAGACCTCTAACCGCTCGTTGGCCTTTCCAGCACATCAGTACTTTGCGCCATCGGGCATTTTCCGGAATTCGAGCCAAACCTTTTGGGCTTCGTTCCGCATCAGTGGCTCAACTGGAACGGCCCTTTCAGCGTAGGGTTTCTTCATGTCCATGCTGATATTGGAGTCATCGAACAGATCGGAATAGTCAGTCCAGGCCGCGGCGTAATAGATCTTGCTGACCCGTGCCCAATACGCCGTTGAATAGCACATCGGGCAAGGCTCGCAGCTCGTGTACATCGTCGCGCCCCTAAGGTTCGGCGCGTTGACCTTCTTGCAGGCGGCGCGAATGGCATTCACTTCGGCATGAGCGGAAGGATCGTTGTCCTTCAAAACGCTGTTGCCTGTGGCGGCAAGCACCTCGCCGTCGCGCACGATCACACAGCCGAATGGCCCGCCGGTCTTTTCGATTACTCCGGCCTTGCGCATCAACTCGATCGCCTGGCGCATATGTTCGCGATCCTGATCCGTCGCGGTGCTGGGTGCGGCCGCGAGAGCCTCGCCGGCAGAAGCCGCTGCAAACAGCGCAACACCCGTGGCGAGAAAATCCCGGCGGAGCACCATTTGTGCGCCGGCGAATAACCGATCGAGACTATCTTTTGCGTTCATGATTCTGACTTTTCCTGCCAACGGTTTAAACATTGCCTACGAGAAGCCCGTAAGGCTTTCGTGCAAAAACGACTAAGCAGGATTTCGTGCAAAAAGCCTAAACTCTCCGGTCTGAAACGAGATTGAACCCGACCATGCATTTCTTCAATTGGCGCGCTTTGGTCTTTATCCACGGGCAAGCGTGCTGATAAACCAAAATCGAACGATATCCGCTTTGACGCCGTGGCTGATGTTGCGGAGCTTTTTCGCAAGGCGCAAAACTTGACGCCTGCTTAAGATCTGCAGTTGCGCGGGAAGCGCGCGTGGAAGTTTGTCGATACAGGCAAATGCCAGAAAACGAAGAACGATACACTGTTGCAGCAGTCACCAAATTCCTTCTCGATTTTCAAGAACTGTTCTCGCAGATATGCGACGCATTGAAGAATGGCGTTAAGAAGAACCGCCAACTGTCCGGCTGGATGCTCAACGAAACGGGATCTGACTTTGGCTTCTCGTATCCCGCATCGCTCTGCGGATCCAAATCGAAGAAGTCCCCGAATACGCCACCCCAGAGATAAAGAGGACGTATCGGCTGGTGAGCCTCACCCCTGCGGACCAACGACAACGACTGGCTACACCGCCTCTAACTGACTGGTAGGGGCGGCCATATACCTGATGACCATTATCGCGAACATCGGGAGCACTTGATTGATCGAAAACAATCAACTAAAAGGCCCACCAAGCGGCTCCCAGTGGGGGCCGCAATCATTTCTGCGTTTCTGTTGCTCTGGTAAGAGATCGAAACTCAGAAGGTGATAAACGATTGATGCTGCAGTGAAATTTTCTCTGCAACCTCCTTTCACACCGTATCTGGTGCGAAACTGGTACGGAAAAAAACTAAGTAGTTGGTAGGGCAGCATAATTTGCTGACCCGTATCTAACCGCTCGAAAGGAGCGGGACAGCTGATGATCGCGATCGTTCTCATAGCCATAGCAGCCGGCTGCGCCTCCGCGCTGATGTTCGCCTCGATCATCTCGGGCGCGCTGATCTCGGTGCTGCTGTTTTATCTGGCGCCGCTGCCGCTGATGGTCGCGGCGCTGGCATGGGGACCGCTCTGCGCCACCATCGGCGGCATCGCCGCGGCCACGGGTCTCGGCGTGATCTTCGGCATTCCCTACTGCATCGCTTTTGCCGTCTCGGTCGCGCTGCCCGCCTGGTGGCTGGGCCATCTCGCGCTGCTGGGCCGGCCCACCGCCAACGGCGCCCCGTCTGGCAACGGCGCGTCGCCGGTTGCACCCGATCTGGAATGGTATCCGGTTGGCCGAATTCTGGCCTGGATCGCAGGCTTTGCCGCGTTGACGACGATGGCCGCCCTGCTCACGCTTGGCTGGGATGCGACCGCGATCAGCGCCGCACTGCGGCGCGGCCTGTTGCTGATCATCGGCCCGCGCGATGCGGGGTCGACCGGCGAGATCGAACAATGGGTCGACGCTCTCGTGATCATCGCACCAGCTTCGGCCGCCGTGGTCGCCATGATGACGCTGACGCTCAACCTCTGGCTCGCCACCAAAATCACGACGACATCAGGACGATTGCACCGCCCGCGGCCCGACCTGAAAAGCGTCGATCTGCCGCCGATGACGCTGGCCGCATTGTGTGTTGCGATCGCATTCTGTTTTGCCGGCGGACTGCTCGCGATCCTGGCGCAGATCGTCGCCGCGGTCTTGATGACGGCTTACGCGCTTGCCGGCTTCGCGGTGTTGCATACGTTGACGCTGACATTGAAAAGCCGCGCGCTCTGGCTCGGCTGCACCTACGCCATCGTCGCGGTGTTCCTCTGGCCGGTCCTGGCGATGGTGGTTCTCGGGCTAGCCGATGCGATCTTCGGATTTCGCAAGCGCTATCTGCAAGGGAGGCCGCCGCCCCTCCCCGCCGCCTGAACTGCACGCTTCATTTCAACCCTCATCACCTCAAACGGAGAACGAATATGGAAGTCATTTTGCTGGAACGCGTCGCCAAACTCGGTCAGATGGGCGAAGTCGTTCGCGTCAAGGATGGATATGCCCGCAATTATCTTTTGAAGCGCGGCAAGGCGCTGCGCGCCACCACGGATAATCGCGCCAGGTTCGATGGCATGAAGGCCGAACTCGAAGCCCGCAACCTGCAGGCCAAGGGCGAGGCAACCAAGGTCGCGGAAAAGATCGACGGCCGAAACGTCATGGTGCTGCGGCAGGCCTCCGAGACCGGTCAGTTGTTCGGATCGGTGACCGTCCGCGACATCATCGCATCGTTCGAGAGCGACGGCGTCATCATCAGCCGTGGCCAGGTCATGCTGGACGCGCCGATCAAGACCATCGGCAAGCACAAGATCGCCATCGCCGTGCACCCGGAGGTCGAGGTCGGCGTCACCGTGACGGTCGCGCGCAGTGCCGATGAGGCCGAGCGCATCAATCGCGGCGAGGACATCTCCAGCCGCCAGGAAGATCAGGACGCGGCCGCCGAAGCGCTGGCCGCCGCCGGCGAATTCTTCGACCCGGAAGCCCGCCACGACGAGGAGCCCGAGGCAGAGGCGGCTTCCGAGAAGTAACGCCGCTGCAGGTGACATCGAAGCTGACATCAAAGCGAACCGACCCAGGCCCGCCCTAACGGCGGGCCTGGGATTTTTATCGACGCTTTTTGCCGAAAATCGCCACCGGCCGCCGGCCCGGACCTTCGCTGGCGCAAAAGCCTATTTGGAGATCGGCGGCCCCGGCGGTCCGGCCGGGGCAACGGGCGCCGGCGGCGGCACCGAAACCGTCTCGGCCGGTGGCCCAGCCTGCACTGCAGGTGCTGAAGGCGTCGCGGCCGGCTCCGGCGTCGCACCGGAGGCCGCTGCGGATACCGCCGGGGAAGCCGGCGGCGCGGGAGTGACGGGAGGAACCGGACCGGCCCGCAGTGCCGGCGTCGAGCCGCTGCCGGTCTCCTTCGGAGCCTCGATCTTGGCGGATTCAGGCTTGGTCGGTTCGGACCTGGTGGATTCAGACTTGGCGGGCTCAGACTTGGTCGATTCAGGTTTGGCCGATTCGGACTTGGCCGATTCAGGCTTGCCGGATTCAGATTTGCCGGTTTCAGGCTTAGCGCCCTCGGGCTTGTTGCCTTCGTCCTTGGCGGTTTCGCTCTTGGGGGGTTCACTCTTGGGCTTGTCGTCCGTCGCCGTTTCACCCTTTGGAGGCTCTTCCTTGGCGGGGTCGGTTTTGACGGAATCCGCTTTCGGCGATTCTTCGCCGCCGGGTTTGCCCCTCCTGGTCAGCTTCTGCCGGGCGGTCAATTTGCGGCCATCGGGGCCACGCTCATTCGCCGTCTGCGCCGGAGCTTGACCTTCCGCAGCCGGTTTCGTGCCGTCCGGCGCCTCCCCTGGCCGCGCCAGCCGCCTGCCGTTATGGCCCTTTCGTCCGGGCTCGGCTTGCGCGGGAAGTCCGTCGGCATCGGGTTTGGCGGCCTCGCGCGGTGCAGCCTCGGGCGGGGCCGCCTCCTGCGGCGGCTCGCCGGCGCGCAGGCGCCGGCCACGGCGGTCCACCTGCTCGGGCGGACCGGAGGGCCTGGCGTCCGATTTCGCATCCTTGGCCGGCTTGGACTGGGCACCGCCATAGCGCGTATCGGCCGCGCCATTGGAAATCAGGTAGGCTGACAGCAGCGAGGCCATATCGGGACTGGTCGTGTAATGCTGACGCAGGAAACCCTGCAGCGATCCGGCAGGCACGCTCTTCAACAGACCGCGCGGGCTCTTGTGGCAGGCCGTGCAAGTGCCCGCGAAAATCTGGGACGGGCTCTTGCCGGCCTCGAGATTTTGCGCCTGCGCCTGCGCCGGGGCCGCCGCGAAACAGCCGATCAGAAGCGTCACCGTCGCTAAACTGAGCGCTCGGCTCAACATTCATCATTCTCCAGATTCGGAAAGGCTTCCGGCGTCCCAGCTCCGGCGCCGGCGGCGGTACCTTTTAGCGGATTATCCCACGAATGGAAGCGCACATATCACACCAGCGCCTGGACGCCATGTTTCGGAATATCCGCTTTGTGTACAACGCACTAGCGCGCCGCTGCCATCGCCCTTATATCGAAATGCGGCGCTCGGGAACCATTACATTCCGCGCGCGTAGGTTGTGACGGCCGGTGCGTTAGCCGATAGGGGATCGCTTTCTGGTGGTTTCGATGGACCGCTTGTTACGTTATTTCCTGAAGCAATTCATCCGCCGCGGGGCGATGACGTTTACGACCGCGAGCGGGGCCAGGTTCGATTGCGGCGACGGGACCGGCGAGCCGGTCGCCGTGCGCTTCCTGACCACCGACGCCGAACGCCGGGTTCTCCTCAACCCGGAACTTGCACTGGGCGAAGTTTTCACGGACGGCACATTCGTCGTCGAGCAAGGCTCGATCGCAGCCGCGCTGGCGATCCTGATGGATCAGCCCGAGATATTGCCGCGTTGGGCCAAGCTGCAATCGTGGGTGCGCTATCTGGTCAGGCATGCCCAGCAGTTCAATCCGCCGAGCCGTTCGAAAAACAACGTCGCGCGCCACTACGACCTCGACGGGCGGCTGTATTCCCTCTTCCTCGATTCCGACAAGCAATATAGCTGCGCTTATTTTGAAACGCCGGACGCGACCCTTGACGAGGCCCAGCTCGCCAAGAAGCGTCATCTCGCCGCCAAGCTGTTGATCGGCCGAGGCGACCGCGTGCTTGACATCGGCTCCGGCTGGGGCGGGCTGAGCCTGTATCTGGCGGAAATGACCGGCGCCAACGTCACCGGCGTCACGCTCTCGACCGAACAATTGCAGGTATCGAACGCCCGCGCGGCCGAAAAGAATCTGGCGCGGTCGGCGAAGTTTTTCCTCGAGGACTACCGCGACGTGTCCGGCCCGTTCGACCGCATTGTGTCGGTGGGCATGTTCGAACATGTCGGCGTCGACTTCTACGAGAAATATTTCCGGCGCTGCGCCGAGCTTCTCACTGACGACGGCGTCATGATGCTGCATTCGATCGGCCGTTCGGAAGGTCCCGACGCCACCAATCCCTGGATTGCCAAATATATCTTCCCCGGCGGCTACATCCCGGCGCTGTCCGAGGTGATGCCGGCGATCGAGCGCGCCGGGCTGTTGGTATGCGACATCGAGATCCTGCGGCTGCATTACGCGGAAACCCTGAAAGCCTGGCGCGAGCGCTTTATGGCTCGGCGCGAGGAAGCGGTGCAGCTTTATGACGAGCGCTTTGCGCGGATGTGGGAATTTTACCTGGCGTGCTCGGAAATGTCGTTCCGCAAGCAGAACATGATGAATTTCCAGATCCAGCTCGCCAAACGCCAGGGCGTGGTGCCGATGACGCGCGACTACATCGGGCACGAAGAAGCGAAACTGCGCGGGGTCGAGCGCGGTTCGCGACCGCGGCTGCAAATTGCCGGCGAATAGGCCTTAATTGCGCAGACTGAACGGAGAGGCGCCATAAGGGTACGGCGATGCCGGTCGCGCGAGCTGCCCAGCGAAGGCATCCAGTATCGTTTGGTCGCAGGACAGGCCGCGGAATTCCGGACGAGAAACCTGTTGCATGGCGTCGATCAGCGTCGACAGCCACAGTTTTTCGCCGTCTCCGGAGCGCCATGGCTGAAGTTGCTGGCCCATCGCCTGTCCTCGCCTCACCGGCCCCCGTGAAACCCGTGCCGTTACCAATCCGGATGTCCCAAACCCGTTCCCGGCGACCAAAAAATTAAGAAAGAGCGCCGGATGTGATCTACTTCACAAAAGACTCCGGCGCGTTGCCCTAAATCAACGGAATGGCTCGGAAAACCTACCCATCATCGTTCGATCCGCAGGCTGACCTTGGCACCGATTACGCCCTGATCGCCGCCGGCGTCGGCGCAGCCCTGGTGGCCCTGATCTATCTCATCCTGATTTGATTCAGCGCTGAGATGGCAGCCTCCGTGAGGCGCCTTGCCCCATCGGATAGGTCTGCCTGCGCGGTGAAAGGTTCAGTCCGCGGGGCAATTTTCCCGACATTGTTCCGGAGGACCGCGGTCCCGCTCCAGAACCCGTCAAGCGGAATGCGCCGCAGCAACCGGCTTTTCCCAGCAGTCGTTGTGTGAATCGGGCATAAGGCGCGTTCGCGCTTTCACGATGCCCGGCAGTGGCGCTTTATCGCCGCCCAATCCAAAAATCCAACATCAACCAAATTCGAAGCATAATCCAAACCATGGCCACACTTGATTCGAACGTTCTGAAGCTCGCTCCCGATGCGGGAACTCCGGCCTATCGGAGCGCACCGCACAATATCGAGGCGGAACAGGCCCTGCTCGGCGCGATTCTGGTGAACAACGACGCGTTTTACCGCGTATCGGATTTTCTGGAGCCAAAACACTACTTCGAGCCGATCCACCAGACCATCTATGAGACCGCCGGCAGCCTGATCCGGATGGGTAAGATCGCGACCCCGGTCACGCTGAAGACCTTTGTTCCGGCGGATACCGACATCGGCGGCATGACCGTCGGCCATTACCTCGCGCGGCTTGCCGCGGAAGCGACCACCATCATCAATGCCCAGGATTACGGACGCACGATCTATGAGCTGGCGTTGCGCCGCGATCTGATCCGGATCGGCGAGGACATGGTCAATGTCGCCTTCGACGCGCCGGTCGATTTCGCGCCGCGGGCGCAAATCGAGGATGCCGAGCGCAGGCTGTATGAACTGGCCGAATCCGGCCGTTATGACGGCGGGTTCCAGCGCTTTGCGCAGGCGCTGACCGTCGCCGTCGATATGGCGGCCAAGGCGTTTCAGCGCGACGGCAAGCTGTCAGGCATCGCAACCGGCCTGCGCGATCTCGACACCAAGATGGGCGGCCTGCAGCCGTCCGATCTGATCATCGTCGCCGGCCGTCCCGGCATGGGCAAGACCGCGCTCGCCACCAACATCGCCTACAACGTGGCCAAGGCCCATCGCGCGGAAGTCCAGGCCGACGGCACCATGAAGTCCATCAACGGCGGCATCGTCGGCTTCTTCTCCTGCGAAATGTCCGCTGAACAGCTCGCCACCCGTATTCTCGCCGAGCAGACCAGCATCGCCTCGAGCATGATCCGCCGCGGCGGCATTACCGAGACCGACTTCGAGAAGATCCGCGACTATTCGATCGAATTGCAATCGCTGCCGCTCTACGTCGACGAAACCGGCGGCCTGTCGATTTCGCAATTGACCGCGCGCGCGCGCCGGCTGAAGCGGCAAAAAGGCCTCGACCTGATCGTGGTCGATTACATCCAGCTGCTGCAGGGCTCGGGCAAGCGCGGCAACGACAATCGCGTCCAGGAAGTCACGGAGATCACGACCAGCCTGAAAGCGCTCGCCAAGGAGCTGAATGTCCCCGTCATCGCGCTGTCGCAGCTGTCGCGCCAGGTCGAAAGCCGCGACGACAAGCGCCCGCAATTGTCAGACTTGCGTGAATCCGGCTCGATCGAGCAGGACGCCGACGTCGTGATGTTCGTGTATCGCGAGGAATATTACCTCGCCAACAAGGAACCGCGGGTCGGCACGCCGGAGTACGAAAAATGGCAGCTCGACATGTCGCTGGTGCACGGCAAGGCCGAGGTCATCATCGGCAAGCAGCGCCACGGTCCGACCGGCATGGTCGAACTGGCGTTCGAGGGCCAGTTCACCCGGTTCAGCGATCTGGCGCAGGACAGCCATTTGCCGGCGCAAAACTACTGAATTGGCCCGTACGGTTGAACCGGCGGGCGCCGGCGCGTAAAACTACGGTATGAACATCGTCTCCGACCCGAAATCGATCCCGGCGGGCAGCCAGCTCTCGCCCGAGGCAAATCAGGCCGCGGCTTTCGCCGCGGCTACCGCCGCCGCCACCGGCGTGCTCACGGTCGATCTCGACGCCATCGTCGCCAACTGGCGCAAGCTCGAGAAGACGGCCGTGCCGGCCGAATGCGCCGGCGTGATCAAGGCGGACGCCTATGGCTGCGGGACCGAGCCGGTCGCCCGTGCGCTGGCCGGCGCCGGCTGCAAGACCTTCTTCGTCGCCACGCTGGATGAAGCGCGCTCCGCCCGTGCCGCGGTGCCGTCGGCGGCGATCTATGTGCTCGACGGCTTCTTCCAGAATTGCGGCGACGCCTATGCCGGGATCGACGCCAAGCCGGTGATCGGCGATCTCAACGAGCTCGCCGAATGGGACGTATTTTGCCGGCGCACAGGGTGGACCGGCGGCGCGGCGGTTCATATCGATACCGGCATGAACCGGCTCGGCCTCACGCTGACGGAGGCGCAGGGCATCATTCCCCGGATCAACGCCGGCGATCACGGCATTACGCTGGTCATGAGCCATCTCGCCTGTGCCGAGAGCCTCAATCATCCGCTCAATGCCAAGCAGCTTGCCACCTTCCGCGAGATCGCCAGCCTGTTTGCCGGCGTGCCGGCGTCGCTGTCGAATTCCTCCGGGGTCTATCTCGGGGCGCAATTCCAGTTCGACATGGTGCGACCGGGCGCTGCGCTCTACGGCATCAATCCGACGCCCGAGGCCGACAATCCGATGCAGCCGGTGGTCGACCTGAAAGCCCGCATCGTGCAGCTCCGCAATATCGAGAAAGGCGACAGCGTCGGTTACGGCGGAACCTGGACCGCGCGGCGGCCGACGAAACTGGCAATCGTGTCGGCCGGCTACGCCGACGGATATTTCCGCGCCGGCGGCAGCAATGACGGCACCCGCGGCGCCGAGGTGGTGGTCGCCGGCAAGCGCTGTCCGATTGCGGGCCGCGTCTCGATGGACCTGATGGCCGTCGATATCACGGATCTCGATAAAAACGCCGCGCGCCGGGGCCACATGGCGACGCTGATTGGCGAGGGCATCACCGTCGACGAACTCGCGCACCATTTCGGCACCATCGGCTACGAAGTGCTGACCAGTCTCGGCCCGCGCTATGCGCGGGTCTACAAGGGCGGCGGCGCGGCGGCGACCGAGCCGGCCTCCCCGGTGTCGGCCTGACATCCTAGTCAGGCCATGAAAATCGCAACGTTCAACATCAACAATGTCAACCGGCGCCTGCCCAACCTGCTGCGATGGCTGCGCGCGGCAAAGCCCGACATCGTCTGCCTGCAGGAATTGAAATCGACCGACCATGATTTTCCGGTTCAAGCCATCGAGAAGGCCGGCTACGGCGCGGTCTGGCGCGGACAGAAGACCTGGAACGGTGTCGCCATCCTCGCGCGCAACGCTGATCCGGTGCTGGTGCGCAACCAGCTCCCCGGCGATCCCGACGATCACGAGGCGCGCTATATCGAGGCCGCCGTGCGCGGCATCATCGTCACCAGCCTCTATCTGCCGAACGGCAATCCGCAGCCCGGACCGAAATTCGACTACAAGCTCGCATGGTTCAAGCGGCTGAAAGCCCACGCCGCGAAATTCGTCAAGCAGGACATTCCCGTGGTGCTGGCCGGCGACTACAATGTCGCGCCGACCGCGCTTGATATTTATCCGACCAAATCGTGGGATCAGGATGCGCTGATCCAGCCGAAGAGCCGCGCCGCATTCAAATCGCTGGTGGCGCAGGGTTGGTGTGACGCAATCCGCCACCTCCATCCGTCGGAGCCGACCTACACGTTCTGGGATTACAAGCGAAACCGCTGGCCGCGTGACGCCGGATTGCGGCTCGACCATCTTCTCTTGAGCCCTGCCCTTGCGCCGCGCCTGATCAAGGCCGGCGTCGACCGCAAAATGCGAGCCGAGGAAGGCGCCAGCGACCATGCCCCGGCGTGGATCGTGCTGAGTTAAATTTAATTAGGTCGCCACCAGCGCCATAGCGGTATCTTATTGAAGAGCTTCCTTCTTCTTCTACATGGTTCGCACTCAACTATCCCGAACGTCTCTGCTAGGCGAGCAAAAACATCTCCAAGCAGCACAACGCCCCTGCCGGTGCCCTGGCTTCCGCGACCTACTGAAACGGCATCACTCGTCAAGAACCGCAGATAGGGTCGCTTCTTTTCGAGTTCTTCGACTTCTTTGGCTGAGAGCCGCCGGACATCCCGGTGGCTCTCCACGTCAGTACGAGCGGTTTCGTCCTCGAAGAAAACGTAAATCTTATCTTTGTCATGCACGAGAACCGCTCGCGATGACGCGGCATACTTCGGACGTAGTCGACCGGGATCATCGCTGTCAGTGACCGTGGGCATTTCCAGCCAACATGGTCTTGCACCCACTATCGCGGACCTTATGCTACTCATTGGTGACAACAGCTCGCAGCCCACCTGCACCACCACCTGCAATTACATGTCGCACACGCTGCGCATTTCACCCCGCACCCACCCGCTGCCGCGAGAACGCAGCCTACATACGCGATGAAACTTCCGCTGCACGCGACTAATGCTCCGGCGATTACCGGTCCGCATGAATTCAAGAGGCAATGCCAAACAGCCGACCACCAACTCTGTGTTTCGATGAGCTGATCCGCTTCGAAGACGAATTCTCGCGCTTCCAGGAATTTCCCCTCGGGAGCCTCAAGCAGGATTTCTTGTGTCTCAACATTGCGCCCGGCCCGGATGGTTGCAGCCGCGATTGCGCCGTGATCACGTGAGTCACGCTTTCGGAGAGACTGCATCACAAGCTCGAACTCCACCTCCACAACAGGCGTCCCGCTTTCTCCGTAGCCTGGCCGGATTGGTTCTCGTACCTCAAATCGTTGGCGAAGACCAAGAACCTCATCCTCGGTTTCCAAAAGCTCGTAACCGCGTTTCTTCGCTTCAGCTTCAAGCCTCTCGAGGTTACCTTTGCCACGACGGGCCTTTATGTCCGTTAGAACGGCCCGCTCATCCAGGAATTCAATTTGCTCAAAGCGAGCTTTCGGTAATCTTCGCTTGATGTCCATCGGACCTTCTCCTCTTGGTTGATCATCAATCGGAGTCTTCTTGCTCTGCCGGGTTCCGGCAATTGTCCTCTTCGAAGAACGCGTTCTTCTCGCCCCATGCATGGGTTTTGGGCGACTCTCCCTCCGTCCTAGCTATGGCTCAGCAAGAGGAAGATTAGAGTGAAGCCATTCACTCCCGCGTCTTCGATCGGCCGGATCTAAACTTTCAAAATACTCATCTGCAGCTCTTTCAGCGGCGACTACTCCCCTCGAAAGGCCCGATGCATACAAGAGCCAAGCAGTGTAAAGGCCAACCTCCACCTCGAGTGCGATTTCCGGCGTCACGACAGCCGCAAGTTGGAAGCGGTGGTAAGAAGGTGTTTTCGGGCGCGACCTCTCCCGCAGAATGATCTGCCTAACGCTTCTACCTAGTGCAGCGTAAGCGTTCGGCGCACGTTCGGAAGCGATATCGAGCGCTTTCGATGTCTGAGCAAAGAACAGGTCGGATTTTGTCGCGAGGCTCCGATCCAAAACAATAAGCCGGATACCTGAGTGCCATGCATGAGGAAGTCGTGTTGAAAGTAGCCTCATGAACTCGCGAGCAGGCGCCCCGGCAAACCGCGCCCACCATGAGCGGATGACGATCGCCAAGCCGAAGGAAGAGGAACTCACAGCAAGCGAGGAACTCACAGCAAGCATTGCGTCCGCTCCTCATTCGCGGACTACATGGTCGCAAGGTGATGAAAGCAGCCGAGCGCTAACTCTCGGCAAATTATTGGTTAACGTACGACTGCGTCTTTTTTGTGTACAGCTATGGGTCCCCGCAACAGCTAGCGGCTCCCGTGCTATCTGTAACGGTCTCCGTGCGCCAAGATGATCTGGATGTATAAATTCGACGGTACTCAGTAGTTTGAGTAGCAGCAAAAAATGATCCATGCCTAAAAACTGTTATCATCGCTATTCTCGTCCAAGTGATTGTCGGCATCACACCAAGATAAGTTTGCGATAATCCCATCAGTGTTCGATAGTTGGATAATTCAGAATCAATTAGATGGGGGATTAGATGGGGGAATAGATCTTGCGCGCGCCATATTGCAACTTTGTTTAGGCCGTGAACCCATAAATCTGCCGGGTGGACGGCTTGCCGGAGTCTGCTATGCCCCATAGCGACCAAATTCCACAGCGCGGCGAAATGACGCGATGTGGCAATTTCAGACACGGGCTACGTGCTTGCGGCAAACAAATCCCACCTGCCGGGGATGCCCTTCAATTCGTACGACCCGCGTTCAGAGAATTGTAGCCCGGCGCCGGCCACAAGATCGGTTACGACTCGTGAAACCAGGACTTCGCTGGATTGACACTGTGCCATGACGCGAGCCGCCACGTGCACCGCAATCCCGCCAATGTCACGGCCCCTCATTTCAATCTCGCCCGTGTGGAGACCGGCTCGCAGGGGCAGCCCAATCTGTTTGGTGGCTGCCCCTAGCGCCAGAGCGCATCGAACGGCACGACCAGGTCCATCGAAAGTTGCGAGAATGCCATCGCCCGTGGTCTTAACCAAAGCGCCACGGTGTTTCCTGACTACCTGCCTCGCAAGCTCATCATGATTGTCAAGCAGTCGACGCCATGCCTGATCGCCGGCTGCAGCCGCGCTGCGCGTCGAATCGATGATATCGGTAAACAAAACGGTGGCCAGAACGCGCTCAAGATCGGCTGACGAACCGTCTCGGTGTCCGGTGATGAATTCCTCGATATCGCCAAGCAGCGTCTCTGCGTCGCCACACCAGAAAAGATGATCGTCACCCGGGTATTCAATGAATTTAGCCGTCGGAATTCGTGCCGCGAGATCGCGGCCGAGCTCGACGGGGACCTGAGCATCTTCCCGACGGTGAAGTACAAGGGTTGGAACTTGTACCGATGGAAGAATCGACCTGACATCGATCTGCGCGTTCAACAATGAGAGTGCCTTTATAGCTCCGGGACTGGCAGACAAGCGCTCGAACTTCGCGAACTGGGCCACGGCATCCGGGTTCATCGCCAGACTGGGCCGGGCTGTCCTGATCATGGCGCCGGTGCCCCAAAACTTTACGCGCTGTGCGATGGTTTCTTCCGACAACATGGTTGGTACCGCGAAGCCGCCATAGAGGATCAGCTGCGATACCCGTTCCGGATAGGTTGCAGCAAATAACGCGCTCATCGCGCATCCTTCGGAGAATCCAATGACTACCGAACGCTGCGAACCAATCGCTTCCATGATGGCGCGAACGTCGTCCATGCGCTGCTCCAGCGTGGGCGCGCTGGAAATTCGATCGGATAGTCCCTGCCCTCGCTTGTCAAAAGTGACGACCCGCGCGAATGCCGAAAGGCGGCGTAAAAACGCTGTATATCCATCCGTCTCATGGCTGTATTCGATGTGCGACACGACGCCGGGGACCATGATGATGTCCACGGGGCCCGCGCCCATGACCTGATAGGCGATGTTGACGTCGCCGCTGAGTGCGTAACGCGTCTCCGGCAGGGCAAACTCGCTCATCGGCCGTGTCTCTCAAGGTGGTTGCCCATCTCTGTCCGCGGGAGGGACAGGATCAAGCTTGAGCTGTCGGGTCAAGGTCAAGGTAATGCATGTCTGCTTCGCGCGTTCGCTATTCGATAATCCCCCTGATGTTTTACAGCCACTCACAATTTCCGCCGTTGGCACGAAACTGACATGGCCGGCCTGGGTCGGCGATGTCCGGTCTCGGGGGTAGAACGGAAGTCGGATTTCGGGGCCGTCAGGTCCGGGTCTGACCCAATGTATGGTCCGGCCATGCGGTGCAAGAGGTTTTCATCGATCTGGCAAATGCGGTCTTGCATCAACGTATGTGGAGCGCGAGATACGATCAAAGACCCCAGACCGAAGGAGACCCTCAATGCGCGCGCTGCAAATCTCCGCATATGGTGACCCGCTCAAGGTCTTGGAACTCGCTGATATCCCCGAGCCGGGTGCGCCGGGAGCGGGCGAGGTCCTAATCGACGTCGAACTGGCGCCCCTGAATAAGCATGACCTCCTGTTCATACGCGGCTTCTTCGGGGGCCCGCCGACGCCAACTGTCGTTGGAAACGAGGGGTTCGGTCGGGTTGCAGCGGTAGGTCCTGGTGTTGCCAACGTTAAAGTCGGCGAGCACGTGCTAGCGCCAATTTTCGGGCTGACCTGGAGGGAGCGCCTGATCGCTCCGGCCCAGGGGCTCTTCCCGCTACCTGACGGTGATCGGCTGCAGTTCGCGCAGCTCGGCAGCAACCCACCCACGGCAGCGCTGATCCTCAGCGAATATATGGACCTCAAGCCCGGCGATTGGGTCGTTCAAAACGGAGGAAATTCCGGCGTCGGCCGGTCTTTGATCGCGATTGCGAAGCTGCGTGGCATTCGAACGATCAGCCTCGTGCGGCGGCGCGAACTGATCGACGAACTCAAGGCCGCGGGAGCAGACTTGGTGCTCATGGACGAACCGGCCGCAGTCGCGGAGGCGGCGCGCGTTATCGGCAAAGGTTCGGTCCGGTTGGCGGTTGATACAGTGGGCGGTGATGCGACGGCAACGCTCGTTCAGATGCTGTCGGACCGCGGTGTGCTGGTCACCTACTCTGCGGCAAGCGGACAGCCGCTGGTGATCAACGGGCTTCTCCTCATTGGCAAGCAGCTGACAGTCAAAGGCTTCTTCCTGGGCCACTTCGATCATATGTCGAAGATCCTCCCGGCGCAGATCGAAGCCGCGCCTCTAGTCACCTCCGGGGCACTGCGCGTTCCCGTCGCCGCGGTTTATCCGATGTCGAAAATCAAGGACGCCGTCGCCCATCTGCTCAAGGGCGGCAAGATCCTGATCGACGTCGCCAGCGCATCCAATGGGTAGCATTACCCACGACCGCGACGAGGTGATCGAGTGAGATCCGCCGACTTCCGGTTTTGGCACTTTTCCGACGTCGCCGAACACGCAGTCCATGTCCGTTCACGCAGGGGTAAAGCGGACTCATAGCGAACCTCGCGAAAACGACGCGAATGACCCACAGCGGAACTCTGCCGCATTAGGGTTGACGACGCCGTTTTCCACTGCGGCTTTGACGCATTTTTATCGACGCCTTCGCAAGCTCGCCCCCCGCATTGATCCAGATCAACGTTCGGGTCCTGAACGCGAACAGAATGCTTTCGAAAGGCTAATCCGTAGGGAGGCTCGCATGACCAGAAGCGTTTTCCGACTGATCCGTGCTGCGGCGGTCGCATTCGCCTTCTTCGTAGGCTTCAGCGTAGACGTCTCGCCGGCCGTCTGGCAGTCCGGCACGGTCATCTCGCAAGCCGAAGCAGTGATAGGCCGTCCGGCGACGCCTAGAAGCGCGGCCGGAGTAGCGCGGCGGACGACGAGGCGCGCTGTGCGCCGCCATTACTAGGACGGCAAGGCAATCTTCGATGGGCTTCGCCTGCGCCTTCGCGGCATTGTTGATCCGCTAGCCGGCGGCACCACTGCGACCCCCCCGCCCGGGCATCGTGCCTCGCGCGGCCGCCGCGCACGGAAAAAATTTATCGCGGCCGCGTATGCGTGCGTGCGGGGCGCCTTCGATCACATAAACAAAAAGACACCGATCAGCAAACCTGCTGCAAATGCCCAGAGGCCCAATGTGCAAGCTGAGATAACGCGGACGAGATTACGGAGGTCCTGCGGGATCTCATGGGATTGATCCGTCATTGCCCTGCGGTGGCCGCTACCCCTTTACGGGAGAATCACACTTCTCCTCTTAGGTCCCCAAAGAAGGCAATTAGATGATCACGGGGGATCAGGATTTGCGCCAGACCGGTAAATGGGCGCCGTCGTGTTCCGACGTGCTGTCCCAGACTCCGCTGGAGTGAGCACGCGCCGGGTGGTGCCGGCCCTCCAAACCAGGCGTATGGAAGCGCGCCTCAAACGCGCAGTTACCGCCGTGTCGGTTACGACGAGGTGATCGATAAACTGCCAATTACTGCAGTGCATGAGTCCGGTTATGGCACTTTTCTGACAACCGCGGCTTTTGGATTGATCCCGATTGGCAAGGTCAGGGACTTGCATCCGAAGCAAGTGCGGCCGTTACGCGGTTCTGGTTTGAGACGCTCGGTCGATCAGTGCTGAGAGTGCCCAAGGCTGCCACTAACACGCCGTCACGGCGCATTTCGGAACGCACAGGCATGCGGCTCGTCAGGACTGAGGAAGGACAGTACGTAAGTGGCCCGCATTTAACCGAGATTTGGGAGATCACGCGCGGCGACTGGTGCGCGCGAAGTTCCGAGATGGCTACTCAAGCGAGAAAGTGAGCGGCGTTTTTGTCAACGTGCCGAGAACGGCAGGAAACCAACGGACCACGAACCGGTGGCGCCCCACGTCGAGTCTGGCACGAAACGGATCAGATCGGCTGGTCTGGCGATGTCCGTTGATCGGGGTAGACCGGAAGTAGCTGGTCGGTGGTCAAAACGACGCGATTGACCCTGGCTGCGTGAAAACGAACTGTCTGCTATGATTCGCTTGGCGATTTGCCGGGGGCAATCATGAAGCGCTTCGTTGAGGGTGCCGATCGCGGACAATCGACGTTGTTGCCGGAATGCCTCGATGAGTGGGTCGAGGAGAGCAATTGCGTTCGTGTGGTGGATTGCTTTGTCGACGGGCTCGATCTGGCCGATCTCGGTTTCGAAGGCGTCGAGCCTGCAGCGACAGGCCGGCCTGCCTACCACCCCTCGGTTCTTCTGAAGCTTTACATCTACGGCTATCTCAACCGAGTGCAGTCGAGCCGCCGGCTTGAGCGCGAAGCCGGCCGAAACCTGGAAGTCATATGGCTACTCGGTCGGCTCGTTCCCGATGACAAGGTGATTGCCGATTTCCGCAAGGACAATGGCCCGGCGATCCGCAGGGCATGCGCGAGCTTCGTCAATCTCTGTCGCCAGATGGGTCTGTTGGCGAAGGCGAGCGTCGCGATCGACGGCAGCAAGTTCAAAGCGGTCAATAATCGAGATCGCAATTTTACCCGGGGGAAGATCGATCGCCGGCGCGCGCAACTCGAGGAGAGTGTGGCGCGGTATCTCTCCCAGCTCGATACGGCGGATAGGCAGGAACCGTCCGAAGTGCTGGTGCTCAAGACGACGCGGCTCAAGGAGAAGCTCGACAAGCTGAAAGAGGAAATGGGCAAACTCGCAGCCTACGAGAAGCAAATGTTGGCCTCGCCGGATCAC
Organism: Bradyrhizobium erythrophlei; assembly: GCF_900129425.1. Classification (NCBI taxonomy): domain Bacteria; kingdom Pseudomonadati; phylum Pseudomonadota; class Alphaproteobacteria; order Hyphomicrobiales; family Nitrobacteraceae; genus Bradyrhizobium; species Bradyrhizobium erythrophlei. The sequence continues at coordinate 3,331,970 of NZ_LT670817.1, read as the reverse complement.
CAAATCTCGCTCACTGATCCCGATAGCCGCTCGATGGCAACAAGTGGGCGTGGCTCGGGCGTCGTCGGCTACAATGTGCAGGTCGCGGTCGACACCGTGAACCATCTGATCGTGACGCACGATGTGACGAATATCGGCTCGGATCGCTCACAACTGGCGAACGTGGCGCGGGAAGCCAAGGCCGTTCTGCAAGTCGATAAACTCGAAGCCGTCGCCGACCGCGGCTACTTCAATGGCGAAGAGATCCTGGCCTGCGAGCAGGCAGGCATTTGCGTGACGTTGCCCAAACCGATGACGTCGGGCGCGAAGTCGGAAGGCCGCTTCGGCAAGCAGGACTTCGTCTATGTGCCGGAGGAGGATGTCTATCGTTGCCCCGCCGGCGAGAAGCTCAAATTCCACTATGCCAATGAGGAACACGGGCAGAAGATGCGCCGGTACTGGACGAACGCCTGCAAGACCTGCGCAATCAAGGATCAGTGCACCACAGGCAAAGAACGCCGCATCACGCGATGGGAGCATGAGCACGTTCTCGAAATCGTGCAGCAGCGGCTGGATCAAGATCCCCAGGCCATGCGCCGCCGGCGCGAGACGGTTGAGCATCCCTTCGGCACGCTCAAGATGAGAATGGGCGCGACGCACTTCTTGATGAAGACGCTGCCGAAGGTCGCGAGCGAGATGGCGCTCAGCGTACTCGCCTACAATCTGACGCGGGTCATGAATATCGTCGGTACAAGGGCGTTGCTGGCAGCGATCAGAGCGTGAGTGTGGAGACCCCACTGCGTGCCGATACCGAGCCAGACCATGCCCAGCATTCCCCGCCACGACTCGGAGGCGGCCCCTGATCGCCCAACAGGAAAAAATTGCTCAGATCGGCCGTGTCGGACTACGCCGACCGGATCGTGGACGTTCCCCGCCCGCGTCAGCGCGTTATCACGCAACCAAGACCCTTAGCTGCCATCGATGGCTGAGCTGAACATTGACGGACTCGATTCTCTACTCGGCCCCGTACTCGTTCGGCGAACATCGCCTCAGCCGGCCCGGAGCAGCGCCCCGCTTCACTGTTGGCGGGAAAACGGTCTTACCCATTTTCAACGCGCTGCAACGAGCCGGCGTTAAGCCGTCATCCTCACATGCCGTGGCTGGCAAATACTTTTTGGCAGCTCTTCCTCAGTCTGGTCCTGTTCTGCTGCAAGCATTGTTGGACCGCTCCATCATCGCCCATTTGCTGTCGGCAAAAGCGCTGCGCATCGCGTCTGCAGGCCTGCTGCTCTTGTGGCGTGCCCATGTGACCCTGTGCAAAAGATAGGGAAGTTTCAGTCAGCAAAATGACTAGAGCTAGGACAATTGAGCGCATAACGATCTCCCTATGTTAACAGGAACAAAACGTTGCTCCCCGTCTGCGGTTCCTCGATAGACATACCGATACTCGGTGCATCCTCACCTGAGATGCACATTTGGTACGTTCGAGACAGGCCGATACACGCGCAGAATGTCTGATTGTTGGGGGAGACCCGCCCCTACCGAGCGGGTGCTGTGCTCATACCGCGCGGGGAACTATCCAAGCCGCATAACGTTTTTGCTTAGAGTGGAGGCTCCCTCATGAGTAACGAGCGGAATAGCCACCGTACCACCGTCATACTTTTCGCCGTCGCGATAATAATTGCAATGCTCACGGCATTCGTCACCACGCTTGAGGTCGACACAAGGACGGCTAACAACGAGACCCCGCCCGGTACGACGGGCCTCGCAAAGCCACGCCCGCCACTAGACCGCGCACCAGGCCAGCCGGTGTTAGGCAATTGAGCGGCCACATATCCTGCCGGCCGGTGAAACCCCGGGGTAAAATCCCCCAAGAGGACGAACAACATGACCCCACACATCCCCGAGGACCTTTCCACTAGGTTGATCGACGGGCGTCCCTTCGTGATCATGGGCAACACGATGCCGCCCCGAGATCCTGATGAAGAGGACGAGGACGAAGAGGAAGACGACGAAGAGGAGGACCGCGCCGACGAACCGCCGGTCGTGCGCGAGCCGGGCTTTTCGGTTCTCGAGGGAATGTCTCTTCCTGGCAGCCGGCTCAACCGGTCGATGCAACACAGGCGTTAAATCTCTCTGCTGGGGTTTCAAATTGCATGGTCTTACGCGGCCGTTCGTTAAGCTGGCGAGCCACTTTGTTCAAGTGGGCTTGCGAGTGCACCGACAAGTCGGTGCCCTTCGGGAAGTATTGTCGCAGCAGGCCATTGGTGTTCTCATTCGACCCGCGCTGCCACGGGCTTTGCGGATCGCAAAAATAAACGTCGATGTTGGTCGTCAACGTAAATCGTCGATGATCCGTAAGTTCCTTGCCCCGGTCCCAGGTTAGCGATTTATACAGTTCGGTCGGCAGCTTTCTAGCTTGCTTGATGAGCGCGGAGACGACCGATTGGGTGTCTTTGTTGGCCACCTTTGCTAACATCACGTAACGGGTATGACGCTCGACCAAGGTCGCGATATAGCTGTTCTTCGAACCGGACAGCAGATCGCCTTCCCAATGGCCAGGCACCGCTCGATCTTCAACTGCTGCCGGGCGCTGACGGATCGAGACGGGATCCTTGATTTGTCCCCGTCCATCGCCGTGAAGACCTGCCTGTTTCGATCGACGGATCGTGCGCTTCGATCGAAGATGGCAAAGTAGCTCTTTCTTAAGCACTCCGCGAGCTTGAACAAAGAGACTGCGATAGATCGTCTCGTGTGACACCTGACAATTCTCATCTTCAGGATGGGCTCTCTTAAGCCAGCCGGCTATCTGCTCGGGTGCCCAATTTAATCTCAGCTTGCTGGTTACCGCCTGTCGCAACCCGGGATTAGTCGCCAACTTGCAACGTTTCGGACGGCGGGCTCGGGCCCAGGCCTGGTCATCCGCCAGAGCCGCTCGGTATCGATCATAGCCGCCATTCCGGCTAATTTCTCGGCTCACCGTCGAAGGCGAGCGGCCCAGCATCTTGGCTATCGATCGGGCTGATTGATGCGCTTAATCCCTCTGGAAATCTCCTCCCGCTCCGAAAGCGCCAATGCCAGCCTTGAGCGATGCCTTGCTGCAGGACGGATGCCCCCGTGCGGGGCCACCTGGAAATAAATCGACGATGACGGCTTCCCAAACGCTCGCCCGATCCCCTTCAAAGACTCCCCGCGTTGCCAGCGATCCCATAACTCCGTCTTCTCGGCCGTTGTAAAACCTCGACGAAATCTCTGTTCCATCGTCTCACTCCATCTTTTCCCTCTAAGATAAAGTGTTGCATCGACCGGTTGAGCCCACCCCACATTTCGGACATGCCCGGGTGGCCTGACGACGTCTGCTCCTGAGGGGGAACGGACTTGCCGAGGAAGCAGGGTCACTTCCGTTGTTAAACCGAACCGGACATTGTGCTGCGGCCTCCATTGCGGCTGCCGGTTAAGGAGTTGTTCGCTACTTATTCAATCTTCCGGCCGTGCAATTCTGCCTTAAGGCCGTCAGTGTTTTCAAAGTTCACTTTCACCTCATCGCCGCTGAAGCTAAGTGCCCACGTCTGCGTCTCGCTGTGCCCCAGGATTCGGCGTTCGATCGAAAGCGTATTCTCGTTCAGCCAGCGGCCCCTGACGGCGTTGATTCCGTAGGCAGCTGGCGGGCTCCTTCTAAAGGTCCCATCAAGTCCTAACAGCCCTGAAAAATGCTGCGTGGGCCGGTCGGTCTTTCCGGTCTCGGTCGTGATTTCCCAGAAAGGATCCGCATCAGAAAAGGTTAGCGAAAACGTCTTCACGTGCAGCACATTGGCGTCGAACTGATAGGTTTTTCCCGATACAGCTTTTGCCAATTCGGGGGTGCCGCCAACAGCGCAAGGCTTCTCACTCGCGGCTTGGCGAAGCGATGCCGCAAGCAGAGCCTGGGCGATAGCGTCGGGAGGCAGCGGATTGTCAGACTTGACCGAGTTGGAGATGTCATCGACCAGTCTGGAGGCGGAATAGTATTCGTCGTCCCGCAAGATGCCGGTCATAACGGCAACGACATCCAGTTTTGGAAGGACAAGAATGAGTTGGGAATGGCGGCCGCGCGCCATGTAGGCGTCCTTCTCAGGAAGTGACCACCACAGGTTCGCATAGTGGAATCCGAACGTCGCCGAAACGCTTCCTGCTTTTGCCCTGTCGACCCATGACGACGGGATGATCTGCTTTCCGTCCCACATCCCGTTGTGAAGATAGAGATAACCAATTCTGGCCATGTCATGGGGCGCTAGCGAAAGCCCAGCTTCGCCGTCCGTGACGCCCTGAGCATCGACGGCGCCCCACTTGGCACTTTTGATACCGAGCGGTTCGAATAATTCCTTCTTGGCAAAGTCGAACGCGCTTTGTCCGGTTTTCTTCGTGATCAAGGCTGACAGAACGTACGGATTGCCGCTGTTGTAATAAAACGTTGTCCCCGGCGCACGTGACATCGGCTGGCTCAGGACAAACTCGGTACGGTCTGGACTCCTGTACATCCGGATGATGGTCTCATCCGGTGTGTACGCCTTTTCCTGCCAGTCTATTCCAGAGGTCATATCAAGCAGGCTCTGAACCGTCATTGCCTTCTTGTTGTCATCGATGTTGGCAATCTGCTTATCGGGAAACAAATCTATTACCGGATGATCAACACTGTCCAACAACCCGTGCTGTAGCTCGATAGCGGTCAGCGTGCTGACAATGCTCTTCGTCACAGATCTCAAATCGTGACTGACGCCAGCGACATAAGGGGCATAATAAGCCTCAGCCACAATCTTTCCGTGTCGGACGATCATCAGGCTGTCTTGTTTGTAAGTGCCCACAGATTCTATGAGGCGAGCGAGGCTGGCCGAATCCATACCCTGCTCCTCCGGAGTCGAAACCTGCCACGCGTTCGTTGGCCAGATTTCCGGAGAACTTGTGCCATTAGGCTCGGCTGCGGATGCATTGCATCCGGCAAAGCATTGAGCCCCGACGAACAGCAATGCTATTGCCGCGTTTCTGAGGAACATCGGCATTCTCCAATGATGCACGCGAACCCTGCTTTGAGGTAGGGCCGATCATCGCAAATTATATTAAGTTCGGTTTGCCTTACCAGCCGACAAAACGATAAATCGGTGCTTTTCGATTGGTACGAAGCGGGCTATCGGCGATGCTCGCACGCCAACGGGGATAAACCGGACATGGGGTGGGCACCACATTTCGGTAGGGATCGAACGAACGCTGTTACTTCCGAGATTGGCACCTGACGGACGTCACCAGCCACGCTGACGATGTCCGTTTCTAGAGCGCTTTCCATCTCACGTGGGTCAGCACACTTATCTTCTCCCCTCCCCCCGCAAAGCGGCGGGGAGGGGTCGGGGGTGGGGGGTCTATCGGCGGTACGGACCGGATAGATTCCCGACATTTTAGACCGGGATGATTCCCGACAGGTTTCAGAATGCGCCGGAGGGAGGACCCTTCGATGCCATTTAGAGAGACCGGTCGGATGGAAGAGCGTATTCGGATGTTTTTGGAGTACGAGAGCGGGAACTGGAGCGTATCGGAGGTGTGCCGGCGCTACGGGATTTGCCGCGACACGTTTTACGAATGGCGCAAGCGGAAAGAGAGCGGCGATCCGGCCTGGTTTCAGGACCGCTCGCATGCGCCCTTGCAGTGTTGGCAGACCACGAACGGTGCGATTGCAGAGAAGGTGATCGCGGCGCGGCGGCGATTTCCGTATCTGGGGCCGCGCAAGCTGTTGGCGGTGCTTGATCGGGATGCCCCCGAGATCGCCTGGCCTGCCGCCTCGACGATCGGGGACATTCTCAAGCGCGCAGGCTTGGTCTCGCCGGTGAAGCGGCGCCGTCGCCCGCTCGACCAGCGGCGGCCCTGCACGCCGGTGACGAGCGCCAATGATGAGTGGAGTACGGACTTCAAGGGCTGGTTTCGCACCCGCGACCAGCGGCGGATCGATCCCTTGACGGTAGCAGACAGTCACAGCCGTTTTCTGATCGAACTCCGCATTGTCGCCCCCACTATTGAGGGCGTTCGCCCCTGTTTTGAACGGGCTTTCCGTGAGCATGGCCTGCCGCTTGCGATCCGCTGCGACAATGGTTCGCCGTTCGGCTCGCGTGGCCCGGGCGGTCTCACCCGGCTGTCGGCCTGGTGGATGAAGCTCGGCATCACACCGCACTTCATCCATCCCGCCTCGCCGCAGGAGAATGGCCGACACGAGCGCATGCACCGCACGCTGAAGGCACAGACCTCGGTCCCGCCAGCCAGCAACGCACCCGAGCAGCAGGCCCGCTTTGACATGTTCCGAAAGCATTACAACGAGGAACGTCCGCACGAAGCGCTGGACCAACGGCCGCCGGCAGAGTTCTACAGCCGCTCCCCGCGCACCATGCCGCCGCGCGCGGAAGATCCCTGGTACGACGCCGATCATCAGGTCCGTCGCGTCCGCGGCAACGGCGAGATCAAATGGAAAGGCGAGTTTGTATTCATCGGTGAAGCGCTGGTGGATGAACTTGTTGGCGTTGCTGAGCTCCAGACCGGTGACCACATCGTGCGCTTCTGCGATCTGGACATCGGCCTCATCGATCGCCGCGGCCTGTTCACCCGGTTCGCTCCGCTTCGTGAGCGGCTCCGCGACCCGGGTGAACAGGCCGCTCAACCCAAACTGTCGGGGATCATGCCGGTCCAAAGTGTCGACAATCATGCCGGTTGAACCTACCGCCGCACTACCCCCCACCCCCGACCCCTCCCCACCACGCGCAAGGGCGCGTGGAGGGAGGGGAGTGAAGAGCATCGCCAAGCGATGCCGCTCGAAGGATGAAATTAGAAGTGGAACGCGCTCTAGGAGCAGAGTGGACCTCGCGCTTGGGCGCATCGGCGCGTTTACTTTGGCGCCCTCGGTCTCCCCATCCGTGATGCGAGGATAGTATTCACCAGCGAACAGGCTCTGGAGCAGGCCAAGGTATTCGCTTCGAGTTGAGCGCGATAATGGCGTCGAGATATATCCTTGGCGCGCTGGCCGGTTATCGATGGCGCGGCGCTCGGTACGGCAAATCGCATCAAGAATGCCAGCAGGCTCGCGACGGCATTACCGTCGTCGCCATGTCTTCGTTTACTGCGGCCAATCCTTGCAGAGCATGATCCCGAGCATGATCATCGAGCCGACTGCAACAATCGCCGAGCAGATCGCCGGCAACTCTTCGAGGACAGTGAGAACGGCTGCCCGCCCCCTATGGTTTCGCGCGATGCGCTGGCTTGCCACACCCATTCGAAAAACTCCGTTTGGCCCCAGTAGTGAGTTTCCAACAACGCCAAGCAGCTCGCCAGCAATCTGCCAATTCGTGTGCCACCTGCGACCACACCGGCACCCGTGTTCTGGCTGCTGTCCGACAGCGGGCGCAATATAGGCGATTTGAGGCAGAAGTTCTGTGCTCGAACAGCAACGCTCGGTTTTTCAAATATGACTGCAAAATGGCCGTTGATGGATCGCTTTTGGGCTCCGGAACTTGCAAAGCAAGCCTGCTCCAGGGCGGTCAATATTGGCGATTGGAGATGCCGTTTGCTGGGGCATGAAATGACGCGATTGACCCGTCACGAACATTTCCCGCGCGGCCGACAACGTCGAGCGCAGCGTGACCAGCTTGCGTCCGCCGGGCAGCTCGATTGGATCGAAGAATTGTTGATTCCACGACAAGCTGATTATGACCGAAACAGCCCGAAGTAAATCACATACAGCCAGCCCAAAATGCCGTGGATGATTGCCCAAAGTATCGAATGGTTGGCAGTGTAGGATATCGCGATAGCGAGGGCGGAGCCAAAGCCCACGCCGTATTTTGCTCCCTCGACTCGGACTCCGTAGTAACGATTTCCGTTCATGTTCTTCACCTCCGTCGCTGAATGTATCCGATATCTATCGCGCTGAAAGAAATGCGATAGCCAGCACGACAAGCCATCCGACGATGATTAAGGAAGCCACGGCCCCGGCGGTTATTCCAGCTTTCTCTTTCGTGGTGTAAGGACGCATCCAGCGCCTCATTCAGCGGCGGCCTTTTACTGGCCCATAAGTTTAAATGGACGCAACATGCTCGTTCGGTATCACTTGACCGTGTATGTGCCATCCTGAGAGCCCCGGCGGCCCCTCACTAATGAGGGTAAAGAGTGCTCAGATAGTCCGACAGCGTGGTGGGATCGCCGCGCGTGCTCTGTCGCAACGGCTGGCCGCTCAACAGCACGCCGGTCTGGGTCTTGTAATCAGGAGCCACGTCGTCGGTCGGCTTTAGCGGCTGGCTGAGGAGCTTGAGGTAATTGTCATAGGCCTGTTGGGTGCCGACGAAGATGCAGACGCAATGCTGTGGTTCGGCATAAAAATAACGCGCAGCTTCGCCAGCCCCGTTTATCACGAAGCGGTGCGCCGGCAGCGCGCGCAGCGCTTTTTGCCCAGCCGGATCGTTGGCAACCTGGATACGAAAACCGGCAGACGACAGATAAAAGCTGTTCTTTTCCAGGGACAGTTGGCTTGGCGCCTCCCCAGCGGCCAAGCCGAAAGCGCAAAGCAACAGCACAACGGCTGGAAACAGGCGCAAGGCCGTCAGGCCATGGACCCGGGAGAGATGCCGATGGCTCGCTGCGACCGGCCAGATTATCGATGCTCGCACTGCAAATTCCCCTGCTAGCCCCCGCCTTGTTTTGCGCGGGGTACAACGTCGCGAACAGTGTGCCAAGATTGTGTTGATGTACCGAGAGCGTATTTGGATCACGGTGACGCCAGTGCTTCAACCGCGGCTGACACATGTCCGTTATCGGTGGATGAACTGGACTTCCCGGGTGCAGCTCGGAATCGACGCGAATGATCCATACCGGAACTCACCTGCTTCATTCAAAATTGAGCATTCGGCGCGTTAATGGTTGACGAAATTAGTTCCTACAACCTGTTGGCTGTTCACATGGATCGAATGACCAAGGCAACACTATGGATCGCCGGTCTTGTATTGGGATCGTACTTCGTTTGGGCCTTCCTCGATTGCGCGTTAGATGCCACTTGCCAACTTCGCTGCGCGTCAACCGGAATAGACACGCCACACGCTGCGGGTCACTGCGTTTATCAAAGGGCTGCCCCTAAAGCGATCAACGTCGATCGCCCGACGCAAGATCAACAGGATTGAAATTGAAGAGCGGGTGGCTTTTCTGTTACGCGCGTCGTCTGAGTGATTGCATCTTCGACTTCCGGGTTTGGCACTTTTCCGACATGCCCGGGTGGCCTGACGACGTCTGCTCCTGAGGGGGAACGGACTTGCCGAGGAAGCAGGGTCACTTCCGTTTTTGACCCAGGCTGTGTCAAAACACCCTCAATAGCGAAATCGCCAAGACCCTGTCTGCTTCAGCCCGGTGTCTGTATCGCACGCGGCTTCTCCCCTCCCCCCGCAAAGCGGCGGGGAGGGGTCGGGGGTGGGGGGTCTATCGGCCGGAACGGCTGCATGGGTGATTGCCGCACTACCCCCCACCCCCGGCCCCTCCCCACCACGCGCAAGGGCGCGTGGAGGGAGGGGAGTGAAGAGCATCGCCAAGCGATGCCGCTCGAAGGATGAAGCATTAGAAGTGGAAACGCTCTAGTACTACTGAGTCAGAAGGTCGCGGCCGTCTGATTTGAGAATCACTTAACGTAGAGCTTCCCATTGAGAAACAGGAGGTTGGGATGGCTCTTCGGGAAGCGAAGGGTGTTCAAGCGCGTTTTACGCGGTATATCGAGAGTCTTGTCAGCGTGATCGGCCACGCAGATCGGGCAGGCCCGTTGCGCGACTATTGCACGGGCCTAATTGTGTCGGAAGCACGCAAGAGCGTTGAGCCGATGGCGGCGATCACAGCGCCGGATCGAACGGGCGCACAGCATCAGTCCCTGCTGCATTTTGTCGGCCAAGGGCCGTGGTCGGACGAGGTGGTTCTGACCAAGGTTCGCGAGATGGTGTTGCCACAGATTGAACGGCGCGGACCGATCACGGCGTGGATTATCGACGACACGGGCATTCCCAAAAAGGGGCAGCACTCGGTTGGGGTAGCGCACCAATACTGCGGACAACTTGGCAAACAGGCGAACTGCCAAGTCGCCGTATCGTTGTCGATTGCCAACCACGCGGCGAGCCTTCCTGTGGCCTATCGGCTGTATTTGACGAAGGATTGGGCTTCGAACGAGGCGCGTCGGCTCAAGGCGAAGGTGCCAGAAGAGATCTGCTTCAAGACCAAGCCGGAGATAGCGCTTGAGCACATCCACTGGGCCTGTGAGACCGGCCTTCCTGGCGATGTGGTGCTATTGGACGCGGGCTACGGCCACGACTCCAAACTGCGCGCCGGCATCACAGCTCTCGGGAAGGCCTATGCGGCAGCTATACAGCCGCAGACCTTGGTGTGGGCGCCGGGCATACGGCCGGGCCGTGCCCCGAAGAAGGGCCGCCGGGATGCGCCTGATACGATCTCGGTCAAAGAGCTTGCCCTCGGGCTGCGTACGAAAGCATGGCATACGATCGAATGGCGGGAGGGCACGAATGCACGGCTCCGCTCGCGGTTTGCCCGCGTACGGGTTCACGTTGCATCGAGCCATGAACAGGCTGAGAAGCCGGCAAAAGAGTGGCTGCTGATCGAATGGCCCGAGGGAGAGGATGCGCCGACCAAATACTGGTTGTCGACCTTGCCAAAAAGCATTCCGTTCCGCGATCTGGTCGACACGGCCAAACTGCGCTGGCGCGTGGAGCGTGACTATCAGGAACTCAAGCAAGAGCTCGGTCTCGGTCATTTTGAAGGTCGAGGATGGCCAGGCTTTCATCATCACGCCACGCTGTGCATCGCTACCTACGGGTTCCTGATCTCCGAACGGGAGACGATTCCCCCCTCAGGACTACGTAGCGCCCGGCTGTTCCCGGAGATTGCCGTATCCGACGGCTATCGACCCAGAGGATCCTCCATTGCGGCCCGAGCGACACATCCCGAACTCAATCGCAACGATGCGACGTAGCCTCATCGACGCCATCGTTAAACGCCTGCCACGATGTCCCTGCTGCCACTCTCTCAGCGCACCGTATGCAAGGCAGACCCGATAAATGACACAGTAGTACTAGGTGAGCGAAAGACGTTTGGCGTTCGCCGCGACATGCTCACGGTAACGGCCGATGACGGTCGCGGCGGAGGCGCCGGCCATCAGGCTGGCGCCGGCTTCGAACATCGCATCGATCTTCTCGCTCACCATCAGGCGGGCTTCGCAATCCGCCTCGCCGTCGTTGCTGGCAAGCTTGGCCAGCCGAAGATGGATGACTTCACAGGCCTCGAACGCCAGCATGGCGCCGGCGAGCCACGGGAAGCCCACATCGGACTGTTCGAAAAAATCGCACGTGCCCATGGTCCCGCTCGTTGTCTGCGGATCAAGGGGACACCGATTTTTCGGCCGCCCTCCTCACATCCTTCAATTCAACGAGAATACGCTTTGATTTTTAAGGACCCAGCCGCAAGGCAGCCGGCATTTTCGGTTTCGCGGTTACGGCTGGTTAACCCGGAGGCCGCGCGAAGCGCGAGCCGCTCTGAGCGGCTCCACGGGTGCAGAACGGGGCTGAGGGGAAACCGGCGAAGTGGACCCTGAAACGCGAAAACGCCGCCTGAGCGGAATATAATCGCTTGGCGACGTTCGCTTCCGTGGTCGGGTCTTTAAATCCCGGCACTCTGGAAACACCAAAGGGGCATTTATATTCCTCACATTTTTGGGTGAAGGGAACGGTTTTCAGACCGGCGGGTTGTCCAGCGTGTCGCGATCCCCCCATTTCGACACATCCCCCACGGCCTCAGCTCTCCCCCGGGCTGGGGCCGTTTCTTTGGCCGCCCGCAGGTTCAAAACAGGCCACTCTTGCTGACCCGGCCCTTGCGCGTATCGGAGGTAAGCGCCCGCAACGCGATGGTGGATGCCGACTTCAGCACGGCGAAGGCGGCTGAAGTATTCCTCCGCCCGGTTCGTGCAGGCGCCATCCGTCGAATAGGCTTCTTGAGGGTTGATCCGCTTGACTTCGAAACGCTCATGCCAGTTGTCCCATGATCCGGCCCCATCGGCGTGCACCACAGTCCCCTTGGCAATACGGCTGCGAATAAAGGCGGAAGCTTGGCTCTCTTAACGGAACAGCAGTGGAACCGATTTCCCGCCGCATTCAGGAACGATCACAACGACCTTGCGCTTGCCGTTTTGGTTGACCGCGAAACGGCGATCAACGCGCTTTTCTTTCAGGTTGGCGGGCTTCACGTACCCGCCCCGGCTGCGCTCTTGCCCTTCCCAGGGCACACCCCAAATAATTTCTGATTTTCAGAATTATTGCTTGCGGCCTGACCCAAATCAGCAATATATCCCTCCCCGTCCCGTCCCACTCAGAGGGGCGGCTCGCGACGTCACGGACGCGGGGCGGGATGCGGTGGACGCGGCGGCGCGCTTGACGGGCGTTGCTTGCAGCGGACGGCGAAGACGTGTGGTCCTGACACCCCGACGCTGGTGTCAAGTTGGCGGATTACTCCGCGTAACGACGGTGGCAAGAAAGCCGATCACCGGGGAGAGCACGGTATAAGCCGTAAACCATTGCGTGCGGGAATGTCGGGTGATTTCCGATGGCTCGCTGTGAATACTCGTGTGCATACTTACTACCAATAGCGCACACGAGGCTGCGGGTGCATCGGGCGCCCGGCATTCCCCACGCCCTCTGTTTTCAGGGCGGAGATTATTGGCAAACCTCGGACGCATCGCGCCGCGAGATCGCGAACGTGTATCTGTATTTGCCGTCATTGCGAGGAGCGAAGCGACGAAGCAATCCATGCAGCAACAAAAAAAGGAATGGATTGCTTCGCTTCGCTCGCAATGACGGCTAAGACATTTCGGCGTGGCTGTTTGAAAATTGAATCGGTAGTTGCACGCGGACATGATCTGCGTGGATTGAGTGCAGGTTGGTTCGGCATCGGCGCCGCGCTCCCTCGCCCCGTTCTTCACGGGGAGAGGGTTGGGGTGAGGGGCTCGCTCAAGGTTCAACCGGCATGATTGTCGACACTTTGGACCGGCATGATCCCCGACAGTTTGGGTTGAGCGGCCTGTTCACCCGGGTCGCGGAGCCGCTCACGAAGCGGAGCGAACCGGGTGAACAGGCCGCGGCGATCGATGAGGCCGATGTCCAGATCGCAGAAGCGCACGATGTGGTCACCGGTCTCGAGCTCAGCAACGCCAACAAGTTCATCCACCAGCGCTTCACCGATGAATACAAACTCGCCTTTCCATTTGATCTCGCCGTTGCCGCGGACGCGACGGACCTGATGATCGGCGTCGTACCAGGGATCTTCCGCGCGCGGCGGCATGGTGCGCGGGGAGCGGCTGTAGAACTCTGCCGGCGGCCGTTGGTCCAGCGCTTCGTGCGGACGTTCCTCGTTGTAATGCTTTCGGAACATGTCAAAGCGGGCCTGCTGCTCGGGTGCGTTGCTGGCTGGCGGGACCGAGGTCTGTGCCTTCAGCGTGCGGTGCATGCGCTCGTGTCGGCCATTCTCCTGCGGCGAGGCGGGATGGATGAAGTGCGGTGTGATGCCGAGCTTCATCCACCAGGCCGACAGCCGGGTGAGACCGCCCGGGCCACGCGAGCCGAACGGCGAACCATTGTCGCAGCGGATCGCAAGCGGCAGGCCATGCTCACGGAAAGCCCGTTCAAAACAGGGGCGAACGCCCTCAATAGTGGGGGCGACAATGCGGAGTTCGATCAGAAAACGGCTGTGACTGTCTGCTACCGTCAAGGGATCGATCCGCCGCTGGTCGCGGGTGCGAAACCAGCCCTTGAAGTCCGTACTCCACTCATCATTGGCGCTCGTCACCGGCGTGCAGGGCCGCCGCTGGTCGAGCGGGCGACGGCGCCGCTTCACCGGCGAGACCAAGCCTGCGCGCTTGAGAATGTCCCCGATCGTCGAGGCGGCAGGCCAGGCGATCTCGGGGGCATCCCGATCAAGCACCGCCAACAGCTTGCGCGGCCCCAGATACGGAAATCGCCGCCGCGCCGCGATCACCTTCTCTGCAATCGCACCGTTCGTGGTCTGCCAACACTGCAAGGGCGCATGCGAGCGGTCCTGAAACCAGGCCGGATCGCCGCTCTCTTTCCGCTTGCGCCATTCGTAAAACGTGTCGCGGCAAATCCCGTAGCGCCGGCACACCTCCGATACGCTCCAGTTCCCGCTCTCGTACTCCAAAAACATCCGAATACGCTCTTCCATCCGACCGGTCTCACTAAATGGCATCGAAGGGTCCTCCCTCCGGCGCATTCTGAAACCTGTCGGGAATCATCCCGGTCTAAAATGTCGGGAATCTATCCGGTCCGTACCCAACGAGTCCGACTCGCGGAGGGTCCCCCTCACCCGGCGCTTCGCGCCGACCTCTCCCCGCGAGCGGGGCGAGGTCGAGGTGGAGGTGGAGTGTGCCTCTGTTTTCGAGGGTGGCTATTTCCTGCAAAAGCCCGGGCGAAATCGCGCCGCGAGAATGCGAAGGTGTGTCTGGAATTAAAGATAGATGGATTGGGCTCGATGTCCCGGCAACGGCGGTGCGCTCCCTCGCCCCGTTCTTCACGGGGAGAGGGTGGGGTGAGGGGCTCGCTCCGCGAGTTCGACTCGTTGAGAGTCCCCCTCACCGGGATCGCATCTGCGATGCGATCCGACCTCTCCCCGCAAGCGGGGCGAGGTGAACCGCGCCCGGCATTCCCCACGCCCTCTAGGTTCAAGGGCGTGGCTCTGGGCCGAAGTCGAGGTTCTTAACCGGGACATCGGGGCCATTAACCAACCGTTAACCGAGGCCGCCGATATTTAACCATTCAATAAGGAAAGGCGAGTCGATCACCATGGACGCATCTGCGGCGCCGACAGGTCAATTGGTTAGAATGCGCGGCCGCTCCTACGTTGCGTTTGTGTTTAGCCCTGTGGTTCCGATCGTTGGCTGGCTTGAAGAAATAGACGCAACGCTCGCCCGGTCGCCCGGCTTTTTCGTCGGCAAGCCGGTGGTGCTTGACCTGTCTGCCGTGGACCTCAGCCAACCTGCTATCGCGCACCTCGTCGCAAGCCTCGAACAACGCAATATTCGCGTCCTCGGTATCGAGGGGGTGGATGCCGCTCTCGTCACTACGAGCATGCCGCCTTTGCTGACCGGCGGACGCTCCTGCATGCTCACCCAGAATGAACCGAAAAAGCCTGAAGCCAAACCGAAACCGATGTCGCTGCTGCTCGACAGCCCGGTGCGCTCCGGGCAGTCGATTGTTTTCGCCGAAGGCGATGTGACGGTGGTGGGTTCGGTCGGTTCCGGCGCGGAGATTGTCGCCGGGGGCTCCATCCATGTCTACGGAACGCTTCGCGGCCGCGCGATGGCGGGCGTCAACGGCAATTCAGCCGCGCGGATTTATTGTCAGAAAATCGAGGCCGAGCTGCTGGCTATCGACGGCTACTATCGGACTGCGGAAGACATCGGCGCTACCCTGCGCAATCGGCCTGCTCAGGCGTGGCTCGATGGCGATATCATGAGAATTTCACCACTGAATTAATCGGCAAAGGAGGCATGAATGGCCAAAGTATTGGTCGTGACGTCCGGCAAAGGTGGCGTCGGAAAGACAACTTCCACAGCCGCGCTCGGTGCGGGGCTCGCGCAAGCGGGAGAAAAGGTGGTGGTCGTCGACTTCGACGTCGGGCTGCGCAACCTCGACCTTGTCATGGGGGCGGAACGACGGGTTGTGTTCGACCTCATCAATGTGGTCCAGGGCGTTGCAAAACTCTCGCAGGCTCTGATTCGCGACAAGCGGTTGGAGAATTTGTGGTTGCTTCCGGCCTCCCAGACCAGGGACAAGGATGCCCTGACGGACGAGGGTGTCGGGCGCATTATCGCCGACCTGCGAACCAAATTTGACTGGATCCTCTGCGACAGTCCGGCGGGCATCGAGCGCGGCGCGACGCTGGCGATGCGTTATGCGGACGAGGCGGTGATCGTTACCAACCCCGAGGTCTCGTCGGTACGCGACTCCGACCGCATCATCGGTATGCTCGATTCAAAGACCGTGAAGGCGGAAAGGGGCGAGCGGGTAGAGAAGCATGTGCTGATCACACGCTACGACTCGGCGCGCGCGTCACGGGGGGAAATGCTCAGCATCGAGGATATCCTTGAAATCCTTGCCACGCCGCTGCTTGGCATCATTCCCGAGAGCCAGGACGTTCTGCGTGCGTCGAACGTCGGATCACCGGTTACTCTGAACAACGCCGCCAGCGCGCCGGCCCGCGCCTACACCGACGCGGTGCGTCGTCTGATGGGTGAAACTGTCACCATGATGGTGCCGGTCGAACGCAAGGGCTTGATGAACCGATTACTGGGACGGAGGGCGGCATGATGAACCTGAATCTGCTGCGGCTCATCAGCGGCCGCACTGCTTCCGCGCCTGTTGCACGGGAACGCCTGCAGATACTCCTGGCGCATGAACGCGGCTTGCGCGGCCAGCCTGAATTGTTGGGACTGCTGCGGGCAGAGATCCTTTCCGTGGTCTCGCGGCATGTCGTGCTCGATCCGGAAAAAGTCATCGTCAGGATGGAGAGGGGCAAGCATGTATCGACGCTTGAAGTCGATATTGAAGTGCCCAACGGCGTCGAAAAATCGCTCGTGGCGGCCGCCAGATGATTGCAGACAGCAACAGCAACATCGCCTGGCACAGGGTTCAGCTCAAGAAGAACCGTGACGCCGTCAAGGCGCTGGAAACCGCCCGGTTTACGGTTGGCCAGTCCACCGGTTCGAGCGGCCAGACGCAAAAAACCATAGCCGCCCTGAAGCGGAAGATCGCGGAATCCGAGCGGCACATCGCCGCCCATGAGAGGCGTACCAAGCGGCCCGTGGCAACCGACCTTCAAAGTCTGGCCAACGTGAGCTGGAGCAGTTGGAATACCCCGCACCGGCGCGTTATCGGCGGGCGGGCGAAAGGCCAGGCGGGGCGCGACGCCTGAGGACCGCCAGGGTTCCCGGACTCGCGGGGCCCCGGCGACATGCCGAGGGAAGTCCGGTTATCGGATGGAGCGGAAGCGGCCGGCCGGCCGCCAAACCGGCGTTTTTGACCCGGAACCGGCGCAAGCGGCATCGACGGAACGATCGGCGGGCCGCAAAATCGCCCTCAAATTCGCTGACTGATGTCTGCTAATTCGGTATCGTGCTGTCCGGCCCCCGCTGGCAGGGCCACAGGCAGTTCCGGGGCACGCCAGTAAGGTCATGATTCAAATGCTTCTCGCGCGCCGGTTTGCTGCTGCTGCGACGGCTTTGTTGCTGATCGCAGGCGGATTTTTCATCCTGCTTTTCTCGGCACTGGGCTCACCGGCGGAGGCGGCATCCGACACCTGCGGAGACGCGGCCGAGGTCACGGTCCTGCCCTCGCCGCTGGCGCCGTGGAAGGGCGCGCCGCTGCGCGTCATGGTCGTCGCCGAAAAGCCGATCGAGGGCGTGCTGTCGCTGATCGCGCCCGACGGAAGCGTGGCGGCCAAATCACCCGACCGGCACGGCGGGCAGCCTTATTCCTGGTTCGCCGAGGTGGCCGCGCCGGCCGCGGGCACCTGGCGCGCGACGCTGGCGCGCGACCAGGCACCGGCGGGATGCAGCCCGATCACCCGCGACATCGTCGTCAGCGCCCGCAAGCCGGAGCCTCTGCGCACGCCGTCGGGAAGCTTCTGGCAGGTGCGCAATAGCTGGAACAGCACGAGCGAAGCCCTGTTCTCGGCCTGGATCGAGAAGCTGTTCGACGCGCCGCCCGACCAGGATCTGTCCTGGAAGGTCTGGCATGAAGTGCTGCGCGACCGATCGCGCAATTTCCTGTTCAACTATCTGGGGCGCGGCGAAGACAACGTGACGATGGGCCTTCGCCCGGACTGCGCCGACTTCGTCTACTTCCTGCGCGCCTATTTTGCATACAAGATGGGGCTGCCGTTCGGCTATTCGAATTGCTCGCGCGGCTTCGCAGGCAAGCCGCCCAAATGCTACCAGTGGTTCGACATCGAGCACCCCGAACTGACCCGTCCGGCCCCGCCGCCCGAGCAGGACATCGCATCGGCCACCCCTGTCGCCGCCACGCCACCCCCGCCAACGCCAACCCTGCTGGGGCTGTTTTCGCGGTCCCCGCCGCCGGTCGACCCGCTGGCCAATCCGCCTGCGAATCCGCCGCCGCCGAAGCCGAAGCGCCCGACCACGTTCGGCGAATATTTGCGGGACGTCGGCGACGTCGTCCATACCGGCGCCGTGCGGGTGCCGGCGAGCGACGACAACACCGATTTCTACACCGTCCCGCTGACACAACAGGCGCTACGCCCGGGGACGGTCTACGCCGACCCCTATGGCCACGTGCTGATGCTGGTGCATCTCGTGCCGGAACAGAACGGCACGCCGGGCGTCTTCCTCGCCGTCGACGCGGAGCCCGACGGATCAATCACGCGCAAGCGATTCTGGCGCGGCAATTTCCTGTTCGTGCACGAGCCCGCGCTCGGCAGCCCCGGCTTCAAGCACTTCCGGCCGATCCTGCGCGACAAAAACGGTCCATTGCGGCGGCTGAGCAACGCCGAAATCGGCAAAAATCCGCAGTACGGCGATTTTTCACTCGAGCAGTCGCAGATGAGCGCGGAGGATTTCTACGATCGCATGGATGACGTGATGTCGCCCGAGCCGCTCGATCCGGTGCGGGCTATGACGGACGCCATCACCAGCCTCAACGAGCAGGTCAAGACGCGCGTCACCTCGGTCGAAAACGGACGAAAATATCAGGAGAAGCAGACCGGCGACACCGCGATGCCGGACGGCGCCTCGATCTTCGAGACCACCGGCGCCTGGGAAGATTACTCCACCCCGGCACGCGACTTCCGCCTGCTGATCGCGATCGATGTGGTGCGGGGATTTCCCGACCGCTTCGCGCGGCGCTCGCAGCGCTACGCGATGCCGGGCGGCAAGAGCGTCGCGGACATGAAGAACGAATTGCAGGGCGTGCTGGCCTCGGAGCTGGCCTCGCGCAAATTATCCTATACGCGCAGCGACGGCTCGCAGTGGACTCTGTCCCTCAAGGACGTGGTCGATCGGGCGACGGATTTCGAGATGGCCTACAACCCGAACGACTGCGTCGAGCTGCGCTGGGGCGCTGCTGCCAACAGCGAGGAGGCGTCGACGTGCAAGCGGCATGCGCCGCAGCTGCAGCGCGCCAAGATGTCGGACTACCGCACATGGTTCCGCGAACGGCACTGGCCGACGCACGCCTAGCGGTTAGTGGCAGAGGAGTCGGGAAAGTCTGCGAACGGTGGACGGCAGGATCGCAGAGAGCGAGCGACACCGCACCGGCTGTTAGCGCCCTGATCAGAGTGCCGTTGGTGCGGACCGCATGAGCCGGATCGGCACGCTACTCCTTGTCGGCCGCGTTTCGGGTCATACTCTCACGATGAAAATCCCCCAGCCCGATTCGCGGAGACGAGACCCTTGAATTTCCTCTTCGTCCTGGCGGTCGGGCTGGCCGCCGGTACCATCAGCGGCATCGTCGGCACCGGCGCGTCGATCATGCTGATGCCGGTCCTGGTCTATCAATACGGACCGAAGCAGGCGGTGCCGATCATGGCGATCGCCGCCGTGATGGCCAACCTGTCGCGCATCCTGGCCTGGTGGCGCGAAGTCGACTGGCGCGCCTGCGCCGCCTATTCGATTCCCGGCATTCCGGCCGCGGCGCTGGGTGCCCGCACATTATTGGTGCTGCCGTCGCGCGCGGTCGATATCTCGATCGGCCTGTTTCTGATCGCGATGGTGCCGGCGCGGCACTGGCTCGCCCGGCACGATCTCAAGATCAGGCTTTGGCATCTCGCCGTCGGCGGCGCCGTGATCGGCTACATCACGGGCATCGTGGTCTCGACCGGGCCGTTGAGCGTGCCGCTGTTTTTGTTCTACGGCCTCAGCAGGGGCGCGTTTCTCGCCACCGAAGCGGCCAGCTCGCTCGGGCTTTACGTGAGCAAATCGATCACCTTCCAGCGCTTCGGCGCGCTGAGCCCAGACGTCGCGCTGCAGGGCCTGATCGCCGGCGCGTCGCTGATGTCCGGCGCCTTCATCGCCAAGCGTTTTGTGCTGAGGCTTGAGCCGGAAATGTTTCGGCTAGTCATGGACGCGATCATGCTGGTGGCGGGGCTTTCCATGCTGTGGAATGCGGCGCAGTCACCTTAGCGGTCGGATGCCGCGGACAATTGTTGCCGACTTTACATCCCTTTTGAACAGCAGTTGGTGAAGTTTCCAATTCGCTGTAACGCCCATCATCCCCGAGTTCGAGCGCGCCTCGAAAAAATGAAGCGCCTCGCTGTTGGGAGCACAGAGGTTTGAACGCTTCGCGGCGTGCCTGCCATTGTAAGGACAAACACAGGCGGTCCGCTATGGTCGGGAATTGACCTCGCCCCTGCGCGAAAATCGCTTCCCGATCGATAACACCGGTAGCGATTGGCGCGACTGCCCGAACATCAATGATGGCCTGTTTCTGTCTTTGCCTTCAGCATTCATGAATCGGCCGGCATTGTCCGTGTTCAAGCCCCACTGTCCTGGCTCACCCGGCTTGGCCTGTTGATGGCGGTCGGATGTTACGGACTTCCTCGCAAGCTGCGCGGCGCACTGGTGCTTGTTTGTTTCACGCTCGCGGCGTGCGCCCCTGACGTGGAGTTGCCGATCCCGGTTTATGTGCCTCCTTCCATGCCCACGGAGGCTGCCGCCGCCGAAGGGATCAAGAAAGCCACGGCGGAAGAGAAACTCACCGGCCCGATAGAGAGGTCAGACTTGCGCCAAACCGATCACGGTCCCGGCCGGTTCGTGTTGTGCATACGCGGGGTCGACGCGAAATACAGGCGGGTCGGTACTTATGCCGTGTTCTTCGATAACAACGATTACAAGGGGGCGAGAATATCGGTCATGATCGACGACTGCGAAAAGCAGAATTATCGCCCGGTCCCGTTGAAGGCCGGGTGAACCGGGGCGCAACGGAACACCGGCCCTAGGAACAAAATAGGAACAAATAGTCAATCTCTTGGGATTTCCATGCTATGAAGCGCCCGCAATCAACCCGGCGGCGATTCATCCCATGGCCAAAAACACCCTCTCCTTTGTCTGCCAGAACTGCGGCGCGGCGTATAACCGCTGGCAGGGCAAGTGCGAATCCTGCGGCGAATGGAACACGCTGGCCGAGGAGGATACCACCGGCGCAACCTCAATGCCGGTCTCGATCCGCAGCAGGCGCAAGGGCCGGCTGTTCGCGCTGGAAAGCCTGACCGGAAAGAGCGTTGAAGCCCCTCGCCTGCCCTCCGGGATGGCCGAGCTCGATCGCGTCACCGGCGGTGGCTTTGTCAGGGGCTCGGTGCTGCTGGTCGGCGGCGATCCCGGCATCGGCAAGTCGACGCTGCTGACACAGGCTACCTCCCTGATGGCGCGGGCCGGACATCGCGCAGTCTATATTTCAGGCGAAGAGGCGGTGGCGCAGGTGCGGCTGCGCGCCGAGCGGCTCGGCCTCGCTGACGCACCGGTGCAGCTTGCGGCGGAGACGTCCGTCGAGGACGTCGTCTCGACGCTGTCCGAGGGCGCAGTGCCGCGCCTGATCGTGATCGATTCGATCCAGACCATGTGGACCGACACCGTCGAGTCGGCGCCGGGTACGGTGACTCAGGTGCGCGCCTCGGCGCAGGCGCTGATCCGCTTTGCCAAGAAATCCGGTGCCGCCATCATCCTGGTTGGCCATGTGACAAAGGACGGCCAGATCGCCGGACCGCGCGTGGTCGAGCACATGGTGGACGCGGTGCTGTCGTTCGAAGGCGAAGGCTCGCAGCAATTCCGTATCCTGCGCGCTGTCAAGAATCGGTTCGGTCCGACCGACGAGATCGGCGTATTCGAGATGACCGGCCTCGGCCTGCGCGAGGTCTCCAATCCTTCCGAGTTGTTCCTATCGGAACGCGACCTCGGCAGTCCGGGGACGGCGGTATTTGCGGGGATCGAGGGCACGCGCCCGGTGCTGGTGGAATTGCAGGCGCTGGTGGCGCCGACCTCGCTCGGCACGCCGCGCCGCGCGGTGGTCGGCTGGGATCCGAGCCGACTGTCGATGGTGCTGGCGGTGCTGGAGGCCCATTGCGGCGTCAAGCTGTCCGGCCATGACGTTTATTTGAACGTGGCGGGCGGCCTGCGCATCCAGGAGCCCGCGGCCGACCTTGCCGCCGCCGCTGCGCTGGTGTCGTCGCTGGTGAATGCGCCCTTGCCGACCGACGCGGTGTATTTCGGCGAGATTTCCCTGTCTGGCGCAGTGCGGCCGGTGGCGCAGACCTCGGCCCGGCTCAAGGAAGCCGCCAAACTCGGCTTCGGCCGCGCCGTGCTGCCCGAATCGGCCCGGGGCGAGAGCGGCGGCGATGCAGGCATGGTGCTCAATACCGTCGGCGGATTGACCAGCCTGGTCGCGGATATCGCCGCGCGCGGCAATCCCAGGGGAAATCAGGACCGAAATCAGGGCGGAAACCGTGACGACGCCGCAGTGGAGAAAAATGCCACACCCGCGAGATTCCGGCCTCAAAAAGCTTAAGCCGGGCGTGACCTTACCCGCCCTCGCCGCTATACAACGCGCGCAGGGCTTGATGGCACAAATTCCGGCCTTGCGGGACGTGCCATATCCCCGTCACTTAGAACGGCACCGACACGCCGATTCGCGGTTTTTGAGTTTACGAGCGGACCTGACCAGCCGATGCCGATAACGATCCTCGATCTCGCTTTGCTTGCGGTGATGCTCGTCTCCGGCCTGCTCGCGATGGTGCGCGGCTTCATGCGCGAGATCCTGTCGATCGCGGCGTGGGGCGCCGCGGCGCTGGTAACGCTCTACGCGTTCTCGAAGCTGCTGCCGACCGCCAAGAGCTATTTCAACAACGACACCGTTGCGGCCGTGGTCGTGGTCGCCGGCGTGTTCATCGGCACCCTGATCGTGGTCTCCGTGATCACGGTGCGGATTTCCGACATGATCCTGGATTCCCGGATCGGCGCGCTTGACCGCACGCTCGGCTTCCTGTTCGGGCTGGCGCGCGGCCTGCTGATCGTCGTGGTGGCTTACCAATTCTTCATCTGGCTGGTGCCGGACAAGCAGCGGCCCGACTGGGTGACCGGGGCGAAATCCCGGATGGTGCTGCAGGGAACCGGCGAATGGCTGATGTCGCTCTTGCCTGACGACCCCGAGAACACCATCTTGAAGAGATTCAAGAAGAACAAACCCGACGACGAACAAACTGACATCGACCCGGCGGCGCCGGCTGCCGGTGACGGCTACACCAAGCCTGCCCGCGACAGCCTGAAAAAGCTGATCGAGAAGCCGGCAACGCATTGATACCAGGCCAAAAGAGAGGCGAGATGGACAAGATACAGAGCCCTTCCGATCTTGCCGCCCAACCTGATCCCGACGCGCACTGCGATTTCAACCCCGACCTGCCTGATCCCGCAGATTCCGGCTTGGAAGATTCCGATTTGGACGGCGACACTCTGCGCGAGGAATGCGGCGTGTTCGGCATCTTCGGCCACCCCGAAGCCGCCGCCATCACCGCGCTCGGCCTGCACGCGCTTCAGCATCGCGGCCAGGAGGCCGCCGGCATCGTCTCCTTCGACGGAAGCCGATTTCATAGCGAGCGCCGGCTCGGCCTCGTCGGCGACACCTTCTCCCGCCGCGAGGTGATCGAACGGCTGCCCGGCAACGCCGCGATCGGCCATGTCCGCTACTCCACCACCGGCGCCACCATCCTGCGCAACGTGCAGCCCTTGTTCGCCGAACTCAACGCCGGCGGCTTCGCGGTCGGCCACAACGGCAATCTCACCAACGGGCTGACGCTGCGCCGCGAACTGGTGCGCAACGGCGCCATGATGCAATCCACCACCGACACCGAAGTCATCCTGCATCTGGTGGCGCAGTCCAAGCGCCCGCGCTTCATCAACCGCTTCATCGAGGCGCTGCAGGCGATCGAGGGCGCCTATTCGCTGGTGTCGCTCACCAACAAGAAGCTGATCGGCGCGCGCGATCCGCTCGGCATTCGCCCGCTGGTGTTGGGCGAACTCGACGGCTGCCCGATTCTCACGTCGGAAACCTGCGCGCTCGACATCATCGGCGCTAAATATGTCCGAGACGTCGAGCCCGGCGAAGTCGTTGTGTTCGATGAGCGCGGCGCGCAAAGCCACAAGCCGTTTCCGCCGAAACCGCCGCGGCCCTGCATTTTCGAATACATCTACTTCTCGCGGCCGGATTCCATCGTCGGCGGGCGATCGGTGTATGAAGTCCGCAAGGCGTTCGGCGCCCAGCTCGCGCGCGAAAGCCACGTCGACGTCGACGTCGTGGTGCCGGTGCCGGATTCCGGCGTCCCCGCAGCCGTCGGCTACAGCCAGCATTCCGGGGTGCCGTTCGAACTCGGCATCATCCGCAACCATTATGTCGGCCGCACCTTCATTCAGCCGACCCAAAGCGTGCGCGAATTAGGGGTGCGGATGAAGCATTCCGCCAACCGCGCCGCGATCGAGGGCAAGCGCATCATCCTGATTGACGATTCGCTGGTGCGCGGCACCACCTCGAGGAAGATCGTGCGCATGATGCGCGACGCCGGCGCGCGCGAGGTCCACTTCCGGCTGGCTTCACCCCCGATCATTCATCCCGACTATTATGGCATCGATCTGCCGGACCGTGGCGGACTGCTCGCTGCGACCCACAGCCTGGAGGAAATGCGCGAAATCATCGGCGCCGACTCATTGGCGTTCCTGTCGATTGACGGCATGTATCGCGCCATGGGCGAGCCCGGCCGCGATCCCGCCAATCCAAAATTTTCCGATCACTGCTTCACCGGCGCCTACCCGACCCACCTCACCGACCAGACCCAGGTCGAGCCACAACCTCGGCAATTGTCGCTGCTGGCGGAGGCGAGCTGACGGGCTCGTCATTGCCGGGCTTGACCCGGCAATCCATCGTCTCATGAAATTCTCTTGCCAAGGCGGTGGATACGCGGGTCAAGCCCGTATGACACCGCCTATGTAGCTCCGGAATTGACTGGCCATGACAAAACTCCTCGCCTCCCGTATCGCTCTCGTCACCGGCGCCTCGCGCGGCATCGGCTATGCCACCGCGCGGGCGCTGGCAAAAGCCGGCGCGCATGTGGTGGCGGTGGCGCGGACGCAAGGCGGCCTCGAGGAGCTCGACGACGAGATCCGGCAGGACGGCGGCAGCGCCACTTTGGTGCCGCTCAATCTCACCGACTTCGACGGCATCGCCCGGCTCGGCGCGGCGCTGCATGAACGCCACGGCAAGCTCGACATTCTCGTCGGCAATGCCGGAGTGGCCGGGCCCTCTTCACCGCTCGGCCATATCGAGCTGAAACCGTGGAACGAGGTGATGGCGATCAATGTCACGGCGAATTTCCAGCTGATCCGCTGCATGGAGCCGCTGTTGAAGAAATCCGATGCCGGCCGCGCGGTGTTCGTCACCTCGGCCGCCGCCAACAAGGCGCTTGGCTATCTCGGCCCCTACGCGGCGTCGAAGGCCGCGCTGGAAACGCTGGTACGGGTGTGGGCCAACGAGACGGCGACCACACCGGTTCGCGTCAACCTGTTCAACCCCGGCCCAATCCGCACCCGCATGCGCGCCACCGTGTTTCCCGGCGAAGACCCGCTGACGCTCGACACGCCCGAACAGGCCGCGGAATTCATCGTGCCGATGTGCGCACCGGATTGGTCTGAGACCGGCAAGTTTTATGATTACCCGAGCCGCACCTTGATGAGCTTTCGCGCGCCGGCGTGACGCACCGCATTGCGCTTCCCGCGCAATTGACTCCTGCGCGTCCCCTCTATTCACTGCGCCCCAAGCGGGAAAAACCGCAAGGCCAAAAATGCGGGGAGGACGCCCATGACGCCGATGCCACATCGCGGTCGACAGATACGTATCGCCGCCAATCTCGCCAAAACCATTTCCGTTTGCATCGCGGCGGCTGTTCTGATCGCCGCGGCCACGTTTTCGCGCGCCGCGCATGCCGGCGACGTCCCGACCTTTGCGGTCGATCCCTCCTGGCCGAAGCCGCTGCCGAACAACTGGATTATCGGTCAGGTCGGCGGCATCACCACCGATTCAAAGGGAAACATCTGGGTCTTCCACCGCCCGCGCTCACTGACCGACGACGAGAAGGGTGCGTCACTGACGCCGCCGCGCTCGAAATGCTGCGTTTCGGCGCCGCCGGTGCTGGAATTCGATACCGACGGCAACCTCCTGCGTTCGTGGGGCGGCCCCGGCGAGGGCTATGAATGGGTCGGCCGCGAACACGGCATCGAGGTCGACGACAAGGGTTTTGTCTGGCTCACCGGCAATGCCGATACCGACAATGTGGTTCTGAAATTCACCGAGGACGGCAAGTTCGTGATGCAGATCGGCAAGATCGGGCCGAGCAAGGGCAGCAACGACACCACCGTGCTCGGCAAGCCCGCCGAGACCACCTACGACAAGGACGCCAACGAACTCTATGTCGCCGACGGCTACGGCAACCACCGCGTCATCGTGTTCGACGCCACCACGGGCGCCTACAAGCGGCATTGGGGCGCCTATGGCAACAAGCCTGATGACGCCAAGCAGGCGGCTTATGATCCCAAGGCGCCGGTGTCGCAGCAGTTCGGCAATCCCGTGCACTGCGTGAAAGTGACCAACGACGGTCTGGTCTATGTCTGCGACCGCATCAACGACCGCATCCAGGTGTTCCACACGGACGGCAGCTTCGTAAAGGAGTGGTTCTACGAGAAGAGCACGCTCGGCAATGGCTCGGTATGGGATGTCGCGATCTGGCCCGATCCGAAGCAGACCTATCTGCTGAGCGCCGACGGCGAGAACAATGAAATCCGGGTGCTCAAGCGCGACGACGGCACTGTGGTCGGCAGCTTTGGGCACAACGGCCGCAACGCCGGGCAGTTCCACTGGGTGCACGCCATGGCGGTGGACGCCAAGGGCAATGTCTATACCGGCGAGGTCGATACCGGAAAGCGGATCCAGAAATTCAAGCTTACCTCGGACGCGCTACGCTGAGCGCACCGCCGCACGGCGCGAGAGCGTGCGCGCGGCGATCACCAGCGCCAGCACCAACAGCGCCGAGGCCAGCAGGAACGGCGCGCCCGGCAATTTCAGCGGAGCCTGCGCGCCGATGAAATAGGAAAATGTCAGCGTGAACAGGAACGGTCCCACCAGCTGGGACACGCTTTGCACGCTCGAGGTCGCGCCCTGCAACTGGCCCTGCTGGTCCGGCGCGACCGAGTGCGTCATCAGCGCCTGCGTCGCCGCACCGGCAACGCCCCACAATGCCATCACGGGAATCCCGAGCCAGAACAGCGGACCATTTGGCGCAGCACCAAAAATCAGAAAGCCCACGGCGCCGCAGCCGAGCCCAAGCAGCAGCGCGCGGCGCTCGCCGAAACGCCGGACGATCGGCTCGATAGCAGCTCCCTGCACGGCCATCGCGCAGATCCCGACCATGGCCAGCGTCAGGCCGACGGTGGTCGCATCCCAGCCATATCGATAGGTCGCGTAGAGCACGAACGTCGAGGGCAGCACCACATGCGCGAGCTGCGCGACAAACGTCACCACCGATAGGCCTGCGAGTACCCGGTCGGAGCGCAGTAGATGCAGGGCGCCCAGCGGATTGGCGCTTTTCCAGCGGAACGGCGAGCGGCGGTCGCGCGGCAGCGACTCGGGAAGGATCAGCAGCCCGTAGAGCGTGTTGGCAAAACTCAAACCCGCCGCGACCCAGAACGGCAGTCGCGGATTCATGCCGCCGAGCAGGCCGCCGATCGCGGGTCCAAGAATAAAGCCGGCGCCGAACGCGACGCCGATCTTGCCGAACACCGCCGCGCGGCGTTCCGGCGGCGTTACATCCGCGATGTAGGCGAATGCCGTCGAGATGCTGGCCGAGGTGATGCCCGAGATCACGCGGCCGACGAAAAGCCAGATCAGCGACGGCGCCAGCGCCATCAGGACGTAATCGAGCGCGAGCCCGAAATTAGACAACAGCACCACCGGCCGCCGGCCGAACCGATCCGACAGGCCGCCGAGAATCGGCGAGAAGAAAAACTGCATCAACGCCCATGCGGTGCCGAACAGGCCGAAGATCCGTGCCGCGCTCGCGGTATCGTTGTCGACAAAGCTTTCAACGAGCTTGGGCAGGATCGGCATGATCATGCCGAGCGCGAACATGTCCAGGAGAATGGTGACGAAGATAAAGGCTACCGCCCCGCCGCGCACCGCGCGCGCTTCCTGGGGCGCTTCGACAACGCTCTCGGACACCCCTTCGCTCACGACGGCCGCTTGCGCTTATGGGCGAACGGATTAGCCTTTTCGCGCAGGCTGATCCGCACCGGCGTACCCGGAATCTCGAAAAACTCACGCAAGGAGTTGATGAGGTAACGCAGATAGGATTGCGGCACGGCGTCGGCGCGCGAGCAGAACAGAACAAAACTCGGCGGCCGCGCCTTGGCTTGGGTGATGTAGTTCAGCTTCAGCCGCCGCCCCGACACCGCTGGCGGCGGGTTGGCATCGACCGCCTGTTCGAACCAGCGATTGAGGGACGCCGTCGGGACGCGCCTGTTCCATACCGCGTAGGCCTGTTCGACCGCGCTCATCAGCCGGTCGATGCCCTCGCCCATCAGGCCGGATACCGCAACGATCGGCATGCCCTTGACCTGCGGCAGCAGGTGATCGGCGTCGGTTCGCAATGCCGAAATCAGGCTCGAATGCCGCCCCATCAAATCCCATTTGTTGACGGCGATTACCAGCGCGCGGCCCTCGCGCTCGATCAGGTCGGCGATGCGCTGGTCCTGTTCCTCGAACTTGTTCTGCGCGTCCATCATCAGCACCACGACCTCGGCGAAGCGGATCGCGCGCAGCGCGTCCGCCACCGAGAGTTTTTCCAGCTTCTCCTCGATCCGCGAGCGCCGCCGCAAGCCCGCGGTGTCGAACACGCGAAAATCCCGGCCCTGCCAGTTGACCTCGACGGAAATCGAATCGCGGGTGGTGCCGGCCTCGGCGCTGGTCAGCAGCCGCTCCTCGCCGAGCAGATGGTTGATCAGCGTGGACTTGCCGGCATTGGGACGGCCGACAATGGCCACCCGGATCGGCCGCTTCGAAATGTCCTCATCGGAATCGATGACGTCGTCGTCGTCGAACTCTTCGCCCTCGTCGACCGGCTCCGGCATCAGCGCGCGCAGCGAGTCGTAGAGATCACTGAGCCCCTCGCCATGTTCGGCCGAAATCTGGATCGGCTCGCCGAGGCCCAGCGCGTAAGCTTCCATGGCGCCGGCATCGCCCTGCTTGCCCTCGCTCTTGTTGGCGACCAGCACCACCGGCTTGTTGGCGCGGCGCGCAAAATCGGCGAAGGCGCGATCGTTCGGCGTGAGGCCCGCGCGGGCGTCGACTACGAACATCAGGGCGTCGGCGAGACCGATCGCGGCCTCGGTCTGCTCCTGCATCCGCGCGGTGAGCGAGCCCTTGGCGCCCTCGTCGAGGCCCGCGGTGTCGATCACGGTGAATTCGAGATCGCCAAGACGGGCCTCGCCTTCGCGACGGTCGCGGGTAACGCCGGGCTCGTCGTCAACCAGCGCGAGCTTCTGCCCGACCAGCCGATTGAACAGCGTCGATTTTCCGACATTGGGCCGGCCGATAATGGCAATCGTGAAGGACATAAAGCGATCCGTGCGCCTTTTACAAAGCGCGTGTCAATGCAATGAAAACCTGAAACTAACGCGCGAAGGTGCCGCTCGGCAGTGGCGCCGGGAATGGCGCGGCAGATTGTTGCTGCGATTGCGCGGGCTGCGCCGGTTGTGAGGGCTGCTGCGCCGGTTGCGCGGCGGTTTGATCGGTTGGCGGCGCGGTGGTGCGCCGTCGGACGATTTTCTTGGGCTTGGGAGCCGGGGGCGCTGCCGCGGCACCGCCCTCCGCAGCCGCGGCGTTAGGGTCAGCCCCGGCCGCAGGGTCCTGCGCAGGCTCGGTGGCGGCTGTCGCGGGCTGTTTGCTGTTGGATTTCGCGGTGCGTTTCGGTTTCGCCGGCTCGGCTGGCGGAGCGGCGGCGGCCGCAGCAGCAGCCTGATTCTGATCGAGTTGTTGCTGCTGCTCGACGTTGCCCTTGTACAATTCCTTCGGCACGCCCTGCTCGAGGCCCGGCACGCCGTCGGGGAAGACCGGCTTGCGTTCGCCCGGCAGCTTTTTCTTGGTGTCGAGCCAATCCAGCAGATCAGACGGATCGAAATTGCTCAAGCTGCTGGAGCAGCCGGCCAGATCGCCCGACAGCGCGATGAGGACAGCGGCAGCAATCAGGCGTTGCGAGCGGCGCATGGTCGATTTCTCGGTCAACTCGTTGTCCTGCCGTCAGCTCTTGGCGGCCGGCGGTAGCAAGGCCTGCAGGGCCTCGGCACGCGAGCGCAGGCTAGCCGGCGTCTCGCCATCGTTGGCGATCATATCCAGCCACTGCCGCGCCGCTGTCGTATCGTTGGCATGCCAGGCCGAGAGCGCCAGCAGCTCACGTGCAGTATGGCGAAAAGTCGAGTCCGGCCCGGTGAGAGGCTCAAGGCGCGCAACCATGCTGGGATAGGTTGATGTTTCCAGCAGCAATCCGGCGGCGCGGATCTTGGCGAGATCCTGCTCGGCGGTGCCGACGCTGCGATCGGCAGCAATATCGTCGTACATTTTTGCCGCCGCCTGCGGATCGCGAGTCGCGGCTTCGGCTGCGGCATGCAGTCGCGCCAGCACGCGATATCCCGACGGCGCCTTCGCGGCGAGCTCGGTAAAGGCCGCTTCCGCCTCCGCATGCTTGTTCTGTTCGGAGAGTTCGACGGCGTGGTCGAAGGAAGCACCGGCCTCGGCCGCCTTTTTCGCCTCCAGATACTGGTAACCGCGCCAGCCGCCGACCGCGGCGATAATCAGCAGCGCGCCGGCCACGATGTAGATCGAATACCGGTCCCACAGCTGCTTGAGCTGATCGCGGCGGACGTCCTCGTCTACTTCATCAAATAATTCAGACACTTAAAGATATCCCATCCCCGACGGACCGCGCCAAATCCGCTGGTCCCGCAAAAGGCTTATTCCCCGTGAGCGCGGCGATACCCTAGTGATATGGCGACGGCAAGGCAAAGTCAGCCCGATCAAAGCGTTACCAGGGACATGCTTAAGGTCAAAGGCCCGGGCTGCCTGACCCCTGAACCGGCCCCGGCGGAATCCCCGCAGGTTCGGCGTGATAATGCGTATCTATCGCTGCATCGACGGCAATACCGGGCACGGGGACCGCCGCGGTCTCCGACGGCACGTCAGGAAACGTCGTTTCCCAGCCGCCACCAAGCGCCTTGAACAACTGCACCAGATCGAGCGAGACGTTGGTGGTGCTGGCGGCATATTGCTGGTCTGCGTCCAGCAGCGACCGCTCGGCGTCGAGTACGTTGAGGAATTCAGTCACGCCGTCATTGTAGCGCGCGCGGGCGAGCTCGAGCGCGGCCCGGGAGTGGTCGGCCTGCGACCGCAATCTGGCGCGGCGGTTCTGTTCGAGGCGGTGGGCGACCAGCGCGTTGACGACGTCGTGCCAGGCTTGCAGCACGGTCTTGCGATAGGTGGTGGCAGCTTCCTGCTGCTGCGCTTCGCGCAATTCGAGCGTGCTGCGCAGCCGCCCGCCCGAGAAAATCGGCAGCGAAACGCTGGGGCCAACGGCATCGTACTGACGATCTCGGGCTGGCTCAGCGATGTGTTCGGCCGCAAAATATCGTTGGTGAAGTTCCACGAGGCGACATGCGGACGATGGAACCCGCCTACGTCGCCAGGCGGCTCGATCACTCGCGGTCATTGTGCTGCGGCCCAGACCTCGCGCAACTGCCGCTTCATCACCTTGCCGTTGGCATTGCGCGGCAGCGGCTCCGCGGTGAGATCGATCGTCTCCGGCACCTTGTAGTCCGAGAGCCGCTCGGCGCACCACGCGCGCAAGGTCTCGCCGCTCACGCTGCCGTCGCGGATCACGATCACGGCATGCACGCGCTCGCCGAGCACCGGGCACGGCTTGGCGATGATGGCGCTCTCGACCACGGCGGGATGACTCGCCAGCACGGATTCGACTTCGGCGGAATAAATCTTGAGCCCGCCGCGGTTGATCATGTCTTTCTGGCGATCGAATACCCGGACAAAATTCCCGGCGTCGATCGAACCGAGATCGCCGGAATGCCAGAAACCGCCGGTAAAACTTTCGGCCGTCGCTTTCGGATTGTTCCAGTACCCCCTGATCACCGAGCCGCCGTGAGTCCAGATTTCGCCGATCTCGCCGCGCGGCAGTTCGTGCCCGTCGGCATCGACCACGATGATTTGCGCGCCCGGGCACGGCAGGCCGACGCTGTCGATGTGAGCGGCGGTCAGCTCCGGCGGCATGATGGTGGACGGCGACGTGGTCTCGGTTGAACCGTAGGCATTGATCAGCTTCAAACCGGGAAGCTTGACGGCCAGCTTTTCGATGGTGGCGACCGGCATCGGCGCGCCGCCATAACCCCCGATCCGCCACGCGCGAAGATCGTAGGAGTCGAAGTCCGACTGCAGCAGGCAAAGATTGTACATCGCCGGCACCATCAGGGTCTGGGTGACGCGTTCGCGCGCTGCGATTTTCAGGTACTCCGCAGCCTTGAATTCGGCGACGACGATCAACGTTCCCGCGCAACGGGCCATGCACATGATGTTGGCGATCACGCCGGTGACATGCCCGAGCGGTACCGCGGCGATCGAACGGTCCGCCGACGTCAGCGCCATGCAGGCTTCATAGACCATGGCCGAATGAATGACATTGCAATGCGCAAGCATCGCGCCCTTGGGTCGCCCGGTAGTGCCGGAGGTGTAGAGGATCATCGCCGTGTCCTCTTCGTCGACATCGGCGGGCTCATGCCAAGGCGCGCTATCGGTCGAATCGAAAAGCCTCGATGCGCTTTCGCCATCGTCGACCGGGATCCGGTACTGCAGATCGGGAATGTCGCGCGCGTCGGGCAGACGCTCGGAAAGCGTGGCCTCGTGGATCAGGAGCCTGGCGCCGCAGTCGGAAAGCGCATAGGCGATCTCAGGCTTTTGCTGGCGGGTGCTGAGCAGCACCGTCACCAGACCGAGATGTGCCGCACCGAACATCGCCAGCACGAATTCGACGCGGTTGCCGAGCAATAGCGCAATACGGTCGCCGCGTTGCAGACCCATCCTCCGGAACCCCGCCGCTACGTCAGCGGATTGTTGCGCGACCTCGCGCCATGTCATCCGCCTGTCGCCGCAGACCAGCGCTTCGCCGTCCGGATTTCTCAACGCCGCATCCGACACCATCGCCCAGATGTTTTTGGGCCGCTCGCAGAACGCCGGCACCACGCGGTCGCCGAAGCGCGCCTCGCGCCGCATCGCCGGGATGGAATAATGCGACCAGTCCATCGCCGCTGCCGCCTCTCAGCTTTTGGCCTTCATGCCGTAGACATGTTCGGGTCCGGGGAAAGCCCGCGAGCGCACGTCGGTGGCATAGCCCTCGATGGCGGCCTCGATCATCGGACCGAGATTGCCGTAGCGACGGACGAATTTCGGGGCCCGCGGCGACAGCCCCAGCATATCTTCCAGCACCAGGACCTGGCCGTCGCAGGCCGCACTGGCGCCGATGCCGATGGTGGGGATCGCGATGGTCTCGGTGATCTTGCGCGCCAGGGGCTCGGCGACCGCCTCGATCACCACCGAAAATGCGCCGGCCTGCGCAATCGCTGTGGCGTCGTTCTCGATCGGCTCCCAGCTGCCCTCTTCGCGGCCTTGCGCGCGAAACGAGCCGAGCGTGTTGATCGACTGCGGCGTCAGCCCGATATGGCCCATCACGGGAATGCCGCGCTCGGCCAGAAACGCGACGGTTTCCGCCATCCGCGCACCGCCTTCGAGCTTGACAGCGCCGCAATGGGTTTCTTTGAGGATTCTGACCGCGGAATGAAACGCCTGTTCCTTCGAGGCTTCATAGGAACCGAAGGGCATGTCGACCACAACCAGCGCATGTTGCGAGCCGCGCATCACCGCGTGTCCCTGCAGGATCATCATGTCGAGCGTCACCGGCACCGTGGTCTCGAAACCGTGCATCACATTGCCAAGGGAATCGCCGACCAGAATGACGTCGCAATAGCGATCGACCAATGCCGCGGTATGGGCGTGATACGAGGTTAGCATCACGATCGGCTCGCCATTCTTGCGGGCGCGAATATCGGGCGCGGTCTTGCGCTTGATGGTCGATTGAACAGACATGTCAGACTCCGAACACGGGAACGCCGATCACGACGGGATGGAATGCGAAGCCGAGCGCCAGATAGGCGACGACCCCGACCGCCACCGCGATCAGGTCGTTGCCGACGCCGCCGACCGGGATTGGCGGCGCGCCGGGATCGGCACGTCGTTTCAGCGAGATTCGGTCGAACACCGCCCAGGCCAGGAACGAGCCGAACAGGATGATGGAGCCGAGATCGCCGTTGGCGAGCAGATGCGCCACCGCCCACAGCTTGACGCCAGCCAGCATCGGATGCTTCAGCGTGGTGAAGATCCGGCCGCGGATATAGGCCGCCACCACCAGGATGACAGCCGGCAGCATCAGCGCCTCGGTGAGGTGTTTCAGCGCCCGCGGCGGGGTCCAGATCTCGATCATCCCCTCTGCGCGATAATGCGCAAAGCCCCAGACGATCAGCGCAAGGCCCGCCAGCGACACCAGCGCATAGCCGATCTTGTAGCCGCCCTCGCCCCATGACCCGATCACGCGCGCGCGCAGTTCGCGCTGCGTGGTCAGCGTGTGGATGCCGAGAAACAGCACCAGCCCCAGGATCATCATCAGCAGTCCCAAGATGTCCTCCATTGCAGGGCCGGCGTTGCGAGCATCGGGTAACACTTTAGGGGCCGAGGCCGCAATGCGCCAAAATGCGTGGGCCGATCCTGGGCGCGAGACGGCTCCGCAGGTTCAGATGCGCGGGCTTGACCCTCCATCGTCCGCGCCAGCGGACAACGGCCTTCCCGAAGGAATCCAGAGCTGTTTTGACCACATTACAACGCGGTTAGCTTCGGAACATATCATCCGCCGGTCCATTGCTTCCTGACACATCAGGAGAAACAGTTATGACGAAATTTGGAACGATCGGCGCTGCCTGTCTGGCAGTTGCACTGGCGGCATCTTCCCCCGCGTTCGCACGGGCTGGACATGGCGGCGGCGGAGGTCACGCAGGATTTCACGGCGGCGGCGCGCACTTCGCGGGCGGCGGCGGTAGAGGCGGTGGATTTCGCGGGGGGCGCGGCGTCGGGATTGGAGCCGGACTCGCAGCGGGCGCAATTGCCGGCGCAGTGATCGGCGGCGGCTATTATGGCGGCGGCTACGGCCCCGGCTATTACGGCGATTCATATGCCTACGATAACGGTTACGACGGCGGTTATGGCGCGTACGACAGCGGCTATGGGCCCCAGAACGGCTTCGTCTGTCAGCCCGGGACTTGGTTCCGCGGCGAAGACGGCCGCCGGCATCTCTGCCAGTAATCAGACCATAATGGCGAAAAGGGGCGGCCGCATCGGCCGCCCCTTTTTGTGCGCTCTCCCACCCCCGCGGTCATTCCGGGATGGCCCGGAGGGCCAGACCCGGAAGTTCGAAGCGATGAAGCGTCACTAGCCAACCTCGGGATTCCGGGTTCGCGCCGCTGGCGCGCCCCGGAATGACATACCCCGCTCACGGCGTTCCCGACTGCTTCTGCAGCTCGCGATTATCGACATAGCGGATCGCGATCGGCCGTCCGGCAAGCGCGCCGCCGAGATCGCCGGTGAATTTGAGCGGCATGCATGCGTCAAGCGAGGCGTTGATTGCCTTCAGATAGGTGGCGCGGGTATCCGCCGAAGCGCCTTCCGTGGAGTAGGTCATGCGCGGGGCACCGATCATCTCGCCCGACCGCTTGAAACTGAAGCGCACCGACATCTGCATGCCCTCGCGCGCGGAATCCGCCGGCGGCGGTGTCCAGCAGGAGCGCAGGGCCGCAAACAAGTCGCCGATGGTGTTGAGATCGTGGTCGGGCTTTTTATATTTGGCGGCGTCGTCATGCGGCGGCACGCTGTCGACCGTCACCTGCAGATTTTCGCCATAGGGATAATCGATTTCGGGAATGCACGGGCCGTGATTGAACACGCTGCAGTAATACGGCGTGCACGGCCCGCGTTCGAGCACGCTGCAGGGGGAATGCGAGAACGGCACGGGATTGATTTCATGCCGGTGCTGGGCTTGAGCCGCTCCGGCGCCGGCGATGACCGCAACGGCGACGACGAGCCAGATGAAGATGCGTCCGAGCATGAAACGAGCCCCTCATGGGCAACACATAGAGATACCCCGTTGGAAAATGATGGACCCGTTGGCCGGTATCAAGGCTGGTTTCGTTCACATCCGCGCGCTTGGTTACGCGGTTCCCACGAAAACCACCGCCGTTCGCCCGGCTTGACCGGGCGCCCAGTATTCCGGAGGCGCCTGTGATTGAATCGAAAGGCCGCGGCGTACTGGGTCCCCCGCTTTCGCGGAGGACGACGGCAAGAAGGCTGAGCGGCGTCCCGTCTCACGCCTTCTTTTTCACGTCCTTGATGCTGGAAAAATTAATCCCCTCGGCGCGCTCGCTGACGTAGCCGAGATAGAACTCATTCTTGGCGAGAAACACCGGATCGCCGTCGACGTCGTCGGCGACCCCCGAGCCGTTGGCGGCGATGAAGGCGTCGAGTTTCTTGCGGTCGTCGGACGAAATCCAGCGCGCCAGCTGAAACTCGCTGACCTCGAATTCGACCGGCAACGCATATTCGGCGTCGAGCCGCGCCTTCAGCACGTCGAGCTGCAGCGGACCGACCACGCCGACCAGCGCCGGCGCGCCGTCGCGCGGACGAAACACCTGCACCACGCCCTCCTCCGACATCTGCTGCAGGGCCTCCTTGAGCTTCTTCGCCTTCATCGCATCGGTCAGCCTGACACGGCGGACGATTTCCGGCGCAAACGAGGGCACGCCGACAAAGCTGAGGTCCTCGCCATCGGTCAGCGTGTCGCCGATCCGTAGCGTGCCGTGATTGGGAATGCCGACGACGTCACCGGCAAAGGCCTCGTCCGCCAGCGCACGATCCTGAGCAAAGAAGAATTGCGGACTGGAGAGCGACATGTTCTTGCCAGTGCGCACCAGCTTCGCCTTCATGCCGCGTGTAAGCTTGCCCGAGCACAGCCGCGCGAACGCAATGCGGTCGCGATGGTTCGGATCCATGTTGGCCTGGATCTTGAAAACGAAGGCGCTCATCCGCGGTTCGGCGGCTTCGACCTTGCGCAGGTTGGAGTCCTGCGCGCGCGGCGGCGGCGCGAAACGCCCCAGACCTTCCAACAGATCGCCGACGCCGAAATTGCGCAGCGCGCTGCCGAAATAGACCGGCGTCAAATGGCCCTCGCGAAAGGCTTCGAGTTCGAACGGCTGGCAGGCCTCCGACACCAGCGCCAGTTCATCCTTGATGGCGCCGACGTCGAGATTGGCGTTGCGGCCGGCGAGATCGGCGATGTCGATCTGTTGCGCGGCACCGGTCTTGGCGCCGCCGCCTTCGAGCAGGCGCACGCCGCCGTTGACGACGTCGTAGGTCCCGAGGAAATCGCGGCCGCGGCCGACCGGCCAGGTCATCGGCGTGGTGTCGAGCGCCAGCGTCTTTTCGATTTCATCCAGGAGATCGAAGGTGTCGCGGCTCTCGCGGTCCATCTTGTTGATGAAGGTGATGATCGGAATGTCGCGCAGACGGCAGACCTCGAACAGCTTTCGCGTCCGTGCTTCGATGCCCTTGGCGGCGTCGATCACCATCACCGCAGAGTCGACCGCGGTCAGGGTGCGGTAGGTGTCCTCGGAAAAATCCTCGTGGCCCGGCGTGTCCAGCAAATTGAACACCAGGCCCTCGAACTCGAACGTCATTACCGAGGTGACCACGGAGATGCCGCGCTCGCGCTCGATCTTCATCCAATCGGAACGGGTGTTACGCCGCTCGCCCTTGGCCTTGACCTGGCCGGCGAGATTGATCGCGCCGCCGAACAGCAGCAATTTCTCTGTCAGCGTGGTCTTGCCGGCGTCCGGATGCGAGATGATCGCAAAGGTCCGCCGTCGCGCCACTTCGGCGGCGAAGGGTGCACGGGTCGGTGATTCGGTGGCGATAGCGGGGTCGGACATGGGGCTGAGCGTTTGGCAGGGAAACCCGGTTGGATCAAGGAGGATCGGCACAATCCGATATAGGGATTAGGCGGCCAAACTCCAATCAGCGGTGGCGCAAGAGCGACACCGACCAGTACGCCAACGCCGCGACGGCGGCCGAGGCCGGAATGGTGATCACCCAGGCATAGACGATCGAACTCGCCACGTTCCAGCGCACCGCCGAGACCCGGCGTGCCGCGCCGACGCCGACAATGGCGCCGGTGATGGTATGCGTCGTGGAAACGGGGACGCCGAGCCAGGTCGCGATGAACAGCGTCGCGGCGCCGCCGGTCTCGGCGCAAAACCCCTGCATCGGCGTCAGCTTGGTGATCCGCAAGCCCATGGTGCGAACGATGCGCCAGCCGCCCATCAAGGTGCCCAACGCCATCGACGCCTGGCACGCCAGCACCACCCAGAACGGCACGAAAAAGTGCTCGCCGAGCTCGCCCTGCGAATAAAGCAGCACCGCGATGATGCCCATGGTCTTTTGCGCATCGTTGCCGCCATGACCCAGCGAGTACAGCGAGGCGGACGCGAACTGCAGGATGCGGAAGGCGCGGTCGACCGCGAACGGCGTCGAGCGTACCGAGGCCCAGGACACGATCGCCACCAGGACCAGCGCCAGCAAAAATCCGACCACCGGCGACAGCACGATGGCAAGCAATGTCTTCGACAGGCCGCTCCAGACCGCGGCCGAAACCCCGGCCTTGGCCATTCCGCCGCCGACCAGGCCCCCGATCAAGGCATGCGAACTGCTGGACGGTATCCCCAATCCCCATGTGATCAGGTTCCAGATGATGGCGCCGATCAAGGCAGCGAAGATCACCTGCGCATCGATGATGCTCGGCTCGATGATCCCGGTGCCGATGGTTTGCGCGACGTTGAGCCCGAATACCGCGAAGGCAACGAAATTGAAGAACGCAGCCCACAGCACGGCGTATTGCGGCCGCAGCACCCGGGTCGATACGATGGTCGCGATCGAGTTGGCGGCGTCGTGCAATCCATTGAGGAAGTCGAACAGCAGCGCGACTGCGATTAATCCGACCAGAATCGGAAGACCAAGCGTGGCATCCACTGCGCGGCCCTGCCCTATACCTGTTCGATCACGATACTGTTGATCTCGTTGGCGACGTCATCGAACCGGTCGGCGACTTTCTCGAGGTGGTCGTAGATTTCCGCGCCGACGATGAAATCCATCGTGTTGGCGTTGCGATGTTTGAGGAAAAGCTCCTTCAGGCCGATGTCGTGGAGATCGTCGACCCGGCCTTCCAGTTTGGTCAGTTCTTCGGTGATCGCCGTCAGCATCGCGACATTGTCGCCGATCGATTTCAGCAGCGGCAGCGCACGTCCAACCAGATTGGCGCATTCGACCAGCAGCGTTCCCATTTCCCGCATCGGCGGTTCGAAGGTGCGGACCTCGAACAGCACGACCGCCTTCGCGGTCTGTTGCATCTGGTCGATGGCGTCGTCCATCGCGGTGATCAGGTTCTTGATGTCACCGCGATCGAACGGGGTGATGAACGTGCGGCGGACCGCGGTGAGCACCTCGCGGGTGATATTGTCGGCGTCGTTTTCGAACTGGTTGACGCGCTGGCAGAATAGCGGGGTTTCATCGCCGCCGCGCAGCATGTCCTGTAGCGCCAGCGCGCCCTGCAGCACGGTCTGGGCATGCCGGGCGAACAGGTCGAAAAACCGCTCTTCCCTGGGGAGAAAGGCGCGAAACCAACGCAGCATCTGACATGTCCATTATTGCGGGATTGACCGGCCACCCGCCTGTCACATAATTGTCATAAACTATTTCCCGGGCAAGCGCGCCGCGAGCGGCCGCCGGAACCCGGTCATCCACTGGTTTGTGCGGACGTTCCCCGGACGTTGCGCAGCATGGAATGCTGCGCAGCTGAGCCGGGGCCCATCTGGTGCACGGGAGGAAGGATCGGTCCCGGCTCAGCGGAGCAGCGCGAAGGGCGCTGCACCGCGTCCGGGACACGCGGACTTACAGCGACCGCCGGAAATAATGCGCGATCTCGCCGATCACGCCGCGGCGGAAGGTAAGCACGCAGACCACGAAGATGACGCCCTGGATCACCGTCACCCATTGTCCGAAGCCGGCCAGATATTGCTGCATGGCGATAATGACGAAGGCGCCGACCACCGGGCCGAACACGGTACCGAGGCCACCGACCAGCGTCATCAGCACGATTTCGCCCGACATGCTCCAGTGCACGTCGGTCAGCGATGCGTTCTGCGCAACGAACACCTTGAGCGAGCCGGCCAATCCCGCCAGCGTGCCGGAGAGGATATAGGCCAGCAGCTTGTAGTGGTCGGTCTTGTAGCCGAGCGAAATCGCGCGCGGCTCATTCTCGCGGATCGCTTTCAATACCTCGCCGAACGGCGAATTGATGGTGCGGAAGATCACCAGGAAACCGAACAGGAACCCGGCCACGATGACGTAATAAAGCACCGTCGGCCTGGCGAGATTGAAGATTCCGAACAGGTAGCCCTGCGGGATACCCTGAATGCCGTCTTCGCCATGGGTGAACGGCGTCTGCAGGTAGATGAAATACAGCAGTTGCGACAGAGCCAGCGTGATCATCGCGAAATAGATGCCCTGGCGGCGGATGGCGACGAGGCCGGTGATGACGCCAAGCCCGGCGGCGGCGATGGTGCCGGCCAGAATTCCAAGTTCGGGCGACACCCCCCACACTTTCAGCGCGTGCGCGGAAACGTATCCAGCCGTGCCCAGAAACATCGCATGGCCGAACGACAACAGCCCGCCATAACCGATCAAAAGGTTGAACGCGCAGGCCAGCAGCGCAAAGCACAGCGCCTGCATCACGAAGAACGGGTAGACGCCGGTGAACGGCACGATCAGCAGCAGCGCCGTCATGACGCCGAACGCGATCATCTCGTCGCGAATGGTGCGCGGAGTCACCGGCAGCGTATCGTCGGTCATCGCCGTCATGTCAGCTCGCCCGTCCCGTCAGTCCCGATGGCTTTACCAGCAGCACCAGCACCATCAGGACAAATACCACGGTGTTGGAGGCCTCGGGATAAAAGTATTTGGTCAGTCCCTCGATCACGCCAAGTGCAAAGCCGGTGATGATCGATCCCATGATGGAACCCATGCCGCCGATCACTACCACCGCGAACACCACGATGATCAGATCGGCGCCCATCAGCGGCCGGACCTGGTTGATCGGCGCCGACAACACCCCGGCCAGCGCGGCAAGGCCGACGCCCAGCCCGTAGGTCAGCGTGATCATCCTGGGCACGTTGATGCCGAAAGCACGCACCAGCGTCGGATTTTCGGTGGCGGCGCGCAAATTGGCGCCAAGCCGCGTCCGCTCGATCAGATACCAGGTCAGCAGGCACACGATGAGCGAGAACACCACGACCCAGCCGCGATAGATCGGCAGGAACATGAAGCCGAGATTCATGCCGCCCTTCAATTCATCTGGGATCGCGTAAGGCAGTCCCGAGGAGCCGAAATAATTCTGAAACACGCCCTGGATG
This sequence comes from Bradyrhizobium erythrophlei, assembly GCF_900129425.1. Lineage (NCBI taxonomy): Bacteria > Pseudomonadati > Pseudomonadota > Alphaproteobacteria > Hyphomicrobiales > Nitrobacteraceae > Bradyrhizobium > Bradyrhizobium erythrophlei. The sequence goes on along the minus strand of NZ_LT670817.1, from coordinate 3,290,173 downwards.
ATCAGCGCCAGCCCGAATGTCAGCAACAACCCATAGAGATGATCGAGGCCGGAAAGCCATTGCAGCATCGTCCGTTCGAGGATCATGCCGAAAATGCCGACCACGATGGGAGCCACGATCAGCGCCGGCCAGTATCCGATGCCGGCCACGTTCAGCAGAAAATAAGCGCAGAACGCGCCCATCATGTAGAGCGCGCCATGCGCGAAATTGATGATATTGAGCATGCCGAAGATCACGGCAAGCCCAAGACTGAGCAGCGCATAGAACGAGCCGTTGATCAGTCCCACCAGGAGCTGGGCGTAAAGGGCCTGCATGAATCTTTCTCGCGATCAACGTCTCACAGCGAAACGTTCGGCGGCACCATGCCGCCGAACGTCAGGGGTTACTTTTTCAGCAGCGCACAGGTGCTCTTGTCCAGCGGCGTGAAAGCCTGGTCGCCCGGAACCGTGCCGATCAGCTTGTAGAAGTCCCAGGGTCCCTTCGATTCCGACGGCTTCTTCACCTCGAACAGATAGGCCGAGTGGATGGTGCGGCCGTTGGACTCGATCATGCCTTTGCCGAACAGCGTATCGTCGGTCGGGATCGACTTCATCTTGTCCACGACCTTGATGCCGTCGTGCGGATTGCCGCCGAGCGCTTCCAGCGCCTTGAAGTAGTGCAGCAGCCCGGCATAGACGCCGGCCTGAACCATGGTCGGCGGCGCGCCGTTCTTCATCCGGGCCTCGAATTTCTTGGAGAAGGCGCGGGTCTGATCGTTCATGTCCCAGTAGAAGGTCTCGGTGAAGTTCAGCCCTTGCGCGGTTTCGAGACCGATCGCCTTGACGTCGGTCAGGAACAGGAGCAGCGCCGCGAGCTTTTGCCCGCCCTTGACGATGCCGAATTCGGCCGCCTGCTTGATCGAATTGGTGGTGTCGCCGCCGGCATTGGCCAGACCGATGATCTTGGCTTTCGACGACTGCGCCTGCAGCAGGAACGACGAGAAGTCCGAGGTGTTCAGCGGATGCTTGACGCCGCCGAGCACCTTGCCGCCATTGGCTAAAATGACGGCCGTGGTGTCACGTTCGAGCGCGGCGCCGAAGGCATAATCCGCGGTGAGGAAAAACCAGGTATCGCCGCCGGCCTTTACCAGCGCCTGCCCGGTGGAATGGGCGAGCATGTAGGTGTCGTAGGTCCAGTGCACGGTGTTCGGCGAGCACTGCGCGTTGGTGAGATCCGAGGTCGCGGCGCCCGAGTTGATGTAGACGCCGTTCTTTTCCTTGACGACGTTGTTGACGGCAAGCGCGACGCCGGAGTTCGGCACGTCGACGATGACATCGACCTTGTCGACGTCGAACCATTGGCGCGCAATGTTCGCACCGACGTCGGGCTTGTTCTGGTGATCGCCGGAAATGACGTCGATCTTCCAGCCCTTGCCGGTCAGGCCCGAATCTTCGACCGCCATTTGGGCGGCCAGCGTCGAACCCGGGCCGCCCAGGTCGGCGTACAACCCGGATTGATCGGACAGTGCGCCGATCTTGACGGTCTTGTCCTGCGCAACGGCGAAATTCGCCGAGGCGATGCTCAGCGCGGTACCAAGCAACAACGATGCGATAATCCTGTTGGTCATATTGATATCCTTTTTGATTTTCTCATTGTTGTCAGACGCCCAGATAGGTGTGAAGTTTGTCCATATTGGCCGACAGCTCCGCGTTTGCGAAACCGTCGATGATCTTGCCGTGCTCGACGATGTAGTAGCGATCGGCGACGGTGGCGGCGAAGCGGAAATTCTGCTCCACCAGAAGGATGGTAAAACCTTCGTTCTTGAGCCGCGCGATCGTGTGGCCGATCTGCTGGATGATGACCGGCGCAAGCCCCTCGGTCGGCTCGTCCAGCATCAGGAAGCGGGCACCGGTCCGCAGGATTCGGGCGATCGCCAGCATCTGCTGCTCGCCGCCCGACAATTTGGTGCCCTGGCTGTTGAGGCGCTCCTTCAGATTGGGAAACAGCTCGAAGATTTGGTCCAGCGACAGGCCGCCGCTGCGGACGATCGGCGGCAGCAACAGGTTTTCCCGCACGTCGAGGCTTGCGAAAATCCCCCGCTCCTCCGGACAGAAAGCGACGCCGAGGCGGGCGATCTTATCCGATGATGCGCGGATAATATCCTGACCGTTGAAACGGATCGCGCCGGTGCGCTTGCCGATGATCCCCATCACCGATTTCAGCGTGGTCGTCTTGCCGGCGCCGTTGCGCCCCAGCAACGTGACCACTTCGCCGGCCTTCACATTGAAATCGATGCCGTGAAGGATGTGCGATTCGCCGTACCAGGCCTGGAGATTCTGAACCGACAGCACCGGCGTGCCGGCGCCGGCCGTTGGTGTGGACTTGGTCGCTACTGCACCGGTCATCACTGAATCAGGCATGACCTGCCCCCAGATAGGCTTCCTTGACGCGCTCATCTTTGGTGAGGTCGGCATAATTGCCTTCCGCCAGCACGTGACCGCGCGTCAGCACCGTGATGATGTCGGAGAGGTTGGCGACCACACTCAGATTATGTTCGACCATCAGGATGGTGTATTTCGCCGAGATGCGCTTGATCAACGCCGCGATCTTGTCGATGTCTTCATGCCCCATGCCGGCCATCGGCTCGTCGAGCAGCATCATCTCGGGATCTAGCGCCAGCGTGGTTGCAATTTCGAGCGCGCGCTTGCGCCCGTAGGGCATCTCGACCGCCGGCGTCATTGCAAACTCGCTCAGGCCGACATCGTCGAGCAATTCATGCGCGCGGCCGTTGAAGCGGTCGAGCACCGTTTTGGAACGCCAGAAATCGAAGGAATGCCCGTGCTGACGCTGCAGCGCGACCCGGACATTCTCGAGCGCGGTCAGATGCGGAAATACGGCCGAAATCTGAAACGAGCGCACCAGGCCGAGACGCGCTACATCGGCGGGCGCCAGCGCGGTAATGTCCTGTCCCTTGTACAGAATTGTACCCGCTGAAGGCTTCAGGAACTTGGTCAACAGATTAAAGCACGTCGTTTTACCGGCCCCGTTCGGCCCGATCAACGCGTGAATGCTGCCACGGCGGACCCGCAGATCGACACCGCGAACGGCGAAGAATCCCGCAAATTCCTTGGTCAATCCGTGGGTTTCGAGAATGAACTCATCGGCCAATCAAAGTTCCCCCATTAGCCATCGTCGCGAAGTCCCCTCGCGCGTAGCTAATTTTTCCTAATCGGCCGGTGCTCTCAAGACGTCTTGGAAATTCCGTCCCGGACCGGCCGCCTCCGGCCGGAATATGCCGTCAACGGCAGGGTTTGCGCAAGGTGGAAAGCTGGGCAGACGGGCGGCGCGGGCGTCGCCATGGTTTGGCCCATAGTCGAATTGCCCGAGAGCCACATTTGGGCGGGGTTGACGGACGTTTTCAGCGCGACGCCCTGCCGCACCGAAAGCCGCCATTAACGGTGTTTCGATGCAATCAAGCGCTTTCATCAAAAATTTGCCGATCCAGCCGATGGTCTGGCGTTTTGCACTGGTGACGGATTGCAGCCTTGGATTTCGAGAGCGCCAACCCATCGGTCGTTAAATCGATCAAGCAGCGGGATCTGCTGAACACTTGGTTGCGGCTCTACGCCCGCGAGCAGCTGATGCCGCGTATCGAGGAATACCAGCCGACGCGGCTCGCCGATGAACTTGCCGACCTCGTCTATTATACCGTCGATGGCGCACAGCAGCCGCGGCGCCTGATGATCCAGAGCGAGGGCACGCGGATGTCGAGCGCCTACGGCAATACCGGCAAGGGCCGGCATCTCGACGAATATCTCGGGCCCCGGCTCATACCCATCGTGATGCCGGTCTACCATGAATGCCTCAAGCGCGCCCTTCCCGTCTACACCATCGCCAACATCGACGACATCTATGGACGGATCGTTGCCTATGAACGGCTGTTGCTGCCGTTCTCGGAAGGCGGCCAGGTCACGCATGTGATCGCATCGCTGAAGACCATCAGCGAAGACGGCGGCTTGGAGATCAAAAATCTGATGCGAGGCAATGATTCGATGCCGACGCCGAAGCTTCGCGCCGTTATCGACCGCGATCTTTTCCACCGCGCCCCCGGCCGCATTCCGGCCGGCGACGTGATCGAATTCAGTTAGCATTCGAATGGAATTTGCTAGCGCTAATCCCTCGGTGGTCCGGTCCATAAAGCAGCGCGAACTGCTCAATGCGTGGCTGCGCGCGCACAACAAGCGCCGCACCATGCCCGCGATCGACGATTACCAACCCGATCAGATCGCGGACGAGCTGGCGGAAATGATGGGATTCGACGTCGAGGGTGAAGGCGATGGCGCGCGATTCCTGATTACTCAGGAAGGTTCGCGGCTGGCCATGACCTACGGCAACGAGCACATCGATCCGGACAAGCGGACCAACCGCTATCTCGACGATGCGATCGCGCCGGAACTCTACGCGCGGGTGGTTCCCTGCTACCGCGCTTGCCTGGCCCGAAAGCGGCCGATCTATTCGATTTCGACGGTGCAGGACGCGGACGGCAAGGACGTCTCCTATGAGCGGTTGCTGCTGCCGTTCGGAAGCGCCGGTCGCGTCGAGCAGATCGTCGGCTCCTACAAGGCCATCAGCATCGAGGGCGGTTTCAAGCTCTCGAACCTGATGGGAATCCGGCCCAAGGCCGTGCCCGTCATCATCGTCAGGGCGGTGATCGATCGCGATCTCGTCCGCGTCCTGGCCGGCCACCGCGCGTCGGAAGACATTATCGAGTTGAGCTAGACTTTAACGAGCCGACTTGCCGCGCGAACTGCTGCCCGATGCCGCCACTTCCTTCGCATAAATTTCCGGCTTGAAGCCCGCCAGCACTTTGCCGCCGAGATCGAGCACCGGCCGCTTGATCATCGACGGCTGCGCCAGCATCAAGGCCAGCGCCTTGCGCTCATTCAGGCCTTCCTTGTCGGCGTCCGGCAATTTGCGGAACGTGGTGCCGGCGCGATTGAGCAGCGTCTCCCAGCCGAGTTCGTCGCACCATTGCCTGAGTTTGTCTTTCGCGATGCCTTCGGTCTTGTAGTCGTGAAATGCGTAAGCGACGCCGTGGCCGTCGAGCCAGGCGCGCGCCTTCTTCATGGTGTCGCAGTTCTTGATGCCGTAGACGGTGATGGTCATTTCAATTCATTCCACAATGGCGCTGATCGGCGGCTTAATGTAGCGTATTGTGTAAAGTACTGTCGGCTTACTTGCATCCGGGGCGAAGATGGAATTCACAGCGCTTTTCCTGGCCATATCAATCGTCATGCTCGTTGCCTGGCGAGGCTCGCGATCCCTCGCACTCACGCTGTTCGCTGCCACGCTCGCCGGCTCCGTCGCAACCTATCTGCACCACGCAACCGATACGCTGAAGCTGTCGTTCTAAGGCACTTCGATGACCCGCGCGTTCGCCGTGATCCTCAACGCGCTTGGCCTCTACGCGATAGCGTTGGTCCTCGCGGCGGCCTTCGCCGTACAACTCTTGCTGCACGAACTGCCCTGCCCTCTGTGCCTGCTCCAGCGCATCCAGTTCGCGCTGCTGGCTATCGGCCCCATTTTGAATGTCCGCTGGGGGCCACGCCCCAGTCACTATGCTTTGTCGCTGCTGGCGGCCGCCGTCGGCGCGGCCTTTTCGACACGCCAGGTCCTGCTGCATATCGCGCCCGGAGACGCCGGCTACGGCACGGCGCTGTTCGGTTACCATTATTATTCGTGGGCGTTGATCGGCTTTGCCGCGGCCATTTTCCTGCTCGCGGCGGTCCTGCTGTTTGACCGCCAATTCGCGCGGGGCTCCGAAGGGCTGCAGGTTGCGCCCGGCGCCTTCGCTCATACGGCGGTGGCGCTGGTGATCGGCCTGACCGTGTTGAATGTCGTTTCGACCCTGCTGGAATGTGGTTTTGCGGCCTGCGCGGAAGACCCCGTTGTTTACGAACTGCTCAATTCGACGAAATGACATCAGTCCCACGCGATCGTCCCGGCTTGGACCTCAGGTCATAGACGACAGTTAAACTTGCCAGTTTGGACTTGCAAGTTTGGCTGGCGATCTCTATCACGGGCCTATGGACGAAATCCCCCATCCGCCCGTCCCCGTCGAAACCGCTGTCACCGAGCTTTCGCTGGCGATTGGGCAGTTGATGCGCCGGCTGCGCGCGGAGGTGAACCCGGGTGAGCTGACCTGGTCGCAGCTCACGACGCTGGCCCGGCTCGAAAGGGTCGGCGCGATGACGACGGCGGACCTCGCCCGCTCGGAGCACGTGAAGCCGCAATCGATGGGCACCACGTTGGCCGATCTGGAGCAGGAAGGGCTGGTCCAGCGCAGGCCGCATCCGACCGATGGCCGGCAAGTGCTGTTCGAGCTGACCGCCGAGGGTATCGAGGCGAGACGGCAGCGCAATATCGCCAAGCGGGAATGGCTGTTGGCCGCCACGGCGAAGTTGGACCCATCAGAACAGCAATCCCTGATCTCCGCCGCCGCGCTGATCAAGCGCCTGGCCGAGTCATGAACGGCCCACACTTCAAACCACACGCAAGCGAGAACCATGACCGTCACCATCATTGATCCCAAAATCGCTCTGATCGTCATCGACCTGCAAAAAGGCATCGTTTCGCTGCCGACCGTTCACCCGATCGGCGATGTCGTGAAGCACGCCAGCGCGCTCGCCGAAGCATTTCGCCGCCACCGCCTGCCGGTCGTGCTCGTCAATGTGGACGCCGGCCCGCCGGGCCGGACCGAACAGCCACGCCGGATGACAGAGTTTCCCGCCGGGTGGACCGATCTCATTCCCGAACTGAACCGGCAGCCGCAAGACCATCTGGTGACGAAGCGGACGTGGGGAGCCTTCACCGACACCGATCTCGAAACGTACCTGAAGAGCCTCGGTGTCACGCAGGTCGTGATCGCAGGGGTCGCCACCAGCATCGGTGTCGAGTCGACGGCGCGCCACGCCTACGAACTCGGCTTCAACGTCGGGCTGGCGGTCGACGCCTTGACCGACTTGAACCTCGACGCCCACCACAACAGCGTCGCGCACATCTTCCCGAAGTTGGGCGAAACCGGCACCAGCCAGGAGATCATCGATCTTCTCGACAAGAGGAGCCCATGACGATGAACTGGCTGCACGATGCATCCTACTTTTTCGGCGGCGCGTTTCTCGCCAACGCTGTTCCGCATGTTGTCAGCGGCGTAATGGGACGTCCCTTTCAAAGTCCGTTTGCGAAACCGCGCGGCGAGGGTCTGTCGTCTTCGACGGTCAATGTGCTCTGGGGCTTTTTCAACCTGGTCGTGGGTTATGTTCTGATCTGCCGCGTCGGAGACTTCGATCTGCGTTCGACGGAACATGCGGTTGCTGGCGGGCTCGGCGGGCTTCTCATGGCGCTGCTGATGGCGCGGATGTTTGGACGCCTCCACGGCGGCAATTCTCCCGGCGACTCACGGGAGGCCCGGTGAAGCGCACCTTTCGTTCGCTGAATGGCTTCAATTATCGGCTGTGGGCCGCCGGCGCGATCGTGTCCAATGTCGGGACCTGGATGCAGCGCATCGCCCAGGGCTGGCTGGTGCTCACCCAATTGACCCACAACAACGCCACCGCGATGGGCGTGGTGATGGCGCTGCAATTCGGACCGCATCTGTTGTTGCTGCCGTTGACCGGCTATGCGGCCGATCACCTCAATCGGCGAAAGCTGCTGATCGGCACCCAGGCCGCGATGGGCGCCCTTGCCCTTGGCCTCGGCATCCTTACCGTCACCGGGCTCGTGCAGTTGTGGCACGTCTACATGTTCGCGTTTCTGCTCGGCTGCGTCACCGCGTTTGACTCGCCGGCGCGGCACACCTTTGTCGCCGAACTGGTCGGAGAAGCCGACCTGTCGAATGCCGTGGCGCTGAATTCCACATCCTTCAACGCCGCGAGGATGATCGGTCCGGCCATCGCCGGCACCCTGATCGCGTCGGTGGGATCCGGCTGGGTGTTCCTGATCAATGCCGCCTCCTTTGTCGCCGTGCTCGGCTCGCTGGCATTCATCCGCGTCGGCGAACTTCATCCGCAAAGCAGAGCCGTGCGGACGCGCGGCAGCTTCGCTGAAGGTTTCCGCTATGTCTGGAAACGGCCCGACCTCAAGGCCGTTCTCGTCATGCTGTTTTTGATCGGAACGTTTGGGCTCAACTTCCAGATCTTTATTTCGACGATGTCGGTCAAGGTGTTTCATGGCGGAGCCAGCCAATACGGCTTCCTGACCTCGATCATGGCGATCGGAACGGTCGTCGGCGCGCTGCTCGCCGCCGGCCGCGAAAAACCGCGCTTCGCGCTGCTCGTGGCCGGCGGCGCGATCTTCGGACTCGGGTGCGCGCTGGCCGCGGTGGCGCCGAATAGCTCGCTGTTCGGCATCGCGCTCGTCATCATCGGCGTCTCGGCTTTGACGTTTACCAACTCGACCAACAGCCTGATGCAACTGTCCACCGATCAGGCGATGCGCGGGCGCGTGATGGCGATCCGTCTGGCGATCGCGCTGGGCTGCACGCCAATCGGCGCGCCGATCGTCGGCTGGGTGGCCGACCGGTTCGGCCCGCCGTGGGCGCTTGGCGTCGGCGCCGCCGGCGGATTTGCCGCCGCCATCGTCGGCATCCACTATCTCGTGAAGTACCGTCACCTCAGCCTGCGCCTCGACGGCGCGCGCCTGCACTTCAACATCGATGACGGCGAGCCCGTGACCGGTTCGCGTCGACCCAGCCATCCCGCCGGCGAGCAGCAGGCGACGTGAATCCCTGGCTTGCGTCCTCGGCTCTCATTTGCCCCGGGCGTGCTGATCGAAGGCGCTGAGGACCGCGAGCGTCATGGCCTCGATGCCGGTTTCGATGGTCGGCTTCGGCACCGGCGCGAACAGCGGCGAATGGTTGGACGGCAATTGCGGACCGGTTCCATTGCTTGCCGCGGCAACACGTTCCGGCTCGTAGACGCCGATGTTGAAAAACATCGACGGCACGCCGGCGTTGACGAATTCGGAGAAATCCTCGCTGGGGGTACCCGGCGGCGAAGTCTTGAACTTGTCGCCGAAGGCCACCTTCATCACCTTGGCCGCGGTTTCGACCACGGCGGGATCGTTCATGACGGCCTTGGCGCCCTCGGTGATCCTGATGTCCGGTGCCGGCGCATCCGACATGGCGGCCGCCGCCTTCGCCGTCCGCTCGATCCCGGCCAGCATTTTGGCACGCACCTCCGGCTTGAAGGTGCGGATGGTTCCGAAAATCTGGACGTCGTCGGGAATGATGTTCTCGGCGGTGCCGCCATGGATCGCGCCGATGCTCACGACACCGAATTCGGTCGGGTCCTTTTCGCGGCTGATCACGCTTTGCACATCGACGATGAAGCGCGCGGCCATCATCACGGGATCGATGGTGCGCTGCGGCGCCGCGCCGTGACCGCCGCGGCCGTGGAACGTAATCTGGAGGCTGTCGGAATTGGACGAGCCGATGCCCTCGCGATAGGTGATGGTGCCATAAGCGCCGGGGCCGTCATGCAGCGCAAAAGCAAAGTCGGGTTTGCGAAATCGCGTGAACAGGCCGTCGGCAAGCATGGCCTTGGCGCCCGACACCGTCTCTTCGGCGGGCTGGGCGATGAACATCAGCGTGCCCTGCCACTGGTCCTTCAGGCCGACCAGCGTCTTCGCGGTTCCGACCCAGCTCGCCATGTGAATGTCGTGGCCACAGCTGTGGTCGACAAAGGTCTCCCGCCCGTTCCAGGTGGTCTTGTCGTGGCTGGCATAGGAAAGGCCGGTCTTCTCTTCCATCGGCAGCGCGTCGAGTTCGGTGCGCACCATGATGGTGGGACCATCGCCATTTTTGTAGATGGCGACCAGACCGGTCTTGCCGACTTTCTCGGTGACCTCGAAACCGAGCGCGCGCATTTCAGCGGCGAGCTTCGCCGCGGTTTTCACCTCCTGAAAGGCAATTTCCGGATGCGCGTGGATATCCTTGTAGAGCGCGTCGAGTTTTGGATAGTCGGCTTCGACCGACTTCCCGATGGCGGCCTTCAGCCTGATAACGTCGATCTCCGCGTGGGCCGGTAAAAGGCTCGCCGCGGACAGCGCCGCGGACGCGAGCAGGGATTTGGTAAACCGGTGCATCGCAAAACGCTCCTTGATCGCCCGGATGAGGATTTCTGGTCGACGTGAGCGGCCGCGGGCCGGGCAGCTCGGACGACAGATGGAGGGGTGGCTAACCGGACTTGCCGTCGTCGAGAGTCACGATTACGGCGGCATTGGCGATGATGATGGCATCGCCGCCCTGCTCCGCAGGAATTTCGAGCCCGCCTTTGACCGCGGTGACGGTCACCGTTCCGTAAGGCAGCTCCTTGGCGACCGCTGCGGTATCGACCGAGCCGGGGTCCGGCACGCCGATGGTGACATCGACGAACATGTCGTTGGCGGTCTTGCCCACCATCCGAAAAAATCCGACGCTGGAGTGGCGGATGGCGTCCGAAACCGCGCGCCTGGCGGCCTTAGTAGAGTCGCGGCCGTGAACGTCGACGCCCATGCCCATTTCGGTGATACAGCGCACGCGTGCCATCGGGTTTTTTGCTTTCGTTAGGGTGCGAGAAAGTAATTCATCTTTCGCTATTTTCGTCGCGGCGGTCAAGGCTGGCGCTGCTCCCACCCGATCGTCCCCGGCGGCTTCCACGTGACGTCATAGACCATGCGGTTGACGCGCACCAACGTCGAACTCAGCCCAACAGCTTCATGAAGTTGCGTTTGCGCCCGTGGCGCACCTTGAGTTCCAGCACATAGGTGGCCTGTTCGGTCCTGCCGCGCAACGTCGCCATCCGCGCGACCAGTTTCGCAGCTTCCGCGTATGCCGACGCGCTGCCAGCCATGGCGAACTGTTCGACACGTTCGGTATACACTTCGACCGCCTCGCGCGGATACGTCGATTCGCTGGCCTTGGCGAGCTCATCCTTCAAGCCCGCTGACGCCCCGTGCCTGCCCACGGCCGCCCAGGCTGCGTCGAACATTTTCTCATGCAACCAGATGCGGATGAGAAGCTGACCGTGGTCATGCCAACCCGTTCGCTCCCGCCGCCCCTGCCTGGCTTCCAGTAACTTCACGGCACGCTCGCGCGCAGCATCACCGCCGAATTTGCGAAGCCACTTGTAGAGTTCGAGGGTTGGCGCCTTTTCGAAAGCCCGCTGCAGATGCGCCTCCGCGTCCGCCTTTCGGCCAGCCCCGGACAGGAGTTCGACGACGAACAACACGAGCCGCTCGTCCGGGCGCGCGTCCTCGAATATCCAAAGGCCCTCCTCGGCACGGCGAAGAGCCTCTTCCTCGCGGCCCTGGGAACGGCAAAACTCGGCGAGTTGCAGATAGCTCCACTGCGAGGACAGATCTTTGGCCCGCAGGGCGATCCTTGTGTCGACCTCGCCGGCCCGCTCGGCGAAGAAATCGAGAATGCGCATCAGCCGATGCTGATTGCCGAACGACTCGTCCTCATCCTCCTCATCGCTCTGCTCCCGGCCACCGATGGCTGACAATTTCTCCCATTTCTCCGTGGCGAGGCGGCGGTATTCGGCGAGCCCGATGTCGCCGAGGATGTCCGCGTAAAGCGCGACGGCGCCGTCGAAGGTGTCATAGGCTTCCGCCATCTCGCGGGCGAAAAGATCGCGGGCAAGCCGTACCGGATCGGGCCGCACTTCGCGAGCGGCGGCGAGATGGATGTCGCGCGCGCGGCCCAACAGCGCCCCGCAATGGCCGTCGGAATCGTCGATCTCCTCGATCGCCTGTTCGATGCTGTCGATCGCGTACTCGGCAAGCTCGAGCGCGACGCCGGCGCGAGCACCCGGCGTCAGGGCGGCAATGGTGTCCAGTACGCTATCGACCTGGGTTGCCCAACCCGGTGCCTGACGATAGTCAACGAAGTTTCTCGTGCGCGTCGCGCCGTCGATCATCTTGCTCAGTCGCGCCCTCAGTGTCTTGTCATCCGCGTGGATCAATTCCGCAGCCGCATCGAGTTTGCGAAGCAGCGCTAGATCCTGCTCCGCCAGATCCAGCACCATCTCGACCAGGGCATCGACACCTTTTTGCTTCAGGTGATCGCGGATGCGGGTGAGCGCACTGGGGCCATCGGCATCGTCGGCACCGAGATCGTTGGCCGCCAGCGCGGTGGCCACGAGGTGCTTGCAGAAGCCAAAATCCTCCCACGCACGACAGGAACACTCGCCGTCAAAATCCTTGCCGGATCCCGTGAGTTCCGCACGGTAGTCCTCCGTACCTGCGACCTGCGCCAGCACGCGCCCTGGCTTGACGAGAACAATCTCGACCTGGCCGTCGCGGTAATAGGCTTCGCCGCGCGCGAACACTTTCGCGCCGGCAAGCTTGCGCAAAACGTCAACGTCGAAACGAGGTCGGCTATCGGCTTTCATGGGTTCGGCTGCAGCAGCGGTTCGGTGCCGATCAGGTGCCCGGCGCGCTTTTCATTTCCATTCAATCGTCCCGGCGGCTTTGACGTCAAGGCCATAAACCAAACGATCAACACTCTTGGTCGTGCGATTTTCAAACAGCCGCACGCGTGCGCGTTCGATCCCGCGACGCGAGGCGCCCGAGCTATGCATGAACTTTGTCCCTCCTGAAAACAGAGGGCGCAGGGAAAGCCGGGTGTCCGATGCACCCATGGGTCCCGTGCAAAGAGAGCACGGGGGTAGGACCACAGGTCACCGGTTTCATCCGGCCTTCCCTGCACAATGGTTTTACGGCTTATTTCGCGCTCTCCCCGGTGATCGGCTTGTTTGCCACCGTCGCCTTGCGGATAGTGGCGCGTTGCAACCCGGTTGGGCGCAAAACGTCTCCGCAAAACTTGACGCCAGCGTCGAGGCGTCAGGACCACACGACTTCGCCGTCCGCGTCAGCATCGTTCGTCTGCACGCTGTTAATTGCTCACGATCCCCGAAGGGATCGCCCTGCAACCACGCTGCGTGCCGACACTGCTGCGGCCACCGCATCCCGCCCCGCGTTCGTGACGATCGCGAGCCGCCCCTCTGTTGGGACGGGACGGCGAATGAGATAGGCTGATTTGCGTTTTCTGAAAATCCGAATATTTTTTCAAATAGGGCTGGACAGGCTTTTTTGATTTGCCCGACAGGCAGTTTGCAAATGAAGGTCCATGGCCGTCCTCGACCATTTATCTCCGTCCGGAAGCCCCTGATATCGACTCCGTCGCCGCACCACCGTGTGGACCGGCGTACTCGTGACACAAGATCCAAACAGACATCAGCAGGATTCATGTAAATAACCGGTACCGACGCTTCCGACCTCCCACGGTTGTTGTTACCGTTGCCGTTCCATGAGCAGGGTAGGAAAGAAAGGAACGGCGATGCCAGCAGAAATTAACATCTATAATCCCGAGGAACTTGGCCCTCCCATGGGGCAGTACACCCATGTGACGCGCGTCAGGGCGAACGAATTCCTGTTTGTTGCGGGAATGCTGTCGGGCGACGCCGCAGGCAATGTCATCGGCGAGGGCGAATTCGACGTTCAGACGGCGCAGGTCTTTCGCAATATCGAGGCGGCACTGAAATCGGCGGGAGCATCCTGGGCCAACGTTGTTCAGTTCACGACATACCTTGTCCATTCGCAGGACATCCCAAAGTTCATGGAATTTCGGTTGCGCGAATTCCCAAAGATGTTTCCGGACGGCAAGTATCCGCCGAACACCCTTCTCATGGTCGACCGGCTGGTCAAGGAAGCTTTCCTGGTCGAGGTGCAAACGATCGCCGCGGTCTGATCAAGAGGCCGCCCCCGCCTGGCGAGTTCGTGCCCGTAGCCACTTGCCAGGATTTGCCCCTGATTGCATTCTTCTGCCGTTACTCGCCCCGCTATTGCAGATCTCAACAGTAAACGCCGGGAAGCATAATAGGGCGCGCGCCTGCTTGCATGCCGGCGCTTACCTGCTAAGCTGCAAATGGGGATCTCGCAGCCTCCCCTTCAAATGGCATTCCCATTCAAGCGCTGCTCGCCCAAATTATGGAGCGAGCATATGGATGGGTTAAATCTGGAAATCCCGCTTTTTCTTTTCGCCACGTTCGCCGGCGCCTTCGTCGCCGGGCTTTCAGGTTTTGCCTTCGGGCTGGTTGCCGCGTCCCTCTGGCTCTATTTCCTTTCCCCTCTGCAGACCGCAACGCTGATCGTGGCCTTCGGCCTGATCGTGCAGGGTTACTCGGTCTGGAAGCTCCGGAACTCGCTGGACGGGCGAAAGCTTTGGCCGTTTCTCCTGGGTGCGACCATCGGCGTTCCCGTCGGCGTCACGCTTCTGACCTGGGCCGACCCGCACAAGGTTCGCGTCGGCGTCGGTGTTCTTCTGATCGTCTATAGCGTTTACGCGCTTTTGCGGCCGGCGCTAAAGCCGACCGCGGGCGGAGCCGTGGCCGACGCGGGCGTCGGATTCCTGAATGGGGTTCTCGGCGGACTGACCGGGCTTGCTGGAATCCTGGTCACGATATGGTCGGGCCTGCGCGGCTGGCCCAAAGATGTGCAACGCGCCGTATTCCAACCGGTCGCCGTTTTCATTTTTGCATTAAGCGCGCTGTGGCTCGGCGCAAAAGGAACCGTGACGCCCGAAACGGTCAAATTGTTTGTGATCGGCCTTCCCTTCCTCCTCGCGGGAAGCTGGCTCGGACTGAAGCTTTTCGGAAGATTGAACGAAGCGGCATTTCGAAAGCTGGTGCTTGCGTTGCTGTTCGCCTCGGGTTTGGCTTTGAGTTTCTAGCGGGTTTGAGATCGCGGCAGTTGCTTGGTCTCCCTTCTCTAGCGGCAGGTGAAAAACGAAAGGCTCAACATGACCCCAAGCAAGCTGGCGCTACTCTGGCCCCGGGACACCCCGAAATGGCATGCGCTTACGCCACAAGACTATCGACTTCATCGCGTTTTCGAAGCGATGGCCGCGCTCGGCATCCAAGCGGAGCCCGCGATCTATGCCGATGATGTGGCCGATCAAGTGCGCGAGCAGCTTCTCCGCTGCAGCGGTGTCCTCGTCTGGGTCGATCCTCTTTTTGCCGGACAGAACCGGGTTGTGCTCGATGCGCTGTTGCGGGACGTGGCGTCGAAAGGCGTGTGGGTCAGTGCCCATCCCGACGTGATCCTCAAGATGGGCGTGAAGGAAGTCCTTTATCGCACCCGGCATCTCGGCTGGGGCACCGACACCCATCTGTATCGCAACGCTGCAGCATTCCGCGAAGAGTTTCCGCAGCGCCTGCGAGTGGCGGGTGCGCGGGTCCTGAAACAGAACCGAGGCAACGGCGGCGAAGGCGTGTGGAAAGTCGAGCTCGCATCCGAACCCGCGCGAGGCGGCGAAACCGTTCGGGTGCTGCATGCGCCCCGTGGCAGCGTACCTCAGGATATACAGCTCGGCGATTTCATGACCCGGTGCGAAACGTATTTCGCGAACGACGGCTGCATCGTCGATCAGCCATTCCAGGCCCGGCTGCCCGACGGCATGATCCGTTGCTACATGGGCGCGGACAAGGTCGTCGGCTTCGGACACCAGCTCATCAAGGCGCTGATGCCGCCGCCTCCCGAAGGTCCGTACTCGGAAGCGGCACAGCCCGGCCCGCGCATCATGCATCCGGCTTCGGCGCGGGCGTTTCAGGCGCTGAGGACAAAGATGGAGTCCGAGTGGACGCCTCATATGATGCAACTGCTGGGCATCGACACCGACTCTCTGCCGATCATCTGGGACGCCGACTTTCTTTATGGACCACGCGACGCAGCGGGCCAGGATACTTACGTGCTTTGCGAGATCAATGTCAGTTCCGTGTTTCCCTTTCCGGAACAGGCGCCCTTGGAAATCGCGCGCCTGGCAATGACTCGGCTGCAATCGAAAGACGGGGCGCGACGATTAAGTTGACGAGGCAGCCAGAAAGATCGCCCAATTCGTGAGGCCGAGGAACAGGTCGAGCCGGACGTCGCGCGTTGCCAAAGGAGATATGGAGGAACATTAATCAGTGTCGGGCCGTTGACGCCCGCGACACCACCCCCGCGCTTTGCGGCGTCGCGCCAGCGACGCGGACCGCATCGCCGGTCGTCAATGTTTCCGGCGGGTTATCGATGATCCGGTCGGACGGCGACAAGCCTGCAAGGACTTCCACGCTGTCGCCGAGATCGCGGCCCAGTTGCACTCTCTTGAATACGACCTTGTTATTCCCGTCGATCGTTGCGACCTGCGTGCCCTGATTGCCGGTGACGAGGGCGGTGGACGGAATCTTCACGAGATTGGCGTCGGTCGGAATTTCAAAGTGCACAATGCAGTAGCTACCGCCGAAAAATTTTCCGTCTGCATTGTCGGCCTGCAGCTCGACCTGCATGCTGTGCGAAGCTTGATTGATCGCCTTGGATATGTGCGAGAGCGTGGCGTCGAATTGCACGCCCGGATACTGCGGCATCCCGAACTTGGCTTTCATTCCCACCGTTAGCGCGGCTGAGAACGATTGCGGGACCTGCACGTAAAGTCGGATACGATGCAGGTCTGACACTTCGAACAACGGCTGACCTGAGCCTCCCGAGTTGATCAGCATGCCAAGCTCTACGTTTCGGGCGGTCACGACGCCATCAAAGGGCGCGGCAAGCGTCTTGAACGACTGCATGGCCTCGAGCTGCCGGACATTGGCTTCATTGGCGTCGACGACGGCTTCTTTCGCCTTTTCGTCGGCGGTGGTCTGATCGGCAAGCTGCTGGGCAACGATCTGCTTTTGCAGCAGGATGTTGTTGCGGCTTGCGGTGAGGGACGCAATCTGATGATTGGCCCTCACGCTTGCCAGCGTTGCCTTGGCCTGACCAAGCTGCTGATCGAGGTCGGGGGCGTCGATGGTGGCGAGCACCTCGCCGGACTTAACCTGCGAGCCGATGTCGTGGTCCCAGCTCTTAAGGTAACCGTTCACCCGCGCGAAGATCTCCGCCCGGTTGAAGGGCTGGATATTTCCCGGCAGCGTCAATGTTTGAGTCGGGCTCTGCGGAATCGATTGAGCCAGCGCAACGGTTGGAACACTTGCCGCCGCGGTCCAGTCCTCCACTTCCTGCTTGCTCTGGGCGCGGTTGACGAAGCCATAGCCGACCACCACGGCGGCAAGCAGAACCGCGGCTGTAGCCGCCGTCAGGAGGCTTCGCCGGCTTGGAGCTTTGACGTCTTCCGAGGACATTTGTTCTCCGATCAATGCGACGGCGAAGGCGGGGCGTCCGCCCGATCTGCGTTGGCATGCTGGCGGCCGTGCACCAGGCTGAAAATCGTGGGCACCAGAAACAGCGTGGCGCAGGTAGCAAAGATCAGCCCGCCGATCACCGCACGCCCCAGGGGCGTATTCTGTCCGGCTTCGGTCGCCATCGGCAGCATGCCGATGACCATCGCGAGCGCGGTCATCAGCACCGGGCGAAACCGCGCTGCGCCCGCCTCGAACGCAGCCGCCATACCATTCGCTCCGGCCGCCATCCGCTCGCGGGCAAAACTGGTCACCAGGATGCTGTTGGCGGTCGCCACCCCCATGCACATGATCGCGCCGGTAAGCGCGGGGACCGAAAGCGTTGTCCCGGTCCCGAACAAAGCCCAGACGACACCGGCCAATGCAGTCGGCAGCGCCATGATGATAACGAAGGGATCGACCCAGGACTGAAAGTTGACGACGATCAACAGGTAGATGAGAACGATCGCTGCGGCGAGACCAATGAAGAGCTGCTGGTAGGCGCTGGTCATCGTACTCACTTGACCTCGCAATGCGACGCTCGCTCCCTTGGGCATATCTTTTGCGGTGTCGTGAATGACCTTTTGAATGTCCGATGCGAGCGCTCCGAGATCGCGCCCCTGCGGCGTCGCGAAAATGTCGATCACGGGTTGGACGTTGTAGTGGGACACGACGGCGTTGCTGTTGGTCCGCTGGACCTGCGCCAGGCCGCCGAGAAGTTGGGGAGCGGCAGCGGCGGATGTCACCGGAATGTTTTCCAGGCCGGTCATGGAGTTGATATTACGCTGGGGGGTCTGAACCGAGACCGCGTAGGACACGCCGTTGGCAGGGTTCAGCCAGTAGGTCGGAGCAGACTGCGAGCTTCCCGACAGCGTCGTCAGCATGGCGGTGGCTACGTCCTTCTCGCTAAGGCCCGCGAGCGAGGTGAGCGAGCGGTCGACATTGACGTCAAGGGTCGGCTGCTGAAACGCCTGCTGGATCCGCGCATCGGCGATGCCTGGAATCTCCCTGACCTTCGCCAGCACGGAATTTGCGTACTTCCGATCTGCGGCAAGGTCCTTACCGGCAACCTGCAGGTCGATCGGCGCCGGCGCTCCGAAGTTCAGGACCTGGCTGACGATATCCGCCGGGAGGAAGGCGAAGTTCGTGCCGGGAAACTGCTGGGGCAGTTTCTCCCGCATGGTCTTGATGTAGCCGTCGGTCGGCGCGTGATTGGGCTTCAGACTGATCAGGATGTCGGCGTCTCCCACGCCGATGGTGCCGGAGTTATTGTAGGCCATATTGATGCCGCTGACGGAGAGCCCAATATTGCTCACCATGCCGTCGAGTTCGCCGGGCGGAATGATGCCTTTAATGGCCGTGCTGATCCGGTCGGTCAGGCTGGTCGTTTCTTCGATCCGCGTTCCGGTCGGCGCGCGAAGGTGAAGCTTGATCTGCCCACCATCCACCGTCGGAAAAAAGTCCTGGCCGAGATAAGGCGCGAGGCCGAACGACAGGAGGCTGAAGCACAGAAATCCGGCGATTACCTTGACCCGGTTCCGCAGACAGAGTTGCAGCAAGCCCAGATAGTGTTTCCTGACGTTCTCGAAATGGCGCTCGAAACTCCGCTGGAAGCGTGCAAGCGGATTGCGGCTGGCTTTCGCCTGCCCGGTGTCATCCGGCGAGCCGTGTACGCGTTGACTGCGCAAGAGATAGTTTGCCAGCGTCGGCACCAGTGTCTGCGAAAGGACATAGGAAGCGGCAAGCGCGAGCGTGACCGCCTCGGCGAGCGGCCGAAAAAGGTAACCGGCGACACCACCGAGCCCGAACATCGGCACAAATGCGATGCAAATGCAGAGCAGCGACACCGTCGCCGGCGCAACGATTTCCATCGCGCCATCGAGAATGGCAGGCTCGATCTGCTTGCCCCGCTCGAGATGCGAATTGATGTTTTCGATGGTTACGGTCGCGTCGTCGACCAGAATTCCGACGGCCAGCGCCAGACCACCAAGCGTCATGACATTGATCGTTTCGCCCAGCAGGGACAGGCCCATGAGCGCCGCCAATATCGCCAACGGAATTGATACTGTAATGATGAGCGTCGAGCGCCAGCTTCCAAGGAACAGCAGGATCATCGTCCCGGTCAGCGCCGCCGCGATCACGCCTTCCCTGATGACGCTTGATACCGCATCGGTCACGAAAACGGATTGATCGCCAGCCGCCGTCAGCTTCAGGCTGTCGGGAAGTGTCTGCGACACCGAAGGCAGCAGGCGCTTGACGCCGTTGATGATATCCAAAGTCGAGCTCGCGCCCGCCTTCATGATGGTCAGCAGCACGGCGCTGGCGCCGTTAACGCGAACGACATTGGTCTGCGGCGGACTGCCGTCATGCACGTAAGCGACATCACGCATATAGATGACGGTGCCGTTGACTGTCTTGATCGGGAGATCGTTGAAAGCTTCCACCGCTTTCGGCGAGTCGTTGAGGTTGACGGTGTATTCGTAAGGGCCGATCTTCTGGGTGCCGACCGGCGTGATGAGGTTCTGCAACGAAAGCGCATTGATGACGTCGTTCGCGGAAACCCCGTACTGATGTAAAGCCTGCTGATTGAGATCGGCCTGGACCTGCCGCACCTTGCCGCCGTAGGGAAGCGGAAGCGAGGCTCCCGGGACGGGAGCGAGAGCCGGGCGAATGAAGTTCAGCGCCGAGTCGAAAACCTGGGTTTCGGACATTTTATCGCTCGAAAGAGCCAGCTGAAAAATTGGGACGCTCGACGCATTAAAGCTCAGGATCAGCGGCGGTGTGATGCCGGGCGGCATCTGCTTCAGCACCGTCTGCGACATGCCGTTGACCTGCGCCAACGCGGCATTGATGTTCACCGTCGGCTGAAAGAAGATCTTGATAATCCCGTAGTTTACGATCGACTGGGATTCGATATGCTCGATGTCGTTGACGGCATTGGGCAGCGATCGCTCGTAGAAGGTGACGATGCGGCCGGCCATGTCATCGGCAGGCAGGCCCGTGTAGCTGAACACCACGCTGATGACGGGGATGTTGATGTTGGGGAAGATGTCGGTGGGCGTGCGCAGCGCCGACGCCGTGCCGAAGATCAGGATCAGCACCGCCATGACAACGAACGTATAGGGACGCCGCAAGGCGAGCCGGACGATTCCGATCATAACGTTCTCCGATGCTGCCGATCAGTCATCGGCTTCGCCGTCGACCCCTCCGGCACCTTCAGCGCCCCCAAGCTGCTGGTTTGCAGTCCGCGCGGCGCGACCTTTCGAACCGACAATCCGGAATCTACGGTTGAGTTTCGCATTCGTAAAATGCATTATCTTCATTTGCAGATGCGCATTCTGAATTTTGAATGGCGACCGAACATTTGAACAAGACAGCGCCCAAACTAGGTGCGATCGATCTGAACCTGCTGGTCGTTTTCGACGCCATCATGCGGGAGCGGTCCGTCACGCGGGCGGGGCAACGGCTCGGACTCAGTCAGCCGGCCATCAGCCATGCCCTGACCCGATTGCGTCACATGCTCAAAGACGAGCTGTTTGTCCGCAGCCCATACGGAATGATGCCGACGCCGCGCGCCGAACATCTCGCCACCCCGATCAGGATCGCGCTCGACGGGCTGCAGCAATCGCTCGAACCGGATCATTTCGAACCGGCCAAGGCGACGACGACCTTTCGCATCGCCGTCGACAATTATGCCGCGATCGTTCTGGTCGCGCCAATCGCCGCATATGTGGCGAGGATTGCTCCTGGCGTTAGCCTGGATTTTCGGCCAAGCGGCACCCTGGATGTTTTGGAGCAGCTTGACCGAGGCGAACTGCATCTGGCGATGGGTCCGTCAGCCCCCCAGGGCGAGCGGTTCTCGCGGCGGCGGTTGTTGCAGGACCAATTCGTCGTGGTGCATCGCAAGGGTCACCCGGCCGCAAAAGCGCGGGAAATCTCGACGGAACACCTGGCAGCCCTCTTCCAGCTGGAAATCTCGTCGGCCCAATTTGGGACCGAATTTGCCGAAACCGGACCAGCAGGACCAAAGCCCGGCGCCAAACGGGCGATGCGGGCGCCATTCCTGTCGACGGCGCAGATCCTCGCCACATCGGACCTGGTGGCGGTGGTTCCGCTGAACGTCGCGAAAGGCATGACGAGGTCGCACCAGCTTGTTTACCGTCGGCTTTCACGTTCGCCCAAGCCGATCGAGGCGGCCATGATCTGGCTACGACGGTTCGATAACCAGCCTGCGCACGCCTGGTTGCGCGACGTCATCGCCCGTGTATCCGACGACCTTCGTGGCACATGAACTGTTGGGTGCTCAGAAGCGAATCAGCCCTGACCGAGACGACCCGGACTTTATGCGGTGCATGAGCCCGATATCGGCACGTCGCGTCGTTTCGCGACGCATTGGAATTTGGTCGCGCATGAGTACGGGCCCTAGCTAGTTTATAATGCTGTTTCGTTCTGATTAGCCCTCAAGAGGAACGCATTTGGTCTCCGTGGCGCGACGCTAGGAGTTCTCGCGGATCATCTGCGGCTGAACGGCCGTTGTCAGTGGCGGCACGCCCTTACTGCTCGCGACCACCGGTGTCTCTTCCGACACACCGGTAGCTACCTCGATGCGGCCGTTATCGGTAAGACCAGTTTTGACCGCTAGGCGTGCGATACGTCCGTCGGTGACGGTGTACACGAAGCTTCCGCCGTCATCCGAACCTACAGCCGCCGCGGGTACGGTGAGAACATTGGGGCGCCGGCTCATTTCCAGTGAGACCTCCGCATACGTTCCGGGATATAGTCGCTCCTTGGGATTGGGCAGGTCGATCTCGGTACGCATATTGCGGGTCTCGGGATCGAGACGTAGGGAGAAACGGGTTACGTTGCCCATAAATGCCTTCCCGTCGAAGCCAGACGGCTTGACGATGGCCGGATCGCCAACGTGAAGGTGAGGCACGTCGTTCTCCGGAACGTCGCAAAACACCCGAATCGTGTCGATCCGCTGCACTGTGAACAGCGATCCCGCAGACGGCGTCGTCCGCGTGGCCGTGGCGGCCTGGACCAAATCGCCCCGGTTCACCTGGCGTCGTGCCACCACGCCATCGAAAGGCGCCACGATCTGGGTATAGGCGAGCAGTGTCTTGATCTTCTCCACAGTCGCGGTGGCGACGTCGACCTGGTTGGCCGCGAGGTCGCGGTTCGCTTCCGCCACGCCGAGATCCGCCTTGGCGATATCCGCGTTGGCGTGCACCTGATCGAGGGTCCGGTCGCTGATGAACTGCCGTCCCTCGCCCAGTTGCTCCCGGTCTTTCGCCAAGGCGTTTTGAAGCGCTGCGTCCGCCTTGTTGTGATCCAGTTGGTGGCGCGCGCTCTCTAGCGAGCTTTTCTTGGATTCCAGCTGGGCCTCTGCTTCGGCAAGCTCCTGCTTCATTTCGGGAACGTCGATGATCGCGAGCACTTGACCTGCCTTCACGTGATCCCCGATATCGACGCGGACGTCGGACAGGTACCCGGAGACCTTGGCGAAGAGATCGGATTCCTCAAAGGCTTCGAGGGTGGCGTTGGTTTGGAGACGTTGGGCTACAGCAGCGCGGCGCGGATGCACAACCTCGACCCGCGGCAGGTTATCCGGCTTCCACGGACTCACGAGCGGTGGCGATGGCGATGCTGCCAAATGCCAATCCGCAACGACGCCTGCCGCGCCGACGCCGACCACGACTACCAAGAGCTTTACGCCCCTTCGACCCCTGAAATTCATAATGTTCCGCCTTTAAATTCAGTTTGTGGTTGTTCCGCCTATTCCGCTGCCCGAGCATGGTGTTCAGGGAATCCGTCGCCACGTTCCGATACCGGGCCGAGCCGCGGCTCCGACTCGAAATAGCGGCTATGCGGGTCATCAGGATCGAGCGAGGCGGAAATCAAGGCATGCCGCGACTGGAGCGTGGCCAAGATCGCCGGCAGGACGATGAGCGTGGCACAGGTTGCGCCGAGGAGACCGCCGATCACCGCCCGCCCAAGCGGCGCACTTTGCTCTCCGCCTTCGCCCAGGCCCAACGCCATCGGCACCATCCCGGCCAGCATCGCGAAACTGGTCATCAGGATCGGACGCAGACGACTCCGTGCGCCTTCTATTGCCGCCTCCCATGGCTCGCGGCCTTCGATGCGGCTGCGCTCAACGAAAGTGACCAGCAGGATCGCGTTTGCCACGGCCACTCCGATCGCCATGATCGCGCCCATGAAAGATTGAATGTTGAGCGTGGTCCGGGTGAGCCACAGCACAAGTACGACCCCGGCGATGACGGCGGGAATCGTCGACCCCACCGCCAGGGAAAGCCGGAGCGATTGGAAGTTGGCGGTCAGCAGCAGGAGGATGACACCCACCGCCATCAAGAGTCCCAGACGCAGGCCTTCGAACATCTCCGCCATGGGCTGGACTTGCCCGCGCACCGTCACGTTTACCCGATCGGGCGGCTTTCCCGTATCGTTGATCGCCTGCTGCACGCGGGCTGCCGCGCGTCCAAGATCTTCGCCGGAGATGTTGGCGCTGAGTGTCAGCATGCGCTGCATGTTGTAGCGGTCATATTCGCCGAGCGCCGCGCCGTCGGTGACGCCGGCCACGTTGCGGAGGTCGATCTGTCCGCCCGACCGGCGAGCGATGGGGAGGTTCTTTACCTCCTCCAGGGAATTCATCCGGTGCTCGGGGATCTCGACCTGCACCTGATAGCCAATGCCGCTCTTGGGATCGGCCCAATAATTCGCGGAGGTGTAGCGACTGGATGACGTGCCCGCGACGACCGATTTTGCCACATCATCCGCCGTTACCCCCAATACGCCCGCTCGCTCGCGATCCACAGCGACGTTTACGGTCGGGTAATCGAGTTCCTGCTCGAATCCCAGGTCTCGCAGCGTCGGCACCTGTGCCAATTTGGCTCGGAGCTTGTCGGCGTATTGGCGACTATCGGCGAGGTTCGGCCCGCTCACGGCCACTTCGATTGGTGTCGGCGCACCGAAGCTCATCACCCGGCTGACGATGTCGCTTGGTTCGAATGAGAAGCGTACACCCGGCAGTTCTTGGGGCAGTGTCTGACGCAGTCGCTCCTTCAAATCCTCGATGCGGATCCCGGCGCCGCGTTTGAGCTGCACCTGCAGCACGGCTTCCTCGGAGCCGGAACTCCAGAGGTAAATGGTATTGATCGGGTAATTGGGCGGCTGCGTGCCGACAAAACCCAGGCTGATGTCCACGTTATCCGGCCCGACCTCGCGCTTGATCACGTCGAGTGTTTGTAGCGCGATCTGCTCGGTCCGCTCGATGCGCGTTCCTGCCGGAGCCCGAAGATGCAATTGAAGCTGGCCGGTATCCACGACTGGAAAAATCTCGGTGCCGAGGGAGCCGCCGACCAGGGAAATGATTGCGCCGCTGATGATGAGATAGGAAAACACGACGATGCGCCGCCGTTTCATGACGGCGCGCGCGAACCGATCGTACCTGGCACGCAGCCGATCGAAAAACGTCTCTTGCGGTTCGGGGCGCGTGCCCGCATCGCGCAACATCCAGACCGAGAGCACCGGCACAAAGGTACTGGAAAGCAGATACGACCCAACCATCGAGAAGCCGACTGCCAAGGCCAGCGGTACGAACAGGTTGTGCGCGGCGCCGGTCATGAAGAAGGCGGGAATGAACACCGCCAGAATGCAGAGCATGGCCACAAAACGGGGCAGCGTGGTCTCGGCCGTGGCCTTACTCGCGGCACGGGCAAGGCTTTGGCCATCAGCAAGATGGGTATGGATGTTCTCGATGGTGACTGTCGCCTCGTCGACCAGGATGCCGACTGCCAACGCCAACCCGCCCAAGGTCATGATGTTGATCGTCTGACCCGATACCCAGAGCGCTGTCACCGATGCGAGGATCGCGAGCGGAATGTTTAAAACCACGACAAGCGAACTGCGCCAATCCCGCAGAAACAGGAGCACCATGAGGCCCGTGAGCACCGCGCCGAGAGCGCCTTCGACCAACAGGCCCTGGATGGCACGCGTGACGTAGGGAGACTGGTCGAACTGGTAACTGACCTCAACATCATTGGGCAGTACCGATTGGAAGCGGGGCATGTTGGCTTTGACAGCCTGGACAACCGCAAGTGTCGAGGCGTCGGCTCGTTTGGTTACGGGGATGTAGACCGTGCGGCGTCCATTCACCAGCGCGTAGCCGGTCTGGATGTCGGCGCTGTCTTCGACCGATCCGACGTCGCGTATGAAGATCGTCTGCGTCCCGCGCGAGCGGATGGGAATGTTGCTCAGACCCTTGAAATCCCCGACAACGGAGTTGACCGGCACCATTGGCATGAGATCGCCGATGCGGACGTTTCCAGATGGGCTGACCGTGTTACCGGCACCTAATGCCCGCACCACCTCATCCGGTGACATATTGTAGGAACGGAGCTTGTCAGGATCCAAGCTGACAACGATGGTGCGCTGGCTCGAGCCGAAGGGCGGCGGCGCCGACACGCCTGGCAAAGTCGCGAACAACGGGCGAACCTTGAAGAGCGCCGCATCCTGAAGCTCGGCGACTGTTTTTGTCTTGCTGGAGAAGACCAAGTCGCCGACCGGAACGCTGCCACCGTCGAATCGCATCACGAAAGGCGGTACCGTTCCCGTAGGCATGAAGGCGCGGGCGCGGTCGACGTAGCCGACAGTCTCCGCCGTGGCCTGCGCCATGTCGGTGCCGGGATGAAATTGTAGCTTGATCAGCCCGACGCCCTGGATCGATTTGCTTTCGACATGCTCGATGCCGGTGATGTAGAGGAAGTGGTATTCATAATAGTTGACGATGAACCCTTCCATCTGCGCCGGGTCCATGCCGCCGTACGGCTGTGCCACGTACAGGACGGGTACGCCGAGATCCGGGAAGATGTCCCGAGACATTCGATGGGCCGCCAGAAAACCCACCAATGCAACGGCTAGGACCATTGTCAAAAGCGAGATCGGGCGTCGCAACGCAAACGACGCCAAGTTCATCTTGATGCCTCAGTCCGCTCTGCCGCACACGCACAGCGGAGTGAGCCTCGATGGCTCCAGCAAAAGCTGGTGGTACTTTTTTGAGAAATGCGGCGCATATTTCCGTCCAAATGCTCAGCTCCCCGAGGTCGGACGACCTCGAGTTGCGAGCAGAGCTTGGACGGAGAACCGTCTTGGGATGCCGGGGGTCTGCGAGCCCCGGCGATAGATGATGGCCGAACATCGCAGTCGGTTGCGATCGTCTCAAGTAAATTTAGTTTCACATTTCTGAAATCCGATCGAAGGTGCGGACGAATTGTGGACCTGCGTTCCGTAGAAGGCTGCCCCGACGGCCCTGCCGCAGCACTCGAAGTGTCGCGGAGATTTGCGCATGGACGACAACACTCACACCTTTTTTATTGATGAGAACGACGAGAGTGTTTGGCATGCGTTGGTGCATGCCTCGTTGCGAGCCTGGTGCTTGGCGTGGCCACCCCAGCCACGGCGCAGTTTGCTTGCAAGCCGGCGTTGACGTTCAAGGATGTGCGCCGGAGTTCCCTGGCCAGAACTCGCGGCGGTAAGCGACTATCAGTCCGCACGAATTTGTGATGGACCGCGCCCGTTCGTTGTCCCTCTTGCTTTTGCGATCGGATCAACTTAAAAAGCGCGCAGGGGACTATGCAGTCTCCCCTTCAGACTTCGGTCCAACGACTGCGCAACACTCGACTTGTCGAGGAGATTTGCGCATGGACCGAGACAGCCACTCCATTTCACCTCGCGACCTTTACGAACGGCTCGGCTCCGAAGCCGCGCCGATCGTTATCGATGTTCGGCGCGACACCGACATCCTCGGCGCCGAGAGAGTCGTCGCTCCCGCGTTCCATCGTTCGCCGGATCGGATCGATGAATGGCGCAACGAACTTCCCAGTGGACGCACGGTCGTCACCTATTGCGCTCACGGAGAAGAGCTCAGCCAAGGCATAGCCACAGCCTTGCGCATCATGGGGATAGAGGCAAATTTCCTCGAAGGCGGCATCGCGGGCTGGACCGAACAGGGATTGCCGACGCGCCGGAATATCGGCCCTTCCCCCAGCAAATGGGTGACGCGCGAACACCCGAAGATCGATCGCATCGCCTGTCCCTGGCTGATCCGGCGCTTCATCGATCCCAACGCTGAATTCATCTATGTCCCCAAGGATCAGGTCGTCGCCGTCGCTCAGCAGACAGGCGGAATTCCTTACGACATCGATGGGGTGGAATTCACCCATGAAGGCGAGCGCTGCTCGTTCGACACCATCCTGCGCATCTACGACATCAAGGACTCGACACTCGACCATCTGGCGACGATCGTCCGGGGCGCCGACACCTCGCGGCACGATTTAAGTCCCCAGTGCGGCGGGCTGTTCGCAATCTCTCTGGGCCTGTCAGCGAACTTTCCCGACGACCATGAGATGCTGAAGCACGGCATGGTCATCTATGACGCGCTCTACACCTGGTGCCGCACGCTACAGGCGGAGACCCACAACTGGCCCGCGCGAGCGGCGGGAACTTGAAGATGCCATTGAGAGACCAACCAATGTCGAGGCGAGCACGCATTTATCGTGTGCTCTTGGCTGTTGCGTGCGTCACATGGGTGGAATTGGGCGGAAGTGGCCTGGTCGCCGCAACGAGCATCGACATCGGAAAGGAGGGCGTTGGAGCCGCGCCGGCCGAATTCAATGTATCGCGAGGGCGGTGGAAGATCGTGGGTGACGCGACCGCCACAGCCGGCCTCGCCATCGAACAGTCCGGCGTACAGACGACCGAGGACCGATTCCCGCTCGCAATCTATAAAACTGCGGCGGTCAAGAATGCGGAAATCAGCCTTCGTCTTAAGGCGGACGGAGGAAAGTCAGATCAGGGTGGTGGGATCGCCGTGCGGCTGAGCGGCCCACAAGACTATTATCTTGTTCAAGTGGACGCACTGAGGGACAGAGTTCTTTTCTCTTTGGTGAGCAACGGGGCGTCCGAGGAGATCGCAGGCGTCGATGCCGACATTGCGTCGCACAGTTGGCATACGCTGACGGTTCGGGCGGTAGACAATCAGTTCACCGTCTCGCTCGACGGGGTTTGGGTATTCACCGGGTTCGATAGAACTCTATCCCGTGCAGGCCGCGTCGCACTCTGGACCAAAGGCGACAGCATCACGCGATTCGACCAGATCGAGATCGAACCGTTGCAATGAGACCCATAGCAAACCTGCCATCTGCAGCCGTCACCTCTCGTGATTGTTAACACAAGGAGATTCCATGACCATCACAACCGAACGCCGGAGCTTCATTCAGGGAGCGGGACTCGTTGCGGCCGCCGCATCAACAGCAGCGCTGGCGGCGAGCCCAGCATTCGCACAAAGCAACCAACCGAGCGGAGCCAGAACGATGCCTTATCAAGCAAAACCCCTGTCGCTTGATCCAAAGTCGATCAAGGGCATTTCGGAAAAGGTTCTCGTGAGCCATTACGAAAACAACTACGTTGGCGCCGTGAAGCGCCTCAACGCGATCGGCGCGCAGCTGGCCGAGCTGGATTTTGCCAAAGCGCCCAATTTCATGATCAACGGCTTGAAGCGTGAAGAGTTGATCGCTGCGAACTCAATGATCCTGCACGAGATATATTTCGATGGGCTTGGTGGTGGTACCGGCGCGAACGGCGCGTTGGCGGAGGCGATCGCCCGCGATTTCGGCAGCCTTGAGCGCTGGCGCGCGGAATTTGTCGCGATGGGCAAGGCAGAAGGCGGCGGTTCCGGCTGGGTGATCCTGTCTTACTCGCCGCGCGACAAACGCCTCGTCAACCAATGGGCGGCAGACCATAGCACGACACTAGCCGGTGGCCGGCCCGTGCTTGTGCTCGATATGTACGAGCACGCTTATCATATGGATTACGGTGCGGCGGCCGCGCGCTATGTCGACATCTATATGGAGGCAATCCGCTGGGACAACGCCGCGAAGCTGTACGACCAGTACAGCCACGAAAGCTAACGCCTGCCGTGCGCGACGCCTCGCGCAAAGAACTCACGATCGCCCGTTACCAGCCGACGATAATTCGAGCCGACGAGATGACCATCGGCTCAACCAAGGAGGACCTAACCATGCGTAAGATTCGACTTTGGACTGCGACTTCAATTCTCGCGGTCTCGTTTGCCACCGGCGCAAGTGCGCAAAACATCGACTGGCAGATTTTCACGGAGCCGTTCGTGACCTCCGCCCACGCCCAGGAAATCAACTGGCAGAAGGTCGACGACGCGCTCGGCAGGAAGCCTGCGGTCTCCGGTGACGTGCGCCGTTACGGCTTTCCGCGCAGCGATCTCACCGTGACGCTCGACGGCGTCACCATCAAACCGGCCCTGGCGCTTGGCGGCTGGGTTGCGTTCAAGCCGATGCACGGCGAAGCCATGGTGATGGGTGACCTCGTGTTGCTCGAGAGCGAAATCAACCCCGTCATGCTCAAAATGATCGAAGGTGGGCTCGACATCACCGCCGTGCACAATCATCTGCTGCGCGCCAGCCCCGCCACCTTCTACATGCATGTCGGCGGCCACGGCGACCCGGCCAGGATGGCTGCCGCGATCCATGATGCGCTGGCCGTGAGCAAGACGCCGCTTTCGATGCCGGCCGCCGCCGCTCCGCCTCCCGCGGTCGATCTCGATACCGCGCAACTCGATCAAATCATGGGCGCCAAAGGGCAGGCCAACGGCGGCGTCTATCAATTCAACGTGCCGCGCCGCGATCCCGTGAGCATGGACGGCACGACCATGACGCCGCCTGCGCCGCTCGGTGCCGCCATCGGCATCAATTTTCAGCCAACCGGCGGCGGCAAGGCAGCCATCACCGGCGACTTCGTGCTCACCAACGACGAAGTGAATCCAGTGATCAAGGCGTTGCGCGCCAACGGCATCGACGTCACGGCGGTCCACAGTCACATGCTGGACGAGCAGCCGCGGCTGTTCTTCCTGCATTTCTGGGCCGTCGACGACGCGTTGAAGTTGGCGAAGGGCCTGCGCGCCGCACTCGACAAGACGGCGAGCGCGAAGAGCTAGGCTATCCGGCTCAACAGCTAGGAGACTCTTGCCGCGAGACTCTTCGAAAGAGTGAGGCCGAGGAGTTCGCGGCAAGACACAAATTCATAACAACGGGCGGGGGCTCAGATGACAATGACGACAACCATTCCGGAAGGCCGGATCGGCGAACTGGTCCGTTACTTCCTGCGGCTCGGCTGCCTCGGCTTCGGCGGCCCGGTTGCGCTGGTCGGCCAGATGGAACGCGAGCTGGTCAACGACCGCAAATGGCTCACCAAGGCGCAAATGCGCGAGGCGATCGCGATTTGCCAATCGCTGCCCGGACCGCTTGCCATTCAGGTCGGCGTCTATGTCTCTTACCTGCGCGGCGGCTTCTGGGGTGCCTGGGCCGGCGGCTGGGCCTTCATCCTGCCAAACTTCATCATCGTCGCGGCGCTGGGCGCACTCTATGTCTATCTTGGCGACCTGCAGCCGGTGACCGCCATCTTCTACGGTGTGAGTCCCGCCGTCATCGCGCTGATCCTGCATTCCTGCTACCGGCTGGCCAAGCTCGGCATGGAAGACTGGTTGCAGTGGGTGATCGCCACCGTCTGCCTGGCGGTGACCGTCATTCTGCAGGCCGAAGTAGCGCTGCTGTTCATCGGCGCCGGCCTTGTTGGTATCCTCTATTACGGCAGCCTTTTTCGCCGTGCGCCGCCGACGGCGCTTTCGGTAACCGTCGTGCCGGTTCTGGCACAACTCGCGCCAACAGCTTCCGGCTCGATCCTGGGCAAGCTTTTTCTGTTTTTCCTCAAGGCGGGCTCGCTCACCTTTGGCAGCGGCCTTGTGATCGTGCCGTTCCTCGAACAGGGACTTGTGCAACAGTTCGGCTGGCTCGACCAGCGCCAGTTCCTGATCGCGGTCGCCATCGGCATGATTAGCCCTGGACCAGTCGTCATCACCGCGACCTTTGTCGGTTATCTCGTCGCCGGATTCTGGGGCTCGGTGGTCTCGACCATCGGCATTTTCCTGCCGTCGTTTCTGCTGGTGCTGGTCGCCGCGCCGCTGCTGGCGCGCCATCGCGGCAATCCCAACGTGCAGGGATTTGTCAAAGGCGCTTATGCAGCAGCGATAGGAACAATATTAGGCGCCTGCATCCTGCTGGGGCGCATCGCCATCGGCGACTGGCTTACCTGCGCTATTGGGGTGGTCTCACTCGCTATTCTTTTCCGTTGGAAAGTGAGCAACCCGTTGCTGATCGCCGCGACCGCGGTGGTGGGTCTGATCGCGTTCCCGTGGCTGCAGCCAGACTGGGTGATGGTCAAATAGCTGGAGAAAAATGGGGCGAAGTTAATCGACCGATGGAGAAAAAACATGACGCGAAGAATGATGATGCTCACGACGGCCGGCGCGATAGCTCTCGGATTTGCCGGCCTGGCAGGTTTCGCCGGTAGCAATGCCTTCGCGGCAGACGACGAGGATGCATCGCAAGAAGCGCTCATCAAGCTTTTGGACACCGCCAAGATTAATTTGCGGCAGGGTCTGGCAGCCAGCGAACAGCAGGGTCAGCCGATCTCGGCCAAATTCGAGGTCGACGACGGCAAGCTCCAGCTTTCGGTCTACACCGCGAAGGAAGGCAAGTTTTTCGAGGTGCTGCTCAATTACGTGACCGGCAAGGTTTTGCGAGCCGAGCCCATCACCGAGGGCGACGATCTCTCCGCCGCTATGGAGCAAAACGAGGCGATGGCGAACGCGAAAACGTCTTTGCAAGCTGTGGTCGACAAAACGATAGCCCAGTCGGCGAACATCCGAGCCGTAAGCGTGGTGCCCAGTATGAAGGACGGACATCCGATCGCTTCGATCGATGTACTCACCTACAACCAGGTCAGAGCGATCCAGCAGCCGCTGGATTAGTCGTGCCCGGAGGCAACCCAACCGATCGCGTGGACGTTGCGCCGCGATGAAGGGAAGGTGCGATCGTGTTACCTCGATTTGCGATAATCGTTACGCTGTTCCTCGCCGCCGAGGCGCTCCCGGGTGTGGGCAGTAATGCGGTTGCCCAGCC
This sequence comes from Bradyrhizobium erythrophlei, assembly GCF_900129425.1. Taxonomy (NCBI): domain Bacteria; kingdom Pseudomonadati; phylum Pseudomonadota; class Alphaproteobacteria; order Hyphomicrobiales; family Nitrobacteraceae; genus Bradyrhizobium; species Bradyrhizobium erythrophlei. Next base: position 3,257,898 of record NZ_LT670817.1, on the reverse strand, counting down.
GGCGGAAACGGCGCCGCTCCAGCTCGAAGCGAAAATTCCTCTCGGCAGTGTGCACGGGCGCATTGACCACATGGCGGTCGATTTGAAACGGCAGCGGTTGTTCGTGGCCGAACTGGGCAACGCCAGTGTCGGCGTAGTCGATCTCGCCAATCGCAAATTGCTGCAGACGATCGCAGGACTGAAAGAGCCACAGGGAGTCGGCTACGAGCCGTCCACCGACACGCTCTACGTCGCCAACGCCGGCGACGGTTCCGTGCGCTTGTTCGAAGGAACCGAATACAAACCCAAAGGCCAGATCGAGCTTGGCAGCGATGCGGACAATGTCCGCGTCGACACTGCGGCCAATCGGATTTTCATCGGTTATGGGAGCGGTGCACTGGCCGTCATCGATCCCGCCGCCCGCAGCAAAGTTGGCGACATCCCGGTGAAGGCGCACCCCGAAGGCTTTCAGATCGATCCCGATACTAGCCAAATCTTCGTCAATGTGCCGGATGCCCATGGTATCGCCGTCGTCGATCGCGCCTCCCAAAAGCAAACTGGCAAATGGCCGATACCCGATCACGGCGCTAACTTCCCGATGGCCCTGGATCCTGTGCGCCGCCAGGTTCTGGTGATTTTTCGGGCGCCCGCCGAGCTTGGCGTCTTCTCCATAATAGGCGGCAAGCTCATCGCGACCGCCGAGACCTGCGGCGACTCTGACGACTTGTTCATCGATGCGAAGCGCAACCGCGTCTACGTGAGTTGCGGGGCCGGTTTTCTCGATGTTTTAGAGGCGAAAGGGACGACCTATCGGCGGACCGCGCGCATTCCCACCGTGTCTGGGGCACGTACGTCGTTCTTTGTGCCCGAACTTGACCGTCTGCTGGTTGCCGTCCGGACAAGCACGGCCGAACCGGCAGCCATCTGGGTGTTCCGACCGATACCTTGATAGACAACAATGCGACGCAGAGGACTGACGCATGCTCGCGAGAAGTCCATTCCACAAACGGCGGCTCCTCAAACGGTTCGTGTCGGGATCATGCATCGCTTCGAGTCTCGCAGCATGGCCCGGCCCCGCGGTCGCTTATCGTCCCTTCGACGGCACCGACGCTGCCGTGGCCGCTCCGGGAGAGGTGGAAATCGAATTGCAACCAGCGGGACGCTTGCGCGACGAGACCGGAACCTCTCTCATCGCGCCAGCCACCGTCTTCAATTACGGAATCAGCGAAGGATGGGAGGCCGTACTGGAAGGACTGGGGCAAACGCCGCTGTCGTCTTCGGGGCCCACCAGTCTGACGGCGGCCGGCGCATTCCTCAAACATATCCTGCAGCCTGGCAGTCTGCAGGATAAGACCGGACCGAGTATTGCGACCGAATTTGGTGTGTTGCTTCCCGACAGCATGGGAAATTCCGGGGTCGGCGCCAGTGTCGCCGGCATTGTCTCGCAGCGGTGGGACTGGGGCACAATCCACTTGAATGCTGCAGCAGCTCTTACCAAAGATCATCACGCGGATCTGTTTTTTGGCGCTATTATCGAAGGACCGTCAAAATGGTCTGTGCGGCCTGTTGCGGAGTTTTTCGTCGAGCAAGACTTCGGCCAATTCAACACTGTATCCGCCTTGGTTGGCTTCATCTGGCAGGTTCGCGATAATCTCAGTTTCGACGTCGGACTGCGGCATGCTCTCACGAACGGGCATCCGGTGAACGAAGTGCGTGCCGGATTGACATTTGGCTTTCCGCTGCAGTTCGTCGGCGAACGGCAACAACGGTCATCGAGATAGCATGATGCCTGGGTAAGTGGAGCCTTTTGGTCAGTCTCTCCATAACTTATCTCCATCCGCGGCCACCGCTTCGTCGGCCGGAGATCAGCCTCAGCCAGGGCGCCGAATGGATCGCGCTCATCAGCACGTACATCGGGACCATTCCGCTCAGCGGTGACGCATCCGGCGCGCAGAGCATCCCAGGCTGGCCGCCACCGAGAACGCCCGTCAGCAGCGCCATGATGGCGAAGGCCGGCGCGGCCGCGAGGCATAGAAAGTCGGCTGCGCCGAGCGCGGCGGGATTGCCGCTTCGGGCGGAGCCATCAGCAGTTTCACGCCGGGTCACAATCATTGGGGCGGATTCACGATTGGACGACGGCACGGTCGAAACTTTCCGTATGCAGCGTGCAGGTGGGGCCCCCTGCGCTCCATGTCGGGCGGAACATGAAGTGGTAGACGAGAAGCTGCGAGCGCCCGGCAAACAGATCACGCAGTGACTGTTCGCTCTCGTCGGTGTCGAAGACGTATTCCTGGTCGATGCCTACCCACGGCAATTGCTGCCGTCGGCGCGCTAGCTCGTCGCTGCGGCGGGTCAGCTCCTTCTCTGCCTCGAGCAGCGGCAGCCGCGTGACAAGCCATTCTTCACATGTTCCGGCTTGACGATCGGTCATCGTTGCTCTCCTTTCGTCGGTGCGCCTTTAGTTCGAGTTGTCATCTTGATATCGTTCTCAGGCTGCGACCGGTGCGTTGCCTGCGTAGTCGGCCATCTGATCGCGCAAGGCCTTTTGGAACGCCGGCCGCGCTTCGCAGCGCTTGACGTAGGCGTCGACTACGGAGAATCCGGCCACCAGATCCGTATGCCGGATAAGCCTCAGCACCGTCGTCATCAGAATGTCGGCCGCCGTGAAGCGGCCAAGCAGATAATCGCGCCCGTCGAGCCGTTCGGAAAGCACGCTGAGCCGCACCTTCACCGCATCGACGGCTCCAGGACGCCGCAGCTTTGCCCACTCTTCTTCCTTATGCAGCAGGTCCATCGCCGAGAGGTTCTGAACCGGCGGCTCGACGGTATTGAGCGCGACGAACATCCAGGCGAGCGTTTCGGTGCGCCGGCCGGCCGGCATGAGCACCTCGCAATCTTCGGCGATGGAATGGACGATCGCGCCCGACTCGATCACGGTTTCGCCGCCGGACTCGAGAACGGGCACCATCGCAAAAGGATGCATGCGCCGATAGGCATCGGAGGTCCGCTCCTCGATGCCGATCAGCCGGCTTTCATAGGCAAGCCCCGCCTCTTCCAGCGCCCAACGCACGCGTAGATCGCGCACAAGCCCCTGCGCGAAGGGCGGCGCCCAACGAAAACCCCACACAGCGATCTTTTCCATGTCGTTTCCCATCATCTTTACGTTTTGGAGGTGTCGGTCATCTCCGGATGGGAGATGCCCGTTTCGGTCTGTTCGCCGGAAATGGCGCCGATCTTGCCGATGACCTTCTTCCAGCCTTCGCCCAGATTCTTGGACGCGGCATCGTTTTTCGGCGTTACGAAGCCGGAATGCACGAGACGAAGCCTTGTGCCGCCGTCGACCCTGGCGAGGGTCCAGGTGACGATCGTGTCGAGAAGCGAGCCATATTGCGCATTGCTGTCATGGCCGCCTTGCCACGAATAAGACAGACGTTCGTTGCGCGTCACGTGCAGCACCTCGCAGTGGATCACGCCGTCCCACGCGCCGGCCGGCGTCGTCTGAAACGTGAAGCGCGCGTCTTTCACAGGCTGGAACCCTGTCGACTTCATTAGCCAACGGTTGACGAGCTTGCCGGTCGTCAGGGTTTTCCAGATGGTCTCCGGCGCGTGCGGAAGCACTTCCTCGACCACGATGTCCTGTGTAGCCAATTTCATTGCGGCGTCGGTCATGGATCGATCTCCTTCAAGAACTAAGCGTGTCACCCTTGCGCGCCGCAGCCGGAGCTCGCTGCGTGATGGTGCCCGCCACGGGCGACCGAGCCGCCCTTGTCGTACTCGTCGTGACGGCGCCACCACGGGCCCGTCTCGTTGCGCCCCCTGGGCGCGCGGTCGAGCCACTGATACATGCCCCAGAGGCCGTCCACGCCGCGCGCATAGGTGGAATAGGTGTGGTAGACGACGCCGTCCTCGATCACGAACGCGCTCAGGCCCGGCAGATCGCGCCTGTAGGTCGACGCGTCAGTTCCGCAGGTGGCCGCGAACTGGGCGACGGGCGCCGGGACCGTTGCCGCGTCCATCGCGTGGCCGCCGAGCCGGTAGTTGTATTCGACCGTCCCCCCGCGTTGCTGCGCCTCGGTGAACGCGACGTTGAAGTCGAAGTTGAAGTCACTGCCGCGCGAGGAGGCCCAGGGAAACGTCCACCCCATCCGCCGCTTGTACGCCTGCAGCTTCGCGAGCGGTGCCCGCGACACCGCCGAAAGCATGACGTCGTGGTTCGCCAGATGGGCGACGAAGCCATCGAACCCGTCCGCGATCGCCGAGCAGGACGGACACCCCGCCGTGTAGTCGGGCCCGAACATGAAGTGATAGACGAGGAGCTGCGAGCGCCCCTTGAACAGATCTGCCAGCGAGACGTTTCCGTCTTCGGTCTCGAATTGGTAGTCCTTGTCGAGGCGGACCCACGGCAGCGCCTGACGCCGCCGCGCCACCTCGTCGCCGCGCCGGGTGAGTTCCTTCTCTGCCTCAAGCAGTTCGAGCCGCGCCGCCAGCCACTGTTCACGTGTTCCGGTCTTGTGTTCCGTCATCGTTCTTCTCCATGGGATTCGATCGTCTGTTGGCCCGGGCCGACGGCAAGCACGGTCACAGCGGCTCCGGCCCACTGGACCACGGCTGCGAGAAACGTTGGGGAAAGGATTGTCCAGTCAACCATGACAGTGTCCTCCTTGCTGCGACGCATTGGTTTGTCGTCGTGTGATAGAATAGGACCGGACAGCGGATGGTGAGAGTGACAAGTGTGACGGGATTCCAATGGACTCACTGATAACAGCCGCGGCGCGCGCGCTGGCGGCGGGCGATGTCCTCGGCGCATTGAAGCGGGTCGCTCTGCGCGGCGACGCGCCGGCGCTGGCGCTGCGCGGCATCGCGATGGCGCAGCTCGGCGATCTCGTTCGGGCCAAGGCCCTGCTGCGAAGCGCGGCGCGCGCGTTCGGTGCGAAAGAGGCCGTGGCCCGCGCGAGGTGCGTCGTCGCCGAGGCCGAGATCGCACTGGTCTCGCGCGACCTCGGCTGGCCCGCAAAAGCGCTCGACACAGCGAGGGCGACCCTCGAAGCCCATGGCGACCGCGTCAATGCCGCGCATGCGCGGAATCTCTGGGTACGGCGCCTGCTCCTGATCGGACGCCTCGATGAGGCCGAGCATGCGCTCGCCGGGCTCGATCCCGCGCCCTTCCCGCCCGCGCTGAAGGCGGCCCATGAGCTGGTCGTTGCGGGGATCGCGATGCGGCGCCTTCAAACAAGGACGGCACGCGCGGCACTCGCCCGGGCCGGGCATGCCGCGCGCGACGCCGGGATACCCGCGCTGACCGCGGAGGTCGAAAGCGCATCCCTCGTCCTCGACACGCCGGCGGCGCGCCTGATTTCGGGTGGCGGGGAGCGACCGCTCCTGCTCGGGGATGTCGAGGCGCTGCTGGCGTCGAAGGCGCTCGTCGTCGACGCGTGCCGTTATGCCGTGCGTGACGCGCGCACGGTGGTCTCGCTCGCGACGCGCCCGGTCCTGTTCGCGCTGGCGCGCGCTCTGGCTGAAGCCTGGCCCGGAGACGTGCCGAGGAGCACGCTGGTGGCGCGCGCGTTCCGGGGAAAGCACGCCGATGAATCGCATCGCGCCCGGTTGCGGGTCGAAATCGGCCGGCTTCGCGCCGAGTTGCGGACGCTGGCCGACGTGAGCGCGACCAAGCGAGGCTTTGCGCTGGCGCCGCGACGCGCCGCCGAGGTCGTGGTGCTGGCGCCGCCGGTCGACGAACCGCATGCGGCGGTGCTCGCCTTCCTCGCCGACGGCGAATCCTGGTCGAGTTCGGCGCTGGCGATCGCACTCGGCGCCAGCCCGCGCACCGTGCAGCGCGCGCTCGACGCGCTTGCGGCGGCAGGCAAGGTGGCGCCGTTCGGTCGCGGCCGCGCGCGTCGCTGGATGACGCCGCCGGTGCCGGGATTCCCGACAATCTTGTTACTCCCGGGTCCACTGCCGGGCGACTAGGTTTTTTGGAGTGAACGTGATCCTTCCGAAAACGGGAATCCGGTTTCGGGAATTATTTTGTGAGATGGAAACATGAAGAGATCCGCAGCCGAAGTCATCCGTGAATATGGACCCTTTCCGGGCGTCGACCGCGTCGGTGGGGTCACATATGATGGTCAGTCCGTCTGGATCGCCGCCGGCGACAGACTGAACGCCTTCGATCCCGCGAGCGGGAACACGCTGCGCTCGATCGATGTCGCCGCGCATGCAGGAACGGCCTTCGATGGCCAGCACCTGTTCCAGATCGCCGAGGATCGCATCCAGAAGATCGATCCCAACACCGGCCATGTGCTCGCGACGATTCCGGCGCCCGGCGGCGGCGGTGATTCCGGGCTCGCCTGGGCCGAAGGGACGCTCTGGGTGGGGCAATATCGGGAGCGCAGGATTCATCAGGTCGATCCGCAGACGGGCGCCATCCTTCGCACCATCGAGTGCAGCCGCTTCGTCACCGGGGTCACCTGGGTCGACGACGAACTCTGGCACGGCACCTGGGAAGGTGACGAGAGCGATGTGAGGCGGGTCGATCCTCGAACCGGAGAGGTCCTGGAAAGGCTCGATATGCCGCCCGGCGTCGCCGTGTCGGGACTGGAGTCCGACGGCGGCGACCGGTTCTTCTGCGGCGGCGGCAACAGCGGCAAGGTGCGCGCGGTCCGCCGGCCCAGGCGAGTCTCGAAGGCGGGCAGCGGCTCGGCGATGCCTGTTGACTCCACGAGCAAGTAGTCGAATCGGCACTCGAAGGGAAATGCGAATCCGGACGCACGGAGCATTTCCCGATTCCGGAGAACGCCGAACCCCTTGCCAATCAGCAGAATATCTTCGCGTTGCAAAATGCGACATGTATGCTGTTCGATCAATTGCCGATATCGCGGCCTCTCGCTGGCGCCTCAATGCGCGTCGGCACGGCCTGCGGGATCGACGTTCGGCGCAAGTGCCAGTTCCGCGTCAGCGGCGACATAGCGGACATGGCGGTAATCGCGGATGAAGCTGATCCGGCCGTCGCACCACCCAAGCCACATCATGTAACTGGGTTTCGGATCGGCGCGTTCCTCGAACACCGCGATCACTTCCCTCCCCTCGAGCCATGCAGGCACAAGCCAAACATTGCTCCTGGCATAGATGGTGAAAAACATGCCGACATCCGCACGTCCGACGCGAAGCGGGTGCGCGGACTGCTTGAGCTTCACGTCGTCGGCCAACAGTGCCCGCAGGGCGTCCCAGTCGCGCCGGTTGAAGAGGGCCGCATAGCGGGCCGCGGCGGCGGACGCCGGGCGCGTCGCCGCAGGCGGCCGGGCTTGCGCATTGATTTCCCGAAGACGCGAGCGGCCCCGCGCCAGATGGCCCTTCACCGCGTCTACCGTGAGGTCAAGCAGAGCCGCGATGTCGATCAGCGACTCGTCGAGCACGTCCTTGAGGATGACGACGCTGCGCTGCAGGGTCGGCAGCTCGACAAAGCGCGACACCGCGGTTTTGACCGCTTCCTGGCGCATCAGCATCTCCACGGGGTCGGGGCTGGACGGGTCGGCAACGTCACTGGCGGCGTCGATCGGTTCGGCCGCGCGCACCGCCCCGCCGCGCAGCAGGTCGAGCGCGCGGTTATGGGCTATCCGAAACAGCCAGGGTCGAAGCGGCGGCGTCTCGTCGAAGTCTTCCGACTTAAGGTCTTGCAACGCTGCGAAAGCCCGGACCAAAGTGTCCTGCACAACGTCCTCGCCGTCGATCACCGATCCCATCAGACGCGCGCAATAGCGATGTAGTTCGGGCCGCAGCTCCTCGGCCAAAGCGAGGAGCTGCGCCCGGCGGTCGCGCTCCAGCGGCTGCGACCCTGCACTCAATCGGCAAACCCCTCGATCATCGTGACGCCGGCGGCGCCGGTCAGCCCAAAGGCAAAGCCTTCGGCATGAATCGGGTCGTCCAGCACCGCCACCACATTCTCACCGAACATCCTCGGCGGCATCGGCGTCCCGAAGCGGGCCACGAACGCCTCGGGCTTGATGCCCATAGCCCGCGCGTAGGCGCCCGCAGCCGTGTCGCCGATCCCGGTGCCCAGAACCATCTGCCGCGGGAGGATGGTCTGGAAGACGATACCGAGCTCCCTTTGCTGTGAAACGCGATTGGCGTACCGGGCCATGAACCAGAGCATGCGCTTGGCGCCGCCATAGCCGCCCGACATTGGTGATCCATCCACGGCCGCACCGCTCGATACTACCAGCACGCGACTCCCGGGCTTGAGCGGCAGATTCAGCGCGGCCTGCAGCCAATGCAGCCCCGCTTTGACATCGTGTTCCCAGGGGGCGGTGAAATCTGCCCAGGTCATCTGATCCAATCGCCCCATCGGCGGCTTCGTGCCGGCGTTCAGCGCCAGGATGTCCGGCCGGACCTCGCCGAGAACGCGATGCGCGGCGGTCTCGTCCGTTACATCGGCGGAGATCGTGGCGACCCCCAGCCGGTTGCGAACGGAGTCGAGTGCATCGGTGTCGCGGGCCACGACCGTCACCCTGGCGCCGTGCGCCACCAGGGCCTCGACCAGTCCGAGGCCAAGACCACGGCTTCCGCCGGTGACGACGACATTCTTGTCTTTGAGGCTCATCGGATTCTGCTCCATTGTTGAGATGTAGCTAGAACGATTGAGGCGGGGAAAAAGAGTCAATCAACCTCGCCCCGGGGAGACTTTCGCGGAGTTCGTTTGGCTTCAGGCTGGCACCGGCGCAGGCTGCGTCTCACCCCTGGAAAACGGCCTGAACGTCAATGCGATCAGGAACGCGCCAAGTCCGACCGCCCATGAACCGATATACAGCCATGCGTAACTGGCGAACGTGTCGTAGATCAAACCTCCGGCGACCGGCCCGGTCGCCATCCCAAGGCTGCCGGCCATGGCGGTTCCGCCGATCACGGTGCCCATCATCCGCAGCGGAAAATTCTCGCGCGCCAGCACCGAATAGAGCGGCATGGTGCCGGCATAGATGAAGCCGAACAGCGCCGCCACGGCGTAGAACGCGGCCAACTCGCGCACGAAGACGTAGCCGAGCGCGCCGAACGCCTGAGCGAGCAACCCCGAGACCAGCACGCGTTTGGCTCCGAAGCGGTCGCCGAGCAGGCCGAAGGCGATACGGCCGCCCATCCCTGCCAGCCCCTCGACGCTGTAGATCGTAACGGCTGCCATCATCGGGATCCCGCAGGTGACCGCATAGCTCACGGTGTGAATGATCGGGCCCGAATGCGTGGCGCAACACAAGAAATTCGTCGCGAGCAGGATGATGAATTGCGGCGAGCGCAACGCTTGCGCGAGCGACATCTCCGGCGGCGGTGCGCCGTCACCAACCGGGGCGGCGTTGCCGCTCGCGAGCGCCGGCGGGCGGCGCACCAGCAGCGAGACCGGGATCATGATGGCGGCGACAACGGCGGCCACGACCAGCATCGAGGTTCGCCAGTCATGGTGCGAGACCAGCCAGGCGGAGAGCGGCGACATGATCAGCGGCGCCATTCCCATGCCGGCCGAAACCAGCGAGACCGCAAGGCTGCGATGGGTGTCGAACCAGCCGGTGACGCACGCCATCATCGGCGCAAAGATCGCGGAAATCGAGCCGCCGACCATCAGGCCGAACATGATCTGAAATGAGAGCAGCGATGGCGCCCGGCTGGCCAGCGCGAGGCTTGCCGGCAGCACGATCGACCCGGTCAGCACCACCGGCAGCGGCCCGAGCCGGTCGGACAAGGTGCCCCAGATCATGCTGGTGCAGGCCATCGCAAGGAAGCCGATCGTCATGGCGCTGGACACACCGGTCACCGACCAGCCGGTATCGCGCGCAATGGGTTGCAGGAAAACCGGCAGCGAAAACATGCCGCCGATGGCAACACAGCCCAGAACGCCTCCGGCCGCGACGATCACCCAGCGATAGGCAGAATTGGTCATTTCTGATCTCCCATACAGCAATCTCCGGGTGGAAGACGAATGGGATGGGGCAGAACCGACATGCGCATGGAAGATTCTCTTTGAACGCGGAGCCTGCACAGTGGATCCGCGAACCCAGTCCAGCAATGTTTGCAGCAAGGCGCAATAGGCGGAGCCTGTCATCGGGCACGCATTCACGCGGCCCGGTGGCTATCGCGTCCTGTCAAATGATGGCGACCGATCGGAACGCGCTTCGAGCCGTTCCATATGTGGATTGGCGTTGCAAAGTCGATTAGGCTGGCCGCCAACCAAGAGTCTGTTCTTGACAGAGGCGCCGCGTATAACCGGGGAAGTGCTGCACGTCGATGGCGGCGCACATCTGGGAAGATGGTGACCCGGATGAGCGCGCAAGCCAGCGCGGAGCAGCGGCTGCGCGAACTCGACATCGCGCTCGCCCCGCCGCCCACCCCCTTCGGCGCCTATGTCGAGGCAGCGAAGATCGGCGATCTGCAGCAGTGCGCAAAAAGACCGTCACCACGCTATTGCGATTGATGTCGCTTCGGCCACGTGCCATCGCGGTGACGATGGACGTCTGCGATGGCGGAGCAATCTAAGATACGGCAGCTTCGCCGACGAGGGCCCGAGTCGCCTCGGACTGAGGACGTACCAGAAAATAGAATGCGGCGATGTGCGTGATCATCAGCAGCGGTACGTAGATGATCGGGATCGCATAGGTGGCGCCCAGCCACTCCGCGTGAGCAGGAAGGCCGACCTGGATGGCGTCGTAATAGTCGACGATGAGGTCGACCGTCCCTACCAGATTGAAGGCGACGACGAACAGCCAGAAGAGCGGGCGTATCCTCACCGCGAGAAGCGCCAGCATGGCCAGCACCCCGGTTGCGAAGTCGCCGTAGGCGGCGAACACGGCGAAGTCGGCGGGCAGATTGGGGCTGACGACACCGGGGAGGATGAAGACGAGCCCGAAGAAGCGGAAGCTATGCAGAGTAGCGATAGCGCGTTGCACTGCGACCCGGTCCATTGACCTGAGCCACGGCAGACCGTATGCGCCGAAGCAAAGCAGCCAGGCGACATAGCCTAGAATAAGATGGGTTCGGAACAGGATTTCCGTGGGCATTTTGGCCTCCTATCAGATGTTGGTTGACGCGGCCTCGAACACCGCGCTCAGGATGCCGATCCGGCCTTCCGTGAGATTCCGTCCCAGGTTGGCGGAAAGCTGCGCGAAGTCCGGTCCCATCACCACGCCGAGATTTGGCGAAGGCGGCGGCCCCGACAAGCGCAGCTGCGCGAACCAGGCCTTGGCGACCTCGGTGTCGTCTCTCCATGCCAGCATGCGGAAGCCGGCGGGTTCGATCGCCTCGCGCGTCGCGTCGACTGTCAGGAGGAAGCTCGTTGCCGGCGTCCGCGCCCACGGCACGGGATAATGCGGCTCACCGCCGTTCGATACGACGTCGAAAGTCGCGAACCTGCCACCGGTCTTCAGCACGCGACGGATCTCGCGGTAGAGCCGCGCCCGGTCGGAGACGTTCATCGCCACATGCTGTAGCAACACTGCGTCAAAGCGGCCGTCGTCAAATGGAAGCTCCAGCGCGCTGGCGGTCTGGAACGACACCTGCCCGCTCTGTCGGGTGCGCTCGGTCAGATAGCGCGCGGCGTCCACGAACGGCTCGCTGAGGTCGACGCCGGTCACCCGGCAGCCATAGGTCGCAGCCAGAAAACGCGCCGGCCCGCCGACGCCGGAGCCGACATCCAGAACCGCCGCGTCGGCGGCGATCCCAGCCAATTTGGCGAGCTCGGCGGTCGCGGCGAGACCGCGGGTGTGAAACTGGTCGAGCGCGCCCAGTTGCTGGGGCGTGAACTGCTGATCCTCCGGCCCGAGGGCCATCAGCGCCGTCTTCAGCCGTTCGGTCAGGCCGGTCGTGCGATAGTGGTCGCGCACGTCATCAAGAACATCGGTCATTGCAAGGCTCCTCTTAGCGCCCGAGAGCGCGTAGAACTGGGAACGGAACGTGCGAGGCAGGTCGCGCCCGAGCGCCGCTCGCTTGATTGTCGCGCATCTCGGGCCTCGACATCACCGTGACTCCTGATTTGCAGGTGAGATGTACGACCGCTTCCGGCCCGCGACTATTGGTGATAATGTCGATGGGCTATGAAGCAGAACTTCACAGTCAGGCAGGGCGCGCTCGACGGCGTGGAGGCGTTCCTGAGCGTTGCGCAGCACCGCAGCTTTCGCGGAGCAGCGGCTGAACTGGGAGTCACGCCATCGGCGATCAGCCAGGCGGTCCGCACCCTCGAGGCGCGCGTCGGCGCCGCGCTCTTCATACGTACAACGCGCAGTGTCGGCCTGAGCGAAGCCGGCGAACGATTTCACGCGCGCGCAAAGCCCGCTTTCGAGGAGCTTGTCGCCGCAAGCGAGGTCGCGCGTGACCTTGGGCAGCGGCCTGCCGGACTGCTGCGCCTCACGGCGCCGCGGGCGGTGGTGCCGATCCTGCTGGAGCCGCTGATCGCATCGTTCTGCCAAGCCTATCCCGATGTCGAGGTGGAGATCGACGCCAGCGCGGATCTGGTCGATATCGCCGCCGAAGGATTTGACGCCGGCATCCGGCTCGGCCAGTTCATCGAGGCCGATATGATCGCGGTGCGTCTGACGCCGTCGCACCCGCTGACTGTGGTCGGCAGCCCCGCCTATCTGCGTCGGCGGCAGCGGCCGGAACTCATCGACGATCTGCGCCGGCACGCCTGCCTGCGCATGCGCCGCTCGAACGGGTCGATCGCGCCCTGGTCCTTTGTCAACGGCAACGAGGCAGTCGAAGTCATCGTTTCAGGACCTTTTATCGCCAACGACATGCCCACGATGCTTGGCGCGGCGGTGGAAGATATGGGGCTCGCGCAAGTGCCCGAGCCGATCGCCGCCAGCCTGGTGAAAGCGGGAAAACTCGTGCACGTACTGGAGCCGTTCGCGCCAATGGCGCCGGGCGTGTTTCTCTATTATCCCGGCCACCGGCAAGTAATGCCGAAGCTGCGAGCCTTCATCGATCACGTGAAGAGCCGCTCCGGTGCTACCAACAAGACCCCGATTCACATTGCTGACGGGCGTACTCGCAGCGTGAAAAGGCGCTGAGCTGGGTAGCGCGGAAGCTCCGCGAAGCAATCCATAGCCGCACAGAAAGAGTGGATTGCTTCGCTTCGCTCGCAATGACGGCGAATGCAGCCACACCTCCGCATTCTCGCGGCGCGATGCGTCCGAGGTTTGCCAAAAACATCCGCCCTTTAGAACAGAGGGCGTGGGGAATGCCGGATGCCCGATGCACCCGCAGCCTCGTGTGCGCTATTGGTAGTAAGTATGCACACGAGTATTCACAGCGAGCCACCGGAGTCACCCGGCATTCCCGCACGCGATGGTTTACGGCTTATACCGTGCTCTCCCCGGTGATCGGCTTTCTTGCCACCGTCGTTATGCGGATCACTCCGCAAACTTGACACCAGCGTCGGGGTGTCAGGACCACACGTCTTCGCCATCCGCCAGCTCAACTCAATGCGCTCGTCAGTCGCACCGCCAGCGTCCACCGCATCCCGCCCCGCGTTCGTGACGATCGCGAGCGCCCCTCTCATCGGAACGAGACGGCGAGAGATATACAGCCGATTTGCCTATTCTGAAAATCAGAATATTTTTTGCAAGAGGGCTAGACAAAGCGTTCGGGCGGCGCGCTTTTGATTTGCCTGTCGGGCTGTTGGCAGAGCTCACGCATTCCTGGAGCAAGTCGGTTTCTGGATGAATCGATCAGGTGCCCTTTACCTCTCCCCAGCGGGGAGAGGTCGATTTGCGCAGCAAATCGGGTGAGGGGTGCCTTGCTATTAAAGACCGTAACCCCTCACCCGGCGCTACGCGCCGACCTCTCCCAAGGGAGAGGTAAAGTCGCGGTTCGCTTCGGTTCGTCCCGGTTCAATGAAATATCATCTCACGCCCTAATAATTGATCTCCATCCGCAGTCCGCGGCTGTCAATTTCATCGCCGCCGAAACGCGCAGTGCTGTCGCGCGCGGCGATCGCGCACGCACAGGCGTCGATCAGATCGTCGCGGCCGATTCCCGTTCCGTAGCGTTGCGTCAGCCATTTCGAAATCTTGACGAAACCTCGATCGGCCAGAATCTTGATGCGTTGCCCACGGCCGGCCTCCGACGTCTTTCGTTGCAGGCGAAGATGATTGTTGAGCTTGAAGAAGATCAACTCCGGATGCGCCTCGCCGATGGTGGCCTGACGCCCGGCCGTGATGAAATCGTCGACTTCCCTGATCTTGTCTCTGATGTTCCAGAGCTGAGCGGAGACGCCCATTCGCGGGCCTTCATGCTGCCAGTAATATTGGTTGGCGGAAGCCTGATCCGGAAATTCCAGAGGTTTCGGCGCGCGCCCATGAAGACTGCGGCGCCAACCAGTTCGCGGGCACTGATGTCTCAGCTGCGGTGACCGGACATTTTCAGGCCGATCGGCATGTCGATCATCGCGCGCCGGTGCGGCATCGAGAGCAGCCGGCTCAGTGCGCACGAATAGTCGAAGCCGTGGTCGCCCCGGTCATCGATCCAGGCCGCGACCCACCCTCCCCGGAATCCGTCAAGCCCAATATAGCGGGCCATATTCTGCTCCTCAGCCACCATGCGCTTTGCTCGATCGCCCGACCCGTGGATATACATAAATTCGAATGTCTACTTTACGTCCGCCATTATCCATTCTCGCCCGTCGCACGCGCCGCGTAGCGGCTCTCCATAAGGTCGAAGGCCTGCTTGTCCACCAGCCTCTGGCGCTCCGCGAATGACGTAACGGCGCGCTCATCGAGGACGCCCTTTTCCTTTAGCGCCGACAGCGTCGACTGCATGCCATGCACGGCTCCTTGCAAGGCGGCGTTGGCGTAAAGCACCAGGCTGAACCCCATTTCGGCCGCCGCTTTCTCGTCGACAATCGGTGTCTTGCCTCCGAGCACCATGTTGACGAGCTGAGGCGCCTTCAGGCGACGGGGGACAGCTTTGAGGTCTTCGAGGCTTTCTGGAGCCTCGACGAATGTGACGTCCGCGCCCGCTTCGATGTAACGACCGGCCCTCTCAATGGCCGCCTCAAAGCCTTCGACGGCACATGCATCGGTACGTGCAATGACAACCAAATCTTGCCGTCGCGTGTCGACCGCTGCCCGCACCTTGCCCGCCATCTCCTCCAGGGAGATCAAATCCTTCCCGTCGAAATGACCGCACCGTTTAGGCGCACGCTGGTCCTCGATTTGAATGGCGCTCGCTCCGGCTTGCTCCAGGATCCGAACCGTATGAGTGACGTTGATGGCGTTGCCGAAACCGGTATCGATGTCGACGATCAGCGGCAGATCGATCACACACCGGATCGCCATCACATGATCGGCCACCTGGCTCAGATCCATGAACCCGAGGTCCGGCAAGCCGAGGTGCATATTAGTGAGCCCAGCGCCAGTCAGATACACTGCCCTAAAGCCGAGGTCAGCAATGATCCGGGCAGCGAGCGCATTCGGCGCGCCGGGCAAAATAATTCCTTTCTCGTCGCGAAGCATGGTTCGAAGCGTCTGGATATGAGATGTCGTCATCGTTTCGCTCCTGTGTTTTAGCCCGTAGGGCTGCTCCCGGAAGATCGGCCCGTACGACCGGTCTACACCGTTAGACCGGCGCCGAACGCTCAGAAGGGTACGGGGCGGATTGGACCCGTAGGCGTAATCCGCCATCGCTGACGTCGAAGAGGCGGGTTACGGCTTTGCCTACAACCCGCTCTAGGCGCACTTGGCGGAAGTCAGTTTCACGAGCTAATATCGCGAAGTTGCCAGGGGGAGATTCTATCGTGGCGTTCGGCGTTTTCATTCACCGCTCCGACTCTATCTACGAAGACAGCCCTGCCGAACGCTACCAGTTTCCCAGCCAATATCTCGCTCGCGTCGAGGCATGCGTCGGCGACTGGATCATCTATTACGAGCCACGAAAAGCGCTTGAATCGCGTGGCTACTTTGCCCTCGCAAAAATCCAGCAAGTCATCCGCGACCCAAGTGCCCCAAGTATGTATCTTGCCGTCATCGAACCAGGGAGCTATCTGGATTTCGTCAATCCAGTCCCATTCCGGGACGATGGCGGACTTATCGAGCGGGGCCTACTGAACGAAGAAGGGAAAATTTCCGGACGCGCCCAATCCGCGGTTCGGCCAATTTCTCTGGCGGACTTCAACCGTATCACCAAACAAGGATTTCCCGACGACATTGCCACGCTGCCGCGTGTCGATGCATCTTCAGCTTTCCCTGGTATGCAGGAGAGCCAGTCCGTCTTCCAACACGAGCAGGAACGGAACCGCGTCGCTTATTTGACTTCCCGCATAATCCGAGATCGCGTGTTCCGCCGGAACGTTCTGCAGGCTTACGACTCCCGCTGTGCGATTACATCCCTTAAGTTGATCAATGGCGGCGGGCGCGCGGAGGTCGAAGCCGCGCATATCAGACCGGTGGAAGCTAATGGGCCTGATATCGTCAGCAACGGAATCGCCCTATCCGGGACGGCGCATTGGATGTTTGACCGCGGCTTGATCAGCATTGCGGACGATCGCGAGATCCTGCTCTCACGACATGTGAACGATACCGCCGGCGTGCGCGCCATGATCAACAAGACCGGACACATTCTGCCTCCTGCCCGCGCCGTCGATCAGCCCCACCCTCATTTCTTGCGGTGGCATCGCGAGAACTGCTTCAAGACATGAACGGCGCCCTGAGATGGATAGTTGCGGTGAGATAGCCCATGGCGGATAGGAGCCGCAGACGTAATCCGCCCTCGCTGGCCTTGAAGTGGCGGTTACGGCTTCGCCTACAACCCGCCCTGCCCGCTACCGGCAGGCCGGGTAGCCGAAGCGCTTGATGATTTCGCTGCCTGAAATTGGATGAAAGGCGAACGTATCCATGAAATGCTTGTCGGTGACATACTGTTGCAAGGCCGCGTTATAGGTGCTGAGCATTTGCTGCGTGGTGGAGGGGTTGATAATGCCCTTTTGCATGGAGCCGCCCGCGTGAAACAACAGCGTCGCGCCTGGCGTGACGCAGACATTGCGTATCGAAAGGAACATCGTGCAGGCGGATTGACAGTGACTGTCGATGCGAAAGCGCTCGCCCGATGCGTTATACTGCTGGATCACGTTCAGGAATCTTCCAAACGCGGCTTGGTCGCGTGCGCCGTAGCCCATGCCCAGGGATGATACTGAGCCATCTGCGTAAGCCGGCTGGCCCGCGAGGCCGCAGAAAGTGCAAAGAAATCCAAGCGCGCCCAACGCGCGCAGTAATCGCTGCCATTGATGCAAAACACTCTCCTAAATCGGCTGGATTTTGATAATCACTTTCGTCCCGACGGGTATGCGAGGGACTTAATTTTGCGCGAGAAGGTAATTTTGCCGGCCGAATGGCCGGAGTCAAGCCGCTCTGCCCATCTCTTTCAACAAAGGCTGCCGCTCACTCCCACTCGATTGTTCGCATCGTGCCTAATGAGTTGATTTGTCGTTGCAAAAAATTTCTCCGCCTTGAAAACTCCCGTCGCCCGAACCGTCAGATGCGCATGGCTTTTGAATTCAAAGAGGAATTTGATCGTTCCAGAAAATCTCCGCTTTCAGCGACTATCAATATCGATCGGTCCACTTTTCCCGAATCCACTGGCGACGCCGCACCGCCGACATAGCCGAAGACTACCGTCAGCAGCGCGAGGGATTGACCGCGATGTCGCTTGGAGCAATCGCAGCTCGGCTTCCAACCGGATTATGGCAAGCGTCGCCGGCGACCTGCCGCGCGTCAGTCGCGCGATATGGACAGCCCCGCGAGAAGCGGAGCGTACGCGGCGAGCCTGCGGGATACGAACTCAGTGAAGAGCCGCACGCGCTTCGTCTTGCGTGTCTCCCCCTGTGTGAGAAGCCAGAGCGTACCGTACATGTGCAGGTCGGTGCCCGGCACCCTCACCAGTAGGGGGTCGGCATCTCCGACGAAGCACGGCAGTGTCGTCATCCCGAGCCCTTGCCGTACTGCAACGATCTGCGCCTCGGCGTCCGTGGTCCTGAACGGAACCCCCGTGGTGCGAACCTCACCCTCGCGGGTCCAGTCCGGAATTCCATGAATGCTTATGACGATCCACCGGATGGGATCAGGCGCGCCCGCACGCCACGCGGCTAGTCGATCGCGGGACATGTAGACGCCTCCGAACAGCTCCGGTCCCTTCAGGCCGTGAAGATTGAGCGGCAGGGTTTTGCGGTCGTAGACGACGCGGATCGCGACGTCGGCCTCTCGGTTGGTCAGATTTGCCAGCTCGCCGGACGACAAGATTTCCATCTCGATGTCCGGGTGCAGACGCGCGAAATCGGCGAAGTCCGGCATGAGCAGGTGTGTCGCGAGGGGCGGTGCCAGCGTCACCCGCAGAAGCCCGCGCACGCTCTGGTCGCGCCCGAAGACGCGCGTCTCCAGCAGGTGCGACGACGCTTCCATCTGGTCCGCGAACTCGAGGACCTCCTCGCCCGCAGCCGTCAGGCGGTAGCCCGAAGGCAGCTTTTCGAACATGTGCACCCCGAGGCGTTCCTCGAGCTGGGCGATGCGTCGCAGCACGGTCGAGTGGTTCACACCGAGGCGCTCGGCGGCAGCCCGTACCGAGCCCCCGCGCGCGACGGCAAGAAAGTAGCGAACGTCATCCCAGTCGATCATGGTGCAATCCCGCACCGCGGGGTTTGCCTTCCAAAGCCCGTGTCCAACACCATCGAACATCCTCTCGAATGTGGGGTAGCACGGGCGGTGGTCATAGCCTATGCCGACCAGCACGGCCCAATTCTGAACGGCGGACACCGATCGTCGCGGCTGGCGTCAGTCGTCCAGCCGGATCGATTTCGCACCACCGATGTGCGCGCTTCTGCACTCAACGCCTGACGCCGGCAGACCTATGTCGAGGTTCTCGGGGAGCCTCCCCGAACGACCAAAGACGGAGTCTGAAGGAAAAGTCATGGGAAAGCTTGAGGGTAAGGTTGCAGTCATCACGGGTGGATCGAGCGGCATGGCGCTGGCGAGCGCCAAGCGGTTCGTTGAAGAAGGCGCCTACGTTTTCATCACGGGCCGGAGGCAGGAGGCGCTCGATGAGGCCGTCAAGCTGATCGGCCGGAACGTGACCGGCGTGCGCGGCGACGCGGCCAATCTCGACGACCTCGACCGCCTGTTCGATACGGTCAAGCGGGTAAAGGGTAGGATCGACGTCCTGTACGCGAGCGCCGGCACGGGCGAAGCCGTCCCACTGGGCGAGATTACCGAGCAGCATTTCGATGCGACCTTCGGCCTGAATACGCGCGGCACGCTGTTTACGGTTCAGAAGGCGTTGCCGCTGTTCAACGATGGCGGATCGATCTTCATGACCGGGTCAGTTGCTTCGGCGAAAGGTTTTCCTGGTTACGGCGTGTATTCGGCGAGCAAGGCGGCGTTGCGCTCATTCGCACGCACTTGGCTCAACGAACTGAAGGACAGGAATATCCGGGTGAACGTGCTGAGCCCGGGGCCGATCGCCACACCGATGCAGGACCAAGTTCTCACCGAGGAGGCGAAGCGGATGTTCGAATCTCTGATCCCGCGGGGAAAGATGGGGCGTCCTGAGGAAATTGCGGCGGTCGCGCTGTTTCTTGCTTCAGACGATTCGAGCTTCGTGAATGGGGTGGAGTTATCTGTCGACGGCGGCTTCTCGGCCATCTGAATTCGCGCCGGATCGCCGGAAGTGGCTGACCGTCCGGCCGCGAGGAAGTCGTTCACGGCAGGACGTCTACGCGTCAATTCAGGAATTCGAACCGATGACGCGCATCGCTTGGGGTGGCGGTCCGAAGATCTCGCGAAGGTCGCCATGCAGCGAAACGAATAACCCAGCGCCGTTGAAGGCCGGGGAATCTCAATGTCAACACGGATCGGAGAAGTATTATGAGCTATGCGATTGTAGGATTCGGTAAGATAGGCCAGGCCCTCGCCCACGCCTTCGCCCGTAAGAACATCAAGGTGGCCGTCGCGAGCCGCCGCCCGCCCGAGGCGTTGGCGCCGCAGGCTCGGGCGATTGGACCCACGGTCGTCGCCAAGTCGCTGCGGGATGCGCTCGAGGCCGACACAATCATCTTGGCGGTCCCGTTCGGGGAACATCGCGAGGTTGCGAAGGCCCTGCCGAGCTGGAAAGGCAAGACGGTCATCGACGCGATGAACGCGTTGGTTCCCCTTGAGGAGCTGGACGGTCTCCCGTCCTCCGCCTTCGTCGCGAAGGCGTTCACCGGCGCCAAGTTCGTGAAAGGTTTCAATCACCTGGTTGCGGCCACCCTGGCTGCCGATCCGATCGTCGAGGGGGGCCATCGGGTCGTCTTTCTGTCGAGCGACGACGAGGACGCAACCGCTCCCGTGGCGGATTTGGCCAAACAACTCGGGTTCGCACCCGTCAAGCTGGGAAAACTCAACGAGGGTGGCGCGCTGGTGCACGCACGCGGCCGCACTTGGGGCCAGCTCATCTTCCAGGATTTGTTCAAGAAGGAGCAGTAATCGATCTACGATCGTGTGATCGACGCCGAGAACTGGTCGAGCGCGCTAACTTCTTCGAGCAGCGCGCGACCGAATATTTGAAGGCCACAAAGTCGCGAAGGTTGGGGTGGGCCTGACGGCGTATGGGCGCCGTTCGAAGAGCGGGGAGACGCCCGACAGAGCGGCAGTTCTGCGGGTCGCTTAGAATCTATCGACTGCTATCGATGGCCTGGGATTCGCTCGAGTGTCCTCTGCTATCCGATACTACTCCACGGTACTCCCCTTCACTCCCACTCGATCGTCCCCGGCGGTTTTGACGTCACGTCGTACACCACCCGGTTGACGCCCTTGACCTCGTTGATGATCCGCGTCGCGGTCTCGCCCAGGAATTTCATGTCGAAGGCATAAAAATCCGCGGTCATGCCGTCGGTCGAGGTCACCGCGCGCAGGCCGACGACATATTCGTAGGTCCGTCCGTCGCCCATCACGCCGACGGTTTTGACCGGGAGCAGCACCGCAAAGGCCTGCCAGATCTTGTCGTACAGGCCGGCTTTCCGGATCTGGTCGATATAGACGGCGTCGGCATTGCGCAGGATGTCGAGTTTTTCGCCCGTGATCTCGCCGGGGCAGCGGATCGCGAGGCCCGGGCCGGGGAACGGATGGCGGCCGACAAAGATTTCGGGCAGGCCGAGTTCGCGCCCCAACACGCGGACCTCGTCCTTGAACAGTTCGCGCAAGGGTTCGACCAGCTTCATGTTCATGCGCGCCGGCAGGCCGCCGACATTGTGGTGCGACTTGATCGTGACCGACGGGCCGCCGGTGAACGACACGCTTTCGATCACGTCGGGATAGAGCGTGCCCTGCGCCAGAAAATCGGCGCCGCCGATCTTCTTCGCTTCTACATCGAACACGTCGATGAACAGGCGGCCGATGGTCTTGCGCTTCTGTTCGGGGTCGGTGACCCCGGCAAGCTCGCCAAGGAAAAGTTTTGACGCATCAACGTGAACCAGCGGGATGTTGTAGTGGTGGCGGAACAGGTCGACCACCGTCTTGGCCTCGTCGAGCCGCAGCATGCCGTGATCGACGAACACGCAAGTGAGCTGGTCGCCGATCGCCTCGTGGATCAGCACCGCGGCGACGGCGGAATCGACGCCGCCGGACAGGCCGCAGATCACCCTGCCCTTGCCCACCTGGGCGCGGATTTTCTCGATCGCCTCCTCGCGGAAGGCGCGCATGGTCCAGTCGCCGGTGAGGCCGGCGACCTTGCGGACGAAATTGCGGATCAGTTTGGCGCCGTCGGGCGTGTGCACCACTTCGGGGTGGAACATCAGCCCGTAATATTTGCGCGTTTCGTCCTGGATCACTGCGAACGGCGCGTTCGGCGACACGCCTGCGACGACAAAGCCGGGCGGCATTTTGGTGATGCGGTCGCCGTGGCTCATCCAGACCGGATGGCGCTCGCCCATGCCCCAGGTAGCGTCGAACAGATGGCTCGCCGCTTTCACTTCGACATCGGCGCGGCCGAATTCCCTGTGGTGGCCGCCCTCGACCTCGCCGCCGAGTTGCGCCGCCATGGTCATCTGGCCGTAGCAGATGCCGAGCACGGGCACGCCGGAATCGAAGATCGCCTGCGGCGCGCGCGGCGAGCCCTCCTCGTGCACCGATTCCGGGCCGCCGGAGAGGATCACCGCCTTCGGCTTCATCTGAAGAAACGCCGCTTCCGCCTTCTGGAACGGCACGATTTCGGAATAGACGCCCTCCTCCCGCACCCTTCGCGCGATCAGTTGCGTCACCTGGCTGCCGAAATCGACGATCAGAATCTTGTCATGCGCCGAGGCCACGGAGGGCGTCGGCTCGCGGGCTGGCTGTTGGGCTGTCATGGGTAGGAAGTAAACGACGGGCAGCGGCCTCGCAACCCCAAGAACCCGGCCCATCAGCCGTCATTGCGAGCGTAGCGAAGCAATCCACGCTTTTTTTGCGCCGAGAAATGGATTGCTTCGTCGCAAACGCTCCTCGCAAAGACGACTTTCGCTGCCGGGGATGGGGTCGAAACCCTTCCAGAGCCGTCATGGCCGGGCCTGTCCCGGCCATCCACGTCTTAAAATGGGCGACGAAAGCAAGACGTGGATGGCCGGGACATCCCGATCAAGTCGAGGACAGGCGCCCGGGCATGACGAGTTTGGGGCTTCAGCCCGTCCGACGCAGCACCGACACAAAAAACCCGTCCGTCCCGGTGCGGCGCGGGGTCATCAACAGCCCTTCCGGGGATTGCAGCGTGGCGGCGGCGAAATCTTCCGCCTTGTCCCACAGCACCGTCACGGTCTGCGACGGCGGCACCACTGAAAATTCCGGATGGCGGGCGACGAAGCTGCGGATCTGCTCGCCGTTTTCCGGCGGCAGCACCGAGCAGGTGATATAGGCGATCCGCCCGCCCGGCTTTGTCAGGGCGGCGGCGCGGTCCAGCACCGTGACCTGGTCCTTCAGCCGCACCTCGAGCGCGCCCGGGCGCATCCGCCACTTGGCATCGGGATTACGCCGCCAGGTGCCGGTTCCCGTGCAGGGCGCATCGATCAGGACGAGGTCGGCGGAGGCGTGGATGTCGCTTAAGGTATCGTTCGGGCCCTTCGGCGTGCGCACGTCGCAATTGTGGACGCCGGCTCGCGACAGCCGCTCATAGATCGGCGCCAGCTGCCGCTTGTCGTGGTCGGTCGCGATCAGCCGGCCCTTGCCGGCCATCATGGCGGCGAGCGCGAGGGTCTTGCCGCCGGCGCCGGCGCAGAGATCGATCACCTGCTCGCCGGGTTTTGCCGCCGATAACAAGGCCGCCAGCTGCGAACCTTCATCCTGCACTTCAATGGCGCCCTTGATGAAATCCTCCTCGGCAAGAATGCCGGGACTGCGGGCGTCGGCGCCGAGTTCGATGCGCAGGCCGACCGGCGCCCACGGCGTCGGCGTCGTCCCAAGATGCGCGGTCGATCCCAAAACCTTCTCGCGTTTGGCTTTCAGCGTGTTGACGCGCAGGTCGAGCGGCG
The DNA here is from genome assembly GCF_900129425.1 of Bradyrhizobium erythrophlei. NCBI lineage: Bacteria > Pseudomonadati > Pseudomonadota > Alphaproteobacteria > Hyphomicrobiales > Nitrobacteraceae > Bradyrhizobium > Bradyrhizobium erythrophlei. The sequence goes on along the minus strand of NZ_LT670817.1, from coordinate 3,234,434 downwards.
CCCGGCTCGCCATCGCGGTGGCTTCCGCGACGCGGTCGTCGCCGAACACCTGCGCAAGGTAGCCGTCGAGCCATTCCGGGTAATCGCCGGCGACATGCGCGGGCGCATCCTTCAGGGATCGCGACGTTAGCGCGGCGCGCTCGCCGTCCGTCAGCGGCTCCGGCGCAAAGCGGCCGCCGTCACACAGCGCGGCGATGGCGTCGACATCCATCCCCCGCTCGAGCTTCAGCATGCCCAGCGCCCGCACCCGCGGCGTGTCGGCGTCCATGATCCAGGCGCTCGAGGCGCGGCGGCGCAGCACGTCCCAGATCAGGCCGGAGATCGCGGCGCGGTCGCCCGAACCGGCATAGCGGTGCGCGGTGCCCCACTCCTTCAGCGCCTTCGCTGCCGGGATGCGTTGCGCGTCGATGGTTTCGATCAGTTCGATGGCCGCGGACAGCCGGGCTGCGGGAGTCATTCAAAACTTTCAGTTCGAGAACGGATGGCGCGCTCAGATCAGCAGCAGGATCTTGAGCGCGAAGTAGAGCCACATCGCAAGCAGCACCAGCACGCCGGCGAACCATGCCAGCGAGCGTCGTCCGAGATCGTTGGAGGTGACAAAAATCCCGGCATGCACGAATCGCGTGACCACGAACACCCACGACATCAGCACGATGAACAGATCGGCATGGCGCAGCGGAAGCGCCAGCGCGATCAGGATGTAAAACAGCAGCGGCAGTTCGAACTGGTTTTTGAAGCAATTGCCGATCTGGGTGGCGCGGACCGGCCAGTTCGGCTGTCCCAGCGCGATATCCCTGATCTTGGTCTCGCCGCCGACCAGTGCCCCCCGGCGCGCGCCGGCCATCCACAACAGCAGCCCGAAGGTGAGACCGATCAGCACGAAGACAGGCAGCAAAACCATTTGAACTGACATTGGTATTTCCCCCGGGCCTGAGTGTGAGCCCCCCGCTATAGCGAGCACGGTTCGGCCTGACAATGAATCCCGGCCGGCGGCGTTGAACCACAATCCGGACTCCAGTGACTACCTTGCAGTAGTTCCAGCGATTTCCGTCTCAAACCCGTTTTAGCGCTCCGCGAGATGCTGCCATGAACCTGATGTCCCCGATGCTGATGGGTGTGGCCCATGCCGCAGCACTTCCCGGCGATTCCGTGGCCTCATTGCTCAAAACGGTCGCCGACAGCACCGGCCTGTTCGCCGACGACAGCCCGGACGGCTGGCTCGGCCTGCTGACATCAGCCGTCGCCGGCCTCGCCGCCGCCCTCGCCGTCGCAATTTCGCTGACTGTCTATTTCCGGAGCGGGTACCGGAGCGTCCGGGATATCGTCAGGCACGGCCTTGCCGCCGCCGCAGTGTTCGGGCTGCTCGCCTTCGTGGCCTACGACATGCGGCATGCCACGCTGGCCTATCTCGGCATGAATCCCTCAAAACCCGCGGTCGAGTTCGAAATCCGCCTGCCGAAAACCGCGGCGTCCGCCATGGCCGACAGCCAGGTCGAACTGCATACCGACCAGAACCAGACGCTCGCCCAGGTGCAAGGCGCGCTACCGTCGGCCGACGACGGCCTCAGCGTGCTCAGGGGTTCGGTGCCACTCGATTTCCGCACCCGCGACCGCGTCATGATCTTGGATCTGCCGGGTCAGGCCCAGATCGAGTTCAAGCTGCGGCTGGCGGCAGACCCAAGTCGCTCCGATCAGTTCGGACCGTGGCATCTGGCCGATCGGATCTCCTCGCCGAAAACAGGCGAAGCGATCCGCACCGGGCCCCATGACGCCTTCGCGATCCGCTATCGCGTGCTCTGAGCCGGCAACAAACAGGTGCGGTCATACCCCGCCACCGGGTCTCGCCCTTGGCGAGCCCGATGACAGGCTCCAGCGGGGTATCCAGTACGCCGCGCCCTATCGATCAATCGCAACGGCTCTGGGACACTGGATCGCCCGCTTTCGCGGGCGATGACAGTTGTGCCTGCTGACGTTTTGCGATCGTCACCATTCTGATGCCGGCCGAATATATGATCGGGCCGGGAGGACCGTCGCATGCCCGAATTTCGCCTGAGCCAGATTTCCGACACCCATCTTGCCCGCCGTCTGTCGAAGCTGACGCACAACTTCGATCGGGTGCGCGACCATATCGACGCCACGCGGCCCGATCTCGTCGTCAACAGCGGCGACCTCGCCTTCGACGGCCCGACCAATCGCGACGATCTCGACTATGCCAAAACCCTGCACGACGCGCTTCCCGTGGCCTGCCGTTTTCTGCCCGGCAATCATGACATCGGCGACAACCCGACCCAGGTCGGTCCGCCGCCGCCTCAACCGGTGACGGAACCGAGCCAGCAGGCGTACCGCGCGATCTTCGGGCCGGACCGCTGGCGTTTTGACGCCGCCGGTTGGTGTTTCATCGGCCTGAATTCGCTGGTCATGAACACCGGGCTTGCGAGCGAAGCCGAGCAATTCGACTGGCTGGCGTCGCAACTCGGCAACGTCAATGGCAAGCCGGTCGCGCTGTTCCTGCACAAGCCGCTCTATCTGAATTGCCCCGACGATCCGGAACTGGCGGCTTCCGCGATCCGCTACGTTCCGATGCCGGCGCGGAGCCGCCTGATAGAAATGCTGGGCGCGGTCGATCTGCGGCTGGTCGCCAGCGGCCACGTCCACCAGCGCCGGGATTTTACTTATGGCCGCCTCAGGCACATCTGGGCGCCGTCCGCCGGCTTCGTCATTTCCGATGCGAAGCAGGAAGTGATCGGCATCAAGGAAGCCGGACTGGTGGAATACCGCTTCCAGCCCGACAGCTTCGAGGTTCGTCACGTCCGGGCGCCGGGCCAGATCGATGTCGATCTGGATTCGCTGTTCGGCACGGCCTCGAAGGACTAGGGCCCGGCCGCGGAGTCGGCGGTGGTCATCGCCCGCAGCGACTGCAGCGACGTGGATTTCCACGAGAACGCCCAGGCGAGGCCATAAAATCCGAGGGCCAGCAGATAGAGGAAGGCAAATCCGAAATACATCGAATTGTATTCCATCACGCCGCCGAACAGGGCGCCCATCAGATTGTAGGCGAACGCCGTGGAGATGTTGATCCTGGCCTCGCCGATCAGGCTGGAGAAGATGATCCCGGCAAAGAACAGCGGAATGGTCAGCACGAAGCAGCTCACCGCCAGTTGCACCAGCGGTGGCCCGGCCATCCATTGGCCGTGACTGGTCGCCAGCCCGTATCCGACCAGCAGGCTGACGAACAATCCCAGATAGGCCGGCCCCGCCAGCCGGCGCGTGGTCCGCGTCACGATCAGGTTGGCCAGGAACGCCATCACCAGCACCAGCATGATGGCGGCCGCGATGACGAACCAGGTTCCTCCAAGATGCAACCCGAGTTCGGTGATGGCCTTGGTCTCCACCAGCATGAAGCCCGAGCCGAGAAAGAAGAAGGGCACGTAGCTGCGGTCGATCGGATCGGAAAAGCCGATGGTCTTGCGCACGAAGTAATAGCTGAGCAGCAGCACCATTCCGAGCGCGATCATATAGGTAACGGGAAAGCTGCGCTCGACCATGTAGAAGAACGGCCAGTCGTCGGTCGGAACCGACGATTCCGGATAGGGCTGCGAGAAATAGTTCGAGACATCGGTGAAGCCGAACGAGGCGAAGGTGGTCGCGTCCGGCATGGTGACGGGGGCGCCCTTTCGGACCACGAAGGCGGTGGTCTTCACGTAATCATAACCTACCCGCACGGCGAGCGGCTTGCCGGCGCCAGGCAATTCGCTCAGGATCTTCGACAGCTTGAACCCCAGCGCTTCGTTGACCAGCGTGAACGAGATCGAGAGCACACCGTTCGGCTTGAGCAGCTTGAAGGCTTCGGCGATTCCTTCGCGCGTATAGACATAGGAATCCACGCGCAGGTTGGATGCATGGCTCAACGCGGTGTGCGAATCCAGCACGCCATAGACGATCAGGTCATATTGCTGGTTCGCCGTGCGGAAGAAGTTCCGCGCATCGTTGATCGACAGGTTGACGCGAGGGTCGTCGTAGGGATGCTCGGGATGATACTTTTCGCCGAGAAACGCGATCGCCGGATCGATTTCAATGGCGTCGACATGGGCCGCGCCCATCCGCAAAGCGGTCGCCACATCATTGCCGCTGCCGGAGCCGACGATGGCTACGCGCTCCGGCGCCTTCTTGAAGTTATAGGGAAACTCGTAATAGGCGCGAACATAGCGGTCGGCATCGGACTCCTGCGCGCGCTTGTTGTCCGCGAAATTATAGACCTTCTGATAGTAGCTGCCGCCCGACAGGATCTGCATCAGCCCGTCGGCCTTGGCGGTTCGTTCCAGCAACTGGTACGGCGAATAGATCCGCTGCGTCTCGGGTTGCACGGGCCAGGCCAGGATGGCCAGCAGCACGCAAAAGCTGCCGATCCCCACCGAAAGGAATTCGTCGCGCGAGAGCACGAACAGCAGCATGATGCCGCCCATCACCGCGAACCAGATCACCGGCGGCGTCCAGTACAGGCTCATCACGAACAACGCGATGACCCCGAGAATGCTGCCGCCCAGATTGAGGCTGTAGGCGTTGAGCGAATTCGAGCTGTGCAGCAACTTGCCGCACAACTGCCCGACCGGATAGCAAATGCATGCGCAGATGATGAAGCTCGCCCCGAGCAGGAAGTAGACCGGCACGTCGAACGTGCTCAGCCAGCCGATCGAGAAGATCAGATAGGCCGAGCCGGTATCGTAGCGCAACAGCGTGATGACGCCCACGAACAGCGCCAGCATCGGCAACACCAGCGCCGGCGCACAGGGCTGCCGCTCGGAGACGGCGTAACCCGCGCCGAGGCCGAGGAAGCAGGCCAGCATGGTGAAATTCTTGTAGAAGGAATAGACCGGAAATACCGAAGCGAGCCAGCGGATCAGCACCAGTTCCAGCAGCAGGCTGAGCATCGTCACCAGCACGATCATTCGGATCTTCGTCGTGGTGCTCAACGTCGCATAATCGGCTTCGAAGCTGGCGCCCATCAGCCGGACCTGGCTTTCCAGCGGCTCGTCGAACCAGCCCCAGCGGAACAGGACGCCCACCGCGACCAGCCCCAGCACGATCCGCAGTAGGCCGATCGCCGGTTCCGGCGTCGTGGTGCTTTCGGGCTGGAACAGGCCGTAAACCCCGATCGCCGCATAGACCAGCAGCAGGCCGCTCAGCGATATGCAGAAGATGCGAACGAGGCTGCGATTGGGATTGTGAGCGGAATTCATCTTGGACCGTGCCGGGAGCGTTTCGTGTGGCGCGCTCCCGCATCAGCCCATCGTGAAGCCCACGAATTGCTCGTGACCGGAATTCCACGGAGGGTCGAGCGTGCGTCGAAAGCAACCTAGGCAGGTTTGCTTAAGAGGCTGTTACCGCATCGCGCGACGATGCGGCTGCCGCGGTTTGACGTTGATGACAGATTAACGCCGGCAGGCAGGTTGTATGGGCTTAGCCATGAAACCCCGATCGCTCCACCCGGAAGCTCGCGCCGGCGGTCCGGCGAGAGCGTGACTCTGAGGCGGCTGAACGCCCGCTATTGTGCTTTCGCAGAATAAAGTGCCGTCCAATCAATAGTCGGGGTAATAGGCCGGGCCGCCATAATAAGCATAGGCATCCACAGGCACCACTACGACCGCGGCCGGCCCGATGGGCCTGCCGACGATCACCGGCGCGAGGCCGGCCGGCCCGGGCCCGTAGTAATCACGACGGAAATAGTAGCCCGGCCGGGGCGTGGCCCTGACGCCGTAGCCGCCGGTCAGGTAGTTGGAATTCGGATATTGCTGGCCCATCGCGGCTGGTTCCTGAGTGGCTTCCTGAGCCATCGCCGGGCCGGCCAGCATCGCCGCGGCGATCAGTCCGGCGCATACGATCTTCGATTTGGTCATCGGCGTTCTCCATCTGAATATGGAAGCCAACGACACCCGCAAAAGGACGTTCCCGATTCCCGTTCAAGGAAGCGTGAGCTGTGAACTGCGGTTGCGATCGCAAGTCCGGTGAGTACGTGAACCGGTCTTCGAGGACCGCGGCGGTTCAGGCCTTGTCCGGCCCGACCCGCACCAGCTGCTTGCCGAAATTGGCGCCCTTCAACAATCCCATGAAGGCGCCGGGCGCGCTGTCCAGTCCCTCGGTGACGAATTCGCGATGCTTGACCTTGCCCTCGCGCACCCATTGCGACATGTCGCGCAGGAAGTCGGCATGACGCGCGGCGAAATCGCTGACGATGAAGCCGCGGATGGTCAGGCGTTTGGTCAATACCGCGCGCATCATCGAGGAGGCCCATTTCGGCACCGATGCTTCGGTGTCGTTGTATTGCGCGATAAGGCCGCAGACCGGCACGCGCGCGAACGCGTTGAGCTGCGGGAATACCGCCTCGAATACCGCGCCGCCGACATTCTCGAAATAGACGTCGATGCCTTTCGGGCAGGCCGCCTTCAGTTTGGCCGCCAGATCGGGATCGCGGTGGTCGAGGCAGTCGTCGAAACCGAGTTCTTTTTTCACGTAGTCGCATTTGTCTTTTCCGCCGGCGATGCCGACGGCGCGCGCGCCCTTGATTTTCGCGATCTGTCCGACCGCCGAGCCGACCGCGCCGGATGCCGCCGCAACCACCACGGTCTCACCCGGCTGCGGCTTCCCGATATCGAGCAGCCCGGTGTACGCCGTCATGCCGGGCATGCCGAGCACGCCCACTGCCGTCGAGACCGGCCCGAGCTTCGGATCGATCCTGGCCAGTCCCTTGCCATCCGACAGCGCATGGGTCTGCCAGCCGGCGCGCGACAGCACGATGTCGCCTTTGGCAAAAGAAGGATTGTGCGACGCGATCACCTCGCTCACGGTGCCGCCCTCCATGACGCCGCCGATCGGCACCGGCGTCGCATAGGACGGGCCGTCGCTCATGCGTCCGCGCATATAGGGATCGAGCGACAGCCAGATGGTGCGCAGCAGGACCTGACCCTCGCCCGGCACCGGTATCGGGTGATCCTCAAGGCGAAAATCCGATGCCTTGGGCTCGCCTACCGGGCGGGAGACCAGAACGACGCGCTTTGCAGATTGCGACATGGTTGTTTTTCCTCCGATTTTTTTGCTTTTCGTCATTGCGAGGAGCCAACGGGTCGCAATGACGGTTTTTAGATTAAGCCGTAATCTTCGCCAGTGCCGCGTCGAAGGCGGCGGCGGCGCTCGGCAGATCCTTGAAGGCGCGCATCTGCCGCGTCTCCTGCGCATCCTTTTCCGAGACGCCCGGCCGGACTTCGGAAAACGACTTGCCGCCCTCGATCATCTCGGCGGGCGCGCTGACATGAAATTCATGGTCCTCGATCGGCGCGTCCTTCAACAACCAGACCCCCAGGGTCACGATGCCGTTGCCGCGCCGGTAGGAGATATAGCGGTCGACCGCCACCGTGCCGTCGCGCTGGTGTCCGCCGAGCTTGGCGTAACCCTTGGCATCCAGAAGCCTGTGCGATCGAAATCCCTTCACGCCGGCCGAGTTTGCCTTCGCGGTCTCCTCGGACAGATCGTATTTCTCGGCCATCTCCTTGCCGACCGCGGCGAGCTGCCCTGACACTTCGTGCTCGAATTCCTTCAGCTCGGTGCGCGGTTTGGACGCCTTGCGGGGCTTCGCGGCATCGCGCTTTTCCATCTCGGCCTTGCATTGCGCGATGACGTCGGCGACGGATTTCCGCTCCGCATTGACAAGCAGATTCTTCAGATCCTGATCCGAGAGCGCGGCAATCCTGTCGTCCGACCAATCAACCATGATGACCAACTTCTTTTCTGAACTGTGTTGAAATGAAACGCTTGGAGCCGCGGCACAATCGCAAACGCGCATTCAGGTGCGGTGCGGCAATCCCTGAGGCGATAATACCGCGTTTCGGCGGCCTTGTGGCGGTCAATTTGGACCTGGGGATGGGCCCTGGGGAACTAGACTAGACCCCGCCGGGGTAGTTCGGGCTCTCGCGCGTGATGGTCACGTCGTGGACATGGCTTTCGCGCAGGCCCGCGCCAGTAATGCGCACGAATTGCGCCTTCTCGTGGAACTCGGCGAGGTTTCGTGCACCGACATATCCCATCGCCGCGCGCAAGCCGCCCGCGAGCTGATGCATGACGTTGCCGACCGGGCCCTTGTAGGGAACCTGACCCTCGATCCCCTCCGGCACCAGCTTCAGCGTGTCCTTGATGTCCTGCTGGAAGTAGCGGTCGGCGGAACCGCGCGCCATTGCCCCTACCGAGCCCATGCCGCGATAGGCCTTGTAGGAGCGGCCCTGCCACAGGAACACTTCGCCGGGAGTTTCGTCAGTGCCGGCCAGCAAGGAGCCGACCATGGCGATGTCGGCGCCGGCGGCCAGCGCCTTGGCAAGATCGCCGGAATATTTGATACCGCCATCGGCAATCACGGGGATGTTGGCTTTCTTCGCAGCCTCGACCGCGTCCATGATCGCGGTCAGCTGCGGCACGCCGACTCCGGCGACGATCCGGGTGGTGCAGATCGAGCCGGGACCGATCCCGACCTTGATCGCATCGGCGCCGGCATCGATCAGCGCCTGCGCACCTTCCTGCGTCGCGATATTGCCGGCGATGACCTGCACGGCATTGGAGAGCCGCTTGATGCGGTTGACCGCTTCCAGCACCCGAGAGGAATGGCCGTGCGCGGTGTCCACCACGATGAGGTCGACGCCGGAATCGATCAGCCGCTCGGTGCGCTCGTAACCGCCCTCGCCGACGGTGGTCGCGGCTGCGACGCGCAAGCGGCCTTGCGCGTCCTTGCACGCCAGGGGATGGGCGACCGCTTTTTCCATGTCCTTGACCGTGATCAATCCGACGCAGCGGTATTGGTCATCGACCACAAGCAATTTCTCGATGCGGTGCTGGTGCAGCATCCGCTTCGCCTCGTCCTGGCTGACGCCTTCGCGCACCGTGACAAGGTTTTCGTGCGTCATCAGCTCGGAGATCTTCTGCCGCGGATCGGTGGCAAAACGCACATCGCGGTTGGTGAGAATGCCGACCAGCCTGCCCGGCACACCCTTGGTGGCACCCGTGACCACCGGAATGCCGGAGAAACCATGATCGTTCATCAGTGCCAAAGCATCCGACAGCATCGCATCGGGACCGATGGTCAGCGGATTGACCACCATGCCGGATTCGAACTTCTTGACCTGCCGCACCTGGGCAGCCTGGCCGTCGACGTCAAAATTGCGGTGGATGACGCCGACGCCGCCGGCCTGCGCCATCGCGATCGCCATGCGCGCTTCGGTGACGGTGTCCATCGCAGAGGCGATGATCGGGATATTGAGCGGAATGGCGCGGGTGACGTGGGAGCGGATATCGGCCTCCGAGGGCAGGATATCCGACAGGCCGGGTTTCAGAAGCACGTCGTCGAACGTATAGGCTTCGCGGATCCCCTGAAGTCCCTGCACCAGTGCCATTACCAACTCCATTCGGCGGCTCGTTCGCCGCGATACGACCTCGGGATGAACAGATCCTGCGGCGACACAGATGGCGTCACCGTCGAATCGAAGCCCATCGGGTAGGGTTGGCGGTGGTCGATAGCATGGCCCCAAGACGATTCAAAGGGGCCAGCGCCGCAAATCCAACTTCAGCGCGGATAACCCGGCGGACGCCTATGCTGGCGTCGGTATCTCACACCGGATTGTTGTCATGCAGGATTTAGGTGGTTTCCCCGGTTCTGCAATAGCTTGGGCGGCAAAGGGATCATGCAGCCCGGGCTCCCGCCCCGTTCTTTCTTTCCGGAATCGAAAGAACGCGTGATCCCGCTCATCGTGGCCACCGCTGTTCATGGAGAACATGGGGTCGACCGTGATCGCGCCCTCGCTTCCGGCGATCGCGGTGGATATCGGCACCAGCCCGCTGACGCTGAAGCTTGCCATCACCTCCTGCCTGCTGTCGCTCAGGGCGTTCATTCCGGCGAGCATGTCGGAGGTAGGATCGGCAAGCGTATCGGATATTTAAAAAAAACCCCGCCTCATCCCATGGGGGGTGCCTCCAGAGGTCGCGCTCCCCGTCGGTGGTTAAAATTACCGGGATGGCCTTCGGAAAACCAACGAGGTCATCTCGCTGACACTCTGCGTTCGGAAATCACAACGTCGTTGTTGATTGCGTACAAGAAGCAGCCCCCATCCTTTCCTTTTCGGTCTGGATCGCTGTTGCATTTCCCCAGTGCGGATGCTTGCGCATCATTTGGAGTCGGGTCACCGGCTGAAATGAAAAGCTTGCCCCATGGATGTATGGCCATTGCCTTCGGTTCCATGGCCTTTTGATAATTCTGCACGTCGGGCCGCTGCCTTGTTATCTGCCTGATGATTGGAATTTGCGAAACGTCGTATTTGCCTGAGTAATGTAGTCGCGCCATGTCTTTCGACATCAGTTCGCCCTCGGCAACGATCTCTTCATTCACCGCCAGCAGAGCGCAGGGCTTGCCATACCGTAGCTGACACGCTTCCAAGGTGCGGTCGCCCGTAAACGAAGCGTCTTCATGACCGCAGGAGCGAAAATAAGACGCGCCTAGAAGCTCCACCGCCTGTCCCTTGTTGGGATTGCAGGCTATGTAATCCTTGATCAGCGTTTCTCGAACCCAGCCAAGCACTGTCGGCGTGGACGCTGCAATGATCGACGCCATGGCCTTTTCAAATTGCGATTTCCGTTCGACGCTGGACAAGGCAGCAATCGCGGCGGTGGGCAACAAGCAAAGAGCGATTGCCCATTTAGCTAATTTCATTTTTCTGCAATCCCCCAAGGCAACGCCCCGTTCTACCTAAAGTGACTGAACGGCAAAATAGTTTTTGGCGGTTTATCCCTAATGGCGGGATCGGCGGCACTCATTGGGGCCGACACGAAATGGGCACCCTCAAATTCTGATAGTATTTGCAAGGCCCCGAGGAACGCGCCGTAATCTTGGGCCATGAACAGCACGAAATCTCGCGAAACCATCCACGGCGGCCGGATCACCGGGGCCAGCATACCCGCCCAAGGCGCGCGGGAAGCCGCGCGGAAGGCCATACGTGAGGCCGACCGCGCCGAGGCCGAAGCAGGTCTGTCCAGATGGAAGGCTATGGCGGGCCCGCGCCACGCGCGCCGCCCGTGCACATGGCCAAGCTAACCGAGACGCAGCAGATCACACTTTATCCGTGGGTGCACCCTGACGAGGAACGGAACGCGACCAGTTGTGGCGCGCGTTAGCCGAAAGTGAGTGTGAGCATCCCAAGGCCGGCAACGGTGACTGCGAGAAGGAAACCGTAGTAGACGTATTCATCACGTGTCCACATGATCGAACTCCGTTGTTTGATCAGTGCATACCCACCTTCTCGGACAATTAGCTTAAGTCGCGGCGAACAGATGTGAGCAGGTTCACATTCCCGCACTGAAATTCCGGTCATGCAGGAAGGCCCGCTATGCCCTGCCCGTCCATATGATCTGACGCAGGAGCGGGAGATCACGCCTTACGGTTGGGTGTATCCGGAGGAGGAGCAGTCGCGGTCCGCAAGGTTTTCCTGAACCTTTGGGATCGTCCCTGAGACCTGATGGTCCGGATTTGAGGGATGCATACGTCCGAGGCACCGAAGGCGGGCGGCTCAAGTAGTTCGCCACGCGCGGGGCTAGACCCGCCGAACTGATTGGGGTCCCGAGGGCGTTTGGGGTGGGTTGTTATTCGTATTTCCCTGCCACGCCTTGGAGTGCTCTGAAATCCACTTAACCGCGTCCTGTTCCGTCATAAAACCCTTGATCACTTCCGTTTCGCCATCGGGCCACAGAATATCTACCCCCCAGCCAGATCCGGGATTTTTTCGCGCACCGAAAGTTGGTCGCTGCTCGGACATCCAGCAAATATGCGCCTATGGCGGCACGGTTCAAGCCAGCGATCCTGCCACAATCGATGACGATATCGCGATGACGAGATCGAACCGCCGACCGTTCCGTCCCATCAGCACGACGCCGCCCATGAAAATAACGGCTCGGCGGCGTTGTTCAGACGGTTGCGTGCCTTGGACGTTTGGGAAATTTGTCCGTCATCGGCAAGACATCCCCTCTTCCATGGAGCCCCAAAAGCCACATTCCGTCGCTGGCTCGGCCACTCGGTTCAGGCGGTGCGGGTCCCGCGCGTGAAGCTCGTCCCGGAACGTCAATAAAATTGCAGCCGCCAGAAGGGCAGCGGATAGCAGGATGGCGGGTCTCATTCGCATCCGGCCCTTATGCCCTCCGGCTCACTCCTTTTCCAGTCCGGAACTCTGCCAAATCGGTTGAACGCCGGTGAACACTGCAACGAATTTGGGAAACGGGTCCGGGAAACCATTGATATTGCTAGATTAGTGTTTTTTAAGTGGTTTCCCCGGTTCTGCAATAGCGTGTGCGGCAAGGGGATGATACAGCCCCGGCTCCACCCCGTTCCCTCCCCCCGGAATCGATGAACAAAGAACGCCTGATCCCACTCATCGTGGCCACCGCCCTGTTCATGGAGAACATGGATTCGACCGTGATCGCGACCTCGCTTCCGGCGATCGCGGTGGATATCGGCACCAGCCCGCTGACGCTGAAGCTCGCCATCACCTCCTACCTGCTGTCGCTCGCGGTGTTCATTCCGGCAAGCGGCTGGACCGCCGACCGGTTTGGCGCGCGCGCGGTGTTCTCGATCGCGGTGGCCGTCTTCATGGTGGGTTCGATCGGCTGCGCGCTGTCCTCCTCCGTTACCGATTTTGTGATCGCGCGCATTCTGCAGGGCGCCGGCGGTGCGATGATGACGCCGGTCGGACGCCTGGTGCTGCTGCGCTCGATCGACAAAAGCGCACTGGTCAATGCGATGGCCTGGGTCACGGTGCCGGCGCTGGTCGGCCCGGTGATCGGACCGCCGCTCGGCGGATTCATCACGACCTACCTGACCTGGCACTGGATCTTCCTGATCAACATTCCGATCGGACTGCTCGGTATCTTCATGGCGCTGCGCTACATCGATCCGATCCGCAGCGAGGATCCCGAGCGTTTCGATCTGTACGGCCTGGTGCTGGCAGGAATCGGGCTTGGCGGCATCGCGTTCGGCCTTTCGATCGCGGGCCTCAATCTGTTGCCGTGGACCGCTGTCATCGCACTGGTCGCGGTCGGCACCATCTCGATGACGCTCTATGTGATCCACGCCACGAAAACCGCTTCGCCGGTGCTGGATTTCTCGCTGCTGAAGTTGCCGACGATGCGCGCCAGCATTATCGGCGGCTTCCTGTTTCGCCTCGGCATCGGCTCGTTGCCGTTTCTGCTGCCGCTGCTGATGCAGGTCGGATTCGGCCTGTCGCCGCTGCGCTCGGGGCTGGTGACATTTGCATCGGCGGTCGGCGCCATGGGCATGAAGACGCTGGCGGCGCGGATCATCCGCACCTTCGGCTTCCGCAACATCATGACCATCAACGCGGTGGTGAGTTCGATCTTCCTCGCGGCCTGCGCGCTGTTCACGATCTCGACGCCCCTGCTTCTGATCATGATCCTGCTCGTGGTCGGCGGCTTCTTCCGTTCGCTGCAGTTCACCGCCATCAACACGCTGGCCTATGCGGAAGTCGAGCCGGACCGGATGAGCCGCGCCACCACGCTGGTCAGCGTCAACCAGCAACTGGCGGTTTCCGCCGGCGTCGCCGTCGGCGCGTTCTCGGTGGAATCGACCATGTGGGTGCATCATGTCAGCGAACTGACCGCGGCCGATTTCGCGCCTGCCTTCATCGTCGTGTCGATCATCTCGACCATCTCGACATACTTCTTCTACGAGATGCCCGCCGACGCCGGCCATCAGGTATCGGGACGCGGCGTTATCACCGTGTCCAGTCCCGAGCGCGACGCCGAGCCTGAGGAGACCGCCGCCACCGAGACCGCCAACGCGAGGGATCAGCGGCTGGGCTAACCGCCGCGATCACCACAACTTCGTCATGCCCGGCCTTGTGCCGGGCATCCACGTCTTTCTTGCTGGTGCGCCAAAAAACGTGGATGGCCGGGACGAGCCCGGCCATGACGAGGTGAGACATGACGATCTGAGAGCGGCGCTACGCGTCGGGTCGGTTGTTCGGAACGCCCCGAAATCCCATCGCCAGCACGTAGCGCTCCGAAGAATCCTTCCGGCTCGATGCCGGCTTGACGTGCTTGACGGTGGCGAAGTCGTGCTTGAGCTGCGTCATCAGCGTGGCGTCGGCGCCGCTCTGGAACACCTTGGCGACGAATGTTCCGCCCGGCTTGAGCACGTCGGCGGCGAACGCGGCAGCGCCTTCCACGAGGCCCAGGATCCTGAGCTGATCGGTCTTGCGATGGCCGGTGGTGTTGGCGGCCATGTCGGACAGCACCACATCGGCACGGCCGTCCATCATGGCCAGTAGTTTTTCCGGCGCGCCGTCGGAGAGAAAATCGAGCTGCGCAAAGGCCACGCCCGCGATCTCCGGCATCTCCAGAAGATCGATCGCGACCACCTTGCCCCTGCCATCGGCGGCGCCGACACGTTTGGCCGCGATCTGGCTCCAGCCGCCGGGCGCGGCACCGAGATCGACCACGGTGATGCCGGATTTGAGAAAATGATATTTGTCATCGATTTCGATCAGCTTATAGGCCGCGCGCGAGCGCAACCCATCCCGCTTGGCCTGTGCCACATAGGGATCGTTGAGCTGCCGTTCCAGCCAGAGTTTTGAGGACAGCTTGAGCCGGCCGCCGCTCTTGACGGTGACCCGCAGCCGCCCGGTGGTATCTTTCGCCATGGTGCAGGCTCTAGCACATCGCGGACCGCTGCGCCTATCGGCATCCGCTTAGAACGCCGTCCTCGCGCATCATCTCGACCAGCATTCCCTCGCGCAGGCCGCGATCGGCGACCCGCAGCCGCGGCAGCGGAAACGCATGGCGGATCGCATCGAGGATGGCGCAGCCCGCCAGCACCAGATCGGCGCGCTCGACGCTGATGCAATTGTTGTCGGCGCGTTCCTGATAGCTCATGCCGAGCAGACGCGCGATGGTGGCGGTGATATCGGCATCGCTCATCCAGACGCCGTCGATGCGGCGGCGATCGTAGCGCGTCAGGTTGAGATGCACCCCGGCCAGCGTCGTCACCGTGCCGGAGGTCCCGAGCAGGTGCATATCCGCGAGGTCGCCACCGTGTTCGGCCGCGAACGGGGTGACGTGCTGAGCGACCTCCTGCACCATCCGCGCATAGGATTGCGCCGTGACGTCGCGGCCGCCGAAATGCTCAGCCAGCGTGACCACGCCGAGCGGGATCGACATCCAGGCCTTGATGCGCGGCACCGCGTCTGGCTGGTCCGGATCGCGCTCGATCCGAACCAGTTCGGTCGACCCGCCGCCGATGTCGAACAAAATGGCGCCCCGCCCTTTTTGGTCGAGCAGCGGCGAGCAGCCGATCACGGCGAGCGTCGCTTCGGTCTCGCGGTCGATCACCTCGAGCCGGATGCCGGTCTCGGCGGCGATCCGTTCGCGGAAGCCGTCGGCATTCGAGGCCGCACGGCAGGCTTCGGTCGCGATCAGCCGCAACCGCTTGGCCTTCTTCGAGTGGATTTTGTCGCGGCAAATGCTCAATGCGGCGACGGCGCGTTCGATCGCGGCATCGCTGATGCAGCCGGTCGCCGAGATTCCTTCCCCCAGCCGGATGATCCGCGAAAACGAATCGACCACGCGGAACCCGTCGGCGGACGGACAGGCGATCAGCAGCCGGCAATTGTTGGTCCCAAGGTCCAGCGCCGCGTAGACGCCGGTGGCCACGGCCGGTGAATGGACCGCTCCGGGCGCGCCGCCGCTATGCGGCCCCTGGCCGTCGTCTCCGCGCGGCCCGGGGCCCTCGCGAAGCCGCGTGTCATCGTTCATCCCGCAATGTCTTTCCGCGGCCGACGAGGCCGACGAGGAATTTCCGTTCACGGAAACTTTAGCAGCGCGCAAGCGCGGCGCAACAGCCGTTCACAGGGGACCATGCCTAATCAGGCGAGGCGGTGTCCTCTGAACATCGGTGCGTTATCTCAGGGAAGCCGCGAAAATTGCGCAAAATCAGGCATTTTAGGGATCTTTCAAGCCAAGATCAGACGTCTTCGTCTTCGCTGGAAAACCGCTATTGCACTGCGAAGGCTCGGTGTCGGGCAGCCGGTCATCCGTCCTTAACCTCGCCCCGCTTGCGGGGAGAGGTCGGCGCGCAGCGCCGGGTGAGGGGGAGTCTCGGCGTGCGAGAACTCACGACCTAATCCGCGGAGAGTCCCCCTCACCCGAAGCCCTCGCTTCGCTCCGGGCTTCGACCTCTCCCCGCAAGCGGGGCGAGGTTAAGAACCTATGTCTCTTTGGTTGCTCAGAACGCTACGCCGCCGCCTGCTCGCGCGGTTGGTAAATCGCGATGTGCTGGCAATGTGCCAGTGGCGTGCGGCCGTTGGCGACGACCAGCGCGTCGAGCTCGACGAAGCGGTGGCCCTTCTTTTCGTAATTTCCGGTCACTCTCGCGCGCGCTGTCAGTTCATCGCCGCTTGCCGCGGCGGATAAAAGCTGCATCCGGCTGCCGACATGAATCCACGGACCGAGAATGGCGTTGTCGACCAGCACCTTGTTCATGACCCGCTGCAGCAGGCCGGGATGGCCGAGCCCTTCGTTCGCATAGATCGTATCGGTCTCGCGTATATCGGCCAGATACTCGCGTGCCGCATCGCCAGCCCATGTGCGCGGCACGGTGCCGAGCCACTTGCCGAGTTCATAGGACGCCGCATTCACCGGTCCGCGCTCGCTCACGACAGCGGTTTCGCGGAAATCCGCAAGCGAAAACGGCGGCGCGGAATCGGGCAGCAACGCCATCCCGCTGGCACAGACCTCGCCGCGGCTTTCGACTTCAATCGCCAACAGACCATCGAGCTCTGCGCCTATGACGTCGGCGATCTCGCCGTCATAGACCGGCTTGACGAAGCGGGCCTCGATCGAGCCGCGCTCGAGAAACGCGCGGCCCCATCTCGCGACCGGTTGGTGGATCATATAGGCCATCACGTCGACGCCGGGGACCAGCCCGCCGCTGAAACCGAACCGGCGCGCCACGGTGTCGTCATGCATCTTGTTTTCGGATTGTTTCGCGGTGTTGTAGGCCGAGACCCGGTATGGCTCGATGTTCATGCCCGTCTTCCCTGACTTCGGTAATGTTTTCTGCCCGCAATCGTACGCCCGGAAAACGCCGTGGCAAGCGTGTTCCGATCCGTGTTTTCCTCGCAATTCCCAGCCCGATGGGCTACCACGCGCCTTCGAGAGCGCACGGCTTGCGTTCCCTCACTAAATCCCAACCGATGACGCCCATCTTGAATTCCACCCGCATCTATGTCGACGCCGACGCCTGCCCGGTCAAGGACGAGATCTACCGCGTCGCCGCCCGCCATGGGCTGCCGGTCAGCGTGGTCGCGGGCAATTTCATTCGGGTGCCGCAGGATCCCTCGATCGAGCGCGTCGCCGCCGGTTCCGGGATGGACGCCGCCGACGACTGGATCGCGGAACGCGCGGGAAAAGGCGATATCGTCGTCACCTCCGACATCCCGCTGGCAAGCCGCTGCGTCAAGGCCGGCGCCGAGGTGATCGGGCCGAACGGCAAGCCGTTTACCGAACAATCGATCGGCATGACCCTTGCGGTTCGCAACCTGATGACCGATCTACGCTCGTCGGGCGAAGTGACCGGCGGTCCCAAATCGTTCGCGCCGCGCGACCGCTCCGCGTTCCTGTCCGCGCTCGACCAGACCATCCGCCGCATCCAGCGCCAGCGCGCCGAGCAATCCGCGCAAAACCAGAATTGAACCAAAAACCATGGCGCCTCCGCTAATCCAGTTGAAAGACATCAAGCTGACCTTCGGCGGCACGCCGCTGTTGTCGGGCGTCGAATTGTCAGTATCGTCGGCCGAGCGTGTCTGCCTGATCGGCCGCAACGGCTCCGGCAAGTCGACGCTGCTGAAGATCGCGGCAGGGCTGGTCGAACCCGACAGCGGCAGCCGCTTCGTGCAGCCGGGTGCGACCATACGCTATCTGCAGCAGGAGCCGGATTTCTCGGGCTTCGCAACCACGCTGGCCTATGTCGAAGCAGGCCTCGGCCCCGGCGACGACCATTATCAGGCCCGCTACATCCTGGAGCAGCTCGGGCTTCATGGCGACGAGGACCCCGCGCATCTGTCCGGCGGCGAAGCCCGCCGTACCGCGCTGGCGCGCGTGCTGGCGCCGTCGCCCGATATCCTGCTGCTCGACGAGCCCACCAACCATCTCGATCTCACCACCATCGAATGGCTGGAAAGCGAACTCGGCAGCCGCCGCAGCGCGCTTGTTATCATCAGCCACGACCGCCGTTTCCTGTCGAACCTGTCGCGCTCGACCGCCTGGCTCGATCGCGGCCAGATCCGGCAGATCGACCGCGGCTTCAGCGCGTTCGAGGCCTGGCGCGACGAGGTGCTGGCGGAGGAAGAGCGCGACCAGCACAAGCTCGATCGCAAAATCGTCAACGAGGAGCACTGGCTGCGTTACGGCGTTTCCGGCCGCCGCAAGCGCAACGTCAAGCGGCTCGGCAATCTCTACGCGTTGCGCGAGCAGCGGCGCGACTATCGCGGCGCCGCGGGCAACGCCAATCTCGCCGCCGCGGAAGCGGATAAATCCGGCAAGCTGGTGATCGAGGCCAAGAACATCGGCAGGACCTACGGCGATCGCAAGATCGTCGACGGCTTCTCGATCCGGGTGCAGCGCGGCGACCGCATCGGCATCGTCGGGCCGAACGGCGCCGGCAAGACCACATTGATCGACATGCTGACCGGCGCCAATCCGCCGGATACCGGCACCATCCGCTTCGGCGCCAACATCGAGATGGCGACGCTGGACCAGCATCGCGAAAGCCTCGACCCGAAATCGACGCTGGCCGACGCGCTGACCGGTGGCGGCAGCGACAACGTGATGGTCGGCGGCAAGCCGAAGCACGTCGTCAGCTATATGAAGGACTTTTTGTTCGCCCAGGAGCAGATGCGCACGCCTCTCGAAGTGCTCTCGGGCGGCGAGCGCGGCCGGCTGATGCTGGCGCGCGCGCTGGCAAAACCCTCCAACCTCTTGGTACTGGACGAGCCGACAAACGATCTCGATCTGGAAACCCTCGACGTGCTGGAGGAAATGCTCGGCGACTACGACGGCACCGTGATCCTGATCAGCCATGACCGCGACTTTCTGGATCGGGTTGTGACCTCGGTGATCGCGCCGGAAGGCGACGGCCGCTGGACCGAATATGCCGGCGGCTATACCGACATGCTGACGCAGCGGGGCGCCGATCTGAAGCGCGAGGCCGTGAAGGCTGCCGCGGTCGAGAATGACAAGGGAACGAAAACCGGCGCGGCTTCGGCCACGTCGAAGCGGCGGCTCAATTTCAACGAAAAGCACGCGCTGGAAACGCTGCCGAAGACCATCGCCAAGCTACAGGCCGAAATCGCCAAACAGCAGCGCCATCTTGACGATCCCAACCTCTACCAGAAGAATCGCAAGAAATTTGATACTGCCTCCGATGCACTCACCAAGGCGCAAAAGGAGCTGCAGGAGGCCGAGGACAAGTGGCTGGAACTTGAAGTACTGCGCGAAGAGATCGAACAGGCCTGACCCATCGAACAATTTCTGCTGTCATTGCGGGGAGCGCAGCGACGAAGCAATCCATTTTGCACCCGGATAGATGGATTGCTTCGAGGAGCCTGTCATCGGGCGGCGCTTTGCGCCGACCCGGTGGCTCGCAATGACGAGGAGGAACAACTGGAGCCTAACCCATGACCACGCCCCTCGCCGCCAAGATTGCCCGCGACTACGGCACGCCTGCCGCGGTCATCGACATGGACCGGGTCGAGCGCAACATCGCGCGGATTCAGGCCGCCTGCGACGCGGCCGGCGTCGCCAACCGCCCGCATATCAAGACCCACAAGAGCCCGCTGCTGGCAAAACTTCAGATCGCCGCCGGCGCCCGGGGCATCACCTGCCAGAAACTCGGCGAAGCCGAGGTCATGGCCGACGCCGGCGTCGACGACATCCTGATCAGCTACAATCTGATCGGCGAGGTAAAAATGGCAAGGCTCGGCGCGCTGCAGGCCAAGGCCAACATGACCGTGGCCGCCGACAATTCAGTAGTGGTGGCGGGCCTGCCGCAGGCGGCGGCAGCCTCGGGCCGCCCGCTCTCGGTGGTGGTCGAGTGCGACACGGGGCGCAAACGCGCCGGCGTGGAAACGCCGGCGGAAGCGATCGCGCTCGCGCGCGAGATCGGTGCCTCGAAAGGCCTGCTCTTCGGCGGCTTCATGCTGTATCCGACCGAAACCGGCTGGACTGAAGCGCAAAAGTTTTTCGATGAGGCCTTGGCCGGCGTGCGCGCGCACGGGCTCGACGCGGCGATGGTCTCGACCGGCGGCACGCCGAACCTGAAAAATGTCGGCAAACTCAAGGGCGCCACCGAGCATCGGCCCGGCACCTACATCTACAACGACCGGATGCAGGTCGCCGCCGGCGTCGCGAGCTGGGACGATTGCGCGCTCACGATCTATTCGACCGTCGTCAGCCGCGCCGGCGCGGAGCGCGGCATCCTCGACGCCGGCTCGAAAACCCTGACCTCGGATACCGGCGGCGGGCTCGACGGTCACGGGCTGATCCTCGAACATCCCGAGGCGAAGATCGCGCGGTTTGCCGAAGAGCATGGCTTCCTTGATCTGGCGCGCAGCAATACCCGGCCCAATGTCGGCGACGTCGTGCGGATCGTGCCGAACCATGTTTGCGTGGTCGTCAACATGATGGACGAGGTGGTGATGGTGCGCGGCGACGAGATCATCGGCACTTTGCCGGTCGCGGCGCGGGGGAAGTTGCGCTAGAGCGGCCTTTCGACGTCATTGCGAGGAGCGCAGCGACGAAGCAATCCAGACTGCGCTCGGCTATATGGATTGCTTCGCTTCGCTCGCAATGACGGCGAGATATTTCAGCACGCCCTTCCCCGCCGCCGCTCCCGTCGCGAACGAGGCCTGCAGCAGATAGCCGCCGGTCGGCGCTTCCCAGTCGAGCATTTCGCCGGCGGCGAAGACGCCGGGCAAGCGGCGGATCATGAAGTCGGCGTCGAGTTCGTCGAACGAAATCCCGCCCGCGGTCGAGATCGCGCGCGCGATCGGCGCCAGGCCGTTGAGAACAACCGGCACGGCGTTGATCAGTCCGGCAAGGTTTTCTGGCGACAGCGACGACAGCGCCACGCCGGACCTCATCGCCGCCTCCTGCAACAGGCCGATGCCAACCGGCGACAGATGGACGGCCTTGCGCAAAAAATTGGAGAACGATTGTTTGCCCCGGGGTTCGGATAGCCGCGCGATCAGATCGCTCATTTCGAGATCGGGCCGCAATGCGATGCGTAATGCTGCCTCTCCTGAACCGGCAACGGCTTCGCGCAGCTCCGCCGACAGCGCGTAGATCGCGCCGCCCTCGATCCCCTGGCGTGTAATCATGGCCTCGCCGCGCACGGTGCGCGCGCCGAACGACAGCGCGACGCCCTTTAGCGGCTGACCTTCGAAGCGGTCGCGAAAGATGTCGGACCAGGCGACGGTGAAGCCGGAATTGGCGGGCTGGAGCGGCGCGATGGCCACACCCTTTGCGGCGAGCGTTTCTACCCATGTGCCGTCGGAGCCGAGCCTCGGCCAGCTCGCGCCGCCGAGCGCCAGCACGGTGGCATCTGCATCGACAACGCGCTTTCCCTCAGAGGTTTGGAACGAAAGCTGTCCGTCTTCCTCCCAGCCGTTCCATCTATGGCGCAGCTTGAATTGCACGCCCAGGGAATCGAGCCGCCGCAGCCAGGCGCGCAGCAGCGGCGAGGCCTTGAACGCATCAGGAAAAACCCGGCCGCTGGAGCCGACGAAGGTCGGCTGCCCCAACGCCTCGCTCCATGCCCGCAACGTATCAGGCGGAAATGCCGTTATCGCGGGGGCAAGCTGCGGCATCGCTTCGCCGTAGCGCGCGAGAAACGATGGCAACGCTTCGCTGTGGGTCAGATTGAGCCCGCCGCGCCCCGCCATCAGGAACTTGCGGCCGGCAGACGGCATCGCGTCATAGACCGTGACGCCGGTGCCGCCTTGCGCCAGCACTTCAGCCGCCATCAAGCCGGCGGGACCGGCGCCGATGACGGCGATGTGGGTTTTGGGAATTGAAGACATTGGGTGAGTGTAGGACTTATCAGCTGGCCACAAAACAAACGTCATGCCCGGGCTTGTCCCGGGCATCCACGACTAAACGTGGAGCAGCGCCAAAGGCGTGGGTGGCCGGGACAAGCCCGGCCATGACGCTGAATGCTTCGTCATTCCGGGATGGTGCGCGAGCACCAGACCCGGAATCTCGAGATTCCGGGCTCGCGCTTCGCGCGCCCCGGAATGACGGCTCTCTTACAGCTTCACGCCCGCGCGCGCCGCGGCCTGCCCGACATATTTCTGGGTCTGCTGGAACGCGCCTTCCAGCGCCCTGGCCTTCGACATGTCGCTGATCTCGGCGAAATGCGCGGCGACCGCGTCCGGCGTCCAGTCGGATTGGGCCAAGTTGATGCCTTCGGTTTCCATGATCTTGATCACGGCGAAGGAACCTGCGCCCGCGCCCATGATGGTGCGGGTCGGCGCGTCCTCGCCCAGCAGATAAAGCACCGCCGGCGTGATCGCTTCCGGCTTCATCAGTGCCAGCGCCTGCGGCGGCAGCAATTCCTCCGTCATCCGCGTCGCCGCCGTCGGCGAGATCGTGTTGACGCGGATATTGTTCTTGCGGCCTTCCTCGGCCAGCACGTTCATCAGCCCGACCATGCCGGTTTTTGCCGCGCCGTAATTGGCCTGGCCGAAATTGCCGAACAGGCCTGAGGATGACGTGGTGACGACGATGCGGCCGTAATTGCGCTCGCGCATGCCGTCCCACACCGCCTTGCAGCAATAGAACGTGCCGTTGAGATGGACATCCAATACCTTGGCGAAATCGGCCACCTCCATTTTGGCGAAAGATTTATCGCGCAAAATGCCGGCATTGGCGCAGAGCAGGTCGACGCTGCCCCACTCCCTGGTGGCGCGATCGACCATCGCCTTGACCTGCTCATAGTTCGAGACGTCGGCGCCGTCGGCCATCGCCACCCCGCCGGCTTTGCGGATTTCCTCGACCACGGTTTCCGCTGGGGTCAGCGACCCGCCGGTGCCGTCGCGGGCGCCGCCGAAATCATTGACCACGACCTTGGCGCCGCGACCGGCCAGGCCCAATGCATGCGCGCGTCCAAGACGATTGCCCGCGCCGGTGACGATGGCGACGCGTCCGTCAAACCTGATTGTCATGATTCAGTTCCTAGACTTTCTTCTCCCGTCATGCCCGGCCTTGTGCCGGGCATCCACGTCTTTCCGGATATCGGCTTAACAAGCCGTGGATGGCCGGGACAAGCCCGGCCGTGACGCGCACTCTCTCAAGCGAAATAAATCAAACCGATCCAGTCGGCCACCAGCGCGGGCTTTTCCTCGCCCTCGATCTCGACGGTGACGTTGGTGCGCGACTGCAGTTCGGTCGGCTTGCGCAGCTTCGCTTCGACAAGCGTAAACCGGCCGCGAACCCGTGAGCCTGATCGCACCGGCGAAACGAAGCGCAGCTTGTCAAAGCCGTAGTTCACGCCCATCGTCGTGCCTTCGATGACCGGCATCACCTCATAGGACATGATGCTCAGCAGCGACATCGTCAGGAAGCCATGCGCCACCGTGGTGCCGAACGACGTTTCGCGTTTGGCCCGCTCGGGGTCGATGTGGATGAATTGATGATCTTCGATTACGTCGGCATAGACATCGATTCGTTTTTGATCGACCAGATGCCATGACGACACCCCGACTTCATGGCCGACCATGTTTTGATAGGCCGACAGCGAAACCGGCGGCTTCTTCCAGACTTCGTTCATTCATCCATTCTCCGATGATCCGGCCGGCCGCAGCTTCTGCAGCTCCGGAAAATCCTCTTCGCGAAACTCCTGGCCGCGCAGCGAATCGTCGCGATCATTGTCGTGCTCCAGCCGGCGCAGCTGCACGCGGCGGATTTTTCCGGAAATCGTTTTCGGCAACTCGGTCACCAGTTCGATCCGCCGAATGCGCTTGAACGGCGCCAGCCGCGTATGCAGATGACGGAAGATCGAAAGCGCGGTTTGCGGCGAGCGCTCCGCGCCCGACACCAGCAGCACATAGGCCTTGGGGACGGCCAGACGTATCGGATCGGGGCTGGGGACGACGGCGGCCTCGGCGACCGATTCATGCTCCAGCAGGATGCTCTCAAGTTCGAACGGGCTGATCCGGTAGTCGGATGACTTGAAGACGTCGTCGGAGCGGCCGACGAAAGTGAGATAGCCCTCGTCGTCGGCAAACACCACGTCGCCGCTGCGATAGAGATCGCCGTCGGCGCCGCTCAGTTGGCCGTCGTCGCCCTGGTACCCCTGCATCAGGCCCGCGGGCCTGTCGTCGCCGAGCAACAGGCTGACCTCGCCCTCGCGCGTGATCTGTCCGTCGCTGTCGGTGATCTGCACGCGGTAGCCCGGCAGCGGACGGCCCATCGATCCGACCTTCAGTTTCTGGCCCGGCGAATTCCCCGCCAATGCGGTGGTTTCGGTCTGGCCGTAGCCGTCGCGGATCGTCAGTCCCCATGCCGCGCGCACCTGGTCGATCACTTCGGGATTGAGCGGCTCGCCGGCGCCGCAGACCTCGCGCAGCGACACCTTGAAGGTCGCAAGCTTTTCCTGAATGAACAGCCGCCACACCGTCGGTGGCGCGCACAAGGTTGTGACGCCGCAGCGGCCGATGGTGGCGAGCAATCCCTTGGCGTCGAAGCGCGGCTGATTAACCACGAACACGGTGGCGCCCGCATTCCAGGGCGCGAAGAAGCAGCTCCAGGCGTGCTTGGCCCAGCCCGGCGAGGAGATGTTGAGATGGATATCGCCCGGCTGCAACCCGAGCCAATACATCGTCGACAATCCGCCGACGGGATAACTGCGCTGGCTGTGCCGCACCAGTTTCGGTTTTGCAGTCGTGCCCGAGGTGAAATACAGCAGCATCGGATCATCGGCCTTTGTCAGGCCGTCCGGCGCGAACGTTTCCGGAAAATCCGCCGCCTGCTCGTAAGCCAGCCAGCCCTCGTGCTTTGACGATGCGCCGACGACGATGCGGATGAGATTGTCGCCGCCGAGGCCGGCGAATTTCGCGACCTGGTCCTGGGTTGCCACCACGACCCTGGCGCGGCCGCGATCGAGCCGGTCGCGCAATTCGTCCGGCGTAAGCAGCGTGGTCGCGGGGATCACCACCATGCCGAGCTTTATCGCCGCCAGCATGGTCTCCCACAGCGGAACCACATTGCCGAGCAGCAGCAAAAGATGATCGCCGCGCTTCAGCCCCTGCGCGCGCAGGAAGTTTGCCACCTGATTCGACCGGCGCGACAGTGCCTCGAAGGACAGTTTGGTCTCGTGGTTGCTGCCGGCATCGACAATCCACAGCGCCGACCGATCCTTGCTCTCGGGATCGCGCGCCAATTCCGCGTCGAACCAGTCGAGCGCCCAGTTGAACGGCACCGGATCCGGCCAGCGGAAATCCGCGACCGCCTTATCGTAATCGGTCCGATACCTCAGCAGAAAGGCGCGCGCATCCTGGAACGTGGTCATGTCGATCGCCTGTAGGAAAAGGCAGTTACGTTGCCGTCATTGCGAGCCACCGGGTCGGCGCAACGCGCCGCCCGATGACAGGCTCCGCGAAGCAATCCATCTCTCCGGGCGACCAGTAGAATGGATTGCTTCGTCGCTTCACTCCTCGCAATGACGGAGTGAATCATTTTCCGGCGAGGCCGCGCACGTGGCGGATGATTCCCGAGAAATCCACCCCGCCATTCCCCGCCGCGTCGAACGCCTTGTAGATCTCCTGCGCGTGCTTGCCGAGCGGCGTCGCCGCACCCGTCGCCTTGGCCGCATCCTGCGCCAGCGTGAGATCCTTGACCATCAGGGCCGAGGCGAAACCCGGCTTGTATTCATTGTTCGCAGGCGAGGCCGGCACCGGGCCCGGCACCGGACAATACGACGTCAGCGACCAGCACTGTCCCGACGAGGTCGAGGCGACGTCGAACAGCGCCTGATGCGACAGCCCGAGCTTTTCGGCCAGCGCAAAGGCTTCGCTGACCGCGATCATGGAAATCCCCAAAATCATGTTGTTGCAGATTTTGGCCGCCTGCCCGGCGCCGGCGCCGCCGCAATGCACGATCTTCTTGCCCATGTTTTCCAGCACCGGCCTAGCCGCGGCGAACGCCTTCTGCTCGCCGCCGGCCATGAACGTCAGGGTCGCGCCCTTGGCGCCGCCGGTACCGCCGGATACCGGCGCGTCGACCGAGCCGATGCCGTGTTTCGTGGCCAGCGCATGGGCCTGCACCGCGCTTTCGACGTCGATGGTCGAGCAATCGATGATGAGGGACCCCTTTGCCATCGAGGGCAAGACCTCGGTCCAGACCGAAACAACATGTTTTCCGGCCGGCAGCATCGTGATGACGACCTCGGCGCCCTTCACGGCGGCAACCGCGCTGTCGGCGATCCCGGCACCGTCGGCTTTAGCCTGCGTGCGTGCGGCTCCGACCAGATCGAACGCGACCACCGTGTGGCCGGCCTTGACCAGGTTGGCCGCCATCGGCCCGCCCATGTTGCCAAGGCCGATGAATGCGATGTTTGCCATCTCCAGTTCCCTCCGCTCAACCGCTTCTATTTTGTTGTATCGAACACCAGTTCGCCGGCGCCGATTTCGGCGAAGTATGGCGCAATTATCTCAGGCGTAACATCCGCGATTCGCGCCGGCGACCAATGGGGATTGCGGTCCTTGTCGATCACGGCGGCGCGCACGCCTTCGCGAAAATCGTCGCTGTTGAACACTTCCAGCGCGGCCCGATATTCCCGCACCAGACATTGCTCCAGCGACGCCGAGGCCCGCGCCAGCCGCAGCAGCTTTAAGGTGACAACCATGCCGCGCGGCGACTTCTCGTTCAATGTCTTCAGGGTCGATTGCGCCAGTTCCGAACCATCGCCTTGCAGGGCCGCGACGATGTCCTCCATGCGATCATGGGCAAACCAGCTATCGATCTGCGACTGGATCGCGGCGACGGGACCCGATGTCTCGCCGGTCGCGAACTGATCGATCGTGGTCTTCACGTCGGCAGAACTCACGCCGGCGCGAAGATTGACGAGCGTCTCGCGCAGGGAGCCGAGTTTATGGGAGGGTACCACCGCGTCCGCAAAACGTGCATAGACAGCATCGGGGCCGTTCATGGTCTGCCCGGTCAATCCGAAATAGGTGCCGATCTCGCCCGGCGAGCGCGAGAGCAGCCAGGTACCGCCGACATCGGGGAAGAATCCGAGACCGACCTCGGGCATCGCCAGTTTCGTCCGCTCGGTCACCACGCGATGGCGGCTGTGCGCGGACAGACCGACGCCGCCGCCCATCACGATGCCGTCCATGAAGGCGACATAGGGTTTTGGAAATTTCGCGATCCGCGCGTTGAGGATGTATTCCTCGCGCCAGAGGATCTTGCCGAGATCGCCTTTGATTTTCGAGTTTTCATAGAGCGCGCGGATATCGCCGCCGGCGCAGAGGCCGCGCTCGCCGGCGCCTTCCAGCAGGATCAGGCCGACCGCTGGGTCAGACTCAAATTCGTCGAGCGCCTTGTCGATGTCGCGAAACATCTCGAGCGTCACCGCATTGATCGCTTTGGGCCGGTTGAGCCTGATGACCCCCACAGCGCCCTCGCGCCGCGCGATCAGGTCGGGCTCGCTCACCGGCGCGTTCATCGCGCGCCCTCGATCAGCTTGCGCGCCACGATCAGCCGCATGATTTCGTTGGTGCCTTCAAGAATCTGGTGCACGCGCAGATCGCGCACGATTTTCTCAATGCCGTATTCGCTGAGATAGCCGTAGCCGCCGTGGAGTTGCAGCGCCTGGTTGGCGACCTCGAAGCCGACATCGGTGCCGAAGCGTTTTGCCATCGCGCACAGCATGGTTGCGTCCGCGTCCCTGCGATCAAGTGCGGCCGCCGCGCGCCAGACAAAGGTCCGCGCCGCCTCCAGTTCGGTCGCCATGTCGGCCAGACGAAACTGCAGCGCCTGGAATTCGTCGAGGCGCTTTCCGAAGGCCTTGCGGTCCTTCATGTAGGCCAGCGACTTGTCGAGCGCGGATTGCGCGCCGCCGAGCGAACAGGCCGCGATATTGATGCGGCCGCCGTCGAGCCCGGCCATCGCGATCTTGAAGCCGATGCCCTCATCGCCGAGCCGGTTGGCGACGGGCACGCGCGCATTCTCGAAAATCACCGCGCGGGTCGGCTGCGCGTTCCAGCCCATTTTGCGCTCATTGGCGCCGAGCGAGATTCCGGGCGTGTCGCCCTCGACCACCAGCGTCGAGATGCCATTGGGGCCGTCGCCGCCGGTCCGCACCATCACCACGTAAATGTCGCCCTTGCCGGCGCCGGAAATGAATTGTTTCTGGCCGTTGAGCACATAATGGTCGCCGTCGCGCACCGCGCGGGTGCGCAGCGCCGCGGCATCCGATCCCGAGCCCGGCTCGGTCAGGCAATAGCTCGCCAGCAATTCCATGGTGCAGAGTTTCGGCAGCCACTTTTTGCGCTGGGTGTCGTTGCCATAGGCATCGATCATCCAGGAGGCCATGTTGTGGATCGAGATGAACGCCGACACCGTCGGACAGCCCTGCGCCAGGGCCTCGAAGATCAGCGCCGCGTCGAACCGGGTCAGCGCCGAACCGCCGACATCGTCGCGGATATACACCCCGCCGATGCCGAGCTTGGCCGCCTCGCGCATCACGTCGACCGGAAAATGCTTCTCCTCGTCCCAGCGGATCGCATGCGGCGCGATTTTCTCCGCGGCAAAGTCCCGCGCCATGTCGCGAACCGCAATCTGGTCCTCGTTGAGAGCGAATTGCATTTGCGGTCCGCGCTTTTCCTTGATCTGCTCAAAAAATCGCCAATTGACCCATCTGCTGTCATTGCGAGGAGCGAAGCGACGAAGCAATCCATCGGGCAACAAGTAAGGTTGGATTGCTTCGCTGCGCTCGCAATGACGGCTCTAGCCTGATGGTGCGCGCCGCCGATTCAATTCATCGTTGGAATCGAGAACTCCGCGCCTTCCTTGACGCCGGAGGGCCAGCGCGCCGTCACGGTCTTGGTCTTGGTGTAGAAGCGGATCGAATCCGGGCCGTGCTGGTTGAGATCGCCGAAGCCGGACTTTTTCCAGCCGCCGAAAGTATAGTAGGCAATCGGCACCGGGATCGGCACATTGATGCCGACCATGCCGACATTGACCTTGGCGGCGAAATCGCGCGCGGCGTCGCCGTCGCGGGTAAAGATCGCAACGCCGTTGCCGTAATCGTGATCGGACGGCAGCGCCAGCGCCTCGTTGTAGTCGTGCGCGCGCACCACCGACAGCACCGGGCCGAAGATCTCTTCCTTGTAGATCCGCATGTCTTTTGTCACATCATCGAACAGGCACCCGCCCATATAGAAGCCGTTCTCATAGCCTTGCATCTTGAAGCCGCGGCCGTCGACCGCGAGTTTGGCACCTTCCTGGATGCCGATCTCGACATAATTCCGGACGCGGTCGAGCGCGGCCCTGGTCACCAGCGGGCCGTAATCCGCTGACGGATCGATCGAGGTGCCGATCTTTAAGGACTCCACGCGCGGAATCAGCTTCTCCATCAGGCGGTCCGCGGTGGTCTTGCCGACGGGCACCGCGACGGAAATCGCCATGCAGCGTTCGCCGGCCGAGCCATAGCCGGCGCCGATCAGGGCATCGACGGTCTGGTCCATGTCGGCGTCGGGCATGACGATGGCGTGATTCTTGGCGCCGCCGAAACATTGCGCGCGCTTGCCGGTGGCGGCGGCGCGCTCGTAGATATATTGCGCGATCGGCGAGGAGCCGACGAAACCGACGGCACGGATATCGGGATCGTCGAGGATCGCATCGACCGCTTCCTTGTCGCCGTTGACGACATTGAGAATGCCCGGCGGCAGCCCCGCTTCGATCATCAGCGCCGCCAGCGCCATCGGCACGCCGGGATCGCGCTCCGACGGTTTCAGGATGAAGGCATTGCCGCAGGCGATCGCGGGCGCGAATTTCCACATCGGGATCATCGCCGGGAAATTGAACGGCGTGATGCCGGCAACGACGCCGAGCGGCTGGCGCAGCGAATAGATGTCGATGCCGGGCCCAGCGCCTTCGGTGTATTCACCCTTCATCAGATGCGGAATGCCGCAGGCGAATTCCACCACTTCGAGGCCGCGCTGAATGTCGCCCTTGGCGTCGGGAACGGTCTTGCCGTGCTCGCGCGCCAAGAGATCGGCGAGCTTGTCGTAATCGCGCTGCGCCAGTTCGAGGAACTTCATCATCACGCGGGCGCGGCGCTGCGGATTGGTCGCGCCCCACTCCGGCTGGGCGGCCCTGGCATTTTCGACCGCAGCGCGCAGTTCCGCCTTGGAGGCCAGCGCCACCTGGGCCTGAACATCGCCGGTCATCGGCTCGAATACGTCCGCGAACCGTCCCGAGGTGCCCTTGACCTCGCGGCCGCCAATAAAATGTCCGATTGTGCGCATGGGTTCCTCCAACAGCTTACGGCCGGGGCCGGTTTTGCGGCATCTTGCAGTCTTTGCGGCGTTTGGAAAGGGTTTCCACGCGCAGCGCATTTGCGAAAATGCCGGCTTGGCAGCGCTTTCAGCTACCTACGACCAATGTCGAATGCAATCGCCGCGAGACCCCGTCAGTGCCGCGCTAGCGTAGCGGCTTTCCTGGGGGCGGATTTCTTCGCCGCGGGTTTCGGCGGCGTCGCACGGTCCAGCACAGCGTCACGCCCGGCGCCGAGAATCTCGTCGGAAAAATCGCCGCTGCCTGCAACGCGGGCCATCACCAGCGTTCCCATCATGGTCGCGATCGCCGCCGTCGCCTGTTTGCGCGCGGCCTTGCGCGGAACATCCGGTATTTGCGCGGCGAGCATGTCGATCATCTGCTCCAGCTTGGCCGCGAACGCCTTGCGGGTTTTCGGGCTCTCGCGGGCGATTTCAGCTCCTAGCGTCGGGATCGCGCAGCCGCGGCCGGGATCGTCGCGATGAAGGGGCGTCAGATAGGAATCCACGATGGTCGCCAGCCGCTGGTCCGGCGGTGTCTGTTCGGCAAGCTTGCGCCAGCGCTCCGTTCCCCGATCCATCGCATAGGCAAAGGCCTCGATGACCAGCGCTTCCCGCGAATCGAAATGGGCGTAGAACCCGCCATGGGTCAGGCCGGCCTCCTTCATCAGGTCGGCGACACCGATGCCGTGCGCGCCCTTCTCGCGAAGCCGCACCGAGGCTTTCTTCACGATCCGGGCGTGGGTTTCGAGCTTATGTTCCTTCGAATAGCGCATCGGCGGTCCCATAGGATGTTTAGAGTCATATAATAACATTCGCCGCGGCAAAAAGCTCCCTTTTATTTCATTTCGCGGGGTCCCGCCGGTTGCTTCGCAGCTGCATCAAATCCTGCCGCCGGCCAACCTCCAGCGCCCTTGACAAGACCGCGCGTTGCCCGGGAAGTGGCCTGCGCAGCTTACCGATAGCGAGACCCTCCATGCACCTGCTCAATCCCCATTGCGGCGTCGATCGCGACCCGCGCGGCGTCGTCCGCCTGACGATCTGCAACGCCGGCTCGCTCAACATCCTGGGATCGGCCGTCATCAACGGTGTCCGCGAAGGCCTGGAGGTGCTTGCGACAGAGCGGCAGACTCGCGCGCTTGTGGTCGCCGGCCAGAGCGAAAAAAGCATGATCGGCGGCGCCGACATCAGGGAAATGGCCGGGCTCGACCAGGCCTCTGCCGAGAAATTCATCACCGGCTTGCGCGATCTCTGCGAGGCGGTGCGCGCGTTTCCCGCGCCCGTGATCGCGCGGATGCCCGGCTGGTGCCTCGGCGGCGGCCTCGAAGTCGCCGCATGCTGCGACTTCCGGATTGCCGCCCACGACGCCAAATTCGGCATGCCCGAGGTCAGGGTCGGGATTCCCAGCGTCATCCACGCGGCGCTGCTGCCGCGGCTGATCGGCTGGGGCCGCACCCGCTGGCTGCTGATGACCGCCGAGACTATCGACGCGTCAACTGCCCTGGCCTGGGGGCTGGTCGACACGGTCGCGCCGCAAGGCGGCCTCGACGCCGCGGTCGAGCACACCTTGGCGGCGCTGATGGAATGCGCGCCGGAAGCGCTGCGCGCGCAGAAAGCCCTGCTCCGGCAATGGGAAGAGCTGCCGCTGACGGAATCCGTCAATCTCAGCATCGGCGTGTTCGGCCAATCCTACCTCACCGGCGAGCCGCAGCGGCTGATGCAGGGCTTTATCGACCGGAAAAGATAAGCGCGCTGCAGCCGACCTTATGCCTGGCGTAAGCAAAACGGGAACGCGCCTCCGGCAAAGGGGCTCGGGCCAAGACGAAACGGAAAACGCATGAGACCTGCCGGCAAAGGGCCACTCGAGTCACTTTATTTCAACTACCCGACCTTCCCGGCCGGACTGACCCCCGAACTTGAAGGTGTTGCGGCTCGGCACCCCGTCGTGATTGTCGGCGCCGGACCGATCGGCATGACCGCCGCTTTGGCTCTCGCGCGGTACGGAATCCGGTCCGTGCTCATCGAGCGCAAGGACACGTTTAACGATGGCAGCCGGGCCATCTGCATCGCGCGGCCGAGCATGCATATTCTGGAACGGATCGGAGCGGTCGCGCCCTTCGTCGAGAAGGCGCTGGGCTGGCGTTTCGGCCGCAGCTATTACCGCGGCGAGCAGATCTTCCGGCTCGAGATGCCGCATCCATCGGGCGAAAAATACCTGCCGATGTACAATCTTCAGCAGCAATATATCGAACAGTTTCTCCATGACGCCGTCAGTGCCTGCGATCTGATCGATATGCGCTGGCAGACCGAACTTTCCGCCATCGAGTGCGGCGCGGACGGGGTTTCGCTCGGCGTTTCGTCGCCAGTCGGTGACTATCGCCTCGACGCCGACTATGTGCTTGCCGCCGATGGCGCACGCTCGCCGATCCGCTCGATGCTGGGTCTGCGGCTCAAAGGCGAAAACTACGAAGGCAAATACGTGATTGCGGATATCCGCATGGATCACGATTTTCCGACCGAGCGTCGCGCCTTTTTCGAACCGAGCGGCAATCCGGGCGGCACCGTGCTGATCCACAAGCAGCCGGATGATATCTGGCGCGTGGACTACCAGCTCCGGGAAGGCGAGAGCGAGCAAGAGGCCCTGCGCGAGGAAAATATCCGCGCGCGCGTTGGCGCGATCCTCACCGACATCGGCCATGCGAAACCGTGGGAACTGGAATGGTGGAGCATCTATTCCGCCAACACCCTGTGTCTCGACGACTATCGACACGGCCGCGTGTTCTTCGTGGGCGACGCCGCGCACATCGTGCCGATCTTCGGCGTGCGCGGGCTCAATAATGGCCTCGCGGACGCGGATAACCTCGGCTGGAAGCTCGGTCTCGTCCTCAGTGGCGAGGCCGGCGATCGACTGCTCGACAGCTATTCCCCGGAACGGCGCGGCGCGACGCTGGACGTCTTCGCCAATGCCACGAAAAGTACCCGATTCATGACCCCGCCCACACACGGCTGGCGGCTTGCACGCGAGGCCGCGCTCTCGCTTAGTTTGAAGCACGACTTTCCGCGTGGCCTGGCCAATCCGCGCCAGATGCAGCCATACACCTATTCCGAAAGCCCGCTGACACCCTATGCCAGCCGCGACGCCGACTTCGCTTCCGGGCCGATCAGCGGCAGCGCCGCACCGAACGCCAAACTTGCCGACGGCAGCCATCTGCTCGATCGCGCCGGGAATGGCATGACGGTGATTCTGTTTTGCGATGGTTCGCCAGACGTCGAGCAGACGGCGCTTCTCGAGCAACTGCGCAAGCTCGACAAGCGCTTCGTTTCGCTGTTGATTCAGTGCCAGGGCTTTTCGTCCGAGCCAGGAGCGATATCCGATGGCGATGGCGCAATTGCCCGCCTGTTCGATGCCGCGCCGGGTGCGCTCTATCTCCTGCGTCCGGACCTGCATATCGCCGGACGCTGGAAGGCCATCGTTCCCGGCGAAATCCTGCGAACAGCCAGCATTTGCCTGGGGAGACGAATGCCATGACCACGATGTCGTTCGAAGACCTGGAAGCCGCCTACGAAGCGCTCGCGACGGCAATCGATTCGGCCGGAGTGCAGCGTGAAGCTCTGTTTCTGACCCGGCTCGCCCTGGTGCTCAGCCATGAACTTGGCGACGTCACGGCCTTCAAGAAGGCCGTCAGAATCGCACTTGAAGGCCTGGAATAGGCGCAGCCTCCTGCAACGATAACACCGCTCCCCCTCACGACAATTTATCCGCCGCGACCGTTGCAAATTCCGCAGCGCATCATATGATGTCTGTCATGTAAATGATACCGCTCACCCCAGCGCATTGAGGAGCACCGCCATGGCCACAGCTTCCGATCCGGTCGTCATCGTCTCCGCCGCCCGCACGCCGTTAGGCCGGTTCATGGGCGATCTTTCGCCGTTCAGCGCCCATAAGCTCGGTTCCCATGTGATCGGCGCCGCCGTGGAACGGGCCAAACTGTCGCCGGAACGGATCAACGAAGTCTTCATGGGCTGCGTGTTGCCGGCCGGACAGGGCCAGGCGCCGGCGCGGCAAGCTGCGCGTGGCGCCGGCCTACCCGACGCGACGGGGGCGACGACGATCAACAAGGTCTGCGGCTCCGGCATGAAGGCCACCATGCTGGCGCATGACATTATCAATGCCGGGTCCGCCGAGATCGTGCTGTCCGGGGGCATGGAGAGCATGACCAACGCGCCCTATTTGCTGCCCAAGGCGCGCGGCGGTTATCGCGCCGGGCATGACCGGATTGTCGACCACATGCTGATGGACGGGCTCGAGGACGCCTATGAAGCGGGCCGCTCGATGGGTGATTTCGGCGAAGCCACCGCGGAGGCATATCAGTTCACCCGCGCCGACCAGGACGCCTACGCCATGGAGACGCTGACCCGCGCCCGCAAGGCGGTGGAAGGCGGCGCGTTCAAGGCGGAGATCATGCCGATCACCGTGACCGAAAAGGCCGGTCCACGCACCATCGGCAATGACGAGATTCCGCTAAAGGTCGATCCTGCCAAAATTCCTGGACTGAAGCCGGCCTTCCGCGCTGGCGGCACCATTACGCCGGCGGCCTCGTCGGCGAATGCCGACGGCGCCGCGGCTCTGATTCTCGCCAAGCGATCGCTCGCCGACCGCGACGGCCTGCCTGTGCTGGCCGAGATCAAGGGCCACGCCACCCACAGCCAGGAGCCGCAATGGTTCACGACCGCGCCGATCCCGGCCATTCGAAAATTGCTCGACAAGGTCGGCTGGAGCGTCGGCGATGTCGACCTGTTCGAGATCAACGAAGCCTTTGCGGTGGTGGCGATGGCGGCGCAGCGCGATCTCGGAATCCCGCGTGAGAAGCTCAACATCAATGGCGGCGCCTGCGCGCTCGGCCATCCCATCGGCGCGACCGGCGCTCGCCTGATCGTGACCCTGTTGCATGCGCTGGAAGCACATAATCTGAAGCGTGGCGTCGCCGCGCTGTGCATCGGCGGCGGCGAAGCTACTGCCATCGCCGTCGAGCGCATCCTGCACTAAAGACCGGAGGCAATGGGTCAACCCTGTGATTGCGGCGGCCAGAAGAATTGCAGATAGGAAGATCTTCTATGTCCTAAATTGAGGGAAATATGGCCTTTCAGACAGAGTGCGATCATGCAAGATCGCCAACCGAGCAAACTTGAAAGACCAACGCTTAACTCGTCACCCCCTTCGTTATCCGGAATTCCGGACAGGAATCTCATGATCTCCAATTGGCTGTCGGCCGCGCTTGCCCGCCGCAATATCCATTACGGCTGGGTGATGGTTGGCGTGACCTTTCTCACCGCGCTGATCAGCGCCGGCGCAGTCGGCGCGCCCGGCGTGTTCATCGTGCCGCTGCAAAAGGAGTTCGGCTGGACCACCGCGGAAATTTCCTCCGCGCTCTCGATCCGCTTCATTTTGTTCGGGCTGATGGCGCCGTTCGCCGCGGCACTGCTCAATCGATACGGCCTGCGCAATGTCACGCTGTCAGCCCTGCTGACCGCGGGCTCGGCGCTGGCAGCCTCGCTGCTGATGACCAAAGTCTGGCAACTGATGCTGCTGTGGGGCGTCGTGGTCGGCATCGGCACCGGCATGACGGCGCTGGTGCTGGGCGCCACCGTCGCGGCGCGCTGGTTTGCGGCACGGCGCGGGCTGGTGGTCGGAATTCTCACCGCCAGTGCTGCCACCGGACAATTGGTGTTCCTGCCGCTGCTCGCCACCCTGACCGAGCGGATGGGCTGGCGGATAGCACTGGCCCTGATGTGCGCGACGCTCGGCGTCGCCGCTCTCGCGGTGCTGATGGTGATGCGCGACCGGCCCAGCGATGTCGGCTTGCGGCCGTTCGGCGATAAGGGCACGCAGCCGCTGCCTCTGCCGCCTCCGAACACCGCCCCGATCATGGCGGCAGCGCTGGGCACGCTGCGGGATGCGTCGAAGACGCGGGCGTTCTGGATCCTGTTCGCGACGTTCTTCATCTGCGGCGCCTCGACCAACGGCCTGGTCCAGGTGCATCTGATTCCGATGTGCCTCGACTTCGGCATTCCGCAGGTGCAGGCCGCCAGCCTGCTCGCCGCCATGGGCGTGTTCGATTTCTTCGGCACCATCCTGTCGGGCTGGCTGTCGGACCGCTACGACAACCGCTATCTGCTGTTCTGGTATTACGGCCTGCGCGGGCTGTCGCTGCTGTTTCTGCCGTTCACCAATTTCTCGTTTTACGGCCTGTCGCTGTTTGCGATGTTCTACGGCCTCGACTGGATCGCCACCGTGCCGCCGACGGTGCGGCTCACCGCGCAGCGCTTCGGGCCGGAGCGCGCCAATCTGGTGTTCGGATGGATTTTCGCGGGCCACCAACTGGGCGCCGGCATGGCGGCCTTTGGCGCCGGCCTGTCCCGGACGATGCTTGCGAGCTATCTGCCGGCATTCTTTGTGGCCGGCGCGTTGTGCATCGTCGCTGCGGTGATCACACTGGCGATTTCGCGGGCTCCGAAGCCGGTGATGGCGTGAAGGTGGCGAATGGTGAGTAGCGAATAGCGAATGGGGAAAACTCCACTCGCCATTCGCTATTCGCCACTCGCTTCTTGCTACGGCCTGATCGTCATGTTGGTCGCAGGCCCCGGGGTGCGGATCGGCTCAGCCAGCCGCGCGAATTCGCACAGCAGCGACCGGGTCTTGCGCGGATCGATAATCTCTTCGACCCAGAACCGCTCGGCAGAACGAAACGGCGAGCGCAGCTTGTTGAGACGGTCCTCGATCTCCCTTAGTTTGGCTTTGGGATCGTCCGCGGCGTCGATGTCGGCGCGATAGGCCGCCTCGATGCCGCCTTCCAGCGGCAGCGAGCCCCAATAGGCCGATGGCCAGGCGTAGCGCAGCGAGAACCGGTCCGCCGGCTGATGGACGACGCCCGCGACGCCGAAGGAATTGCGCACGATGATGGTGCACCAGGGCACCGTGGTTTGGTTGACGGCGGCCATGGCGCGCACGCCGTGGCGGATGGTGGCGGCCTTCTCGGCTTCGAGCCCGATCATGAAGCCCGGACAATCCATCAGATAGACCACCGGCAGATGGAAGGTTTCGGCGAAATCCGCGAACCGCACCACCTTCTGGCACGCTTCGGCTGTCCACGACCCGCCATAGTGATAGGGATCGCTGGCGAGCAACAACACCGCACGGCCTTCCAGCCGGGCGAGCCCGGCAATAATCGAGCGGCCGAAATTTGCGGCCATCTCGAAGAACGAGCCCTTGTCGACGACGGCCTCGATGATCGGGCGCATCTTGTAGACCTGGCGGCGGTTGCGCGGCACCGCCTTCATCAGGGATTCCTCTGCGCGTTCCGGATCGTCGTCGCAGGGAACGGTTTGGGGCAGTTCATAGACCGACGACGGCAGATACGACAGGAACCGCCTGGCGCAGGCAAACGCCTCCTCCTCAGTTTCGACGGCATGATCAACCCCGCCAGCACGGGTCTGGATGTCGGCGCCGCCGAGTTCCTGCTTGGTGAGATCCTGGCCCAGGCGTTTCACCACGGGCGGACCGGCGACGAACATCGCCGAGTTTTTTGTCATCACTGAATAGTGGCTTGCCGCAAGCCGCGCCGCGCCGAGGCCAGCGACCGAGCCGAGACCCAGGCCCACCACAGGCACGCGCGCCATATTGGCCGTCGTGTACCAATACCAGCGGGTGCCGCCGATGCCGCCGGGCAGATTGGCCGCGCCCTTGGTTTCAATGGTCTTCACCGAGCCGCCGCCGCCGGAGCCTTCGATCAGCCGGATGATGGGCAGGCGAAAATCATGCGCCATCTCCTCGGCCATCAGCGGCTTGGCGGAGATCGAGGCATCGGCGGAGCCGCCGCGCACGGTGAAATCGTCGCCGACCACGACCACCGGGCGGCCGTCGATCTTGCCGCGGCCGAACACGCAGTTCGCCGGCGTCAGATTGGTGAGTTCGCCGTTCTCGTCATAATCGGCGATGCCGGAAATCGCGCCGATCTCATGAAAGCTCTTTTGGTCGACCAGCCCGTCGATACGCTCGCGGACGGTGAGCCGGCCCTGGTCACGCTGCCGCTTGACCTTGTCAACGCCTCCCATCTCGCGCGCGAACGCTTCGCGCCGGGCGAGGTCGTCGAGTTCCGGCTTCCAGTTCATTCGTATCCTCCGTCCTGATGATTTTATTATTGTTCGTGGGTGGTGCCGGAAGCGGCTTGCCGGGTATGCGATCCCTAAACAGATCTCCGTCGACGCCTTCAAGCATGCTGCCGACCGCGGCGCCCAATTCCAGCAACCGCGGCGCGACCTCATTGTGCAGCCGCTTCTCGTCATACATCGCGGACAGTAGACCGATCGTGACCACCACGAAGGTTTGATATTGCGGCGACCACAGCGGCACCGCGAGGCCGTTGATATGCGGGCTCCACAGGCCGCAGGCGACGACATAGCCGTGTTCGCGCAAAAAGCGGCGGTTGTTCTCGATCCGGGGTCGCAGCAGTTTGGCGCCTTCGGGAATCTCGCGTTCCATTTCCCCGAGCAAGGCGTCCCCGACATCGGCATCGAGCGCGGCGGTATAGGCGTGGCCGGCCGCCGTGCTCGCCATGGCGATGCGGCTGCCGGTGCTCTCGTGCAGACCGAGCGCATTGGCGGCGCGCGCAAACTCGAGATAGACGAGGTGAAAACGATCGGGAATGACGAAGCCGACGGTTCCCGGCAACTGTTCGGCGACATCCTGCAGCCGCAGCCGAATCAGGTTGCGCAATTGCAAGCCCCGCATCATCGAGGTGCTCATCGCCACCGCGCTCGGGCCGATGCGGTATTTCTGGTCGCGCGGCAGATAGACCAGTTGCCCCATCCGGGTCAGCGTATGGGTCAGGCGCGATACCGTGGATCGTGGCAGACCGCAGCGATTGGCAATTTCCAGATTGCCCAGCCGCGCCTCATGGCCTTCGAAGCAGCGCAAGACGTCGAACGCGCGCGACACAACCTGAATAACGTCACCCTCACCTGCCCGATCGCTGGCGAGCATTCCCTCTTTGCTGAGCCGCTCCGAGCGTCTTCCCATGGGTTTTGTCCATTCATTCCGTGCTACGGAATAAAATTCCACTTGCGGAAGAGGCTACCTCAGGCAATCTCCCGCCACAACAAAAAGCCGTTCGCGAGGGCAATCGTCCGTCAAACGGTGCCGGGAGAACGGAAATGCCAGACATCAAGATCGTGACCGAGGTGGCCGGACGCGTCTGCGCGCTTCCCATCGAGGTCGGGGCAAGCGTCGGCGATGGCGACGACATTGCATTCGTCGAAGCCATGAAGATGGAAATCCCGGTGGCTTCGCCCGCCGCGGGCATGCTCAAATCGATCCTGGTCAGCCTCGACGACGTGGTCGCGGAGGGACAGATCCTCGCCATTCTCGAAACCTGAAGCGTTATTGCTGGGCACGGCCTGCCGCATAAAACACCATCGGGCAGGTTTCGGCGCGTGCCGTTGCGGCGTAAAATCGATTGGCGCGAACCGCATCGCACGGCAGGACAACACATGAACAGCTCGCGCTCGGCCCCGCTTCAGAATGCAGCAAGCTGGGCGGCATCGAAGCCGCCTTTGCTGCGGTTCCTCACCGCATGCCACGCGGATTTTTCCACCGAGAACGGCGGCAATGTCGCCGACTACATCCCCGAACTCGGCAAGGCCGACCCCGATCATTTCGGCATCAGCCTCGTCACCCTCGACGGCCACGTCTACGAGGTCGGCGACTCCAGGATTCCCTTCACGATCCAGTCGGTGTCGAAGCCATTCGTGTTCGCGCTGGCGCTGGATACGCTCGGTGCGGCGCGGGTGGAGAGCGAAATCGGCGTCGAGCCGTCGGGCGATCCCTTCAATTCGATCCGGCTCAATGCCGACAACCATCCGTTCAATCCGATGGTCAATGCCGGCGCGATCGCCTGCTCCGGACTGATCCATCAGGCCAAGGGCGACGGCGCGTTCGAATATATCCGGCAGGCGCTCGGCCGGTTTGCCGGGCGCGAGCTCGATGTCGACGAAGCCGTGTATGCGTCCGAAAGCACGACCGGCGACCGCAACCGCGCCATCGGCTATCTCCTGCGCAACAACACCGTCATCAAGGGTGACGTCGGCGCGGTGATCGACGTCTATTTCCGGCAATGCTCCATCCTGGTCACGGCGCGCGATATCGCCGTGATGGCGGCGACGCTGGCCAATCGCGGCATCAATCCGGTGAGCGGCGAGCAGGTCATGACCCCCTACGCGATCTCGCGGGCGCTGTCGGTCATGACCAGTTCCGGCATGTACGACTACGCCGGCGAATGGATTTATCGCGTCGGCATTCCCGCCAAAAGCGGTGTCGGCGGCGGCATCCTGGCGGCATTGCCGGCGCGGCTCGGGCTCGGCAGCTATTCGCCCCGGCTCGACAGCCACGGCAACAGCGTGCGCGGCATCAAGGTCTGCGAGGCGCTGTCGCTGCATTACGACCTGCACATGCTCAACCGCAGCGACGACGCGCGCAACAGCATCATCGCCGACTACAACATCGGCAAAAGCGCGTCGCGGCGCAGCCGGCGGCCGCATGAGCAGAAGATTCTCGCCGCCCATCATCAGGACGTCCGCATCATCGAACTGGTGGGCACGCTGACATTTTCCAATGTCGATTACATCTCGCGCCGGCTTGCAGCCGGGCCGCGCCCGCATTTCATCATATTCGACCTGCGCCGGGTCGCGGCGATGACGCGCGCTGGCGCCCGCCTGCTCGCCGAGGGCTTCCACGAACTGGCAGCGTTCAATGTCACCGTGATCCTGTCAGGCATCAAGCATTCCTCTCCGCAATGGGAGCCTCTGGGCGAGTGGGTCAAGGGCACCTCGAACTTGCGCAACTACCATCTGCTCGACGACGCCATCGAATGGGCCGAGGACCAGATCGTCTATCGCCATGGCGGCGCCATCGACTCCGTTGAGGTGACCGAGCTGTCCGAGCAGGCGCTGCTGGCAGGACTGACGGCCGAGGAGCTTGCGCGGCTCGCCTCACTCGGCGCGATCAGGACCTACCAGCCGGGACAGCAGATCATCGCTGCCGCGCAGCCTGCTGTCTCGCTGTTCTTTCTCAGAAGCGGGGTCGTGCACGTCAGGCTGCATGGCGGCATGCGGCTCGCGACGCTCACCGCCGGCATGGCGTTCGGTGAAATGGCGCTGCTGGAAACCCACCGCTCCGCCGATGTGTTTGCCGACGGTCCCGCCACCGCCCTCGAAGTGCCGCTGCGCGACTTCGAGCGCTTTCGCGAAGCGCATCCGCGCACCGGAGAGCGGATCATGCGCAATCTCGCCCAGCTGCTCGCCGACCGCCTGATCGTCGCCAACACCAAGGTGAATTTGCTGACCGAGAACTAGACTGGAATCGCGATCGGCGGTTCAAACCACTTCACTTACCGGCTGCATGTCGATGCCAAACGTTTCCAGAAACTTCGACGTCATGATGTAGAATCCGACCGAGAGCTGCAATTCGATCAACGCCGCCGGCGTCAGTTTGGCCGCAATGGCGTTGAACGTCGCATCGGTCGGACGGCGGAGCGCGACGATTTCATCGGTGAAGGCGAGCGCCGCGCGCTGCACGTCGTCGAAGCAGGTGGCGGATTTCCAGTCCTCCAGTGCGGCGTTTTGTTCGTCGGTGACGCCCACATTCTTGCCGATGCGCTTGTGCGCCACCACCTCGTAAGGCGCCTCACAGAGAATTCCGGTGCGCGTGATCGCAAGTTCGCGCACCACCGGATCCAGTTCGCCCTTGTGGCGGATCGCGCCGCCGAGCCGGCAATATTGCTCAAAATAGCTCGGCGAGTGCGCCATCATCCGGAAAATATTTGCGTTGCGGTTCTTGCCCAGGATTTCACGGGTGCGTTCGCTCGATTTCGAAGTATCGCAATAGTCGATGCGGGCCATGCTTCACCTTGGATTCTGCGATGCCAGTCGCGAGCTGTTTTTTATCGAATGGCGGGTTCCGTTCGAAACAGTATCGGGCGGATGTCGCGGGATCAACAGCTTGCGCCGCCTCGCAAAAATCAACCGCGCCGCCGAACGCCAACAGGTTCGGCTGGAATTCGTCGGAGCTGCCGCTCACAAATCTCGTCACGCGCGAGTCAAATTGCCGCCGCAATACTGTT
Source organism: Bradyrhizobium erythrophlei (assembly GCF_900129425.1). Lineage (NCBI taxonomy): Bacteria > Pseudomonadati > Pseudomonadota > Alphaproteobacteria > Hyphomicrobiales > Nitrobacteraceae > Bradyrhizobium > Bradyrhizobium erythrophlei. The sequence continues at coordinate 3,191,617 of NZ_LT670817.1, read as the reverse complement.
CGACCTTCGCATAGTCGATATTCGCTGAGTGGGGACTCAAATTATCAAATCAAGCGAATACTCGTCGTGGGGTGTTCCGAGTAAAAAATAGTCGAGCCATCTTGCCTTCGCGGGCAACGATGACTCGCGCCCAAGTCTAGGGAGAACGGCATGAAGGAAGCCACCAAAAGGGCGGCCTCGGAAATGCTCGCGCAAATGCTGGCGGTGGCGGCAATGCTCGTCATCGCCAGCTTTATTTTTTACTCGCGGTGACAGTGTCAGCGTTAGCACCAGACCTCAGATGTTCAATGCACATCGTGGATGGTGCGCTAGCACCAGACCCGGAATCTCGAGATTCCGGGTTCGATGCTTCGCACCGCCCCGGAATGACGGCTTGGATAGCTTCGCTGAGCTCGCAATGACGGCGGAGTCATCCCTGGAACACCACCGCATCCACCACCACGCAGCCCTTGCCGGCGCTGTCGAGCAGTACCGGATTGAGATCCAGGCTCATCGCCTTGGCCGCGGGATCCAGCATCAGTTCGCCGATCCCAACGACGGCGTCGCAGAGCGCATCGATATCCATCGGCGGCTCGCCGCGCACGCCTGCGAATAATGCCGCGATCCGCAGCTTTCCAAGTGCCTCCCTCACATCGTCTTTCGAGAACGGCGGCAACAGCAGCGCAGTATCGCGAAAGACCTCGACATATTTGCCGCCGTCGCCGACCGCGACCACCGGACCGAACACGGGATCGCGATGCGCGCCGATCATGATTTCGCGGCGCCCGGTGGCCATCGCGGCTGTTATAACGCCGTCGAAGCGGGCGCCGTGCTTGCGGATGATGCCTTCCATCTGCGCCCAGACTTCGCCGGCCTCCTCGCGGGTCCTGACGCCGAGCTTCACCAGCCCAAGCTCGGACTTGTGCGCGATATCGGCCGAGCATCCCTTGACCACGACGGGCCCGCCGATCGCCTCGAATGCCGCGATCGCCTCGGCACGCGACCGGCACAACCGGTGCGGCACCACGGGAATGCCGCGCGCGGCCAGCAAGGCGAGGCTGTCGGCCTCGTTGAGCATCGTCATCGCATCAGATGAAATCGACGGCGGAGCAAGCCTGGCGCGCGTTGCCTTGCGCGCGAGCGTGCGCGCCATCAATTCACGATGGGCGAGATACTGATGCAGCGCCGACACCGCCTCGGTCTCGGTCGGAAATACCGACAGGCCTTCGGACGAAAATTGATCGGCGACGCTGCGTTGCGTTGCCGCGATCACCAGCGGCTTTCCGGTCTGCCTGCCGAAGGCGGCAGAGTCGCGCGCGAACGCTTCGACGTCATAGCCGGGACCGGCGACGGGAACGCCGATCAGGAACGCGTCGGCCGTCGGGTCTTCCGCAATGACCGGCAGGATGTCGCCGAACAGCCGACCGTTGGATAACAGCGCCGCGGTGAGATCGATCGGGTTGGTGGTGGTGGCAAAGCTCGGCAGGATGCCCTTTAGTTTCTTGTCGGTTTCCGGTGAAAGCTTTGCCATGGGCATGCCGACCGCGGTTGCGGCGTCGGCGGTCAAGACACACACCGCGCCGGAATTGCTGATCGCCACCAGCCGTCTTCCCTTGGGCTTCCAGCCCTTCAGATAAAGCTCCGTCGCCTCCACCAGTCCGCGCATGTCCGGCGCGCGCCAGATGCCGTGATGTTCGAAAAATGCATCGACCACCCGGTCCTCGTTGGCGAGCGCGCCGGTATGCGATTGCGCGGCCTGGCGCCCGGCTTCGGACCGGCCCGACTTCAGCGCGATCACCGGCAGGTCGCGATCGAGTGCTACGGCCGCGAGTTCTTCCAGATATTTTTTCTCGGGGATGCTCTCGAGATAAAGCAGCAGCAGTTTTACTTCGGGATCCTCGGCGACGGCCACCGCGAGTTCGCCGACGGAAATGTCGGCATCGTTGCCGGTGGCATGGGTATGGCGGACGCCGATGCCGCGCTGGCGGAGGAAGCCGACCGGCACCGTCGACAATGCACCGCTCTGGCTGAGCATGGCGACATGGCCCTCGGCGCGGTCCATGTCCATGAACATGGTCGAAAAACTCGCAATCGCGCCGGTGCCGAAATTGGCGAGGCCTTGCGAATTCGGCCCGACGATGCGCATGCCGGCCCTGTGCGCGGCCTCGACCATCCGCCGCTCCTTGGCCTTGCCGGCGACCGCATCGACCTCGCCGAAGCCGGACGCCATCACCACCGCCACCTTGACGCCATGCGCGGCGCAATCCTCCACCGCGCCGATGGCGTTGTCGCCGGCGACCGCGACGATCACCATTTCCGGGGCCTCCGGCAAATCCGCGAGGCTCCTGTAGCAAGTGTAACCCTGCACCTCCGCGCGCGACGGATTGATCGGGAAGATTTTGCCCTTGAAGCCGAACTTGTCGAGGTAATGCACCGGCCGGCCGCCGACCTTGTTGGGATTTTCCGACGCGCCGATGATGGCGATCGAACGCGGATCGAGGGCGGCCTTGAGGCGGCTCATGGTTTGGTCCTTGCGAAATGGGGAACGAGGCGGCCGGCGAACCGTGCAAATCGCGCGGTGACCTTGTCGCCGATGGAAAGATCGTTGTCGCCGTGGGCCATCATGCGAAAGCCCTCTGACGTGTCGACGAGAACGATGTTGTAGGGAACGTGCGCGCGGGTTTCCGGCGTGGCGGCGCGGCACACCAGCGAGGTGGCGTAGACCGTGCCCTCGCCGCTGGCGCGCTTTTCCACCGGGTCGGGCGCGCCGCAGATAGCACAGAAGCTGCGTCGGAAATATTGCAAGCTGCCGCAGGCCGTGCAGGATTGGTAGACGATCGCCTCTTCGCCGGAGGTCCAGTCCGCGATTTTGCCGCCGCTCATCGCACCCGCTCCAGGAACATGCTGACATGCGACGACAGCACGCCGGCGTCGCCATGCAGCAGCGCGATCGAGGCATCGCGCACCTGGCGCTTTCCCGCGCGCCCCGTCATCTGCAGATAGGTTTCGACCAGATGCGCCATCGCGCCGCCGACGCCGCAATGGCCGTAACTCAGAAGACCGCCATGGGTGTTGAGCGGCATCGCGCCATCGCGGTTGAAATGCCCCGATCGCACCCGCGCCGCCGCCTCGCCGCGCCCGGCAAGTCCAAGGTCCTCCAGCAGCATCGCCAGCGTGATGGTAAAACTGTCATAGACCGCGGCGTAGCGCACGTCAGAGACATCGATGCCGGATGCGGCCTTCGCCCGCGCGACCGCGATCTCGGCGCCGAGTTCGCTCAAGGCAGGCGCCGCCGTGACATGCTGATGGGTATGCGCCTGCGCGCAGCCGGCGACGCGCACGCCGGTCTCGCCGGTGCGTTCGCGGCTGACGACAAACGCCGCGCCGCCGTCCGACACTGGACAGCAATCCAGCAGTTTCAGGGGCAGCGCCACCGGCTTCGAGGCCATCACATCGGCCACCGTGATGGCCTCGTGAAACTGCGCTCCGGGATGGCTCAGCGCGTGGGTGCGCATCAGCACCGCGAACTCAGCGAGGTCTTCCTGCGTCACGCCGTATTCGTGCATGTAGCGCGAGGCGACAAGGCCATAATAGGCCGGAATGGTCGGCCCCAACGGCACCTCGTAATCGGGATGTCCGACCTGCGCCAGCGCCAGGATCGAGGCGTCGCGGCTCTGCCCGGTGAGCCGGTTTTCGCCTGCCACGACCAGCATGTGTTTTACCACTTTGGCTTCGACCAGGTGATGCGCCAGCATGGTCATCGCCAGACCGGTGGCGCCGCCGACCTGCACCGCGTGCGCGTAAGCCGGGCGAATGCCGAAATGCTCGGCGAACACGGTCGCCAGCATGATGTGCGGCGCGACGGTCGAGTAGCCGCAGAGGACGCCGTCGATCTCGGCGCGTTTCAGCCCGGCATCCGATATCGCAAGTTCCGCCGCCTTGCTCATGAGGTCGAGCGAGGAAGCGCCTTGGTGTTTGCCGTATGCGGTGAGACCGACGCCGGTGATGAAGCTCATGGACGCACCATCTCGAACTCCATCCACGTCATTCCGGGGTGCATCGAAGATGCGAACCTCAGATGTGCATTGCACATCGGGGAATCTCGAGATTCCGGGTCTGCGCCTTGCGGCGCATCCCGGAATGACGGCTGAGAAATTTCCGCCATTTCAATACGACTTCGGCAGGCCCAGCACCTTCTCGGCGATAAAACTGAGAATGAGCTGCGGGCTGATCGGGGCGATGCGCGGAATCAGGGATTCCCGCAGGTATCGCTCGACATGATACTCCTTGGCGTAGCCGAAGCCGCCGTGCGTCATGACGGCCTGCTCACAGGCCTGATACCCCGCCTCGCCGGCGAGATATTTCGCGGCATTCGCCGCCGGGCCGCACGGCTGGCCCTGATCGTATTGCCAGCCGGCCGACAGCGTCATCAGCCAGGCGGCTTCGAGCTCCATCCAGTTCTTCGCCAGCGGATGCTGGATCGCCTGGTTCTTGCCGATCGGACGGTTGAACACGTTGCGCTCTTTGGCGTAGGCGGCGGCGCGAGACAGCGCCAGCTTGCCGAGCCCGACCGCTTCGGCGGCAATCAGGATCCGCTCCGGATTCATACCATGCAGGATGTATTCGAAACCTCGGCCTTCCTCGCCGAGGCGGTCTTCGAGCGGAATTTCAAAATTTTCGATGAACAGTTCGTTGGAGTCGACGGCCTTGCGGCCCATCTTCTCGATCTCGTGCACGGCGATACGGCTACGGTCGAAATCGGTATAAAACAGGCTCAAGCCGTGGGTCGGTTTCTTCACATCTTCCAGCGGCGTGGTGCGTGCCAGCAGCAGAATCTTCTCGGCGACCTGCGCGGTGGAGATCCAGACCTTCTGGCCATTGACGATGTATTTGTCGCCGCTGCGTACCGCGCGTGTTTTCAGTTGCGTGGTGTTGAGGCCGGTATTGGGCTCGGTCACCGCAAAGCAGGCCCTCCGCGTGCCATCGACGATCGGCGGCAACATCCGCTTGCATTGTTCTTCGTTGCCGAACACCACGACGGGATTGAGTCCGAACACATTCATGTGGACGGCGGAGGCGCCGGACATGCCGGCGCCGGATTCCGCTATCGTGCGCATCATGATGGCGGCATCTGATATGCCGAGGCCCGAGCCGCCATAGGCCTCGGGAATGCAGATGCCGAGCCAGCCGGCATCGGCCAGCGCCTTGTGGAAATCGGCCGGGAAACCACCCTCCTTGTCCTTCTTCAGCCAATAGGCATCGTCGAACCGCGCGCAGATTTTTGCAACGGCGTCGCGGATCGATTCCTGGTTGGCGGTCAGCGCAAAATCCATGCGTCTCAATCCCGTGGCGTGTCGGCGGCTCTGGTGACGCCATCGCGCACCAATGCGGCAATTTCGTCGGCGGAGAAGCCGGCTTGCTGCAAAATTTCCACGCCGTTCTCGCCGAGGCGCGGCGCCAGGCGCTCCGGCTCCACCGGTGTCTCCGACCAGGTGGCCGCCACCTTCATGTTGCGGATCGGACCTTCGGTCGGATGATTCACGACCGGAAAGAAATCGGTCGCGATCAAATGCGGGTCCTGCAACATGCTCTCGAGATCATGCATCGGCATGACCGGCACGTCGGCCTTGTTGAGCAGTTCGGTCCATTCCGCGGTGGTGCGGGTCTCGAAGATGCGGGCCAGTTCGGCATAGACGGTATCAATATTCACCGCGCGCCCGGCAAACGTTGCGAATTTCGGATCGTTGCGCAGATCGTCGCGGCCGGTGGCTTTGAAGAAGTTCTCCCACTGCTTGTCGTTGTAGACGATCACGCAGATATAGCCGTCAGAGGTTTTGTATGGCCGGCGGTCGCGCGACAGATGGCGCGCATAGCCGCCCTTGTCGAGCGGCGGCTCGTAGGTCAGACCACCCAGATGGTCCCCCATGACAAAACTCGCCATGGTCTCGAACATCGGGATATCCACCCGCTGGCCGCGCCCCGTGCGGTCGCGATGCACCAGGCTGGCGCAGATCGCGCCCACCGCCGTCAGCCCGACGATGCGGTCGACCAGCGCATTCGGCACATAGCGCGGCACGCCGTCGCCGGTCTGCGCCATCAGCGCCGGAAGCGCGGTCGCGCCCTGGATCAGGTCGTCATAGGCGGGTTTTGTCGCGTAAGGTCCGTCCTGACCAAAACCAAATACCCCGGCATAGATCAAACGCGGATTGATTTTCGAGACCACGTCGTAGCCGAGTTGCAGCCGCGCCATCGCCTGCGGCCGCACGTTGTAGACCAGCACATCGGCCGATGCGATCAGCCGCAGCACCACGTCGCGCCCGGCAGGGTTTTTCAGATCGAGGCAGATCGAGCGCTTGCTGCGGTTGGTGTTGAGGAACACGGGACCCATGCCGGGATGACGGGTCGGCCCGATCAGCCGCGTCACGTCGCCGTCAAGCGTTTCGACCTTGATGACGTCGGCGCCGTAGTCGCCGAACATCTGGGTGGCATAGGGCCCCATCAGCACGGTCGTCATGTCGATGACCTTGACGCCCTCCAGCGGTCCCATGGATTTTTTTCTCCCGAGATGTGCGTGCGGCGCATCGCCTTTATTTCCTCAGCCTAGTAACGGCAGCGGGCAGGCAAGATCAAGGGTTGGCCGGCGTATGGGGGTATGCGCCGCGGTTCACCTCGCCCCGCTTGCGGGGAGAGGTCGGATCGCATCGCAGATGCGATCCGGGTGAGGGGGACCATCCGCAAGTCAAACTCGTCGAGAGAGCCCCTCACCCCACCCTCTCCCCGTGAAGAACGGGGCGAGGGAGCGCACCGCCGTTGCCGGGACATCGAGCCCCAATCCATCTATCTTCAATTCCAGACACACCTTCGCGATCCCGCGGCGCGATGCGCCCGGGTGATGCCTGAATTTTTCGCCCTTTGAACCTAGAGGGCGTGGGGAATGCCGGGCGCCCGATGCACCCGCAGCCTCGTGTGCGCATATTGGTAGTAGTATGCACACGAGTATTCACAGCGAGCCATCGGAAATCACCCGACATTCCCGCACGCAATGGTTTACGGCTTATACCGTGCTCTCCCCGGTGATCGGCTTTCTTGCCACCGTCGTCAGCGGTTACCCGCCAACTTGACACCAGCGTCGGGGTGTCAGGACCACACGTCTTCGCCGTCCGCTGCAAGCAACGCCCGTCAAGCGCGCCGCCGCGTCCACCGCATCCCGCCCCGCGTCCGTGACGTCGCGAGCCGCCCCTCTGAGTGGGACAGGACGGCGAGAGATATACAATGATTTGCCACTTCGGAAAACCAGAATATTTTTTCAAAAGGGGCTGGACAGGAAATTCAGCCGCGCGCCCGTCGGGCAAATCAGTTGATACGCGCGCAGGCGCTGCCTATCGAATTGAGTGCTGCTTCATCGTAAAGCGGTGTCGTCCCTGCGAAACTTTCGCAGGGGACGAGGTGGTGAGTTTCCTACTTCGCGGGCTCCAGCACCGAGACGTAATTCGCGACCGCCGCACCGCCCATGTTGAAGATGCCCGCGAGTTTTGCATTCTTGATCTGCATGCCCTCGGGCGCCTGACCCACCAGCTGCATCGCCGTCATCACATGCATGGAGACGCCGGTGGCGCCGATCGGGTGCCCTTTGGACTTCAATCCGCCGGACGGATTGATCGGCAGCTTGCCGTCCTTCTGGGTCCAGCCTTCTTTGATCGCGCGGGCGCCCTGCCCTCGGGGCGTCAGCCCCATCGCCTCGTATTCGATCAGTTCGGCGACGGTGAAGCAGTCGTGGGTCTCCACAAACGAGAGATCGGAAAGCTGCACGCCGGCCGACTGGAGCGCGCGCTGCCATGCCACGGTGCAGCCTTCGAACTGCAAAATGTCGCGCTTCGACATCGGCAGGAAATCCTGGGCATGCGCGGTGGCCCGGATGTTGACCGCCTTGCCCATCGACTTGGCGGCTTCGGCATCCATCAGCACAAGTGCTGCGGCGCCGTCCGATACCAGCGAGCAATCGGTGCGCTTCAGCGGCCCCGCCACGAACGGATTCTTCTCGCTCTCGGAACGGCAGAACTCGTAACCGAAATCCTTGCGCATCTGCGCATAGGGATTGGCGACGCCGTTCTTGTGGTTCTTGGCGGCGATCATCGCCAGCGCATCGGACTGGTCGCCGTATTTCTGGAAATAGTCTTGCGCGATCTTGCCGAACACGCCGGCGAAACCGCCGGGGGTGTCGCCGTCCTCAGGCAGATACGACGCCTTCAGCAGGTTCCTGCCGATCTCGGCCGCGGGCGTGCGCGTCATCTGCTCGACGCCGACCACGAGCACAATCTTCGCAGCACCCGACGCAATCGCGCGGATGCCCTGGTGCACCGCCGCCGATCCGGTGGCGCAGGCATTCTCGACCCGGGTCGCCGGCTTGAAGCGCAATTGCGGATCGGCCTGCAGCACCAGCGACGCGGTAAAATCCTGCGGCGAGAAGCCGGCGTTGAAATGCCCGAGCACGATTTCGTCGACGTCAGCAGCGGAAATGCCGGCGTCGGCGAGCGCGTCGGTCGCGACCTTGACCACGAGGCTTTCGACGGTTTCGTTATCGAACTTGCCGAACGGCGTATGCGCCCATCCGACGATGCTGGCTGTCATGGCTGGTCTCCTATGGGTCTCGTACTGCGTTTCCTGAGTTCGAATGGTATCAAAATCGCCGTTACCCCCTCATCCCCGCGTAACGGCTTCGCCGTTATCGCTGGAGGAGCGTCGCGAAAGCGATGCGTCTCGAAGGATGGCCACAGATGACATTTGTGCAAGCTGCCATCCTTCGAGACGCGCGCGAAGTGCGCGCTCCTCAGGATGAGGCCGGTGGGTGTGAGGCCGCTGAGTGTGAATTCCCGAACCGATTGGTTTCATGGAAGCTCCCCACTGGCAACAAATCAGGCGGCGAACTTACCACCCAATTCGTCCTCGATGTGAATCCGGATGATGTCGTCGAAGGTCTTTTCGGCGGTCGTGAAGCCGAGTTCCAGCGCCCGCTTCGGTGCGAAATTGCGCGGCCAGCCGCTGACAATGCCCATGATGAACGGATCAGGCTCGCGCTTGATCCGCGCCGCCACCTTGTCACCGGCTACCCGCTTCAGCGCGGCGATCTGTTCGCCGACGGTCGCCGAAAGCCCGGGCATGGTGAGGTTGCGGCGCGGGCCGACGACCGCGCTATCGATGGTTGCGGCGTGCAAGAGGAAACCGACCGCCGAACGCGGGGTGGCGTGCCAGTGCCGGACATCCTCGGATACCGGCAGCACCACTTCCTTGCCGGCCAGCGGTTCGCGCAGGATGTTGGAGAAGAAGCCCGATGCCGCCTTGTTGGGCAGGCCGGGACGGATGCAGATGGTCGGCAGGCGGATGCCGACGCCGTCCATGAAGCCGCGGCGCGAATAATCCGCCAGCAGCAGTTCGTCGATCGCCTTCTGGGTGCCGTAACTCAAGAGCGGAGTGTGGAAGAACTCGTCGCCGATCGCGTCCGGAAACGGCGCGCCGAACACCGCGATCGATGAGGTGAACACCACGCGCGGCTTGTAGCCGCCGCCGATGAGGCGGATCGCATCGAGCAGCATCCGGGTGCCGTCGAGATTGATGCGATAGCCCTTGTCGAAATCGAGTTCGGCCTCGCCGGAGACGATCGCCGCCAGATGGAAGATCACGTCAGGGCGGTCCGCGACCAGCTTTTCGGCGGCGCCCGGCACCGCAAAATCGCAGGTCACGACCTCGACCGGAAATCCGGGATTCGGACGCTCCGCCGGAGCAACCACGTCCTGCAGCGTCATGCGGTTGATGTCGGTCTTGCCGAGACGCCCGTCGCGCAGCAGCCGATCGGTCAATTTGCGCCCGACCATGCCGGCGGCGCCGAGAACCAGAATATGCAAGACCCAACTCCTTTTTGTTCTTGGTTGCTGCCTCATCCTGAGGAGCATCGCGAAGCGATGCGTCTCGAAGGATGCCACGGACTGTGCAAGCTGCCATCCTTCGAGACGCGCGCCAAGTGCGCGCTCCTCAGGATGAGGGTCCGAGTGTGTGGATTCTCGAACCGATAACTCGTCGAAGAGCGGTGCACAAGGTCCGCGCCTACTCCTTCACGGCACCGGTCATCGCCGATACGTAATGCTCGACAAAGAACGCGTAAAGGATGACCAGCGGCAGCGAGCCGACCAGCGCGCCGGCCATCAGCGATCCCCACTTGTAGATATCGCCGTCCACGAATTCATTCACGATCGCCACCGGAACCGTTTTGTTCGGCGTCGATTGCAGGAAGGTGAGCGCGTAGATGAACTCGTTCCAGCACAGCGTGAAGGAGAAGATGAAGGCCGAGATCAGGCCCGGAATCGCCAGCGGTACCACGATCCGCGTGAGGATCTGCCAGCGCGATGCGCCGTCGATCAATGCGCATTCCTCCAGCTCATAAGGAATGGTCTTGAAATATCCCATCAGCAGCCAGGTCGAGAACGGAATCAGCAGCGTCGGGTAGACCAGGATCAGCGACAGCGGCGAATCGAACAGGCCATAGGCCTGAATGACGGACGCGAGCGGAATGAACAGGATCGACGGCGGCACCAGATAGGCAAAGAAGATCAGCACGCCGACCGCTTCCGCGCCCTTGAATCGCAGGCGTACGATGGCATAGGCCGCCAGCACGCTGGCGATGATCGAGAGCGTGGTCGCTCCCACCGCCACATACATCGTGTTCCAGAGCCATCTCGGATACTGGGTCTCGAACAACAGCTTGCTGATATGCTTGAAGGTCGGATGGATCACCCAGAACGGGTTGAACTTGTCCATGTCGATCAGTTGTTCGTCCGGTTTGATCGACGTCAGCGCCATCCAGTAGAACGGAAACAACAGCACGACCAGGATCACGAACAGCGGCAGGTAAAGCGTCACCACGCGGCGCGGCAACGACTCCAGGAAGCTCATGCCTTCGCTGTCGTCGGTTTGCGCGGATAGGGGCGCTTTCGATGGCAGGGCGGAATCAGTCATTGTTCGATCCTTGCTGCCATTTCCGGCGCTGCATGCCGAACCAGGAAATCGCGATAGCGGCCGCCAGGAATGGGATCATGGCGGTCGCAATCGCGGCCCCCTCGCCCAGCCGGCCGCTGATGATGCCGCGCTGATAACTCAAGGTGGCCATCAAATGCGTGGCATTCACCGGTCCGCCGCGCGTCAGGGCCCAGACCAGCTGGAAGTCCGTGAAGGTGAACAGCACCGAGAAGGTCATGACAACCGCGATGATCGGCGTCAGCAGCGGATAGGTGATGAAGCGGAAGCGTTGCCAGTTGGTGGCGCCATCCAGCGTCGCCGCCTCGTACAGCGAGGGCGACACGGTCTGCAGGCCGGCCAATAGCGTGATCGCGACAAAGGGAACGCCGCGCCAGATATTGGCGAAGATCACGCTGCCCCGCGCCAAATTGCCATCGCCGAGGAAATCGATGTTGTGGTCGATCAGGCCGAGCCTGATCAGCGACCAGGAAATAATTGAAAACTGGGAGTCGTAGATCCACCAGAACGCGATCGCCGAGAGCACGGTCGGCACGATGAACGGGATCAGGACGACGGAGCGGATCAGCGCCTTGAACGGCATGTGCCGGTTCAACAGCAATGCGAGATAGAGGCCGACCGCGAATTTGATGGCGCTCGCGACGATCGTATAGAGCAGCGTATTGAACACCGAGAGCCAGAAGATGGAATCATCCCACAGCCATTGGTAATTCTCGAGGCCGATGAAAACGCCGGTACGGCCGATACGTTCATCGGTGAAGCTCATCCAGACGCCAAGGAACAAGGGATAGGCCAGGAACAGGATCAGGAACGCCGCCGCGGGCAGCATGAACCACAGCGCTATCCAGTTGCGGTTGGTTCGCAGCCGTATCCAAAGCGACGGCGTATCAACGCCCGCTGCCGGTACAGGCATCAATGTCTGGACGGTAGTCATTCCGCTCCTCACTCCAGATTCCCGGGACGACGCCCGGCGGTTCGACTGTCGCCGCCGAGCGTCGTCCCGATTTCCAAATAAAACAAGCCGGCGCAGCAGGCTGCGCCGGCCTTCTCTCCTATCGGAAGATGCGCTTGGCGGAACGTTCTGCCGACGCCATCGCCGTCTTCACGTCCTCGCGTCCGGTACAGTAGTTGGCGAACATGTCGACAACGACGAAGTCGGCGATCGCGGCAGCGGCGTTCTCACCCATCTTGCCGATGCCCGCCGGTGTCTGCGCGGTCTCGGCCACGTTGCGGTAGGGCGTGTTCTTGGGATCCGCGGTCCAGATCGGGTTCTTGTTGAAGCCGATCTGGAACGGAGAAAGGTAACCTTGGGCGGCTTCGACCCAGGGATTGAACTGCTCGGGCTCCATCATGAACGCGGTGAAGGCTTTGCAGGCCTGCGGATATTTCGTGAAGTTGAAGACCAGGATCGGGAAGCCGAGATGCAGTTCGCGGGTCTTGCCGTCCACGCCGGCCGGCAGATGGGCGTGATTCATATCCGCGGCGATCTGCGGATTTTCTGTCTTTGCCGTGACATAGATCGAAATGCCGTTGACCGTCAGATGAAGCTGGCCCGCCAGGAACGCCTTGTTGTTGGAGCTGTCGTTCCAGGACGCGGTGCCCGGCACGAAGTTGTCGTAGAGGCCCTTGACGTACTCCAGCGCCTTCGCGGTCTCCGGCGAGTTGACGATGACCTTGTTGTCCTTGTCGATCAAGTTGCCGCCATGCGCCCACAGCGCCCAGTGTAGCCAGCCATTGGCGTCGCCCGAGGCGTGGCCGAGTGCCATGCCGGCGGGCGTGCCGTTCTTGTTCATGCCCTTGACCAGATCGGCAAAGCCGGCGAGGTCTTTCGGGAATTCCTTGTGGCCGGCCTTTTCGGCCGCCGCGACGCGGTAGTTCACGAGGCCGCCGGTGGCCGCGACGGGAACGCCGATCCATTTGCCGTCCAGCTTGCCGTAGGCTTCGCCCGAGGGCGCCCAGCCGCCGTCTTTCTTGCCGAGGTATTCGGCGACGTCGGTCATGTCGGTGCATTTGCTGGGGAACAGGAACGGCAGGGAATAAAGACCCCAGACCATGTCGAGGCCCTGCCCGGTGTTGGCAGCGACCGACGCCTTGGGCTGGATATCGTCATAGGATTCGTTTGACACGTTGATGGTCACGCCGGTTGCCTTCTGGAAGGCATCGACGATCTTCATGAAGGCGACGTCTTCGGCTTCCACGAAGCGCTTCCAGCGCAAAAGGTTGATCTTGGCTCCCGCTTCCGGCTTCCACTGCGCGGTCTGCGCCCACGCCTTCGCGTAGCCCAGCAGTTGTTCGCTCGACATGGTTGCCGCAGCAGCCAGCATGGTGGCGCCGCCTTTGAGCAAAGACCGCCGGTCCGGTATAAAATCAGTCATCTTCCGTATTCTCCCTGTTTTATTGGCTCGTTCATCGACCAATTGCTTCGATAACCTATAGTCGCTTGCCCGTCGTTCCGTCGAACAGATGCACCAGCGCGGGATCCGGCTTGAGCCGGACCTTGTCGCCTGGATTGAATTGATGGCGTTCGCGGAACACGGCGACGACCTGCTCGCCGCCGAGTTTCGCAAAGACCTGGGTTTCCGATCCCGTCGGTTCCACCACCACGATCTCGGCTTCGGCGCCGTCATCGGCGATGGTGAAGTGCTCGGGGCGGACGCCGTACACCGCGGGCCGGCCGTCGGAATTGGCGGGCGCCGAAGCCAGCGGCAGCTTGACGCCGTTGGGGCCCTCGAAGCCTGCGCTGCCGTTCAGCTTGACCTTGCCTTTGAGGAAATTCATCGCGGGCGAGCCGATGAAGCCGGCGACGAACTGGTTGTCCGGCCGGTCATACAGTTCCAGCGGCGTGCCGATCTGCTCCACGACGCCGTCATGCATCACCACGATCTTGTCGGCCATGGTCATGGCCTCGATCTGGTCGTGGGTGACGTAGACCGTGGTGGTCTTCAGCCGCTGGTGCAGTTCCTTGATTTCGGTGCGCATCGCCACGCGCAGCTTGGCGTCGAGGTTCGACAGCGGCTCGTCGAACAGGAACACCTGCGGATCGCGCACGATGGCGCGACCCATCGCCACACGCTGGCGCTGTCCGCCGGACAATTGCCGGGGATAACGATCGAGCAGCGGCGTCAAATCGAGGATTTCCGCCGCTCGCGCGACCCCCTTGCTGATTTCGCCCGCGCTGGCGCCGCGCAGCTTCAGCGAAAATCCCATATTGTCGGCGACCGTCATATGCGGATAGAGCGCATAATTCTGGAACACCATCGCGATGTCGCGTTCTTTGGGCTGGACGTTGTTGACGACGCGGTCGCCGATCGAAATCGTCCCGGAAGTGATGTTTTCGAGCCCGGCCAGCATCCGCAGCAAGGTCGATTTGCCGCAGCCGGAGGGGCCGACCAGGACGACGAAGGCGCCGTCCTCGATCGGGATCGATACGCCGTGCAGCACTTCAAAGCCGCCAAACGATTTTCGCACGTCGCGAATCTGCACCGACGACATACATTTCCTCCCAATTCACGCGATCCCCGCGTTGAACGCGGCGGTCGTCCCTTTATTTGACCGGGGTCATACCAGACTTTTTCGGAGATGTCGTTGGATCAAAGTCGTAGGCTGTTACCGCTCCCGCGAACGTTGCGAAGGGGGCGTTGACATGCAAACATCCAGCCCCAATACGAACATTACGCACAATAATAAGGCGTGTGCGGTGCGGGAGAAACAATGAACAAGCCGCTTACCGGCGTCACCAGGCGCAAACTCCGTTCCAGCGAGTGGTTCAACAACCCTCACAACCCCGGGATGACCGCGCTTTATCTCGAGCGCTACCTCAACTACGGCCTGACCCGGCACGAACTGCAGGCCGGCAAGCCGATCATCGGCATCGCGCAGACCGGCAACGACCTTTCGCCGTGCAACCGCCATCACCTCGAACTGGCGCATCGGGTCCGGGAAGGCATCCGTGCCGCCGGCGGCATCGCGATGGAATTTCCGATGCATCCGATCCAGGAGACCGGCAAACGCCCGACCGCCGCGCTCGATCGCAATCTCGCCTATCTCGGCCTGGTCGAAATACTGTTCGGCTATCCCCTGGACGGCGTGGTGCTGACCACCGGCTGCGACAAGACTACGCCCGCCTGCCTGATGGCGGCGGCAACAGTCAATCTCCCGGCGATCGTATTGTCCGGCGGGCCGATGTTGAACGGATGGCACAATGGCGAGCGCTCCGGCTCCGGCACCGTGGTCTGGAAAGCGCGCGAGCGGCTGGCCGCCGGCGAGATCGACTACGAGGAGTTCATGAACATCGTGGCCTCGTCGGCGCCGTCGGTCGGCCACTGCAACACCATGGGCACCGCCTCCACAATGAATTCGCTGGCCGAGGCCTTGGGCATGTCACTGCCGGGTTGCGCCGCGATCCCCGCGCCCTACCGCGAGCGCGGCCAGATCGCCTACGAGACCGGCACTCGCATCGTCGGGATGGTCTGGGAAGATCTGAAACCGTCCGACATCCTGACGCGAAAGGCGTTCGAAAACTGCATCGTCGTCAATTCGGCGATCGGCGGCTCGACCAACGCGCCGATCCACATCAACGCGCTGGCCCGCCATATCGGCGTCGAACTCGATATCGACGACTGGCAGAAATACGGCCACGAGATTCCGCTGCTGGTGAACATGCAGCCGGCCGGCTTTTATCTCGGTGAGGAATATCACCGCGCCGGCGGCGTGCCGTCCGTGGTGCGCGAATTGATGGCGCACCAGCGTATCCACGAAGACGCCATGACCGTCAACGGTCACACCATGGGCGAGAACTGCCGCGATGCGCCGAAACCCGACGGCGACGTGATCCGGAGTTACGACAAGCCACTGGTGAAAGACGCCGGTTTCCTTGTCTTGCGCGGCAACCTGTTCGATTCCGCGATCATGAAGACCAGCGTGATCTCCCGGGAGTTCCGCGATCGCTATCTGATCACTCCCGGCGATCCGAACGCGTTCGAGGGCCGCGCCATCGTGTTCGAGGGCCCGGAGGATTATCACAAGCGGATCGACGATGCCTCGCTCGATATCGACGAGCACTGCATCCTGTTCGTGCGCGGCACCGGACCGATCGGCTATCCGGGCGGCGCCGAGGTCGTGAACATGCAGCCGCCGGCGGCGCTGATCAAACGCGGCATCCTGTCCCTGCCTTGCATCGGCGACGGCCGGCAGTCCGGCACCTCAGGCTCGCCGTCGATCCTCAACGCCACGCCGGAAGCCGCGGCCGACGGCGGGCTCGCCATCCTCAAGACCGGCGACAAGGTTCGCATCGATCTGAATAAAGGCAGCGCCAACATCCTGATTTCCGATGAGGAGCTGAAGCGGCGGCGCGCCGAACTGAAAGCCAAGGGCGGCTTCCCCTATCCGGCCAACCAGACGCCGTGGCAGGAACTCTACCGCTCCACCGTCGGCCAGCAGGCCACCGGCGCCTGCATGGAGTTCGCCACCCGCTATCACGACATCGCCGGCACGGTCGGCGTGGCCAGGGATAATCATTAGCGAGAATCTGAGCTGTCGTTGCCGGGCTTGACCCGGCAATCCATCCTTCTTCAAAGAAGATGGATACGCGGGTCGAGCCCGCGTATGACCGGAAATAACTATCGATAATTTGGGAGAGAACGCCATGTCAGACCGCCTGAAGGGCAAACGCGCATTCGTGACCGCCGGCGCGGCGGGAATCGGCCGGGCCTCGGCAATCGCCTTTGCGCGCGAGGGCGCCACGGTGTTTGCAACCGACATCGACGAAAAGGGCCTCGCGGTGCTCGCCAAAGAGGGTGTGTCGGAGGTCGCAAAGCTCGACGTGCGCGATACCGCCGCTGTCGCCGCGATGGCCAAGCGCGTCGGCAAGGTCGACATCCTGCTCAACGCGGCGGGCTTCGTGCATCACGGCACGGTGCTCGACTGTTCCGACGACGACTGGGATTTCTCGTTCGACATCAACGTCAAGTCGATGCACCGCACGCTGCGGGCTTTCCTGCCGGGCATGCTGGAATCCGGCCATGGCTCGATCGTGAACATTTCGTCTGCCGCCGGCGTGTTCAAGGCTGCGCCCAACCGCTACGTCTACGGCGCGACCAAGGCCGCGGTGGCGGCGCTGACGCGCGCGGTGGCCGCCGATTTCATCACCAGGGGCATCCGCTGCAACTGCATTTGTCCCGGCACCATCGAGACGCCGTCGATGCTCAACCGCGCCACCGCGGTTGGACCCGGGGGGCGAGAGATGTTCGTGAGCCGGCAGCCCATGGGGAGGCTCGGCACCGCCGAGGAAATCGCGTCGCTCGCGGTCTATCTCGCCAGCGACGAAAGCGCATTCACCACCGGCGTTGCGCATATCATCGACGGCGGCTGGACGCTGTAGGCATTCTCTCTTTGGCCTCCGCGTCATCAATAATTCATGGTCATTCCGGGGCGCGTCGAAGACGCGAACCCGGAATCTCGAGATTCCGGGTCTGGTCCTTCGGACCATCCCGGAATGACGGTGGACTAGCTCGTTCGAACGGATCCAGAAGAGGGTGTACCCATGAACAAGATCGATCTAAACGGCCGCTGCGCGGTTGTCACCGGCGGCGCGCAGGGTTTTGGACGCGCTATTACAGAACGTTTTGTCAGTTCCGGTGCGCGCGTCGCGATCTGGGATCATGACCAGCCATTCGCCGAGAAGACCGCAAAGGAAATCGGCAACGGCGTCACCGCGTTCAAGGTCGATGTGTCAGATCTTGCCGCGGTCGAAAAGACCCGAGATGCGACGCTTGCCGCATTCGGAAAGATCGACATTCTCGTCAACAACGCCGGCATCGCCGGGATCAACAAGACGGTCTGGGAGACCGACCTCGAGGAATGGCGCAAGGTGCTGCGCATCAACCTCGACGGGCCCTTCATCTGCTGCAAGGCGATCGTGCCGTCGATGGTCAAACAGAATTACGGCCGCATCGTCAACATCGCCTCGATCGCCGGCAAGGAGGGCAACCCCAATGCCGCGCATTACTCCGCCTCGAAGGCCGGCCTGATCGCATTGACGAAATCGCTCGGCAAGGAGCTCGCCGGTTACGAAATCGCCGTCAACGCGGTAACGCCGGCCGCGGCCAGGACCGCGATCTTCGACCAGATGACGCAGCAGCATATCGACTTCATGCTGTCGAAGATTCCGAAAGGACGTTTTGTCCTGGTCGAAGAACTGGCGGCGATGGTGGCGTGGCTGGCGTCGGAAGATTGCGCGTTCTCCACTGGCGCCGTGTTCGATATTTCCGGCGGCCGCGCGACGTATTAAGGTCTTTTCGGATTCTCCTCATGGTGAGGAGGCGCACTCCCGGCAGCGCGTTCGCGCTGTCCGGTGCGCCGTCTCGAACCATGAGACCACGGTGGACCTCATCCTTCGAGACGCGGCGAAGACGCCGCTCCTCAGGATGAGGACTGAGACCATAGTTCATTTCAATCGAGAGCTGACATTGGAGACAGCCATGACCCGGGAAGGCGGATGCCTGTGCGGCGCGGTGCGGTTCAAGGCGGAGGGCGAACCGATCAATGTCCGCATCTGCCATTGCCGCAACTGCCAGAAGGCGATGGGATCGCCGTTCTTTGCCCGCGCGCTGTTCAACCAGAACGCACTGACGGTTGCAGGCAACACGTCCCGCTATGCCTCGTCGGAGGCCATCGACCGGGTTTTCTGCACAACCTGCGGCACACGGCTGTTTTCCTGGCGAACCAACGGCACGGTAGCGGGCGTTGCCCTTGCCGTCTTCGACGACCGCAACGCCTTCGCACCCACCGAGCACATCTGGGTCGCGGAAAAGATGGCCTGGGTGAAGCTCGAGGACGGCTTGGTGCAATATCCGGGGACGGTGCCCCCTTGATGCGGAGGCCTGTTCACGCCGATCGTTCATGAATACATGGTGGCGTGAACCCCATCCGTCGAACCGGTCAGGATCCCCAGTGAATATCACCCTCTACGACCTGTCGGTTTGGGTATTGCCGCTCGTCATCGCCATCACCTTCCACGAGGCCGCCCACGGCTTTGTGGCGCACCATTTCGGCGACAACACCGCCTGGGAACGGGGCCGCGTCACCTTCAACCCGCTCAAGCATATCGATCCGTTCGGGACCCTGCTGTTGCCGGCGTTGCTGCTCTTCGCCCACTCACCATTCCTGTTCGGCTACGCCAAGCCGGTGCCGGTGAACTTTCGCGCCCTTCGCAGTCCCCGCATCGACATGGTCTGGGTGGCGCTGGCCGGACCTGCCACCAATATCATCCTGGCTTTGGTCGCGGCGACGGCATTTCACGCGCTGCCCTACGTCCCAGCCGGTGCTGCGCAATGGATTGCCGACAACCTGAAAAACGCCCTTGTCATCAATGTCGTGCTGGCGATCTTCAATATGCTGCCGATCCCGCCGCTGGACGGCGGCCGGGTCGCCGTCGGCCTGCTGCCCAACGTGCTCGCTATCCCGCTGGCCCGGCTGGAGCCGTACGGAATGCTGATCCTGATCGGCATCCTGATCCTGCTTCCGCTGGCCGGTTCTCAACTCGGTCTAAATCTTGATGTTATTTCGGTGATACTGCGAACATTGACCGGCTATGTGCTCCGGTTGCTTCTTGTGGTAACCGGCAACATGTAGTCCAACCCAAAAGACGCCGAAAAGGCCCGAGGCCATCTTGATCAAAGCTGCGGACATGCTGATCGCGCGACGCGCCGACACCAGGGCCCGCGCGGATTTTGCCACCTGGAAGATGATGGCCAAACTGAATGGCACGTCCTCTCTCCCCGCCGAGGCCCAGGACTTCCTTGCCAGCTATCGGGCGCTGCTCAAGGAAATGCCGGAGGCCGAGGCGACCGAGGCCACCATCCATCTCATTTACAAGGCCTATTACGGGGAGATGGGCGGGGCCGGCTTGCCGCCCGATGTCATTCCCCGTTCGCGCGATCCCGTGAGCGATAACGTCACGGCCTTCAAACGCCCGCCCGCGCCGCGGCCCAAAACCACCGGTGGTTCGGAAACAAAACCACGGCTTCCGGTGGCGCTGATTTTCGCCTGCCTCGTCGTCGTCTATGTCGGGATCCGGTATTTCCTGCAGTGAGGCGAACGCCGGTTGCGGCTATTTCCGGCATCGCTGCCGCACAATCAGCCGTGGTTCTTGACCCGGAAGATCACCGGAAGCGTAAAATTCAATCCTTCGTCGGCGACCAGCGGCGGCGGCTGGGGCACCGGATCGGAGCGCCGCACCATCGCCAGCGCGGCCTGATCGAAGGCCGGGTCGCCCGATCCCTTGACGATGCTGGCCGAGAGAACATGGCCCATCCGATCCAGCGCGAAGCTGACCAGAATCTGTGCGTTCTTTTGCGAGCGCTCCGCCGGATAGCGCTTGTGCTTGTCGAGGTGTGCGATCAGTTCCTTCTGCCAGGTCGCCCGCACGCGTTGCGCGCTTTCGCCGGTGCCCTGGGCGGGAGCGACCGAGCGCGGCCCTTCCTGAATGGCCTCGGTGCTCGGCGTCGCGGTCGCCTCGGCCGCGACCGATTCCGTCGAGGCCGAGGTTTGCACGGTGGCGATTTTGGTATCGTCTTCCTTGGGCTTGTCGGAATCGTTCGGCGTTACCACCCGATCCGGATCCTCGGTCTCGGCCGGCACGTCCTTCGGCAGTTCGGTCTGCTTGAGCTCGGCCTTCTGCTCGGCGATCGCGGGCGACGCAATGGAAGCATCGGTGTCCGGCCCCGGCGGCAGATCGGTCGCCTCGAGATGCGGTGACATCATTTCCATCCCGATCTCGATCGCCGGCGCACCCAAGGGATCATCGGGATCGTCGGCCTGCAGGTGCGCCACCGCCAGGGCGCCGCCGCCAAGATGAAGCGCAAGCGCGGCCAGCCCCGCGAGAATCCACAGCCGCCGGGAGGGCTTTCGTTCGAGGTCGAGGTCGGACATCTCCATCACGCCGCGGCTCACGGTTTTGGATTTTCGGTCGTCGAAGGCGGCAACGCGCTATCCGGCACACCTTCCAGTGCCACCAGCTTGATTTTCGTGTAGCCCCCCGCACGCAAGATTTCCAGCACGGCCATCAGTTCGCCATACGGCACGGCGCGGTCGGCGCGCAGGAAGATGAAGCGATCCTTGCTGGCATCGGCCATCGCGTCGAGCGAGCGAACCAGATCGACCCGCTTGACCGGGTTTTCTCCGATCGCCACCGCGAGATCGGGCTTGATGCTGACATAGGTCGGCTTGTCCGGCTTCTTCTGCGGGGTCGCGGTCGATGACGGCAGATCGATCGGAAGATCGACGGTCGACAGCGGCGCCGCGACCATGAAAATGATCAGGAGAACGAGGATAACGTCGATGAACGGCGTGACGTTGATCTCGTGCGCTTCGCCGAAATCGTTGTCGTCATCGAGGTCGGTATCCGCGATCGAGGCGCCCATGGTCTACTCCGCCGCGCGCGAATGTGCGCCGCCATGGGTGCGATCGAGATCGCGCGACAGCAACCGCCCCGCCGCGCCCGACGACCGGCCGACCAGTTCGAGGTAGCCTTTGGTCACCCGCGAGAAATGATTGTAGATGATCACGGCAGGGATCGCCGCGACCAGGCCGAAGGCAGTGGCGAGCAGCGCCTCGGCGATACCCGGCGCGACCACGGCAAGATTGGTGGTCTGCGATTTCGAGATCCCGATAAAACTGTTCATGATGCCCCACACCGTACCGAACAGCCCGACGAACGGCGACGTCGCGCCGATGGTCGCGAGCAGTCCCATGCCGAGCCTGATCCGGCGGGCTTCGGCGCGCACGATCTCGGCAAAGCTCGACCCCGCCCGTTCCTTGATGCCGCTGTCGCTGGAAATTCCGGCCGACAGCCGCGCCTCGCGCATCGCCGCGGCCAATAGCGCCGACAACACGCTTTCCTTCGCGCCCAGCGCGAACTGCGCCTCGGCCAGCGATCTTGAGTCGCTGATCTTGCGGAGGGCTGTGCGGAGTTTGCGCTGGACCACCGACAGCTCGATCATCTTGGCGATGAAGATCGTCCACGTTACCAGCGAAGCGAAGGCCAGTCCGATCATGACCGCCTTGACCAGGATATCGGCCGACAGGAACATCGACCAGGGCGACAGCTCGCGCAGCCCGGATGTCGCCGACTTCAGCGACCGGCTGTTGGCATCGACAGGAGTCGCGGTTGCGTCGGGCGGCGGAGCGGATGGAGCGACAGCCGGCGGCGCGGTAGCCGGAGCCGGCAACACTGCCTGAGCCGGGCTCGCCGGCGCTTGCGACAATGCGGCAGCCGGCGGTGGCGCGGGGGCCGCGTTCTGTTGCGCGAATGAAGGCGAGACCAGCGACAGCATCGACAGCGCGGCCATCACAATATAGGTCGCTCGGAAAGGTGACAGATTCATATTTCGGCCTGGTAGCGGGTTGGATTGTTATGCAGGCATCCGGTCGGCTGCAGCCTTCGCGAGATGGCGAGATAGAACCACGAGGCGGGCCGAATTGGGGCCATGCCGTGGGCGCCGATCATACGACGATCCCTCTGGATTTCCCTCGGGTTTCCCTGGGACGTACCTTGGAATTCGTCCAATGATCGGGGTCAGGCGAGCGGCGGACCACGCGGCTGAAAGGCGACGCGAACCGAATTGAAATCGGCGAAATCGGCAGCGGCAGTCAGATAGGTGAATGCGGTCGCCTGTGGTGCCGACAGATCGGGCGGTGTCGCCACCACCACGGCGCCAGCCAGCGCCATCACGGCGCAGATCGCGCAATCGTCGGCCGGCTGACCATCGGGCCGATGGTTGAACGGTGACGAGGTTTTATGCGGTGCGTTTGAATGCATCGCCAACCGGGTGACGTTGTGAAGCCCCAATCGCTTCGCATCCGCCAGCGCGGAGGCAGCCTGTGCGCTGTCGCCGTGGAAATGTCCGAACGACAGCAGAAATTGCATCGCCAGCGCGACCACCGCTAGCCGTGCCATCGGCCTGATGTTTGATCGGAACCATTTCATGGCAGCAAACGCCTCGGCCACAGTGTCCGGAACTCTGCCTGACCACTCGCGGTGTTACAGTATAACAACATGGGGAGCGCCGAGGGGTCAACGATATTCATCGAGAACGTCGATCCAATGGAACAAAGTGATCGGCCACCCCGTCCATTGCAGCCCCCGGCGCATTCATACTTCGGCCCAGCAGCGGATCAGGTTGTGATAAATACCGGTCAATTTGACCGTTTCAGGGTCGTCGCGCCCGAGCCGTTCCACCAACGCCTGGATAGCGGTGTCGAGATCAAAAATCAGGCTGCGCGCATGAGCGTCCCGGATCATGCTTTGCAGCCAGAAAAAAGACGCAACCCGCATGCCGCGCGTGACCGGCGTGACCATGTGCAGACTGGACGCCGGATAAAGCACGAGGTCCCCGGCCCCAAGCTTGACGTCGTGGGAACCGTAGTTGTCTTCGATCACCAACTCGCCACCGTCATATTCGTCCGGTTCGGACAGAAACAGCGTGACCGACAGATCGGTCCGGATGCGCAATCCCGTCAGACGATCGCCGCGCACCGCGTTGTCGACGTGGATGCCGAAATGATGGCCGTCGTCGGCGGCGTAGCGGTTGAACAGCGGAGGAAAGATATGCAGCGGCACCGCCGCCGCGATGAACCTCGGATTGGCCGTCAGCGCCGAAACGACGCGGTTGCCGAGCTTGCGCGCGATTTCGCTGTCCGGCGGCAATTGCTCGTTGCTTTTCACCAGCGCCGATTGCGCACCCGCGGTCGAGCGGCCGTCTTCCCAGGCGCAGCCGTCCATGATGCGGCGGAAATCCGCCACATCGGTTTTGCTCAGCACATCGGGGACGCAGATCAGCATCGCATCGACAATCAGTACCTCGCTGAAATCACCACCGCCACGGTGCGGCCAGGCGCTTCCAGAGTGAACGGCGCCGAACTTTGATACATCGCGGTGTAATAGAGCTTGTTGAAGATGTTGTTGACGAACAGCTTCGCGGTCCAGTTCTTGTCGATCTTCGCCTCCGCGAAGGTATCGAAGCGCCAGAAGCTCGGCAGCGACGTGCCCTGGTTTGCGGCAAGCAAGGTGCCGCCGTACATCGCGGAACGATAGACGGCCTGTCCGCCAACCTCCCACCGGTCGTCGATCTGATATTTGCTGAGCAGGCTGAACGACTGATTAGCGATGTTGGCCAGCGGCAGGCCGACGTTTGTCGTGTAAAAGGCGGGGTCGGCCGGGGGGACCAGCGACTTCGTCACCTCCGACTTCATCAGCACGAGGCCGCCGAACACGCTCCATTTGTCCGTGATCTTGCCGGTAACTTCGAGATCGATGCCGCGGATCTGATAGGCTGCGCCGGCGCTGATGCAAGGCTGCGTACCCCCTATCGACGTATTATAGGGGCAAGCTGCCGTCTGGTTTGCTGTTGAGGTTACGTTCACCGACTCACGCGCATTGGTGACATTGGTCTGGAACAGCGCGCCGGTCAGGAGCAAATGGCGGTCAAGCAACTCCCATTTGTTGCCAACCTCGATCGCGGTGTTCTTCATCGGCCCAAATATCTGGTTCGAGTTGCCGTTGATGACCGGCGCGAGTCCGCCATAGGCTGCGCTGGTGCCGTCGAATTCGGAGCCCACCGGATCAGACGACGTGGCGTAGGCAACATAGACGCTGGTCATCGGCAGCGGCTTCAGCGTGAGGCCCAGATTGAAGTTCGGCATATCAAACTGCGCGGCCTGCGAGCCGAAGGTGTTCGCGATCCCATTCGATGTGCCGTAACCGCTGGCTTTGATGCCGTAGTCGTCCAAGCGGATGCCGCCATTGAGGATCACCAAATCGCGGTAATTGGCGGAATCGAGCAGATAGCCGCTCGTCGTATCGATCGCGATTTGCGTCGGCCTCCCCGTGAGCGTGGGCGTCGTCGAGAACGGCGCGAATGTGTATTGCGGATTGGTGATGCTGACGTTGGTTGGCGCCCCGCTGCTGTTGAACGCGGCACCAATTGCCTCTGAGCTTAGCCCGCTATATGTATCGATGCTGGAAGTTTCGCGCGAGACCTCGACGCCGGCGACCGCGGTGTGGTGCCAGTTACCGGTATCGAACTTGTACGTGAACTCGCTCTGGTTGGCGACGACGTCCGTCGGCTGATAGCGGCTCAGCGTGTTGGCGGTCAGCGTGTTCGCCACAGGGTTGGCTGACTCCGGAATCGTGCCGATGTAATTCAGCAACGACTCCGAGCCTCGAACCTTGTCGCTAAAGGTCAAATCGGGAGTGATCTTTACTTCGGTGTTGACCGTGGCGATATCCTGATGGACCTCGAAGAAATCGCGGTTGACGAAGCCGTAGAAATTGTCGCGATTGACGCCAAAATCCGGGGCCGGGCCGCCGGCGGTGGTCGTATATTGACCGGCGGCGTTGGTGGGTCCCGTCCGGAGGTACGGCACGCCAAAGTCCGGCAATCCGTGGATATCGGTGTGAACGTAGTCCGCGGTCACCTTCACCGCATCGACCGGCTTCCAGGTCAAAGCCACAAAGCCGCCACCGCGATCGTCAGTGATAAAGCTTCGGCCTTCAACGCCCGCATCCTGGAACAGGCCGCCGGCGCGAACGGCCAACGTCGGGCTGATCACCTGGTTGACGTCGAGCGTGACGCGCTTGGTGTTGTCGCTCGCGTACGTCGTGTCCATGTTGTAGAATGATTTTTCGGTGGTCGCCTGCTTGGTGACGATATTGATCGCACCTCCCGTCGTGCCGCGGCCGGCAAACGACGAGCCGGGCCCGCGCAGGATCTCGATCTGCTCGGTGAAGAAGTTCTCGCGGACGCTGACGCCGGAATCGCGGACGCCGTCGATGAACACGTCATTGCGGGTGTCGAAGCCGCGGACGAAGAAGCGGTCGCCGAAGGCGTTGCCGCCCTCCCCCGTCCCCAGCGTCACGCCGGCGGTGTTCAGCACCGCCTGCTTCAACGAGGTGGCGTTCTCGTCCGCCAGCACTTCCTTGCTGAGCACGGTCACGGTCTTCGGCGTATTCAACAGCGGCTCGGGGAATTTGCCCGATGCCTGCAGATGATCGACCTTGTAGGGCGCAGCCGCATCCGCGTAGGGATCGCGGTCGGCGCTCAGGCTGCCGACGTTGGGAAACGGCACCGCCGCGGTCCGCGCCGGTTGGGTGCGTCGGGCTGCGCGCCGAAGCGCATTGCGCGCCCGGACCTGGTCCGGCGTGGGTGCCGTCGCGGCCGGGCGCGGGCGCGCCACCGGAGCATCGACCGTCACCGGCGGCAGGTTCGATTGCTGCGCTTCGGCGCCGGAAAACGAGGCGACCGCCATCAGACCGGCGACCGCCGAGACCTTTCGACCGGAACAGTTGTCGAACTTTTCGCTGACCGAGTTCATCGCCGCGCTTGAACGCAGCGACCTCGGTGTCTTTGCCTTATTCATTCCACGCGCCCCAACCGAATTTCAAATCGCCGATGCGGTTCATTCGCGCATCAGCGATGGCGCGTTGGTATCGAGCGAAAAAATTCGGGTCAATGCGATTGCAGCGCTGGAATGGTTGAATAGGTCCAGATCAAATCGATTCTAAATCCGGGGTTTGCAATCGTTTCAAAATGTTATTTGAACCATTCTAAATGGAAGCCGGGAAGTGCCGATAGATCGGGCATTTCTCTCGCTTGAGGCGCGCGCCGATCAATCGACGCTCGGCGGCTTCATCAGCGAAAACAGTTCGTCGACGGTTTGCTGCGCGACCAGCCGCACGCGATCGGTATTGTCCATGCCGGCGATGTTGACGCCTTTCACCACCGCTTTGATTTCATCACGGAAGTCGGTGAGAAATCGCAACGGATCCGGCGAATCGTTGGCGACGCGCGCGATCAGACCGGTGATCAGGATCTGACAGGCGATCATGCGTCCGTTCAGCTCATCCATCATGCGTCCCCGGCGAGTTGCCCGTTGCACGCATTAGAACCTGGCGATCGCGCTGATGCGGAAGGTTCGCGCCTGGCCCGGCGAGATGTTGTTGTCGCCGTCCGCCGACGCCCAGTATCCCTTGTTGAAGATGTTCTCGACGTTGAACTGCGCCCGCCAGGTCTCGTCGATCTTCAAATAGAGCGCGGCGTCGAAGCGAACGAAACCCGGCAATCTGACGGTGTCGTCCGACGTGGCAAAGGAGTCGCCGAAATAGATTATGCCGAGGGCCGCGCCCCACCTCGGGTTGATCTGGTATTTGTTCCACCACGCGAACTGGTTGTACGGCACGAGTTGGACACGATTGCCGGCAACGATCGGCGGGGTGACCCCCGATGCCGTCAGATCGTTGGCAATTCGCGCGTCGGTGTAGGCATATGCGAGCGACGACTGCCAGGCGTCCGAGACGTAGCCGGTAAGGCTCGCCTCAAAGCCACGCGCCGTGGTCGCGCCGTTTGGAATGGCGAGACCCGAGCCGGTCGGCGCGTTCGGGACCGGGATCGGCTGGTTGGTACGGTTCAACTGATAGATCGCGCTCGAAAACAGCAGCTTTGGATTGACATTCCACTTCACGCCCACTTCCGAGTTCTCGAATTTCTGCGGTTGGAGAATCAAAGTGCCGTCGGTCAGCGCACTGAACTGATCGCCGGACGCCGGCAGATAGGAAACGCTGTAGGCGCTATAGATCGACAGATTGGCGGCCGGCTTGACGATCACGGCGGCTTGCGGCGAAATCTCGTCGTCAACCCTGCCGCGATGGATGTTCGTGTTCATGTCCAGTGCCGACATGTCGAAGCGATCGAAGCGGGCGCCGCCGATCAACTGGATCCAGCGCGTGATTTCGACGGTATCGCGAACGTAGGCGGATTCGACGAAGAGACGATAGTTGCTGTTGGAGTCGGCGCCGGTAATGCCGGGCGAAAACGCGCCCGGAAACTGATGGATGAAGACCACGGGTCCGAAGTAGGTCGGCGCAAACGGGTTGGCGATTATCGTATTGGACAGGCCACCGCCCGAGGTCGGAAAGAATCCGGTGTTGCGGATATCGACGCCGGCCTCCCGGCCGAATTCGGTGCCGAAGCCAACCGTATGAAGCGCCGGGCCGGTGTTGGTCTTGTAGACGAAATCGGTCTGGTTGAAGGCGTTATCGCGGTTGGTCCAATGCTGGTAAGCCCCGAGATTGAAGGTGCTGTCGGTCGGATCGACCGCGCCCGACAGCGGCCCGTTGGCGGGATAGACATTCTGGTAGAACTTCTTGTAATCGGCAAAGATGGTCCCGTTCCTGACCGTCAATCCGTTTTCGAAATCGTGCTCGACGACGGCGATCGCGGTCTGCACATCGGCGCGCGCGACATTGTAGGTCGGGCTGCCGAAGAATGCCGACAGATCTCCATTCGGCGCAAACGGCGTCGTGGGATTGAAACGGGTCGCCCCGCCCGCGAGCGCCTGCGAAGGATTGCCGCGATCGGAGGTGCGCTCGTCGTGAAAATATTCGTAGCTGAGCTTGACCTTGGTGTTGTCGTCGGGTTTCACGGTGACGGTCGGATTGATGCCGAAGCGCTCGATCCGGCCGAAGTCACGGAACGTATCGGTGCCTTCGTAGAAGGCGTTGAAGCGCACGGCGACGTTATCGTTGACGGCCTGCCCGGCATCGAGCGCGAAACGACGATCGTTCCAGGAGCCCGTCTGCATCAATGCGTTATAAACTTTGGTGCCGTCGGCGTCCTTCAGCGTGCGATTGAGAAGGCCGCCGCCCGCGCCACGGCCGAAGGTCAGCGCGGACGGCCCCTTGAGGACCTCGACGCTCTGAGCGTTGTAGAGATCACGGAAATACTGCACGTCGTCGCGAAAGCCGTTGACGAAGAAGTTCGCGCTGGAATCCACGCCGCGGATCACCAGTTCGTCGCGGTTGCCCTCACCCTGGTGGACCGCGACGCCGGGCACATAGCGGGTGACGTCGGTGAGGCCCTGAAAGCCCTGGTCCCTGATGAAGTCCTTTGTCAGCACGCTCAGCGACTGCGGAATATCGACCAGCGGCGTGTTGGTCTTGGTGGCGACCGACGTGCTGTTGGCATAAACGCCGACCGTACCGGTGCGGGCATCCTGCGATACCCCGAATGCCGCCTTCGGCGCGGCTTGCGGCTCGGGCCGGCGCGCGGCCTGCGTCCGGCGCTTCTGGGCACCGCGGTCGGCGCGCTGCGCCGGCACGCTATTGGCGCGGCGCTTGACCTCAGGCGAAGTGATCTCGATTGGCGGAAGTTGTGATCCCGCTGGAGACGACGGCGCCGCTCCGACCGTTTGCGCATCGGCCGCCGTCGTGCAGGCCAGTCCACCGAGCGCGGCGACGCGCACCGAAAACAGAGCAGCCTTCGAGATGCGCCGGATTGTTCGCAACGATCCCGGCGCTTGCGCCCGCCCCATCCAACACGCCCCTTCAAATCGCCGATGCGGTTGATCTGCACATGAGCAATGGGGCGTTGGTATCGAGCGGAAAAATTCGGGTCAATGCGATTACGGCACCGGGATATTTGAATAGGTCCAGATCAAAATGATTCTAAATCGCGAGTTTGAAATCGTTCTAAGATGAGATTTGAAGCGTTCTAAACTGAAGCGGAGAAACGCCGATAAATCGGGCCTTTCCGCGCTTGCCGCAGGAACACCGATCGACCGACGCTGCATAGTTTCGATAACGAAAACGAAAACAGCTTGCCGGTTTGCTGCGCGGTCTGCCGTACGCGATCGGTGCGGCGATGATACGCGCAGACGTCTTCGCGAAAGCGCGTTGCGCGTTTGCGGACGTCGAGCAAGGAGATGGTTGAACGTGTTTACTTGGCGGCGACGTGGCCAGGGGGCTCGGCAAGGCCCTTGATGCGGTCCTTGATGTCCCGGAGCGTCTTGAGACTGGTTTCGATCTCTTCAGCGGGGAAATCCTGCAACACGTCGCTCGCAATGGAGTCGCGCAGACTGTCGAGATCATCGACAAGCTGGCGGCCAGCCGCCGTGAGAAACAGCCGGTTGGTCCGTCGATCCCTGGGATCGTGCCGCCGCTCGAGAAGACCGTGCTCGACCAGGCGATCGAGCAGGCGGACCAGCGAGATCGGTTGTAGTTCAAGCACCTCGGCCAGATCGACCTGCGACAATCCCTCCTGCTCCCGCAACCGGAACAGTACGATCCACTGCGCGCGCGTGGTGCCGCGGTCCTTGGCGCGGTGGTCGATATAGTTGCGCAGCAAGCGCGAGCTTTCCACGAGTTGCGCAACCAGCTGGCGTTTCAGATCGAGAGACATTAGCCGCGGCGGTCCCAAAGCTTTCCGAAAGTTTAGGAAAGCTCAAGTTATGGTGTGTTTACACATTAAGTGCACGCGTACTATATATTCAAGCCCTTGGAACTGTTTTAAACCTACCGTAATTAGTCTTGAGCCAATGAGCCCAGATGAAAAAACCTCGGATAATCAGCTCGATTGTACTGATCGCAGCCGTCGGTGCGGCGGGCTATTTCGGCTGGCAGCGATTCCATGGCGCAGATCAGTCCACTGCAGCAAATAATGCGCAAAAGGCGGCGCGCAACGCCGTTCGCGTCACCATCGCCCCGGTTCAAAAATCCGACTTCCCGGTCTATCTGACGGGCCTCGGAACGGTCCAGGGCTTCAACACCGTACTGGTGCGGACCCGCGTCGACGGCCAGATCGACAAGATCGCCTTCAAGGAGGGTCAGCTGGTCAACCAGGGCGACCTGCTGGTCGAAATCGATCCGCGGCCCTACCAGGCGACCGTGGATCAGGCCAAGGCCAAGAAGGCCCAGGATGAGGCCAATCTGGCCAACGCCAATCTGGATCTGCAGCGCTTCACCAAACTCGGCGAATTCGCAACCAGGCAGCAGACCGACACCCAGCGCTCCACCGTCGCGCAGTTGACCGCGCAGATCGCGGCCGACGATGCCGCCATCTTCAACGCCCAGACCCAGCTTGACTACACCGCCGTGAAGTCGCCGATCCCCGGGGTCGCCGGCCTGCGCCAGGTCGACATCGGCAACATCGTCAATGCCTCTACCCAGACCGGGATCGTGACGATTGCCCAGATCGAACCGATCGCCGTGATTTTCACCGCGCCGGAAGAGCAATTGCCTTATATAAACGAGGCACAAGCGTCCCAGCCGCTCAAGGTCATCGCGATTACGACCGACGGCAAGAAGCCGCTGGCGGAAGGAACGCTGTCGGTTATCAACAATCAGGTCGACACCACCAGCGGCACCATCCGGCTCAAGGCGGTGTTCGCCAACAAGAACCATGCTTTATGGCCGGGCCAGTCGGTTTCGACGCGGCTCCTGGTGAAAACCCTGAAAGATGCCACGGTGGTTCCTGACGATGCGATCCAGCACGGCACCGACGGCCTCTATGCCTATGCCGTCAGTCAGGACAACAAGGCTGAGCTGCGCAAGGTCAAGGTCAGCCAGTCGATCGACGGACGTTCGGTGGTCGATACCGGCCTGTCGCCGGGAGAACAGGTGATCACGGCAGGCCAGTACAAGGTCCAGCCGGGCACTGTGGTCAGCACAGCGGTGGCGAGTTCGGATCCGGCGCAGCAACCCAAGGTCAAGCAGGAATGAGCGAGGGCATTTCCGCACCTTTCATTCGCTACCCCATCGGCACCTCGCTGATGATGGCCGGCATTCTGTTCGTCGGCCTCGTTGCCTATCCGCTGCTGCCGGTCGCACCGCTGCCGCAGGTGGACTTCCCGACCATCCAGATCACCGCAACGCTGCCGGGCGGCAGTCCTGAAACCATGGCCTCTTCCGTGGCGCAGCCGCTCGAGCGCCAGTTCGCGCAGATTCCCGGCATCGCCCAGATGACCTCGACGAGCTACCTGGGAACGGCGGCGGTCACGATCCAGTTCGACCTCAATCGCAGCATCGACGGCGCCGCCAACGACGTGCAGGGCGCCATCAACGCCGCCAGCGGCCAGTTGCCGAAAAACCTTCCCTCCCCGCCAACCTACCGCAAGGTCAACCCGGCGGATTCGCCGATCCTGCTGTTGTCGGCGACCTCGGACACCTTGCCCCTGACCACCGTAAGCGATGCGGTCGACGCCCAGCTCGCCCAGCAGATCAGCCAGATTTCCGGCGTGGCTCAGGTGACGATCGGCGGCCAGCAAAAGCCGTCGATCCGGGTCCAGGTCGATCCGGCGAAACTGGTCGCCAAAGGCCTGTCGCTGGAGGACGTCCGCAACGTAATTACGATCACGACGGTCGACAGTCCGAAGGGCAACATCGACGGCGACACCCGTGCCTACACGATCTACGCCAACGATCAGATGCTCGACTCGAAGGACTGGAACGACGTCATCGTCGCCTACCGCAATGGCGGGCCGTTGCGGATTCGCGACATCGGCAAGGCCGTCACCGGACCGGAAGACGCCAAGCAGGCGGCCTGGGCCAACGGCAAGCGCGGCGTGTTCCTGGTGGTCTACAAGCAGCCCGGCGCCAACGTCATCGACACCGTGGACAAGATCAAGGCGATGCTGCCGCGGCTGGTGGCCGCGATTCCACCGGCCATCAAGATCGACGTCATCAGCGACCGCACCCAGACCATTCGCGCCGCCGTCGCGGACGTTCAGTCTACCCTGCTGCTGACCATTGCGTTGGTCGTCATGGTCATTTTCATCTTCCTGCGCAGTTTCTGGGCGACGGTCATTCCGACCGTGACCGTGCCGCTTGCGTTGCTCGGCGCCTGCGCGCTGATGTGGGTGTTCGGCTATACCCTGGATAACCTGTCACTGATGGCGCTGACGATCGCCGTCGGCTTCGTCGTCGACGACGCCATCGTGATGCTGGAAAACATCACGCGCTATATCGAGGAAGGCGAGAAGCCGCTTGCCGCCGCGTTCAAGGGCGCCCAGGAAATCGGCTTCACGATCGTGTCGATCAGCATTTCGCTGGTTGCAGTGCTGATTCCGCTGCTCCTGATGGGCGGCATCATCGGCCGGCTGTTCCGCGAATTCGCGGTGACGCTGGCGATGACGATCTTCGTGTCGATGGTGGTGTCGCTGACGCTGACGCCTATGATGGCATCCCGCTTCCTGCGCGCGCACGGCGAAACCAAGCACGGCCGGTTTTATCAATTGAGCGAGCGCGCGTTCGACGCGATGCTGCATGCCTATGAGCGCGGCCTCGACGTTGCGATGCGCTGGCGCTTGACGACGCTGATGATTTTCTTTGGAACCCTAGGATTGTCGGTCTATCTGTTCGTCATCATTCCCAAGGGCTTTTTTCCCCAACAGGACGTCGGCCTGATCACCGCCACCTCCGAAGCCGGACAGGACATTTCCTTCGCCGCGATGAAGCAGCGGCAGGAGGCCCTCGGCGATATCGTGCGGGCCGACCCTGATGTCGCCAGCGTGGCAATGGCGATCGGCGGCAGCGGCAGGGCCGGCAATAACGGCAACCTGTTCATCACGCTGAAACCGCGCAGTGAGCGCAACGCAAGCGCCCAGCAGATCATCACCCGCCTGCGTCCCAAACTCGACAAGGTCGAGGGCGCCCGGTTGTTCATGCAGGCCGCGCAGGACGTCCGGCTCGGCGGCCGGCCGACCCGGACGCAGTTCGAGTTCACGCTGCAGGACGCCGATCTCGGCGAGCTGAACGAATGGGCGCCGAAGATCCTGGCCAGGATGCAGACCCTGCCCGAGCTGCGCGACGTCGCGACCGACCAGCAGAGCCAGGGCACGACGCTGCAGCTGAACATCAATCGCGACACCGCGTCGCGCTACGGCATCCAGCCGCAGCTGATCGACGACACGCTGTACGACGCGTTCGGCCAGCGCCAGGTCACCCAGTATTTCACCCAGCTCAACAGCTATCACGTGATCCTGGAAATCCTGCCCGAGCTGCAGGGCAACCTCGACACGCTCAACAAGCTCTATATCAAATCGCCGCTGACCGGCGATGAGGTGCCGTTGTCGACGTTCGCGACCTGGACCAGCGTGCCGGTCCGTTCGCTCTCGATCAGCCACCAGGGCCAGTTTCCGGCGATTACGATCAGCTTCAACCTCGCGCAGGGCGTGGCGCTCGGCCAGGCGACCGAGTCCGTTTCGAAAGCGATGGCCGATCTCGGCGCACCTGCCACGCTCAACTCGAGCTTCCAGGGCACGGCGCAGGCGTTCCAGCAATCGCTCGGCACCGTGCCGCTGCTGATCATGGCGGCGCTGGTGGTCGTGTACCTGATCCTCGGCATTCTCTACGAGAGCTACATCCACCCGCTCACGATTCTGTCCACGCTGCCCTCCGCCGGCGTCGGCGCGCTCGCGATCCTGATGGCGTTTGGGTACGACTTCAGCCTGATCGCCCTGATCGGCATCATCCTGCTGATCGGCATCGTCAAGAAGAACGGAATCATGATGGTCGATTTCGCGATCTCGGCCGAGCGTGACGAACATCTGTCGCCGGAGGGATCGATCCGAAAGGCCGCACTGCTGCGGTTTCGCCCGATCATGATGACGACGATGGCGGCGATGCTCGGCGGCGTGCCGCTGATGCTGGGTACGGGCACCGGATCGGAAATCCGCCAGCCGCTCGGTTACGCGATGGTCGGCGGCCTGATCGTCAGCCAGGCGCTGACGCTGTTCACGACGCCGGTGGTATACCTCTATCTCGACCGGCTCTCGAATGCGTTTTCGGGCTGGGGGCGATCCGGCGATGACGATCACGAACTGGCGGCGAGCGAGCACGGCGCCATCAAGCAAGCCGCCGAATGACTTGACTTTCGCCGTGCATCGGCCGATCCGGGGAGGCATGTGCCCCGGAGCCGGATCAGTGAAGATTTCCGTAAAGTTTGCCATCCTCGTGGCCGCCGCGGCTTTCGCGTCGCCCGCGTTCAGCAACGCCCAGCAAGCGCCCAGGTCCAAAACGGCGCCGCACGCGGCGCAAACCGCGGCGACACCGGCAGCGCCTCAACCCGAGGCCGCGCCCGGGCCCGCGCCGGCAAACACCCCGCACCAGCCCGGCTGGTCCGCCCGCTGCACCAGCGCCAGCCGCGATGCCCCGCTCGAATGCGCGATTGAACAAACAGCGCTGCTGAGCAAAACCGGACAACTCATTGTCCTCGTGAACATTCGCGTGCCCAGCGATACCCACACTCCGATGATCCTCGTGCAGTTGCCGCTCGGGCTAAATCTGCCGGTCGGCGCCAAACTCGAGGTCGACGACGGCAAGGCCATCGATCTGCCGATTCAGACCTGCGAGGCACGAGGCTGCTACGCCAGCACGCCGATCGCGCCCGAACTGTTGGCCGAGTTGAAATCGGGAAAGCAGCTGAAAGTGTCGTTCCAGAACATGGCCAAGGAAACCATCACCATTCCCATGCCGCTGGCCGATTTTGCCGCCGCTTACGACAAGATAAAATAATCGGAATTCACTCCTCATGGTGAGGAGGCGCGCGCTTGCGCCGTCTCGAACCATGAGTAACGCGCATGCCGCCATCCTTCGAGACGCGGCGAATACGCCGCTCCTCAGGACAAGGAAACGTCGGCCTAAGAGTGAGGTCTCACTGCCGTGCCATTTCGGCGTTGCCGACGCCGTCACCATCGAGTTGCTGGTCGTTATGCATGGCGACCGTCACCCGCAGCAATCGTCCGGTGAATTCGAACGGAGCATTATAATGCGACACCGGGCTGCCGCGGTCGCGTCCGATGTCGAGGCCGGACCACGAGATCAGCGTGTGAAATCCGAGTTGGGTCTGCAGCGAGCCGGCGGGCTCACCATCGATCAGCAGCGTATAGGAGCTGACCCCCGTGCGCGCGCCCTTCGCCGGCGCCGCTTCGCGCACCAGGCGTTTGACGTGCACGCCGAGCCGGTGCGCGCCAGGGGAGACCTTACGGTCGGAGGTCACGATGTCATGACCGCCGCCGATATTGAGATCGTGAACCAGCAGACCGTCCTTGATGTAGAGGCTGTAGCCTGACGTGGCGTCGCCGTGCGCCAGCAGCACACCCTCGGCGCCGGCTTCGCCGATCTCGACATGCGCTTCGATGGTATAGCTGCGGCTGCGAACGTCGGGGGCGACGTCGGTCGGTACGTGCCCCATGCCGGCGTGGAACACGAAGTGGCTTCGCGCGCCCTGGAAACGCGCGGCGTTCTCGGCAAAGCGCTGGCCGAACCGGTCATCGAGCGGCAATACGTTGTGCTTCTCCGCCTCGCTCCACCACAGTTTTATCAGCTCCGCCAGACGCGCCGGTTCCTGCCCGGCGAGATCGTCGACCTCGGAAAAATCGCGGTCGAGATGAAACAGCTCCCATTTGTCGTTCTCGAACGGCGTCCCCGGCGGATGATAGGCCACCGCCTTCCAGCCCTGGTGCCAAAGGCCGCGGTGACCGAACATCTCGAAATATTGTGGCTGACATTTCGACGGCGCCGATGCGTCCGCGATGGAGCGCGCAAAACTTTCGCCCTCGATCGGCATCTGGGCGCAGCCTGCGATCGCCGCGGGTGCGGCAACGCCGACCAGTTCGAGCAGCGTCGGGACGAGGTCGCTGGCGTGAACGAACTGATGGCGCAGTTCGCCCTTCGCGACCACCCGCTTCGGCCATGAAATGACGAAGGGATCGCGGATGCCTCCGCCATGGGTGTTCTGCTTGTAGCGGCGCAGCGGCGTATTCGAAGCCATGGCCCAGCCGTGCGGAAAATTGGTGTGGGAGTCCGGGCCGCCGATGTCCTCGATCCGCCGCAGCTTTTCCGCAATGGGCTCGGGCCTGAAATTATACGGTCCCATCGCGTTGACGAAACCCAGCGGCCCGCCCTCCTGGCTGGCGCCGTTATCCGACAGCACCAGGATCAGGGTGTTGTCGCGAACGCCTGCCGTTTCCAGAAACCCGATCAGCCGCGCCAGGTGCCGGTCGGCGTGATCGAGCATGCCGGCGAACGCCGACTGCAGGCGCGTGAAGACGCGTTTCTCATCGGCGCTGTGCTCGTCCCAGGCTTTCACGCCGTCATTGCGCGCGGGCATTTTTGTTTCCGGCGGCACGATCCCCAGCGCCTTCTGGCGTGCCAGGCGCTGCTCGCGCTCGACATCCCAGCCGTGCGCGAAAATCTCGTCATAGCCCTTGATGATATCGGCCGGCGCCTGATGCGGCGCGTGGCAGGCGCCAAAGGCGAGCCAGGTCAGCCAGGGCAAATCAGGCCGGTCGGCGACGTGATCGCCGATGAAGCGGATCGACTGATCGACCAGATCCGAGGTCAGATGATAGCCGCTGGCATAGGTCCCTGGCGGATCGATGTGGGTGTTATCGGACACCAGCTCTGGCGCGTACTGATCGGTCTCGGCATCCAGGAAGCCATAGAAGCGGTCGAAGCCGCGGCCCAGCGGCCAGCCATCGAACGGCCCGGTCGCGCCGCTTTCGGTCAGCGGCGTGACGTGCCATTTGCCGACCATGTAATTGCGATAGGCGTGGGCCCTGAGCATTTCCGCCAGCGTGCCGGCCTCGCGCGCGATCTTGCCGCGATAACCGGGATAACCGCTGTCGAAATTGGCGAGGCAGCCGACGCCGACGGAATGGTGGTTGCGTCCGGTCAACAGCGCCGCACGCGTGGTCGAGCACATCGCGGTGGTGTGGAAACCGCTGTAGCGCAGGCCTTCGGCCGCGAGCCGGTCGATCACCGGCGTCCTGATCGGAGATCCGTAGCAGCCGAAATCGGAAAAGCCGACGTCGTCGAACAACACGACGAGGATATTGGGCGCGCCGGCGGGCGGCTTGAGCGCCGGCGGCCACCACGGCCTGGAGCCGGCGACGGTCTTGCCGATGGTGCCGCCAAATGGCGTATCGCTGCCTGCGCTCATGCATGTGCTCCCATGTCATCGCGACGGCGGTTGATCCGCCCGTTTGGCTTCAGTGCGGCCGCGGCCGCCGATATTCCCGGACGTGCATTGCCTGAAACCATAATCCGAATTATGATTATGATTACTTTGCCTGGGAGTGCAACACCAGATGCAGCCGCGATCGGAGGGTTTTGAGTTTCCCGGGGTCACGCCCTCCCGGCAGAAGCGAAGTCGCGAAATGACGGCCGCCCTGCTGCAGGCCGGCGCCGACATGCTGCGAACGCGCAGCCTTGCCGAACTGTCGATCGAAGCGCTGTGCACCAATGTCGGCGCAACCGTCGGCGCCTTCTACAGCCGGTTCGAAAGCAAGGAGGCCTACTTCAACGCGCTGATCGAACTCGCGGCGCGTGACGGCGAACGCAGACTGTCAGGGATGACCGGGAGCGCGCAGTTGAGAGACACGGGTCTCGCCGAACGCTGCCGCCTCCTCGTGCATGGGATCATCGACTGGATCCGGAACCATGAAGGCGTCCTGCGCGCCGCGCTCCAGCACGACGACACGCGGCCGGACCGGTGGAGCATATTCAAGGGCCTCGCGCGGGCGGCCACGGCTCGTGCCACGCCTCCCCTGCTCCACGTCATGGGCCGGGGCCGCGCGGCCGCCAAGACCCGCGGCATCGCCTTCAGCTTTCAGGTGGTCTTGGGAACGCTGGTCAACGCCGTCCTCAACGATCCCGGACCGCTGTCTATCCATGACGACGAGATGGAGGTGCGATTGAGCGGCTGCCTGTTGCAGTTGCTCGAAGCCGAAATGAAGGCAACTT
The DNA here is from genome assembly GCF_900129425.1 of Bradyrhizobium erythrophlei. NCBI lineage: Bacteria > Pseudomonadati > Pseudomonadota > Alphaproteobacteria > Hyphomicrobiales > Nitrobacteraceae > Bradyrhizobium > Bradyrhizobium erythrophlei. The sequence goes on along the minus strand of NZ_LT670817.1, from coordinate 3,153,039 downwards.
CCTCCGCGGCTTCGGTTCGCAAGTCAGGCAGCCGCAAGAAATAAGCGGGCCTCAGGCGTCAGCCGGCGCCGAGGTAAGCGCGTTGCACCTGCGGATCGTTGGCCAGCGCCGCCGCGGTACCGGACAAAACGCTCTTGCCGACCTGCAGCACCGTGGCAAAGTCCGAGACCTCGAGCGCGAGTTCGATGGATTGCTCCGCCAGCAGGATCGTCAGTCCTTCCTTGTGCAGCCGCCCAAAAGTCTCGTACATCGACTCGACCACCGCCGGCGCCAGGCCCAGCGATGGCTCGTCCAGCATCAGCAATTTGGGATCGCTCATCAAGGCGCGGCCGACCGCCAGCATCTGTCGCTCGCCGCCGGACATGGTGCCGGCGCGCTGGCCGCGGCGTTCCGCCAGTTTCGGAAAGATTTCGTAGACCCGTTCGAGCAATGCCGCGACCCGCGCTCTGTCGCGTAACGGCGTCGCGCCCAGTCTGAGATTGTTCTCGACGCTTTGCTGCACGAACAGCCGCCAGCCTTCCGGCGACAAAGCGAGGCCCTTGCGCACGATCGAAAACGCGCTTCCGCCGCCGATCTCCTGGCCGCGAAATTCGATCGATCCCGCATGCACGGGAATGAGACCGGCGATGGCATTGAGAACGGTGGTCTTGCCGCCGCCGTTGGAGCCGAGCAGCGCCACGACGCTGCCTTCGGGCACTTCAAGCGAAACGTCGGATACCCCGATCAGGTCGCCGTAGCGAACTTCGAGATGATCGATCTTGAGCAGAGGCGCGCTCATGTCGGGCCCATCAATTCGATCGGCGTGTGACCGGCGGCGGCCTTGGCCGCGCGCTTGCCGAGATAGGCTTCGATCACGGCCGGGTTGCCGGTGACCTCGCGCGGGCTGCCGCGCGCAATCTCCCGGCCCTGGTGAAACACCACCACGCGGGTCGCCAGCGACATGATGACTTCCATGATGTGCTCGACAATCACAAGGGTAATGCCGCAACGATGGATGTCGCGCACCAGATCGATGGCCAGTTGCACCTCGCGCTGGGTGAGGCCCGCCATCGCTTCGTCGAGCAAGAGAACCTTGGGCTCGGTGGCAAGCGCGCGAGCGATTTCGAGCCGCTTGCGGCCGGGCGTCCCGAGCGAGCGCGCCGGCGCGTCCGCCAGTCTGCTCATGCCGACGCGTTCCAGGATCGCGCGCGCCCTGGTCTCGGCCTCAGCGCGATGCGAGGTGCGCAGAAACGCGCCGATCATCACATTCTCCAGCACCGACATGCCCTCGAACGTCTGCGGCACCTGGAAGGTGCGGGCGAGACCGAGTTGTGCGCGCATCTCCGGCGCGAGGCTGGTGATGTCGTGGCCTTCGAACAGGACCTTGCCGGAGGTCGACATGAGATCGCCAGTCAGGCAATTGAAGAAGGTGGATTTACCGGCGCCGTTCGGGCCGATCAGGCCGAGAATGTCGCCCTGCTCCAGGGTCACGGAGGCGGCGTCGACCGCCTTGAAGCTGCCAAAAGCTTTTGTCACGTCGCGGGCTTCAAGGAGCATGGGTGGCTCCTTTCGCAGCATCGACGTCCGGCATCTTGCTGTTGCGCGTGGCCCACAGTCGGTTGATGAGGGTTAAAATGCCGCCCGGCTGAAAGCGCGCGATCAGCACGATGATGGCGCCGTACAGGACAAAAGTCAGGCCGGCGCCTTTGCCGCCGAGCAGGTTGTTGGAGATTTCCTCCAGCGGCACCAGGATCGCCGCGCCGACCAGCGGTCCGAACAGCAGCCCGGCGCCGCCCAGCGCCGCCATGATCAGCATCTTCACCGAGATCAGGATGCCGAGCCCGGATTCCGGATCGACGAAGCCGAACATCGTCGCATAGAGCGCGCCGGCGACACTGGTCAGGCCCGCGCTCAGCATGAAGGCGTAGAGTTTGGTGCGGCTGGCGGGCGCGCCGAGCGAGCGCGCCGCGCGCTCGGAATCCCTGATGGCGCGGAGGTAAAATCCCATCCGGCTGTTGGCCATCCACCAGGTGATGCCGAGCGTGATCACAAGAACCGTCAGGAAGAGATAATAGTACGGCAGCGCCGAGATGAAGGAGAGATCGAACACATTTCGCGGCACGGTCGGGCCGCTCAGTCCGACCCCGGCGCCGAGATAGTCGGTGTTGCTGACGATCAGCCGCACGAGTTCGGCGACCGCGATCGTGGCCATGCTGAAATAGTGGCCCGACAGCCGCAGCGTCGGCACGCCGATCACGGCGGCAATGGCCACGCTGGCGATGATGCCTATCGGAATTCCAACGAGCGGCGACAGCGCGAAATGCGCGAACGCGCCCATCGCGGCGTAGGCGCCGCAGCCGAAGAACACCACGTGTCCGACCGATACCTGGCCGGCATAGCCGCCGACGATGTTCCAGGCCGACGCCGCGATCGCATAGAGCAGCACCAGCGCGCCGAGCCGCTGCTGAAATGGCGTCGAGAACAGCAAGGGATAGCCGACGACCAGCGCCAGCACTACCGAGGGCCACAGCCAGCGCCGCATCACGTCTTGCCCATCAGGACTTGCCCATTAAGCCTTGCGGCCGGAACCAGAGGAAGCCGAGGAACAGCGAATACACCACCATGTCCTTGTAGACAGCGCCGATCCAGTACGCCGACAGGGATTCGATCACCCCGATCAGTAGTCCCGCCACCAGCGCGCCCGGCACGCTGCCGAAGCCGCCGAGCGACACCGTGACGAAGGCCACGATCGCCAGGGTCTCGCCGACGGTCGGCACGATGTAGAAAAACGTCGCGATCAGCGCGCCGGCAAGCCCGGTCGCGCCGGCGGCGATCGCCCAGGCGATCGCCTGCATGGTGTCGGGCCGGATCCCCATCAGCTGCGCCGCGGTGGAATCCTCGGCGACCGCCAGCATTTTCGAGCCCAATGAAGTGCGCGTCAGCAGCAGATGCAGCCCGAGCGTCACCAGCAGCGCGACACCGCCGGCCAGCAGCCGCGACGCCTGGATTCGCAAGCCCGCGATGTCAAAGGTGCCGCCGACGATGTTTTCCGGCAGCGACAGGAAATTGGCGCCGAACCACCAGAACACCGAATAGCGCAGCAGCAGCGCAAGCCCGAAGGTACCGAGAATCTGGGCCAGCATCGGCCCTTTCATGATGTCGCGGATCAGTCCGAAATAGACGACGACCCCGAGCGTCGCCAGCACCAGCGCGGCGATGGGCGCGCCCAGCAAGGGACCGGCGCCGAACAGCGTGTAGACTACGAACGCGACATACATGCCGAGCATGACGAAGTCGCCATGCGCGAAGTTGACGATGTTCATCATGCCCCAGACCAGCGTGAGGCCCGAGGAAAACAGCGCATAGACCGCGCCCAGCAGAAGGCCGCCGACAATCACCTGAACGAGAATTGTGGACATGCCGGCGGTTTAAATCTTGCGGTTAAGTCTCAGCGATCTCGCGACAATATCAGGGCGGGACCGTGCCCCGCCCCGCTGGAAGTCACCAGCCTTTGTAGTTCAGGATCGGCGCTTTCTCGGCGTTGGCCTTGGGCCAGACCGCGACATAGTTTTCGCCGTCCTGCAGCTGAATGATGAGGCCGGAAGCCAGTATGTTCTGGCCCTTGTCGTCGAACTTGACGCCCTTGTAGCCCATCATCAGCTGGTCGGGCTTGAGGTCGGTCGCCTTCAGCGCCGCCTGGATCTTGGCGGGATCGGTCGAGCCGGCGCGGTCGATAGCCTCGCACAGCACGAAGAAACCCTGCATCTGGCGCGCGGCGGTATCGTCCATCTCGTCGCCGCTCTTTTTCTTGTACATCTCGGCGATCAGCGCCGTCGGCGAGCCCGGAGCGCCGACGTTCCACGACGAACGGTTGAAGACGCCTTGCGATATCTTGCCGACCGACTTGATGAAGGATGGATCGGAGTAGCCGGAGTCGTCGGCGATGATCATCGGCGGCTTGTAATCAAGCGCCTGCATGGTTTTCGCATACAGGATCGCGTCCGAGGCGTAGGCGATCATGATCACGACGTCGGGTTTCTTCTCCTTGAGCTGCAGCACCTGGCTCTGCACGTCGGTGGCGTTGACGGCGTAGGCGATATCGAGCGCGATGTTCTGGCCCTGCTCCTTGAACACGCTGGTGATCACGCTCGAGACCGAGGTGCCGTATTCGGTATTGTCGTGAACCAGCGCGACGTTGTCGGTTTTGGCGCCGCTAGCTTTCATGTCCTTTAGGAATTCGTAATAGATCTTGGCGAAGTCGGAGGCGACCGGGGTGACGCGGAAGAACCATTTGAAACCGCGCTCAGTCAGGTTCGCCGCCACCGACTCGCCGTTGACGAAGGGAATTCCGTATTTTTCGGCAATCGCGCTCGCCGTCAGCGTGATCCCGGACTGATAGGCGCCGGTCAGCGCCACGACCTTCTCTTCGGTGATCAGCCGCAGCGTCTGGTTCTGGCCGGTCGCCGGGCTGCCCTGGTTGTCGGCGAACACCACCTCGACCTTGGCGCCGCCGAGGCCTGCGAGGCCCGCGTTCTTCGCCAGCGGGAAATTGCCGAGTTCGGGATGGGCGTTGTTGATGATATCCATTGCGGTCTCGATCGCGGCCTTGGCATGGACGCCGGCGCTGGCGGCGTTGCCGCTCAACGGAAACACCGCGCCGATCTTGACGGTTTTGTCCTGCGCCGAGGCACTGCCCGCCAGCAAAACGGAAATCGAGGCGGCGCAAAGCAGCCCGATGATATGCATAAATCTCATGTGAAAGGTCTCCGAGAGGTGCCACCCGATGCCATGCTTCTGACGGCCAGGGTTGCGCGAGGCGTGGCCCCGCTTTCCCTTATTTTTGGCGTGTCAGCATGGCACGCCGGATTGGCAGGGGCAAGTTGCGGCCTCGCCGCGCGTGCGCGTCGCAAGACGTCAATTGGTTGAAGGCGCCGCCTCGGCCGTTGCCTTCCGGATGGGCACATCAGCCTTGACCCCGATGTAGATCGTGTTGCTCGCAGTGTGATCCCCAAACGAGTTGTCGAAGGTCACGACATGGCTATCCGACGCCGCGAAGGCGCCGGCCAACGCGGATTGAAATCCCTCATCCGGCGGGTCGTTCGACCAAAGTGCAAAGACGCCGCCGGGAATTAAATGCGAGGCGAGCCTTCCGAGCCCCTCCGGCGCGTACAGCGCGGCATGGCGCGGATGCAGCAGGTTTCGCGGCGAGTGATCGATATCGACCAGCACCGCATCGAAGCGGCGGCGCGGCGCGTCCGGATCGAAGCCCTCGGTGGAATCCGACATCGCAAAGAAGTCGCCGTTGACCAGGCGGCAGCGCGGATCGCCGGTGAGCTGCTTGCCGAGCGGCAGCAGGCCCTGCGCATGCCATTCGATCACCTCGGCCAGCGCATCGACCACGACCAGCGAACGCACACCCGGATTTTCGAGCACGGCTTGCGCGGTGTAGCCGAGCCCGAGCCCGCCGACGACCACGTCGAGATCCGTTCGCCCGCACGCCGCCAGCCCGAGCCGCCCCAGTTCGATCTCGGCTGTGGTGAAGGCGCTCGACATCAGGAATTCGTCGCCGAGCTTGATCTCGTAGATGTCGCCCCCTGATGTGAGCGACCTGCGCCGCCGCAGGCTGAGCACGCCCATCGGCGTGGGACGGAAATCCAGCTCCTCGAAATTCACGCTCATCGCCGACCTCGCCCTCACTGCCGGCGCCGAACCCGCCGCCGGATGGTCGCGATTTCATCGCGCTCTCTCAGGAACAACATCGCCGCGCGCTTGCCAAGGCCGGCAGGTAGCGGGTAGAACGGCCCACGTTTCGGAGCGATTTGCCTGATGCGTTGCAAGAACACGAAGAGTCTTTCATAAGTAGCTGATATTACTGATATATTTTGGAATGGTGTAACGGTAGCCTAGCGATTTATGGGCTAAGTCGTTGATTTTCCTCAACCAGTTTAGCAATCCCGCTCCTTTTTGATCCGGCCAAAACTGAAGAGTTCTGAGGCGTTTGCTAAACTTCTCAGCGCTGTTTGGTGGTCTCAAGCCGCGCGTATATTGGAGAAGATCGGAAATCGCGGGTGCAAGTGCCAACTAATGCGGCGACTCTAGAGCAGCCCTTGCCGTCCGATATTTGGATCGTTGCTGAAGGTCTCGACCGTCGCATACTCGTTGACCTTTGAGGGAGGGTCGACGTTCTCGAAAATCATGAACTGCGCATCGGTGCCGATATGGCCGAGGTGCTCGAAGAAGCGCTCCTTCAAGTCCGTGTTGCGGAGTTCCTGCTCGTCCGCCGTCAGCTTGTCCCCCGGCTTTTTAAATGGGTCGCGGTAAGTTAGGAGCGGCGTGTCTAAGACAAGGAAGCCCGGATGGGGAAGCTTCCGTTCGCGACAGTAGAGCAGCAGCGCTATCTTGAAGGCCGCATGGGTAATCGCACGGACGCCCTTGCCATTGTGGCGACGCTCTTTACCATCGATGATGAGATCATACGTCGCCAAATCGAATACGACGTGGTTTTGTCCAGGGAACCCCCAATTAAATAGCACGTCAGAGACGACATCAGCGAACTCTTTGGCGGTTTGCGTCGTCAAGCCGCTTTGCATGGCCTTCTCCCGCTTAGGTGGCTTCGATGCCGCAATGCGCATTTTCTGTTTCTCAAGGTCGCCGCGACGTTCGAGTAGGTCCAACCCGTGACGGACGCGGTCACGTATCGGGATCACCTCGGCAAGCTTGCGCTGCTGTGCATCGAAGTCAGGCGTTGCCTCCTCCAGTTTGACCTCAACCGTCTTCAGTACGGTGCGCATCCCCTTGATAGATTCGGCGAGCCGGATCGCTTCGCCTTCCGTGTCATTCACCGTTTTGACGAGCTCCTTGCGTTGCTGTCGGATCTTCTGGATCTCCACTTCCGCAGCCACCCGCAAAGATTCGATCTCGACAAGCCCATGTGTGTGCTCTTGAGATTCAGGGGGCGCACCGCATACTGGACACGTCTTCTTGCCACCGAGACCGAGCAAGAACCCGGCTTCCTCAATCGATTCTAGCCGCGCTACATCGCTGTCATAGACTTCTTGCAGCTGCTCGAAGCTATTCAAGCTTAGCCCGATATCGACAGTGCGACGTTCTGCTGCTGCGATCTCGGAAGTCAACCGTCGCTTGTCATCGAGAAGCGATCGTACGGACGAACGAGCGTCTGCCATTTCATTCTCGATGCGTTGAAGAAGCGCGTCTAAGTCCTCGCTTTGCTTCTCCAGCCCATCATGGTCGGGATAGTTGGAGGCGAGCTCCCCATTGATCTGTTCGATCATCTCTTCGAGAATTTTCGTCTGGGCTATCCGACCTGTCCGGAAGTCCTTCGGCTTGACCAGCGGCACAATGGCGGAGTCGTCGTCTCCCGTGAGAAGAAATTTCAGCACGCTTCGCTCGCGTGTCGCCGCACCACGATCCCCAGACTCGATCGGTGAGGTCTCAGACTGGATCGACAGTTCGTCCGTGAGCACGACCCTTGCGATATCGCGGAACGAGAGGTTTCCATGAGTCCCGGCTGCATCGAGAGCTATTTTCTTCCCAACTGAGCCCATCTCCCGCAGGAGAAAATTTGAAAGATTGTTGACGCTGTCCGCATCGTGTCGAGGGGCAAGCGTCGCTGCTTCTCGGCCATCCTCGCGCAGCGTGAAGGAACCGCCTGCAAGGGCGCGCTCCAACCGCACCTTCCGGCTGTTCGTGAGCGTCATCCCCATGGAGAGGCGATCGTACGGCTGGCGCTCTTTGATATTTGGAAGTTCTTGGCTCCCGCCAAGCATAAAATCCAGGGCCTTTACCGCGAAAGATTTACCTGTGTTGGAAGCACCGTAGATAAGACTCAGTGCCGGCGCGAAAGCCAGCTGAGCCTTTTTGCCGTCCTTGCCCTCGATGGAGAGAAGGTCGATGTGCCAACCGGCGTATGTCATGCGCCGCTCGCCGGCTTTGTATCGGATTGGAACTCGATTGCCCAACGTCCAATCTTCTGGGTGATAACCTCATGAAGATGGTCGGAACCTCGATCTGCAAAGTACTCAAGTAGCCATTTCGCCCGCTGCTTGAGCGTGCGCCCGTATTCGCTACGAATAAGCCGAACGAACGGGGCGGCTTGCTCGCATGCGACGTAAACGATGCCTTCCGAGGTAAACTTGACCTCGATCAGGTGAAGCCGCTGCATCAGCGCTAGCCCTTGCTCTACGAGGGAGCGCCGAACGAGAAGTTCGCCATTTCGCTGCGGCACATTGGGATGCAGGCTCTCCGGCCCATCCAAATCGGCTGTGTGAACGACGAGATGATCCAGCCAAGTAAGTTGAGTGAGGTCGAAGCTGCGAGGGTGGGCGGTTTCGAGAATGACAACACTCCGGACTCCAGTCTCGAGCGCGCCGTTGAAAAGGTCCGGTTGCACGGCCTCAGTCATGCCTTCCCCTTCCATGACATCTCGCCGTCGTTCACGAAGTGATGACACATCCCCTGTTTGACAGGTACGTGCGCATACTTGGCCAAGGGGCCAGCGGGAGTGATCGTTCCCGCCTGCTTCATCACGGTCTCGACGCGAGCCAAGGTGTCGGGTGTCGTCGCGTTCCAGGTGTCCACGACGCCGAAATGAACGTCCTTGCGGAAGCCAGTGATCACCAGCGCCGAGGTGTTGTCTCTGTAGAACTTTTGGAAAGCGTCGGCCTCAAAAAAGCGGTCGCGCTGACGGCGCAAGTCGGGGCCGTGCTCCTTGTCGTCGAGGACATCCTGATGGCTCGCAAAAACGGCTTTTGCGCGCTCGCCATAGGCGTCAACCAGTTCCTGAATGTAGCGCATTTCGGCGCTCTCGACATCAATGGGTACGACTGCAGGCGGGTACGTGCCGGGGTCTGCGCCAAACTTTTCGATAAGGAGCGGCTTCACCGCAGAATCGGCCATCAATTGATCGATGTTTATCGAGTGGACGTTCTTGAAATCGTAGGCTTCGATAAAGGCGCGGAGAGAGGTGCAGAGCGCAATTGTTTCCTTGTTCGTGATATTCTTGGCGCAGGTAGTATCCCAATTATCGAGCAGCATCTTCTTCAATTCGCTCGGCCTGTCGAGAAGGCCGTCCAGCTTTCGAGCGAGGCCCTTCGGCGCGACGAAGAAGAATTTTCGTGGTGCGGTGAACTCGCCTTTCCACGCCCAGTAGAGAACTTTCCCAATGGCAAGGAGGCCTTGGGTCTGCGCAACTCCACTCCGATATTGCTTACACTGGTAGTTATCCCACTCACCGTCGTGGCGCTGATCGGTCAGAAAGCCGACTACGTCACGCCCGAGGTCGCCGGTTCCAGCGTGCCGCTTAACCTCGAAATACCCCGATTTTTTCTCAACCCATGCGCGGCAGAACTGCTCAAGTTCCGTGTCATCCATGGAGAGAATTAGTCGATCGTATCGTACGTCCATTCCTGCCCGTCCCCGAAAGAAGCGTAGCAGGCCAGTCCGGCTACAACCAGAGGATTTGCGGTGACTGAGGTCCCGATCTGGGGCCGAAATGGTTCGGAAACAATTAGATGAGAGCCTGCGGTAGGACTGGACCCACAACTTCGACACGGCTATATGACCGCCCGGAGCGTTTGCAAGAGTCCGTATAATGGCATTGCTAAACTTCCGAAAAAAGTGCTTATAAGTCAAGCACTTAGGTGGGGAATGGTGTAACGGTAGCCTATCAGATTTTGGGCTATCCCATTGAAATCATTCAACCCTTCTCGCAAACACCCCCATTTTTGATCCGGCTATTTCCGGGCACTCCCGAGACGTTTGCAAGAAATTTTGCAAGCGTTCGCTCGCGCGCGAGGTGTCTCCGACGGGTGGCAGACTTGCGGGCTGGAAAGCGGACGGGCGGCGGCGCATATTTACGGGATGACGAGACACTGGCAATTTTGGCTCGTACAGGCAGCGGGATACGTTGTCCTCGCCATGACTGCCGCGTTCATCGTCTGGATCATTCTTACCGCAGTGAACTGAGAAGATGACCGTGACCCACTACCCTCCGACGACTCCGGCCGAACGTGAAAAGTTCGGGGATTAAGGTTGCCAAGTTCCATTTTGCCAACGCCGCATTTCGCGTCACTCCAAGTACGTGGGAAGCTTTGTCTTCCATTCGCTCATGAGCACCAGCGTCCCTTGGACGATCTCTCCGCCATTTTTTAGCAACTCAAGCTCTCCTACCGCTTTCGTGTCGTCCCACTTGAAATGGTGGGAGAGAATAGCAAGCACGTTCCGTTTGTATTCGGTGTCCAAGTTATCGAGCTGGTCTCCTTTGGTTTCGAGTACAGTGATGCGCTTCGGCTTTCCGTCGTGATGAACAGCAAACACGAAATCGGGATAGATTTTCGCTTTCCTCCAGCCCTGCAGAGAATATTGAGAGCGAGCGACATTCCGGTGCCACCAGGTAAGCGCCTTTTCGCCATCGAGGTAAACGGCGACCTCCCGCTCGTCGTTGTTGAGTTCATTCGCATAGACGGGCGCGAACAGGCTTTTCTCCAGCGGTCCGCCAGTTTTGCTGAAAATCTGGGGCGCGTTTTCCGGCTCCGTCGTCTCGACGCCGAAGGGCATCCGCCAGTTGCGACCGTCGAGGCGTAGCCGGAACTGGATGCGCCCGGCCGCCACGGTGGCTTTGAAGAGGGCTTCGGCACGGTCATCCCGGGCGATCTCAAGGCCTCGGCGTAACTCCTCAACAATAAAGCTGGCATGTCTTCCCAGTTTATCATCATCGAAACCCCGTACCCGAAGCTTCTCAAGAAACCTTTCAACAACCTCACGGCCGACAAACGGATTCAGGACGATGTCGGAAATCATCCTCACGGCGTGGACAGGATCGAACCTCAAGATTTCCGGATTCGGCGCAACGACTTCTCCGACAAGCAACTCCTTTCCGTCATCGGCGAGCCTAAGGCGCTGAAGCTGCCCTTCTGCGGCTTGAACGTTCTCGGGAATGCTTTCCGCAATTCGGCGTGGGTCGAAACCCAGCCAGTCTATGGCCGAGAGTACATCGGTCTCATAATCGAGATCACGAACCTGATCTCCATCCGCAAACATAACCTTAGGCAAGTAGATTTCTGTCGAAGCGAAAGCGGGTCGCCGCTTTGTTTTTCTCGCGCTCTGCCCTTTGCTAGTCCCGTCGACTTGGACGACTTGCCGGACGAGATCGCCGAGCCCGTCCTGTTCTAGTCCATCCTTGATCGCTGCCACGACGTCCGCTGTATCTGCGTGATGAGTGATAACATGGCATTCATCCAGGGCTGCTACCTCAGTTTTCTGTGCATGGGGCTGGCGAAGGATTCGACCGATCAGCTGTGTCATTGCTCTCAGATTTGAGCTGGCGGCCAGAGCACAAAGTACATAAGCGAATGGACAGTCCCAGCCCTCCTGGAGTGCTTGCTTTGTGATGATCGCGCGAACCCGATTAGTCGGCGAGAGCAAGTCCTGATTTTCCGGCTGATTTAAGTCGTTCTGCTCGGCAGTTTTGATCGCAATCTCGGCTTCATCAAAGCCCGCAGTCAAAAGCCAGTCTCTTACGTCGTAGGCGTGGATATAGTTTTTCGAGCGCTGCTCCGAGCCTGTACGCTCGACTTGGATCAGCATGATCGGTCGGATGTATCGACCGGTATTAGATCGAAGCTTTCGGGCGGCCCTATGCAGGCTCTTTAGTTTGTCGACAGCCGCGTTGAGGGTCGCCCTCCAGTCGGTACCCTGCCGAGGGTCGAGATTAAGAGGCATTTTGATCATGCCCTCGTGGTCAAGCTCTCGCCCGGCGATCTCGACCAACAAGTTGGCGTATCTCGCCTCGCGAGGATTGTTTCCTCCCCGCGGCTGCACATCCTGCGGCGTTGCCGTCAATTCCAAAACAAAACATGGATTGAAGCCATACAGCGTGCGGAACGCGAGGTCGGAAACGGCCCGATGACCTTCATCAAGCACCACGACGGGGCGGATCACTCGCAGAGCATTGCCCAGCGAGTCCTTCACCATCGGAAACATACTTTCGTATCCAGATAGGTTGGGCGTGAGGTCAAAAGCCGCTCGGTGGGCTTGCTGCTCGCCCTCCGGCGGGAAGAAGCCATGCACGTCCCCACGATCCTGAAACATCTTCAGGGAGTCCTGAGTCTCGCGGTTGGCTGATTGTAGCATCAGCAGCATGACGCAAAGGTTGGTTACCACGTCTCGCGCGTCCAGGCGATCCGTTTTTTCCATGATCCGGACCCGCCCGGCGGCTGCGCGATCAAGGGCCTGCCGGTAAGGATGCTGGCGATCCTTCAGATGCTTGAGAGTTTGCGTGTAGATCGCTTCGTTGGGGACGACCCAGAGGACAAAACCCGTATTCCGATTCAAATAGTTGCCCATGATCCTCGAGACGGCGGAGACCGCAAGCCATGTCTTGCCGCCGCCTGTTGGGACCTTCAGCACGATGTTCGGCGCAGGCCTGCCACAACCGTCGGCGCGGGGAGAGAATGGGATTTCTGCCCGAGAGCCGGGAAGCTTTCCATGGATCTTCAGAGCTTCCCACGTGTCCTTCACAAAGTCAGGAATGACAATGTCAACGCCGGGGTTGTTCGCAGCTACAAGGGCAACCTTGTCCGCGCTGGCTTTCTCCTCCTTTAGCCCATGGAGGTAAGTGTCGAGCGCCGTTAGCACCCGGTCCTGATAATCAAGTTGGCGGAACATGGATCTTTAGCCCCGGTCGATGCGGTACAGAGCAAACGGCAATGGCACAAATTCAACGGGCAAGTTCTGCTCGCCCAGCATTTTCTGGCTGACAAACCGGGCCGGAGCAAAGACCAGATGGCGCTTTTCGGGATCAGTCCCGGCAAAAATCTTGGCTTGATCGAGGGTGAGGGCCGCCGTGGGCGTTTTCAGCCAATTGAGGTCGGGTTTGTAGATCAGCCAGACATGCTGGCTTTCGGTCTCGCCGAGATAGAAATCCTTTTGACGGATCGCCTTCGGATCGAGCGCTTGATTGGTCGCCATGTGGAACAGCGCGGTCCCGATGGCGGCATAGGACGGTAGCGACTCGCCACTAAGCACCTTGTCCAGTTCGACGGGGTCATCCAGCGTGCAATAGGTGAATGCGCCGCCAAGGCCTTCCGCGCGCTTGGTGACCGCCTTTTCGCCCGTGACGATCAGTTCTCCGCCCTTCACTTGCTTGGTCACACGGTCGAAGTCTGGGCCTTCCAGGTTCTCGATGCCCTTTACCCTTTGAACAAGATCCTCGGCACGCTCAATCGCCCGCCAGTTTAAATATTCACGCAGCAGTTCGGTCTTTTGAGTTCCCTCGAATTTGTAGCCCTTTATGACTCGCCGAACACGCTCCGCCGTAAGTTTGTCTGCATAATCTTCCATTTCTACAAGGATAAAGCGGCGACTACCCCCATCGAGCTTGTTGGCTTGTAGTACGCCATGGGCGGTAGAACCAGAGCCAGCAAAAGAATCCAAAACCAAAAGGTCCTGTCTTTCGAACAGTGACAGTATGAACTGAATTAGCTCGATAGGCTTAGGAAATGGAAACTCTGCTTCAGGCAAAATCTGGCCAAATTCTTTTGAGCCATTGTTCGTGTAGAATACACCGTTAGTGACCGACGATACGTTGGTTCGTGCGTCGAGTTCTGAAAGGAAAGATTTGCGGCGCGGACGACCATCTTTTTTTTCGGGCCATAAAATGCGTCGCTCGGCAATCAGCCGTTTCATCGTGGCTGGCTCAAATCGCCATCCGCGCTTAGGGCAGCCATAGTTAATCTTTGTCGCAGGATTGATGAGATCAAAATGGAGGTTTGGCCTCTTATCTTTAGAGGCCAAGCCAACCATATTGGCGCTGGCCCACGGCCCACGATTGTCGCCATCTGGATTGGAATAGTCCGCGGCTGATCGGAGTTCTCCGTCTAGTCCTCCGCCATATATCAGAACAAATTCGTGATCATTCGATAGGCCATTCTCGTTTCTGTTGTCCTTGTTGTTTCGGGATTTCCAAACAAACTCACCAATGTACTGATCTTCTCCGAATATTTCGTCGCACATAGATTTTAAACGAGCGTACTCGATCGAATTTATGGAAATGAACGCTGCTCCCTCAGGCGAGAGCAATTCACCCAGCATCCGAAGGCGAGGCCACATCATGGCGCACCATTTATCGTGGCGTAGACCATCATCTAGCGAAATTGGATTGGCGGTGAGCCACTCGCGGATCATCGGCGCGTTGACGTTGTCGCTATAGCTCCATTCTTTGTTGCCCGTATTGTAGGGGGGATCGATGTAGACGCAGTCCACCTTGCCGGCGTAGAGCGGCAGCAGCGCCTTCAACGCGTGTAGGTTGTCGCCGTGAATGATCAGATTGCCATCAAACGCGACCGGACCGATGCCTTTTTTAGAATGTGGTACGAGGGGACGAAACGGTACCGCTAAGTGATGGTTGTAAACAAATTCTTTGCCTTTGAAATTCAATTCGGTCATTCACGCCCCCAGCTGCCGGCCGCGGCTTTCCGCTCACCTCGCCGTCAGGTTGAGCGATAGCAGGTGCGGGCGCGCTGATCCAGAGGTTGAAAGCAATGATCTTTTTTCGGGGATAAATGTCCCCCCGCCCCGGGATTCCCTTGTTTTTACAACCTGCGATCGCCAGCATGGCGCCTGCGATTCGCAACCGCAGGTACACGCATGACAGAGGATAACCTGGATTGCTCGACCTAGCTGCCGGTGATCGGCAAGAGCCTGCTGGATGTCGACAATCAGGTGACGCGGGACGTCTTCTCGGCCCCTATAAGCCCACTTCGAGCGCGTCCGCAGCGTCTGAGCAAAGAGTCAGCTCGGCGGCTTGACGGGTCGAGATCGCCTGCAGCCCCGGGTCCTTAACATCGTTAGGCGCCGAAGCTCGCAAAACTGAATAGACATCTCGCCAAGGTCGCCGATGCAGGTGGCCGAGACCGAGCCTGTCAGGTGGGTGGTTTGAGTGCTTCAGAGCGGCAACGCGGCTTGCAGTCGTCACAACGTCCGAAGGAAACTGCCTTGCGAAGTCAGTTGCACCCTCCGGTAGATTTGGCTCGCTATTTCGCGGAACGGGCGATAGCATGTGTCTTCAAAAATTAGGCGTGATCATTTGACAGAGTCTGGGGGCGTTAAGTGCTTCAGGAAATTAAGATTGCGGGTAACGCAAGCTATTCGAGTGAAGGCGAGAAGCTCTCGTCGCTGAAGGCGATCAATTTCATCTTCGGCACGAACGGAACCGGCAAGACAACGATCTCGCGCGTCATTTATAATCCTAGCTCCTATGCTTCCTGCGCCTTGACGTGGGAGAAGGGTCGGACGCTGGCCTGTTGCGTCTACAACAGCGACTTCGTGACCCGCAACTTTGTGCCGCAGCTTCCACTTCCCGGAATTTTTACCCTTGGAGAGGCCGCGAGCGACACGCTCGACAAGATCGAGAAAGCCAAAGCCAGGGTCGAAGACCTTGAGGATGGTATTGCGAAGCTGAACGGCACATTAGGCGTGGTGGACTCGTCGTCCGGTAAGCGGGGAGAGCTACGGACGCTGCGCGCCCAGTTCGAATCTGACTGCTGGAAGATCAAGGGCAAGTACGATCCCTATTTTAAGGACGCCTTCTCAGGCGTCCGAAACTCGCAGTCGAAGTTCTGCGACAAGGTGCTGGTAGAGTTGGCGGCCAACACGGCGCCGCTCGTGACCGTCGATGAGCTGAAGCGCAAGGCCGTGACGTTGTTTGAAGATGGGCTCGAGCGCCACGCCGTGATAGGCACTATTGACATAACCGATCTACTGGCGGTCGAACGCGCGCCCGTGCTCGCTAAGAAAGTGCTCGGCAAGGAAGATGTCGATGTCGCCGCCCTAATTCGGCGACTTGGCAACAGCGATTGGGTTAGGCAAGGACTGCAGTATCTCGGCCATGGATCTCAATGTCCTTTCTGTCAGCAGGAAGTCGAGGCGGAGCTTGCCGCGCGGCTCAATGCCTATTTCGACGAAACCTTCC
The DNA here is from genome assembly GCF_900129425.1 of Bradyrhizobium erythrophlei. NCBI lineage: Bacteria > Pseudomonadati > Pseudomonadota > Alphaproteobacteria > Hyphomicrobiales > Nitrobacteraceae > Bradyrhizobium > Bradyrhizobium erythrophlei. Next base: position 3,137,072 of record NZ_LT670817.1, on the reverse strand, counting down.
TCAACGATATGGCGTCGATCGCCGCTGCGCTTGAGACATACGATGTCGTCGCTGGCTCGACTTTGAAGATGCTCGAAGAAGCTATCGCCCACGACAATCGTCACGTCGACCGGGAGCTTCTGCGCGCAGATGTCGATCGAATCGCCGCCCGCCTCGCGGTGAACAAGCGCCTGCTCGAAGCCAAGAAGCGCGAGCCCAGCACGCCGGTGACGTTGGAACCGCTCGCAGAACTGGCGGAGCCGATTATCGCCAGGATCGCCACCGCCAATGCCTCAATTGCCGCTCATAACGCGCTCGTAGACAACATTGCCGCCGAGCGCGGCACGCTCATCGGCCAAATCTGGAAGTACCTGCTCGATGAGTACAGCGCGACAATCGAGAAGTACCGGGCGGAGTGGGACGCGCTCGACAAGGCCGTCGGAGGACTGACTACAGGCCTCGCAGCGAAAGAGGGCCAGCTGCTTACCGCAAGGGCGGAGCTGCGTGAATTGGAAAAAAAAGTCACAAGCGTTCAGCCGACGGTGAGCGCGATCAACTCCTTGTTGACCTCGTTTGGCTTCTCTGGCTTCACGCTGAGAACGGCGGGCGAGCGCGGCCACCTCTATGAAATTGTCCGCAACGGCGGTGACAACGCGGCGGCGACGCTTAGCGAAGGCGAGAAAAGCTTCGTCTGCTTCCTCTATTTTTACCACCTGCTACGCGGCAGCGTATCAGAGTCGGATGTCACCTCCGACCGAATTGTCGTGTTTGACGATCCGGTGTCGAGTCTGGACAGCGACGTGCTGTTCATCGTCAGCAACCTGATCAAGCGTTTGCTCAAAGAGGCTTCCGATGGCAAAGGCCAGATCAAGCAAGTCTTCCTGCTGACTCACAACATCTACTTTCACAAGGAGGTATCGTTCGATCGCAACCGGGGAGCGGAATGCAGAGCGCAAGAGACCTTCTGGATCGTCCGCAAGGTCGACGGCGTCTCAAAGGTCGTCGGCTACAATCACAACCCGATTAAGACGTCGTACGAATTACTCTGGGCGGAAGTGCGGAACCCGAACCGCTCGAACATGACCATCCAGAACACGCTCAGGCGCATCATCGAGAACTATTTCAAGATTCTCGGCAACGTCGACACGGACGATATTATCGCGCAGTTCGAGGGCAAGGACCAGCAACTCTGCACGTCACTTTTCTCTTGGGTCAATGACGGATCGCACAGCGCCCACGACGATCTCTACATCTCCGCTGACGACAGCGTCGTGGCTCGCTATCTCGACGTATTCCGCCGCATCTTCGAAAAGACAGATCATCACGGGCACTATAAGATGATGATGGGAGCCCAGAAGCCCGCCGATCCCACTCAAGGTGCGGCTGCCGTCGCGCTAGAGGCGATCGCCTAATCGGATCATCCGTGAGATCGGGACAGCTTCCAACGCCTTCCACGTCATCCCGGCGCTGGATGTTCGGATTGAACTGCTCATGAGATGATCGTTCAGGCGCGTGAGGGCAGTTTCCCGACTGGACACGGGCTTACGCTACCTTCCGAATTTCAGTACTCCGGGATCAACGCCACGATGCGTTCGCACCAAGCGGCAAACCGCTTGACATGGGTCGCGAAGAGGCGGCGGAGGAGGTAGCTGCGGATGATCGAGATGCCGAGCTTGCGGATCGCCTCAGTCTCGTTGAGGAAGCTTCGGCGCTTTTGACCGACACCGGGCAAGGCTCGACGGCAGGAACCGCTCCAAGTTTTCGTCGATCATCGTCGTCGTCAGCCCTCTTAGACCAGACGTGCCGACTGTCAAGATGCCGGCACGTCGGCTGCCTATTTGGTATCCAATTTCGACGCCGGGTTGTTTTCCCTCGACGAACGCGGTTCAATTTACGGTGCGGAGAATTTTCTGAATGAAAAGAGGTCAGCATGAACACGCTTCCCAACTTGGACGTCGTTGCTCGCCTGCTAGTAGCGGCGGTATTCGGCAGCGTCATCGGATTTGAACGCGAGCGACTTCTCTGGGCCGCTGGTATCCGAACGCATATGTTGGTTTGCGTTGGTGCTTGCCTGATCATGATCGTCTCCGCCTTTGGGTTCCGAGACAGCCTTTCCTCTCAAAACGTCGTTCTTGACCCCTCGCGGGTTGCTGCACAGGTGGTTTCAGGCATTGGCTTCCTTGGTGCCGGCGCAATTCTGGCCCGAGGTGAGATAGTCAGGGGTCTGACGACAGCGGCGAGTATTTGGACGGTCGCTGCAATTGGTTTGGCCGTTGGTGGCGGTCTCTATTTCGCGGCTGGCGTTTCCACCGCTGTCATCATTGTTATTCTCGCTGGAGTAAAGCCGCTGGAAGAAGCTTATCGCGCTCGCAATCAAAGCTGCCGACTGAAAATTGAAGCGACGCAAGCCTCTGTTACGCCGGAGGTTGTCAAACGAACACTCAATATTCGCACTGGCCAGATTAAACGGTTTCTCACTACGCCTCGCGACGGCATCGAAGAGGTCACTGTCCTCTTGAGCAAGGTTTCGTCGCAAGACATCAAAACCTTTGTTGCAAAGCTAGACGAACTAGATGGTGTGCACTCTGTCGCTGTGATTGACCGCCGACGCGGCGAACCAAGCTAGACCGACTTACTCGGAAAGGATCGCGGGCTGGTCGAAACGAAAACGTAAACGAGGGGACCCCAGCTCTCCGCGCAGGTCAATCGAGGCCGACCCGATTGCGACGGGAAAAGTACTAAACTAAAATTTCAGGTGCCGCGCGGTGTCATTTGCAACGGAAGAGGCCCATATTGAAACGGAAACCCATGCGTTCCCAATCCCGTTGTCACCATGGTCAAGCAAACTAAGTTCTTTCGAAAACAGGCGGATAAGGCGGAGCAAGCGGCCATGCGCGCGTCGGACCCTGATCGCGCGGCTGGGCTTCGTGCCGTAGCGCTGGCCTATCGAAGCCAGGCCGACGTTTTGAAACGAAAGAAAAAAGAGAAAGACAAAGCCCGCTGACTAGCTCGGCGGGTCGGCGCCGTTCCAGGTACTGGCGCTCAAGCTCTGAGAGTTGTGTTCCGAGCAATCTGCGATAGCGATCAATGTTGGTGCGATGGGTCCGCAACCGTGACGATCCCGGCCAACGCTGGCGCAATCCCCTGCCCGGCTGCTAAAATGGCGGGATGGAACTCACTCGCCGCCGAAACCCTGAGATCCCCGATTGCTGGCACGTCTACTATGGAGACACCCACGTCGGGACGATCGCCAAGCGCGCCGGCGTGCCGGCTGACGTCGACCAATGGGGCTGGGACTGCGGCTTCTATCCGCGATCGCATCAAGGGCACCATCCCGATGGCACCGCGGCGACCTTTGAAATAGCGCGAGCCGAGTTCGAGCGGGCGTGGCTCGAATACCTTCCACAATGCACCGAGGCCGATTTCACAGAGAACCGCCGGGAGCGAGCCTTCACCGCCTGGAAGTATAAGATGTGGGGCACCCGTCGCCAGCTACCGACCCAGACGACCGACGGCCGGTCCCGATGCTTCTGCGGCGCCGAGTTGACGATCGCGAGCGTGCCGGAGCACGTCCGCAGCGCGCATATGGACATGGCGTGATGAAATGCACCCGCTGCGAAGACAGTGCGTGGGTCTGCGAGGCCCACCCGGATCGGCCTTGGGAAGGTCCGAACGCATGCCCTTGCGGCGCGCCGGGCGCGCCGTGCCCGGACTGTAACGTGACGAAGGAAGGCGAAGTGCCGCGGATGCCGGAGGGCTTCAGGATTGAGGTCGATAAGGATGGCTGGCGGCACTGACAGGAACGAATTGTCCGGAACCGGCTTGAGTCGCGGTTGTGTGGAGTTCGAGTATGAGTAAATCCGATTGGACGCCGTCTATCGTGCCACGAGGCGACGATCAGGATGTCTACCTTGTCGTGGACGACCTGGGCCGGCTGGGCAGGATTTGGTGCGAGGCAGACTACGAAGATACCACCTTCGAGACCATCGTCGCGGACATGCTCACAGCGCAGTATAAAAATCCGATCGGCATTTTCTGCTTCAACACTGGCGAGGGATGGTCGCGCGACGTCTCGGCGGACGTCGCCCGTGAGCTGCGCCGGCTGATTGATCTGGAGCAGCGGGACGTTCCGCAGAGCCTTGAGGAGTTCCTGGAGCGGCACGAAGGGCCGCGCCAGCTGACCCTCCGGCTTGGTCTGACGGGACTCCAAAACCGGCGCTAAAATCCTATCTAAAGGCCATGCCCAAAGCCCTTTTTGAGCCCTGCCTCCCGACCCGCGGGAAAGAGGTTCCCTCCGGCGCGGATTGGCTTCACGAGATCAAGTACGATGGCTATCGCCTGATTGTTCAGCGCGACGGTGATCGCGTTCGGCTGTTCACCAAGAACGGCCACGACTGGACCAAGCGCTATCCATGGATTGTAGAGGCGGCGCTGAAGAATCCTGCGAAGCGCTTCGTCCTCGACGGCGAGGCCGTTGTGCTCGGCGTCGATGGCGTTTCGGATTTCGATTCCTTGCATTCGCGGAAGTATGATGACCAGGCGCAGCTCTACGCCTTCGACATGCTGGCCACGGATGAAGATGATGTGAGGAAGCTGCCGCTGTCGATGCGCAAGACCAAGCTGGCCCGCCTGCTCGACCGACGTCCTGACGGCATCTTTGCCGCCCCGTTCGAGCCGGGCCCGATTGACCCGCGCATGTTCCCGAAGGCCTGCGAGATGGGGCTGGAGGGCATGGTGTCGAAGCGCCTGGACAGCCCCTATCGTCCCGGCCCCCAACGGAGCTGGGTCAAGGTGAAGAACCCGCTTCACCCGGCGCTGTACCGCGTGAAGGATTCTTTCTCGTGACCAGAAACGCAAAAAAGGCCGCCCCCGGTTAAGGGGCGGCCAAACTTTTCGCCCCCGGATCGGGGAGCTATCTAGGGGCGTGTACTCATAAACTTGGTATGTCCATGCAGACATGGCGATGTCCGCTTCGCTCTCAAAAGCCGACATCCGGGCCACGCGCCAGGATGTCCGCTAAGTCCCAATTTCGGAAGTGACCGCACTCATTCGATCACGCGAACGGAGATTGGGTTCGCGGGCACGTTCGGTTCAGGGAACGGGTGAAGGCGTCCCCCCTGTTCGGAGCCCGTTTTACGACGCGATACCTTTTACCGAGCGTCACCCGGACTGCAATAATTGACCGGGGACTTCTTCAGGTTGAGGTCCTTCGTCAAGATATCGATCCCCGGAGACACTGCAGCGAGAGTGGTGCCGTTCAAAAAACCCTTACTGCAACTCTGCGTGTTGCAGTTGCCCGCCCACGTGACCCATTCGCCGGTTTGGAACATAGTTTCGCAGGCACAGATTGCTTTTGACGGATTGGCAGGGTCGACAGTGCACTTCGCGTTGAGGCACTCCGCCCACGGCGTTCCGGCGGCGCATTTCATCACGCGTTTGCCCTGATAGGATTGCGTGAGCGCGAAATAGGAATAAACGGTGCGCCAGCCATTGGCGTCGGTGCTCGGCTTGATGGCGTCGCACGAGGCAACCCCAATCGTCCCACCCTTGGTGTCCCACACATCGCAGGTACAGAGCGCCACCTTCGGATTGCCGGGCGACGGGACGCACGAGGCGCTCGTGCAGAGTGCAAATTGCTGGTCGCAAATCAAAGGCTTGTCCTGCGCGCTGGCGATGCCGCTCGAGCCGAGCAACACTGCTACTACTAACGCTACAAAGGCCCATTTTCCCATGTCGATCCTCCTGATTGCGGGGCCGGAGAGCGTCCGCCGCCGCTGATTGTAGAAGCGCTCGATTACATGCGTCGATTGCCCTCGATCCGAACCGAACACCGCGCTTGGTGATTGATCTAGATCAAGGAATGTCCGTTCGGGGTCAAAAGGCGAAATACTCGCTGCGAGCAGATGTCTTCCGCTTTGGCCCCAACAACGGACATCGCTCAATAGGGTCGGCATTAAGCACACCCACCGCGACCGCGCCGGCTTCACTGGCAGGAGCCGATGACACTAATAGAACGCCTTCAAGTCGAGGCCGTGCACCTTGCAGAAGCGCGCGGCCAGTTTTCGAAATGGCGCGTTGTGAGTGTTCTCGTTACCTCCGGTTTCAAGGCCGGAGCACTCGAGCACGAGATGGATCATTTCATGACCAAGGGTCTCGATGAGCGTCACGGTCTGGCCAATCGACGGAGACGAGATCGAGATGCGCGGTCGCCCTCCAATGCGGCGATACCAGCCGAAGCGTTCGCGGTCCTTCACAACCCAGAACTCGACCTCGTCGGCGTGCGGCATCCCCTTGAGCGTCCGGAACGGCGGCATCGATCGCAGGTATTCATAGAGCGCCGCGATCGACTCTGGGTGCAGCGGCAGCGTCATGCGGCAACCATCTCCGGGGTCAGTGTGACGCGCCCGACCTCGCCGAAGCGCTTCGAGTACGTGATGACCTTGGCCGAACGGCCGGAGTTGTAGCCGCCGTTGGCCTCGAAGGCGCTCGGCGCCGCCAGCGTCTCGTGACGCTCCACCTTCATCAGGTTGGTCGATATCAACTCGTCGGAGTGGAGGTGCCCGGTGTGGCCGTAGGCGAATTTGGTCCGCCCGTAGATTTCCCGGTAGCGCCCGACCCACGTCGAGTCGACGTCCTTCATCTTTTTCTTGTGGCCGTGGTGGTAGAACAGCGAGGTCAGACCCCACTCGTAGGCGTAGTACGTCCCCGGCGTGCGATCGATGGTGATCCGCGGCTCGTCTTCAAAGTGGGCGGCGAACATCTCGCGAAGCCAGACCTCGCTGGCCTCGTCGTGGTTGGCGTCCGCCATGATCAGATGCAGGTGGTCGTGCTTCTCAAGCAGCATGCGAACGGCGGCGCGCATGCAGCGGATAACAACACGAACGATCTTGGCAAAGCGCGAGTCGGCGTCGAGGATGTGCCCGTGCGCCGGCGTGATCGCCTTCAGCGAGTCGAAGTGCAGGAGGTCGCCGAGCTGCGCCAGGATGGCCTGCTCGGCATCCGGCGACTGCCGGATCGCGGCAGCAAACCAATTGATCCAGAGCTTCTCGGCGATCTTCAGATCCCAGTCCCCGCCCGTCTCCTCCTTCCACGACAGCATGCCGAAGTGGTAGTCGGTCACGGTGTACTGGTTGACGAGGTCGGCGTTGCCGATGAGATTGAGGTGGACAGGCTCGGCGCGGGGGATCTCCGACGAGAACGCGGCAACGGCGGCGCGCATGGCCGCCTCGCGCGCCACGTCGTCAACTTCGGCTCTGATCCAGTCCTGAATGACGCGACCGCTGGCGTCGCGGTTGACCGTCATCTTGCCGAGGAAGTGCGTCTTCGGCATCTTGAACACGTCGCCGTGTTCTAGCTTTTCGGTGATGTGCTGGCCCCCGTCGGGGGCGGTCGTGATCTTGGTGATCTCGAAACCCGGCTTTGCCGGCGGGTGGTCAAGAAGAAGGCCGCGCTTGGCGGCCTGTTTCAGTCTATCCCCTACGGTGCGCTCCCCTATACCGAGAGCTTGCGCGGTCCTTATCCAACTTCTGTCATTGGCGTTGTACGCCTCCACCGTCGCAGTGAGAACTTCGTTAGAAAGCGGCGGTCTCGGCATGGTCACCTCATAAGCAAACAAAAACGGCGCGGCCGAAGCCGCGCCGTGGAGGAAGGACTGGTCGATCGGTTAGAGTGCGTTGAGCGCGCGCCGGTCGTACTCGGCGAAGACGCGGGTCTTCCAGGCGCGGATATAGCCAGCCAGAACGCTCGACGGGGTCTGACCGGCCTCGAGGCCGATGCCGGAGCAGTAGGCATCGAAGCCGATACCGAGGCGGTCGACGGTGTCGGCCGCGAGTTCGTTGAGCATCGGCACGATGATGGGGTCTCTGACTGAAGCGGGCAGCCCCATGAACTTCGACTTGTTCATGTGATTGAGCAGCACATAGTGCTTGGCCCCCTCCACCGCGCTGGCGGTGGCTTCGATCTCGTCGAAGGAAGCCTTGTTCGAGCCGATGACGTGCACCACCGAGATCCGTAGCCGGCCGTCCTTCGCGCCGGCAAGAAAGCCGATCTCGGACAGCGTCGCGAGGGTCTTCGACAGGAGCCCGGCCCGGATGTCGATCAACGTCACCTGCGCGTCGCGCAGATTGTCGAACACCTCGACCTGGTCGTCGCTCTCTTCGAGATTGACGATCTTGGTCTTGTCGGGATGGAAACGCTGCAGGACGCCCTGCGGGTATTCGGTGTCGCGCGCGCGGACGCTGATACCGTGGGACTGGAAGTAGTCCATGAAGGTGCGGGAAACGGTGGTCTTGCCGACGCCGCCCTTGTCGGCGCCGATGATAACAACGTGGGGAACCATTTAAGCCTCTATTGCGGTGATGATTGAAAGAGGCGCCCTAGTTCGGGCGCCTGAGTTTTCGCGTCAGGAGGAAGATCTGCAGGCCACCAACCGCGACCCCGATGTAGGGAAGCAGCGTGCCGAAGAACCACGACCCGCTCTCGAAGAGATGAAGCCAGTACCCCGAGGCCATCCAGACGACTGCAAGCGGGATGTTCACGAACGAGTCATGGTGCATTCGCATGATCTTTCCTTTGATTGTCGGCGGGCTGCCGACGAGCCAGCCCGCCTGTGTGGACGGGCACTCAGAAGTGCTTGTTGAGACCGATCGTGACGAGGTTGTCGGAGCCGACATTGCCGGCCGCCGGCGCGTACAGGTACCGGATGTCCAAGTCCCAGTTCGTCGCCAGCAGGAACGCGGCACCTGCGCCGGTCGCCCACTGCGACACGCCATCACGCTGGATCGCGCCCATAGCGAAATACGGAGACATCAGGACATTGGACAGCGAGCTCGGAATGGCGATTGGGCTCGATGCGTTGTTGACTAGGCCGCTAAGGTTGCCGCCGAACTTCACGATCTCGTAGCCGGTCAGGTTGTTGGTGGTGACCGCAATCGCACCGTTCTGAAACTGGTATCCGAGACCGGCTTCCACCGCGGCGAAATAGGTGCCGTTCCAGAGTTGGTAGCCGCCGTGCATGTCCAGCATGCCGCCCGCGGCAAAAACCGACCCGTTGAGCCCGCTGCCGAGGATGTCGGCGTTGGTGCCGTTGCCGGTCAAGCCGACACCAGCATACCAGCCGGTGCAGGAGTTGATGAGGCAGTTGTTCTGCGTCGCTGGCGTGACCGCCGCGCTCGTCGTTGCAGTCGTGGTGACGACGTCGGCGGCGTGCGCTGTACTGACCGTGGCGGTCAGCAGGGCGAAGGCGACGAGAACCGCCGCCGCTGCGCCGGCAACCCTCTTGGTGAAGGCACCGGGGGCCGCGAGCAGTCCGATCAGGCTGGTGCCGCAAAACAGCAGGAACTTGTCCCACGCCTTGATCGCTTCGATCCAGGCGGCTGGCACCATGCCAACGAGGCTGATCTTGTCGTTGGCGATCGCGCCCTCAACATCGATCAGAAAGGCCAGCAAGAGAATGGCCATACTGATATTGAACTTCATCGGTCGGTCTCCTTGTGGGGGTATCCCGCTGCGAACGCGGGTGGTTCGAGTTACGCTGCCAGGTCGATGCGACCACTCACGATCAGCAGCAAATCGCGAGGGGTAACGTGGTTGAACTCGGTCGCCAGATGCGGCGGGAAGATCGCCACTTCCGGACGACAGAGGCCTGCGGCCTGCAGCTCGCTGCAGAACCATGCATTGGTCGACTGCCAGTCTCGCTCTAGCGCGATGCCGGCGATCGCCTTGAAGTCGTATGGCTTGTCGATCTGCGACCGCAGGAAGCTATGGAAGGCGTCCGTCTGTGCAGCCGTTGCCGGGATCGAAACATAAAGCTCCCGGGTAAACACGGATTTGTCGTAGTCGTGCGGGCGAGCCAGGACGCCGCCCTCAGCGTGCGCGCCCAGCAACGTCCCGTCCGGCATCAGAGCTTCGACGTGTGTTGCCCAAAAGCCATATTCGAACGCGCGAATGCCGTCGGACACGAGGTCGTGTCCGGTAACGAACCGGATCGTGATCATTTTTAGCCCTTGATGAGTTCTTCGGCGACCGAGGTCGCGATGGCATGCGCGCGAAGGCTGAACTCGAGGCCCTTGCGAAATTCGGCGGTCGCTTCGGCCGCGGATTGCGTTTCCAGGTTCGTAACCAAAACCCCGAACAGCCGGTCAAGCTGGGAGCCGAGCGCGCTGTCGATCGATGTCTTCACGGCAGCTTGCGTCATCACGGCAGCACCACGCCAAAGGCGTGCCCCCACATCGAGGTCGAGACCTCGCGCTGCTTGAGTCCGATCAGGCCGCCGTTGAGGTGGCGCGTGGCGTTCACTTCGTCGCCGCGCTGCGCGTAAGGCAGGCAGCCGCAAATCTTGACGAAGTCGACGATGCCGGCCTCGAAGAAGTGCTCGCGCGTGTTGATGAGTTCGGGATGGTTGATGAAGTCGACGCCGAGCAGCTTGGTCAGCAGCGCGTACGCCTCTTCGCCGGTGCTCTGCGCGGGACCGCGGCCGCGATAGTCCCAACCGTCATCGGTGCCGATGCGGTTGCCCATCCTCCCGTTATAGGCTTGGTTCGCGATCAGGCGCGGCTGGTGCTGCATCTCCAGCGCCTGAGCCATCGTGAAGTGCGTCGGCCACTGCGAATGCAGCACGGGGGCGCGGTAATTGAGGTCTTCCTCGACCTGCTCCCCGCCGGCGCACTCTTCGGTGAACTCGCCCATCATGATGGCGATCGCCACCGGCGAGGTCAGACCGTATTTCGGGAACAGTACCGGCGCCTGCGCGATCATTGCCGCCGTCAGGCCGGGGATATGCATGTCCGCGTGCGGCCACAGCCGCGTCAAAGCGGCGCCGAAAAGCGCTTGATCCATGGTGATGTCCGAATGAAAAAGCCGCCCGAAGGCGGCTTTGAGGGTTACGAGTTAACCGGCCACGCCGGGATCGGCGACGGCGGCGTGTCGACCTGCGCCGTCGTGGTGATGGTGCCGGCGTTGATAGCGGTGATGACCTGACTGAGCGTCGTGAAGGTTGCTTGCAGGAAGGTCGACACAGAGGCGAACATTGCTGTCATCTGCGCGGCGACCAGCGTGATCGGGGTGCCGTTGGTCGGCACCCAATTGAACGTGGCCGTCGGAGAGGTCGCAGCGATCGACGCAGCCCCCTGCAGCAGCACAAGGCTGGAGGGGTCAGTCGAACATTCGACGAGGACGCCGTTGCCGACCGACACCAGCGTGCCCCCGCCCATGATCTTCGACTGCTTGGTGTTGGCGTAGGAGATCAGTTCTGCCGCCGTCGGCGCAAAGCCGGCGGCGAACAACGTCTGCGCGGCGGTCGCGTAGGCATCGGGGATCAGCAGCGCGGTTCCGTTCCACACCGGATTAGCCGCCGGTTCAGTTGCGCTGAACCGCGTGCAAAACACCGACGCTTGAGCGGCTGTCATGGTCAAGGTCAACATTTAGTGCACCCTCGTCACGGTTACATTGAAGCCGTAGCCAACATCGTACGTCAGCGAGCTACCGTTAACCTGGTAGACAGCGAACGCGATGGTGTCGCCGGCGCTAAGGCTCTGTATCCAGCATCCGCCGCCGTAATCCTCCTTGATGTAAGGACCAGAGTCGTTGACGATCTGGAGACCGTTTCCAGACGGCGACTGAACGGCTCCGTTCCAAAGTATCCAGCCTGACGACAACGCGGCGTAGGGATCGGAGCCGGAAACGCTGTAGACGTCGGTGGAGTACGCGAACAGGTAGCGGCCAGCCGTCTCGATCACGATCTCTCCCGAAGAGAACGCGACGTTGCCCTGACTTCCAATCGTCGCCGACGTGAACGGCGCGAAGGTGTGAGTGGCATACGGCGCTTCAACAGAACCGGACCCGTAGAAGGTGCTGACGTCGGCGAAGGGCGCGTTGGTGAGGTTGTAGACGTTGACGGTGGCCACGCTGGGATTGCACACCTGGAAGTGGGTGCCGTCGTAGAGCAGCCAAAGCATTTCGCCGGCGACGATCTGTCCCGCGGTGAGCGCCGAACCATTGGGGTTGACGACAGAGACCGCCGCCAGAGAGTTGACGGTGATCGTCGTCGCGCCCGTGTTGGTGTTGGCGAGCTTGACCATAAGCTCGTTGCCCGCCGTCAGCGCGGTGAGCGCCGGGTTGGGAGCGACCACGATTGAGTTGGCTACGCCGCTCGAGTCCGCCGCATAGGGGATCGACAGCGTGTAAGTGTTGTTGTTGACCGTGCTGGAGGTGAAGCCGAAATAATTGGCGATCTGCCAGCTCGAACCATCCCAGATAAGTTCGACGACCATGCCGGCGTTGATGTCGCCGGCAGACAAGGCCGCGCCGTTGGCGCGGTGAACGGCCGATGCGCCGAGGCCGTTCAGGTTAAAGGTCGTTGCGCCCGTGTTGGAATTGGCCGCCCTGATGTGGACGGTCATGCCGGGGGTAAGCGTCGTAGGGACCGGCGTGACGTTCGCCACCATGGCGTTCACGCCGCCCGTGTCGGTGCCGTACAGCCACTGACCGGACTGAACACCCGCCGGGACTTGCGGGAGCGTCACGGGAATGAACGGCGCGCCCGACACCGGCGTGATGTTGCCCGACGTGATCGTGGTCGCGCCGTTGGCGACGGTGACCAGATAGATGCCGGTCCAGCCGGCATCCGCCGTGGGTGCCGTCTGCGTGCCGGACGGCGCAGCGAGACCGGCCTTGATCTGAACCGAGGCGACGCCCTTGCGCACGGTATTCTGCGCAGAGCCGGCGTTGCCGGGGCCAGAGAACGGGACGGTGGGGACGTTGGCGTTGAAGTACGGCAGCACCGTCGACCCGGTGTCGAGGTCCTGATACTGCACCTCGATGAGGAAGACCTGGCTGTATCCGACCGTGGTCGGCGGCGTGATGCCGAGCGTCACGGGGTCGAGGATGACCCCCTGCTTCAGGATGGTGTGCGTGTCGGGGGACAGCGAGCTCCACGCCGACGCCTCGAGATTTTCGAGCTGATAGATTTCGCCCGGCGTCACGATGACGTTGAGAGAAGCCGGCACCGTCGGCGTGACAGTGAATGCGTTGACGATGGTGGTCGAGCCGAGCACGGCGGAAGCCAGCTTGGCGAGGCCGACCATCGCGTTCTGCGACTGCTTGAGCTGATCCGTCTCAAGCGGAATCTGGCCAGCGTAAATCGTCTGGCGGTCCATGCGCCATGCTCCTTGATTGGGTGTTGGAAAAGAAAAAGGCGCCGTGAGGCGCCTTGGGACGGACGTGTTGCTGGTCGAGATCCGCTAGAACGAGATCGTGCCGCTACCGGTGAACACGTAGATGTAGTTGCCGCCGATGTTGTAGAACGAGACCGAGCCGCTCACCGACGCTTGACGATAGTTGTTCGGGTAGGAGATGACGACTTCGCCACTGCCACCGTTGCCGCCGTTGTAAGCGTAGGTCTGCCCGGCAGCACCGCCGCCGCCGCCGCCGCCCGTGTTCGCCGTGCCGCTGATGCCGTTGCCGCCGTTGTCATTTCCGCCAGCGCCACCGCCGCCAGCTCCACCAGCGCCGTTCAGACCACCATAAAACGTGCCACCACCGCCGCCACCACCACCGTAGTAGGTCGATGTTCCAGTTATGCTGGAAGCTATACCGGGGCCGCCAGATCCTGACTGTGATCCAGAACCGGTTCCGCCGACGCCGCCTGCACCACCGCCACCACCTGATGGATAGTAGGAGGCCGCGTAGTTTGCGCCGCCAGCGTAGCCCTGTCCGGACGTGCCCGCGCCGCCCGCTAATGATGTTGAGCTGACCGCCGTGCCGCCGCCAGAACCGCCCGCATTGCCGTTGGCGGTGTTACCGCCACCGCCGCCGCCACCGATTGCAGTGATCGAACCGAATACGGAATTTGCGCCGTTGTTGCCGTTAACTCCCGAGGCAGCGCTGCCAGCACCACCGGCACCAACTGTGATGCTGTATGCTCCGGAAACCGACGCTGTGCCGGGGAGCACGCCGCCAGCACCGCCGCCGCCGCCGTTACGCGAGCCGCCACCACCGCCAGCAACAACGAGATAGTTGACGCTCGGAGTCGCAGGAATAGCGCCTCCCAACACAATCGGCCCCATGCCGGGCAGCGGGCCGATCTGTGCGGCGCTCGGCGAGAGCGCGAGGAAGGCGGCGAGCGCAAAGATCGCGGAGCGAAGACGAGTGCTCCTGATCATTAGATCACCTTGATCGAGTAGGTCGAGGCTGCGCCAGTAGGCCCCGTGATGCGAACGATGGAGATAATGTAAACCGCACCAGCGCCCGTCGGGATGGCGTCGCCCGTGTTTGAGCCAACATAGAAGCCGGACGCAAAGGTGGGGGCCGGACTACCAGATGTCGCATTGTTAATGACCATCAACATGCAGGAACCATCGCTAGATGGTGGATAGATTGTCCACGCGCTCGCAGAAGCTATGATGGACTGCAAAGGTCTAGCGCCACAGTCTATCGTCGGCGAACTTCCTGCGGTCAGAATCAATGTCGTGACATTCGCACCACCGCTTACCGTCTGATCGGGCTTGTTGAGTGTTGCGGTGGCGTAGCCATTGGACGTGGGGCAAGTGACCGCGCCAGTGTAGGCCAGCCCGCAGTCGCCAGACATCAGTACGCTGGCCGGATTGTTGGATGCGTTGCCGACGTAGAATTGCGCCTGGAGCAGAGAGAGGCGGCTAAGGTTCAGCGTCCCCGAGCTGATGTTTCCGGCATTGGTCGTGTCGGTCGTGGCCGAGGGCGCGAACGCAACTCCACGGGTCTCGGTGCAAGTAACCGCGCCCGTGCTCGCCAGCGTGCAGTCGCCCGACATCGGGGTGCCGACCGGATTGTTCGATGCGTTGCCGACATAGAAGTACGCCGTCTGCAGGGCGAGACGGTTGGCGCTAAGAGTGCCAGAGGTGATGTTCGCAGCGTTGGTTGTGTCGGTCGTGGCCGATGGTGCGAAGGGAAGACCGCTGGTTTTGGTGCAGACACTCGATGGATTAAACGCACAGTCTCCATTGGCGGCCGAGAGAATCTGCTCCGGCGTGGAGGTCATCGGGACGCCGCCCTGCAACGTCAAGATCTTTTCGGTTCCGGCGAGCGAGCTGATCGCCGGCAGGCCCAGAACGAAAGAAGAGAACGGTTGCGTCTGGGTCGTCTGTGCCAGCGTCGGGCAAGCGCCCGCGAACAAGGCGAACAACAGTACGGCAGCACACGTCAGTTTTTTCATGTCATCCAACCACGAGTATGTCGCCACTATCGGCGGTTAGTGCGATTCCGCTCTCGTCCGTAATCAGGAGCGTCGGCGGATTTTGAATGGCGACCCAAGCTATCGTGCCGGCCGCGATGGTCTGCTGAACGCGCGCGTATATCTCGGCGTCCGTGATGGGGCCGGTGATCAGCGACAGGTCGGCATATTCGATTGTCCCGACGCCATAGCCGGCGTTGTACCCGCCATAGCCATCGACATTCGGGATGCCTTGGGTGGGTGCGTGATACGCGGACACGAGCATCTGGTTGTCGAACAGCAGCGAGCCGTAGCAGCCGGGGCCCGAGCCGTAGCCGCCCATCTGAGCGACGCCGTAGCCGCCGCAGTCCTGCGGGTTCCAGAGTTCGATGATCTTCGGCGGCTTAGACGTCAGGTCCGTCAGCACTTGGCTGATCGCGTCGCGCGTCTGTCTCGGACGCAGGATCTCCTGCAAGATGCGAGGCTGAAACGATGCGTCGTTTTCGCCGGAGCGTCGAACGAAATTCGCGCCGAAAAAGTCCCACGCCACGATGTCGAGGAATATTCCGCTCGACGTCGCGATCCTGGACTGCTGGCGCGCGTAGCCTATCCACGAATAGCACCACGCGGCGCCGTCGGAGAGACCGCCAAGAAGGGCGTCGCGGATCGGCGCGCCCCAAGAAAACCAGCGACGCGGGAGTACCTTCCGTACGCGCTGGAGGATGTCGTTGCTGTCTCCGATCATGATACGACCACGGACCCGGATTTGATCGTCTGCCCCGCACCGGGGACGAGATCAGCCAGTACGCCGTTGAGCGTATAGCCGGTCACGTCGGTCACTCCGGGCGAGGCGTTGAACGCAATCTGATAGAGCTTGCCGTAAGACAGTGTGCCGGCGGCGGGAGTTGTGCCGAGCCCAATGCCGTTGATGTAGTTCGTGATCGCGGCGTACACCTGCGCCACCGCCGTCGGATGGTCGTAGCCGGGGGCGGTCGTGATCGTCATGGTGAGGTTGGCGCTAATTTCCGTGGCGGCGAGCACCGCCATCGGCGGCCCGGCCGCCTTCACGCCGAACGCCGCCACCTGCGCGGCCGTCAAGGTGGCCGTGGGGATAGCCCCAGACCCGTCATCGACAAAGACGGTGAGTTGAGTGTAGCCGCCGGTGCCCGGCTCCCAGATCTGGTATTGCATCCCCTGCCGGATGCTCACGATCGCATAACCGATCGCGCCCTCGGTCCCGGCTCGCAGCGAGGCGATATAAAGCACGAACCGCGCCTTCAGCGCGGCGTCGCTCTCCGAGTCAAAGCCGTTGATGAAGGCGGCGCCATTGGTGACCGTGTCGATGCCGGTGATCGGAGTCGTGATGACCGTGATGGTGCCGGCCGCCACGTTGCCTCCCGATCCGGGGGTCGCGCATTGGACCGGAACGGTTATCGAGCCGACGTTGGCCGCCAGCGTGTAGCCGTTCAGCGCCGCCGAATAGGTCGCGTAAGTGGTGTTCGCGGTGACGACGAAGTTCTCGGAGCCGTCATCCGTCTGCAAGGTCGCCCCGACAGCAATGAAGCGGGAGGTGGGTGCTGCCGTAAAGCGCGAGAACGTGACGACGCCGGTCGAGGCCTGAGCCGGGAGACGAGGCGAGTTGGTGCCGGGCACCACAGGCATGAAGTCGGCGCACCAAGTGTCGACGTCGTTCCCGCTCGACGTGCTCAGTCGAATGGCCGAAAGCAGCTGGATCACCAGCGCCTGAAACCACAGGAAGAGTCCGGCGAAACCCTCGGCGATCGCGCGCAGGGTTGATCCGGTCGAGAAGTTCAGCAACTTCGCGGCGCGGCCCTGAATGCCGGCGGCCACGTTCGCAACGATCGTTGCGAACGATTGGGTCGGAAGTGTCGGCATCTATGCCCTCAAGCGGTGATCGAGAAAGAGACGCTGACGCCGGTCTGCGCATCCCAATAAAGAATGCCGATGGTGGTCAGGTCGGGCTGGTTGAGATCGGCGGAAACCGTTATTTGCGCCGGTGGGGATGGCGCTACCGACGCCTCAAGCGCGAGTTGCGACGTGACCACCGCTCTGATTTCCTCGACCGAAAGGACGCTGCCGATCTTCTGCGGCAAGCCGGCGCCATAGTCTGGGTGCCAAACGTAACCCTGCACCGCAGTGAACAGCCGCCGCTCAAGGCGCTGGCGAACTTCATCATCGCCGTCAACGACAAGCAGGTCGCCTGTCGCATCGACGCCGAAGTCGTCTTCCCACTCGAGAGAGAGATCAGCCATTTTTAAGTTGCCTCATCTCTTCCTTGAGGGCGTCGATCTCGGAGCGCATCGAAGCTGTCGCTGCGCGCGTCTGGGCGATGAAATCTTGCAGCACCACCCAGACGATGAAGCCGAGCTTGCCTTCGTCGACTGTGAGGAAGCCGTTCGCCTCGCTGACGATCTCGGGGAAAAGTTTCCGGATTTCCTGGGCGATGAAACCGAACGAAGGAACGCCCTCGTCCTTGCCGACCTCGGAAGTGGCTGTGCCGTCGTCGTGCACCACGGTGTGGATGTGGCGCTTGATGAAAGTCTTGACGGCCGCCTGCATGAAGGCGTCGATCGATGGCTCGTACGTCTCGATATTGCTCTTGAGCCTCGCGTCCGAAGAGACGTTGAAGCCGAGCGCCGTGATGCCCTTGGTGAAGGTTGCTGTGTCTGAGCCGAGCAAATTCCCGATAACAGGGATCTGTGGCGCCATATGCTGCACCATCGCGACCGACTGGTGCACGATCCCCGATGTCAGCAACTGGATGATATGCTGACCCTGAAAGGCGCTATGGGTGATGCCGTTGATCTTATCGAGAATGTGCTGGTGCAGCGCCTGCGCCAACCCGCCTGCATTCAACAGGCTACTAAGCTGCGAGGTGAGGCCCGACAGCGAGGTCGCAAGCGCTGCCATGCCGGTCATGCCACTGGAGGCGATCTGCGATCCGATGCCGGCGATCTCGGTCGCGATGCCCGCAGCCGACGCATTGCCGGCGGCGGTCAGCGTCGAACTTATGGAGGTCGCAAGCGAACTGATCTGTCCGCCGATGCTGTTGAGTCCGGGCAAGCCGACACCCGCCCCCGCCAAGGCAGAGACCTGGGCGGCCATGCCGGATAGTTGCGAGGCGATATCGGACAGGCTTCCCGGCAGCTCGGCGGGGCCGGTCTGGTTCACGACACGATGGGTGATGGTCATACTGCGGTTACCGTGACGTTGCCTTGGCCGTCGTGGACGGTGACAGCGCCGTTGCCGTCTTCGCTTGTGAGAGATCCGTCATTCTTGAAGTAGATTTTTTGCCCGGTACCGCCCTGCCCGCCTTGCGCGCTATCCGATCCGCCGCCGCTGTTCTGAAACTTCGTCCACATGACCATCTCGCCGGACTGAACCGCCGGCGGCGTGTCGCTGTCGGAGTGCACGCGCTGGACGATCTTGCCGGACTCGACGTCGCCCTCCTGGAAGCGGACAACGACCTGATCGCCGGTTTTCTTGCCGTCGCCCGGCTGCAGTCCGACCGCGACGCCGTAGCTGTTGCCGACGTGGCCGGTCTCGATCGGGAGCCAGCCGCTCTCCTGCCCTTCGGGCATGAACGCCACCTTGGCCAGATAGTTGACCGGGTCGTAGGCGGTGACGAGCCCGTGTCGCTCGCTGTAACGGCTGGCGTACCATCGCTCGACGATGGCAAGCACCCTGTCTTCAAGATCGCTCATGGTGCGATTTCGCCCGCTGCGAGTTGCTCGGCCGGTGTCGGTGCCGTGGACGAGGTGGACGAGGCAATTCGGCCTGCGGCCGCACCGCGCGCGGTGATGTGTGTGGTGTGACCAGCCATTCCGATCTCGTGGGTCACGCTGTCCATCTGATAGGTCGAGTCGAAATAGCCGGTGCCGTTCAGTTGCAGATCCATCCCGACATTGACCGTCGGATCGCCGGGAACGCTGGCCTCGATGGTAAATTCGTTGCGCGCCCGCTCGATCGCTCTGGACTTGGCGTGCTGGCTGACATGGTCCTGAAGAAGATTGGGGATGTGATAGTTGTAGCTGACCTGACCGACCTTGCCCGGGACGACATAGGTGTCCGTGAACACCTGCTTTTGCTTCGGGTGCCACGCCTTGATCGAGACCGATTGGCTCTTTCCGGCCTGCACGTTGCGCTTGACCACGAGCGCGAGGGAGTCGGCCGCCATCGGCCCCGGACCGGGCGGCACATAGTTCAGCGTGTAGACGCCGGTCGGATTGTCCTGTGATTGGTAATGCAGCGTTCCGGTCGCATCGATATACCAGCGTGCACCGTCGAACTCCGCCAGCTTGTGGATCACGTAGGAGAAGCTGACGTTATCCGACAGCCGGACATAATCCTGTTGCAGCTGCTTGCCGGCCATCAGGCCGGAGGGGTCTGCCTGCACCTTCAGGCCGACGCGGGTGGCGAGATCGGTCACGATGTCGCTGCCCATCTTGTTCTGCCACTTCTCGCTGGTCTTGTTCGAGTGCAGCGGGGCGGAAGCGTCGCGGCCATGCACATTGATGACGAGGCCGATGAGGTCGAAATTGGTCTTGTCGATCTCTCCAGTCGTCAGCGGCTCGTTCATCCCGCGCGTCGTGACGGTGATGGTTGCGGTGTTCTGTCCGAGGCCGGTCAGTGCTTCGAGCGCGCCCGGATAGGTCAGCGGGATCGCGCACGAGAACGTCCCGCTCTTGCGCTTGGCCTGCTGCTCCACCGAGCCGTGCTCGATCGGGAACGACTGGCCGTTGACGTTCAGGAACGCGGAATGCGGTCCTGCGCCGGACGTGATCGCCACGTTACTGGCCCCAGATCCCGGTTTGCGTTCCCGTGGGAAGCACCGGCGGGATCAGGATATCTTCCTGGGCGACGATCCATGGGTCGATCAGGCCGTTCAATTCGGCGATCGCTACCCACTGCAAGGGGTCGCCCGCCTGCAACATCGCTACTTCGAACAGCGTGGTGTCGGACACGCGAACGGTCTGCGCCGGCACCGTCGCGGCGATATATCCGGCGGCCGGCGTGGTCGTGGTCATGATGGCAACTGTTCCAGGTTCGACGCAGCGCGGCCGGTAACGCCGCGCATCAGCGCCAGATTTGATTGATCCTGCGAGGCCGCGAGCAGGCCTTCGATACCGGCGATCATGGCCGGCGGGTCAGGCGGCGCGGTCCACGTGTCGAGCATGTTGTTCGGCGCCACCAGCGCCGACTGCACGTCGGTGACGAGCTGAGCCGCATTCAGCTTGATCGCCAGCACGGTGGCGCGCGAGGCCGACGCCAATGGCGCGGCCGCGGCGACCTGAGCCTGCAGGTTGGTCAGTTCGGTGGTGATGTTCGTGGGAATGCTCATGTCGATATCGTTCCGCCCGATGACGACGAGGTGCCCGACCCCGACGCCGCGCCCGACGCGGTCCCGAGATCTGAGCTGACGAGGCTGTCGACAGACGATGTTGATGGAGTGAGGTTGCCCAGCGCCGGGTTCTGATAGACCGTGCAGGACACGGAATATTCCACCCACACCGGCAGGCGCCGGATGGTGTAGCTGAACTTGTCGATAATCACCGACCGGTACTGGCCGGCGAAGGTCAGCGCGACGACGTTGCCGGCGGCGCGCAGCGCATCGAGCGCCAGTGCCGTCGCCAGCGCGTTGTTGCCAAAAAAGGTGCCGCTCCAATTGATGGGGGCTTCGTCAGGTCCGAGGGTATCGATGACACGCGCGCCGCCGGGCAGCTTGTGGACGACCATAGCTTGGCTGCCACCGGCGCCCATGCCGCTAGGCGTCGAGAAGTCATCGAAGGCGATGCCTCCGAGTGTGAGAACGTCAGCCATTGTTTGCTCGATTAGGTCGTCGACAGGTTGCTATCGGCGTCGGCCCACTGACCCCAGTGATCCGGCGCGCCGGCACCGGTCGGGAACATCATCAGTTCGGCGAGTTGCGCACTGACGGTTTGCGCCAGCGTGCGGCCGTCGACGTTCAGGGACAGAGACACTGGCTGCGGCTTCGGTCTGTCGGTGCCGGGGTTGAAGCTCACAGGCGACATGCCGGCAGCTAACATCTGAGCAGGCGTCCAACTACCATACGCATTAGGTGCTGTATGTGATTCAGGCAGAGGGGCGGAGGGGCCAACCAGCCCTTTGACGCGATTGTAGAGCCCTTCTATGAAGTTGATGAACCCCGATATCGCGCTCTCGATGCCATTGAACATGGTGGTGAGACCGTGATCAACGAGATGAGACAGATCGACGATACGCGCCCCGACCCAGGAAAGCCCTTCCCCGATCACGCCGAGTGAAAAGCTTTTCTTTATATTTTCCCAAGAGAGGATGTCCTTCCTTGCACCTTCCGCATTCGCCGTAATTTTGTCCCAGTTGAAGGCGGCGATGGTGGCCCCAACTGCCGCGAACGCAAAACCAGCAGCACCGAGTATGACCGGCAGGCCGACAATGGACGTAACCAAAGCCGCAGTGAGGATGCCGCCGATCGTGATCATGCCGACAGCAATGCCGGTGATAACCTCGAAGATCTTGTCCATCTGTTCGGGGGTGAGCCGCGTGATGCTATCGGTAACCGAGTTCAACCCGCTCGCGATTTTGTTGAGGATATCGGCAAACTTATCCGTCTCCTGTTCCCCCATCGCGACCTGAAGGTTGTGCCAAGCGGCCCCAAGGTTCTGCTGGGCCGCGTGCAAGTTGCGGTCGAATCCGGCCAGGCCCTCATCGACGGTCGCGCCCTGCTTGAGGCCTGTGGTTTCACGTTCCATCTGCTGCCGCGACAGCAGGATGTCTTGGATTTCGCGGTTCGAGGTTTGCCGACCGACCATCCGGCTGATGGCCTCGATCTGCTGTTCCTGATCGGTGATCCCCTGCGCCTCAAGCGTCTTGACCAGATAGTCGACGAACTTCACCGGGTCCTTATTGAGCATCCCGAGCAAACGGCTGGTCGCCTCCGGAGTCAAAGAGACGTGACCACCTTCGCTCGTCGCCTCTCCCGGCCTCAGCACATTGTAGTCCAGCATCGCCTCGGCATTGCGCTTCATCATGGAGCCGGTCATCTGGCTGCGCAGAGACAGCAGCGCCGTGCCGGCGCGCTGGCCTCCCATCATCTGGGAGAGGATGGCCATATGATCGAAGCCCTCCTCCGTGAGGCCTCGCATGGCGCCGCCACCGGCCTGTTGGGCGAGCCCGAGCAAAGTCTGCGCGTCGACCTGACCGTGGGTGGCCGCCTGGAGCTGCGCCACGGTGTCGAACCACTTCTTGACCTTCTCGGGATCGATGGCCCCATTGGTGCTTAGCCGGCCAGACAGTTCGCCGGCTCGCATCAAGGTGTTGATGCTCTCCTCGGGATGGCTTCCGGGGTGGCGCATCTCCATCAGGCGCGCGTAGCGGGCGGCGTACGGAGTAATCTTCTCCGCCTCTTCGGGGTCCTGCAGAACGCCAAAGACGCCACCATAAATATTGGCGACGTCCTCCACCTTCATGCCGAGTTTGGTGGCGAGGCCGAAGGAGAGCTTCCTGATCTCGCCGTTGTTGACCAGTTCGGCGACCTTCGGATTGAGCTGCGAGACCTTGGTCATCGCATCCTGGAAGTCGGCCGCCGTTTCGACCAGCTTGGTCATGACGCCGAGGATGCCGGCGCCGCCCAGCATGAGGCCGACCCCCGCAATGGCGGTGCCCCACTTGCCGAAACCCTTCTCGACCTCACCGACCGACGTCTTGAGCCCGAGCAGGTCCTTGCCTATAACGGCAAGGACGGACGACATGCCATTGGCGAGAACAATGGAAACGCCAATCTTGTAAGCGTCCGACACGGCGAAACCCTCTTAAGGTGTTTGAATGCGTTTTTTCTTTACCGGCCCGCGCATCTTGGGCATTCGACCCGGTATCAGCTTCGGCCCCAGCGACTTGCGAAGGCTAACCCGTCCCCGACAGGCTTCAGGCGCCGGTCAGATGACCGGCTCTTTCGTCTACGTGATCTCCAACGGCATCGGCGGCCACAAGATTGGCCAGTCGACCAACCCCATCCAGCGGATCTCAGACCTGCAGACCGGCTCGGCGCAGGAATTGAAGTTCGCCTACATCGGGGTGACGCCGGGGACGGGCTTCAATGTCGAGGGCGCCGCCCACGACCTTCTGGATCAGCGCCGCATTCACAACGAATGGTTCGCAGTCCCGGCGTCGATTGCGATTGGCGCGGTCATCGAGGCGGCCCAACGCCTTGGCGAGCCCATCCAGCAAGTTTCCCCGGAGATGGTCCCGCAGATCATTCATCTGGCGAACCAGCCCGGAGAGGCCGCGCCAGCGCGGCGCGCGCCGTTGTGGCTATGGTGGTTCTTCTGGCTTTCGGCGGCGTTTCTTGCTGGCGTGATCGCGCTCGTAGTTTTCTAGACCCGTCCCCGACGCCTACTTCTTCGGTACGATCGAGTTGGCGCCCCCTACCATCTCTCCGGACAAGGCAGCCACCGTTGCGCGCCCGATGATGTCGAGCGCCTCCGGCATTTTGTGCTGCGCCGCCCCTTGAAGAAAAGGCCGAGGCGGAATGCGGCTCGTACCCAGCTCCTGCCAGACCGCAATCTGGCTATCGGTGCCGACGGTCACCTCATCGTGACCGACCTTGTACCAGACCGAGTCGCGCATCTCGCCGGTGCGCTTGAGCGGCTCGTCGGGGGCGAAGCCGTGGCTTTCGCGGTCGTCCTGCGTTGACGGGGCCAGTTCTGGCCAGCCGTAATCGTAAGTGCCGATGACGCGGTAGACTTCCTTGGTGACGAGCTTGCCGACCTCTTCAAGCGCGTGGTGGTTGGCGTGCTCCACCTCAAGGCCCATGACGGCGACGTGCTCGATGAAGCCGAGCAGCGAGAACTCTTTCATGGTGCTGCGGTCTCCGGATCAGATCTTGCCGTCGTCCGCGGCGGTCTTCTTGCCGACGTCGGCCGTCTCGCGAGCGCGATCGGCGCGGATGGCGTTGGCGATGGTCAGGCCCTCGTCGGCCTCCTTGTGGCCGGGGTTGACCTCGCCGTGCCCGTAAACCGGCGTATCGGGATAGTTTTTGGCGATGAAGGCTCTCGCTGCGGCGACCTGCGCCGGCGTCACGTCGTTATTGTCCTTGGCGATCACCTCCATGCCGACTGTGTTGTCGTTGTTGAGGCCTGCGCCCTTACCCCAGCCGGACAGGATGTGCTTCGAGCCAGCCGGGCCGAAGGCTGTGATCTTGCCGTCGCGGTCCATGATGTATTCGACACCAAGGCCGCGCTGGTTGAGGGTGTCCTCGACGCCCTGCACAGATCCGCGGCCGCCGGTGTGATGCATGATGAAGGCCTTCGGCTCGACGCCCGGGACACGGCCGGGCTGTCCGGCAATGTCGGGGGCGGCAGCCGCAGCTGATGCCGCTGTGCTCGGGTCCGCCGCCTGCTTGGCCTCGCTCTCGTTGACGAGGCTGCTCCATTTTTCGTGCCATTTGGGGCTTTCGCCGAGCGGGGCGAAGAAATGCTCGCGATTCTGGACCGCCCGCTCCTGAAAGCGGCCACTGGTCACATCGCGTTCGGCCAGCCTGTTGCCGGGCTGGTTGGAGGCGTTGTCGGTGGCGTAGTTCGAGGTGTTGGAGTAATTCAGCGCGCGGTCGCGGCTTGCTTCCAGCGTCTTGCGGGTCTGAGGCGAGATGTTGTCGCTCCAGCCGGCGTAGTAGCCGCCCTCGCTCGTCGTGCGCAGCTCTTGTTCGAGACTGGTGCCACGAACGGCGGCGCGGTTGATGGCGCTCTCCCACAACGATGTCGACGCGGTGGGATCGGGGTTCTCGCCCGCGAAGATGTGCATGGCCTTGTCGTTGAGCCAAGGCTTGTCCTTGAGCTCCTGGCGCGCGCGGTCGCGTGCGTCAGCGAGGCCGCCATAGACCCTGCTGCCACCCGTCGGGGACGGGTCATGAATGTTGACGTCCGGATAGGCACCCTTGACGTCACCGCGGCTGGGCACCGGATGCTGACGCGACCCCGCACCGAAGCCCCCGCCTCCATCAGCGCCCCCATACTCGCCGGGCGCGAAATCCATGCCCTCGTAGCTGGCAAGGACCGGCGTCGGGGGAGACGCCGGCGCATTATCGAGAAGTGTGACGGTCCCGACGACCCTGCCGTTGACCGTGATCTTGCCGACATGCATGAGACGTTACCGCCGATCGATGAAGCGCATGCCGTCCCAGTCCCACTCTTTGTTGCCGTTTTCGAGCTGGGCGAAAATGATGGCGTAGCCAAGCATCTCCCAGTCATCCATCTCGTGGGCGACGTCGAACGGGACTCCGTTCTTGATGTTCCAGCAAATGAGCCGGAGAACGGAGTCCTCGGTTAGTTTTTTGCGGCGTCGTTCGGATCAGTAACAGCATCGACCTGCAGCCGCGCGACGGCGCGGCTTGCGGCGGCAAGACCCTCTTCGTCGAGACGATCATAGATCGCATCGAGTTCGGCGCGGCTCTTCGCGAACGGGATCGGCAAGTTGTCGATCTCGCAGACCGCAGCCGCGACCAAGAGCGGTATGCGGTGCGGAAAGTTGACCTTCCTTCCGTCCGGAGTGAAGACCTCGTCGGCGCCGGAGAGGTCGGCGGTGTAGCCGGCGACCTTGGTCTGCTCACTCGGTTTAAGCTTGCGGACACCGATCAGACGCCCAAAGGCGTCGGCTTCCCTCTCGACGCGCTTGTAGCGCGCGAGAATGATCTCGCTTTGCGTGGTCATTTACTTTTTTCCTGTGGGGAGGGTTGGCGGTGGGATCGCTTAAGCGATCGAGACCTTGGTGGAGGCGTATCCCGTCAGCGCAAGCGTGACGTTCTTGTCGCGCGAGATGTTGCCGTGGTCGGTCAGGAAGACCACGAAGCCCGTGTACTGGTAGCGCGACACGCTGCCGTCGGGATTGGTGATGGTCTCGTTGAGATAGCCGGCGCTCTGCACCTGGCCGGCGTTGAACGAGGCTTCGGCCGCCACCATGAAGTCCTCGATGGCCGAGCCGGTGCGCGTGATCGTGAAGTCGATCTTGAACCCGTCGGGCACGAAGCCGTAGCGGGGCGGCGCGTTGTACGGCATCGACTTGATGTCGTGCTTCTGCGCCGAAATCCTCACGTCCTGGACGTCGCCGAGGTCGATCAGCGTTCCGGACGTGCCATCGTAGTAGCTGATGGAATAGTCGACGCCGACATTCATTCCATTAACGGGCATAGAATCGCTCCTTCGCCGCGCGGCTTGCGCACGTCGGCATCAGTTTTTGAATTTTCGGGTGAAGGTGATCGGCGGCCGCTCGCTGCGGCCGCCCGATCGGATTAGGACTGCGTCGTCGAGGTGTTGGCCGCGCTCGTGAACTGCGACGGGCTCGGCGGCGTGGACTGCACCGTCACCGTGACGTTGCCGCCGCCCTGGAATTTGACGACGAAATATCGGATGACGTTGAGGTAGCGGACCTGCCAGTAGAGGAACAGGTAACCGAGCGCCTGCAGGTTGGCCGGGTTGTTGTTGGCGTCGCACTGCACCAGCCAAGGCGTGTCGATCATGCCCTGTCCGTTGATGCCGAGACCTACCGACGCGGACGCAAGCTGCGCCGAGAAGCCGTCGAACAGAGACTTTGCGTTTGCGCGCGTCTCGTCGGTCGGCTGGATCGACTGCAACTGACCAATGAAGCTGCCGGCCGCCTTGCTCTGCGCGGCGCGGATCAGGAAGTTGGTCATGCGGGTGTATTCGACGCCGTTCGCCGCCGTGTTGCTCGAAGCGTTGCGGCCCGTGGCGAACGAGTAGTAGTTCCCGCCCGGCGACTGGGACGCCGGCAGGATGACGTCGATGCCGCCGGTGTTGATCTGCGACAGTTCGGTGTCGCTGTAGGTTTGGCCCAGCGTCGAGGTCTGCGTGGCGGAGACGCCCTGCAGCGGCTTGTTCAACGGCGACTGCTGCGGCGACAGATTGCCGACGATGCCGATGCCGAACGCGCTCGGATTGATGAGACGCGAGACGCCGTTGTAGCTGTCATAAAACGTCGGATAGTCGCCCACGATCAGCCAGAACCATGGACTGTCGATGCCGGCATTGACCCGGATCGAGAGCGCGTCGGCGACGGTGTCGCCCGAGGTCGTGGCGAAGATCGGCAGCATGGTCTCGGAAAGACCGAACGACACGATCGCCGCGTAGTCGGCTTCCGTCGACAGATCGCACAGCGTGAAGCAGTCGCACAGCGAGTTGCGCAGCGCATACATGCCGGTGCGCGGCGAGACGTCCTCACCCATCAGCGTCGCGTCGGTGACGTTTGCTGCACCGTCGGTTCCGCCAGAGAGCTGGACCGTCGTCGACAGGGTCGGAGCCACTGTCGAGGTCTCCGCGGTGGCGATCACATAGGCAGAGGGCCCGTGATAGGGCGTGCCGTTGTTGATGGCGTTGGCGAGATTGGTCCAGAACGTCTGCCAGGTGCCGGTGCCGCCGGAGAGTGTGGCTCCCGACACCGTGATGGCTGTCGAGGTTTTCGCCACCGTCAACGAATTGCCGGCGGTGCCGGCATTAACGCCGCCGTCGGCGGTCTGGCTGGCGATAACCTTCAGCACGCTGCCGGCAAGGGCGTAGTTGCACTTCGACAGGCCCGTATCGGTCGAAGTCAGCAGCATCGCCAGCAGGTTCGACAGCGTGAAGGCCAGAGTCGTGCCGATCAGCACCTCGTTTCCGGTCGGAGTTGCGTTCACGAAGGTAACCGCGGTGCCGGCAATGGTGATCACGTCATTCGCCGCCGGATTGGCAGAGAACGTATAGGCGGCGCTCGCGGGCGTCGGCCCAAGAATGTTGTTGAACTGCTCCGGCGGATAGCCCGGGAAGGCCACGACGCCCATGAAGCTGTTGGCCAGGCTGCCGTTCTGGATCGAGAACTGGATGCCGTTGCCGAGAATGCCGGTGTATTTGCCGGTGATCGTGATCGCGGACTGGATCGTCGCAGTCGCGGCCGTATCGGTGCCGTCGGAGACGCGGATGCCGTAGAAGCCGATCGCGCCGCCAACCTGCGACGCCGCAGCAATGTACGTCGAGATGTCGTAGGGCCGGATCACCGGAGGGCCGACGTTGAGCGCAGCATCGGCGGGGGTCGACATCGGGATGCGCGCATTGAGCGGGCCCCAGCTTCCGACGCCGACAAGGCCCTCGATATTCGTGGCCGTGCCGAGGATCATCCCGGTGGGCAGGACGATATCGCCATAGACGCCGGGGACCGTCAGCGCCGAAAGGTTCTGCTGCCCATCAAGGAAGGTGTTGGACATTTAAGTTGGCTCCAATAAAAAACCCGCCTCAAAGGGCGGGTTCATCGGGAAAGGGATGGGTGGGTTGGTCGGCTGCGCGATTACTCGGCCTTCGCGGGCTCAGCGGCGGGCGCAGGGATCTTTACGAAGTGACGGTCGCGAGCCTTGCGCAGCTGCTCGACAAGAGCCGGGTCGGTGATCTTCTGCCCTTTGACGTACTTGCCGAAGGGGTGGACGCAGATCAGGTGGTAATTCACGGGATGGCACCCCTTGTGTTAGGTGGTTGCGGTTGCGATTGCGACGTTCTGTGGCTTCGCGATCGACGTCTGGGTCGAGGTGATGACGTAGCCGACGAACTGCTCGACGGTGGCGTATTCGACGTCGTAGATCAGATCGCGTCGATAGATCGTCTGCGACTGCTGCTCGTCGATGACGTTGGTGCGGTTGTAGAGAATGGTTGCCTGCGACGTGTCAGGCATCGACGCCCTGATCGTCTGCTTGATCAGGTTGTCGATCGCCTTGGCGAGCGTCGCGCGGGTTGCTTGGTTCGGCGCCCACACCGTCACCATGACGGAGTGGCGCTGACGATGCGTGGCTTTGCCGAGCTTGCCGGTGCCGCCCTGTCGCACCACGAGAGAATGCCCGGCAGGAACGGTCAGTGTGTCGGCGGTCGAACTCGCGCCGGAATACCCGCTGCCCTGCGCCTCAGTGGCGAGTGCGGCGAGAAGCGCCGCCGTGGTGGCGCCTCCTTGCGAGCAGACCACACCATCGTCGATGATGAGCGTCAGGTACTCGCCGGTCTTCGGCTGGCCTGTCACGGTGATGGTGTCGCCATCGAGAGAGAACGTCATCCCGTAGCTCGGCGCCTGTATGACGTAGGTCTTGTCGAGGTTCTGGTAGACGTTGACGCCAGTCCCCTGCATCGGGAAGATCGAGACGTTGGCGACGGGGCCGCCGGGGCGAGACACGACCTCGCCATCGGCATTCTGCATCTTGCCGGCCATGTCGAGGTCGAGCTGATTGGGTATCGGCCAGCCTTCGAAAATACGGCAGTCCATATTGGCGACCGATGCGGAGCTTGTGCCGCTCGGATAGACGGCGCTCGCCGCCTGCTGCGCCAGATAGGCGGTGAGATCGGAAAGGTCGGCCATTTACTCAGCCTTGAACTTGATCTTGAGGCCGTGCTTGGCGATGATCTGGGCCAGACGATCGGTGTCGACCGGGATGCCGATGAAGAGGTTGAATTTCGCCAACTCGATCAGCGGGTACACCCACCAGCGGATGGTGACGACGAGACGAAAGCGAACCATCGTCACGCCTCCAGGCGGAGGCAGGTGATCTTCCAGCCCAAAATATTGCAGTAATCCTGCCCGACCTCGTAGCGGTACTGCCTGTCGTCGACGATGATGTCGCGGTCGCGGATGGCGCCCGCCGGCAGCGCCGTGATCGGAATGTAGATAATCCACGACGGGTTGGTGACCGCGTCCTGCGGAAGCGAGCTGTCGCGCTTGCGACCGCCGGGGCCCGACTGAATGTTGGCGGGGATGTTGGTGAAGAGAACGGTCTCGCCGTTAGGGTCGGAGGCGCTGGTCGAGGCTTCGGCGCCTGAATAGCCGGTCAGGCCGATCACGTCGTCGCTCGCGCCGGCCACCGTCTTGAGGCGGTGGATTTCGATACGGCGCGGATACAGCATTTACTCGTCGTCCCCGCCGAACAGCATTGTGATGTGCGCCTTGGCAAGCTGCCTCGCATAGGCGTTGGCGCGCCTGATCTTCTCGGCGGCGACCCTCTTGGCGATCTCACGCATATGCTCGCCGACGACGTTGCGCTCTTTCGATTTGCTGGTCATGTTCACCACCCGCTGATTTGTGTGACGCGGCGATAGTTCTGCAGCACCGCGTAAATGCCCGACGGCATCGGGAGTTTGGTGACGTCGGTGACGGAGCCGCTGCCGCCATAGTCGAATGAGGTATCGCCGGCCGCGACCCGCACGATGTTCGACGGGATGCTGACCTGCTTGCCGCTGAGGTAGACGTTCTTGGTCCAGTCGAGGCAGGCCTGCTCGATATCCGGCGGCACCGTCTGGTAGCCCGAGGTGTAGCCGGCCTGAATGTTCTGGAAGCCGCGGGTGAAGAAGAAGCCGATCAGGTTGATCGACTGGTTGTTGTTGTAGAAGCCGGGCCGGTAGGTACCGTTCACGCCCTTCGGGATCGTGACGCCGTCGATGGTGAGCGACTGCACGGAAACCAGCGGGATGTCCGGCACGAAGAATTTGCTCGTGCCCTGCCCGTCGAAGCTGCGCGAGTAGCTCGCCTGCGCGACCTGGAAGCCGAGCCAGTTCTGGATTTCGGTCGAAATGGTGGCGAGCACCCGGGAGACGTAGCCGTCATCGTCCGCGGTGAGGCCCAGCCACTGCAAGGCATTCGCCAGCGTCGTCAACGAAACGACGGGAGCGCGGACCGGCAGCTGGACCGACTCGACCAGCGTCTGGCCGGCAGCGGTCGTTACCGTGTTGGTGAGCGTATAAGTGATGCCAAGGTTGCCGGCCGACAGCACGACCTTGGCCAGCGTCGTGGTGAAGCTGTTCGAGGTGATTGCCAGCGTGCCGGAGGCCGGAGCGTCACCGCCGGTGATCGCCCAGGACGACGCCGTGATGGTGTCGCCGTTGAGGGCGACGGTCCAATCGATGTCGAAGTCCTCGACTGCGGCAGGCGCCTTACCGCTATCCCAGAACATCATTGGAGCGGTTCCTTACTCTTTCGCGGGCACGGCAACGGATCGGGACGCCGGCGCCGATACGGTGCGCCCACGATCGGGTCGCGCGATGAATGTGCGCGTCGATGGCGTGAAGGGCGGCTCGGGCTTAATCTCGACGGCGTCGGGGACGGCCGCGCTCTCGATGCGCGCCGGCACGGGCAACTCGATCGTGCCGCGAGGTATCGGCAGCGAGCCGAGCATCGAAGAACGGGACGAGGAACACGCCGGGCACGGGCAACCCCTCAGCTGCATAGATGCCGCCATGTCTCGTCCAGTTCAGGCGCGCCTTATTAGGCGCCCTTGTTCTTGTCGATGGAGAGCGTTGTCGCCCTCTTGGTCTCCTTGGTGGCCACAGCAGCGGCCAGCGCAGCGGCGAGCTTGTCTGCATCCATGTCAGGGTTGGCGGCGGTGCCGAGCTTCTCAAGCGCTGCGAGCAGGTCACTGCGCTTGACAGAGACGGTTTCGCTGGGCGGAGGCGGCGCATCCTTGAAGCCGTGACTGCGCAAATCGGCAGCGACGTGGGGGGCGACTTCGACCCATCCGTCTGCGCCGACCTCAAACTCGTGGCCGTTGTGCGAAAAGTGGGTGGCGCCATTGGGGGCGAACAGGCGGACCATGGGGTTCTCCGAAAGGTGGTGGGGGAAAAGGAATGGGGAAAGAGAGGAGCGCGCGGCGTACGCGCGCTCCTCCGATCAGGCGACGGCCTTAGCCGTTACCGATGTTGGTGATCACCGCGAAAGCGGGCGGGAAGTAGCACTGCAGCACCTCGTCGCAGTACACGCCGGACTCGTACTTGCGGGTCCGCAGCGGCCACTCGATCTGGTAGTAATCCTGCCGTGCCCGCACCTGCAGCACGTTCGCGATGCCGGACACGGGGTACGGCAGCGAGCGGCTGGTCATCACGATCGTGCCGGGCGGCATGTTCGGATGGATGCGGATGTCGAGGGACTTGGCGCCGCCCATCGAGAAGCGGTTCAGGTACGAGCGCACCATGATGCCGCCGCCGAGCGAGTCCTGCCGGCTGTCGAAGACGAAGCGCTGGGCCGCATTGCTGTTGCCCTGCAGGATCTTCTTCGAGATGTTGAGCGCCTCCTGCGAGTTCACCCAGATGGTGTCGGGCGACAGGCGGTAGTTATCCCAACGATCCTTCAGCGCCATGTCGATCTCGACGATGCCACCGGAGCCATCCGCGGTGAGCGGGGTGCCGACACCTGCGGTGCCGCTCGACTGGATCGCGAAGTAGGCATTCGACCCATTCTTGAGGATCTGGGTGATGATGCCGTCGAACACGAGGCTGTTGGTCGAGAAGTCTCCCGCCGGCAGCGACGCCGCCGTCTGGGTGCCGGTTGCAGCAGCCACGATCGCGACCGAGTTGATGGTCGTGATAGCGCCGAGCACTTCCGAACCCGCTGCGCCCCAGAACCATGCGTAGCCGCAGGCGCCGGTGACGGGGGTGACGGTCGCGGTGAGCGAGCCGGCGGTGCCGGTGGCCACGGTGCCGGTGGCGTTGGCCGACTTCTGGGCCGAGCCGCCACCGAAGGTGTCGGACGAGCCGTCAGCGTTGGTGCGGGTGATGGAGGCCTGGATGCCGCCAGCGATCGAGCCGTAGAGCACAGCGTCGAACGCGAGCGCGACGCAGATGACCGAATAGGTCGCCGCCGCAAGCGCGCCGCCAGTGGCCGAGGCGGTCACCGTCGGGGTCGGTGTGATGCCGAGCTGCAACGAGGTGTTGCCGCCGAGCAGCACGCCCTCTTCGCCGATCATCGTGGCTTCGAGGCCGACCTTGGCCGCGATCGCGCGGATGTCGTCGAAGCCGCGGCCGGCGTATTCGGCCTCGAAGTCGACGTTGGT
This sequence comes from Bradyrhizobium erythrophlei, assembly GCF_900129425.1. Lineage (NCBI taxonomy): Bacteria > Pseudomonadati > Pseudomonadota > Alphaproteobacteria > Hyphomicrobiales > Nitrobacteraceae > Bradyrhizobium > Bradyrhizobium erythrophlei. The sequence goes on along the minus strand of NZ_LT670817.1, from coordinate 3,104,058 downwards.
TTCCAGGCCGAGCCCGCGGTAAGCCGCAGAATAGTCCTGCGTGGAGACCGCCTGCACACCGCCGCGGTTGCCGGACGAGACGCCGATCCGCATGCCGCCGGTGTTGACGCCGGTGACCGCCCTCCAGGCGGCTTGGATGCCCCCTTTTCCGGTGACGCGCGGGATCTCATTGCGCAGCGGCGTCAGCACGGGATAGACGAACTTCGCGCCGAGCTCGAGATCGTAGTAGGTCAGGCCCGAGGTGGCCGAACCGGCCTGCTGGAAGGTGCTCTTGGACAGGAAGTCCGGAACGAAGTCCTTGACGGCCTGCGTCTTCTGCACCGAGGCGAGGAAGCTCGCGACTTCAGCGGCGATGGCAGCGCGGTCGATGTTGCCGCCCTGACCGTAGATGGGCGCCCAGCCCTTTTGCAGTTCCAGCGGCAGATGCTCGCTGTATGCGATGTTACGCACGATTGCGTTCATCGTGTTTCTCCGAATTTTGAATGAGTGGATGTGCGGGTGTGACCACCGTCCCCGGTGGCAGGCGTGCGCGATCCGCGAGCCCTCGCCGTCCCCGGCGGGCTTTCGGTTCGCTTGATCCGCGCTCTCCTTCCGTCCCCGGAAGGCGCGCGAGAATTTCGTGGAAGGTGACTTACGAAGCGGACGCGCGGGTCTTGGCCCACTGCGCGTCAAATCGTTCTCTCGTCACGCGGCACGCGCGGGCGAAAAGCTCCTGATCCTCTTCGGTCGGGCTTTCCGGCGCGTGCCATTTGTAAAACTTGATGGCGCCCTCGCTGGCGTTTCTCACGCCCGGCTGACGCACATAGACCTTGTAGCTTTTGGTGGTCCCCTCGATGCCGTATCGATCGTCCACAAGGGTCTTGCGGCAAATCTCCATCAGGTCGTCGGGATGGATCGAACCGCAGTGGGAGCAAGTCCGGTTATCGTCGGGCCCGAGGTCCCAGGTGTCCGGCGTCGAAGCGCCTTCGCCGCGCTCACCGCACCGCTGTCGGCCGGCAAAGCAGAACAGCCGCTGGCGCAAACGAAACATCCGCAACGGCTCGTGGAGCGATTTCGTGCGCTTGCCGCTCTTGCTCTGACTGGAGTAGCTGAGCGGATTGAGCTGCGGCATCTTCCCGTCGCCCGGGAAATGCAGCATGTGCCGCGAATTGTACCGCAACAGACGCTTCATCGGTTGACTCCGTCGGCGGCAGCCTTGCGCGCTTCGGCGCCGAGCCGGACCGTGTCGTTGAGCGCATCGAGCGCTTCGATCAGCACAGCCGACTTCGCCCGATCGTCGATCAGGTTACCGGTCGCCTGTGCGTCCAAAATGATGCCAAGGCATGCGCGCGCATGGCCGAGATGATGAACCCCGGAATCCTTGGCTACTTCTTCGCCGGCCGCCCAGTATTGGATGTGCCGTAGAGCGGCGGCGACGTAGATGCGGGCCATAACGGCGTTGTCCCGCCAATTAAACGGGCCGTACTTCCGGGCTCCGTCCATCATGGCCATCGCCTCGTGGAACAAGGCGATCCCCGGCACCACGGACAGGTCGACCTTTTTGAGGCCGACCATGTCCTTTGGATTGGTGCCGAGTGGTTTGGTTGCTGCCGCGGGTGGCCGCGGCGCGCGATTGTCGAGCGTGGTAGCGCTCATCTATTTTAGCGAGGCCCCATGAACCGGGTGGCCTGCGCCTCCGCGCCGCGGCGCTGAAGTTCAGCGTCGCTGATCGTGGAGATGTCCTGGATGGGCAGGCCCTTCTCGATCACGCGGAACGTGCCGGGTGGCACCGGCGCCGGCGTGAAGCGGATGGCGGAGAGATCGACCCTGATCTCCTCGGAACTCTTCTTGAGCGCCGCGTTCTCGGTCTCCATGGTGGCCATCTTGGTCGTCATCGCTTCGATGCCGGCCTTGATGTCCTTGAGCAGTTCGCCATGGGCGGCCTTCTCGGCCTTGAGCTGCTCGTTCTCGGCGGTGACCGCTTCGATTTCGGCAGCCTTGGCCACATCGACGGTCACGGTCTTGTCCATACCGCCGCCGCAGCACGACTTGTCGAGTTCGACCATGTGGTCGTGGGTCTTCTTGATGATGGCCTTGTCGCGAGCCGAGTGACGGGCGCCGCGCTTGAGCAGATCGACGAACACCGCCGCCTTCGAGGCCTCGCTCGCCTCCTCGGTGCGGATTTCGTTGAGCACCAGGTCGAGCATGTCGGAGACAATGTCGCCGATCTCGACCAGCGCGCTGCCGAAGCGGTCGGTCAGCTCCTTCGGAACGGTGATGCCGCCCCACAGCGAGGTGAACTCGGCGCGCTCTTCAAGGCATTCCACGCAGGCGAGCATGTGCAGGAGGTCGGCCACGAAGTGGATGTCGGCCGCCTTCTCCAGTTCGACCTTCTCGGCCTTGTTGACCCAGCCTTCCGGCAGCAGGTCGATCGAGCCGAGAGTGCGTGCGGCCTTGATCAGGTGACGCTTCATCGCGAGACCGGCCTGTCCGGGCTGGTGCGACTTGAGCGCGATCTCGAGATCCTTCACGCTCTCGATCGGGGCGCGCTTGCCAGCCGTCGAGTCTGCACCGCCATAGAGGTCGGTCGTCTCGTTGTTCTTCGGGTCGGTCTGTTCGGTGTTGACGCTGTTGCCGGCGGGCTTGACGCCGGAGGTTGCCTCCACGTTGGTGTCGGCGCCCTTCGGCTTCCTGCCGTCGACCTTCTCGGGGTTGGTCTTGTCCGTCTTGCCGGATGCGTGCTCGACGTTGGTCTTGGAGTTCTTGTCCTTGTGCGTGGACACGGCCTGAGTATCCATGCCGGTACCGGTCACGGCCTTGAGCGCATCAAGCACCGGCGCGGCAGCGGCGGCAGCCGCTTCCTTGGCGTCGAGTTCGAGCAGCGCCTTGGCGAGGTCGCCCTTCTTGGCGAAGGTCGCACCGGGCAGGCGCTTGGATACCCAGACCTGCTCGACGTCGTCGGGAGTGGTCCGGCCGGCGTCGGCATCGACGGTCACACCGTCCTTGTTGACTTCTGTGTCAACAACCACCGGCTCGACAACCTTGGCCGCTTCAGCCGCCTTCGCGACCTCGTCTTCGAGCTGCTTGCGGGCATCGGCGATATGAGCGAGCCACTGGCCGGCATCGCCGGCGGCCTTGGCGAGATCGGTCGCGCGCTCTGCGACGGCCTCGTTGCTGATGGTGACGGGCTCGTCCGCAGCGGGCTGCTGGAACTTGCGCATCTCCTGGGAGCCATCCGCCTTGATGATGGAGAAGGTGGCGGTCGGTACGCACGGCAGATCGACCAGCGAAATTTCGGCGGGGCGCGCGGTGTAGCGCTTCAAATCGCCGTCGGTCCAGCGCTTGAGATAAGAGCCGCCGATGGAGAAGCCGGTGTAAACACCCTCCAGAACCTTCTGCCATTCGTCCTTGTCGACGATCTTGGCGGCGACATCGATCGCCTTGCGCTTGTCGTCGAAGCCGATGTCGGTCAGTTTGCCGGCGGCGACCTTGCCATGCATCGCGCGCACATTGCCCTTGGACTTGCCGTCCGTGGACTTTTCAATATCGCCCGACCACTTCTCGAACTCGCCCTTGGAGGTGGCGTAGTCGAAAATCTCGCCAGCGCGATCGGCCACTTCTTCGACCGCAGTGCCGTAGACGGTCTGCTTCTCGACATCGACCTTGTGCAGCTGCACGAACAAGGAAAGGTTATCCATTTCTACTTCTCCTGCGTCGGATTTCTCGACGACGGTTGCCATCCAATTTTCTTTGACTTCGGCCCATTCTTCGGGGCCAAATTCGAGCACGCCGTCCCAAGGGACCAACCGATCGAGCGGAAGCCCCTCTCCTTGGTAGGTCAGGGTGATGTGCGGCTTGTAGTCAGGCCACGACCAGACGGCGCCAGCGTCGTGGATCTCGCGATGACGCGAGGCGAGATCGTCGGACGAGAAGCGAAGCACGAGCGCTTCGCCATCCTTGCCGAGACGATCGAGAGTGCGTGCGCCGCCTTCGATCCGAATGATCGGCTGCGACGAGCGCGGAACTTGTGCCCACTCCACCGGCTCGCGCGAATACGCGATGGTGACGTGCATATCGTCGGTGGTAAGCGTGGTCGGAAAGCCGTTAGCGTCCGCCCACTGCTTCAGCGTCTCGGCGTTTCGCAGCCGGCGCTTGATGTAGAGCGTGCGCTTCTCGCCCTTGGCGACCTTCATAGTCGTGTCGATCGCCTGCGAAATCACCAGCGGCAGCGAGGCGCGAACGCCGGGATGCAGCGGCTCCGGCGGCTTTTCGACCGAAGCCCAGCGAAACGCTGTGTGTTCATGGTCGAGCTTGGGCTCGAACTCGTCGACGCGCTGGAAGAAGGTGGTAAAGTCGACACCGTTGAGCGTGACGCGGCAGACCTCGACGCGGTCGCCCTCGGGATCGAGCCTGAAGCTGATCTCTTCGAACGTCTCGCGGATCGCGGCCTGCAAGGCCGTCTCGCCCGGCTCGATCTTCCCTCCCGGGAAGCACCACTCGCCGGCGTGGTCGCCGCCATCGCCGCCGCTGCGCTTGAGGAACAGCGCCTTGCCCTCGTCGGTGACGAGCGCGAAACCGGCGGCAAGGATCGGCGCCTGCTTCTCGACGTCAGGCTCCTCGCACTTCTCGGGGCCAAGCGTGATCTTGCCGCCATGGCGATAGAACGTGCGCTTGTTGTTGCTGGCGCCTTCGAGGTCGTAGCCCTGCAAGCCGCTCGTCGCCGATGCCGGTTCGGCAAAGGTCGATTTCTCGATTGCGGTCACTTCAATTTCCTCTTAAGGGTGATCCGCATGGATGACCTTGAGATCACAGCCACCGGCGACATCGCGGTTCTGAGCGACGAGGAGTGGCGGCGCCACATCAACAACCGCGTCATGCTTGCGGTGCTGTGGTCGATCGACCTGCGACTGGCCGAGGAGCGGAATTACGAGATGGCGCCCGCCTCGTTGCGCCAGTTCGCGCCGTCCCAGATCACCATGTGCGAGAGCGTGGCGTCCCAGAACTTGGCGCCGCGCACGCGCGGATAGACACCGAGTTCGCTGGTCGGACGCTGGGTGGTCGGCCCCGACGGTGCGAGGTAGGTCCAACCGTTGGCCTGAAGATGCGTGGCGTCGAACTCCGGCACGTCCTGAGCGCCGGCAGTGGCGGAATAGGTGCGGCCGTTGACCTTGACGTTGCCGCCGTTGGCGGGCGGGATCAGACGGTGCGTGAGCGGCGCGGTCATTTACATTCCCCTTGGGCTGAGTTCGGTTTTTGTTACGGTGATGGGTTCTTGCGCCAGGTGCAGCGCGAGAGCTTGATTGTTCCGCTGCAGGCCACGCCGGACTCGAGATAGACGCCGAACTGGAATCTGGACACGGTGCGGGCCGCCGTGAGCGGGGCGGCCGGGCCGCCGCGCATGATGCCGTTGAAATTCGGCGGCTGCCCCAGCGCGTTGCCGGAGGCCTCCCAAACCGTCACGCCATCCGTTGCGAAAAAGGTGCCGCCGACTCCGGTCAGTCCGGCCATCTCGACATCAGCCCAGCAGTCGTAGACATCGCCGATGTTGCCGCTGTAGGCCTGATCTCGATAGAGCAGGAGAATGCCGGAGGAGCCGGGCGTCCCGCTGAAGTTGGCGACCATCTGAGGGAAGCCGTTCTTTGTCGCGATCGAGCACGTTGTTGTCATGCCGGTCACGTTGACGCCGGCATTCCACCCGGTAGGAACGCTGCCGGTCGTGCCAGTGCCAAGAAGGACGCCGGCCGTTCCCTCGGTCATGTCGTTGTCGACGAGCAGATTGCCCCAGTCGGATGCGCTGTTGAACAGCACAGAGTTGGTAACCGCTTTCGACGCCCATGCTGCGCCGACCGCCGATCCGACCAGCCACGCGCCGGGCCTGTTCGGGTGCAGACCCTCGACAGTGTCGACACCGATCGTCGAGTTGAAGCCGATGGTTTCGAGGTTCACCGGGATCGCCGGATACTGCAGCGTCATGATGCTGGCGTTGAGCGCCTGCCTGACCGTCTCGTAGGCGGCGGTCCACGCGCTGTCGCTGCGCGGCAGGACGGTGTGGACGAAGACCGCCTTCACGCCGCCGGCAGTGAGTTCGCTGACGATCGCCTGGATGTTGGCGAAGATCGCCGCCGCGCCCGACCCAAGGCCCGTGATGTCGTTGGTGCCGATGTGCAGATCGACCACGTCAGGAGACAGCGTCAGCGTGCTGGCGACGCCGCCGGTGGTCGTGGCGTTCCGCGAAAGCATATCGACCGTGGTTGACCCGCCAACGCCTTGGTTGGATACGAGATAGAACCGGCCACCGCTGTAGTAGAGCGCCGGGTTCAGAAGGCTCGGCCCCACCGAGCCTGCCATGATGGAGTCACCAAGGCCGACCATCCGCGCCTGCAGCGGGAATGTGACCTGCGGTATGTTGCCGTTTTCGTCGCGCCATGTTGCCCCGTCCCACGAGACCAGATGGTCGACGGACGTGTCCCAGAACGTGGTGCCGCGAAGCAACGGATAAGGCCCGACAGCCGCGTGCGGTCGCGCCGACGTGGGGCCGCTGACGGCCAGAAAGCTCCAGCCATTCGCTTGCAGCGCCATGGAATCATAGTCGGGGACGTCCTGCCCACCGGCGGCCGGATCATAGACGCGACCGTCGAGAGTGACCTTTGACGCGACGGCCGGCGGGATCAGTCGATGCGTGGTCATTTTCTCAGGGCTTCGCTCTGCTTGCGGTTATCGGGCTTCGTTCGCTCGATCCGCATCGCGTTGATGCGGCGGAGTTCTTCGAGGGTCAGCATCGGCTTCTTGCTCTGCTTCGCCTCGTTGCGGCGGGCGCCGCGATAGGAGCCTGCTGGTCTGGGCATATCGATCACTCGTCTTCGTCGGGGGCGGGCTTGGGCCCGCCGGTCGTGACCGGTGTGGGTGTCGGCGGGACGGCAGCTGCCATCGCCTTGGCCGCCTCGACCTGCTTGTCGATCAGGTTGGCGTCGATCGGCACGTAGCCGGTGGCCGTTTTGACCATGAGCTGGTTGGCCGCCGGGTTCGGATCGGGTTGCTCGCCGAGCTTCTCGCGCACCTGATTGATGGTGAGCATGCCGTCCTCGGCGTAGCCGCGCAGGATGGTCGACTGCTTTTCTTGGTCGACCTCTTCCTCTTCGGTCCACGCGAACTCGATGTCATCGTCGCCGAAACGGCGTGTGATGATCTCGTTGAACATCTCACCCGCCCACTCCTTGAGCGGGTCGAGCCCCTCCTCCTCGGCCGTCTTCTCGTGCTGCTCGGCGGTCGAGCGGTTCGAGAGCGCGACAAAGGCCTGCGGCGGATACGAGAAGGCGAAGCAGACGATGCGGACCAGCCACTCGTCGAACTCGTTCTTGAGCGGCGGTTCGTGGGTCGGGGTGTACTTGCCCTCGCCGGCGACGAACTTCATCCGTCGGCGCATCGCCAGATTGCCGGAATACAGGCCGTCCCAATAGTCTTGGAAACGCTGGATCTGATCCGGCGTCCACGACTCCGGCAGGCCGTACACGGCGTCGGGCTGGTTGCCCTCGCGGAAGTATTCGAGCTGAGCGACGCTGCGGCGCATCGCGATCGAGACGGTCATCATCACCTGCTCGACCGGCGACAGGCCGTAGGCCTTGCCGGGGCGCAGATTGAGCGGACGATAGATCAGGTCCCACGTCGTGTAGTTGACCGCGGGCAGACCCTTGAGCACCTGCTGATAGGCGGGCGGAAGCAGCACCTGCTTCGGGGTCTTCATACCCATCGGCATCTGGTGGGCGACGACCTCGCCGGGGGCGAGTACGAAGCCGAGGCTCCGGAAGTTCTCAGCCGTGACGGTGTAGCCGTTCCAGTCGAAAGGCTGTCCGGTCCAGACGATCGGCTGCGGCGTGCGGCCCCAGTCGTCGATGACGCGCTTGATGGTCGAGCCGTCGATGTAGCGCAGGCCGATCAGGTCGCCGCCGATGCTGTGCTCGCAGTAGAGGCTGGGCGCGTCGAGGACGAGCAGGTCTTCCAGCAGCGCCCGCAGCCAGACCCGGAAGGTCAGCTCGCGGTCGGGGTACTTGAAGAAATTCGTGATGTCGGCCAGGCGCTGACGCTTGGCCTTCGGCAACTCGGTGATCGCTGGCCGCTTCTTGGTCGGATCGTCGTGCTTGACCCGGATCGCCCACGGCATCCGGCACATCTGATCCTTGCGGCGCTCGATGATGAGGCGCACGGGATCGAAGCTCTCGGCGAGCATGCGCAGGGCATGGAAGCTGACCGGCTCATAGGCGCGCGGCTGCGTCGTGAGGTTGTAGCCGGGGACATAGTCCCATGTGCGGCCGGCGACCTCGGGCGGCGCGATCGGCTGCATCGGCAGCAGCGGCCCCATCCAGTCCGGGCCAGTGTAGGAGAACTGGACGCCAGACTGCGGGCGCGCGCCATTCACGCGCACGTCATAGGAGCCGAGCTGCGACAGCTCGGTCATGCTGCGACCCTCTCCACGCGGAGTCGAGACCTTGTTCAGGTCAGGATCGTCGCCGACGTTATCGACCACGAGCCGTTACCCCTGGCTCCAAAGCGCGACAACGCCACCACCGGTGCCGAGCACGGTGCCGGTCGCCATGACGCGGCGGACCTGCATGTTGAACTGATAGGTCCCGACCGCGAGCGGAATATCGACAGCCTGCTGGTCGCTGCCATTGGCGAAGATCACCGCAATGCCGGTACCGCCGGAACCGATCGTCACGATCAGGCCGGCGGTGACGTTCAAAAGATCCTCGGTGTCGCTTGGCGTCACGACTGCGCCATTGCGGGCGGCCATGATCGGCTCGACGGTGGTGCCGGAGAGAGGGTCTTTAGCGGTCTTGGGCATAAACGTCCCTCTTCAAGGATGGTGTGATGGTCAGGCGGCCAGACGCTCCCAACCGCGCATTCCAAATGCGGTGGCGTCCTCCGCGGAGACCGAGACGATGCGGTCAACGGGAACCAGCATGCTGGTCCCGTCGATCAGGAAGAGCGTGCTGATGCCCTCTGGCACGAGCACGCGGTGTTTCTTGTTGGCGTCTGGCGGAGTGATCGCGTAGCCGAACTCCGGCTTCTTCTCGTCGGCCTGTTGCTCTGGAAGCGTGCCGGCCTTCTCGTTGAGCCTTCTGTAGTATTCGATCCAGTTGTTGGCGCCGTCCTGCAGCGCGATATCCGTCACTGCCCAGACCCACGCATCAGCGCGATCCGGCGACTTGGCGCCGCCGTATCCGAGCGACGTGAACGCGCAAAGCTGATCCTCCAGCTGCGGGAACTGGCCGACGTGGCGGACGCCGTCGCGCGTATACAACGTGGATACAGGCTCGGCCCGGATGTGCTTGCCGGTGGAGGCGCGCACGGTCTTGACCGGCACGTTGCCGTCCTGGGCGCGGATCACGGCCTCGACCATGCCGCCGCCGTAGTTGATCTCGGCGAGGATGTGATCGGCCTTGTAATAGTGGTAGGCAGCGACCGCCACCTCGGCCCATCCAAGACGCTTCTGCCCTGTCTCGGGATCGATGCCCTGACCGATGGGCCCGGCCACCAACGACAGGTCGGCGCGCAGGTAGACTTTCTGATCCTTGCCGAGCGAGGCGACGATGATGCCGATCTCGTCGTTCAGCGGCTTCATCTCGATGTCGGATGAATCGCCCGCTTCGCTCGCCCCCGACGGGTCGATTGCGATCACGGTCTGGACGAACTCGGGCTCCTCGCCGGGGTTGACGCGGCAAGCCTCGATCAGATCGAGGGTCCAAAGCGCGTTGTTGACCTCGTCGATGTACTCGCCCTTGAAGAAGCGCTTGTTGTAGTTGCCGGTCGAGTTCTCGAGTTCCTTGACGTAGCCGGCGTCGAGGTTCTGGGCGTTGTCGATCGGATTGATGAACATCCGCTCGTAGTTTTCGGGATCGCCGAGCGGCGTGCGGCCGTTGTCGGGGTCGACCTTCAGCCCGAACAGCTGGTTGGTCCAATGCGACTTGCCGACCGGGTTGATGTCGTAGAGCATCCGCTGCGTGCAACCGTCGATCACCTGGGCGAGACGGGAGCGGACGAGCTTGGCCGAGTACCAGCTGATCTGGCTGCACTCGTTGAGAAAGATGGTGGCGTATTCGTTGCCGAGGATCTTGTCGACGCGGGCGGCGTCATCGAGGCCGCCGATCCAGACTTCCGATCCGTTCGGCAAGCGGATCAGGTTGTGAGGCGACTTGACGTGCTTATACCCCTGCGAGGGGAAGCACATCTTCATCACCTTCGGGATCGTATCGAGGGCGACGGAAGCGTCGGCGTGGACTGCGCGGAAGCGCAGGATCACATGGCGCGACCCCGGGAAGCGGATCGCACGCAGCATGATGGTGCGGACCAGCGTCGTGGTCTTGCCCGATCGCGCGCCGCCGACGAGGCAGGTGTGGCGCTGCGGGCCGCCCAGCAGTTTGGTCGCCTTGAGTTGAGCGGGCGTAGCGCCCTTCTCTCCCCAGCTATTGATTGGGGGGCCGCCGTTGTCCCCGATCTGGACTTTGCGGACGCCCTTAGAGCTTGGCATCGTCCGAGGAGATGACGATCACGGACGTGCCGCCTCCGGCGACCTCGCCTGAATGCTCCAGCTTCTGCGCCGCGTAGAGGCCGTGGAGCTTGGCCTGAATTTCCATGGTCCGGCGCGACTGCTCCTGCGCCTCGCTGTCGCCCTCGAATGCATTACCGAGCGTGCCGGTCAGCATCATTTCGAGACGGTCGCTCATGAGCGCTTTCAGCTCGGCAGCGCCTTCGACCGGCTCGCGGTCCTTGGCCCATTTGACGAGGCGGTGGGCGTACGCGATGTCGATCTTCATCTCGTCGGCGATCTGCTGGAACTTGTATCCGAGCAGCCGGTACTGGACGGCCTCTGCGGCCTTCTCCCTGAACCGGGCGGTGATGACGAGCTTGCGCGGGGCGGTCGAGGAGTTCTTGGTCGTGCGCTTGCCTTTGCGCTTGCGGCCGTCCTTACCGTCGCTCGCGAGTGCTTTGTATGGCATGGTGGGGGGATCTCAAAAAGAAAGGGGCCGTCCCGTCGGGGAGGCCCCTTTCTTTAACGGCCTATGGCAGCCGTTACTTCTTCGGGCTGTTGTCGGAGCCGCCCTTGTTCGACCGGCTCTTGCTCTTGCTCCGGCTCTTCGCGGCTTTCTTGTTGTTCCGACTGTTGGCCTTCTTCGCGGCCTTGCGGGTTTTCGCGGCGGTCTTGCGAGTTTTCTTGGCGACCTTTTTCGCCTTCTTTGCCTTCTTAGCCATGATGGCTACTCCTTCCGGTTAAAATGCGTCGGGGAAGGCGCCGACGCTACGCCTCGTTCCCCTTCTTCTTGGGGAACGCCGTTACCAGCCGCTCGAGTGTTCTTTGCGGTGGACGAATCTTCTGTAACTTGAATTTTGGTCTGGGCAGTTCGTGGCCGAGGCACTGGGCGAGAATGTAGCCGTCGACGAACTCGGCATCCGGGTTCGGATAGCCTGTCTTCTTCAGCATCTCGGTGGCAGCGTCGCCGTCGGCGAACACAACGACGAAATAGTAGTCGTTGGCGCCCTGATTCTTGTGGGCCTCGTTCTGGCGCTTGAGGTCGGCCTTGATCGTCGACCCGTCCGTGACGGGCTTCTCGCCGTTGAGCGCCGTATCGAGGCGCTTCAGACGCTCGGCCTCTTCCTCTTCCGGCTTGAGGTCCTCCGGCATGTCTGCGAGAGCGTCTTCCCCGTCGCCGACGAAGTCGAGGGCCTTGGCGGCTTCGCGCCGCTTGGCGATCGAGGCCATGTCGATTTTCTTGAGGCCGCCGCCCTCGGTCTTTTTGATCCCGATCGTGATCTTCTTCAGGGCCATGAGGGCTAAGCCCGCTTTTACCAGCTGAGGTCGATGCCGCCGCCGGTGTCGCAGACGGGGCCGCTGTCAAAGCTGATGCCGCTGTCGAATGACGGGCCGGGATCATAGGCCGGCGCGTCGTAGCCGCCACCATAGCCGCCGCCGTTCTCGACAATCACGGTGTCGCGGTGACCGCCGGCGAGCGCCTCGCCGAGCAGGACGCCGGTGAGCAGGTCAGAGCCGGAGGCGCCCTGCATCATAACGGGAGCCACCATGGGAGATGCGTAGACGCCCGGAGCGGCGGTATAGCCGCCGGACGAAACTGCTGGACCGCGCTCGCTCTGCCGATACGTCGTCCTCGACGCATAGTCATCGGAAAAGCGCGCCGCGCGAAAGCGCGCCGCATCGACCTTTGCCCTCCGCATCGAGACGATGAAGGCGAACAGGATCGACATGAAGCCGAGGACGAACAGCACGATCAGGAACAGCGCGAAGGTCGAGATGTGGACGTGGTGCATTGGGGGATGCCTTGGTGTGGGGGTGGACGATCAGGCGATGGGGTTCGGCACGCAGGAGCCGTCGAAGACCTGGTCAGCGCGACGAGGAGCGCGGTGGCTGCTCTCGCCGTTCATGAGCCGGCGCTTGATCTCGTTGCGCAGATAGGCAGCCGCCACGACCAGGTTGGCGATGTCCGAGCCGTAGTCGCGGAAGCCACCCCAGTCCGCGGGGAAGAACTCCATCTCGGCCTGATCGAATGCCGACTCGCGGGTGTCGCTGAACTCGGTGATGCCGACCGCGTAGATCTGGGCGAGTGCCGCACCCATCAGCTGACCCTGCGAGATGTCGGCGCGATCGTTGGTCTCGCCCCACATCTTGGTCTGGAGCAGGACCTCGCCGTCGACGAGTTGGCGAGAGAGTTCAGCGGCTTCTTGGGCGGTCAGCATGGGCGTGGGGCTCCCGATGTTGGGGGTGGGGTTAGATTTGGAGAGAGCCGCTTGCCCAGTTAGCCCTTGCGGGCATCTCACAACTGAATTGGGTAGCGCCCACTCTCTCCAAAAACTCGATCAGCGGAGCGCGGCGATGATGCCGTGGAAGGCGAGGACGATCGTGCAGAGGAAGCCGACCAGCATGAAGGCGTCGACGACATAGTCCGAGCGCGACGGGTTGGCCTTGCGGGTGGCGAGGTCGTCGCACAGCAGGCACAGCATCAGGATCGACACGACAAGCGCCATCAGCGAGCAGAAGAACATCATCAGATGCCCGCCTTCTTGGCGCGCTCGCCGAACTCGCAGCGCCATCCGGCGAGGCGCTCGGCGGGATGCTCTTTCACCCAGTCGGCGAGCTGCGGCGCGCCCATCAGGCACGCCGTCATCGAGATTTGGGCGAAGTTGGAGGTCGTGACGACCTCGTCGTGGCAGTCCTGCGGTGAAGCGAGGCTGCAAAGGACGGCGATGACTTTGATCATGGGGGTCTCAGTCGTTGGGGTGCTTGGCACGGTCGAGAATGCGGTAGACGTCGAGCCGGGTAAGGCCCATCTCGTCGGCGATCTCCTGGAGGGACCATCCGCGGCGACGCAGCAGCAGGATCTTGGCGTCCCGCTGTACGAGGTCGATGAACGTCATCGGATGCCGTCGGCGACGACGGTCACGACGCGGATCGCGTCTTCAAGCGTGGGCACGCGATAGCTGATCACTTCGTTGATCAGCATGTGCTCGTGCGGATTGCCTTTCGGCTCCATCGCCACAACGATCGGTATGCGCTTCACGTCGGCCCATGTGATCTCCATGACGGTGCCGATGGAGACGCTGGTTGCTCCCAGCAGGTTGACCAGCAGGAGGTCGCAGCGCGTGGCGTCGAAACGGTTCTGGCTGGTGATGCCGCGCGGCGTCGAGAGTACGTTGAGGTGCTGGTAGCCCTCGCCTGTCCCCGATATCTTGCCGATGTCGCGGAGATATTCCTGGCCCCGCAGCGGTGAGATACCTTGGATGCCGGACCTGAAAAGCGCGGTCTTGGCGATAGCGCGCCAGTTCTCGGCGCCATCATAGGTCAGCCCCGTGATGGGACCGGCCATGTAGACGGTAAAGGGTCTCACGTGGGGTAGAACCTCTGATTGATTTCGTAGCGAAGCAGCTCGGCCTCGGCGATCGGGAACCACTCCAAGATCCGCTCGTAGTCGCGCGGGTAGTGCTTCCTGAGCGGGATCAGGTACAGGTAGGAGAAGCCGTCGAGCGAGCGCGGCAGGAACGTGTAATCGGGCGGCAGCGAGATGCCGCTCTTCTCGATCTCGTCCATCAGCCGCTGCTTGGACCAGTCCCAGATCGGCGCCCAGTTGCCGGCGCCGGAACGGATCGGTCCGTGCTTGCGGATCGACAGGAAGCGGATCGCGTTGTCGAGGGCGCGGACGCCCGTGGCGGACAGGATGTCGCCCTCGATGCCTTCCTGATCCTTGACCATTTGAACCACGTCGGCGTGGTTGAGGTGCGGGATCGATGAGGCAGCGAGGGTCTGTGAGCGGCGGATGGGCTGGAACATGCCCTCGCGCAAGTGTTTGTAGAACGCCGGGTTCGGCATGCGCAGGATGCGCCGGCCGAACAGGTTTTTCTCGTAGTAGGCGATGCTCTCGTCGATGAGTTCCAGTCCCGGCACGTCGTCGTAGTGGAACGGGATCATCTCGATCTTATCGCGGAGCGCCAGCGCTGCCGCGATGGAGTCCTTGCCGCGCGAGAACGCGATCAGAGTCTTGTCGCCGTAGCGTTCCTTGTACTCGGCGATCAGGTCGTCGCCGCGCAGGTGCTTGATCGAGTCGAGACCGGCCACGGGATCACGTCATTGAGCGACGAACGACGCCTTGAAGTCGGCGTCGGCATGGACGGAAATCGTTCCGTCCGGCATCGCGACGATCCAGTTGTTGACGGGCACCTGGACCGGCGCCTGCCCTGACTGAATGACGTAGATCGAGGCTGCGTTGTAGAAGCAGACCGCGCTCTTGGACGGATCGCGACCGCTGCTGATCGCAGCGCAAAGCGCCTCGGCGTCCGCAGCGGACATTCCGGCCACGAACTGACCGGCGGGATAGAGCGTGGCAGCGTAATAGGTCTTGAGCATCACTCACTCCATCCGTGGCGGCCGTCGTAATAGGCGAACGTCACCACGGCCATGCCGACCGCATATGCAGCCCAGTGGTAGCCATGCTCGGCGAAGGAGACCGCGGCGCCTATGCCGTAGCCCTCGAACAGGCCAGCGATAAGCGATCTCATCGTACTACCCTCACCGGCGCGTCAGTCTCGATCACGAGCCGCGCGCCGCACGGCAGGATGGCCTTGTGCGGCGAATAGACGACCCGTGAGGGGCCATCGATCTCGACCTCGTTTGCATACGTCGGCTTGCCGTAACGCCCACGCTGGAGGCGGACAGCGGGATTGTCGGTGCCATGCTTGGCGTTGGAGGCGATCACGTTGCGGTTGACGTGGACGTAGGTCGTCACGGCTTGCGCTCCGGCATGATCACCGTCACCCGGTATTCGACACGGCGATGCGTGCAGAGATGGTTGATCTCGTCGGTGACGAGGGCGGCGCCGCGCTTGGCGATCTCCTCACCGAGGTGAAGCGCCAAGCCATGCCTGACCCTCTCCATCAAGAGATCCGGCGACGGGATCACGTCCAGATCGCGCAGCTCGATCCTGTAATCCACCGTCGCCTCCACGACGCGGTCGCGCTCGACCACGACGTAGCCGTTGGCTTCCAGAAGCTGCTTGGCGGCCCTGATCTCGTCGTTCGTAGGCTTCCTCGGCCCGGCGACCGTCACGGCTACCATGTGACCGGCGCTCCGAGGCGCGCAGTGTGGGTCTTGCCGACAAAGCGCGGGCCGTCATAGACCGGAGGCTCGCCCGTGACAGGCTCGCAGAGCGCGGGGCATTTGCCGGAGCGACCGAGCTTCGCGCCGCATTTGCACAGGCTGGAAATCGGGAAGGCATTCGCCGGGCGAAACACCGGAGGTCCCAGCGGCGCGGCAGCCTCCTTGATCGGAGGCGGCGTGATGTCCTTGAATACGTCAGGCACCCGAAGTGGTTCAACGACGGGTTCGGCGCGAACGACGCGCTTGAACTCAGGCCTTGGCTTCGGCGGCGCCGGCGGATGACCGGCGGCGCGACGGGCGGCTTCCGCCTTGGCGTCGTCGACGCTGGCGAAGTGCCCAACAAAGGCGCCGCGTACCCATGCCGCGACCGCGCCGGGGCGTTCGCAGACGTAGAGGCGGCCCTTGCCGCTATCACAGAAGGCGGCACGCTTGCCGCCGATTTCGATATGCTTCCAGATCATGTGGGGGATCTTCGTGGGGATTAAAGCTCGACGCCTCGGCGCTCAAGCTCGGTCTCGATGCCGTCGAAGACGCCTTCCAGCGGCGCCAGCATGAGCGTGACGGTGACGATGATGGAGGCGCGCCACGCGAGCAGGAAGAAGGTCACGGCAGCTTCGAGCTCCAGCGCGTGTCGTTGGTGGCGAGCGGACGGAACCGCGCGATCAGCGAGCCGACATCGTGGAAAATGAAGCCTATGGAGTTGGCCAGCATCCGCTGCACCACGCCCGGATCGAGCTTCTCGGTCAGCGCGCCGTTGTGGATGCCGAGCACCCACGCCTTCGGGCCGGTCTTGGGGAAGCCGTCATAGATGCTGTCGGGGCGGTCGAGGACGCCCGACACCTTGTCGTGCATCACGAGCTTGCCCGCGAGGCCGTTCTCCCACCAGACGGCGTGACGGCCACAGTCGCACCAGCGGACCTTGAAGTCCGTCCGCGACGGGGCGACGATGTCGCCGCAGTCCTCGCAGAGCATCAGCTTCATGCGTTCACCTTGCGGAGTTCGCCGGCAAAGAACACGGCGTGGAACACCGCGCCGAGTTCGGACCAGGTGCAGCCAACGCGGCCAGCGGCCTCGGCACTCTCGACCGTCATCTTGAACGGCCTGCCCTCTGCAACGACGATCTCGCCGACGCGGAAGTGAGGATCTTCAGGGGTGCTCATGGTCATGCCCGCCGCTTCGGCTTGCGCTCGACGCGCTTCGGCTTGAGCTTGGCGTTGCGGCCGAACGTCCAGCCGCCGTAGCCGTGCTCTTGATTGAACGAGAGAGACCTCAGCCGGCTATAGCCGCGCCTGAAGCTCATCGGGGGCGAGATCGGGCGCTGGCCGTTGGCCTCGCGCTCGCGATTGATCGTACACAGATCTTCGTGGCTGCGGACATCGTCGTTCTCGTAGACCGACGGTAGCAGCGCGCTCACCGGTGCTGCTCCAGCAGCGTGATGATGTGGTCGTTCTGCTCGACCAGATGGCCAAGGCCGATCCAGAGCAGCGCCACGATGACGAACATCAGGATGGTCTTCATTGCTGCGCTACCCGACGACGAAGGTGCCGGGCGGCAATTCCTCGCCGGGTGAAGGCTCCGCGACGCAGGAGATCCGCTTGGTGTCCCAGATGTGCACGAAGTGCTTGCCGGGCCCGTACGCGACGGGATTGTCGTTCTTCCAGCCGTCCGGAGTGAGGCTCTGGGTCTGGACGACGACGCGCTCGACGTGCTCGGGCACGTCGATCGTAACGCTTACAGTCATGGTGGGCTCCGAAGTGGGGGTTCGGGGTGGTGGGGATTACTTGGGCAGCTTGACGTCCTTGCAGCCGCCGTCAGCCTTGCAGTTGTGGACTGCGTTCATGCTCAAGGTGCCGGTGGCAACCGCGAGGCTCCCGGCCGAGATGGCGACGCCGGCGACCGCGAGACCCGTGGCGAGAGGGACGGACGCGCATCCGCCCAGCGAGCACGCCAGCAGCGCGATAACTGCGATCTTCTTCATGCCGCCCTCGATGAATTGGCTTGGAGGCTTGCGGACCTCCGACGATGTTTCGCCCCATCGCCTTACAGCGGGCTGATTTGGTCGCCGGTTTCCCTGCCTTCCGTCGGGACGTGCCTTGCACCGACATCTGCCGACCGGACACGTCGCCCTCCGGTTAGCACAGCTTGCTATGAGCGGGGGCCGGTGACCGTACCGTTGCGACGGCAGTGACGGGCGGACACCCCTGGGTGAAGAAAGTTACTCGCTCTTTCCGGCGTCCCGATCGGGCACGGGCCCGACGAGCGAGTTATTGGTTTTCCGGAGATTGTGAAGAACAGTTGAATTGCGGACGTAGCCGCCGCGAGGTACGCGCAGCCCATGAAAAAGCTCGCGATCAAGACCGCTTGGCTATTGCTTTGCCCGGCGCTCTACCTGCTCTGGGACGCCTTACTGCCGTTCTGCGCCTTCATCCGGTTCAAGGCGAAAGTGATCTTCCGAAAGAACCGCTTCAACTATGAGTGATGAGTTTAAGGCGCCGCCTGACATCGGCGTCAAGAACGTGCTGGTGTGGATGTTTGCCGTCGTCCTTTGGGTGATATGCCTGCCCGTCTACATCTCGATCTGGGCGTGGAAGTGGGCGACGGGACAAAGTCCGCGAGTCCGCCTCTGGATGTTCACCTCCGAGGATTAACTCACGGCGAAATGAAATGGGCGCGGCCGTTGACACATGGCCCCACTTAGCCAGCCACCCCTATGTCTTCAGGTGACGAACGGCTGGCACCGCGCTTTGGTTGGTGCTGGAAGATGGGATTGAACCACCGACCGTCAGTTTACAAAACTGCTGCTCTACCGCTGAGCTATTCCAGCGAATTGGGTGCGTTCTTTCCCGCCGTCACCAACCCGCTTTGATCCGCGACTACCCGCCTTGTACTTCGACGGCTACGCGAGGGAGCGTGGGGCCTTGCGGCTTGCGGTACGAACCCTGACTGGTTGCTCGAGCAGCTTCCGGCGAGCGGAGTGCGTCGGCACGACCCTGATCCGATCAGGTCTGAGCTGCTGGCAGGCGCGCCCGGGAGGCGCGCCGCATGTCGGGCAGTGCACGACTTTGGCGATCGGGTTGGTCATCTCATCCAGCCTATCTCGGCGAACTGGCGCTGCGGGCCATAGCCGCAGACTTACGACTCTTTTGAGTGCTTCCGCCAGAAACAAATCGAGGGACGCCCCCGACAGAAGCGCCCCTCGTTTAGTCGGAATGTGCGGCACATCAAGGCGCCGATCATCGAGAGGCGAGATAGCAAGGCGCGAGTCCTGCCGCAAGCCCGTCGCCGAAAAAAATCACACGGCGCTGTTGCGCTTGTCGAGCGCGCTCTGTCCCGGCGCCGGATCACCCATCAGCCACGAGACGATGGGCCGCGGAGCAGCGTTGCGACGGTGCGCGTCGGCAATCATCTCGGGCGTCGGCCGATGCTTCGGGAGATCGCGCTCGTCGATCATGTCGGCAGACTTGAGAGCGTCGTGCATCAATGCGGCACTCATCATGAGGGCAGAACCTCTTCGACCTGGCTGGGCCCGATCCAGAGCGCGCCTTCGAGTTCGAGCACGCGCCCGCCCCCGGTGGGGACGTAGACCTTGGTGATCTTCCAGAAGCGGTCCGGCATGTGCTTGGTGCGGACCATCTGGCCGACGCGCAGGTTGACGATCTGCTTGCTGGTCATGGCGCTGACTTCCGACCTTGCAGCTCATAGCCGCAGGCGCCGGGATCATACCCGGAGCCCTGAAGCTCGTAGGAGACGGGCGCCGCGTCGGTGGCGAGTTCGATCTCGCCGAGATAGCGCCAGTGGCGCACGCCATCGCCGGTGTCGATCACCGCGTAGTGTCGAACGCCGGACGGGGGCGCATCGAACCTGATCTCGGTGATGACGCCTTGCAGGCCGCCGTCGCGGACGCGGTCGCCGAGCTTGAAGTCGCGGGTCACCGCTCGATCTCCGTCGAAGCCAGCGTGCGACGCCCCGTCGCCGACGGCTTCTTGAAGAGATCATTGAAGGCCGGCACGCAACCCGGGCACAGAGCGTAGTAGTTAAGCGTGCCGCCGTTGCGTGTCTTTTCGATCGTGATCCACTCGTCCGGGACGAGCCTAATATCCGAGATCGTGGCCTCGCCACCGCACCGATCGCAAACGATCAGGTGCTGGGCGGGGATGGTTCGGACGCTCATTCGTCCTCGCCCGCGATAGTCTCGACAGCAGCGGCGATGCGATGCAGCGCGTCAGCCGCGCTAAACATCGCGTAGATCGCAAACGCGGCGAGGAGGAAGTGGTAAAAGTTCATCGGCGGCGAGCCTTCTTGGATGCCTTGGGCTTGCGCGCCTTGGCCTTCTTCGGCGCCGGCCGAGCGAAGCGCTTGACGTCGTAGAACGCCCCGGGCTCACGCATCCTGTCGACGACCGGCAGGCCGACCCACTCGCAGTTGTCGTTGAGGACCTCGATGATGAAGCCGTCGGGCCGACGGTAACCATCAACCTCGGTGTAATAGTTCACGGCGCGGATGCGCTTGGCGATGTCCATCACGCCTGCTCCATCCGAACCAGCACCCACGGCATGTGGGGCGCCTTGACCCAGGTGAACTTCCACGTGCCGGGATACATCAGCGCGCCGTCGATGTTCCTCGACGCAAGCTGATGCTGCTCGACGCGGACCAGTGTGGGCTGGCCGTTCATGCGACCGGCCCGCCGAAGACGTGGCTGTAGACGCCGGCGCTCCACAGGCCGCGCGGAAGGCCGCCGTCCAGAGCCTCGCGCGCCTGACGCTCGCAGATGGCAGCATGCATGGCGTCGTCGGCGCGCTTGGCGTTCTTGCGAGCGCGCTTGTCGCGCGCCGCGAGAGCCTTGTCGGCCTCGGGGCCTTCGAGCTTGCCGGGATCAGCGTGAGCGCCAGCGTAGTAGGCTTGCGTCTTCTGACCGCGCTTGAACCAGCGCAACTGCTTGCGGGTGTAGTAGACCTGCCGCTGCGGTGCAGATTTGGGAAGCATGTGGGGATGCTTTCAGGTGGTGGACGATATCGAATTAGTGCCGCTGTTTTCGCTCCAGGTGGCCCCCACGGCACCCGGCGAGGGCTCCCGCTAGGCCTCGGAAGGCCCGACGGAACACTCCAAGGCTTTGAGGCCGTCGGAGACGCGCGACGCTCCCAAGCCCTATTGGATCATCTCTTCGATGAGACACTCGATGCCATGGAACAGCGCCGCGAACGGATCGTAGTAGTCGATCGCGTAGTCCGGGCAGGCCGAGACGTGGCGCCGAGGCTGAGGCTGAGGCTGATGATGGTAGTGGTGGTGGGGGCGATGGTAGTGATGGCGCCGCCGGTGCGCCGGATGATCGTGCGCGTGTTGCGCCTCGTCGGCAGCGGTTGCGCGAGGCAGAGCAGCGTCCGCGACGGGTGCGGTTTCAACAGCCGGGGTCGTTTCCGGTCCCGACTGTTGAAACTCCGGCGCGGTGACTTCGTTGGCGACGGGCGCTGGCGCCTCGTCGGCGACGGGCGCCTCTGGCGCGGGAGCGTCCAGCGTACCCTTGAGGTACGGGTGCCAGTCTTCGTCGAGCACAGAGTGGGAAGGCGCCGCGTTGTCCTCGATCGAGGTAGCCGCCTTCCCTTCGCTCTCTGCGGTGTTGATTTCAGGCGACGGTGTCGCCACGACCGCTACCTGCGGCCGGTTGGGAATGGTCTTGTGCGTGACGAAGACGGCAAGGGCGATGCAGGCCAGCACCGCGATCAGGAATACCACCGCCACACGTCGCAGCCAGGTGACGTCGTGCGTCGTGTCGTCGGGCTGGGGCAGATCTTCCGACGGCTGGTGCTCGTAATAGCTCATGGAAGCCTCTGGTTCTCTGGGTAGACCTGCGCTCAGCTGAAGTTGCTGAGCGTTCTGAGCGTCTTGCGAACGCGACCGATCGCCTCAAGGGGATCGACACCCCTTTTGATCTGGTTCTCGGCGAGCTTGAGCAGCGTCTCGAACTGCTTGAAGCGAAGGTCGTCGATGAGGCGGTCGATCTCGTCCAGTTGCAGGGCAAGATCGGCAGGGGGAGGATTCTCGTATGGCATCAGACCGTCACCGGTAGACCTTGGTGACCCGCGGCGGCCTTGCGAGCGCAATGGTCGGGAAGTCTGTGTTCTCGAAGGGTGCCGGCTGCTTGGGCTGATCGCCCTCGCCCTCATACAGACCGAGATGCTCGCGGACCTTGAGCTTGTGCTCGGGCTTCATCGTGTAGCCCTCGCCGATGATGCAGACGAACTCGATGTCGTGGGCGCGCAGCTTCTTGCGCACCTTGTGGATCACCACGTCGATCGACTTCCAGACCGGCTGGTCGCACTCGGGCTTGTGCCCGTAGAGCATGTTGTAGATCGCGTCCTTGGTGATCAGCTGCCGGTTCAGCAGCATGCCGAGCACGCGGCCCTCGGCCGGCTGCATGTCGAATGCAGCGCGAAGCCGCGCCACCATCGACTGGCCGACGCCGAGGATGTCCTCAAGCATCGCGACGCGATCGCGCAGTTGCTCCAGCTCGCTGGCGCTCAATGCGCGCACCCTGACGGGCTCGGCATCGCGAAGAGCGCGAGATCCTTCTTCAGCCGCTCGGGGTCGAACCTGGCCACGACGCGATAGGCCGGCTTGGGAAACTGCTTGAGGCCGACCTCGAATGCGGCAAGTGCTGCCGCACGGGACTGTCCGGCGCAGAACCAGTTATCGTTCTCGTTCGGGCAGACGGCGACCGCGTAGAACGGGTAGTCGGCCAGACCCTCGAACTGGATGTGCATGGTCACGGCGCCACGTACCCGTCGCGATAGGGCTCGAGTTTTTTCTTGAGCGCCGCGCGCTGCTTGAGGGCTGCGCCAAGCTGGTCGTGAAGCCTCTCGACTTCCTTCCAGGTCATGTCGATCTGGGTCGACACCCGGTTCTCATCGTTGCCGGTCTTGATCCGCAGGTAGACCTGCGTCGGGTACATCTTGCGATCGACCTTGATGACGCCGGTCGAGATCGCGAACATGCCGTCGAAGTAGGGCGGCGTCTGGCATTGATCGAACGCGACCCGCGCCAGCCGCTTCAACCAGTCGGTTTTGGTTTCGGACGGATGCTTCGGCATCACCGCGCGCTCCTGCGGGCGCGCTCGGCCATCATGGCGTCGGCGACGTCGTAGGCGAGATCAGCCGCCACGGCTGGAGTGTGACCGCCCATCTTGATCGCCCATCCGAGGGTGGTCGGCAGCGCCTGCCCCGCGAAGTGATCGCGCAGCGCCTCGTCGGAGGCGGGCTGCTTGTCACGGCGAGCGTTGTCAGCGACGGCAGCAGCAACGATCTCGTCCGTCGTCGGCGGGATGATGCCGGCGGCGTGCAGCCTTTCGGCGATCGCAACATGCGGCACCTCGAAGGCGGCGCCGACATGCGAAGGCGAGAACCGGATGTTGCCGATGGTGCCGTAGTCGACGGGCTGCGGATCGACAGTGAACGAAAACGGCTGATCGCCGACGGGTGTCTTCGATGTCATCGGGTGGGGTCCGATCAACGATGTGGGGTTAGGCTTCTGGGGGCAGCGACAAAGTCGCTAATGGTTTTGACCCCGATTTGCCGTTTCGGGCGTCGGGGCAGCGCACTGGAGCCGAGCCGTCAACTGGAGGGCCAACCGGCCCGGCTCCGTGCGTATGAGAGGCAGACGGACGCGAGACCAACCGGGTCTTGCCTCTCAATGGGGAAGTGGTCTGCGTGTGCGCGCGCTTGAGGCGCGCTACATCAACCCGTCGGGGGCGGGGCTATGAGTATCTTTTAAGGAGTAGACCACACCACCCCTGAAGGTCTGAGAGAGTCGCTTCGGGCTATCGCCCTAGCTCTCGACACAGTGGTGGCCGCGTCTGCGCGTGTGTAGGCCATGTTTTCGATGAGTTTTTCAAGCGTTATTTTTGGCGAGAGATTGGTGCATTGTCGGAAAAGCTGAAGTAACCGCTGGTATCATTGGATTACTTGCAACGATCACAATCGCGTGAGATGCACCAAATCAGTGCAACTGGAAATCTCGTTTCCGAGCCGTCCGACAAGCCATTCGCTGTACGGAGGTAGGGGTAATGTCCCGGATGTCCCGTTTGTCCCGTCCCTTGTCCCGCCCGATGTCCCGCCCGATTTGCGCAGTTCGGCGTATTCGCGGTTGATCCGCTTCATGCTGCCGTCCCGCTGCATGCGGGCGATCGCGGCGTCGATCCTGCGGTTGATGCTGTCAAAGGTGACAGCCAGGTCGGCGTCGCTGATCGGCGTGATCCCGAGCGAGAAAGCGGTCTTGCCCACCAGCTCAAGCACCTGATCCAGCGGGCGTTTGATGTAGAGGCTGTCCCTGTTGCGCACCGCCTCGAAGCACCGGGACAGGATCGCCGTCTTGACCTTCTCGGCCTCGCGCCCGCTGCGGAACCAGATCCTCTCGCCCTTGGAGCGTCGGCCGACGGCGGTGGAGCGCAGCGCGAGCCGCGTGTGCTGATCCTGGCCGGCGATGCGGTCGAGCCAGATGCAGGTCAGTCCCCCGTTCTGGAGGATGTCCTCGGTCAGGCGGACGGATGGGCCGCGTGGGGTGTCTGGGTTGGTCGTCATGCGAGATCGTCTCCTACCTGATTTTCGGTTCCAGAGGTGAGTCCCGAAAGCCACAGATCGGGCTCCACGATGGGACATCCCGCATGGGACATTGGCGGGACATTTGGGACATTTGGGACATTCCGCCTCCGTGGGACAGCCTACGGGAATCATGTTAAGCGGCTGATAAAGAACGGGTTATTGCGATTGCTGGCGTCAGAGAGAATCGCCGGTCCGCGATGTCCCGCCGGATCACGGCGACATCCTGCCCGGTTATGCCCGGTTCTATCCCGGGCATGGTTCCGGCTTTGCGCCGTTCCCTGCCCCTGCTCTTTCCCCTGCCCCCGCATTCGCTTGCCCCATGGGGCGGGCTAGGGCCGCTCCCCGCGCGGGCTAGGCCTTTGGGCGGGCCTTTCCCCCTGCCCCGGTCAACTCGCCCCCTAGGGGCTTCTAACCCGCCCCCGGCAGGGCAGATTCGGGGGCATTTGGGCCGTTTGGGCCGTTTCGGCCCCTTTTTCCGGGGCAAAAATCGTTATATTTCAACGGGTTAGCGGGGCAAAAATAGCGCTTTTCCTTTGCACCGGTTAGGTGCATATATATGTCTCCCCGTCGGGGGCGGGTTTACCCGCCTCCCCGGGGGCCGGGACCGGGGGCGCGCAAGCCTCCGGCCCCAAAGCCCCAAGGTTCCCGCCAATGCCCATTGGGCCGTAGTAGCGGGGGCCGCTTGCAGGGGCGGGCTGTTTGACAAGTAGAAAGGATAAAGGACGCGGCCGAAAAGTGGTCGCAACAGCGCATTGCGCGCGCTGTCCAATTTTGTTGTCGGAGGGGCTAAGCGAAAGCCCGGTAAGGAACCCTGCCGACGGTCCCATTAGCTGCATAGCGACTCATCGCTTAGTCAACAATGCGACTCCAGTATCTCCCGCGCTCCTATCCTCTCATAACCCAAGGCATATCCCGCCAACTCTTCCGCCCCGCGCAATCGCGCGGCGTCAAAGCAAATGGTTCAAGGGCTATGTTGTTTGCCTCTTTTCCCCTCGCGAATGCCGATAAGGTTTTGACGCGCCGCTCTAGCAAGGCGGGCCGCGCCAATAGGCTAACATCCAAGAGCGCGCCATAGACGCCGCCGGCGAATGTCCATCGTGACCGTAGTAGCCGCGCAGGATTGCCGAATACCGGGCCGCAGTACCGAACAGGAAGAGAGATGCACTGAGATCGCGCGGCTCCATTAAGCCGCGCGGCCAGCTAACCCCGCCCATGTCGCAGCATGGGCGCGGGCTTAGCTCGGAGCGCCGCATAGCGACGCTCCGATCTAAGCAACCCAAACCAAGGAGACCACCATGGCTACCAAGACCACCGCCATCAGCAAGCGCCGCATCGATAACGTCGAACAGGCGCTGCTCAAAAACAACTTCTACAAAAAGTGCTGCCCCAAGACGCACAGCAAGACGCACATCCGCAAGGTGATCGCGGATCAACTCCGCCTCGCCGATTGCCGCAACGTCTGGGAAAACGCGCACTGCGTTGCTTCCGCGCTCTGCTGATCCACCATCACCCTGATCTTCCACCCTACCTCACACAAGGAGACCACCATGAGCAAGTTCACTGCCATCTGCCAAATCTGGAACCGCGGCAGACTCGTCACCTCGAAGGACAGCATCCCGATGGCTGGCGAGGACGCCTGCTACCGCACCGCCGGATCGTTCCGGTCCATCCCCGACACCGCCTTCGTGATCTTCTGCCGCGACGGCGTCGAGTTCTTTCGCGTCGCCTGCGAGGGCTTCTACCAGAACAAGAAAGCGATCATGGCCAAGTACCCCGACGTTTGGCGCGAGGCGCCCAAGGGCAAAGGCGGACCCGCCAGCCTGCGCCGCTGACCCCACCACCACCGACCATCACCGGCCCCATTCGCAGCGGGCCTTTTTCATGCCTGCAACTCAAGGAGACCACCCATGAACGTCCAGACCATCATTGCCACCGCCAAGAAAGCCGAAACCAAGATGAACGCCGCCTTCCGCGCAGCCACGAAGGCCGGCGAGGTCGCTTCCCTCGCCGCCGCCCGCGCCATCAAGGCGATGCCCTGCGAGACTTACAAGGATATCGACGCCCGGGACGCCGCACTCGATAGGCTGCGCGACCTGGACCTCGAGTTCTCTGACGCCTGCTATCGCGTGTTTGACGCCATCGAAAGGCAGCATGTGCGGGTCGATGACGCGATCTGGGCGAGCGAGATGGACAGCGGCAAGGGCTATCGCTCGACAAAGGGCAAGGCCAAGGGCGGCAAGCGCAAGATGAAGTGCGGTCGCGGCCGCGGCTGATCCAATCCCCATCCCATCCCCGACAGGCCCCGTTCGCAGCGGGGCCTTTTCATTCCACCACCAACCATCAAGGAGACCACACCATGTCACGCAAGCAAATCATCGCCCTGATCCGCAAGCTCGAACTCCAGCGCTACCGCAACGGCAAGTGAGAGTGACCGCCATGAGCATACTCGATATCGACAACGCCAAGAGCTACGCCACCGAAGCGAACCTGATGAAGGCACTCGCGACCACGGGCCTCGACCAGATGATGCCGCTGGTCGTCTGCAATCGCGACGGCCGCTTCACTGCGGTGTTCGGCCTGCACCTGTCCGGCATGGCCAAGACCGGCGACGTGACGGCGGCCGCCCGCCACGGCTTCAAGACCATCGACTGATCCGAGTTCATCGACGGACGGCGCATGTCGCCGTCCCACGATGCACTTCCGCATCACCCAAGGAGACCACCATGGCTGGAACCAGAACCAACTACACGATCCACCAAGCCCGCGCGATCCTGGCCAAGCACGGCATGACCATCAAGTCGGTCGACGGCGAGTACATCGTCAACTTCAAGGGCGCCAAGACCGAGACCAGCGCCTACTACGCGACCAACCTGCTCGACGCGATCGGCACCGGCATCGACATGGCCGAGCGCAAGGCGATCAAGCTGGTCGTCGCCGGCGAGGTCGTCCCCGACATGGAGATCGCCTGCGCCCACGCCGCCGAAATCTTCATGACCACCGGCGTCGTCGTCGCCATCGAATACGTCTGATCCCCTCACCCATCGTTTTCGCAGAACGTCAACCCAAGGAGACCGTCACCATGAGCACCCACACATTCCCCACCAGCGGCGACGCCTACGATGCCTGTCAGACCGGCATTCACTTCGCCTTCGACGGCGAGTACCCGGTCGAGACCGGGGACATTCTCGTGATCGAGAAGGAGAAGGTTGTCGGCATCGCCGACACACGGCCCGTCGCCGTCACGAAAGAGCGCGGCCACCTGCATACGCCGGCTGCCGGCGTCGCGCTCTGCGTATGCCTCGAAGGACGCCTGCCCTCGATGGATGTCATCGACCAAGCCAAGAAGCTCGCCGCCGAGCGCGGCTGGCCGGTACGCGACTGATCGGAGCCCATCGCAGCGCGGCGCATGTCGCCGCGTCACGATGCACTTCCGCATCAGTCCAAGGAGACCACCATGTCCAAGACTGCAATTTCCGCTGTCCTCGCCGACACCCGCAGCAAGCGCGCCGCCAAGACCTTCATCCAGAGCTACCCCGCCACCAAGACCTATCGCCTCCAATCGTCGCCGTTCGTCTACGCTCCCGGCCTGATCGCTTGGGCGATCAACGGCGCCAGCTTCCCGAAGGATCGCAAGAACCTCGCCAACGTCGTCGCAGCGACGTGGAAGCTCCCGCTGGACGCAGCCACCGCACTCGTCACCCGCAAGGTGCCACACACCATCGACGGCGAAACCGTCGTGTTCTCCGCCTGATCCCGACCAAACCCATCACCTGTTTTTCACCGGCCGTTCGCAGCGGCCCCAACCAAAGGAGACCACCATGTCACGCAAGCAAATCCTCAAGCTGATCCGCCAAGATGAACTCCGCCGCTTCCGCGAATACGTCGAAGATCGCCCGCAGCCCTACACCCGCTACGTTGTCGATCAGGAGTTCCTGACGCGGCGCGGCCTCGCCGATCATCCTCGCGTCAACGTGCAGTGAGGGAGGCGAGCATGTCCATCAGCCAATCTCACTTCCAGTTCATCGCCGCCGTGCTGAAGCAGGGCAAGCCCAACACGCAAGATCGGAAGCAACTCGACCAGTGGCGCGACACCGTGCGCCGCTTCGCAATCGAATGCGCCGTCGCAAATGGCAAATTCAAGCCCAGCCTCTTCTACCGCGCTTGCGGGATGGAGGGCTGACCGATGCGAGTTCATCTCACCCGCAGTCGCGCCGTCAAGGTCGCCAGCTACGCCGACGCATCCGAGAGGGTGCGTCGCTTCATCGACACCGGAGACCTCGGCGCCGGTTGCGGCTCGAGTCTCGCGCCGTTCACCGGCGGCACGATCATCGACGACGCCGGCAAGATCATTGCCCACGTCAGTTACAACGGCCGCGTCTGGCCGGGCGCCGAGTGGAAGCCCAACAGCAAGCCGCTCTACGATCCGCGCTGACAACCTTTCAGCCTCTCTACAGGAGACCGCGCCTCAGAACTACGCTGAGCGAATGCCCAATGGTGACGTTGGGCACACGGAGAGACTGACAGCGCGCGCCCCGTTCGCAGCGGGGCGCGCCTTCCATTTCAACATTCATCGCAAGGAGACCACCCATGAAGTTCCCCACCGGCAAGCCGACCAAGCCCGCCCTGCCCTTCGGCCTCAAGGAGACCGACACCGCATATCCGAAGCACCCCAAGAAATACGACTGGCGCAAGCCGCAGCCGTTCGACGTGCTGCACACCCTGACCCTGTACGAGACCGAGCGCTTCGGATGGGTCGTCACCACGCTGCACATTCGCAACCCCGGCAGCCGCCACCGGACGGGAGCGCAGGCGCGGACCTATGGCGTGAACGCCGAGGGCCAGGTCGTGACCGTCGGACTCGGGCCGCACGTCAAGCGGACCCTGACCGTCTACGTCACCCGGGCGCGCGCCGACGCGCTCAAGACGCTGACCGATTTGCATGAGCGCGGCCTCGCCGACGCCGGATCGATCCGCGACCGCATCTCGAGTCGCCGCGCGCAAGGGGCTATGCGGCGCTCCTCGTTTGGTTTCGGGCTTGGGTTCTAATAGGGCCGTTTCGGCCCTATTCCTGCCCCCCGGGCCTGCCCGGGCCTATGGCCTAGGGGCCTGCCCGGGCCTAGGGGCCTGCCCCTGCCCCGGTTCCTAGGCCCCTGCCCCTGCCCGGGCCTCTATTCCCTGCCCCTGCCCGGGCCTGCCCCCGGGCCTCTATTCCCTGCCCGGGTTCTAGGCCTGCCCCCGGGCCTGCCCCGGTTCTATTGCCCCGCCCCCGGGGGCCTGCCCCGGGTTCATTCACCCATGCCCGCCGTCAATCGGCAAACCAAGGAGTCCACCATGAACGAAATCGAATACGAACGCGGCGAAGAGCTCAAAGCCATGGGGCAAGCCGCGCAAGAGAACCTTCGCGCCATCCTTGAGGCGAACGACGCCGACAACGTCGGGCAGCTCGCCCGCAAAGCCTACAAGTACACCGACTGCGGCGCGTCGGTCGGCGCGCTGCTCTATGCCGGTGAGGATAACCCCGGCAGCTGGGTGTGGGGCGAGGATTTGTCCGTCGAAGGATCTTTCTTCACCGCCCTGTCAGTGACGTCGATCGTCGAAGGCGTCGATCAGACCACTACCACCCACGTCATCGACCTGCTCGACGAAAAGTTCGAGACGCCCAAGCAGGCTGCCGAAGCTTACGGCG
Organism: Bradyrhizobium erythrophlei; assembly: GCF_900129425.1. Lineage (NCBI taxonomy): Bacteria > Pseudomonadati > Pseudomonadota > Alphaproteobacteria > Hyphomicrobiales > Nitrobacteraceae > Bradyrhizobium > Bradyrhizobium erythrophlei. The sequence goes on along the minus strand of NZ_LT670817.1, from coordinate 3,074,147 downwards.
CGGCGCTGATCGCCGTCGAGGACGAGGCGACCACGATCTGGAACGACACCCACGGCTGCCCGACCTGCGCCACGCATTTCGGCAACGTCGCATCCAACGGCATCGAGACCTGCAAAGGCGACGACGGCATCACGCCGGTCTGGGACAAGTGTCCGGACTGCAAAGGCTACGGCTCGATCATCTGAAACCCGCGCTCGTTCGCAGCGAGCGCATCACAAGGAGACCACCATGCGTAAACCCAAGACCGTCACAACAAGCCGCGGCTGCGTCGTCGGCGAAGGCCCGAACAAGAACGAGGCCAAACTCGACCTCTCGAACAAGATCGACTTCCTGTGCAATGCGCAGGCGCCGCACATCGAGTTCCGATGGGGCCTCACCCTGATCGTGGCCGCGAGCCCGGTCGGCGAGTGGTGCTACCAGATCATCGAGCCCGGCAAGGCGACCGAGCATCACGGCAAGACGCTGTGGATGAACGGGCTCGGCTCCAGGCCAATGACCATGAGCGATGCGATCTCCAAGGTCCGCATGTTCGCCGCGCAAAGCGCGTGGGAGCCGCGCCGTGACGACGAGCTGTTCGTGTTCGCGTCTGCTTGCAAGGAGGCGGAGGCGGCCGAACTCCGCAGCTGGGTCAAATGGCAACGCTCCTACGCCAAGCACAAACTTGACGGCAAGACCGACGCCGAAGCCCATCAACTCGCCAGCGGCTTTTGAGGGAATGCACCATGCCAACCATCACCTTCAAGGTGCCGGGGAAACGCCCCCGGGGCCATAAGATCACGCTGTCCGAACGCACCGGGCGCGTCGCATGGCTCACGATCGGCGACCGCAAGGTCAAGTTCGTGTTGCAGCAAAGCCGTCTCGGCAAGGAGGCCGACACCCTCACGCACTATGCCTCCGGCATGGTGTTCGGCCGGCTCAATGACGTGAAGGTCCGCTACATGGTGGCGAAAGGCCATCACGCCAAGCTGACCGACCGCGAGGCGGCCGAGATGCTCGTCGCCACCAAGATCGACCAGATCGGCGCCGCCAAGGTGCTGGAAGTGCTGGACGCTTCCGAGACCATCAACCACTAACCCACCGCCGTTTCGCAGACGGCATTCAAGGAGACCACCACCATGATCGTCACCACCCGAGCGCAGCGCGAGGCGCTGTTCCGAATCTTCCTCCGCGACTTCCCAAGCTGGCTGACACCGACGATCCGGCTGCAGGAGCAAGATCGTCGCCACTTCGAGGGCCACCCTTACGACGCCGAAAAGTTCGCTGACTTCGCGGTCCGCAATCCCCATCGCGTCGTCAAGGTGCCGTCGATCCAGTACCGGAATTTCCGCAAGACCGTGCACGGCGGCTACGGCTGCATCATGATCCACCGATGGGGCATGTGGCTCGGCATCGAGCCCGACGGCTACACCCATAGCTGAAACCAACCCATCCCCGACGGGCGCGCCGTTCGCAGCGAGCGCGCTCTTTCGTTTTCAAACCAAGGAGACCAACCATGCCATTCAAGCTTGAACTGAAAGAGACGCGCCGCGGTTGCCAGATGCTGGAGACCACGAAGCGCTACGACGTGATCCTCAACGGCAAGATCGTGGACCAGCTTTGGTTCAACATGCGCGGCTATGTCGGATACCTGCCGACGCCGAGCGGCGCGAAGCTGTCGATGCCCGAGTCCGGCATCTCCGTTTACCGCCGCGAGGTCGCCCGCCTCAATCGCGAAGGGAGGGGCCAATGACCCGCCTGATCTCCCGCGATCCCTTCGCGCGGCAAGAACTTCACCGCGAAAGCGTCCTCGCTCCAGCGCACTCCTGCGACTGGTGCGGATCGTATCGCGGCAAGACCGCCGACAAGAACACCATGTTTCGGTACTCCACCGAGACCGACGGCGGCCGCAAGTTCACCCACCCCGGACTGTTCTGCAGCAAGACCTGCTTCACCTCCTACCATGCTTGAGTTCATCGACGAGCGCCGCACGCGGCGCTCCACGATGCACTTCCGCATCGCGCCACGAGGATCGCAGTCCTCAATCGACCAAGGAGACCACCACTATGAGTCACTTCACCGTTCTCGTTATCTCGGACAAGGCGCTCGATCGGGAAACCCTCACCCCGATCCTCCAGCCGTGGCACGAGTACGAGTGCACCGGCACCGATGACCAATACGTCATCGACGTCGACGTCACCGACGAGGTCAAGGAGGAGTTCAACAAACCGAGGCAGGTCGTCGTGCTGGCGGACGGCAGCGTCCACAGTCGGTACGATCAGCGGTTCTATACGAAGGAGCCGGAGAAGAAGGCAAGCTGGGACACCCGCAAGGAGTTCGAACTTCCGGCCGGCGCGGTCGAGCAGGAGATGGCGGCTGATGAAGCGCGCAAGCACGGCGTCGGCTACAAGACCATGGCCGAGTGCGCCACGGACTATTTCGGCGCATTCGAGCGGGATGACCGGTTCTTCAACAAGACCAACCCGAAAAAGAAATGGGACTGGTGGCAGATCGGCGGCCGGTGGAGCGACATGATCCGCCTGCGCGGCGACGTCTGCGAGGCCATGCGTCACGTCCAGGTCCTGACCGAGCGACGCCTTCCGATCCCCGACAGCACCAAGGCGCTGATCGACGGCGTCCAGATGGGCGAACGCTCATGGACGAACAAGAACGAGCCGGAACGGGTCGGCTACTGCGACGTCGCCCGCAAGCGCCAGATCGACTTCGACGCCATGCGCGACGAGGCCGAGAAGTCCACACTGGAAACCCACGCCAAGGCGGCAGCGATCATTGCCGGTCGCCCGTTCGAGACGTGGGAGGAGGTTCGCGCCCGCTTCGAGGCGATGCCGACGGATAACGCCGTCGTCACCGCCGGCGGCGATCGATGGGAACCTGTGCGCAAGGCCTTCCACTCGCAGCCGGTGATCGTCGACCTCAAGGCCGCCGAGATGCTCTCGTTCTTCGACAGCGATGCTGACCTCAAGATGTTCCGCATGTCGCCGGAGGACGTTGCCCTCCGGGCGCGACGCCGCGCGTTGCAGACCTTCGCCGTCGTCAAGGACGGTCAGTGGTACGAGCGCGGCTCGATGGGCTGGTGGGGCTGCGTCTCCGACGAGAAGGACGCTGACACATGGGACCAGCAGTTCTCTGACCTGATCGACGGCCTGCCGGACGATACCTGCCTCGCCGTCGTCGACTGCCACATCTGATTAACCCGCCACCGACGGGGCGCGCTCGTTCGCAGCGAGCGCGTCCTCGTTTCCATCCAACCAAGGAGACCATCGATGCAAAGCGCAAGATACAACGCGCACTTCGCAGACCTCGACCTGATCGAGTTCACCAACGACGAGATCGTGGCCCGCTACCACGCGGGCCTTTCGCTTTCATGGCAGCAGCGAAAGGACGCCGAGCGGATCATTGCCGCCCGCGCGCCCACGATGCAGCAAGCAGCGGAGTGAACGCCATGCGGTTCTCAGAAATGCGACACATCCGCCGCTCGTGGCGGCCCCACTCGGCGGTTGCGCAACTGTTTGCAGAGTGGCGCCAGACCAACCGTACCCCGCAGGAGATGGCAGAGCCGTGGCGCGTCCACGGCACGGTGCCGCACTGCCCATTCAAGGAAGCCCGGCGCGCGATGGAGCGACGCGAGGAGCGTCACTTCGTGCGCTGGAGCAAAGAGAACTTCGTCCACGCCCACTAACCACCGCCGTTTCGCAGACGGCTCAATCAAGGAGACCAATCATGAAGGTACTCGACATCAACAACATGCTGGACGCAGCAACGAACAGCAAGCTGCCCGGCAGGCAGCGCTACGTGGACCAGTTCGAGGTGCTGGCGAACGAGCTGGCCCGCGCGCTGGCCGACCACCTGAAGATCGCATTGGGCCCCGATGCTGACTACCAGCCCGGCTTTGGCGGCCTGTGCGCCAACTTCAAGCCGAAGCGCAAAGGCCAGAAGTGCCCGAAGGTCATCGACGAAGGTGACGAAGGCGGCGAGTGGGAGTTGTGAGCGGTGGCAAAGCCAAAGCCCTACTACAAGGTGCTGTTCCGGGGCGATGATTCCGGAACGCATTATGTGTTCGCCACCACGCGCAAGTTCTGGCGCTACAGCGAAGCCGAACTCTACTCGCTCAGCTTCGCCATCACCCGCAAGCCGATCATTCTGATGGTCGGCTGATATTCACCCTCGCCCGTTTCGCAGACGGATTTCAACCAAGGAGACCACACCCATGCTGCACTTCATCACCGTTGTCGCGATCCTGCTGGCCTGCGCGCTCGCTGTCGCGGCCGCTGCCATCGACGACTATGGCCACCCCGTCGCCGAGTACGTCGCCCCGAAATTCCCATCGCATATCGAACTGGCGGTCGGCGCGACCGTCATCCTCAGCTTCGCCGTCGCGGGCTGGATGATGGCAGGCAATGGGTAGGAGCGGCAAATACAAACCGACGGGGCGCCCGCGCGGCGCCCCGAGGCTGGACGCGGCCTGCAAGCGTGGACACCCGCGAAACGCCAAATCCAGCTTTATCGACGCGCGAGGCTCGAACGTCTGTCGCCTCTGCTGCGCGCTTCGATATCACGCCAAGCGGGAGCGGGAGACGCCTGCGCAGAAGCAGTGCCGCAACGGCCACCCGCGCACCAAGGCCAATACCTATCACCGCCCCGACGGAACCAAGGAGTGTCGCATCTGCATGCGGCACCGAGAGCTAAAATATCACAACAAGCCTTCGCAGACCTCAACCAAGGAGACCAACCATGTCACGCCCGACCGTCAGCTTCACCACTAAGCTCGGCACCACCCGCGCCGGCGAGCGCACCCGCATCTGGATCGAGGGCAAGCGCCTCGTCGACCACGGCTTCACCGTGGGCACGCGCTTCACCCGCATGTGGCACAAGGGAGTGCTCACGATCATCGTCTGCTCCGAGACCATGTTCGCGAAGCACGGCGTGTCCGAGCGCGGCACCGTCAGCGGCAAGGGTGAGAAGCCGATCATCGATATCACCGGCGCCAAGGTCGCTGCGACCTTCACCGGCACCCATGTCGAGGTGTCCTACTCCAAGGGCACCATCGTCATCGCCGACAAGGCCTGATCCAACCCACCCGGCTTTCGCAGAGCCGTTTCAATCAAGGAGACCAAATCATGACGACCAAGATACATGACGTGCTGGCAAAGACCGACTGGGCTTTGCTGGCACAGCAGAAGCTCGCGTTGCTACGGATTGACGGCAACCCCGCCGTCGACGGGCTGATAAATTTCCTCGACGCGCTCCAAGACGCTGCCGAGGCCGACGGCTTCCCTGTCGTGTGGCTGGGGGAGTCCTCGCGATGAGGAAGTCGATGAAAGTCCTCGTCGCCTGCGAGTTCTCAGGCGTGGTGCGGCGCGCGTTCGCCGCACGAGGTCACGACGCATGGTCATGCGACCTGCTGCCGGCGGCCGACCGCAACAACAAACACATTCAGGGCGACGTCCGCGACGTCCTCGACGACGATTGGGACTTCCTGATGGTCGCGCATCCGCCGTGTACCCGGCTATGCAACAGCGGCGTCCGCTGGTTGAAAGAGCCTCCGGGCAAACTCACCGCGGAGCACTACACGGCGAGGGAGATCGCGGCCTACGCTCGCATGAACCGCAGGGAGCGCCTGGAGTTCATGTGGATGAAGCTGGATCAGGGCGCTGCGCTGTTCTCGACGCTCCTGAACGCGAAGATCCCCCGCAAGGTTCTGGAGAACCCGGTGATGCACGGCTACGGCAAGGCCAAGATCAAGAACTATCGCGAGCCGGCGCAATCGATCCAGCCGTGGATGTTCGGCGACCCAGAAACCAAGCGCACCTGCTTCTGGATCGTCGGGGACGACATGAAGCCGCTCATCCCGACCTTCGAGACGTGGGAGCAATGCCGGATCGCGCTCAAGCTGCCCAAGGGCGCAAAGCCCGAGGACCGCGTCCACAAGGCGGCGCCCGGCCCCGCGCGCTGGAAGGAGCGTAGCAAGTTCTTTCCGAAAGTCGCGACAGCGATGGCAGCGCAGTGGGGGTGAGCATGGCCGACACGATCAACGTCCCAAACCTCGACTGCTTGGATCAGAGTGAGTTGCGCGAGCTGGCCAAGCATCTGCTGGCGCTCTCTCGCTATGCCTCGCAAAAGGCCCACGCGATGGACTTGCGTTCCAGCGGGAAGATCAAGCTGGCGCTGTACGCCGAGGAGATTCTCGACAAGCGCTATCAAGCACTGCCGACCGAATGGCGGTGGTAACACTTTCACCCAACCCCCGTTCGCAGCGGGGCAACCAAGGAGACCAACAACCATGAAGACACTCTACCGATACACCGGCCCCGAGGACGGGGTGACGGTGCGCCTGATCGAACGGCAGACGATCGTCCAACCCATGTCGGTCAACACCTCGTTCGCCGTCGTCATCGACGCCCCCGGCGAGGTCGCGATGTTCGATAGCTTCTCCGGTCTGGAGTTCGCGGCCGGCGCTTTCGCTCTGCTGGTCGAGAGGTTCGGCGGCGTGACGCAAGCCGGTCAGGTCGTGGTGGTGCCATGAGGATCGCGGAGCTAAAACTGTCGGTGCGCTACGATGATAGCATCACCGACGCGGAGTCGCTGTGCGATGCTCTCGACACGCTGATCGAGACGGCTACCAGCACAATCGGCATCCTCGACGAGTACGGCGATCCGAAGATCCACTCCTTCGCGGTGCTATCCGATCAGGAGGCGCCGCAATGAGCAACATCGGGCCCCTGATCGACGACTACGGCCTGCTCAAGGCCCAGATCGCGGAACTGGAGACCAAACTCAAGCCGCTGCATGAGCAGATCGTGGCGCAGGGTGAAGGCGCCTACGAAGGCACCTTCTACCGCGTCACCGTGAGCGAGAGCGAGCGCGCCAACCTCAACATGAAAAAGGCGCGGGCGAAACTGTCACCGCAGTTCATCCGCGCCAACACCACCTACACGCCGGTCACGACCGTCCGCGTCAGCGGGCGCAACGCCATCGACGTCGAGACGGAGGGCGGCCAGTGAATGGACCTCTCTGGGTGGTGTGGCTGCTCACGCTGTTCATCCTCACCCTGATGCCGGCGCGCATATCGAACTGGTGCTGGTCGGCGGTCGCTGCCGGCTTGTTCATATGGGACGGCTCGTGGGTCGCCTTCGTGCTCTGCTTTTTGGCGGCGCGTGATGCGGTTAGGCACACTCCCCCGCTGACCTGAGCCCCGACAACTCAAGACCTGCCGACCGCGGCGCTTCGCAGGCGCCGCGGACGGATGCTGCATGTCTGAAACCCAACGCCGCCTTCGCAGGGCGGCACTTCAAGGAGACCAACCTATGCACTTCCAGGTTCTGAACATCGTCACCAAGCAATTCGTCGGATCGATCGAGGGCCCGACTCGCTGGCCCACGGGAGAGATGGCGGCCGTCGCGGCCGTCAGCCTCACCACCGAAACCGGGCAGAAGCACCAGCCCCGCCCCATCGTCGACGGCTCCGAATGGCGCGAGCGAGAACGTGGGCGCATGGAAGATGGCACCTACCTGCCGGTGCCGTGGACCAACGCGGTCTGGTTCCGCGAGCGTTACAACAGCGAACACTTCCTGCACCTGTCAATGGAAAAGGGCGGCTATGTCGCCTTCACCGAGGACGCGGAGAAGGGCGCGGCAGATCGCCAGACCCGCATGCGCGCTGGCGCCTACCTGAAACGATTCTTCGATGACGTACTGTCCGACGACGTGATCGCGCGGCTGGCAACCGAACTGGCCGCCGAAACCGAAAGCAACGAGGTTCGGTTCGCCGACACCGAAGACGAGATCGAACGGGTCTACCTCGACGGTCCGGATAGCTGCATGTCGCACGATGCGGAGGATTACGAAAGCAGCATCCACCCGGTTCGGGTCTACGCGGCCGGCGACCTGGCTGTTGCCTACCTTGAGCGGGACGACGCATCGCACTTCGACAAGCGCATCACCGCCCGCAGCGTCGTCTGGCCGGCCAAGAAGATCTTCACCCGTTTCTATGGCGACGAAGCGCGGTTAAAGCCCCTTCTGAAAGCCCTCGGCTACAAGGAAGGCGACCTCGAAGGCGCGCGCCTGCTCAAGATTGAGGAAGGCGGCGGCTGGGTTTGCCCCTACGTCGACTCCGTCGGCGATTTCGACGTCGGGAAAACGCACCTGATCCTCCGCCATCATGGCCGCTACAGCTGCTCCGACTCCGATCCGACCGGCATCTGCCCGCCCGACGGCAACAGAATTTCCTGCGACCGTTGCGAGGAGCGTGTGGACGAGGACGAGACCTGCAGCGTCAATACCTCGCGCCGATTCGAAGCGACGTGGTGTCGCCATTGCGAAGAGCGTCACGCCATTTTCTGCTCGGACGAAGGCATCAGCGTGCCGGAAGACGACGCGGTGTCAATGGCCGACGGCGATTACTGGTCGGAATGGAAGTTCCAAAACGACGGCGGCATCTGCGACAGCAACGGCAAGAACTATCCGGCGGACGATCTCTTCGAGGTCATCACCCTCAACGGGACCAAGAACTGGTGCGAAGATGAGCGCCGTAGTTATGCGACCAAGTGCGACGTCACCGGCAACTGGTACGCCGACGATGCCACCGTCGATCTGCCCGACGGCCGCACCGTAGGTTTCGACACCGAAGAGGCCAATGCGGCGGAAGCCGCTGCCGACGAGCCGCTGCCGCGCAAGCCGTCCCCCACCATCCACCATCCCGACCAACTCGAGATGCCAATCACGACCTGGACCCCCGCGTTCGCAGCGCGCTGAAACACCCAATCATCAAGGAGACCATCCATGTACCTCGAAACCACCACCATATCCGCCCCCGCAGCGGCGCCCGCCCCTCGCCTCGTCGCCGGCCTCGATGCGCTGGCGCGCATGATAAGCTACCGCCGCCCGGCGGGCAGCAGGACCGAGAGCAACTTCATCAAGAAGTGGTTGCTCCCGCTCGGCCTAAAGCAGGATGACTACGGCAACCTCTACATCCGGATCGGCGAGACCAACGTCATGTGGTCGAGCCATACCGACACGGTGCACCGGACGACAGGTATCCAGAACGTCGTCTGTGCCAAAGGCCTCGTCAAGCTTGCCAAGAGCGAACGCGAGTCGAACTGCCTCGGTGCTGACTGCACCGCGGGCGTCTGGCTGATGCGCGAGATGATCCTGGCCGGCAAGCCCGGCCTCTACATCTTCCACCGCGAGGAGGAGATCGGCGGTCACGGCTCTCGCCACATTGCCGACAAGCGAAACGATCTGCTCGAAGGCATCCAGATTGCGATCGCGTTTGATCGCAAGGGGACGACCTCGGTCATCACCCATCAGTTCGGGCGATGCTGCTCCGATCTGTTCGCTTCCCAGCTGGCTGGCTTGCTCGGCGGCGGCTTCACGCTGGATGACGGCGGAATCTTCACCGACACCGCCAACTACACGCACCTGATCCCGGAATGCACCAACATTTCGGTTGGAATGGAGCATTGCCACTCGCCGAAGGAGACGCTGGACATGGAGTTCCTGCTCGACCTGCGGGAGCGGCTGATCAACCTCGATACCAATTTGCTGATCGTATCGCGCAATCCGCTGATCGACACCGACGATCCGCACCCGCTCGACTGGAACAAGGATGATCGTGACTGGCTCAGCGATATCCGTTCCGGCCGCACGGTTGATCTGGATCGGGCCTCGCGCATGGGCATGAGCGACATTGTTCGCGAGTTCCCCGACGAGGTCGCCGACTTCCTCGAATGCTACGGCGTCGACGAGGAGCAGCTGGTCAAGCACGTCGAGCACTCGCTCGGCCTGCGGCGCCGCTACGGCGGCAAGTAACCACCAACGACCCGCGCGGCGGTTTCGCAGACCGCCGCGCGGCTTTCCACCACCCCACCAAAATCAAGGAGACCACCACCATGGCTAAACTGATCCTGTCGAGTTACCCGGCCGAGCGCAGCGAGCGCGGGTCTTTGCAAGTCTCAATCATGCTGAGCGGAAACGGCGCGCCGGTTCCGTCGAGAACGGTCGAGATCAAACGCGCAGCAGATGCGGCTGCGGCATTCGATGCGTACTGCGCTGACGTGACGGCAACCGGCAAGGGCGCTGCCGTCTCAATGAGGATCGGCAAGGGCGACCGATCCCCTCCCGGCTTCAAAAAATTGAAGGGCGCGGCCAACTTCCACGCCGTCAACGTCTGACAATCCGGGCGCCGCTTCGCAGGCGGCGCCCCCTTCCCCATCATCAAGGAGACCACACCCATGAAATCTATCGTCGCCGCCGCCCTCGCCCTCTCCGTCATGACGTCACCGGCCCGCGCGGCCGATCTGTCACCGGAGGAGCAGAGCTACGTTGTCATCATCTTGAACACGCTGATCGTCGCAGTCTCTTGTGACGGCTACACGACCGTAAACGGTTCGGGCGACGCGATCGCCGATCAGATCGGCATCGGCGCGGACATTGCGGCCGCCACCGGCGCCGCCATCAAAATGGGCACGCACCAAGATTACGACCGCAACCTGCTGATCCCAGAGGTCACCCGGTTCGTGAACCATACCAGCGACGCCATCGCCGATCTGCTGCGGCGCGACAAGCAAGCCTACTGCCGACAGTACGCCCCGCTCTTGATGAAGCGCGGCACCCTCGAACGCAAGTAACTCCCCACGCAGGCCAGCCAGCAAGGCGGCGCTTCGCAGGCGCCGCCCACACCACGTTCACACACAAGGAGACCAACTCAATGAACGCTCATGTCAAAATCGAGGGTGAGATCGCCCTACAGCGCAGCCTCGCCGACGTGGTTGCGGAATACGACGCCAAGAAGGCCGCCATCCCCGATGCGGTGAAGGCTTTTGAAAAAGCCGGCAACGACCTCAAGATGGCAGTGACGGTAGCCGGTCAGTTCGGCGATGTCAGCATCGATACCGGTCACGTCTATGCGCGCGACCTCGAGACTGGACTGCTCAAGTCGGCGTGGATGCACGTCTACGGCGGGCTCGATATCGCGCGCCTCGCCAGCCCGACCGACAAGCGGCTATGGGAGCAAGCCATCGCCTCCCCGCCGCCGTTCACGCTCGACAACATCCGCGGCACCTTCGGCAAGTTCTTGCTCGATCCGCGCGGCAACATCCTGCGCGGCCTCGCCGAAGTGTTCTGCGGCCTGGACGACGCCTACAAAAGCCACGACAAGGTCAAGGTCGGCGTCAAGGGCCTGCCGAAGCGCGTCATCCTCAGCTACGTCGGCAGCTACGGCTCCTACGGCCGCGACAAACTCAAGAGCGTCCTCAACGCGCTTGCCGTCTACCAAGGCAAGCCGCTGATCGATCATCGCGAGATCGAAGCGCTCTGCAAGAACGAGGACGCCCTCCTCGTGGACAGCGAGCTGGCCGCCGACCGGACGTGGGACAAGCCGTTCCCGATCGTCGGGCGCGGCGTCCGGCTGCGCACCTTCGGCAATGGCAACGGCCACCTGTTCTTCGAGCCGAAGGAGTTGCGCGATATCAACATGGCGCTCGCCGAGTTCTACGGCGACGTGCTGCCTGACACCGCCGACGACGAGCCGAAGAAAAAACAGAGCACGGCGGTCTCTAAGGACCTGCAATACTACCCGACGCCGGTGAAGGTGGTGAAGGAGATCCTTTACAAGATCGGAGACTACCGGCTTGAGGGCCAGCGCGTGCTCGAACCGTCCTGCGGCTGCGGGCGGTTCATGGATGCGCTGCGCGATGCCGGCGCCAACCCCTACGGCATCGAGGTCGATCCGAAGCGTGCGGCCGAGTGCAAGGCCAAGGGCCACACCGTCCTGCTCAAGAACTTCCTTGAGACGGTGCCGACGGGCGACTTCGATATGGTGGTGATGAACCCACCGTTCTACGGCAAGCACTACGCCAAGCACGTCCGTCACGCCTATGAGTTTTTGAAACCGGAAGGAAAGCTGATCGCGATCCTGCCGGCGACGGCTCGCTACGACCACGGGCTGCTCGATGATCTCGGCGAGAGCGCGTCGTATGGCGGCCGATGGGACGACCTCCCCGTCGGCTCGTTCAGCGAGAGCGGGACGAACATCAACACCACCGTCCTCACGATCTACAAACGCTAACCGGGCTTCGCAGGCCCATCACAAGGAGACCATCATGACTGAGATGACATGGACCACGATGCATATCGGCGGCCCGATACCAGCCAGCAAAATCGACGATCTACTCGCGACGATCGAGGATGACTTTTCCGAAATGGCCATCGGCCCTGATGATGAAAATCAGGTTCGCGACGTCGCCAACAAGAACGAGAGCCTGATCCTGCAAGGTCAGGTCAACTGCGGCAACCCCGCCACAGTTATCGACTTCTGTGTGGAGAACGACCTGCCGTTCTGGCTGCACTTCGACGCCGGATACGAGTGGGACTCCGGCATCCAGATTTGGAAGCCAGGCACCCACGTCGAGGAGTGCTCCGCCTCTGCACAGGGATACGAGCCGACGCTCAATCTCAAAGAGCTGCGCGGGCGCGAGTCGAGCGGCGAATACCTTCGCGAGGTCATCGACGACCTTGCTCGCTTCGAGAGCGACAAGGTCCCGCCGCTCACGATCAAGGATGGAGACGGTCAAGGGTGCTGCGCGTCATGCCGTGCCAAGGGTCTCGCGTGGGACCAACCGACGGAAACCGGGTACTGCTACCAGTGCGGCGCGCCTTTGTTCGACAAGCCGAAGGAGCCGGACGTGCAGGCCGCTGCCGAGAAAGCTCGCTCGCTCGGCGTGATGTTGTCGGGAGAGTCCATCGCTCTCGTCAATGAGGCCGCCAACATCGTCCGCAATGCCGCCGAGATCGCCCGTCTGCAAAAACTGAACGGCAAGATGCTTTCGACGCTAGATGGCATCCACGCCAAGATGGAAGCAGAGACTCTTTTCAAGGACAGGAGCGCCGAATGGCAAACCGATCTCTTCAACGAGATCGGATGCCTGATCGCCGAAGCGAAGGGCGAGTACGTCCCCGAGACCAACTAATCCACCAACCGGGCTTCGCAGGCCCAACATCAAGGAGACCAAACATGACGACCACTGCCGAAGTGTCGATCTTCGTCACGATCGACAACGAGGTCGCGCTGATTGGCGCCGCCAGACAGCGTTACCTCGACGAAAACCCAAACGAAACTGACGAGGACGCCAGCAACATCGTCCCCGACGGCGATGTCAGCGCCGCGCTGCGGATGCTGTTCGACCCCGGCGTGTCTCCGGATGGCTGCACGATCCTCGATTCAGAATGTGAGGTGTCCAATGGCTAAGGTCTTTATCGTTCAAGGCGACCACTTCCATGTCCCCGGCCGACCGATGACCGCGCACGCCACCAAGGCGGGTGCCGACAAGGTCGCCGCCGGACTCGTCAACGATCTGTTCGCATGGATCGAACAGCCCCAAGACGCCAAGCCGGAGACGTGGGAGGCCGATCTGCTTCGCGCCCGAAAGGCGCGCGCCGATCAGATGGGGTGCGACCTGGATCAACTCGGCGACGATGACGGCGACGTCTGGATCACCCAGCTGGAGGTCGACGGCACCCCGAGCGCCGCCCCGACTTTCGTGCCGACGAACCGCCACGGCGTGAAGCCGGGCTTCTACACGCGGCCGGATATCGTCCGGCTGCTTCGCCTGCATAAAATGTATCCCGAGCGGATACAGTTCATCGCCGACATGATGGAGTGAACCATGCTCACCAAGAAACCCGGATGCGAGCACCAGTTCGAGTGTGAGCCGAATTGCATGCCTGCGGTCCGCAACTCCTACCATTGCGACGACTGCGACGTGTCGTGGACCGACGAGTGGTCCTGCGGGTGCGATGACGAATGCCCTGAGTGCGGCGCCGCCATCTCTCCGGAGGAGTCGGAGGAACTCGATGCGTGTGCCTGCGAGTACCTGTGATGAAGCAGAAACTCCACTCCTTCGTCGTCACCGTCCGCATGGACAAGCCCTGCCCTCAATACGTCGCGCTCCGCGAGGCGCGCGACTGCATCCACGGCGAGTTCTACACCACGCCGCGGGACGACGGCGACCCTGAAAAGTTCAAGGTCGTCCGCTTCACCAAACTACCGAAGGGTCCGCGCAATTGATGCTCGACCGCTTTGAACGCGACCTCCTCTTCCTGCTGATCGGCCTCGTCGTTGGTTCGTTGATGACGATCGGCTGGACCTGGCGCTAACCCCAAACCAAAACAGGAGACCAACACCATGTCAGAACAATACGCCGTGTTTCTCGAGCGGAGACACAGAGGCGAGGAAGAAAGCGACCGCCGTCGCGTCACCGTCGGGCCGCTGCCAAGGCGACACGGTCGCAAGAGCAGGCCGGAACTGGTCTTGGAAATCGGCAGCGCCGACCAGTCCGCGACCGAGTTCCTCAGCCGCGAACAGTTCGAGGATCTTGTCGCCAACGCCCGCCGCGTCATGGGGTGGGACACCGTGAAGCTGGTGATGGAGGGCAAGCCCGCCGTCGAGACTACGGACGGCGGCCAGTCTCTGACCGGAGAGATTCCGGGCCCCGAGACCACCTTCGTCCGGCTGCATAGCTGGGATGAGGAGAAGGGGCATGCGCTGCTCAAGAAATTCATCGGCGAGCACAATGGCCTCCGCCGCGGCGGTACCGCGACGGGCAATAAAAAACTACGGATCACCGTCGAAGTGATCTGATACAATCCCAACCGGGCGTTCGCAGCGCCCTCTACAAGGAGACCATCAATGTTAAACCGTGAAGATATTAAGCCGGGCGACCGGCTGGAAATGCGTATGGGCAGCAATGTCCAACTCGTCGAGGTCAAGTCTGTCGGCGACGACGGGTTCATGTCGCAGTTCGGACCCATACCGTGGGGCAGTCTGCCCATGCTGGAGCGCGCAACGCCGGATACGTTCGACCTGACGGGAGCCGTCGAGGCGTACGACAAGGTGATGGCGACGGTCGATGGCGACATGCCGATCGAGATCGCGGCAGCGCCGCCCGCCAAGAAAAAGGAGAAGGCGGCACCGAAGGTCGAGACCAAAGCCGAAGTGAAGGCGACCGCAACGACGCGGCCCAAGACCAAGAGCGAGGAACTGGCGGCCGACATTGCCGCCCTCGCCCGCGCCCGTAATCCGCTCCTATGGATCGTGACGCGCGAGGAAGGCAGAGCCGAGAGTTATCTGGTGCAGGCGGCCGCTGCGGCTGGCTTCGTCCCGCGCATGTGGGATTGCGGTCAGGGGTTCACCGAACTGAACGGCGACCTCGCTAACCTTGGCGAGGACAACGGGAAAAGCATCGACGTTGCGCTCGCCCTGATTGCCAAGCGCGCCGCGGACCAAGCCGACCGCGGCGCGTGGATCATGCGCGATCTGCCGCCGTGGCTGATCGGACCTCCCGGCATGGTGACCTGCCGTCAGGTGCGTAATCTGGCGCGCTCGTTGCCCGGGATGCTGCCCGAGGGTGCTCAGGTTCTGATCGTGCTGTCGCCGTCCCGCGACGTTCCGCCGGAACTGGCAAACCATGCCACCGTCATGGAATGGCCGATGCCGGACCGCGACGAGATCGCGGCCCTGCTCGACGCTTCGATCAATTCGTTGCGGGAGTTCGATTACAAGATCGACCCCGATACCAAGAAGAAGATCTTCGATGCGGACGGCAAGCCGATACCGGACAAGACCAAACCGATCCGCGCGTTAGCGGCGCCCAACGGCGTGCGCGATTCTGCCGTCGACGCCGCTATCGGCCTCTCCGGTGAAGAGGCGCAGGCCTGCTTCGCCAAATCGCTGGTGCAGACGCGCAAGATCGACCCGGCGACGATCTCCAAGGAGAAAAAGCGCGTGATCGCCCGCGAAGGTAACTTGGAGTGGCTCGACCCGCTCGCTGGCGGCCTCGACGACGTCGGCGGTCTGGAGAACCTGAAAGAGTGGCTGATGGAGAGAAACCTCGCCTACAGCCCGAAGGCGCGCGACTACGGCCTGCCGCCGCCGAAGGGGTGCTTCCTCGTTGGCATCCCCGGCTGCGGCAAGACGCTGACCTCGAAGGCGATCGCCACCGCCTACGGCGGCATCCCCCTGCTCAAGTGGGATTTGGGCGCGCTCAAAGGCAAGTTCGTCGGCGAGTCTGAGGCCAACATGCGCAAGGCCCAAAGCACCATCGAGGCGATCGGTCGCTGCGTGGTGCTGATCGACGAGATCGAGAAGGCGCTTGCCGGCGCCACCCAAGGCGGTGCGGATGGCGGTGTCTCCTCCGATCAACTCGGCTCGTTCCTGCAGTGGATGCAGGAGCGCAAGGGCGAGTCGTTCGTGATCGCCACCGCGAACGATGTGTCGAGCCTGCCGCCGGAGCTACTCCGCAAGGGTAGGTTCGACGAGTTCTGGTTCGTTGGCCTGCCAAACAAGGTGGAGCGTCTGGGCGTGTTGCGGGCGGCGCTGAAAGCGCATGGCCGCAGTATCACAGACCTCGACCCCAACGGGATCGCGGACGTGATCGCGGCGACCGACCAGTTCACCGGATCGGAGATCGCCGCCATCGTGCCGGATGCGCTGTTCAAGGCATTCGCGGACGGTGCGCGGGCGATCACCGTTGACGACCTGGTCCGCGTCGCCACCAAGGTGACACCCCTGTCCAGAAGCCAAGCCGAGAAGCTCTCCAAGCTGAACGACTGGGTCAAGGAAAAGGGAGTGCGTAACGCCTCGGCCGAAGAAAAAACGGTCGTGGCGATGCCCAAGCGTGCCGCCGCTGCCGGCGGCCGCGTCCTCGATATCTGACCGCCCATGATCCGGGCGTATCAGAACTCGCTCGGCGGCTGGACCGCCGAGTATCGCGATCGGAATGGCTACTGGCGCATCGCCAAGGACGCCCGGTTCATTCCGATCTCATGCGCGACAGAAAAGCTTGCTCTGTCTGTCGCGCGCTGGCGGCGCCGCCGCCTGCAAGTCTGGCAATGACTACCCGCGGCGGATAACCGCCGCGGCAATACCGACCACCACCCCAACGCGGCTTCGCAGGCCGCATTCACCAAGGAGACCACCACTATGACGATCCGAACCACCACCATCCGCCCGGGTTACGTTGTGATTATGCGCACCGGTATCACCGGCAACGTCAAGTATTCCAAGACGATCCTCGAGGCCGACACCGAAGACGCTGACGGCAGCCTGAAAGGCAGATGGGAGACCGAGCGTGTGATCGCTAACGCCGCAGAGTTGAAGGAGGCGACGCAACTGAGGAGCAAGATGCGCGCCACCGTCACCAAAACCTGCGCGCCGATCTCGTTCGGTCTGCTCTGCCCGGAAGACAACTATGCGGCATTGAACCAATCGGTGGACGAGGCTCGCGCGCTCGCCGACGAGTTCAATCGTCGAGCCGCGACCACTCGCCTCAGCTTCGAGGTTGTTGCCGGCAAGATCGAAAGCGACGACGTCAAGGCGGTGCGAGCCATCAACGCCGAGGTCCGCGAGCTGCTCGCCGCGATGGAAGCTGGCATCAGCAAGTTCGACCCCAAGGCGATCCGGGACGCGGCCGACCGGGCGCGCGAGCTTGGCTCCATGCTCTCCCCTGAAATGGCCGAGCGCGTCAAGGATGCGATCAAGGTTGCTCGCTCCGCGGCTACCACGATCAAAAAGGCCGGCGAGCAAAGCGCGGCCGAGATCGACCTGTTGTCGATCCAGAAGATCACAGCCGCCCGGACCAGCTTCCTTGACCTCGACGAGGCGACGGAGGTCGCTGCCCCCATCCACGAGGGTCGCATGCTTGACCTGGCTCCGATCGAGATGGAGGAGGTGCCCGCGTATGAGAACGACATAATCCGGGACTCGGATGGGGTTCCGGTAACCGACGCTCCGGAGATCGACCTCGGAGAGTCACTCGCGCCGGCGGCTCCGGCCGTGCAGGTGCCACAGTTCGAGATGGACTGATCCACGTAACAGATCGGCGGCTTCGGCCGCCGATCCCATTTCCCATTCATCAAGGAGAGACCAACATGGCGTGCGACACTTGGAAAAGTACCCCCACCCAAACCCTCACCGAACGAAAGGAGGAGATCAAGAAGGTCATCGACCTCGTCGCGCAGGCGATCGTCAACGGCCGCGTCAAGCCGAAGGTCGGTCCGACTGGCGCGATCGCGTTCGAGGGCCTCGATGCCGCTGTCAATCGCAGGGGCGTCACCGACGCTTGCGTCTACCGGCGCATCATGTCCACCGGATCGGCGATGGCGAAACAGCAACTCGCCCGCGCCGAACAGCTCGCAGGTCGCCGTGTCGACGCCAAGGCGCTGGCTGGCGGGCATCACTCGCATGATGGTGGCAGGACATGGCACCACGGACACTGATAGCGATGGTATTGCCGGTGGCCCGCTTTCTAATCGGCGTGGCCGCCGCAAAAATCTGCCTACACTTCGATGCCCGCATCGTGGATGCGGTCGTCGTTGCTGCAGCAACTCCTGTTTGGCTCGGAAGCCTCACCAACGAGCTAGAGAACCCGGATCGCTAACCGCCCTTTCGCAGAGGGCATCAACCCCAATCAAGGAGACCAGCACCATGGGTGCAAATTTTGAGACGATGACGCTTGACGGCAAACTGGACCGCGAGGCGGTCAAGCAAAAGTTCGCGGAGGCCCAGGACCAAGACCGTTACGAGAACGGGCACTCCTACTCCGGCGGCTTCGGCATGGCCTCCGGCCTGATGTTCGTCGCCGGCGACGAGTTCGCCGACGCGAAATCGGCCAACGACTATCTCGACGCGAACTGCCGCAAGTGGGAGGAGGCACGCGCCGTGCGGTTCAAGCGCGGCGACAAAACCCACTGGATGATCGGCGCGATCTGTGCGTCGTGATCTGATGGCAAACCTCAGTAAGCCGATGAAGCGCGACGTCCAGCGACGGATCAAGGAGGCTGCCAGATACGTCGAGAGGCAATGGGGACATGGCTGGCCCCGGCTCGGCCAGACGCTACAGGAGGCGCTGGTGCGAGCCGAGATACTCGCCGAGATCAACCGTCTCGACTGCACCGGCACCGACCCGGCCGCGTATCGCGATCTGGTCGAGGACCTCGCCTTCGCCGCCATGCAATGGGAGGCGAAGTGATGGCAAACCTCAGCAAGCGGAGGCCATGGGCGGTTGAGATACAGCCGCCCGACCTCGATAGATGGTACGTCATGCAGGCCTATCGCGATGAGGACGAGGCGGAGGCTGGCGCTGCGCTCATGCGCAAGCGCTCGCCAAAGGCAACCTTCCGCGTGAGGAAGGTGATCGTCTGATGGCTTCACTCAGCACCCGCCGCCTCGAAGCCATCATCGAGGCCCTGCACGCCAAACTCGCCGGCGCTGTCGGCGACAGTGACGGCGACCTCCCCCGCGAGTTCTACGAAGGAGCGCTCGCGTGGGCCGAAGAACAACTCAACCGCCGTTCGCAGCGGCGCCAATCCAAGGAGACCGAACAATGAAGCGGCGATATCTCTTCCACGTCGTCTGCCCATCCTGCAACAAGTTATCGGACGTCGTCCGCGAGGATCGCGTCCCCGACCCTGCCGTCAGTTGCGGCGACTGCCTAATGGACAAGGCCGAGGTCGTCGCGATGAAGGTCGTGAAGGTCGAGGAGGTACCGTATGCCCCGTGAGTTCATGTGCCATTGGGGCAATTGCGAAAGCACCGATACCGTCATCTCGGTCACCATTCGCAGGTCTGAGATCCCTCGCTTTTGTTGCGAGGAACATGCCGCGGCGTACCTGATCCGTTGCGCCCGGCTACTGCACCCGAACGGCTCCCCGGGCGACGAAGCCTTGGGCGCCATCGAAAAGGCGATCGCGATATCGCTGCCGCCAGTGCGGCGCCGACTTTTCATCTAAACCAAGCCACCCACCCGCCGGTTCGCAGCCGGCATTCACAAGGAGACCACCAATGAACAATACCTCTGATAACGGAGCCGCTCTGATCGGGCTCCTCGTCATCCTGTCGCTCTACTTCATACCGACATCCATCAGCCTGATCCGCCGGCATCGTCAGACGCTCGCGATCTTCATGACCAACCTGCTCTTGGGATGGACGATCCTCGGCTGGATCGCCGCCCTGATCTGGGCCTGCACGGCGCCCAAATCGGAGAAGGTCGTCATCGTGCATCGCGACGACCGATAAATCCACCCACCTCGACCGCCGGTTCGCAGCCGGCATTCACAAGGAGACCACGACTATGGAACACGCAACTGCAGACTTCTCCAAGCTCGACGCCGACGCCTTCATCAACCTCTTGAAGGAGAGGGTACCGAAGATGTCGGCCGCCACGCGCGCAACCCTCGCCGTCAATATCGCAGTATCAGGCCTGTGCAAGAGACCCGATCTGGCGGACGGCCAGAAGGCAGACATCCTAAACGCCGCGTTGAATTTCTATCGGCTAACGGTGTTGGCGGACTTCCTCCAGATGGCCGTCACCTCGGAGGACGGCAAGCCCGGTGACCTGTTGATGGACCGCAGCGAAGCGTCAACCAAGACCCTGCGCTACCATCTGTCAACGGCGCTCCTGGCCTTCGTCGAGGATCAGAACAAAGCCGCTGATCGCTTCCGCACACTGTCCGCCATGCTGACGGAGGAGACAGCGCGATGAAACTGTTGCTTGCCTTTTTCCGTATCCGGCATCTGTTACAGATCGAGCAGATCGCCGGCGAGGTGACCGCAGAGATCGACGCCTACGATCGGGCGCTCGGAGGCACGCCTCCGCGCTACAACGATTCGAAGCCGCCGGACGCCGACGACTACAACGCCATACTCTCTATCACGGAGAGACTGCGGCGCTAAAAAAGGTGAGGCGGGAGTTCGCAGCTCCCGCCTCGTGCCCGAGAGGTTGGCTGCAAGGAGACCATCCCAGCGTCCATCAATCGGAGCAGCGACTCATTATCACAAACACGGAGACCAAATCTATGACTACTGACACCGAATTGGTGCAAAAAACTAACACCAGAGTTTGGGTGCTGGTGATCGACCACAAGCATGGAACCACCGTCACCGCGCACCCGTCGCGGGCGGCCGCGGACGGCGCGGTCCATGACCACTGCGACGAATGGTGGGATCATGAGTTCGGAGCCGAGACCCGCCCCGCCGACGACGAGCTTGTCTCCCGCTATTGGGAGAAGATGAGCGAGCGCGGCGAGGAGTGGCACGTCATTGAAGAATGCGTGGTGCGATGATGGCGATACGCTCTTATTCGATCCACGAGATGCTGCTCGCCGTGCGGCGCCTGCCGGCCACGATGCCGGAGTCGGATCGCCTCACCAAAGGCGGTTACAACACCCACAGAGATCACTGGGATCGGTGGCTGAGCGGGTACGATGGACCTGGCTTCTACGGGCGCAGCAGCTGGGATGTTGATGCGAGAGCCGTCTACCAGCGACTCAACAATGGCCACATGATCGTTTGGCTCAACGAAGCGGCCGGCGAAAGCCCGCCGCTGATCCGGGTCACGATCCGAGATATGCAAATGCGCGGCAACGGCCGCGCGCAAACGGAAGCCAAGATCGTCCGCGATCGTCACCCATGGGAACGAGCGGCTTCGCTTCTGTTCCGATAGCAACAACCCGCCCCCGACAAGGTCCAGTTTCGGCCCTTGCCGGGGGCTTTTCCTTTGCTCGGGTAACGGTATTTAGGCACCTCCGGCAAATAGGGCCGTTTCGGCCCTATCAGGCCCAAAGGGCCGCCAAAAGGCCTAGGGTTAGGCCTTTCGGTATAGGCTTAGGCGCCTACCCCTAAACGCCGCTCCTAGGGCCGTTTCTGCCCCGCCGTATGGCCCTCAAATCAGGGTCAATTGCCCCTGCCCCTGCCCGGTTAGCCCCCGGTTCCCCTGCCCGGTTCCGCCCCCGGTTCCCCTGCCCTTGGGGCGGGTTCCCATGGGCGTTTTCCGGGGCGGGGCATTGGGCCGCCCCGCACCGTTTGCCGCATAGGCAACGCCAGCTAGGGCCGCTCGCCCCGCTTCCGTTATGCCGTATCTTTTCCACTTCGCCAGCGTCACAAGCCCCTTGAGGTACAACGACTCTCCGACCGAAAGGCCGACACTAATCGTCGCCCCGTCGGGGGCGAGGAGCGACAGGAAATAGCGCTCGCGGCGCGACAGCGCCTCGGTCATGCGGGATCTCCCGCATATTGCGCCTTGATCTCAGACCACTGCTTCCCTTCAGGGTGGCCGCGGCTGAACCAGCGCGAGTAGGCGAGCGCTCGCTTGCGGAAATCCTCGTCGTCCCGATACCTCCGCCGGTAGTTCAGCCGGATGCAGGTCTTGCACCTGATCCTGAAACCGCCCCTGCACTCTTTTGATTTTTCCTGCCGGCTGTTCTCTGGCGTCAGCGCGTGGCCTCGCTTGCAGAAATTCATGCCAGCACCCATTCCTTGCCGGTCCATGCGATCCGTTGCGGGCGCAGCGGAAACATTTGCGCCAGCGGCTCGGCAGGATTGGGGACGAGCGGCACGATGTAGCGAAGCTCGCCGACGACGGGCTTGCGTGGCGCGATCGGTACGAGCTGGTAGGTCAACACTTGCTCGCCCCGGTTCAGCTTCGCGATCTGCTGCATCGCCATCATGACGGGTTCCCGCTGGGGTCGACGATCACAAAGCCGCGGATCGAGCGAACATGCTCGCGGATCAGGTGATGGCCGGAGTTGCCGTCGTGGACGAACCACAGATCGCCGACCACATGGCGCAGCAGCACGAACACATGACCGGACCTGGCTGCAGCCCGATAAGGCGCCGGCTCAGCGCGAGGGAATTTGCGCAGCCAGTTGTAGGCCAGGTTCAATGCCGGGACGATCTTGTGGAACAGGAACAGGCTCGCCTCGCAGCCGCAGAAGGCGTGCGGACAGCCGGTCGGGCGTGTGCCGACGACGACAGCCCCTTCCGTCACCGCGCGCCTGCGCAGGGCACGATGATGGTGCCGATAGTGGTGATGCCCCCGCGCCTGCGCGCTCGAGATCGGCGCCACCGCCAGAACAAACAACAGCGGGACAAATCTGATCAAGGTCATCATGGGCGCACCGCCTTCGCCAGATCGCGGATCATGCTGTCCAGCTTCGAGCGCTCCTCACGGAGACTTTCGATCGGCTTGCACAGCTCGCGGATTTCCAGATCCAGCTTGTCTCGCGCAACCAGCTTCTGATCGAAGATCTTCAACATCTCGACCGCCTGATCCAGAAACCTCTGCCCGCGCGCGACGGCTTCGTCGATCGCCGAGTTGGAGCCGATGGACCCGAAATTCTCGTCGCGGATTTTCTCGACCCACGCTTGCGGCACACCGAGATCAACCGACACCTTCTTGTCGGTCCACCCCGGGCTGTAGCCGGTGCGCTCGTCGACATAGACGTTGTTCAGCTTGTCAAAGATGATGCGACGCTCGTCGCGGGTGGGCTGGCGCGGTTCTTGCGACGCTACCGCCACCTCTGGCTTGACCTGCTGGTTCTGCACTTCAGTTTCCTTCTTTTGTGGGTGGTTCGCGTTGCGGACGCAGCTCGGGCAGATGTCCTTCTTGCCGATCTCCCAGCCGAGCGCCTCGAACTTGCGAGTGATGATCTGTCTCTCGGCGCTCTCGGCGCCGGGTCGCTTCATTGTGTTGACGGGCACCGCCGCCCTGTAGCTGCATTTGTGGCACTGCTTGGCGAACGACCTCTGCGGTCGCCCCTCGATCACCGTGAGCGTGCGGACCGGCGTCATGGGCGGGCCTCGTAGTAGCTCACGTTCCTGCGGGCGCGCACCGCCGCCTGCCGCTTCGGATTGTTGTGATACCGCAGCTTCTCGAACTCGCTACGGCAGCGCTTGCATTGGCGCACCGTGTATCCCGACGACAGTTTATTCAGCTTCGTATTGGTGGCCGTGAAGGGATGCCCGCGCTTGCAATGGGTCTTGAGTGGGGGTGCCATTTTTGACCACCTCACGCCTTGACGTAGAGCGCGACGTAGGCCTCGATGCCGCCGCCCTGCGGCAGCGTGCGCGGCTCCAGGCGAATGAGCTTCATGCCCTCGCGACGAAGCCGGCGATGGATGTCGATCATCGACACGCCAATAATAAATTCTCTGATCACGTTTGGTCTCCTTGGTTATGTTGGAAGAGACGCTGCGAACGCCTCTTGGGTGGTTGGTCTAGGACTCCTGCGGGGGTTCAATCATGCTCTCACCGGCACGCGATCGCGGCGCAGGCCGCGCGAGATTTCCCGCAACCCGCTGCGAACGAAGCCGGGGATCTGATCCTCGTTGAAGTCGAACGTCTTGCTGGCCCAGAAGCCGACGGCCTGCGCGGTTTCGGTGTCGTGGGACAGATAACGAGGTATCCAGCCGAGGGCCTGCTCGCAGCGCTCGATCTCCGCCCCCGACGGCGGGATGCGAATGCGGTTCTGCTCGCGCTCCCATGCCTCAAGCTGACCGGCCTGCTGAAGCTCGTTCTTGAGCGCCTGCAATTCGCCGGCCGTCATCGCCTCGAAGTGCGGCCACGCGGTGCCGAACTGCTTCGGCCAAATCCGCATCGGCATGCGCCGCACGGTGGCTGCGGCCTCGACGAGGCGACCGCCGACCATCTCGTGGTGCCACACGGCCTCCCCGTGTGCCGCCCCCTGCCGGGGACGGACCTTTGCCGGGTCGACGATGGTTTGCTGCGGTATGTGATCTTGGTTCTTCATTCGGCAGGCCCTCCAATCTGTGTCGCATCGAACGGGGGCTGCATCGCGGGTCCGTCGACGACGGGCATGTCACCCATCTCCGCATCGTCACCGAACTCCGGCTCGCCCTGATCGAAGTATGTCGAGACGCGGCTGCTCTCCTCACTGGGAGGGGTGGCCTCCTCCTCGCGATCGACCGGATCGGGCCGCTTCGGCACACCCCGGATTCTCTTCCCGGTGATCCAGACAAAGGGATTGGAGCGCGCCATGATGCCTTTATCGATCATGAAATTGTTGCCGCGCTGGATCGCCTTCCTGACAGCGTCATCCGATGCATCCGCCGCAAAATTCTCCCGATAGATCTGGCTCCAGCGCTGGGCCTCGACGACACGGTCGACAGACTTCGGCAGACCAAGCCGTGGCGGCGGCGCGACACCGAACTCCTCAAGCGCGCGACGCAGCGCGCGATAGGTGTTGCGGTTCTGGTCGGTCATGTTGATGCCAGCCTCTTCTTCGGCCTGCTTGACCCTGGCCGCTGGATCAGCATCGATCCATTCGACGACCGCCCCCGGGATCGGGGCGTTGTCCTCGTCGTACCCGGCGATGACGCCGCGCAGGAAGAAGTCCGTGATCTCGCCGTCCTCGCCTTCGCGCTGCTTGGTGATCTGGGTGAAGCGGCGATCGCGCAGCTTGTTGCCATCCGCGATTTTGGCCGGCGCGTCCTTGGCAGTGTGATCGTAGCGCCCGATCTTGATGGCGGTCTCGAACGCCGCATACAGCGAGGTATGACCGCGTGGACCCGTGCCGCCGGCGTTCATGTGGTGGACAAGCCAGAGCCCGCAATCGCACTCCTCGCGGATACGATCGAGCCGCGACATCACAAGGCCGACTTCCTTGCCGTTGATCTCGTCCATGCCCGGCGTGGTCTTGTTTAACGTGTCGATCACCACGGCTTCGAGTTCGAGCTGGTCGTCGGGGAACATCTCGTTCCAGTTCGCCACCAGCACCTTGATCTCGGCGATCAGTTCAATGACCTGCTGCTCATTGCCGAACAGGTCGAACTTTTTGGTGAGACAGATGAACGGAAGGTATTCGTCCTCGGAGATGCCTTTGCCCGCGGCGTAGCCGGCGAAGCGATTATAGACGAAGCCGGCGCCGGCCTCGGCGGCACAGTAGACGACCAGACCGCGCCGCACCTTGCGGCCGAGATAGTCCCCTCCGCGCGCCACCGCCATCGCGAGGTCCTGGGTGAAGAAGCTCTTGCCGGACTGACTGGCCCCGTAGATCAGCACCGTCTCTTTGCGCGGGATCAGCCCCTTGATCACATACTGGTAGGGCGTGCGCGTGGCGCGCGGCGCGCCCCACATAACGGCTCCAAATTTGGAGACAAAGGGCTTGGGCTCGTACAGCTTCGCGATCGAACCGACCAGCTGGTAAAGCTCGCTCGACGTTCCGCCGGCCTCGAGCCAGTCGGTCGTGTCGCCCTTCAGCGGCAAGTTCGGCAGATCGAGGATGCGAACGCGCTTGGCGGTGCCGCGCAGCTTGCCCGCAACCATCATGCCGTGATCCTGCCCCGGCAATACCGGGCGACCGTCGGGATGCCAGCGCAACTCGCCGGTCTGAGGGTTCTTGGCCTGCGGGTCGTTGTCGCGAATGATGACGACGTCCGCATCCTTGAAGTACGGCGTCAGTTCATCCGGCCACTTGCCGGCGCCGCCCGCATTACAGGTGGCGGGAACGCCCAGATCGGCCAGATTGTCGACGTCCTTCTCGCCCTCGACAACGAAGATCGTGCGCTCGTCCGCGACGGCCTCGATCAACTCGGTCAGCCGATACGGCACCTGCGTGATGCCGTCGCGCTTCCACACCCATTCGCCCCTGACGTCGGACGGATCGTCGTCGGGGCGTGCCGGGCGGCGCTGCAGGAAGTTCTTCGGCTCCATGCGGCAGACCTGGAACAACAACTCGCCGCTCTCGGCCGTGTAGTCGTAGGTCTTGACCAGCTTAGGCTTCGCTTTGGGCGCTGCCGGCTTGGGATCGGGCCTGCGATCCGGCTCGCGTTCGGACTGCGCGCTCGATGCGCGCCCCTGCTGCTGCGGACGACGATCCTCGATATCAAGCCCCAGTGTATCGCGCATCCAGTCGATCGCCTCTTTGCCTTCCATCCCCTTCTCGCGCTTGATGAGCGCAAGTGTTCCGCCGCCGTCGCCGGCCTCGAAATCATCCCAGAACCCGGTCTCGATGTTGACCTTGAGTGAGCCCCGCTTGCCGTAGCGCAGCTCTCCGCTTTTGCGTGACGTCGGCTTGCCGAGCAGAGCGTCGGCCACCGCCTCGATATATCGACCCCAATCTTCCATTATTGATCCAGTACAGCTGCATAGAGCTTGTTATTAACGACAGCATCGATGATCTCTGCTGCGAACTCGTCGTACTCAACACCGCGCCGCTTGGCCTCCGCCCGAAGATCAATCGAGACGCCTGCCCCGAGCCTGACCTTCAAGGTCGCGTTTGATTTGCGCGCCGCCGGCGCATTCGCTTCAGTCCCCATGCCCACCCCAATGGTTGAAGCTCAGGCGCTGCCGTGCGCCAGAGCGTCGAAGCCGCCGGCCGGACTACCCATGAACAGCCAGCCCGCATTCAGTCTCTCGCAGTGATTGGCCCACCGCTCGATGTCGGCAGCGAGAACGATGGCGTCTCTGTTGCGGACGTTCTGTCCGCGCATGTCCGCCACCACCACCCTTGCCGCCTCCACCGAAAGCGAGTTCCAGCCAGCCGAGTCCGAGAACTTTAAGGTCACCCGGTAACCACGGTTTTCATCGAAGGCGTGCCCCACCGCGATCTCGCGCCCCGCCGGGGACGAGATGCACCACCGGCCATCGCCGTCGGTATGGATCGGAGTGTTTGTTCTCATCATCCCCCTCGCTTCTTCCGTCCGGCGATAACGGCGTCGATATCGCTCTCGTTGGTGATCAGAAACTCAAGCGCATTTGCCGTCGCCATGCGGATGCGGCGCACCCGCTCCCACCGCGCGACCACGTCGCGCGAGGCGTTCGGATCTTCTCGCGCCGCCCTCGCCATGATGTCGGCGTGGACGAAATCGTCGTAGGCCACCTGCCACATCGCGTGGGTGGTGATGGGCGTCTTGTCCGTGGCGCGGCTTGTGTCGTTTGCCATTTGTGACCTCACGCGACCGGCAGCACGCCGAAGGGCGCGTACTTCGCTGTCGCCCACATCCAGATGCCGCCAGCGTCAGCGGCGTTGTCGTCGACCGCAGGCCAGCCAAGCTGAGCGCAGAGCGTCATCATCGCCTTCTTGGCGTTGTTGCGAGAACCGAACTTGGACGTGCCGAGCGCCTTGGCCCGCCAGGTCGACACTGCGACCGACCAAACCGTGATGTTGCGGCAACGAGCAGCGCCGGTGATGGCGCCGTAAAGACCGTGCAACAGCACCGTGGTCTCGTATCTCGACTCGCCGTTCTTGTAGAACGGCTCCTCGACCGCGATCAGCACCGGGTCATGCTCGGCGATCAGCCCATGCACCAAGCTCGCCGCCTGACCGAAAACGTCGATGGGGCGGTCACCGTGACGATCAAGCTTTATGCTTCTAAGATCGGGCTTGCCGCCGATGGGGCCGACCGCGCAGCCGCATGCCGTTGCCGGATCGAACGTGATCACGCTGGGTTTCGTCATCACAGATCACTCGTGACTGCGTCATCGTCGTTGTGGTTCTTGTCGACGAGCATATGCAGGATGGCCATCTCGGCTCCCCACATCTGCGCCACGCCTTCCTTGAAGCCCTGCGCGTGCCCAAGCTCGTAGGCCATGCAGGCGCCAAACAGGGCTGCAGCAACGTCCCAGCTGATGCAGCCGGCAATGCGGCTCCAGATGCTTCTACGCTGCGGCGTCGGTCCGTTTTGTTGCGACATCGTTGGTCTCCTTGTTCCGGATCGAGAGGCCGAAGTGCCCCGCGCAATAAGCGCAGCCCTCCGACATCACCGGGTCGCCGCAGTACAGGTACGGTGGGCGGTCTGCGAAACCTCCCATCGGCCAGCGGCAAGTGCTTTCCTTGAGTTCAGTAATTGCGATTGGGTTTTCGGATTTGGTTTCAACAAAGCGCGCGGCGATCGACCCGTCGGCGACGAGGACGGGTCTCGGTCTGCGCCTGCGAGGCGCGCACTTCCGCGCGGGGCTGGAAGTGCCCCGGTTCAAGCGCTGTCCGCCGCTTTCCGTTTTGAGTTCGATCTCGGCGCGATGGCACTTGCCGATCACGGCGTTGCGCGTGACTGCATGGCCCAGCGCACAGAGATCGTTGGCGATCTCGCGCGCGGTTGCCTTCTCGTCCGCGCGCTTGCGGACAAACGCGAGCATCTCGTCATCCCACACGACCGTCACGGCTAGCGATCACAATCTGTCGGTATTGCGTCGGCGCGGCGCGTCAGGACCGCGACCAAGGATGCTGATCGTTCGATCAAGCGAAGCAATCGCCTCACAAGAAAGCGAAGAAGGCAGCGCCTGCAGGCACCGACGAGCTGCCTCAATGCCTGCCACAGCAGTATCCACCTCAGCAGCGTCTGCGGCTGCAACAAGCCGTTCCATTTCCCATGCTTCGATCCGTCGTGCATCGCCATACCAAATATCTCGAGTTCTGCTGATGGGGAGACCGGTCCTGTCGGCGGCGCGGCCGATGGCCGCTTTCACCTGATCGCCTGGGGGACACGGCTGTGAGCAACGCTTCGCCAGCGCCGCTGCCCTCTCCGAAGAATTGTCAGAGGTCAGCGACGAGGTAGTTCTTTCCGAAAGATGCAACGTCATGTTTAGGTAGGGCATGATTTCTCCTGGAACGGAGGCGCGCTACTGCCGCTACAAAGCGCACCGGGGGTTTGACGTGATTGGAAACAAACGCTCACAATGCAGCACAAGAAGCCGAGTGCTGCATTGTGGACACAGTTCCCGAAAGACTGGATTGATGAGTAAAATTTGCCGTGAAAAAACCTTGCCTGCGACCGCCGCGATCTGCGAACGTGGCGCAGGAACTTATCCAAGGAAAAGCTGGTATGAGTGCGAGTTCTGCGTGCGCCGAAGTGACGGACCTCTCGGCGGATCGGTCGTGCAATCTCGGCGGAGAACAACAAGAACAAGTTCCGGTCGCGGAACATCTCGGCGAGCTGCAGCCAACAAGCTGCGAATATGTGGGTGCCGACGAGGTGCTCGTTTCGCTGAAAAGCAAGACCGGAGAAATCTTCTCCTTCTCGCTGAAGACCGCCATGCTGGTGCACGGGATCAATCTGGCGGTGACGCTGATCAACAGCTGCACCGCCCAGGTATTCAGAGACCTCGACGTGTTCTGATACCGTCGTCATGCGCGCGCCTTCTTCGCGCCACGATAGCCGGCCCGGAGTTCCGGCGGCATGTGGTCGTTGGCGTCAACGAGCCCCTTGGACTCGGTGCGGATGCGCGCGATCATCTTCGGCGTCGGGAAGTGTTCGTAGAGCCGGTACCGCGTGATGTTCTGCCGCGAGGTCTCGATCTTGCGGGCGAAGGCTGCGTCGGCGGCGTACGGCTTCATGTCCGGGTATTTTTCTTTGAGATAATCTTCGAGCGTCATGACCCCTCGGGTGCTTCTTCGATGGGAGATGGCGGATACGCGGGACCTAAATTGCACCGGTTCAGTGCATTGTCAAGCCGTCCTGTGCACCGATTTCTAAAAGTGACTCCCATGCACCGATTTGGTACCTGTTGACGTCACCCAAAAATGAACAGCCGCAACTAGAATTTAATTGACCAGACAGCGTTTTAAACAAGTGCCGTCACGTTCGCGATTAAAGGTTCCCGCGATATGGATACCGTAGTGCAGAGGCCCATGGAGTCACACAATCCGAGCCAACGGAACCGTAAATGGCCGAGCGGCAACTCTTTGCGATTCTATCGCGAGAAAAAGGATTGGACGCTGCAGGAGGTGGCCAAGGCGCTCGACACCAAGCACCAGACCATCCAGAAGCTCGAGACCGGCAAGATGAAACTCACGCCGGAATGGGCCGACCGGATCGGCGAAGTGCTTCGCGTCCCCGCCAAGTTCCTCGGTTTCAGCAACGCCCCCGACAGCTACAGCTGGGCCGTGAAGCCGGTCCCCGTCGTAGGGGTGATCGACAGCGAGATGCGGGTCAACTTCACCGAATCGCCGCAGCGGCGAATCGGCTTGGCGGACGCAAGCCCCGGCCTGCGGGCGCTTGAACTGGGCAAGGATTCTATGCCCGGCTTCGAGGGGTGGATGATCCTGTACGACGACGACGCGCGCGAGCACGTCACCCAAGGCATGCTTGAGCGGCAAGAGCAGAATACCAAATTCCTGGCCCACGTTCTGAATGGGGAGACGTGGTGGCGCAGGGTCGTCCCCAGCGCCCGCCGCGGCTTCCACCACCTCGAATCACTTCACAAGCAGACCGTCTACGACGTCGAGATCGACTGGGTCTGCGAGGTTCTTAGATTCGAGCCGCCCGGCCAGGATCTTCCTCCCTTCGAAGAATAAATCGATTCGCCGGCTGGCGTTTTGCACCCGGTTCCCTGCGCGGAATCGGGTGGGACATCGCTATGGGACATCGACGGGACATTTGGGACATCGATGCTTTGGCATGCAACTTGCAATTGGTTATTACTTAAAGAAGGTATATATAAACAGTAGTTATTAGGGGGCCTTAAGGCCCCCCTAATATAACTACTTATTCCGATAGACCTCCTTTCAACAGATTCAAAAAATTACTGTTGCACTACGCGCACACATGCGCGAGAGAGATTGCACCAAAAAAAATCATTTCCCGTGCAAGACACTCTTGACGACTGCACTGAATAGGTGCATTTCTCCGGGCACTGAGACCACCCCAGTCGTCCACCACCAACAGTGAACCCCATTGATCGAGCATTGCGCGGGCGCTTCGCAGGCGCCCGCTCATCTCGACACAGGGTCAGGAGCGTCTTGCATGATTACAGTTGAGCCTGAAGTAGGCACCTTTCGTTCGCTTAGTTCCATCACCGCCCCCGTCGTCGAGAAAATCACGCTCGGAACCGTCGAGCGTCATCCGGTTACCGACCGCGCGTCGTGGCTGCGCATGCGCGCCGCCGACCTCACTGCCTCCGACGTCGCCTCGGTTTGCGGCGTCGGATATCGCAGCGCGATGGCGGTTTGGGCCGAGAAAAAGGGCCATATCCCGCCGAACGGTGACAGCCCCATCCTCCGTCGGGGACGGTGGTTTGAAAAAGCTATCTGGGAGGCCATCACCGACGAGCGTCCCGAATGGCAGCTGCGTGCGGCCAAGGTCTATTTGCGCGCGCCAGCGCTGCGCTTCGGCGCCACGCCGGATGCGCTCGCCATCGACCCTGCTCGCAAGGGTTTGGTCCTGATCCAGGGCAAGGTCGTTGCGAAGCCGGTGTTCATTGCCGACTGGCTCGGCGGCGACCGCGAGGGCACCGCCCCCACCGTGCCGCTCGGCTATCAGCTGCAAACCCTGTCGGAGACGATGCTGGCCGAGGCCGCATTCAACGGCGAGGAAATTCACCCGGTGCTGGCAGCGCTTGTGGTGGACAGTTTCACGGCCGAACTCCACCTGATCCCGGTCGCGCGTCACGCCGATGCCGAGCAGAAGATCCTCGCCACCGTCCGGCAGTTCTGGGCTGGCTTCGATGCGGGCATTCAGCCTGCGGTCGATCCGACCAAGGACCACGATGTGGTGCGCAAGCTCTTCCCCGCCGAGAACGGTGCCACGCTCGATCTGTCGAGCGACAACCTGCTGCCGACGCTGATCGACGAGCGCAAGCGGCTCGGCGAGGAAATCACCGTCCGCGAGAAGCGGCGCGATGCCATCTCGACCGAGATCATGTTCAAGCTCGGCGATAGCAGCTTCGCGCTGATTGCCGGCGGCCGGAAAATTTCCTGCAAGGTCACCAACGTCAAGGAAGCGTTTCGCGCGGCCTATTCGTTCCGCTCCATCCGTGAGGTGAAGGTGCGATGAACAAGCCCCTCACCGCTGCGGAAGCAAGCGCAGGTCACAACCGGCCTGCGGTGCTGACCGCCGACATGCTCAAGCGCGACTTTGCCTATCTCGATACGGCGGTCGCCGAGATCAAGAAGCTATACAACGCCTGCCCGCCGGTCTGCGAGGACACGGAAGACCTGGAGATCATGCGCTCGGCCGTGAAGCGGTTTGCGGGCGGCTACAAGCGGGTTGAGGCTGTCAGGGTCGAGGCCAAAGAACCATATCTTGACGCCTGTCGCATCACCGACTCGCACTTCAACACCCTCAAATCCATTCTCGAAGGATGGCAGACCGATGTTGAGGGGCGCGCCCACCGTTTCCTGAAAAAGGTGGAAGCGGAGGAGCGCGCCCGACGCGAGGAGGAGGCCCGCGCGACGGCGGAAGCTGCACGTGTCGCCGCGGAAGCCGCGCGCCTGGCCGAACAGGAGCGCGTCGAGGCCGAACAGACCCGCCTCGCCGAGACCTTCGTGGGAGATGCGCCCCCGACGGCTGGATACGACGATCGCGCGTCCGCCGCGCGCATCGAAGAAACCACGCTGCGCACGACGGCGATCCAGAAAAGCGCCGACGCCATGAAGGCTCAGCAGGCCGCCACGGCCAAGCCTGCCGATCTGGCGAGGACGCGGACCGGAACTGGTCTGTCCACGCTCACCGAGGTCTGGAAGTTCGAGATCATCAATGTCGACGATGTCGATCTCTCGGACCCGGTGCTGCGCTCCTGCATTCCCGCCACCGATATCGCGGCGGCCATCGGCCGCTATGTGCGGACACACAAGGGTGACCGCCCGCTCAAGGGCGTTCGCATCTATTCCGACACCAAGCCGCTAATGACCTGAACAACAGCCGGGCTTCGCAGGCTCGGATCACAAGGAGACCAAAAATGAATTTTGTCGATCAACGGAGTCGCGTGGCCGATTTGGAGGCGTTCGCGGGCACTAGCCCCGTCGCCAACAACCTGCCCGTCGCTGCCGCCAGCACGATGCCCGCCGACCGCGTGTTCGGCGCGCAGCCGATGAAGATCAAACGCGACCCCGAAAATATCTTCAAGCAGATCAGGATTGAAGCAGCCGCAGCCGGCGAGAATTTCTACTACCGCTTTCCCGTCCGCGCGAAGATCAAGGACCCTGAAACCGGCAAGGAGACGTGGGGCACTGACTACATCGAGGGGCCCACGATCAAGTGTGCCAACTCGGTCTCGCGCCTGTTCGGCAACTGCGATGTTGACTGCCGGGTGCTGGACGTCGGCAGCCACTGGGTATTCCACGCCCGCTTCATGGACCTCGAAACTGGCTACTCGCTGACGCGCCCGTTCCAGCAGCGCAAAAATCAGGGGTCCGTCAGGGGCGACTCCGGTCGCCAGGAGGATATAGCGTTCCAGATCGGGACGTCGAAGGCCATCCGCAACGTCATCACCAACGCGCTCGAACTCTACACGACCTTCGCTTGGCAGGAGGCCAAAGATGCCATCATCGAGAAGGTCGGCAAGAAGTTGCCCTTCTACAAGGAAAAGGTCGCCGAGCGTCTCAAGGAGCTGAATATCGATATCAGCCGTGTCGAAGCAGTGCGCGGTCGCCCGCTGGCAAGCTGGCTTGCCACCGACGTCGCCAAGACCATCGCCGAGTTGCAGGCCATCAACGATGGCATGGCGACCGCCGACGAGACCTTCCCGCCGAAGGAGACGAAGACCGACAGCGAGACTGGAGAAGTGCTCAACAATTTCGCCAGCACCACGACCGAAGGCGCCGCCGCCACGGACGACGCCGAGACCAAGACAAACGCGCCCGCTGCCGACAAGCAGCAGGCGCAAGGATCGCAACCTGCCGAGACTGGCCCCCACGCCACGGCAGGCGCGACGGAGGGCGCCGAGAAGGGAGACGGCGGAAACGTACCCAGCAACGCCTCGGCGCCCTCCACTACCAATGGACCGAAAGATCCTGCGAACGATGCCGAGTACGACGCCTACGCCACGAAGTGGATCGCGGAGCAGATCGATCCGGAAGAGCCTCGCGCGCGCTGGGCGCGCGAGAAGAACATGCGCAACAAGGCGAACGTCTCGCCGGAGACGCGCGACAGGCTGGAGACGGCCGTCAAGGCCAAGGTCGCTGAGTTGAAGAAGAAGTCTTAACAATCCGAAGTGGGGCAGACGCAACGACGGGCAGCGCGCGGCTCGAACAACGGGAAGATGACCTCCGGGCCCCATTTCGTCTCCCCTCGGGGAGGGATTGCTTTCACCGGCCAAGGTTGTCATCGCGCGCACAATTCACTCCCGCACCCGGGCGCACGGGGACGGTTTGGCGGCAACTCCGGGTGCTCGTAAGGCCGGGGATTATTTTTGGAAACGGACTTCGCAGGTCCGAGAAGCAAGGAGACCATTGTGGCTGGAAGTTTGAACATGGTGCAGTTGATCGGCAATCTGGGCAAAGACCCGGAGATCCGTCGCACGCAAGGCGGCAAGCCGATTGCCAACCTGTCGATCGCAACGTCGGAGAGTTGGCGCGACAAGCAGACCGGCGAGCGCAAGGAAAAGACCGAGTGGCATCGCGTCGTAATTTTTAACGAGGGTCTGGCGGGGATCGCCGAGAAGTACCTCAAGAAGGGCTCCAAGGTTTACGTCCAGGGCGCGTTGCAGACGCGCAAATGGACCGACCAGAGCGGCGTCGAAAAATATTCGACCGAGGTCATCCTGCAAGGCTTCAACTCGACGCTCACCATGCTCAGCGACGGCAATGGCGGCGGCAATGGCGGCGGCAATCGCCGCTCGGATGACGACGGCGGCGGCGACTTCGGTAGCGGCACTCGCCAGTCGTCGGGGGCAGGCTCACGCCAGTCGAGCTTCGCCAACAACGACATGGACGACGATATTCCTTTTTGACGACGTCGGCGTCTCAACACCGCGCCGGTCGGTTACCGGCATTCAAAGGAGACCCAAACTATGAAGCGTATGTTTTTGATTGCCGCCGCTGTGGCCGCAGCAATCGGGTGGATGGCCCCGGCCGCCGCTCAGACCCCCGCTCCGAACAAGCCGTTCCAGATCAAGACCCGGCTGGATCATCTGTCCGGAACGCAGTGGGTTGTTGTCCTCAGCTACCTGCCGTCGGAGATCACATCGATCACATGCGACAGCTGGACGATGCTCGGCATCGGAAGCTGGAAGCATCAGAACGATTTCACGATTCCGGCGGGTCCGTCCGTCGCGATCATGGATGCCAACAAGTTCGACGGCTATTGCAAAACAAAAGGGTCGATCGTCGCGCACACCGACGACGGAGACTTTGTTGGCGTTCTGGACCGTGGCGACGGCAATTGGGACGCTAGCACAAAGCTCACATTCAAATAACCCGCACCGGGAGGCGCGGCAAAGCCTCCCAACCAATTCTCGGAGACTAAAGATGAAGCTCGCGTTTCTCGCATGTTTGTCGACCTGGCTGGCAGTGCTGTCTGTCCTGCTTACCGCCTTCACCGCGCTGTCGACTGCCACCAACCTGAAGATCCTCGCCGCGAACGCCGTGCTGCTGGCCATCTTGATCTGTGTCGCACGTTACGAAGGACGCCATTCTTAACAACCGCCGTTTCGCAGACGGCATCCACCAAGGAGACCAAGACTATGGCTAAGAAGCCCTACCCGAAGGGACTCGGGTACAAAGAGAACGACACGTCGAAAGACGCGGCTGAAGAGTTCGAATCGCGCGCCGTGGTGCTGCGCGCTAGGGCCTACAGCTACATCAGTAGAAACCCCGGCAGGACCGCCGACCAGATCGCGGAGGCCTTGGGGGAGACCATCGTGTCCATGCGCCCGCGCGTGTCTGAGCTTCGCAAGGAGGGTCTGATCGTCAACGACGGCCGCGGCGTCAACGCTTCCGGCATGTCGGCGCACCGCTGGCGGGTTGCGACCGAAGCGGAGCGGGCGATGCGAGGTGCAGCATGAGTAAGGAAGAAACACAGCAGACCATCGGCAGGCTGCTGCAAGGACCGACGGATCGAGACGCGATCCATGTCGCGGTCGCGCCAGTGTACTGCTTTGAGACGATCTATCCTGGCCAGCACATCGGGTTTGTCGATGGCAATGCCGAGCGCGGCATTGTGTCAGCCAAGGTGCCGGCCGAGCGGATGATCGGTATCGCTGACCCGTTTCTGAGGTCGCCGATTGGGTCAGGCGGCATGTTCTGGATGTTCCTGTACCCGAACACGGTCACCGGCCTGAAGCACCTGTGGAAGCATCCGGCGTTCGATGTAGACGTGGCCAAGGCCGTCGCCGACAAGAAGGCCGCCTCCGAAGCATGGCTGCGCAACTTCTGCGAAAACAGTGACGGCCCTTCTTACGACAATCTGATTAAAGCCGCGCTCAACGGCGGCGCATGGGCGGATGAGGAGGACAGCTACTACAGCATCTCAATCGAAGACGGCCACTTCGGCGTCTACGGCACTGATGCGCATGGTGAGATCCCTTCGGAGTTCTGGGACCATCTTGAGGCCCTCACCGGGTTCAAGGTGACGGAGCGCCCGGAATACTTCTCCTGCAGCTGCTGAGATGACCCCGTGCCGCGCCAGCTGAATGAAGCCGAGATCACGATCAACGGCAAGCGTCTGACCCAGACGGAGTCAGGCGCCTTGCGGGTGGCGCTGCAATTCGCGCGGCGCGACCTGCAAGCCGCTCCGAAGGATCTTTTGGCCGCAGGCCTGCTCGATAGGGTCGACGGCATGCTGCAGATGATCGATGAGACGGAGGTGACGCTGTGAGCAGTCTGATCCTCCCTCGCCGCTCAGTCCTCAAGGTTCTCGCCGGCCTGATCGCGGCGCCCGCGATCGCGCGGGCGTCAAGCCTGATGCCGGTCAAGGTGATGGAGCCGCTGCCGGAGCCGCTCTTCAAGTTCACCAGCCGCTATCCCGGCATCGTTCCATTGCGTCACGACATCAACTTCGGCCCGACTACCCTGAACGGCCTTCCGGTCTAC
Organism: Bradyrhizobium erythrophlei; assembly: GCF_900129425.1. NCBI lineage: Bacteria > Pseudomonadati > Pseudomonadota > Alphaproteobacteria > Hyphomicrobiales > Nitrobacteraceae > Bradyrhizobium > Bradyrhizobium erythrophlei. Next base: position 3,036,616 of record NZ_LT670817.1, on the reverse strand, counting down.
CACCAAGACGGCAGGCCCGTCAGCAGCGGCGAGCTGGTCTCCGGTCACTTCTGCCGTATCAAGCTGGACGGCGATCGATGGGTGCTTGTGTGACCGGCATCCTCATCACCAACGACAGCGACCGTGCCTTCCTCCATCGCATGATCGACGAGGCGAAGATCGGCACGATGGTCGAGATGCGATACGAGCCCGCCACCGACGACCAGCGCAAAAAGATGTGGGCGATGCTCGGCGAGGTCGCCGAGCAGTACCAGCACCAAGGCCGCTTCTACGCCAAGGAGCAATGGAAGGTCCTGATGATGCATGCCTGCGGCCAGGAGGTCGAGTTCATGCCCTCCCTCGATGGCTCGACCTTCATTCCCTACGAGGGCCGTTCATCGAAAATGAACTCAAGGGACATGAACGAATTGCTGGCCTTCATCGAAGCATGGGGCGTCCAGAACGGCGTGGAGTTCAAGCAATGAAGCGCGCCAAACAACTCTCGCTCGACATCAAATACTATAAGGTCGAATGCGCTGGCTCCACGGTCACGGTTCAGGCTCCGACGCCGTCGGCAGCGAAGTATCGCGCCTTCAAGATAGCCAAGGAGGCTGGCCTCTACTGCTACGACGGCGGCTTCCTTGCCTTCGTCGGCGGCGGGGTCAAGGTGGCGGAGCTGCGCCAGTGACGAGCCTTCGCGGTGACGAGCGCACTGAGTTTCCGCAGAGCGTCCGCAAGGCGGCATTCCGCCGCTGCTGCAAGGGATGCAGCGTTGAGGGCGTCGCCAACATCCCCGGCGTCCCGCAATGCGAGGGCTGCGGCAACGAGCTGCGCCCCGGCGGCACCTTCTACGAGCACATGGACCCCGACGGCCTCGGCGGCGAGCCGACGGCCGAGAACTGCCAGGTGCGCTGCACGGTCTGCAAAAAGAGCAAGGACAAGGTCGACAACAAGATCATGTCGACCGCGGACCGCAAGCTGAAAGCCGCCTATGGCCTCAAGCCGTCGAAGCGATCGCCCATCAAGGGACAAGGATTCCAAAAGGCACCGCCGCAGAACAAGGCGTCGAGCCCTATCAACAAGTGGAGAGGATTTTGACAGCGACCTATCAGAATCGAGTTCGGGAATGGATGCGGGCGTGCTTCTCGATGGAGGTTTGCCGCGATCGCGTCGAACGCAACCATCGCTTCCTTGAAGAGGCGCTGGAGTTGGTGCAGTCGCTCGGCTGCACGGCGAGCGAAGCGTATCAGCTGGTCTACTACGTGTTCGATCGCCCGGTGGGCGAACCGATGCAGGAACTGGGCGGCACGCTGGTCACCCTTCACGCGCTGGCGAGCGCCAACGATATGGACGTCGACGCGGCTGGCGAGACCGAACTCGCCCGCGTCTGGACCAAGATCGAGGCCATCCGCGCCAAGCAGGCGCAGAAGCCGAAGCATTCGCCCCTGCCCGGCCTATCCGTGATGCCGTGGCGCTGCTTTCATTGCGACGAGGTCTTCACCGACGAGGCCGCCGCCCGCGAGCATTTCGGCATCAGCGAGATGGAGATCCCCGGCTGCAAGCTGAATGCCCTCGAAGGCGGCCTGCTGGGCATCGTGCGCCGCCAGGAAGAGCAGCTGGAGCAATATCACCGCGAAGATACTGCCAGCTACCGCGAGTTCTACGCGCTGGGCGCCGATCACTATCGGGCGCTCCGATCCGAGGAGGAGAAGGGCTACGCGCGCGGTTTGAAGGACGCTCGCCAGGAGACAGAGGCCGAGAACGTCCGGCTGCGCGCCGCGCTGGCGCGCTCGAAAGATCCTTGCGTCTATTGCTCGCTGCCCGCCGAGGAATTGTTTAAGTGCAATAGCGGTTTCCCCGGATGCTCTCGCGCGGATGACGTCATGGGCTGTCCGGAGTTGGGTGCCATGCTGCGCGCCGAGGAGGCCGAGACCGAGGTCAAGCGGCTGACGCCCTACGTCGACGCCTTCCGGCGCGAGGAGGATCGCGCCGATAAGCTGGGCAGAGATCTGGATGATCTGCGGTCGACGCTGAAAAACGCCAAGCCTGCCATCAAGGCCCTGCAGGAGTGGTTCGGGTTCCAGTCCGCGGATAACACCAACACCCTCTACAACGCCGCAGGCAAGCTGTTCGGATCGACGTTCGACCCGACCGAGTACGACGACGTAGAGTAATTCAAACACCCGTCCCCGACGAGGCGCTTCGCAGGCGCCCCTGCCGGGATCGACAAGGAGACCGGCTTTGACTGTTCGTAAGTCTGAAAACCTGCTGCGCGGCGACAGGACACCTGCCTATGTTAGCCGGGAGACCGGCGCCGCGGAGCTGCAAATCTCTGCCGACACCTGGGACCAGTGGGTCAAGGAAGGCCGCCTACCCCCTCCGTGCGACGGCTTCCCCAACGGAGCGCCGCGCTGGCGCTGGGAGGATGTTGACCGTAAACTCTCTGGCCGAGTGGAGGCTGCCGGTACCGCAAACGTCGCCGACTACCTCAAGGGAGTGCAGTTCATTGCCAAGAAAAAGGGAAGCGGGCGTGCAGCTGCCTGAAGGCGTCGAAGTATCCATCAAGTGGTACAAGGGCAAAGCCTACAAGTATTATTACTGGAACCCCGGACGCGGCACCAAGCGCCAGAGTGACCGCATCAAGCTGCCGGACCCTGAGAAGGATTTGGTGGCGTTCTCGCGCGAGCTTGAGCGGCTGAAGAAAGCCGGCACGGCGCCCTGCCCCGTCGGGTCGATCGGCAACCTGATCGCTCAGTATCGCGACAGCGACGAGTTCAAGCGGAACTCCGATGGCACGAAATCAAACTACGAAGTTCATATGCGCCGTTTCGAGGACCGCGAGGGATGGGGTCTGCTGTCGGCGCGCGGCCTTGAGCCGATCGCCGTCCAGACGCTGCGCGATGCGATGAAGGAAACGCCGGTGATGGCGAACCAGATGCTCTCGGTGGGTGGCACCATCTGGGATTGGGGTATCCCGCTCGGCATCGTCAAGCTCAACCCGTTTGAGAAGATCAAGGACCTCGAGATACCGGACCGCGGCCATGTGCCATGGCCATCGTGGGTCGTCGAATACTTTCGCCTGCACGCGACGCCCGACCTGGTGCGGATGATGCGGCTCGGCATCATGACGTGCCAGCGCGTGAGCGACATGGTCAGGATGGGCCCCGAACACCGTGATGACGGCAACGGCATCTGGTGCCGGCCGAAAAAGACGCGCAAGCGCCGCCGCGCCTTCCTTATCCCGCTCACAACGGCCGACGCGCTAGAACTCGATCGCTGGGCGGAAACGCCGGTGACGTTCACGAACAGCCGGTGGCTGAAACCCATCGAGCGCTTCCGCGAGGATCTGTACCTTTATTCGCCGAAGGCCGGGCCCTACACGCCCGACAGCCTCCGCGCTCGCTTGGGTCGCTGGTACGCCGAAACGGAGGAAGGCCGCGTCATTTGCAAACGCTGGAAGGAGTGGGTCACCGCACAGGTCAAGAAGTACGAATGGGATATCGACCCCGAAGAGGCCGACCACCCGACCATCCATGGCCTGCGCGGCACCGGCATCCTGGCCCGTGCCGAGCAGGGCTATGAGGTCGACCAGATCGCCAACGACATCGGCATGACCCCTCAGAACGTCGGCCACTACATGCGATTCCGGGACCAGATGAAGGTCGCCGAGGACGGTCGCAAGCGCCTCCAGATCGTCGGCAAAGGGGACTAGACCGTGAACCCGCAGGCAGCTATAGCCACGTCGCGAGTGGCTGGTTTTGCAAGAAAGATATTGACCCTTGCAAGAAATTCGGAAAAAGCCGAATGAAATCAACTACTTCGGTGGGGAATGGTGTAACGGTAGCACAACAGACTCTGACTCTGTTTGTCTAGGTTCGAATCCTAGTTCCCCAGCCACCACGGCGCTACTGCCTTGAGCATCTTGATTTTTTTCGGTCCGGCATCGCTCTCATGCCGAGACACGGTCAAAATGCTCCCACAATGCTCCCACATTACGAAAAAGCGCGGCGTGTACTACTACCGGCGTCGCATCCCAAAATCCCCAAATCGTGAGGTTGCTCTCTCGTTGCGCACGCGTATGTTCCGCGTGGCCGAGTGCCTAGCAACCGAGTTGGACCAAGAGTTTCGAAGGCTCACTGAAGACGTGACGACAGACGACAAGATCGACCTTACGCCTATCCTGCGCAATTACCTGGAGCGACGATTAGCCGGCGATATGCAGCGGCGAATAGAAACGCCGCACGCCCCAGTCTACGCTTTTCCCGAGCCGGGTAGGTCAGACGCGAGCTTGGACCTTGAGTGGGTTGACGGTCAACTTGATCAGGCTCGCGGTGAGCTGGCCGGGAGGTTGTACGACCACCAGCGCCCTCTAATCGACGATTTGATGGAGGATAACAACATCCCAGAGCAATACCGAAATGCGTTTGCTCACGGCCTTTTTCAGGCCAACGTACAGCTGTGGGAAACAGTGCGGCAGCGAACGCTCGGCAACTTCTCTTCCCTCGGCGAGGTACCCCTGCGGGATAGTGCGAGCAGCGGGGCAACAGTTGAGGCCCCGGTTGGACCAACGCTTACCGAAGCCCTACCGAATTTTCTGGATTACGCCCAGAAGGACAAGGGTTGGCGCGGACAAACCCTAGCGCAGAACAAAACCACCTATCGAATGTTTGAGGAGTGCTGCGGCGACAAGCCCGTTGCGGCTTACACCAAGACCGATCTGACCAAGTTCTACGACTTACTCAGGGCCCTCCCGCAACTGTACTCAAAGAGCAAGGAATGGGCGAACCTGACGCTTAAACAGATCGCCGAGCAGACGAAGGGACAGGACATCCCGCGCCTGACCATGACGACCATTAAACGCCACTTCTCTGCGCTCGGCGTCTTCTTCGCCCACCTGAAGCGGCGTGGAGAATACGTGGGAGAAAATCCCGCTTATGGCTTTGAGTTTCCGACCAAGGGACGAGCCCGGCACGGACGTGACATGTGGGAAGGAGAACCGCTCTCTCGGCTGTTTAGCTCTCCCGTGTGGACCGGGTGTTTATCGAAGGATCGGCGCTCACGGCCCGGTTCATTGATTATTCGCGACGACAAGTACTGGCTTCCACTGTTAGGTCTCTATCATGGAAATCGGCTGGAGGAGTTCGCGCAACTTCACCGCAGCGATGTCCGATGCGAGGATGGCATCTGGTACATGGACATCAACGACGAAGGCGAAAAGCAATTAAAGAATGAGCAGTCGAAGCGACGCGTGCCCGTCCATCCGTTCATTCAAGAGTTGGGATTCCTTCAATACGTGACGAGCATCGCCCCCGAACCTACGGAGCGGATTTTTCCGCAGCTTCGGCCCGGTGGACCAGACAAGAAGTTCGGCTACTTTTTCACGAAGTGGTGGACGCAGTATCGCAAAGACATCGGCGTCTACCAGAAAAAGCTGGACTACCATTCATTCCGAGGGGGCGTGACGACCAAACTGTCAGCAGCCAACATTTCACTCGACGTGAGGAATGAACTGCTCGGGCACGAAGGACAGAGTATTGACCAGCAGAATTACCTCAAGGGATTGCCATTGCGCATGCTTGCCGATGCCATTGCCTGCGTCGAATGGCCGGAAGTGAAGATCAGCCGCACCGACGCCCCGCAGGAACTTAAGGGCAGTTCTCCTCCAACGGAGACCAGTGAGCCGTCAATTGTCGCGTGAGAGTAGACGACCGGTCAGAAAATGAGCAAAAAAGGCCGCACACGGGCTCCTCCTAAGGAATACCTGTGTACGGCCTACGTTTTACCTGCGGCGTCCTATGCCGCCTTCACGAGGTAGCTGCTTCCGCCCCTGCCTTTGCCGGTGGTGGCCTCGTAAGTAACGCCAATCGCCTTGAGGGCCAGCGTTGTCGGGTGGTTCTCGCTACGAAGGTTCTTCTGTAGGTCCTTCTTGGCGCTCTGCTTGAGACCCAGCTCTCGGGCAATCACCTGCATTGAAGTGCGGCCTGGAGCGCGGTTTTCCATGTAGGTCAACAGGCGCCCGTGAGGTGTCCCTGCGCCACGCCGGCGGGCCTTGGGGCCATCTGGGTCGAATGGCCAATCAACAACGTTGATCCCCGGCATCTCACGCCGGATAGCAGCCAGAATGTCCTCTCCCCTCTCGCCTGAAGGAAGCACGATAAACACGTCAGCTGGCGGGCATCCACCACGGTCATCGGTCACGTGACGGCAACATATCCGGTTGATGGCCTGTATGATGGACGCAGATAGCTGCCGGCGCATCATGTGCTCACGTAGGTTCACGTGCCCATTCCAAGTTGGATTATCGAGCCAATCATCACCTTGGACACCTTGAAGCGCGAAGAACACGTTAGTTGGCCAGGTCACCGCGTCGCGAAACGGAAGGCCGAAGATCACCGCCACGTCGCAGTCAGCGTAGGCGTTGCTTCCGTCCACAGCGCCCCAGTGGGCCTTGGCGACCTTCGCAAAGGGCAGCTCGCAGGCATCAGGCAGTTCGTGCTCAACAGATTTGTGAACGCAGAAGAACACCTTTCGCTCTGGACCGAGATGTTGCGTCAGGTCCTGAATGAGGCGCGGGAAGCGTGTCTTTGCATGCTCCACCATGGTGCCCTTGCCAACCCCTGCCCGTGTCCAAGCGACGTTCAGCGTCACACTGCCATAGTTGCGCACACCGCAGGGCGTTGGGATGATTGCTGCCCTGTCCTCCATGAGCTTGTAGATGAAGTCTTCGCGGGCGGTGGCGTCCAACACGACGGGACCAGGAGCATCGAGCGGTACCAACAGCGCGGAAGAATTGAGCGTTGGCTCTTTACCCTTCAACGCAAAGTAGGCGTACTGATCCAACACCGCCGCTGCAGCAGCTAGGGTCTTGTTAATCTGGGTGGCTATGCGTTTGCGCTCGTTCGCGTCCGCCTTGCCGATGTAGGCGTCATAGGGAAGCTTAAGCATCGCGGCTCGTAAGGCGCTCAGGTCCACGGACTTGACGGAAGATGATCCTTCCGGCCCCCAAGCCATACACGCGCCACCACCGAAGCCCGCACTGACGCCCTCATGGTGTCCCAAGGCTTCATAGAGTTTCTCAAGCGCCTCGACCTCGGCAACGTGGCTGGCCCGTAGATCATGCGGAATGAACCCGATGGCTTGGCCGAGGCGATCTACCTTGACCTGACTTTCTTCGATTACATTACACAGCGCCTCGTCGATAATGGTTAGGAGACGCGGGCCGGCTTTCCAGTTCGTCAAGCGCCGCCACTTGCCATCACGGGTGCTGGTGAGGGTTTGCGTGGCGTTTACGTAGGCCTGATGGGTGATTACAACTACGTCGCTTTCGTTGAGTTGCTCGGCACTGGCACGGTGTTCGGTGTGGTCAGCCACGGCAACTTGCCGGCCGGCGAGAGCGTTGATTGCGGCCACCATCTCATCGGCTTGGGCGATAAGGCGGGTAACGATAAGGATACCTATGGGCTCCCGCAGGCCCGCTGTGGTCGCGTTCTGCTCAGCTTGGAGTGCAGCGTACACCTTGGCACCTAAGGTTTTCCCTGAGCCGGTTGGGGGCCACAGGATACGCCAGAGCGACTTCACACCGGTTGCGGTGGCCAAGATTGCTTCTTGATAGGTGTTGGCCATGGTGGCCCAGAGTTTCTGAAGAGGGACACTAGGCACATTGCCGTATGCTGTGGTCCACTGGTCAGTGAGACGGTCGACAAAGGTCTGCGGCGGCACGAGAGCGTATCGCTCGTGCATGCCGATAAGGTCGGTCATGTAGGGTTAGGTTCCAGAGTAGGGAAATGGGGGGTGAACCTCTAAAGAAGATACCCCATAGAGGTCTGACCCCCATTCTTTGAGTTTACAGCTAAGGGCCACACAGGCGGCCGAGCTGGGCTAAGGGCGTCCCAAGGGTGACCTTAGGGGCGCAATAACGTAGCAAAGGGTTTAGAGGAAACGGTCTGTTTAGTGGCAAACCAGCCTTAGGAGCCCATAGGAAGCTCAGGGGATTCCAAGCCGGCACAGGGCCACTTCTCCAGCTGAATTTATGAAAACTCACCACAGAGGCTCCTGAGAATCCCTAAAGGGCTTTCTGTGTGAGGTCGGTGTTGATTAATCTCGGTGTATCCAGCCTGAGGGGTCCTCCGGCATACCCGTGTCACCTAAGGCCGCGCGAGGATCGCCACGGGCAAACCTTCGGCCGTAGGGCGATTGCCGGGGCACCCCTGAGCCAACGGGCAACAGAGCGGAAAGCATTTTTCACCAGCTATCAGCTTGCGTCCCTGCGGGGGCGCTTAGAATGCCGGTGTCTGCTTTTGCCAACTGCGGACGTGCCGTCGCTCACATCTGGGTACGATCTATTCTCTCCCACCGTCCGTCGCTAACCCTTTGATGGCGACCCCGCGATTATCAAGCGCACCGCGGCAGCCGGCGAACGAGTTCAAACCTTGTCGAATATGGAATTTCCAGGGGAAACGAACGTTAGCTCAGGGCATTCCCAATTCTTGACGCTCGACAGTTCGTTCAAAGGAACATTAGGAGGAAGTCCTTGCAAATGTCGCCACAGCGAATTCGTCACTACGTCCGTAGCGAAGATGATCGGATCTAGTTTTCCAGCTACGACGATCTTGCCCAAGGCTTTCGTATTGAGGCCCTTGAGGGGTATCGATATTTCGACTGTCTTGGTCGCCGTTTCTCCCGTTTTTCGGTTACGGGCCTCTACTTCCTTTTTAACATTCTCAATACTTTGGGTCGTCGCTATCGCCGCTTGGTATCTATCAGCCACGGCTTTATCAATCTCGTCGAAATGAAAATCTACGAGCTCACGTTTGAATTTCTCAGCGAACGCTTCAGCCATGAGCGCAAGATTTATCATCACGTCATCATCTATCTGACTTGTACTCGGGCGATTGGAATTGCGGACCACAAAGTCTGACCGGCTGTTCTTCTTGGCTTCGCCCTTCAGATTCTCCAACAAATGATGCATCTCTCTGGGGATTTTTAAACGCCGCGCCGAAAAAGTCAGAAAGACTCCATGGTCCTTCATGATCGTGAAGACTTCTACGCGGACGGCTTCCGCAACAGCGCGCCAGGCTTCACGGCCGGGTTCGAACGCATCGGTGATGTGGCACTTTGCATTCGCCGGCATTGCAGAACAGAATTTGTCAAAGGGCCCCTTAAACAAATCCCTGACGATTTCGACATGCTCGCCAGGGATAAGCAGTGAACAGAGAAGGCTGATTTCGTGGTCTGAAGAATGCGTCAGTTTCCTCACATAACCTCGGCTGCCAGCTTCATCCGTGAAGGCGACGATAAGCTTTTCGTTTGCGGTCATATATCCCTTCCTCAGAGAGCCAAGCGTCGCCCAGCTATCCCTTCATTACAAGCCGGCCTTCTCGATTTGGCCGTACAGCGCGACACGACCAAATCAGGCTCAGTAGATTGCCCGCATGCCCGCGTTGGGTCAAACGTCGCCTGAGGATGATGCTCAGGGGCGGCTATCACAGCGCGCCATCTCGCAAGCCGAAAGCGTTGTTTGCATAAAGCTCGCGAAAACAACTTCTCAGAAGGGCTTTGCGTATCGGGGCGTCAGGCCCGCGCCGTGGCCGGTGCTTTCCGTCGTCGTAGTGAGCCATGCAGCCCCGCGCGAGAGTGTAAGCTGCTGACCTAACCTCTTCGCTGTACTTGGGGTTGTCAGGGTCGTCCCACTCGTAGTGCTTAGGCTCAGGCCTATCGAAGGGTGGCATGACGTAGTCGGGCGCGCGCATGGTCGCTAAGGCTTCCTTGGCCCAGTCGTGGTCTGCGCCCCTCTCAAGGACGAAGCGGTAGCTTGCGGCAGTCGGTTTCGTCTGTCCTGGCACGAGGTACATGCCGCGGGCGCACTCGGCGAGTTCAGCGGGCCTCCAGCCTGCCTTGATGAATTGGCCGAGAGCTTCGCGTTGCTGGACGGTGCGGAGATAACGGCGCACCTGTTTGAAGTTTGGGGCCTGCGGTGGTGAGGACGGTGGTGATGGTGGTGATTGCAGCGTCGCCGCTGCGGTGGTGAGGTCGTTTGTTTGGTCGATCAATGAAGATGTTGCGAGCACAAGCCGACCGGCTCCCCTACTCAGTCTTGGCAGACGTGCGGGAGGTTGACGGCTTAGCGGCTGTTGAACCTGCGAGCACTTGTGCGCCCATCGTGGGGGCGCGTGCTTGTAGTCGCGGGCAGTTGGTGGTGGCGGTTGCCGTCCATCAGGGGGACGGTCCTCTCGAAGCGGAGCGCCTTCTGTCTTGTAGTGGCAGTGCCGAGAGGGATAAGACGTTGATCTTTCAGCAAAGGGGTGCCGAAATCTGGCCCTTTGATTTCTCAGCCGGAAACAGAGCCAACCTGACCTGCACTCCAGCATTGCTTATGGCTTCAACGGTTGAGGGCGCGCCTTCCGTGTTAAGGTGCGGGTGAAACACTGGTAAACCCTTTGAAATCATTAGAGAACAGGGGTCGAAATCGCATACCATCGTGTGAAGCTAACAAAACAGGGGCAGCGGCTCGCCCGCCCGCACCAGCGCCTTCTCCTGTGGAAGTGGGCGTGAAAAAGCCAGTAAGTCATTGATCTGCACGAAAATTATCAATCATTTCAAAGGCCACACCGCCCGATAATGTGGGTTCTTGTGTGAAGCTAACAAAACGGGTTATTGGCGGCCCCACACAAGACTCCACATGCCCTCTCCTTTCGACGACGACACCGCAGCAAGGGAACTACTAGAGCGCCTAAGGTGGCCCGATGGCCCCGCCTGCCCACGCTGCGATGCCCGTGGTCCCGACGTGTTCAAAATCGGCGGAGAGAAACACAGCCACCGCGATGGTCTCTACCAGTGCAAACCTCGCCGCCACCAATTCACCGTCACCGTGGGGACGGCCCTTGAGCGGCAAAGGATTCCTCTGAGCACTTGGGTCCGCGCGGCGCACGAGTTCAGTTACGAGGGGCCGGCCTATGGAAAAGGCAAAGACCGAAAGCTTAAGCCGCCTCCGCTCACGGAGCTGCAGCCAAGAATCGGCGTGTCCTACCCGACCGTGTTACACATCCGCGACGTCATTGAGTATGCAGCACGGCGCTATCGAGGCCACAAGACGGGCTTTGGCGCTTGGCCTCGCAGCTTCATGAAGGGTGCCGGCACGTGGCTGCCAGATTACGACCCTAGAAAGCGCAAGCGACTGGCCGAAGGTAAAGATCCATCGCAGCACACGATCATGGCCGCGCATATCCTTGCGGACGTCATGTCGGAGTACAAGACCGCCGATACACCAGCCGCCTTTGATCGTACCGAGGTGCTTTTGCGCCTCCTGCTTGCCACGCCCCCAAAAGCCCGCTCCGCGCAAGCGCCGGAAAACGCGGCCCTCTGGTGTTAAGACGGGTCAAGTGGCAAGTCATTGAGCTGTGCCTCACCTCGAGTATCCGCCGTAAAACTTATGCACACCCACGACGAGGTGTAGCTCCGTGCGGCCGTCCTCCAAACCCTAGCGGCTTCCCAAGGAGGCCATCCTGGCGCAATCATGCGGCATGTCCACCAAGTCCCGCGAGCCCATTTACGGCACCACGATCCTCATGTCAGCCGAGCGTGCCAAGGAGGCTCGCAAGGAGGCTGATCGGCTGGCGTGCGAGGCGTGGAATTACCGCATGCTCGGCTTCCGGGACCTGCGCAGCCATCGCCGACGCTGGGTGACGCGCTAGACGCTGATTACCTGTATCTTGAAGTTCGGTGTCTCGGTTGTGACACGAACCAGACCGTTGCGCTCGATGTGGTCCGCAGGCCCAAAACAACACCAATCCACGAGCTTGAGCGCTACATGCGGTGCAAGGACTGTTTTCGCTCCAAGCGGACGATGAGCGATTTAAAATGTTTGAACCTGAATATTCGACTTTGCGAAGGCGTTGGCCGAAGGAGGTTCAATGGTCTGGAAACAGTGACTTCATGCTGCGAATTTGGCTCGCGTATGGCTCCGGGTTCTGAGTAGCGGCCGCCTCCAGAAGGCGACGAACTCGCGCGGTGCCCGGAGAGTGAGTTTGCATATTTAGATACTCCGCGTCCAAAGGAGCTTCCGCCAGCACACTATGGAGAAATAGCGGCACAGCATTGAGAATGGCCAGTTTCATATTGTTCATACGTTGAATAGCCCACAGATCAGCTTCGTCCTCTCGATACCTAGCTTGGGAGATGTATTCGGGTGTTTCGGGCGAAACTGAAATCGGATGCTCGACGTGTCCAAGCACGTGATGGGCCGTTTCGTGCAGTAGAAGAAGGAGCACCGAAGACCCGAAGTAGTATCGATATTGCTCGTCTAGGTCAGGTTTTCGACTTAAAATATCGGTGATTGCCTTTTGGCACTCCGGCATTGTTTGCCAAAAAACGCTCGGTGGGACTACGTCGGTAGGCTGCAAGTTTCGCGCGGAGCGGGCAGAATTATTGTAGAAGTCTTGGTATGTCTTATCGATGAATGCGTATCCGCACTGGGGTGGATCGCTCCCGTAGGCTAGCGCAAGGGAGACTAGCTCAAGCATTCCGCCCAACCCGCGAAACACAACTACCTCGCGCTGGTGTCGTTGAGGATCAATCAACGCCCCTGCGTTTGCTAATCCGTACTGGTCGACGTGAAAGTAAATCTGCGATGCGACCTCCTTGTATTCCGGCTCAATTTTGGCCTTTAGGTCGGATGCAATGGAGGCTACCTGCACCTTAAGCCAATCATAAAAGGGATCGGCTCCTTGGGCACAACAGCTCTGAACAGAGATCACAAAGATTGCCGCTGCAGCCAGACACCTTTGCATCAAGGTGCTCCCGTTTGCAGGATGCGGTCTACAGATGCAATTGTATTGCGCTGAGCTTCGGAAAGTTTCTGCTTGTATCCGGCTTCCAGTTTTTCCATGGACTGAGCTGTTTGCCAGAGGCGGAAAGAACCGGCCCCTAATACTTGATCAACAAAAATCTCTTTAAGCTGGTTCGTAGCTTGAATTGCATCCGAGACAGATTTTTGGGCCTCTACATTACTGGGCGCGTTGCCAAACGACGCGGCATCAGCAAGAATTTGAAGAGACCGCGCGTACAAAAGTGCTCTCGTCTGAGGCGTTGCACTGCCATACGTCTCTGCACCGAAGTGGACGTTGCTTACGGTAGCCGGAGTGGTGGAGGTCTTTTGAACAGTTGGGAAGCTGATGTCCACGTTGGAATACATCACCACAGCGAGTAGCGCACTGCCGAATAACGCAAAGAAAATTCCTGGACCGACCCTTTGAAGCCGCAGCAAATAGCTTTTCCCTACTCGGGCCTCCATCGCCGCGTCGTGGCTTTCTGTTTGAGCAAACAGACGATAGCCCAACACGAGCGCTACAATACCTCCCCCAGCAACTAAAAGTCGCTCAGCTGATCTAAATCCAACAACTATCAGTTCTGTTTCCATCTTCATACCATTAGTTGTATTTGGTCTAACTATCATCTTTGATGGAAGTGTGCCAGCGCCTTGTTTTTGGATGCGTGGAGCAATTTCGCTGAGACGAACGCGGGTACCGAGCCGACAAGAGCGGGGTTGCCGTCTCTGAGTTCGAGAAGGCAATCCACGTAGCACTGATCCGAAAGACACCCGAGGCGGTCTGACTGGTCACAAAAGATCCGCCGAGCTGCCGTGGCCATGGTTCAAAAGCATCGCCGCTGATAGCCCCACTTCGTTCCTCGACGACACACCAAGGCACGCCTGATCCGACAGGCGCTCGGTGCCGCTGGTCTATTCTGGGACGCCTTAGCGGCGCTTCCCGGCATAGAGCAAAGGTGGTGCCAAGCCTAAAAAGCATTGGCGACGGATTGGAAACCCATAGGAGGACCCACGCAGCTCTGTTGGCGCTCACCGCCCGTGTTACCTCGGTGCCGGCAAGCCGCTTTACTCGCGAATTTTGAAGCCGAGGGAGCCGGGTTCGGTCAAAAAGGGGCCCGGTGGCGAGCAGGGGACCCGTAAAATCTTCAGCGAAACACGCTTGCGCTCAGTGCCCTGCGTGCCAGAACGCTGCCGCCATGAACACCAATGCGACCATCGTTGCTTCTAGTGCCACCGAAACCACCGTGATGAATGCCAAAAGCGTAACCATTGTCGGTCCCCCTTTGATCTACTGAGCGCGCTCAAGGACGTTGCTCACGGACCTGGCATGCCATTGCCCACCGCGAGCCGTTGCAACACCGCGTGCATTCAGTGCAGTGGCGATTTCCCTAAGTGTCGTTGCGCCAGCCTTCTTTGCCTCTCGGATAATGGGCAGTACATTGGCAGCGTACCTGTCGGCCTCCGCCGTCACCGCCTGCACCGCACTCTTACGGGCCACCGAGAGCTTGGGGTTACCAAGGGTCACCCCGCGAGCCTTGGCGGCCGTGAGGGCCTGCCGGGTCCGCGTCGAGATGAGCGCGCGCTCCTTCTCGGCCAGCCGCCACCGCGCGAGACCGCCCGTTAGCCTACCGCGTGGGAAACGTCAGGACGTTAGGCGCGCATTCGGCCACACCATCCGGTGCCACGCCGAGACCCTTCTGAGCGACCACCACGACGCTCCGTAACAACACCTTGCGCTGCGTGTCGTCTTTCAATTTGGTCGATGCTACGACGAGTGTGAGGATGTGTTTCAGTGCTTCGCTAGGTGTCACTGTTGCTACCTCCTATTGATTGTCCAATAAACGATACGCCAGCCCTGCCGGATGCGCGAGGTTCACTTTGGGGCGCCTCGGAGATGGTTCGGAAGTCGCGCTTTTTCCGACATGCCGGCCCGGTCGCCAATGTCCGTTGTTCGGGGTAGAGCGGATGTGGCTGTCAGGTAATCAAAACGACGCGAATGACCCTGGCTGCGTGAAAACGAACTGTCTGCTATGATTCGCTTGGCGATTTGCCGGGGGCAATCATGAAGCGCTTCGTTGAGGGTGCCGATCGCGGACAATCGACGTTGTTGCCGGAATGCCTCGATGAGTGGGTCGAGGAGAGCAATTGCGTTCGTGTGGTGGATTGCTTTGTCGACGGGCTCGATCTGGCCGATCTCGGTTTCGAAGGCGTCGAGCCTGCAGCGACAGGCCGGCCTGCCTACCACCCCTCGGTTCTTCTGAAGCTTTACATCTACGGCTATCTCAACCGAGTGCAGTCGAGCCGCCGGCTTGAGCGCGAAGCCGGCCGAAACCTGGAAGTCATATGGCTACTCGGTCGGCTCGTTCCCGATGACAAGGTGATTGCCGATTTCCGCAAGGACAATGGCCCGGCGATCCGCAGGGCATGCGCGAGCTTCGTCAATCTCTGTCGCCAGATGGGTCTGTTGGCGAAGGCGAGCGTCGCGATCGACGGCAGCAAGTTCAAAGCGGTCAATAATCGAGATCGCAATTTTACCCGGGGGAAGATCGATCGCCGGCGCGCGCAACTCGAGGAGAGTGTGGCGCGGTATCTCTCCCAGCTCGATACGGCGGATAGGCAGGAACCGTCCGAAGTGCTGGTGCTCAAGACGACGCGGCTCAAGGAGAAGCTCGACAAGCTGAAAGAGGAAATGGGCAAACTCGCAGCCTACGAGAAGCAAATGTTGGCCTCGCCGGATCACCAAATCTCGCTCACTGATCCCGATAGCCGCTCGATGGCAACAAGTGGGCGTGGCTCGGGCGTCGTCGGCTACAATGTGCAGGTCGCGGTCGACACCGTGAACCATCTGATCGTGACGCACGATGTGACGAATATCGGCTCGGATCGCTCACAACTGGCGAACGTGGCGCGGGAAGCCAAGGCCGTTCTGCAAGTCGATAAACTCGAAGCCGTCGCCGACCGCGGCTACTTCAATGGCGAAGAGATCCTGGCCTGCGAGCAGGCAGGCATTTGCGTGACGTTGCCCAAACCGATGACGTCGGGCGCGAAGTCGGAAGGCCGCTTCGGCAAGCAGGACTTCGTCTATGTGCCGGAGGAGGATGTCTATCGTTGCCCCGCCGGCGAGAAGCTCAAATTCCACTATGCCAATGAGGAACACGGGCAGAAGATGCGCCGGTACTGGACGAACGCCTGCAAGACCTGCGCAATCAAGGATCAGTGCACCACAGGCAAAGAACGCCGCATCACGCGATGGGAGCATGAGCACGTTCTCGAAATCGTGCAGCAGCGGCTGGATCAAGATCCCCAGGCCATGCGCCGCCGGCGCGAGACGGTTGAGCATCCCTTCGGCACGCTCAAGATGAGAATGGGCGCGACGCACTTCTTGATGAAGACGCTGCCGAAGGTCGCGAGCGAGATGGCGCTCAGCGTACTCGCCTACAATCTGACGCGGGTCATGAATATCGTCGGTACAAGGGCGTTGCTGGCAGCGATCAGAGCGTGAGTGTGGAGACCCCACTGCGTGCCGATACCGAGCCAGACCATGCCCAGCATTCCCCGCCACGACTCGGAGGCGGCCCCTGATCGCCCAACAGGAAAAAATTGCTCAGATCGGCCGTGTCGGACTACGCCGACCGGATCGTGGACGTTCCCCGCCCGCGTCAGCGCGTTATCACGCAACCAAGACCCTGAGCAGACAAGAGGGTTTATCCGACCTGAGTCAGCCACGATGTGACGGCTGTCCGGCCAGAAACCTTTGAGTTGAGCAAAATAAATTTTGGTGGGCCGACCTAGGACGTATTGTCATACCTTTTCACCATCCGCCACAATTCAATGATGGGAACCGCCCACCGACCGCAATGGGTTGAGATTTTTCTGCAACCGCGCGTCGGTATCCCCCAGGGTTGACGACGTCAGACAGAACCGCGAGGATTGGACGAGGCTGGGGCCGACCGGGTTCTGCCATGAAGCAATGGTGGCGTAAAGGTTCTCTCAGTAATCTGGCGTTGGCAAGCGAGCGATGCCGCGAGCTGATAGCTACCGATCCCGATTTCAGATATCGGGTCGTCGAGCACTGCCGCTCCTTAAGCCGCAAAAATTTCAGCGACCCGGAATGGCGCAAACGTCAGGGATTCCTTGGTGTCGACGAGATCGAACTCCTTATGCAGGATGTTCGAAACGGTCTGCCCTACCATGAAATCGGCGACCGCTGGCTCATCTCGGAGAGCGAAGTCAGTTACCTAGCTAGAACGCGCGGAATCCACCGCCGCCCAACTAGGATTCTTAGAGAGCCGTCACTTAAACAATTAGTTGGCATCGTCAAGGCGGCCCGGCGCGGTGTCGTATACAACCTCATAGCTCAACAATTCCGAATGCCATTCCACAGGATAATAGGGATTGCGCATCGCGCGGGAATTCGTCGAGAGCACCGAAGGTCATGTTGGTGGGAGAGCTTGCCTCTAGATCGCTTCCAGGAACTGGTAAGACGTTTGAGGACGACCGAGCCGTACGCGGATATGGCCATCGATTATGATGTCAGTAGTTCGGCAATTGCAAGTTGCTCACGCCAACTTGGATTTTGCCGCGGCAAGCGCTGGAACAGAGGCGTGTCACAAGATCGAATCCAGGCGAACGCCGAACGCCGCCGCTGGCGGATCGCCGAGCAAAAGATGGCGAGAGCATCATGCTGACGAAAACTCCGCGCGCCGGGAAGAACCTTGAGCGCCGCAAATTGTTTGCGGAAATGAAGCGAATCGCCGCGGATGGCAAATGGCACGATCCGGCGACCATCGCCGAGTTGATCGGCGCCAACGCCGACGATGTCGAGAAAATGTTTCTTCGCATTCGCAGAGACGGCACCAAGCCTCGCATCGGATGCGAGTCGAAACAGGTAGGCACCAAATTCTACTATCGAATGTTCAACATGGAAAAAATGGTCAGGGTAAGTGAGCTGACCGAGAAACTCGGCCCGCTGGTCGAGGGCGTTATAGCAGAGGGCAAAAAAAATGTTGCCACGGTGTCCTTCGGTCATCTGAAACGTTTGGGCGCTCTGCTCCAACGCCAGCTCGACGAATGGGCCAAGTAGGGGCGTTTGGAAAGGACTACGAACACACCCCCTTTTCTTGTCTCAGTCCATCGGAGAGTATCATGTTTGACACAGGCCAGGAGACCCTTCGCGAAGAAACGTCAACGCTATCATCCGAATCAGATCGACCTGTTCGTTTCAAGTTGGTCAAATCCGAAACGCTCGCGTTGACGAGAGAATTTGTGAGACAATTCCGCAGACTCGAAAGATCGCCAACCGAACGCGAGCTGAATAAGTCGCGTCTCAAGAATCTGCGTCAAAAATTTCTCGCAGGCCAGATCATTCCGTTCTGTTGGGCGACAGCCGAATACAACGGCGTGACCTTGGGGGTGAACGGTCAGCATAGCAGCTGGGTACTGGACGACCTCGGAGATGACGAATTCGAACAAGTTGCCAAGGTTGCGGTCGTTCATCTCGACCACTACAAAGTCGAAGGGGGCCACGGATTGCCGTTCCTGTTCCGGCAGTTCGATGATCGCAGATCAAGCCGTTCATCGGCTGATGTCGCAGGAGCTTATCAATGCTCACACGATGAACTGCGCGACCTGATGAGGCCGCTCGCCAAGAATGCTGTGGACGGTGTTGCGTGGTGGCGCCGAAATATAGAAGGGACTGGCGCTCCGGACGGAGACAACGTCTATGATCTATTTGGCGAATCCGGACTGTTTGAATTCATCAAGTGGGGCAATCACCTGCTGACCGAAACAAAGGCGGGTGAACTGAAAAGCCCCGCGGTCGCGGCCGCGATGTACGCAACTTTTATCGCCAATAAAGCCGCCGCTCAAACGTTCTGGCACGATGTCGCCAGCGGTGGCGCCGATGATAAGTCCGCCCCGGCGACGATGCTTTCCCGCTGGCTCATTGAGCAAAAGGAGCCAAAAAGGAACAGGTACTTCCGGATGAAACCCGGCAACTTCTATCAAGCCTGCATTCACGCGTGGAACGCCTACCGCGAGGAAAAGGCCCTCATGTCGATCAAGTCGGACACCAAGAAGGGCATGTTCATCAAGGTGATCGGATAGGGTCAACGTAACTGTCAGAGAAAACCGCCCTCCGGGGCGGTTTTTTGGTTCCCCGTCCCAAAATCGGCGGCCTGTCTTGTCTACAGTCGGCAGTGTGGGCGTCGGCTTCCGCGAGGCCGCCTCCTCAGCTTTGCAGGACCTACCTACTTGCTAGCCCTGTGCAGCCTACTCACGATGTGAATCGAACGAAGCTCGCCGACTTCCGACAATGGCACTTTTCGGACTTGGCGCGATACTCGATTGACGTCCGCAAAGGGTTCTAGAGCGGACATCAAAAGCCTGTGCTCAGCGAGAACCTTGGGACCACATAGGCCACCCGCTGGAAAACGAACACCCTGCCGTAACCTCGGCGGCGGCTGACGCCTTTAAGCTCGGTTTCGAAGGCTGGCCGCGAGGGCCTGACGGGTCCGCGTCGAGATAAGCGAGCGCTCCTTCTCTACCAGTGCAGCGAACACACGGCTCGTCTTAGCTCGGCAGCGGCTGGCCAGCGAAGCCGGCAATCTTGAAGCCGGGAGTGCCTCGATTTTGAAAACCGTAGGTAGGCCATCCGGAGGACCCAAATTAAACCGGACGCTAGGCCGCGCCACCACTGGGAACCGCGGTGTCCGCTCCTACGTTGAGAGCCGGCTCAGCAGCCGCGAGACGGCCGTGGGGTGCCACGTGTCACCACGAGGAGCCCTGATGCCCCGCGCGTGTAGTTCCTCGGCAATCCCGCGAACGCTCGTGATCCCGGAGCGCTTAATGTCATCTACGATGGCTTTCAGGTCCCCTGCCCGCTGAGCGGCGCTGGCCTTGAGTTTGGCCACAGCTTCCGCGTTGCCTACCTGCTTGCCCTTCAGCGCTCTTGCACCGTTGGGGTTGCCAAGGCGCTTGATGTCCGGCCGGCCGCGCTGCCCTGTGCGAACAATCCGCTTCTTTGCGACGGCCAAGGCGTTCTTGGTGCGCTCGCCGATCAGGCCCGCCTCAAGCTCGGCGACAGCGGCCATCTGGGTAAGCAGGAAGCGGCCCATGGGTCCTGGTGGGACCGAAGGCAGGTCACAGAACACGAGGTCGACACCGCTGGCCACAAGCGACCGCAGCAGGTCCACGTTGCGGGTGAGCCGGTCCAGCTTCGCGAACACCAGCTTGGCGCCGATTGCCTTGGCGTGGGACAGCGCTGTCGCGAGCTTGGGACGGTCGGAGCGCCTGCCGCTCTCGGTTTCCACGTACTCGGCCGAAAGCGTCCATTCGCCGCCGTTCAGATATCGCACCACCGCCTCGCGCTGGGCCTCGATGCCCAAGCCACTCCTGCCCTGCTTATCGGTGGAAACGCGGAGATAGGAGATGAATTTTCCCTCAGCCATGACCCAAAGCCCCTAAACACGATTTGATGTAACGGACGTTAGGTCAATTTGTAACAGCGGGAGTAGCCGTGAGTAGAGGCGTTTTGGAATCACAGGGATTCCCTATTGCATAGCTCAGCGGCGCAACCGAAGATGCATTTTCATCTGCTGGGCCAGCCCGGACTACTTCTAAATATATATAAACCCCTCTCCGGTGCCCTGTGGCCAAACTGTCCCGCGACGAGCGAGAGGCAATCGCCGAGAAGCGCCTTCTGAGCGTCCTGGCAACCGCCACCATCGCAAACCAGCGAACCCTCGAACAAAAGATATCCGACGCAGGCCCGTATGGTCAGCGAGTAGACCCGCACGTCCTAACCGACGTCCGCAAGCGCCTGATGAAGGAAGGTATCATTGGTGTTGCCAGCTCTGCGGGCTCACCTTGGTTTTTTGCCTCCAATACCTCAAAAGCCGCTTGGGAAGCTCGGCTGCAGATACTTTTAGCGGTCTACCAGCCCTACCTTGCAATTGCAGGACGGATTGGACAGGCGCTTGAAATTGCGACTTACCGCGCACTATCAGAAATCCCGAATGCTGATTTTGAGGGTCGTTTCAAAGAGCTTGACGGTCATGATGACAGCACGATGTACAAGAAAGAAGAGCCCACGCAGCATATTGGGACGCGCTCACTAAAAGGAGACGAGCGATTAGATTTTATCCTAAGGACCGCTAACGCGGGACCAATTGGCATTGAGTGCAAGAACGTCCGTCATTGGATGTATCCCCACGTAAACGAAATCAAGGATACGCTACGAAAGTGCCTTGCGCTCAATGCTGTGCCGGTCTTGATCGCTCGTCGGATACCATACGTCACCTTCGCTGTTCTGTCGCATTGTGGCCTGATCATCCATCAGACGTATAACCAACTGTTTCCTGCCGCCGATGCTACGCTCTCAGCGCAAGTCGCCCACAAGACGATGCTCGGGTATCATGATATAAGAACAACCAACCAACCCGACGCACGGCTCTTGAAATTCATCACGCAAAACCTTCCCAGCATTGCTGCGGCTGCGCGCCAGCGATTTGAGGGACATAAGGACCTGTTGGAACCGTTTTCAAACGGCGAGATGAATTACGTCGAGTTTGCCGCTCGTGTATTGCGCCGTTCGCGCGGACAGAATGAGGACTTCCCCACGCGCTGATACGGAGCAGACAAGCGGGTTTGTGCCTAGTGTCCTAACCACGACACCTGATATGCTGG
The DNA here is from genome assembly GCF_900129425.1 of Bradyrhizobium erythrophlei. Taxonomy (NCBI): domain Bacteria; kingdom Pseudomonadati; phylum Pseudomonadota; class Alphaproteobacteria; order Hyphomicrobiales; family Nitrobacteraceae; genus Bradyrhizobium; species Bradyrhizobium erythrophlei. The sequence continues at coordinate 3,015,129 of NZ_LT670817.1, read as the reverse complement.
CCGAAAGATGGGGGCCGCGATGGACGAGGAATCCGCTAGGGTGGTGGCCACTGTAGCAGCGATGAAATTGCTGCTAGGACGGCTGTATACGTATGTTTATACACTCGCCAAAATGAGCCCTGAAGATGTGCTGGAGGTTCATAGGGCATTGCGGGAATCGCTTCCGAAGCAGTCCCTGGTAAGGACGTCTGATCCAGCGCTTTCGGACATAATGTCGGACGAAGTGGCGCGCGAGATGGATAGATTTCTTCAGGGCGTAGAAAAACAGATTGCAGCGGCAAAGCCGCAATCCTGAGCAAACCGGACGATTAGGATTTATACGAGGGGTGTTTTGGAATCCCAGCGATTCCGTTTTGCATGCCTTGCGCTGTGGCCCGACTCACGAGCATCTTCGATCCGACTGAACTGCCAGTTGTTTCAGTGTTACAAGGTCCCTGTTGTTGGATTCGAGTGAATGAAGAACCTCAGCGAGCGTTATATGTGCTTTGATGCGTGGAGTTGAATAGCAATTCGGGAGAGTAGTTCTTGACCGCTGAGCGTGCGAACCGGCGATTGGCGGCGATACTCGCGGCTGATGTCACTGGGTATAGCTTGCAAATGGGCATCGACGAGGAAGGTACGCTGGCCCGGTTGAAGGCGGTCAGGAAGACTCTCATTGATCCTACGCTCGCCCGGCATCGCGGACGGATATTCAAGACCATGGGCGACGGGATCCTGGTTGAGTTTGCCAGCGCAGTGGATGCAGTACGTGGTGCTGTTGATATCCAACGTGCCATGACCAAACAAAATGCTTCTGTGCCGAAGAGCCAAAGAATCGAATTGCGGATCGGCATTCACGTGGGCGACATCATCATCGACGAGAACGATGTCTTCGGGGACGGCGTCAATATCGCCGCGCGCCTTGAAAGTATCGCCGAATCAGGAGGCATTTGCGTTTCGGGTACCGCACACGACCAAGTTCGCGACAAGTTGCCATTTTCTTTCGCTGACCTTGGCGATCAGACACTAAAGAATATCGCCCGTCCGGTTAGAGTTTACGGAATTGCGGCGAAGGGAATGATCGAGCCGCAGGAGTTGCAAAAAGAGGCGAATCTGGCAAAGCCGGTTTTGGTTTTTGTTAGTGGAATCAGAGGTCAGATTGGGACGACGACCGTTTCCAAAACCTTAGTTGACTATTGGAAGGCGAACCAGCTTGCCTTCCGGGTTTTTGACGCAAGCGGGTCCAGTAGTAACGCACTAGGTAGGTTCTTCCCGCAAGATACGCGTGTCGTCGATCTGACAGTGGTTGACGATCAAATGGCTGTTTTCGACACTCTTGCTGACGAGCCCAAAGTTACATTGGTTGAAATTGGCAGCAATCAGTTGATCCCGACTCTCCAGACGTTGGAGCGCATAGGCCTCATCGGTGCTGTTAAAAGTGGATCGCTCGACTTTAAATGTCTGTACGTCCACGATAATAAGGCGTCAGGTTTTGCCGATGTTCGTGAGTACTTTAGTGATGACCATTTTTATCCCGTCTTGAATGAGTTCATCAGTCAAGAAAATATCGGCGAGGCAGAAGCTCGAAACGGAACTGCGAATGTTGTGGTTACTGCTCTTCCTAGGCAGGCAATGGCAACCACAGAACGAGAATCTGCTAGCTATTTATCGTTTGTTGCCAACAAACTGCCGAATGGCGAAAACGCAAGATATTCCTTCGTTTTGCGTGGCTATGTACGACATTGGTTGGCTGGGATATGGGCTGACTACGACAGGATAGGGATATGGAAACTCCCGAAGGCGTCAAATTAGGTCCTTTGGTTCACGCACACATCAGCTATTACCTCGGCGGCGGCGGCGGCCTTTAAGCTCGATTTTTGAAATCGCCCGGCCAGCGACGGGCAAAATTCCGGTGGGCTAAAGGGGACCCGTTCGAATTTCCTCGCCACCGCCTCCCCCCAAACCATAGCCAGCTTTGCGTGCAGCGCCTCCGCCGTTTCCTCCGGGGACCCCCAATAGTGAACCCCCCGTCCTCGAGTAGGGCGGCGTCACGGGGCTTTAGGGGACGCAATTGGAAGTGTTACTCATCTAACTTGACGCGCTCCCACAATGATCCCACAAGGGGGCCATCCGAGCCGAAAAATCCAAGGTATCACGTCAATAGCAGGTGGGTTGAGCGTATCCTAGTTCCCCAGCCACACAGCCGTTGTACTTCATCAGGGACATGACTTCGCTGTCTCGCGGCGCGATGCGCCCGAGTCTTGATCGGGTTCGCCCTCGAAAACCAGAGGGCGCAGGGAATGCCGGGTGCGCGCTGCACCCGCGGTCTCGTGCGCAAAGAGAGTGGAGGTGCGCGCACGAGCATACAGGCTCAGCGGAGGCACCCAGCATCCCCTGCGTAGCGGCTTTACGGCTTATGCCGTGCTCTCCCCGGCGACGAATTCGTCTTGTCACCGTCGTCGGCGGATTCAGCGACAATTCAACCCGGTCGGGTTGAATTTGTCACCGCCGACTTGGCACCAGCAACGGGTGTCAGGACCACACGGTTTTGCCGTACGCTAAAACGTCGTTCGTCTTGCGCGCCTGCAAATCGCTCACGAGGTTCAACTCGCCCTGCGACCGCCATTCACGCCGACGCTCTCGCGTCCACCACATCCCATCCCACGTTCGTGACGACGCGCGACCGCCCCTCTTGTCGGAACAGGACGGCTGGAGTTAGGCCATTGATTTGGGGTCTCAGTGAAGCGGAATACTGCCCGTCGTGCCAATCTGCCGCAATCCGACGGGCAATCGGTTGGCTTGCCAAGCCGCCAACTGGCCAGATTGCCGAAAACAGGAGGGCGGTACCGAGTCGACGAGATCAGCTTCGCGCGGCGCCACCGCTGCCGAACAGGTTATTTCACCCGCTGGCGGGATCGTCCCCTGCTTGCGATGCCGGCGCCCAAGCCAGCGCCCAAGCCGCCAAGGCCAACTCCCGCGCCAACGATTGAAACTGGAGTTGAAGCCGCTCGTGACGCAAAGCGCAAACCACCTTCTTTCCTAGCGGCTGAAGGCGCTTTCCGACCTGTAGCCGACCTCGTCTCCTATCCCTGCGACCGGCAGCATGGTGGCGCGCAGCTTGCGGCGCGCAAGCTCGAGCCTTAGATCGGCGAGGAATGCGAGCGGCGCCAGCTGCACGGAGCGCTGAAACATGCGCACAATATCTGAAGGTGTCGCTGGCAAAAGGCACGAAGCGGCACCGACCGCGCGGCACGCTCTAATCTAGCCAGGAAGCTAGAGTGCGCGGGCGTCGATCGTGCGGCACGCGGACGTGCTGGTGCGAATGACCATGCACCTCTTTGGGTGACCGTGAAGGATTTCGCGGCCCGCAAGCGCCGCTAGGTGCCTACCCCGCTTTGCTGACTCGAGAAAATCGACGGCGATAGTCGGATGGCGTCAGGCCAACTATTTTACGGAAAACGCGGCGAAATCCGCCGACATCTTCATAGCCGACATTCAAGGCGATGTTGTCGACGCTCTTGCGTGAGAACTCCAGCATTTCTCGGGCACGGCTGATGCGAAGGCGCTGTTGATATTCGCTCGGCCGCATGCCTGTGGCTTGAATGAAGCGCCGCAGAAATGTTCGGGGTTCAAGTCCCGCACGGCGCGCGGCATCCGCCACCGTCACCGCGCTTTCGTGCGCCGCCAACCACTGCTGAACCTTCAATATCTGTTCGTCGCCATGCTTGGTCCGCGGCTCGAATCCGCTGTAGAAGCGCTGTTCCCTCCCGGGCGGATCGACATTCATGTAGCGCGCTGTTTCCACCATGATGGATGGGCCCAGAAACCTTTCGACCAGTCTGAGGCCGACATCCGCCCAGGCGAGTACGCCCCCGCCGGTCAGCACATCACCGTAGTCGATGACCATGCTGTCCGTTTGCGTTCGTATGTCGGGGAATTGCGCAACGAATTGATCGGTGAGTGCCCAATGGGTGGTGGCTTGTCGTCCGGCCAGCAGGCCGGTCCTTGCAAGGAGGAAGACGCCGCCGCAGACCGCCGCGAGGACCGTACCTTGGCTGTGCTTCTGCTGGAGCCACGGGACCAGAGGGCTGTCCGAAAGGTCCTTGGCCGGCGCCACGGTATTCCCGGGGATAAGCAGCACAGCGGGTGCGTTGGGAGAACCGGGGGCACTGTCATGGATGCACCCGATATCCCGGCTTTCCGTCGCCTGCCAATGGGTGAGACGCACGGGCGTTGTCTTCGCAGAGGTATGCGCCGCTGCGATATCGCCTGCATAGCTGAAGAGATCGGTCAACCCGTAGATTCCGGCACGAACCGTTCCGCCGTCGCAAACGAGGCCGATCTCCACCGGAGAGAATCCCGGCGCCGATTTGTCACTGCTTTTTGTCATTCTCATCTCTGACGGCAGCGCGTGGTTTTCCGTACCGTCCCCTTGCAACCGTTCGAGGGACACCATGAACCAAGCAATCAATATTCAAACCGAGGGCGGCGAGTTCAGCGCCTACGTTGCAAGACCGGTCGCGGACCTGGCCCCCGTAGTCATCGTGCTCCATGAGGTTTTCGGCGTCAACGAGGACATCCGGCTCACATGCTGTGAACTGGCCGGCAAAGGCTTCATTGCCATCGCCCCGGAGCTGTTCTGGCGACAGGATCGGGGCGTCGATCTTGGTACGTCGTCGCAGGCCGAATGGCGGAAGGGTCTAGAACTTTATGCCCACTATGATCGCAATGTCGGCGTGCGCGATGTCGTGGCGACCATGTGCGCGGCCAGGCAGCTGGAAGGCGCGTCCGGCAAGGTCGGCCTTTTGGGATTTTGCCTTGGCGGCCTGATGACCTACCTCACCGCGGCCCGTCACCGCCCGGACGCAGCGGTCGCGTATCACGGCGGCGACACCGAAAAATACCTCGGCGAAGCGCCGGGTATCTCGGCGCCGTTGCTGATGCACTTGGCCGAGGAAGACGAATTCATCAGCAAGATTGCGCAGGCCCAGATCAAAGCGGCACTCGCCGACGTGCCCAGCGCAGAAATCTTCAGCTATCCGAATTGCCATCACGCCTTCGCGCGTCACAACGGCCTTCACTACGACGCGCGGGCGGCTGCATTGGCAAACAGGCGAACCGAAACCTTCCTCAATCAGAATCTGAATTCGTCTTGAGGAAGACGACGCGTCGCAAGTGCAATCAAGTCCAACCCTCTTATCAAACCAAAGGAGATTACATTGACAAAACCAAGCATCGTTTTCGCGCATGGCCTCTGGGCTGACGGCTCATGCTTCAGCAAACTGATCCCCACGCTTCTGGCAGAAGGCCACGAAGTGATGGCGTCCCAGCACGGCCTCGACTCGCTCGCAACCGACGTCGCAGCCGTGAGGGCGTGCCTGGCGCGAGTGCGCAGCCCGGCGATCCTCGTGGGTCACTCATATGGCGGCACGCTGATTACGCATGCCGGGATTGATCCGCGCGTGGCCGGGCTCGTCTATATCGCGGCCCTCGCGCCGGATGCGGACGAAACCTCGCAGGGCCAGCAAGACAAATTCGCGAAAACCGATGTGTTCCAGCACATCGACGTGACGGACGGGCGTGTGTGGCTCAAGCCAAGCGGCATCGGCTGCTTCGCGGGAGACTTGCCGGAGGCGGAGCAGAAGCTCGTCTACGCGACGCAGGGCGTGCCGGTGGCGGACCTGTTCAACCAGAAAGCCGAAGGCACGGCATGGAAGACCAAGCCGAGCTGGTACATCGTCGCCAGCCAGGACCGCACCGTTAACCCCGAGCTGGAACGCTTCGCAGCGAAGCGCATGAAGGCAGCGACGATCGAAGTCACGTCCAGCCATGTCCCGATGCTCTCGAAGCCGGATGTGGTGCTCGATGTGATCCGCAAGGCTGCGAGCGCCGTGCCGGCACCCTAAGGCTGGAGCGCATTGAAGAAGAGACCGCCGCAAGGCCGTCTCTTTTTCAGTACGGCGCTGCGCAGAGAATTCTAAGGAACCTGCCGATTAAGAAACAGATGAATACGTCGTGTGCTTACACAAAATCTGAGGGCCAAGCATTTGGTCTGGCTGACAATTCACCGCTCAAATACCTACCTCTTAACGGGGCCGGCTTGAAGTCAGATGATGTACGGATCGGGCTCTTGCGTCGGGGCCAGGCAGAGACTTCGATATGTATCCAAGAACCCAGCCAGCCGTGTAAATCGAAACAATTTCAGATACCTACATCATCACCCTCCACGCAGATTCGAGACATCAGGCTCGAGATCGGTTGCCGCCTGTTCGAAATTCAGCGCCATTGACCGGCACGGACCGCACCCCTGCGGTCGGACTCGGCCGCGTGCTCGGAGGTCCATTGCGCGCCGAACCGGCATACCTGCTGCAGCTCCGGCCGCACGCGCAGCAGCGGAGCCAGCCCGCTCAAGGTATCGACCGGGTGCGCCAGGAGCATGCGCTGAGCCTCGACTTTGATCCGCGCGGCCACACGAGTGATCCGCGCGGCCATGCGCTGGCGTCCGCCCGCGCCTATTTCCAATTCAGCCACCCGCAAGGAGGAAATAGCCATTATGATCGATCGGGACCGCCCTCGGCATCGCGAGACCGGAGGAATTCTGCCGCGGCGCGACGCTGTATTGCAGCAGTCGTCACGGCTCCGACGAAGCCGCCAAACAGCCATGAGCAAGCCCTTCTCCCGCCGCGACTTTCTTGGCGCCGCGCTCGCCGCCGGGGTGCTGCCCATCTTGCCCGTCGGGGCGCGCGCCGCTTCCCCGTCGCCGAAGCGTCTCGTCGCCGGAACCCGCACGCTCGAAGTGAACGGCCGGCCGGCCCGAGTCTTCCGGCTCGTCGGCCCTGATGGACGTCCGGGCATTCGCCTCGACCCCGGCGACCGGTTCCACGTCGAGCTGGCTAACGAGACAGGCTCGCGAACGCTCGTCCATTGGCATGGACAGCTCCCGCCCTGGACGCAGGACGGCTTCCCATGGCCGCAAACGCCGCCGATCGCAAACGGCGCGGTCCAGACCTATGACTATGCTCCAATACCCGGCACCTACTGGATGCATTCGCATCACGACATGCAGGAGCAAAGCCTGATGACCGCGCCGCTCATCGTGCATGACGTCGCTGAGCTTCGCGAAGACCGGCAGGAAATCGTTCTCATGCTGCACGACTTCACCTTCCGAACGCCGGACGAGGTGCTCGCCGGCCTCACCGGCACGAGCGCGGCCACAGCGCAAGCCATGGCGCGAACGGTCGAGAGCGGCCCTCGCGAGAGCGGCAGCAATGCGCCGACACAGCGCATGGCCGGCATGGCTGGCGGCGCTCCCGGCGCGGCGATGCCGGGAATGGCCATGTCGGTGCAAGGCCACATGCGGATGGATCTGAATGACGTGCACTACGATGCCTTCCTCGCCAACGATCGAACACTCGCCGATCCGGAGGTCGTGCGCGTCGAACGTGGCGGCCGGATCCGGCTCCGCGTCATCAATGGCGCGTCCTCAAGCCAGTTCTGGGTCGATCTCGGCGGGCTGGTCGGCCGCGTGGTCGCGACCGACGGCCACCCCGTGCATCCCGTCGCGGGCAGCCGCTTCCCCATCGCGATGGCCCAGCGCCTCGATATCCTTATCGATCTGCCAGGGGACGGCGCGTTTCCAATTCTTGCCCAGCTGGAAGGCGCGGATCGACAGACCGGAATCGTCCTCGCTACGGCAGGCGCACCGATTTCACGGATAGCAGATGCGGCCGAAGCCGCCCCGCCGGTCGACAATTCGCTGGAAGCCCGGCTTACGGCGGTGGAGCCGCTGCCGCCACGCCCCGCGGATATTGTCCGGACGATCGCGCTCGGCGGCGGGATGAAGCCCTATGCATGGTCCATGAACGGCGAATACTGGCCCCAGGTCACGCCGCTGATGCTGAGCAAGGGGCAACGCGTCGAGATCGATCTGGTCAACCGCACGATGATGGCGCATCCGATCCACCTGCACGGCCACGTGTTCCAGGTGATCGCCATCGATGGCCGGCCGATCCAGGGAGCCGTCCGCGACACCGTGCTGGTCGGGCCGACGACGGGGCGCGTCCGGATCGCGTTCGACGCCGACAACCCCGGTCGTTGGGCGTTCCACTGTCACAACCTCTACCACATGATGACCGGCATGATGATGGAGTTCAGGTATCAGGGGATCGCCGCCTGACGACCTCTTTCTTGTCGTCAAGCCGGATATTGACGATGATCTCTCAATAGCACGCTTACCGCGGAGGACACTCGAATGATGCTCGATTGGAATGAATATCGCAAACAGCTGGCGACCGGGGTGAAAGAGATCGGTCAGCTCAGCCCCGACACCCTCAAGGGATATATCGGGCTCAGCTCGGCGGGCCAGAAGACGGACTTGCTCGGAGCGAAAGTCCGCGAGCTTATTGCCCTTGCGGTCGCTGTCACGGCGCGCTGTGACGGCTGCATCACGGTCCATACCGAAGCCGCCATTCGTCGCGGCGCAACCAGGGAGGAGATTGCGGAAGCGCTGGGTGTCGCAATCACGGTAAATGCGGGGGCGGCGCTGGTCTACTCGGCACGCGTGATGGACGCGGTCAAGGAATATCCGCGCGAACCTTCACCGCATGAATGAGATGATACCGCGAAAGCCCGCCAGCGGGCTAAACGGATCCCGATATCGCTAATCGGATCGCCGCCTCTCCCCGACCGGCAACCGCTTGCGCCGAAAGGCGATCCCGGCGCCTTGCTGTTTGGGGTATAAGACGGGAATATGCGCCCGCCAAAGTCGTGATTGCCTGATACCTGGCGGCCGGCCGGGAGACGTCTGTTCATCGCGCCGAAAGAGACGACACGAATGTGAACCACTTCACACGATCAAAAGGCAAAAGAAGCCAGAGTTAGATTGTGGACATGCAAGTAGTGCGGCAGATGATCGGCTGCTTGCTTTGAGGAGGGACTCTACCCATGCGTCGCGATTTAACGATCAAGTCGGGCAATCTGGCCGGCACTTCGGATTTCAGGGTCGTCGCGCCAATCAAGAAGGGGCTGATTCCTTCTCTCGACACCATGACCTACAAAACCCGCGTCAAGCTGGTGCTGCGCGGGCTGCATGCCGGGCGCGCAGGCGGCTTCGAATACGAGTTGGCCCGCATATTGTCCGACGCCGTAGAGCGCGTGGGGGTCATTCATTCGGTCGGCATCGCCGTCCTCGAACCCGAGGACAATGTCCTGCTCACGGCAACGTTCGACGGCGCGTGGGAATCCTATGTACGAGTCATCTGGCAAAAGGTGTCGCGACTGCTCGACCTCGTCTTCTGCAACACCGAGGATTACGTTCTCGGTTACGAGAACAGTTACGAACAATGGGGCAAATGGCTGAAAAGGTCACAGAGCGAGGCCTACTTTCTCTATGCCACGCCCGACCTGACCGTGGACGATACCCGCTACCTGCGTATGCAGGAACGGGTGTACCGCCGCAAAGCCGGCGATGCCGCCGATTCGCGCGTCACGCGGATCAGAATTCCCGCGGCCGAGGAAATCGCGCGACAGTCCATTTTCGGCAAGGGCGGCGGGATCGGCACCGACCCCACCAACGCAGGATTCGGTGAGCCGCTGAAAAAACAGTACGCGGGGATGCAGCCGTTCCGTCAGGGCGTCAAGAGCCTGGTCGGCCTGTACCGGCTGGCCGACCTGTTTCCGCCCGGCACCAAGGACGGTGAGGTCCTGCATCGCGCGGCGCGAGAACTTCTGCCGGAATTCCTCGACATGGTCGGAGACGGCGCCTACCAGATGGGCATCCTCCGCACGCTGAACCGCTTTGACGAGGCGCTGGCCTGGGTGATGCGGAATCCTTATCCCCTGCCGGAGGTGAGGCGCGGACTGCCGCTGGAGCCCCCCGCAGAGCCGCCGCTGGACGCTGACAACGTGCAGGGTGGGATCGTGAGCGCTTACACCGACGTGCATCACGGATGCCTGCTTCTGCTCGGCTTCGAAGGGCCGGCGGCGCTGGCAGCGTTGTTGAAGGTCCTGCCCTTCACGTCGGAGGCCCGTGAGCTGGAGCCGGGACACATCGCCACCAATATTTCCTTTACGGTCGAAGGCCTGCGCGTCGCCGGTCTGTCGGACGACGAAGTGCGCCTTCTTCCCGACGAGTTCGTACAAGGCATGGAACGCCGCGCCGGCCTGCTGGGGGATTTGCGCATCAACCATCCCCATCGCTGGCGTCTGCCGGCGCTCAACTGGCATCTCGGAGTGGACGCGCCCGACCTTGCTGAAGACGACCCAGCCCCCCGCATCGACCTCAGTGCCGTTCACGCGGTCGTCCAGGTTCGGCTGCGCGGCCCGCATGAACATGTGGCAAGGTCGAGGGCGCAGTTGATGGACGCAATGCAAAAACTGGTTGCCAGCCACCCCGGCGTGACGCCGCTGTCCCTGCAATGGATGAAACGGCAACGGAATTCGGCTGGTGACGTCGAGGAGCACTTCGGCTTTGTCGATGGCACGTCCAACCCCGAACTCAGTGAGAGCAACGCGGGCAAGCGCTTTTCCAACCACGTCAATCTGGGCGAGATCTTATGCGGCTATCCAAACCTGTCCGACAACTCGGGTGGGGACAAGGACGCGCGGGACTTCATCCCGTCACTGCTCCACGACGGCAGCTTTTTGGCGCTGCGCAAGCTGCGGCAGGATGTCGAGGCGCTTAACGAAGCCTTGGACGCCGCGCAGGCGCAAGCCGCGGCCGCAGGGCAGCCACTGACACGCGAAGACTTCATGGCCAAAATGATGGGCCGCTGGCCCGGCGGCCACCCGAAAGCCGGTCAGCCACTGGCCGCGGTCCTCGGCCCGCCTTCAAAGGATTCAAATGACTTCCATTTCGACGCGGACAAGAATGGCGAGCTGTGCCCGTTTCATGCCCACATCCGGCGCGCGAATCCGCGGATCAGGAACCCCGAAGCCGGCAGCCGGCCGCCCCGCTTCGTTCGCCGGGGCATGTCCTACGGTCCACATCTCCGCCGGACGACCGACCCGGAGATTTTGAGGGACAGCCTCGATCAGGAGCGCGGGCTGATCTTCATGGCCTACAATGCCAATCTCGGTGAGCAGTTCGAACTGGTGCAACGTTGGCTAAACGGTGCAAATAGCTCGGGGTCGTATTCAGGCCAGAGCGATCCCCTGTTCGGCGTCGCCGAACCCGGCCGGCGCCGCCATTTCCGGTTCGAGCACGAGGGGCAAACGATCCGCATGCCGCTCGACGGATCCGATCGGCTTACCGACGAGCCTCGTCCCTTCGTGCGCCTGGAGTGGGGAACCTATTTGTTCGCGCCCTCCAGGAAGGCGCTTGCAAGCCTGCAGGAGCGAGCCGCGGCGCAGGGCTGCAAGCGGGCCGTGATATGGAGTGCGGACGCGGGCGAAAGGGAAATCGCGCGGCTGCGCGACATCGAAAACCGCCTCGGCGAGGCCGAAGCCATCACTGCCTGGAAAATCGCGCTCGAAGATCCTGATGCCGCCATCAACTTCACCACCGCATCGATCTGGGCGGCGATTCGCGAGCGCCACGGCGGCGTGCTGCAAACACCGTTTGCCGTCCTGGTGGCAGAGCGAAGCATGGTTGATCAGGTGCTGCTGGATCCCGGGCACAACCTGTCGGTCCGTGGTTATCTCCCCCGCATGAAGCATTCTTTCGGCGAAATCTATCTCGGGCTGGATGCTGGTCAGGACGGGGCCTACGAGCGCGGTTCTGCGGCGTGCAATGACGCCATCATGGCCCTCGATCGGCAATCAACGTTCAAGCAAGCCCGAGAATCGACCAGGACCGCTCTGCAAAAGCTGGTCGACGAAGCCATCGGCTACGCAACGCACGACGGAGAGTCGAGCTGGGACCTGACGGTGGACGTGCGCGAACTGGCTGACTCGCTGCTCGCCGACTTCTGCGAGGAGTGGTACGGGCTTACGCACGATGACAATTTGTTCCGTCGCAGCGGCTACCGCTGGGATTGGCAGGTGGGCCAACCGCCGACCTACCCGGGTCACTTTCAAGCCCCTTCGCGCTACTTCTTCCAACCGCGCCCGGGTCCGACCGTGAAGGAAATCGGCGAAGCACACGGTCTCGCTTTGCGAAGCGCGACGCTCGAACTCCTGCGCAGCCGGGGCGATCAAATCAAGGCGCCGATAGCACGCGCGATACTCGACTCCCAACCGGGCAAGGATCTCGATTTCGCCGCACGCACGCTTGTCGGCGCCGTGATTGGTTTTGTTCCGACCGTCAACGGCAATATTATGCGGGTCTTGAACGAGTGGTTGCGCGAGGGCACTCTGTGGTCATTGCGCGCGCGCCTTGGCGGTACCGAGGCAGCGGACTTCCTGGATGCTTGCAATCGTCTGGGCGCAAGCTTCATTCCAGCGATGCAGTTGCGCACCGCACCCGAACTATTGTGGCGAACCGCAACAGTCGCGCACACAATAGGTCAAGGACCGCATCAGGTGGCCGTCAATCCAGGCGACATCGTTGTTGCCGGTGCGATCTCCGCCACGCAACAAAACCTGCAGGAGGGCCGCCCGGACCTTCATCACGCCTTCGGCGGCAACCGCAGGGCGAAGGACCACCCGACACATGCCTGTCCCGGAGCTGACCCGGCCCTCGCCGTGATGCTTGGTTTCTTCAGCGCTCTGGTGGAGTCACCGCTGCCGCTGCGGGCCGGACCGGCCCCGCTGACGCTCGCCCTGGATGGCAGGTTGCCGCCTCCCGATGAAGACTTCGAGGTGAGGCTGCGAAGTACCATTCCGCTCGCGCAAGCCGATGACTTTGAACTCCAGGCCAGGAACAGACTGCGGCGGAGCAGGACGGCAACGCCGCTGCTGGCGATCGGCGATTCCTGGCTTTTCGATCAGTGGGAGCGCGACTTCGGTGTCGTGAGGCCCAACCTGACCAATTCGCTTCTCAAGCTGGGTTATAGGGACAACGCGAGCAGTACTTCTGAATTCGTGTCCGCCGGCAGGGCGTTCGGCGAGATGGCCAGGGCGCCATTTCTAAAGGACGTGACGAACTATCTCGCCGATGAGCCTGATATAGAGGCCATCCTTATCGGTGGGGGCGGCAACGATCTGGTGTCCGGCCTTCCGCCGCCATTGTACAGGATGTTAAAGCCGCCGGGATCTGGAGAGAACCCCCTCGATGAAGCGGAGGTTTCCAGCTTTTTTGACGGCGCGCTGGTCAGCTATTACGACACGGTCATCAAGACGCTGGCCGCAAACACCGACATCCCGATCCTCATCCACGGATACGATCATCCGATTCCCGATGGCAGAGGGGATACACTCCTCATCGCCACGTCAGGACCGTGGCTGCTGCCTATCTTCGAGCTTCGCGGCTACGACCTCATCCACAACAGTGGCCATTTAACTCTGGCGAGGGAGGTCATGCAGCGCGTGTTCGACCGGCTCAATGCCGCGGTCAAAAAGGTCGCAGCCGCCTATCCGAACCGCGCCTTCTACGTCAAGCTGACCGGAACCCTGGCGGAAAAGTTCGGAGCTGCCGATAAATACCAGCAGCTATGGCGCGACGAGTTGCACCCCAATGAGCAAGGCTTCGATCTGCTGGCGGCGCGGATTGCCGAGCAACTGAAGGACCTCAATGTCGGCTGAGTGATGCGCTGGTTTCGAGCCCGGCGGTTGCCTGTGACGCGTGCCAGTGCATGCCCATCGCGCGCAACGCCGCGGTGGCTTGGGCGATCGTCCGGCAGGCTGCTTCGGCATGCCCCTGTCGGGAGAGAATCTCTCCGCGCACGATCTGGTTCAATGCGGACTCGCGGGGCGAAGCGCGCAATTTTGCGGAGTTTTCAGCGCGCCGCAGCCAACGCTGGCTGGTAGTAAAGTCGTCGTCGCGCGCGGCCGCGATTCGCGCCATCGCTCGGCATGTCGCCGCCTCGCCCAGCCGCTCTCCCTCGCGTGCACGGCGCAGCACATGTGCAGCGAATCGTCGCGCGCCAGCGATGTCCCCTTCCGCGGCACAGGCTTCGACCAGCCAACCATAGTAAAGCGAGGTGTAGAACTGGCCACCCCGCGCTTCAATCCATTGGACGGCATCGCGCAGTTGCTGCAGACCGGCAGCGTTCCCGCGCGCCCAGCGTGCAAAGCCGGACGCCGCGCGACAAACCACCAACAGCAACAGGGCCTGCGTATTCTCGGCAATTCGCGCGCTCTCGGCAGCGACGCGCTCGGCTTCCTCCCAGCGTCCCTGCCAAACCAGAGAGACGGCCACCCAGTTGCGCACGGAATTCGCCACCGGATGGGTCGATTCGCCGAGCAAGCTCATCGCCTCCCCAAGGCAGACGTTCGCATCATCGAATTCGCCGCGATCGGCAAGCACGCTCGCCTTGCACGATAGCGCGTAAGCCGAGCCGATGGCGATGCCGCCGCCAGGACGGCTGCGCTGCTGCTTGGCCGAGACGGCGGCGTCCAACAGGGTGATCGCCTGGTCGTATTGACAAGTCGCGGCGAGTATCTGTCCCAGCGAAGCTTCGATCTGAGCCGCCAGGCGCTGGTCGCCCGACTCGCGCGCCAGCGTCAACGCCTGCCGCGCGTGGTACTCGCCTTCTCGGAAGCGTCCGAAGCCATAGCACATGTAGCCCAGCCAATAATGCCCACGCGTTACCGCATTCGCATCGCCCAGCGAGCGCGCCAGCGCCACCGCCCGTTCGAAGATGGTGACGTCGTCGCTGAGCGACAGTGGATCGAATATGCTGACCATGCCCAGTTTGTTGGCCAGCAGACACCAGCGCAGCGACTGCTCGCGCGTGCGATTCGAAACGCGGTCCAGCGTTTCCATGGCGACCTGATATTGCGCACGCGCGCGATCCAGCGCAAACGCAGCCATGGCCTTATCGCCGGCGCGCTCGGCATAATGCGCAGCATGTTCCCAATGGCCGGCGCCGCGCGAATGGTGGGCCAAGGCTTCGAGGGTATCTTCGCGATCGGTCTGTCCGGACCGCGCCAGCAGCGCGATTTCGACGCGCTGGTGCAATGCCTGGCGTTCGCGCAGGCCGATGGCCTCATAGACCGCATCCCTGGTGATGCCGTGTTTGAAGCGAAGCCCGCCGGCCGCCGGCGCAGCATAAAGAAAATCCGCGTCCGCCAGCGCTCGCATCGTGGCCGGATCGGGCGCGCCGTCGCAAGCCGAAGCCAGCAACCAGTTCGGCACCGCGTTGCCGATGACCGCGGCGGCACGCACCACGTTTACCTGCTCCGGCGGCAAGCGAGCCAGCCGGGAGGCCACCAGCGTGGCCACCCATCCGTGCGTGCCGCGGCCTTCCAGCGAATACGACGGATTTCCGGCGGCAACTGAATGGCACAGTTCCTCAATGAACAAAGGCACGCCGCCGGCATAGCCGTGGATGCGCGCCACCAGGAACGGGTCGGCATGTGGCACCCAGCGTCGCACGGCAAGATCGGTCTCGCTTCCTTGAAACGGCTCCAGCGACAGATGGGGCGCGCCGGAAATCCACTCAGCGCCGTCGTCGCGCGGCCGGCTGGCCAGGATGACGCGCGGGCCTGCATTCAATTGCAGCAGCGCCTCCATCAACTGGCGACTGGCGTCGTCGGCCCATTGCCAGTCGTCGATAATCAGCACCAGGTCAGTCTTCGCGGATAATGCCGTAAAGAAGACGAGGAGGTCGCCGACCACGCCGCTGGCGGTCAAGCGGCCGCCGCCTGCTTCGACGCCGCCCGACACCAGTGCAAGGATCGATTTGGCGCGCGGCCCGAGTTCGGCAATCCACGGCTGCAGCGCAGTGTCAGCGGCCGTTGCGGCCTCGTCTTCCGGCATGTCCGCCTGGATTCCGAAGAAGGCCCGCAAGATCTGCAAAAACGGCTGCAAGACCTCGGCGCCGAGATAGCTTTCGCAGCTGCCGCGCAGCAGCGTGAGGGCGCCGCCTTCATGCCGGTGCAGCACTTCCTCCAGCAGCCGCGTCTTGCCGAGCCCGGGGCCACTGACGACGAGCACACAGCGTTGCGCGACCGGGGATGCAGCACTCAGGAAATCCGTCAGAAAAGTCGCGACTTCGCCGCGGCCGATGAAGGGCGTCAGGCCGCGGCGAGCGGTGGCTTCGAAACGCCGGGTGGCCGAGCTGCGTCCGAGCACGGCATGCACCTGGAGAAGCCCGAATTCCGGACCGGCATCGCGGGGCCCTTCGCCAAGTTCAAAGAAGTTGGCGTTGGGTCCAAGGGCGTCAAGGGTGACCAGGATCTGGCCGGGTGCGGCATGCTGGGACAGATGGGCCGCGGTGTTGACCACGTCGCCGATCAGATCAAACCGGCCCCATTCGATATCGCCTTCAGACAGCAGCAAGGTACCGGCATGGATGCCCGAATGCATTCGCAACGGCAGACGAGCCGGCAACAAGCCGTCGTGCTGCACCTGCCCAACCCATTCGTGGATATCGAGGGCGGCCTCTGCGGCACGCCGACCGTCGTCCTCGCCGGAGCTTGGGTAGCCGAAGACTGCGAGGACGCCGTCACCCTGCGTTCTGATCACGCGGCCGCCGTGCTTGGCCGCAGCTCGATGCCAGATCGCGCGCAGTTTGCCCAGGAGCTCGGAGAAGTACTCCGACTCCATTTCCCTGCCCAACACGGTGGATCCCACCAAGTCGGCGAAAAGGACCGTCAACCGATGACGTTCGCCCTTGGGAGAAACAGCAGTTTCGGTGGACTTTGCGTTCATCGTCGCTGTGGTAGCCGAACGTTCCTGGACGGCAGGTCCGGTCTTTGGCTAACGCCATACCGGATGCCACTCCTTTATCCTATACCCCAGCGATGTCTAGACAAACCCCTGCTCTCAGAGCCGAAGCCGAGCGAAGCGGGCCGCTCAGACGGCGATGACGCAACCAATCGTCGGTTCGACTATACTCTCGTTTCAGTTGGCTTGATATTCTGGCACACCTTTACCGTGTCACTGACTTTCGGGAATAGCAAAGCGCATTCCCCTGCCCCGGCAGCCCGGCCGATTATGCCGGAGCCAGCCGTGGGCCGTGTCATGGGGGGACGCGCCAAAAACCAAACCACCCGTTCTACAGTGGCTTGATTTCCACCTTGCGAAACTTGACCACGCCCTTGTCGCTCTCGACGCCCTTGTCGTCCTTGAGCCCCAGGCCGTGCTGCAGGGCGATCCGGCCGCTGGCAAACTTGCCGTCTTGCGCGCCGTCGACGGTCTTTTGTCCATTGAGCGTCACCGTAAAGGTAGAACCCTTCGCCGTGATCTCGTAGACGTTCCATTTGCCCGCGGATTTCGGCATCGGATCGACCTTGCCGACGTTGACGATGGCGCCGGTCCCGTAGCTCGGGTCGGGGCGTGCATCCCAGATGTTCACCTCGTAGGCGGTGGCGCCGGTCACCTTGCCAGGATCGGTGCAACGGATGAAAATGCCGCTGTTGGCGTCGCTGTCGATCCAGAATTCGGCCCTGATCTGATAATCGGTATAGGTGTTCTTGGTGACCAGAAAGCCGTTGCCCTTGTCGGCAACGACGGCGCCGTCCTCGATCCGCCAATTGGCGTCACCGATCATGTTGAAGTTGTCGAGGTTCTTGCCGTCGAACAGGGTGATCCACCCGTCATCGGCGGACGCCCGAGGCGTGTACGAGAAAGCGGCAAACCCCGCCACAAGCAATGCGACGCCAAATGCCGACCAGCGCTTCATGATGATATCCTCCCCAATTGACCATTGTTCTTGATGCGAGGCTTATTGTCGTCCCGCACAGGTTTCGAACCCGGCGACGATAGCAGGCGGCGGCTTCCTCAGGAAGCCATTGAAACGCTCAGCCGCCCGCAACCGGCGGCGTGCCGTGGGTATGAAACGACTCGATCGTTTTCAGCCCCCACGCCTGGCCCTTCTTGCGCTCTTCCTCGGTCCAGACGATCGGCTTCCAGTCCGGCGCCAGGATGAGACGGGCGCCAGCGTTGGCGACCTCGACGCGGTTGCCGCCGGGTTCGTAGACATAGAGGAAGAAGGTCTGCTGGATGGCATGCTTGTGCGGCCCGGTCTCGATATAGACGCCGTTTTCGAGAAAGATATCGGCGGCGCGCAACACGTCCTCGCGGCTGTCGAGCGCGTAGGTGACGTGATGGAAACGTCCAGGCGTGTTGGAGTGATCGTGCGAATAGGCAAAGTCGTAGCTCTTGTTCGACATCGTCATCCACATCGCGGCTTCAGTGCCGTCGTTGAGCACGATCTGCTCGGTCAGCCGGCAGCCCAGATATGTCTCGAAAAAGATACGGTTGGCCTTGATGTCCACCGCCAGACAATTGAGGTGATCGAGGCGGCGGACATTGATGCCGCGCGCCGGAAACCGCTGCGCCTGGTTTTTCAGCGCCGGCTTCAGTTCGGGCGGCGCCTCGTACCATTCGGTCTCGTAATAGAGTTCGACGATATGGCCATCGGGGTCGCGGCAGCGAAACGCCGGCCCATGGCCGAGATCGCCGTCGGTCCAGCCGATCTCGAATCCGGATCCCTTCAATGCCGCCACGCGGCGTTCGAGCGCCTGCGGGCTTCGTGCCCGCAGCGCCATGTGCTCCATCCCTGAGGTGTTCGACGCCGTCAGCTTCAGCGAATAACGTTCGTAATCGTCCCAGCCGCGCAGGTAAACGGATTCCCCCCGGCGGCCGCTAACGGTCATGCCCATGACGTCGACAAAGAACTTCAGGCTCTCGTCGGGTTTCGGCGTCAGCAGTTCCATATGGCCGAGATGGGCAAGGTCGAAAATCGGCTCCGGTGGCATTCGGCGTTTCTCCTCTAGCGCAGCGTCCGCGTCAGATCGTCGAACAGCTCATCCACCGCGCAGGCATACGGAATCAGCCCCTGCTGTGCCGTATAGCCGATGATCATTTCCAGCGAGCGGCGCATTTCCTTAAGGCTGAACCGGGGCGAGCCGGCCGGCGCGAGAGCTGCGCTCTCTTGCAGCAGCCTGAACACTTCCCGCACCGCCTCGGGCTGCGTGCGCGACAGGGTCTCGCTGACGACGACCATATGGTTGATCGGCAGCGCACCGTGTTTGGCAAACCATGACTTCTCTTCGCTGGCCGCATCCGGAAACAGCGGCTTCAGCCCGGGACGATCGGCCTTCTCTCCAAGCACGGCATCGAGTTCGCCGTCGAGCAGCATCTGGATGATCTCTTTGCCCGGGGGCGCTCTCTTGGTCGTATCCTTGAATTCCGCGACATGGGCATCTTCGAAGGTGACCCAGTTGATCGAGTTGAGGTCGACGCCGTAATCGTTGGCGAGAATGCCGCGCAGCCAGGCACCGGTCGTGGTGGTGAAGGAACGGATGCCGACGCGCTTGCCGTTAAGATCGGCCGGTCTTAACGTTCCCAGTTTGGCATTGTAGAGCGCATGCGCATGCTGAAACCGCGCCAACACCACGTTCGGAAGCAGCACCATCGGCTTGCCGAAACTCCTGGCCATCAGGTAGGTGACGATCGCCATTTCCGAGACGTCGAAGGCCCCGTCGCGGACCATCGGCTTGAAACCCTTGTTGGTCGGCGAATACTCCGCGAAATCGAACGCGACCAGATCTGACTTGAGCGATCCGTTTTTCAACGCGGCAGTACAGGGATGGTCGCCGAGCAATGTGCGCAAGCGTATCGTCACTTCAGTCGGACTCGGGATCATCGACATAGACCAGGCCGGCCTTTTCCAGCGGCTCGCGCATCTTGTACATGTCGAGCCCGAGCACGCCGGAAGCCAGTTGCCGGCGCTTGCCCTCCTCCTCGGCCTGGCGCTTCTCGCCCTTGGCGGCGACGTCGCTGGCCTGCTTGCGGCCGACGACCACGACGCCGTCGTCATCGGCGATGACGGCGTCGCCGGGATGAACGTTGATCCCGGCGCAGACCACGGGAACGTTGACCGCACCCAGCGTCGCCTTGACCGTGCCCTTGGCCGAAATTGCCTTCGACCACACCGGAAAGCCCATCTCGCGCAGCGACTTCACATCGCGGCAGCCGGCATCGATGACAAGCCCGGTGACGCCGCGCGCCTTCAGCGAGGTCGCGAGCAGATCGCCGAACATGCCGTCGGTATTGTCGGCGGTGCAGCCGACCACCAGGATGTCGCCCGGCCGGCACTGCTCGACCGCGACATGGATCATCCAGTTGTCGCCGGGCTGCGCCAACACGGTGACGGCGGTACCGGCTGCCTCGGCGCCGGCCCATACCGGGCGCATATAGGGCTTCATCAGCCCAAAGCGGCCATAGGCTTCGTGCACCGTCGCCACGCCGAGCGCGCCGAGGCGTTTGACCACCGCCGCGTCGGCGCGGTTGATATTGCGGACAACGACCGTCTTCATGCCAGTTCCTCCATCGCCATTGGGAATAGCCGCTGATAGGCCTCGCCATAGGTCATGGCCTTGCCCGAATTGCGCCCGCCCTGCATGCCCCGTTGCAACGCCACCCGCTCGTAATAGGCCCACAGGTGTTTCTGCGCCGCCAAAATCTCGAAGGTCTTGCGCTTGATATCCCAGACCTCATCGATGTTGAGGATGACCTGCGGCTTGAAATTGCACATCTCCGGCTGATGCGGCTCGAACAAAAACACCGGCGGCGCCGCGTAGCTGTAATCGGCCTGCGGCTTGTGGCCCATCGCCTGCGCGACGATGCGGGCCTCCTGGGCATAGGCGGCGGCGGCCGGATGATCGACGTTGTAGGGATCCTCGAGCGAATGCGTCAGCACAAAGCTCGGGTTGAGCTCGCGGTAGATGTCGGTCAGCCGCTCCATATGCGCATCCGTCAGGCGCAGCGGATAGTCGCCGGCATCGAAGAACTCGATCTCGGCCCCAAGCGCCGCCGCGGCGCGCTCCGCCTCGTCGCGGCGGCCGGCCTTGACCTTCTCGAGCGTCATCCCCGGCTGCTTCCACGCAAATTGCGATTCGCCGCGTTCGCCGAACGCCAGGCAGACGATCTTGACCCGATACCCTTTCTTGGCGTGCAGCGCGATCGCGCCGCCGGCGCGCCACACGAAATCTCCCGGATGCGCCGAAACCACCAAACCTGTTTTTGCCATGGCATTCCCTTGAAGCTTGCAGACATTTCCCGGAGGTCGAACCTATGTGGACTACGCGCCAAAGGCAAAGGCAGGGACTCGCCGCCCCTTACTTCGCATTCGCCGGTGCTTTTCATCGCGTTCCACCCTGCCCCGGGGGTGCTTCCCGGAAAGGCCACACACGAAATGCCCTCCTCCCACTTTGGTAAACCAAGCGTTAAGCAGCGCGCGACCCCGGCGCCAATAACGGGCGCCAAAAACCCCGATTTCTCGGCAAAATCGGCCGATGAGGCCGAGCGAGAGCGGCCAACCAATCCGCAATCCTGACCAAGATGCCGCGGATTTAACGCACCCGGAACCCGACCGGTTTAACAGTTTCTCCAACCGCGGACGGCATAGTGAGGCCCGAAAACAAATTTTCACAAACTGCCGGGCCCAACCACTGTGACATCCTTCGGACGTGTGATTTCGGTGCGCGGATCCCTCGCCCGGGTCGGACTTCTGGCGGCGAGCCAGATGGGCCTCTCCGCGGCGCGGGCAACCGTCGGCCGCTTCGTCAGCATTCGCTGCGCCAATTCCATCATCGTCGCCATGATCACCGACGTGACGAGCGAGGACCTGCCGACTTCCGATAACTACTTCGCCAGCGCCGGGGTCGATCTGCTCGGCGAAATCCTCGGCGTACCGGATCGCCCCAAATTTCAGCGCGGCGTCACCAACTATCCGACCATCGGCGACGCCGTCGACCTCATCACCAATCAGGAGCTTCGCACGGTCTATGCGCCGAGCGGGTCGGATCAGATCAATGTCGGCACCCTGCAGCAGGATCCGTCCGTCATCGCCTATGTCGACGTCGAGGAGATGCTGTCGAAACACTTCGCGGTGCTTGGCTCGACCGGCGTCGGCAAATCCAGCGGCGTGTCGCTGCTGCTGAACGAAATTCTCAGGTCGCGGCCCAATCTGCGGATCTTCCTGCTCGACGTTCACAACGAGTATGGCCGCTGTTTCGGCGATCGCGCGCTGGTGCTCAACCCGCGTAACCTGAAGCTGCCGTTCTGGCTGTTCAATTTCGAGGAAATCGTCGATGTGCTGTTCGGCGGCCGGCCCGGGGTCCCCGAAGAACTCGATATTCTCGCCGAAGTCATTCCGGTGGCGAAGGGTATCTATACCCAGTACCAGAACACTGACCGGGTCGGGCTGAAGCGGGCCGATCCCAAGGCGGTCGGCTATACCGTGGACACCCCGGTTCCCTATCGCCTGGTCGACCTGATTTCGCTGATCGACGAGCGCATGGGCAAGCTCGAGAACCGCTCGTCGCGCATCATCTATCACAAGCTGATGTCGCGCATCGAGACCGTGCGCAACGATCCGCGTTACACCTTCATGTTCGACAACGCCAATGTCGGCGGCGACACCATGGCAGAAGTCATCAGCTACCTGTTCCGGCTGCCGGCCAACGGCCGGCCGATGACCATCATGCAGCTGGCCGGTTTCCCCGCCGAAGTCGTCGATTCCGTGGTGTCGGTGCTGTGCCGCATGGCGTTCGATTTCGGGCTGTGGAGCGACGGCGTCTCGCCATTGTTGTTCGTGTGCGAAGAGGCGCATCGCTACGCTTCCGCCGACCGCAACATCGGCTTCGGGCCGACCCGCAAGGCGGTGTCGCGCATCGCCAAGGAAGGCCGCAAATACGGCGTCTATCTCGGCCTCGTCACCCAGCGGCCCGCCGAACTCGACGCCACCATCATTTCCCAGTGCAACACGCTGTTCGCGATGCGGCTTGCCAACGACCGCGACCAGGCGCTGCTGCGCTCGGCGGTCTCGGACGCCGCGGCCAACCTGCTGTCGTTCGTGCCCTCGCTCGGCACCCGCGAAGTGCTTGCGTTCGGCGAGGGCGTGGCGCTGCCGACGCGCCTGCGCTTCAAGGAAGTGCCGCCGCATCAATTGCCGCGCAGCGAAGCCACGATTTCGACGGCGCCCTCGGTCGCCGCCGGCCACGACATGCATTTCGTCGGCGCGGTGCTGGAGCGCTGGCGCGGCGCCACCTCGCATCGCGACGTCGCCAACGACCCCACCCTCAATGAACGCCCCGCCGCGCGCATGGTGGAGGCGCCGATGCTGCAGCCGTCGCTCGGTCTCGATCCCGACCGCTTTTCGCTGCTGAAGAAGCCACTGCGCTGAGGGGCTGAACCAAGGGCGGTTGGCGCTGACCTATCCCACGTCATTGCCGGGCTTGACCCGGCAATCCATCGCCCCAAGACAAGAAACTCTTTTTTGATGGATGCGCGGGTCAAGCCCGCGCATGACGAGTGAGAGAGCAAAGCCGCCGGCATAGAGCCACACCTTCGCATTCTCGCGGCGCGATGCGTCCGAGGTTTGCTGATCGTTTCGCCCTGAAGACAGAGGGCGTGGGGAATGCCGGATGCCCGATGCACCCGCAGCCTCGTGTGCGCTATGGTAGTAAGTATGCACACGAGTATTCACAGCGAGCCACTGGAAATCACCCGGCATTCCCGCACGCAATGGTTTTACGGCTTATACCGCGCTCTCCCCGGTGATCGGCTTTCTTGTCACCGTCATCTGCGGAAACCTGGCTCCTCCGCGCCCGGTCGGGCCGACTCGCCTTCCGCAAACTTGACGCCGGCGTCGAGGCGTCAGGACCACACGTCTTCGCCGTCCGCGAGCAACGTCGTTCGTCAGCATGCCGGTCGTCGCTCACGGGAAACCCGCCCTGCGATCCCTTGCACACCCGACGCTGCCGCGTCCACCGCAACCCGCCCCAACGTTCACGACGATGGCCAACGCCCCTCTGATCGGGACAGGATGGCGCGGATATAAAGTGATTTGCGATTTCGGAAAACCAGAATATTTTTTCAGACAGAGATTGACACGCTGGCCACAAAACAGCCTGACGGGCAAATCAGTTGCGTTATCAACCCGGGGGAAGACGCTCAGTCGACTTCGCCTATCATTCCGATAAGTGTCGGTAGGGCGGATTAGCGCAGCGTAATCCGCCGGCCTTCGCCAAGTCGCCGCAATACGTTTCGCTATTGCGCCCTACGGTTCTACGGACGTAACGGCCAACAAGAACGAGATCACAAACTCGTCAGAACGCCACTGAAAGCCCGTTGGCATATCGTTTTCACGAGGCTCGCTCTCATTGCCCGGTGGACGGCTGCGCCGCATCGGTCTAGATCACCGCAGATGCCGGGGGCGGCCAGGTGAGAAGTGGAAATGCAGCCGCGCTACCGGAAAAATCTGAATGTTCTCCTGCCCTGCTTCGTCGTGCTCGGCATGATGTCCGGCCTGGTGGCCTATGCGCCGGAACTGTATCGCGTATTCTGTGGCGCAACCGGATATGGAGGGACGACGCAGCGGGCGTACTCCGACCCGACCGCCGCCTCCGATCAGACTGTGACGGTTGCGTTCGACAGCAACGTCGCGCCGGATTTGCCGTGGCGGTTCGAACCGGAGCAGCGCTCGGTGACCGTTCACCTCGGCGAGCAAAAGCTCGTATTCTTCACCGCCGAGAATCTCAGCAACGAGTCGATCGTCGGGCACGCGACGTTCAACGTCACGCCGGAGACGAGCGGCATCTATTTCAATAAAATTCAATGCTTCTGCTTCAATGAAGAGCGGCTTGACCCGCATCAGAAGATCGAGATGCCCGTTGTCTTTTTCGTCGATCCGGCCTTTGCGAAGGATCCCGACAACCTCCACGTCGATACGATCACGCTCAGCTATACGTTTCTTCGCTCGGTGAATCCGTCACAAAGCAAGAATCTTTCGCGTTTCCTGGCCGATGCCGCGCCAGATCCCGTCCACGGCCAACAACTCTTCACCGAACGCTGCACGGCATGTCACGCGATGGACAGCAACAAGGCCGGTCCCGTGCTTGGCGGGGTGGTCGGCCGCAGGGCCGGCTCGGCTCCCGGATACCATTATTCGCCGGCACTAACGAGCGCCGGTCTCACCTGGTCCGCGGATAATCTCGATCAGTGGCTCGCCGACCCTCAGAAATTCGTTCCCGGCGCACGCATGCCGGTTCGCGTGCTCGACGCTCCGTCTCGCCGCGACATCGTCGCTTACCTGCAGAAGGCAGGTCAGGAGCACAACGACTGGACCGATTCGAACGCACATGTATCAGGCGAATACTAGGGTTCGTACTTGAGAAAATGCGATGGGCTATTGCCACCGGCAATTGCTGAGTCCCTCCAAATTACCGTGCAGCCCGCAGGACGGATTGGAGCCGACGCCGCCATCGACTATGCTTCCGGCCACCCGCACCACGCGGCCTGATGCCGGAACCTGCGCCATGACCGAGCCCCTCACAAAACGCTTCCCGATCCCCGCGATCGACAGCCTGCCCGACGACATCCGCACCCGCCTGCTGGCGGTGCAGGAAAAATCCGGCTTCGTGCCGAACGTGTTTCTGACGCTGGCCTGGCGGCCCGACGAGTTTCGCGCGTTCTTTGCCTATCACGACGCGCTGATGGACAAGGACGGCGGCCTGAGCAAGGCCGAGCGCGAGATGATCGTGGTGGCGACCTCGAGCGCCAACCAGTGCCACTATTGCGTGATCGCGCATGGCGCGATCCTGCGCATTCGGGCGAAGAATCCGCAGATCGCGGACCAGATCGCCGTCAATTACCGCAAGGCGGATATCACCCCGCGGCAGCGCGCGATGCTGGATTTCGCGATGAAGGTGAGCACCGCGGCAGAGACGATTTCGGACGCGGATTTTGCCGAGATCGCCGGCCATGGTTTTTCCGACGACGAGATCTGGGATATCGCCGCGATTTCGGCATTCTTCGCGCTGTCGAACCGGATGGCCAACGTCACCGCGATGCGCCCGAACGACGAGTTCTACATGATGGGGCGTTTGCCGAAATAACTTCGCCGGCCCCTGCGATTCGGCGATTGAGGCGAAGGGAGCCTTGGCCTATCGTTGCGAACCCCGAGGCCGGAGGTCATCGCATTGCTGGATTGGCCGGAGATCGTGCTGCGTCTCGGCATCGCCACGCTCGCGGGCGGCCTGATTGGTCTCAATCGCGATCTTCAGGGCAAACCGATCGGCTTGAAGACGCTTGGTATCGTTGGCCTGGCCACGGCAACGGTCGTGGTACTGGCCGGCCAAGCCGACGACCCCGCGAAAATGTCGACCGAAGCCAGCCGGGTCGTTCAGGGAATCCTCACCGGCATCGGTTTTCTCGGCGCCGGCGTGATTGTGCGCGCCCAACACCATTTCCAGGTCCACGGACTGACCAGCGCCGCCTGCACCTGGCTTGCCGCCTGTGTCGGCATCGCCTGCGGGATCGGGCAATGGCGGATAGTCGCCGTTGCTCTCGCCATTACGTTCACACTTCTGATCGTCGGCCGCTGGCTCGAGCGCTGGCTGCATCGTATGCTCGGCGGCAAGGACGAGGCGGCGCCAAAATCCCCCGCCCCTGCTCCGCGCGCCGATTCCCGGCGGAGCTAATTCTCAATCGTCGGACACGGCGCCGCACCAGCCGGGCAGGTAAACCGCGTCCTTGCTTTTCGCCAGCGCCAGCGCTTTCTCGATGGCCTTGTCGAAATTGTCCTCTACGCCCTTGCGCGACATTTGGCGGCGCAGGAAATCCGCCCACAGGAATTCGCTGAACGGCGTGGTATCCTTGGCAAAACCGCCGACGCGGCGTAATTCGCCGGCGAGGCTGCGGAACGGGTCGTCCTTGAGGGCGGTGATCGATTTCGGAATATCCCTGAAGTGCCGGCGTTCGCCCTTGGTGTCGTACGGATAGACCCACCGCTTGTTATCCATCACGCCCCAGAATGCGTCGCGCTCGACCATGGAGAGATCGCCGATCACGGTCACCAGAATATCCTCGACCTTCTCTTCGTGAAGCGCCCGCGCCAGATGGTGGTGATCGACCACATAGTGGCGTTGGTCCGGTCCCAGCACCACTGGGACCATGTGTCTGCCCAAAAACTCGCCGCGCTTTTTTGTCGACTTGTGCGTGTCCCAATACTCCCGCAAGCGCTTGCGTTTTTCATTCACTTCCCGCATTCCGACCGTCATCTGTGTCGGACGCAGCGAGGTGATCGGAATCGGCTGAAGGATCGGTTCGCGCGTGTTCGCCATGACTTGAAATCCTCTGTCTGATCGCCAAAAAATCCGCTGAAATCGGGGCGATTATGCCATGATGGCGCCGGCGATCAAATGCCCCGATTAGCGTTGCGAGATTCGAAAAAGATGGCCAGGAGCCGGAGCGAGCGAACATCGAAGGCGCAGGTGGTCCGGCTTGGTGGTCGCGAAGTCATCGCGGAGGGCCTACGACTCAATTTCTGGGCGGACATCAGCCACCGCTGCATGACCGCGTCCTGGCCGGCTTTCATCGGCGGCGCCGCGCTGGTGTTTATCGTCTTCAACGCAGTTTTCGCCGTGTTCTACTGGATCGGAAATCAGCCGATTTCGAGCGTGCCTAGCGGCGCCTACATCGACTATCTCTATTTCAGCATCGAGACACTTTCGACCGCCGGCTATGGCGACATGCATCCGCAGACCCATTACGGGCATTTCATCGCCGCGGTGGAGCTGTTCACTGGCATCTTTTCGATGGCGCTGATGACCGGGCTGGTCTTTGCCCGGTTCTCGCGGCCGAATGCCCGGCTGCTGTTCGCCGACCACCCTGTCATTTCAACTCACGAGGGCAGGCCGACCCTGATGGTTCGCTTCGTCAACGAGCGTCATAACATCATCAGCAATGCCACCGCCAAATTGTGGTTGCTCAGAGACGAAGTGAGTCTGGAGGACGAGTCGTTTCGAAGGTTCTACGAATTGTCCCTGACGCGAAACGAGCACCCGGCGCTGGCCCTGAGCTGGACCCTCTACCATATTATTGACGAGGCAAGCCCGCTGTACGGGCTCGGGGCCGATGACCTCGCCGCCTCGGAAGTTTCGCTTATCGTGGTGGTGTCCGGATACGATGTCGTTGCGGCGCAAACCGTCTACGCAAGAAAGTTCTACGTTCATTCCGACATTCGCTTCGGGCACCGCTACGTCGACATCCTCGGCACGTCAGAGGATGGCCGGCTTAGAATCGACTACAGCAGGTTCCATGAAACTTTCGAGGGATAGATTATCGCATCCGTCCCATGTCAACATTATCTGTGAGACGCGTCGCGGGCGTGCTAGACAATATCAGGTGTCCCGGAGTTGGCAGCCGTGAAGACCCAGCGGCCCATTACGTCGGAAGTGTCGGAAGAAGAGCATCGCGTGCTCCAGTTCCGGCCGCGCACCCCTCCTCCGGGGCGGCCGGGAAAGCTGGGCCATCCGGGTCCGCAGCACGACGCCGGGGAAGAACCGAATGACCTGTCGCGCTATGAGCGCGTCCGGGAGCGACCGGACGATTTTCGTCATCGCATGCTGGCCAACATTGCGGCCTTCGCTTTTACCGTCGCGCTGATGGCCGTCGGATTATGGCTCGCCAAGAACATTGCGGATCTGCGCAAGACCCAGGACTGCGTGCTGATGGGGCGCCGGGATTGCGCCCGCATTTCGACCCCGTATTTCTAGCCGTTTCAAGCCAGGGCTGCCGGTCGGGCGATAAATCCAATCCGGCGGGCACCGCCCGCCTCCATTGAACTCGGGGCGGCGCTCCGATATACGGGCACTCGACTCCGGATGGCGGATGGGGCATTCCCGGGGCGCAGCGCCCGCCTGCCGTGCCATTCTGGAATTTATCTCCAATATATCAAAGGTTTAGTGATGTCCTCCACATTCGATCAGGTCGCCACGATTATCGCTGAAACCTGCGACATCCCGCGCGACACCATCACGCCGGAGAGCCACGCCATCGACGATCTGGGGATCGACAGCCTCGATTTTCTCGACATCGCGTTCGCGATCGACAAGGCGTTCGGGATCAAGCTGCCGCTGGAAAAGTGGACCCAGGAAGTCAACGACGGCAAGGCGACCACCGAGCAGTATTTTGTCCTGAAAAACCTCAGCGCGCGCATCGACGAATTGGTCGCCGCCAAAGGCGCGTAACAGCGCGCCATGCACCTCGAATATTTCCAGCTGATTGACCGCATCACCGATCTCAATCTCGGCGAGCGCACCATCACGGTCGAGGCCGAGGTTCCGAAGCAGAATACCATCTTCGAGGGCCACTTTCCGGGCTACCCGATCATGCCGGGCGTGCTGCTGATCGAGTCGATGGCGCAGACGTCGGGCTGGCTGTTGCTGGCGCTGATGAAGTTCGAGCGCATGCCGTTCCTGGGCGCGGTCAAGGAAGCCAAGATGCGGGGTTTTGTCAGCCCCGGCGAGCTCCTGAAGATAGAGGCCAGCGTCGTTCACGAGGGCTCGGGTTTTGCCATTACCTCCGCTAAGGTCAGCGTCGGCGGCGAGCTCAGGAGCAACGCCACCATCACGTTCCGCCATATCCCCTTCCCCCATCCGGATTTGCGCGTATTCATGGATGCCATGGCCAAGCGCATCGGATTTCCGCAAGAACTGATCCCCCATGACTGAGACCAAATCCTCGAGCGCGGGTTCGGCCGAAGTCTGGATCACCGGCATCGGGCTTGCCACCTCGCTCGGCGAGGGGCTGGACGCGAACTGGGACGCGCTCACGGCGCGGCGCGTCAACGTCGATGAGAAGGGTTTCGCGCCCTACATCGTGCATCCCTGGGCGCCGGTCAATCTCGACGCCCAGATCCCCAAAAAGGGCGACCAGCGCCAGATGGAGGCCTGGCAGCGGATCGGGACCTATGCCGCCGGGCTGGCGCTGGAATCGGCCGGGATCAAGGGTAACAAGGAAATCCTGGCGCGGATGGACATGATCGTCGCCGCCGGAGGCGGCGAACGCGATCTCGCGGTGGACAGCGGCATTCTCAACGCCGCGGCAAAAGGCAATTCGGCGCCCGGGTTTCTCAACGAGCGGCTGATGAACGACCTGCGGCCGACACTGTTCCTGGCGCAGCTCTCCAACCTGCTCGCGGGCAATATTGCCATCGTCCACGGGGTCTGCGGCACCTCGCGCACCTTCATGGGCGAGGAAGCCGCCGGCGTCGACGCCGCGAGGATCGCGCTCGCACGTATCTCCGCCGGCCAAAGCGACATCGTGCTGATCGGCGGCTCGCAAAACGGCGAGCGCAAGGATCTTCTGGTGCTCTACGAGTTCGGCGATTTCAACCTCAAGCACAAATTCGCCCCGGTCTGGGCGCGTCAGGAAAACGCCGGCTTCGCGCTCGGTTCCGCAGGCGCGTTTCTTGTCGTCGAGTCCAAGGCGCACGCGATAGCCCGCGGCGCAAAGCCCTTTGCGCGCCTGACCAACGTCGTCGCCGATCGGTCGCAGCGCAAGCAAGCGGGCGCCGTCAAGGTGACGCTGGATAATTTGTGGTCGAAGCTCGGCAAGCTCGAGGGGGACGGCGCCATTATCACCGGCGCCACCGGCGCCGAACCGGCCACATCAGAGGAACGATCCTTCCTTGGGGAACACCCCGATTTTGCGGTGCGGGCGACCGGCACGATGTTCGGCCACGCCATGGAAACCCAGTTTCCGTTGGGCCTCGGCCTGGCGGCGCTGTCGATCTCGCGCGGCGCCTTGTTTCCCGCGAACGATTCCACCGGCCTGGAGATTGAAATGTCCAAGCCGCCTGCCCAGATTGTAGTCGTTGGCGCAGGTCACTGGCGCGGCGAAGGGATGGCGCTGGTCGAGGCGATCAAGTGACCATGGCGGTCTGACTGGTTGGGGGGGAACATGACAGCACCACGCGACAAGTTCGGAAGGCCGATCGTCGTCGTCACCGGCATGGGCATCGTGACTTCGCTCGGCGCCGGCAAGTCCGACAACTGGGCGAAGCTGACCGCCGGGGAATCCGGCATCCGGACCGTCACGCGTTTCCCGATCGACGGCCTGAAGACGACCATGGCGGGCACCGTCGATTTCCTGACCGTCGAGCCGTTCTCCTCGACCGGCCTGACCGAGCGTCTCGCCGAACTCGCGACCGAAGAAGCGCTTGAGCAATCCGGCGTTGGCAGCAAGGGCGACTTCCCGGGACCGCTGTTTCTTGCAGTCGCACCGGTCGAGGTGGAGTGGCCGCAGCGGTTTGAACTCGGACGCGAGGTCGGAGGGGACGCAGAAGTCGATTACGACGGCCTCCTGCGCGTTAGCGGCGGTGCGCGATTCACCCAGTATCATCGGCGGTTCATGTTCGGGTCGGTGGCGGGACATCTGGCGGAGAAATTCGGCACCAAGGGTTCGCCGATTTCGCTTTCGACCGCCTGTGCATCCGGCGCAACTGCGATCCAGCTCGGCGTCGAAGCGATCCGCCGCGGCGAGGCTGACGCTGCCCTCTGCGTGGGAGCGGAGGGTACGGTCAATCCGGAAGCGATGGTCCGATTTTCCCTTCTGTCCGCGCTGTCGACGCGGAACGAACCGCCTCAGGCGGCGTCCAAGCCCTTCTCGAAGAACCGCGACGGTTTCGTCATGGCGGAAGGTGCCGGGGCGCTGGTGCTGGAAAGCTACGAGGCCGCCACCGCGCGTGGCGCGCCGATCCTGGGGGTGCTGGCCGGCTGCGGCGAACTGACCGACTCGTTCCACCGAACCCGATCGAGTCCCGACGGCAAGCCGATCATCGGCTGCATGCTGAAAACCCTGGCAGACGCCGGCATGACGCCGGAACAAATCGACCACATCAACGCCCACGGCACCGCGACGCCGGAAAACGACAAAATGGAATATCTGACGACGTCAGCGGTGTTCGGCGAACACGCGACGAAAATTCCGGTGTCGTCGAACAAATCGATGGTCGGCCATACCATCTCGGCGGCCGGCGCGGTCGAAGCGGTGTTTTCGCTGTTGACGCTCGAGCACCAGCGTATTCCGCCGACGATCAATTATGACACCCCGGATCCGGCGATCCTGTTCGACGTGGTAGGGAACACGGCCCGCGACGCCCGCGTCACCGCCGTGATGTCGAATTCGTTCGGTTTCGGCGGCCAGAATGCCTCGCTGATTCTGACGCGCGAACCGGTCTGAACCGCTTACCACCTTCCAATGTCGGCGATTGACGTCATCGTACGAACCGGCGATACGCACGCGATCGGAAATCCTTCTTACCGGAAACACGGCATCATGCGTGCGCTCACCCTTGTTGCCGATCGTCAGCTGGTGATCGCGGAGCTGCCGGCACCACCGCCGCCGGGCCCCGGCGAGGTACAGATCGCGGTGAAGGCGGTGGCGCTCAATCACATCGATGTCTGGGGCTATCGCGGCATGGCGTTTGCGAAGCGCAAGCTGCCGCTGATCGTCGGCGCCGAAGCCTCTGGCGAGGTTGCCGCCGTTGGCGAAGCCGTGACGCGCTTCAAGCCGGGACAGAAGGTGGTCATGTATGGCGCCCTCACCTGCGGCGTCTGCCGCGCCTGCCAGGAGGGCCGCGACAATCTTTGCGAGGACGTCGCCGGCATCATGGGCTTCCATGTCGACGGTTTCGGGCGCGAACTCTTGAACCTGCCCGAACGGCTGGTGATTGCGGTACCGGAGGGCGTCAGCGACCGCGATGCCGCCTGCGCGCCGATCGCGTTCTCTACCGTGCAGCACATGCTGTTCGACAATGCGAAACTGGAAGGCGGTGAAACCGTGCTGGTGCATGCCGGGGGCTCGGGCATCGGCACCGTCGCCATCATGATGGCCAAGGCAATCGGCTGCACCGTCATCACGACGGTCGGCGATGATTCCAAGATCGACGGCGTGAAAGCGCTCGGCGCCGACCACGTCATCAATTACCGCAAGGATCGTTTCGAGCACGAGACCCGCAAGATCACCCGGAAAAAGGGCGTCGATGTCGTGTTCGAACATGTCGGCGCCGATACGTTCAACGGCTCGTTGCTTACCCTGAAGCGTGGCGGACGGCTGGTGACCTGCGGCTCGACCTCCGGGCCGACCACCACGCTCAACCTGATGCAATTATTCCAGCGGCAGTATCGCATCTTCGGCTCGTTCGGTGCGACGATACGCAATATCGCGGAGAGTCTCGACAAAATGGCCGGCGGCATGCATCCGGTGATCGACACCGAAGTGCCGATCGAGGATGTTGCGGTCGCGCTCAAGCGCATGGAAAGCCGGCAGGTGTTCGGCAAAATCGTCGTTGGTTTCTGATGCACCGTCTGCTGCTTCGCACCCGGGCACGTATTCGCGACGCGACCAAGCCGCTCGGCGAAGCCGCGATCGGCGCATTGACGATCGCAATGCTGCGCACCACCCGCTATTTCGATCCGATCAAGACCGCCAACCTGTTCGGCCGGATCACCCGGCTGATCGGACCGCGGCTGCGCGAGCAGCGGATCGCCCGCGCCAACCTGACCGCCGCTTTCCCGGAAAAGTCACCCGAAGAGATCGAGACCATTCTGGCGGGCGTCTGGGACAATCTCGGCCGCGTCGGTGCCGAATTCGCCCATCTCGACCATATCTGGGAGCACGATCCGGCGCATCCCGAGGACAGCCGCATCGAAATCCAGCCGCGTACCCACGAGCTGTTTGCGCAGCTTCGGCTCGACGGCAAGCCGGCGCTGATCTTCGCAAGCCATCTCGGCAACTGGGAACTGCCCGCTTTGGCGGCGGTCGCGCACGGGCTGGACGCCGCCGTGCTGTACCGGCGGCCGAACATCGCTGCCGCCAACCGCATCATCGAGGAGATGCGCGCGGTGAAGATGGGCACGCTGATCCCGGCCAGCCATGACGCGCCGCTGAAGCTGGCGCAGGCGCTGCAAAACGGTCAGCACGTCGCCATGCTGGTGGACCAGTATTTCACCAACGGCGTCGAGGTCACGTTCTTCGGCCGCAAGACCAAGGCCAATCCGATGCTGGCGCGGCTGCTGCGGCAGATCGAGTGTCCGATTCATGGCGTCCGGATCATCCGCCTGCCCGGCCACCGCTTTCGCGCCGAGCTCTCCGAAGAGGTAAAGCCGGTGCGCGACGCCTCGGGCCAAATCGACGTTCAAGGTACGATGCAGGCGATCACGTCGGTCATCGAGGGCTGGATTCGCGAATATCCGGATCAGTGGCTGTGGCTGCACCGCCGCTGGCGGTAGGTATCGATCCTCATGGTGAGGAGCGCGCCGGAGTTTATCATCGGGCCGCGCTTCGCGCGGACCCGTTGGCGCGTCTCGAACCATGAAAGCCCCGATGCGGCCATCCTTCGAGACGGCGCTTGCGCGCCTCCTCAGGATGAGGAGGAGACCTACCGTCCCGTCTTCACCCGCGTCCAGAGCCGGTTGATGATCCGCTGCGTGGCCGGATCGCGCGCGGTGATCACGAACAGCTTCTTCAGCGTCGCGTCATCCGGATAGATGTTCCTGTCGTTGAAAATTTTCTGGTCGACCAGCTGCTGGCTCGCGAGGTTGCCGTTGGCATAGGACAGGAAGTCCGAGTTCTTCGCCGCAACCTCGGGCCGATAGAGATAATTGATCAGCTCGTAGGCCTCCGCGACATTCTTCGCATCGGCAGGAATCGCGAGATTGTCGAAGAACATCTGCGCGCCCTCTTTCGGAATGGCATAGCCGATCTCGATGCCGTTTTTTGCTTCCGCGGCCCGGCTTCGCGCCTGCATGATGTCGCCCGACCAGCCCACCACCAGGCAAATCTCGCCGGTGGCCAGCGCGCTCAGATATTCCGACGAATGAAACTTGCGAACATAGGGCCTGATCTTGCTGACGAGATCGGCGGCCTTTTCGAGGTCGGCCTGCTTGGTCGAATTGGGATCGAGCCCGAGATAGCTCAACGCGGCGGGGAAAATATCGTCGGCGGAATCCAGCATGTGTATGCCGCAATCCCTGAATTTGGCGAGGTTTTCCGGCTTGAAGACGATGTCCCAGCTGTCGATCCTGGCGTCGGGACCGAGAATTTTCTGTACCGCCTTGACGTTATAGCCGATGCCCGTGGTGCCCCACATGTAGTTGGCGGCGTACTGATTGCCGGGGTCGTAAGTGGCGAGCTGTTTCGTCACCACCGGCCACGCATTGGCAAGGTTCGTAAGCCTGGACTTGTCCAGCTTCTGGAAAATATTCGCCTGGATCTGGCGCTGCAGGAAATAGGCGGTGGGAACGACGACATCGTAACCCGATTTCCCCGCCAGTAACCGCGTCTCCAACGTCTCATTGGCATCGAAGGTGTCGTAGACCACCTTGATGCCGGTTTCCCTGGTGAAGTCTTCGAGCACCCCCGGCGCGATATAGTTCGACCAGTTGTAGAAGTTGACGGTGCGCTGCTGAGCCTGCGCGAGCGGCGACGACAAGGCGAGAATCGCAGCAATCGCGGCAATAAACCGGATCTGCGTGCAGCACCAACCCCGCATCATCGTCACCCTGTTAGCGGCGGTGCACCGCGTCCGACAGACGCTCCAGCGCGGTGTCGAGGGTGGCATCCTTCTTGGCAAAACAAAACCGCACGACGGATGTCACGGCGTCCTTTTCGTAGAAGGCCGACACCGGAATCGCCGCAACCTTGTAATCGGTCACGATGCGCCTGCAGAACGCCTCGTCGGTTTCGTTGAGACCGAGCGGGGAAAGGTCGACGGTGAGGAAATAGGTGCCCTGCGAGGGAAGCACCGGGAAGCCGATGCGCTCGAGTCCCCTCGTGAGACGGTCGCGGCTGCGCGCCAATTCCTTGCGCATCCGATGGAAATAATCCGCCGGCTTGCCGAGGCCGTAGGCGACCGCGACCTGGAGATTGGGCGCGGTGGTGAAGGTGAGGAACTGGTGCACCTTTGCGGCGACCCGCAACAGCGGCGGCGCCGCGCAGACAAAGCCGATCTTCCACCCGGTCAGCGAAAAAATCTTGCCCGCGGAGCCGACCTTGATGGTGCGATCGCGCATTCCCGGAATGGTAATCAGCGGAATATGTTCGCGGCCGTCGAACACCACATGCTCCCAGACCTCGTCGCAGATCGCGATGGTATCGAATTCCTGACAGAACCGCGCCAGCAGTTCGAGGTCCTCGCGCGGATAGACCACCGCGGCGGGATTGAGCGGATTGTTGAACAGCACCGCCTTGGTCTTGTGGTTGAAAACGCCTCGCAGCGCCTCCTCGGTCAGCCGCCAGTGCGGCGGCTCGAGGCGCACCAGCCGCGGGATGCCTCCGGCCTGGCGGATGATCGGCAAATAGGAGTCGTAGACCGGCTGGAACACGACCACCTCGTCGCCCGGCTCGACCACGGCCAGAATGGCTGACGTGAGCGCCTCGGTGCCTCCGGAGGTCACCATCACCTCGGCCATCGGATCGAGCGCGAGGCCATGCCAGCGCCCGTAATGGGCAGCGATCGCCTGCCGCAATTCCGGGATGCCCATCATCGAGGGGTATTGATTGTAGCCGTCCATGACGGCGTCGGCCGCCGCGCGGCGAATGTCCTCGGGGCCGGGATCGTCCGGGAAACCCTGGCCGAGATTGATGGCGTTGTTGTCGCGCGCCAGCTGCGACATCGCCTCGAAGATCGTGACCGGAAGATCCGCAAAGACCGTGTTCATGGAAGCCATTTGTTCAGGAAGCCATGGACGGTCAGCCGCCGGTCTTGGTCGGCAATCCCGCAGCCTTCCAGGCCAGCATGCCGCCCGCAAGATGCTTGTCGTAGGCCAGACCTGCGGCCTGGGCGGCCAGCGACGCCGTGACCGATCGCTTCCCCGAGCGGCAGGCGAAAACCACCTGCTTGCCGTGCGGATCCGGAATATCCTGCGGGTCGAAACTCGACAGCGAAACGACCACCGCGCCCGGATAGGCTTCCGCGGCAACCTCGTTCGGCTCACGGACGTCGACGAGAAGATAGCGTCCGTCGGCCATCCCCTTGGATACCTCCTCCGGCGTCAAATCTGTGACTTGATGACCCTGATCCGCCACTCGATTTCTCCTACACAATGCCCGAGAGCATTTTGACTTACGCATATTCCATGGCTGTCGCCGGTGCCAACCTCACCCCTGGCGCGGCGAAAATCAAGCACCGCAAGGTGGTTTGAGAGGCGTCCGGCCTAGACGGTAACCTGCGTTCCCACTTCGACCACCCGCCCGCTCGGAATCTGGAAATAGTCGGTGGCATCGTTGGCGGTGCGGCTGAGCGCGATGAAAAGATGATCCTGCCAGCGCGGCATGCCGGAATGCGCGGCCGGCTTGAGCGCACGCCGCGACAGGAAGAACGACGTCGACATGATATCGAACTGCCAGCCCAGCTTGCGCGCGATCGCCAGCGCCTTGGGCACATTGGGCGACTCCATGAAACCGAACCGCAGCGTGACCTTGGTGAAGGTCGCGCTGATCTGTTCCAGCCTGACCCGCTCGGCCGGGTCGATCCGAGGTGTCGGCGCGGTTTCGATGGTGAGAATGACGTTCTTCTCGTGCAGCACCTTGTAGTGCTTGAGACTGTGCATCAGAGCCGTCGGCGCGCTGACGGGATCGCTGGTCAGGAATACTGCGGTGCCGGAAACCCGCTGCGGCGGCCGCTTTTCCAGCATCGACACCAGGTCTGCCAGCGGAAACTCCAGCTTGCGCGATTTCTCGAACAAAAGCCTGCTGCCGCGCCGCCAAGTGTACATCAGGAGCATCACGACGGATCCCAGCGCCAGCGGCACCCAGCCGCCCTCGAACACTTTCAACAGGTTCGCTGCCAGAAAGGTCAGGTCGAGAAACAGAAACGGCGCAATCAGCGCCGCCGCCGCGAACGGCGACCATTTCCAGACTCGCCAGATGACGACAAAACCCATCATCGCGGTCACCACCATGGTCCCGGTCACGGAAATACCATAGGCCGACGCCAGCGCGCTTGACGAACGGAACATCAGGACCAGCAGCACCACGCTGACGAGCAGCAGCATATTGATGCGCGGGATATAAATCTGGCCGGAATGGGATTCCGATGTATGGCGAATTTCAAATCGCGGCAGCAAGCCCAGCTGAATGGCCTGGCGCGTCAACGAATAGGCGCCGGTGATCACCGCCTGGCTCGCAATCACGGTGGCCACCGTGGCGAGACAGACCATCGGCAACACGGCCCAGTCCGGGAACATCAGGAAGAAGGGGTTCTCGACCGCCCGGGGATTGGCGATGACCAGTGCGCCCTGCCCCAGATAATTCAGCGCCAGCGACGGCAGCACGATGAAAAGCCACGCTGTCTGGATCGGCCGTTTGCCGAAATGCCCGAGGTCGGCGTACAGCGCCTCGGCTCCGGTGACCGCGAGAAATACCGCGCCGAGCGTGACGAATCCGATGATGCCGTGATGAAGCATGAACGCGACGGCATGGACGGGATTCAGCGCATAAAGAACTTCGGGATGTCGCATGATCGGGGGGATCGCCGCAATCGCGATGACGCCGAACCAGATAGTCATCACCGGCCCGAAGAAAGCCGCGACGCGCGCGGTGCCGCGTGACTGGGCGGCGAACAACACCAGCAGGATCAGCACCGTCAGCGGCACGACGTACGGATCGAACGCGGAGGTGACGAGTTTGATACCCTCGATGGCTGACAGCACCGACAGCGCCGGCGTGATCACCGCGTCGCCGTAAAATAGCGCGCCGCTGACGATCCCGAGCAGCACGATGGCGCCGGCACCATAGCTAACCGCGCGTTGCGCCAGCGCCATCAGCGCCAGCGTTCCGCCCTCGCCATGGTTATCCGCGCGCAGCAGGATCAGCACATATTTCAGCGTCACCACAATGATCAGCGCCCACAGGATCAGCGACACGACGCCGAGCACCGCCTGCGGCGTGACGCCGCCCGCAGCAGGCCCGCTGGCGGCGATCACGGCTTCGCGGAGCGCGTACAGCGGACTGGTGCCGATGTCGCCGTAGACGACGCCGATGCTGCCGATCAGGAGCGCCTTGAAGCCGGCGGTCGAATGGGCATTGGCATGCCCATTGGCCGCCGGCATTTCCGCGGCGGAAGCTACAGCGTCACTGGTCATGGGAGCTTGAGGCCTCAAAATGCTTCACTGACACAAATAGCAAAGCGAGGCGGCTTATAGTCCTGCGCTTGGAGCATAGCCTAGCTCTATTTTGGGTCTACGGCATGCAAAAATGCATAAACCGCCAAAAACCGCTAAATAGTAACCTGGGTACCGACTTCAACCACCCGTCCGGTCGGAATCTGGAAATAGTCGGTGGCGTCATTGGCCGATCGGCTCATGGCGATGAACAGGTGGTCCTGCCAGCGCGGCATTCCGGACTGCGAAGAGGGTTTCAGCGAGCGCCGCGAGACGAAAAACGACGTCGACATGATATCGAACTGCCAGCCGAGCTTGCGCGCGATCACCAGCGCCTTGGGAACGTTCGGCGATTCCATGAAACCGAAACGCAGCCGCACTGTCGCAAATTTGTCGCTGATGGTTTCCATCCGGACCCGCTCGGCGGGGTCGACGCGCGGAGTCTGCGCGGTTTCAATGGTCAGAATCACATTGTGCTCGTGCAGCACCTTGTTGTGCTTGAGATTATGCAACAGCGCCGTCGGCACGAAACTCGGATCGCTGGTCAGAAAGATCGCGGTGCCCTTGACGATGTGAGGCGGGCGCTTTTCGAGGCTCTTGATCAGATCCGTGAGCGGAACTTCGATCCGCCGGGTTTTGATGACCAGGATTGCGGCACCCCGGCGCCAGGTCCAGATCATGATCGCCGTCGCTAGACCGAACAGCAGCGGGACCCAGGCGCCTTCGAGCAGCTTCAAGAGGTTTGCACTGAAGAAAGTCATGTCGACGACGACAAACGGCACGATCAGCGCCGCCGCGGCGGCCGCGCGCCAATTCCACAGCTTCCAGATCACCACGAAGCCCATGATGCCGTCGGCGACCATGGTTGTGGAGACCGCGATGCCGTAGGCGGAGGCCAGTCCGCTCGAGGTGCGGAACAACAGCACCAGCAGCAAGACGCCGATCAGCAACAGCCTGTTCACGCGCGGCAGATAAATCTGCCCGGCATGGGCTTCCGAGGTGTAGCGGACCTCGAAGCGCGGCAGCAGGCCGAGCTGCACTGCCTGACGGGTCAACGAATAGGCTCCCGTAATTACCGCCTGGCTTGCGATCACCGTCGCCGCGGTCGACAGCGCGACCAGCGGCAGCAGCAGGATTTCCGGAACCATCCGGTAGAATGAATTTTCGATCGCCGCCGGATTGGAAAGCACCACCGCGCCCTGACCGAAATAGTTGATCAGAAGCGAGGGCAACACAAAGTAAAGCCATCCCGCCTGGATCGGCTTGCGTCCGAAGTGGCCCAGATCTGCATAGAGCGCCTCGCCGCCGGTCACTGCGAGAAATACCGCGCCCAGCGTCACCATTCCGATCTTGCCATGGGAAAGCAGGAAATGAACCGCGTACCAGGGGTTGATCGCGGCCAGCACCGACGGATCGTCGCTGATATGAACGAGGCCCATCACGCCGAGAGTCGCAAACCAGACAACCATCACCGGCCCGAACGCCGAGGCGACGCGCGCAGTGCCGCTGCTTTGAATCGAGAACAGCGCAACCAAAATGAAAACCGTCAGCGGCACCACATAGTGCTCGAGCGCCGGCGTTGCGAGCTTGAGACCTTCGACCGCGGACAGGACCGAAATCGCCGGCGTG
The DNA here is from genome assembly GCF_900129425.1 of Bradyrhizobium erythrophlei. Classification (NCBI taxonomy): domain Bacteria; kingdom Pseudomonadati; phylum Pseudomonadota; class Alphaproteobacteria; order Hyphomicrobiales; family Nitrobacteraceae; genus Bradyrhizobium; species Bradyrhizobium erythrophlei. The sequence continues at coordinate 2,974,578 of NZ_LT670817.1, read as the reverse complement.
ATCATGGAGTCGCCGATGAACATCGAAGCGCCGATGACGCCGAGCGCCAGCAGCGGCCAGCTTCTCCGACCCAATGCGCGTTGCCCGAGCGCCATCAGCGAAAGCGTGCCGCCCTCGCCGTTATTGTCGGCGCGCAGCAGCAGCAGCACGTATTTTGCCGTGACCACGATAAAGAGCGCCCACAGGATCAGCGACAAAACCCCAAGCACCATGACCCGGGTTATCGGCTGGCCCTGCGCGGCACCGGCAACAGCCTCGCGAAACGCATACAGCGGCGAGGTCCCGATATCGCCAAACACCACGCCGATGCTTCCCAGCGTCAGGGCCCAAAAGCCGGTGCTGACCGGTGCCTCATGGGCTTCGGTGGATGTGACGCTGACAGCCATGGTGATGGAGAAACGTCCTGTCGCCTGATCTGATCCCGGTCGCTATCGACGCTCCCGGATAGCCTGTCAACCGCCGAACTTACCCACAAAGCGGCCTCGCTCGGACGACGCCCGGTAATATAGTAGTGCGAGGGTTATGGCTTCAGGTCGGGCGGCAGCGGCGGATCTTCGCGCATCAGCGTGATGGTCACGCGACGGTTCGCCGACAGCGAGGGATCGTCGGGAAACAGCGGCTGGCCGTCGGCCTTTCCGGACACCGCGAAAATGTGGGCCGGCGGCAGTCCTTCCCGCTCTAGGATCTGGCGCACCGCATTGGCCCGATCGGCCGACAGATCGAACGCCCCATAATCGCTGCGCGTCGGCACGAAACCTGCCGCGGTATGGCCGACGATGGAGATTCGCAGCGGCGTCGCCTTGAGCGGAATCGCAAGTTTCTCGATCAGCCGGCGCGTACGATCGTACGGAACCTTAGAGCCATCGGCAAACATCGACCGTCCGTCCTGGTCGACGATTTCCAGATTGAGGCCCTGGCTGGTTTCCTCAAACATGATGTGTTTCGAGATTTCCGTCAGTTCCGGCATGTCCTGCAACGCCTGCCGCAACGAGGCCGAGGCCAGCGCGAACTCGCGATCGACTTTCAGGCGGGCGCCTTCCGTCAGGCTCCGCTCCTTTTCGTCCGGGGTCGGCGTGGCCGATGATTCCTCCGGCGGAATATGCGCGGCGTTCTTCAGCTTGGCCCGCGTCGGCAGACCATCGGATTCGATGATTCCGGAATAGCGCGCCTCGGTCTGCACACCGAAGGCGTCGCGCATCGAGCCCGCGACGATTTTGAGCTTGTTGTTGTCCATGGAGGAGAACGCGACGAGCATCACGAAGAAGCTCATCATCAGACCCATGAGGTCGGCAAAGGTCACGAACCAGCCGTGCCCTCCTCCATGCGCATCGCCGCGTTTTTTCTTGGCCATCGCCTGTTTTCCCGGACCGCCGCTACCCGCCGATCAGGCCGGTACCGGCTCACCTTCCTCGTGGCGGTGCTTTTCCGGCAGATACGCCAGCAGCATTTCCCGGACCAGCGTCGGGCTCTTGGAATCCCGGATCATCAGAATGCCGTCGATGATCAGGGTGCGATTGGTTTCCTCGTCGAGCAGCTTGCCATGCAGCTTGTCGGCAATCGGCAGGCAGAACAGGTTCGCGACCAGCGCGCCGTAGAGCGTCGCCAGCAGGGCGGTCGCCATGAACGGGCCGAGTTTCGAAGGATCGGTCATGTTGGCGAACATCTGCACCATGCCGATCAATGTGCCGATCATGCCGAACGCCGGTGCGCAGTCGCCGATAGCGCGGTAGATTTTCCCGCCCTCGTCGAGATGCATCAGGAAGTTGTCGCGGTCGCGCTCGAGATTGTCGCGGATGAATTCGAGATCGTAGCCGTCGGCGACATATCGAATGCCCTTGGCGAGGAACGGTTCGTCGGTCTCGACTTTTTCCAGCCCGACAGGTCCCTGCTTGCGCGCGATTTCCGCGATGCGGGCAAGCTCGTCGACCAGATCGCGCGCCGAAAGCCGGCTCATCGTGAACGCAAATTTTGCGCCGAGCGGCAGGCCATGCAGGATGGCGCTAAGCGGAAACCGGATCATGGTGGCGGCGATCGATCCGCCGAAGATGATGATGACAGCATGTTCGCTGACGAACATGTGCAGATCGCCGCCCATGAGCACCATTACTGTCACGACAAGCATGCCGGACACGAGCCCAACGCTCGTCATGATATCCATGGGGGAACTCCAACGCGTACGCGAACGACCGGCCATCCTGGACGGTGGCGCCGCCCATTCCGGACCGCGCAACAGGAAGCCTACGTCGCCCGCCATTAAAGACGCGTAAAGGTTAAGTCGTTTAGCGCCGGCTACCGCGGCGAACGGACTGCCCACTTCGTCGCAGGTCGTGGCCGAAACGCGCTAATGGACCGCTGATTGGCGCCCCGACACCATCGCAACGATCTGCTAACCATAGTCGCCGCGGCTTGCCCCGTATGAAGGCGAGAGGACACCGGACAGGTGGTTGGGCCGCTTCGAAGGAGTTGCCGCGCCGGTTTCGTCAGTCGGGCGGCAGGCCGGCAAGTTCGAGGCTGAGCGCGCGCAATCGGTTGCGGGCGACCGCGTCATAGGCTTGCGGATTGGCTTGCGCCGGCCGCATGCCGTTGAAGAACAGCCCGCTGCTGGCCGCCACATCGTCGCCAACCGCAAGATGCAAAATGGCGTCGCCGCCCTGCTCGACCGTGCTGATCGGGGTGATGCCGCCTTCGCGCACCATCGTGGTGTTCATGTAAGTCGCAGGATGCAGAGCATTCACGGTCACGCCAGTGCCCTCGAGCTGGCTCGCCAGATCGATGGTGAACATGATCTGGGCGAGCTTGCTCTGGGCGTAGGCGCGCGAGCCGCTGTAGCCCCTGGTCAGCATCACATCGTCGAAATCGAGCGGATGCTGGCCGAGCGAAGCGACATTCACGATGCGCGAGGGCGCGCTTGCCTTCAACAAGGGAAGCAGCAGGTAGGCAAGCAGAAATCCGGAAAGGTAATTCACCGCAAACCGCAGTTCATAGCCGTCCGCGCTGGTCTGCCGCTCCGACCCGGGCGACCGCGATCCGATCCCGGCATTGCTGATGAAAAGGTCGAGCCGCTTGTGCCCGGCCGTCACCGCTTCGGCGAGTTGCCGCGCACCGGCCAGCGAAGACAGATCGGCCTGATAGAAGATTGGTTCAGCAAAGCCGTGACCGCGTATCTCATCGGCCAGGGTTTTTGCCCGCGCGCCGTCACGGCCATGGATCAGGACCTTGGCGCCGGCGGCGGCGAGTCTGGCGGCGACATAGCGGCCGACGCCGTCGGTCGAGCCCGTGACCAACACCGTCTTGCCGTCCATGTTCATCGCGATCGCCCCTCTCGATCCGTCAATGAATTTCTGCCGATTTCGCCAGCGCCTCTTTCAGCTTTTCAAGCGTAAATGACGGGCTGCGGGCGATCTCAAGAATCGGTGTCTCGCGGCGGCCGCACAGTTCGGCCGCGTCAGGCACTTTCGCTGCGATATCGGTTGGAATGACCACCGCGCCGTGACAGTCGGCATGAATGAGGTCGCCGGAGCGCACCGTCATCCCGGCGACGCGAACTTCGCCGCCAAAACTGTCGGCATGTACCCAGGCGTGGGACGGTCCGATCGAGCCGGCCAGGGCCTGGAAACCGGGCGCCCATTGCGGGATGTCGCGGATCGATCCGTCGGTGATGACGCCGAGACAGCCGAGCGCCTTGTGCACCGAACTCTGGACCTCGCCCCAGAACGCACCGTAGCCCACGTCCGGACCATCGATATCCTGGATCACGGTGATACGCGGGCCGTGGCCGGTGCCCATATATTCGTAATAGGCGATCCGGCGCTTCGACTGCTCGGCTGCCGGAAGCGCGGACTGCAGAACGGAGCGGATCGTCACCGTGCGGGCATAGCCGACCATCGGCGGGAGCTCCGGGAACGGACAAACCAGCGGCTTGGTCGTATAGCCGATCAGGCGCCGTTCCGGCGCGACGATTTCCAGCGCATTGCAGATCGTGGGCGTGTCATAGCGCCCCAGCGCCTCTAGAAGTGCGGCAGGCAGCGGCGCTTTTTCGGAATCCGTCACGGCGTTCTCTCCAGAATTCAGGGACCGGCCCTTTTTGAAGGCCGTGTACGGTCAGCCCTATACCCGAGATTGGGACCGAACCCAACTCGGCGGCCGCTCATGGCAGATATCCGGGGATCAGTTGCCGACGCGCCGAGCCGGCGGCTCAGTTCAGCCGCGTCGGCCGATCGTCGTGTTCCGGCTCGGAGGCTACCGGCGGGTACGACGGCGGAGAATTTGCCGGCGCGACGCCGGCCGGCGTGAGCTCCGCCGCGGCAGCCTTGCGCGCGTGGTCGCGATAGGATTTCCATCCGGCCGGCAGGCTCGCGAGGTAGAGCACCGAACCCGCCGACAGAATATGCCAGGGATAGCCGATCAGCAGCGCAATGAAGAAAACCACCGAGACGAAAACCGGCAGCACCATTTCCGGCGGCACGCGCATGCGTACGGTCTTGCCCGAAAACACCGGCAGCCGCGACACCATCAGGAAGGCGATCAGCAGCGTATAGAGCGCGGTCAGGATCGCCGGCGGGTTCGGCAGGCCGAGGAACGCGAGATAGATCGGAAGCAGCACGGTGATCGCGCCGGCCGGCGCCGGGACGCCGGTGAAGTAATTCACGGCAAAGGCGGGCTTGTTCGGATCGTCCATGGTGGCGTTGAAGCGTGCCAGCCGCAGGCCGCCGCTGATCGCGAACACCATCGCGGCGATCCAGCCGCCATTGTTCAGCTCATGCAGCTGCCAGAAATAGAGGATCAGGCCGGGCGCCACGCCGAAATTGACGAAATCGGCGAGGCTGTCGAGTTCCGCCCCGAATTTCGACTGGCCCTTGATCATGCGCGCGACCCGGCCGTCCAGCCCATCGAGCACGGCTGCGAACACGATCGCCGCTACCGCCAGTTCCATCCGCCCTTCGGTCGACAACCGGATCGCGGTCAATCCCGCGCAGATCGCAAGCAGGGTGATGACGTTGGGCACCAGCATCCGCACCGGAATCGGGCGAAACCGGCGGCGGCGAAGTTCGGGATGTTGCGGATCGATCGGCGTCATGGCTCGCATAGATATAGCAAGCCCCGGCCCGCTCCGCCATTGCGGTGCTCAGCCGGTTGATTCGACAGCCAAATGGTTAATCGGCGCGGTAGGTCCGGCCGTTATCGCCAAGCCTGAAATCGGCCAAAATGGTCTCGCCGGCCACCGCGGTCTGGCCTTCTGCGACCAGCGATTTGGTGCCATCGGGCAGGTAGACGTCGAGACGCGATCCAAACCGGATCAATCCGAAGCGCTCGCCGGCACCGATTGACTGCCCTTCGCGAACGAACGAGACAATCCGCCGCGCCACCAGCCCCGCGATCTGGATCACCCCGATGCGTCCGTCCGGGGTCGAGATCACCAGCGAGTTGCGCTCATTGTCCTCGCTCGCCTTGTCCAGCTCGGCATTGATGAAGGTGCCCGGCCGGTACGCGATCCGGTCGATTCGCCCCGTCACCGGACTGCGGTTCACGTGGCAGTTGAATACGCTCATGAAGATCGAGATACGCGGCAGCGGCTGGTCGCCGAGCCCGAGTTCGACCGGCGGCAACACCTGCGTCACCATCGAGATGCGCCCGTCGGCCGGCGCCACCACGATGCCCTCGCGCACCGGCGTCACCCGCACCGGATCGCGGAAAAACAGCGCGCACCAGACCGTCAGCAAGGCACCGATCCAGCCGAGCGGCGTCCAGATCCAGAACAGAACCAGGCTCGCAACCGCAAAGCCGCTGATAAACGGATAGCCTTCCCGGTGGATCGGCGGAATTTGCGCGCGGATGGAATGGGCAATGGACATCGGGGGGTCACTATCTGTTGTGCCCTCTCCCGCGGCGGGAGAGGAGATGGGCAATCATTCCGCCGCGGCCGGAGTTACCAGCGCGTCAGTCGCCGGCCCGTCAGTTACCAGCGCGTCATCGAGCGGTGGCGGCTCCCGGTTCGGCGTTTCGTTCTCGTCGGCAATCAGCGCCAGCCTCTCGCGCGCCTCTTGAGCCTCGCGCTGCCGGTTCCACATACTGGCATAAAGCCCGCCGGTTGCCAAAAGCTGCGAATGCGTTCCACGCTCGGCGATGCGGCCCTGATCCAGCACGATGATTTCGTCGGCGCCCACGATGGTGGACAGCCGGTGCGCGATCACCAGCGATGTGCGGTTGCGCGAAATCCGCTCCAGCGCCTCCTGAATTTCATGCTCGGTATGGCTGTCGAGCGCCGATGTCGCCTCGTCGAGCACCAGGATCGGCGGCCCCTTCAGAATCGTCCGCGCGATCGCGACCCGCTGCTTCTCGCCGCCCGATAATTTCAAGCCGCGCTCGCCGACCTGGGTCTCGTAACCCTTCGGCGACATCCGGATGAAGCGATCGATTTGCGCGAGCTGCGCCGCCTGCTCGACTTCGGCGTCGGTAGCATCCCAGCGGCCGTAACGGATGTTGTAACGGATGGTGTCGTTGAACAACACAGTGTCCTGCGGCACCATGCCGATCGCTGCCCGCAGCGAGGCCTGCGTGACGTTCCGGATGTCCTGACCGTCGATCAGGATCTTGCCGCCGGAGACGTCATAGAGCCGAAACAGCAGCCGCGAAATGGTCGACTTGCCGGCGCCGGAAGGCCCGACGATCGCAACCGTCTTGCCGGCAGGCACCTCGAAACTGAGGCCCTTGAGGATCGCCCGCTCGGGATCGTAGGAAAATCGCACGTCGTCGAAGCGCACCTTGCCAGACGTCACGATCAGCGGCGTGGCGCCGGGAAGGTCCTTGATCTCCGGATTCCGCGCCAGCACGCCGAACATCTTCTCGATGTCGATCACCGCCTGCTTGATCTCGCGGTAGACCATGCCCATGAAATTCAGCGGCTGGTAAAGCTGGATCATCATGGCGTTGACCATGACGAAATCGCCGACCGTATTCTTGCCGCTGCGGACGCCGATCGCGCACATCAGCATGGTCGCGGTGAGACCGGCGGTGAAGATGATGGCCTGCCCGGTATTGAGCACCGCGAGCGAGGTGTAGGTCTTCACGCTGGCACGCTCGTAACCCTCCATCGAACGGTCGTAGCGGGCGGCCTCGCGCTCCTCGGCACTGAAATATTTGACGGTCTCGTAGTTCAGCAGCGAGTCGATCGCCTTGGTGTTCGCCTCGGTATCGGATTCGTTCATCTTGCGGCGGATCTCGATCCGCCATTCGGTCGCGATGTAGGTGTAATACATGAAGATCACGACGGTGATCATGGTCGCCAGCACATAGCGCCAGTCGAACTTCCACAGCAGCACGGCCGTCAGCAGCGAAACCTCGACGATGGTCGGGACCAGCTGCAGGATCACCATCCGTACGATCACCTCGATGCCGAGACGGCCGCGCTCCAGCACGCGCGTCAGCCCTCCGGTCTTGCGCTCCAGATGAAAGCGCAGCGACAGTTCGTGCATGTGGACGAAGGTGCGGTAAGCGAGCTTGCGCACCGCATGCATCGCGACGCGCGCGAAGATGCCATCGCGCCACTGGGTCAGCACCGCCATCAGCACGCGCAAGGCGCCATAGCTTGCAGTCATGATCAGGGGCGATGCGATCAGCCACAGCGTCCAGTTCGACGATTGCACCGGGGCGGTATCGGCGCCGGTCAGGGCGTCGATCGCCCATTTGAACGTAAACGGCACCGCCAGCGTCGCCACCTTGGCTACCAGCAGCAGCACCACCGACCAGACCACGCGCATCTTGAGATCGACGCGATCGCCGGGCCAGATGTACGGCCACAGATGCACCAGCGTCCCGATCAGGGTCGCCCGTTCGATGGATTTGCCCGAGCCAGACAGCGCTTCGCCGGCCCCCCCAGACGAATCGGTGTGAGCCATCAAGGAGTACCCAGAGCGAACCGGGTCGCCGGCTCGCTGTCGCGCGTGTTTTTAATGTGGTTCCGCATCGTGCGCGTCATATAGAACCTTTAAGCGCCGCATGCACCCTCGATTCTTCAGCGATTTACCGGGATTCACGAATGGATTCCATTGCCTTGGCGAATCCGCTAGGGTTGACGCACTTACGCTGCAGTGCCACATGGCCAGCATGAACAAAATCAAAACCGTCTGTGTCTATTGCGGCTCCGGCCCCGGCACAAATCCCCGCTTCGTTGAAGCCGCCATCGCGCTAGGAAAGGCGCTCGCCGAGAACGGCATCCGCCTGGTCTATGGCGGCGGCTCGATCGGGCTGATGGGCGCGATCGCCACATCGGTGCTCGATCACGGCGGCACCGTGACCGGTATCATACCCGACTTTCTCACCTCCCGCGAAAACGTGCTGAAGCGGGTTCAGGAACTCGTCGTCACGCCCGACATGCACGAGCGCAAGCGGCTGATGTTCGAGCGTTCCGACGCCTTCGTGGCGCTCCCCGGCGGGATCGGCACGCTGGAGGAACTGGTGGAGCAACTGACTTGGCAGCAGCTTGGCCGCCACTCCAAGCCGGTCCTGCTCGCCAACATCGACGGCTTCTGGGAACCGTTGCTCGCGCTGCTCGGGCATATGCGGGCCACGGCATTCATTCGGCCGTCTCTGGCGGTCGATATCCTGAAAGCCGAACGGGTCGAGGATATCCTGCCGCGGTTGCGCGCCGCCGCGGCCCGCGCGCCTGAAGGCACAGAGAAACTGGTGCCGGAGATTGCCCGCCGGCTGTGACTGTCGCACCGCTAGTTTGAAGCCGCCGGAAACGTCACCGCCTCGATGCGATTGCCGTCGGGATCCCTGACAAAGCTCGCGTAGTAGCGCACGCGATCATGCGGACGCAGCGACGGCGGGCTTTCGGAATTTCCGCCAGCCGCCAGCGCCGCCGCGTGAAAGGCATCGACTTCGGCAGTCGTCTTTGCGCGGAGGCAGATGTGGACGCCGCTTTCAGGAACGACCTGGGTCATGTCGGCACGAAAATTGATCCAGAACTCGGGATAGCTCTTGCCGAAACCGATTGTCGCGGGGCGTGTTACCAGGCGTGACAGCCCAAGCGGCGCCAGCGCCGCTTCGTAAAAGCGCGCGGACCGTTCGAGGTCACTGACGCCGACGGAGATGTGGTCGATCATCTGAGTTGCATCCCGCCCGATGTTGAACCGTCATTCCGGGGCGCGTCGAAGACGCGAACCCGGAATCTCGAGATTCCGGGTCTGGTCCTTCGGACCATCCCGGAATGACCCGTCCATCCCTCACGCCGGCGCGCCTGACTTCACCAGCTTGTAGATCACCGAATCCATCAGCGCCTGAAACGAGGCGTCGATGATGTTGGGCGAGACGCCGATCGTGGTCCAGCGCTCACCCTCCTCGTCTTCGCTCTCGATCAAGACGCGCGTCACCGCTTCGGTGCCACCGTTGAGGATACGCACGCGGTAATCGATCAGCTTCAGGCCCTCGATGTATTTCTGGTATTTGCCGAGATCCTTGCGCAAGGCGACATCGAGCGCGTTGACGGGGCCGTTGCCCTCGGCCGCCGAGATCAGTTTCTCGCCGTCGACATCGACCTTCACCACCGCCATCGCCACCGTGACGCGCTGGCCGTTGGCATTGTAGCGCTGCTCGACATTGACATCGAATTGTTCGATCCGGAAATATTCCGGCACCCGGCCGAGCGTGCGCCGCGCCAGCAGGTCGAACGACGCGTTGGCCGACTCATAGGCAAAGCCGGAGGCCTCGCGCTCCTTCAATTCCTCGACCAGCCGAACCAGTTTCGGGTCGTTCTTCTCGTAGGGAATGCCGGCCCGTTCCAGTTCGGCGATGACGTTCGAGCGGCCGGCCTGATCGGACACCAGCACCTTGCGATGATTGCCGACCGTTTCGGGCAGCACATGCTCGTAAGTGTGGGGATCCTTGAGCACGGCGGAGGCATGGATGCCGGTCTTGGTGACGAAGGCGCTTTCGCCGACATAGGGCGCGTGACGGTTCGCCGCGCGATTGAGCATATCGTCGAGCGTACGCGACACCTTCATCAAGGTCGCCATCTTGTCCGGCGACACGGCGATGTCGAAGCAATCGGAAAATTCGCGCTTGAGCCGCAGGGTTGGAATCAGCGAGCACAGATTGGCATTGCCACAGCGCTCACCGAGCCCGTTCAGCGTGCCCTGGATTTGCCGCACCCCGGCCCGCACCGCGGCCAGCGAATTGGCCACCGCCTGCTCGGTGTCGTTATGGGCGTGGATGCCGACGTGATCGCCGGGAATGTGCTTCACGACCTCGCCGACGATGGTTTCCACTTCGTGCGGCATGGTACCGCCATTGGTGTCGCACAGCACCACCCAGCGTGCGCCCGAATCGTAAGCCGCCTTGGCGCAGGCCAGTGCGAACGCCGCATCTTCCTTGTAGCCGTCGAAGAAATGCTCGCAGTCGAGCATGACTTCGCGGCCGGCCTGCTTCGCCGCCGTCACGCTGTCGCGGATCGAGGCCAGGTTTTCCTCGTTGGTGGTCTCCAGCGCGACGCGGACCTGATAGGCCGACGATTTCGCGACAAAACAGATGGCGTCGGCCTTGGCCTCCAGCAGCGCCGCAAGGCCCGGATCGTTGGAGGCCGAACGGCCCGGACGCCGGGTCATGCCGAACGCCGTAAAACGGGCGTGATCGAGCTTCGGCCGGGCGGCAAAGAATTCGGTATCGGTGGGATTGGCGCCGGGATAGCCGCCCTCGACATAGTCGATGCCGAGTTCGTCGAGCATCTCTGCGATCAGCTGCTTGTCGTGCAGCGTGAAATCGACGCCGTTGGTCTGCGCACCGTCGCGCAGCGTGGTGTCGAACAGATAGAGACGTTCGCGAGTCATGTCGGAACTCCCGGCGACGTGCCGCTAGCCAGCGTCTTCTGCATCGTGGTGTTGGCAAGCCATTCGCCGTTGACGGTCACGGTGTTGCGCTGCATGGCGACATAGCCGCGCTTCAAGAAGAACTCGGCCGCGTTGTCGCTGGCATCGACCGTAAGATTTTTGGCGCCGCGGCCACCGGCGAGCTTTTCCAGTGCCTCGCACAGCATCGACGCCACGCCCTGCCCGGCCGCGCTGGGGTGAACATAGAGCATGTCGATCTGATCGGCCCCCTTGAGCGAGGCGAAGCCGACCGGTGAATTCCGCAGCGTCGCGATCAGCGTCAGTTGGCCGGCCAGACGCTTGCCGAATTGTTCCTCGTCATCGGCGGCGCTGGCCCAGGCTTGCTGCTGCGATTCGCTGTAGTCGTCGCCGGTCAGTTCCTCGATCGCGGCAGCAAAGATCGCCGCCAGCACCGGGGTGTCTTCCCTGAGAAACGGCCGCAGAGCAGGTTTGGGCAGCGCCTGTCCCATCGCTACCATTCCCTGTTACAGTGCATCGCGTTACGGCTCATCGCGCGATCTGCCTTCTTCCCCTCTGCCCTTGCGGGAGAGGGTGGCGTCTCGCGGAAGCGAGACGACGGGTAAGGGGTTCTATCCACTTGCTCTGCCAGACAAGTGAGGACGCCCTCCAGGTTCTGCAACACGCCGTTATTCCAAAAGCGCGGCACCCGGAATTTATTTTGCGCCAGCCAATTGTCGCGTTCGATATCTCGGACGGAATCCGCGTGCTGACCGCCATCGACTTCGATGATCAGGCGCAATTCGGAGCTAAGGAAATCTGCGATGTATGGAGAGGGCTTAACCCGTTGAGCCGTCATCGCGCGATCTCCCAACTGGTTGTGGGACTACCGTCGGCGTCCTTCCCATCCTTTAAGACGACGCCCATCGCCGCGAGTTCATCGCGGATCCGATCGGACTCCTTGAAATCTTTTCGTGCGCGGGCTTCTTTGCGATCAGCAATCAGCTTTTCAATGTCGGCGGCTACGATAGCTGCGCCGGCGCCTCGCGCCGTCGAAGCCCCGCTCGCAGTTCCCACTGCGGCAGCTACACGGCCGATCTTGTTGCGGTCGCCAGAAAATCCCAAAAAGGCAAGTGCGGTAAGCAATTCACGCTTCTTGCCGGATCGATGAAGACCATGCAATGCCGAGATCATCTGCGGCGTATTCAGATCATCGGACAGCGCCGCTATGACATCCGCCGAAACATCCGAAAGCGGCTCGACCGACCCCAGCCCCTCGTACCAGGTCCACAAGGTCTTGTGAGACTCATCCAGCCCTTCGAGCGTCCAGTCGATTGGCTGCCGGTAGTGCGTGCGAAGCATGTTGAAGCGCAAGGCTTCGCCTGGCCAGCCATAGCCTTGCCAGCCGCTGAGCAATTCGTGAATCGTCACGAAGTTGCCAAGCGATTTCGACATCTTGTCACCTTCGACTTCCAGAAAGCCGTTGTGCATCCAATAGTTCGCCATCGCGGACGTGCCATGCGCGCAACGCGACTGAGCGATTTCGTTCTCGTGATGAGGGAAAATCAGATCGAGGCCGCCGCCATGGATATCGAAGACATCGCCGAGATAGGCCGCGCTCATGGTAGAGCATTCGATGTGCCAGCCGGGCCGTCCCCTGCCCCACGGACTCTCCCAACCTGGCTCGTCGTTTGACGACTGCTTCCACAGTACGAAGTCAGCGGGATTTTTCTTGTGGGCGTCGACGGCAACGCGCGCACCGGGCAGTTGCTCATCAAGCTTGCGGCCTGACAGCGCGCCATAGTCCGGCATCGACTGTGTATCGAACAGAACCTCGCCACCTGCTTCATAGGCATGGCCGCGCGCGATCAATTGCTTGATCAGCGTCACCATATCCGTCTTGCCATCGGCGCGCGGCAGCACAAAATCGGTCGCGCGTGGTTCGAATGTCGGCGGCAGGCAGCCCAGCGCCGCCACGTCCGCCTCGAACTGCTGGGCTGTCTTCTCCGTAACCTTGCGGATCGCCTCGTTCAGCGGCAGGCCGGGAAAATCTCGTGCCGCGCGATCGTTGATCTTGTCGTCGACGTCGGTGATGTTGCGGACATAGGTGACGTGACCCTCGCCGTAACGATGCCGCAGCAGCCGGAACAGCACGTCGAACACGATGACCGGGCGCGCATTGCCGATATGGGCGAAGTCATAGACCGTCGGCCCGCAGACATACATGCGCACGTTATCGGGATCGAGCGGCACAAAGCTGCGCTTTTCCCTGGTCAACGTATCGTAGAGGCGTAAGTCCATGGATATCCCGTCCCTTGCGGCCGGGCGTCCAGTGATCTCATGTGAGAAAAGACGGCCTCAGCCAGCGAATCGCTAGCTCATAATCTCGCGGCAAATGCCACAAATGGCGAGGAGACCGTTCATCACCGATACCATGGGCCAGTTGAGGGGATTGCGTCAAGTGTCCTCAAAAAGCCGGTTTGGGGCACGAAACGGCCCCGGGGCAAGCCAAGGTTAATCATTCTTAACGTTTTGGGTTTATCCCAATCCGTACGATTACGGGCGGTCCCTCCTTCACCGGTGCAGTATGCGATCCATGTCAGCGCTTTCGGCCTGTGTTTTCCTCTTCGCCGCATCGGCCGCCACAGCCGACAGCCGTGTTTTCATCATCGCCAACCAGGCCGACGGTTACGGCGTCGACCAGTGCCTCGCCAAGGGCGAAAAATGTGGCGCGCATGCCGCCCGCTCCTATTGCCAGTCGCACGATTTCGTCCAGGCTTCGTCCTATCGGCGCGTCGACCCCGATGAAATCACCGGCTCGGTTCCCACTGGCAGCAACTGCAACCGTGCCGGCTGCAACGAATACGTTGCGATTACCTGCCAGCGCTGAGCCGCTCCCGCCTGCACTGCCACACCGGCGCCCCGGAAACGACGTGACGCTGCCCTGAGAAGCGGCTATGGGAAACCGCGTTGGCCGCGCATTCGGTTTCTCGGCCTGCACGGAATAGTCCTAACGGCCGGATATGCTGGAAACGCTGATCACCCCCTTCTTCTCACGATGGATCCTGGCCTTTACTGCGCTCCTTGGCGTGAGCACGCTGAGCGTTGACGCATGGGCGCAGATGAGTCCGGATGCGCCGCCGCAGCAGCAGGGAGCACCGGTCAATCCGATGTGCCCGCGGCTGGAAGCGCAGTTGGCGACCATCGACCGCGGTGGCGGCAGCGGCGACCCGGCCAGGGACGACCAGATCCGCCGCTACCAGGATGCCGCGTCCAAGCAGCAAACTGAACTCGACCGCGTCACCTCGCAGGCCAAGCGGATGGGCTGCGACAGTTCCGGGTTTTTCTCGCTGTTCTCGGGCCAGTCCGCGCAATGCGGTCCGGTCAACAACCAGATTCAGCAGATGCGGGCCAATCTGGACCAGATCACCAACAGCCTCGAGCGGCTGCGCAGCGGCGGTTTTGGCGGCGATCGCGACAATCAGCGCCGCTCGGTGCTGACCGCGCTCGCGCAGAATAATTGCGGGCCGCAATATGCCAACGTCGCCCCGGGTCCGGGCAGCTTCCTGCAGAATTTGTTCGGCAATAACAATCCGGGTGTGCCAAGTGCGCCCGGCGCACCCGGCGCCGACGTCGGCCCGCAATCCGGCACCTTCCGCACGGTTTGCGTCCGCAGCTGCGACGGTTTTTATTTTCCGATCTCGTTCGCCACCGTGCCGGCCCGGTTCCCCGACGATGAAAAGACCTGCAAGGCGCTTTGCCCTGCGGCGGACGCCAATCTCTTCACCTATCGCAACCCCGGCGAAGACATGAGCTCGGCGGTGTCGATCAACGGTCAGCCCTATTCGGCGTCGCCGAACGCGTTTCGCTACCGTCAGGAGTTCAATCCATCCTGTTCCTGCAAGGCTCCCGGACAGACCTGGTCCGACGCGCTGAAAAGCATCGACGATAAGGCCGCGGCTGAACAGCAGGGCGATATCATCGTCACCGAAGAAAGCGCGAAGAAAATGTCGCGCGCGCCGGCGAAAACGGCTGCCGCCCCGGCCAGGAAGGGTGCCGCGCCCGCCGGCCCCGTAGCCACCCCGCCCGATGCACCACCGGACGCGCCGGCAACCACCGCGGCCGCGCCGGGCGATGCCACGCCGAACAACAAGCCGATCCGCTCGGTGGGTCCGACCTTTATCCCCGCGCGCTGATCTATCCCTCGAACGCTTCCGCCGATCCGCGGCTGGCGCGTGACACCAGCGTCTCATCGGGTTGCTGTGACGGCTCTCCGGTATCGCGAAACTTGTTGGTGATGGGATAGCGGCGGTCGCGCCCGAAATTCTTCTGCGTCACCTTGACGCCCGGCGCGGCCTGCCGTCGCTTGTATTCGGCGATGTTGAGCAGGCGATCGATCCGCGTTACCACCTCGCGGTCGAAGCCGGCTGATATGATCGACGCCAGTGGTTCTTCGCGCTCAACCAGGCGCTCGAGGATCGCGTCCAGCATCTCGTAGGGCGGCAGCGAATCCTGATCGGTCTGGTTTTCGCGCAATTCCGCGGTCGGCGGCCGGGTGATGATGTTGACCGGAATGACCTCGCCCGAGGGGCCGAGCGCGCCCTCAGGCTTCCACGAATTGCGCAGGCTCGAGAGCCGGAACACTTCAGTCTTGTAGATATCCTTGATCGGATTGAAGCCGCCGTTCATGTCGCCATAGAGCGTGGCGTAGCCTACCGACATTTCCGACTTGTTGCCGGTGGTCACGACCATCGCGCCCGTCTTGTTGGAGATCGCCATCAATAGCGTGCCGCGGGTGCGCGCCTGCAGGTTCTCCTCGGTGATATCGCGCGGCAGACCGGCGAACGTACCCGACAGGATCTCTTCGAAGCCGTTCACGGCCTGCGCGATCGGCAGCACTTCGTAGCGGATACCGAGCGCGGCCGCGAGCTTTGCGGCGTCATCGAGCGACACCTGGGCGGTGAAACGGAACGGCAGCATGACGCCGCGGACGCGCTCGGCGCCCAGCGCATCGACCGCGATCGCCGCGCACAGCGCCGAGTCGATGCCGCCGGATATGCCCAGCAGCACGCCGGGAAATCCGTTTTTCCTGACGTAATCGCGCAGTCCCAGCACGCAGGCCGCGTAGTCGGCCTGGTCGCCCTCGACCAACGGCGCCACCGGTCCGGCGCAGCGCCAGCCGGCTTCGCTCCTGCTCCAGCGCAACGTCGTGATGCTGTCTTCGAACGCGGGAAGCTGTGCTGCTACCGACAGATCGGCATTGAGCGCAAACGAGGCGCCGTCGAAAACCAGCTCGTCCTGTCCGCCGACCTCGTTGAGATAAATCAGCGGCAGCCCGCTTTCGGTGACGCGCGCCACCGCGATCGACAGCCGCAGATCGTTCTTGTCGCGCGCATAAGGCGAACCGTTCGGCACGATCAGAATTTCGGCGCCGGTTTCCGCCAGACACTCGACGACGTTTTCGTAATCCTCGGACTCCTCGAGCCAGATGTCCTCGCAGATGGGAACGCCGACCCGGATGCCGCGGATCGTCACCGGGCCCGCCGCAGGCCCGCGCGCGAACAGGCGCTTTTCATCGAACACGCCGTAGTTCGGCAGGTTGGCCTTGAAGCGGAGCGCGGCGATCCGGCCCTCGTCGAGCAACGCGCAGGCATTGTAGAGCTTGCCGTCCTCCACCCAGGGACTGCCGATCAGGACCGCCGGGCCGCCGTCGGCGGTATCGCGCGCCAGCTCTTCGATCGCGGCGCGGCAGGCCGCCTGGAATGCCGGCTTCAGCACCAGGTCTTCCGGCGGATAGCCGGCAATGAACAATTCGGAGAAGACCACGAGATCGGCGCCGTCGGCCCGAGCGCGCGCGCGCGCGGCGCGCGCCTTGGCGGCGTTACCGGCGACGTCGCCGACCGTCGGGTTCAACTGGGCCAGCGTGATCGTAAACTGGGCGGCAGGTTCGGTCATGGCGCGATGGTGCCCTGCGTGCGGACAAACTGCAATTGCATGCTTCAGATCGCGCCCATGCGTTCGGCGATGGCGAACAGCCAGAACAGGCCTGCCATGACCAGCGCGACGCCGACGGCGGCGGAGCCCATGTCCTTGACGCGCCCGATCTGCGGATCATGGTCGGTGGTCAGCCGGTCGGCGAGCTTCTCGATCGCGGTGTTGAGCAGTTCGATCACCAGCACCAGGACCACCGCGGCGACGAGTTCGACGCGGCGCATCGTGGTCGCGCCGACCAGCCACGCCGCCGGAAGCGAAAGCGCCAGCGCGACCAGTTCCTCGCGGATTGCCTGCTCCGAGCGAATGGCGAAGGCAAGCCCGTTACGGGTATTGATCGTGGCCTGCCAGAACCGCAGCACTCAAAGTCCCGCCGCAACCGGCATCGGCTTGACCTTGCCGGCGCGTTCCTGCTTGAGCAATTCGGCGATCAGGAAGGCCATGTCGATCGACTGCTCGGCGTTGAGGCGGGGATCGCAGACCGTGTGATAGCGATCGTTGAGATCCTCGTCGGTGATGGCGCGCGCGCCGCCGATGCATTCGGTCACGTCCTGCCCGGTCATTTCCAGATGGACGCCGCCAGCATGGGTGCCCTCCGCCGCATGGATGGTGAAGAACGACTTCACCTCCGACAGGATCCGGTCGAACGGCCGGGTCTTGTAGCCGGACGTCGAGGTGATGGTGTTGCCATGCATCGGATCGCAGGACCAGACCACCACCCGGCCTTCGCGCTGCACGGCGCGGATCATCTGCGGCAGGTGATCGCCGATCTTGTCCGAACCGGAGCGGTTGATCAGCGTCAGGCGTCCGGGCTCATTGTCCGGATTGAGCACGTCGATCAGCCGCAACAATTCGTCCGTCTTCAGCGAGGGACCGCATTTCAAACCGATCGGGTTCTTGATGCCGCGGAAATATTCGACATGGCCGTGATCGAGCTGGCGGGTGCGGTCGCCGATCCAGATCATGTGGCCCGATGTGGCGTACCAGTCGCCGGTGGTGGAATCGACCCGCGTGAAGGCCTGCTCGTAACCGAGCAGCAGCGCCTCGTGGCTGGTGTAGATATCGGTGGCGCGCAGCTCGGGGTGGCTTTCGAGATCGAGACCGCAGGCGCGCATGAAATTCAATGCGTCCGAGATGCGGTCCGCCAGCTCCTTGTAACGGCGCGACTGCTGGGAATCCTTGAGGAAACCAAGCATCCACTGGTGCACGCTGCCGAGATTGGCGAAGCCGCCGGTGGCGAAGGCGCGCAGCAGATTGAGCGTCGCCGCCGACTGGCGGTACGCCATCAGCTGGCGCTGCGGATCGGGGGTGCGCGAGGCCGCGGTGAACGCGATGTCGTTGACGATATCGCCGCGGTAGCTCGGCAGCTCGACGCCGTCGAGCTTTTCCATCGGCGAGGAGCGCGGCTTGGCGAATTGTCCGGCGATGCGGCCGACCTTGACCACCGGCAGCGCACCGGCATAGGTCAGCACGACCGCCATCTGCAGCAGCACGCGGAAGAAATCCCGGATGTTGTTGGCGCCATGCTCGGCGAAGCTCTCGGCGCAGTCGCCGCCCTGCAGCAGGAAGGCCTCGCCTGCGGCTACACGCGCAAGCGCCTTTTTCAGGTTGCGGGCCTCACCTGCAAAAACCAGCGGGGGAAACGTCGCCAGCTGCGCCTCGACATCGGCCAATGCCTTGGCATCGGGATAATCGGGTATCTGCAGCACCGGTTTGGTGCGCCAGCTGTCGGGTGTCCAGCGCTCGGACATGACGTTAACTCCTGAGCAAAAACCGCTACTTATCGGCAGCAGCGAAGGGCCGGGTTATACACAGGCTGCCGCCGGACCGCCAGTTGGATTTCCGCTCCTTAAGACAAGCCCTTGCGGCAAAAGCCGAATTCGCATTTGCTGGGGCGCTCGCGAGCGCACGGGGGAAATCGCGGTGGCAGGGGCCGGGCTGGACGACGTTTTCATCGACGACATCACCTTTCCCGCGGCGGACGGATATTTGCTCGGGGCGACGCTGTTCTTGCCCCGCGGGGCCAAGCGGCATGCCGTCCTGATCAATTCGGCCACCGCCGTGCCGCGCAAGATCTACCGTGGTCTGGCGGGCTATCTCGCGCATCGCGGCTGCGCGGTCCTGACTTATGACTATCGCGGCACCGGCGATAGCAGGCAGAAATCGCTGGTCGGCTATAACCAGCCGAGATCGCTTGCCGGCTTCAACGCCACCATGGCGGATTGGGCCGCGCTCGATGTCACCGCGGCGGTGGCCTGGATGCGCGAGCGCTACAAACACCTGCCGCTCAACTATGTCGGACATTCCTTTGGCGGCCAGGCACTGGGACTTCTGGCCAACAACACCGAGGTCTCGCGCGCGCTGCTGATCGCGGCGCAAGCCGGCACCTGGAAGCTGATGGCCTCGCCGGAACGCTACCGTGTCTACGCCATGCTGAATTTCGTCGGCGTCCCCCTCACCCGGCTGTTGGGCTATGCGCCCGGCTGGAGCGGCTTGGGTGAGGATCTGCCCAAGGGAGTTTTCGAGCAATGGGTGCGCTGGGTGATGAGCCCGCGCTATCTGTTCGACGATCCCAAACTTCGGGCATTGGAGAATTTTCCGCACTACCGGGGCGCGCTGCGCGCGATCTGCCTTGCCGACGATCCCTGGGCGACGCGACCGGCGGTCGAATTGCTGTGTTCGGGATTTACCGCAAACAAGCCGGAAATCCTGACCATCGCGCCGGCCGATGTCGGCGCCGCCAAAATCGGCCATCTCGGCTTTTTTCGCGCCGAGCATCGCGACACGCTGTGGCGCGGCGCGGCGGAATGGATCGAAGGTGAGGAGTAACGTCGTCATTCCGGGATGGTGCGTTGGCACCAGACCTCAGATGCGCAATTGCGCATCGGGGAATCTCGAGATTCCGGGTTCGATGCTTCGCATCGCCCCGGAATGACGATCGCGTGACACGAACGGTCTCATGACACACCTCCACGATCTCGCCGCGCGGTGCGCCCGAGTCGTTGAAAAATCTTCCGCCCAAACGAGGGCGTGGGGAACGCCGGGTGCTCCAGTGCACCCGCAGCCTCGTGTGCGCATGGGTAGTAAGTATGCACACGAGTATTCACAGCGAGGTCACCGGAATCACCGGCGTTCCCGCACGCAATGGTTTTAACGGTTTATCCTCGTGCTCTCCCCGGTGACCGGCTTTTTTGCCACCGTCATCTGCGGATATGGCTGGTCCGCGCCCGGTTGGGCCGACTTCGCCTCCGCGAGACTTGACACCAGCGTCGGGGTGTCAGGACCACACGATTTCGCCGTCCGCATCAGCGCCGTTCGTCAGCACGCCGTTGACAACTCACAGGCCTCCTAAGACCCGCCCTGCCGTCACGTGTCGTGCCTGACGCTGCCGCGTCCACCGCATTACGCCCCGCGTCCGTGACGATCGCGATACGCCCCTCGAGTGGGACGGAACGGCGGTGGATATACAAGTGATTTGGGTCTTCGGAAAAACAGAATATATTTTCAAAAGGGGCTGGACAGCGGTTTGGAAAAACAGCCTGTCGGGCAAATCAGTACGTGGGTTGAGCGCTGCCCCGGGCGCGCGTTCGCGCGACCCGTTGGCACCACCCGATGCTGCCCATCAGCATCGCGGCTGTTCGAAGACGGCGAAGCCCGCCTTCGCTCACGAGGCTGAGCCTGGATCGACGATCGTGTAGCCGGCGATCGAGCGCGAGTGTTCGCGGGTCACGTGACCGCCGGAATTGCCGTCATGCACGTTCCAGATATCGCCGGCGACTTGCGCTTGCAAAATCATGACGTGTCCCGATCGAACCGCCGCCATCCCCGGCGCCGGGGCCGCGCGCGGGAAACGGCGCCAATTGGCGGCGAGATTTAACTGGGGAATGATCCGGCCAAAGCGGTACAGCGACGCCTCGCACCCGCAGAACGCGTGCGGGCATCCCGACGGGCGACCGCCGACCGTTCTTTCGTTGCTTTGATTATCAGCGACGAATGACACCGCGGAGCGAACGTGCTGATGACGATAATGGCGAGGGTGGGCTTCGGCCTGAACGGAATAAAGCAACAAACACGCGACGGGAAAAATAGTTTTCAACATCAATGGAGGACTCCATACGTTTGCGAAATCCCCAGCCCGGAAAGAGAAAGACCAGTGAAAGTGTCAGGATGTTGACGAAAAAGGGCTCAAGCCCGTGCCCTCGGCCGCCCTGCGCGCTGAAGCGCTTCAACGGCGGTCGCCGCAGCCCGCGGCGTTACACCCGCAGCGGCATCCGAAACGTGAAACGCGTCTCCTCCGCTGTCGAGGTAACCGTAAGCACCCCTTCGTGCGCCTTGGCTATCTCGGACGCGATATGCAAACCGAGGCCCAGCCCTTGAAGGCTGGCGCGGACCGTTCCCCGAAAAAACGGCTGGAACAGATTAACCATCGCCGCATCCGGGATCGGCTCGCCTGCGTTCGCAATCCAAAGCACGAACATTCCGTTGTCGGTCGACGCAACCATTTTAACGGGCTGATCGGGCGAGCCATGGGTCAGAGCATTGCCGAGAAGGTTCGACACCATTTGACCAATTCGAGAACGGTCGCAGTTGACAGGGTCGGCAATCTCCAGATCGCTTTCTATCACGCGGTCCGGCATCGCGGTGCGTAGTTCGTCCACAACGTGTTGCAGCACGGGTCGCAACGGTCTGTTGGCGTCCCGGCTCAGGGTAATTCCGCCACCTAATCGACCTCGCGCAAAGTCCAGAACGTTATCGATCAGTCCGGACATTCGCATGACAGTGGTCTGCATCATTTGCAGCACCTGGGTTTCGGTTTCGCCCTTTGCCTGCCGAAGCAATATCCGGGCGCCCGCGCTAATCGAAGCCAGGGGATTTCTCAGGTCGTGGCCAAGGACGGCGATGAACTGCTCGCGGAGTTCAGATGTCCTGCGCTCATCTTCCAGAATGGCCCTTGTGGCGGCTTCCGATGAACGGCTCTGGTCCCTTGCATCGAGCAGTTCCCGCTCGTAGCGGCGGCGGTCGGTAGCCTTGAGCAGGGTAAGGCGAGTCGAGATGACGCTCCCGTCCGCCGCGCGGCGTTCGGTGGCGTTGGCGATGACCGGCAGGCGGTCGCCATTTTGGCTGACCAGGTCCAGAGCGACTTCGTTGAAAAATCCCTGCATGCGCAGGAGCGGCGCGATATGCGTTTCGTAAAACATGCGGCCTGCGATGTTGAGCAAGTCGCCCAAGCGCTTACCCAACAGGTGTTCGGGAGCATAGCCGACCCAGTTGCAAAGCGTTTTGTTGACCTTGAAAATCCGGCCGCCGGGATCCAGCGAAAGATAGCCGCAGGGCGCATTCTCGTACAGATCCTCCAGGTCCTCAATGATTGAGGCGCTCGGTGGATTTTTCATCAATTCAGACAAAGGCGCGCACCGCGGAGATGACTTCATCCGGCGCGCTCAGGTTGGGACAGTGGCCGGTTGCGTCGAGAGTGACCAGCTTGCTGCCGGGTATGGCACGATGCACGAACTCACCGACCTCGGTGGAGGCGATGATGTCTTCACTGCATTGCAGGATGAGCGTCCGGGTCTTCACGTTGGAGAGGTCCGCTCGATTGTCCGACGTGAAAGTGACGCGGGCGAAGTCCCTGGCGATGTCCGGGTCGGTCCGGCAGAAGCTATTGGTCAGCTCCTCGCCAAGTTCCGGCCGATCCGCGTTTCCCATAATCGCGGGGGCCATTTGAGCCGACCACCCCATGTGGTTTGCTTCCAGAAACTCGAGCAGTTCGCCGATCTGCGCTTCACTGAAGCCGCCCTTGTACTGCCCATCATCGATATATCGCGCGGAAGGCCCCACCAGCACGAGGCTGGAAAACATCCCCGGGGCCTTGATGGAGGCGAGAACGCCTATCATGGCGCTGACGGAATGCCCGACAAACACGGCGCCGTGCAACCCAAGTTCCTGTCCCAGTTCGATGACATCGTCGGCATAGCCGGCCAGCGTGGAATACTTGACGGGATCATAAGCCGAGAGGTCGGAGCCGCCGGCGCCGACATGGTCGAATAAAACGGTCTTGAATTCGGCTTCGAAAGCCGGAGCCACAAAGCGCCACATGTTCTGATCGCAGCCGAAGCCGTGAGCAAAAAGCATCGCTTTCTCGCCCGTTCCCTTGACGTGAACGTTATTTCGGGCCGTTACGGTCATGGCTTTTCCTGTGTGCGCTGTCCGTCATTATCAGGCGTCCGAAGTAAACACACAAGCTGCCCGAACGCTCCAATGGAACACCCGCAATGGCTTGCGTTCAGCCGTTTCGAAATAAGCGAATAGCTGGCTCACCACTGGGAACCTGCGGTTCCCCTGTTTCTGGAAATATCTCGGCCATGTGAACCAGATCGGAACGAAAACCCCCGGCGCGGTTTAAGAGAGCGAGACCGTCGCCCGCCGTCAACGACGGCGCATGTCGCGGATAGCCAAAGGTTCCATTCGGACCCGCTGTTCAAAAACAAGCGCTCGCGCAGGATAGCCAAAGGCGACGGTCTCCGCTCCCTCCGGGATCGCCAACCATGCATTGAAATGCGCGGTTCGTGTCACCGAGTGGAAGCGGGAAGCCATCGACATCGGTGTCGAGGGCTTGTGCGCGGAAACGGAGAATCCGTCATGCGAAACCCCATCATGATTGACTACTCGCATAGCCGCGCAATCACTCGACAGATTGGCGAAGGACTGCGGACGTCATTAAGGGAAGACCAGGAGTTACCAGCCAGCCTCAGATTGCAAATCGACCGCCTCCGCCAGTTAGAGGGCCAGTCGCAACCAAACATTGCGAAGCCTGCGACGCGTTGGTGGGCCCGCCGCCCACGGATGTGGAGCTAGGGAGTTGCGAGGGTCGCCATTTGGTGTCGGCAGAGGGTCAGTCGCGTCGGTTTGATGGCCCCGTCACCTCCGCGCAACGAGGCGGCGCTTCTCGACCTTTCGCTTTGCGTGCGGCCTTGGTTGCGGCTTTGGCCGGGCCTTCCGCTTTTGCAGCGGCCGATGGTTTTCCCGCAAGCGTTCCTGGATGGTCGGCAAACGGTCCCCGCCGCCGAGCAGCGCCCATTCCCTGACCAGCGCCGTCAGTTCCTGTCGCATGCCCATCAGCCGGAGCGAGGATTCCGTGCAGTCCCGGTCGTCGTTGACGAGGTCGCGGATCGACGCTTCCATGTCGAGCATTTCCAGGCGCAGAGTACTGATTTTACGGCGTAATTCGTTGAGTCTGTTATCCATGGGAGCCTCCGGGTTGGGAGAGGCACCATAAGTACAAAACGTGAACAAAGAGTCAAGCTTAGTGGAATTCGGGAATACGCCCGGGAAAGCCGTTCGCGAGGAAGCAGAAGCCTCGTGAACTGCGGATTGTGTCTCGCCGACCCACCCAACGGCTAGCGCCGTGAGCAGTCAATCCGTATGAATGTCGCGCGCCGAACGGCTTCGATCGCTCAGCAATAATCGGGGAGGAATACAGCATGTTTTCGCACGTCATGATCGGCACCAACGATCTGGAGAAGGCCAAGTCGTTCTACGACGCCTTGCTTGGGACGCTCGGTATTCCACCCGCACATGTCGACCGTCATCGCTTTTTCTATCGAACCCCCACCGGGGTTTTTTCGGTGTCGAAACCGATCGACGGCAAGCCTGCTACCCCTGCCAACGGCGGCACCATCGGTTTCGCCGCGAACTCGCCCGAACAGGCTGACGCGTTTCACGCGGCCGGCATCGCCCATGGCGGAAAGACGTGCGAAGACCCGCCGGGCGTGCGCGAAGGCCCGGGCGCCAAATTCTACATCGCCTATTTGCGCGATCCCGACGGCAATAAGCTCTGCGCTTTGCACCGGATGGGGTGAGCCGGCGTATTCGGACGCAGCATCGGCGGCCGGTTACCCGGGTATTGGTCGACAATGCGAAACAGCCGCAGGATCGCTGCCTGATTCGTGGCGATCGAATACAAATTGCACATCGAAGAAGGCCCGGGTCCGGATGAAGCCCGGGTTGGACGAAGCCTTGGTGGGAGAAGCGTGTTGTCCCCGCTAATCCTAGTGGCGTTGCATCGCGCCGCAAGGCGGCTGTAGTCGCCGGCCATGAGCACCAAATCTCGCGAAGTCATCTGGGGCAGCGCGATCAGGGGCGCGAAGATCCGTGCCGAAAGCGCGCGGGCAGAGGCCAAAAAAGCCGTTCGCGCCGCCGACCGCGCGGAGGCAGAAGCCTGGTCGGTGCGGATGGAAGGCTATGGCGGGCCGGCGCAGCCCTCGCCCACAACAGGCCAATGCCTTAACGGCGGTCTCGGCTGGCTCGAAGTCGAATGCAACAGGTGCAAGACCCGCGCGAGCCTGCCGCTCGACGCCATCCGCCGGCCGCGCGATACGCCGCTGTGGAAACTCGAAGCGTCGCTGAAATGCCGCTCCTGCCGCAAAGGCCGCCATGCGCCGCCGGTGCACATGATCAAGCTGACGGAGACACGGGAGATCACGCCGTATCGGTGGGTGCATCCGGATGAGGAAAGGTGACGCGCGGCAGAGTTGCGGTGGGCAAGGGATTGAATTGTTGGTCAAGTGGACGTTTATTATTATACAACGACTTTTCGGCTGCCTCCCCTTGCTGGATGCCGAAGTCGCATAGCTCCTGCCAGTGATCGGGGGTCAAATTCACAAAGCGATGAGGCGCGCACTCAAGCACCAAGCATCGTGACGCAAAGCCGACGACGGCACCATCTCATTCCCTCTCTTCAATCAGAGGATCAATGATCATGCCATCATCCAACCCCAACAGCCCCAGCCGTCGCCTTGTACTCGGAGCGCTCGCTGCGCTGCCCGCGGGCTCCGTGCCGATCGTAGCAAGTGTGCAGACGGCGAGCGCGCAGGCGCCGCTTCCCACCGGGGCCGGCTTTTCGTTCGCTGCGGTCGGCGATACCCGACCGATGATGTACCTTCCATTGAAAGAGGGGCAGCCGGACCTGAACAAATTCTTCGTCGAAATGTTCGGGTTGGTCATGCCAGAAAAGGTCGCTGAAGCGGTGGTGGCGAGGGATGTGAAGATGATCTTCGATCCGGTCACCAAAGAGCTGATCAAGGTGATCATGCCGTTCGCGTCGAAGACGGAAGTCATGACCCTGACGTTGGATAAAGGTTGGGTCACCGAGGCATCCGTTGAAGACGTAAAACTGCTTCCCGGAGTGCATCGAACGATGTTCCGGCTTCAGGGCGGCGAATGGGTGACCCGTGAAATCGTCAAGGACGTTCAATCCGGTCGCGCCAAATTCGTGGTCAATAGCGGCGACGCCGTATGGTGGGGCAATCAAGGCTTAACCGTCAGCGATAGCCCATACTGGAAGCGTGTGAACGAAACAATGTTGAAGAAGCTACCCGCGCCGGACGACGAGATGCGCGCAGCCGGTCTGGATGGGCGATTTTTCATGAGTGTGGGTAATCATGAAGTGTGGGCTGATCCGAAGATCGAGGGCGTTCTTTCGGCGTTGCCCTATCTGAAGAAGTTCGGCGTCACACCGGAAAACCTCATTTACAAATTCGACTTCAAAGGCACGCGCTTCATCTATCTCTGGAGCGGCAAGTACGACTACCGTTCGCCGTCACTGTGGGACGCCGATCGGCCAAAGTATGCCGAGCAAATGACACAGCTTCAAAAGTGGATGGACGAGGCCAAGGCCAATGGCATTGGAAAGGCCTTTGTCGTCTTTCATTATCCGGTTTTTGCGCGCTCGGGCCTGGGCCCTATCCCGGCTCCCGACAATCCACACAAGTTGATTGCGTCGTATGCCAAGGACATGGAGGTGGTCGTGTTGAACGGGCACGTCCACACCACCGAAATCTACGATGTAGATGGGGTTAAATACCTGATGCTGGGCGGTGGTGGCGCTGAACAGGACCCCATCCTTCCCGGTCGCACGGCCATCAAGCTGCCCGCCGACTATCCGCCCGATCTTTACTGGAAGGGCCAGCCTCCACAGGAGGAATACAACTACGTCTTCGTCGATGTCGAACCCGGCCGAAAGACGAAGTTCACCCTCAACCGCTTCCGGCCATGGTCGGCAGAGCCATTCGGATCTGAAGAACTCTTCATGTGACAGGGAGCGGGCGTTAGCGGGAGTGAGGTTCTGGCGACAATTCTCCTGATCATTCACGGCTTGGTCGCGGTGGCGCTGCTCGGCGCGACAACACACCAGACCTTGGCGGCATGGGCATCGGCGGATGCCCGACCCGGTTCGTTCTTCGGCCGCTTTCGTTCCGTGCCGTCGGCCTCGTTCGCTAACGCCGTGGTCGTTCTATATGCAGCCTCCACGCTGCTGGGCGGGATCGTGTACCTATATTTCCGTGTGGACGTGCGGCCCGAGTTGGAGCGCGCGGGTCACTGGCATGTCCTCGGCTTCTTCGACCTCAAGGAGCACTTCGCAGCCATCGGGCTTGCCCTGCTGCCCGCTTACCTGGTTTGTTGGCGTCGGCCGCATAGCGATGAGCCTGCTCAAACGCGTACTGCGCTCACTTCGATCCTTGCCTTCGTCGTCTGGTGGAATTTTCTGACCGGCCACGTCGCCAACAACATCATGGGTTTCGGCTCATGACGTCATCCGACTGGTTTCGCCGCTTTGCATTTGCGTTCGGGCCGACATTCGCGATTCTCTACGTGGTCGCCGTCGCAAAGGATTTGGCTCTGTTCACTGTTTTCCCGTCGCTCGGCATCGTGCTTGCAGGTACGCATCACTCACGAGACGTCGCCGACCCCGCGATGGGTTTTCTGGCTCCTGCGATATACTGGTACGGATGGGCGGCGACGGCTGCACTCGGAGCACTGACGGTAGGCCTTGTTGCCGCGTCGTTACCCGGACGTTCGGTGCGACACTTGTGGTCGGGATGGGTGTGGGTAATTCCTGTGCTCTCGATGATCGCTTGCGTCTATCTCACTCTGCCTTGGTTTCGACTTTAGCTCTGAGTTGTCCTGGCTTCACTTTAGGCCCCTACTCCGCCGCCGCTTCCCGCACATACCGCGCCGTCGGCGTCCGCATCGTCACCAGTTCTTCCGCGGCGGTCGGATGCAGCGCGAAGGTGGCGTCGAAATCGGCCTTGGTGGCCTTCATCTTCACGGCGATGGCGACGGCCTGGATGATTTCGGCGGCGGTGTCGCCGACGATGTGACAGCCGACCACGCGATCGGTCGTGCCGTCGACCACGAGCTTCATCAGGATGCGGGTGTCGCGGCCCGACATCGTCGATTTGATCGGGCGGAAATCGGTCTTGTAGATATCGACGCGGCTGAACTTGGCGCGGGCCTCGGATTCGGTCAGGCCGACGGTGCCGATCTCGGGCTGCGAAAACACCGCGGTCGGAATGTTGCTGTGATCGACCTGGACCGGTCGCTTGCCGAACACGGTATCGGCGAAGGCATGGCCCTCGCGGATCGCGACCGGCGTCAAATTGATGCGATGGGTGACGTCGCCGATGGCGTAGATTGATGGCACCGACGTCTTCGACCAGCCGTCGACCTCGATGCCGCCATTGTTCGGATTGATGGCGACGCCGGCGTTTTCCAGGCCGAGATTGGCGACGTTGGGATGCCGGCCGATCGCGAACATCACGAGGTCCGACGCCAGGCTGGAGCCGTTCGACAGATGCGTGGTGAATTCCTTGCCGTGCCGGTCGATCTTTTGCACGGTGCAGCCGGTGAGAATGGTGATGCCCTGCCGTTCCATCTCGGCGCGGACATGGGCGCGGACGTCCTCGTCGAACCCGCGCAGGATATTGTCGCCGCGATAGAGCACGGTGACGTCGGTGCCGAATCCCGCAAAGATGCAGGCGAACTCCAGCGCGATATAGCCGCCGCCCTGGATCACCACGCGCTTGGGCAATTGCCGCAAATGAAACGCCTCGTTGGACGAAATCGCGTGCTCGATGCCGGGAATCGCCGGCCCGTGATTGGGCGCGCCGCCGGTCGCGATCAGCACGTATTTCGCCGTCACGGTCTTGCCGTCGGCGAGGCGAAGGGTGTGGGCGTCTTCGAACACGGCGCGGGTTTTCAGCACCAGCGCGCCGGCCTTCTCGGCATTGGCGGTGTAGATGCCCTCGAGCCGGGCGATCTCCTTGTCCTTGTTGGCGACCAGCGTGTTCCAGTCGAAACTCACGGGCGGGATGGTCCAGCCGAAGCCGGCGGCATCCTCGATCTCGTGGTGGATGTGCGAGCCGATCACGAACAGCTTCTTCGGCACGCAGCCGCGGATCACGCAGGTGCCGCCCATGCGGTATTCTTCGGCGATGGTGACGCGCGCGCCATGGCCGGCGGCGATCCGGGCGGCGCGCACGCCGCCCGAACCTCCTCCGATGACAAACAGGTCGACGTCGAACTCAGCCATCTCAGCCCCGATCGAAATCAGGTTGCGGGATCAGATTTCCTTGCCGCGCTTGCGCATCTCGGCGCGGAATTCACCGTTGACCACTTCGGCAAAACCCTGCGCCCATTGATTCATGTATCCCATGCTCATTTGAATGGCCTTGGGCTCCGTCGTCAGCAGCTTCTGGCCCAGCGGCGACTTGTAGAACGCGACCAGGTCTTTCAGCTCCTGCTCGGTAAATTCGCCGGCGTAAAGCTTCGCCATGCCGTCGCCGATTTCCTTCTCGCGGCCGGCCAGCTTCTGGGCGACGATCACGGCGACCTCGTTGAGATCCTTTTGATAGTTGAGATTGCTCTGCAACAGCGAATCCTTGGTGCGCTGAACGATGTTGGGAACGGCGTTGGCATACATGGCGCTGGCATTCTTCATCGCCAGAATTTCCTTCGCCGCCGCGATGGCAGCGGGAGAAGCCGGCTTGACCTCGGACGGCGTTTGCGCCGTGGCCGGCATGCCGGCCAGCGCCAGGCCCAGCACCAGACCCGCGGCCGACAAAATTCTTGAGACGGTATTCATTCTAATTCTCCTCGATTTCCGGCCTTAAGGCCGTTCAACAACGCGAATTCCTCCGGCGCCCGCCAGCATTGCCATGCTGGCAAGACCAATGAACAGCCCGTGCTCGACGACGCCCGGTATCGAATTCAGCAACCCGGCCAAGCGCGGAGCATCGGTTATACGACCAAGATGGGCATCGACAATCCAGTGGCCACCATCGGTGACAAAAACGTGGCCGTCCTTGCCGTTTCGGACCACCATTTGCCCGGAAATGCCGCATTCCGCAAATGCCGTGCCGATGGCCCGCCGTGTCGCCGCCAGGCCGAACGGGATCACTTCCACCGGCAACGGGAAGCGGCCGAGACCTTCGACCCATTTGGAGTCGTCGGCGATCACGATCATGCGATCAGACGCCGCGGCCACGATCTTTTCGCGCAGCAATGCTCCGCCGCCGCCCTTGATGAGATTGAGCGCAGGATCGATCTCGTCGGCGCCATCGACGGTCAGATCGAGCCGGTCAATGTCATCGAGCGTGGTCAGGGGAATGCCGCACCGCGCGGCATCGGCGCGGGTTGCCTCCGAGGTCGGCACGCCCACGACATCAAGCCCGCCGCGCACCCGTTCGCCAAGCAGCTCGACAAAATGTTTCGCAGTCGAGCCGGTGCCGAGGCCGAGTTTCATGCCGTCGCGCACGAATTCGAGCGCGCGCGCCGCAGCCTGCCGTTTCAGTTCGTCCATGTTCACGTGCCGACAATTCCCCGGGAGATCACGAGCCTATCTAGCGTCGTTTTCCGGTCAGGAACAGCGCTATCGGTGCCGCGACCCGGCGAGTTCGGGTCAGCCGGTCACCTTGTCCATCGCCGCCCGGATCGCCGCGAACCGCCCGTCGACCGCTTCACGCATGTTCGGGTGGGTGAATACGTAAAGTTCGTCGTTCCTGATGGCGTCGAGGACCCGCGCGGCGACGGCCGCCGGATCGAGTCCGGCTTGCAGCTGCTCGGCGATCGCGGCGACGATGGCGGCCGCCGGGCTGGCCGGATCCAGGGCTGGCGTCGGGCCATAGCGCTGCGGCCGGTTGCGGCCACTCTCGCCAATGCCGGTCCGCACGTAGCTCGGACAGAGCACGCTGACGCCAATTCCGAACGGATGGAGCTGTCCCGCGAGACCTTCCGACAGACCGACCACCGCAAACTTGCTCGCCGTGTAGGGGCTGAAGCCGAGCCCGCCCCCGCCGTTCATCCCGGCCATCGACGCGGTGTTGACGAAATGGCCGCCTTCGCCGTGGCCACGGATATGCGGCAGGAAGGCAGCGATGCCGTGAATGACGCCCATCAGGTTGACGTCGAGCACCCATCGCCAATTGTCGAGCGAGATGTTGTCGATGCCACCGGCGGCGGCGACGCCGGCATTGTTGCAGACCACATGGACCTTTCCGAACGCCGCGTACGAGGCCTCGGCCGCGCGCCCGACGCTGATGGGATCGGCGACGTCGCAGATGACGCTGCGCACGTTCGGCCCGAACGCGTCGAGGCTTTTTGCGGCGGCCGCCAGCGCGTCGGTCTCGATATCGGCGAGCATCACGTTCATGCCTGCTTCCGCAAAGGCCCGGCCGAGCGCGAATCCGATGCCGGCGGCCCCGCCCGTCACGAAAGCTGTCTTGCCGGCAAGTTCGCGCATGATTTCCCCCGCTGCCTCTTTGGTCACGGCAGATGCCGCTCATCCCTACTTGCATGATGGCACGCAGACCGATAGCGATTTTCGATGACCTCAGCCCGCATCTCAGCCCGCATCATTGTATTCGATCTCGACGGCACGCTGGTCGATACCGCGCCCGACCTAATCAACGCCCTCAACTGGGTTCTCGACCGCGAAGGCCTGCCCCCGGTGCCGTTGCAATCCGCGCGCGCCATGATCGGCGCCGGCGCCCGCCGGCTGATCGAACGCGGCCTGGAGCTGGAGGGCCGCGCCGCGAGCTTTGAAGACGTCACCCGGCTCACCGGCGACTTCATCGATTATTATGCAGCCCATATCGCCGACGCCTCCCGCCCGTTCGACGGCCTGGAGAGCGCGCTCGACGATCTCGCAGCACTCGGATATCGCTTCGCGGTCTGCACCAACAAGCTGGAATGGCTGTCGAAGCGGCTGCTCGACCAGCTCGGCTTGAGCGCACGCTTTGCCGCGATTTGCGGCGCCGACACCTTCGGGGTTTCGAAGCCGGATCCTGCGATCCTGCAGCAGACCATCGCGCGCGCGGGCGGCCAGCTGTCCCAGGCCATCATGGTCGGGGATGCCGGCCCGGATATCGGCGTCGCCCGCCGCGCGGGCATTCCGGTGATCGGCGTCGAATTTGGCTATACCGAGGTACCGATCGCCGACCTCAAGCCGGATCGGCTGGTCAGTCACATGCGCGAGCTGCCGGCCGCGGTGCAGAGCCTGATGCTGCAGCGTGACCCCGCCTAACAATCTGATTTTGCTGACCTATTTTGCATCGCCTTATCCGGTTATTAACCATCAATTAACGATCCGGGACCACACGGTTGCGCGGTCGTCTTGAGGCTCCTATGGTCGATTCGGGGATTGTGGCAGTTTGCCGCACTAGAATGACGGATGGGTCATGCGTCGTGTTATCGTGATTGTTGCAGCGGGGGCCAGCTTGGCCGGTTGCTCCTCGTTTTCCATGGATTACTTCAAGCCGACTCCGCCGACCGTGCAGGTGCAGATCGATTCGGTGCCGCCAGGCGCCGATGCCAAGACCTCGCTGGGGCCAGGCTGCAAGACGCCCTGCACCGTCACCGTGCCCGCGCCCGACAGCGGTTTCTCTGTCAGCTACTCCCTGAACAAGTTCCAGCCGGCGACCGTGGCGGTGCAGGTGGTCCATGTCCCCGGCGACCTCACCACGCCCGCAACAACCTCGATGGATCCCAATCCGGTGGTCGCGGAACTTCAGCCGGTCGGCCCGCCGCCGAAGCCGGCCCACAAATTGATGCGGCCGAAAAAACCGAAAACAGCCAAGACCACCGCCGCAGCGCCAGCTACCGCGGGTGGATCGCCGTTCCCCGATCCGGGGGCGCAGGCGCCCGCCGCTGCACCACCGCCGGCGCCGCCGCCCGCCCACTGATCACTTGCGCTGCAGCCGAGACGGCGCGGATTGTGCGCGGGTCGCATCGTGCCTAGATTGCGACTACGGAACCCGCGCCGTCCGCTCATGACGGCTCCCCGCAGCGACAAGGCGTATTGAATGAACGGACCGTTGAGTCTCCCCGCATCGCTGTCCCGGCCGATGACCGATCCGTTCGGCCGGACCATCAGCTATTTGCGGGTATCGGTCACCGATCGCTGCGACCTGCGCTGCTTCTATTGCATGTCGGAGGACATGACGTTTCTGCCCAAGGCCGATCTGCTCACGCTCGAAGAACTCGACCGGCTTTGTACGGCGTTCATCGCCAAGGGCGTGCGAAAGCTGCGGCTGACCGGCGGCGAGCCGCTGGTCCGGCGCAACGTGATGTCGCTGGTGCGCTCGCTCTCGCGCCATCTCGGGACCGGCGCGCTCAATGAACTGACGCTGACGACCAACGGCTCGCAGCTGGCGCGGTTCGCCGGCGAATTGCGCGACTGCGGCGTGCGCCGCATCAACGTCTCGATGGACACGCTCGATCCCGCGAAATTCAGGGCGATCACCCGCTGGGGCGATCTCGACAAGGTGCTGGCCGGGATCGAGGCCGCGCGCGCGGCCGGTCTCGCCGTCAAGATCAACGCGGTCGCGCTGAAGAATCTGAACGAGGACGAAATTCCCGCGTTGATGGAATGGGCGCACGGCAAGGGCATGGCGCTGACGCTGATCGAGGTGATGCCGATGGGCGACATCGGCGCAGGACGTATCGACCAGTACGTGCCGCTGTCGCTGCTTCGCGCGCGGCTCGCCAAGCAGTACACGCTGACCGACCTCGATGATAACACCGGCGGCCCGGCGCGCTACGCTCGCGTCAGCGAGACCGACGGCAAGCTCGGCTTCATCACGCCGATGACCCACAATTTCTGCGAGGCCTGCAACCGGGTGCGCATCACCTGTACCGGCACGCTGCATACCTGCCTCGGCCACGAGGATGCCTCCGACCTGCGCCGGCCATTGCGGGCCTCCGCCGACAATGAACTTCTCAGCGCGGCGATCGACCGCGCCATCGGCCTCAAACCGAAAGGCCACGACTTCATCATCGATCGCCGGCACAACCGCCCGAGCGTCAGCCGCCATATGAGCGTCACCGGCGGCTGAGATTAGCGGCGCCTGATTTACCAAGCCCACGCAACCGCTTGAACCCGCCTCAATTTGCCCATTTTCCAATTGACGGCGCCACGGCGCGCTGAAATGGTGCGCTTGCTTTTATGCCTGCGCGGCTGGATAAGCCGCTGCGCCCGACGTGCGCGGTCAAGGCGGCAAAGGCGCAATGGGGAGGACCAGCGTTGCAATCGCTCCTGAAAAAGAGCCATGACACCACGCGTTCAGCGCGCGGTGGTGAAGCGATGCTCGTTGAAATGATGGGCGTGCTTTGATGGCGACCGCCCGGGAGAACACGATGCGTCCATTCCTGGCGCTGAGCGCCGCGATCGACCAGGTCAACGAGAAGATAGGCTACATCTGCAATTTCCTGGTGCTGGCGGCCTGTCTGGTGAGCGCCGGCAACGCCATGATCCGCTACGCGTTCGGCTACAGTTCGAATGGCTGGCTCGAGCTGCAGTGGTACATGTTCGCCATCCTGGTGATGTTCGGCGCGTCCTACACCTTCAAGCGCAACGAGCATGTCCGGGTCGAGATCTTCTATCTGTTTCTCTCCGAGCGCGGCCAGCTCTGGCTCGATCTGATCGGCACGCTGTTCTTCCTGATTCCGTCCTGTCTGCTGCTTTCCTACCTGTCCTGGCCGTTCTTCCATCAGGCCTACGCAGTCGGGGAAATGTCGGGTAATGCCGGCGGCCTGATCCGCTGGCCCATCAAGTTCGTGATCCCGTCCGGCTTCGTCATGCTGGCATTGCAAGGCGTCTCGGAGGTCATCAAGCGCATCGCGGCACTCCAGGGCCAGGTGACGATCGATGCGAAGTACGAGAGGCCGACCCAATGATTACGCTGGAGATGATGCCGCCGATGATGTTCGGCGGCCTGGTTCTGGCGATGCTGATCGGCTTCCCCGTGGCGTTCACGCTCGCGGCGGTCGGACTGTCGTTCGGATTCCTCGCCATTCATCTCGGCTTCTTCGACATGAATTTCCTGCAGGCGATTCCGGGCCGGGTGTTCGGCAGCGTTCTTTCCAACGAACTCCTGCTCGCGATTCCCTTCTTCACCTTCATGGGCGCGATACTGGAGCGCTGCGGTCTGGCCGAAGATATGCTGGACTCGATGGGCCAGCTGTTCGGACCGATCCGCGGCGGCCTCGGCTATTCGGTGATCCTGGTCGGCTTCATCCTCGGCGCCATCACCGGCACGGTGGCGGCCCAGGTCATCGCCATGGCGCTGATCTCGATGCCGGTGATGATCCGCTACGGTTACAACATCCGTTACATCACCGGCGTGCTGGCGGCGTCCGGCACGATTACCCAATTGGTGCCGCCGTCACTGGTGCTGATCGTGCTGGCCGACCAGCTCGGCAAATCGGTCGGCGACATGTATCTCGGCGCCTGGGGACCGTCGGTGTTCCAGATCTTCCTGTTCGCCGGCTACACCTTCCTGCTCGGCATCTTCAAGCCGGATCACGTGCCGGCGGTGCCGAAGACCGCATTGACGCTGACCGGCTGGCCGCTCTGGAAGAAATGCCTGATGGGCATCATCCCCTCGGCGGTGCTGATCTTCGTCGTGCTCGGCACCATGATGATGGGTCTGGCGACGCCGACCGAGGCCGGCGCCATGGGCGCAGTCGGCGCGATCGTGCTGGCGGCGATCCACAGCAAGGATTTCAGCACCATGGGCCGCAAGGTCCTGATAACAGGCGTGATCGCCGGCGGCATCGGCACCATCGTCGGCATTTTCATGACCGAGGGACTGATCTTCAAGCTGGCCTTCGCCGTCACCTATTTCGCGGTGGTGTGGATTTGCCTTGAGGCCGTCCGCATTCCGGTGCTGCGCGACCTGATCAAACAGGGCTACGAGACCACGATGCGGATCACCACCATGGTGGTGTTCATCCTGATCGGCTCGACCTGCTTCTCTGTGGTATTCCTGGGCGTCTCGGGCGGCGTATGGCTGGAGCATCTGCTGACCTCCCTGCCCGGCGGTGTCTGGGGATTCCTGATCTTCATCAACCTGTTCATCTTCTTCCTGGCGTTCTTCCTGGACTTCTTCGAGATCGCCTTCATCATCCTGCCGATGATCGCGCCGATCGCGCAAAAAATCCTGGCGCCGGTGGTGGGAGCGGATTACGCGCTGATCTGGTTCGGCGTCATGCTGTGCGTGAACATGCAGACCTCGTTCATGCATCCGCCGTTCGGCTTCGCGCTGTTTTATCTGCGCGGCGTCGCGCCGAAGGAAGTCAAGAGCTCGGATATCTACTGGGGCGCCCTGCCCTGGGTCGGCTTGCAGGTGATCATGGTGGTGCTGGTGATCGCCTTCCCGGTCACGGTCACCGCGTTGCTCGACAAACCCGTCAATGTCGACCTCAACAAGATCAAGATCGAGGTGCCGCAGATCGACCTGCCGCCGCTGGATTTCGGTCCGCCGGCGAAGCCGTAACAGCCGTTTCGATCGTCATCAGAAAACCTCGGAGCGTTTGCTCCGGGGTTTTTCATTGGCGGCGATGATGGATGAGCGCAGTTTCTTTTTTTGTCATGGCCGGGCAAAAGCGCGAAGCGCGTCTTCGCGCTAGATGTCCCGGCCATCCACGTCTTTCGTGCTGTTTCCGCTAAAGCGTGATGAGCTGAGGTTAGATTGAGCTAGGACGCAGCCGAAACTTTACCTCTCCCATAGGGAGAGGTCGGCGCGTAGCGCCGGGTGAGGGGTTACGGTCTATCGTTGGTGCAGCACCCCCTCACCCGATTTGCTGCGCAAATCGACCTCTCCCCGGTGGGGAGAGGTGAAGGGCGCACCGATTCAAATTAAAACCATCTTGCTCTAAGACGTGGATGCCCGGGACAAGCCCGGGCATGACGAGGTTCGTTGCTTTGATCAACTCTGCGAATGACGCGCCATGAAGCTGTCGTAGCCGACTTCCGCGACCTGGAACCACTGATAGCCGTTGTTCGAGAAAGCGGTCATGGAGTCATAGACCTTCTTGAAATTCGGATTGCTCGCGGCGACTTCGCTGTGCAATTCCTTGGCCGCCTTGAAGGAAGCTTCCATGATCGGCGGCGAGAAGGCGTGCAGTTTGGTGCCGCCGGCGAGCAGTTTGCGCAGCGCCATGGGATTTACGGCGTCGTACTTCGCCATCATCCAGTTGTTGGCATAGTGACCGGCCTGCTCCAGGACATTTTGATAGTATTTCGGCAGCGCGTTCCACTTATCGAGATTGACCATGGCGAGCAGCATGGGTCCGCCCTCCCACCATCCCGGATAATAGTAATGCGGCGCGACCTTGTAGAGGCCGAGCTTCTCGTCGTCATAGGGACCGACCCATTCGGCCGCGTCGATGGTGCCTTTTTCCAGCGCGGGATAGATGTCGCCGCCGGCCAGCTGCTGCGGCACGCAGCCGAGCTTCTGCATCACGCGCCCGGCAAACCCACCGATGCGGAATTTCAATCCCTTGAGGTCGTCGACGGTATTGATCTCCTTGCGGAACCAGCCGCCCATCTGACACCCGGTGTTGCCGGCGAGCAGCGAGGTGACGTTGTAGCCCTTGTAAAACTCGTTGAGGATTTCCTTGCCGCCGCCCAGCATGTACCAGGCCTGGTTGAGGCGCATGTTGGGACCGAACGGCACCGATGAGCCGAAGGTGAAAGTCGGGTCCTTGCCGAAGTAATAGTAGGACGCGGTGTGACCGAGTTCGACGGTGCCGTTCTGCACGGCGTCGAGGACCTGCAGGCCCGGAACGATTTCGCCGGCGGCAAAGGTCTGGATCTGGAATTTATTGTCGGTGGCTTCGCCGACCGCTTTCGCCATCTGCTCGGCGGCGCCATGCAGCGTGTCGAGCGATTTCGGCCAGCTTGTCGTCATCCGCCATTTGAGCTCCGGCATCGATTGCGCGATCGCCGGCGCGGCCATGCTCGCGGCACCGGCCACGCCTATGCCGGTGACCTTGATAAAGTCTCGTCGTTTCATTTTATCCCTCCCCTGGGTGTTGCGATGTGTGTCCGCCTTCGTGTCGAGGCTTGGCTTGAGCATGGAACATCCGGTTTGGGATTTCCATGCCGAACTGGGGATACCGCAACGCAAAAAGCCCGGCCTCCTCACAGAGACCGGGCTTTATCTGCACCTTAAAGGAGGATCAGCCGCGGGTGCGCGAGCGGATCATGAAGCTGTCGAAGGTATATTCGGCAACCTGCCACCACAGATACTGGTCGGAGCGGTAGGCCTGCATCGCGTCGATCGATTTCTTGAAGTCGGGATTTTTCGCGGAAATCTCTCCCCACAATTCGTTGGTCGCCTTCAGACATGCTTCCAGCACCTCATTGGTAAAGGGACGAAGCTGGGTGCCGCCGGCGACCAGACGCTTCAATGCCGACGGGTTCTGCATGTCGTAGCGCGCCGCCATCCAGGTGTTGGCGTTCGCCGTCGCGTTGGTGATGATGGCCTGGTAGTTCTTCGGCAGCGAATTCCACTTCTCGAGATTGCAGAACGCGTGCACGGTCGGACCGCCCTCCCAGAAGCCGGGATAGTAGTAATACTTGGCGACCTTCTGGAAGCCGAGCTTCTCGTCGTCATAAGGTCCGACCCATTCGGCCGCGTCGATGGTGCCTTTTTCCAGCGCCGGATAGATGTCGCCGCCGGCAAGCTGCTGCGGCACCACGCCGACCTTTTGCAGGACCTGCCCCGCGATGCCGCCGATCCGGAACTTCAGTCCGGAGAGATCGGCAACGGTCTTGATCTCCTTGCGAAACCAGCCGCCCATCTGGGTGCCGGTGTTGCCGCAGGGGAAACCGATCACGCCGAACTTCTTGAAGAACTCGTTGCCGAGCTCCATGCCACCGCCCTGATACCACCAGGAATTCTGCATGCGCGCATTGAGACCGAACGGCACCGAAGCATAAATCGCGAAGGTCGGATCCTTGCCGACGTAATAATACGAGACGGTGTGGCTCATCTCGATGGTGCCGTTGGAGGTCGCATCGAGCGCCTGCAGACCCGGAACGATTTCACCGGCGGAGAAGACCTGAATCTGAAACTTGTTGTCGGTCATTTCCGCAACGTATTTCGAAAACTCCACGGCGCCGCCGTAGATGGTGTCGAGCGACTTCGGAAAACTTGACGTCATGCGCCACTTGATCTCGGGCGAGGATTGCGCGATTGCCGGCGAGGCAACCGCGGTGGCGGCGGCACCTACCGCGGAAACTTTCAAAAAATCACGACGCTTCATTAAGACATCTCCTTGTAGGGGGCGTTTCCCATATTGCTGGAGCATTTCTGTCGGAGTGGCGATTTCGCGTGGCCGCAGGCGCTCTGGCGGGGGGCTTTAACACGTAAGTTCGGCCGCGAAAACGCGACGAAGGCATGACAGCACTGTTTAAACGAAAGTCGCATACGGCCCGGAAGAAGGCTCATGCCGCGGCGATGACGCCCTGCAGCTGATCGCGGACCTTGGCGCCGATGGCGCGATAGATCGCCGCATACGGTCCGTCCGGTTCGCTCTCCACCACCGGCGTGCCCGAATCCGACATGGCGCGAATCGACATGTGCAGCGGAATTTCGCCCAAAAACGGCACCCCGAGCCGCTCCGCCTCGTGCCGCGCGCCGCCGTGACCGAAGATGTCCGATCGCGTGCCGCAATGCGGGCACTGAAAATAGCTCATGTTTTCGACAATGCCGAGCACGGGAACATTGACCTTCTTGAACATGGCGAGCCCGCGCCGCGCGTCGATCAGCGAAAGGTCCTGCGGCGTCGAAATAATGACCGCGCCCTTGAGCGGCACATTCTGCGCCAGCGTCAGTTGCGCATCGCCGGTGCCGGGAGGCATATCGACCACGAGAATATCAAGCGTGCCCCACGCGACATCGCGCAGCATCTGGGTGATCGCCGACATCACCATCGGCCCGCGCCAGATCATCGCGGTGTCCTCCTCGACCAGAAAACCGATCGACATGATCGCAAGGCCGAAGCGCTGGATCGGAATCATCTTCTTGTCGTCGTTCAGCAGCGGCTTCTCGCGAATGCCGGTCAGCCTCGGCACCGACGGACCGTAAATGTCGGCGTCGAGCAGGCCGACGCGCAAACCGAGATCGCGCAGGCCCAGTGCCAGATTGAGCGCGGTCGTCGACTTCCCGACACCGCCCTTGCCGGAGGCCACCGCAATGACCGCGGCAATGCCGGGAAT
Source organism: Bradyrhizobium erythrophlei (assembly GCF_900129425.1). Taxonomy (NCBI): domain Bacteria; kingdom Pseudomonadati; phylum Pseudomonadota; class Alphaproteobacteria; order Hyphomicrobiales; family Nitrobacteraceae; genus Bradyrhizobium; species Bradyrhizobium erythrophlei. The sequence continues at coordinate 2,934,423 of NZ_LT670817.1, read as the reverse complement.
TTCCGACTGCTTCGACATCGGCGAGGCCGGACTCTGCGGCGGCCGGTGCGATGAGACCGGCGCCACGCCGTGGGCGTGGCGATGCGGCGGCGGCGGTGGCGCCGCGGCGCCGGCCTTCCGTTCAGCTGTGAGCGCGATCATGGCGACGGTGACACCCGGAATGGCGCGCACAGCCGCCTCGGCCTCGGCCCGAACGCTTTCCCACGCGCGGGCCTCGGCGGCATCGACGTTGATCGAGAAGAACACCTTGCCGTCGTTGGCCACGATCGGCGACAGCACATTGGCATTGGTCAAGGCGACGCCGCGTGGCGACTTCACCCTGGCCAGAGCATCGAGAACCTGCTGCTGCGTCACGCTCACGGCGTATCTCCTGGCATCCTGGTCTGCAGCCGACACATAGAGCGATACCGCGGGAAAGGATACCACTCTTGCGCCGCATCAGACCCGCGCGGCCGGACGACGTATCGGTCTTGAATCTCGATCGTCGAAGCCTTAATCCCGGGACGAAACCCGCCTGCCCGCCAAGGGAGCCGTTGCCCTTCAGGCTGCAGGGTTTATTGTGCGGCCTCCACCTCTTCAGCGGAACCTGCTTCGGAGCCCGAACCAGCCCACCGCCCTCTTCCGAACACGGTCCGGCCAATCCAACGCCGGCGAAACCCCAAGGTTGCAAACATGGCTAAAGTTGCTTTTCTCGGTCTCGGCGTGATGGGTTTTCCCATGGCAGGACATCTGGTGAAAAAAGGTGGCCACGAGGTGACGGTGTACAACCGGACCGCGGCGAAGGCCAAGCAATGGGCCGACAAGTTCGGCGGGCGCACCGCGGCGACCCCGAAAGCCGCGGCCGAAGGCCAGGATTTCGTGATGTGCTGTGTCGGCAACGACAATGATCTGCGCGCCGTCACCCTTGGCGCCGATGGCGCCTTCGCGGGCGTCAGAAAGGGCGCGACCTTCGTCGATCACACCACCGCATCCGCGGAGATCGCGCGCGAGCTCGACGCCGAGGCGAGCAAGCGTGGTTTCAAATTCGTCGATGCGCCGGTGTCCGGCGGCCAGGCCGGCGCGGAAAACGGGGTGTTGACGGTCATGTGCGGCGGCAGTGAAGAGGCCTATGCGGCGGCCGAGCCGGTGATCGCGGCCTATGCCCGGATGTGCCAGCGGCTCGGCCCCGCAGGCTCGGGCCAACTGACCAAGATGGTCAACCAGATCTGCATTGCGGGCCTGGTCGAAGGCCTGTCGGAGGGAATTCATTTCGCCAAGAAGTCGGGCCTCGACGTCGAGGCGGTGATCGCGGTGATCTCGAAAGGCGCGGCGCAGTCCTGGCAGATGGAGAACCGCTACAAGACCATGAACGAGGGCAAATTCGACTTCGGCTTTGCAGTGGAATGGATGCGCAAGGACCTCTCGATTTGCCTGGCCGAATCCCGCCGCAACGGCGCCAGCCTTCCCGTCACCGCGCTGGTCGACGCGTTCTATGCGGAGGTCGAAAAGATGGGCGGCAAGCGCTGGGACACCTCCAGCCTGCTGGCGCGGCTGGAGCGCTGAGCCGGTGGTCGAGGCCGGCTGAAAGTGTGCGCCACGCACACTTTCTCGCTCGGCCTTGAGGCCATCATCTCCAAAATCCAGGGTGCGTCGCGAGTCCGGCACAGGGCATTGAATGCCATGCGAAATTGTCGAGGAGGCCAATCGGGGCTTGCTCCAGAATGGTGATACGGGTGCGATATTTCCGCAACACATGCCCGGCAAAGTACAACCCTGAGCCGAGTCACCCTGTCGCACCCGCCAATTCCGTGCGAGAAGCAGCCGGCGCTTTTTTGATCAAGCTGGGAACTGGGAATGCTTCGTTTTGCCGTTGTCGGGGCTGGACTACTTTCGATTGCCGGATTTACAGGCACCGCATCGGCCGCTGATCTTGCTGCGCGGACTTACACCAAAGCACCCGCTTTCGTCGCGCCCGTCTACGACTGGAGCGGCCTCTATTTGGGTCTCAACGGCGGTGGCGCATCGAGCCACGACTGCCTGACCATCACCAGCGTCGCAGGTGGTGCGATTACGCCGAATCCGGAGGGCTGTCACAACGCGACGGGCGGCGTGGCCGGCGGCCAGATCGGTTATCGCTGGCAGACCACCAATTGGATGTTCGGCGTGGAAGCCCAGGGTGATTGGGCTGACCTGAAGGGATCCAATGCGAGCCTGACGGCGCTGATTCCCTACACCAACCAGACCAAGGTCGACGGCATCGGCCTCTTCACCGGCCAGCTCGGCTATGCCTGGAACAACGTTCTGCTGTACGTGAAGGGCGGCGCCGCGGTCACCGACAACAAATACACGAGCTTCTTCACCGCAACCGGTGTCCCGTTTAATCAGACGACCGACACCCGCTGGGGTGGTGCGGTGGGAACGGGTGTTGAAGTCAGCTTTGCGCCCAACTGGTCCGTAGCCGCCGAATACGACCACCTGTTCATGGGCAACCCCAATGTGACGTTCCCGGCAACCAATACGGCCGTCACGCGCAGCGACAACATCCGTCAGGACGTCGACATGGGAACGGTCCGGCTGAACTACCGCTTTGGTGGTCCCGTCATCGCAAAATACTGAGCACCAGGTACTGATCCTGGTCCCGAGAAAAAAAGCCCCGGACGAAGGTCCGGGGCTTTTTTGTAACCTCAACCGGCGCCCTGAAACGAAATCGCTGCCGCTGCATGACTGCGGCATCCGCGGCGGGTCGAACGGTCACCCTTCGAGCCCGGTGGAAAGAGGTTAATTTAACCTCCCATTAACGTGATTCTTTAGCTCTTTAAGGCAGCTCTTAATGATTTAGCGCCAGAGATAGACAATGCAAAAGCCCGTGCGATCAGCGGGCAGGATTTGTGTTGTTTGATGAGTAAACCCGCCGAAAAGCCTGAAGTTGTCCAGCTTCCGGCCGAGACGCCGATTGCAGTGCCGCTCAACACCCGCCGTGCAGCCGCGCAGCGGGTGCGCGAGGCCCGCGACCGGTTAACGTCGACCAGTGGAACCCGCCCCGCTTTCGATCGCGAACTACTCCGGCAGTATGCCCAAACGCGGATCTCGGCATCGTATGTCGTGATGCTGCTGGTGGTGGCGATCGGCCTTTTGTTCGGCCTCTGCATGCAGCCGGCCTCGGCTCTCGCGTGGACCTGCGGCATGCTCTGCATTCATGCCGGCATCATCCGCTATTGCAGCAGGTTCCTCGCCGAGCCGGCTTCGTTGACCTCAACCCGCAGGTGGCGGACGCGATTTGTATTGCTCGATCTGATCTACGGCCTGTGCTGGACGGCGATCCTGATCCATCCCGCCGGCCTCGATACGGTCTCGAACACGCTGATGATGTTCCTGATGCTGCTGGTGATCGCGGTATCGAGCATGCTGGCGGCCAGCCTTCCGATCGCCGCACTGGCGACAACCGCGCCAGTCACCGCGGCGATTGCACTGAATTTCTTGCTGGGCGGCACCTTCGACAATTATGTCCTCGCGGTGCTCGCGCTCGCCGCGGAGGGCTATTTCGCGCTGCTCGCCCATCGCCTGCATTCGACAACGCTGGCGACGCTGGAGGCCCGCGCCGAGAAAGATGCGCTGATCGGCGAACTCGAGCAGGCGAAATCGATATCGGACGAAGCGCGTCATCGCGCGGAATCGGCCAACGTCGCGAAATCGCGGTTTCTGGCGCAGATGAGTCACGAATTGCGCACGCCGCTGAACGCGATCCTCGGATTTTCCGAGGTGATGAAGAGTGAAATCTTCGGCGCGCACGCGGTGCCGGTCTACAAGGAATATTCCGCCGATATTCACAACTCCGGCGTACATCTGCTTAACCTGATCAACGAAATTCTCGACCTGTCGCGGATCGAAGCCGGAAGGTATGAGCTCAACGAAGAGGCGGTGTCGCTGGTGCATGTCGTCGCCGACTGCCACCATTTGCTGAAGCTGCGCGCCTCCAGCCGCGGCATCACCATTCACGAAGTGTTCGAGCACGGCATGCCCAGGGTCTGGGGCGATGAGCGCGCCACACGCCAGGTCGTGCTCAATCTCTTGTCGAACTCGATCAAGTTCACCCCGCAGGGCGGGGAGATCTGGCTGAAAGTCGGCTGGACCGCGTCCGGCGGACAATATCTCAGCGTCAAGGATACCGGCTCGGGCATTGCGGAGGATGAAATCCCGATCGTGCTCGCATCGTTCGGTCAGGGCTCCAATTCGATCAAATCCGCCGAGCAGGGTGCGGGCCTCGGCCTGCCGATTGCAAAAAGCCTGATCGACATGCACGGCGGCACATTCACGCTGAAATCGAAGCTTCGCATCGGTACCGAGGTCATCGTCACTTTCCCGCCGGAGCGTGTGATGTCGGCGCTGGCGCCGATGGCCGAAGAGGCTCCGCCGCTGCAACCTGAAGCCGCCGCCCCTGTAACAGATGAAAAACGCCGCGCCCGCAACAAGCCGATCATGAGCGCCGGCACCGGGCTGTAACCGGAGCGCTTGCGCAAACCGCCGAATACGTTTCACTATTCCATCATGAGCATAGAAACGCCGTGCATCGCAGTCTGTATGATCGATCCCAAAACCAGCCTTTGTTTCGGCTGCGGCCGCACGCTTCCGGAGATCGCCCGCTGGGGCCGGATGGACCGCGCCGAGCGGCTGGCCGTGATGGCGCTGTTGCCGGCGCGCATGAAGGAAGCCGGATTACCGGAACTGGCGGCTGCCGCAAAACCGGACTGACCCGCCGGACCATCCGCACGAGGGCTTCGCTGTGAGCCGCGTTCTGCTCGTTCTCCTCGTGCTGGCGGCGACGGCCGGCGCCGTGGTCGCCTACGGCGATCCGGAACGAATCGCGCGGGCCAGCGACACGGTCTTGGAGATGCTGCGCAAGAGGGCCGAGACGCCGGCCCGCGCGGTGCAGATCTCACGCGGGCAGACCGGCGAATTCGCGCTGCAGGCCAAAATCAACGGCGTCAACGCGCCGATGGTCGTCGACACCGGCGCGACCTCGGTCGTGCTGACCTACGAGACCGCCAAGGCGGCCGGACTGCCGCTGGAGCTGCTCGAATATGACGTCGACGTCGAGACCGCCGGCGGACACACCAAAGCGGCCCGTCTGACGCTCGATCGCCTGGCCATCGGCAAGCTCGTCGAGCGTTCGGTACCGGCGCTGGTGGTGCCGCACGGACAGATGAAAACCAATCTGCTCGGCATGAGCTTTCTGGATCGGCTGGAAAGCTGGGAAGTGCACGCCGACCGGCTGATGCTGCACGGCTATCCGTAGCCTCACGCCGCCATCGAGGCCGGCGCACGATCCTCGACCAGCGCCATCGCATCGCGCAGGACATTCACGCCCGCCCCGGGCCTGACGCCGTTCTCGGCGAGGTGACGGCGGAAGGCGCGTGCGCCCGGCACGCCATGAAACGCGCCCACGAAATGCCTCGTCATCGAATGCAGGCGGACACCTTGCGCGAGTTGGTCTTCAATATAAGGGACCATGGCCTCGAACACGTCCTTCATGCCCGCGTGCGGCGCCGCCTCGCCGAACAGCTCGGGATCGGCCGCCAGCAACCGCCAGGGTTCCTGATAGGCCGCGCGCCCCAGCATCACGCCGTCGACACGAAGCAGATGCGCCTTGGCCTCGCCGAGGCTTGCGATGCCGCCATTGATGATGATGGGCACATCCGGCAGCACGGCCTTCAGCCGGTAGACCCTGTCGTAGTCGAGCGGCGGGATGTCGCGGTTTTGCTTCGGCGACAATCCATTGAGCCAGGCCTTGCGCGCATGAACGATCAGTGCGTCGGCGCCGGCGGCGATCACGCCGCGCGCCAACGCATCCAGCGCGATTTCCGGATCCTGATCGTCGATGCCGATCCGGCACTTCACCGTGACCGGGATTTTGACCGCGCGCTTCATGGCATCGATGCAGGCGGCGACCAGCGCCGGCTCTGCCATCAGGCAGGCGCCGAAGCGGCCGTCCTTCACCCGATCCGACGGGCAGCCGACATTGAGGTTGATCTCGTCGTAGCCGAAATCCCCGCCGATTTTGGCCGCCGTCGCGAGATCCCGGGGATCGGAGCCGCCGAGTTGCAGTGCCACCGGATGCTCGCTTGCATCGAAGCCGAGCAACCGCGCGCGATCGCCATGAATGATGGCGCCCGTCGTCAGCATCTCCGTGTAAAGCCGGGCGCGCCGCGTCATCAGGCGGTGGAACACGCGGCAATGCCGGTCGGTCCAGTCCATCATGGGTGCCACGGAAAATTTCAAACCCTTGAAATCCATCATGAATAGATCTTTTCAACCACTTAGCGCGAACCTCGCCTCATGGCTTGCCTTCCCCTCATTTTGGCACTGGTTTACGACCAAGTCGTAAGTCAGGAGGGCAAGTAGCAAATATGGGAACGATCCACAAACGCACACGAGCGGACGGGAGTATAGCCCATTCCGCAACCGATGACGCCGACCTATAGCGGCGAGCAGGCCACGGAGATAGTGCGCCATGCCCGCACCGGCTTGCCGAAACTGATCGCCGATGACATCGTGGGTAAGACCTTGCGTCTATTTCCAGTCGAGAACCGGCTCTCGTTTCTCTGCCGGACCTGCAACCTCATTCCGCCGGCATTGCGGCGCGCCCGGCGGGAAGGGCCTCGCCGCGTTGCAGCGGCAGGGTGAAATGAAAGACGGCGCCGCGCGGTTCATTCGCGGTCACGCACAGTTGTCCCTCGTGTGCCTCGATGATCGAGCGGCAAATCGCCAGCCCCATGCCCATGCCGCCGGACTTGGTCGTGTAGAATGCCTTGAAGAGGTGGTCACTGCTCGCCGGATCCAGTCCCGGACCCGAGTCTCGCACTGCGACGTGCACGCCGCCCGCCTCGGCTCGCCGAGTGCTGACCAGCAGGTCGCGGGACGTCTCGGCGCCGCCGCTCATGGCTTCGATAGCGTTGATGACCAAGTTCATGATCACCTGTTGTAGTTGGACCCGATCGCCGTAAATGAGCGGCAAGCCGTCCGCCAGATCCGTCCGCACCGAGACGCCGGTCCTTACCGCTTCTCCATGGGTCAAAGCAATCACCTCGCGGATCGCCTCGTTGATATCCAGGCAAGTCTGCCGCGGCGGCACCTTCCTGATGAGGGCCCGGATCCCGCCGATGATATTGCCGGCTCGCGTGCCATCCTCGACGACAAGGCCGAGAACCTCGCGAATCTTCTCGAGGTTGAGCGGTTCAATGCCCAGCCAGCGCAAGGCTGCCTCGGCGTTGATGACCGCCGCGGTGATCGGCTGGTTGACCTCATGGGCAATCGAGGCCGTCAGTTGCCCCATCGCCGTGACGCGATTGGTGTGCGCGAGCTCCATCAGGGTCTCGCGGTAGCGCCGCTCGCTTTCGCGAGCCTCGGCTTCCGCCCGCTTGCGCTCCGTCAAATCGAGCACGAAAGAGACACCTTGGTTCCCATTCGGTTCGAACAATGCCCCGCCGATCAGCACGGGCAAACGGCTGCCGTCTTTCCGGAAGAACTCCTTCTCGAATGGTTGGACCGTTCCAATCGTGTTGAGCTCTGCGAGGGTCTGTGTGTCGCGGTCGAGCCATTCCGCCGGCGTCAGGTCCGTCCTGTTCACGCGACCCGAGGCAAGATCCTCCCGGTCGTATCCCGTCATTCGCAGAAACGCGTCATTGGTTTCAAGAAAGCGACCTTCGAGATCCCAGATGATCATCCCGATGATGTTGGCTTCCACCAGGCGGCGGATCTTCTTCTCGCGCTCTTCAAGATCGCTATGGAGCTGGACGTTCTCCTCCGCCGCTTTCAGCCGCCGCCTCGCTTCGAGCCGTGCGAGCGCCAACGACGCCGCGGCGAAACCGATGACAATGACGACGGCCAATGCGATCAGCCGGGTCTTGCTCTGTTCGAGCGCATCGGCGCGAGTTTCCCAATTCGCAAGGAGGAAGCGTTCGTGATCCACCATCTGATCGATTTGCGATCGGATCTCGCCCATGGTGCCGATCATCGCCAGCGCCGGATCCACCCTCGACGTGCGAGCCGTCTGGACGATGTCGTCGATCTCGCGCAGCTTTGCTGCAACGGTCAGCGCCAGATGTGCGGCACGAAGGCTTTGCAACGGGTCGTTCGCGACCAGACTCTGAAGCGCCTCGTCCTCCCGTCGCACGCTTTCGTCAGAAATGCCGTAGGGCTTGAGATATGCCGGGTCGAGGGTCAGCAGATACTCCCGCCTTTCGATCTCCAGGTCGGCGATGGTTGCCCGTAGCCGGTCGAGCGTATCGAGCACCTGGTGGCTGTGCTCGACCGCGTCGCTTGCCGCCTGCCGCTCGTGCCAATACCGCACGCCCAGGAACCCGCTCGCCGCAACCAGCATCAGAGCCACCGCGCCCCCCAGGATCAGCGGGCGAGCAAGCCACCGCGAGAACCGGTGTGACACGGGGAATGGCATCGGCCTTTCGCCCTCAGATGTTATCGCGACCCGCACTTGTTCTGGTGCGGACGCCAGAACATTGATAGAATAGTACGATACGCGGACAAATCGGCCTAGATGAGACAGGAGCCCTGACATCCTCACGCGAGCAGGTTGCCCGCCTCTGGAGTCCGTTCAGTCGTCTCGCTAGGGCATCCGGTCTACAGTGTTGTGGTTGACTGCCCACAGGGATCACTGAGATGGCGCCGGGGGAAAAGTCGCTGAACGGTCGAATGCCGCCTAGCCGGCGCGCCTTCGTCAAGGGATTGGGCGCTGCCGGAGCGGCCCTATCGGGCATGGCAGTGCTGCCGCAATGGAGCTTCGCGGAGGATGCCGCCGCGATGTATGCCAGCGCCGCGATCGACTGGAAACAATTCTCGGGCCAGACGATCACCCTCGCGGGCGCGATCCATCCCTGGTCGAACGCGATTTCCCCGCTCTTGCCGCAGTTCACCAAGCTCACCGGTATCGACGTCGTCACCGACTTCCAACTGGAAACCGCGTTCCTGGGGGCCCTGCCGATCAAGCTCGCGGGTGGCAGCAGGACGCCTGACGTCTTCATGTTCCTGACCTATGGCCAGGGTATCTCGGCGGGATGGCTCGAACCGCTGAACAGCCATTATTCCGACAGGTCGCTGACTGATCTCGGATGGTATGACGAGAGCGATCTTCTCAAGACCGCCCGGGCCTTTCCGGCGTGGTCGGATGGCGAACGCTACGCCTTTCCGATTACCTCCGAGGCAGTGACCTTGTTCATCAACAGCGATGCCCTGGCAGCGAAGAACCTGCCGGTGCCACAGACTTTCGACGAGCTGCTCACCACCGCCAAGGCGGTCAAGTCCAACGAGATGTCGGGGATCGCCATGCGGGCCCAGGCCGGCGGCAACTCGTCCCCGGCGGCCATGAGTTTCGTGTTCTCATATGGCGGAGCCATGGTGAAGGACAACAAGGCCGTTTTCGCGAGCCCCGAGGCGATAGCGGCCGTCGCGATGTACGGACAGCTGCTCAGCCAGGCCGGGCCGGTGGGCGTCGGCAGCTACGAATGGTACAATGTGCTCGACGACTTCGTTCAGGCCAGGACGGCAATGGCGATCGACAGCAGCGTCCTTGCCACGGACATTTCCAACCCGACAAGGAGCCGCGTTGCGCGACAGGCAGCCTTCGCCGCCTTCCCCCATGTCGACGGTCGCCCTTCCGTTCCATTCATGTCGCACTGGCAGGCGTGCATCAACGCCAAATCGCGAAACAAGCGGGCAGCTTTCTTGTTCCTGCTGTGGGCGACAAGCAAGCCGACCTCGTTGCAGACCGCCGCGACGGGGCTGGCGACGACACGCCTTTCGGCTTGGTCGAGCGAGGGCTTCAAGAAGGCGTTCGGCCCGCAAGCCGCCGCGGCGGCGCTGACCAACTTGCAAAATGCCGATGTCGACCGCGCCAAGGCGATCCTTTTCCATCCGCAATCGAGACCCCTCCAGGACGCCTTCATGATCGGCGTCAATGAAGTGGTCTCCGGAGCGAAATCGGCGAAGAGTGCAATGACCGCCGCCGCCGAGAAGGCCAATGCGGTGATCCGCGGATAGCGGAGCCGTCCGAGGGTTGGAAAAATGGCTGGGAAGCCGGGTTGGCCCGCGCTTATTTTCGGCGTGGAAGCGGGATGCGGTCGCTGCGGCTTAGCTGACGGATGAACAAAACGATGATCGCTTTCAACACGCGGGCGCCGCCCGCTATGCCTCGCGTTTCCGATGCGGATCGTGCTTCGAGAGCACGTCTTTGAGGTAATCCCGGCTTTTCCATTCGGGCGGCGGCGGCTCGTACCCGGGTCGAGGAACGAACGGATTCGCCGGTACAGCCACGGAAGCGCCCATCAGGTCTGGAATGTAGCGCGGGCAGTTTGGGAAGATCTCACATTTCACGCGCACGACGACTTTCGCGCCATGATGCCCGGCAAGCGTTTCCGCGCTGTCGTGGATCGTTGCTTTGCCTCGGATGCGCGTACGAGACGTCTTGCCGTCGAGGCGCACGAACAGCAGCCCGACGTTCGGGTTCCGGTGAACGTTGCCGAGTGTGCGGTACATGTTGTTGCCGTCGTATTCGGGGTACTCGAGCGTGTCGGGCCCGGTGATCCTGACGAAGCCGGGATCGCCCGAACGCATAGAACAATCGACGTTGTCCCGATAACTCGTGGCGATGAAAAAGAATCGCGCCTCTTCGATGAGCTTGCGGTCCTGCTCCCAGAACTCGAAGTGGAGGCGATGCTTCTCGAGGCCGTCGGCGACACGGCGGCCGTCGTAGCGGTCCTGCAGCTCGCGCATGCCGTCGTGGTAGAAGGGGGCGCGGTCGATCGGGTCGGTCATGGGGGCCTCGGCGCTCACTTGCCGCATGTCTCGCTTCATAGCAGACCGCTGCCCGGGGCGCGACGGGCCAGATACCTCGGAGCGAAAAACCAGGCGATCTGCCAGCAGCCGAGTTTCTTGTTGGCACTTTTCGGATGTCCCACTTTCAGTCCGCAACGCGCAGCAAAGCGGACGTCGGTCTCGTCTACCGGTACGACTAGCCTGTAGTTGGCAGTCGGTGTATAAGCTTCTGTCATGAGTTGGGATACGAATGACGTAGCACTGCTCAAGAAACTATGGTCCGTAGGACAGAGCGCTGCGCAGATCGCTCGCCGTCTCGGCTATAGCCGTAATTCGGTTTGCGCCAAGCTAACTCGTCTGGGCCTGAAGCGCGGTCACAAGCCACCGACTGCCAACCCAAAAATCGTGTCGGTGCGGAAGCGAAGACCGGTGCTATTGGCAGCTCGTGCCCGTTCGGTGGATAAGGTGGTGTCCACGCGCAAGGCGGCAGTGACTCAGCCCAAGGAATTCACCAAGCGCCAGCTTTACGCCATGCTTGCCGAAGCGGTCAGGAATACGGGCTAACGGGCTGCCGAAACAAGCGCGATAATTCGGAGCAGCTTCGACGGCCTACTCTGCGCCCTCGCCTTCACTGCAGACGTTGCTTCTGCATCGGTGGCTGAATTGACCCTTCGGCAACCTCGGCCTTCTCGGAGGCTTCAGTTGGATCACCAGCGAGCATCCGCTGCTAATATCTCGGGAGAGAGCACGGGTCGGTCCCCGGGTATCACGTCAAGGAACTCTGGGCGTTCGACGTGACGCCCAAATACGACCAAGCAGACCATCCTTCGACCGCCCTGCCATCGGCTTTCATATCGACACGACAACCGCCGCCGTCAAACCTCTGCTCGACGGGTTTGCGCCATCAGAGGCTCTATTTGTGAGAATGAGAGTGCGCTGTCGTCGTATGTTTATGAGCTTGTTCGCTATGCTCTTGAGCCGCCGTCGCGTGATGCTTAGCATCCTCGTGCTCGCCGCGCGCATGATGATGCTCAGCCTGGTGATGATGATGGGCTGCAGCGTGGTGATGAGCGGCGGCGTTATGATGATGCTCTTGAGAGGGATGCTTAGGTGATTGTGCCATCTGGGGTTCCTCACAGACGATGAAATTTAACCCACAACCGTCCCGTCGGTTTTTCGTTCCACGTCGGAGAGCAAAGGAACACGTGAGGAACTTCGATAACGCTGGCTTGTGGAACCGCCCTTTCGGTCGCCGTTGAATTCGCATACGGCCGGGATCAATTTGCGATTGGAAAATTGATGACCGGCAGTTTCCGTGATTGCGCGTTCAGATCTTGATCGGAAAAATCAACGCCGTCGGAGCCTTTGGAGGGCGCCGGGATCCGCATCCAGCCCCTGCTGGTAGCTGAGCTTGTTCGCTCTCAGCCGGCCAACCATGAGGATGCGCGAGTATGCGCGACGATCAGGTCTGAGGCCAATTGCATGCCGCCGCGATTTTACGTCGTACGGGATCAAGGCCGACCAATTGAAACGTGTTTTCATATGGCGTAGCGCGGCCGGCGTACACTTTAATGAGAATCCGGCCGCCATCCGGCATTGACCGCAGGAAACCGACGACGTCGCCTGGAAAGGCGAGACTTCGCCCCATCTCCGCGACCTTCCAGCGCTGTTCCACAGGCGGTTCCTCGTTGATCCGGTAGACGACCTTCACCTCACTACCCGTGCCCTGTTTCCAGGAGCCTGTCGTGGAAATGGTCAGCTCGGTGCGACGGGCACGACAATAAATGGCAAACGACGACGGGGCGTCTTGCGACGACGCAGGCGCCGTCGTCAGCGCAGCGATCTGCGGCGTATAGTCCACCGGCGATGTCGTCTCGCTGACCATCCAGTTCGGGCCTTGAGGCGGCGCGTGACCAGGTGTTTCTTCCATCTGCCGCAACAGCTCGTCGACGCACTTCAACCGCTCCATGTCCTCAAATTGCGAGCATGCCTTCAGGCCATCTACGGCATGACCGGATTGAGCGCAAACGGCTTGGCTTAGGCTTGAGAGCAGGGTCAAGGCGAGAGCGCCCATACGCTTCATTGTGCCGGCCCCGCTGTTCGGGCTTGCGGACGATCAAGCCACTCCTGCGCCGGCCGGAACCGCTCAAGGCTCGGCACGTTGGCGCGCAGGTTGACATCCCTCCACTTCGGATCGAAACCGGCGGACTGCAATCTGTCGAGGCGACCGAACAGGTTATCTACCAGACGCGCCACGCGTCGGTATCGCTCGGACTGTTGAGGCCAGTTGTAGGCCGCAAGGATGGTGGGGACGGCGATCGTCGCGATTCGTGTACCCTTCTCCACCAGGTTCGGATAGTCCGTCGCGTCGAGCGATGATGGAAGATAATAGTCCTCGAATTTGGCGTTATATTCGACCGGCAGAAACTTGAAGCCTGTTTCCCAGCGTCCCTTCAGAAAGGCGTCAACGGGCTTGGACGTCACAAACACGACGGCCGAGATTTCTCCGCGTTTCAATTGCTCCAGCGCCAACTGGTGCGGGATGAACATCTTTTCGACATTCAGATTCAACCGGCTGAAGATCAGTGGACCGGAATAGGCGGCAGCCGTGCCTTGCGTGTTAAAGTTGACCTTTTTACCCCTGAGGTCTTCGAGCGACCGAATCTCGGGACGGACGAAGATGTGCAACTCGGACGGAAAGAGGTTGAGAATGTAGACAAGGCGCTTTTCGATATACGGCACCTGAGCCTTGTATTCGTCAAGAACGTCCGTGTTGATGATGGCCGCATCAACACCCCTGAGATATAGCAATGAGTTGATATTTTCGGTCGCCCCTCCCGTCACGATCGGGAGGACGTGAAGCTTGTCTTCCTCGTTCACGACGCGGGCGATCTCCGCGGCGAGGCGAAGCGGAGCGCCTTCGATGAACCCACCAGCCAGACCGACGGTCCATGCATTGATGCGTTCTTTCGCGGCTGTATCGGCCTTCTTTGCCGCCGCGGCCGCCGTCGCAGTCGGAGTCGCCGTCGTGCGCGTCGGCGGGGATTGAGCATTGGCGGGCAGTTGGAGGGCGAGCACCGCGAATGCCATCGTTGAAAACTTCATCAGTGACATGAGTATCTCCATCGTCCTGGTTGGGCTGGCAGAGCTACGCACCGACCTATTGCAAGGTTCGGATCCGCTCCTTCGCATCTTCGATGCCGCCTGCCTGCGCCCGTTCATACAATTCGCGTGCCTTCGCAAGGTCAGCGGCGATTCCGCGTGCGCGCCACGATTGCAGCACGCGCGCGTCGTAAGTCTCGGCCAGCATAAAGGCAGCTTGCGCGCTGCCATGCTCGAGAGCGTGTTCAAGCAACGGGCGAGCGCTGCTAATATCGGCCTGCCGCAGCAACGCGTTCGCCCGGGCGAGCAGCCTCTGTTCGTCCGCGCCCGGGCTGCGAGCGGCGCTCTCCGAGGTAGATCGCTCTGGCCTCGTGGCGACTTTCCGATCCAAATCCGGGGCGGCTTTAGACGCGGTCGCCTGCAGCTCCGGGCGCGGCAATTCCGAAGCGGTCGACCGTTGCGAGATCGACACGACGGCTTCGCCGGAAATCTGCTTCGGGGAAGGCGTTTTTTCCACGACCGTCCTGAAGGAAGGCACGGCCATCCGTCGCTGCGAGCTATCAACGGTCAACAGGAGCGCGCGCTCGTTCAAGGCGGCGATCTGCCGCTTGGCGGCTTCGGGTTCCTTCCCGACGAAGGCAAGCTCTCGCGCAAGGGGGTCAGCACGATAGCACTCTCTGGCGAGAGCCAGTTTCTGCTCAGCTGCGGCGGCTTCGTTGGTCTGCATCACCTGCAACACCTCGGCGTGAGCGGCAGCGAGAAGCGCGGAACGCGCTTCGGCCTCTTTCCGCGCCGAGGCAAGCTCGCGGGTAAGCCGCTCGGTCTTGTCGCGTTCCTCCCTGAGTGCCCGCTCCTGTCCGACCTTCGCCACCTCAGCGGTTTGCGCGGCCTCAAGACCCGCGGCGCGCGCCGTATCTAGCTCTGCCGGGACCGAGGCGAGTTCGCGCCCAAGGGCCTCTGCCCTGTCTCGCTCCCGTTTGAGCGTCTGCATTTGCTCTGCCTGCGCCGTGGCAGTCTGCGCGGCTTCCTGGCCTACGGTCCGCGCGATGTCGAGTTCCGCCCGGACGGAACTAAGTTCACGCGCGAGCGCATCTGCTCTGCGCCTTTCCTGTTCGAGCGCCTGCTTGACGTCCCCCTCGGCGGCTTGCACCGCTTCCGAACCTACCATACAGGCGGCGTCGAGTTTTGCGCGGAGGGAATTGAGTTCACGCGCCAGGGCGTCTGTCCTGTCTCGCTCTTGATCAAGCGCCTGTTTGTGCTTGGTCTCGGCTTCGGTGGGTTGCCCGGCTCCCGAACCCGCGACCCACGCGTCGTCGAGTTCCGCCCGCACGGAACTAAGCTGATGGGCAAGGGCTTCAGCCCTGTCCCACTGCTGACCTTGTTCGAGCGCCTGCGCCGGGGTGATGCAAAGCCACAGAATACACACTTCCGCGGTAGCCGCTGCACGCGCAACGACACTGCATAAGTCCTTGACCGTTTTGAAACGCAGCAGCCAAGAGGTTGCGGAAAAAGTAATCGCGCGCCCGGTTTGAAACGAAACGCGGGACGCTGTCCGATGGCCAGCAGCCATGTCACCGGTATTTTGGTTCACCAGGCAGCGGGTTTCCATCCTTGGGTTTCGCCTCGATTTCCTTCAAGCCCATCACGATGACTCAGGTTGGGTCTTCACATGACACAGCCTTCACCGTTCGTTTGTCGATGTCGCAATCGAGGTAGTCAAAAGGGAGTAGCTGTACCAATCGAAGCGATTAAGTAGATCGCACGCTCAATTGGTGGAACGTTCTTGACCCGCATAGTCGTGCATGACTACGCTTGAGCACTTGAGACCGTACCTCCAGTACCTCAAGGAAAAGCATGATTAGATTATTTTCCATCTTCGCCGGAGCAGCCGTCATTGCGTTGGCGTTGAGCAGCTCAGTCAGCATTTCTGCCAAAGGCAGTCCTCCTGCCAAAATCAGCAGCGCGGCCAAGCAAAAGCAACCGCATCGGTTGGTTGTGCAGGTCGACGTCAATGATCCCGCCGTTATGAATCTTGCGCTCAATAACGTGAGCAATGTGGCTCAGTATTACAGCGATCTCGGCCAAAAGATTGAGATCGAAGTGGTCGCGTTTGGACCCGGACTGCACATGCTGCGAGACGACACCTCTCCCGTCAAAGCGCGCATCAAGTCCATGAGCGAAACCATGCCACAGCTTGCCTTTTCTGCATGTGGGAACACCCGCGAGAATATGATGAGAGTTGAGGCCAAAGATATCCCACTCATCCCGCAGGCGAGAGTCGTCAAAGCCGGTGCGGTCCGACTCATGGAATTGCAAGAGCAAGGCTGGAGCTACCTGCGACCCTGATGCCCCAAGAGGCCGCGCAGGCGCCGGCAGCGGCGTCGGTAAAACGGCCGCGGCGCAAGGCGAATCTGGAGCGAACCTCGCTCTGTTATGATCGTTCCTCAACCCCCGCGAGTCCGGGGACTTGATCCCCGTGGGCGACGCTCTGACGATCATTCTGCGATATGGCCAGCGCGGCGAGCACGGTCCGGTTGTTGATTTCAAGCTTCTGATAGATGTTATGGAGATGCACTTTGATGGTGCCATCGGCAATATTCAGCCGGCGCCCAATTGCCTTGTTCGACAACCCTTCGGACACCAGACGCATGATCTGGCGCTCGCGGTCTGTTAGCACCGCCAGCGCATTCTCCCTGATAGCGACGTTCCCCTGCTCCCTAGGTACGGCTTGTTCAGGGGAGAGCCGCGGCAACAGCCGCTGGCCCGCCGCGATCTGCTGCAGGAACTGCACCAGCATCTCGGGCGCGACGTCTTTCAGAATGACGCCGTAGGCACCGCCCGCGGCCGACATGACCAATTCGTGTTCGTCAACAGATGCAGCGAAAAAAACCAGCCGCGTGGCAAGACTCTCGGCGTTGGCGATGGAGAGGATCTCGAGCCCGGACAGGCCAGGCATTGAGATGTCCAGGATGGCGATATCCGGCACCAAATTCCGAATCGCTTCGATGCAGTTCGCACCGTCACCGCAACACGCCACAACTTCGAAGCCACTCTGTGCTTCAAGTAGTCTGATCAAACCTTGCAGAACCACTGGGTGGCGGTCTGCGATCACCACGCGGATACAATCCATGCGCGCGCCTTCGATCTCTCCCTCACTCTACAAACCCTAAGCGCCCACCGGTACTTTCCTCTACAACTCTCCTGGAGTCACCATCTTTTCGAGGTCATCAGCCGCAGCCCGGTGTAGGAATAATAAGCAAGGTTCGGGGTCGTTGGGGTTTTGGTCTGTCCGCTTGTCGACTCTCTTTCACAGGTACTTCACGGAACGGTGCATCCTCCTTGAGGGTCTTTCCCGGAACTTTCTTGCACAGAGTTTGGCCATTTTTTTGGTGCGCGCTCTCACAACTCTTGGTGGATTCGCTCGCGCGGCTCGATCAAAGAATGCGGATTTTTTGCATCGGAGCGCGGGCTTGGGCGAACATGCCAGCATCAGCGCCTATAACCAACGGTATATAGGGTTATCGGGGATTTAATTCTAACATAAATAAAACACTAACATTAATAAAAAGCGTCACAATACTCACACGTGAGGGTTGAAGTTTGACCACTAGACAATTTTAGGAAAGCCCACCGGCTGAAGAAGCCAAAATATTTGGGGGCTTTCGCAAGAGGAAGGAGTCCTCAATCCGTCGACAAATCAGAAATTGAGAGGGCCGAGTTCATTGGGCCGGTCCATTATTTTTGTGCGTCCTTGCTGGGAGGGTCACCATGCGTAAGCAGCAATCTTTTGCAACTATACTTGTTGGAAAAAAGATTTTACTCAGGGAGGGACTTGCTAAAATCCTGCACTCGGCAAATTTTCGTATCTTGGCCTCGGTATCATGCGCCGATGATTTGCTCCCGAGCAAACTCCAACTACAGCAACCGCTGTTTCTCGTTGTCCATACCGGCAATGATTTTGACGTTGCCATCGAACAAATCGAAATTTTGAGAGACCAATACCCGGGCGGGCGCATTGCGATCGTGGCCGATCACTATCGCCTGGGGGAACTGGTTTCTGCATTTCGGGCAGGCGCCAACGGCTATTTCGTCGACGTCATGACGTGCGATGTATTCATCAAATCCATGGAACTGGTGATGATGGGTGAAACAATTTTCCCGCCACCATTTCTGTCATTCGTTCTCGGTCAGGAAGGCGACCGCCTCGGCGAAGGGGTGCTGCGCAAAGAAAAGAACCAGGCGATCCTTGTCACGACCCAGGACATGCTCACGCCGCAACTTTCCGCGCGGGAGAAATCCATCCTGCGCTGCCTGATCGAGGGCGATTCCAACAAATGCATAGCGCGGAAGATTGATATCGCCGAGGCAACGGTGAAGGTTCACGTCAAGGCGATCCTTCGCAAGATCGGGGTCCAAAATCGGACACAGGCAGCGATCTGGGGGATGAACAATGGGTCATTGACGCGACCGGCAAACGACAGTTCCCCGTCCTCAATTTCGGATGCGAGCCAGCAGCTTCCAAAGTCCGTCGAGATAATCTCCCAAATCGGCCAGATGGGGGCACCGGTACCGCTAGCTGCGATCGAGCAGGACGGAAACCACGTTGAAGTGCCTCGCATCGACCGCCTGATCCGCAAAGGCATCATCCAAAGGACTCCCGGCGCGACCCGGACCGACAAATAGGCAGCGGACACGGCAACTTTGTTTCCGGCGACGGCCGGATTTGAAGACGATTGCCTGGCACTGGATTGCGGTGCGTTGTGCCGTGTTCCTGCCGACCCACGACGCAGCGCAGGCGCATGACACGTTGACGATGACGCAGAGTGGACCGCCGGTCGAACGAACGAGGCATCCGGTCGAATGGCCGCGAGAGGTTCAGTCCATCATCGGGGCGACGGAGAATCCAGGGACATGCAAGATCTGTCACTACCGGTGGGTTCGCGCTGTTTTTATCAAGCAATCGACATCTTTTAAAATTACGTGCGACTCTTACGGGATCTACGCTGCGCCCTCCCCTTCGCGCTGCCGGTGGCGTCACCGCGGGACGGAGCCGGTCCGTTGACTTGCACGCACAGGCCGTCGACAAAAACATCGAGCAGTCGCAGGACGCTCGTCTGCCAGCCGGGCTGGTCGTGCAGGTAGCACATGCCGACAAGCGCGCGCAGAACGTCTTCGGGGCTGATATCGGCGCGGATCTCGCCGGCCGCGACGGCGCGGTCCAGCAAGGCTCCGACGGCTTTGGTCAGGCGATCGAACGAATAGGTGGAAAGATCCGACGAGCCATGAGCGGCCAGCGCCAGCGCCGCCGACATGCCCTTCTTGGTGGCGACGAACTCGACGTTGGAACGCAGCCACCGGCGCAAGGCGTCGACCGGCGCTGCGTCGCTCTTCAACTGTTCCGCCAGTTCGCCGAGCTGTTCCACCTCGCGCCGATAGACCGCCTCGAACAACGCTTCGCGCGTCGGGAAGTGGCGGTAAAGCGTCCCGATCCCGACACCGGCGCGTTTGGCCACAGCCTCGAGACTCGCGTCCGGGCCACCGGCGCTGAACACGGCCTTCGCCGCCTCCAGCACGCGCTCGCGATTGCGGACCGCATCGGCCCGGGGTTTCCGAACGGTTTCTGCGAACTGATCGGTCATCTCACTGGTTAGCCATCCTTGTAACGTCCTTGTCACTTGCAAAACGGAGGATGCCTCCGTATATGCCCGTCACCACCCACCTTTGGAATAGCACTGATCGGAGCCATCCATGAACTTCTCCATCAGCCTCACAGTTAACGGTGTGCGGCGGGACGTCGATTTGGGAGACCCGCGCGTCACGCTGCTCGATCTCCTCCGGGAGCGCCTGCACCTGACAGGAACCAAAAAAGGATGCGACCGCGGCCAGTGCGGCGCGTGTACGGTCCTGGTCGATGGCCGGCGGATCAATTCGTGCATGGCCCTGGCGCTCAGCCACGACGGCGCTGACATCCTCACCATCGAGGGCGTTTCTCGCGGCGATCAACTGCATCCCGTCCAGGCCGCGTTCATCGCGCATGATGGCCTGCAGTGCGGATTCTGCACGCCCGGACAGATCATGAGCGCGATTGGCCTGATCGGGGAAGGGCAAGCCGGCGACGATCCGGAGCGCGTGCGCGAAGGCATGAGCGGAAACCTGTGCCGGTGCGGCGCTTATTCCGGGATCACGGATGCCGTGCTCGACGTACAGAAAGGCCGCGCCGAGGCCGACCGGAGGCGCAGCGCATGAAGACCTTCGATTACGTCAGGCCCGCAACGATCGCCGATGCCGTCGTCGCCGCGGCCGAACCAGGTGCGGCCTATCTCGCCGCCGGCACCAACCTGCTCGACCTGATGAAGGGCGGAATCACCGGCCCTGGTCGTCTCGTCGACGTCTCGCGGCTGCCGGGGCTCGACCGCATCGAACATCTGCCCGATGGCGGCACGCGCATCGGCGCGCTGGTTCGCAACGCCGATCTCGCGCATGACGCGGATTTTGCGCGCAACTATCCTGCGATTGCCGAAGCGCTTTTGTCCGGCGCATCGGCCCAGCTTCGCAACGCCGCCACCGTCGGCGGCAATCTGCTGCAGCGAACGCGATGCGGATATTTCTACGATACCGCCAGCGCCTGCAACAAACGCGTGCCGGGCACAGGCTGCGACGCGCGCGGCGGCGAGAACCGATTGCACGCCGTCCTCGGCTGGAGCGAGTCCTGCATCGCCACCCATCCGTCGGATTTTTGCGTGCCGCTGGTTGCCCTCGACGCCGTCGTGGAAATCGAGGGCAGAAACGGCCGGCGCGAAATTGCACTCGAGGCGTTGCATCGGCTGCCCGGCGATACGCCCGAGCGGGAAACTGTGCTCGAGCCCGGTGATCTGATTGTCGCGCTGCGGCTGCCGGGCGAGGCCCGCGCGTTCGCGGCGCATGAACGCTATCTGAAAATCCGCGAACGCACCTCGTTCGCCTTCGCCATCGTGTCGGCCGCCGCGGCGTTGCGGATCGAACACGGCACGATCCAGGATGCGCGGTTCGCGCTCGGCGGAGTCGCCGCCAAACCATGGCGGGCCCGCTCGGCCGAGAAGATCCTGGCAGGCTGCAATCCCAGTCCAGCCGTCTTCCGCCGCGCTGCGGAGGCGGCCCTGGCTGACGCCAAACCCTCCGGCGACAATCAATTCAAAATCGAGCTCGCGCGACGCATCCTGGTGCGCACCCTGACGCTCGCCGCGGCGGGAACGCCAGCGCGCGTCCCGGCGCTGCCGGCCTCCCCTTTCTCGTCTGAAGTTCGGAGCATTGCATGACGCCTGAAATCCGCCTCACCCAAGCTCCCGCCCACTTGCGGCACGGCTCGAATATCGGGCAGCCACTGACCCGCCGCGACGGGGTCCTCAAGGTCAAGGGCGAAGCCCGCTACGCGGCCGACAACCACCCGCCCGGCATGCTCCATGCCGTTATGGCGGTCAGCAGCATCGCGCGCGGTCGCGTGACTTTTCTTGATGTACAGGCTGCCAAGAGCCACCCAGGCGTCGTCGAGGTCATGACGCCCACGCACAAGCCGCCGCTCGCGGACGACCCGGACTCCAAAACCAACCCCTTCATGTTCCGGCTCGATCTGTTGCAGAACGACGGGGTGCGTTATGCGAACCAGCCGATCGCGGTGGTCATCGCCGAGACGCTGGAAGCTGCGACGGAAGGCGCGGCGCTGCTGTCGCCACAGTACGAATTGTTGCCGGCCCGCGTCGGTCTCGATGCCGGCGAAAGTTTCGTGCCGCCGGCCGTCGGCATCGGCAACCCCTCGGAAATGCGGCGCGGCGATGTCGAGGCGGGTCTCGCGGCGGCATCGACGCGGATCGATGCGACCTACGAGACACCTGCCCAGTATCATAACGCCATGGAGCCTCACGCCATCGTCGCGGCATGGGAAGGTGACACGCTGTCGATCGACACGCCGAGCCAGGGACTCGTGATGGCGCAGGGGCGGATCGCGGGATTGTTCGGCATCTCCCCGGAGAAAATTCATATTCGCAGCCCCTTCCTCGGTGGCGGCTTCGGATCGAAAGGCCTGATGTCGGGACCGCAGGTCCTCGGCATCATGGCGGCCCGACTGGTCGGGCGGCCGGTCAAGCTCGTGCTGCGCCGTGAACACATGTACGGTCCCGTGGGTCATCGCTCCCCTTCCCGCCAGAGGCTGCGCATCGGCGTGGATGGCGACGGGCTACTCACCGCGATCGATCACCACGCCAAAATCGCATCGAGCACCTTCGACGATTTCTTCGAGCCTGCGGCCGACGCCTCGCATACGCTTTACGCAAGCCCCGCCATCGCCAGCTCGCACGAGGTGGTCCGGATCGATACCGGCACGCCCTTGTTCATGCGCGCGCCCGGCGAGGCCACCGGATCGATCGCGCTGGAGAGCGCGATCGACGAGGCGGCATCGGCTTGCGGGATGGATCCTCTCGCCTTCCGCATCAAGAACTATGCCGAAGTCGAGCCGATTTCCGGCAAGCCGTTTTCGTCCAAAGCCCTGCGCGAGTGCTATGCGCAAGGTGCCGAGCGCTTCGGCTGGTCGAAACGCCCGCTCGCGCCACGACAATTGCGCGACGAGGCCGGCTTGCTCGTCGGCTGGGGAATCGGCACCGCGACATTTCCGGCGCTGATGTTCCAGGCCGAAGCCCGCGCGGTTGTGCGCGGCGACGGATCCGGGCTGATGGAAACGGGCGCCCACGACATGGGCCAGGGCGCCTGGACAGCGCTCGCCCAGATTGCCGCCGACGGGCTGGGGCTCGACATCGAACAGGTCGAGTTCAGGGCGGGAACCTCCGATCTCCCGGACGCGGGCATTGCCGGCGGTTCGGCGCACACCGCCACGGCCGGCATGGCCCTCCACGATGCGGGCGCTGCCGTCATCGCCAAACTTGCGAATCTCGCCACCGGTGATGAGCGCTCGCCCCTGTTCGGTGCGGGCAATGCCGGGGTGGTCGCGCGCAACGGCCGTCTGTTCCGCCGCGACGACGAAAGCCGCAGCGACAGCTATGCCGATATTCTCGGCCGCGCCGGCCTCACCGAGATCGAGGCCCGCGGCAAGGCCGCCGCCGACCCGGCGGCGCAATCCGTCTACGCCATGCATGCGCACGGCGCTGTCTTCGCCGAGGTCAAGGTCGATCCCGATCTCGGTCAGGTCCGCGTCACCCGCCTGGTCGGTGCTTTCGCCGCTGGGCGCGTGATCAATCCTCGCATGGTGCGAAGTCAGATCTACGGGGGCATGATCTGGGGCGTGTCGTTCGCACTCCACGAGCACGCCATGATGGACCGACGCTCCGGCCGGACGCTCAATCCCAACCTTGCGGACTACCACGTCCCTGTTAACGCCGACGTGCCAAGCCTGGAGGCGCTGATGATCGAGGAGCACGATCCCCACGTCAACGCGCTCGGCATCAAGGGCGTCGGTGAAATCGGCGTCACTGGCTCGGCCGGCGCCATCGCCAACGCGATCTGGCATGCGACCGGAATTCGGGTGCGCCGTTTCCCGGTGCGGATCGACGACCTCGTGACGCCGGCCTCTCGCTAGGTTTTGCGACTGCAGTCCGGCCAGGGAAGGCAGTAAACAGGCGTTGCCGAAGCTCCGGCGTCAGTCGGCATCCAGTGACAGGCTGTAGTCGCTCCTGAGACCTGGATCCTGATCAGTCTTCTGCAATACGCAGTTGCCGACGACGAGCAGGTCAAGTTCGTTGCCCATAAAGCAGCGGAACGCATCTTCGGGTGTACACACGATCGGCTCGCCGCGAACATTGAAGCTGGTATTGACCAGGATCGGACAGCCCGTCAGCGCCTTAAACCGGCTGAGCAATTTGTGGAACAGCGGGTTGGTATCGCTGTGCACGGTCTGGATGCGGGCCGAATAATCGACATGCGTCACGGCTGGAATTTCCGAGCGCGATACGTTGAGCTTGTCGATCCCAAACAATGCCTGTTCATCCGCCGTCATGTGACGACGCTTGTCTTGCCGGACCTCGGCGACAAGCAGCATGTACGGGCTGTCGCAAGCGAGGTCGAACCACTCGGAGGCGTCCTCGCGCAACACGGCTGGCGCGAAGGGCCGAAAGCTCTCTCGATACTTGACCTTCAGGTTGAGGTTCTTCTGCATTGCCGGCGAGCGCGGATCGCCCAGGATCGAGCGCGCGCCGAGCGAGCGCGGGCCGAATTCCATGCGGCCCTGAAACCAGCCGACCGCTTTTTGCCCGGCGATCGCCTGAGCCGTCGTCTCGATCATGTCCGCTTCGTCCAGCACGGCGAACCTTGCCCCCGACGCGGTCATTCTCCGTTCGATCTCCTCCTGCGGGAAGCTCGGACCGAGATACGCGCCGAACATTGCATCCGCGCCATTGGTTTTGCGTGGCTGGTCCTTGAAAAGATGATAGCTCGCAAGCGCGGCTCCCACCGCGCCACCGGCGTCGCCCGCGGCCGGCTGAATCCAGATGTTGTCGAAGCTGGCGTCCCGCAGGACCTTTCCGTTGGCGACGCAATTGAGCGCCACGCCGCCGGCAAGGCAGAGGTTTCGCGATCCGGACTGTTTGGCGAGGCTGCGCGCCAGCCGCAGCACGGCCTCATCCAGCACCGACTGGATCGAGGCCGCGACATCCATGTGGAACGGCGTCAGCAATTGATCGGGATTTCGCACCGGCGCGCCAAACAATTCGGCAAAGCGATCGTTGGTCATGGTGAAACCGGTGCAATAGTCGAAGTAGGACATGTCGAGCCGGAACGAGCCATCCGGCTTGAGATCGATCAGATTGTCCAGAATGAGTTTGACGTATTTCGGCTCGCCGTAAGGTGCGAGCCCCATCACCTTGTACTCGCCGGAGTTGACCTTGAAGCCGGTATAGTAGGTCAGCGCGGAGTAGAGCAGCCCGAGCGAATGCGGAAAATGGATTTCCTGGAATATTTCGAGGCGATTGGCGTTGCCCATCGCCGCCGAGGTGGTGGCCCATTCGCCGACCCCGTCCATGGTGAGCACGGCGGCGCTGTCGAACGGTGACGGATAAAACGCCGAGGCCGCGTGGCTCAAATGATGCTCGCAAAACAACAGCCGGCTTTTGTCGAAATCTCCGCAGAATTTCTCGAGCTCGCCGCGCAGCAGGCTTTTCTGAAACAGCTTTTCCCGCAGCCAGAGCGGAATTGACATCTTGAAGGAACGAAACCCGCGCGGCGCCATCGCGATATAGGTTTCCAGCAATCGCTCGAATTTGAGGAAAGGCTTGTCGTAGAACACGACGTGGTCAAGGCTGCCGGCGCTGACTCCGGCTTCGGCAAGACAATAGGCAATGGCGTTGTGTGGAAACGCGGCGTCATGCTTGCGGCGGGTGAAACGCTCCTCCTGCGCCGCCGCGACGATCCGCCCCTCATCGATCAGCGCGGCCGCGCTGTCGTGATAGAATGCGGAAATACCGAGGATCCGCACCGCGTTGCCTAGAAGAGCGTGTAGATGAAAGGCGCGATCACGGAGCCCTTGGTGAGCACGACCAGTCCGCCAAATACCACCATCATGATCAAGATCGGCAACAGCCAGAATTTCTTGCGGACCCGCATAAACCGCCAAAGCTCGGCCACCAACTCCATGTGCTGTCCTTATAATGCCTTCTAGAATTGATCCTTCATGGTCTCCGGCGACGGCCCGGGAGGATCTCGCACGATCCAGTAACTCACCGCATCCGGTTCTCGTTTGAGCCGCAACAGGTCCCTTCCCTTCAAGCGCATGACAAGGCCGGTCGGCAAGACCGTGCCATAGAACAGCAGCGCCATCACGATCGGATTGACCACCCGGTGAAGAAGCAGTCCGAGCCGCAGCCATATCGAATTAAGCGGGCCAAGGATCGAGGGCCGAAGCCATGCCACCGCCAGAAGCAGCGCGGCCAGTCCGCCTGTCCATGGCCACAGCCGGCCCGAATGCCAGACATTCAACAAACTCACCGCCGCCAGCGCGCTAGCCATCACGACCCCGAACGAACGGTTGGATCCGCCCGACACTTCTTCGTCGCGGAAAAACACTTCGTGAGTCGCGTGCGTCGCTCTCCATCGGGGGGTGCCACCAGTCATGCCCGAACTCCAAATAGCGTGCAGTATTCCAGGGAGCGCCGGCGCGCTCAAATTTCATTGGCGCAGTAATAAGTTTGCTTGAAGAATGCCCCCATGGCATTGTTCCCGCAACACTGACGAGCCCGCCACGCACACAATTGGTACTGATCCACCGCTGTGCAGGTACGGAATGAAGCAGTCTATCACGCGTGAACGGGTTCGCCAGACGCTGCGGTCGACCTGTGTAACATTGTTGATAACGCTTGCGACGCTTGCAGCGATCGAGATCATACTTCGCATCGTCGACTTGCGCATATTGCGGGAAGGCGCAAGCGAGCGTTCGCTGACCTATCGCTACGACGCGGAATTGGGATGGGCGCCGATACCCAACTCAAGCTCCGTGGTTACCAATGCGCGGACGATCCATGCACAGCACAACAGCCTCGGCTTCCGGGACATCGAGTACGAGCGCGATGCCCGGCCGACGATTTTGTTCGTGGGAGATTCGTTTGTCTGGGGCGTCGACGCCGAAGCCGATGAACGCTTTACCGACTTGCTGAGGAGCCGGCTCTCCGGCTTTACAATCGTAAATGCCGGCGTCTCGGGGTACGGCACGGACCAGGAATATCTTTTGCTTCGGCGGATATGGGCGACGATCCAGCCCGCGGTGGTGGTGCTGATATTTTGCACGGACAATGACCGGTTGGATAACGGCACCAACGTTCGATACGACGGTTACCAGAAACCCTATTTCGCCACCGCCGCGGATGGCGCGCTGGTGTTGCGCGGACAGCCGGTTCCCACATCACGCCAGTTATACATCAAGCAGAACTGGCTGGTGCGTCACTTGTGGCTCGCCCGGGCGGCCGCATTCGCTTATGTGGAAATACGTCATCCGCAATTATACGTGCCCGATCCAACGGAGCGGATCGTCAGCAAGATGCATGAATTCGTCGAAGCCCACGGGGCCAGACTGGTCGTCGGTCTTCAAACAAGCGATGACAAGCTCATTCAGCATCTGCAGGCCGAGCGGATTCCTTTCGTCACCTTCGACGGAGCCGAAACCTATTCCCCCCTCTACGGCGGCCACTGGACGCCGGCTGGCCAGAAGCTCGTCGCCGAACGTCTGTCGGGACTGCTGTCCGAAACCCACGTTGGCAAAGCCGATAACGTGTCCCGTTAGTATCTGCGCCGGTCCGAATCTTGACGGCGCATCCCATGGCCTCGTGGATCGAGCGCGGCGTTGCCGCGCTGCTCTGCCGACATTTTCAGGCCTTTTTCCAAGAGATTGCAAATGATTCACTTGTCATGGCCGGGCTTGTCCCGGCCATCCACGCCTTTCTTGCCGCCGCCGCCTTTGCGGCCGCCAAGGCTGGTCTAGCGCTCATGACTCCACGGGAAGAGAGAGGCCGGGAAATCTGCCGCATAGCGATGACCTATTGGTGGGCGGGGCTCTTCTTGTGGGGGATTCGGGTCAGGCTCCACCACCTTCCGATAAAGATGCCAGGTGGCATGACCAAGCACTGGCAGAACGACAGCGAGACCGACGAAGAACGGTAGCGAACCGATCACCAGCAGTATCGCAACAATCAGCCCCCATACGGCCATCGGAAGCGGGTTCTCCTTCACTGCCCGCAGCGACACCCGGATCGCGTCTATCGCAGACGCATGCCGGTCGAGCATCAACGGAAACGCCACAACACTAATGCACAGGGCCACAACGGCGAACAGGAAGCCGACGCCGCAGCCGACGATGATGAGCGACCAACCTTCCGGCGTTGTCAGCACGCGCCTTGCGAAATCAGGAATGCTTGCAGCCGCAGCGTGGCCGAATGTTGCAATGTAGATAGCGTCGGCGGTTGCGATCCAGGTCACAAACAGGGCGAGCAGGAGCGCGCCGAGTCCGAGAATGGCGCCGAAAGACGGTGCGCGCAGCACGTGCATAGCGTGCCACGCAGCGGCCTCCTCGCCGCGCTCGCGGCGGCGGCTGAGCTCGTAGAGACCGAGCGCCGCAAAAGGACCAATCAACGTAAAACCGGCGGCCAGCGGAAACAGCAGCGGCAGCACGGAATGGCCAAGGGCCAGTCTGAACAGAACAAGACCGAGAATGGGATAAATTACGCACAAGACAACGGCGTGAGTTGGTATGGCCTTGAAGTCTTCCCAGCCCAGGCGCAGCGCGTCGCTCAAGTCGGAAAGGCCGATTTTGCGAACGACGAATGCGCTGGAGACGCCGAACAGTTGCAGTTTAGGTCTTGCGAAATACTGTGTGGCCATGGCCCGGTCTCCTTGCTCGTGGTCGCAGGGGAAAACGGCGCGCCCTCAAATCGCGCGCAAACAGCCTCCTGCGCGAAAATCGCGATCGAGCCCGGCAAATCAAGTTCAACGAGAAGGAGCTTTGCCGGACGACACCCGTCGCGACCGGTGCAGTGAACTTAGCGCGATGGAAGCAAAATAGCACGTACTGTTGGTCAATTGTGCACCTGCACACACCGCTTGTTGCATTGCATCACCACGATTGATGCCGGCGCATGCTCGTCGGATTGTGCACTACACCCGCCAGACCAGGGCGGGACCTAGCCCTCTATTGAGCTATTGACGGCAGGCTTGACGGGGACCATCCTAAGATTCTGAACGCCCCCGCGACCGGTTGAATGGGCGAGGCAAGAGGCACGACGATGGCGAAGATGAAGTCCGCCATCGCGGCAGGTGTGAGCTCCGCCCTTTAATTCGTATCCGCTGTCTTTAATGGCAAGGATGCATAAGGGATGGCTGTAGCGCTTATACTGCTCCTGGTCGCTGTCGCCTCGGTGCTGTTTCACCTCTTCAGCCCGTGGTGGTGGACGCCGATCGCCTCAAACTGGCGCTACATCGACGACACGATCACCCTGACGTTCTGGATTACCGGAGCGGTTTTCTTCGCGGTCGTCGCGTTCATGGCCTATTGCGTCTTTCGCTTTCAGCACAAGGAGGGAAGGCGGGCAGCCTACAATCCCGAAAACAAGAAGCTCGAATGGTGGCTCAGCGTCGGGACTGCAATCGGCGTCGCAGCCATGTTGGCACCCGGGCTGGTAGTCTGGCACCAGTTCGTCACGGTTCCCGCCGGTGCCACCGAGATCGAGGTCATGGGACAACAGTGGATGTGGAGTTATCGGCTTCCCGGAAAGGACGGCCGGCTCGGCACTACCGATGCCCGCAATATCAGTTCCGACAATCCTATGGGGTTGAATCGCGACGATCCCAGCGGGCAAGACGACGTCGTCATTCAAAACGACGATTTACACCTGCCGGTTGGGAAACCGGTGAAGGTGTTGCTCCGCTCAATTGACGTCCTCCATGATTTCTATGTGCCCGAGTTCCGGGCGAAGATGGATATGATACCGGGCTCAGTTACATATTACTGGTTCACGCCCACCCGCACCGGAACATTCGAGGTTCTCTGTGCGGAACTCTGTGGTGCCGCACATTCGCAGATGCGGAGCAAGGTCATCGTAGAGGAAGAGAAAGAATATCACGCGTGGCTGGAGCAGCAGAAGACGTTCGCCAAGTTATCGGGGCAGCGCGACGTCGCGAAAGCGGCCTACAAGTCAGGAAGCGAATGAAAGTACCGACGAGGAGACGCTGCATATCGTGAGGCGGACTCTTCGCTGAACAGGAGACCAGGGAGGGTATTCCGATGGTCGATATCCCGTTTGACACAGTCGCAGGCGTCCCGCCGGCCGAAGTGGGTGAGGTCGAGCTCTACCATGCGAAAAGCTGGTGGACGAGGTACGTCTTTTCGCAGGACGCCAAGGTTATCGCCATCCAGTACTCGATCACGGCGTTGTCCATCGGAATGGTTGCGCTGGTGCTGTCATGGCTGATGCGCCTGCAACTCGGGTTCCCCGGCACGTTTTCGTTTATCGATCCGAACGAATATCTTCAGTTTATCACCATGCACGGCATGATCATGGTGATCTATCTTCTCACCGCGCTGTTTCTGGGAGGTTTCGGAAATTACCTCATCCCGCTGATGGTCGGCGCCCGCGACATGGTTTTCCCCTACGTCAACATGCTGAGCTACTGGGTCTACCTGCTCGCGGTCGTGGTGCTGGTCTCGACCTTTTTCGTGCCCGGCGGGCCCACCGGCGCCGGCTGGACGCTGTACCCACCTCAGGCGATTCTCTCCGGCACCCCCGGGCAGGATTGGGGCATCATTCTCATGCTGGCCTCTCTGATCCTGTTCATCATCGGCTTCACCATGGGCGGGCTGAATTACGTGGTGACGGTGCTGCAGGCGCGCACGCGCGGCATGACCTTGATGCGTTTGCCCTTGACGGTGTGGGGCATTTTCACGGCCACGGTCATGGCGCTGCTGGCCTTCCCGGCGCTGTTCGTAGCCTCGGTGATGCTGCTGCTCGATCGCCTTTTGGGAACCAGCTTCTTCATGCCCACACTCGTCGAGATGGGGCAGCTGACGAAGTATGGAGGTGGCAGCCCGATCCTGTTCCAGCACCTTTTCTGGTTCTTCGGCCACCCCGAAGTCTACATCGTCGCCTTGCCGGCCTTCGGCATCATTTCCGATCTGATCAGCGTCCACGCGCGGAAGAACATCTTCGGCTATCGCATGATGGTTTGGGCTATCGTGGCAATCGGCGCCCTCAGCTTCGTCGTATGGGCGCACCACATGTATGTGAGCGGCATGAACCCGTATTTCGGGTTCTTCTTCGCCACCACGACGCTCATCATCGCCATCCCGACCGCCATCAAGGTTTACAACTGGGTACTAACCCTTTGGCGCGGCGACATTCATCTCACGATCCCGATGCTGTTCGCCCTTGCGTTCATCATCACCTTCGTAAACGGCGGCCTGACCGGCCTGTTTCTCGGCAACGTGGTTGTGGACGTTCCGTTGTCTGACACGATGTTCGTTGTCGCCCACTTTCATATGGTGATGGGCATTGCGCCGATCATGGCCGTGTTCGGCGGCATCTATCATTGGTATCCGAAAGTCACCGGACGAATGCTCAATGAGGCGCTTGGACGATTCCACTTCTGGGTCTCGTTCCTCGGGGCCTATGCGATTTTCTTCCCCATGCACTATCTGGGCCTGCTGGGCATGCCCCGCCGCTATCACGACATCGGCGAAACGGCCTTCGTCCCGGCATCCGCCCATGACCTCAATGCGTTCATGAGCGTGGCAGCCCTGATTGTCGGCTTCGCCCAGCTTGTGTTCCTGTTCAATTTGATCTGGAGCGTGTTCAAAGGAAAAGAGGCTGGCTCCAATCCCTGGGGAGCCGCGTCGCTGGAATGGCAAACACCGCAGACTCCGCCGGGACATGGCAATTGGGGCAAGGAGCTCCCGATCGTCTATCGCTGGGCCTACGATTACAGCGTACCCGGCGCCATCAGGGATTTCGTGCCGCAAAATGAACCGCCGGCCACATTATCGGCGCAGGGGGCCCACCCGTGAGCGCCATTATCCTGTTCATGGCTGGAATAGCGGCGATCGCGGGATGGTGGCTCTCGCAGCAACGGCTGGGAGCCAAACCCTGGCTGGAGGAAGGAGTAATCGCCGATTGGCGCGAGGAGCGCCCTTCGTCCCTGCCGCCGGCGAAAATCGGATTGGGCGTGTTTCTCGCGGTCGTCGGCTCGTTGTTCGCACTCTTCATCAGCGCTTACTCCATGCGCATGAACATGGTGGACTGGCGGTCGCTGCCGGTGCCCAAGCTGCTGTGGTTCAACACGGGCGTTCTGATCACGAGCAGTATCGCGCTGCAATGGGCGTACCTGGCCGCGCGCCGGAACGACATGGACGGCGTAATTATCGGCATTTGCGCAGGCGGAGCATCCGCCGTCACATTCCTGATTGGGCAGCTCCTGGCGTGGCAACAGCTGAGGGTCGCGGGGTATTTCGTGGCGTCCAATCCAGCCAATTCGTTCTTCTACCTGATCACCGCGATGCACGGTCTGCATCTGATGGGCGGTCTCGTGGCCCTCGGCAGAACGACCGCCAGGGTGTGGCGCGGCACTGAGGTAGCCCAGGTGCGCCTGAGCGTGGAACTCTGCGCTATCTATTGGCATTTCCTGCTGTTGGTCTGGCTGGTCCTGCTCGGCCTGCTGACGGGCTGGACAGACAATTTCGTCGACATCTGTCGCCAGTTGCTGAGCTAGGGAGGGCAAGGACCAGATGGCAGAAACGGCGCTTACAAACCCGGGAGAATCGCCTGCGCGGATTGCAGGCTGGCGAAGCATCGCCGCCGACTGGTCCTCGGATCAGCGCGCTTTCAAGAATGTCTCCTGGGGCAAGGCCATGATGTGGATCTTCCTCCTCAGCGACACCTTCATATTCAGCTGCTTCCTGCTGTCGTATATGACGGCGCGAATGTCCACGACCGTGCCGTGGCCCAACCCCAGCGAAGTCTTCGCCCTCACGATCGGAGATAAGAAAATCCCGCTCATCCTGATCGCTATCATGACCTTCATCTTGATCAGCAGCAGCGGGACGATGGCGATGGCCGTCAATTTCGGTTATCGCCGCGATCGCGTGAAAACCGCGGCCTTGATGCTGGCCACAGCGGCATTCGGCGCAACGTTCGTCGGAATGCAGGCGTTCGAATGGACCAAGCTGATCATGGAGGGCGTCCGGCCCTGGGGCAACCCCTGGGGCGCGGCCCAGTTTGGTTCAAGTTTCTTCATGATCACCGGCTTCCATGGCACGCACGTGACGATCGGCGTGATTTTCCTGATCGCCATCGCGCGAAAGGTTTGGCGGGGAGATTTCGATGTCGAAAGGCGCGGCTTTTTCACGAGCCGGAAAGGGCATTACGAGATCGTCGAAATCACCGGCCTGTACTGGCACTTCGTCGATCTTGTGTGGGTGTTCATCTTTGCCCTTTTTTATCTCTGGTGAGGTCGCCGCATGACAAACGTCGCAGTACATTTGGAAGGACAGCAACATTCGCTGCAGGCTCACGTGCATGACGTACCCGCATCAGCAACCACGCACACAAAGGGCCAGCAGCATCCGATCAAGCTTTATCTCGTGGTCTGGGGATGGTTGTTCGTTCTCAGCACCTGCTCCTATCTCGTCGACTATTTTGGCCTCCATGGCTATCTCAGATGGTCGCTGATCCTGCTCTTCATGGTGTTGAAGGCTGGTCTGATCGTCGCCGTCTTCATGCACATGGCCTGGGAGCGGCTGGCCTTGGCCTATGCCATCCTGTTGCCGCCGGTGCTGGTGTTGGTATTCGTGGCAATCATGGTGTTCGAATCCGACTACACGCATCTGCTCCGGGTCATATTTTTCGCGCCGACGGCGTAGCTACCATTGCCTCGTACCAGAAGGAGGACGGCTATGACCACCTATGTCATGCTTGCAAATTGGACCGAGCAAGGCATTCTGAAGGCGAAGGAATCGCCACGTCGTCTGGACGCGGCGAAGAAAGCTCTCAAAGAGATGAGCGGCGAGTTCAAATCCTTCTACCTGACCATGGGCGACTATGACATGGTCGCGATCTTCGAAGCTCCGGACGACGCTGTTGCGGCGCGTTTCAGCCTGCAGCTGGGCATGATGGGAAACATCCGGACGCGCACGCTGAAAGCGTTTCCCGAAGCAGCTTATCGGGAAATCATCAACTCGCTGGGCTAGTCAACTCAGGGTGTGCTCGTGAACAGCTACCGACGGATGCGCAGTTCCGTTCTCGTACTCGGAGCCGGAATCTTCGCAATCGTCCCTGGGTATGCCCAGGATGCGGCTTCGGGCGAGAAGATTTTCGTCCAATGCAAGGCGTGTCACCAAATTGGGGAGAACGCGAAGAACGCAGTTGGCCCGGTGCTCAACGGGCTGTTCGGGCGAAAGGCCGGGATGATCGAAGGCTACAGCTATTCTACCGCGAACAAGAATTCCGGTATCACCTGGGATGAAGCAACCTTCCGCGAATACATTAGGGATCCGCGGGCCAAGATACCTGGTACCAAAATGACTTTTCCAGGCTTGAAAGATCCGAAGCAAATTGACGATATCGTCGCCTACCTCAAACAGTTCGATTCTACGGGAAAGAAGGGGGCCGGGATTGTCCCTGCCGAAGGAAAGCTCGCGAAGGTGCAGTAGCGGCGCAGTCGGCGAAATCCGGTCTGCCGCCTTTCGGAAACTGCCTGACAAGAGTGTTCTACAACCGACGGCTTTTGAGTATCAGACTGAAAGACATCGCCGTGTCGCTTGCAAGCCGAGGTATTAATCTCATGCAAATCAACCGTTCAATTCTCCTTCGCGGAAGCTATGCCAACATCGGGGACTATGTCGCGCTGACGAAACCGCGCGTCATGTCGCTGGTCGTCTTTACCGCACTAGTCGGCCTCATGGTCGCACCAGGCGGCATCGATCCCTTTAACGGTGTCGTTGCTCTTCTTTGCATAGCTGCCGGAGCTGGCGCCGCAGGTGCCCTCAATATGTGGTACGACGCCGACATCGATGCGGTGATGGCGCGTACCGCCATGCGTCCAATTCCGAGCGGCCGTGTAGCGCGCTCGGAAGCACTGGTTTTCGGACTGACGCTTGGCCTGTGCGCCATTCTGGCCCTCGGCACTTTGCTGAACATGGCCGCGGCTGCACTGCTTGCTTTCACAATTTTCTTCTATGTCGTGGTCTACACGATGTGGCTCAAACGCCGAACACCGCAAAATATCGTCATTGGCGGTGCGGCTGGCGCACTCCCTCCGGTGATCGGCTGGGTTGCGGCCGCCGGAAATGTCGGGCTCGAACCGCTCATCCTGTTCCTGATCATCTTCCTTTGGACGCCACCCCACTTCTGGGCACTGTCGCTCAATCTTGCCGGAGAATATGCTCGCGCCGGTGTGCCGATGTTGCCGGTCGTAGCCGGCAGGGCCGAAACAAAGCGCCAGATTCTTCTCTATAGCGTTGTTCTGGTTCCGACCTCACTGATACCCTGGGCACTGGGGTTCGCCGGGGCCATCTATGGCGCGGCTGCGGCGATGCTTGGAGCGATCATGATTTTTCTCGCATGGCAGGTACGTCGGAGCAATGACAAGGAAAGGCGGCCTGCTCGTCGCCTGTTCGTGTTTTCGATGCTCTATCTGGTCTTCCTTTTTGGTGTGCTGCTGATAGATGCCGCGCCCTACGCTCAATCCCACTAGTTCGCCGGACCTCGGGCAAAAACCACAACGCTATTGGCCGGAATGACAATCGAGGCGGAAGCTGCGAAGCCGTGCAAGGGCTTCTCGTCCGCATGGATGCCTCCCCCGTTTCCAGCTACCCATGGATTGACCCAATGGTCGTAGAGGTCGCTGTTGAACACTTCCGCCCAAAATCCCGCGGCGGGGAAACCGAGATCGTACCCCTGCCGCGTAGTTTCCGCGAAAGACGCGACGACGATGACGTCTTGTCCGGTGCCCTCGAGCCAGCGGTGATAGGCGAGGATGCGATCGCCGTCCGACTGGTAGAATGCGTGGACGTTGTCGCCTCGCAGCGCGGGCAGGTTTCGCCGCAGATGGATCAGGTCGCGCGTGAAGCGCAGATGATCGCCCATCGCCCGATCGGTAACGAGAGCCCCCCACGACAACAGGTTCGGACCGTTCGGCAGAACGTCCCAGGGCATCTGCTCGAGGAATTCCTGGCCCATGAAGAGGTGGGGAATGCCCGGCGCAGTCAGCAACAGCGCGGTGGCGACCCGGCTGCGGCTGCGCGCATACCACGAGCGGGGATTGGAGGAATCGGCCAGCACCGGGATACGCGGGCTGCGTCCCGTCAGGACGAGATCGTGGTTTTCGATGCAGGTGACGGCTCGCCACGCGTGGTCGAAGGTGGGCGGATAAAGCGCAGCGGCGATGGCGGATACGGAGACCGGGGCGTCGGCTCCGCGCGACGCCGCCTGCACGGCGCTGCGAACGACACTGCGCAGATAATCGTGCTGCACCACGTCAAAACCGAGGCCGCCGGTGCTTGAAGGAGCGATCACCGGCAGCGCCGTTGCCGGGATGTCTGAAAATTCCCGCGGCCAGAACTCGGCATTCTGCAGGATGCGATCCTTGAAACTCCGCAGTTTCGTCGTCAGCGCGCGGCAGAATTCCCAGCCGCTGCCCTGGTTGGTCGACAGCAGCGTGCTGATTTCGTCGTAGCGAAACCCGTCGGCGTGAAACTCCCGGAGAAGATACATCGCGTTGTCGAACAGAAATTGCGAGACGTCGGCGTTCCACAGCGCGAATGCGAGACCGCCGGTCCCGCGATCCTGATCGGTGAAATAGAGGCTGTCGTTGTTATTGCCTTTGTTCGGAACACGATCCCCGTAGTACAGGCAGTGATCGTCAAATTGCCCGGATACGTCGAAGCCGCCGGCGTGGTTATAAACGACGTCGAAGACCACCGCGATGCCGTAGACATGGCAGAGGTCGACCAGCGCCTTCAATTGTCCCGGTCCGGAGGAAATATCCTTGAGCGCAAG
The DNA here is from genome assembly GCF_900129425.1 of Bradyrhizobium erythrophlei. Classification (NCBI taxonomy): domain Bacteria; kingdom Pseudomonadati; phylum Pseudomonadota; class Alphaproteobacteria; order Hyphomicrobiales; family Nitrobacteraceae; genus Bradyrhizobium; species Bradyrhizobium erythrophlei. The sequence continues at coordinate 2,898,013 of NZ_LT670817.1, read as the reverse complement.
CGGGGTCCGTTGCCTTGCGGCCAACAAGCCGTTGATCGCAGCGAGATAGTCGGGCAGATCCGCGACCGCGATATAGGGAAAGTCCGGTGAAAACAAATCCGCGCCGCCATAGCCCATGGAGGGACTGGTCTCCTGCTCGTCGATCGGAAGCGGCTGCAGCACGTTGATTCCGAGATCGGCGAGATAGGGAACCTTGCGCGCGACATCCAGAAAGTTCGCACAGACCCCGACGTTGCGAATGGCGTAGGTGCCCACGTGCAGCTGGTAGACGATCATGTCCGAAAAATCGGGCGTCACGAAACCGTCGTCGTGCCAGGGAAAACTGTTCGCCTCACGCAGGATGCCGAAGCTGTCTGGAAAGCCGTCCGGAGCGAGTTCGCGGGCGTACGGGTCGCGCTTGTATCCGCTCGATCCTTCGCCCTGCACCCAGAAACGGTATCTATCGCCGTCCTGTGCGCCAATCTGAAAGCCGGTCCAATAGCCCGACGCATCTTTTTTCAGAAGGCGGTCTTCGGTCTGTCGATCGTAGACCTGGTCGCCAAAGATACCGTTGAGGTACACCGCGAGGGCGCGCGGCGCCCAGAACCGAAAGGATGCCCCGCCGGTGACAAGCTCCGCGCCGGTCCGGGTTGTCGATGAAATGTTGTCTTGCGAAAGCATGGTCCAACCTCAATCCGCTTCGCGCACGCATTCCTCACGATCCATCTGCTGATGTCATGCGAATATCATACAGAAGATCTTGTGCGCTTTCACGCGTCTGCGCATTGCGACGGCGGCTCACACTTACTACGTCTTCACACGCCTGCGCGATGAACCGAAAATCACCGGCGGCACAGCGCGGTTCACGACCTCGCGCATCGCAAAACTCGATTGGATCCGCGCCACCCGCGGCAACCGCGACAGCTCGGTTCGATGAATACGTTCGAAGTCCTCGATATCGCGCGCCAGGACGATGACGATGTAGTCGTCGCTTCCCGACATCAGGAAACATCGAACCACCGATGGACAATCGACGACGGCGGCCTCGAACGATTTCAGCGCGTCTTCGTTCTGACTTTCAAGGGTCACCCTGACGAGAACGGTGGTGGAAAGTCCGAACCGCGCCAGATCGAGAACGGCCTGATAGCCGCGGATGAATCCCTCTTCCTCCAGCACCTTCTGCCGGCGGGCGATTGCCGTACTCGACAGGCCGACACGCTCGGCGAGTTCGACCTGGCTCGCGCGGGCGTTGAGCGCGAGTTCCGACAGAATGGTCGTATCGATATGATCGAGCTTCATTGGTTTTGATTCCTGCGCGAATGTCGAAAATCATGCCGGTTTTCAGCAACACGCCACATCAAATCACCGAAATCGCAAGGTTTCAAACCTGAATCTGGCGTAGATTCGGAAGGCAGTTTCAAAGAAGGGAGTGCCCAGCGATGCGCGTCGGAGTTCCAAAGGAAATCAAAATCCACGAATATCGCGTCGGCCTCACCCCCGGTACCGTGCGAGAATATGTCGCCGCCGGCCACAGCGTCGTCGTCGAGACCAAGGCCGGTGAAGGCATCGGAGCGACCGACGACGCCTACCGCAAGGCCGGCGCCGTTATCGCCGGCACCGCGGCCGAAGTTTTTGCCACTGCCGACATGATCGTGAAGGTCAAGGAGCCCCAGCCCCGCGAATGGTCGCAGCTGCGCGAGGGCCAGATACTCTTCACCTATCTTCATCTGGCGGCCGACCCCGAGCAGGCCAGAGGCCTGATGGCCTCAGGCTGCACCGCGATCGCCTATGAAACGGTCACGGATGAGAAAGGCGGCCTGCCCCTGCTCGCTCCCATGAGTGAGGTCGCCGGACGGCTTGCGATCGAAGCGGCGGGCTCGGCGCTGAAGCGCAGCGCGGGCGGCCGCGGCCTTCTGCTCGGCGGCGTGCCGGGCGTCGTTCCCGCCCGGGTCGTAGTGATCGGCGGCGGGGTCGTCGGCACCCACGCGGCGCGGATGGCGGTCGGGCTCGGTGCGGAAGTCACGATCCTGGACCGGTCGATTCCGAGGCTGCGCGAACTCGACGAACTTTTCCAGGGAAGAGTCCGGACCCGCTTTTCCACGATCGAGGCGGTCGAACAGGAGGTGTTTGCCGCCGACGTCGTGATCGGCGCGGTTCTGGTTCCCGGGGCGAGCGCGCCAAAGCTGGTCACCCGGCCGATGCTGAAGTCCATGCGGCAGGGTTCGGTGATCGTCGATGTCGCGATCGATCAGGGCGGCTGCTTCGAGACCTCGCATCCGACGACGCACGCCGACCCGACCTATCAGGTCGACGGGATCATCCATTACTGCGTGGCGAATATGCCCGGCGCGGTTCCGCTGACGTCGAGCCAGGCCCTCAACAACGCGACACTGCCGTTTGGCCTGGCGATCGCGCGCGACGGCTTCAAGGCCGTGACGCAGAACCCCCATCTGCGGGCGGGCCTGAACGTTCACCGCGGCCGCATAACCAACAAGGCGGTCGCCGAGAGTCTTGGGCTGTCGTTCTTGCCGGTCGAGGAGCCGATCGCCGCGTGAACCGGCGGCGTGCGCCGGTCATTTGCATGACGATCTTCAGGTCGGAAAATCGGCTTGCCTGATCTGGATACGGTCGGCGTGCAGGGACCAGTGGTGCAGCTCTCCCGCCTCGCAGAATCTTTTCTTGGCCAGTTCCGCCGCGTGGCCCTCGTTTGGAGCATCAACTTCCAGAATGCCCTGGCAGACCTCCGCCTCTCGGCCGTTTTCGCCGAGCACGTCCTTCATGAATCGAACCACAAATCGCGACATGGATCCCTCCTCTCGCCCCGCAGCCTCAAAGATCGATTGATATCCTCGCATGGTCGGTGGACATCATTTTGACCGCAAGCAAATCTCGACGGGAAAAATCGCCGGCGCGCAGCCCTGCGGCCGGCGTCGCCGACGGTAACAGGTGCGGCGGGTCAGGCGCCCGCGGCCGGCAGACTGGCCACCGCAATCGCGACAATCAGGGCCAGGCAGCGTCCGATCCGGGACGGCGTCGCGCGCAGCAGTGAACTCAACCGTTGCATCGGGACCTTCCTTCGCGCCGGCAAAACAATCGTTCCGGCAAGCAACAAGCGCTTGCGAAACAATTGGCTCCGCCCGAGAAGCGTGTCGAGGCCCCCGCGAAAATAGCAACGGCGCCATCGTCTGACCACCAATCCACGGTGGATTTATTGCTGCGATCACACCACCGCGATGGAAATCTTTTCTGCGAAAATTCCGAGCGCGGCGATCGTGCGGATCAGCCGCGCCCGAGCGGCGTGTGCTGGATGATAATAATGACCATGGTCATTGGCTCTGCCTTCGACCCTGTCGACGTCGTCTGGCCGCTATCCCGGGGCGAATCCAAAGGTCCGCTCGAAGCGCGCGGCGTAGCGGGGCCAAACCTCGGGATTGATCATGCGCGGCGGCCGCTTGCCGTCGAGCGCCTCGAGCATCTGCTCGGCGGCGATCCTGCCCATGTTCATCCGCGCTTCCGTGGTGACTCCCGCCGTGTGGGGGCTCGCGATCACGTTATCGAACTGCAATAGCGGATGGTCCGGCGGCGGCGGTTCCTTGGCCCAGACGTCGAGGCCGGCACCCGCGATCTGCCTGTTGCGCAGCGCCTCGACCAGCGCGGCTTCGTCGTGAATAAATCCCCGCGCCGTCGTGATGAAATAGGCATGCGGCTGCATCAGCGCGAATTGGCGCGCGCCGATCATGCCGCGGCTATCCTTGGCCAGCGGACAGGAGATCGAGACGTAATCGGAACGGCGCAACAGATCGTCCAGTTCGACTTTTTCACCGCCCCGCGCCGCGATTTCAGCCTGCGAAAGATAGGGATCATAGGCCAGCACCTTCATGCCGAGCAGGCCCTCGCAGAGTGCGGCGATACGGCGGCCGACATTGCCGATCCCGACAATGCCGATGGTCTTGCCTTGCGCCTCGGTGCCCATCAGGGCGTTGCGGCTCACATTCGCCTCGCGGCGCAGCGCGCGGTCGGCCTCGAGGATTCGTTTCGACAGCGTGAGCAGCATGGCCAGCGCGTGTTCGGCCACCGAATGGGCATTGCCGCCGGACTGGTTGACCACCAGCACCCCCGCTGCCGTGCAGGCCTCGACGTCGACGGGATCGTAGCCGGCGCCGTTGCTGGAGACGATCAGCAGGTTCGGCGCGCGGACCAGCAGGTCTTCGCCGACGTGGAAGCGGCTCGCGAGTTCATCGCGCGCCGCGCCGATTTGATAGGCGTGCGCCGCGGCCAGAATCGGCGCCGAGACCTCGTCGGCGCTTTCGTTCTCGAGCCGGTCGAGCCGCACATCGGGCCGTGCCCGCAGGATCTCGGCATAGATCTCGTTCGGCAGATATTTGACGTAGAACACGCGCTTGTTGTTGACGGACATTGTTGCTGCGACCTTCAGTTTGGAAATCCATAGAGTTTTGCCGGATTGGCCACGAGGATTTTGTGCTGCGCCGCCTGATCCGGCGTCCATCGTTGAAACAATTCGAACAGATGGCCGGCATCGGGCATCTCGCCCTCGACGCGCGGATGCGGCCAGTCGCCGCCCCACACCAGCCGTTCCGGATTGGCACCGACCAGCGCCTCATGAAACGGCCGCGCATCGGGATAATCAGGCGCGGCGCGGCTGAGGCGGTGGGCGCCGGAGAGCTTGGCCCAGCACCAGCCGTCGCCGACCGCGCGCAGCAGGCTCTGGAAACCTTCCGTGCCAGTGCCCGCGCGGGCATCGGTGCGGCCCATGTGGTCGATCACGACCGGCAGGCCCAGCGATTTCAGAGCCGGAATCGTCTCCGGCAAATCTTTCACGTCGATCCAGAGTTGAAGATGCCAGCCGAGTTCGGCGATTTCAGGCGCGAGCGTCCGCGCTACCGATAGCGGCACGCCGCCGCGATAATGCAATTGCCCGTCGCGGAAAAAATGATTGAAGCGTAGCCCGCGAACCCCGAGGCGATTCCATTCGCGCAAGAGAGCCGGCGCGACGTCGGCGTCGGCCACCGCTACACCGCGCAAGCGGTCCGGCCGTTGCGCCAGGGCATCGAGCATGGCTGAATTGTCGCGGCCATGCGCGCTGCCCTGCACCAGCACGCCGCGGGCAAAGCCTATTCTGTCGAGCATGCCCAAATAGTTTTCGAGCGGCGCGTCCGGCGGCGTGTAGCTGCGGTCCTCGGCATAGGGAAACCGCGTCGCCGGCCCGAACACATGGGCGTGGGTATCGCAGGCGTTGGGCGGCGGCGGCGGTGCTTTCGGCCGGGTGACCTCTCGCGGCGGCAGGCAGGCCCGAATCATCGGTGCTGCCATCGCCTCATTCGGCCTTCATGCCGGCGGCCTTGATGATCGGGCCCCATTTCTCGTAGTCGGAATGAATCTTGGCATCGAATTGCTGCGGCGAACTGCCGATCGGCGATGCGCCGAGCTTACTCAGGCGCTCCTTGACGGCGTCCGTGTTCAAGGCCGCGACGAAATCATGCGAGAGTTTTGCGACCAGATCGGGCGGCATGCCGGCGGGTCCGAGCAGCCCCCACCAAACTTCGGTGTCATAGCCCGGCACGGTCTCGGCCATCGCAGGGACGTCGGGCAGAAACGGCGTCCGCGATGCGGTGGTGACGGCGAGCGCTCGGACCGTTCCGGCCGCGATCTGCCCGACCGACTCGGGACCGTTGTTGAACGACATCGGGATCTGCCCGCCGAGGAGATCGTTGATCGCAGGCAAGCCTCCCTTGTAGGGAATCGCATTGAGATCGATCCTCGCGAGGTTCTTCAAGAGTTCTCCGGCCAGATGTGTCGACGTTCCGTTGCCGGCGTGCCCGAAGGAAAGGCTCCCGGGTTTGGCGCGCGCCTGCGCAATCACGTCGGCAACCGTCCTGAACGGGGAATCCGCTTTCACCAGCAGGATATTGGGAGATGACGCCAACAGCGAAATTGGCGTGAAGTCCTTGAAGGTGTCGTAGGGAAGTTTTGCATACAGGAACGCGTTGGTGGGGTGGCCGCTCGCGACCACGATCAAGGTGTATCCGTCCGGCGCCGAGGCAGCGAGCGCCTGCGATGCGAGCACGCCGCCCGCACCGGGACGGTTTTCAATGACGACCGATTGATTCCATTGCCGGGAGACCACGTCGCCGAGCGTCCGGGCGAGGATGTCCACCGCGCCACCGGCCGCATAGGGCACGAAAATATGCACGGGCTTCGATGGAAATGGCGACTGTGCCTGCGCGATACCGCCGACAGCAAACGCCGCCACCGCTGCGGCAACCATCCGGAACCAGCTGCCCATGGTCTCCTCCCCGATATTCTTTGTTGCTTCTTTATCGCACGCCGGCAGACCTTCGCCACCGCCGCGCGGCGCAGATCACGGGTACGGCCGGGGCATGTTGACAATCCCGGAGATCGCGTCAAGTTTCGGCGCCTCGACAGGTGGCCGCGACCGCGTCGCAAACCAAGGATGTCGCGGGGTTAAGGGAGAATTCGATGGCGGCTGCCGAGGGACAAACCTCGCCGGGGAGCTTGGACGAGAAGACTGCTCCCGAGAAGGCTTCTAATGAGAAGGCCTGGCACGAGGTGGTGCTGCAAGCGCTCAAGCGCAACGACATCCGACTGGTGCCCTATGTGCCGGACCGCGTGCTGACGACGCTGATCAAGAATATTCACGCCGATCCGTTCTTCACCACCTTCCCGACCGCGCGCGAGGAAGAAGCCGTCGGGATCGTCTCCGGTGCCTGGATGGGCGGCCTGAAGGGGGCGGTGCTGATGCAGACTTCCGGTTTCGCCACGCTCGCCAACGTGCTGGCCTCGCTGGCGATCCCCTACCAGATTCCGCTGATCATGTTCGTGTCCGAACGCGGCACGCTCGGTGAATTCAATTACGGGCAGTCGCTGGTTTGCCGCACCATGCGGCCGGTGCTCGACTCGCTGGCGATGGAGCATCACACCGCGACCCGGCTCGACGAGTTCGAGTTCATCGTCGACCGATCGATCAAGCAGGCCATCACCACGCAGGCGCCGGTGGCGCTGATCCTGTCGCCGCTGTTGACCGGCGGCAAAGTGTTCGACAAGTGAGCGACCACATGAACCAGCCAGCAAACACCCCTGCCCGCAACACCAAGGTGATGAACCGGTTCGATCTCACCTCGCGGCTGGTCGCCAAGTTGAAGAACGACGAAGCCGTGGTCGGCGGCATCGGCAATACCAATTTCGACCTGTGGGCTGCCGGCCATCGCCCGCAGAATTTCTATATGCTGGGCAGCATGGGCCTCGCTTTCCCGATTGCGCTCGGCGTCGCCCTGGCCCAGCCCAAGCGTCGCGTTTTCGCGCTGGAGGGCGACGGCTCGCTGTTGATGCAGATGGGGTGCCTATCGACCATCGCGACGCTGAAGCCGAAAAATCTCACCATGGTCGTGATGGATAACGGCGTCTACCAGATCACCGGCGCACAGCCGACCCCCGCCGCCGCGGTTTCCGATATCGTTGCAATCGCCGCCGGCTGCGGCCTGTCCAACAGCGCCTGGGCGGCCGACGAAGAGGATTTTGAGCGTCTGGTCGATCTGTCCCTGTCCGCTTCCGGGCCGACGCTGATCGGGGTTCGCATCGACGACAAGCCGGGAGTGGGAACCACCCGCAGGGATCCCGTCCAGATCAGGGAGCGCTTCATGGTTGGCCTCGGCGCGCGGCAGCCGTTATAAACTCAAGCAGGCTTCATTAACTACACGGCATGGCAAGTTCGCATCAAAGGGATATCCGACCGATGAATTGTGTTATCTCGTCTCGATGACAACCATCTTACGGATATTCGCCTGGCTGTTGGCCGCTGCCGTGACCTTCGCGACGCTGGGACCGCCCCAATTCCGGCCGCATTCGGACCTCGGTCAGGACGGCGAGCATGCGTTCGCGTTCGTTCTGGTCGGTCTGGCGTTTGGCTTTGCCTATACTCGATACCGGCTGCTCACGACCGTGATCTCCGTCGTGACGATCGGCATCATCGAAATCCTGCAGCTCTGGGCCCCGGGAAGGCACGCCAGATTCGAGGATTTCGTGGTCGATGCGCTGGCGGCCTGTGCAGGCCTCGCCGTCGCGGCCGGCATGGATTGGGTCATTCAGCGATCGCGCCGATCCAGCGCCGGCGCGACCTGACAGAAAAATCTCCGCGGGGGAAAAAGTCCCGCGAGGATGAATTTCCAGGCCCATTGCTTGACCAGGCCTGCTGCTTGGTTAGTCGATGATCTTGATGATCTGGCGCGTCCTCGGTTCGACAATCACCCGACGGTCGTTGACGACAGCATAGCGATATTCGCTGTAGCTCGGAACCGGCCAAAGCTCGACGCCCACGACCACCCGCTCCTGCAGCGTGACCGACGGCACGCGCTCGCGCTGAACCGACGTGATCACGGCGTTCGGGATTTCCATGCCCGCGCCGACAGCAAGAAAAATGCCGCCCGGAGAACCGGACGGCATTTCTGGAAACCTTGTTGAGCAGAATCTTACAGCAGGCCTGCGCCGCGTGCCCATTTGTACTTGGCGCCGAGCACCTCGACCGGCAGTTCGGTCGAATAGGCATAGGCCGGGATGCCGTTCTGGTAGAGATATTCGGCGGCCTCCTCGACCTCGACGTCGCCGGCGAGCGAGGCGACGATCGGCTTCACGAAGCCCTTGGCCTCCATCTCCTTCTTCACCTCGACCATGTTGCGGGCGAACACCATCGGCGGCGTGACGATGGTGTGCCAGTAGCCGAGGATCAGCGAATGGATGCGCTCGTCGGACAGACCGAGCTTGACGGTGTTGACATAGGTGATCGGCGGCTCGCCGCCGGTGATGTCGACCGGGTTTCCGGCGGCGCCGAACGGCGGGATGAACTTGCGGAACGCGGCGTCGAGATCCGGCGGCATCGCCATCAGCGACAGACCGTTGTCGATCACCGAGTCCGAAAGCAGCACGCCCGAGCCGCCGGCGCCGGTGATGATCAGCACGTTCTCGCCCTTCGGCGTCGGCAATACCGGAATGCCGCGCGCGAATTCGAGCAACTGCCTCAAGCTGCGGGCGCGGATCACGCCGGACTGCTTCAGGACGTCCTCGTAGATCTTGTCGTTGCCGGCGAGCGCGCCGGTATGCGAGGAAGCGGCCTTGGCGCCGGCCGAGGTGCGGCCCGCCTTGAGCACCACTACCGGCTTCTTCTTGGAGACGCGCTTGGCGGCTTCGGCGAAAGCGCGGCCGTCTTTCAGGTCTTCGCAATGCTGGGCGATGATCGTCGTGTTCGGATCCTGCTCAAAGAACGCCAGCAGATCGTCCTCATCGATATCGGACTTGTTGCCGAGGCCGACGATCGCGGAGACGCCCATCTTGGCGGAGCGCGAGAAGCCGATGATCGCCATGCCGATGCCGCCGGACTGCGACGACAGCGCGGCACTGCCCTTGACGTCGTAGGCGGTGCAGAACGTGGCGCAGAGATTGGCGGGCGTATAGTAGAAGCCGTAGATGTTCGGCCCCATCAGCCGGACATTGTACTTCTTGCCGATTTCGACGATCTCGGCCTGCAACTCGGGCGCGCCCGCTTCGGCAAAGCCGGAAGGAATCAGAACGGCGCCGGGAATTTTCTTCTCGCCGCATTCGACCAGCGCACCGGCGACGAATTTTGCCGGAATCGCGAACACAGCGGTGTCGATCACGCCGGGAACGTCCTTGACGCTCTTGTAGGCCTTGTAGCCCAGGATCTCGGCTGCCTTCGGGTGGATCGGATAGATGTCGCCCTTGTAGCCACCGTTGATGAGGTTCTTCATCACGGAGTTGCCGATCTTGCCGTCCTCGGCGGACGCGCCGATCACGGCAACCGCTTTCGGTTGCATGATGCGGTTCATCGCCGTGACGATTTCCTCGGTCGGACGCGGCGCCGGGCGCGGCTTGTAATCGTAGTCGACGACGATGCGCACGTCGGCGGCGATCGCGTCCTTCTTCGTGGCGAATACCGGGTTGAGATCGAGTTCGACGATTTCCGGGAAATCGCTGACCAGCTGCGATACCTTGACAATGATGTCGGCCAGCGCGTCGCGGCTGACCGGGTCGCCGCCGCGCACACCCTTGAGCATGTCATGGGCCTGGATGCCGTCGAGCATCGACAACGCGTCAGCCTTGGTGGCGGGCGCGAGACGGAAGGTGATGTCCTTGAGGATCTCGACCAGCACGCCGCCAAGGCCGAAGGCCACGAGCTTGCCGAACGATCCATCGGTGATGGAGCCGATGATGACCTCGGTGCCGCCGGTCAGCATCTGCTGCACCTGGATGCCCTCGATCTTGGCGTCGGATTTGTATTTCTTGGCGTTGGCCAGAATGGTCGCGTAGTTCTGTTCGACGTCGGCGGCGGTCTTGACGCCGACCATCACGCCGCCGGCTTCGGTCTTGTGAAGGATATCCGGCGAGACGATCTTCATGACCACCGGAAAGCCCATGTCGGTCGCGATCTTCGAGGCCTCGGCGGCGGATTTGGCCACGCCCTCCTTAGGAACCGGAATGCCGTACGCGTCGCACACCAGTTTGCCTTCCGGCGCCGTCAGGCTTGTGCGTTTGTCCGCTTTGACGAGATCGAGTATTTTGCGGACCGCATCTTTAGAATTCGACATTAGCTTTCCTCCTTGACGTCTGTTTTTAATCCGGCGGCAACGCGCGCGGCCACCAGGACCACGATTATCTGCGTATACTCGATCGGTATTCCCGGTGAAGGCGAACGCGGGTCCGCGTTCGTTGGCTTGGCTGCATTATGGCATTTGGTATGCCAGAAACGAAGTTGTCAAGGCGCGCCATCGAATGGAAGTACTGAAAATATGCGTAACTTGACATTCTGGCATTTGGTATGCCAAAAATAATTTCGATATTGTGACTTCTCCCAAGGGGAAATTTGTCGTGCCCCTGACGCAACAAATGAGGCGCAGCCCATCATGGCCGAGGCAGAGATTGCAATCGTCCGAATTGTGCCGGAGACAAGCTTCAAGAACAAGGCCTACGAGGCCTTGAAAGAAGCCATCCTCAAGATGGACATCTACGCGACGCCCGAACCAGTGATGCTTGACGAGCGGGCGCTATCGGAGCGCCTCGGCGTCAGCCGGACTCCAATCCGCGAGGCGATCGCGATGCTGGAGCAGGACGGTTTCGTCAAGACCGTGCCGCGCCGCGGCATTATCGTCGTACGCCGCACCAAGAGCGAGATCGTCGACATGATCCGGGCCTGGGCCGCGCTCGAAAGCATGGCCGCGCGGTTGATCACGACCACCGCGCGCAAAAAGGACATTTCCGCGCTGCGCGACTTTTTCAGGAATTTCGGCAAGGACCGCCTGCCGCAGGATCACGTCGAGGAATATTCGAAGGCCAACATTGCTTTCCATCAGGCCCTGATCTCGCTCAGCGAGTCGCCGGTGCTGGTCGATATGACCAACGACATCCTGCTGCACGTGCGCGGCTACCGGCAGCTGACGATCGGACGCGTCGACCGCACCGCAACGTCGTTGCCCGAGCACATGGCGATCATCGAAGCACTCGAGGAACGCGATACCGAGCTTGCGGAAAAGCGGGCGCGCGATCACACGCTCGGCCTGGCCGCTTATGTGGAAGCCCACGGCCAAGAGCTGTTCTAAATAACCGGCCGTTCACTGGGAACGGCGACTTAGAGGACGACGAAGTCGTCTTCATCAAGAAACGATCAGGGAGACTAACCGATGCTGAAAACCGCAGCCAAGACCGAGACCTCCACCGCGGAAGAAGCACAGCAGGATCTGACGGATGGCTTTCATCTCGTCATCGACGCGCTCAAGCTCAACGACATCAACACGATCTACGGTGTGCCCGGCATCCCGATCACCGACTTCGGCCGGATGGCACAGGCTGAAGGCATCCGCGTCATCTCGTTCCGGCATGAGCAGAACGCCGGCAATGCCGCGGCGATCGCCGGCTTCCTGACCAAAAAGCCCGGCGTCTGCCTCACGGTGTCGGCCCCGGGCTTTCTCAACGGCCTGACGGCGCTGGCCAATGCCACTACCAACTGCTTTCCGATGATCCTGATCTCCGGCTCGTCCGAGCGCGAGATCGTCGATCTGCAACAGGGCGACTACGAAGAGATGGACCAGTTGGCGATCGCCAAGCCGCTCTGCAAGGCGGCCTTCCGCGTCCTGCATGCGGCGGACATCGGCATCGGCCTGGCGCGCGCGATCCGCGCCGCCGTTTCGGGCCGCCCGGGCGGCGTCTATCTCGATCTGCCGGGCAAACTTTTCTCGCAGGTGATGGACGCCACGGCTGGTGCCAAGTCGCTGGTCAAGGTCATCGACCCCGCTCCTGCCCAGATTCCCGCGCCCGCTTCGGTCAAGCGCGCGCTCGATGTGTTGAAAGGTGCAAAACGCCCGCTGATCATCCTCGGCAAGGGCGCGGCCTACGCGCAGGCCGATGACGATATCCGCGCGCTGGTCGAGAAGAGCGGCATTCCCTTCCTGCCGATGAGCATGGCCAAGGGCCTGTTGCCCGACACCCATCCGCAATGCGCGGGAGCGGCGCGCTCGACGGTGCTGAAGGACGCCGACGTCGTGATGCTGATCGGCGCCCGCCTCAACTGGCTGCTGTCGCACGGCAAGGGCAAGACATGGGGCGAGGCCCCGAAGAAATTCATCCAGATAGACATCGAGCCCAGGGAGATGGACTCAAACGTCGAGATCGCGGCTCCGCTGGTCGGCGATATCGGTTCCTGCGTCGCCGCGCTGCTCGAGGGCATGGGCGGCAACTGGCCTTCGGCGCCGGCCGACTGGGTCGGCACCGTCAATAACAAGAGAGAAGAAAACATCGCCAAGATGGCGCCGCGGCTAATGAACAACAAGTCGCCGATGGACTATCACGGCGCCCTCGGCGCGCTGCGCAACGTCATCAAGGAGCGGCCGGACGCCATTCTCGTCAACGAAGGCGCCAACACGCTCGATCTCGCCCGCGGCATCATCGACATGTACAAGCCGCGCAAGCGCCTCGACGTCGGCACCTGGGGCGTGATGGGCATCGGCATGGGTTTTGCGATCGCAGCCGCCATCGAGACCGGCAAGCCGGTGCTCGCGGTCGAAGGCGACAGCGCCTTTGGCTTCTCCGGCATGGAAGTCGAGACGATCTGCCGCTACAACCTGCCGGTCTGCGTCGTGATCTTCAACAACAACGGCATCTATCGCGGCACCGACGTCAATCCGACCGGCGGCGCCGATGTCGCGACCACCGTATTCGTCAAGGACTCGCGCTACGACAAGATGATGGAGGCGTTCGGCGGCGTCGGCGTCAATGCGACGACGCCCGACGAGTTGAAGCGCGCCGTGGACGCGGCGATGGACTCGGGCAAGCCGACCCTCATCAACGCGGTGATCGACCCGGCGGCGGGCTCCGAGAGCGGCCGCATCGGCAACCTCAACCCGCAAAGCATGCTGAAGAAGAAATAAGTACCCCAGGCGTCATTCCCCGCTTAGGCGGGGAATCCGGTGACCAACGAACGATCGTGAGATGAAGACCGTACGCCGACCGAACCAGCAGCGATTACTGGATGCCCGCCTTCGTGGGCGTGACGACCAACATAGTTTCTAACGGAGCACCACCATGACAAAGGCGCTGAAGGGCGTTCGCATTCTCGATTTCACCCACGTCCAGTCAGGACCGACCTGCACGCAGTTGCTGGCATGGTTCGGCGCCGACGTGATCAAGGTCGAGCGCCCCGGCGTCGGCGACATCACGCGCGGTCAATTGCAGGATGTGCCGAATGTCGACAGCCTGTATTTCACCATGCTCAACCACAACAAGCGCTCGATCACGCTCGACACCAAGAACCCGAAGGGCAAGGAAGTCCTCACTGCCCTGATCAAGAGCTGCGACGTGCTGGTGGAAAATTTCGGCCCCGGCGTGCTCGACCGCATGGGCTTTCCCTGGGAAAAGATTCAGGCGATCAATCCGAAAATGATCGTTGCCTCGATCAAGGGTTTCGGCCCTGGTCCCTACGAGGACTGCAAGGTCTATGAGAACGTCGCCCAGTGCACCGGCGGCGCGGCATCGACCACCGGTTTCCGCGACGGCTTGCCGCTGGTCACCGGCGCGCAGATCGGCGACAGCGGCACCGGGCTGCATCTGGCGCTCGGGATCGTCACCGCGCTCTATCAGCGCACCGTCACCGGCAAGGGCCAAAAGGTCACCGCCGCGATGCAGGACGGGGTTTTGAACCTGGCGCGCGTCAAGCTGCGCGATCAGCAGCGCCTCGCCCATGGTCCGCTCAAGGAGTACAGCCAGTTCGGTGAAGGCATTCCGTTCGGCGACGCCGTGCCACGCGCCGGCAACGATTCCGGCGGCGGCCAGCCGGGCCGCATCCTGAAGTGCAAGGGCTGGGAGACCGATCCAAATGCCTACATCTACTTCATCACCCAGGCGCCGGTCTGGGAGAAGATTTGCGACATCATCGGCGAGCCCGGCTGGAAGACCCATCCGGATTACGCCAAGCCGCCTGCCCGGCTGTCGCGCCTGAACGAGATCTTCGCCCGCATCGAGCAATGGACGATGACGAAGACAAAATTCGAGGCGATGGAGATCCTCAACAAGGACGACATTCCCTGCGGCCCGATCCTGTCGATGAAGGAGCTGGCGGAAGATCAGTCGCTGCGCGCCACCGGCACCGTGGTCGAGGTCGATCATCCCAAACGCGGCAAGTATCTGTCGGTCGGCAATCCGATCAAACTGTCGGACAGCCCCACCGAAGTGCTGCGCTCGCCGCTGCTCGGCGAACATACCGACGAAATCCTGCGCCAGGTTCTTGGCTTTACCGACCATCAGGTCGCGGAGATCCGCGATTCCGGCGCGCTCGATCCGCCGCGGAAGGTCGCCGCCGAATAAGCAACCACCCTTTCCTGCATCTGTGGGCCGCCGGTTTTCCGGCGGCCTTTTTGTTTGACGCCATACCGGCGCCCTTATGTTGCGTTGCAATACGGAATATGCTGCCATGCAAACAAATGGATTGTTGCTGGTATCTGGCATGCCTAGACAGAGTAGAACTCAGCGATCCACTCAACCGCGATAAGGGGACAAGATGTCCAAGACTGCTTCGATCGGCTTTGCGCCTTCCGCCACCCTGTTTGGCCGCTTCATGGCCACCCTCGATCGTCTGCTGATGGCGAGCGCCATGATCGCCATCCGCAACTGCGAGCCTCCCCATCCCGGTCTTTAGGCTGTCAATGCGCTGCAGCGGAACATCTCCGCCGCGGCTGAGTTGGAGCTGCAACTAGAACTACCGACCCCTATGGCCCCGATTTTCCGGGGTCATTTTTTTCGCTCATAAATCTGACCCGCCCCTCGCCTCACCGGGGGCAACTGCGACATCTTGTGCCGGCCCGCTTCCTGCCAAAAGAATGGCTTGCGCTCTGGCATATCACATACCAAAATACCCCGACCGGTAACGCTCATCGTTTAAGCAGAAGCGTGCCTTCGGGAGGAACCATGACCACCACCGCCACACAACCAACAGCTGCGGCAGAAGCCCCGTATTTCCGCTGGATGCAACTTGCGATGGGTGTCGTCTGCATGGCGATGATCGCAAATCTGCAATACGGCTGGACGCTGTTCGTCGATCCGATCGACGCCAAATATCACTGGGGCAGAGCCGCGATCCAGTTGGCCTTTACGCTTTTCGTGGTCACGGAAACCTGGCTGGTACCGATCGAAGCCTGGTTCGTCGACAAGTACGGCCCGAGCGTCGTGATCGCGTTCGGCGGGGTGATGATCGCGATTGCCTGGGTGCTGAATTCCTACGCCGATTCGCTGGTGATTCTTTATATTGCTGCGATCGTCGGCGGAATCGGCGCCGGCTCGGTGTACGGAACCTGCGTCGGCAACGCTTTGAAATGGTTTCCAGACCACCGCGGCTTGGCCGCAGGCGCGACCGCGGCCGGCTTCGGCGCCGGCGCCGCGATTACCGTGGTGCCGATTGCGAACATGATTGCGGCCAGCGGCTATCAGCACGCGTTCCTGACCTTTGGCATTGGACAAGGCGTGATCGTCTTCATCCTGGCATTTTTTCTGCGCAAACCGTCGCGCGTGATGCCGGCGAAAAAGAAGCAGCTCAACCTGCCGCAGACCAAGATCGACTTCACCCCGCCCCAGGTGCTGCGCAGCCCGATCTTCTGGATAATGTATCTGGTGTTCGTGATGGTCGCGGCGGGCGGCCTGATGACTGCGGCGCAGATCGCGCCGATTGCCCACGACTTCAAGATCGCCAACGAACCGGTCGGCATTCTCGGCTTCCAGATGGCCGCGTTGACCTTTGCGATTTCGCTCGACCGCATCTTTGACGGTTTCGGCCGGCCGTTCTTCGGCTGGGTCTCCGACACCATCGGCCGCGAACACACCATGTTCATCGCGTTCGGAACGGCCGCGCTGATGGTGCTGACGCTGTCGGTGTACGGTCACATTCCGATCGTCTTCGTGCTGGCGACCGCGGTATATTTCGGCGTGTTCGGCGAGATCTACAGCCTGTTTCCCGCCACCAGCGGCGATACCTTCGGCGTGAAATTCGCCACCACCAACAACGGCATGCTGTACACGGCGAAGGGAACGGCCTCGCTGCTGGTGCCGCTGGCGAGCATCGTCGCGGCCAATTACGGCTGGCAGGCGGTGTTCGCGATCGCGGTTGCGCTCAACGCCACCGCCGCACTGCTGGCCCTGTTCGTGATCAAACCGATGCGGCGCGCCTTTATCCTCGGCAATGAAGCCATGACCGACGCCAGGGCGCGAGACGTCAAAGCCGCCTGATATCCCCCGCACATTCGTTGAAAAGAGGCGCACGCCGTTGCGCCTCTTTTTTTGCCGCCTACCTGCCTGCATACAAGATACAAGGACGGATTGCGCCCGTCCGGATGCAAGCGGGATCTGGGCAGCCAGGTTTTTCCGGAGGTACGAAAATGTCAATATTACTGCCGCTTTTTGCGATCGACGCACGGTTGAATAACTCCGATTTTAAGTTGACAATTGGCATAATGTATACCACTGTGACCATCATTGAAGACGCCCTGCGGCTCATCTGAAGGAGGTTGCGATGCAAGTCGGAGACATCCTGCGCAAGAAAACTGCCCGCGTTGCAACGGTTCGAATGAACGAAACCGTCGCCATTGCCGCCCAACTGATGCGCGCCAGCAATATCAGCGCGCTTGTGGTCAAGGACGTCGTCCGGACCGAAGGCAACACCGCGGTCGGCATGTTTACCGAACGCGATGTGGTTCGCGCGATCGCCGAGCACGGCGCGGCCGGCGTCAATCTGAAAGTCTCCCAGTTGATTTCAGTGCAGCAGCTGGTCTCCTGCAGTTCGGCCGATACGCTCGAACACGCCCGTCACCTGATGAACGAAAAACACATCCGCCATCTGCCTGTGATCGACAATTACAGCCTGATCGGCGTGGTTAGTATCCGCGACATCTCGACCGCGTTCGACAACGAGGCGATCGCTGCGACGCGAACCGACTCGGCCGCCTGACAAAAGCTTCCGGTTGTCCGTCATCGTCCCGGCTTTGAAATGCTCAAAGCCGGCGGGTGAGCTGCGCTGAAATTTTCCATCATTCCGTTCGAGAGATTTCATGAAAATCTGCATCTACGGCGCCGGCGCGATCGGCGGATATCTCGGAGTGCAGTTGGTGCGCGCGGGTGCCGATGTCAGCCTCGTCGCGCGCGGCGCCCATCTCGCCGCGATGCGCGCCAACGGATTGAAATTACTGATCGATGGCGAGGAACGCGTGGTGCGGCCGCGCTGCACCGACAACCCCGCCGAGCTCGGGCCGCAGGATGTCGTGATCGTCTGCCTGAAGGCGCATTCCATCACCGGCGCGATCGAGGCGATGGCGCCGCTGCTCGGCCCGCGAACCCGCATCGTCACCGCGGTCAACGGGATTCCCTATTGGTATTTCTACCGGCACGGCGGCCGCCACGAGGGGGCGACGCTGGAGAGCATCGACCCCGGCGGCCGGCAGTGGCGCGAGCTGACGCCGCAGCGCGCAATCGGATGCATCGTCTATCCCGCGACCGAAATCGAGGCGCCCGGCGTGATCCGCCATGTCTACGGCAACCGCTTTCCCCTGGGCGAGCCGTCGGGAGAGATCAGTCCGGACGTCGAGCGGCTTTCCGCCTTGTTCGTCGCGGCAGGGTTGCAGGCCCCGGTGCTCGAGCGCATCCGCGACGAGATCTGGCTCAAGCTGTGGGGCAACGTCTGCCTCAATCCGATCAGCGCGTTGACCCATGCCACGCTTGACGTGATCTGTTCCGATCCGACCACGCGCGCGCTCTCGAAGGCGATCATGCTGGAAACCCAGGCGATCGCCGAAACCTTCGGCGTCAAGTTCCGCGTCGACGTCGAGCGGCGGATCGAGGGCGCGCGCAAGGTCGGTGCCCACAAGACCTCGATGCTGCAGGATCTCGAACACGGACGCCCGATGGAGATCGATCCATTGGTGACGGTGGTTCAGGAAATGGGCTTGTTGACCGGGATTCCGACGCCGGCGCTGGACGCCGTGCTGGCGCTGGTTGCCCAGCGCGCGAAAATCGCCGGACTGTATGGTGACCATCGGCCGGCCCCCGCAAAAACCCCGGTTTTTGCATGATCGTGTTGCCCTGATCGGCGGTACGCCCGGTGGACATTTGCCGGGCGCGACGGCATCCTGCCCCGCGAAAATCCGAAACGGATAGTGCGCGCGCTACGCGCCGGGGCAAACCATCAGGGAACGGCAATGATAAAAACGCGGTTTACCGAACTCGTCGGGGTCGAACACCCGATCGTGCAGGGCGGAATGCAGTGGGTCGGCCGGGCCGAACTGGTCGCAGCCGTTGCGAACGCCGGCGCGCTCGGGTTCATCACGGCGCTGACGCAGCCGACGCCCGAGGACCTGACAAAAGAGATCGCGCGCTGCCGCTCGCTCACCGACAAGCCGTTCGGCGTCAACCTGACCATTCTTCCCTCGATCAAGCCGCCGCCCTACGCGGAGTATCGCCAGGCCATCATCGAAAGCGGCATCAAGATCGTCGAGACCGCCGGCAACAAGCCGCAGGAACACGTCACCGAATTCAAGAAGCACGGCATCGTGGTCGTGCACAAATGCACCAGCGTCCGCCATGCGCTCTCGGCCGAGCGCATGGGCGTCGACGCGATCTCGATCGACGGTTTTGAATGCGCCGGCCATCCCGGCGAGGACGATACGCCGGGCCTGATCCTGATTCCCGTCGCCGCCGATAAAGTGAAAATTCCGATGATCGCCTCGGGCGGCTTCGGCGACGGCCGCGGCCTGGTCGCAGCGCTGGCGCTCGGCGCCGAAGGCATCAACATGGGCACGCGTTTCATGTGCACCAAGGAGAGCCCGATCCATCAGTTGATCAAGAAGAAGATCGTCGCCAACGACGAACGCGAGACCGAATTGATTTTCCGCACCATGCGCAACACCTCGCGCGTCGCCAAGAATGCGGTCAGCACCAAGGTCGTCGCCTTGGAGAAGGAGGGTGCTACCTTCGAGCAGGTCCGCGATCTCGTGGCCGGCGCCCGCGGCAAGATGGTCTACGCGTCAGGCGACGCCGACGAAGGCATCTGGTCCGCGGGGCAGGTGCAGGGATTGATCCATGACATTCCGACCTGCGCCGAACTGGTGTCGCGCATCATGCGCGACGCGGAGGCCATCATTCGAAGCCGGCTCGAAGGCATGATGTCGGGCGCGCGGCGTCAGGCCGCGGAATAAGCGGCTTCGCTTCAACAACCAACCGGAAATGATCCCATGAAGGCTTATGTCTACGGCGCCAACGGCGCTGAAATCAGCGACGTGGCAAAACCCGCGCCGAAGGGCACGCAAGTGCTGGTGAAGGTGCACGCCTGCGGCCTCAACCGCGCCGACCTCGGGATGACCAAGGGTCACGCGCATGGCAGTGCCGGCGGCGCCGGCACCGTGCTGGGCATGGAATGGGCGGGCGAGATCGCCGGACTCGGACCCGAGGCCAAGGGCGTCAAGATCGGCGACAAGGTGATGGGCTCCGGCGGCGCCGCATTCGCCGAATATACCCTGGCCGATCACGGCCGGCTGTTTCGCGCACCCTCCAACATGAACTTCGAGGAAGCGGCCACCCTCCCCGTCGCGCTGGCCACCATGCACAATGCGGTCGTGACCAACGGCGCCTTGCAGCCCGGCCAGACCGTCCTGATCCAGGGCGCAAGCTCCGGCGTCGGCCTGATGGCGCTGCAGATCGCAAAACTCAAGGGCGCCAAACTCGTGATCGGCTCATCGACCGATGCGGGACGCCGTGGCCGCCTGAAGGAGTTCGGCGCCGATCTGGCGGTGGATTCCAGCGATCCCGGCTGGGTCAAGCAAGTCCTGGAAGCAACCGGCGGCGAAGGCGTCGACCTGATCGTCGACCAGGTCTCGGGCAAGGTCGCGAGCCAAAATCTCGCGGCCACCAGGGTCAAGGGCCGCATCGTCAATGTCGGCCGGCTCGGCGGCACCCACGCCGATTTCAACTTCGACCTGCACGCCGCGCGCCGCATCAACTATATCGGCGTCACCTTCCGCACCCGCTCGATCGAGGAAATCCGCGAGATTTTTGATGAAGTCCGCAAGGATATCTGGGGTGCGGTTGAATCTCGAAAGCTGCAATTGCCGATCGACAAGGTGTTTGCCTTCGACGATATCGGCAAGGCGTTCGAGCACATGGAAGCCAACAAGCATCTCGGCAAGATCGTGGTGACGCTGTAGGCTGACCGCGTCAGGCTTTGCCCGTAATGACGCGGGCGGTTGTCCATTCAACAAGAGCGGACCGCATCAAGAATGTCCGTTGGGGAGACTTGCGTGGTTCTGCGTCGCACCGCTATTTGTCTGATCGCGATTGGCGTTTCGGCAATGACTTCGATCGGCGGCGCTTCGGCCTTGGACTATCCGACGCGGCCGGTACACTGGGTTGTCGGCTTCGCACCCGGGGGTTCCAACGACATCATTGCGCGGTTGATCGGCCAGCGGCTGTCGGAGCGGCTGGGCCAGCAATTCCTGATAGAGAACAAGCCCGGCGCCGGCGGCAACATCGCCACCGAATCGGTGATCAATGCCAAACCCGATGGCTACACCGTGCTGCTGGTCAATCCCGCCAACTTCATCAACACCTCCCTCTATTCCAAACTGAATTTCAATTTCCCGCGCGATATCGCGCCGGTCGCGTCGTTCATGCGGGTGCCGAACGTGATGACGGTGAATGGGCAAGTCGAGGCGAAGACGGTCGCCGAGTTCATCGCCTACGTGAAGGCCAACCCGGGCAAGGTCAACATGGCCTCAGCGGGCAACGGCACGTCGGTGCATCTGTCCGGCGAAATGTTCATGGCCATGACTGATGCCAGGATGCAGCACGTGCCCTACCGCGGCTCGGGACCCGCGATCAACGATCTGCTCGGCGGCCAGGTCCAGGTGATGTTCGACAGCATGCCCTCGATCATCCAGCACGTCCGCGCCGGCACCTTGCGCGTGCTGGCCGTGACCTCTGCGACACGGTCTTCCCAGTTGCCGGACACGCCGACCGTCGGCGAAACCGTGCCGGGCTATGAGGCCAGCGCGCTGTTCGGCATGGGCGCGCCCAAGGACACGCCGAAAGAAATCATCGAGAAGCTGAACCAGGATATCAATGCGGTGCTGGCCGAACCGGAAATGAAGAAGCGGCTGGTCGAATTGGGTGGCGATCCCCTGATTGGCACGCCGGAGGCCTTTGGCGCGATGATCGTCGCCGAGACCGAAAAATGGAAAAAAGTGATCGAGGGCGCCGCCATCGAGAAGGTGGAGTAGCGGACTGCGAGGCATCCGCAATTGTCGATCGACAAGGTGTTCAAGCTCAACCGTATCGGCAAGGCGTCCTCGCCGCTGAAGACAAGGGAATTCGATGGCGACGGTGCTCCTTGTAAAAGATCTCCGCACGGCGTTCGCCGGCCCGTTCGAGCTGGAGCTCGGAACGGGCGCGTGCGCCGCCATCACCGGCCCGTCGGGATCCGGCAAGAGCCTCTTTCTTCGCATGATTGCCGACCTCGATCCCAACGAAGGCCAGGTCTGGCTGAATGGAACAGAGCGCACCTCGATCCCCGCCCCGCAATGGCGAAGACAGACGACCTACGTATCCGCAGAATCCGGTTGGTGGGCGGACCGGGTGATCGAACATTTCGACGTCAACAGGCGAAGCGAGGTCGCAGCCCTGGCGGCCCGCCTTGGACTTCGGCCCGACCTCATGGACGCACCGGTCGCGCAATTATCCACCGGTGAGAAGCAACGCTTGTCGCTTGTCAGGGCCTTGCTGCAATCCCCGCCCGTCCTGCTTCTGGACGAACCGACGGGCCCCCTGGATGAGGAGTCGGTCATCAAGGTAGAAGCGCTGCTGCGTGAACGAAAGGCAACCGGGACGTCCATCCTGCTGGTGACGCACGATCCAAACCAGGCCGAACGCCTGGGCGATCAGCGCTATCGCATGGTGGCGGGACAGCTGCAAACGCCATGAACCCGATACTGCTGACACCGTTTGACATCTCCATCGCCGCCTCGCTGATCATTCTCGATGCGGCGTTGTCAATCTGGCTCAAG
The DNA here is from genome assembly GCF_900129425.1 of Bradyrhizobium erythrophlei. Taxonomy (NCBI): domain Bacteria; kingdom Pseudomonadati; phylum Pseudomonadota; class Alphaproteobacteria; order Hyphomicrobiales; family Nitrobacteraceae; genus Bradyrhizobium; species Bradyrhizobium erythrophlei. The sequence goes on along the minus strand of NZ_LT670817.1, from coordinate 2,875,409 downwards.
CTTCGGCTGCATCGGCAGATCGGCTTCGCCGCGGCAAGAATGGTCGTCCAGCTTGTCGCGGTGGGCTATGTGCTCCGTTTCATCTTTACGCTGAACAACCCGGCGGCCACGCTGCTGCTCGTTCTCGTCATGGTGCTGGTCGCCGCGCGCGAGGTCGCGGCCCGGCCAGAACGCCGGTTCAGGGATCATTCAAACATCGTCATCGGGTTTGTCAGCGTCGGCTTTGCCACGTTTGTCACGTCGATTCTTGCGTTGACCACGGCGATCCGGCCGCAGCCCTGGTTCGATCCACATTATGCGATCCCACTGGCGGGCATCATTCTCGGCAGCGTTCTGAATTCCGCCAGCCTGTCGCTGGACAGCTTTTTGGGCTCGGTCCGGCGCGAGCGGCAAGCCATAGAAGCGCGACTGTCGCTCGGCGAAAGCTACCGCGAAGCCATCGCGCCGCTGGTGCGCGAGGCCATCCGGCGCGGCCTGTTGCCCATCATCAATCAAATGTCGGCCGCCGGAATCGTGACGTTGCCGGGCATCATGACGGGACAGATTCTTGCGGGGCTCGATCCGCTCGAGGCCGTCAAATATCAGATCCTCCTGATGTTCCTGTTGTCGGGCGGCAGCGGACTATCGGCGTTGGCCGCATCCTATCTGGCGGCGTGGCGTCTTACCGACGACCGTCAGCGGCTTCGTCTGGACCGGCTGCAATAGCCTGACGATGCAGCCTCACGCCTGGGACGTTACGGACGGTCATTCCGGAAGCCCCGCGAGCCGAAGCCCATCAATGATCTTCTCGATCTTTTCCTGGGGCTTCCATCTCATTTCGGGCGCGGGACCGAGGCTTTGCCCGCCCTGCGCGCTAAAGCGTGATGAGATGAAGTTAGATTGATCTGCGACGCAGCGGAAACTTTACCTCTCACATCGGGAGAGGTCGGCGCGTAGCGCCGGGTGAGGGGTTACGGTCTATCGTTGGTGCAGCACCCCCTCACCCGATTTGCTGAGTTTATCATCGGGCGGCGCTTCGCGCCGACCCGTTGGCAAATCGACCTCTCCCCGCTGGGGAGAGGTGAAGGGCACCGATTCAACTTAAAACCATCTTGCGCTGGTCCGGCAAGCCCGCTTCGCGAAGTGCGGCGGCCATCCGGTTGCGCTCGTCGGCTGAGCGGATCGGAAAAGCTTCGTGGACATGCGAAGCGCGAAAATCAGGCTGCAATTTGACGAGTTGCGCGACCGCTTCGCGCGCTTCAACTTCACGTCCGGCGCCAGCCAAATTCACGATCAATGCTCCGAGCGTATGCGCGTTGGCGGCGAACTGGATTGATTTCATCGCCACCGCGCAGCCCTCTTCGTACCGGCGCAGATGAAAAAACGCGAACGCAGACCCGTTCCAGGCCCCGATCCGCAATGGATCGAGCGGACTCAACCGGATCATCCGCTCGAAGCTCTCGACGGAGCGTTCCGCATCGCCGCACATCAAAGAGACCCAACCCCTGGCGTGCCACGCCATGGCGAGATTCGGATTGAGCGCGACCGCCTGCTCGACCAGCGACGCTCCCCGATCATATTCGTGCCCGAGATAGGTCAGGACATGCCCGGATCGGGCCAGCGCAAAAGCATCGTCGCTTCCGACCGCCGATGCCTGATGGGCAAGCCGAATGCCTTCGGATCGCATTTCGGCGGATAGAGGCACGCCGCTGATCGTCTGTTGCATCATGAGCGTCCAGGCCGCCATCGCGTAGGCGGCGCCATATTCCGGGTCCAGCTCAAAAGCCTTTTTGAAAAACTGGCGCGCCTCAGGCAGCGATCTCCCCCTGTTCGCCAGCGCCATCCCGCGCAGGTAGAAGTCATAGCTGTCCAGTCGGTCGGTAGGCTTTTGTTTTGTTCGCTCGATCTCGGCCCGCTCCAGTGTCGGCGCGATCAAGCCCACAACGCTTGTGGTTATTTGATCTTGAAGGCCGAACACGTCCTCCAGCGCGCCGTCGAATTTGTCCGCCCACAGATGCCGGCCTGTGGTGGCCTCGATCAGCTGACCGGTAATGCGAACGCGATTTCCCGCTTTCCTGACGCTTCCTTCCAGCACATAGCGAACGCCGAGTTCGCGCCCGACCTGTTTGATGTCGACGGCGCGGCCCTTATAGGTAAAGCTTGAATTGCGCGCGATCACGAACAGCGACTTGAACCGCGACAGCGCCGTGATGATGTCCTCCACCATGCCGTCGGCGAAATACTCCTGCTCCGGATCGCCCGACATGTTCTGGAACGGCAGCACGGCGATCGAGGGCTTGTCGGGAAGCGCGAGCATTGGTGACGCTTCAGCCGCCGGCTTTTCGGTTGCGCCTTTTGCACCGCCGACCGCGAACACCTGCACCGGCCGCCCGATATTCTTGAGCGTGATTTCGCCCTTATCGTCAAATCCGACATCGATCCGGTCGCGGACCTGGTCGTGCACGGCGCGGGAGACGGAGATGCCGCCGGGTGCCGCGATGCCCTCCAGCCGCGCGGCGATGTTGACGCCGTCCCCCATCAGATCATCGCCTTCCACCATCACGTCGCCGACGTGGATCCCGATCCGCAGCCGCATCTTTTTGGCGTCGTCGAGCGGAACCGCCGCCGCTTCGGTTTCCCTTTGAATCGCCATCGCGCAGGTGACAGCCTGAACCGCGCTGGCAAACTCGACCAGAAAGCCATCGCCCATCACCTTGAACAGACGACCGGAATGTCCGGCGATGGTTGGTTCGATAATTTCGCGCCGTAGCGTAGCCAGCCGCGCCAGCGCGCCGGCTTCATCGGCGCTGACGAGGCGGGAATAACCGACCACGTCGGCGGCAAGGATGGCGGCGAGGCGGCGCGTTGTGCTCATTCGCCAAGCCCCGCAAGGCGCAGGCCCGCCAGGAAGAATTCGCGTTGCCCGGGATCGTGCAGGAGCTTCTTTCGCGGCATCACGGAAGGGGTGACCTTGCGCAGGTGGGCGACGACCTCGCGTGCCTCGTCCAGCCGCCCCATATGGGCATAACAGGATATCAGAACCCAGGCGGTGGTGACGTAAGTGGGTATCTGCCGCAACGAAGGAGCCAGCAATGCGACCGCTTCCTCGAAGCGATGCTGAAAGAAATAGCACGCGCCGACCCCGGTATCGAGAAATGGCCGCAGCGGCGTACGAGGATCGAGCCGCAACGAGGACTCGAAGTGAGCGAGCGCCAGATCGGTCGATCCTGCGAACAGCCTTAGAAAGCCGCTCCAGAACCAGCTGGAAGCTCCGCTCGGATTGAGGGCGATCGAGCGGTCGATCAGGGCGATGGCGCTATCGATCGACTCCTCAAATCCGTGAAACGCTCCGGCTACCCACGCAAGCACGTTAGGATCGTCGGGGGTGGCCTGCACGGCGCGGCGGCCGAATTCGATGCCCTCGCGCCGGACGCTCTCGCGGTCTGTCGCCCAGCCACCGAGGAGAAGCTGGGCCTGACACCACGACGCCGCCCCGAGTGCGAGGCCATAATTCGGGTCGCGCGCGATGGCCTGCCGAAGCAGGCCGAGCGCCTGGACGGCCCCCTCCTCGCCCCAGAGCCGCGTCAGCGGCAATGCACGCAGGTAAAAATCATAGGCGCTGAGATCGGCGGTCGGCCGCGCGATGGATCGGCTGATCTCCGCCGCCTCCAGTGCCGGCTCGATCACGCCCGCGACGCTGAGCGCGACCTTGTCCTGCAGGTCGAACACGTCCTCCATTGAACCGTCGATTCGGTCCGCCCAGAGATGGGCGCCGGTCAGGGCATCGATCAATTGGCCGGTGATGCGCAATTTTGTCCCGGCCTTGCGCACCGAACCCTCAAGCACATAGCGCACGCCGAGTTCACGGCCGACCCGCTTCACATCGACGGCCTGACCCTTGTAGGTGAAGCTCGAATTGCGGGCGATCACGAACAGCCAGCGAATCCGCGATAGCGTTGTGATGATGTCCTCGACCATTCCATCCGCGAAATACTCCTGCTCCGGATCGCCCGACATGTTCTGGAACGGCAGCACGGCGATCGAGGGCTTGTCGGGAAGCGCGAGGGGTTGCGCGGCCTCGGTCAGCGGTTTTGCCGCCGTCGTCGAAGACAAGTGCGGATCGATTTGCATTCGCCACGCCCGCATCGGTTCGGCGATATTCTTCAGGGTCTGCGGACCCATGTCGTCGAAGCCGATATCGACCTTGCCGCGGATCTGGCGTTGCGCATCGTCGGAAATGCAGACCCCGCCCGGCTCCGCGATCCCTTCCAGCCGCGCCGCGATGTTGACGCCGTCGCCGAAGATATCGTCGTCGTCGATGATGATGTCGCCGACGTGAATGCCGATCCGGAATTCGATCCGGACCTCCTGCGGCACATCGGTATTCAGCCCGGCCATGCCGCGCTGGACTTCAAACGCACATCGCGCCGCGTCCACCGCGCTGGCGAACTCCACCAGCATGCCGTCGCCAGTGGTCTTGACGATGCGGCCGCGATGCGCGGCGATTTGCGGATCGACCAGCGTCTTGCGGAACGATTTCAGATTCGCCAGCGTGCCTTCTTCATCGCGGCTCATCAAACGGCTGTAGCCGGCGACATCCGCCGCCAGTACCGCCGCCAACCGCCGTTCCACGCGTTCACCGCTCAAAAAATGTCCCCTGGGCGGGCAATGAAGCCCAACATATCGGACTTGATGATCATGTGGGACACTATTTTAGTCGGAATAATTCGCAACAGCCGCCGCTGCAAACGATTGGCAATTGCGTATCCGATCGGCACTTTGATGTCGCATGGCGGGCTGCTAAACCGCCGCCCATGAATCACCCCGATCACACCATCAAATCCCGCGTCGCGGCCATTTCGGTCGTTGCCAGCACCGGCATGGCGGTCGCAAAATTCGTGGTCGGTATCGCCATCGGCAGTCTGGCGCTGATCTCGGAGGCCCTGCACTCCTCGGTCGACGTGGTCGCAACCGTCATCACCTGGATGGTGGTGCGGGTTTCCGACCGCCCTGCCGACAAGGAACATCATTACGGCCATGGCAAGCTCGAGAGCGTCTCTGCACTGGGCGTGATCGCACTGCTCTATGTACTGGCAGGCGGCATTCTGGTCGAATCCTGGAGCCGCCTGCGCGAAGGCGCGCCGCCGCCGACGATCTCGGCAATCCCGTTTATCGTGCTGCTGATCGATATCGCGGTGAATTTCTGGCGCGCCCGGGCGCTGCATCGCGCGGCGCACGACACCAAAAGCCAGGCCTTGGCGGCCGATGCGCTGCATTTTGCCTCCGACGTGCTGGGCTCGATCGCCGTCATCATCGGACTTGCCCTTTCGGGACTGGGCTATGCCTGGGGCGACGCCGCCGCCGCCATCGGCGTCGCCGTGACGATCGCGCTATTGGGCCTAAGGATGGCGCGCTCCACGGTGGAAACCCTGGTCGATCGTGCGCCAGAAGGCGTGTCGGAGAAAGCCACAGCCGCCATCAGCGCGGTCCCCGGCGTGATCGATGTCGAACGGCTGCGGGTGCGGATGGTCGGAGCGACGCACTTCATCGACGCCATCGTGCAGGTGCCGCGTACTTTTCCGATCGACCGCGTCGAGGAGATCAAGCGAAAGGCTCAGGATGCGGTGACCCGGGCGCTCGGCGATGCCGACCTGACCTTCACCGCGGTGCCGGTGGCGCGCGACAACGAGAGCGTGCGCGAACGCATCATGGTGATCGCCCGCAATGCCGGCGTGGCCGTCCACCACGTCACCGTGCACGATCTCAGCGGCAGGCTCACCGTCAGCATCGACCTCGAGGTCGATGGCGATATGGCGCTCAACGAGGCCCACGATATCGCCCACGAACTGGAGCGGAACATCCGCGACGAGTTCGGCGAGGACGTCGAGGTCGACACTCATATCGAGCCGCTGGAACCCGAATTGCCGCTCGGCGCCGATGCCGCGCCCGACCGCGTCGAGACCATCAAGACCGCGCTGTCGCGCTTCGCCGCCGACGGCGCGATCCATGACATCCACAGCGTGCGGGTGCGCAACACCGACGCCGGTGAAATCGTTAACTTCCATTGCCGCGCCGCGCCGTCGATGAGCGTGATCAGGGTCCACGAGAATGTCGATGAGATCGAACGCGCGTTGCGCCGCGCGTTCCCGACCGTCAAGCGCGTCATCAGCCACGCCGAACCGCCGGACGCGCAGTAAAATCCTGCGCACCGCGCGTTCCCGTTTCGGACTCGCTTTGCCGGTGTTTTGCAGTCCCGATTTCTTCGTTGGACAAGATTTATTTGCATTAACGAATCGTTGACTCTCGACAGCCCGGCAAAACTGGATTCAAATCGCTGTGATTCGGAAGTGACTTGGGGTTCTTCCGGACAGAGTGCAATAGACTTCCGAGGGGCTAAAGGCATGGCGCGCGCACACGCGGCGACCGGCGCGTGCGTCCAATCCGATTCGATCAAGGGATTGGCGCAGTCGATCGCGAAACCGGCCTATCATAGGCTGTTGATTGCGGAGCCCGCGCTTCGCCGCGCTGTGCCCACCCTGATCATCGCCTTCCTGATTACCATTTGCCTCGGCGCCTTCGTGCAGGTGGTCGATCAGAACCGGCAAAAGCGCGCATCGATCGAGCGGGATCTGGCGGCGGTCGCCGATCTTCTCGCCGAACGCCTCGATCACATCGCTTCAATCCGCGAGAACCGCTCAACCGCGTTCTATCGTCTGCAATTGCTGCTGCCCGGCCTCATTCCGTCATGGGGCGTCGCCGCTGGCCGGCACGTCATCGTCATCGGCGCCGACCAGCGGATTCTCGCCCGGGTTCCGAGCGAAGCAGCTCTTGGCGACACCAGCAGCATTCTCGACATCATCAGTGCGGCGCTGCCGCTGACCGCGTCGGGGCAGCAAGCCGTGACCGATATTACCCTGCCGAACGGCAATAGCGCTCTGGCGGTTCAGCACGTCGTCAAATCGCTGCCCGGCCAGGTCATTGTCATCCAGGAAAGGGTCGAATCGCTTTGGCGGTCGGATGCGGCGCTGTCGGTTACGCTCTCGGCCACGACAGGCTTCGTCGTGCTGATCCTGGGTTTTGCGTTCCACTGGCAATCGACCCGCGCGCGCGAAGGCGATCTCATCAATGACGCCGTGCGCGGCCGCATCGATACCGCGCTCAATCGCGGACGCTGCGGACTGTGGGACTGGGACCTGTCGCGCGGCAGGATCTTCTGGTCGCAGTCGATGTTCACGTTGCTGGGGCTGGATACCCGCAGCGACCTCTTGACGTTCGGCGAGGTCAACGCGCTGGTGAAATCCGACGACATCGATCTGTTCGCGATCGCCGATCAGCTTATTTCCTCGAAGATCGACCACATCGACCAGACCTTCCGCATGCAGCACACCGACGGCCACTGGATCTGGCTGCGGGTCCGCTGCGAGCTCAGCCAGGGCGCCAGTGATGCCGGCCTGCATCTGATCGGCATCGCCGTCGACATTACCGAGCAAAAGAGCCTGGCCGAGAAGACGGTAGAGGCCGACCTGCGGCTGCGCGACGCGATCGAGACCATCCCGGAAGCCTTCGTGCTGTGGGACGCCGGCGACCGCCTGGTGCTCTGCAACTCGCATTTCCAGCGCCTGCACCGGCTGCCGGATTCGGCGGTCACCCCGGGCACATCCTATGAAACCGTGATCGAGGTCGGCAGCATGCCGGAGGTCCGCACCCGGCTGCACGAGGCCGGCGCCCAGTCGCCCGGCGCGCGCACCTTCGAGGCGCAGCTCGACGACGGCAGCTGGCTGCATATCAGCGAACGCCGCACCAAGGACGGCGGTTACGTCTCGGTCGGCACCGACATCACCCGCATCAAGGAACACGAGCAGAAGCTGGTCGAAAACGACCTGCGCCTGCGCGCCACCGTGATCGACCTGAAACGTTCGCAGACCGCGCTCGAACGGCAGGCCATTGAACTGGCCGACCTCGCCGAAAAATATTCCGAAGAAAAGACCCGCGCCGAGGAAGCCAACCAGACCAAATCCAAATTCCTCGCCAATATGAGCCACGAGCTGCGCACGCCGCTCAATGCCATCATCGGATTCTCCGAGATCATGGAAAGCGGCATGTTCGGCACGCTCGGTTCGGAGAAATACCAGGAATACTGCCACGACATCCTCACCAGCGGTCACTATCTGCTCGAAGTGATCAACGACATCCTGGATATGTCGAAGATCGAAGCCGGCCGGATGAAGCTCGACATGGAGCCGCTCGATCTGTCGAAGACGCTGGCGGAATCGCTGCGCGTGGTGTCCGGCCGCGCCGACGACAAGAACCTGTCGCTCGACGCCGATATCGAGGGCACCATTCCCGTGGTGGCGGATCGTCGCGCGATCAAGCAGATCATCGTCAACCTGTTGTCCAACGCGGTCAAATTCACGCCCGACGGCGGCAAGGTGGTGGTCCGCAGCCGGGTGCTCAGCGATTCGATCGTGCTGATGATCGCCGACACCGGCATCGGGATCGCGCCGCATTCCCTGCTGCGGCTCGGCCGGCCGTTCGAGCAGGTCGAGAGCCAGCTCACCAAGACCTACCACGGCTCGGGGCTCGGGCTGGCGATCGCGCGATCGCTGACCAGCCTGCACGGCGGATCGATGCGGCTGCGCTCGAAGCTCGGCACCGGCACCGTCGTCTGCGTGTCATTGCCGCGCGATGCGCGGAAGGCCAGGGCGAAGATCCTGGTTGCCGCCTGATTAGCCTCTAAGATTCGCCGCTCAGGTCGCCAGCGTCGGCGCGACCTCGCGCGCGATCTGAACCAGCGTGGCAATCAGCGGCGTCATCGGATCGCGCTGCGGAATCACCATTCCGATGCTGTAGTTGACGACGGGATCCACGATCGGAATGCTGCGGACGGCATCGGCCAGCCCGAGCGTTTCGGCGAGCTTGGCCGGCATCACGCTGGCCCAGCGCCCGGTCTTGACATGGGTATAAAGCACCAGCAGCGAGTTCGAGGTCAGCGTCGGCGTCGCTTCGGCGCCGACCGAGCGCAGCGCGCGATCGATGATGCGCCGGTTCTGCATGTCGGGCGTCAGCAGGCACAGCGGCACCTGGCCGACTTCCTGCCAGGTCACCTGGTCGCGGTCCCCGAACATGGCATCGGGCGCGGTCAGCAGCCGATAGCTCTCGTTGTAGAGCGGTATGGTGCGAACCTTGCCGATCGGTTCGTTCTCGATGTAGGTCAGGCCGGCATCGACCTCGAGATTTTCCAGGAGCCCGAGCACATCAGCCGAGGTGCAGGACACCACCCGAAAACGCACATCCGGATGGCGCGCCCGAAACGGCGTCGTCAGCGCCGCCACCATGCCGAGCACGGTGGGGATCGCCGCGATCCGGATCTCGCCGGAGAGCTTGTCCTTCAGTCCGTTGATCTCCTGGCGCATCGCGCGGGCGTCGCCGACGATGCGCCGCGCCCAGTCGAGCGTCCGCTCGCCTTCGGGCGTAAAACCCTGAAACCGCGAGCCGCGCTGCACCAGCATGACACCGAGGATTTCCTCGAGCTGCTTGAGGCTGGTCGACATCGTCGGCTGGGTGACGCCGCAGGCTTCAGCGGCGCGTCCGAAGTGACGCTCCTTTGCCAGTGCGAGCAGGAGTTCAAGCTTGTCGATCAAAACGGACCCTCGCGGACTGCAATCCAGGACAATGAATATCACGATACCCGAATGGCAAATACGCAAAAACTCGCGTCTGCCGAGCACCGCCTCGCTCACCTCAGCTCATTCGCGTTCCATATCGTCTGATTTCATTCTCCTATTGATCGCGTTTCCGGATCGCAGCATGAGACGGCTTTATTGATTTCTGGATCGATTCCAACTCTATCTGCGCTTCACCTTACGCCAGGCGAGAGAGCGCGGATGACACCAGTTTACGAGCCGTGGGATGCTGCACGCGGCGCCGAGATTATCGCCGAGCACACCCATCTTGAAGGTGCGACGCTGGTGATCCTGCATGCGCTGCAGGAAGCATTCGGCTATGTGCCGGAGCCGGCCATTCCCATGATCGCATTGGCGCTCAACCTGTCGCGGGCCGAGGTCCACGGCGTGTTCACGTTCTACCATGACTTCCGCCGCGAACCCGCAGGCCGGCATGTGCTGAAACTGTGCCGCGCCGAGGCCTGCCAGGCCGCCGGCGGCGATGCGCTCGCCGCGCGCGCGGAAGCAAAACTCGGCATTACCATCGGCAGCACGACCGCCGACGCGCTGACGACGCTGGAGCCGATCTACTGTCTCGGCCTGTGCGCGACGGCGCCGTCGGCGATGCTGGACGGCCGCCTGGTCGGGCGACTCAATGAAGCGCGCATCGACGCTCTGGTAGCGGAGGCGCAGCGATGACGATGCGCCTTTTCGTTTCACGGGATGCCGGCGCGATCGCGGTCGGCGCCGACGAGGTGGCGGCGGCCCTGCAGCAAGCCGCCGAGGCGCGCGGCCTTTCCATCGAGATTGTCAGGACCGGCTCGCGCGGCTTGTACTGGCTGGAACCGATGATCGAGGTCGCGACGCCGCAGGGCCGCGTCGCATTCGGCCCGGTGACCGAGGCGGACGCCGCATCGATCCTCGAGGCGATGATATCGGACGGCCCGCATGCGCTGCGGCTTGGCCTCGCCGAAGACATTCCATGGCTCAAGCGCCAGACCCGGCTGACCTTCGCGCGCTGCGGTGTGATCAATCCGCGCTCGCTGACGGATTACCGGGCTCATGACGGTTACAAGGGGCTTGAGCGGGCGCTGTCGCTGACATCAGAGGCGATCCTTGCCGACGTCACCGCGTCCGGGTTGCGCGGCCGCGGCGGCGCCGGGTTTCCGACCGGCATCAAGTGGAAGACCGTGGCGCAGGCGGGCGCCGAGCGGAAATACATCGTCTGCAATGCCGACGAAGGCGACAGCGGCACGTTCGCCGACCGCATGATCATGGAAGGCGATCCCTTCGTGGTGATCGAGGGCATGACGATCGCGGGCGTCGCGGTCGGCGCCAGCAAAGGCTACATCTACATCCGCTCGGAATACCCGCACGCCGTCAAGGCCATGAACGCGGCGATATCGGCGGCAAAACGCGGCGGCTATCTCGGCACGCGGATCTGCGGCTCCGACCAAAGCTTCGATTTAGAGGTCCGGGTCGGCGCCGGCGCCTATGTCTGCGGCGAGGAAACCTCGCTCTTGGAAAGCCTCGAAGGCCGGCGCGGCATCGTCCGCGCCAAGCCACCGCTCCCAGCGCATAAGGGCCTGTTCGGCAAGCCGACCGTAATCAACAACGTGCTGTCATTCGCCGCGATCCCCTTCATTCTCGCCGGCGGCGCCAAGGCCTATGCCGATTTCGGCATGGGCCGCTCGCGCGGCACCATGCCGATCCAGCTCGCAGGCAATATCAGGTATGGCGGCCTTTTCGAAACCGCCTTCGGCATCACGCTCGGCGAACTCGTCGATGACATCGGCGGCGGCACCTTGACGGGACGCCCGGTTCGCGCGGTGCAGGTCGGCGGGCCGCTCGGGGCGTATTTTCCGCGCGCATTGTTCGATACCCCGTTCGACTACGAAGCCTTCGCGGGCCGCGACGGCCTGATCGGCCATGGCGGCATCGTGGTGTTCGACGACAGCGTCGACATGTCCCGGCAGGCGCGCTTTGCGATGGAATTCTGCGCCGTCGAATCCTGCGGCAAGTGCACGCCGTGCCGGATCGGCTCGACCCGCGGCGTCGAGACCATCGACAAGATCCGCGCCGGCGAGCGCGTGCCGGAGAACATCGCCGTCATCGAAGACCTCTGCAACACCATGAAGTTCGGCTCGCTCTGCGCGCTGGGCGGCTTCACCCCCTACCCCGTCATGAGCGCGCTGAAACATTTCCGGGAAGATTTCGGCCCCGCACCCGTGCGCCTGCAGGCTGCGGAATAGAAGGACGATCGCCATGTCGCTGATCCAGGAAACCGATTTCGGCACCCCCCGCGCCAGATCCGCGACGATGGTGACGCTGACCATCGACGGCCAGAGCGTCACGGTGCCCGAGGGCACTTCGATCATGCGCGCGGCGATGGAAGCCGGCACGCAAATCCCGAAACTCTGCGCCACCGACATGGTCGACGCCTTCGGCTCCTGCCGGCTCTGTCTGATCGAGATCGAAGGCCGCGCCGGCACACCGGCTTCCTGCACCACGCCGGCCATGCCGGGCCTTGTGGTGCACACCCAGACCGAGCGGCTGAAGAAGCTGCGCAAGGGCGTGATGGAACTCTACATCTCCGACCATCCGCTGGACTGCCTGACCTGCGCGGCCAACGGCGACTGCGAACTGCAGGACATGGCCGGCGCGGTCGGCCTGCGCGATGTGCGCTACGGCTATGAGGGCGAAAACCACGTCTTCGCCAGGTCGGGCGGCGCGGCCAACGCGGCCTGGATGCCGAAGGATGAATCCAATCCGTATTTTACCTACGACCCCTCAAAATGCATCGTCTGCTCGCGCTGCGTGCGGGCCTGCGAGGAAGTCCAGGGCACCTTCGCGCTGACCATTTCCGGCCGCGGCTTCGACAGCCGGGTCTCGCCCGGGATGAGCGAGAGCTTCCTCGGCTCGGAATGCGTGTCCTGCGGCGCCTGCGTGCAGGCCTGCCCCACCGCGACCCTGACGGAAAAATCCGTGATCGAAATCGGCCAGCCCGAGCACTCCGTGGTGACCACCTGCGCTTATTGCGGAGTCGGCTGCGCCTTCAAGGCGGAAATGCGCGGCGAGGAAGTCGTGCGCATGGTGCCGTACAAGGACGGCAAGGCCAACCGCGGCCATTCCTGCGTCAAGGGCCGCTTCGCCTGGGGCTATGCCACCCACAAGGAGCGCATCCTCCATCCGATGATCCGCGAAAAGATCAGCGATCCCTGGCGCGAAGTGTCGTGGGACGAGGCGTTCGATTACGCCGCCGCCCGGTTCAAGGAGATCCAGGCCAAATACGGCCGCGATTCCGTCGGCGGCATCACCTCGTCGCGCTGTACCAACGAAGAAACCTATCTGGTGCAGCAGCTGATCCGCGCCGGCTTCGGCAACAACAATGTCGACACCTGCGCCCGCGTCTGCCATTCGCCGACCGGCTACGGCCTCGCCACCACCTTCGGGACCTCGGCCGGGACCCAGGACTTCGACTCGATCGAGCATACCGACGTCGTCCTGATCATCGGCGCCAATCCGACCGACGCGCACCCGGTGTTTGCCTCGCGCATGAAGAAGCAGCTGCGCGCCGGCGCCAAGCTCATCGTGATCGACCCCCGGCGCACCGATATCGTGCGCTCCGCCCATATCGAGGCGCAGCACCATCTGCCGCTGCTGCCCGGCACCAATGTCGCGGTGCTCACCGCGCTGGCGCACGTGATCGTTACCGAAGGCCTGGTCGATGAAGCCTTCGTACGCGAACGCTGCGACTGGAGCGAGTTCGAGGATTGGGCGGCCTTCGTCGCGCTGCCGAAGAACAGCCCGGAAGCCACGGCGATCGCGACCGGCGTCGATCCGAAGGAATTGCGCGCCGCGGCGCGGCTGTTCGCCACCGGCGGCAACGGCGCGATCTATTACGGCCTCGGCGTCACCGAGCACAGCCAGGGCTCGACCACGGTGATTGCGATCGCCAATCTGGCGATGGCGACCGGCAATATCGGACGAAACGGGGTCGGCGTGAACCCGCTGCGGGGTCAGAACAATGTCCAGGGCGCCTGCGACATGGGTTCCTTTCCGCACGAATTGCCGGGCTACCGGCACATCTCGGGCGATGCGGCGCGCGAGTCGTTCGAGGCGATGTGGAACGTCAAGCTCAACCCGGAACCGGGCTTGCGAATTCCCAACATGTTCGATGCCGCCATTGAAGGCAGCTTCATGGGTCTCTATGTCCAGGGTGAGGACATCCTGCAGTCCGATCCGAACACCAAACACGTCGTCGCAGCGTTGTCGGCCATGGAATGTGTCATCGTCCACGATCTCTTTCTGAACGAGACGGCGAACTACGCCCACGTGTTCCTGCCGGGGTCGACCTTCCTTGAGAAGGACGGCACCTTCACCAACGCGGAACGCCGCATCCAGCGGGTGCGCAAGGTGATGACGCCGCGCAACGGATTGGCCGACTGGGAAGTGACGATCCGTCTCGCCAAAGCAATGGGTTATGAGATGAATTACGCCCATCCCTCCGACATCATGGATGAGATCGCGGCGCTGACGCCGACCTTCAGCGGCGTTTCCTATGCCAAGCTCGACGAAGTCGGGTCCGTGCAGTGGCCCTGCAACGAGGAAATGCCGCTGGGCACGCCGGTGATGCATATCGACGGTTTCGTGCGCGGCAAGGGCAAATTCGTCGTCACCGAATATATCGCAACCGACGAGCGCACCGGCCCGCGCTACCCGCTGCTGCTGACGACGGGGCGCATTCTCAGCCAGTACAATGTCGGCGCCCAGACCCGGCGTACCGACAACATCATCTGGCATGAGGAAGACCGGCTCGAGATCCATCCCCACGATGCCGAGCAGCGCGGCGTGCGCGACGGCGACTGGGTAAGGCTGACGAGCCGCGCCGGGGAAACCACGTTGCGCGCCCTGATCACCGAGCGGGTCGCGCCGGGCGTGGTCTACACCACCTTCCATCATCCGGACACCCAGGCCAACGTCATCACGACCGATTATTCCGACTGGGCGACCAATTGTCCGGAATACAAGGTCACGGCGGTGCAGATATCGCCGTCGAACGGGCCGTCCGAATGGCAGAAAGCCTATGACGAGCAGGCCCGCCATAGCCGGCGCATTGCGCCAATAGTGGAAGCCGCGGAATAACGGGATGCACGGTCCGGCACGCGCAGTTGGTCGAAAGGTATGGCGCAACGGCGGCCATAGCGAAGGCGCGCGCACCATTCCGGAAGAAACCGCCGTCGCGCTGACCTATAACGGCGGTACCTACGCCGTGATGATGGCTACCCCGCAGGACCTGAGGGATTTCGCCGTCGGATTCAGCCTCAGCGAAGGCATCGTCCAGTCACCCGACGATATCGAATCGCTGGAGGTTCTGCCGCTCGATGACGGCGTCGAACTGCGAATGTGGCTGGCGCCATCAAAGGCGGATCGGCTGAGCGAGCGGCGCCGGCATATCGCGGGACCCACCGGCTGCGGATTATGCGGCATCGACTCCATCACTGAAGCGGTTCGCCCCGCCGCGATCGTGACGCCGGGCCGATCATTCTCGCCGCAGCAAATCATGGCGGCGATGCAAGGCATCCCGCCGCTGCAAGCAATCAATATCGAAACCCGCGCGGTACATGCCGCCGCGTTCTGGACGCCGGCGCGCGGCATCGTCGCGCTGCGCGAGGATGTCGGCCGCCACAACGCGCTCGACAAGCTGGCCGGCGCGGTGGCGCAGGACAACGTTTGCGCAAGCGAGGGCATGGTGCTGCTGACCAGCCGGGTGTCGGTCGAGATGGTGCAGAAAACGGCGGCGATGGGGGCGCCCGTGATGGTCGCCGTCTCCGCGCCGACCGCGCTGGCGGTGCGGACGGCGGATGCGGCCGGCATTACGCTCGCAGCGATCGCGCGGGCCGACGGGTTCGAGGTCTTCACCCATCCCGGCCGAATTACATTGGGGGGCACGGCCCGGGGAGTCGTCCATGTCGCCTGACCGGCTGATCTACATGGCCAATCAAATCGGCAAATTCTTTGAGAGCCAGCGCCCTGACAAGGCGGTGCCGGGCATCGCCGAACACATCCGGAAATTCTGGGATCCGCGGATGCGCACCGCGATTCTGGCGCACCTTGACGCCGGCGGCTCGGGACTTGATCCGCAGGTGCGGGATGCCGTCGCAGCGCTCAGGGCCGCGCGGACGCAGCCTTAGGCAAGTTCAGCCTAAACCTCCGCCACCGCGTCGCCCCACGGCTGGAACACTTCGGTGGCGCCGCTGTTGGTCTCGCCTTCGCGCAGCACGACGCTCGGACAGGCGAACTTCATCGGCAGGGTCTGCACGCGCGCTTCTTCGTAATCGAACCGTGCCCGCAACTCCGCTCGCGCGCGCGTAGGCAGACGCACATCGCCGATCACCACCGCGCCTTCGCTGGCATCGATGCGTGGCTGGTGGATCGCAGCGTCCAGATCCATGCCATAGTCCATCACGAAGGACAGCATTTGCGTCACCGCCGGCAGGATGCGCCGTCCGCCCGAGGCGCCGAGCGCCAGCCGCCGGCCATCGCCGGCCTGCGCCAGCACCGGGGTGTAATTGGTCAGGCAACGCTTGCCCGGCGCCAACGAATTGGGCCCGCCGGGCGTGGGGTCGAACCACATGATGCCGTTGTTCATCGTCACCCCGCTTTGAGGCAGCACGTACTTGGAGCCGAAAGTCGACAACAGGGTTTGCGTCACCGCCGCCATGTTGCCCTCGCGGTCCACCACCGAAAAATGCGTGGTGCAGGCCGGCGCCAGATGCTCGGCATCCAGCGCGCGCCTGCCGTCGGCATCGCCCATATCTTGCAGGCGTTCCCGGTACGCGGATTGCAGCGCGAGAGCATAGGCGGTGTAGGCCAATGCATCCGGCCCGCCACGCGCGGGGTGCAGCCCCTCCTGAAGCCGGCGCAAAGTATGCGCCAGGGTCGGGCCGCAGGTGAGTTCGGGTGTCGCGTACACCGTGCCGCCGCGATAGGGAATTACCAGCGGCTCGCGGACATGAGCGCGAAAGGAAGCAAGGTCCTCGGCCGAAAGCGCACCGCCCCCCGACTGAACATCGGCCGCAATGCTGCCCGCCAAATCGCCTTCGTAGAAATCGCGAGGACCTTCCGCCGCCAAGTATGAAAGCGTGGACCGGAGTCTGTCCTGCGGCAGGCGCACGCCGGACTTGATACCCCATTGCGCATTCGGTGGGAAACCGTCCTGGAGATAAGTGGCCGCGCTCGCGGGATAGCGCCGCAGGTCTGCCGCCGAACTCGAAATCATCAGCGTGGTCCACCAGTCCACCAGGAGACCTGCGCCGGCGAGATCAACGCTCGGGCCGAGCAATTCCCCCCACGGCAATTTGGCGTGGCGGCGGTGTGCTTCCTCCATTCCCGCGACCACGCCCGGGACGGCGATCGAGCCCGGACCATGAAGATTGCGGTCGTCCTTTACTCGCCGCCAGGGGAAGAGGTCGGAGGCTGCACCGTCCTGCGTTAGCGGATAGTCTTGGGGGCGAAGACTTTCGGGCGCTCGCATGCCGTAATCAATTGCCTCATAGCGGTTTTCACGTGCGCGGTAGAGCACCATCGCCCCACCGCCGCCGAGGCCGCTCATCCAGGGCTCCAGCACCCCCAGCGCGAACGTGGTCGCGACCACCGCATCCACGCAGTCCCCGCCTGCTGCCAGCACCTCGGCGCCGACTTCGGCCGCCTTGCGTGATTGCGCGGCGACGATGCCGCCTTTGGAGACCACGGCGGGTTTGCGGATCTGCTGGGCGCTGCTGAACTGGTCGTGCATGTCGTTGTCTTTGCTTTCGTTTAACCTGAGCTTGACGAGATGGTGGGGGAAATCGTCAACGTCGTAAAGGTCGCCGCTGGAACCTTATGCCCCGTGCAGGCCCAAGCCAATGGCGCGCCAGGGCTTAATTCTGAATTTCCGAAATATCGCTTGCCGCCCGACCCAAATCACTTCTATATTCGCCGCCATCCTGTCCCACTCAGAGGGGCGTTGCGCAACGTCACCAGCGCGGGGCGGGATGCGGTGGACGCGGATGGCGCTCCTGACGAGGGTACTTGAGGCGGACGGCGAAGACGTGTGGTCCTGACACCCCGACGCTGGTGTCAAGTCGGTGGAGGCAACTCCGCCGGCGACGGTGGCAAGAAAGCCGATCACCGGGGAGAGCGCGGTATAAGCCGTAAACCATTGCGCGGGGAATGCCGGGTGATTCCGGTGACTCGCTGTGAATACTCGTGTGCATACTTACTACCCATAGCGCACACGAGGCTGCGGGTGCATCGGGCATCCGGCATTCCCTGCGCCCTCTGATTGCAGAGGGCGGAACGAGCAGGCCACACCTCGCGCAACACATGCGGCGAGGCCGCGAAGCTGTGTTTAAGGGGCCGGCGAACGGGACGAAGGAGCGCTCTCATCGCGGACGCTGGTTGCTGTCATTGCCGGGCTTGACCCGGCAATCCATCCACTTCGCGAGATTCTTTTCAAGAGATGGATACGCGGGTCAAGCCCGCGTATGACGACCGAATATGCGCGCGTTCGCGCGACCCGTTGGCTCGCAATGACGGTCTTGATGCTTGAAAATTGCTTCCGCAACCGTCATCCCCGCGGAAGCGGGAACCCCCTATTCCAGAGACGCCGGCGATTAAACCGACAGGCCGCGGCGTACCGGATCCCCGCTGGAGCCACCGTGACGGCGAAAATTGCCTCGCCTGTCATCGCGAATTGTTGATCACCGGCCGGGTGTCGGCTCCCTACCTCTTGTTCAACCCATCACTTTTCGCCGACGAGATTTCAGGTGTTGCATGCCATCGGACTTACTTACGCGGAAGAAAGAGCAGCTCAAGGGTATTGAAGACTACCGGGGTGCTGCTGCCGGCTGGGGGGCGCTCAAGGCGGTCGCGGACGCGCTGCGCGGGCAAATGGCCGTCGTCAACGAAACCCACGGGCTCTTGACCATGAATCAACCCCATGGGTTCGATTGCCCGGGTTGCGCGTGGCCCGATCCCAAACACACCTCGTCGTTCGAATTTTGCGAAAACGGCGCCAAGGCCGTGTCGTGGGAGGCGACGGCGAAACGGACCACCCCGGAATTCTTTGCCGCCCATACCGTCAGCGAACTCTGGAACTGGCAGGATTTCGACCTCGAGAACGAGGGACGTCTCACCCATCCCATGGTCTACGACCGCGCCACCGATCGGTATCTGCCGATTTCATGGCAAGACGCGATTACCCAAATCGGGGCCGCGCTGCGGGCCCTGCCCGATCCCAACATGGCGGAATTCTACACTTCCGGCAAAGCGTCGAACGAGGCCGCCTTCCTGTATCAGCTGTTCGTGCGGGAATACGGCACCAACAATTTCCCCGATTGCTCGAACATGTGTCACGAGCCGACCAGCGTCGGCCTGCCGGAATCGATCGGTGTCGGCAAGGGCACGGTGACGCTGGAGGATTTCGACTACAGCGACTGCATCTTCTGCATCGGCCACAATCCCGGCACCAACCATCCGCGCATGCTGTCGACATTGCGCGAAGCGTCCAAACGCGGGGTTCCTATCATCGCGATCAACCCGCTGCGCGAGCGCGGGCTGGAACGCTTTACGGCGCCGCAGAGCCCGGTGGAAATGTTGACGCGCGCCTCCACGCCGATCGCGTCCTCTTATTATCTGGTGAGGGTCGGCGGCGATGTCGCGGTGCTCAAGGGGATCATGAAAGTCGTGGTCGAGCTCGACGCCAAAAGCCTGGCCGAAGGCGGCCCCGGCGTGTTGGACCGCGAATTCATTGCCACACACACCAGCGGCGTCGAGGCCTTGCTGTCGGACATCAATGCCACCTCATGGGACGCGATCGAAAAGGCCTCAGGCCTGCCGCGCTCCGACATCCAGGATATCGGCAACACCTACGCCAAGGCCAAGCGCGTCATCGTCAATTATGGCATGGGCATCACCCAGCACCGCCACGGCACCGGCAACGTGCAGCAAATCGTCAACCTTCTGCTGCTTCGCGGCAACATCGGACGCAAGGGCGCCGGCATCTCGCCGCTGCGCGGCCACTCCAACGTCCAGGGCGACCGGACCGTCGGGATTACCGAAAGCCCGAATGAGGCGTTGCTGGATGGCATCGTCCGCACCTTCGGCTTCGAGCCGCCGCGCACCAAGGGCCACGGCGCGATCGAAACCATCGAGGCCATCAGGGACCGGCGCTCGAAGGCGCTGGTCTGTCTCGGCGGCAACCTTGCGGTCGCCATGTCGGACCCGGAGGTCACCTTCGAGGCGATGCGCGGCCTCGACCTTGCCGTCCATATCGCCACCAAGCTCAACCGCACGCATTTGCTGCTCGCCAAACAGTCCTTCATCCTGCCGTGCCTGGGACGCACCGAAATCGACATGCAGGCCGGCGGACAGCAATCGGTCACGGTCGAGGATTCGATGTCGATGGTGCATGCCTCGCGCGGCGGGCTCAAGCCCGCCTCGGAACACCTGAAATCCGAACCGGCGATCATCGCGGAAATGGCGATGGCGACGCTGCCCAATACCAAGGTGCGCTGGCGCGAGATGATCGCGGACTACGGCAAGATCCGCGACGGCATCGAAAGCGTGTTTCCCGAATTCGCGGACTTCAACGATCGGATCAAACGTCCCGGCGGTTTCCGCCTGTATATCGCGGCGTCCGAACGCGTATGGCTGACGCCAAACAAGAAAGCCAATTTCATCGTCTATCCTGGCCTCGAGGAAGACCCGCCCGGCGGCAATGCGCTGACGCTCACCACGATCCGGAGCCACGATCAGTACAATACGACGCTGTATGGACTGAATGACCGCTACCGGGGAATCAAGGGACGCCGTGACGTGATCTTCGTCAACGAACGCGACCTCGCAAAGCGCGGGCTGCAGCACGGCGATCGCGTCGACGTCTCCGTCGATACCCGAATCGATTCAACCGGAGGCGGGCGCATCATGCGGGGCCTGACGGCTGTCGCCTACAAAATTGCCGAAGGTTCAGTCGCTGCGTATTACCCCGAGGCCAATGTGCTGGTGGCTCTCGGGCACTATGACGCGAAATCCGGAACGCCGTCCTATAAGTCGACGCCGGTCCAGATTCAGGCTTCTGCGATCTGACGGCGCATCCCATGGCCTTGTGGTTCGAGACGCGCGGCGTTGCCGCGCTCCTCACCATGAGGGTTTGGCAGGCCATGAGGGACCTCATCCTGAGGAGCGCGCAATTGCGCGCGTCCCGAGGGATGAAGCCGCCGAACTGGAAAATGCCCTGGCCGCCCTAGCCGACCAGCGCCCGAAACACCCGGCGCACCTCGCTTTGGGTTTCCTTGACCCGCGCCTCGAGCGACGAGAAGTCCGGGGCGTCACCGGCGCGCGCCATCACCCGCAACAGATCTTCTCCGGCGGTTTCCGGTTTGAATTTTTCACTGACACAGAGCCGCAGGATCTGCGTCAGGTCGTGATAAAGCCGCGTCGCCGGACGCAGGACTTCGGCCGCCGACTGCGGCAGCACACCCAGACGCGCGGCATTGTCGAGTACCTGCAAGGTGCGGACATCGAGAATATCGGGCTTGTCGGCGGCGTGAACGAGCTGGAGATATTGGGCGATGAAATCGATGTCGACCATGCCGCCCGCGGCATGTTTCAGGTCCCAGATATCATCCTCGCCCTTCTCCAGCGCAACCGCGCGGCGCATATCCGCCACATCGTTGGCGACGCCGGCGGCGTTCCTCGGCCGTGTCAGCACCTCGCGAATGATGCGTTCGATCTTGACGCGAAATTCGGGCGACGCCGAAATCACCCGGGCGCGGGTCAGCGCCATGTGTTCCCAGGTCCAGGCCTCGCGCTCCTGATATTCGGCAAAGGACGTGATGTGGGACGCCACCGGACCGGCGCGACCGGAAGGCCGCAGCCGCATATCGACGTCGTAGAGCACGCCGTAATTCGTCCGCGTCGTGAACGCGCTGATCAGCCGCTGCGTGAAGCGGGCGAAGTAGTGCGCGCCCTGCAGCGACCGCGCGCCGTCGGAGTCCGGATGTTCGGGATCGAAATCATAGAGCAGGATGAGATCGAGATCGGACGAGGCGGTCATCTCGCGGCTGCCGAGCCTGCCCATGGCGAGGATCGCGGTCTCCTGCCCCCTGATCCGGCCATGCTGGGCCACAAACCGTTCGGTCACCAGGCCATGCACGGTATGGACAATGCCCTCGGCGACGTCGGCGAAGGCGACGCTGGCTTGCTGGGCGGAAACCGTGCCGGACAGGATTCGGGTGCCGATCAGGAAAAGGCTTTCCTTGCCGAACAGCCGCAGGCGGTCGAGAAACTCTTCATAGGAGGTCGCATCCGCCAGCGTCGCCGCAAGGCGCGCGGAGAGTTCGCGCTGGTCCGGCATCGCGCCGAAGAAGCGCGGATCGATCAACCCGTCCATGATCTGCGGCTGCTGCGCCAGCATGTCGCCGAGGCGCGGCGCGGCGCCGAGTATCAGCGCAACCAGGGCGACCAGTTCGCGATTCTGGCTGAGCAGCGAAATCAACCTTGCGCCGCGCTGCAGCGCCTGCAGAAAACGGTCGAAGGCCATCACCGCGTTGTCAGGATCTTCGGCATGCGCGAGGCCGACCATCAGCGCAGGAACGAATTCGACGAACGCGCTCCGCGTCGATGGCACCCTGAAGACGCGATAGTCGCCGGCCATCCATTGCTGCAGGGTCTGCGCCACCGTGATCGGGTTCTCGAAGCCGAGCGTGGCCAGGTGTTCGAGCAGGCGCGGCGCATCGGGACCGGCGCTGTAATCCGCCGGCGGCAGTTGCGCAGTGCCGGCCGGATCGCCCTCGAACAGCTTGCCGTAATGCCCCTGCACGACATTGAGATGGCCAAGCAGGTCGCCGGCGAAAGCCGCGCGGCTGTCATAACCAAAGAAACGCGCGAAGCGCTCCACCGCCTCCACATCGTCAGGCAAAGTATGGGTCTGCTCGTCGGCGACCATCTGCAGCCGGTGTTCGACCCGGCGCAAGAACTCATAGGCCGCCGTCAGTTCGTCGCGCGCCTCGAAGGTGATCCAGTTGCTCGACGCCAGCACATTCAGCGCTTCCAGCGTCGGCCGCACCCGCAATTCGGGATGCCGGCCGCCGGCAATCAACTGCTGGGTCTGGGCGAAGAATTCGATTTCGCGGATGCCGCCGCGGCCGATTTTGACATTGTGGCCCTCGACCGCGGTCTCGCTTTGACCGCGAAAGGTCTGCATCTGGCGCTTCATGTCGTGGACATCGGCAAGGGCCGCGAAATCGAGATGCTTGCGCCAGACGAACGGCGCAATTTCCGCCACCAGCGCCTCCCCGGCCCTGGCGTCGCCGGCGCAGGGCCGCGCCTTGATCATGGCGGCGCGCTCCCAGGTCCGACCTTCCCGCTCATAATAGTGCAGCGCCGAGGCGATCGAGATGGCCACCTGCGTCGAGGCCGGGTCGGGCCGCAGCCGCAGATCGACGCGGAACACGTAGCCGTCGCCGGTACGTTGCTGCAGCATCTTGGACAGCGCCTGGGTGACGCGCACGAAAAACGGTTGCGGCTCGATGTCAGGCACAACCGTCGGCGCCGTGGAATCGAAAAAAACGATGATGTCGATGTCGCTGGAGTAGTTCAGTTCGCCGGCGCCCATCTTGCCCATGGCGAGCACCACCAGGCCGCTGTCGTCCTCGGGGCGGTCGGGGTTCGGCGGCGACAGCCTCCCCCGCGCGGCTTCCTGCCGCAGCAAATAGCGCAACGCCGCCTGCACCGAGGCGACCGCAGCATCGGTCAGCGCCGCGGTCACCCGCATCACCGGCCAAACGCCGCCAATGTCGCACAGCGCAATCAGCAGGGCGGCTTCCGCTTTCATGCGGCGGAGCGTCTGCATCACATCGGCTTCGCTTGATGCATTCGACACCTCGCGACAGGTTTTTTCAATCAACCGGGCCAGATGCGGCTCCGGTTCGCATTCAAGCAGCCGGATCAAGCGGGCGCCGTCGGCGCGAACGAGATCGAAAAGATAGGGAGAGGCTTCTGCGATCCCCAACAGAATGGTCCTGGCGAGGGGGAATCGGGCAAGCAAATGATCAATCGTGGCCGCCTGCTCCGATGCAAGATCGGTCAGCCAGTCTGTCAGTCGCTGCTCTGCTTTGTCGGGAGCGGACACATGCGGCCCGCCCACAAACCGCGCGGCCAGACGATGTTGGTCCGCGTCGCCCTTCGCGGATGGAATCATGCCACCTTCTGTGGCACATCCGGCGTTTGAGCCGCAAGCCTGTCACTGACGCCCGCGCGCGCCGGGATCGCCAGGGTCGCGTTAAGTCCGGGGTGAGCATCGCCGAGCCTGAGTTCACCGCCGTGCAGCGTCGCCACGGCCGATGCCAGGCTCAATCCAAGACCGGAACCCGGCTGGGTGCGGCTGGCCTCGAGCCGCACAAATCGTTCCACCGCATGTTTGCGATCGGCCTGCGGAATCCCCGGCCCGTGGTCGGTGACGCTGAGCAGCACCTGATCGCCATCGCGCCGCGCCTCGATCAGGATCTCTCTGCTGGCGGTGCCGGCGACCGCGTCGGCACCCAGCGGCTGCGCGGCCGCGACGGGTTTGCCGTATTTGATCGCATTCTCGACCAGATTCGCCAGTGCCTGACTGATCAATTCACGGTTGCCGTGAAGCGGTGCCGGCGCCGTCTTGACGTGCAAGGTCATGCCGTCGTCTTCGGCAAGCGGTTCGTAGAGTTCGTGAATGCCATTGGCAACTTCGGCGGCGTCGAAGTCGTCCATGTTGCCGCGCGCCTGTCCGGATTCGGCGCGCGCGATCATTAGCAGCGCATTGAAGGTCCGGATCAGACCATCGGACTCCTCGATGGTTCGTTCCAGCGCACCGCGGTATTCGGTCTCGCTGCCGGATTTCGCCAGCGCCTCTTCGGCACGATTGCGCAATCGTGTCAGCGGCGTCTTCAGATCGTGGGCGATGTTGTCGGAAACTTCCTTCAAGCCCATCATCAGGGCTTCGATCCGCTCCAGCATGGCGTTGAGATTTTCCGCGAGGCGATCGAGTTCGTCGCCGCTGCGGCCGACCGGCAGCCGCCCGCTCAGATCTCCGGCCATGATGCGCTGGGTGGTACCGGTCATGGCATCGATACGCCGCAACACGCGCCGCGCGACAAAGATGCCGCCGCCAAGGCCGAGTACGACCACGACCAGCACCGACCATTGCGCGGCTTTCGCGATGATGCCGAACAGCCGCCTGCGTTCCTCCAGATCGCGCCCGACCAAAAGCCGGAAGCCGCTGCTCAGTTCGGTGACGCGCACCAGCGCGCGATGATCGGCGGTGTCCTGTTCGTCCAGCCGCCGATAGGCGGTTTCGGACCAGCCGGTGGTGGCCATCACACCCGGTGCCAGCGAGCCGACATTGCCGGCGATGCCCTGCCCGGTCGGCGTGGTCACGAGGTAGAGGTTGGCACCCGGCCGCAACGCCCGGTTCTCGATGGTGAGAACCAGTCCGCGCAATCCGCGCCGCCCGAAGATGTCGCTGATCTCGCCGGTTTCCACGTTCACCGTCGAGGTAATCTGCTCGGTAATCAGCCGGCGCGTGTTCCAGGCAAAATAGCCCAGCAGCGACGCGGCAAACAGCGCAAACAAGAACAGATAGACCAGCGTCAACCGAAACGCCGTGGTCCGGATCAGCTTACCGAATGCCGTCACGGATCACGCACCCATTTTGGGCGCATCACCCGCTGTCATCCGCTGTCGTCGATTGGTGGAAATCATCTTATTTCCCATATGCTTAGCTGCATAACTTGTCGTCTAGCATCACTCACCATCGTCTGTGCGCGGGCGAGAACCGGTCGTAAACTGGTAGTCGAACGGCCCTACCTCTCCAAATAATCGGCGACGGTGATAAACCACAAAAACATCGGGGCCCGACCCGGCACGTATCTGGGAGACCGTAACGTGCCGCTCAACATCAGCCAAATTAAAACCAGGAAAGCTGGAGCCCACGCCGATGGCGGTGGCCTCTATCTTCACGTGGGCGATGGCGATGAAAGGGTCTGGGCATTTCGCTTCACAGCACCGGACGGCAAGCGCGGTCAGGCCGATTTGGCCTCGCTTTCGAGGCGCCGGCTGTAGCGTGACATGGCAAAGGAGAAGACAAAATAAATCAGGCCCACGAACAGGTAGACCTCGACGCTGAACGATTGCCAGGCGGGATCCACGATCGCGGTCTTCGCCGTCGTCAGCAGGTCGAAGATGCCGATGATCAGGACCAGGCTGGTATCCTTGAAGAACGCGAGGAACGTGTTCACCAATGGCGGTATGACGTGCCGGATCGCCTGCGGCAGAATGACCAGCCCGTTCTTCCGCCAATACGACAGGCCGAGCGCGTCGGCCGCTTCGTGCTGACCGCTGGGAACCGCTTGCAAGCCGCCGCGAATGACTTCCGCCAGATAGGCCCCGGCATAGAGCACGAAGGCAACCTGCGCCCGCAGCAGTTTGTCGATGTTGAAGCCATCGGGCAAGAACAGCGGAAACATGACGCTCGACATGAACAGCAGGCTGACCAGCGGCACGCCACGGACGAGTTCGACATAGAGCACGCAAAGCGACCGGATCGCGGGCAGCCTTGAACGCCGGCCGAGCGCGACGACAATTCCGAGCGGAAAACCGAAGGCCAGCCCGAATGTCGCAAGGATCAGCGTCACCGGCAGCCCGCCCCAGCGATCCTGGGACACGTAAGTCAGCCCGAAGACGCCGCCCCACATCAGCAGGCCAATCACGACGAGTGCCGTAGCCCACGCCAGCACAAGCTCCTTGCGCCACCAGCTGCGGCGGCTCGATACGAGGAAGAGTGCGATGAAGGTCAGCACCGCAAGCGCGGGGCGCCATTGCTGATCGAAGGGATAAGTGCCGAACAGGATGAAGCGATACTTTTCGGGGATGACGGCCCAGCAGGCGCCAAGCCCGCGGATGGCTCGGCAGGCGCCGGTCTGATCGCCGGGAACCGTCCAGATCGCGTTCCAGAAGCCCCACTGCACGAAGCTCACGCTCGCCTTCGCGAGCAGGAAGATCAGCAGCAGGGAGATGACGGTCGAGGGTATCGAGGGAAACAGATTGGCGCGCAGCCAACCGATCGCGCCGCCGCTTCCGGTCCTGCGCGATCGCGACCGGCCGGAGGGAAGCGTATCTTGCCGCGCACCCGTCAGCGACGTCATCGATCAGCGCTCCGACAGCGCGATGCGCGCATTGTACCAGTTCATGAACAGGCTGATGCCGAGGCTGATCGTCAGGAACACCCCCATGATCAGCGCGATCGATTCGATGCCTGGCCGGTCTGGTTCAGCGTCGTATTGGCGATCGACACGATGTCCTGGTAACCGACCGCGACGGCCAGCGACGAATTCTTGGTCAGGTTCAGATACTGGCTGGTCATCGGCGGTATGATGACGCGAAGTGCCTGCGGCATGACGATGTGCTGAAGGACGAAACCACGGCGCAGACCGAGCGCCATGGCGGCATCCCACTGCCCCTTCGGAACGGCCTGGATGCCGCTCCGCACGATCTCGGCGATGAAGGCCGAGGTATAGGTGACGAGCGCGACCAGCAGTGCGAAATACTCCGGCGACAACGTCAATCCGCCGACAAAATTGAAGCCACGCAACTCGGGCATCGCGATGGTCCAGGATATGCTCAGTCCCCACGACACCAGCGCCGGCAGTCCGACCATCAGAAAGAGCGCGTAAGGCCAGAGTGAACGCGGCGTCCCATCGAGCAGCTGCCGCGCCACAAATCGCCGGCGCAGCGCATACGACGCGATCAGCCCGAGCGCGGCGGTACCGATCACGCAGAGATTTCCCGCCTCGATCGGTATCGAGGGCAGCATCAGACCGCGGTTCGACAAAAATACGCCGCCGATCGGCATCCATGCGGCGCGGGCTGCTGGAAGCCCCTGCATCAGCACGTACCAGAACAGAAGCTGGAGCAACAGTGGAATATCACGCAACACTTCGACATAGACCGCCGCCAGGCGGGACAGCAGCCAGTTGGACGACAGCCGCGCGATGCCGATCAGCGTTCCGAGCACCGTCGCGAGCACGATACCGATCATTGCAATACGAAGCGTGTTGACGAGGCCGACGATGAATGCGCGCAGATAGGTGTTCTGGGGGCTGTAGGAGATCCAGGCATCGGCAATCGGCATCCCGGCCTCGCGGCCCAGAAAGGCAAAGCCGGTCGAGATGCGGCGCACCGACAGATTGTGAACCGCGTTGGACCAGAGCCAGAACACCACGGCGATCGCAAGACCCACCACCACGACCTGCCAGAAATATCCGGCGACGCGCTCGTTGCGCAGCGAGAAGCGCGACGGCTTGCGGCGAACGGATCCGGACGTGGCGGTCGTCACAGCACAAGGATCCTTCTGTCAGCAGCGATCTTCGGCCATGCGCTCGGGGGCGGCACGTTTCATATGTTGCACAAAATCGACATTTATGCAACGTATGTTTCATGACCCAGCCGCATCCGAAGTCTTCGCCGCTCAATGAACTCTGCAGCGCCCTGCCCTCGCTGCCGATGCGGCTGCGGGAAGTCGGGCGCTTCGTTGCCGCCAACGATTACGACGCCACCACGCGTTCGATGCGCGAACTGGCCGCCGTCGCGGGTGCCGATCCCGCGTCCTTCACCCGGCTCGCGCAGGCGCTGGGTTATTCGGGGTGGGATGAACTCCGCGCCGCCCTTACCGAGGCGCGCCGGCCCGCGCAGCCCTCTCCGTTCTCGGGCCGAACCAAGGGACGGCGCCACGGCCCCAATTCCGATGTCTCGCTGGTCGCCGACAAGCTCGAAGCCGAAGCGGCAGGCCTTGTCCGCATTTCCTCAAGCAGCGTGGCAGCGGCTGCCAAGACCCTGTGTACAGCGCAGCGGATTTGGATCGCCGGCTTTCGAAGCTGCCGCAGCGTGGCGGAACTGCTCAATTACCAGCTTCGCCTGTTCCGGCCCGAAGCGGTGCAGCTGGTTGGCGGGTCGGGTCCGGAGGATCTCGACCTCGGGGCATTTGGTGCCGGCGACGCCGTCATCGTCGTCGGCTTTGCGCCCTATTCGACCGCAAGCGTACTGTCGGCGCGCGCGGCGCATCGTTCCCGCGCGGCGCTGATTGCGATCGCTGACACGATCGCCGCACCCATGGCGGAGGGCGCCGATCACCTGCTCCTGTTCGAGGCGGCCGCCTCGCCCGGTTTCTTTCCGAGCCTGACCGGTGCGATTGCGATCGCGCAGTCGCTTGCCGCCGTCACATTTGCGCTCGGCGGCGCGGCCGCGAAACGCCGCCTCAAGGAAACCGAAGCTCGCCTCGCGGCGATGTCGCAATACGTTGCCGAGAAAGGTTGAATGGGATGGGCACCAGACACAGCCGCGTGCTGCATCGAAGCCTGCGCGAAACGCCTCCCCTGGCGGTCGGTGGCGAAGGCGTGTGGCTCATTGCCGAGGATGGGCGCCGGATTCTCGACGGTTCCGGCGGCGCCGCCGTTTCCTGTCTCGGACATCAACATCCGCGCGTGATCGAGGCTATTTCCAGACAGGCTTCGAAACTCGCTTATGCCCATACCGGCTTCTTCTCGTCGGAGCCGGCCGAGGCGCTGGCCGATCTGCTCGTCGGCGATGAGCCCGGCGGCCTCGGTTACGTCTACCTGGTCAGCGGCGGATCGGAAGCGATCGAAGCCAGCATCAAGCTGGCGCGGCAATATTTCATCGAAAGCGGCCAGCCGCAGCGCCAGCATTTCATCGCCCGCCGGCAGAGCTACCACGGCAATACGCTGGGCGCGCTGGCCGCGGGCGGCAACGCCTGGCGCCGCGAACCATATGCGCCCCTGCTGTCGGCCGCCTTCAGCCATGTGACACCTGCATTTGCGTATCACGAAAGGCGGGACGATGAATCCGAAGCCGGGTTTACGGCGCGGCTGGCTGCCGAACTCGAGGCTGAGTTCCGGCGCCTCGGCCCCGACACGGTGGCCGCTTTCATTGCCGAGCCCGTGGTCGGAGCTACTGCCGGCTGCGTGCCACCGCCCGAAGGCTACTTCAGGGCGGTGCGCGAGATCTGCGACCGCCACGGCGCCCTGCTCATCCTCGACGAGGTGATGTGCGGCATGGGCCGCACCGGCACGCTTCACGCATGGGAACAGGAGGGCATTGCGCCCGACATCCAGGCTATCGCCAAGGGCCTTGGCGGCGGCTACCAGCCGATCGGCGCGATGCTCGCAAGCGCCGACATCATCGACGCGATCCGGCGGGGTTCGGGATCCTTCCAGCACGGGCATACTTATCTCGCCCACCCGATCGCCTGCGCGGCGGCCCTCGAGGTGCAGCGGATCATCAGCGAGGAAAAACTGCTCGAACGGGTCACGGATCTCGGCCGCCATCTCGAGCGTCGCCTGACCGAGCGCTTCGGCAATCACCGGCATGTCGGCGATATCCGCGGGCGCGGTCTGTTCCAGGCCATCGAACTGGTCGCCGACCGCGGCAGCCGCGCGCCCTTCGATCCCGGCCTCAAACTCAACCAGCGGATCAAGGCCGCCGCGTTCGAAAGTGGCCTCGCCTGTTATCCAGCCGGCGGGACGATGGATGGCCGCAGCGGCGACCATGTCATGCTCGCACCGCCCTACATTGCGACATCAGACGACATCGACATGATCGTCGACAGGCTCGGCTCTGCCGTAGACGGCGCATTGAAGACCATTGGTCATTAGGAGGAGCAGCAGAAATGAAGAGAATCGTCATTGCTATGGGATTGCTCGCTGCCTGGATTTCGGGGGCAGCCGCCGGGACGCTCGACACGGTCAAGCAGCGCGGCACGCTGGTGTGCGGCGTCAGTGCCGGCTTTGCCGGATTCTCCGCGCCAGACTCCCAAGGCAACTACAGGGGACTCGACGTCGACTACTGCCGCGCGTTAGCGGCAGGGGTTCTCGGCGACGCCACCAAGGTGCGCTACGTCTCACTCACGGCCCAGAACCGGTTCACCGCCTTGCAGTCGGGTGAGATCGACGTGCTCTACCGAAATTCTACGCAAACCTATCTGCGAGGGGTGACCCTCGGCCTGCGACAGGGACCGGTCAATTTCTATGACGGCCAGGGCTTTGTGGTCCGGCGAGATAGCGGCGTGAAGGATATCAAGGGATTGAATGGCGCCACCGTCTGCGTTGCACAAGGAACGACCCATGAGGTGACGCTCGGAGACTACGGTCGGGCCAACGGCATCGAGTGGAAGCCGCTGGTATTCGATCGCGTCGATACCATGTACCAGGCCTTCTTCGGCGGTCGTTGCGACGCGATGACTCAAGACGCCTCGGCGCTGGCCGGCGCGGTTGCGACCGCTGCGCCGAACGCTGCCGATTACGTCGTCCTGCCGCAGACAATCAGCAAGGAGCCGCTCGGACCGTTCACGCGCAATGGTGACGAGGTATGGACCGACATTATTGCGTGGCTTCACTATGGCCTGGTCGAGGCAGAGGAACTCGGCGTAACCTCAGCCAATGTGGACGAAATGGCAAAATCCAGCAATGTGCCGGCCATCCAGCGTCTGCTCGGCAGCTCTGGAGACCTGGGATCGCGCCTTGGTCTCGACAACAAGTGGATGGTGCAGGCCATAAAGGCGAGCGGTAACTACGCGGAGATCTTCGAGCGCAATGTGGGCCAGGCGAGCCCGTTGAAGCTCGAGCGTGGCCTGAACGCGACCTGGAGCAAGGGCGGCTTGATGTACGCCATCCCCTTCAAGTGAGCGGCCAGGAACACCTCGAAGAACTCACTGTGAGCATATGCTTTCCGCCTTGCCACCGAACTCGGACATTGGCTGATGCAGATATGGCGTGACCAACGCCTTTACAATTTGATGCATTGTCCTGAGCCGTTGGTAACATCCCGCGTGTAGCGTGTAGCCATTTAGGGGCTCACGCATGTATGTCGTAAATAATTCCGCCCGCGCATTACTGGTTGCGCTGATCCCGCTTGCGATGGTGCATGCCCTGCTGACGGCCATGACATTGCTCGCGGCCCAGGCCGACCAGCCAAACGACCTTCCGACCCCCGACCAGGTCCTGATGCTGTACATGACGCGTCTCGCGGCTGACGGTGCCTTGCTGTTTGTCGGTCACCGGATGTTGCGGCAATGCGCTATCTCCAGCCGGATTGCCTATACACTGATGGGCGGCGCCATGGCCGCGGCCGGCTATGCGATCGCAATCCGCAACAGCCTATTCTCGCCCGGCGTCGGCATTCTGCTGACCATCGGTCTGCTGCCGATTATTGCGGGAATGATCGCCGGCTTTCTCTATGGCCAATTTGCGGGCCTTGCTCCGGCGAGGCGCTTTCCGCCATTATCGGACGAGGGCCTTGCCATGTCGCTGGCATTCGAGGGCCCGACACGCGTTCGCACTTCAGTGGCAGCGATTGTGATTGCCGCCATGATGCCGGCAGTGTTGACGACGATTCTGTCCATCTCCCTGGCCTCGCTGTTGCCCGGCTTCGTGAACTATATGAGTTCCGGTTCCAATCCCGTCATCGCCGCGGCGCTCCCGGCGCAGCTGTTTCTGACCTTCCTGGTTGCGAGCATCTTGCCGTCGGCGATCTTCGTGCTCTGCATGCATCACATTGCGCGGGCGCTCCGCCGTCATCGCGCATTGGCGTACGCGGCGATCGGTGGCCTGATGGCCGCACTTTGCGCTTATCTGCTCTCGCCAATGGTGCCGCTCGCGCCGGCGTCGCTCCTGATGATTGTCGCCGCCGCTTACGGATCGATCATGGGCGCGCTATACAGGCGTTTTGCCGGCCTCGAGCCGGTGCCCTTGCCGGAGGCCGTGATCGCAACTGACGCAAACTCACTGGTCGGCGCCGACCATCCGGCACGGCGGCAGCATCGCGTCATCCTCAGCAATTAGCGTGGCCCGCATGCCCCGGAAAGCACGGGACGCGGAGCATCATCCTCCGGGATGACTTGAAGGGGTGGCTGCAGGCTATGCCGGTGATTGGTGGAAAAATGTGAGGGTAAATGCAGCCATGATCTGCGAGCCCCTGCTTTTACCGGGCTTCAGCGAATGCCGTCACGGATCATGTATCCATAAAATGGGGGGTTTGTGCGTTCGTCATCGTTCGTCACCTTCAAGTTATCCTTTAAAACCCAGTGTTTCCGGTCACCGCCGTTCAGGCTCGATCACTTACGCCGGATTGAAACGACAAAAATCCGACAAACGGAACCGGTTTTGAATTGCAAAGTATCCGTGACGGTGGAATAGATCTCCAGGCACGGACATGGCGTCCGCGACGGAGTCTAGGATGCCACTCAATCCCAACCAACTTAAATCCTTGCCATGCGGCGACCACCGCGATGGCGGCGGCCTCTACCTGATCGTCCGCACCGAGCAGAACCGCGTCTGGGCTTTTCGGTTCACCGCCCCCGACGGTAAGCGCGCGTCGATGGACTTCGCCAAGCTGGACGATCTCAGCCTGACCAAGGCTCGTGACCAGGCCCGCGAATACAAGCTGGCGCTCAAGAAGGACGGCATCGATCCCCGCCACAAGAAGCAGGCGGAGACCAAGAGCAGCAAGACCTTCAAGGAATATGCCGAGGAGAAGTATCCGGGGTGGTGCGTCGGTATGTCCAAGGAGGAACCGCGGCAATGGCGGCGGGCTATCGCCGACGTGCCATCATTGCACAAGCTGCGGCTTCACGAGATCGAGAACACTCACGTCATCGAAGCCCTGAAGTTAATCTGGTGGAAGAAGCCGATCACCGCCGACCGAACCCGCCAGCGCATCGAGAAACTAATGGATGCCGCCAAGGTGGAGAAGCATCGCGTCGGAGACAACCCAGCTGCATGGCGCGGGAACCTCAAGCTCGTGTTGCCGTCGGCCCGCAAACTGAACAAGAAGAAGGGTCACGCCTCAGTGCCCTACGCAAAGGCACCGGCGCTGCTGCATGCGTTGCACTATGACGGTGCTCCCGTGGCGCGCTGCGTCGAGACGGGCATCCTTACGGTCGCCAGATCACAGGAGATCCGGTTGATGGAGTGGACCGAGATCGACTTCGAAAAGAAGCAATGGCTCTGCCCGGCCGAGAAGATGAAGATCAAGGGCGGGAATGAGCCCCGGCCCCATCTGGTGCCGCTGACGGATCAGGCCATCGCCATCATCCAGTCGATGCCAAAGGTCGGCCGATACGTGTTCCCATCCGACCATGCCGATAAGCACCAGCCGTTCCGACCGAATGCGTTGACCAATTGTATCAAGCGCGCCGGCTTTAAGGCGACGATGCACGGCTGTCGGACCATGTTCCGCAACTGGGGCGGTGAAAGCAGGGAGCACAACTTCCGTCGCGAGGTGTTGGAGCATTGCCTGTCGCATCGCATCGGCGACGAGTCCGAACGATCCTACTGGACTGGTGAGATGGTGGAGCGCCGGATCGAGGTGCTGGAGGCGTGGGCGAATTACGTGTTGCCGCCAAAGAAGACGTCCGGCGAGAAGTCGCCCGCTACAAAGCAGACGAACCTCCCGCTCATCGCCTAACGAGCGCCTGATACAACCCAAGAAACCCGGCGCGATTTCGCGCTGTAAAACGACACCACGCCTTCTGCGGTGTGTATGTGTCGCCCGCGCAACAGCCGGCCGCTGTCGTGAGATGCGCTCGCGCCGGCGCTGGACAGATTTGCAGACATCGGGTAAGGTGTTCGCTTAGCGAGTGACGAGTCGTTCAGCGACTCCTCCTCAGCATTCAAGTCGTTCATCGGCTTATCCTCCATCATTCACAGAAACGCAAACAGCAGATCATTCCTGCTGCGCGAAGCCGTGGCTTTTGAATAAGCCCGGCGTGTTTCGCCGATGACACCATCAGCATCCGCGGTACGCCGCGGTGCTCGCCCACGCGGACTAGTGCGCGGGGAAAACAAACAGAAAGCAAAGCAAATCCCAAAATGCCGACCTAGTACGCCTACAGGGCGTGCCCCGATCATGAACGCAAATAGACCGCCTCCTGCGATTTCCCTGGTCAGGAACAAAATCGCAGAGACGGTTCCGGAGAACATAAATGTCAAACGCAACATCGTCGCTTGTTTCGCGCAGGCTTGCCGCGCATATCGCGCAGTTTTTTACCCCCTACATTCTTAACTTGATCGCCGTGCTGACGGTTATCGCCGGACTGAGGGTGATCCGATGAATGCACAATCCCCAAAAGAACTTGCTACGTTAATTAAGGAAGCTCACGTTGAAGTTGCCTCGTGGATTGACGAGGACAGTCCGTATGCCGACGATCATGGCAAGTGTCTGTTGATCGTCAAGGGCGAAAAGCTGCTGAAGCGCATCGTCCGGACTGGTCGGGCCGATGAAATCAGAACGGCTTTTATCAATTGTAGCAACCTCGAGCAGGCGCAAAAAATGCGCGACGCTTACGGCGACGGTGCTGCCCGCCTTCACTAGGTTGTCAGATGAATCCGACATCACTATTGCGATCGGCCTACGGGCCGGTTCCGCCCTGTACCCTTAGAGGTCGTTAGAAATCAAAATCCGCGGCGTCGACGTGTGTTGCGCGAATGCTTCCGCATGTCTTGTCGCGCCATCAAATGAGAGAGGGAAATCTTATGAAGAACTGGCATCAACGTCGGATACGCCCGGCGTCCTTCGCCGATGACACCAGCATCCCGGTACGCCGCGACAGCTACCCCGACACCCGAAAACGCAACGCGCGGATTTCCCGGTGGATACGTCGAATCATCCTCGAATGCGCCCCTGGCAATTCATAGCGCGTCGTTCAATATCAGCTTCATGTTCCGAGCCACGGCTCTGATCTCTAACAAATCTGGTCGAAGGCGGCGGGGCACCGTTGCCGTGACAATCGAAGACCAGACCGCCTACGGGCGGCGATCACCAAGGGTTAACGCCCGGTGAGCCACGCGCGGCAGCACTTCAGCCGTTGACGTGATTGAGCATTGAAAAATTGAACGAAAATCAGCCCTGCACTATCCGGCAGCGCGACGCGCGTGCCGGCACCTCGAACAATGTCCAGCAAACGCAGCAGGCGTTTCCAGGCAACAGCGAACAGGATCACTATTCGACATGACCACAATCGAGAGCGAAGCTTCAAACTGCAATCAGATTCGGGACAACCTCGATCCGTTCGAGGTCTACGCCGCGGAAGGCCGAGCCATGGCTATCGTGGCTGAGGCCCGCGGTGTGCATCGAGCCGCCTTGGAGAATGATGACGACCACGAGGTCTTCAACCGCATCAGTGCCGAGGCAGATGCCCTTATCGAGACCGCAATCAAATCGATGGTGCAACGTTCTGCGGATCCGTTTTTTCTCGACTTGGTGATCAATGAGGTCTGCAGGGCTATCGGCGTCGCCCCCCAACCCAGCGACGGCATGATCGTATCCCATATCCAGATGCTGCATGCACTGGCAAAGGCCGCGGACGTCGATGGTGTCCTCACACTTACCCGGATCGACGCGAAGGGTAACGTATTCACCGAAAAATTCGCCATCGGTGACGTGGAGAACCATGTGAACGCCGTCATCGGCTGGTCGACCCATCCCGATCTCAACCTGTACGTACCGTGGGCTATTTTTCGAAAAGATATGCCGCACTGGAGCAAGGGCAGCGAAGAGAACGTCGTTGCCGCCTTGGCTTTCGTCGGCGATCTTGATGCTGACACCGGCAAGGATGGTACCGGACTGGATGGTCTTCCGTTGGCATCGCCATATGTCATTGAGACGTCCGCGGGAAACTATCAGCCGGTGTTCCCGTTGGCCCGGCCGCTCTCCCAAGCACAGGCAAAGCCGCTGGCGGTTGCACTCGGCGATGCCGTGGGCGCAGATTCTAGAACCAAGGATACTTCGAGCCTTTTCCGTATCGCTGGCACGCTCAATTGGCCGTCAGCAAAGAAACTTGGGCGCGGACGCTCGGCGGTACCCCAGTTGGTCGCAATCAAAACTGCCTGGACAGGGGATCTTGTCGAACCAGAAGCTATACAAGAGGCTGTCAGAGACTTTAAGCCGGGCGCTATTGCTAACGGATCCGGCGACAAGAGCATCTCCAAAGATATCGACTGGTCTGACGTCGAAGACCACGCGGGGTGGCTCAAGAGCATCGACAACCTGCCACCAGATTTCAACACCAAGGGCAGGATGATTGTCGCTCACCGTGGCAACCTTCAAGACCTGAAATTCGACCTGGAGCAAGCCGGTCTGGTAGTCGCAAAGCCGTACCAGTCCTGGAGCGAGGTCGGATTTGCTCTCGCCTCGATCTTGAAGAACGATGGCAGGTTCACAAGCGAGCAAATCGCCGCGGCGCTCATGTGCGATCTGGATTGCAACCGGCATGTAACCAAGCTGTCCGATGATGCTCAGAGGCGTCGTGCCGTCGAGCGGATGATTTTGCGATCCCACGAGCCGACGCAACAGCAAGTCAGACGGAGAGAAGGAGAACCGGACTGGCGTGAACGGCGCAAAGATGGTTCACCAAGGCCGTCGATGCACAATGCGCGGCTTGCGATCACGGAGCTCGGCGTTGTTTGCAGCCTCGACACATTCCACAACAAGGTGTTGTTTGGATATCGCGACGATACGGTGAAGCATGAGCTGCAATCAATCGTCGGCGAAGCCAGCGATCACGGCATCATCGCCCTGCGTCAATTGATGTCTGACCGTTTTGGTTTCGACCTTGAGGATAAGGCGACGCGCGACGCGGTCAAATCGTTGGCACTAGAAAATTGTTTCAATCCGGTGTGCGACCTGATCGACAAAGCGGAAGCGGAATGGGACGGCGTCGAGCGGCTCGACCGCATGGCCGTCGACTACTTCAATTGCGAAGACACCCCGCTCAATCGCGCATTCATTCGCAAGACCATGATTGCCCTAGTTTCTCGGGCGCGGGAGCCCGGTTGCAAGGTCGACACGATCCCCGTGCTGGAGTCGCCGGAAGGCTTCAACAAGTCAACGGCGTGGCGCGTTATAGCCGGCGACGAGAATTATTCGGACGAGAAGATCATCGGGCTCTCCAGCCGCGAAGTGCAAGAGCAACTCTCAGAGATTTGGATCCACGAAAACGCGGACCTTGCAGGCTTGAAGAAGGCCGAGATCGAGACCGTCAAGGCGTATGCAAGCCGGATGACGGATATCGCAAGGCCGGCGTTTGGTCATTTCGTTACGAAACAACCGCGGCACTCGATAGAGGTTGGCACCACGAACTCCGACGAATACCTGCAATCACAAACCGGCAACCGACGTTTCTGGCCGCTAAAGGTTTTGAAGGCGATCGATATCGAGAAGCTGCGACGCGATCGACTGCAGCTTATCGGAGAGGCCGCGAAGTATCAGACGAAGGGCGAGAGCGTCGTGCTCGACAGGACGATGTGGGCCGCTGCCGGCATCGAACAGGAACAGCGGCGCGTAAAGGACCCATGGGAGAGCGTGCTTGCCGAGATCCCGACCTACGCAGACCACAAATACTTCAAGGACGGAATGTGGAGAGAGAAAGACGTCAAAATCATCCACACCATCGATGGCCAAGAGCGCGTCGCCAGTTCCGACCTGTTGGAATATGTGCTGGATATTCCAATCGCACAACAGACGACGGCAACGTCCATGCGTCTATCGAACGTGATGAAGCAGTTGGGCTGGGAGCGCACCTCCAACAAGAAAGTCACCATCGGAGACGAGCGCGTCATGGGCTATTTTCGATGGATCCCAGCAGCCGATCCGGGTTAGGCGAAGCATGCCATAATAGCGGTCAGCGGCGTCACCTTGAGTGGTCAACCCTGGTCAACTTGGCGAACCAGAAGGTTGACCTCGGATGGAGGTTCGTGGGGGTGCTGAGATGAGCGCCTGTGCCACGGATACGCCCATCACCCTGTTGGGGGAGTCTAGTACTAATAGGTTGACCAGGTTGACCAAGTTAGCAGCATCCCACTCTCCCAGCGGTTTCTTGAATTGGCCCAGGTTAGCCGATTCCTCGGCTAGATGACCAGGTTGGCCGTTCCGGCGTGGCGGTCGGGCTTTGGGGCGGATCGGCCGATGTTGGGCCTGTCCAGTGGTCGGATCCACCAATTTCGGGAGGTAGCCACCGCCTCACGCACGCTACGCCATCCCACCGCCGGGCGCACAGGGCAGAAATTTTTCCTTCAGTTTTTTTGTCCCGCGTAAGATGGGTCGCACCGCCGATTTGGATTTATATTTTGGGCGTATAGATTCCAAACCAATTGACGAGCGACGCGTCCCGAAGGCCAGGACACAGGCATCCCCAATGATAGCCGGAGTTGCAAGCCCGGATCCAATCCAGTTGTCATTCGGCTTAACTCAAGCGATGGGTCGGGTGTCGCGGGCGATGCCAGGTTCGCCTCACGCCCTCGTTGGTAGCGTGACGGGCCTGGCAGCCCGTAGGAACGCCGTCGGGACCCTGCCCTGTGTGGATATGACACATCACGCCCCGGCACCTATGACCTTGTAATCCGGCCCTGCACAATCCACGCGGGGCGCTATCGTTGGGACATCCGACGTGGCGGAGTGCCTCTCCAATCTTCGATGGAATCGGTCGCCAGTGAGCAGGAAGCGCACGCGGACGGCCGCCACGAGGTCGAGCGGCTGACGATAGTTTCGGGCTGGGTCGATGACAGTAAAGCGCCTCGGTTAAACGGATGCGGCAGAAAAAATGCGCATTCGACGACATCACCGCAACGCCGCAGCGCCAACACGCATCTTGGCTCAAGCCGGCCCTTGTCGCTCCAAGACGGATATTCGCGCTCCATTTCTCTCGATTTCACTGAAGAGCGCGCGCTTGACATCCCGCCGCTGGTGTTACAAACGTCTCAACGAAGGTTGACTGATACGTAACACGAGGCGGCAATGGCAGATGGCAAGTGGATTTCGTACCTCAGGGTAAGCACTGATCGC
The DNA here is from genome assembly GCF_900129425.1 of Bradyrhizobium erythrophlei. Lineage (NCBI taxonomy): Bacteria > Pseudomonadati > Pseudomonadota > Alphaproteobacteria > Hyphomicrobiales > Nitrobacteraceae > Bradyrhizobium > Bradyrhizobium erythrophlei. Next base: position 2,835,843 of record NZ_LT670817.1, on the reverse strand, counting down.
CAGGGCAAGAGCGGCCTCGGCCTCGAAGCACAGCGGACATCCGTCGCCGACTTCCTCAACGGCGGTCAGTGGAAGCTGATCAAGGAATTCGTCGAGGTTGAAAGCGGCAAGCGAGCCGACCGGCCGCAGCTCGAAGCTGCCTTGGCAGCCTGCAGGCTTCATGGAGCGAAGCTCGTCATCGCCAAGCTGGATCGCCTATCGCGCGATGCGCACTTCTTGCTGGGATTGGATAAGGCCGGCGTCGACTTCCTTGCGGCCGATATGCCGAACGCAAACCGGCTCACCGTCGGAATTATGGCGATGGTGGCGGAGGAAGAGCGCCGCATGATCAGCGGACGCACTAAGGCAGCCCTTGCCGCCGCCAAGGCGCGCGGCACAAAGCTTGGCGGCAATCGTGGCGTGAAGCCAACAGCGAAGATGCGCGCGCTGTCTACGGTGGCGCTGCAGCAGCGTGCCGACGCCCGGGCCGCAGATATCGGACCAACGATCAAGGCCTTGCAGGCGGCCGGCGCAACAAGCCTGCGCGCCATCGCAGCCGGGCTTAATGCACAAGGCATTCCAACGGCGCGCGGTAGCGGTACGTGGTCGGCGGTACAGGTGCGGCGCGTACTGGAGCGGATCTGATAATCCGACCAGTGGCATCATTTCGCAAAAAATTTCCTCTCGCGCGCGAGGGACGCGAAAAAACGGACCTCTCTTTTTCGCCCGAAAAATTGCCCGACCGCGCTGAATTTAAAGACTTATTGGCATCAAATGCGGACAAAATGCGGGTCCAATTGGTGGCGATCCTGTTCCTAATTGCTCGGCCGCATTCCGAGTTAGGGAATTCGGATTCAAGCCGAGTATGCGATGGGCGTCGGTCTTCTGCATTCGCGAAGGACACGCCACCGCTCCAATCACATCGTCCCCGTTGATCGCCTAGCTTCGGCAATCGCCGAACCATGCTACATGATGTAATGAAGCGGGCATTAATTGTTTAAAAAAAAGGGGGGCGTCCAGCCACTGGCCAAAAGCCCCTCCTCGCATTTCGGGCATCACCTGAGTTCGGGCAGCAATTGAAGCTTGGGCCGCCAAGCAGCCGGACAAGCCGCGCCTGTCCAAAGCGATTCGTCGCTTGGTCGAATTTGGTTTGAAGCACCAACATTAGCGGATCGACGGTAGATTGCATTGCGTTCTGAAACGGGATAGCGCGCAGTGAGGTTGACCAGTTAGGTTAGTCTCTGCGGGTCGAGAGCGGCAACCAGTCCAGCCATCTCGGCTTCGCCGACCGCGCGGCCGGAGAGCGCGAGCCAACGGAAGCAGCGCGTGAAATGCGGGGTGGTCCACTTCGTCGCGCACGAGCACGTCAATAACAACGCGCCGTATATCAAAGTCAGTCAGCGCGCCTCGGCGGTATAGCCATTCGGCGCGGTGCACCAGGCGGTCCCTGGGCTTGCCGAAATCATCATGTGCATCTACCGGGATGTAACGCGGCTTGCAGCCAGCAAATGTTTCATCGCGATTCAGGCAACCGAGCGCGTGAAGATAGACCGCCACGTAGTTGTAGTCCGTGCCGGCGACGAGCTCGCGCTTGATGCCGGCGAAGTCGTTCACGTGCCAAATGCGGTAGCCGTTACCCTCTAAGGCGAAGTGCCATCCGGTCGCGGCCACGCGGGCCATCATGGCGTCGAGGGTTACATCTTTCGATGGCGTGGGTTTCTTACCGGCCTGTCTGATGGCGTGTGTGATGGCCGCGACGACGAGCAGCGCAATCAGTGCAAGAGCTAGGAAGTCCCAAAGCGTGAGCATTTCAGTTCCTCCAATTCACCGCCGCGCGGAGCCGTACAAAAGACAGCTTCGCTATTAACACGCCAGGCGAAGGCAGATGGCTGGTCAATGGGAAGTTCAAAACAAACTGCCTAGAATTTTTAAGAGCAGAACAATTAGAAACCCCGCGAACATGATTACAGCGCAGCCGAAATTGTTCTGATGACGCCCCGCGTTGTCGTTACCTGCGGCTGCAACGAGGTACAGAAAGCCGAAAAGAGCGACCAAGGCGCCGATAAATTTCAATAACTCCATTTTGCAGCCCCATGCTTATCAAGCATGCACTTTTCTTGACGAGACTCCAAACCTGTGCGCGGAATCCCGTCGCGCCATTCCGTCTTGGTGGCGCACTGGGGCCGATGCTTAACGAATTGGTTGGCGGCATAGAATGCGAACAATGTTCCGCCTTTTTGCCGAGGCTATGCTCCCTCGCCATCCGTTTTCCACCCCGGAACTCTGCCACAATCAAACTGACCCACCACCCGGCTACATGTGCCACCGGCTTCGGGCCAGCCCATGGGCGACCGGCTGGCGGTGTCATTTCTGGCGATTCGCACTGGCTACGCCCTTGACCGGGAACCTTCAGCCCGCCAAAGCGCTAACCTACATGACACCACCATTCAAAATCAGCGCCGACACTGGCCTAGCCGACACGCTCAACGGCAGGTGCGAGGCAATGACCTTGCCGCAATACGATGGTGACTTGCCGCCGTATCGATGCACGCGTGAAGCAGGCACAGATCGCAAAGGCCGTCGAGTTTGCGAGGCGCACACCCGGTCACTGCGCATCCGGTTCTATGACGCCGACGAGTCCGGCGTATCGCAATGAGACTCGCGGTGGCTACGCCGCGATGCCCTGCTTAGGCACCACCGTGACGGTCCAGCGCGTGGGTTTGCTTGACTTAACTTCCATTACCGAACGGACCATCCCCGTCACCGGCAATCCCTTCAACATCACAGTCGCCTTCTGGCCCCGGTATTGAGCGTAGCGACAACGTCTGGCCTCTATCGGATCGGTAATCTCGATAGCTTGCATGCATCACCAATGGTCGCGGTACGCGAAAGAGTTCCGCGACGACCTGCACGATATAGAGCAACCGTTAATAATGATTCCGAACCGGCGCTTTGACGTTCGGACCGAGATCACCCTAAGCGCCCCCCGCCCATGGCCGCGAAATCCCGCTGCCACGGTGATGGCGGCCACGGCGATCTAAGCCGCCACCTTGGCTGCGGCCGAGCGTTTGCCCAACACCACGTTCTGCGCTTCTATTGACGTATGTAAGAAAAGGTGACCCGGTTAAGCATGTCCGATACCCGAATTGATTTCAGTGCCCCCGCAACCCTCAGAAAATGGCCATCAGTCAACAAGGAGCGCGTGAGCGCCGCCCTCGGCGCGCGTCCCTACATGATCATGGACGGCACTCTCGACGAGTGCATCGAACGGTTTATGTCGCAACCGAATCCCAGCATCATTTGTACGAAATCCACACCGCGCCGCAGTCTGATCTGGTTAGCGCGATATTGTCGGCGGACCACGTCATCGAGCTGGCGCGGCTAAGGGATTTTCTCGAAAAATGAAACCGGTCATGGGGACGGCATGACACCAAAAGAACGGGCCAAGCTGCTCTTTGCACAGCTCCAAAAGCTGACGTTGCGAAGTCACGCTGCTGTGATCGAGGCGGCGATCCGCGACGCCGAGAATGACATCGTTGCCCGCGTTTCAGAAAGGTTTGAGAGCCAATCCGATCCGCTGACTCCGGCGAGCGCGGCGGCAATTGCCCGCGAGCTGATGCACATTTAGAACCCGTGTCGTGGGATCAAAAGTTTTTCGATCCGATAGAGCTGCCGAAGGGCAAGCCTCTGGTCACGCTCCGCGACGCCGCGCTCTACATCACCAAACTGCCCAAGGGCGAACACGATGCCGAAGGATGGCAGGCCGCGATGGGCTGACTCCCGGCCCCGGGGCAAGCTGCGGAATCATTCTTTGGCTGCGATGCTTTCTATCAGCGACACAAACTGGCGTTGCACTGTTTGGTTTTTCATCGAGGCATAGGCCCGCAATAGCCGCAGGCTGAAAGCGCTGTCCACAAACAGCAAGCTCTCGACCTCGCGCTTGCCATCGCTTGCGCGTTTTCCCAGACCGTCATCGTCAAAGAAAAACGTCACAGGGACATCGAGCGCCGTGGCGATCTGCTGCAAGCGAGAAGCGCCAACCCGGTTGACGCCTTTCTCGTATTTCTGCACCTGTTGGAAGGTGACGCCGAGCTTGTCGGCAAGCCCCGATTGCGAGATATCAATCTCGACCCGGCGCAGCCGAATGCGCTTGCCGAGTTCAATGTCGTACTTGCCGCTCGACCGTGGATTTTTGAGGCCGTCGTTCGGTTTCTTTTTGCCGTTGCTGATAACGCTCAGTGTGGTTTTCCTTGCCATGGTCTTGGCTTCTCACGTCCCTTAACTACTGGTTGATTCCCCAAACGAACGCGCATATTGCACGGATTTCAACCTGTGAGACAATAGGGGATAATAGAGGTCGGGATGCAAGCTCGATCCAAGAATGCGGTGTGCCTATGCGAAGAACTTTTCAGTGGCGTTGGTTCGCACGCGCCAGCCTCGCCCGCCTTACTTAGCCGCAGCGAACACGCCATCATTGTCGAAGAGAAATGTGAAATTCCCGGCTTGAATGCTCGACAATACCTCCTCGGGCGTCAGCCCCTCTACGCTAACAAGCGGCAGCACGTGCCCAAGCGCAGAGGACATCAATTTACCCCGAACGCTTCTGTCCAAATCTAATAGGCCGAGCTTTGGCCTGCGCCCAATGATCCGACAAGTCTCCCTCAAACCATCGCACTCGGTGTGGAACGTGGGCCGTTCCGTCAGGCGCAGATTTAGATAGGCGAATTCAACCATGATTTCGCGCAATTGCACCTCCGACAGCGGCGCCGTGATCTTCTCCAAAAGGTTTTTAAAAAGATAGCTCATTGCTCCGCCGGAGTCGTTGAACACGGCTACAATGGCGGTCTCACCAAGTCGTATCATCATTGTTTGCGCTAAATATAGGTCGCCAAAATCGAAGCGCATATCGGGTGACGCCTGAGCACGCACCGGAACAGCCAACACTGATCCGATAGCTTCAATCTCCACCGAACATCCAACGTATGGAGCGCGCACTAAGCAATGAATGTGGTGCAGCATCTCCCAGTCGTACCTATCGGCGATCAGGTCATCCCCCTTGCGAGCATCCAGATGAACCCTAAGCAGGCGATCTTTCAGATGCGTCTTTAAAAAAATAAGCGCCATCCAGACGAATATTGTTAGCCCGCCGCCCTTCGTAATGAAGTCGGTGATCGCCTCGGCTCCGCCCTGCACGACCTCGCTCACCGGATTCTCGATGTGCGTCCCCATAAACGAGTTGCAGTCAGAGCAGCAAGGGATCGTATATCGGTCGTACCGAACGTTTTCGCCGTTCGGGAGAGTGATCGTTTGGGCAAATAGATCATAGCGACGAAGTAGCCATTGCGGCAAAATATGCTCGTTGTTAAATTCCTTCTCGCCCGGCTTTGCCCCGCAGACGAAGCAACAGTCGCCTAAGCAAATATCATCCACAAAACGTTCGGTACTAAAGTAAATGATTTTACCGCTCGGATCGATTATCGAGCCATCATCTATCTTTTTCCACATCAGGGCGTTCCGCCTGTTCTATTTGCGTGATTGGTTGTCTAGAGGAGACGGTCGAGTGGACGACGTTAATACAAAATTTGTCGATATGGCGAACCCCTATTCGTGGCTCGTTACAGCAGACAATCTGCACGAACAGGCCCAGCATCTATACGGCCGCCGTGGAAGGCTTACTTACTCTCGCCTAGATAGGCATGGCGTAAGTAAAACGTGGGACGGCACCAACAAGTCGATTTTCCTCATCGGAGGCTTTGCACTGGAAAATGCGATCAAATCATTTCTCGTTTTTGAGAACCCGCAATGGGTCTCGAACGGTGCACTTGCGAAAGACCTCAAATCCCATTCGTTGACCGCCTTGCAAGAAAAAGCTTCGCTGATCCCTTATAAGACAAAATATATCTGGGTTCTGAAAAAATTCGAAGACGGCATTGAATCTTGGGCAAGGTACCCTTGCGGCTTGTCCGTCCACACGTCGTTCGATGAGGAGATTTTGTCTCCCGGCTTGTGGGACGGATACGTCCGACTAATCAATGCATATTTTTCTCGGATGCAACGACTGCTGACAAAAGGCTGGCGAGGTCCCCACCAATATCATGGCAAATGGCGGATCAAAGATGTCTGATGACGACAGTCTCACTAACTTGGTCAGGCCGACCGCAAATCAACTCGGCGCAATCTGTTAGAAAACGCTAGGTATGAATGTGCGCCAAGACGTGTCCGGTTGGCGGCGGATAACCGACGACTCTACGAAGAAGGTTGTCGCAGCAGCGTAGTTTTCAAAGCCCTGTAGTAGATGCACGTTCAGCAATGGGCGTGCATTTTGCTATTTTAGGAGAGGTCCCAACGCGGCGGCAGCGGTGGGGTGTAGCCGTCCGTCTCGTTCGTTCAATACAAAATACTCTCCATGTTCTTCGACAATCTGCTCTTGAATCATGTCCACTGTAATTGCTTTGGCAATGATGGTCGCAAATTGCAGGTCCTTTGCCTTCATGCAATAGTCGAGAGCTGCGTGTAGAGCAGCATCCCGATAGAATTCGTCTGTCAGCTTTATGGCTATCGCCAGTGCCTCCTTGCGGCCCTTTTCATACCGCGTTACCTCGTATTGACCCATTTCTTCGTCCGCAGCGAACTCGCCCGAACCAACATTTTCGGCACTTCCCCCATAAAGCTGACATAGGGTGCGCACCCGCAACGAAAGCGCATTCTCCTCCTGCAACTTAATATCGTCTAAATCACTCATGCTTTCAACCTCAATCACCGCGAGCATAAATGCCTGCGGTATCATTTGGCAATGGCCGATCACGGCCGAAGCTATGTCAGCGCACTCGAAACCACCGACTAGTTGGATGCGCGTTAAGGCCGCTGCAAAGCCGGTCTGACGGGGGTTCGCGGGTCGGTGTGGTCGTAAAGAGTTCACCAGCGCCTCGACCATGTCGCGGTTTGCCGTCAGGATCGCCGTTGCTTCGGCCCGGCAATATTCGACCAGTGCTTTGACAGCAGGTTGCGCAGCAAGGGCAACACGGGCAAATGCCGTCGGCCTCGGTGTGGTCATGATTTGCGCCGAGCGATGGCAGATCAGGGTGCAGGAGTGTTTCCGCGCATTCGCCCGCGACAAGCGCGATGACGTTGTTTTGCGACCGAATATAATATTCGCTGGATTCGCTGCGGGCTGATCCGAGTTCTGGTGTGAGCCTTTCGAGACGTTCGCAAACCGTCAAAATTTCCTCCGTCTTGTCCATACCGTTTTCGCTCAACGTGAGATCGGACGGCGGACCTGATCGAACGCAGCGGCCCTCATAACCTTCGGCGGGGATAATGCTCACCGACCAGCAGCTATCGCCCAGTGCGCGCGTGACCAGCGCGTGGCCGATTTCGTGCGCGGCAAGACGTTTTGATCGAAGTACCTTGATGAGAATCGAGCAGTGGTGCCGATCCATTCCGAACGCGGTTGAGATCGACGCTTTCCGGCGTGATACGTAATCTCTCGACGCCGTAAACTCGTTGAACGGGACTGCCAACGCTCAAGACGGTGTCAACAGATCGAGCCGTCGCATCGTGTGAGAGTGGTGTGAGCGCGGTCGAGCTGTCAAACCGGTGAAGCACTTGATCCTGTCGCCAGCCACGCGGGCCAATGATTGCTGTCATGACATGCTCACTCTCTTGGGTGGTCCGATGGTTTCAACAAATTGCGGAGTTGATGCACGGATAGGTTCAACCAACCGTGGCCCCGCGCTCTTGTCGCTCATCGCTTGGTTCAAATCGAAAGCGTGAAGCGGCTCAGGATTTCCGCCGACCGAATTACGATCCTTACAGCGGGGATCGTCGAGCCTCACGGCTACATTGTTATCGAGTGCGGCCTTTGCGAATGCCGGCGGCATTTGGACATCTTTAAAGCGTTGCGTGATCCTCGCGTTGCCGTCAACAGTCCACTTGATCGACTTGATCGCGAAAACGGTGGTGAGGACTGGCACCGTTTTGACCGGTTCCACGAACGGAGCTGCCACCCGTTTCAACGATGGCGGTGCGGTGCCAGCCATCACAGATTGCGCATGATAGCCAATAAGTTTTTGGAGTAGCGTGAGCGCCTCGGGAATCTGTGATCGACTGGCGATGGTGTAATTCAGCACGCCTTCCGCTTCCGGTACAAACGGCTGCGCCCACTCGGCGAATGCTGCGAGGCGCTTCAAAACCGAATCGAGATCGCGCTGGATGTCGCCGGCACAGCGAGCGCGGCAATTTTCATCACAGTATCGTCGGCACCGTCGAGCGCCAAGGTATTTGATTTGTCGGTGGCAGCGGTGAAAGTGTTTTCAGCGTCGGTTGCCAGTTGCACCAACTTGCCGCGCTCGGCCTCGGCCTGAGCGACGGGATCGTTTGAGCGGAAAAGTGCCATATGTCTGTCTCCTGTTATTGTGATGTAACATCGGTGAGGCGGGATTGCTTCAAACTCACGGCCCATTTCGGCCCATGGTCGGAGCAAAGGCGAAACGCAAAGCTCGGGCGTGGATTACGTCGATCCAAAGCGTGAGGTGGTCCTCATCAGGGCCGTCGTAATAATGGTTTACCAGCTTATCACGCACCCAATTCATCAGCGTCTGGCGCGCGACGCCTGAGTCCAACACGGCGTTTTTTAGACGTTCAAACCGCTCGGCCAACGGGTCCTCGTACCGGGCGACCTTTGCCTTTAGCCGCTCGATGGTCTCACGCATTTCGGCGATTATCACCGACTCGGTGACCACCGGCACGGAGAGATCGGGCGACGTGTCGGGCGGAAATTCGACGGGTGCCGATGTGAGCGGTGGATCGACGGCATCGATTTGTATCTCCGCCGTCATGACACTTCCTCATCCGGTTGGATTGGCGATGCCGGTGGCACCTGCGTTTTAACGAGCGCGTCCACGTATGTTTGAGGCAACCCCAGGACCGTCAGAGTTTGACGAACCTCCCGATCCACAATTGACCAGATTTCAGAACGATCCTTTGACGTGTGCGGCCTCAGACCGTCGGCGATCTTTCCAGCCAGCCCCAGCAGGGTCTCCTTGATCGTCGATGTAATCGCGCCATAGATGACCGTTGCACTCGTGATCGGGACCGTCTCACCACTCGCGAGTTTATTCGCGGCTTCGAGTTTGAGGGCGGTCGCAGCAGCTATTCTCGTGCGCTGTTCCGTCAGGCCGCCAGGGCCATCCGCTTCTCGCCCCTGCATTACCGCTTGTGCGTTTTTGCAATATTCCTCGCGGACCCTTGCGAGCTTGTAGCCGTTTGGTGACGCCCGCGTGATGGTGCCGATGGCGACCAGATCGCGGAATCGCGAGATAGAGATGAAAACGTGTTCGGCGGCTTGGACTGCGGTACTCATTCTAGAAAATCCCTGTGCTTGTTGATGCGTTGGAAGAAACGTCCTCTTATTGCCCTTGAAAATTTTCGTACCCAGCCGATCCAACACGGGCGGGCGCTACCCTCGATTGCCGGGGGGCCTTCCTAGGACCCTGCCAAATGAGGGTATCTGTTAAGGCTGCCAATCTGTCCCGATGGTGGTATGAACTATTTGCCCTGAGATCATGCTGGCCATGCGAACGCCTCTAAGTGCGAACGAACGGGTGTATTCTACACCCCCGTTCGCATCGTTCGCACTTGAGGTGCGAATTGTGCGAATTATAGTTCGAATAGTTCGCACCGTTCGCGGCCTCATTCCTTGGCAAACCAGAGCAGATCGACGCCGACGATCTCGCGGGAGATGATCAGTTCCATCGCACGCGCGTCTTTGATCGCTCGGTTGAAGGCAGTCCGCTTGGCCGCTTTCTGTTCGCGCGCGTCGCCGTCGCCGACCGGGTACGCCTTGATGAACTCGGTTCGGACGACATCGAGCGCCACGGCCATCACGGTCGGCCCCTCACCGCCGTATGGCGTGATCGACTTGCCATGTTCGACGACCATGGCCTGCATAGAGGTGCGGAACACCCTCAGCGCCTTTGGCCAGCGGACCTTCTCACTGGTCGCGCCGCTGTCGCTGGCTTCCTGTACAGCTCGCCAGCCGATGGTGCAGGTGGTTTCGCCGAAGCCAGCCGGGACGACGTTGAGGTCGAACGGAAACTCCTCGCCGGTCTTGCCGCCGCGCAACTTGCGCACGGCCATCCGGGTCTTGCTCAAGGTGCCGTTGAGATCGCGATCCGCCAGCGTGGCCAGCACGACATCCGCCGACGCTTCCTTGGCGCTGGTGCCGCGCGTGCCGGTGGAAGCGTCCTTGCCGAAGTGATCGACCGCCAGCACGAACGCGCCAGTGGCGCGCCCTAGTTCATTGAGCCGGTTCATGACAAGCTGGCCCTCGGCGGCGTCGTTGTGATCTTTCCAGTTTGCCGCCGCCGACATGGTATCGACGATAATCAGGACGAGATCGACGCTGAACTTCTCCCTGATCTGTACTCCAACGCTGACGGCGATCTCGGTCAGTGTCCTGTAGCTCGCATCGTTCTTGATATCCGGCGTGTCCTCGATCCACGCGAATGGCAACGCGTCGGTGTCGGCGGTCTGGTAACCGCTGGCCATGGCCTCAAGCCGAATCGAAACCTCGCCCGCGCCTTCGGCTGCAATGAACAGCACGCCGCCCTGCCGGTCGATCTCGCGCCCGGCGAACAGCCCTTTCGTCATTGCAGCGCCAGCGAGATCAAGCGCCACGAACGTCTTGGCGGTGCCCCATTGGCCGGATAACAGGCCCGCGCCTTGCGCCGGGATCAGCGTCTTGACCAGCCACGGGCGCGCGGCGCGGTCGTAGGCGATGCCGTGCCAGAACACCTCGAATGATTGGGAGCTTTGCGCCGACTGGTCAGGCCCCGGCGCCGCCTTGTCGATTTTCCGCGCGACGGCAGCGCCCATACCTGATGCGATGGTGGCCAGCGTAGCGCTGCGCCCGTGTTCCTGATCGTAGCCGTTGGAGATCGATGCCTCAACCAGCGCGTCGATCACTTCCGCCTCGGCCAGCTCGCCGGACTTGACGAACCGGCCAAGACTTAGCGCCGCGTTGTTAAGCCGGATGTTGCGGTCGATACCGGTGCTGGCCAGCTCCGCGCATTACCCTGTGGGCCTCAGGTGGAAGCCCCGTCGCTCCGGCGCCTCCCGCTCCCGCCGCTTTAGCAGCGAGTCGCCGGCCTTCGGACGAGCTTCTAGAAACGACCAAGGGTCTCCAGGTCACGCAGCAGCAGGCTGTCGACCAATTGCAGGTCGTTCAAGATCAGCTTGTCGCTCAGCAGGCGGAAATGAAAAAGCTCGCCGAGCAGATCGCCGCCCTAACCGAGAAACTCAACGCCCTGCAGCAATCGATCGCCAACATGCCGCCGACGACCCACGCGGCCGGATCGCCATCCGGTCCGCAGCCAAAAGCACACTGAGACCCAATTGGGATGCCTCGCCGTGACTCGGGGAAGCCCGCTGGTGCGTCCGGCCGCTGCGGGCTCCCGAGGCCGGCCGATCACGGCCGCCGCAGGGCTTGCCACCGCTGTTTGCTTGGTACTTACTCGCAGCGTTGGGGGGAACTGACATGGCCCACGAGAATATTGCAGACCAGATCATCGACCGGCTGCGGTTTCAGGATACGCAGGGCGGCTATTTCCATCAGGAGCCCTACAAAGGCGATTTCTTTCGGCTTTTCGTTGCCGCGGCCGACGAAGGCAATGGTCTGAGAGCTGATCGCCTGCACGGCCTCGTCGCTTCGCGCGCTCCGGAATTGCTCGACGGAAAGAACTGGCCCTTGCTGTATGCGGCGTGGTCGGAATGGGATTATGCATGGTCACGTGCGAGGCGAGGCGCTCAGATGGACGACGATGCGCCCGGCGGCTGAATAGCCCTTCCCGGACTCCAGGAAGCCCGCTGGTGCGTCCGGGAATTTGCGGCTGTCCACCATGGCGCCGGGCGTTCCGGTCCACCGCAGGGGCTCGCCAGCCCAGGTTGGCCTTGGCACCAGCTGGGCGGCCAGTAGAATTCCCCATGAACGATTCGAGACTAGGAGACGAGCATGGCGCCCTGCGATGGGACGTGGAAAGGCACCTCAACGATGAACTGGCGAGGGTTGGATGAACGGCATTCCGGAAAGGGGCGCGTCCTCCAAAGCTGATCGGGCGCTGAAGCTGCACGAACAGGGGCTCACCCGCGCTCAAATAGCCGAGCGACTGTGCGTGAAGCCGGACAGCGTCAAGGGGATGCTCGATCGGGCTAAGCAGCGGCGGGCTAAGATGAGCATGGCGGCACGAAGTTGAAATAGGGCGCGGACCTGAGCCCGCGACGTCCCCTGCACGACCGCGATGGTGTGACCAGATTCCAACACCGGCGGAAAATCAGCTCTATCCTTATTCGGAACACAGTTGCGCCCATCGCCATTCGCGCGACTTTGGGAAGCTGTTTGGCGATTGAGGGCGTCAAATCACCGAAAACCCGGAGTTGTTATGAGTATCATCCCCATGGACGTTCAAGGACGGTGCGAACGGCGGTGGGCCGCTCGATTTTCCCGGCCGACGGAATCGGTCGCACCTCGAAACCAGCGGCCGGAGAGGGAGGGCCAGCAGATCGCCGGGGCCGACAAGAGCAAAAGAAAAACCCACCGGGGTGAAGCGGCGGGATCGATACCTCTATCGGCATTGTGGGCGCGGACCTGAGCCCGCGCTCTTTATTGTGTCAGCGTTGTGGGCTTCTTGGGTTGAGCGCGCGCGGCGCCCCCTCTGGCTTTACCGTGAGATGCCTGGCGATCGCGCGTGGCAGACATATCTTTCTTTAGCTTCAACTGTTCATCGGCCGTCATGGCAGGCTTCTCGGGCCTCGGCGGCACGTCTTCCACGGCCGGATAACCGGTCGTTTTCGGAGACGCCGGCGTCTCAGCCCGCGCGTCCATCAGTGATGAGCCAGCAGTTGAAGTCGCGCACCCGCCAAGCGAGAGGCTCGATAGCAGCAGCGCTGCCGCAGCAAACGCCGATATCGTTCGCGACACATACGCAATACCCATGGATGGTCGTTCCACGAGCATTGCGGGCCAATTATGACCGCGGGCAACGTGAACCCGAACACCGGCGACGTCGGCACACGGAACCCGCGGTACAGGTGGACGAGAAAGGGCGCGGACCTTAGCCCGCGCCTTTTCCTCAGCAACGTTTCATGGCTCGTTGTCCGCAGCACATATCCACAGCGTACCCACAGGGCCGATTCTTGGGATGTGTGAGTGTCACATGGGCTTGCTGCGCAACCGTTCACAGGGGCGCGAAAAACCCGCCGGCGTAAACCGGCGCCCTCACCTCTCCTCGTTCGGATCCCAAGTCCGCAACGGCGGGATGGTGGTCGTCGGCTACCAACTAAACCAGAATTTAATGGTGCCAGCACTGATTGCAAAGCCAAATCAGAAGCGTGCCGGGCCGCCCCCGGCACACACTGCAAGTAAGGCGGCCTCAGCTCACCCCTTGCGCTGGGGCCGTTTCTTTTTATGGGCGGTGATTGGCCTGATCATGGGCCCTATCTGGCAAAGAAAAACCCGCCGGGCGTGAACCGGCGGGTCAAAGCATCAGGACCGTCGCCTGCTAGGAGTATCCGCGACGTGCTTCAAGGCCAGTATCTTGGCAATTGCGCGACGTAGATCCTCTTCGGCCGTCCGCACGGGCGGCCATAGCCCGAGCTGTAGCGGCTTCACGATCGGTCAAATGCCTTTGATGCCGTTTGGCTCGTGTGCCTGACCAAAACGCACGGAATAAAATTCAATTTAATGGTGTCAGCGGATTGCGAACCCACATCAGGTTACGCGCGTCACAATCCCTATCTCCCGAAGAGCAAGGCGATGACCGAGGTAGTCACGGCACTGTGTGTCTTTTTCAGCATCAGCATGTTCCTGGCTCACGCAGTCGACGCGGTTCGCTCGCGCTGAGAGGATTCTAGTTTATGAGCACGCTTGCCGATCTGGACTTTCTTCTCGTGCTGATCGCGACCTGCCTTGGCGCATGTATTGTGATAGCATTTTGGGAGATCGAGCAATTTCGCGAGCGCCGGCGACAACAAAGCCGCAATGCCGTGCGGCCAATACGGAGGCGCTGAGTCTAAGCTATCTCACTCTCGTCGTCCGGATGCACCCAAACGCATGGCGCAACCTCGTGCGGCGATCAATCGCTCAAAAACAAAACCCGCCGGCGTGAACCGGCGGGCTCAGAATTTGATCGCCGGCTTAGGGGGATCGAACCTCAGAAGGTGGTCGAACTTATCAGGATCGAAGACGCGGCCATTGGCGTCAACGACGTGGACCTGCCATCCGGCCTTAAACAACCCGCGAGCCTTCGCCACCGTGAGCACAGGGCTGGTGAAGAGCGTCCGGGTGCTCTCGCCGTCTTTTGAAGCATGCACCACAAGCGCAGCCATTGGATTTCCTGCGGGGAATAGAAAAGCCGCCATCGGTGTCCGGTCCGATGACGGCTTGATTCTCACACCAGTTCGCAAATTGAGATTGAGCGAATTTAGTTAAAAAAGATGCAATGAAACCCGCCCGGCGTGAACCGGCGCCCTCACCTCTCATCGTCCCGACGAGTCTACTTGAACATCGTCTTGACCGCCTGCCAGAACGATAGGCCTTCCCGGTGTTGATGCTCAGCGGTTGGCGCGGGCTGAATGGCGCTCACCGGATCGATCAAACCTGCTTCCAATCGCGCATGCTTCTCCAGGTCGAGCCTCTTGGCCTCCCGGCGATCCGACTCATACTTATCGACAGGAGTGAGATTGGCTTTCTGAGCCATTGCTTACCCTCCCCTTTTTCCGTGAACAGAAGCCAACGGTTCCCAGGTTGAGTTCGTTCCGTGGCGCTCCCAAAAAGAAAAAGGCCTTGATCTCAGCTCTCCTCGTCCGGATGCACCCAAGGATAAGGCGTGATCTCGCGCGCCTCGGTCAGCTTGATCATGTGCACCGGCGGCGCATAGCGACCCTTGTTGCACGATCGGCATTTCAGAGCGGCCTCAAGCTTCCAGATCGGCGTATGGCGCGGCCGGCGGGTGGCATCGAGCGGCAGGCTGGCGCGGGTCTTACAGCGATTGCATTCCACCTCGAGCCAACCGAGCCCGCCATTGAGGCATTGCGCGATCGTAGGCGATGGCTGCGCCGGTCCGCCATAGCCCTCCATTCGGATCGACCAGGCTTCGGCCTCGGCGCGATCGGCCTCGCGGACGGCCTTCCTGGCTGCTTCACGGGCCCCATCCGCGTGAATCCTCGCGCCGCGGATACGACTACCGAAAATGACCTCGCTCGACTTGGTGCTCATGAGAGGGCATTACAGCGGCTCTTGCGAGTGTGGGCAATGCCACTAGGATTTGAGGTTCGGAATGACCCCTTGGCCCTACAGGTTCGGTCAATGTGCAATCTCTACAGCATCACCAAGAATCAGGACGCGATCCGCCGGCTGTTCCGTGTCACCCGCGATAGCGCTGGCAACCTTCCGCCGATGCCAGGGATTTTTCCAGACTATCCGGCGCCGGTCGTTCGTAACGCCAGTGGCGAGCGCGAGCTGATCATGATGCGATGGGGAATGCCGCCGCCGCCGAAGTTCGGCGGGGCGCCGGTGACCAACATTCGCAACACCGCTTCGCCGCACTGGCGAGGCTGGCTCAAGCCGGAAAACCGCTGCTTGGTGCCGGCATCCAGCTTCTCCGAATACGCGCCCGAGCCGAACCCCGCGACTGGCAAAAAGGACGTGGTGTGGTTCGCACTCAATGACGAGCGGCCGCTGTTCGCTTTCGCCAGGATCTGGACAGAGTACAGAGGCGACCGCGGCACCAAGTCGAAGCCCGTCCCCGGCCCTCACCTCGTCCACGGTTTCCTGACGACGGCGCCGAACGCCATCGTCGAGCCGATCCATCCCAAGGCCATGCCGGTGATCCTGACCACCGATGAAGAACGGGCCGTCTGGATGCGCGGGCCATGGGATGAGGCGAACCCAGAAACCGCTTTAGCGGTATGGGATCGCGCGTACAGCTAGCCGCCCAAACCTAGCGCGGGTCATACCGACGTGGCCTAAATTTATCTATTTTGATTTGTGAGCAATTTTGACCAGAAATTGCACAGGTCAAATAGACGGCCCTTTGTTACGCACGGCCGGTCGGCCTTCAACGCTAATTGATCCTGACAGGCCATCCACAATCATCTTGCCATGGAACCGAAACATACCTCAGTGCTTATCAATCGACTTCGCGAACGGCCTACGTAAATGAATGTCAGGCACTTCCCGGAAGCAATTCGACTCTAGATCGGGTGAACCTCCAGGATCTCGGCAATCATTTTACTTGATGTGGTTGCCGCACCCAGAACCTTGAACGGGAGACTCAGGTGCCGAGTAAATACATTTATTTTCGGATACTGAACTACCGGCCGGGCGTGTTTGCATTGGTACGCTGCACAGAAGTCTTCTACAGGCAAGGATATTGAATACCGTTCCCCTGCTGGGTGCGGCAACCCAAAACGAAACGTTAGTACTTAGTCCAAGCGGGTCTTGGACCGCTGCCCATGCAACCGCTCTTGAGAATCTTGTCAATTTCGCTTCGCCCAAGCTCCGACAGACACAGAAGCTGAAGATCGACATGGCCGATGTGCGAGAACTCGACACACTCGGCGCATGGCTGCTCGAAAGGATGTCACGCGGTGCTATAGAGGCTGGCCATCCAGCGACAGTCGTTGGCATTGCGAGTCGGTACGAAGGCCTCATCGAAGACGTTCGACAGGTCAACCGTAGTAAGCCTGCGAGCCGAGTCGTTCCAAATCCGGTCCTTGCGCGGCTGGAAGCTGTCGGGCGCTCAACGTTCAGCGCCACGGAAGACGTGTCGGCATTTCTACAGATGCTGGGGGCCTTGGGATCGGCCAGTTTCGGCGTCTTGCGAAGGCCGCGTTCGCTTCGGTTGAAGTCTCTGGTGTACCACCTGCATCAGGTCGGCTGGCAGGCTATTCCGATCATCGCCTTGGTCACGTTTCTGATCGGCGCCATCATCGCTCAGCAAGGCATCTTCCATTTCCGCAAGTTCGGCGCTGACTCTTACGTCGTCGATTTGGTCGGCATACTCGTACTTCGTGAAATTGGCGTCCTAATCGTTGCCATCATGGTCGCCGGCCGATCCGGCAGTGCCTATACCGCCGAACTTGGCTCAATGAAAATGCGAGAGGAAATCGACGCATTGTCGACCATGGGTCTCGATCCCGTTGAAGTGCTGATCTTGCCCCGCATCGTTGCTTTGATCCTGGCGCTTCCGATCCTCGCATTCATCGGTTCGATGGCCGCACTCTACGGTGGCGGGCTGGTCGCGTGGTTTTACGGAGGCATGAACCCGGCGATATTCATTGCGCGACTTCAAGAATCCGTGTCCGTGACGCATTTCGAAGTCGGAATGATCAAGGCGCCATTCATGGCACTGGTGATCGGCATCGTCGCTAGCAGCGAGGGCTTGAGGGTCAAAGGAAGCGCGGAATCTCTTGGAAAGCAGACGACGATCTCCGTCGTGAAGTCGATCTTTCTCGTCATCGTGCTCGACGGAGCTTTCGCCGTATTCTTTGCCTCGATTGGAATGTGACGATGAACGGATCAGCAGACCAATTGTCGATCCGCGTCCGCGATCTCGTAGCGGGCTTCGGCCAACAAACCGTGATCAACCACCTGTCGCTGGATGTTCGCAAGGGCGAGATCCTTGGCCTGGTCGGCGCGTCCGGCGGTGGAAAATCCGTCCTGATGCGAACGATCATCGGGCTTATTCCAAAGCGGAGCGGCCATATCGAGGTCATGGGAGTCGATATTGACCGTCGCCATGACCGCGACACCCACACCGCTGCCATGTGGGGCATCCTGTTCCAGCAGGGAGCATTATTTTCGTCACTGACGGCGCTCCAGAACGTTCAATTTCCGCTTCGGGAAAATCTTGTCCTTTCCGAACCGCTCATGGACGAGATCGCGACCGCCAAGCTCGAGATGGTTGGCTTGACGCTGGAGGACGGCGACAAGTTTCCGTCGGAGCTCTCAGGCGGAATGACAAAGCGTGTTGCCCTGGCGCGTGCGCTCGCGCTCGATCCCGCGGTCGTATTTCTCGACGAACCGACATCCGGGCTGGATCCCATTGCGGCGGGTGACTTCGATGACCTGATCAGGACGTTGCAGGAAACGCTCGGGTTGACCGTCTTTATGGTGACCCATGACCTTGCCAGCCTGAACACGGTTTGCGATCGGGTTGCCGCACTCGCTGACGGCAAAATCGTTGCGATCGGCTCAATGGCTGAGCTGCTTCGTTCCGATCACCCGTGGGTCAAGGCCTACTTCCACGGTAAACGCTCCCTGATGCTGCAACCAGAATCGAGCTGAGACAATGGAAACGCGCGCTCCCTTTATCGTCGTCGGCGCCTTCGTTCTGGCGGCAATCGGTGCAGTCTTCGCCTTCGTTTATTGGCTCCACAATACCGCCGGAACGGGCGCGCGGACGGTTCATCATATTCAATTCGACGGGTCTGTATCGGGACTACTGGTTGGCGCCGCGGTGCTGTTCAACGGAATCCGTGTCGGCGAGGTCACCAACCTGGGCCTGGCGGCCGGCCGTCCTCGCCAGGTCGATGCGACCATTGCCGTGACATCAGGCACGCCGGTGCACGCAGACACAAAGGTTGGTCTGGATTTCCAGGGCCTGACCGGTGTTCCCGTGATCGCGTTGGAGGGCGGCAAGGAGGTCGGCGCGTCGACTGATACGCAGACGCTTATCGCCGATCCGGCGGCTGGCCAAAGTATGACGCAGGCTGCGCGCAATGCTCTCGCTCAAGTCGATTCCGTGCTGGCTGATAATGCGGAGCCCCTCAAGAGCACGATCGCCAACCTCAAAATCTTCACCGAAGGACTAGCCAAAAATACTGGTGGGCTCGACTCTATCGTGGCCGGCCTCGTCAAGATGACGGGAGGCGGCGAACCGGCGAACCCCAAGACGATCTACGACCTTAGCATTCCCTCAGACTTTGCGTCGCCAAAAACGCCGCTCAAGGAGCAGCTTGTGATGCCAACGCCAACGGCGATCCTTTTACTCGACACTCAGCGGTTCCTGCTGGAGCCCAACAAGGAGCTTCCGGAATTCGCGAACGCACAATGGGCCGACAGCATTCCGAAAATGTTACAGGTCAAGCTCATTCAAAGCTTCGAAAACTACGACGTCGCGCACGCACCGTTACGCTCGACGGACACTCCCGGAATAAATCCTCAGATCCTCGTCGACGTCAGAAGCTTCCAGATCAACACGGGGGCCGAACTGACCGCTGAGATAGGGTTTTCAGCAAGGATATTAAACAAGGACGGACAGGTGGTCGCTTCACGTCTGTTTCAGCAACGCAAAAAGCTCGACAAACCTGATCCGGCCTCCGCCGTCGCCGCGTTCGATGACGCTTTCGGAAGCATCGCAACCGACTTGATCACCTGGACGGCTAACACACTCTAGCGTGGCCCAACCACCAACACAGCAATTGGAACCGTGATGCCAGACCCTTTGTCACCAGACCTCCTCCGCAAAATGCACGCCTATTGGCGCGCGGCAAATTACCTTTCGGTCGGGCAAATCTATCTGCAGGACAATCCGCTGCTGGAAACGCCGCTTAAAATTGAACACATCAAGCCCCGCTTGCTCGGTCATTGGGGCACAACAACTGGACTAAACTTCCTCTACGTTCATCTGAACCGGCTAATCAAAGACAATGACCTGAACATGATCTACGTCATCGGCCCGGGTCACGGCGGTCCTGGCATCGTGGCGCACAGCTATCTCGAAGGATCCTATACCGAGCATTATCCCGCGATTGAGCGCAGCCGGAACGGACTGCAACGATTGTTTCGACAATTTTCCTGGCCACACGGCATTCCGAGCCACGTGTCCCCGGAGACGCCCGGCTCGATCCATGAAGGTGGTGAACTCGGCTATTCGTTGGCACATGCTTATGGCGCCGCGTTCGACAACCCGGATCTCATCGTCAGTTGCATCATCGGCGACGGTGAAGCGGAGACGGGTGCCCTCGCTACCAGTTGGCACTCCAACAAATTTCTCAACCCGGCCCGCGATGGCGCGGTGCTTCCGATCCTTCATTTGAATGGGTTCAAGATCGCCAATCCGACGGTGCTAGCCCGCATCAGCCATCAGGAGCTGACCGCGCTATTGCGTGGCTACGGCTACGAGCCACATTTCGTCGAGGGTGACGATCCTGCGCTAGTGCATCAAAGTCTTGCGGGGACGCTCGATCGGATTTTAGCTCAAATTCGTCACATCCAAAGCATCGCCCGCTCCCGTGAAGGAAAGGATGGCGTCGAGCGCCCGCGCTGGCCGATGATCGTTTTCCGCACGCCAAAGGGCTGGACCGGGCCAAAATTCGTCGATGGCAAACCCGTTGAAGGCACGTGGCGTGCGCATCAAGTTCCGATCGCGGATTTCAAAAATCCCGAACATCTGAAGCAACTTGAAGACTGGATGAAGAGCTATCGGCCGCAGGAGCTGTTCGACGAGCGAGGGAAATTCAACGAGGAGTTCGCCGAGCTGGCGCCGACGGGTCACCGGCGCATGAGTTCTAATCCGCACGCCAATGGTGGTGAATTGCTACAGCCGCTATCGATGCCCCACTTTCACGACTACGCTGTGGCGGTCCCCCAGCCCGGTAGCGTCAGGTCGGAAGCAACGCGGGTGCTCGGAACATTTCTGCGCGACGTGATGAAGCTCAATCTCGGGAAGCAGAATTTTCGGTTGTTTGGCCCGGATGAAACGGCATCAAACCGGCTGGAGGCTGTTTACGAAGTTTCCGGCAAAGAGTGGATGGCGGATGTCGAGGCGGTCGATATCGATCTCAGCATCGATGGACGCGTCATGGAAATGCTCAGCGAGCACATGTGTGAAGGCTGGCTGGAGGGATATCTGCTGACCGGACGCCATGGCTTGTTCTCCTGCTACGAGGCCTTCATCCACATCATCGATTCGATGTTCAATCAACATGCGAAATGGCTGAAGGTCAGCAAGAGCATCCCCTGGCGCAAGCCGATAGCCTCGCTGAACTACCTGCTGACGTCGCACGTCTGGCGGCAGGACCACAATGGCTTCTCTCATCAGGATCCAGGCTTCATCGATCACGTCGCGAACAAGAAGGCGGATGTCGTGCGCATATATTTGCCACCCGACGCAAACTGCCTGCTGTCGGTGGCGGATCACTGTCTACGCAGCCGCAATTACATCAATTTGATCATCGCCGGAAAGCAACCGGAGTGGCAGTGGCTCGACATCGATTCAGCAACGCGCCATTGCACGGCCGGCGCTGGAATCTGGCGATGGGCCAGCAATGATGCTGGCGACCCTGACGTGGTGATGGCATGCGCCGGCGACGTGCCGACGTTGGAGACAATGGCGGCTGTCACTCTTTTGCGAGAATATGTTTTAGACATCCGAATCCGTGTCGTCAACGTGGTGGATTTGATGGTGTTGCAACCGCAATCCGAGCACCCGCACGGGCTTGAAGATCAGGATTTTGATGAGCTGTTCACGACCGACAGGCCGGTGATCTTTGCTTTCCACGGTTATCCCGCGATGATCCACAAGCTGACCTACCGACGGCATAACCATGACAATATTCATGTGCGTGGCTTCAGAGATGAAGGCACCACCACGACTCCCTTCGACATGGTCGTTCTGAATAATCTCGACCGCTATCAGCTTGCGCTGGACGCCATTCGGCGAATTCCGAGGCTTAGCGAACAGATAGAAAAAGCCACAGAACGCTATTGGACCGCCATGGAGCGTCACAAGCTCTACATCAGTGAGCACGGTGACGACATGCCTGAGGTCCGTGACTGGCGTTGGACGGCGTTAGCACTTTCGATTCCGGAGAAGCCGTGACGAATACGCAACCACAAGTGATCACCCTCTCCCTGAACAGCGGCTCTTCCTCGCTCAAATTCGGCTTGTACCGCGTCAACTCCTCACGGACCGAGACGCTGATCTCCGGCACGGCGGAGTCAATCGGCGAGGCAACCAGCAAGTTCCACGTGCGGGATTCGCAAGGCCGCACACTAACGTACGATACCACGTCCATTCCAAGCCAACGGGAAGCGATTATCCTCATCGGAAAAATTCTTGATGGCTCAAAAATGCCTGCTCCCGCCGCTATCGGACATCGAATCGTGCATGGCGGACCGAGGCTGCGCCAACACTGCCTGATCAACGAGACGGTAACTCAGCAGTTGGACGCCGCCGCTATTTTTGCGCCGCTGCACACCCCGGGCGCTTTGTCGGTCATCCGCTTCGCGCTGGAACATTTTCCGGGACTCCCGCAAATAGCCTGTTTCGACACTACATTTCATGCGGGAATGCCTGACGTTGCCCGCGTGCTTCCGATCCCCCAGGAATTGCAATTGCAAGGCATCCAACGCTACGGGTTTCACGGCCTTTCCTGCGAATCGATCGTGCACCAGCTAACATCCCCTGTCCCCGACCGTCTCATCATTGCTCATCTCGGCAACGGCGCCAGCGTCACCGCCGTCAGGGATGGCAAATCGATCGATACCAGTATGGGTTTGACGCCCAGCGGCGGGGTGATCATGGGCACCCGAAGTGGCGATCTCGACCCGGGTGTTCTGGTCTATCTGATGCGTGAAAAAAAGCTCGACGCGGCTATGCTGGAAGACCTGATCGATCACCAATCGGGGTTGACGGGAATTTCCGGCATTAGTAGCGACATGCGAAGTCTCCATGACGCAGCGTCATCCAATCCGGGCGCACGATTGGCTATCGATATGTTCTGCTATTCCGTCCGCAAGGAAATAGCTGCGATGATTGCCGTTCTCGGCGGAGTTGATGTTATCGTCTTCACCGGCGGCATTGGAGAAAACGACGACGCGGTGCGCGCGTCGATCTGTGCTGGTTTATCGTGGGCTGGAATCAACTTCGACGCGACGCAGAACCTTGCCGCATCGCGCAGCTCCGTAAAGGTTCTAGTCTCGCAAGAAGACGAGCAAATCGCTCGTCATACGTGGTCACTGTTGCTCGCTGCCTGAAGGCTCTAAAGCATGAGCGTGACGTCGCACACGCCGCGATCCTCCGCATCAGTCACGATCTTAAATCCTAATTCCCGGCACATCTTTAGCATGACCGCATTTTCCTGGAGGATCTGGCCGTCAATGCGGCTCAGGCCATCGGATTTGGCATACTCGATGATCAGTTGCATCAAGGCCCAGCCCAGGCCCCTGCCCTTGAGATCAGATCTCAGCAGGATCGCGTACGAACCGGTCTCGTGGATTGAATCGGAGTAGAGCCAGACGACGCCGAGGGTTTCACTGTTGGCTTCATCAAAGGCGACAAAGGCGATCGCACGCTGACCATCGAGATCCGTTAATTTGGCGATGAATTGATGCGAGAATTCCTTGATCGAATCGAAGAAGCGAAGTCGCAAGTCTTCTTTGCTCACGTGTCGCGGAAGATCGCGAATCAGTGGTTCGTCATCTGGACTGGTCGGCCGTACAAATATCCGCCAGCCATCCCTGAGAACAACGTGCCGCTACCATCGGAGGTCGGAGAATCGAACAATTGACATCACTGCACCGCAGCCAGCATCGAAAACGCGGCAATGACTGCCCTCTTCTACAACAATTGAACGATGCCCGGCAGAGGCCACGGTTATGCAGTCACGTCCTGCCTGGTCGGTCACCGTTTATCGTAGCTGATGAGTACTGGCCCGAAGGATATCGCGAACTCGACGTAGGCAGCCGCCCAGGCGAAAGCCGCGAGATCAAGAAGCGGTACGCTATGAGCCGGTTCGACTACCGCGCATATACGCGCTAGAGCCGCGACAATTACCGCCGCAAATATGGCTTGGGTCGAAGCGGACGCGATCAGTTTCTGACCGGTATGACCCAGCGTCGCCCGGCTCATCACCGCAAGCGTCATGACACCCGCGGCTCCCGCCATCCAGGCGTGGATTCCGGCTCCCGCAGGGACCATGCCAAAAGCAGACGCCGCATTTAGCAGAAATCCAATCGGAACGAAGGCGTAGCCGACGTGCAGAATGAGTACCAAACGCTCTCGCCAAGTTCGATCGCCAGCCCAACGGCAGAGGCGGATGACATGCAGACAGCCGGCCAATACAAGGGCATATCCCACTGCTGCGCCGTCTGGCCAGATAACCCACAATCCAAGCACTAAGACGCTGATCGCCACGACCAGGATATCAAAACGGGCGAAAGGTGCCGGAAGACGACCAGGATTCTCGCGCGCGAGCCAATTACGAGTGAAGCTCGGAATGATGCGCCCGCCAATAAGCGAGATAAGCATCACGACAACCGCGATGCCGATGCGGATGCTGGTATCGGCGGTACCGTTGAAATGCGCTTCGAGGTGGAAGGCAAAATTACCCACAAAAAGAACTAAGATCAGAACCACGATGTTGAGATTGCTCCACTTGCGTCCCGCAACGATTTCACGAGCCGCAGCAGCAGCAACAAGCAACAGGAAGCTCGCGTCGACAAGCATTGCTGCCAGCCATCCGGTCTCAGCCGAAAACGTCACACACACACACACACGGCCTGCGAGCCAAAGAGCGACAATGCCAAGCAACGGTCCGCCCTGAATGGGCAAGCGCCCGGTCCAATTCGGTATCGCAGTGAACAGAAACCCGGTGATTACCGCAGGAAGATAGCCGTAGAGCATCTCATGGACATGCCAGTCGCGCGGCGCAAAGGTCGTAGTCAGAGTGAGTTCGCCCATAAAGACCGGGAGCCAGACCAGGATCGCAAGACCCGCGTAGATGGATCCCAGCAGAAAAAACGGCCGAAAGCCGTTCGAGAGAAGTTGCCAGCCGTCGTAAGACCTAAGTCGGGGAACCGATGTCATGATTGTGCCTTCACGAAGCCGCACAGTCTAATTCTGTCTGCGACCATCTTCTGATGCGAACTTCTATGGCTGCATTCGGTCCGTCGCCGCGAGATATTTTCTCGCATAGGCGACAAGCTGCGCATCGCTTGGACGGTCAACAGTTTCTACGCCAGCAATGGCCTTCCCCAGCTTCGGATTATGCAAATGGATGTATTCTGCCAGCTCCGTCTTTGCGTTCGCTGGCCCAGTGATGAGGACTGCGCCAGCATCAGCGACCGATTCAGCTACCTCGCGAAGATAGTCGGGGCTTGTCGTTGCGTGCCCGCTCCCGATGGAGTTTGCCTTGTGATGGATGTGTCTGCTCGGATTATCCGAGTGCAGGACAAGTGTTTCGACGTCGGTCGGGCTGAAATGAAACACGCGAGCTTCACGATGATCAATCCAGATCGCCGCATGATAATGATGTTCGGTCATGAAATACGTCCTTTTCTGCCCATCAAACGAACATGACGGTCGACGGAGCGAGCAACTGAACGGCGAGCGAAGCCAAGACCATCTCAGTTCGCTCTCAACAATGTCTCATCTTCCTGGGAGTTCAGGTACATTCCCGACATGGGCTCGACCCAGCAAAGGTGGTCGTGAACTTTCCTGACACCAGAAACATTCTCCACTGCAACAATCGCTGCCTGCCGAGAACGCTCGTTGGTAATCACACCGCTGAGATGAACATTACCGTTACGCACGATGACGCCGAGCCCAAAGGGCCCCCAGTCAGTTTTCTCGATAGATGTGATGATATGGTTGCGAATGTGATCATCGTCGGCAGTCGGATCCGGGATGTCGCGCGCCAGTCCCGCAACGGCCTGAAGGAGATTGGAGCGCGTTACGATTCCGACAAGCTGATCTCCGCGTAACACCGGCAGACGCTTGACGTTCTTTTGTTCCATAAGCTGCACAACGTCTTCCAGCGTCGCGTCTTCCGTCACGGTGCAGGGGTCAAGAGTCATGATCTCCCCGACCTTGCGGCCTCGCTCATGCACGAAATCCGATGCAACCTTTCCCGGCCCAAGAAGGAGTTTCAGCCAGCGACCACGCTTTCGTTGGGTCCCGATCTCCGCGCGGCGGATAAAATCACCTTGCGAGACGATGCCGACCAACTTTCCGGCTTTGTCGACTACTGGAAGTCCACTGATGTGGTTCTGCAGCATGGTGTTTGCTGCTTCGACGATAGGAGCACCGGTAGCAACGGTTATTACTTGCCGTGTCATGATTTGATGTGCGCGCATTTTTACGATTTCCTAACCGGAATTAAGATGCTTCAAGACGCGGTGTCAGCATGGCAAAGCGAGCTTGCTCGTCGTCAACGTCTAGGCTGCTAATAAGGTCCTCAACACTCCGAGCCGAAGAATGCCCGATGTGAGCATTTTTGCTCACTCGTCGCTTCGGTATCAGTGGTAGCGTCGCCACCGTCGGCTGTGTAGATGACGTCTGCTGCCAAAATATGAGCTATGAGTGTGGCTTTATGGGCGTCTAGCGGGAGGTCAAACCGGTTCTAACCCTGATATCAACAAGGGATAGTGATGCCGAGCATGGGATTGCGGGAACTTATCTGCCGCAACCTCGTTTACATTCATCACCGCGCCGTCCTCAGCTTTTACCGGTGACTGAGAGTGGTTGTGCTCCCGCGTGATCAGGGACCGACACTTGCCGTCACCGAACAATCAGTCCCTGAATTCATCGTTTAATCCCAAGGCTTTTCTGGGCCGAGCCGGCCCGGGAAAAGTGATGGGGAAATACCAGAAAAATGAGGAAATCTTCGCCCAAGGGGAAATTGCTGGAGCCGTCTTTTACATTCAAAAAGGCAAGGTCAAGGTCACGGTATTATCCGAGCATGGCAAGGAAGCAATCGTTGGGATCCTAACGCAAGGGCAGTTCTTTGGGGAAGCGTGTCTCAATGGGGCAAAACTACGCACCGCGTCGACTCATGCGATGGAAGAATGTCTCCTCACATCGATAACGAAAGTTACAATGATTGCGACACTTGATGCGGAGCCGAAGTTCTCCGCTTTCTTTGTGGCATACCTTCTGTCGCGCAATAGCCGGATTGAAGACGATTTGATCGACCAGCTATTCAATTCCAGCGAAAGACGGCTCGCTCGCCTTCTCCTGCTTCTCGCGGATTTCGGTAAAGAGGGGGGCGCCAAACCTGTCCCGGTTATCCTCAGTCAGGAAGCACTGGCGGAAATGATCGGCACTACCCGGTCTCGTGTCAGCTTCTTTATGAACAAATTTCGCAAAGAGGGCTTCATCAGCTACAACGGAAAAATAGAGGTTCACAGTTCACTCCTAGACGCAGTCCTGCGTGACAAGCCTCAAATCAAAGAAGAGGAATAATAGTTTGGTGGTGACTCCGTTCGCCGTCAAGCTCAGTGAACAGGACATGCTCGATATCGCCGCCTATTATTCCTATCTGCCGCGTCAGCCGGGATACCATTCCGATCCTGCCGTCGATGCCCCGCAGATCGTCGCCCGCGGCGCGCCGATGCGCAACGGCCCCGCTTGCTCTTCCTGCCACGGCACGACCGACGCCAAGCTCGGTACACCGTGGCTCGACGGCCAGTCCGCCGTCTACATCAAGGCGCAACTCCAGGCCTTCGCGGCCGGCGCGCGGCGAAACGATATCAGCGAGCAGATGAGAAACATTGCACGGCAGATGACAGCGGCCGAGATCGATGAGGCTGCGCGCTATCACGCGGGCGGGCCTTGATCGGGTACCAAGAACGGGCGTTACGAGAGACGCAGGCTTCCGGGGGATATCTCATACCAGAGCTAAACGATCTAGCGATGTTCCCATCGAGAAAGCTTCAGGAATGCCTTTACGCCGCAAGGAACGACACCGCACCGAACGCATTGGCTGGCTGCGCGCAGCGGTATTAGGCGCGAACGACGGGATCGTTTCGACAGCGAGTCTGGTGCTCGGTGTCGCCGCAGCGCATGGGACCCGCAGCAACGTGTTGGTCGCGGGGGTTGCCGGCCTGGTCGCAGGGGCTATGGCGATGGCGGCCGGAGAGTACGTATCTGTCCACTCACAGGCAGACACCGAACAGGCTGAACTCGAGCGTGAGCGCGCGGAACTCAAAGCTGACGACAAGGGAGAACATGAGGAACTGACTGCGATTTACGTCGCTCGTGGCCTCGATCATTCGCTCGCAAAGCAGGTCGCCGATCAACTCATGGCCCGTGACGCAATAGGCGCGCATGCCCGTGACGAACTTGGCATCATCGAGACGCTCCGAGCGCGTCCGATTCAAGCTGCGTTCGCATCAGCTCTTAGCTTCGCTGTTGGAGCGGCCATGCCTCTCCTGACCACTGCCTTCGTCCCGGAGGCGAGTCTAATTATCCTTGTTCCTGCAACTTCACTCGCTTTCCTTGGGCTTTTGGGTGCGTTGGCTGCGGGCGTGGGCGGCGCGGGTGTAGCGGTGGGCGCACTACGCGTGACTTTCTGGGGTGCACTCGCAATGGGACTGACGGCAGGCGTCGGGGCCTTGTTCGGAACAGTAGTCTGAGGGCGCCAACCGAGCGAACTGGCGGAAAAAACAAAACGAACGGTATCCGAGCCGGTCCTCGCAGGTAAGAGCCGCCATTCAAACCTCTCGTCCCAAGTCGATTTCGCATCATTATGACTGTGCGCCGATCAGTCCGGTCTCGCGTGCAAAAGCCGTTGCGGCACGTTTGCCATGTTTTTTGCCAGAACCCTGATCAAGTCGGTTTGCAATTTACTTAACAAAGCTGAGGTACGAGGCGAGCGCCTCAATTTCGTCCGGGCCCAAATGGCTCGCAGCCAGCGGCATCGGAGACTCTACGCCCGAATGATATCCTTGGCCCCATTGCTCGAGCCGGCCCTTCAAGTAGAAATAAGCCAGTCCTCCGAGGCGAGGAATGTCCCTCACGCCCTCGGCGTTCGGGCCATGACAGGCATAGCAGGACACAATATTGGCTTCCGGAATTCCCTCCAGATAAATTGTTCTGCCCCTGGCCGCGAGATTCCTGTCGCCGTCATTGGCGGCCTTCGGCGCGATCGTCGCAAAATAGATCGCCAAATCGCGCGCCGCGTGCGGACCCAAGGCCGCCACTGCACCCCACATGTATTGCTTCGAAAATGGATTGTCTCGCATGTGCTCGCGAAAACTCTGTATCTGACTCTCAATGTATTGCGGCCGCTGTCCGGCCAATCGTGGGGCGACCATATAGCCCTGCCCCGATGTTCCGTGGCACCAGGTGCAATTGCGAACGCCAGCGCTGTCCCCGTCACCTGCCCACGCGGGAACGGTTGAGGCGACAATCGCCAGGATCGCTATTTTCAACCCGATGCGCTTCATGACCTCAAGCTTTCGCGCTTTATGCATTCATCGAGACGATGACATGTAAATTTGACAGCACTCACTGCAGGTAACTGACGTAGGCCGCGACGGCTTCAACCTGTGACCTGGTCAAGTTGTGCGCCGTCGGTGCCATGATGGCGGATGTGTCGACCGCCGAACCCTGACCTCGCTCTTTCTTCCAACCTGTCAACTGGCCGACGGTGTACGCATAGAGCTGACCCGCCAGTCGCGGAATTTCGTTTTGGCCCTTGCCCTCCGTGCCATGACAGGCGGAGCATGCAGGAACGTTGGATTCCGGCAGCCCTTCCTCAAAGATTCTTTTACCCATGGCGATGGATCCCCTTGGCGCCCCTCCAAACGGTTTGGGATTGAGACCCCTGAAATGCGTCGCCAGGGCCGTCAGCATCGACGGGCTCAGGACATGCGCGACGTTGAACATGATCGGGTTCGTCCGCCTGCGCTCAATGAAGGCCCGCAGCTGAGCCTCGATGTATTCGGGTTGCTGTCCCGCCAGTCGCGGCATCGGAAAATATCCGAGATAACCCTGCCCCGACAGCCCGTGGCAGGTTTTGCAATATTCCAGCTTGGCCTCAAGGCCGCCTTGCCTTGAAGGTGCGCCTCTGTCCTGCGCGTGACCCGCCGCGGAAAAGAACACTGCCAGCATGGCTGTTTGCAATATCAGCCGCAAGCTTATCGCCGTCATGATCCGGCCTCCGGGACACGAACGTCGTCCGCTTCGCTTGAACAGGCTTCAAACATCACCACCCGGACCCCCAGATATGAAAGTTCAGCCCGACTTTGACGACTTGGACGGTTTGCTTGACGTCCACGATGCCCGCAAAAGCGTTGATCGAGTCAGACATCAGAACGCCGCCATGCCCAAATTGATAGTAATCGTATTCGATGTTGGCGGACCAATGATGTGAGAAAGCCCAGTCCACGCCGCCGCCGGCGGTCCAGCCCAAGCGGTTGTCCAGCCCTTCAAAGGCAAAGGGGGCGCCCGCAAATGAGCCGGTGACATTGAATCTGTCTCCTGCCAGGGCGACACCGCCTCTGGCGTAAACGAGCACGTTGTCGAAGGCGTAGCCCAGCCGCGCGGTCACGCTGGGAAGAAAATCGGTGCTAGCTCTCACAAGCGCAGTGTCGGGATTGCCGAGCGGGAGTCCGACGGTCCTGCTGGCTTTCATGGTCGAGCCGGAGGCGGCACCTTCGATGCCCACCACCCAGGATGAGGCGAACTGGTAATCGCAGCCGATCTGTCCGCCTATCACGACGCCGCTTGGCCCGGGGCTGACAGTAGTGATCCCATTTGTCGAGCCGGCGCCCAAAAACGAATCCTGCACGAGCTGCACCGGGTCGGTAATGTCCATGTGGGCAAAGCCGCCCCCAAGATGCCCGCCGAGATAACAGCTGGTCCAGTTGAACCGTGCAGCGAATGGCGTCTCCGCCTTGAGCGGCATATCCGCGGCAAGCGCCGGTCCCGCCATGATCCCTGCAAACGCTGCGGCGGTTGCGAAAAGCAGTTTTTTCATTGGACTTCTCCGTGTGCGGGCCAGCCCGCCTACATGGCAAACCAGGCATGGAGGAACAGGGTGTTGTTGTCGTGGGCGCCGATCGTGGTACCGTTGAATTTGTTGTAGTAGGTATATTGCAGGCCGATGCGGGCATTAAACCAGGGCCAGCCCATCGCCTTGCTGAGCCCGAACGGGATGTAGGCGATCTCGGCCGTCCAGCCGTTGCTGTTCGGGGTCAATGCGTTCCCGGTGACAGCGTCGAGCCCGTACAGGTTTGCGTCCTCAGTACCCCAGATATCGAAATATTGCCCGGTGAAGACGATCCGGTTGTCGCCGCCATAGGCAAACGAGGCCTGCAGCTTCAGGCTGTTGAGCAGGTTGGTCGGATTAGACGAAGCAAAATTGGCAAAGCTCGCGTCCAGCCGCTGAAACTCGCGAATGTAACTGCCGCGCAAAGTCAGCCAATAATTATCGCCCTGATACTGATATTGCGAGTCGAAGCCGATGTCGGTGAATTTGTCCGACATCGGAAACGTCCCGGTCGAAAACGTCGCAAAGCTTGTATCGAGCCACGGATGGACGTCCGTGTACATTCCGAATGTGCCGACCATCAGCGAATGTCGGCCCCAATGCGGTTCGAGAGCGACGCGCCAATAGGGCGCCACGCTGCCGAACTGCCCGGGCGCGCCGAACGGATCGGTACCCAGCGCGTTCTGCTGGCTGAAACCGAGCGTCTTGTAGCCCGTCAGTTCGAGATACAGCAGGTCGTTGATGAAAGTGTAGGCGCCGACGCCGCCGACATGCGCGGCAAAAGCGCCCTCGATTATTGTCTTGCTGCTGGGCGTGGGAGCAAGCGTCGAAACCGCGTAGGGGAAGGACCACGCTGGCGTGGTGTTCCAGACATCCTGAACGGTCGGATTGTTGTTGGCGGTGATGCCGTAGATAAAATCAAGCGGCCCGATGCTCGCGGTCCTGGCAAAGCGAACATCCGTATTGTCCCAAGTCCAGGTGTGTCCGAACGGATCGCCGAAACCGCCGGCGGGTGGCGCGTTATAGGTGACCTGCGCGAACGCGCCGATGTCGTTGGTGATTGCGCCGCCCCAGAATGCGCTGAACGGCGAGAGCACCACGTTGTCGTTCGGCTTGTAGGGGTCCGTCGGTGAAGGCAGCGGCGCCTGGGTGTGGGTGAAGCCGACGATGGCCATCATCGAAATCGGCGGGACGTATTCCTTGTCACCGTCATTCGCGGGGCCCTCCACGGCCTTCGCGTAGCCCCGCAATTTGTCGAGTTCCGCGCGTGCGTTGCTCCCGGTGCTAGATGAGAATGGCGTCGTCCGGAATTCTCCGCCGCCGGGGGTATATCCGAGCAGCTTGAACCTTCGGCCGTACGGAGTAAGCGCGGGAAAATCGGTGTGACATGTGCCGCAGGGCTGCCCGGTCTGGCGCGCGAAACTCGGAAGCGCCTGCGCCGGCGGCGTAAAGGCGATTGTCAGGAAGCCCGCGAGAACGACAAAAACCGCAACCGCAGCGCATAGCCTGCAGTTACCAAAGGGTCGAGTAACACGACCGCAATCGCCTCGCATCGCGCCACCCCGTTGTTCGCGACACTCCGTGCCAACGCACGAATACTTAATTGAAAACCGCTCACAAAAATAACGATAGTCCAAGAGTCGAGAGCGCGGCTAAGCTAATAGCAACGCTGACTCCGATTTCATGATAGCGAGATATTCTTGCAACTATCGTTGCACATGCAACAGTACGCCGTGCGCCGAAACATTGCGTTTCGTCACTCGCGACACAGTCCACATGGACGAGTAACTTCTCGTCGTCCTTAACTAAGATCCCCGATTTGTGCCTCGACGTTGATCTGGATCAAATCGCTCCCGAAAATCGATCTGGATCGATGGGCACGGCCAAGCGCGCCAGTAAACCAGCTGGCGAGCTAAACTAGCGCTAGTCCAAGACGGAAAGTCCGAGTGAGCAAAAAGGAACACTAAATCGGATTTCGTCCCGGTGAGGTTTTTTGGCAACAAAGAATGCGCGTAGACAAAGCGTCTTCGTCAGATCATAGAGGTTCGACCGTCTTCGGATCGTTTGCTGACATATTATTTAGGGTGATCGGGCTCGGAACCCCTGGCATTTATCTGGTTCAAGTTGCTCCGGAAAGATCGAGCTGGATCAAACTGCCCGGCCAGGCGTAACGTGACCCATTATCAAAGGGCGGGCCTATGAGCTTACAAACAGTATTGCTGACGGCAGCCTTCGCCATCGTAGTCTCCGCAGGGGCGCACGCGGAGGACAAGGGCACGGCCGCCGTTCCGAAGCAAGAACTTGAGGCCAAGATCGCCTATTGCAAAACCTGCCACGGGGTGTCGGGACAAGGGTTTCGTGGAGCCTTTCCCATGCCGCGACTTGCAGGACAGCAACCGGAGTATCTGGAAAATCAGTTGCAGGCATTTATCGAGCGGAGGCGGACCAACCCTGTGATGTTTAACGTGGCACATGTTCTGAGCCCGTCGATGGTGACGGCCTTGGCCACGCATTTCAAAGACCTCAATCCCAAACCGTTGGGAGGGGCAGGCGCTCCCAAGGAGCTCGTGGCCGCAGGAAAACAAATCTATGAAGACGGAGTTCCCAGCGCTGAGGTTCCTCCATGCGCTACCTGTCACGGGCCAGAAGCCAAAGGCGCCGACGCATTTCCTCGTCTGGCAGGTCAGCTCAATGACTATGTAGCGAAGAAACTTTTGAACTGGAGCAAGGAGCGGGGTCAGGATCCGGCAAAGCCCGACAATTCGGCCATCATGCAGCCGATCGCGCATAATTTGACCGAAGCCCAGGTTAAAGCCGTCGCAGCGTATCTCAGTTATTTGGAATGACTACCTCTCAAACGGCCCACAACGCTGCGAAACTCATCGCGACCATGCTTTGAAATGGGACGGTACGGAAGTTTCGTGCCAAGCAGAAATGCATTTGATCGGGCTCTCCAAGAGAGCGACTATGCCGGCGCGTCCAGCCCTCCCACAGCAATTGAACGGCCGTCGCGTTAAAACTTAAGTGGTCAATTCTATACAGACGCGCGCTGGTGGCGCGCGTAGCATCCAGCCCACAATGTGCTGCGAGATCAAATCGCAGACAAGAAAGCCGTTGCGGCGCCGCCGCGGGAAACGATTCACGATGACGCTATTTATTTAGCCTCTCACAGCAGGACGACGTATCATGACAGGGTCACAAGGAATTTCCCGGCGGCTGGTTTTGACTATTGCTGCCGGGGCATCGGTTACGAGCGCGGCAGTGGTCATCAGTACATCGACGCCCGCGCAGGCGGCCAAGGCGTCGCAGAAAATCGTAAAGTATCAGGACACCCCAAAGGGGGAGCAACGCTGCGAAAACTGCGTGCAGTTTGAAGCCCCGTCGGCCTGCAAAACCGTGGATGGAACTGTTGCCGCGCAAGGCTGGTGCATGGTCTATGCGAAGAAGCAGGCATAAAATCTAACACCGGTCGCGATCGGCTCCCCAGCACATTCTCAGGTCTCGAGTTGAGCCGTCGGATTGTCTGCCGCCCCGCTGCAACTTTGGACCATTGGGATGGTGGTCTGTGGTCTACGCAAAGTGCTCAAGTCTGAAACGGGTCAAACGCGTCAGTTTGACCGTGCGCCGGTCACTTCCGGTCTTCCACAACAAGCGACCTTCTTAGCGTTCGTCTGCATGTCTCAAACGTGCCAAAATCGGAAGTGGCTTTTATTGGCAGATTAATGTCGAGAGCCTCCCAAAACAGCGCAAGGCAGCCACTGGTCACACAGCTCGTTCAACCATCCTGAGAGGCGAGCCAGGGCAGCAGCACGACCTTACCGCCGAGCCCACCAGCGTCGATGCGGCCGTGGACATTTTTCGCGGCGGCCAGTGGTTGGCGATCGATTATCACAGGATGAATGGCGCCGTGGTGCAACAACTCGAACAAAGCGGCCATGTCAGCCTTAAACTCTTCAGGGTGAGACAAGCGACGATCGGTGATGCTGTACCAAAGTGCACGACGGCCGCGGAATAGAAAGTTCAACGCGCCCCAGAGCTTCAACCGCGCCAATCCTAGCCCCGCCGCGATTATACTTTCGCGCCCGATCGCCATGGTCTGGGAGCCATAGCCGATAAGGAGTCCCCCCGGCGCGAGGCAGGCAAAAGACCGGTCAAAATGAGATCCACCGATCGCGTCGAATGCCGCATCGACGCCGGCGCCGCCAACTCGTCCCGCCGTGAGTTCACGCACCGAAGCAACGAAGTCGCCAGCGCGATAGTCGATTGCGGTAGCACCAAACCGCTCAACTGCAGTGAGGTTCGCTGCTGAGCACGTACCGATTGCCTTGAGGCCAAAATGACAAGCGAGATCGAGCAGCGCCGTACCGACCGTGCCCGACGCGCCGACGACGAGGATCGTCTCGCCGGGAAATAAGCGACGATAGCGCGTGAGCATCTGGAAGGCTGTAAGGTAGGCGAGCGGGATGCAAACGGCCTCTGCCGCATCGACGCCATCTGGAACCGGTACAAGAAAACGCGCGGGCCGAATTGCATATTGCGCGTAACCGCCGACTACGCAGAGATCGGCAACGATTTGCCCCTCGCGCGGCGCGACAACACCGGAGCCAGCCTTCTCGACAACACCCACTAGCTCGTAGCCTGGAGTGAACGGCAGCGGTCCTTTGAAGTCCGGGTAGCGGCCACGCCGAATGAAGCTGTCAGTGAAACCGGTCCCGGCTGCGAGAACCTTGATCCGCACCTCGCCGGGGCCCGGATTGGGAATTGTTGACTCTTCCGCCAGCTCCAAGACCTCGGGGCCACCGAACCGGGATATGCGAACGTGTTGCCACGACATGATTTATCACGGATGTGCTGGTGCTTAACGCTACAGATGTAGACAGCACCCTGGCACATTCGAATCCCGCTAGCGAGATTAATCGGTTAGCCCGCGCTAACTTTGGATGCCCCGCCGTTGCTTTGGGCCTTTGTCTTCGCCGAGGTATTATCGATGTCGCTTATGGGTCAATCGCGTCGGTTTGACGATGTCCCCGTCACTTCCGCTTTGCCGCTCATAGCCGACCTTCGTCGCAAGGATCGGCACGTCCGAAACGTGCCAATAGCAGACCTGCGCCCGTACCGTTTGTGGACCTGGCTATGCATGCCCGCACAGGGTATCTGGAAGGGCGAACAGGGCGCGGGCCCGTTCCGCGCGCCTGCATCGCGATGGTGGAGGGGAGATGCGTCGTTCTATGGCACCTACGGTCGTTCTAGCCGTGGTCGGTTTGCTTGCGGGCTGCGCTTATCGTCACTTCGCCAACGATCCGGGCGAAGCCACTCTCGCAAACTACCTGCGCAGCAGCGTCCATGGGATGGGTCTGGCGCTCTCCGGCTGGGCGGTTCATCTCTACTTCACGTCAGGCAGCAGTGAATGGGTGAGACGATGGCCGCTCGTCGTCGAGCTTGTCGTGCAGTCTGTGATAATGGCGATCGTCGTTGCGACAGTCGCCATAGGTTTGGAGGCCGCCCTCTATGGTCATCGGATCGAGGTCGCGTGGCTCGTCGACCACTTCCCTCGCATCGTCGGCATCACCTTCGGGATGTCCGTTCTGCTGGGCGCGGCTTTCGAACTTTCGCGGCTAATCGGCAGCCGAGTCCTCCTCAACGTGATCCTCGGACGATATCGAAGGCCGACACGAGAAGAACGGGTGTTTTTGTTTCTTGATCTCGTCGGATCGACGTCGCTCGCCGAGTCGATGGGTGAGTTGCGCATGCACGACCTTCTCACTCGGTTCTTCTTCGATATTGACGAGGCGATCCTCGCGCATGGTGGCGAGGTGCATGCATATGTCGGGGACGAGGTAATCGTAACGTGGCGACTTGCGGCCAAGATGTCAGAACGACGTTACCTCGACTGCTTTTTCGCCATCCAAGATAGAATTGCGGAGAAAGCAGATTCATATAGGCGTGAGTTCGGCGTGGTGCCGCTGTTTCGCGCCGGACTGCATGCGGGTTCAGTGGTGATCAGCGAGTGCGGGGACTCGCGCCGACAGATCGCTTATTTCGGCGACACAATGAACGTCACAGCCCGGCTGCAAGAGCATTGCAAAGACGTCGGCCGCGCTCTGCTTGTATCTGCTGATCTTCTGCGCCTCGTGCGTCCTAACAGTGACCTTGTTGTCGAAGCGCTGGGACCAACGCAGTTGCGCGGGCGCGCCGCAGCGGTTGAAGTCTTCGCTGTCGAGCGCCGCCGCCGCTCGACCAATGCTTGAGCCAGGTTCGGGACGCACACAGCAACAATTGCTTGATCCTCGATGGGGAAACGTGATTCAGTACATCCCACTGCCGTTGACCAAATCATCAGCCTCGACCCAAGTTTGCTGCCCGCCGTCAAACCTCGCGGAGTGGCCAGAGGCGCTGCCGGTGCAGGTGATCTTTTGTATAACCAAAACGTGACCCGGATCACCTTCCACCGGAATCGCGTGCTGCTCAGGGGTTTTGCAGGTCATCCTACCGCCTACCTGAATCGCCTCTGCCGCCCTTGCTGCCGTTCCCAGAACGAGCGCAGCTCCAAGTGTCAGGGCGGTTATGGTGAGCATGCTTGTGCGAGATCGCATCTTAAATCTCCCTCAGTTGCAAAAAGCCTTCTTTAGCAGGCCTCTCGGCGGAGGGTTGTGCAACTTAGGCCGTCAATGCGGCGAACCGCCAACGCGCGCGCGATAGGTCAAAACGACGACGATGTCCGAAGCGGGTCAAAAACGGAAGTTGGGTCACGTCTGAGCTTAGTCCGTTCATCCCTCAACAACGAACATGCGGGCGCTGCGGCGTCATGTCCGTTTGGTGCCAACAACGGAAGTGCCCGCCTCAGTCGTTCACCTCGTCGGCCAGCGCAAACGGCACCGGCTGCGCGGTGATGTTCGGCGGTAATGCTTCCGAGCGCTGAGGTCGTTCGGGATCGTATTCAGCCGTCCACAATGGTCCGTTCACCGCCGGATGTAGTGTTCGAGCTGATCAATCAAGAACTTCTGATCACCGATTGTGCTTTTGACAAGATCGCCGATTGAAACAATGCCAATTAGCTTTTTTCCCTCAAACACCGGCAGATGGCGCACGCGCTTCTCAGTCATGAGGGCCATACATTGGTCAACGGATTGTTCAGGCCGTGCAATGACGAAGCGTCTTTCCATGATGTCC
Organism: Bradyrhizobium erythrophlei; assembly: GCF_900129425.1. NCBI lineage: Bacteria > Pseudomonadati > Pseudomonadota > Alphaproteobacteria > Hyphomicrobiales > Nitrobacteraceae > Bradyrhizobium > Bradyrhizobium erythrophlei. The sequence goes on along the minus strand of NZ_LT670817.1, from coordinate 2,797,917 downwards.
CGCACGGGCGTTGCGGGAGACGTTTTACCCTTGAGAACAACATTCCGCGCATAGTGCCTTTCGGTGATAATGCCAACGAACTCGTCGCCTTCCATCACTACCAACGATCCAATGTCTTTTTCAGCCATTTTCGCGACGGCTTCGAAGACCGTAGCATCCGGGTGAATAGACCAAGTGTTCCCGCCCTTCTGATCAAGCAGCTGTCGCACCGTAGTCATTTGGATCCTCCCTCGGACACAAGCCCCGGCAAGATTTTTGATAACAATCAATCAAATTTCCATCGCCGCAACTTCGTAATGAGCAGCGATTGTGACGCGTCCGCATCAGGGCAGCTTACGCCCACACAATGGAAACTGCTTATGCTGTTCGGCAGCTTCTCGCCAAGGCGCTTGGGCTGGCGATCTCCCCGCAGCTTCTTGCGCGAGAGCTACTCAGGGCTTCGCGACGGGATTGACGGGTGCGTTCGAAGCCATTCCAGTTGTTACGGGTGGCGAACTCATCATTTCAAGGCTTGTTTTCACAAGGCTCGTTCTCATCAGTGCCCACACCAAGATGATCGACGCGAACAGGCATATGATGGCGAAGAAACCAGTGTAGCCTGGACTTTGGCGGCTGCCTCCGGGCGCCTTTTCATAAGTGTGCATGATCCTCATCCATAAAGATGTTTGAGGGTCAACATTTCCGGAGCTTTCAGGTTCCAACAGCCGTTCCAGGCCCCATGTCGCAGATGGGTCAAAAGCGACGGTTCCGCGATGTTCGCGTTACTTCCGTTTTACACCCGAAAGCCGACCTTCATCGTAAGGATCGGCATGTCTCAAACGTGCCAAACTCGGAAGTCGTTAGGTTGGAGTAGCAACGCTTGTTCACGACGTCGGGGCTTTGCCGCAGTCTCATTTCGGCAGGTCCGAAAAGTCAAATCGCCGCACCATATTCCGACCCAGATTTTGATCTACCGCAAAAACTGACACCGCGTCAGGGATAATTTGGTCTGGTTCAACTGTAGGAGCGCTGCCATGATCATTGAGCGCTTATCCCAAGAGCACCGCAATATAGAGAAGCTGCTTGCCATCCTCGAGCGGGAACTTGTGGTTTTCGACCGGGGAGACCGCCCCGACTACGAGGTTATTCGCGCGGTTATCAGCTATTTCGAAGTCTACCCGGAAGTATATCACCATCCCCAGGAAGACCTGGTCTTTGCCAAGCTGAGAGAGCGCGATCCGGTTGCGGCTGCGAAGGTCGGTGATCTCGCTCGCGAACACCACAAAGGGGCTGAACGCTTGCGCCGCGTAGCTCACGCGGTCGAGTACGTGCTCGCGGATGGTGAAGTTCTTCGGCAAAATGTCTATACCATTGTTCGCGATTTCATCGCGCACGAGCGGCACCACATGATGATGGAAGATCGAGATTTTTTTCCTGCCGCGCTTGAGGCCCTCAAGCCTCAAGATTGGACGGAGATCGCTTCGGCCGTAACCGGTCATAAGGATCCGCTGTTCAGCGATGTCACCGAAGAGCGGTTCGATGCGCTACGCGCACATATTTTGCGGCTGGAGCAAGAGGCTGAAGCCGAACGAAAGTAGGCGCGCTTTGGCGAGTTACCGCCGATATTCGTGTTGACCTGGGTCAATCGGCCGCCAAATCAATGCTGCTGCGCGATGGCAGCATGTGCATGTTGACTTCCGCATCGGGTCAAACTCGGACCTCGAGCAGCGTCTGAGCTAGGTCAGTTCATCCCCTGATAGCGGACATGCAACGACTGCTTCGGCAGTCCCGTTCGGTGCCGCTTCGTTGTGGCCTCTATCGTCGTGTTTGGGTCGAAACCCGGGTCCGAGATGTCGACCGCCCCCACCTCACCTGCCAAGTGACGCCTTGGAAATTGTTGTGCGCGGCGATTCTAAGGAAGATCCGGCGCAACTTGTTCGTAAGCGCTGTTCTCACGCCACGGCTTTAAGGTCTGGCTGTCGGTAGGACCATGGCAACAGCTGATCGATGTCGCTGTTGGGATGACCGTTGACGATCCTGGTGAGGACGTCGGTGAGGTAAGCCAGCGGGTCGACGTCATTGAGTTTGCACGTCTCGATGAGCGAGGCGATAGTGGCCCAGTGCTGGGCACCGCCGTCCGACCCGGCGAACAACGCATTCTTTCGGTTGAGCGCGATCGGGCGGATTGATCGTTCGACGGTGTTGTTGTCGAGTTCGATGCGGCCGTTGTCGATGAAGCGTGTCAGGCCTTCCCAGCGAGACAGGGCGTAGCGGATGGCATTAGCAAGTTTGCTCTTCTGGCTGATCAGACCAAGCTTTGCGCGGAGCCAAGGCTCGAGCGCGTCGATCAGCGGACGGCTTCTCTGTTGCCGGGCTGTTCGACGCTCGTCAGCGTGACGACCGCGAATGTCTTTCTCGACGGCATAGAGCGCGGCAACGTGTTCGAGCGCTTCGCTGGCGATCGGCGACGGGCCGGGCGTTGCAAGCTCGTAGAAGCCACGCCGTACATGCGACCAGCAGAATGCAAGGCGGACGTCGCCGCGGTCGGCGAGTTTGCGGTAACCGGCATAGCCATCGACCTGCAGAATTCCCTTGAAGCCTTCAAGATGGGCGATGGGCCGTTCGGCTTTGCGGTCGGGTGCGTAGACATAAGCGACGCCCGGCGGATCGGACCCGCCCCATGGCCGATCATCGGCTGCGTAGGCCCAGAGCTGGCCGGTCTTGGTGCGGCCGCGGCCGGGGTCGAGCACCGGCGCCGTCGTTTCATCGGCGAACAGCCGTACCGCCCCCTTGAGCTTGGTCAGCAGGCGCTCATGCAGCGGCCGAAGGTGCCAGGCAGCACGACCGACCCAGTCCGCCAGCGTGGACCGGTCCAGGTTGATCCCGTGACGAGCGTAGATCTGGGCCTGTCGATAGAGCGGCAGATGGTCGGCATATTTGGAGACCAGGACCTGGGCGACGGTGGCCTCGGTCGGCAGCCCACCTTCGATGAGCCGTGCCGGCGCCGGCGCTTGTAAAACGCCGTCCTCGCATTTGCGGCAGGCATATTTGGGGCGCCGGGTGACAAGCACCCGGAACTGCGCCGGCACAATGTCCAGCCGCTCGCTCTTGTCCTCGCCGATCCGGTGCAGTTCACCCTGGCAGCAGGGACAGGTCTTGTCATCGATGCCGACGACGATCTCAATCCGCGGCAGATGCGCTGGCAGGGAGCCCCGGTTACTTCGGCGTCTTTCGGCCCGTGCCGTACGCTCGGCGGGCGTCATCTGGTCTGCCGCCGCCTCATCGCCTGCCACAGTCTGCTCGACGTCTTCGAGACCCAGCAGCATCTGGTCTTCGGGCAGCGTCTCCGCCCTGCGGCCAAACCGATGTCGCTGCATTTCCTTGATGATCTGACGCAGCCGCTCGTTCTGCATTCGCTCGGCGAGCAGCATCGCTTTCAGCGTCTCGGGATCGTCAGGCAAGACGTCGCTCGGCATGATCAAATCAGATCATATTTGGCGGCATTTTGCGACGATCTCGATGCGGCTGATTCACTTCGCCGCAGGTATAAAGCGTCAGCTCGGCTGCGTCGGCGTCACTGTCTCGCGCGCCTCATGAACGCGCCGCCAATCAAGCCCTTCCAGCAGCGCCGACAATTGTGCAGCCGACAACCTCATCACGCCGTCTTCAATTTTCGGCCAGCGGAAGATGCCGTCCTCCAGCCGCTTGGCGAACAGGCAAAGACCTGTGCCATCCCAGAAGATCAGCTTGATCCGGTCCGCACGCTTCGCCCGGAACACGTAGACCGCCCCCGAGAACGGGTCGGCCGTCATGGTCTCGCGCACCAGCGCTGCCAGTCCCTCGGCACCTTTGCGGAAGTCGACAGGCTTGGTCGCCACCATCACCCGGACCGCGCCCGTCGGGCCGATCATGCGCCGGCTTTCAACGCACGCAGCACCGCCATCAAGGTCTTTGCGTCCGCGCCGCGGCCGACCCGGACCGTCACGCCGTCGATCTCGACCTCGATCGTTCCGGCACTCGCCTCGACTTTGCCACGCGGCATCCTCCGTTGCTGAACAGGAGACGATCCCGCATCCACAAGTGCCGGCACGAACTGCAGCCCGTCAGCCTCAGAACGTCCAGCCTCAGATTCTCTCAATTGACGTCGCCAGCCAAACAACTGCTGCGGCGATAATCCATGGCGTCGAGCCACGGCACAGACCGAATCTCCGCTCGTCGCGATCTCGGCGACAATCCGCGCCTTGTCTTCATCGCGCCATGTCCGCCGCCGCCCGGCGCCGGTAAACACCTCCAGCCGGCGGACTGGCTCCGTGATAGCACTATGTTCAGTGTCCATTCTAAGCCCAACGGTCAAAACCAGACCGCAGACTCGCAGATCAGCACATCATCCGGAAGGTGAGAGCGGCACATCGCTTACACTTGTTCCAGCTAGGCGATGGAATCGCTAGTTGTGCACTACGTCACTCACGAAGACGATAACGCTTTGTAAAGATATTCGTGAACATTTTTGGCATCACGCCCTCCAATTGGCAGGAGCAATCAAATGACACGCACGAACGGTCAAGCACTGGAACGGAAGTTGGAGCAGACCCGCCGGCTCGCCCTGGAGCCCACCGATCCTCTCACGAGAGAGCGGCTGGCCCAATTGGTTGAAGAGTTGGAGTTTCAGTTACGGGACCAGCGCAAGGTTGCCTGATTGACGTGCCCAAACGTGCCCAAGCATTTAATGGTCCCTGACCGCTGCTTTAACTCAACTACTGCTATCGGAAGCGCTCGCGATCATCGAGCGAGAACAAGCCGGTGGTGCTCGCGCTCGCGCAGGCCTTGATCGATCATCCCGAGCGCACCCTCAACGCCGCCGAGATCGACGCGGTGATCTCGCAGACGTTGGCACGAGAGGCGCTGGCAGCCGAGCAAGCCCGCCGCGCCGTATGGCGGCGCACCCTCGAAAGCGCCACGAGCGCCCCCCCAATTGACGAGGTAAACCTACGATATTCGAGCCAAACCGGACGGCCAGTCAGGGGGCGTATGTCGCAGATTGACGCTCGGTCGTAGCCATCCAAGCGCAAGACCGACATTTAGGATTAATACAACAGGCATCTCCCCGAGGTCGTTCGCTGCTTCGACCGACTGAAAAAGCCAACCGCAAGAAATCAGCCTATGGTAAGGTGGAGGGAGGGAGGAGCCTCCCATGAGCATCAAAGCACCCCAAGCTGAACACGAGCCCGATTATCTAAAGGAATTGCTCGCTCAGGCTGGCGTCGACGCGCAGGCTTCCACCGTAGCCGCCACGCTCCAAGAGGTCGTCATCGCTGAACTTCATCACCGGGTGAAGAATACGCTGGCGATTGTCTCAGCAGTTACGTCTCAAAGTCTCAGGACGGCGAACAGCCTAGAAGAGGCCACCAAAACGATAGCAGATCGCCTTCAGGCGTTGGGAGTAGCGCAGGACCTTCTGGTTCGCGAGCGATGGACTGGCGCAGGGTGTCGGACCTTGATCGAAGGTGCCGTGAAGGCCTTCCAATCTAAAAGCCTTGATCAGTTTGAAATCGCCGGGGACAACATCGCGGTTTCTTCCGGCCCTGCTATTTCCCTCTCAATGGTAATTCACGAACTCTGCACGAACGCTGTGAAACACGGCGCGCTGTCCGCGCCCCACGGACGCGTTTCAATTTCGTGGGCTGTCTCCGAAGATCACCCGAAGCGATTTAAGCTGCACTGGAAAGAACACGATGGCCCTCCAGTCCAAGAACCTTCTCGAAAGAGCTTCGGTTCCCGGCTTATCGAGCAAGCGCTACCGGGGCAGCTACAGGGTGAAGCTCGACTTAGATTTGAGCCAGATGGTTTGAGTTGCGAGGTGAACATTCCGCTGAGTGTTATGCAGGAGCGGCCTCTGGCGCTTGGGGCGTCTGCTTGAACACGACTGTCGCCATGTTTCATGCGATGAATGTTCCGGAATTGACCCCCGCTACAAACGCAAACCAATCGCGAGCAAGTTCGTCAATCTTTTCAATGATTTTTGGGTCGGCGCTTGGTTCCCACCCAACTGCCCCGTTGGTGTTTCGGCTATGCCTCCTTTCGCGAAGGCACCGAGGCCACCCGATGGCGATGGCATCACAGGCCGACCGACGTCCCCTTGCCGCTCGCCTCATTCACCGAAAGTTCTGGTTTCTCGGTCTGTTCCTATGGGCCTGGGGGGTACTGGCCTGTTTCGACCCTCAGTGGCCTAATTTGATTTTCGCAGTGGCCTATTTTGCTTTGACGACTGATTTCGAGCTACAAAGCCGACTTGAACCGCCTAGAAGGATCAAAGATCTCAACGATGAAACGTTTAGGATTTGCAGTCGTAGGGCTCGCCCTATTGGGCATAGCTCGCGCCGCACCTCTTGCCGACGAAGAGGCCCAGTTCATATCGCAAGAGATCGGTTCTGCCACCGTATACGCGGACTGCCCGGACTACGAGATGGTGCCGAATGCCGCCGAAACAATAGGTGACCGGATGGGCGTGGGTGAAAACATCCGAGCGGCAGTTATGGCAGCATACGCGCAGACGCTCGATAACCAACCATTCAATCGAGCCTATCTGATACCCGAAGTAACCCGGCGGGTGAACATGGTTATGAGTGTCCTAGAACAAAGACGGCAACAGAACAATCTCTGTGGCCTTGGCCCGGCCTATACGAAGCGTGGCTGGCTCAGATTAAAAGGCGGCTAGAATGCCAGAGGCCACCTCAGTTGGCGGCCTCTTTCACTCCAAAAGCTCAAAAAACGCCTGAGGCTGGTAGGGCGCTGGGGCTGTCTCTTTCGACCGCAGCAAATCCGATCTTGTTCTGAACAGTTATATCGCAAGCGGCGCAGCGAACGGTGGCTGTTGCAGGACACTCGCGTTTTGAACAACGATTGTGCACCACCGCTTGGCTCGCGTAACAGCATTGTACAACAAGCGACGCTTTTGCTCGGCGTTACCGGCAACTGTATATGGCCATAATACAATGACGCCTTCGAACTCCCTGTTCTTAGCTTGATGTACGGTCATAGCCATTAGACGCGAGGAGTGCCCTCTAGAAAACCTTCGATACCTCGTGAAGCAAATTTTTAGCTGTTCGCGAACAAGCTCTGGTAGGAACGTTGTATCTCCTGTTAATTTGTGGCTGCGCGCAACCCAGTCCCGGCACATCAAAATAGCGGGGTGACTGCCGGGCGCGCTAAGCGTCTCGATTGTGGCATCAAAATTTCCGTTTTCAGGTAAGTTCAAATTGCCTGCTTGTTGCATGGCGAACTCGTCGTCAGACAATTCCCAGCGGATGCCATACGGACCATTTTGCTGCCGTCCGATTGGCCCTGCGCCGACACGCGTAACAATTCCCGTTGCAAAGCCTCCCGATTTTGACGGAGTGATTACGGCAATTTCGGTTCCTCCATTCCATGCGATTGCATTCGCGACGGTTGCCGCCGCTTGGTGATATGGAGGCGTACCGGGGGCTGCTCGGACAACAAGAGTATGAGCGGCCACGACTGCACGACCTGCGCGAATAGCATGCGCCGCCGCGATCAGGCCAGCTTGTGTCGTACGTCTTTGAATTTGCAAGTCAAGCGGCTGGCAGCGAGTTTGCATCCAAGCCACGGCAGGGTTCGGCCTTAGATGAGCAGCGAGGCACTGAAACTCATCCGCAGCCGCGTGCATTACAACAGCCGGCTCCAACGCTCGAATAATTCGTAGCCGTTCCGGCGTCAAATCTTGCGCTTCGTCGATAAGAACGTGCGGATAGGTTTGTGCCACCCATTTCCGGACACTTAGTTTTTCCATCAGCGCGCCCGCTGCATCGCAAGTTGCGTCGTATTGATCTTCGGCTAACTCCGGCAGGCCTTCAACGCGACGAAGAGAGCGCCAACGCGTACACAGTTCCCAAGCAAAGCGGTCTATCGTCATGCAGGAAAAGCGCCCGCGAAGGCCGGGTACTCTGCGCAGGCGATCATCTAGACGACGGCGTGAACCGTGCATGAAAGTCAAAGCTAAGACCTTTTGTCCGTCGGTTAAGGGAGCAGAAACGAGCGTGCTTTCTTCACGTCGCATCAATTGAAACGTTTTCCCCATACCGGCAGGCCCAGTAAACGCGATAAGGCTCATGGCGTAAATCGAAGAACGGTTGTGCGCGCCGTGGAAGAACTCAAGATGGTCCACCCTTGCGGAGCTTGTGGCTCCGAGGAGGCTAAGGCGAAACGTTGCAAAACTAAGCGCATACGTTTCAGGCACGTTGTTTCTTCGGCGAGGCTGGCAATGATAAGTTCATATGCCACGAAGTCGCCCTTCAGACCTGAAGCATTCGTTGCGGTTTTGAGCATTGCAACAAGCTCCGGGACGGTTGCAATTGTACGACCTAGGGTCCCCGCCAGGCGAGGCAGCACCGCAATGTTGGCTTCTGCGATCCAGCCGATTGTGTCTTCAATCTCCCAGCCTGCGGGCCATTGCAATATTAACGGCGGGGGTTCTGCGAGCGCCAATAGTGTGTTCGCGTAGCCTTCTCCCGCAGCGTCGCCGTCTACCAAGCAAATCACGTGCTGGTGAATGCTTCGTAACTCTTCGAACACGCCGACAACATTCGCATCTTGGGTCGGCACTACACCGATGTGCGACCCAAATTCACGTTGGGCGGCGGGTAAAGCGGTGGGCTCGTGACGACTCTCGTCAGAATTCACCATTAGACTCAATAAATCGAAGTCGATGCGGCCCTCCGGCACAAGAATGGTTTCGTGCATCAATGCAGTGATGGTGTCTTGCCTTCGAACGACAAAGAGCATCCGCTTCCAGTTGGGGGCGTCTAAGGGTAGCGTATCAGCCAACAATTTTGATGCGCGCATTGATCCGGCATTATTATGCACAATTGTTAGTGCTGTGGGATCGCAGGCTGCCGCGACCACTGGCGAATGAGTTACAATAATTGTTTGCGTCGACAGCGACCGAATGCGATGAATAAGTTTTCGTTGAAGAGGCGGGGGAATGTGAAGTTCTGGTTCTTCCATAGCCAGCATAAAGCTTACGTTTTGCTGCGCGCGCATTCTTCCGAAATGAAGCAGCAACAGGAGATGTTGAAGTGATATCAGGCCGCTGCCCTGTCTGCGCGCAGGAATTGGCTGAAACTCTTCAATTGAATAGTGCGGCATAACAGCATCAAGTACGCCGTCACTGTCGGTTGTCGTAAGCCTGAGTTTAAGCCCAACACTTCGTCCGAGCAGCGCTTTTAGCTCGGCTTCAACGTTTCCCACGATTTGGGTTAACCCAGCGTCCGCCTCCAGTGGATTAATGGGGTTCCGTAGGCGGTCTCGCTCCGCAAGAACAGCGGCAGCAGGTTGGCCGCCAATAGACGCGACTACGCGACGAAACAACTCGGAACCAAACGAAATGGTCCTGTCCCAAGTGCGGTTGGCTGGTACTAGAAAGAAACCAACGTCGCGGATCAATTGAGATGGCACCCGCCTAACGACATCGCCGTCGAACACGTCGCCCGCATCGTCGTCATCATAAAAATAGCGAAGGAGATCGACTGCGAGATCATCTCGATCAAACCGCGCCGCTACCCCAATCTGACAAGCGAGTTTGAACTGGGCGTTGGTTCGTAGCGCGTGAAGCGCCCCTGACGATGGGTCGAGCCATTTTGGAATAGCCCGATCTTCGCGAAACCAAGCTGCATGCAGGTCAGGATCGTCGCCAGCGAAATCGGTCAGCGTGGCGACAATTGAAATTCGGTCGGGGGCTGATGGATCACTGCCAAAGAAATCGTGTTCGGTTAGATCACGAACCAACCTATCCCGACCAAATAGTAAGGCGAGTGCCTCAATGATCGTGCTTTTTCCGCAATTGTTCGGTCCTATTAGGACATTGTGCGAGGTAAAGCGCAGTCGAGCATCGCGTATTCCTCGAAAGCCATGAACCCGAAGCTCTGCAATCTGCACGGTTGCCCCAATGACGTCTGGTTTTGCCCAAAGCTGAGACTCCGTAAATCTCAGCCCCAGCGTAAGATTGGGACTATTTCAGCAGCCACCACTAGTTGCAATCCTTTGAAGACAGCGGACCACACAAAATTGCTTGCCAAGGTAACACTGCGCTCATCATGCAGCGTGCGCCTGATCTGCCTTCGCTTCTCCGCGTACCAAAATCTTCAAAGCAACGTCGGGCAGCGGGCGCTGCAATGCTTTCGCCTGTTCCCATGGCGCGCGCATCCGCACGTCCCGCTCTTCATCGGTCGTCAGGATCACTGGCATGGCTTTGGGATGGATCGGCTCGACGACCGTGTTTGGCGCATCGTAAGAGAAGCAATAGAGCAGATGCGGTCTTGGGATCACATTTTTTGCTTCGTGCTGCCATCCGGTTGTAGGTGGATACTGCTTCACCGAGCTTGCGCCTATAGTATCCGTGTCTCTGAATGGCCAACCTAATTTCGTCGCTGACGGCGCCAACCTTCGTCTTCTTCTTGCGCCACCTTCCTGTCTCACTGTTAGGGATCGGCAAGCCCCTCGGGACCACTAGCAGATCGCCCTTCGAGTTCAAATACACGTCGAACATCGCAGCCCCTCCGAGCCTAAGGGCTGAGCATATCGCTGCGAAGCAGATGGAGTCACCCAAATACAACAGCGCGCCAAAAACAGCGTGTCGCAGACAACCGGCAGCGGCGCGTGAGCACCATACACATCGGCGGCAGGTTACCGACGTATCGGTTCATCACCCGGAACGGCTTGGTTTGTGGTGATTGAATATAGATTGCACATTGACCGTATCTGTAAGGCTGCCGAGGCGTTCCGGTCATCTCGACCGGTTGTTAATCCTCGTATTCTTCTTCCTTATTTTTGGAAGCTTCGAAGCCTTCGCCGCCTCGATTTGTGCGGAAAAATGCTGTCTCGCGCGTCCTGCCATTGCCGTCCTCATAACGCACGCAACCGACCGCGCACAGTTCAAACGTCCCGGTCGCATCGCCCAATAGATCGATGTCGGTGACTGGCCCGTTTGCCGTAATCGTGACCGTGTGGCGTTGCCCGCTTTCGAGAATTATCGGGCTAACGGGTTTGGGCGAGGCGTCCAGGCCGGGTATTGTCCAAATACCGCTTTCAATGTTGCGCCGAGCTAGATCGGCCCCGATGTCCGTGATAGTCGCCGCAGTTTCCCCCACGTTGGCGAGCGTCAGCCAATAAAATTCGTGCCCATCATCATCGTGAAAAGGCCCTTGAAGAAAGCGGACAATGACGCGGGGCCGATGCGTGGCAACAAATTCCTCCCGCGCAAGCCTTGCGAGGGCCTGCGATGTCTTTTCCGCTCTGTTCAAAAAATAGAACTGAGTTACCGACGCTGCTACTAACCCAGCCGTCAAGACCGCGAGCCAACCGGTGTAACGAGCAAGCCGCTCATCAACCGTCTCGGCGTGAGCGGTGGCCACTTCATGCTGGAATGAAGATGAGAGCGTCAGTCCAATTGAAAGGACGGCGACTGTCAGCAGGCAACCTATCAACAGTTCTGGCACTCGGAAATTCATCTACAAAATTCTCGGGCGACGTGAGGATTGCATGTTGACCGAACCTATAGGGTGATTTGCCTCTTCCGGGCATCTAATCCTAGTGGCATTGCCAAGGCCAGCAGGGCCCACTGTAATCCCCAGCCATGAGCACGAAATCGCGCGAGGTGATTTACGGTAGCCAGATCAGAGGCGCGAAGATACGTGCGGAGGGCGCGCGCAAGCGCGCTGCCGAGGCCATACGTGAGGCCGACCGCGCCGAGGCCGAAGCATGGTCGATCCAGATGGAAGGCTATGGCGGGCCCGCGCAGCCCTCCCCAACCGTAGCCCAATGCCTCAACGGCGGATACGGCTGGCTCGAGGTGGAATGCCATCGCTGCAAGACCCGGGCGAGCCTGCCGCTCGACGCGATCCGGCGTCCACGCAATACGCCGATCTGGAAACTTGAAGCGGCGCTGAAATGCCGTTCGTGCAGGAAGGGCCGATACGCGCCACCCGTACAACCGAACAGCGGGAAATCACGCCTTACGTTTGGGTGCATCCTGACGGAGATCGATAAGGCCGCCAACTGAGGCGGCCCTTACGTCAACAAAGCTTGCTATTTGAACAGCTTCCCCGCTGGATTCTTCCGATATTCGAGTCAATCGAGCTGAGGTAGCTTTCGGTCATATCGGCGTGGGCGGGCGTGGGCTTGAAAAGTGGCAAACAACGTTGGCCCAAATTCCGGCCGCGAGGAAAGCATTGCTAGTTCGGTCCATAATTGGCATCCCTATGTTGAATACCTAAAGGGTACACATTCAAGTAAATTAAGTTAAGAACAAGTTAGGACACTCCCGGATTCAACCTAGGACACGAGGAGCCAAATACGGACAGTACCCCTTCCGCCAAGAGAATCGCGGCCGTAATGCGCGCGGAAGGGTTGTCACGGAAGCAAGGTCATGTTGGCGCGGTCGTTTAGCCGCACTGGCGTCCCTGCGACCGCGATTTCAGCGACGCCAAGGTAATTAGGAAGTTCGGCGACGTGCCGGATGATTTGAGTGCGTTGTGACGCGCCCAGTGACTAACATCGCGACCGATCTTACAAAACGACCCAACGCTCTATCTGACTTGCAACGTCCGGTAGCCAAGTTAGAATGGGAGAAAAGCGGGCTGGGAATGGAAGTCATAGACTGTCACGATTGCAAGCGACCTGTTTCGTTCAGCGCAGTAGCTTGTCCACATTGCGGTTCGCTAGAAGCGGCAGGTCCATATCGATTCAGCAAGAAAGAAGCACGACGTTACAGGATCGAGCAGAAGAATGACAATAACCTCCTCATAACCAGCTTGGCGTTTGGTGCCATCGGCGCGGCATATGGGGTGTTTGCGAATATTCAGGGCATCTGGACGGCAAGTGTTGCGGCGCTTGCTTATGGTCTTTTGGGCATATTGATCGGAGTGCCAGTAGCATTCACGGTGAACATGGTCCGTAACTTGCGGTACTTCTTTGTGCCGGTTGTGCTTACGCTTGCACTACTCGCCTATCATATTTTTCACTGAAAGAACTGCTTGAGAGTTGGGCCGCAGTGTCAAACCAAGAAGCCTATTTGGGCCGAAGCCTGAACCAGCGTGCCTACGATGCGGCGGACCTTGCAAGCGCCGCGATGCAAGCTGTCATGCGCCAAAACAACGCTGCCGGCAGACTCGCGAGCGGAAGTACGCTGTTAGCTCTGCGCTCGGAGTCGGTCAGAATTTTTAATGAAGAATTCGGCAAAGCCGCGCAATTTGCGTTCAACCTTATGGAAAGCAATGGTGACGAGATCACCAAACCGCTTGCTTATTTCGCGCAGCGCATGATCGACTTGATCGTGGAACAGGTCAGGACCTACGCGATGCAGACGGGAATTGCGGAAGCAACGGTCGCGCCGGAAATAACCAAAACAAAGACTACGCTGGAAGAAAGGCGTGAGCGTCTTCTTGACGATTTCTGTCACGGCATGATGGGGGATTTGCGGTTGAAGAAAGACCCGGTCGTTAGCGTCATAAACTCACAGACGAATAGCCCAGGCGGCATTCAACAGGTAGGTGTGGGCAATTTTTCTCAAACTGCTTTTGCCCAAAATCATCAACCGCTAATAGCCGCGATAGATGCCGCATTGGCTTCCGCAGAGTTCGAAGGACTAGAGGCTAGCCAAAAGCAAGGGTTTAGGGATATCGCGGACGTAGTAAAGGAAGAAGCCGCGAAACCGCAACCGAACCCCGGCAAGCTCAGAAGGTGGTCCGATCATCTGGTTCGCATGGGCACCGAAATCGGTATGCGAGTTGCGGTTAGCGACATAAGTCAGGTTCTCGCCAAAATCTTCGCGTCGTAAGTGATTGTCATATGCCGCTGAAATAACTAAGCAGCGCGATACGCTTTCATACCATTGATCGGATGCAAGGACCGATGCTGACCGTAGCAGCTCGTCACTTTTCGCATACGAGCAAGGTTGTTATCGCCGATCTTCCCCTGCGATACTAATCCGGTCACCTCACACCGGGCACAGGCCGACACATCCCCCGCCGTCACACGAAGGGTCTCCATGAGTTCACGTCCTAAAATTACTGGCAGAGTTACTTCGCTTGCTGCCGCGTTTGTCCACGCCATCATTCCGAGACGAGTTAACATCGACGTACAAGCGAAGCTATACGAGCGGTTTAGAATCGAGCCGAAGGAATGCGTTTACTGCGGGAGAGAAGCAACTGATCAGGATCACTTTCGGGCAATCGTAAAGGGAGGCAAGCCTTCCGGTTATTTCCACACGGCTGACAATGTTGTGCCGTCTTGCGGCAAGTGTAACCAGTCGAAAGGAGGTGCAGGTTGGAAAGCTTGGATGAATAGCACTGCCAAAGGGTCCCCGCGAACGCGCGGCGTGATCGATCTGTCGGAGCGCGTTGATCGCTTGTCGAAGTTTGAAGAGGCTACAAACACGGTCCAATTCACGGAAGACGAAATGCGTGCCGCCGTTGGTGCCGATCTTTGGGATAGCTATTGGCGGAGACTCGATGATCTTGCGGCGCAGATGAGGAGTGCCCAAGCCGAAGCGGAGAAGATTTGTTCTGTACTACAACAAGAGTTTGATGCGCGATCCGGCTAACCAAGCCGAATCTTTGGCATCGGCCGATACATCCCGAATTAGCTAGTGAGGAATCCTTTTATGTCAGTTGCACTGTTAGCTCCAATTCCCGAAGAGCATCTAGTTTCGGGCATCGAAACACTAAGCCATGCTGGTAAGGTTGCATTTGGCAGTAAGAGTTGGGAGGTCTTCAACAAAGTTGACGCTATTCTTGCAGGTGGCGAATGCGATGTATTGATCTACGTATCTGACGCAGTTCGCCCCATTAGTCCACCAACTGTCACTTGGTCCGCGCGCTACTTGGGTTCGTCGCTGGCGATCAATGGCGCGCATAAAGACGGAATGAAATACCGGCCAGCAACCACGGATAACTATCCATCGGATAACAAAGGACATTGGGTGCTGTTTTGGGAAGTTGACAATCTACGGCGACTTCAATCGCCGATAAAGATCAGTCAAGTGCGAGGCTTTGAAAAGCCGCAGCGCTATTTGACGGGTTTTATCCCGCGCGGTCCCATGCTGATACAGGCACAAGATATCGCCTAATCAGCGTGGTTCCGGCCGATACATCCCCCGCCGCCACATAAAGGCGTCATGGTCGCCATAAGCTTCCCAAAGTGCTTCCAGTTCATCCCAAGGCATGAACTGGACGAACCCGCCACCTTCGCCGCGCAACCACGCCTCTTCATCAGCATCAAGCAAGCCGAGCCGTCGTACTTTGCGTTTGCGTACTGGCATTAACGGTTGCCCCGCAGAATCGGCGGTCTCGATTCAGACGGCGGCGCTAGATCAAGACCGAGTTCACGAACAAGCCGCGCAAACGCTAACCGGCTATCCCGTTCAATCGCACCCTCCGGGCGGGCGCGGGGCGCACCGAACCGATCTTCATAGGTCATGCCGTGCTTTGCGATAGCTTCGCGGGCTTGCTCTGATCGATCCCAGCTTTCGCACGCCTTGATCAAAAGGCGGACGTGATGCGAGTCGAGTTCGTATTCTTTGACGATTAATGTGAACCAAGCCGCCGTATCGGCGCGCAGGTGCTTTGGCGGCAGCAATGCCGCGTGTTTTGTTTTCATATCAAGTGTCCGTTCAATCGTTGTGACAAGCAGTCAAGTGTGTAGTTCATAAAATTTCGTTGGGTTGCATACATTGCGGGTCGTGATACAAGCCACACCACAAAAAAGACTTGGAGAAGAAAATGGCTAAGGCAAAGAAGATCATTCGTCGCGCATGGACCAAAGATGATGTGCGGCAAATGAAGACGATGGCAAAATCGAAGACTGGCGTTACGAAAATTGCAAAGGCTTTGAAGCGCACTACGGGTGCCACCAGCGTTATGGCCGCAAAGCTTGGCGTGTCCCTATCGACACGCGCCTAACTGACAAAACGACGACCCAATGCCAAGTTCAGAATCTGTTTTGAACCGGGGAATCGTTCGTGTGTGCTTCCCTATTGGCCGGTCGATGGCCCTGGTTTCCTAACGAATCGATGCCCCCCGCGGCCAAGCGTTGAATGTGCGTTGAGCAATAGCTATTTGTACTAAGTAAGCTCGCAACAAAAAGGATTCGTGGCGACAGCAATCGTGCTGCCGAACGCGCAGTCATGAGCAGAGGAGACAGAATGAAGGAATTGGTTTCGGTCTTACGAGCCGCAGATGCCGCAGCTCGTTGGCACGTTCAACAGCGACGAAAAGGTTCAGCACAAGAACCGTACATCAATCACTTGATCGAAGTGGCCAGCCTTGTTGCCCAAGCCACCGAGGGTTCTGATCCTAGCATCATCGCTGCCGCGCTTCTGCACGATGCCATTGAGGACCAAGGCGTGTCAGCGGACACAATCGCCAGCGAGTTCGGCCAGCGCGTCGCTGACATTGTCATGGAAGTCACGGACGATAAGTCGCTGCCGAAAGCGGAGCGCAAGCGGAAACAAGTCGAACGTGCGCCGCACAAAAGCCGTGAGGCCAAATTGATCAAACTCGCCGATAAAATCAGCAACGTTCTCGCCGTCGCAACCAGCCCTGCACCGGACTGGTCGGTTGAGCGTCGCCAAGAATACGTCGAATGGGCGAAGGAAGTTGTTGCCGGGCTACGCGGTGTCTCGCCGTGGTTAGAAGGCCAATTTGACGAAGCGGCCGAGCGCGCGGAAGCGGCGGTCAAGCTGGCGAAGGGTCGTGTGCAATAACCGCGCACCGCTCGCGGGCATAATCCCACGCTGAGAAGGCCACTGGTGTGTCTTTTGGATCGAGGACCACAATGAAAGGGTCATCCCCAAACAGCGTGTAGCGCTCGTATAAGTCCGTTGCGGACATGCCTGGCTCGAAGGCTCCGGTTAAGGACTGATCGACTATAGACCGACAGGCGGCGAGGGCTTCGTCAGCGGTCGCAAACACACCATGGGTGACGCGTTCGCTTTCGTCTTGGTAGTGGAAATTGTCGTCAATTAAGACTCTGTACATGTCCTGATCTACTTCCGCACCTCTTATATAGTGACCAGCGCTTCGCGCTTTTCAATGATTCGCTGGCTTTAGATTTAAGTATCACAACTGTCGCTCTGCTCGAATAAGGGCAAACGCGACTGCACCATTTTTTTGATGCAGCCGCGCCGCCGCACGGCGCAGGGACGTTGCGCGTGCTTCACCACCGACCAAAGAACTATCGGTGGCTCAACGCTACCTGCGCTTCCCGCAGAGCGTTGGTAAACGCCCGAGCCGCGCCATCCTTTAGCACTCGTAAGGAGTTCGCGTCGTCTTCCAGCAACCTAGCGCCTTCGCCGTCTATAAGCGTGCAATACGCTGGGCGACATGCTCCTTCTGGTACAAGGCTTATTTCTTCCAAGGTGGCGCTTCGGACCATTCGTATTCGCAACCCATCGATTTCTTTGTACTCACTTCCGTGCATGATGACACCGACCGAAAGCGCTGTGCGTTCACCGCTTCGAACTGTTTCGAGTGCCTTGCGGCGAACTGGCCGGTTGTCGATGTACAGTCGCATCGCCAAGCCATAATCATCGGCATGAAGAACTAGACCGTCGCACGTTGTCGCGACTATCTCGGACGGGTCGTGATCGAACAGTAGAAGCTTCTGTTCGCCTAGCATCGGATATTTGATCGAACCCGGTAAAAAGCAAAAGTACTTATCGCCCTGATTGATTATTGACCGCCACCGGATTGCGTACCCTTGAATGTGCTTTCGTTCCGCCCATTCTTGAGCGACGGTCATCCTGGGCGCACCATCGTCAACAGCTTTGACGGTGGATGGCGGGGCAACAGATTTATTGCCGATTTGAGTGATGTATCCGACGCCACCGTATTCAAGGTCCGGCCAACCGGACGCAACTTCGTATCCGCGCCAATTCACTGCCGAAGCGAAGTCCATCAAGTCTTCGGCATCCTCTCTTCCAAGGGTGCCGTCATGCGCTCCGTCATTTCCGTCTTCGCGGATACAGTCGGAAAGCTCCCTGAGTTCTCCCGGAAGTCTTCCGTTATCAAGAAGCCACGCCAAACGCGGGGCCAAGTCCCGACGAGTTTCCCGGTTTAGTCCAGGTGTGAACTCTTCCGGAAGGAGAGGTTTCGTCGCCAAATCGATAGCCAGTCTCAGCATCGCTGCGGCGCCAACCGACACTCATGCAGGCCGCAGCCTCATCGAAGGCCGCGCCGACTTCTTCTTTCGTAAATTCAGGTGCGGGGACGCGCGCTCTGTCTGTCAGATTAACAAAACCATCCACTCCGAAGTGGTTGTTGAGAGAATCTTTAAACTCAATCGGGCTATGAGTATTCAAAAATGGCGCGTCTTTGTATTCTTTCTGAGGGATAACGAACACCGTGGACCTGTGGCAGTTTCTGCACACGGAAAAGGCCTCGAACCTCCGCAGCCATCCATGCTGCGTTGTTGTCGGCAGCGCCTCCAAACATCAAAGGTTATTTTGCTCGAGTTGCATCGCGGGCAATCTGTAATCAATTCCGCCACGTCCGATCCCCCAGTTTTCGGACGTAAAGTGTCCTGACATCAACGTGCCGCGCTGGCCGCCTTTTGTCGAGCCCTTGCGGCGGCTCACCTCTCCTCGTCCGGATGCACCCCTAGGGCGCTTTTTGAACCTCGCACGTAAGCTGGAGTCCCGAGGCGTTCGAACCGGAAACAGACTTCGCATCAAGCGAGCAAACGTCGATTGAGCCCGTCCAGCGGTTTAGTCTTATCGTGGCAGCAATGCTGTTCTGTCCGCCGGGAATTATCGCCCAATGGTTTGTGACCATGATCGCCATGGCAATCAGCCCGGCTCCAACGACAACCGCTATGTTTTGTCCCATGCGGTGAATATGCCCTCCGAATCACCCCTTTTCCACCCCGGAAGTAGCGCCGGGCGACGCCCCCCTTTGCCTCGCGATCACCGATCCCAGCCGAAAGCCAAAAGGTAGAATAGCGCGCGATTGCCCCTGTACCTAGCCGCTCGTCGCGTGGTCTCAAACCCGTTCCTAATCGTCGTGCCCTGACGGTCACAGACGCGCCATTTCCACTTGGTCGGGCCTCGCTTGGTAATCAGCACTTCCAACTCGGCCCGCACCCCAATGCGACTTGTATCAATCGCAATACCGGGCAAGGAGCTGCGTTTTATCAAACCGAACCCTGCCACAATCAAACTGACACTACGCAACTAGGCGGTGTTCCACCAGATGAACACACTTATCGCGGAATGTTCCGCTTTCGAGCCACATACACCCCGATTTGACCGCAACTACGGCGCCGATACCCCTACCAATGAACGCGGCGGGGGCGCACCCCGGCACACTTTGAATCGTAGCTTGCAACCGGCAGGCTCTGCCTCCATATTGAGGATGCATCAAGAGTAGGGCTGACGCCCTCGCCAACCTGCCAACCTGGGCAAGGTGGTTTCCCGCAAGGGAGATGCGGCCACTTCGGCAACGAAACGGGTCGCGCGAATGTCAGCCCTCCTCGGGAGACCGATGGAGGGATTGTTATGTCTGAGCGTAAGTCCAACGCCCCAAGGACAGGTTCGAGTGAGCTAACTTCGGCAGGCGTACCTTGGTCCGAGGTGCCTGACTCTCCGTGTCCCTATACCGAATGGCTGGATGGACGTCACGGCTCGGCGGAGGACGCCCTGCCGGCTGTTGATCAAATACCGATTCCCGAAGTGCTTTTAGCCCTTCCTGTCTTGCACCCGGACCGCCCAACCGGATCAAAGCCCATGGCAGATGTTCATGGCGCAAGGCAACGGCTTGCGAATTGCCGCCCCGGTGCTTGGTTGTTGAGCCCCTTCACCGGCTGGCAGTGGGCCAAATGGCCCAATGGAGAAGTTGGCTGGCTTCCGGCCAAGACGGTATTGCCAGACTCACTTCGCGTGCGATCGCGCAACGATATTCAGTAGTCCCGTACAGAAATAGTCGAAAAATGAGACCTGCAGATCCCGATCAGAATCGCGATGCCCAGATGACGCAAAGAAGTATCTTCGTTGGTGCTGCGTCCACGGTGATATGTGCGCCTTCTATCGTGCGCTCTCTGAGCCTAATGAAGGTGCGTGGCTTGATATTCCCGATTGACCGACCGTCAGCGGGGTTTATTGACGCTTGCGATTTCAGTATTTGGAAGGAGCATGGATGCGAGGGTGGGACGTTGAACTAGATGGAAAGGTGGTTGGCCGGGATTTCGGAAATCCAAGCGAGGAAATCAGTTGCTTACACTCGCGTGAACGAGGGCTTCCCACTCCGAGTCTCGCATCGTCACACGCCGTGACAGCACGGCATCACCGGTTAGCGCGAGCGGCTGACTGAGTTTTGCATCAAGAGTTAGGGCTGACGCCCTCGCCAACCTGCGCAAGGTGGTTTCCCGCAAGGGAGATGCGGCCACTTCGGCAACGAAACGGGTCGCGCGAATGTCAGCCCTCCTGGAATCAATCCGATGGAGGGATTTTTTATGCCTGATTTACCGAACGGTTCGAAGCAAAAGTCAAAGTCCAATACGGACCCGTCGGGTTCATCGGAAAACGAAAAATCAGCCGAACCGACGGCGGCGAAGGAGACAATTCGCGAGCGGATTATGAGAGAAATATCACAGAATCCAAGGTGGTCGGAAGCTAAGCCATCTGGGCAAGGGTTCGTTATCGTTGGAGCGAGGCCATCGAGTGGGAAACCGGCTGCATTCGAGACCCTATTAACAACGTTACGACAAGATGAGCCAGCCCTCGGCAACTTGTCCGTTACGGATCAGAACTGGCTAGTGACTGCACTCGCTCATTTGATCCAAATCGATCAAAGTCGCAGGGTCGAAAATGTATCCGGAGATGCGTATTGCATTTTTGAAGTTGGTCGCGCCTATTTCCAATGCCTCGCGCCTTCCTTCGGAACATATTTGCGGTGTGAAGCGGTTTCGGAAAAGTTCGTTCCCGAAATGGGAGCCATCCTCACGCCGGAAAAACGGGATCGGTTGGTGCGAGAATTTGGGTTCACTGCGCCGGGCCACTCCAAGAATTTTTCTCAGAAGATCGAGGTTAAGGGCAAAGACGACCTCGCTTACGTTGCTCGGATGGCGTTTCGGGTGCTGAGGGATATATATAACGTAACGGACTTCGGTGCGACAAAGTGTAAGATCTCGATCCCAGAACCTGCGAAGCCTGTTTCAGTACAAATTCATGATCACAAAAACTAGACGTCATTGGCGATACCCGCGGACATAAAGGAGTTGCAGAGAAGTCGGCTGACCGATTGATCTGTGCCCTTCGACTCCCCAAGACAAGCCCAACGCGGTTTCCTAGAAGCCGCGCGGGACAGCGCAAGGCGTTATTCGCCGTATCTCTCTCGTTCTAAGAAGTTACGCCGGTGACGGCTGAGGAAGTGACGTTGGCCTTTCGTTGGCGGGCAAGCACCTCTACCTTGATGACGAAACCAGGAAACGCATCGTGTACATCCGTCAAAATTAATCGCATCATTTCGTCTCTCGTGCTCATTTAGGGCAGTGTCCAACACGGCGACCGGAACATCCTTGCGGGGATGGTCCGCGATCCACGGTACAGACCGAGCTGGGGGTGAAGCCGCTGGATTTGGAGGGATTTGGAGGGCCTTCGCCGCGTGGGCGCACTATGGCGCGGCGGCAAGTGACTTCTGGGAGCGAAAACGAAAAGGCGGCGCATCAATCGATTTGCTCTTCGATGATGGCCTTTCGTCCTCGGGTGAACAGCACAAGCAGTCCGAGAATGACGGCGCCCATCATCCAAAAGACCATGATAACGCCCGTGCCAATCGTCCCACCGATTGCCATTCCGACCTTGGCGGCCTGGGGATGGGCGCTGTCGACGTGGACGTCTGAAAGGATGCCCCAATAGCTCGCGACCCAAGCGAGCATGATCAAATTGAATGCCCAAAAAGCAATACGAAATAGCCACCCAAATAGCCCGCGGCGGTAACGCTCAGTTCTGACGATTTTTGCCATTTCAGGAATCCCCCCAACGGAGCGTTTAATATCCCAGGTTAAAGGTCTGCGAAAGCACTCAAAACATTCCGTGACGGGAATCACCACCTTGGCGTCTTAGCTTTTAGGAGCGCGACATCCCGCGGCTTCTGCCTCGCCCACCGAGCAAAACCAGCGTTTGCCCGGATCCATCCTCATCTTCCCATACCAGCGGTCGCCGGGCAGATGGTAGATGCATTCTCCGTGGCCTACGCTCGCTTTGATCGTGCAGTCGGGCGATGGCGCTCCCTCCGAGGAAACCGCGCCCAGCAGCGTTTTCTGGGCGTCTACGGGCACGCTGAGTGCGCCCAGGACCACGGTCGCCGCATTCCGATGCCGCCAATCCCACGGCGCAATAAAGGCACCGGCCCAAAGACCAGCGTTGGCTTCGCGTGCGATCTCTTCGTCGCGGTCGTAATCGTGCGAGTAGCGGACGAACGAAAGCGCCCACCCCGAGCGCACCATCCACGCGCTGATGTCCCCGCCCTCGATGAAGCATTTCCCGAGCGAGCGGCCGTATCTGTCAGATCCGACAAGGTCGCAATCCCAAGATCTGCCAGCCGAGTATTTGATCAGCTCGTCACGAGCGGTGACGCCGCAGGCCCACTTCTCACCCTTGGCATCGAGACAGACTTGGTCGGTCTCCGGCGCGTCGATGCCGGCGAAACGGATTTTCGCCGACCCGATTTGAACCGTATCGCCGTCGACGATTCGAGGAATGCCGCTTGCGATTTCTGCCGATTGCGTAGCACTTGCTGCCACTACAAAGAGTCCAAAAGCGATCACACTGATCCGTGCCACTCGAACTGTTTTCATCGCATGCTTGCGTTTCTCGATGCCCCAGATGGGTGGCAGCACCTACCGGATAAAAATGTCGAACCAGGGTACTGCTCTGAAAGGGGCGCCTCGGTGGTTGCGATCTAATCCTTGATCGGACATTCGCGGGTCACTGTCTGCAACGCCGACGCAGCACCAGAAATCTTGAAGATTTTTGTCTGCGATGTGCCCATCTCGTTTTCCAGATTGACTGCGAGTTGCCGACCTCCGGGCAGTTCCTTCCAGATATCGAAGTTGTTCTCGACTTGGATCATATGCTCATCGAGGGCGTAGGCATCAGCTATGACAATGTCGCCGCGATCAACGCGGAGTTTGACGGTGAACTTCTGCCCCGGCGTCAGCGTGTCGTCGGACAACCTTATCCCAAAATTCGGGGTCTTCTGCAGACAGCGCACGGCGAACCCAAAGCTGTCGTTTCCAGTGACCATAAAGTAGATGCCACCCTTGCCGAAGGCGTCGTCCTCCGACTTAACTATCCAGTCGCCCACCACTCTGGTGTTTGATTCCGCTTGAGCCGCTGATCCGAAAAGCGCCAAGGCGGCGAATGCAATCGCTAACTTCTTCACGTATTTAATCCTTAGAGAGACGTCGAATTGACGCGGGCTCTACTGATTAAAAAAACGAAATACAGTCAAGTTAAGAAAAACAGATGGCATGCATCAGCGGCCCCCGCGCTCCATTGTTCTGCTGCCGTTGGTTGGCGGGCCACGACGTTCAGGCGCAGCCATGGTGGTCGCTCATTTCTTCACCTTCAGCCCGATCTCGACCAGCCGGCGGATGGCTTCAGAGCGAGACACACTATGCGTTGCTGCCCACTTATCGAGATCCGCGACCGTGCCCGGCTCAAAGCGTGCGGGGATCGTTTCGCCGAACTTGACGCCAGCCGGACGCCCCCTCGATTTTTTGTGTACAGTTTTTGTTTGCTTGGTCATGATTATTCGTGTACAAGAAAATCAAGCCGGTGAGAAGGATCAGCTTTCGCTGGGGGCTACATCCTGGGCGAGGTTTGATCATGGGGCGGCCTGATCGCCAGGTTGTCCGCGAGTTGCGGCGCGTCAGTGACGTCTCGATCATCAAGCCCGCCGAGTCATTCCGGCGGGTTTTTTCCTGCCGATTTCAGTGTGGATACCTCGCACGGCCTTGATCCGATTTGGCGCTTTTATCTGGACGGCGAGATCGAGCGGGATCAAAAGTTTCGTATCCCGTTTAGGCATGTCGCCTTGCGGCAGAACAATAAGGATCCGGGTACATGTATGGATGATTCGTTTTGTGTGAATGCGCCGGCGGTGTCGGCATGATCCTGTATCATTTCACCCGCGCTGAACGCGCGGAGCAAATTCTCAAGCACGGCCTATTGCCCGCTGGAGACAGGCACAACATGTTGGGCGGCGCCGAAGTTGTCTGGCTGACGGAGCGAGAAGTTTTGAGAATGTCTGCCGCGGAACGCAAGGCAGTCTACGAACGTTCGGGCCAGATATTACGTAGCTGGCTGTATAGCGAGATGGAGGACGAGGTGGTGCGGTTATCGGTACGCATTCCCTCGCATGATCGAAGGCTTGAGAGATATATGCCATGGCTGCGCAAGCACTGGCGCCCCGGAATGCCTAATCCTTACGACAGCTTTTGGAGGCGTAACGTCATGGAAGCGCATTGGATTTACGATGGAGAAATTGCACCGTCCAGCATCTGCGCGGTTGACAAAGATCGCAGTTGTTTCAGCCAAGCTGAGGCGCTGACTGACGATCTGGCGGTGTCGGTATGAGCCGCGTCCAGTTCGGCGCGCAAAGGTAGAGTCACCAAGCTATCGCCACCATGTCTCGCGAGGAGCGGGCGAAGCTACTCGGTGTCCACGTCGAGGTGTTCGACGCGGGAGCAGCAACCGTTCGGTCCATCGTTACCCTTTGCCGCCCCGGCGCATCATTGACGTCTCGATCATCTCCCGTAGGTCATTCCGCCGGCTCTGTGCAAATGTTAGTGCGATTCCTTTTCTAACGGCCTGTGGCTTCTGTGCATCCGCTTAACTTGACGTATCAACGTGCGAGAAACCGCTGGTGCGCATGGCTGAACACTGCGACGCCCCCTGGGGAAAAGCCGGACGGGGGGCTGGAACTGCGCGTTCCGCGTGGACAGCTCAAAGCCGAGGCTTACTATTGAGGGGCGGGTCCACCAACGAGGTGGTCCATATCCTGATGGCGCCCTGCCCGACAAGTGGCTGCAGCGGCCGTACGGGCTGCGCTGCGTGACGGCGCTGAACTAATTTCAAATGACAGAAGGATCGGAGATTTTGTGCGATGCATGAGTTTAGTCAGAAGGGCGTGGTCCCGTTGTCGGAGCGGCTGTCGCTGTCGCCTGAGGAAGCGAGCGCACTCACCGGGATCGGGCTGACGACGATCAAAGCGGCGACCTATAGTGGCGCGCTGGTCGCCCGGAAGAACGGCAAGAACACCGTCATCCTACCGGAGGATCTGAAGGCTTGGCTAAAGTCTCTTCCGAGGATTGACAAAAAATCGACAAACGAACAGCTGGAGTATGCGTAGAAACCCTTTATTTATAGGGATTTCGGTCCACTCCGTCACGGATCATGTACCCCGCGCCGCGAATCGTATGAAGCAACGGCCGCTCGAATCCCTTGTCG
The DNA here is from genome assembly GCF_900129425.1 of Bradyrhizobium erythrophlei. Classification (NCBI taxonomy): domain Bacteria; kingdom Pseudomonadati; phylum Pseudomonadota; class Alphaproteobacteria; order Hyphomicrobiales; family Nitrobacteraceae; genus Bradyrhizobium; species Bradyrhizobium erythrophlei. The sequence goes on along the minus strand of NZ_LT670817.1, from coordinate 2,772,419 downwards.
ATCTTGGAGCGCAGCCTCGAAATATGCACATCTATGACATTGGTCTGCGGATCGAAGTGATAGTCCCAGACGTTTTCCAACAGCATGGTTCGCGTCACCACCTGCCCGGCATGCTTCATCAGATATTCCAGCAGCCGAAACTCGCGCGGTTGCAGCGTCAATTCATCCTTGCCGCGCGCCACCCGATGCGAAAGACGATCGAGTTCGAGATCGCCGACCCGATAGGTGGTTTCCTCGGCCGGGCCGCCATGGCGGCGCGACAGCACTTCGACCCGCGCCAGCAATTCGGCGAATGAATAGGGTTTTGGCAGGTAATCGTCGCCGCCGGCACGCAAGCCCTTGATGCGGTCATCTACCTGTCCGAGCGCCGAGAGAATCAACACCGGCGTGCGGTTGCCCTTCTCGCGCAGGCTGCCGATCAGCGACAAGCCGTCGCGTTTCGGCAGCATTCGGTCGACCACGAGCACGTCATAGTCGCCGCTATCGGCCAGCGCCAACCCTTCCTCGCCATCGCCGGCGAGATCGGCGACGTAACCGACTTCGCGGAACGCCTTCACCAGATAGTCGGCGGACTCGCGGTCGTCTTCGATGATCAAAAGGCGCATTTGGGGGTCGGTTGCGGTCAAGTGGGTCAGCCTTCTGTCACCATGGCGCGGTCGGCATCCCTACGCAAGACGACCTGTCACCTCTCGATTAAGAGGAAAAGCGGGCGGTGAAGCTGGGGGGACCTCACCGCCCTTTGACCTTCCGACGGAGGGGGGCGTATTCCACCGGAAGGTAACTAAAGGGAGCGGGCTTTTGGCCCGCCCCCCGGAAAGAGCCGTCGGCGGGGGCGACTAATGCCGGCGACACCCTCCATCTCGTAAGGGCTCGATGCTTAGCCTTTCGCCAGGGGCACCGCGACGAACCGCGACGACCCACCGCTCTTGACCCGCATCAGAACGCTATTCTTGTTGTCGGTACGCGCAGCGTTGATCGCTTCGCGCACGTCTCCGGCATTGGCGACGCTCTTTCCCGCGACTTCGAGAATGACGTCGCCTTCCTTGAAGCCGCGATCTGCCGCCGCACTGTTCGGATCGACCTCGGTCACGACGACACCGTCCTTGCCGGCGCCGGCAACGCTGTTGGCGGGCGCGAGCGTCAGACCGAGCTTCGGCACATCGGTACCGCGGCTCGCGCTGCCTTTGCCGCCGTTGTCATCGGTGTCGGCCTTGGCCTCCACCGAGTTCGGCAGCTGGCCGAGCGTGAGGTTGACGACCTTGTCCTGACCCTTGTGCAGCACGTCGAGCTTGACCGAACTGCCCGGCGCTAGACCGCCGATGGTGCGGGCGAGTTCGCGGGCATCCTTGACCGTCTCGCCGTTGACCGCGGTGATCACGTCGCCGGATTCGATGCCGGCCTTGGCCGCCGGGCCGTTGGCCTGGGGTTCCGCAACCAGTGCGCCTTCGGCCTTCTTGAGGCCGAGGCTGTCGGCGATGTCAGCCGTAACCGGCTGAATCTGGACCCCGATCCAGCCGCGGCTGACCGATCCCTTGTCCTTCAGTTGGGCAATCACGGTCTTCACGGTGGAGGCCGGGATCGAGAACGCGATGCCGACGCTGCCGCCGGACGGCGAATAAATCGCGGTGTTGACGCCCATCACTTCACCTTCGGTGTTGAAGGCGGGGCCACCGGAGTTGCCCTTGTTCACGGGCGCGTCAATCTGGATGAAATCGTCGTAGGGGCCGTTGCCGATGTCACGGCCGCGGGCCGAGACGATGCCGGCCGTGACGGTGCCACCGAGGCCGAACGGATTGCCGACCGCGAGCACCCAGTCACCGATCCGGGGTTTGCCGTCCGAAAGCTTGGCAAACGGGAAGTTGGAGCCGCCCTCGACCTTGATCAGTGCAAGATCGGTGCGCGCGTCGGTGCCGATCACCTTCGCCTTGTAGACCGTGCCGTCGTCGGTCGTGACTTCGACCTTGTCGGCGCCGTCGACCACGTGATTGTTGGTGACGGCGTAGCCGTCGGCGGAAATGAAGAAGCCGGAGCCCTGACCGGTCACCGCGCCATGTCCGTGGGGCAAGCCGCGCATGCCCGGGGGCAAGCCATCCGGCCCGCCAAAGCGGCGGAAGAAGCGCTCCATCGGCGAGCCCGGCTGGAACGGCGAGTCATCGTTGCTGCCGCTATCGTCCTTGGCGACCTTCTCGTTGATGTTGACCTTGACCGAAATCACCGATGGTTTCACGCGCTCGACGATGTCGGCGAAGCCCACGGGTTGCGCGACGTTGCGGACTTCATTGTTGACCTGCGCATGGGCGGGGCTGCTGAAGATGTTCGCCGGGCCAGCCGACGGGCTGAAGCCGTAGACAGCAACCCCCAGACCGGCCACGACCGAGGCCATCAGTGCAACTTTGCGCGCCGAAAACAGCGAACGGCGCGGCGCCTGGGATGACGGAAGTGACGAAAGATCGGTGGGACGTTCGGTCATTTAAAGGTCTCCAGGGACTGAATTTAACGGTGCCGGGGGCAAGCACCTGACAGACCCTGAAGATGGGGGCGCCCGCCTTACGGCGCGCTGGCGGCGGAATTAAACTTTTGTAATAAAGCCGTGAACCAATGCGGCAGTTTATCGCAGGGTGAAAACGATAATAGGGCTAGGCCGATTTATCCGGCACCGGTTCCGCAGCGATCAACTGTTTCAAACGCGCTTCTTCTTCCGCGCTGAGTTTCAGCAACGACTGATCTTCTTTTGAACCGCTTCCGGAGCGCCGCCGGCTGTGCACCCATAACGCCAATCCGCCGCCGGCCAGTGCCAATGGCGGCAGCAACCACAGCAACAGGGTATGCGGTTCGAGGCGGGGCTTCAGCAGCACGAATTCGCCATAGCGCGCCACCAGGAAATCGATCACCTGGGCGTCGCTGTCGCCGGCCGCTATCCGCTCGCGTACCAGCAGCCGCAAATCACGCGCCAGCGGCGCTTCGGAATCGTCGATCGACTGGTTCTGGCACACCATGCAGCGAAGCTCGCGCGATAAATCCCGCGCCCGCGCTTCCTTTGCCGGATCGGACATGATCTCGTCGGGCTGCACGGCGTAAGCGGCCGGCGCTCCCACGATCATGGCCAAGGCAAACACGCAACCGATAATTCGCTTCAATTGATCACTCCGCCGCCTGCAAGCCGCGCGGCACCCTGGCGGCCTTCGGCGCGCCGACCCGCAGCCGCCGATCCGACAGCGACAGCATGCCGCCCAATGCCATCAGCACCGGGCCGAACCAGATCAGCAATACCATCGGCTTGTGGTAGATTCGCACCGCTATCGCACCGTCGGCGGCGGTATCGCCAAGCGAAATATAGAGCTGACTTGCGCCGCGCGTCAGCAGCGCGGCTTCGGTTGTCGTCGATCCCCGCGTGGTAAAATTGCGCTTCGAAGGTGTCATGGTGCTGAGCCGTTTGCCATCCAGACTCACCGTGAATTGCGCCGCCATCTCGCGAAAATTCGGTCCCTGCCGATGCGTCACGCCGTCAAGCTTCAATGCGTAGCCGGCGATCTTTGCGACGTCATCGGGCCTCATCGATCCGATGTACTCGCTGTTCCATGTGGTTTCGCAGACGATCCCTATCAATGCCACGCCGACGCCGGCGTGCGCGAACACCGTTCCCCAGGTCGAGCGCCGCAGCCCGCGTGCGCGCTGCATCGCAGTAGCGAACGGCGTACGGAACAGGCCGGTTCGCTCGGCAAGATCGCTCAAGGCCCCTGCGATGACGAATACGGCGAGCCCGATGGCGAGCGGCGCCAGGGCGCTGCCGCCGCGCGTCCACGCCCACAGCACCGCAACCGCGATCAACGCAGCGACACCGGCGGCGGTCAGGCGTTGCGCGGCCGCCAGAAGATCGCCGCGCTTCCACGCCAGCAATGGCCCGAACGGCACCGCGATCATCAGCGGAACGAACAGCGGCGCGAAGGTGAGATTGAAAAATGGCGCGCCGACCGAAATCTTGTCGCCGGTCACGACTTCCAGCGCCAGCGGATACAGCGTTCCGATGAACACCGTCGCACAGGCGGTAGTGAGGAACAGGTTGTTGAGCACCAGCGCGCCTTCACGCGAGATCGGCGCGAACAGGCCGCCCTGCTTCAGCGCCGAGGCCCGCCAGGCGTAGAGCGACAGACTGCCGCCGATGAAGATGCAGAGGATCAGCAGGATGAAGACGCCGCGGGTGGGATCGGTCGCGAACGCATGTACCGAGGTGAGCACGCCGGAACGCACCAGGAAGGTGCCGAGCAGCGACAGCGAGAACGCCAGGATCGAAAGCAGGATGGTCCAGACCTTGAGCGCATTGCGCTTTTCCATCACCACAAGGGAATGCAGCAGCGCGGTACCGGCCAGCCACGGCATCAACGAGGCATTCTCGACCGGGTCCCAGAACCACCAGCCGCCCCAGCCGAGTTCGTAATAGGCCCAGTACGAGCCCATCGCGATGCCGAGGGTGAGGAATATCCACGCCACCAGCGTCCACGGCCGCACCCAGCGCGCCCATGCCGCGTCGATCCGGCCCTCGATCAGGGCGGCGACGGCAAAGGAGAACGAAATCGAGAATCCGACATAGCCGAGATAAAGCATCGGCGGATGCACCGCGAGCCCGATGTCCTGCAGTACCGGATTGAGGTCGCGGCCCTCGATCGGCGGATTGGCGATGCGCAGGAAAGGGTTCGAGGTGATCAGGATGAAAAGGTAGAACGCGCTGGCGATCCAGGCCTGCACCGCCAGCACGTGGGCGCGCAGCGACAGCGGCAGATTGTTGCCAAAGGCCGCAACGAGGCCGCCGAACAGCGCCAGGATCAACACCCACAACAGCATCGAGCCTTCATGATTGCCCCATACGCCCGTGATCTTGTAGATCATCGGTTTGAGCGAATGCGAATTCTCGAACACGTTGACGACGGAAAAATCCGACGTGACGTGCAAGGTGACGAGCGCCGCGAACGACGCCGCCACGAACAGCAACTGCGCCAGCGCGGTCGAGAGCGCGACATTCATCAAAGCGGGGTCGCGCCAGCGCGCGCCGAGGACCGGTATTGTCGACTGGATCAGGGCGAGTGCCAGTGCGAGCACCAGCGCGTAATGTCCGGCTTCCGCGATCATCGTGACGCTCCCTGGGTGCCCACGGGTTTCGCGTTATAATCCGGTTTCGAGCCGTAATCGTCTTTCCAGTGCCCCTGTTTCTTCAGCGCGTCCGCGACATCCTTGGGCATGTAGGTCTCGTCGTGCTTGGCGAGCACGGTGTCGGCCTTGAACACGCCGGACGCGTCGAGCGCGCCTTCTGCGACCACGCCCTGCCCTTCGCGAAACAGATCCGGAAGAATCCCCGTATAGGTGACGGGCAACGTCGCGCTGCCGTCGGAGACCTTGAAATTCACGGCGAGATGGTCGCCTCGCACCAGCGAGCCCTTTTCGACAAGGCCTCCGAGCCGAAAACGTTTACCGGGTGGAATATGCTTCTCGGCCACCATAACCGGGGTCGAAAAAAACACGATCGAATCGCGCAACGCGTTCAATACGAGCGCCGCCGCGATCGCAAGAATCGCAAGCGAGCCGCCGATCATCGTCAATCGCCGCTGCTTGCGCGTCATGCGTGCCCTTTATTCGAAACCCGCTTAACCCTTTTTGGCATCATGCTCATCCATCGAGCCCGAGATTTTTCAGGCCCTCATTGAGTTGTCGCAGCCGCTCGGCGTCGTTGGCAACGGCCTGACGGGCGTCGGCGAGCGCGCTCTTCGCCTTGTCGCGATCGCCCATTACCATATAGGCCCGCACCAGTCGCAACCATCCCTCGACATCGTCACCGTTTTGCTTCAATCGGGCAGCGAGACGGTCCACCATGCGGTGGATCATCGCGCCGCGATCGGCCTCATTCATGTCTTTCGCCGCGGCCATCGCGTCATCCGACAGCGCCGGAGCGGTGGAACCACCGACCCGCGCCAACGCGGCCTGAACCAGCGGACGCCACGGCGCATCGGCTGGCGCCTTTGCGAGCATCGTACGCCAGATCGACGCCGCTTCCGCGGCACGGCCGTCCTGCTCGGCGGCAAGGCCGAGGAAATAGCGCGCCTTGACCTCATCCGCGTCCTGCGCGACGGCGCGCTCGAATTCAGCCTTGGCCTCTGCTGTGATGACGCCACCGGCCGCGGCCGCAATGGCTTCGCCCAGATCGGCCCGGCGCTCGGCGCTGTCGCCGTTATAGGTAATCGCATTGTGATAGGCCAGGACGGCTTCATCAAAGCGGCCCAGTCTCGCCAGTACCGGGGCAAGCACGTTCCAGCCACGGCCATCGGTTGGATTTTTCTCCAGGTGCGCCTGAACCTGCGCCACCAGACTATCGAGTGGCTGGCTGACGTCGGGGGCGCGGCTGCGTTGTGCCAACGGAAAATCGCCGAGCTGCGGCGAGCCGAGCGGGAGGTAAAAAGCAGCTGCCACGACCGGAAGTCCGACCAGCGCTATGACCGCCGCCCAACGCCGCAACCTGATGTTCGATATGGTGGGCGGATCGCGTTGACTGTCCGCCGCGGCCAGCAGACGGCGGCTGATCTCGACGCGCGCGGCCTCCGCATCGGAACGGCCGATCAGCCCCGCGGCAAGGTCACGATCGATCTCGGAAAGTTGATCCCGGTAGACCACCGCTTCGCTGGCGTCGTTTTGCGATCTTGCGCCACGGCCGAGCGGCCAGAGCACGGCAAAGATCGCCGCGACCGTCATCAGCGCGAACACAAACCACAACGTCATCGAGCAGGTCCAGACCGGACGGCACCCAGGCGGGGCGCCGATGCGCCGCTTTACACCACCGGCGGCAAGCCCCGCAATTGACATTTCCGAAGTTGCCCGTGGAGCGAAAGGCCTGTAAATCCGGAGAAAGTCGGGTGTCAGCTGACGTGAAACTCGACACTTTGCGCGGCATAGTCGCCGTGCCCGTTGAGCGCTTTAAGGAAATAGGTCCCGGGTTTGACGGAGTCAGGAAGCCTGATCCTCAGCGAGCCGCTGGGAACCGGAGACGCAATCGTGATGACCGGATCGGACAGCTGTTCCCCGCTGGTCTTGTCGACGAGTACCACCTTCGCCTTGACCATCAGGTTTCGATAGGTCGCCGAGATGACGCGATTCTCAAGTTCGATAAAGTTGATGATTGCATTCATACCCAAATAGGTACGTTCCCGCGCCGATGGCGTCAACTAAAAATTACAATCGGAGCTTGTGCCGGATCCTTTAGCTGGCGCGGGATGGCTTGCGCTCGCCGGTCACGGCATTTTCAGCCGCCCGGTTCATCAGCGACGCATAATCGTGGCCGAACAATACGTCACAGAAACGGATTGCCGCCGCGACCTGCATCTGCCGGTAGGTGCGGGTCCTGGTATCGCCCGCGCGCAGCGATTGTACCAGCGCCTCGGTGGAGTGCTCGACATATTGTTGCAGGTCCGAATATGTCCGCAGCGTGACCTCGTTGATCGCAAGTTCGCTGGCATAGGTTCGGCATACCGCGACGAAATCGATCAATGCGATGGTTTCATCGACTTCACTGCTGTCGACCTTGGCGCCGGCGGGAATATCCTTGTCGGCACGCTGGCGCAGGATCCGCCGGACACGGCCGGGCACGCTGTCGATTTCCGATTGCAAAGTGTTGGAAATATCGGCCCGGATCGATGCCAGTTGCCTGCCCCACGCGGAATCGTTGCGCAGATCGAGTTCGGTCCGCAAGCCCCGCACGCCGTCATGGAGGGTCTTGAGTTGCTCGGCAACGTTCTGGAAATGGCCGCGCTTGATGTCCGACCGCAGGCTGGCCGCAAGGCAGGACAGATCGTGCAGCGCAATGGTGACGGCGACGCCGTAGGGCGTGGCGGCGACACGGAGTTCGTCGTCGGACGCAGCCATCTTGATGGCGAGGCGGATGATTTGCCAAGGCGCGGACAGCCGCTGCATCACCAGCGACAGCGCGAACGGCAGCAGTTGCGGCGTCTGCAGGGAAGGTATGCCGAGTGAGACGCTGACCGATCCGATTTGCGCATCCGCAAACACCCGCAGGTAGCTTGGCAGCCGGCCAGCGAAGGTATCCAGCGCCTCGCGAGCCTGCAAAACCGATCCGATCGGCAGCAGATCCTCCACCACATGCGGTGGGCCGACGCGGGCCATCGCGCGCTGCTTTTCGCCGCCGAACACCGGCGTGGCGATCCTGCAAATCGCATCCGCCGCCACAAGCTGGAACTTGCGGACCACCTCTTCGAGAGCGGAGGTCGTTCCCTCTGCCCGCAGCCCGGCCAGCGCGGCTTCGAATTCGCGTGCCTGGTCCGGCGCGCCGTCGCGGAGCAGCCATTGCCACACCGACGGCAGCGAGGCGCGGCGGATCTGGCCCGGCCGTACCGCAAGATTGGCTTCAATGAGAAACGGCTCTAGCGGACGAAACAGCAGCCGCGCCGGATCGTCGGTTCGCGGCCGGGCTTCCTCATCCGTGCTGCGCACGACCTTGCGCAATTGTTCGAGCACGAAGGTGGCGACCGTGGTGTCCTCGCCGCGTTCGATCGCGCGCTCGAACTCCCGCATCAGCAGCGCCTGCGACTGCGGCGGAAGCTGCCCGAGATAATCTCTCAGCCGCTCGGTCGATGTCTGGCTCATGCGTCCGGTATGCACGTTGGTTTGGCGCGGACGGCAAAACCCGTCCATTGGTCATCATAAAGGGACCGGCGTTAAGAAGCCGTTTAGGAATAACGGAACTGGGGGGTGGACGGTTCCAGTTTCCCGGCCGGGTGCCGGGGGCGACCGGAGGGTCACATCCCCGGCAGCAGCAGTTCCGCCCGCAAGCCCCCGATCGGCGCGTTGCCGAGCGAAAGGCTGCCGCCGTAGAGCGCCGCGAGATCGACCACGATCGACAAACCCAGGCCGGAACCCGGCTTGGACTCGTCCAGCCGCTGGCCGCGGCGCGCGGCCCGCGCGCGCTCGGCCGCCGACAGCCCGCGCCCGTCGTCGTCGACGATGACCCGCAACATGGGGCTGGCGCCGGGTGCCATCGGCCGTTCCACCCTCACCTCGATGAGGACCTGCGACGCCGCCCATTTGCAGGCGTTGTCGACGAGGTTGCCGGCCATCTCCTCGAGGTCCTGCCGCTCGCCGCGAAACTTCGCCTGTGCATCGGCCTTGACCTCGATGGCGATGCCGCGGTCGCGATGGATCTTCTCCATGGTGCGGCGCAGCGCCTCGATCGCCGGCGCCACCTCGGTGACCGTACCGATGATGGTGAGACGCGCGGCGATCCGCGCTCGCTCCAGATGATGCGCGACCTGGTCACGCATCACGTCGGCCTGCTCGAGAACTTTTTTCGCGAACGGATTGGCGGCGTGCGCGGCCGCCTCGTTGACGATGACCGACAGCGGCGTCTTGATGGCGTGCGCGAGATTGCCGACATGGGTCCGGGCGCGCTCGACGATTTCGCGGTTGGCGTCGAGCAGCGCGTTGGTCTCGCGCGCCAGCGGCGCGATTTCGACCGGAAATTCGCCCTCCAGCCGTTCGGCGCGGCCGGAGCGGATATCGGCGATCGAATCCGAAATGCGCTTCAGCGGCGCGAGGCCGAAGCGGACCTGGAAGATCGTGGTCAGCACCAGCACGATCGACAGCGCGGCAAAGGTGCCGCCGAGATAATAGTCGAAGCTGCGCGTCTCGTCGAAAATCTCGGTGGCGTCGCCGGCCACGCTGACCAGATACTTGCCGTCGGCGCCAAGATCGATCGGGCGTTCCACCATCCGCAGATTCTGGCCCTCGGGACCATCGACATAGCCGAGACGAATGCCGGCCGCGGTCAAGTCGGCACCTTGCTCTTCGAGCTTCGGCAGCTTCTTGTCCCATAGCGAGCGCGACGCGCGCACATCGGGCTTGTCGGAGTCGGTCCGGGTGATCTGCCAGTACCAGCCGGACAGCGGCAATTCGAACAGGGGTTCGCCCAGTGACTGGAATTGATGGTCGGGCGGCTCGTCGGGGGTTGCGACTTCCGCGATCAGGGTGCGCAGATAGAGGTTGAGACGCCGATCGAAGGCACGCTCGGTAGCGTCGCGGTAGACCGACGACAGGATGATGCCGGTGATGAGCAGGATCACCACCACCCATGCGGTGGCAGAGAGGAACAGCCGGGTGGCGAGCGAACTGCCGCGCATCAGAGCGTGATCCCGAAAAGCATACCCTCGCGCGAAGACCCGATCGATAGATCCCGGTTTTCAGACAAGCCCATGTCCGAACAAAAGCGCAAGATCGGCGCCTGATCAACACTCATGATCAGGCACCAGCGAATGGCGATCAAACGCCTGGCGATGGCGGCGTCAGCAGATAGCCAAGCCCGCGCACGGTCTGGATGATGTCGACGTCCAGTTTCTTGCGGATACGGCCGACGAACACTTCAATGGTATTGGAGTCGCGGTCGAAATCCTGGTCGTAGAGATGCTCGACCAGTTCGGTGCGCGACACCACGCGCCCGGTATGGTGCATGAGGTAGGCCAGCAGCCTGTACTCGTGCGAGGTCATCTTGATCGGGTTGCCCGCCACGCTGACGCGCCCCGTGCGGGTATCCAGGGAGACCGGCCCGCAGGTCAGCTCAGATTGGGCGTGCCCGGTGGAACGGCGCAGAAGCGCGCGAATCCGGGCCAGGATTTCCTCGAGATGAAAGGGCTTTGCGACGTAATCGTCGGCGCCGGCATCGAAACCCTGCACCTTGTCGCTCCAGCGGTCGCGCGCGGTAAGGATCAGGACCGGCATCGCTCGCCCGTTGCGGCGCCACGACTCCAGCACCGAAATGCCATCCATCTTCGGCAGGCCGATATCGAGCACGACCGCGTCGTAGGGTTCACTGTCGCCGAGGAAGTGCCCTTCCTCGCCGTCGAACGCGCGGTCGACCACATAGCCGGCATCGCTCAACGCCGTCGTCAGCTGGCGGTTAAGATCCGGATCGTCTTCAACGACGAGCAGACGCACGCTGGTCTCCGCAAAATGTCCCGGCAAAATCGCCGCCAACCAAATGAGGCCCCGCGGCGTGAATGCCGAATGAACAGCAATCAATACGCATCATTACTTTTTCTTCACAACCGCCTTACCAATATTTGGGCGCTGCCCTGACCAGTGGCTCCCGTCAATAATCGAACGCTTAACACGCCGAATCGGATGCCCCAATAGGCCCTGCCGTGCGTCGGTGATCTGGATATCACATCGCCCTCAGCGCCCCGCTGAACTCAATGCGCCAGGGCGCGCGCCTGCCTGTGCGGCGGGGTGCCGCACCCGCATTTCAGGTGCGAAAGAACGCGAACCAGACGACGCCGAGGATCAGCACCGCGAGGCCGGTCGAGGCCGTGAGCAGGGCGAGCACGGACGGCCCGGGCTCGGCCTGGCGTGCTTCGGTCGGGGTTTCGATGATCTGATCATGCCGTCTGGCTGCCATGGTGCCCTCGATTCCTTCGATAGTCGCAAAGGGCCTGTCGATCCCTGCGGCATCACCTGTGCGTGCCAACGCATGATCCCGGATCAGGTTCCGGTGGGGCCGGCCCGCGCCGCGCCCCGCCCCAACTCGCAACCATACAGCCCTGCCGCGGTTAACGCCGTTGCGAGATTCCCTGCCCCATCCGCTTGTAACCGGGTTCCCCGGTGGTATCTTTGCCGGTCGCCTGTTGCGTTTTCGGAGTATCCCATGGCCCCCCGCGCCAACTGGAAAGGCTTTTTGCGCCTTTCGCTCGTGACCTGCCCGGTCGCGCTGTATCCGGCAACGTCGGATACCGAAAAGGTCAGCTTCAACCAGATCAACCGCAAGACCGGCCACCGCATCAAATATGCCAAGGTCGACGCCGACACCGGCGAGGAAGTCGCCGCCGAAGACATCATGAAGGGCTACAAGGTCGACACCGATACCTATATCGAGGTCTCGAAGGACGAGCTTGACGACATCGCGCTGGAGTCGACGCACACCATCGAGATCGACGAATTCGTGCCGAAGTCGGATATCGACAGCCGCTATTTGATCCGCCCCTATTACCTCGTGCCCGACGGCAAGGTCGGCCATGACGCCTTCGCGGTGATCCGCGAAACCATCCGCAGCATGAACAAGGTCGCGATCGGCCGCGTGGTGCTGACCAACCGCGAGCACATCGTCGCGCTGGAGCCGCTCGGCCAGGGCCTGATGGGAACGCTGCTGCGCTATCCCTACGAGGTGCGCAGCGAGCAGGAATATTTCGACGGCATCCAGGACGTGAAGGTCACCAAGGACATGCTGGATCTCGCCAAACACATCGTCGAGAAAAAATCCGGATCGTTCGAGCCGGAGCACTTCGAGGATCACTACGAATCCGCGCTGATCGATCTGATCAACAAAAAGCGCAGCGGCTTGCCCACCGCGGCGAAGGCTGCGCCGAAATCAGGCGGCAACGTCATCAATCTGATGGACGCGCTGAAGCGCAGCCTCGCCAGCGAGAAGCAGTCGGCGCCTCTCGCCAAGGCCAAGGGCAAGAAGCCTCGCAAGGCCGCTGCCGGCCAGCGCGAGATGCTGCTGCCGATCAGCGGCAAGGGCGCCGCCCCCGAAGCAGCAAAGGTGCGGGAGCCGAAGAAGGCGGAGAAACCGGTTCGCGCGACCGCCCGATCGAAGAAGGCCGGATAGTGCGCGAGCCATCGCGGGGACGCGCGATGAAACGGCGCACATGCGACGCCACGTCACGATCAGCGCAACGTCCGGCCTGAGATGCCATGGTCGACGCCGTTCGATGAGCCGATACGCTTGCGCGGCGGAGGCAGCCTCACCACTCTGCAGCACGCAGCCGACTACATCATGAAGCTGCCGGAAGACGAGCAGCACCAAACGCGCTGGCAGACTGCAGTCGAGAACCTGATCAATGCCGCCGAGAGCGGCGGCGGCTGGCTGATGTTTGCGCGGATCGGGGTGATGCGGGCGCTGAACGGGGATAAAGAGGGCCGGTAATTGGGGTCAGCAATGGCGCCTGCTGCCTAACTGCCGCTATTTCAGCGACGAATTCACCGAGGTGAATTTGGTGTTGAGCTGGGGCCCGATGCCCTGAACCGTTGCGATGATCGCGAACGCGATGCCGCAGGCGATCAGGCAATATTCGATCGCGGTGGCCCCGGCTTGATCGGTCAGGAATTTTGAAACCAGCTGCCGCACTCAAAACTCCTGTCGACGCCGCCCGGGATTCTCCCGCGACACTGCACGGGGCGCAATCTAAATCGGACTGGTTGCAGGCGCATTGAGGAACAGGCTGAACAACCGGTTAAGGCCCGGATCGATCTTTACGGGCTGCGTTGGCAACGGCGGCAATCGCTCCCCGCAGACGGCTAGATTTTTCTACCGCAGCGTATTCTTACGGAGCGGAAAATTTACCTTGGGTTTTGCACGGGCATCCCATGTTTGCCAGATTGGCGTCCTGTGGAACGAACCAGATGCCAGCGCAGAAGCGGGAATTGCGAAAAATTACATCGGCATTGTCAGCGACAAGACCGAAGAACGGCGCGCCGTTGAGTCGCTCGCGAAATCCGATCGCCTGCTGAAGGATTACCTTCGTGGACCGATGCGGCGCCCGGCGTGGGCTCTGCGTGCGTGGAGGGTTGCTGATACAAGATACCAGAGCTTCCCAACCAAGGCAGCAGGCACGCTTTACCGATCGACGGATTCCTGTTCCAACTATCCGCAAAGGCCGAGCCCGACATCGGCCAGTCCTGGGAGGGAACGGCATGAAACTCGGCACGGCCGTTGCGGAAATCATGAAGCGCGAGGGGATCGAGATTCTCTGCGGCTATCCGGTCAATCACCTGATTGAACACGCCGCCGCCGCCGACATCCGCCCGATCATGGTACGGCAGGAGCGGATCGGGCTTCACATGGCGGATGCGATCTCGCGGGTCACCTCCGGACGCAGCATCGGCGCCTTCTGCATGCAGCACGGCCCTGGCGCGGAAAACGCCATGGGTGGCGTGGCGCAGTGTTTCGGCGAATCCGTCCCCGTGCTGGTGCTGCCGATGGGCTATGCGCGCCGGCTTGCGAATATCGAGCCCAACTTCAATTCCAGCCAGGCGATGAAAGCGTTTGCGAAATCGGCCGAGCCGATCAACCTCGCCGCCGAGGTCGGCAACATCTTCCGCCGCGCCTTCACGAAACTGAAGAACGGCCGCGGCGGGCCGGTGATCGTGGAAATCCCGGCGGACATGTGGAACGAGGAAGTCCCGGAGCCACTGAACTATACGCCGGTGCTGCGCACCCGCTACGGCGCCGACCCCATCCATGTGAAGGAAGCGGCGGCGCTGTTGATGTCAGCCAAGCGGCCGGTGATTTATGCCGGCCAGGGCGTGCATTACGCGCAGGCCTGGCCGCAGCTGCGGCGGCTGGCTGAGCGGCTCGCCATCCCCGTCACCACCAGCCTCGGCGGCAAATCGGCGTTTCCTGAGACGCACCCGCTGTCGCTCGGCTCGGGCGGTCTCGCCGTGCCGCGCGCGGTGCCGAAATTCCTCGGCGAGGCCGACGTGATTTTCGGCATCGGCTGCTCGTTCACGGAAACCTCGTTCGGCATCGCCATGCCCAAGGGCAAGACCATCATCCATTCGACGCTGGACCCCGCGCATCTCAACAAGGACGTCGAAGCCAGGATCGGGCTGGTCGGCGATGCCGGGCTGGTGCTCGATGCCCTCCTGGAAGAGATCGAAAAGAGCGTCACATCGGACCGCGATGCGACGGCCGTCGCGGCTGAAATTGCCGCGTCGCATCGGGAATGGCTGGCAAAATGGCTGCCGAAGCTGACCAGCAATGACGCGCCATTGAGCCCCTATCGCGTGCTCTGGGACCTGCAGCACACCGTCGATATCAAGAACACCATCATCACCCATGACGCCGGCAGCCCGCGCGATCAGCTGTCGCCATTCTGGAAGCCGGTCGAGCCGCTGTCCTATATCGGCTGGGGCAAGACCACCCAACTCGGTTACGGACTGGGGCTCGCGATGGGCGCCAAGCTCGCAAAACCTGAAAAACTCTGCATCAACGTCTGGGGCGACGCCGCGATTGGCTTTACCGGGATGGATTTCGAAACCGCGGTGCGCGAGCGCATCCCGATCATGTCGATCCTGCTGAACAACTTCAGCATGGCGATCGAGCTGAAGGTGATGCCGGTTTCGACCGAGAAATACCGCTCGACCGATATCTCCGGCGACTATGCCGCGATGGCGCGCGCCTTCGGCGGCTATGGCGAGCGGGTGACGAAACCGGAAGACATCATCCCTGCGATCCGGCGCGGCATTCAGAAAACCAAAGAAGGCATCCCGGTGCTGCTGGAATTCATCACGTCAAAGGAAACGGAGGTTTCCCGGCCCGGCACCTGAGTTCGCCCGCGTTTTCAGCGTAACCGCGACAAAAGATGGCGCTGGCCGAGATGTGCCTGGGTGGGATAATGAGACAGTGTTCTATCGGAGTTGCCGGCCGCTCGATCAATTGCGCGCCGGACAGATCGTTTTAATTGGGTGGGCTGCCAGGCGCTGCCGAATGGATTTTATTTGAATGACCGCGCTTCCCCCGGACGTGGTGGCCAATCTCGAGCGGGAGAATGCCCGGCTGCAGGCTGAGCTGCGCGCCGCGCGGGATCGCCAAGCCGCCAGCGCCGAGATCCTGGGCGCGATCGCCAACACCTCGGGCGATGCCGAGCGATCGTTGCAGCAGATCGCGGAGACGACCGCGCGTCTGTTCGGCGCCTCTAGCGTCACGGTTATGATCGCCGAAGGCGACCAATGGGGAAAGACGATCCGGGTCGGTGACGGCTCGAAACGCATCGGCTCGAACTTATCGGCAGAGCAACTGCGGATTGGCGGCCCTAACCTGCCGGGCACGGTCGTGCATGAAAACCGGCAGATTCATATTCCCGATCTCGACAATGTCGATCCAACGATGGCCCGCTGGCCCGGCCCGCCGCTCGCGCGCGCCGCGGGTGCCCACGTCGTTTCCGGCACGCCGCTGCGGCGCGAGGGTCGCGCGATAGGCGCTCTCATCGTTTTTCGCGGCCGGCCCCTGCCCTTCACCGCTGAAGAACTCGCGCTCCAGCAAAGCTTCGCCGACCAGGCCGTCATCGCCATCGAGAACGCGCGGCTGTTCAACGAGACCCAGGAGTCGCTGGCCCGGCAGACCGCGACATCCGAGATTCTGCGCGTCGTCAGTCAATCGCCGACCGACGTGCAGCCGGTATTCGACGCCATCGTGCTCACCGCCACGCGGCTGTTCCGCCGCGACATGGCGTTCATCCTGGGTTGCGACGCCACCACCTACTGGGCTGTAGCCACGGCGGGGCGGGAAGGACTTCTTACTGTCCCCCATCTTGCGCCTGTGGCGATCGATACCGACGCCAATTTCCCATCGCGCGTCATCGTCACCGGGAAGAACCTGCATTTGCCGGACTGGTCGGCGGTCGAACTGCCCGAATATGAGCGCATGGTCCACGAGACGTTGGGCATCAACTCGGCGCTCTACCTGCCGCTGCTGCGCGAGGGGAAATGCGTTGGCCTGCTGGGGATTGCCGGAAAGCGGGCTGGAATTTTCCGCGAAAGCGAAATCGCGCTGGCCGAATCCTTCCGCGACCAGGCCCTGATCGCAATCGAGAATACCCGGCTGTTCAACGAAACCAAGGAGACGCTGGAGCGGCAGACCGCGACCGCCGAAATCCTGAAGGTCATCGCCAGTTCGCCCAATGACGTGCAGCCGGTGTTCGACGTGATCGTCGAGCGCGCAGTGCGGTTGTGCGGTGGACGCATGGGGCGCGTCTATCGCTACGACGAAGGCATTATTCACCTGGTCGCCGGGCACGGATTGAGCGTGCCGGGTCTCAGCACGGTGCAGCGGGTGTTTCCAAGGCCCGCGGCTGACGACACCACGGCGGGACGCGCGATCCAGTCGCGTCGGCCTTACTTTGTCACCGACATAGAAAACGATGAGTCGGTGCCGGCGCTGTCGCGGCAGATGATCGAAGCGCTGGGCACGCGCAGCCAGGTCACGGTGCCGATGTTGCGCACCGGGGAACCGATTGGGGCGATCACGGTGGGCTGGGCTGAGCCCGGCGCCTACGGAGACCAACAGGTCGCCCTGCTCCAGACCTTCGCCGACCAGGCCGTCATCGCGATCGAAAACGTGCGACTGTTCAACGAGACCAAAGAAGCGCTGGAGCGGCAGACGGCGACTGCCGACATCCTGAAAGTCATCGCCAGTTCGCCATCGGACGTCCAGCCGGTATTCGAGGCGATCGCGAGCAGCGCCAACCGGCTGCTCGGCGGCTTCTCGACTACGGTATATCGCTTCATCGATGGCACGCTGCACCTGATGGCGTTTACCCCGACCACTGCAGCCGCCGACGAAATCCTGAAGGCATCGTTCCCGGCGCCGGTCGCCAGCTTTCCGCTGCTTGAACTGGTTCACGGCGGCAAGGTAGCGCAGATCGCCGACACCGAAGCTTTACCGGATGCGCCGCTGAGGGATATCGCGCGAGCCCGCGGTTTTCGCAGCATGTTGTTCACGCCGCTGATGAGCGCGGGGGCGCCGATCGGCATGATCGGCGTCACGCGGCTGGAGCCCGGTTCGTTCGCGGCCCACCACGTCCAGCTGCTTCAAACCTTTGCCGACCAGGCCGTGATCGCCATCGAAAATGTGCGGCTGTTCGACGAGGTGCAGGCGCGCACCAATGACCTGCAGGAATCACTGGAGTACCAGACCGCGACCAGCGACGTGCTCCAGGTCATCAGCCGGTCGACGTTCGACCTGCAGCCGGTACTCGATACCCTGGTGGAGTCGGCCTACAAGCTCTGCGGCGCTAAAGTGGGCCTGCTCTATCTGCGGAGCGGCGAGGACTTTGAATGCAAGGCTATCGCCGGCGTGGGCGTCGCGGAGGCGAGCCTCATGTTCAAGGGGCGGCCGATACGCGCGGGCCGCGGCACCGCCGCGGAACGCGTCATCCTGACCGGGGAAGTACAGAGCGTCACCGATTTTTTCGATGATCCGGATTTCGATCCCAAGGTAAGAAAGATGATCCGAGACGCGGGCAACGCGGATTCGAGCATCGGCCAACTTCGTTCCACGCTGGCGGTTCCGATGGCGCGCGACGGCGCCGTCATCGGCGTGATCGCGATTGCGCGTTCGCAAACCGGTCCGTTCCCCCCGCGCCAGATGGAGCTGCTGCAGACCTTTGCAGACCAGGCCGTGATCGCCATCGAGAATGCCCGGCTGTTCGACGAGGTCCAGGCCCGCACCAGGGAACTCGCAGCTTCGCTCGACGAATTGCGCACCGCGCAGGATCGGCTGGTGCAGACCGAGAAGCTGGCTTCACTCGGCCAGCTCACAGCGGGCATTGCCCATGAGATCAAGAACCCGCTCAATTTCGTCAATAATTTCTCCGCGCTATCGGCGGAACTGACCGATGAACTCAATGACGTGCTCAAATCCGCCGCACTCGGCGACAAGACTCGAAATGACGTCGAAGAACTGACACAGATGCTGAAAGACAATCTCCAAAAAATTGTCCAGCACGGCAAGCGTGCCGACTCCATCGTCAAGAACATGCTGCTGCATTCGCGCGAGGGTTCCGGCGAGCACCGGCCGGCAGATATCAATGCGCTGCTGGACGAGAGTCTCAATCTCGCCTATCACGGCGCACGCGCCGAAAAGCCGCAGTTCAACGTCACCTTGCAGCGGGATTTCGACGACAAGGCGGGCACGATCGAATTATTTCCGCAGGAGATCACCCGCGTCTTCCTGAATTTGATCTCGAATGGATTTTATGCAGTAACCAAACGCAAGATGGAGAATGGCGGCACCGGCTTTGATCCCGTCCTTCGTGCAACCACGAAAAATCTCGGTGACACGGTGGAAATCCGGATACGCGACAACGGCACCGGCATCCCGGCGGAGGTGAAGGACAAGATGTTCAATCCGTTCTTTACGACCAAGCCGGCGGGTGAAGGGACCGGGCTCGGGCTTTCAATGAGCCATGACATCATCGTGAAACAACACGGTGGCACCATCGACGTCGAAACCGAGCCCGGCCGGTTCACCGAATTCAGGATCGTGTTGCCGCGAACAAGTCATATTTCAAAACAAAATTAGAGGTCTGACGTGAGCATTCTGGTTCTTGTGGTTGATGACGAGCCCGACGTTGAGGCGCTGTTCCGCCAGCAATTCCGGCGTGATCTGCGCGCGCAGCGTTTCGTGATGGACTTTGCGATTTCAGCGACGGATGCCTTGGTCCGCATCGCCAACACCATCGAACAGTCGCTGATCCTGATCCTCTCGGACATCAACATGCCCGGCATGACCGGCCTTGAAATGCTGCCGAAGGTCAAGGCAATGCGGCCTGAAGTCCCGGTGATCATGATCACCGCCTATGGCGACGCCGAAACCAAGCGCAAGGCGATTGAAAGCGGTGCCAGCGGATTATTGACCAAGCCGATCGACTTCACCCTGCTGCGCGAGGAAATCGACACCCGGCTGGAACAGGCCAGTTGAGGCGCGGCCTCACGGCTTGAAGAACGCGGGATCGTTGAGCGCCTTGATCATGGTGTCCACCATGTCGGCGGCGGCATGGTCCTCGCGCTCTTCCAACAGTTCCCACATCTTGCGCAAGTTCGCGCGCATCGGCGCCTTCAGCGAGGGATCGCGTTCGATCAGGGTCCGGGCGATGCAGAAGGCGATGCCTTCGGTGCCCATCCGGGCCTGCTCGATGGTGGGTTTGCTCATGGGGGCTCCTTGTCGATTTCAATGACGCGCTGGCGCCGCTGTTAGATCAAATCGCGGCGCGGGGATAGCCGGGGCGCATTCGCAGCCCGGTCGGGCCGCCTATTGATTACCGGTTTACCACTCGCTAGAATTCCCGCTGGGCGTGTGTGGCTGGGGGCAGCGTGGTGCGACATCGAGGAATTGTGATCGTCCTGGCGTTGATCGCGCCGGGGCTTGCAGCGTGCGCGACGCAGCAGGGGATGACCGTCGACAACAGCGCGGTTGTCAATGTCAGTCCGAAATACCGAAATGCGATCGCGGTCCGTTCGGTTACAGGTGGTCGGATGATGAACGCGATGACGGTGATGGGAGTCGAAAATGAGCCGCTCAAGGCAGCGCTTGAAAGCAGCCTTGCCGCCAGCGGCTATCTCGCCCGGTCCGGCACGCCAAAATTCTACGTCGATGCCGAGATCATGAACCTGGATGAGCCGCTGATCGGGTTGGATATGGATGTAACCGCCGACGTCACTTACAAGGTTTCCGGCGCCGGTGCGGCTGCGACCTATCCAATCAAGAGCACGGCCCGCGCCACGTACTCCGACTCACCGCTTGGCGCCGACCGCGTGCGGATCGCGAACGAGCGCGCGATGCAGGACAATATCAGGCAGTTTCTTCTGGCGCTGCGCTAGAGGTCGCGATGACGCCGGGTTGGGCGGCCGATGGCCGCCCGCCCTACTCCACCATCCCGACCGGCTTGGCCGGGCCGGCCAGCGGCCTCTCTTCCATCGCGATCATGCACAGCGCCGCGCAGGCAAGCAGTGCCGCGGCCGCGGCGAACACGTAGCGGAAGGCTGCGATCATGTCGGCGGCGGGAATCGAACTCACGGGGCCGCGATGCTCGCCGCCCAGCGAAATATCCGCGCCCAGCGCCATCAGCAGGATCGCGCTGAACGCCGCCACCATGAAGGAGGCCATCAACGCGCGGAAAAAGTTCATCACGCCGGTCACGGTGCCGACCTGGGCGCGCGCCACCGAATTCTGCAGCGCGACCACGCTGACCGGAAACACCGTGCCGAGGCCGAGCGCAAATACCGACAGCAGCAGCAACAGGCCCCACAGCGGCAGCGTCGTCAGCGCCAGCGCGCATCCCAGTAACGCCGAGCACGAAGTCCCGATGATGGCGACCCGCTTATAATGCTTGGAGCGCGCCATGGCCCGCCCCGCAATGGCGGAGCCGCCGGTTGAAATGGCGGCGAGCGGTATCAGCGCCAGTCCGGCCTCGCTGGCGCTGAGATGGTAGACCACCTCGTAATACAGCGGCAGATGGACGGTCAGCCCCAGCATGGCGCCGAACGTGCAGCCGCCGCCGGCCAGCGCGTAGGGCGCGATTGGTCCGCCCATCAGCGACAGCGGCAGGAACGGCTCTTTGGCGGTGCCGGCATGCCAGACAAACGCGAACGTCAATGCAACGGCCGCACCGATCATCGCCATGATGGTCGGGGATAGCCAGAGAAAGCGGTTACCGCCCCAGGTCAGCACCAGCATGATCACGACCGCGGATGCCATCAGCAACACACCGCCGAGCCAGTCGACCTTTCGCCTGCGATGGAATACCGGGATTTTGCCCATTTTCGGCAGCAGCAACGCCAGCGATATGAGCCCGAGCGGCACGTTGATCCAGAAAATCATCGACCAGTGCAGATGTTCGGCGAACACGCCGCCGAGGACCGGGCCGCCGACTCCGGCGGCCATCCATACGATGCTGAAATAAGACTGGTACTGGCCGCGCTCGCGCGGCGTCACAATGTCGGAAACCACGGTCTGCACGATCGGCATGATGCCGCCGCCGCCAAGCCCCTGCAGGCCCCGCGCCAATATCAAAACCGTCAGGTTCGGCGCCAGCGCGCACAATATGGACCCTGCGATGAACAAGCCGAGGGCGGCGATGATCATGCCGCGGCGGCCGTAGATGTCGGCGAGCGTACCGAACACCGGCGCGACCGCGGTCGATGCCAGCAGATAGGCGGTGATCACCCATGACAGATTGGAGACGTCCTGAAACTGGCGGCCGATGGTCGGCAGCGCGGTGGCGACGATGGTCTGGTCCAGCGCGGCCAGAAACATCGTGACCAACAGGCTCATCAGGATGGTGCGGACTTCGCTTGGGGTCAGCGGCGCCCGCGACGGCGCGATCGAAGGGGCCTCGCTGGGATCGAGGACCTCACCCGGCATTTGCGACAGCTCGCCGGCGATGGCTTCGGGCAACGCTTGATCGCCGGCCGGGTGATGGCTCTGCCGTTCGTACTTGTTCATGCCGAGATATATTTATTCAAGGCGCGACGAGAGGGTCGCGGGGAATCGCTCTGTGGCTTGGAACTTAGGCGGTAATTCGAAGTCGGGGCAGCGGGTCAGGCGCATGGGTGCGTCCCGCGAGGGTCACATCGCAATTGCGTGATCTGTTACAGCCGCGGCATTCAGGTTTGCGGTCGCTTCTTGAGCCGCGCCCGCTTCGGCAGCAGCGCCGGCCACTGCACGATATGATCTTCGAGATCGGCGTCGGCGATCTCGTTCTCGGTCCCCTGCACCCGCCCGCGCACCGAGACGCCGGCTTCATGCACCGTATTGGGATCGCCCGAAACCAGCGGATGCCACCAATAGAGATCACGGCCCTCGGCCACCAGCCTGTAGCCGCAACTGGGCGGCAGCCAGCTCAGGGTGCGGACGTTTTCCGGCGTCAGCCGGACGCAGTCGGGAACCTGCTCGGACCGATTCTTGTAATCCTTGCAGGCGCACAGCCCGGCATCGAGCAATTTGCAGGAAACGTGGGTGAAATAGATCTTGCCGGTGTCCTCGTCCTCGAGCTTCTCCAGACAGCAGCGCGCGCAGCCATCGCACAGGCTTTCCCATTCAACGTTGGACATCTCTTCCAACGTCTTGGTTTTCCAGAAGAATCCCTCCTGGTCCGAGGGCGGCTTGGGGCGGACGGTCATGAGTCCTGACATTTTTCGGGCGGCGGCCCAGACCCTTCTAGGGGCTGCGGCGCCTGGGGTGCAAGTGGGGTCGTTCGGCAGCATTGCAAAGCCCGGAACAGCGTTAGTCCTGCCGTTCAAAATCGTGAGGCCGACCATTGGTTTATCGCCCCCGCTCGGTTAGAACGACAGCGAGTCCCCAACGACGCAAAAGCGCCTTGGGTTTGCCGCAACATTCGCGCAAGACGTCTCGACCGTGCCCGACCGGGTGCTTGAGCGCTTTCGAACTGACCAAGGGCTCCGGTGCGCCAGATCGTACCACCGCAATGGAAGCAAAAAATCCGGCATTTGATGCTGGATATCGATGCGCGCATCGATTCGACGCTGTTCTCTTCGGCGGTAGGCGCGCGCGAACTCTATGAGCGGTTTTCCACCTTCATGGACCGCTTTTATGTCGGGCGCTGGAAACGCTGGGTCTTCATCGAGCCGTTGTCGGAAGCCGCCACCATCGGACTCGGCGGCCTGATCCTGATGCTGGCATTGGCGGTACCGGCGTTCCGCGAAACCGCCGACGAGGACTGGCTGAAGAAATCCGATCTGGCGGTGACGTTCCTCGACCGCTACGGCAATCCGAT
Source organism: Bradyrhizobium erythrophlei (assembly GCF_900129425.1). NCBI lineage: Bacteria > Pseudomonadati > Pseudomonadota > Alphaproteobacteria > Hyphomicrobiales > Nitrobacteraceae > Bradyrhizobium > Bradyrhizobium erythrophlei. The sequence goes on along the minus strand of NZ_LT670817.1, from coordinate 2,749,086 downwards.
CGGCAGCCGCGGCATCAAGCACAATGATTCCATACCGCTGGAGGATTTTCCGGACAATCTGATCAAGGCGACACTCGCCACCGAAGACCGCCGCTTCTATGACCATTTCGGTATCGATGTCGCCGGCACTTTTCGCGCGCTATTGACCAATGCGCAGGCCGGCGGCGTGCGGCAGGGCGGCTCGTCGATCACACAGCAGCTGGCCAAGAACCTGTTCCTGAGCAACGAGCGCACCATCGAGCGCAAGGTCAACGAGGCGTTTCTCGCGATCTGGCTGGAGACCCGGCTCACCAAGAATGAAATCCTGAAGCTGTATCTCGATCGCGCCTATATGGGCGGCGGCACTTTCGGCGTCGACGGCGCCGCGCATTTCTATTTCAACAAGTCGGCGCGTGACGTCAATCTGGCGGAAGCCGCGATGCTCGCCGGGCTGTTCAAGGCCCCCACCAAATATGCGCCGCACATCAACCTGCCCGCCGCGCGTGCGCGCGCCAACCAGGTGCTGGACAATCTGGTCGACGCCGGATTCATGACCGAAGGCCAGGTGTTCGGCGCGCGGCGCAATCCGGCCACCGCGGTCGATCGCCGCGACGAGAATTCGCCGAACTACTATCTCGACTGGGCGTTCGACGAGATGCGCAGGCTCGTCGATACGTTTCCGAAATCCTACAACGAACGGGTTTTCGTGGTCCGCACCGCGATCGACATGAACGTGCAGCGGGCCGCGGAAGAGGCCATCGAGAACCAGCTGCGCCAGTTCGGCCGCGACTATCACGCAACGCAGGCCGCCACCGTGGTCGCCGATCTCGACGGCGGCGTGCGCGCGATGGTCGGCGGCCGCGACTACGGCGCCAGCCAGTTCAACCGCGCCGTCGACGCCTACCGGCAGCCGGGTTCGTCATTCAAGCCGTATGTCTACACCACCGCGCTGCTCAACGGCTTCAAGCCGACCTCGATCATTGTCGACGGTCCGGTCTGCATCGGCAACTGGTGTCCGCAGAATTACGGCCACTCTTATTCCGGCGCGGTGACGCTGACGCAGGCGATCACCCACTCGATCAACGTCGTGCCGGTGAAGCTGTCGATTGCGCTCGGCGGCAAGGGCGGACCGAAAGCCGGCCGCGCCAAGATCGTGGAAGTCGCACGCCGCTTCGGCATCACGGCGCCGCTGCCGGATACGCCGTCACTGCCGATCGGCGCCGACGAGGTCACGGTGCTTGAGCACGCGGTGGCCTATGCGACCTTCCCCAACAGGGGCAAGTCGGTGACGCCGCATGCGGTACTGGAAGTTCGCACCGGCGCCGGCGATCTGGTCTGGCGCTTCGACCGTGACGGCAAGAAGCCGCTGCAGGCGATTCCGGCATCGGTCGCCGCCGACATGGCGGGGATGATGAGCCACGTCGTCAGCGAAGGCACCGCGCGACGTGCCGCGCTCGACGGCATTCCGACCGCCGGCAAGACCGGCACCACCAACGCCTACCGCGACGCCTGGTTCGTCGGATACACCGGCAACTTCACCTGCGCGGTCTGGTACGGCAACGACGATTACTCCCCGACCAACCGCATGACCGGCGGCGCGCTGCCGGCGCAGACCTGGCACGACATCATGGTCGCGGCCCATCGCGGCGTCGAGATCAAGGAACTCCCCGGCGTCGGCATGGGCACAAAATTGCCGACGCCTGCCACCCCCGCGGCGGTTGCGGCCAACGGCGCGCCGAACGCTCCTGAGATCAAGCCGGGACCGCCGCCAGTCCTGACCAAACGCGGCGCGGATATTCTGGTGCAGGTCGAAAAGATGCTCGACGACGCCGCCAAGACCGCCGGCCATGCCTCGTCCGCCGATCCGACGAAGGCCGCCAAGCCGGTGTCGTCCAGCGCGCTTGCCTTCCCGGAGAGCTTTGCGGCGGCAGCACCAGGCAACGCGGCTGCGCCCGTACCGCGCAAGAACTGACCGTGCGGCTGATATTCATCACCTTGCTGGCGCTGATGCTGGCCACCGTCGTCGGCCTCGGCGCGACGTGGATGACGGCAATCCGCGGCACCGATCTCGGCACGCTCACGATCGGCGCCTGGACCGCCCGTCCCAAGACCGGCACCGCCGATGTCGATCCCTACTCGCGCGCCTCGATCGTGCGCAGCGGCGAATTGCCGGTCGGTACCGGCGACGGCGTGGCATTCTCGGCGACCACGGATGACCGCAAGCGTCCGCTCGATGGCCGCTGCGATGTGGTCGTCAGCGGCGTCACGCCCGCGGCCCGGTTCTGGACGTTGACGCTGTACGACCAGAAGGGGCATCTGGTTGCGAATTCGCTGCAGCGGTACGGCTTCACCAGCCAGGAAATCATCCGCGGCGCGGACGGCGCGTTCGAGGTGCGGGTGGCCTCGAGATCGCGCGCCGGCAACTGGCTCCCGACCGGCGGTATCGAGCGCTATGCGCTGATGCTGCGGCTCTACGATACGCCGGTGGGCGTGGCGACGCGGACCCAGCGCGATGCGCCGATGCCCTCGATCGCGACCGTGGGGTGCCCATGATCCGCGTGCTGTTCACGATCATCGCGGGCGTGCTGCTGGGTGGCATCGTGCATCTCGTCAGCGTGCTGGCGCTGCCGCGGATCGCGACCAACGACGCCTATTCGCGTCTGACCTCGATAACGAAGCTCAACGAAGTGACCGCGCTTCCGCTGGCCGATCCCAACAACGTAACCATGCCGTTCATGGATCCGGCGTTTGCACTCGCGATCTGCCGCTACGATCTGTCGGGAGGGCCGCTCAAGCTCGCGGTTCCCGTCAGCCAGGCCTACACCTCGGTGTCGTTCTACACCCGCAACGAAGTCGCCTATTACGCCATCAACGACCGGTCCGCCGGCCGCAAGGTGATCGAACTCGATCTCATGACCGAGGACCAGCACGCCGACTTGCCGGAAGACGAGGATGTGACGGCGGCCGACCGGCTGATCATCGATTCTCCGACCGCGACCGGGCTGATCGTGTTGAAGGCGCTGGCGCCGGAGCCCGGCCTGATGCCGCAGGCCCAGGCCTCGCTCGCCGCATCGAGCTGCAAGGTTCAAACCGATGCGCCGGCGAAGCAGGCGGCGCCGGCGAAGCGCTGAGCGAACCTATCAGTTCGTCACAAGTTCCTAGCCGCGGGTGCTGAGCGCGCGCCCGATCACCGGCTGCGCCGCGACCGGCGGGTTGGCCGTCTGTGCGGCGAGTTCGCCGATCAATCGATCGGCGTCCGCCGCCATGTTATCCGGCGCCTGCAGCACCAGCCGCTCCAGCGCCCAGTGGTAAGAGGAGATCCTCTGCTCCAGGCATTGCTGCACCCACTGCACGACCAGGGTATTCTCTTCCATGCGGGCGACGGCGTCGGCGCGCTCGCGCGGCGACAACTCCGAAATATGCGCCAGGGCGGCGTTACGTTTCCTGTCGAGGTCGAGCACACGCACCGCAGTGGCGAAGAACGGCTCGAACCGGGTGATGTCGTCCCGCACGTCATCGATCAGCTGCGCATAGCGTGACGAATGCGAGCGGTGCGGCTCGTCGATCAACTGGCGCCCATAGGCGGTACGATCGAATATGACTTTCTGCCGCCACGGCGAGGGAAGCGACGTGTAGTCGCCGAACACGCTCTTCCAGGCCGGGCGCGAGTGCGGCGGCTCGATCAGCGGGTAAGCCAGATCGCGAAGCTGCCGTTCGTTGTCGGTCAACTGGAATTGCGAGGCATGCAGGCCGACGCTCGATGTCGCCTCACTGCCGATCCAGCGATGCATGTCGTCGTTGCGAAAATCCTCGCGGGTGCGGCCGAAATCGCCGCCGCTGCAGCCGCCGAGCGTCACGCTTGCGAGAAGCAACGTCTGGACTGGTAAGCGGCACCGGATCCGTCGTCTTGTCCGGATTGGAAAACACGTCTCCGGCATTTCAAAATGCCCGATGTCAGCGCCGACGGCGACGGCGGCCCGGTGCCGTACCTTCTTCCGGTCCACGGCCACCGCTGGTTTTATCGGGTTCGCGCTCGATCCGGACGACGGGAAGGATCAGGATGATTCCTGTGCCTTCGCCTGAAGCGCCATCCACAGTTGACCCCAGCCGCCGCGAAGCCGCATCCGCCGGAAATTCAATGATGGTACCCATGTTCAACTCTCTCTGGTTGCCGCTCAGGCATGACTTGGCCGGCGACAGGCCATCATTAAGAACAGGACGTGGTTAACAGCATCTTAATTTCGTTTCTTGGAACCGGTTTGATGGATGCGATCGGACGGCGCCCCGTTGCGCACAATGGCCGCCAAATGCAACCACCGCGTTCACAGATCGTTTTCCTTAACGAGCTGTTAAAGCAACTGACGTAATTTGCCGCGAGAATTTCTCAGTCGCGTAACCCTAACATGACCAGACCTCAATCTTTTCCGGGTTTCGATGGCTTGATGACGCTGTCCCGTCGCGAGGGCGTCGATATCAGACCCACCTTGCTGCGCGTGCTGACCGACCTCTATGTTCAGGCCAACGCGCACAGCGGCGACGAAGAGCGGCAGTTCGTCGAACTGACCTCGCGCCTGATCGATCAGGTCGACGACGCGACGCGCGCGGCCGTGCGGGCGCGGCTGGCGATCTATCCGGGAACGCCGCGCGAAGTCCTGCAAAGGCTCGGGCTGAGACCCACCGATCCGGCTCAGCGCGTTCCGGTCGCTCACGAGATTCCCGCAAGCCCATCCGCGCCGGCGCCGGCCAGGGCCTTGAGCGAGGCGGAATTGCGGATGGCATCGAATTTGTCGATGCAGCCGGCCGACGCCGCCGAAATCAGCGACATGTTCTTCCGCGCCAGCGGCAGCGAACGCGCCTTGATCCTGCAAAATCTCCTCGACACCCCGCTAAAAGCTTCCGCGCGAATTCCCGCCGCGCGCACCAAACGTGCCATCGAAACGCTGGAGATGGCCGCGTTCGCGGCCGACGTCGAAAACTTCACGCTTGAACTCGGCGAAACCCTGATATTGCCGGCGCGGGTTGCCGCCCAGGTAGTCAACGATCCCGGCGGCGAACCGCTGGCCTGCGGGCTCAAGGCGCTGGGCATGCCGAGCGCGGTTTTTCAGCGCGTACTGCTGTTCCTCAAGCCCGAATTCGGCACTTCCGTGAACACCGTCTACCGGCTATCGCGCCTGTTCGACAGGTTGAGCGAACGATCGGCCCTGATCATGCTGGCCGCGTGGCGCGGCTCGACGCTGGCGGTCACCCGTGCCAAATATCGCCCCACCCTTTACGACGACGAACGCCATCGCGCGCGCTCCGCGCCCGGCCAAACCCGCCCGGCGACGCAAGCGCCAGGCGCCGGCGTCATGCCGCGCACCGGCTCGCAAGGCTCGGGAAGTTAGAATATTGCGCGTAATCCGACCGCAAAACCGGTGTCCGCCCGCGGATTAAATCCGAGGGCATGCTTTTGTGATACGTGCTAAGCCTTCGCCAGATCGAGAAAGTGCCGCCCTGCCCGGTCTTCGGTCTCGACAATCCAGACATCCGGGTCGAACCGGATTTCCTTCGCCAGACGCTCTTCTACCGAGGCTTCCGGCACCGGCTGTGGTGAGGTCGCGGCGAACAGGCGCTCGATCGGCCGGCTGTCGTCATAGACCGTCTGCGGCGCCGGCGCGTACAGCATGGCATTGCCATCGAGCAGCGCCACCTTGACGAACACCGCGCCGGCTTCTTCCGCGCCGCGGCGGCGCACGGCGCCGAATATCCCCTCGGTCTGGCAGCGGCGCAAATAGCCCGCCACCCATATGCTGGATTTCAATCGCATCCGACCACGATAGGCGAGCCGATGGATTGACGCTAGGGCGATGCACCGAAGCGGCAGCAGAAGTGGGGGACGACGCAAGGAAACCGCTTCGCTACCTTTACGGCGTCATTCAGGTAGCAGCGAGGGTTCTGCGCAGGCGCGCGATCGCGCCGGGGAGGCCGCGCACCTTCATGATCCGGCCGGTGGCGTCGTAGTCCTCCGAGAGCACGCGCGCATTCTCGTAGACGTCGCTGAGCATCCCCTGCTTCGCATACGGCAACACCAGCTCGTCCTCCACCATCGAAGCTTCAAAAAAAGAGATGATGGTCTCACGCAGCGCCGCCACGTCCGCGGGCGACTTTGCGGAGAGCAGGATCGCGTCGGGGTGTTTTTCGCGCAGAGCGGCGCGATCGGCCTCGCTGACGCGATCGATCTTGTTGAGCAGAAGCCGCGACGGGACGGCTTGCGCGCCGATTTCGCGCAGCACCTCGCGGCTCACTTCGAGCTGCGATTGATAGGTCGGATCGGACGCGTCGACGACGAACAGCAGCAGCGACGCCTCAAGCGCTTCGGCGAGCGTGGATCGGAACGAGGCGACAAGATCGTGCGGCAGCTTCTTGATGAAGCCGACCGTGTCCGAGACCAGAACGCGCGGCCTCGTGTCGGGCTGCAGGGCGCGCACCGTGGTATCGAGGGTAGCGAACAGCTTGTCCTCAACCAGGGCCTCGCTGCCCGTAAGCACCCGCATCAGCGACGACTTTCCGGCGTTGGTGTAGCCGACCAGCGCGACCCGCAGCTGATCGCGACGCGCGGACCGGCGCTGGTCGTTGTCTCGCTCGACATCCTCCAGCTGCTGCTTCAGCTCCGCGAGGCGATCGCGGATCTTGCGGCGATCAAGTTCGAGATCGGACTCGCCCGCGCCGACCCCCTGCTGCCGCCCGCCGCCCGACGATTCCCGCAGACGGGGCGAGACGTATTTCAACCGCGCCATCTCGACCTGCAGCTTCGCCTCGCGACTGTGGGCATGGCGATGGAAAATCTCCACGATCACTCCGGTCCGATCGAGTACCTGCGCGCCGGTGGCGCGCTCGAGATTGCGCGCCTGGCTCGGCGAGATGTCATGATCGACGATCACGATCTCCGCTCTGATTAGCGGATCGGGTTCTGTCTCCCGGGCATCCGGCTGCTTTTCGCCGGCGTCTTCGAATCGATCGCGGGCCTTCGATTTGCGGGCGATCGCCATCGATCCGACCACACCCGTGCCGCCGGTCATCGCCGCGAGTTCCGCAAGCCGACCCTTGCCGAGCACCGTGCCGCCGCCGATATCGTCGCGCTTCTGCGATACCGTGCCGACAACCTCGTAACCGAGCGTCTTCACCAGCCGGCCCAGCTCTTCGAGATCAGCGGCATGCGCGACGTCGTCAACACCGGGGATCTGGACGCTGACGAGAATCGCCCGCGGAATCGGCGGTTTGGTTTCCATGATGCGGCCCTTGCCGGCTCCTGATTATGTCCGGACCGTGCCTAGCACGTTTGGCGACGGCACAGGCGGCCATCCTCCTGTGGAGCGGCGGAAGATTGGCGCCAACTACGCGGCTTTGCGGAAGGGGCTCGTTTCGCGCCGCCGCGCCGAAACGGCGCAACCGCAATCATGCACGGTTCCAGCCTCAATGACAAAGCCGCGCCTTTCCAGCGAGAGGCGAAGGATCTCGTTGGCCGCAGCCTTTTGGGGATCAACCCAGACCACGAGCACGCCGGAGGGACTCACGAACCCCACCAGCCAGTCAAGCGCGGTCTCGAGCGTCTTGAACGTGCGCCGTCGCCAATCGACCAGCGCGACATCGTACTGGCCGGCCGGTTGGCCGCAGTTTGCCGTGGCCGCCGTGCGGACATAGCCGCGGCGTTGCAGCTCCAGCATCAATTCGACGGCCCTCGATCCTGCGATCACGATTCGGTGCTGCTTCGAGCAACCTGCGAGCGCGATGATCGGCTCGATGATCCGGTCGCGTGCGGGAGTAGTACGAGAGAGATTCATGGTGTCACCATTCTGGTCTGACTATTGGAGCTGGTGCGGAGATAGTCCGGCCACCGGCTACGCTTCTCGCGCAAGACTCCTGAGTGTTGAACGTGGCACTGTCGCTGCCGCGAGGCGTGCCCGCTCATGTTGGGTCCAAAACAGCACGTCAGTCGCCGCCGGCAGCGACTACGCCGGCGCAACGGATTTACGACAGCGTCTGCGAGATAGGCAAAACGACATAAAGAAGCGAGACGGACAAAACGGCCGCGATATAGACTTCGCATATTGGCTGCCGCGATGACTACTGCCCCGATCGGGTGAACAGCGGCAATTGCTCCGACCGCGGCACAGCCTTTCATTGCACCGATCGTCGCTGCCGTGTCCGGAATCAAAAACCGGGCGCGCGCCTTCGTCTGCACGCTGGCAATCGCGTTCGCGGACATAAGCCCCGAGATGACGGCAAGAAACGACACCAAACAGGGATTGATCGGCGCGTTGCCGCCAAACCGCTCATTGGGGGCGCAGGCGCCGTCTCGAAACGTTGCGGGCGGTCCGAAGGGGATCACGGCGGTCGAGGTTACCAACGCGCGGGGCTTGGCGCGCAACGGGATTGCGCGTCCCGCGTTGAAGCTCGCGCGATCGCGTGGCTAGTCGATCGGGTGGCCGATCATCGCGGTCAGTTCGCGGACCAGACGATCGGACACCTGCCCGGTCACCGGGACTTTGTGCTCGCGCTCGAATTTCTGGATGGCGGCCTGGGTGTCCGAACCGACCGTGCCGGTCGGTTTCAGCTGGCCATAGCCATATTCCGTGAGCGCACGCTGCACCGCCGCCACGCGTCGCGAGCCCGAACTGACGATTGTCTCAGGACGGGAGGAAACCGGAATCGGCGCCGGCGGCCGCGGGACACTGGAAGGTGCCGCCGGCAGCGCGCTGGTCGCCTTGACCAGATTGCCCAGCGGGTCGGCGCTCTTCGGCTCGGCAAGTTTTGGCTCCGCAAGTTTCGGTTCGGCAAGCTTCGGTTCGGCGGCCGGCGCTTCTGCGGATTTGATCGTGGCTTCCACGGGGCGCGGACGCGGCAATGGGCTGGGGTTCACCAATCCCGCCGCCGGCATCACCACGACCGAGCCGAACATCGGCGACGGATGCGATCCCGTCTGCAGAAAGAGCGCATTGGCGATGATGGCGCTGACCGCCGCGAACGCCAGCGCGCCCGCAACCGTGTCTTTCGGACTATGCAGCAGAATGCGCATCGCAAGCCCGCGCTCGGCCTGCGCCTCGGCCGCAACCGCGCCGCGACGGCGTCGCGGCTTGTCGTCATCCTTCGCAATGGGTCTAGGCACTTTTCTTCACCTGATAAGCCTGGTCGTGGGTCGCGGATCGCGACGCCGGCGCAAGCGTTGCGATATTGCTGGACGGCTCTCGCTCCGGCGCCGTGAACGCCAGCGGCAACGCGACGGTGACGGCGGTTCCCTCGTCGACCCTGCTTTGTACCGTCATCTCGCCGGCATGCAAGGCCACCAGGCTTTTCACGATCGACAGCCCGAGGCCGGTGCCTTCATGCCGCCGCTGATAGGTCTTGCCGGCCTGGAAGAAGGGATCGCCGACCCGCTTGAGATCGTCGGCCGCGATACCGACGCCGGTATCGGTGACGCGAAGCAGCAGCCGCGATCCCTCGACCGCGGCGGAAGCCGTCACCGTGCCGCCGCGCTCGGTGAACTTGATGGCATTGGACACGAGATTCAGCACGATCTGCTTGAACGCGCGCGGATCGCCGTTCATGACCGGCAAATCCTGCGGCGCGCGGGTCACGAGGTCGATACCGCTTTCCCGGGCCTTCAGAGCCAGCAGGTTGCAGCAATGGATGAGCGCCGCGCGCGGCGCGAACGGCTCCGGTGAGATTTCGAAATTGCCGGTTTCCATCTTGGACATATCGAGGATCCCGTTGACCACCGACAGCAAATGCTGGCCGGAATCGTTGATCAGCTGGGCATACTCCTTGCGGCGTGCCGCATCCAGCATCAGGGCTTCTTCCTGAACGATCATTTCGGAGAAGCCGATGATGGCGTTGAGCGGGGTGCGCAGTTCATGGCTCATGGTGGCGAGGAAGCGGGTCTTGGAGGCGTCGGCCTGCTCGGCGGCGGCGCGCGCCACGCCGAGTGCCTGCTCCTGGATCTTGCGGTCGGTGACATCGCGCATCACCGCAACGACCTCGGCTTCGGTCGCGGTCGGCGTCGCCTGCTCCAGCGGCCGGCAGCGCATCTCGACCCAGATGAAATCGACCCGACCATGATAAGCCCGCTCACCGCCACGCGGCAGATCTCGCCGGAGACGAAATTCGACGCTGCGCGCCTCGCCGCCGCACGCCGCGTCCGAAATCGCGGTGAGATAGGCCGGACGGTCGGCGACGTGAACGCGATCGAACAGGCCGTGGCCGAGCAGCCGCGTAACCTGCGTTCCCAGCATGGCCTCGACCGCGGGCGAAATGAATTGCACCGCGCCGTTGCGGCGATGCCGCGAGATCACGTCGCTCATGTTTCGCGCCAGCAGGCGATAGCGATCCTCCTCGACGTAGAGCAGCGAGACGCTGGTGCGCGCCAGCGATTCAGCACTGAACGCAAGTCCCGCGGCATAGAGCGTCGCCGAGGCCACGCCGAACCCCATGAATATGCCGCGCGAGACCGCATTGGCGTCGCCCGCCGGCAGCACGTCCAAGTATCCGAGGACGATCAGCAGCGCCATGCACGCCAGCGCCAGCGCGGATGCGAACGCGACCACGCGGCGCGACGCCGAAAGTGCCGCCTCGAGCGGAACGACGACCAGCCAGATCGCGGCAAAGGATTCGATGCCGCCGGTGGTTATCGCCACGGTCATGACGAGGCCCGCCAGCGCCAGCGACGACAGCACATGCGCGCCCTCGTAGCGGCCGGTACGCGACAGGAACCACGACAGCAGGATGGGAGCGATAAGCCACGCGAATGCCGCCACCTCGAGTGCGGTGGGCGCGCCGCGCATCGCAAGATAGACCGGGAATGCCGCGAGTGCCGCGAGACTTCCGAGCAACCGCGGCGCCATGAACGCGCGGTGGCGCGCACGCGTCAGGGCGTCGTATCGCGCTGACGGATGCAGCAGCGCATCGATGCAATCGCGGATAATGGTCAAAACTGTCACGGCTCCCGCGCTTCGGCTTGTTCGTCGAACAGACGCGCCGGAACGCCCCCTTATCGTTGCGCCACCGTGTCAGAGCGAAATTAAGCGAACGCTAAGGCGCGCCGCCCGGCAGTCAAAGACCGTGTGTTCTTGGGGTGTTCACACGCCCCGAACCGGACTATTCGGCGCAGATGGTGAACGGCGGGTTTCCGGAACGAGCCCGGCATGGTTTCGAAAGGGTGGACGCGGCCGCTATCCCGCTTTTGACGGAAAATCTCCATCAATCGAAAATTTACACCGAATCCAATCAGCCGGATTTTTCACAAATTTTCGACGATTTAACCTCAATGCAAACACTCGCGATTTATCGACGGCTGTTAGTCAAGGACCAATTGCGAGATCATCCGCAACGAAAGCGAAAGACACGGCCGGGGTCGCGAGATGTTTTTTCTGCTCCGCATGGCATTCTGGCTCGGGCTGGTGCTCGTGCTATTGCCCAGAGACAGGACGCCTGAATCGGACAAGCTGCCGCAACTGGGGGCGTCAGAAGCCGTATCCGCTGCGACCGCGGCGGTGTCGGACATGAGTCAATTCTGCAAACGCCAGCCGGCCGCGTGCGAAGTCGGCGGCCAGGCCGCCACCGTCATCGGACAGCGCGCCCAGGAGGGCGCGCGCAAACTGTACCAGATCATCACCGACAAGCGCTCGTCCGACCATACCGGCTCGATCGGCAACGTCGGGAATGCCGACACCTCTCTTGCCGACGCCGCGCCACGCGACACATTGACGCCGGATGACCTGCAGGCGGAGTGGCGTGGCGTGCCATGACGGCGAATTAAGTCCTCATTTTGGTTCCGGTTATATCGCTTTCGATCGCCCGCGGCCCTATATATGGCTTTGGGATAGAGCGCGGGACACGATGACGATCGACGAAATCAGGGATAATTTTGCGCTGCTGGACGATTGGGACGACCGTTATCGGTATGTCATCGAACTCGGCCGCACGCTGGACCCGATGCCGGAGGCCGAGCATTCCGCCGCCAACAAGGTGCAGGGCTGCGCCAGCCAGGTTTGGCTGGCAAAGCAGGTCGGCCGCAGCGACGGCAACGCGCCGCTGCTGACCTATCGCGGCGACAGCGACGCCCACATCGTGCGCGGGCTGATCGCGATCCTGCTGACGCTGTATTCCGGCCACACGCCACAGCAAATTCTCGGCACCGATGCCATCGCGGTGTTCGACGAATTCGGATTTCGCGAGCATCTGACGCCGCAGCGCTCCAACGGCCTGCGCGCCATGGTCGAGCGCATTCGCACCGACGCCCGCGAGGCGCTTGCCGCCGCCGCCACCTGAAGGCCGTTGGCATAGCGGCGCCATCAAACAGCCGAGCTATTTCCGCCGCCGCCGTTGCTGGCCTAGTCCCATCTTTTTGGCGAGCGCCGAACGCGCGACCGCGTAATTCGGTGCCACCATCGGATAGTCCTGCGGAAGGCCCCACTTGTCGCGGTATTGTTCCGGCGTCATGTTGTATTGCGTGCGCAGATGGCGTTTCAGCGATTTGAAGCGCTTGCCGTCCTCCAGACACACCAGGTAGTCGGGGGTCATCGATTTCTTGACCGACACCGCCGGTTTGACGAGTTCCAGGGGCGTTTCGATTCGCCCCGTGGAGACCCGCAGCAACGCCGCGTGAACCTGGCTGATCAGGTTCGGAATTTCGGAAGCCGGCGTCGGATTATGGCTGAGATAGGCCGACACGATCGTCGCGGTCAGGTCGATGAAACTCTTGCCGGCAGCGTCGTTCATGGCCTGCACCCTTCTGGTCGCCAACACGCCAGGATATGCGCGGATCGGACAGTATCCGCAGCGCCAATACGCTTTGGGAATCTTCCACTACTTGTCCAATATGACCGGATTACTGGTGAAGTGACAAGAACAACGCCGCTTTATTTTCAAGGCGGGTACGCCGCAAGCACAACCGCTCAGGGGCGATGATCGAGGTGGGCACGCAGTTCGTCGATCGATGCGAACCGCATCATGCCTTCGGGCATTTGGGCCTCGATCGAGCCATCGGAATACAGGGAATAGGCCATGCCATCGACGACGCCCGATTTGAGCACCGTCACCGGCGGCTGGTCTTCGTTTCGTGCCGCCGGCGGCTTGTGATCCGCGGCGGGCGCACCGGCAGCCGGTTCGGCAAACGTCGACGGCGCCCGGCCGCTTCGCCGTTGCGGCGGCGGCGAGCGTTCCGATTTCGGCCAGGCATCGTCGAACGTCGGCGGCGGCACTTCGCCTGGCTCGGAAACCGGCGGCGCCGCGGCAGGCGGGGGCCGCAGATCGGGCACGGGCGGTTCGGTCGTTCGCGCCTCGGCGCGCTCGCGCTCCCTCCGCGATGACGAGGAAAACAGCAGGTTGCGCCGCGGCTTGACGACCGGCGCGGCGTCAACGGGCTCCGGCGCCGCCGGCACGTCGACACGCCCGCGGTCGCGCGGCGCAGCCTGCTCATGCCACGGCGGCGGCGATGCCGGATGCCCTGCCGACTCGACAAGGCCCGCATTTTCCTCTGCCGGCTGGTCGCGCCTCAGCGAGAAAGCGCCGCCCTCCGGAGCCTGGGTCCCCAGCGCAGCGCCTGGATCCGCCGATCGCAGCCCGGTTCCCGCACCTGATTCCGCGACAAAACCGGAACCGAGCCGCCGCGCGATATTTCTCAGCTCGCGGACGACGATCCAGAAGCCAAGCATCATGATCCCGGTGCAAGCCACGACCGCACCAGTGAGAATCAGGGTGTTGCCGAAACTGAATTCCTTGACCGGTATCCCGAAACCGATCGCCATAAGACCAGCCAGCAACAAGCCAATCCCGGCGATCAACAACACAGCTGCCATCGAACTCACCCCCGAGCGCGCTGGAAATGCGCGCAAGCCCCCTACGCCACGATACCGTCATATTGTGTACATCGCCAACGGACATTTGCGGGGACAGTTCCCGCGGCAGAACGACCCTGAACTTGTCCGGCACCGCCGAGCACCACCTTGCCTGGCAATCCGGCGATTGTTGCGCCGCATCAAGAAATTACGCCACAATTCGGAATTACTTGGTAAGGGAACTGCGCTATAGGGATGGCCGGGGAATGAGGCCCAAAAAGCGCCGAAGCTGGGCCAAAGGGACGCCGGGTTACCAATAGCCATGTCATCCATCACGACTTCGGCGATCGACACGCCCGCGCGGCGCTCGGTGGAACGGACCTGCGACGACCTCGCCTTGTTGGCGCTGGCCGTGGTCGCTTTGGTCGCAAGCCTTACATTTCGCGATTATGGACTGGGCTGGGACGACTATACCCACGCCGAATATGCCGATCTGCTGCTGCGGATGTACGGTTCCGGGTTCAAGGATACCGGCGCGCTGTCCTTCGCCAATCTCTACATGTACGGCGGCGGCTTCGACATGGCGGCCGCGTTGCTGCACAAGGTCATCCCTCTCGAACTGTTTGAAACCCGCAGGCTGGTCGGCGCCATCGTCGGCGTGATCGGGCTTGCGGTGACGTGGCGGCTTGGCCGACGCGTCGGCGGTCCGCTTGCCGGGCTCGCGGCATTGCTGCTGCTGGCGCTGTGCCCGACCTTCTACGGGCACATGTTCATGAATCCGAAGGATGCGCCGTTCGCCGTGGCGATGGTGATCCTGATGCTGGGCCTGGTCCGGCTGGCCGAGGAATATCCGCAGCCTTCGCCGCGGACCATCCTGATCGTCGGTCTTGGCGCCGGCCTGTCGATCGGTTCGCGCATTCTCGGCGGGCTGGCGCTGGTCTACGCGATCGCCGGCTTCGTACCACTGTTCCTCGAGGAATTTCACAGCCATGGCGCGCGCGAAGCCGCTCAACGCTTCGCCCATGTCCTCTACGTGCTGCTGCCCGGCCTGGTCCTCGGCTACCTCGTGATGGGATTGATCTGGCCCTGGTCGATCATGGAACCCGGCAATCCGTTCCACGCCCTGACCTACTTCTCGCACTTCTTCGAGAAGCCATGGAAGGAAATGTTCGATGGCGCGCTGGTGTCGGTGCCGGACATGCCCTGGTCGTATCTGCCGACGCTGTTTGCGCTGCAGCTTCCCGAGGTGCTGCTTGGCCTTTTGATGGCCGGCGTCGTCGGCACACTGGTGGTGCTGCCGCGCGGCGACGTATCGGCCCGCCGCAAGACCATCCTGTTGATGCTGACGTCGGCGGCAACGCTGCCGCTGCTGATTGCGATGGTGAAGCGCCCGGCGCTCTACAACGGCATCAGACATTTCATTTTCGTGATCCCGCCGATGACGGTGCTCGCGGGCAACGCCTTCGCGTGGGGAATGAACTGGCTCAAGGACAATCGCCGCAGCTGGCAGCCGGCCGCCGTGGCCATTTTCTCGTTCGGCCTGCTGCTGCCGCTTGGCGAGATGATCCGGCTGCATCCCTACCAGTACACCCACTTCAATCGTATCGCGGGCACGGTACGCGCCGTCGACGATCTGTACATGCTGGATTACTGGGGCCTGGCCTTCAAGCAGGCCTCCGATGCCCTGCGCGAGGAGCTCACCGAGCGGCAGGAAGTTCCGCCGCGCGGACGCAAATGGAAGGTCGCGGTGTGCGGTCCGCAGCGTCCGGCCCAGGTCGCGCTCGGCCCCGACTTCACGATCGGCTGGGACAGTCATGCCGCCGACTTCGCCATGACGCTCGGCGAGTTCTACTGCAAGGGCCTGACCGCGCCGGTGATGGTCGAAATCAAGCGCGACGACGTGGTGTTCGCGCGGGTCTACGATATCCGCGGGCGCAGCATTTCCAGCCTGCTGGCCATTCCGGCGCCGTAGGCCTTCGCTTAACCAGCATGACAGCCACCCCAGCGCTGCGCCTTGTTGCGACGCATGTGCGGGGGTAGTCTTGCCGCGAAAACCAGCCGTTCAACGGGAGAAACCGGTCATGTCGCCAGCCGAAGCTCGCCTGAAGGAAGCGCCGTCGGGAATGACGGATGCCGAATGGAATCAGCGCGTCAATCTCGCCGCGTGCTACCGCCTGATCGCGCATTATGGCTGGGACGATCTGGTCGACACCCACATCTCCGCGCGGGTGCCGGGACCGGACCATCATTTCCTGATCAACCCCTACGGCCTGATGTTCGACGAAATCACCGCATCCAGCCTGGTCAAGGTCGATCTCGACGGCAACCAGCTGACCAAGAGCGCCTACAGCATCAACCCGGCCGGCTTCACCATCCACTCGGCGATCCACGAGGCGCGCGAGGACGCCGGCTGCGTGCTCCATCTGCACACACCCGACGGCACCGCGGTGGCAAGCTGCCAGGAAGGCTTGCTGCCGCTGAACCAGACCGCGCAGCTCGTCACCTTCGATCTCGCCTATCACGACTATGAAGGGATTGCGCTCGACCACGACGAACGCCCGCGCCTGCAAAAGGACCTCGGCAGCAAGAACCACATGCTGCTGCGCAATCACGGCACGCTGACGGTCGGCCGCTCCGTCGCGTCCGCGTTCGAGCGCATGTTTCATCTCGAGCGCGCCTGCACCATGCAGGTACGCACACGCATGCTCGGGCCCGTGGCCTATCCCGTCGACCAGGCCGTGGTGGACAAGAACACCACCCTGCTCGCGAACCCGGACCGGCAGGAGCTACGCTCCACGACGCTGGTGTGGCCGGCGCTGCTGCGCAAGGTCGACCGCCTCGATCCCGGCTACAAGAATTGAAATTTTGGGATTTTGGTGTAGAGTCGCCTCAACGACCTCTGCACTTTCCGATCCAAACGCCGCCCAATTCCGGGCGGCGTTTTTATTTTTTAGCCGTATCCGTAGGATGGGTAGAGCGTAGCGAAACCCATCGCCCTGCCTCGCCTCACTGCGCGCTCAGTGTCGTTCGCCAAAATCTCCGCTCCGATCCGCGACATCGCCTCCCCAATCTTCGGGATAGACCCCGCGCTCCACCAGACGATGAAATGACGAATACGGCCAATCCCGCACCCGCATCACCAACCCATGTTTGACCGGATTGATGTGGACGTAATCGACATGGCGCGCGAAATCGTCCTCATCGCGAATGGTATGCTCCCAATAACGCCGCTGCCAAATACCACGCTCGCCTCTGGCGGCGCGGCTCTTTGAAATCGTTTCGCCGGTTGCAAGGCTGCGCGAGAACGTCGATTTGATCAGCCGCCAGCGCGTAGCAAAGTCCCTGTCGCCTTCCGGAAGCGTCCACACCGCGTGGAGATGATCGGGTAGCACAACCACCGCGTCGGTCGTAAACGGATGATGTTGGCGCGTTTCGCGAAACGCCTTGCGCAGCTCATCGATATGGTCTGTCAACAGCCGCAGGCGCCGCTCGGCCAGATTGACGGTGAAGAAGAAACTGCCTCCTGCGAGGAAGTTGCGGCGGTAGTTGGTCATTCGCTCGCTCGATTGTTGGCCATGTACCGACACTGTGACGCGATGGGTTTCGCTGCGCTCTACCCATCCTACATATCTATGCGGTCCCGTTCAGCGCGGCGCGTCGGCCAGTGCGGCGAGGATCCGCGCCCACGAGCGGATGCCCTTGTGAAAACTCTTCAGGTCGTATTTTTCGTTCGGCGAATGGATGTTGTCGTCGTCGAGCCCAAAACCCACCAGCACGCTGTCGAGACCCAGGGTGCGCTTGAAATCCGCGACGATCGGGATCGACGCCCCGGAGCCCATCAGGACCGTTTCCTTGCCCCACTCCTCGGTCAACGCGCGCTTGGCGGCGGCGAGCGGCTTCATGTTCCAGTCGAGCGCGATCGCGGGCGCGCTGGAATGGTCGCCGAACTCGGCCTTGCAGTCTTTGGGCAGCCGCGCCGTGACGTAGTCGCGAAAGGCTTTTCGGATCTTGCCGGGCTCCTGCCCTTCCACCAGCCGGAAGGAAACCTTGGCGGAGGCCTCCGCCGGGATCACCGTCTTTGAGCCCTCGCCGGTGTAGCCCCCGATGATGCCGTTGATGTCGCAGGTCGGGCGCGAGGAGATCTGCTCGATCAGCAGGCGGCCTTTCTCGCCGGCGGGCACCGAAAGTCCGATCGGCTTGAGGAACGACTCCGCCGTCAGGTTGAGTTTCGACCATTGGGCGAGAATATCGGGCGGCAGATCCTTCACGCCGTCGTAAAAGCCGGGGATCGTGATGTGGCCGTCGTCGTCGAAGATGCCGCCGAGAATCCGGGTCAGCACCCGGATCGGATTTTGCGCGCCACCGCCGAAGATGCCGGAATGCAGATCGCGATTGGCCGCCTTGATCCGCACCTCCTCGTAAACCAGTCCGCGCAGCGACGTGGTAATCGCCGGGGTATTCGGGTCCCACATGCCGGTGTCGCACACCAGTGCGAAGTCGGCCTTGAGGTCAGCCTTGTTGGCTTCAAGAAACGGAACGAAATTCTTCGAGCCGATTTCTTCCTCGCCCTCGATGACGATGGTGACGTCGAGCGGCAGCGAACCGGTCACGGACTTCCAGGCCCGGCAGGCTTCGAGGAAGGTCATCAACTGGCCCTTGTCGTCTTCCGCGCCGCGCGCGACGATGATTTTTCGCCCGTCGGCATGCGTGGTCACGGCCGGCTCGAAGGGCGGACGATGCCAAAGATTGAGCGGATCGACCGGCTGCACATCGTAGTGACCGTAGAACAGGACATGCGGCCGCCCCGGGGTTTTACCGTTGCCGCTGGCTTTGGCGACGATGGCGGGATGACCCGCTGTCGGCCGCACCTCGGTCGCAAAACCGAGCGTGGCGATGTCGCCGGCAAGGTGATCGGCGGCCTTCTTGCAATCTGCCGCAAAAGCCGGGTCGGCGGAGATCGATTTGATCCGCAGCAGGGCAAACAGCCGCTCGAGGCTGTTGTCGAAATCGGCATCGATGCGGTCGAGGACCGGCTGAAGTTGCGGCGCGCTGGACATTTTCGATTTTCCCTTGGCTAGCTGCGGGGGTTGATCCGCAGATCTGGTTTTAGCTCGCCGGCCGTCGCAGGCAAGGAGCAGACTGCGCCTTCCGGAGGCGGATGCAGGATGTGCCAGACCAGGTCGCCGGCGATGATCGCCGTGGCAGCAAGATTGTTCCCGTAGGCCTGCAGGTCATTCGGGAAAACCGGAAATGACAGGCACATCAGCAGTCCCGCGATCGCCAGCGCCGTCCAGCTACCGATCTGCGCGGCAGGACGTGGATCATAGACCGCCCGGTGGACCAGGATGGTGATCGGAAAGAACAGCCACATGAAATAATACTGCCGGGCCAGCGGCGACGCCACCGTCATCAGGCAGAACAGGATGCCGAGTTCTTCCGCATTCGAGCGGGGTGTCGTCCGCGAGCGCGCCGGCATGATCGCGATGAAGCCAAGCCCGATCGCCAGCGAGATCGCGAGCACGACCCAATTGGCGGTCCTGAAATCGAGATCGAGCAGATTCATGTACGCCGGCGGCTTGGCCGGATTGTCCTGGTTGTAATTGACCGGGCGCGTCAGCCGGTGGGTCACGGCGATGATGGATTGATTGACCCAGGACCAGTTCTGCTCGCCACGCTGTCCGAACCCCTGCTCCGAACTCGATCCAACCATTCCCTGATACCAGGTCTTCAATTCGGAAACGTTGTGCCGGAAACCGCGTACCGGCGCCGGAACCACGAACAGAAAAATTCCCAGAAAGACAATCATGCCGGCAAGCGCCGCCCACTGCCTTCGCCACGCCAGATAGGGCAACACCGCCACCGGAAAGACCTTGAGTGCCGTGGCCAGCGCAAACATGCTTCCGCCCATCCACGGCCGGTCGTGCTGCAGCAGCCAGAACCCGTACAGCATCATCGCCAGCAGCACGAGGTTGGGTTGCCCGAGATCGAACATGTCGAACACGAACGACACCGTGACGAAGCCCGGCAGCGCGAACAGCCACGGGCCGGGCATCTTGCCGGACCCGGTCATCGCGTTCGAGAATTGAGCCGTTATCCACCACGCCACCGCGTTGAAAGCCGACAGGCAAAGATACAGCGGTATCTTGCCGAAATAGCTGGGTATCGCGAGCAGCACCGCCGACAGCGGCGGGTAAATGAAATTGAAATAGGCCTTGGCATCGCTGGGATAGAGATCGCCGCCCTGCAGGATCTGCTGTCCGGCCCAGAACCACAGCGGATAGTCCTTGGTCTTTCCGCTCCCCCAAATCTCGGGAACGAGCACATCGGCCGTCAGCGCGATACAGCAGATCAGAAACAGAATATCGATTGGCGCTCGCCACGATGGGTATCTCAGCACACGAAACTTTCCGAAAATCAGAGGGAGATCACGACGCGGCAGATGACCGCAACGCTCCTGGATTCCAACGCACCAAGACTTTATCGTCGCAGCAAGCCGCCGAGCGCGCCGCGCACGATGGCGCGACCGACCGAGCCGCCGATCGAGCCGCCCACCGACTTGCCGAGATCGGCGGCCACCCCGCCGACCACCTTGTTGGTGACCGAACGTGTGACGCTTCGCGCGATCACCTGACCGGTCGACATCCTGCCGCGCGACACGTTGGTGCCGAAAATCGTCCCGACGATCGCGCCGATTTGCCCGAGAATACCGCCGCCGCCGCCCGCGGTCGCCGCGGTCCCGGCCACGCGCTTCTGCAGCACCTCGTAGGCGGATTCGGAATCGATCGTGGTGTCGTATTTGCCCTTTACCGGGCTCTTGTCCATGATCGCCTTGCGTTCCTCTGCAGTGATCGGACCTATCCGCGCCGTTGGCGGCCTTATCATGACGCGCTCGACCATCGCCGGCGTGCCGTTGCCTTCCAGAAACGACACCAGCGCTTCGCCCTTGCCTAATTCCATGATGATCTGGGCAGTGTCGAGCTTCGGATTGGGCCGGAACGTCTGCGCCGCCGCCGCGACCGCCTTCTGGTCACGCGGCGTGAAGGCCCGCAGCGCGTGCTGCACGCGGTTGCCCAATTGGGCGAGCACCTTGTCCGGCACATCGACCGGGTTTTGCGTCACGAAATAAACCCCGACGCCCTTCGAGCGTATCAGCCGCACCACCTGTTCGATCTTGTCCAGCAGCGCCTTCGGCGCATCGTTGAACAGTAAATGCGCTTCGTCGAAGAAGAACACGAGCTTGGGTTTCAGCGGATCGCCGACCTCCGGCAACTCTTCGAACAGCTCCGACAGCATCCACAGCAGGAAGGTCGCGTACAGCCGGGGGCTCTGCATGAGTTTGTCCGCCACCAGGATGTTGACCATGCCCCGGCCAGCGCTGTCGGTGCGCATGAAATCCTTCAGCGCCAGCGCCGGCTCGCCGAAAAACCTGGCGCCACCCTGATTTTCCAGCACCAGGAGCTGACGCTGGATGGTTCCGATGGTCTGTTTCGAAACGTTTCCATATTCCGTGGTCAGCTCGGCGGCGTGTTCTGCAATGAAAGACAGGATTGCCCGCAGATCCTTCATGTCCAGCAGCAGCAGCCCCTGCTCGTCGGCCACCTTGAACGCGATGTTCAGCACGCCTTCGCCGACGTCGTTCAGATCCATCATGCGCGAGAGCAGCAGCGGACCCATTTCCGAGACGGTGGCGCGCACCGGATGACCCTGCTCGCCGAACACGTCCCAGAACACGGTCGAAAACTGGTCGGGTTGAAAGCGGAGGCCCATATCGCTGGCCCGTTTGACGATAAAATCCTTGGCCTCACCGACCTCGGAGATACCCGATAGGTCTCCCTTGATATCGGCCGCGAACACCGGAACGCCCGCACGCGCAAATCCCTCGGCCATCACCTGCAGCGAGACGGTCTTTCCGGTTCCGGTCGCGCCGGTGACGAGGCCATGGCGATTTGCAAGCCCAAGCGTCAGCCAGGCAGGCACTTCACCCTTTCCGATGAAAATTTTCTCGTCGGTATCGGCCAAATTGTTATCGGGAGCAGCCATAGCACCGCCTCTTCGCACGCACCGGGGGCTTCAGCCACCGCGCGGCAGCATCATATGGCATCTTGCAAGCCGATTGAACCCGGTCAACGGCCTCCGGAGGATCGAAAGACCGGCGTCGAACGAGATCGACCGGGTCATTATGTTCCCCGCCGAAGTTGGAACGAATGCCCTGTAGCGACCATTTGCTTGCAAATTCCGCGTCCGCTCTTGCAACGCGGCAACACTCGCGACGCGATCGAAGATGAATCGCACTTTCAAACGCGGTCATCGCTTGTAATTCGGATCGCAGAAGATCAAGATAAATTCACGAGCAATGAACCGGTACGCAACCGGTTGAGGCGGGGCAATATGGACGAACTGATTGGGACGCTGGCGGTCAAAGCCGGCATCGAGAATGCTGTAGCCGAAAAAACCATCGGCATCATCCTGGGCTTTCTTCGCAAAGAGGGCCCCTCCGACAAAGTTCAGGCATTGATCGACAAAATTCCCGGCGCGGAAGCGGCGATCGCGGCGTCCAGCAATGGCGGGGGTCTCGGTAAATTGATGGGCGGCGGCCTGATGGCGCTCGGCACCAAACTGATGGGTCTCGGTCTGGGCATGGGCGAGATTCAGAACGTTGCCCGTGAACTTTTCAAGTTCGGCCGCGACAAAATCGGAGCGGATCAAATGGGCGAGATCATTGCAGGGACGCCGGGCCTCCGTCAGTTCGCTTAAAGCACCTTTTTCATATTGAGTATCATGACATATCCAATTTCCGATATTGACGGCTTGACCGCCTACTCCGCATCGAAACTGAAATCGCTGGGTATTCGCACCACGGATCGGTTGCTTGAGGCCGCCCGCACCGTCAAGGGGCGTAAAGAGCTCGCGGCGAAGACCGGCATCAGCGAGCAGCAACTGCTCGAATGGGCCAATGTTTCGGACTACATGCGGATTCCCGGCATGGGCAAGGCAAAGGTCGGTTTGGTGCGCGCCGCCGGCGTCACCACGGTTCGCGAGCTTGCGCTTCGCAATCCGGCCCGGCTGGCGCAGAACATGAAGGAAGTGAATACCAAGCGCAAACTCGTCCGCGTCCTGCCTTCGGAAAAGTCGGTCGAGCAACTGATCGCGCAGGCCCGCAAGCTGCAGCCCAAGATCACCTATTAGACCGCTCGGAAGCCGCTCGACCGGCACACCGGCCGCCGCGCCCCGCATCTTGACTCCCATGCACGGACCGCGCAAAGCGACGGCATGATCGCGACCACGTCCAGACCCGCCCCACTGGCCACCCCGGCAGATCATCCGGTATTGCCCGCACTTTTGTCCCGGTCGTATCCGGCCGTGATGGGCGTCCTGAACGTTACGCCGGACTCATTTTCCGATGGCGGGCGGTTTGTCGCGCCGGAGCGCGCGCTGGCCCAGGCTCGCCGCATGATCGCCGAAGGCGCCGACATCATCGACATCGGCGCGGAATCGACCCGGCCCTATGGCGCGCAGCCGATCTCGGCCGACGAAGAGCTGAGCCGGTTGCAGCCGATCCTGGCCGAGGTCGTTTCGCTCGGCGCTCCCGTGTCGATCGACAGCATGAAATCGGCGGTCGTGGCATGGGCGCTCGATGCGGGTGCAGTGATCGCCAACGACGTCTGGGGCCTGCAGCGCGACCCCGACATGGCCACGCTGTTGGCGGCGCGGCATTCGCCTGTCATCATCATGCACAATCGCTGCAACGTCGATGCCGACATCGACATCATGAAGGATATCGCCGCCTTCTTTGCGCGTTCGCTCGAGATCGCGGACAAGGCGGGCGTTTCACGTGGAAATATCGTGCTCGATCCCGGCATTGGCTTTGGCAAGACCCCCGAGCAGAGCCTGACGGCGCTGGCCCGGCTGGATGAACTCGGCGCCTTCGGGCTGCCGCTGCTGGTCGGCGCTTCGCGCAAGCGCTTTATCAGTTCGATCGTGCCGTCGGAGCCGGATCAGCGTCTGGGCGGTTCGATCGCGGCGCATCTGGCGGCGGCAAAAGGCGGCGCGCGGATCATCCGGACCCACGATGTGTCGGAAACCGTACAGGCGCTGCGCGTGGCGGCGGCGATTTGGGACAAGCGATGACCGATACCATCTTCATCACCGGCGTCGTTATCCATGCCCGCCATGGCGTCATGGAACATGAAACCGAGGTCGGGCAGCGCTTCGTGATCGACCTCGAACTGTCGGTCGATCTGTCGGAATCCTCGCGCACCGATCGCCTCGCCGATACCGTGTCCTATTCCAATGTGGTCGCGACGGCAACGGCGGCCTTCAATGATGCCAATTACAAATTGCTGGAACGGGCGGCCGGCGCTGTTGCTGACGCCATCCTCGCGGCGTTTCCTCGCACCAGCGCGATCAAGGTCACCGTTCACAAGCCGCACGCCCCGATCGCCGCGATTTTCGACGATGTCGGCGTGATCCTGACTCGCACACGCCAAGCGCCAACTCATGGCTGACGTCCTGATCGCGCTGGGCGGCAATGTCGGCGACGTCCGCGCGACATTTCAAAAGGCGATCCCCAATATCTGCGGCATGATGCAGGCGGCGCTGCTGGCGCGGTCGTCGGATTACGCCACGCCGCCGTGGGGCGATGAACAGCAAGCCCGCTTTATCAACGCCTGCATCGAAATCGAAACCAGCCTCGATCCGCACGCACTGCTGTTTACGCTGCACAAGATCGAAGCCAGGTTCGGCCGCGACCGCGCCAGTGAACGGCGCTGGGGTCCGCGCACCCTCGATCTCGATCTGATCGCCTATGACGACGTTTCGATTCAAAAGCCGGAACTGACGCTGCCGCACCCTCGCCTGTTCGAGCGTGCCTTCGTGCTGGTGCCGCTCGCGGAAATCGCGCCCGATCGTCTCATTGCGGGACGCAGCATTACCGCCGCGCTGGCGCAACTGCCAACTGCGGGAATCGAGCGGTTGCCCGACCTGGGCTGACCGAAGAACCGCCCTCCCGCGCCCAAAACAACTGTTTGGCTTGGCCACCGGTACGTGGCAATTTCGGAGCATCAAAAACGGCTCTTGGGAGCATCCTGCGCAATGACATCTGCAACCGACGACCTGCGGTTATCGGCTGATTTCGCGCCGGCGACCTATGACGACTGGCGCAAGCTGGTCGACGGCGTGCTGAAGGGCGCGCCGTTCGAAAAGCTGGTCGGCAAGACCTATGATGCCCTGAAGATCGAGCCGATCTATCCGCGGGCGCGCGATGCCGCCCCGATCGCAGGAAGGCCTGCCGCCGCGCCGTGGCAGATCGTGCAGCGGATCGATCATCCCGACGCGGCGCAGGCGAATGCGCAGGCGCTGCATGACCTGGAGAACGGCGCCACCGGGCTGGAATTTGAATTTGCCGGCGGGCCGGGCGCGCGGGGTTTCGGGGTCGCCGACGCGGCCCCGGAAACGCTGGCTTGGCTGTTTGACGGCGTGTTTTTGGATGCCGGAATCTCGATCGTGCTCAATCCGGTGCTGGGACGCCAGAATGCCGGCACGAATCTCGCCGATCTCATCGAGGCCCGCGGCATCGACCCGGCGAAGGTCGATATCCGCTTCAACTATCAGGCGCTCAGCACCATGGCCGTGCGGGGCGCGGCGCCGGCACCGTGGCCCAACATGGAGAGACCGTTCGCGAAGGTGGTCGGCGACCTCATGGGGCGCGGCTTCAAGGGTCCGTTCGTGCTAGCGGACGGCCGCCCGGTTCATGACGCCGGTGGATCGGAAGCGCAGGAACTTGCGTTCGCGCTGGCGCTCGCGGTCGCCTATCTGCGCATGCTGGAAGCCGGCGGTATCGCGCTCGACGTTGCCCGCACCGCGCTGTCGTTTCGCCTCAGCGCCGACGCCGATCAATTCCTCACCATGGCGAAATTCCGCGCGCTGCGACTATTGTGGGCGCGCATCGAACAGGCTTGCGGCCTTGTGCCCAAACCCGTCTTCATCGCCGCTGAGACCGCCTGGCGGATGCTGACGCAGCGCGACGCTTACGTGAACATGCTGCGCGCGACCATCGCGACATTCTCCGCAGGCCTCGGCGGCGCCAACGCCGTCACCGTGCTGCCGCATACGCTGGCGCTGGGATTGCCCGATCCGTTCGCGCGGCGCGTGGCCCGCAACACGCAACTGGTGCTGCTGGAGGAATCCAATCTCGCCAAGGTGTCCGATCCGGCCGCCGGCTCCGGCGGCATCGAAGCCCTGACGCAGGCGCTGTGCGAAGCCGCGTGGTCGCTGTTTCAGGAAATCGAAAACGCCGGCGGCGTATTCCCTGCCCTTGAGCAGGGCCTGATCCAGCGCAAGGTCGCGGCAACGCGGGCGGTGCGCGAAGCCAACATCGCCAGGCGCAAGGAAGTTCTGACCGGTGCCACCGAATTTCCCAATCTGCATGAAGCGCACGTCGCGGTGCTCGACG
Source organism: Bradyrhizobium erythrophlei (assembly GCF_900129425.1). Taxonomy (NCBI): domain Bacteria; kingdom Pseudomonadati; phylum Pseudomonadota; class Alphaproteobacteria; order Hyphomicrobiales; family Nitrobacteraceae; genus Bradyrhizobium; species Bradyrhizobium erythrophlei. The sequence goes on along the minus strand of NZ_LT670817.1, from coordinate 2,722,845 downwards.
CGAAACCGGCGGCGCTCGCGCCCTCAGGCGAGGCCGCGATCAAATTCGACGCGCTGTTGCCGATGCGGCTGGCAGCGCCGTTCGAGCGCCTGCGCGACCGCTCCGATCAAATTCTGAAGGAGAAGGGCGCGCGGCCAAAGGTGTTTCTCGCCAATCTCGGAACGCCCGCCGACTTCACCGCGCGGGCTACGTTTGCGAAGAGCTTCTTCGAGACCGGCGGCATCGAGGCTGTGGAGTTCCTGCCGTCCCTTTCTTCACCTCTCCCCTCCGGGGAGAGGTCGACCCCGCAGGGGTCGGGTGAGGGGGCACTTGCGCTTGCTTTGGACCGTAACCCCTCACCCGCTCCCGCGCCTTCGGCGCAGGAGCGACCTCTCCCTTCGGGAGAGGTGAAGGATCTCACCGCCGCCTTCAAGGCTTCCGGCGCTGATCTGGTCTGCCTGTGCTCGTCCGACAAAGTCTACGCCGGGCAGGCAGCGGCGGCCGCCGGGGCCCTTCAAGCCGCCGGAGCAAAGCATATCTATCTGGCAGGGCGGCCCGGCGAGCAGGAAGCCGCGCTCCGTGCCGCCGGCGTTCACGATTTCGTCTTTGCCGGCGGCGACGCGCTGGCGGCGTTGCAGGAAGCCTGGCGGCTGATGGAGCAGACATGACCGCGGCGACCAAACCTGTGCTGACCGGCGGGTGCCAATGCGGCGCCATCCGCTTTGCGGTGTCGGCGGTCCCGGTGAAGGTCAGCATCTGTCATTGCCGGATGTGCCAGAAGGCCTCCGGCGCGCCGTTCGCATCGTGGGCCGACATCGACCGCGGCGATTTCGCTTGGACGCGCGGCAAGCCGGCCGCGTTCCGCTCCTCCTCGATCGCCGAGCGCGACTTCTGCAGGGATTGCGGCACACCGCTCAGCTTTCGCCGCATCGACGGGCCCCGAATCGAGATCATGACCGGGGCCTTCGACCGCCCGGACCGGGTGGTGCCGATGCAACAATTCGGGACCGAATCCCGGCTCGGCTGGGTGGTGTCGATCGCCAACATGCCGAGCCAGACCACGCTGCAGAACTACGGTCCGGACAAGCTTGGCGGCATCGTCAGCCACCAGCATCCGGACCATGATTGATGGCGGCCAACAGAATTGGCTATGATATGCTCGCCATCAAACCCGTCATGCCTGGGCTTGTCCCGGGCATCCACGTCTTTCTCTCGTTCAAAAGGCAAGACGTGGATGGCCGGGACAAGTCCGGCCATGACGAACGAGGCCACTAAATGAGCCGCATACCGAACTTTGCGAATATCGCATTCGAAAACACCGCCCGTGCCGCGCCCGTCAGCGCCGCCGAGCCGTGGCTGACGCCCGAGGGCATCCTCGTAAAGCCTGCTTACAGCGAGGCCGACCTTGAGGGCATCGATTTCCTGGAGACATGGCCGGGCATCGCGCCCTATCTGCGTGGCCCCTACCCCACGATGTATGTCAACCAGCCCTGGACCATCAGGCAATATGCCGGCTTCTCCACGGCGGAGGATTCCAACGCGTTCTACCGCCGCAACCTCGCCGCCGGCCAAAAGGGCCTCTCGGTCGCGTTCGATCTCGCCACCCACCGCGGCTACGATTCCGATCATCCACGCGTGACCGGCGATGTCGGCATGGCCGGGGTGGCGATCGATTCGATCTACGATATGCGCACGCTGTTCTCAGGCATTCCGCTCGACCAGATGAGCGTGTCGATGACCATGAACGGCGCGGTGCTGCCGATCCTGGCGCTGTTCGTGGCGGCGGCCGAGGAACAGGGCGTGCCGCCGGAAAAACTCTCGGGCACCATTCAGAACGACATTCTGAAAGAGTTCATGGTGCGCAACACCTACATCTATCCGCCGGCGCCCTCGATGCGGATCATCTCCGACATCTTTGCCTATACCTCGCAGAAGATGCCGAAATACAATTCGATTTCGATTTCCGGCTATCACATGCAGGAAGCCGGCGCGACGCAGGACCTCGAACTCGCCTATACGCTGGCCGACGGCGTCGAATATCTCCGCGCCGGCCTCACCGCAGGCCTCGACGTCGACCGCTTCGCCCCAAGGCTGTCGTTCTTCTGGGCCATCGGCATGAATTTTTTCATGGAGGTCGCGAAGATGCGGGCGGCGCGGCTGCTGTGGGCCAAGCTGCTGACGCAGTTCAACCCGAAGGACCCGCGCTCCCTGAGCTTGCGCACGCATTGCCAGACCTCGGGCTGGTCGCTGACCGCGCAGGACGTCTACAACAACGTGATGCGCACCACCATCGAGGCGATGGCGGCGACGCAGGGCCATACCCAATCGCTGCACACCAACGCGCTCGACGAGGCGCTGGCGCTGCCGACCGATTTCTCCGCCAGAATCGCGCGCAACACCCAACTGTTCCTGCAGCAGGAAAGCGGCACTGTAGGGATCATCGATCCCTGGGGCGGCTCGTATTATGTCGAGCGGCTCACCCGCGATCTCGCCGCCAAGGCCTGGGGCCACATCCAGGAGGTGGAAGCGCTCGGCGGCATGGCCAAGGCGATCGAGGCCGGCGTGCCAAAATTGCGGATCGAGGAAGCCTCCGCCAAGACGCAAGCCAGGATCGACGCCGGCAAGCAGGCGGTGATCGGCGTCAACAAATACAAGCCCGTCAACGAGGCGCCGATCGACGTGCTGAAGGTGGAGAATTCCACCGTGCGCCGGCTGCAGATCGACAAACTGTCCCGGCTCAGGAAAGAGCGCAACCAGAAGGACGTCGACGATGCGCTGGCGGCGCTGACGCGGAGTGCCGGCGAAGGCAGCGGCAACCTGTTAGCCTTGGCCATCGATGCCGCGCGCGCCAAAGCCACGGTCGGCGAGATTTCCGATGCGATGGAAAAGGTGTTCGGGCGGCACCGCGCCGAAATCAAATCCATCACCGGCGTCTACAAGCGGGAAGCGTCCACCATGTCCAACCGGGTCGAAAAAGTGCAGGCGCTGATCGATGCGTTCGAAGATGCCGAAGGCCGCCGGCCGCGCATCCTGGTGGCAAAAATCGGCCAGGACGGCCACGACCGCGGCCAGAAGGTGATCGCGTCGGCCTTCGCCGATGTCGGCTTCGACGTCGACATCGGGCCGTTGTTTGCAACCGCCGACGAGGCGGCGCGGCAGGCGGTCGAGAACGACGTCCATATTCTCGGGCTGTCGTCGCTGGCGGCGGCGCATCTGACGGCGGTGCCGGAGTTGAAGGTCGCGCTGAAGAAGCAGGGCCGCGACGACATCATGATCATCATCGGCGGCGTGGTGCCGCCGCAGGATTACGACGCGCTGTACAAGGCCGGCGCCGAAGCGATCTTCCCGCCGGGCACGGTGATCGCCGACGCCGCCGAAGAGCTGATCCACAAGCTCAACGCGAGATTGGGGCATAGCGAGGCGGCGGAATAAGATGATGAAGCATGTGGCCATTACAGAAGCGAAGACACAACTCAACGAGCTTGTAGCTGAGATCGAGTCGACGGGAGATGACGTGGTCCTCACCCGCGACGGTGTTCCCGTGGCGCGATTGATACGCGAGAACAAACAATCGCTGAGCGAGGAATTGATGCCGGAGCAAATAGAGCAGCGCCGGAAAGTTGTTGCGCGCCTCCAGCAAATTGCGGGCGAGTTGAATGTCGGTGCGACGCAGGACGAGATCAAAGGGTGGATCAATGAGGGGCGCCATTGATCGTCCTTGACGCATCGATGGCCATTTCCTGGCTTCTGAACGAGCCAGGCTTTTCTGCTTCGGAATTGAACGAAGTACTCGCGACCAATCGGGTAACCGTGCCCGCGCACTGGCCGGTGGAAATCGGCAACGCTTTGTTGATGGCCGTTCGACGAAAAAGAATCGATCCCGGACGTCTTGCGCAGATTTCGGCTGAGCTTGCACGTCTGGATGTTGCGATCGAGCCGCCAATTGAGATGGACGAGCTTTTCGCTTTGATAGAGTTCTCCGAGAATCAGGGTTTGACGCTGTACGATGCTGCGTACGTTCATCTGTCCATGACGAGCCATTCGACCCTCGCGACACTCGACGAGGCGATGAGACAGGCAGCCACCCGGCTCCGCATCAGCATCTTGCCGATCTAAGGCCGCGGAGTAGATCGCAACTCACGGCGCAGTGTCTGCGTTCACCGGCAGGGTGAACTGAAACGTGGCACCGTGGGGCACGTTTGCCGTGGCCCACAACCGTCCCCCGTGGGCTTCCACGATTGAACGGCAGATCGACAGCCCCATGCCGATACCGTCCGGCTTGGTCGTGTAGAAGGCTTTGAACACCCGGTCGATATTTTCCGGCTCGATTCCGGGGCCGGAATCCTCCACCGCGACACGTATCTGATCGGACCCGTGCTCGAGCGTTTGTATCCGCAGTTCGCGAGGACGGCCTGTCACCCGACTCGTGGCCTGGATGCCGTTCATCAGAAGATTCATGATAACCTGCTGCAGCTGGATGCGGTCGCCATCGACGGGTGGAAGCGAAGCCCCGAGGTCGAGCTGCAGAGATACGCCGTGAACGTTGATTTCCTCGCGGATCAGCGTGATGACGTCGTCGATGGCTTTGTTGATGTCGAGTTGCGCTGTTTCAAGCGCGTCCTTCCTGGACAGCGCGCGGATGCGCGCAATCACGTCGCTGGCGCGTCTCGCGCTGCCGATCATCTGTTCGACCGCGTTGCGTGCCTGGTCAATGCGCGGCACCTCGCCGTCGAGCCATCGAAGGCATGCATCGCCGTACGTGATGACGCCGGTCAGCGGCTGGTTCACTTCATGGGCGATCGAAGCCGTGAGCTGGCCCATGGCCGCTACGCGGTTCGCATGCGCCAGCTCGGTCTGCATCTCGCGGTAACGCCGGTCGTTTTCGCGTGCTTTTGCTTCCGCCCGCTTGCGCTCGGTGATATCGCGGCACACGTTCCCGATGTTCACTGGCTGCCCGGTCTCCGGATCGTCGATCCGAAAGGCCGAATAGTGCACCGGGATCGGATCTCCGGTCTTGAAATGGCGGAAACAGATCTCTCCCGACCAGGACCCCTTCTCCAGCACCGTCGGCCAAAGCACATCATTCACGAACTGACGGTCCGCGGGGAAAATGTAGTGAATTCCGCGCCTCGACCTCGCTTCTTCCCAGCTGTCGAATCCAACCATTTTCATCCCGGCCTTGTTCAGGTACAGCGGCGTCCCTCCGCTGAGGTCGGCAATCGCCATCAGGTCGGCGGCCTGCTCGACCAATGACGCCAGGCGGCGGCGCTCGAGCTCGGCGCCTTTGCGTTCTGTCACGTCTACAGCCGTACCAACAAACTCGATCAGCCCGCCGTCTTCATCGAAAACCGGATGGCCCGAGGAATTGATGTGCCTGACTGTTCCGTCAGGCAGCAGAACCCGGTACTCGTCGAAGCTATCTACTCTTTCGCGGATCGATCTCTCAAATCTCTTGTCCACCCAATCGCGATCCTCGGGGTGGACCCGCTGTCGAAAATTCTTGCGAGACGGCAAGTCCTGCTGCGGATCCAATCCGAAAATCCGGAACATTTCCTCGGAGCAGTAGAGCGCCCTTCGGGTCCGGGCATCCCAAACCCAAATGCCGGTGTGGGTCAGCTTCTGCGCTTCGGCAAGATAAGCCTCGCTTCGCGACAGCTTTTCCTGTGCCAGGTTCTGTTGGATCGTGACACCAGCCAGGTACGTGATCTGGTCCATGATCTCCCGATCGCGGCGGGTCGGCCGGCGCGGCTCGCGATGATACATCGCGAACGTCGCAATCACTTTGCCCTGCGACGAGAAAATCGGTGTGGACCAGCAGGCGCGCAGCGAATGGGCTAAGGCCAAGCCGCGATAGTCCGCCCACAACGGGTCGGTCGCGATGTCCTCCACGATCACCGGTTCGCCACGGTATGCGGCTGTGCCGCAGGAAGCCGCTGATGGTCCGATCACCGTGCCGTCGATGGCATCGGTATAGGCTTTTGGAAGGCTAGGTCCGCCACCATGCCGCAAGTGATCGCCGTCCACCAATAAGATGGACGCCAGGACGCCGCCGGCTTGTGCCTCCACCAGGCGGCATAGGCTATCAAGTAGTTCAGCGAGCGAATCCCCTTTAGCCACCATCTGGAGGATCCGTTTCTCCGCGGCGACCTAGGGATTCTGCGCGGTTGCGGTCTTCGATATCAAGAGCGTTCCATGGCACTTGCCCTCCTCCGGGAGGAACGTGAAAACGCGAAAACCTGAGGGTATTCAGGTCAATGAAACTGTCAAGGAGCCGCCCGGAGGGATCGATCCTCACGGCAAGCGGCGCGGAAACAGGATACGGCACGCTATCCCGTGATCGCCTCCGGTGCTCCGGACAATGAGGCCGCCGCGTCGTGCTCCGAACCAGCCGGCACAGCCATTCGCCGGGGTCGTCTCATCCATCGATTGCTTCGATTGGAAAGAGACAAACAATGAGTTGGATTGCTGAAGTGAGGACTCCCACGTTGCTAACATGAACCGGGATTTGGAAGGCACCGCACCGGAGTGAAGCCAACAGACCGATCACGGCCAATGTCGCCGGCCGCGGGACTCGATGTTCGCAGCGCAAGGAGAGATTCAATGATCGCCAACTACACAAGCCACGCCCCGAACGAGCGAACCTTTCTTGCCTGGATACGCACCGGCCTGGCTGTGGCGGCATTTGGATTTTTCATCATCAAGCTGAACGTCTTTGTCGATGCGGTCGGTCGGGGATCCCTACTCAATCTTCGTGCGGAAGACGCCGGCGCGTTCGTCGCGGTCGCGACCCGCTATGCCGGACTGGCAATGGTTGCGATTGGAATCGCCATGATCGCACGAAGCAGCTTCGCCTTTGAGCGCAGGCGCCGCGCGATCGATTGCGATGAGGTTATCCAGATCCCGCAGTCCCGTGCGGAGACGCTGCTTTCGGCGGCGCTCGCGATCGCCGTGCTGATTTTCGGCATCAATCTCGCGCTGATTTGACGTTCGCGGCGCGATTCCACTTCGAAACCCAACAGGAGAACCTAGCGATGGATATGAAATCTGGGAACTGGTCCGGCACGGCGATACGTCCCGTTGGCCTGATCATCCGGCAAAAAGACCCGAATAATCTCGAAATGCCATTCGATCAGCTCGACGAGTTCATCACGCCGTCCGAACTGTTTTACATACGCAGTCATTTCCCCACGCCGGAGATGGACCCCGTCGCCTATCGGCTATCGATCAGCGGCGCCGTGCGGAACGAGCTAAGCCTGAGCTACGCCGATATCCGCGCCATGCCTTCACGGACATGCGTCGCCACGCTGGAGTGCGCCGGCAACAGCCGCGTATTCATGGTGCCGCCGGTGCCGGGCGCACAATGGGAACTCGGTGCGGTCGGCAACGCCGAATGGACGGGTGTGCCCCTTTCCGCGCTGTTGGAGCGCGCCGGAGTCGCGGACGAGGTGTGCGAACTGGTGCTCGAAGGCGCTGATCGCGGCGTGCCGAAGGAAGAGCCAAAGCCCCCGGGGCCGATCTCGTATGCCCGCAGCATCCCGCTGGCGCGGGCGATGGAACCGGACGTGCTGATCGCCTACCAGATGAACGGGCAGGATCTGACGCCCGATCACGGATATCCCCTGCGCGCCATCGTACCGGGGCATTACGGCATGGCGTCGGTCAAGTGGCTGACCGACATTGTTGCCGTCACGCAGCCGTTTCAGGGCTACTGGCAGACGTCCGACTACGGCTATTGGGATGATTCCGATGGGACACCTGTACGCCGGCCCCTTGCGGAGATGAAACTGAAGTCGCAGATCGCACGCCCCCGTGTGTACGAGAGGCTCCAGCCCAATCGTCCCTACACCATTTTCGGGGCCGCCTGGGCGGCGGACACCGATGTCGCCGAAATCTGGATCAGCCTGGACGGCGGCGCATCGTGGGTCCAGGGCGATTTCCTCGACCCGGTAAACCGGCACGCATGGCGCCGCTGGAAATACGACTGGATCACCCCGGCACAACCGGGCCGCCATACACTGTTGGCGCGGGCGACCGGAGCAGACCGCCGTACCCAGCCAGACGGCCATAATCCAAATTTCGGCAGCTATGTGATCGATCACCCGCTTCCCATCGAGGTTTTTGTAGCTGCGCCTTGAATTGCGGCGTACGCCGCTCGGCAAGCGGCTTCTTTCAGCGAAAATCCGCTCGTCGCGTTCGAGCGCGCGCGCAACGGCGCACCTGCCTGTCCGATACCGCAATTCGCGGTATCGGACATCGCTCAGCGCCTTCAATCAGCAGGTCAGCAGCACCATCAACGTCAGCCGAAATATCTCGATAATATGCTTTTATCGACCTTGCAGATGTAGGTATATTTTGGATTGACCACCTGTGTGCATCGCGCTTCCGCAATTTGACCGAGAAGCATGTATCCTTCGGCGGCAGGAATCTTCCAATCGTCCTCCATCCAATAGACCATTTCCTCAAAGGCAAGTCGCATGGCGTCTTCAAGCGGCCGGGCGCAACCCAGCGTGCAAATATGCGTCGAGGTTTCGATGCGCGGGTGATTCAACCGGGCCGGCGCCTTCTCGAGCGACACTTTTACGGTCAGCGTCGCGGCAATTTCGATGGCACCCATGCCGTTGCATTCGCCGTCGCCCTGGATGGCGTGGCAATCGCCGAGAAAGAGATGCGTTCCCTCCTGGTTGACGCGCAGGAACACGGTATTGCCTGTCGTAATCTCCTGCACATCCAGATTGCCGCCATGCGGACCGTTGTCGACGGTCAAGACGGCGCCATGCACCGGCGCGACACCAATGACTCCGATCATCGGCTTTATGGGCAGCTTGACGTGTTCGTTCCAGTGGACGAGATTATCTTTGACCTCGACAACCCTTGTCTGCCTGCCGAACTCTTTTCTCCGCACCCAATCGGGAAACATTCCGATCCCTGGCCACAAGGCGGTAAAGCCGAGCTTGTCGAGCTCCATATTGATGATCTCGACTTTCAGCATGTCGCCTGCTTTCGAACCGCGCACTTCAATCGGTCCGGTCGCCCCATTGACGAACGGAAGAGTGACGTCAGCCGCGGTCAATTGCTGACCGAGATGCCGGATCGTGCCGTCGTTCACGTTAATCGCGCATTCCACCACGAACGTTTCACCCGGCTCGACGCTGGCGACGAACCGGTCATTTCCGGAAAGCGCGTATTTGATATTGTCGATTTTGCTGACACGCTGAGACATTTTCACTCCTGATCTTGAGCTCCCGCCCGATTGCTTAATGGATACGGCGCCACGGCATAAGAAGGCGCTCAATCCTGCCCACCACAAAAGTCAAAAGCAGCGCCAGCGCGATCGTTGCGACCAAAGCGGCGAATACCTTTGGAATGATGTACAGCGATCCCGCCCTGAAAATGGCATGGCCCAGGCCCTCGGATGACGACATGAATTCGCCGACGATCGCACCGATCAGCGCGAAACCGACCGTGAGCTTCAGTCCGGCAAAGATATCGGTCAGCGAGGCCGGCACCACGAGCTTGAGAAAAATCTGAAACTTGGACGCTCCCAGCGTCCGCATCAGATTGATCTGGTCGGTATCGACCCCGACCGCGCCCTTGTAAGACGTCACCAGGGCAACAATCACGACCGACAGCGTCGACATTGCAACTTTCGAAATCAATCCCGTGCCGAACCAGATGATGATGATCGGCGCCAGGGCGATGATCGGAATGGAGCCGAGCGCGATAACGAACGGTTCCACCACACGAGAAACGAACCTGGAGTACCAGAGCGAGAGTCCAATGACGGTACCGACGAAATTTCCGACCAGGAAGCCGAGTAACGTTTCGAGTCCGGTGACGTAAGTATCGCGCCAAAGACTGCCATCGCGCACCATCTCACCGAGAAAGCCTGCGATCGCCGAAGGCGAGCCAAACATGAAGGCTGCCTGCTTGTTGTTCGCCGTCACATGATCCCACAAACCGAGCAGAACGGCGAGGATCGCGCCTTGTGTCATGAGAACGATGGCGGCCGAGCGCAGCCTGCGCCAGCGCCGGATGGCCGGCGGCGTGGGCTTTTGTGCAGGCACGTGGGTCGCGCGGTCCATCCCGCTCTCTGCATCCACAGTCATTGCAAAACGACGTCAAGATCGGCCCAGATTTGCCGAACGTATTTGCTGAAATCGCGGCTATCGCGCGCCGCCATCATGTCGGTCCGTTCGATGCCGAGCACGATATCATAGACCGCCTTGACCCGCGTTGGCCGTTTGGACAGTACGATTACGCGATCCGCAAGGGATACGGCTTCTTCGATATCGTGCGTAATCAGCAAAAGCGACCGGCCGCGCTCGCGAACCAGCTTCGCCGTATCGCTTTCGATCAGCAGCTTGTTTTGAAAATCAAGCGAAGCGAACGGTTCATCGAGCAGCAGGACGGCGGGCTCGTTCACCAATGTCCGTGCCAGCGCCACGCGCTGGCGCATGCCGCCCGAGAGCGTCGAAGGATAGTGGTCAGCGAAACCGTGGAGCCCCAGCTGATCGAGCATTGCGCGGCTGCTGTCCCTAGCCTCGCCGGCCGCCACGCCGCGGATTTCAAGGCCCAGCATCACATTGCCGAGCGCGGTTCGCCACGGCAGGAGGAGATCCTTCTGAAGCATGTAGCCGACATTTTGCGGCTGGCCGGCGATCTCCTGGCCGTACCAGCTGATACGTCCCGAGTCCGGCGTCAGCAATCCGCACAAAGTGTTCAGAAGCGTCGTCTTGCCGCAACCGGAGGGCCCAACGATGCTGACGATCTGGCCAGTGTCGAGCGTCATGCTGAGATCGCCAATGACCGGAACCAGCCGTCCGTCAACTTCATAGCTTTTTGCAACGTGCCGGACCACGAGCGGAACTGCCGGAGCAACATCCGCTCCGGCAGTGACGCGCTGAGCAGCACTCACGCCGTTCGCTTCGCCCGTCATTTGAGGCTGGCGACCGCCTTGTCCGCAAACGTGTTATCGATGATCTGATCGAATGGTATCGTGCCTTTCGCATTGCCCAGATAGACCTGCATATCCATCAGATTCTTCCATTGATCCGGTTTGGTAACAACGGATTGAGCCGGAATGAGATATCTGAGCTCAGCATCAATTGCCTTGTCGACAACCTCACCTGGAAGGTCCGGAAATTCCTTGCGTGCGACCTGCTTGGCGAACGCGGGATCGGCGTAGGTTTTGCGCGAAGCTTCTTCAAACGAGGTGACGAGCGCCTGCACCATCTGCGGATTTTTCTGGATCGTCGAGGGCAGCACCATGATTCCAGTGTTGCAGAAGGGCCCGATATAGCTGGAGAAATCGAACACCACCGTGGCGCCTTGCGCTTCGGCGGCGGCGACGCTTGGCTGATACGCGATGGCAATATCAGCTTGACCAGCCAGCATGGCTGCAATTTCGGTACCCGGGTTCACCGGAACGATGGTCGCGTCCACGCCGACCTTCAGGCCCGCGTTCTCCAACAGTCGCTTCGCAACACTGTAATTCGTGTTCGGTTCGGGCGAAGTGACGATCCTCAAGCCCTTGAAGTCCTTGGGGTCAGTGATTGGCTTGAGCGTTTTCGACACACCGAAATAGTGAGCACGCTGGACGACCGTGCCGACCACAACACCTGGACCACCGTTCTCCCGGGAAATCTGAGCCATCGTCGCATCACCGATCGCAAAATCCGCTGACCCGCCAAGAACAGCCGCAAAGGTCTGCGTGTCTCCGCCGGCGGCGGTGACTTTCATGTCGAGGCCGTTTTTCTCGAAGATGCCGGCGTGCATCCCGACGTAGAGATTGATGTAGCCGAGATTATGGACGGCTTCGCTGAAGCGCACTTCCTGGAGGGGCGCAGCTGCCGCTCGGTCCAGGCCGATGATCGGCGTAATCGCCAGGCCACTTGCAACAGCGGCGGACGTCGTCAGGAAATCGCGGCGACTGAGTGACACGAAGTCTCCGGTGAGAGATTGGCGAACCCTATTTATCATGGCTCTGGACTCCTTGCGAAATTGATCTTCGGTGACAAAAGCACAAAGCAAAGGTAATCCGTTACGCGAGCAAGCTGCAAGATAAAAGAAGCGACACCAAATGTTCAGAGGCGGGCTAACCCGTCCATCATGTCGCTGCTGCGACACAACGATGGCGGCCTTGATTGCTATTTGCGACGTTTGTGACCTCTTGAGCGGCGAGATGATTATTCGCTCGCCAGCCACCGTGCGATGATGTCATTTTTGACATGATCGCTGCCCAAACAATCAGCGATCTTTTTTCAATTGTTGGTCATGAAATACGGAGCACCCGCGTCGATTGCGGCCGCAAGGATGATCCAGAGCACCGATTTTTTGAAACAGTACTGCCGGCGATGGCTCAGCAAGAACTCGCCGCCTTCGCCTTCAGCATGGCCCTCCGCACCTATGGGCCGGGCGAGGCGATCACGAAGCAGACCTGGCAGCACGCGTAGCCCGGATGAGCGAAGCGACATCCGGGAGCTTACTTCTTCTGAATTCCCGCATATCGCTTGGAATTGACCTGGCCGTTTGCCGAAAGCGCGACGCATTTGATGTCCATCGGACTCGACGAATATCTCGACGATGCTGCCAAGCAGGCCGTCCGGGAGATGGTCAAACACGTGTGCGCACGCACCAATCTGACGCGCAACGAAGCTTATATGCTGTGCTCGCTCGCGGGTAACCTGCGTGTGACCCAACTTGTTGACGGCAATAAGGGCATTCACATGCTCCTGCCGAAATCTCATCTGTAAGGGTGAAGCAGATTCTTTTCATGATCTGCCAGACCTGGACGCGTGCTCGATGCCGGCTTTAGTCAAGCGTCGTTCAATGTCCGCTTCTCGGAGAAAGAACGGAAGCGGCCGGCCGCGGAATGCACGCCGCGGCAGGCCGTTCCTCACGGAACACACCGACCGTAATCGATTTCGCCATTACAAGGGCGGATCAACGATCCGCCGTCACAGCTACTTCCACTTGATGCGGATTACGCCGAGCGTTTCCCCAGCAGGGTTAGTGCCTCACGGTGCCGGGAGTTCCAAAATTGTAGTTCAGCCCGATGCGAGCAATGTCCGACGTCAGCTTGACCCTATGAGTAAATGGTTGCCCCGGGACGGGGAAGGTCCCGGAATCCAAAAGGTTGTGGGTCGTCATTTCTTCCGTGCCGAAGTCTAGGTGGAGATACTCGGCCTTTAACGACCAACCGTTCAGCAGCGCATATTCAACGCCACCGCCGACAGTCCAACCGGTCCTTGTCTCAGACATGGAAGCAGCCTCGGTATCCGCGAACCCGTCGACGAACAGAAAGTTGCCTTTCAGGTGAGTGACCGCAAGTCCGCCCGTCGCATAAATGAGCCAGCTGTTGGCCGCAAACCCGAGACGCGGTCGCAAGGTCCATAGCCAGTCCGTTGAAAACGACTGGGAGATGGTGAATGGAACCCCGGCTGCGCCGCCGGTGGGGTAGATCGCGGTTGCCGTCGAACTGCCGTGCTGGTGGAAAGACTGAAAATCGGTTTCGAGCCCCGCCACGAAATTGTCCACCTGCCAGTTGAAACCGGCTTGAGCACCGCCGATGAAGCCGCTTGTGTTGGCACGCTGATTGCCGACTGAGTTAAACAGGTTGGTGCTGACCGCATCACCAAAGTAGCCGGCACGATGAGCGGGGTCGAAAATCGTGGACGTGCCGAGATCGGCCCGGCTCCACGCGCCGCCGGCATTAACGCCGACATAGAATCCCGACCAATCGTATGCAGGAGCCACGGCGGCTGGCGCTTTGGTATAGGTTCCAGCCGGCAAGTCCGCAGCAAGTGCGGGAGCCGAGACTGCGACGATGGCGGCGGCAACCATTAATTTCTTCATAAAATGCCCCTTGGTTTCAATTGAAACACCATAGCGGAAAAGGGGCACGCACATGTAACCGGTGGGCAACACCCAGAACAATTTCAATTACACGTTGCCCGTGGAGGGTAGCAAGCGTAGCCCGGATGAGCGAAGCGACATCCGGGTTTTCATAGTCCCTCTACACCCCGCATATCGCTCTGATGTCCTTCGTCAAGTGGTTTGAACGCGAGATATCGTCTCCCTGCGATTTTCGCTGGAGTGCGCGATAATGATGATCGTGCAAGGGTGGAGGCGAAGCCTGAAGACGTCGGTGATCAAGCTCTGATACGCGGGTTTAAACCGCAGTTCCGAGATTTCGTCCGGGGCTGTCCCTTGTCTACGCGCGGGCGTCGATCGTTTGATCGGCCACAAAGCGAAATCGGGAATTCCCCTGCCGTGGCTTCGCCCCCGCCGTTGCACGATATTTGTCCGGATTGCGCCCGGCGCTGGCTCCTTGTCAGGTCTGTCGCTGCGCTCACATCGCCGGCGTCGTCGGCGCGCCGATGGCGCGACTGACTGCCCAAATGAAGCCCGACAGCTCACGCGCAATCGCGGTCACCACGAGGGTCGGCCGTTTGCCACGCCGTGCCAATGCGCGGTAGCGCGCGGTCAGGCGCGCCTGCGCCTTCCAAGCGATCTCCTGGACGGCGGGCGGTGCGGCTTCCACCTTGCCAAGCTTCTTCTTGCCGACGCGTGGGGGATGGCGGTAGCTCCAGGAGCACTCCACCAGAATGCGCCGCGCCCGGTGGTTGCCGGCCTTGGTGATGCCGCCGCGCCAGACCCTGTCACCAGTCGACTCTTCGCCCGGCACCAAGCCAAGATAGGCCATCAATTGGCGCGGGGTTGCAAAGCGCGACAGGTCGCCGATCTCGGCGAGAAAAATCGTAGCCGAAATGAGATCGAGACCGCGCACGGCCATCAGTGCCCTCACCACCTCTGCAAGCGACCAGTCCGTCACTGCTGCGGCGATCGCCCGCTCGAGCCGGATCACGCGCTCGTCGGCTTGCCGGACCGCCAACAGCATCTCCTCGAATGCGATGCGTTGTTCGCGGTGGGCGAGCTTCTGGCTCACCAGCCAGTTCATATGGGCCCTAGTCCAGGTTCTCTTGCCCGTATAATGCCGGCCGAGCCGCAGCAGCAACGACAAAACCTGCTGGCGTTTGGATTTGAGGTCGGCGACAGCAGCCTCGCGCGCCCGCACCAGGTCCCGCATCGCCTCGTGCCGCGCATCCGGAACCCAGACCGCGGTCAGTTCGCCCGCGCGCAACAGCTTGGCCAGATTGAGCGCGTCACGCCGATTGGTCTTCACCCGATCGCCCGGCTTCTTCGGGATCAGCGATGGCGCCACTACCACACACTCGTGGCCGAGGGTTTTGATCAACCGGTGCAGATCATACCCGGTCGGCCCGGCCTCATAGCAGAACGTCAGTCGCCGATGCTGCGCCGCAAGCTTCTTCACCAGCTTGCACGTCGCCGCCTCCGTGTTCTCAATCTCGCCGAGATACCGCACCTCGCCGTTCCGCCCGCCCTCCGCAATTGCCACTGCATTGCGCAACTTCGAGGTATCAAGACCAACGAAAACTTCGCTACAATCCGCCATGACTCGTCCTCCTTGCCTGAGGCTCTACCCGGCCTATCCGGGTAACCCTCGCTACAGCATTGAGGGCGAGTTGCCTCGGTCAGGGAAGGACATACGGTCTTCGCTCATGCGGGCTACGGCCTCTCGAAACCCACCATGTCATTGCGTCATTGCGAGGCGCGGAGCGACGAAGCAATTCACTCTCTCTTGCCGCCCTATGGATTGCTTCGCGGAGCCTGTCATCGGGCGCGCATTCGCGCGCGCAAAGCCAACCGCCCCTGCGGCATTTTGGCTCACTTCTGATTTTCAGAAACATCGCTTGCGGCCTGACCCAAATCAGCAATATATCCCTCCCCATCCCGTCCCACTCAGAGGGGCGGCTCGCGACGTCACGGACGCGGGGCGGGATGCGGTGGACGCGGCGGCGCGCTTGACGGGCGTTGCTTGCAGCGGACGGCGAAGACGTGTGGTCCTGACACCCCGACGCTGGTGTCAAGTTGGCGGAGCGATCCGCGTAACGACGGTGGCAAGAAAGCCGATCACCGGGGAGAGCACGGTATAAGCCGTAAACCATTGCGTGCGGGAATGTCGGGTGTTTTCCGATGGCTCGCTGTGAATACTCGTGTGCATACTTGTTACCCATAGCGCACACGAGGCTGCGGGTGCATCGGGCGCCCGGCATTCCCCACGCCCTCTGTTTTCAGGGCGGAGATTATTGGCAAACCTCGGGCGCATCGCGCCGCGGGATCGCGGAGTCACATCTGGAGTTGCAACGTCATTGCGAGGAGCGGAGCGACGAAGCAATCCATTCTTTCTTGCTGCCCTATGGATTGCTTCGCGAAGCCTGTCATCAGGCGGCGCTTCGCGCCGACCCGTTGGCTCGCAATGACGGCTAAGACATTTCGGCGTGGCTGTTTGAGAATTGAATCGGTAATTGCGCGAAGGCATGATCGGCGTGGATCGAATACAGGATATTTTCGGCAACGGCAGTGCGCTCCCTCGCCCCGTTCTTCACGGGGAGAGGGTTGGGGTGAGGGGCTCGCTCCGCGAGTTCGACTCGTTGAGAGTCCCCCTCACCCGGATCGCATCTGCGATGCGATCCGACCTCTCCCCGCAAGCGGGGCGAGGTGAACCGCCCGGCATTCCCTACGCCCTCTGTTTTCAGGGCGGAAAATTCATGCACACCTCGGGCGTATCGCGCCGCGAGATCGCGGTTCTGCATCCGAAATTGGCGGTTGGCCCGGCGACAGCTCCCCCTCGCCTGTCCCGCTCTGCCGTTGTAAACCAAAAGCATGGCCCTGCCGAACAATGCTCCCATAGATATCGAAGTGCTGACAAAAGACCTCCGGTCCGGCAGCCGCGCGGCGCTGGCGCGCGCGATCACGCTGATCGAAAGCCGGCGCGGCGATCATCAGGCCGCCGCACGCGATCTGGTGCAGGGGCTGCTGCCCGACACCGGCAAGGCGATCCGGGTCGGCATCACCGGCTCGCCCGGCGTCGGCAAATCCACCACCATCGATGTGCTCGGGATGTTTCTGATCGAACGCGGCCACAAGGTGGCGGTACTCGCGGTGGACCCCTCGTCCGCCCGCACCGGCGGCTCGATCCTCGGCGACAAGACCCGGATGGCGCGGCTCGCCACCTCCGACAGCGCCTATATCCGGCCTTCGCCGGCGTCCGGCACGCTCGGCGGCGTCGCTGCGAAAACCCGCGAGGCGATGCTGTTGTGCGAGGCCGCCGGCTTCGACGTCGTGCTGGTGGAGACCGTCGGCATCGGCCAATCCGAGACCGCGGTCTGCGACATGACGGACTTTTTCCTGGCGCTGATGCTGCCGGGCGCCGGCGACGAGCTGCAAGGCATCAAGAAGGGCCTGGTCGAACTCGCCGACATGATCGCGGTCAACAAGGCCGACGGCGACAACGTCAAGCGCGCCAATCTGGCGGCTTCCGAATATCGCGGCGCCCTGCATATCCTGACGCCGCGCTCGGAGCATTGGCATCCGCCGGTCGTGACCTATTCGGCCCTGACGGGGACAGGCATCGACACGCTGTGGCAGAAGATCCTCGATCACCGCACCGCGATGAACGCCTCCGGCGAATTCGCGGCAAGACGGCGGCAGCAGCAGGTGAAGTGGATGTGGTCGATGCTGGAGCAGCGGATGATGGCGCGGCTGCGCGCCGACCCGGCGATCCGGGCGAAAGTGAAGAAGACCGAAGCCGAGGTGGCCGATGGCCGCATCACCCCGGCGGTCGCGGCCGAGCAGATCGCGGAGATGCTGAGGTAAAATGACCGACAAACTACGTATCCTCGTCACCGGCTTCGGCCCGTTTCCCGGCGCACCGTACAATCCGACGCCGCCGCTGGTGGCGCGGCTGCAGCGCCTGCGCCGGCCGGCGCTGGGCGATGTCGAACTGATCGGCCACATTTTCCATGTCACCTACAGCACGGTCGATCGGGAACTCCCCGAACTGATCGCCCGATATCGCCCGCAAGCCCTCTTGATGTTCGGCCTCGCCGATCGGACGGCGCATGTCCGGATCGAAACGCGCGCGCGCAATGCCGTCACCACACTGTTCCCCGATGCCGATCGTAACCGCGCGCGGAAGGGATCGATCATCAGCGGCGCCGACGCCCTGACCTTCGGCCCACACACCGCGAAACTGCTGGGCGCGGCTGATGGCACCGGCATCGACGCGCGAAGCTCGCGCGATGCTGGAAGCTACCTCTGCAACTACTTGAGCTGGCGTGCGATCGAGGCGACGCGCCGCGACGATGGTCCCCGCCTTGCCGCGTTCGTGCACGTGCCCTTGATCGCGCGCGACGGCGCTCGGCAACGCAAGGGCAAAACCCACCGCATCACGCTGGAACAACTGGTCGACGCCGGCGAAGCCATGCTGCTGGAGATAGTGAAATCGACCAGGCAGGCGATGCGGGAGAGCGCCGTCGCGACCTGACGGATTGCGACGCTCAAGCGTGGTGCGAACTGCTCGATTCCGAACCCGCTTCGGGGTCAACAAGGGAGGGCTGGATGAGCAAGATCGATATCCAAAGCGCGCCGGTTTCGGCTGGCTCCCGGTATCCCGAACCGTTCGCAGCGCCGTGTCGGGACAAAATTCGGCGCCGGCTGGCGGTCGCGGCGGGACTCAAGCACATCGGCGTCAACCTGCTCGAATTGGCTCCGGGCGCCTGGTCCAGCCAGCGGCACTGGCACACCGAGGCGGAGGAGTTCGTATATGTCCTGGAGGGAGAAGTTGTGCTGGTGACCGAAGGCCGCCAGGAAATCCTGCACGCCGGAGAGTGCGCTGCCTTTCTCCCCGGGGATCCCGATGGACATCATTTGCAGAATCGATCCGGCGCGCTCGCGCGCGTTCTCGAAATAGGATCGGCTCACCTGCAAAACGACGAAGCGCTCTATCCAGACATCGATCTCCGGGCGGCCACATCCGGCTATTTCCGCAAGGACGGAACACCCTACTGACATCAGCAGAGAATTTCGCATTGCTGCGCTCCCTGCCCATTAACCCTACCCCCAACAATCGCCGGCGCGCGCCCTCGCCTTCAGCATGCGCCGACGCATTTTTGCGTTACTCCACCAAGGCGGACAGGCGTCACGCGGATCCGCATGGAGACGCGATCATGGACTTCACTCGCCGCCGTCTGATCGGGGCATCCGCCGCCGGTGTCGCCGGCGCGCTCGCGATGTCGCCGGGCGCGGCGCGCACGGCGACGCTGACGTCGAGCCTCGGGCGCGACATCACGCAATATGGCGTGCGGCCCGGCAGTCCCGACGATCAGACCCGGGCCTTGCAGCGCGCGATCGACGATGCCGCGCGCGCGTCAGTGCCGCTGGCGCTGCCGCCGGGGATCTATCGCACCGGGATGCTTCGGCTGCAGAACGGCACGCAACTCCTCGGGGTGCGCGGCGCGACCAGGCTGGTTTTCAACGGTGGCGCGTCGATGCTTCAGGGCGAAGGTGCCGGCAGCGTCGGCCTCACCAACCTGACGCTCGACGGCGGCGGCATTCCGCTGCCGGCGCGGCGCGGCCTCGTGCATTGCCTCGGTGGACGCGACATCCGCATCACCGATTGCGAGATCGCCGGTAGCGGCGGCAACGGCATCTGGTTCGAGAACGTCTCCGGCGACGTCAGCGGCAACATCATCACCAACACGGCTGCCACCGCGATCCTGTCGTTCGACGCGCAGGGCCTGCTGGTGTCGCGCAACACCATCCAGGGAACAAACGACAACGGCATCGAAATCCTGCGCACCGCCATCGGCGATGACGGCACCCAGGTGCTCGACAACCGCATCGAGGACATCAAGGCCGGTCCCGGCGGCTCCGGACAATACGGCAACGCCATCAACGCGTTTCGCGCCGGCAACGTGATCGTGCGCGGCAACCGGATCCGCAACTGCGACTATTCCGCGGTGCGCGGCAATTCGGCATCCAACATCCAGATCACGGGCAACAGCGTCAGCGACGTCCGCGAGGTGGCGCTGTATTCCGAATTTTCGTTCGAGGGCGCGGTGATCGCCAACAACACCGTGGACGGCGCGGCTCTGGGCGTCTCGGTCTGCAATTTCAACGAGGGCGGCCGCATCGCGGTCGTGCAGGGCAACATCATCCGCAACCTGCTGCCGAAGCGGCCGATCGGCACCGCGCCGGACGACGACGCCGGCATCGGCATCTATGTCGAGGCCGACACTTCCGTCACCGGCAATGTGATCGAGAATGCGCCGTCATTCGGGATCATCGCCGGCTGGGGCAAATATCTGCGCGACGTCGTGATATCTGGCAATGTCATCCGCAATGCCTTCGTCGGGATCGGCGTGTCGGTGGCGCCCGGCGCGGGCACGGCGCTGGTCAATAACAACATGATCTCGGAGACCCCGCGCGGCGCCGTGGTCGGGCTCGATCACGCGCGGCCGATGACGGCGGATTTATCCGCCGATGGCGCGCAACGTTTTGCGCAGGTAGTGATCGGAACGAACGCGGTGAGGAGGTAGGTCGCTAATTGTCCCTGCGAACGCACGCGCTCTCGGGGGCGACGAATGGAGTCAGAGCGCGTTGCGCAGCAGCGGATAGCGCTCCTGCATCACGGCGATGTCGAGCGTCAGCTCCGAACCGTTGTCCAGGCTCAGATCCATGGCCGGCGCCGTGAACTCCGGCGCGGAAGTCACTTCGTCCGAATAAACGATTTCGGTCTCCGGGAGAATCGAAACGTCGCGCCTCGGCGCTTGAACCGGGATCTGCACCGGCTGCCGCTGCAGCCAGCGAGGCCGATCGCGCAACGTCTCGCCGCGCGGCAGCGCCGGTCGGCTGTCGCTAGGCCAGGTGATATCGGGTGGGGAATTGCGGGAGGCCTCGCGGGCCGCCAGATCGCGCCAGATTTCGACCGCGGCCTTGGCCTCCTGGATGTTCTCGAGAAAGGCCAGTTCGCCATGAAAGCGGCGCCAGCGGCCGGTCTCGAACAGTTCGGTGAGGTAATCCAGCCGCTGCTCAGCAAGAGCGCACCACCGCGCGACCACGTCGCGGCCGCGTGCCACGTCTACTCGATGTGTCATGAACCAGCCCGTAGGGAGGAAAAACGGACGCAGACGCAACGGGGGACGAATCAGTCAGACGTGACCGAGATATGTTGTGGAAAACTTTAATTTTGTCCAGCGGACGATGCTCTTCGACACCGGCTTTGACGGCAGACCGCGAAAATACGGGGTTTTCTTCGTTATCCACGGTCAAGCCGCGGGCTTGCATAGACGGGTTGCGGGGGCCGTAAGATTTCGCGCGCTGGCATTATTGCCAATTTTGTCGCGCGGACGCGCCCAAAGTACACGCCTGAAACGAGAGACCCGTCCGGGGGGACAACCGGACGGGTCAAGCCATATGGGCGCTTGGGGTGGATGGGCGCTCGCGCCGAATACAGCCTCGATGGGGAGGGGTAACCGCTCCCACACAGAATTAGTCGCGGGAGGGCGCCGCACGTTCAAACCAACTGCGGTTTTTTTAACTCTTTTATCAGGACTTTTTGGATGCAAAATTACTGCGCGGCAGGACGATTGGCGGCATCAACGGCCGGCTTGTCGGACGCCATGGCTGAGGGCTGGTTCACGTCCCTGGTTGCAGGAACCTGCTGACGGTCCGACACTTTTTCAGCAGCGGCCGTATCCGGAACCGCGGCGACGGGCATCGCTGGTGCGGTGGCGACGGCCAACACCGCGGCATAGGCATCCGCTTCGCCGGCGCCGAACAGATCGTCGCGGCCGGGGGAGCCGAGATCGCGGGCAGTTTTCATCAGGATCGCGCGCACTTCATCCGGCTTCAACGCAGGATTGCGCTCCAGCACGAGGGCCGCGAGGCCACTGATGTAAGCCGCGGAAAACGAGGTGCCGGACGTCATCTGATATTTTTCGTCCGGCGCCGGCAGGAAGATATCGACCCCTGGCGCCGATACCGCGATATAGCCGCCGCGGTTCGATGCCGGAAACAGCTTGTCCTGGGCATCGGTGGCGCTGACCGCAATCACGTTCGGGTTGGCGGCGGGATACAGCGGCGGCGATTTCGGACCGGCATTGCCGGCGGCCCCGACCATCACCATGCCCTTGGCGGCGGCAGCGGCGATACCGCGTTCGATCAGCGCGTCCTTCGGACCGGCGAAGCTCATATTGACGACCTGTGCGCCGTGCGCCGCCGCGTAGTCGAGCCCCTTCAGGATCACGTAGGAGGTGCTTTCCGCCCCGTTCAGCGCCATGCCGAAAGCCCGAATCGCCAAGATCCTAGCCGCCGGCGCGCTTCCCATCAGCCGCGCGTGCGACACGATCGCGCCGGCAACGCCGGTGCCGTGGGCGTGTGGACCTTCCTTGCCGCCGAGCGCATCGAAGGAGTCGGTAATCGCGTTCGCGAATTCCGGATGTTTGAGATCGATTCCGGAATCGATCACCGCAACGGTGACATTGGCGCCGTGGGCCAGGGTATGTGCCTCGGGCAATCGAAGTTTCGCGTTGGCATATTGAGCGGGATCGCCCTCGGTCGATGCTGCGTTCTGGTCCTGCAGCACATAACGGAAATTCGGCTGCACCGAACCGACGCCGGCCTCAGTGGCGAGTCCGCGGCTCGCGGCTTCTACTGTGCGGCGGTCGGTGACGCGGAACAGGCCGATGGTGCCGCCTATCAACGAAAAATTCTGCGATGCCAGACGCGTGAGGCCGTGACGCCGCGCCAGTGCGTCGGCCTGCGCGTCGGACAGCGAGCCGTCGATCTCGGCCACGATTTCCCCTGCGATCGTGCGCAGGTTGGCTGCCGTCTGCGCAACGTTGCGGCGCGGGCCATTGCCCGCGCTTTTGGCCGACGGACCGCCGCTACCGGTCGACGAGACCGCTCGATCCGAGCACTCGCCATCGCTGTCGCGATAGGCGTAGCTGCAGGGCGGACGCGTCCTCAGATTGGGTGTCATTCGGTCGATTCCGATGACTGCCCTTCCCGCGATACCCGGGTTGACAGGACTAATGGTTGGCATGCGCGACCCGATGTTGATACTCGGTGAGCGCATGATGCTTTGCGCCTGGACCGCCGAGCCAAAGGATGCAAGCGGCAAAACCGCCGCGGTCAACACCAATGCAGCAAGCCGCATCCTAGTCCGCCAACTGGCACGATCGTGGATCATGAGACCTCGGGTTGATGCGGTATGTTGGGAAGCCTTACACGGCTTAAGGCGTCGCCACCGCGAGACTGACAATCTTCTCGCTTTGCAGCTTGCTCATCAGAGCGGCAATTTCATCCTTCGCCATCGGCTTGTTGCCGAATTGCAGCCGAAACAGGCCACCCTTGGCGCCGTCGACGATCGAGGCCTGATAGCTGTCGAGCAGTGCCGTGATATCGGCGACGCGCGCCTCGGGTGCAAACCGCACCAGCGCGCGCGGCGGCGCTTCCGGCCCCAAGGCGCGGGTGATGGGTTCATTCGTGCTCAGCGACGCCGTTTGGTAGGTGGCGGCCTCGTTCTTCATCAGCTCAGCGCCGATCACGCCGGCCTGCAACAATAGCACCAGCGCGCCCAGGCTCGCCGACCAAGCCAGCGTCCGCGGCGAGAGCCTTGCGAAAAACTCCGCGATCCGCGCGGAGAACCTCAGCGACGCCGATGGTTTGCCCGCCGGCTCTGCGTCGATCGCCGCGAACAGCTTTTGCATCGCGCGCACGGACGGCGCACCGAGGCTTTCGTTGAGACCGATGGTCTCGGCATACTCTTCGCGGATCGCGGTGTACTGCCTGGCAAGCTCGGGATCGCGGGCGAGCGCTTCGTCGACGCGGCGGGCATCGCGCGCATTCAGCGTGCCGGCCGCATGCCACGGCAGCAGCATTTCCATTTCACCGGGCTCTTGCTCCAGCATTTTTTTGCGCGTCGCCATCATGGCCAGCCTCGCTCTACGCCGGCTGCCCTCAGCAGTTCGGCCAATTTCTTGCGCGCGTAAAACAAGCGCGTCTTCACGGTGTTTTCGGGTATGCCGACGATTTCAGCCACCTCTTCCACGGACTTCTCGTGGTAGTAGACGAGATCGACGATCTCCCGATGCTCCGGCGAAAGTGCGGTCAGGCACTTGCGCAACGCTTGACTGGTATCCTTCTTCTGCACCGCCACTTCGGGATCGTCGGAGCCATCCTCGATCGCATTGGCGGCCTCATCGTCAAGTTCAACGTCCTTCCTGCGGCGCAGCGCGGACAACGCCTTGAATCGCGTGATCGCCAGCAGCCAGGTGGAAACGGCGGATCGACCTTCGAACTTGCCAGCCTGGCGCCACACATCGAGAAAAACCTCGCTGATGAGGTCCTCCGCGACCTGTTCGTCCCGCACGAGCCGAAGCCCGAAGCGAAACACCCTGACATGGTGCCGTCCGTACAGCACCTGCATGGCGAGGCGGTCGCCTTGAGCGATCCGAGCGATCAGGACGTCGTCCGAAGCCGCCTGTGTCGCACTCAATGGCCGTCTCGCAGGGTTGGTCGGGTTTGGTGGGCGGGTGGTTCGATTGCAAAGGCAAGATTCTTAAGATTATCGCAATAGCCCGCCCGCATCTGTGACGTAGCGCACAAAACGTGGACTTTTAGCAGCCTTCGAACAGCCGGGAGCGGACGCGACCGAGAAATTGGTACCATAATACGGAAATACTTTCATTATGCCCGGCGATGCCGGCTGGCAACCTTATCAAGGCTTGGTTCACAAAACAGCAACTCGCGTGGCCATCCGCGCTGCTGCCGCCGGCAAATGCGGCATTGCATCACCCAGCCCGGTTCCGGCTAATTTCCGCTGCGAAAACAACGGCAATGGCGACTTGTCGGGCTGAAAATCGACCGCAAAAGATACCAAACCTAAAGGCTTTTCTCGCTAAAGTTCCGCCAGATGCATTCCAGCACGGCGGAACATGATCGGCGCGGCTTCACTACTTGAAGGTCAGGGCTCTGACGGCAAGGTCGCGCTCGCCAATGGAATGCCGTTGGACATGTCGCGTCGCGTCGCGCATCGCCGACATACGTATGGAGTCCAGATCGTAAGTTACGGGCTCGGCGCGGCAGTCCTGCTGATTTACGCCTATGCCGGGGCGATCACGATCCTGATCCCATCGGCTTTTTTTGTTGCCGGCGTTAGCCTGATCGGGCTTTTCGCCGTCCTGTCCGAAACCCACATCAACGATCGTTTCGAAGATCACTACCTCACGGTATTTCAGGTCGCCGCCCATGTCATGGTGCAACTCGGATTTCTGCTGGCTGCGCCCGAGATTGGCTACGCCTTCCTAAACGTCCTGTTTCTTATTTTCGGAGTGGCAGCGCTCCGGATGACCACGCGTCAGGCTACCATCGCATGGACTCTCACGGCCGCGGGCGTGGCGCCGATTTTCCTGCTTACCCGGATTCCCATTGGGCTGCCGGTCGCTACGGCCACGGAACGCCTGGCGGCAGCGTTGTGTTTCGTTCTCACGATCGGGCAATGCGCATTCGTCGGGCTTTACGGCGACTCATTGCGGAAGAAATTATACAGACGCGGGGTCGAGCTTGGTGAAGCCTACAGGCGCATCGAAGAACTCGCCGAACTCGACGAACTGACCGGTTCCTTCAACCGCCGCTGCATTATGCGGATGCTGGATGACGAGATCAGGAGAGCCCGTCGCACCAGCAGCCCCTGCTCGATCGCCCTGATCGATCTCGACTGGTTCAAACGCATCAATGATGCCTACGGCCATCCGACCGGCGACGAAGTGCTCCGAACGTTCGCCATTACCGTGTTCGCCAATATCCGCAACATCGACCGGTTCGGGCGTTACGGCGGCGAGGAATTTCTGCTGATACTTCCGGATGCGCCCGATGACACCGGCGCGCGCATCCTCGACCGGCTGCGGGCGATCATCGCCGAACTCGACTGGAGCGCGTTCTCGCCCGGCATGCGAGTGACGATTTCCGCCGGCGTCGCGACGCTCCAACCGGATGAAACCCCGGACACATTTCTCGCGCGCGCCGACAGCGCGCTCTACGCGGCCAAGGCACGGGGACGCAACCGCATCGCCAGTGCCTGAACCGAACACTTTCGTTACCGAGGACGGAGAAACCGTCTCCAGCCTATAATGCCCGAACGCTCCAGGATCAGAGTCATGAGTTCGAAATCCGCCCCTTCCGAAAGTCTGCTCGACGAGTTGCAGACCACGCTCGCGCACGGCACCGTCGCGCGCCGGGTCGAAACCCTGCGCCGCGTGACCGATCTTTTCATCAATGGCGCGGTGGATTATTCGGATCAACAAATCGGATTGTTCGACGACGTCTTCCAGTGCCTGATGGAGCACATCGAGACCTCCGCCAAGGCACTGCTCGCCAATCGTCTCGCGCTGATCGACACCGCGCCGCCCCACACCATTCGCGCGCTGGCGTTCGACGATCTCATAGAAGTCGCAGCCCCGGTGCTTTCCAGATCGGAGCGGCTTGACGACGACGCATTGATCGAAACTGCGCGCAACAAGAGCCAGGCGCATTTGATGGCGATTTCGACGCGCAGGGTGCTGAGCGGGGCAGTGACCGACGTGCTGGTGTTGCGCGGCAATGACGAAGTGATCCACAGCACCGTCAACAATCCAGGCGCCGAATTCTCCGAACGCGGATTCACCCGGCTGATCGATCGTGCCGAGGGTGACGACAATCTCGCAACCTGCGTCGCTATGCGTCCGACGATTCCGCGGCATCTCTATTTGAAACTGCTCGCGAAGGCCTCAGTGACGGTGCGGGAGCGACTCCAGGCTGCCAACCCGCACCAGGCAGGCGAGGTGCCGACCGCGGTGCGGGAGGCGACGTGGCTGGCGCGTTCCGCGCCCTCGGCGATCACCCGGGAAACCGCGATCGCCCATGCGCTCGTCAAGTCGTTATACGAGGACGGCCGGCTCGACGAATTTCAGGTAGCGGCATTTGCCGAGGCCGGCAAATTCGACGAAGCCAACGCAGCGATCGCAGCACTCGCCAAGGTCTCGTTGTCGGTCGCAGAGAATATGATGCTGGAAACCCGCGCCGAGGGCGTAATGATCCTGGCGAAGGTTTCGGGAATGTCGTGGTCAACGGTCAAAGCGATCATCAACATGCGCGACGATCTCTCGCGCATGGAGCCGACCGATCTTCAAGCCTGCAAGGACACCTACGAACGGTTGCGTCCCTCGACCGCACAGCAGGTGCTGCGCTTCCATCGCATGCAGCAGATCGCGGCGCCGGCGGCGTGAGATTGCGAATACGCGCTGACGGATTGCTCGAAAACCTCCGGAAACCGAGGGTTTTATTTCTGCCCCCGATGAAAGCTAAAGACTACGCGGCACCTCTCGCTGCACGTCTGTGGGCGACGCCCCGTAGACGCGGCGGAAGCTTCGATTGAAGTGGGAAATGTCATTGAATCCTGCGTCATGCGCGATGCGGCTGATCGAACGATCGATGAATCGCAGGTCCGTCAGCATTCGATAGGCTGCGGCAAGGCGATGAGTGAGGACGAACTCGGTAAAGCTCGTTCCTTCGGTTTCAAAGAGCTTGCGGACGTAGGACGTCGAGATTTCGTGCTTGGTGGCGACGGTGGCCGCGGTCAAATACGGGTTGCCGATCTCGGAGAGGATTTGCGCCTTGATGCTCCGCATGCGCGCGGCCAGCACGCCGCGCTTGTTGGCGACCTCCGCCGCGTCCGCCCTCGCACCCAGCATCAACGCGCCGAGATCGAGCATATGCGTCACCGTAGCCCGGCGTAACCCCGGATCGGCCAGCGGTTGCCTGTCGTTCAAAACGTCGAGGTAACTCAAAAAAAACGGAAGTGCCGGGTTGCCTTTGTCGATCGGCCTGCCGATGGCCTCATCAAAATTTGTAACCAGGGGTGCAATCAACGCGCGACTGACGCGCCAACTGATAATGCGCCTTGCGGTGTGGCCAAACGCGGTGCCGGCCAAGCCGTTGGTCGTGAGAATGGCGTCACCGGGACCTAAGCTCGTTTCATGGCCGTTCTGCTTGTAGGTCGCCGAGCCGCTTTGATTGACGACGATAACGGGATCGTCGTTATCGATCATCATGGTGGTGTGAGAACAGAGAATGGGCGACGCCGTTGCGGTGGCGATGGCCAGTCCGGGCAGCGCGCGCAACCTGATTTCGACTTCGATCGGCTCATCCTGCAGCGGTTCGATATCCAACTTCAGAATTTCCCTGCCATACAATTCGTAAAACGCCTCCTCTCTGTCAGGTCCCTCAAAAGATCGACTTGAAAGCCTCAGCGCTATCGTTTCGTCACGATTGGTCAAACTCGCCCCTGTTTCCTGCAATAACAATCCGCGGACAGTTGTCGCATGAAAGCCACAACCCGTTCAATTCGAACCAGGAGTGCCGTTCAACCATAGATCATTCTCGCCCGGTCCAAGACGACGAAGCGGGTCCCGATTAGTCAGGGGCTCAAGCATCGCGTTGTGCGGTCGAATGAAACGGGTGATTGAATGAAACGGATTGTTGTCTCCGCCGCATTGCTGGCGAGCGCTGTCGGCGCGCAAGCGGCGGATCTGCCCGCCAAGGCGCCGTTTTATAAGGCCCCGGTGGCCGCCCAAGTCTACGACTGGACCGGCTTCTACTTCGGTGCGAACGCCGGCGTCGGCCTCGGACGCAGTCTCAGCCAATTGATTGTCCCGGACGGCGCTATCGCCATCGCGGAAAGATCGCGGTTCGGCGCTGCCGGAGCGGTCGGCGGCGGTCAGATCGGCTACAACTGGCAATTCAACAATGTGGTGCTCGGCGTCGAGGCCGATCTCCAAGGCTCAGGCATCGAGGACAACCGGACCTGCGGGCTGTATTGCCAGCCGACCAGTCCCGGCGTCTTTGCGCGATTTGACCAAAAACTCGACTGGTTCGGCACCGTTCGCGGCCGCATCGGGCTCGCCAGCGGCCCCGTGCTCGGCTACGTCACCGGCGGTTTCGCCTATGGCGGCGTCAAGACATCCATTAACGAATCCCTTCCGGGGCCCGGAGGCCAAGCCAGCGCAGGCATCAGCGATACCCGCACCGGCTGGACCCTCGGCGGCGGCGTCGAAGCCGCGCTCGGCGGCAACTGGACCGGCAAGCTCGAATATCTTTACGCCGACCTCGGGACTGAATCCGGTGCGTTGCCGTTTACCGTTCTGCCCGGCCAGTCCATCTCTTCCGATATTCGCGAACATATCTTTCGCGCCGGGCTGAACTATCGCATTGGCGGCAGAAGCTACGGCGCGTCGGCGCCCACGGCGAACTGGACAGGCCTTTATATCGGCGGAAATGGCGGCTTCGGAACCGCCATCGACAAGAGTTCGGCCCCAGTATCCGCGACGGCCGGCGGAGCGCCGGTTTTTGACGAGGTGTTCAATCTCAGCCCCGCCGGCTACCTCGGCGGCATCCAGATTGGCTACAACTGGCAGGCCGCAAATTGGGTGTTCGGCGTCGAGACCGACATCCAGGGATCGACGCAGAAGGACCATGCCTGCCAGTATATCTGTTCTACGGCGCCGACCGAGTCGGTCACGTACGATCAGCGGCTGCCCTGGTTCGGCACCACGCGGGCACGCCTCGGGTATTCGGTCGGATCAACCCTGTTCTACGCCACCGGCGGTCTGGCCTATGGCGGAGTGCAGACGGACGTCGTCTATGCGCTTGGACATCCGACCAACGTTGAATTCTCGCATACCAGCACCGGATGGACCGCGGGCGCCGGCATCGAAAGCCCGTTCGAGCTGTTCGGCCTGTTCGGCAAAAACTGGACCGCCAAGACCGAATATCTCTACGTTGACCTCGGCAGTTCGTCCGATTCCAATGCGCTTCCCGGGGAATACTGGAAGTTCGAGACCCAGGTGCAGGAACACATCTTCCGCACCGGTCTGAACTATCACATCAACAATCCCGTCGTTGCGCGCTACTGATAGCGATCATCGGCGCGCGACGAAGGTCCGCAGGGCGAGGTTCGGTTCACTCAACGGGCGGCCCCGGCGGCTAAAACCGTAGCACCCTCGATCCCGCCAGCGCGCCGATCGCGGCAACGGCCGCGGTGGCGATGCTGTACCAGGTCGCGACGAACAGCGGCGAATCGTCGGTGCAGTGCGAGGCGTACAGCGTCGCCGCCAACCCCGCCGAAAGCAGTCCGGCGATCGCGCCGGCGACCGCGGGCCGCGCCGGCGCGCCGTGCCGCAAGCCGAACAGTGCTGCCGCCAATAGCGGCAGCGACATCAGCGGAATAGCCATCATGCAGACCCGCGAGTTGCTGCCGACCAGCCGTGTCATCATCGGCAGCCGCTGCGGCATCATCATCTCGCCCGATATCCCGGCGGCGAGAATCCCGGCCGGGATCAACAACAGCCACGCCCAGCCGTGCAGCGAGGCCTCCGGCCGCGCCAAATGCAGGCTGACGGCTATCGCCGAGATCGCCAGCGCCAAGGTCACCGCAAACTTCAGATCGAAAAACGGATTATGCATCGCTGTCATGACGTCGGGACGGACGCCCAGCCCCGCGAAGAATATTCCTACCGAGACCGGCGCCGCGGCGAGCAATGCGAGCGCCAGCACGAACCCGACCGGCCGTGCGCGATGCGCGTTATCGGCGGCAAGCGTTCGAATGAGCTGATCGGTCTCCATTCTCACTGTTCCCGTAGTTTGGCGGTGAGGTTGGCGAGCCCGCGATGCAGCGCCACGCGCACCGCGCCCTCGCTCATCGCGAATTTTGCCGCCGTCTCCTTGATCGAGGCGCTGTCGACCGCGATCGACTGCAGCACATCACGCTGGCGCGCCGGCAAGGATTGCAGTTGGGCCGCGACCTCGCTCGCAGGCGCGGTCTCCGCTGCGGGTTCGCTCGGGATCGTCTCGGCGAAATCGTCGATGTTGACGAAAATCCGCCGGCCGCGACGGCGCAGCGCATCGATCAGCTTGTTGCGGGCGATCGCAAACAGCCAGGGCGCGAACGGAGCGTTGGCGTCCCAAGTATGCCGCTTCAGATGCACCGCCAGCAAAATGTCCTGCACGATATCCTCGGATTGATCGACCGGTTGGCCTGCCCGCGCCAAGCCGCGGCGCGCCGCCGCCCTCAACACCGGCGTGACGGCTTTGAGCAGACGATGATAGGCCGCACTGTCGCCTGACATGGCCGACCGCATCAGACCGGTCCATTCGTCTTCACGTTCGCGCACGCGCGCTCCCACACTGCAATTCGGTCGATCTTTCAATTTGTTACGTCGAAACTTCTCCGATCACGAACTCGTGATAAGGCTTTAAGCATTGCGATCGTCGCCCCGGACTCGGGAATCGCAACGACTACAAGTCGGTCCGGGCAGGCTCATAACATCGATCGGTCTGCCTGACACCCGTTGCAGCCATTCCAAAACATTGCGCGAACGAAATGCCCGGGCCGCACTCGCCGAGAGCAGCGCCGTTGCCCTGCTTTCGCCCGGACTCACCCGAAGATTCCCTTTTTCTGCCCCGCTGCGGACACGGCATGAGGTCTCATTGCGCTTTGGGGGCGGGCAAATGGGGAGATTGCCAAATGAACATCAAAGCCAGTGGGTGCTCGGCCTTGATACTAGCAACAGGACTCTTTGTGGGTTTAGCAGGGCCATCGCAAGCCGTGACGGCCGCTGACAACGAGACCGCAGGTTCGACATCCGAAAGCACCCCGGGGGCACCCATTGCGCTCAACAAATACGTCAAACACAGCTCGCACCACTGGAAAAGCTTCGCACATCGCAAGTCCAGCAAGGTCGCGGTGAAACCATCTGACACCAAGAAAACCGCCGACGCCGCGACCGATGACGGCGACAGTTCATCCCCGATCCCGCCATCGGTCGCCAACGCCAACGCACAACTGACCTCGACCGACACGCCGGCCGGCAACGCCAGGGCGATGTCCGCACGGGCTAACGATATTCTGCAGACCGCGCCGGGCAATCTGGCCGACACCCCGCCCGCAATGGAGACCCCGGTGGTCTCCGCCGATCAGCTCAACGACGTCGATCGTGCGCTCCACGACGGCACGCCACCCGCGCCGCCCCCGGCAACGGCCGCAGCCAATGCGCCGGCAGCGCCGGTGATGGCCGCGCCTGCGGCGCCGGTGATGGCAAATAGCGCCGGAAGCTCCAGCTGGGACCAGGCCTCCCTGATCGGAAAAATCTTCATCGGGTTCGGCGCGCTGCTGACGATGGCCTCCGCTGCACGCATGTTCATGGCATGATGGCTGCGCAATGGAATTGGGGGGTCGGTTCACCGGAGCAGCGCGATAGCGCTGCTCCGGTGCGGGACACGGACGCAAACGTCACTTGAAGCCCACCCCGCCAGCGGGCACATTGCCCGCCACATCAGGCGCCGGGGTGTACCATGAGCACGTTCGAACACATCATCGTCGAAAGCAAAGGCGGGGTCGGCGTCATCACGCTGAATCGCCCGAAGATGCTCAATGCGCTGTCCTTCGGCGTATTCAGGGAAATCGCAGCCGCCGTCGACGATCTTGAAGCCGACGACAAGATCGGATGCATCCTGCTGACCGGCGGCGAAAAGGCCTTTGCCGCCGGCGCCGACATCAAGGAAATGCAGCCGAAAACCTTCATCGACATGTTCTCCAGTGATTTCACGGCTGTTGGCGGCGACCGCGTCGCCAGTTGCCGCAAACCGACTATTGCCGCCGTCAGCGGCTATGCGCTCGGCGGTGGCTGCGAGCTGGCGATGATGTGCGACATCATCATCGCCGCCGACACCGCAAAATTCGGCCAGCCGGAGATTACGCTCGGCACCATCCCAGGCATCGGCGGAACCCAGCGGCTGACCCGCGCGGTCGGCAAATCCAAGGCGATGGACCTTTGTCTCACCGGGCGGATGATGGACGCGGCGGAAGCCGAACGTTCGGGCCTGGTCAGCCGCGTCGTGCCTGCGGGCAAATTGATGGATGAAGCGCTGGCGGCGGCCGAAAAAATCGCCTCGATGTCGCGGCCGGCGGCGGCGATGGCAAAGGAAGCCATCAACCGCGCGTTCGAGACGCCCTTGTCGGAAGGAATCAACGTCGAGCGTAATCTGTTTCACTCGACCTTCGCGCTGGAGGACCGCTCCGAAGGCATGGCGGCGTTCATCGAGAAGCGTAAGCCGGTGAACAAGAACAGGTAGGATTCGTTCCCGGAGGCTGCGCGGCACGAACTGATCCGGGGCCTCAATGTTTGCGACATGCGATGGGTCCCGGCTCTGCGGTGCACCGCTACGCGCTGCACCGCGTCCGGGACACGATGGATGATGTCATTAGACGACGCTGGAGTTAGCCTGCCCTGCTCCTCGCCAGCGCCGCGCTGACCAGCGCGCGGTAGGCGCGTTCCGACCATGTTACGGGCGCATCGAGGCCGAGCCGCGCCAGGCATTCGTGGTCGGCCACATCCGGGGTGTGCGTCAAACCTTGCCACAACAATCCCGGCAGGCGCAGCGGCGTCCGCTGTGCTTCCTGCAGGATTTGCAAGGCCGGAATCAGCAGCTGCTCGGTATCGGTAAAATCGCTGCCGAACGGAAACGATGGCAGCAGGCCGGCCTCCCGCGCAGGCTTTAACGCGCTGGCAATCCGCTCGGGAAGATTCTCGCGCTGCGCGGCCGGAATTTCGAAGTTTTTGGGCAGCTTGCCGGCGTCCTTGGCCTGCCGCGCCAGTTCGGCCTGAAAGCGGCTGTCCGCAACGGCGAGCATCGCCGCGATCACATCGGCGTCGGACTTTCCCCTGAGATCGGCGACGCCGTATTCGGTGACGATGACGTCGCGCAGGTGCCGAGGAATGGTCTCGTGGCCATAGCTCCAGCGAATGTTCGATTGCGTTCTGGCGCCGGCCTTCCGGGTCGCCTCGACCGTGAGAATCGAACGCGCGCCCCGCAGCGCGAATGCCTGCGCCACGAAATTGTACTGTCCGCCGACGCCGCTGACGACCTGTCCGTCTTCGAGGCCGTCGGAAATCGCCGCTCCCATCAAGGTCGCCATCATCGCGTTGTTGATGAAGCGGGCGTCGATGCGGGCGCGCCGCTTGATGTCCTCGTCGCCATAGAGTTCGTTGGTAAAGGATACCGGCATCATCCGGATCCGCGCGATTTGGCTTGGCGTCATCTCGCGCAACGCGCGATAAAAGGATTTCGGCCCCAGAAAAAACGCGCCGTGCAGCACGACGCCATCGACTTCGCGCCTGAGAATACCGGCATCGATCAAAACGAGAAATGCCTCGGTCAGCATTTCGCTGACACCGTACAGACCCTTTTCGAGCGATCCGGCCTCCCGCGCCGTGAGCGGCGCCGTTCCCGGGGCCAGACGCCTCACAATAGCGTGAAATTGCGCGTTGTCGCGGTGGCGGACGATCAGCCCCTGCGCCAGCGCGTCGCCGATCTGTCCGATCCCGATTTGCAGCGTGCCGCCATCGCGCACCAGCCCTGCGGCGTGCAGGCCGATGGCGTATTTGGTGTCGGTGATCGGTTCGGACGGCGGCGCGAACAGCGGAAACTCGGTCGCGGGGCTATCCAGCACCGCGCTGAACTCCTCCGCCGGCAGATCGCCCTCACCCGGCATGAACGGCAGTTCGGAGTTGACCTGGCCGATCAGCTTGAATGACGCGCGGCCTTCGGCCCGGGCGCGCAGGAGATCCAGCGTGGTATCGGTGTTGCAGCTCAGGCTGTAGCGCACGACGCCGTCGACGACGCGCTTTGCCACCAGCTGCGTGACGACGTTGAGCCCGCGCGCCAGCAGATATGACGACGCATGGGTATAATTTGCGGAAATGTAGTGTTGCTGCGCGAACGGCACATGCAGCCATTTTCCCGCCAGAAAGAAAAACTCGATCACCCTTATATTGGGCGGCAACGCATTGGCATGCAGTCCGTCGGCATAGGCGAGATCGGGATAGCCGCCGAACAGCCGGTCGATGACCGGGGCGATGAAGCGCCGCTCGATCAGGTTTTTGGGGCTTGGCTTTTCCAGCGTCAGCGCGGAAAAGAAGGTCAGATTGATGGTGCGGTCGGCGGCCGCGCGCGCGTAGAGCGCGTTGACGATGTGGTTGGCCTTGCCGAGCCCGAGCGGCAGCCCGACCACCAGATCGGTCCCGACATCGCGGATGATATCCTCCGCAATGGCATCGGGGTCGGTGAACAGGTTCGGCATCAAGTCCAGGCCTGGGCGCGCAATTGGGACGGCCCGCGGCCTAGAATCGGACGCAGCCGCCAGCAGCTATAGCGTATTTGCTCCTGATATTCGTCTGTGACGAACCGGCAACAGCAAAGCACTGAATTCGCGTGATTTGCGCGCCCGACGGTTTGCCTGTGGCGGCCACCGGCCCTAAACAGGTAAACCTGTCGAAGGCGTCGGCGGGGGCGGATGGCCGGGGAGTTGCTACGGGATCACATGGTTGGACGTGCCGCTAAAGTTGGCCACGTGGGAAGGCGCATGCTTCGATCGGGCATTTGCCTTGGCGTGACCATTTGCGTCGGTTTTTCCGGTGCCGCGGCCCTGGGTTTTGTTGCCACCCCAGCATCGGCCGAATCGCTCCCCGAGGCCATGGCCAAGGCCTATCAGTCCAATCCGCAGCTCAATGCAGAACGGGCGCGGCAGCGCGCCACCGACGAGAACGTGCCACAGGCGCTCGCGGGCTACCGGCCGCAGATCATCGCCAGTCTCAGCGTCGGGCTGCAGGCGGTGCGCGACCTGCTGCCGGACAACACCTTTCAATCGGCGAACCTGAAACCCTGGACCATCGGGGTAACGGTGACGCAGACGCTGTTCAACGGCTTCAAGACCGCCAACAGCGTGCGGGTGGCGGAACTGCAGGTGCAGTCGGGCCGCGAAGCCCTGCGCAATGTCGGCCAGGGCGTGCTGCTCGACGCCGTTACCGCCTACAGCAATGTACTGGCCAACCAGTCGCTGGTCGAAGCGCAGCGCACCAATGTCGCATTCCTGCGCGAAACCCTCACCATCACCCAAAGGCGTCTCAATGCCGGTGACGTGACACCGACCGATACCTCGCAGGCGGAAGCGCGGCTCAGCCGTGGCCTTGCCGATCTGAACGCCGCGGAGGTCAATTACGCCATCAGCCAGGCGACCTACGCCCAGGTGATCGGCAATCCACCCGGGCAATTGAGATCCGCCGATACCGTCGACCGGTTTTTGCCGCGCAGCCGGGAAGACGCGATCGCGCTGGCCTTCAAGGAACATCCGGCGGTCATGGCCGCGGGCTTCGACGTCGATGTCGCCTCGACCACGATCCGCGTCGCCGAAAGCAGCCTGCTGCCTACCATCACTCTGCAGGGGAGCGCCAGCCACAGCTCGGATGCGGATCCCAGTCTGAGCACCTTTCGAACCGATCAGGCTTCGGTGATCGGCCAGGTCACGGCACCGATCTACGACGGCGGCACCGCGGCGTCGCAGACCCGGCAGGCCAAGGAAGTGACAGCGCAGAGCCGGCTGGTGCTCGATCAGGTTCGCAATCAGGCCCGTACTGCGGCCATCGGCGCCTGGGTCGCGAATGAAGGCGCCAAGATCGCGGTAACCGCTTCGGAGTCCGAAGTGCGCGCTGCGACGGTGGCGCTTCAGGGCGTGCAGAAGGAAGCACAGGGCGGCCAGCGCACCACGGTCGACGTGTTGAACTCGGAGGCCGATCTGGTTTCGGCGAAGGCGCGGCTGATCGGCGCGCAACGCGACCGGGTGATCGCCTCCTACACGCTGCTCAGCGCCATCGGCAGGCTCGACGTCAAGACGCTGGCGCTCAATACGCCGGATTATCTGCCGGAGGTGCACTACCATCAGGTCCGCGACGCCTGGCAGGGCCTGCGCACGCCCTCGGGGCAATGAACTTCAGACCAGCGCCATGAAAAGCTGCCGCATTCACATCATGGGAGCGTCGGGCGCCGGCGTCACGAGCCTGGGCCGTGCGCTCGCCGACGCTCTGGCCATTCCGCATCACGACACCGACGATTATTTCTGGCAACCGACGACACCGCCCTATCGAGACAAGCGGGAAATTGCCGAGCGTCTGCGGCTGATGCGCGAGGTATTCTTGCCGCGCGCGGATTGGGTGCTGAGCGGATCGCTCGAGGGATGGGGCGACCCCAACGTTGTGCGCTTCGATCTGGTGGTCTTCCTGACAACGCCAAAGGAGCTTCGCCTGCAGCGCTTGCGTGCCCGCGAGGCCACCCACTTCGGCACCGATGCGGTGGCGCCCGGCGGCTGGCGGCACGAGGAGTTCGATGAATTCATCGAATGGGCATCGCGTTATGATGACGGCGATCGCGAAGGCCGCAGTTTGGCGAAACATCAGGCATGGCTGGCCGCCTTGCCCTGTCACGTTCTGCGTCTCGACGGATCCCGGCCGTTGCCCGAACTGGTCGCGGAAGTCCGTGCAGCGCTTGATCGCTGAGCTGTCGTCTTCGCCGAATGCACGCGCGCGCTGCCCGAGCAGTAAGCAATGCCATGATTCCGCTCTTGTCCAACAGCGTCGACTGCTTCATGATGCAACCATAGATTGCCCGAGCCGAAATTTTTGCGATGACGAGCGGGGGTAACAGCAATGCCGGGTCCGCCAAAGAAGGTTGCGATAGTGGTTACCCACGGAATGGGTGAGCAAATTCCGATGGAAACGTTGCGCGGCTTCGTCGAAGCCGCCTGGGTGGCCAACAAGGCTGCACAATGGCCTGCGACACCTGCCGATGAAAAGGCCGAAGATATCTGGTTCATGCCGGATGGCGCGGCGGGCTCGCTGGAATTGCGCCGGATCACGACGCGGTGGACCAAGCCGCAAGCGAGTTCCACCGAAAGAGGACCGCGGGCGGATTTCTTCGAATTCTATTGGGCCGATCTCGCCGAAGGCACCACTGTTGAGGAGGTTTGGGACTGGATACAGATCTTGCTCCTGCGCTGGCCGAGCCAGGTTCCAAACGGCCTGATGGGGATTTGGATCGCGCTTTGGGCGGCCTCGGCGATCATCCTCATCGTCTCCGCACTCGCCCTGTCGCCGTGGCCCGGCGGCTGGTGGCATGCCGTCTTCGCCATTGCTGCGGCCGGGTTCGGCTACATCATGAAACGCCTCATTTCACCTTACCTCGGGGACGTTGCGCGCTACGTCCGCGCCGACCCACGCAACATTGCGATGCGTCACGCCATTCGCGAACGTGGCCTTAAACTCTTGCAGGATCTCCACGATACCAAATCCTACGAGCGCATCATCATGGTCGCCCACAGCCTCGGCAGCATCATTGCCTACGATCTCGTGTCGCTGTTTTGGGCCACCCGCCGCGATGCGTTGGTGGTTCATGAAGAAGACGACCCGGTCTTCCAGAAATTGCGCGCGGTCGAAACGGCTGCGCATTCGCTCGCCGCCGCGACCGATGCCAATCGTGTGGACCTGATGCAAGCGTATCGCGAGGCGCAACGGAGCCTGCGATTGGCGATGCGGAGCGGCGGCGAAGACGGAACCGGCCGGCCGCGAGAACCAACTGAGGAATGGCTGATTTCGGATCTGGTGACCCTTGGATCGCCCCTCACCCACGCGCCATTCCTGCTGGCGCGCGACGCCAAAGATCTGAGTGACAAGATCGGGGATTGGTTATTTCCGACCAACTGCCCGCAATTCCAGGTGATTCAGACTGAGCAAAGTCGAAAAATTCACGACCGGCCGGCGCCGCCACCCACAGCCGCGGTCCTCGGACCTCCGCAAGGCCTGTTCTCTTATTTTTTACGGCCGCCGAAAACATGGTCGCTGCATCATGCCGCGCCCTTCGCGGCGGTACGGTGGACCAACATCTACGACACACATCGCCCAATTCTTCGCGGCGATATCATTTCCGGACCGCTCGCACCGGTTTTCGGGGCGGGCATACGCGACATCGATTTGAAAGATTTGCGGGGGCAATCGCCCGTCTTCAGTCACACGCTGTATTGGGCGCTTGCACCCGGCGGCGGCCCGATGCCCCACATCGATGCGTTACGCAAAGCCATCGACCTTCCGGATACTCCAGATAGCGCGCTCTGGTAGGCCTCGTCTCGGCGGATCCCGGCCACTGCCCGGACTCGCCGGGTGCGCGGTTCGATGGCTGAGCCTTGTCGGCGTCGCGCCTGATGCAAGGCCCTTCCCGCCTGACGCTTCGCCCTATAACCTCCCGTTCAAGGTCGAGGGTGGAGCAATGCTCCAGCAAGTACGTCATGAGGCACTTGCTGAGATCACATTGTAGTCGCCGGCAGCATCGGTCTCGCCCGGGCTCTCTTGTTTGACGCGTTTTCTTCACGCGAACCGGCTTCCACTTCACTGGAAAACGCGGCCGCTTACCGCGCCCGGCGCGAGAAGAGCGAGATCAGCACCGGCAGCGTCACCAGAATGACCACCGGCGCCAGCATCATGCCGGTGACCACCACCACCGCCAGCGGCTTTTGCACCTGCGATCCGATCCCCGCGGACAGCGCCGCCGGCAACAGCCCGACGCCCGCGACCACGCAGGTCATCAGCACCGGCCGCAATTGCAGCTCGCCGGTGCGCGTCACCGCCCGCACCCGGTCGAAGCCTTCGTCGATCAGCTGATTGTATTGCGACAGGATAATGATGCCGTCCATCACGGCGATGCCGAACAGCGCGATGAAACCGATCGCGGCGGAGACGCTGAACGGAATCCCGGTGATCAGAAGCCCAAGCACGCCTCCGAAGATCGCCATCGGGATCACGCTCATGGCGAGCAGCGTGTCGACCATCGAGCCGAAATTGAACCATAACAGCACCGCGATCAGCGCCAGGCTGATCGGCACCACGATCGAGAGCCGCCTGATGGCGTCCTGCAGATTGCCGAACTCGCCGACCCATTCGATCCGCGATCCCGGCGGAAGCTTGACCTGGGCGGCGACCTTTTCCTGCGCTTCCCGGACCGCGCCGCCGAGGTCGCGTTCGCGCACCGAGAACTTGATCGGCAGATAGCGCTCCTGCTGCTCCCGGTAGATGTAGGCTGCGCCCGAGACCAGGTTGATCGACGCCACTTCGCTCAGAGGGATCTGCGTGATGGTGCCGTTCGGACCCGGCGCGCCGATCCGCAAATTCTGGATCGCCTCCGCGCTCTTGCGATACTCGGGCGCGAGGCGGACGATAATCGGAAAATGTCGGTCGCTGCCGGGTTCGTAGAGATCGCCGGCGGTGTCGCCGCCGATCGCCACCTTGATGGTGGCATTGATGTCCCCCGGCGCCAGCCCGTAACGGGCGGCCTTGGCGCGATCGATATCGATCTGGATGGTGGGCTGACCAAGCGAGGTGAACACCGCCAGATCGGTAATCCCCTGCACGGTGGACAGCACAGACTTGATCTTGTTGGCGGTGTCGGTGAGCGCCTGCAGATCGTTGCCGTACAATTTGATCGAGTTCTCCCCCTTCACGCCCGATACGGCTTCGGAAACGTTGTCCTGAAGATACTGCGAGAAATTGAATTCGACGCCGGGGAATTTATCCTGCAATTTCGCCAGCATTCGAGCCGTCAGTTCGTCCTTGTCGTGGGTGTCGGGCCATTCGCTGGCCGGCTTCAGCGGCGCAAAGAACTCCGCGTTGAACAGACCGGCGGCGTCGGTGCCGTCATCCGGGCGGCCATGCTGCGATACCACCGCTTCGACCTCCGGAAAGCTGCGGATCAACTTGCGCATCTCGTTGACGTAGGCGTTGCCTTCCTGGAGCGAGATGGTCGGCGGCAAGGTCGCGCGGATCCAGAGATTGCCCTCCTCCAGCTTGGGCAGGAATTCCAGTCCCAGCAGGCGGCCGCATATAACGGTCATGACCACCAGCCCGATGGCGCCCGCCATGACCAGCTTGCGATTGTCGACGGCCCAGTTCAACACGGGAACATAGAGCCGATGCAGGAACGCCATGATCCAGGTTTCGGTTTCCTGCACATGCGACGGCAGGATGATCGCGCTTAATGCCGGCGTCACCGTGAAGGTCGCGAGCAGTCCACCCGCCAACGCATAGGCATAGGTCCGCGCCATCGGCCCGAAAATGTTGCCTTCGACGCCGCTCAGGGTGAACAGCGGCAGGAACGCGGCGATGATGATGGCGGCGGCGAAAAAGATCGATCGCGACACGTCGGCGGAGGCCGAAAGGATGGCATGGCTTTTCATGCCCATCGTGGTGTCGGTTGAAATATGGCTTTGCTCGGCTTCCGAAAGCGCTGTGGTTTGCGACAGCCGGCGGAAGATCGCCTCCACCATGATCACGGTGGCGTCCACGATCAACCCGAAGTCGATCGCGCCGACCGACAAAAGGTTGGCGGATTCGCCGCGCAATACCAGAATGATCACGGCGAAAAACAGCGCGAACGGAATCGTGGCGCCGACGATCAGCGCGCTACGCAGGTCGCCCAGAAAAATCCATTGCAGCAGCACGATGAGGAGAATGCCGACCACCATGTTGTGCAGCACGGTCGCCGTGGTGATGTCGATCAGGTCCTTGCGGTCGTAGATTCGTTCGATCCGCACCCCCGGCGGCAGGATGCTGGAGTTGTTGATCGATGCCACCAATTGTTCGACGCGCAGAATCGTCGGCGAGCTTTGCTCGCCGCGGCGCATCAGCACGATGCCTTGCACGATATCGTCGTCCTGATCGAGACCGGCAATGCCAAGCCGCGGCTTCTCGCCGATGGTGACAGTGGCGACGTCCTTGACCAGCACCGGGTTGCCGCCGCTCTGCGACACCATGGTGTTGGCAAGATCGTCGATGGAACGGATCAGGCCGACGCCGCGCACCACGGCCGATTGCGAGCCGATATTGACGGTGTTGCCGCCGACATTGATGTTGGAATTGGAGACCGACTGCAGCAGTTGCGGCAGCGTCAGGCCGTAGGCGACGAGTTTGTTGAAATCGACCTGAATCTCGTAGGTCTTGGTCTTGCCGCCCCACCCAGTGACGTCGATCACGCCGGGCACGGCGCGAAAGCGGCGCTGCAAGACCCAGTCCTGCAGCGTCTTCAAATCGAGCACGCTGTAATTCGGCGGCCCGACCAGCCGATAGCGGTAGATTTCGCCGATGGCGCTGAGCGGCGAAATCGCCGGCTGCACGTTGCCAGGCAGCGGCGCCAGTTGCGACAGCCGGTTCAGCACCTGCTGCAGCGCTTCGTCATAGGTGTAGTCGAACGAAAACTGTAATTTGACGTCAGACAATCCGTACAGCGAGATGGTCCGGATGGTGGTCAGGTTCTTGATGCCCGAGACCTGGGTCTCGATCGGAATGGTGATGTAGCGTTCGATCTCTTCCGACGACAACCCCGGACTCTGAGTCACGACGTCGACCATCGGCGGCGTCGGATCGGGATAGGCTTCGATATTGAGCTGCTTGAACGCGATCAGACCGCCAATCATCACGACGGCGAGCAGGCCCACCATCAAATAGCGGCGGCTGACGGCAATGGCGACAAGGCGATCCATTCAGATCGGAGCTTTCAATGAAGTGACGGAGGGACGTGTGTCCGGGGTCGGCGACTATTTTGCGATGGATTGCCCTCCTTAGCGGGCTTCAGAGGAGGACACTCGAAAACGATGATGGCTCGCGCGGTTTTGACTCTGAATTTCCCGTCAAGGACGCGTAATGTGAGGGAGAACGTCTGAATCATCGTGCTAGCTGCCGGAAGCCGCGCGGTCGATGAACAGGCTGCCCTTGGTCACGATCAACTCGCCGGGCTTCAAATTACCCTCGACCTCGACGAGGTCGCCGTTGGTGAGGCCGGTCTTGACCTGGCGGAGTTCGATCGACTTGTCCTCGTGCGCGACCCAGATGCGGACCTGGTCGCCCTCATAGATCAGGGCCTGCTTCGGCACGGCGGCGGCCCGGTGATCGCCGGCCGAATAGATCGTGACATTGGCGAACATTTCCGGCTTCAACAGGCCGTCCTTGTTATCGATCGTGGCGCGGACCAGAAGCCGGCGTGTGGCGGGATCGATCGCCGCGGAAACATAGTCGATGCGCGCCGTCAGTGGGCGGCCTGGCAGCGCCAGCACATTGAAGGCGATCTCCTGCCCCACCGATACCTTCGACGCATCGGTTTCGCGGACGAATGCCGTGAGCCAGACGGTGGAGAGATCGCCGATCACAAAGACCGGATCGCTGGCGCCGGAGTTCACATATTGGCCGGGGCCGACCTTTCGCTGCACCACAGTGCCGGTGATCGGCGAGAAGATGGTGGTATTCGGATCGATGCGGCCCTTTTCCTGAAACGCCGATATCGCGTCGTCGGTCAGGCCGAGAATTCGCAATTTGTTGCGCGCCGCCTCCAGCGCGGTTTGCGACGAGCGCAAATCGTTCTGCGCCTGGATCAGGGTTGCCTGGCTCTGCTGATAGTCCTTCAGCGGAACGGCCTTGCCCTCGAATAGATCCTTGGCGCGCTTGTCCTGCAGTTGCGCGAGATCGAGCGCCGACTGGGCCTTGTTCAACCCGGTCATGGCCGTAATGAAATCGTTCTGCGCCTGCACCGTGTCGGCGGCTTCGACCACAAACAGCGGCTGGCCTTGCGTGACGCTGTCGCCTGGCCGGACCAGCAGCTTCATGACCCGGCCGGCATAGGGCGAAAACACCGGCGTCGAACGATCCTCGTCGACCGAGATCTTGCCTTCGGTCACGGTCTCCGCCCGAAAAACGCGCTCGGTCACGGGCTCAATGGTCAGGCTGGCCCACTCGGCCGGGGTCGGGGTGTAACGTTGCGATCCCTTGCGGGATTGGCTCGACATCTCGGACGACCCGTGCCCTGCCCCTCCGAGATGCAAAAACCCGTACAAAGCAGCGCCGGCCAGCGCCAGCAGGACCGCGCCAACGGCCAGCCGCTTCCCGGTAAGCAACTGCAATTCCTTGGTAAATTCCGACGGCATGGACCCCGGTCACTTCGGTGATGATTCCGGCAAGGACTGCCTCATCGGTACGCTAATAGTGCCCATTTGATGTTTCAGACAAACTAAAAACGCGAAAAGGCTTAGCGTTTTTGGTTTAAATTTTTGACAGGTGGCACGACTTTCTCCGACTTGCCCCGCCGGCTTGGCCTTGGGGCTCGGTCGCGAAGCGTATCACTGCGGAGAAACGGCGATGACTCGACTGAATATCTGGATGACCGCCGCAGCCCTTCTGGTGTCGCTGGCATCGACCCCGGCGGTCGCGCAGGAGATCAACACATTGGGGCCGGGAAGAGGCTGGAAACTTCAGCCACAGCGCGGTCCTGAGGGTCAAAACGTATACAGCTACGACTGCGCTGCGGATTTCGGACGCATCCTGCACCATCGCGTTTCGCATGCGGCGAGGCACACCAGGACGGCCGGGCGATCGTGACCGCTCAAGCCCGCGCCGGCCATTGCGGAGGGTGACTGCCGAGCGGCATCGCCGGGCGCGCCCAGAATGCCGGGGTTTTCGATAGCACGGCCGAATGGTTGACGGCCCGTAGCGGGCCGAAGCCCGAGGACATCTCTTCCACGAAGGGACTGACTGCATCGCCTCTCAAATCTTCGGTTTTGAATCCATCGGCCACGCGGCCGAGATTCCACAGCCATTGCCCGGTCCGCGCCAGCGACACCCGGACATGCCAGCTACCGCCTTCGCGGGACTGGCGCGCTTTCGCCATCATCGCGCCGAACGCCATCAGGTAGCCGGTGGCATGATCGAGCATTTGCGCCGGCAATTCCTTGGGACCCTCGACGCCGGCCGCCTGCCCTTCGGCGTGATTGAATCCGGTCGCGGTCTGCACCAGGGAGTCGAAACCGCGGCGTTCCGCCCACGGCCCGGCATGGCCATAGGCCGACAGCGACACGTAGACGATGCCGGGGTTGATCCGCGCCGCGTCCT
The DNA here is from genome assembly GCF_900129425.1 of Bradyrhizobium erythrophlei. Classification (NCBI taxonomy): domain Bacteria; kingdom Pseudomonadati; phylum Pseudomonadota; class Alphaproteobacteria; order Hyphomicrobiales; family Nitrobacteraceae; genus Bradyrhizobium; species Bradyrhizobium erythrophlei. Next base: position 2,678,098 of record NZ_LT670817.1, on the reverse strand, counting down.
GCGGCGAGAAACCGAGCGCCGACAGCGCCTGCGGGCGATAGCCTTGCGAGAAAATATCCGCCTGCGCGAGGAGATCGCGCAGCACGCTTTTTCCCTGCTCGCTCTTGAGTTCGACGAAACTCGTCAACTTGCCGCGGCCGGTGTCGATGGTGAGCCACGGGATCGACGGCAGGTCGGGCCCCGAGATCAAAAGCACATCGGCGCCATGCACTGCCAGCGTGCGGCCCGCGACGGGACCTGCGATCACCCGCGACAGATCGAGCACGCGCAGGCCAGCGAGCGGGCGATCGCCCGCCGGCCAGGGTCTTGGGGCCGCCTCGCCGATTTTTTCGATCGAGATCAGCGGCAGGGCGGCCAGCGCCCTGGCGTGCGGCAGATTCGACCACTCTTCACGTGAGCGCATCATCGCGACCACGCAGCCGCCGGCATAGGCCGCGGTCTCGAAGGCCTCACCGTCCCACTGCATCAGCGCGGCCTGCACATCCTCGCGTTCCGCCTTGCAGTTCAGGACCTTGCAGACGGCGTCGCGGTGATGGGGGAAATTGGTGTGCAGCCGCACGAAGCGTTGATCGCGGGTCTTGTAGATCCCGGCGATGGCGTCCCAGGCCGGCGGCGGCGGCTTGCCGTCGACGCGCAGGTAGCGCTCGCTACGGCATTCGACGACGGCATGACGCATGTCGACCGCGACATCCTGCGATTGCCCGCTGCGCAATTGCCAGACTTGCGCGGCGGCAAGCCCGGCCGCGGCAATGCTGGTTTGCGCCGCGGCGGCAACGCGAAACGACGACGGCAGTTGCGGCTCTTCTCCGGTCAGCGTGACCGCATTGAGCGCGGCAACGTCGCCGCCAGCCAGTGTCCAGAGATCGGCGAGAATTTCGCGAGGGGTTTGCATGACCGTCACTCTTTCGTACGTTAAGTTATCTGCCCTACCATGGAAGGAGTTGCAATGGCCGCCATCGACCCATTGACTGCCGGAGGGGTTTTGCTTGCGACTGCAGCGACGGACGCAGTGTATGTCATGTTCACCTCGGCCGTGGTGGCGCGAAAGCGCGTGCCGGCGGCAACGTGGAGCAGCGTATGGTATCTGCTCTCTTCCTACGCCGTGATCAGCTATACGGAGAACTGGGTCTATGTCGCCTTCGCAGCCATCGGTTCGTGGCTTGGTGCGTTTGCATCGATCACATTCCTGCACCGGCCACCCGGCGGTCCGCCGATCGGTGCCGCGCCCGAGTAGCGTCATGCCCTAATGAAAATCCCGCGAGCGCGGCAGAATCCGTACGTTGCGGGGATGGCGGATTTTCTGGGCTGGATTTTCCGGATGCTCTCGCCGGTCGTCATTGAGCGGCTCGATCAGCGCGGGGCCTGCGGGCACGGGATGCTTGCGGCTGAGCGCGTCATTGGCCAAGCTCACCAGATCGCGGGAGCGATCGAACACCCGCTCGGCGACGAGATGCACGACCTTTTCGGGGCTGCTCTGAATATACCCCTCGACCAGCGCCAGCCGCGCGCCCATCACCTCCTTGCGGAAGCGTTCCATCACCTTCGGCCACACCACGATATTGGCGATGCCGGTTTCGTCTTCCAGCGTCATGAAGACCACACCCTTGGCGCTGCCCGGACGCTGCCGTACCAGCACCACGCCGGCACAGCGCACCCGTTGCCGGTCGTTGGCGTCGGACACCGCTTCGCATGGGATGACGTTTTCGTCTGAAAACATCAGCCGCAGAAATTCCATCGGATGGCCCTTCAGCGACAGCCGGATGGTCTGATAGTCGGCCACCACCTGCTCCGGCAGCGGCATGTTGGGCAGGGGCTGCGCATGCTCGTCGGGCTGCTCGCGCGCGGTGGCAATTTCGAACAGCGGCAGCGGCACATCGTCGGGCAGCCGCCGCACTACCCAAAGTGCCGCGCGGCGATCGAGCCCGATGGAGCGAAACGCATCGGCATCCGCCAGCAGGATCAGCGCGCGCTTGGGCAAGCCCGTGTCACGGGCAAAATCTTCCAGCGAGGTGAAGGGGCGGCGCTGCCGTGCGGCGACGATGCGCTCGGCCCAGTCGTTCCTCACCTCTCCCGCTTGCGGGGGAGGTCGCATCGCATCGAAAGATGCGATGCGGGTGAGGGCTCCCTCCTCACGAAGAGCGTGACTCGCGGAGACACCCCCACCCCAGCCCTCCCCCGCAGGCGGGAGAGGGAGCACAGTCCCTTCGCGGTCGCTGTGCGGCCTCATTTCCGAATCCCGGAATGACTCTTGAATTTGCTTCAACCGCTCCTCGTCCGGATCGACCCACCTGAACCCGTCGATCTGGCGAAAGCCGAGCCGGACGGCGTGATATCGTCCACATTGTTCCTCCAGCGTATTCTGCGCGTAACTGTGGGACACGTCGATCTCGCGCACCTCGACGCCGTTCTTGCGCGCATCGCCGACGATCTGAGCCGGGGCATAAAAGCCCATCGGCTGCGAATTGAGCAAACCACAGCAGAACGCATCGGGGTGGAAATGCTTCAGCCATGACGAGACATAGACGAGTTGGGCAAAACTCGCGGCATGGCTTTCCGGGAAACCGTAGCTGCCGAATCCCTTGATCTGATCGAAGCAGTTTTTCGCGAACACCGGATCGTAGCCACGCCGGATCATGTTGCCGACCATCTTGGCTTCGAATTTGCCGATGGTACCGACATTGCGGAACGTCGCCATGGCGCGGCGCAGCCCGTTGGCCTCCTCGGAGGTAAATTCCGCAGCCTCGATGGCGATACGCATCGCCTGTTCCTGGAACAGGGGCACGCCGAGGGTTTTGTGCAGGACTTCCTTGAGCTCGTTTTTGTTTCCTCCCTTCGGATAAGGGTACTCTATGTCCTCAGGATGCATTTTGCGCCGTTTTAGATAAGGATGCACCATGTCGCCCTGAATCGGACCGGGCCGCACAATGGCGACTTCGATGACGAGGTCGTAAAATTTCCGCGGTTGCAGCCGCGGCAGCATATTCATCTGCGCGCGGCTTTCGACTTGGAACACGCCGAGCGACTCGCCCCGGCACAGCATGTCGTAGACCGGCTTCTCATCCTGAGGAATCGTCGCCAGTTCGTAGCGCTTGCCCTTGTGATCCGCGATCAAGTCAAAACATTTGCGGATGCAGGTCAGCATGCCCAGCGCCAGCACATCGACCTTCATCATGTTCAGCGCATCGACATCGTCCTTGTCCCATTCGATGAAGGTACGGTCGTCCATCGCGGCATTGCCGATCGGCACGTAGGTATCGAGCCGGTCCTGTGTCAGCACATAGCCGCCGACATGCTGTGAGAGATGCCGCGGAAACTCGATCAGTTCGCCGGCGAGTTCGACGGCCAGTTCGACCATCGAATTGCCGGGATCGAGACCCGCCTGCTTGACCTGCATGTCGTCGAGGCCCTTGCCCCAGCTTCCCCATACGGTATCGGCCAATGCCGCGGTCACATCTTCCGTCAACCCCAGCGCCTTGCCGACATCGCGGATCGCGCTGCGCGGCCGGTAATGAATGACGGTTGCGATGATTGCGGCGCGGTGGCGGCCGTATCTTCGATAGACATATTGCATCACCTCCTCGCGCCGCGAATGTTCGAAATCGACGTCGATGTCGGGGGGCTCCAGCCGTTCCTTGGAAATAAAACGCTCAAACAGCAGATCGACCTTGGTCGGATCGACGGAGGTTATGCCGAGCACGTAGCACACGGCTGAGTTTGCCGCCGAGCCCCGACCCTGGCAGAGGATGTTTTGCTCGCGCGCATAATGGACGATATCGTGCACGGTCAAAAAATAATGCGCGTATTTGAGTTCCGCGATGAGATCGAGCTCCTTTCTCAAGGTGGAGCGGAGCAGATCATCAATCCCGCTGGGAAAATATTGATCAACGCCGGCCCGTGTCAGGTCTTCCAGATGCTGCTGTGCGGTCTTGCCCGGCGGCACCGGTTCGTCGGGGTACTGATATTTGAGTTGATCAAGCGAGAACGTAATGCGGCCCGCAAACCGCATGGTTTCGGCGATCGCCTCCGGCACATCGCCAAACAACCGCGCCATTTCATTCGCAGGCTTGAGATAACGCTCGGCGTTGGCTTCAAGGCGCCTGCCAATGGCGTCGATGGTCGTCTTTTCGCGGATGCAGGTCAGGACATCCTGCAGAGGGCGGCGCGCGGGATGGTGATACAGCACCTCGTTGGTCGCCAGCAGCGGCACGCGGGCGGTTGCAGCGATATGATGAAGCCGCGCGAGACGACGCCTGTCGTCACCCCGATACAAAAGGCTCGCGGCGAGCCACACTCCCTCCGCACGGCTGCGCTGCAATCGATCCAGAACCTTGAGCGCGTGCGCTGGCTCGAAGCGATGCGGCAGCATCACGACGAGCAGCTGCCCTTCGGCGAATTCCAGGAGGTCATCGAGCTTCAGATGACATTCGCCCTTCTCGGTATCATCGCCCCGTTTGCCACGGGTAAGCAGCCGGCATAGCCGGCCGTAAGCCGCGCGATCGCGTGGATAAACCAGAATGTCCGGCGTATCGTCCATAAAGACGAGACGCGATCCGATCAGAAGCTTCGGCCTGTATTTGACCTTGGGATTATCGAGTTCCTTATAAGCCCGCACCACGCCAGCCAGCGTGTTGTGATCGGCAATGCCGATGACGGGAAGGCGTAGATCGCTCGCCTGATTCACGTATTCCTGCGGATGCGATCCGCCGCGCAGGAACGAAAAATTCGTCGTGATTCCGATCTCGGCATACGCAGGAGTGGTCATGCGAACAACCCGTGCATGAACCAGTTCGGCTGAACGGCCCTGCCTTCTTGCTGCACGATCTCGCGGTCGTAAAGTCCATCGCGATACAGCCAGAACCGCAAGCCGGCCTCGTCCTCGACGCGAAAATAATCGCGCGTCAGCATCTCGTCCTGCGCGCGCCACCATTCCATGGCGACGCGCTCGGGACCTTCGGCGCGGACCACGGCGTGGGTGGCGCGGCGCCAGACGAACCGGGCGGGCGGCCCATCCGGCACCTGCGCGATGACTTTGATCTGTTCCGGCCGCTCGAACAGCCGCAGCGGCCGCAACGGCGGCTCTGCCTCGGTGCGCACCGGCCAGACCGCCTGCGCGGCGGCGGCTAAATGATGCTGTGCCGGTGCAGCCAGCACCGCGCGCTCGGGAATGTGGGTGTCCTGCGGCAAATGCACGACCACGCGCCGCCCGCCGATGCGCGCGGCAATGCGGTCGATCAATGCGGCCAGTTCGTCATTGTCGTGGACATTGGCATCGAGATCGCGCTGCTGTTGCACCACGATTTCGGTGCGGCTGGCGCTCAGGCGAATGAGATCGAATCCGAAACCCGGATCGAGCGGATCGTTCAAGGCATCGAGCCGCTCACGAAACAGGCGATCGATCACCGTGCTTTTGGTCACGGGTTGGCCGGTATCGACCATGATGGTGCGAACCGCGCCATCGGTGCGGAAGAAACGGGCTTCCAGCCGCCGCGCGCCCTTGCCCTGCTGCGCCATCGCCGCGACCAGCATTTCGGCCAGCCTGGACAAGGTCGCCGAGATCACGCCATCGGTCGCCACCGGTTCGGCGAAACGTTTCTCCACGATGTAATCCGGTAGCGGCTTGCGCGGGCTGATCGGCGCATCGCTTTGCCCCAGCGCCTGTTCCAGCAGGGTTGTGAAACCAGCACCGAATCTTGCGGTGATTTCATGACGCGCACGGGCGGCGACATCGCCGATGGTTTTCAGCCCGGCGCGGCGCAGGCCGATAACAACGACAGCGTCGGCGCCAAGCGCCGACACCGGCAACGGCCTGACCGCATCGGCTTCCTCGCCATCCCCAACGATGCGGCCATGGACATGACGCGTCATCGTCCGCGCACACACCGAGGTGCCGGCGATGGCGGCGCTGATGGCAAAACCCTGCGCGGTCAGCACGTCGCACAACAGCCGCATCATTGTGGCCTCGCCGCCGAACAAATGGACGCAGCCGGTGATATCGAGAAACAAGCCGTGCGGAGGATCGATCGCCACCAGCGGCGTGAAGCGGTCGCACCATTCGGCAATGGCATTCAGCGCCCTGGCGTCGGCCGCCTCATCGGCATCGAACACCCTTAATTGCGGGCAGATGGCGCGGGCATTGGCGAGCGGCTGGCCGATCTCAAGGCTGAGACGCGCGGCTGCGTCGTCGAGGGCAAAAATCTGCAACGCGTTGTTTTGCTTGGCAACGACAATGCTGGGATGGTTTGCTTCACGCGAACCGTCGTCCTGCCAAAGCTGGCGTTTGATACGGTCGATGGGCAGGCGCGGCAGCCACAGGCTGAGGATACGCCGCCGGTTTCTCGAAAAGGCACTCATCACATTTCCATTCCATGATCCACCGCCCGACCGGGCCATGACGGTTGCGGACAAGTTGCGCGTCGAACACCGGCGCGCCCCACGCGCTCCAAAGTGCTCCCGGCGGCGAATGCGCCGCGCGTACGATCCATCTGGTCTCCGCCGTTGAGGGCTGTGGCTCGGCCGCCACCCGCAGCACTAGGCCGGTGACGCCCGACGCCTGCGCGGCCAGCGTCAGCTTGCGGCTGGCGACGAGATCGAGCTGGCGCGCTTCGCCCCAGACTTCCAGCACCACGACACCAAGCGCATCGCAGGCCAGTGCGTCGGCGGCGGTTCGCAACGCGGTGTCCACATCCGCCGCGCGCACCGTCACCATCAGGCGCGGATCGAGACCGAGTTCGGCCAGCCCGCTCATCGACAGCGCGCCCGATTCAATTTCGGTGAAATCCTGACGCACCCACACCAGCGGCCGCCGTGCGCCCGCCCGTCCCGCAAGGCCTGCGACAAAACCGGTCGCCGCGGCACTTTGCCGGCCTGCTTCGGCGAACACCTCGTGCATCGCCCCCACCGCGAGGCCGCCCTGCAATGTCGCATCGGCGTCGGCATGCCCGAGCGCTACCCTGTCGGGCGTATACGCATCGCCATGCGACTCGATGCGCTCGATGCTGCCGCGCAACGTCGCAAGCGTGTTCGTGCGCGCGCCGGTCATGCCGCTCCTCAGATTAGGCCGTCACAGGTTCTTTATTGAACCCACGGCTGGCTCATTTGTTCATGATATGTTCTAATATAAAGCTAACATGGCCTGCGGAGTCAATCGTGTCAGGAGCCTATGTTTTTCGTGAGCAATCCCAATGGGATCGAAGGAACCCAGGCAGCCTGCCCGCATTGAGCCTCGCCCACCGTAATGATTTTTCAAACGGAAGCGGAAAAACCCCATGACGACCGCGTCAGCCACGTCCCCCACCAGCCTCAAAATCCTGCGTGAGGAAGCGGCCAGTTGCCGCGCCTGTCCTCTCTGGAAAAACGCGACCCAGACCGTGTTCGGCGAGGGCCCGCAGCATGCGCAGGTAATGCTGGTCGGCGAGCAGCCCGGCGACAAGGAAGACCTTGCCGGCAAACCGTTCGTGGGTCCGGCCGGGCAAATGCTCGACCGCGCGCTCGATGAAGCCGGCATCGACCGCAACAAGGTCTACGTCACCAATGCCGTCAAACATTTCAAGTTCGTACAGCGCGGAAAAATCCGCCTGCACCAGAAGCCGAATACGTCCGAGATCAAGGCATGCCGGCAATGGTACGAACGCGAACTGACCTCGACCAAGCCTGCGCTTGTGGTGGCGATGGGCGCTACCGCGGCGCAAAGCGTGTTCGGCAAAATCACGCCGATCAACAAGAATCGCGGCCGCCCGATCGATCTCGGCGACGGTATCCAGGCGCTGGTGACGGTGCATCCGTCCTATCTTTTGCGGCTGCCCGACGCGGCCGCCAAGGCGCGCGAATATCAACGCTTTGTCGATGATCTGAAAATGGCCGCGGCGCTCATGAGGAAATCGGCCCACGCGGCCTAAACGGCGTGCCCCGGATCAGCTGCGCAGCACCGAAGAGGCGCTGCACCGCGTCCGGGACACGAAAGGCGATCAAGCTGCAGCCGCCAGATTCACCGCGCCTTCCGCGAGCGAGGTCAGGCTCTGGTCGGTCTTCTTCTCCTCCTGCAGGGTCGCATCCAGCAGCCGGACGGCGTCTTTCATGCCGAGCTGCTGCGCCCATTGCTTCAGCGTACCATAGCGGGAGATTTCGTAGTGCTCGACGGCCTGGGCCGCCGCAAGCATGCCGGCATCCAGCGCCTCGGAACCCTTGTACTCGTCCATGACTTCCTTGCCCTCGTCGAGGATGCCCTGGATCGCTTCGCAGGTCTTGGCGCGCGCCGGCTTGTCGATCAATTCGAAAATCTGTTCGAGGCGTTCGACTTGGCCTTCGGTCTCGCCGTGGTGCTTTTCGAATGCCGCGCGCAGCTTTTCGGAACTGGCCGCTTTCGCCATCTTGGGCAGCGCCTTCAAGATCTGCTTTTCGGCATAGTAGATGTCCTTGAGCGTATCGAGGAAGAGGTCATTGAGGTCCTTGTCTTTGGTGGTCATGGCGCGCTCCCTTCGTGAGACGGATTTAAATGCGGGATGTCCCCGGGTCTCAACGTCACCTCATGGTCAATGTTCCGGGGCTTTCAAAAGGAAAGCGGTTGGAGCGACGCGATGCAGCGGGTGCTCGGGCCCAGCTTCAACCCGGCGCTTCACGGTCCTGTCACATGCATCGAGCAAAGTCGGGGCATTGCGATTAGGGGAGAATTAGCATGAGCGATGTAGCGTTACCGGGTTCGATCGAGCCCGCCCGCCGGGGCGGACCGAACCTCGATGGCGGCTTTCATCCTTTGACCGGCATCATTTACATGGGGGTGGTCGCCGCCGCGCTGCTGTTCGTCGCCTACAGCATCTACGCCGATGTCGACGCCACCGACACGCGGGTAACCTCCTATCTGCCCTACATTCTGCTGTTCGTCGCGTTGCTGATCGCGCTCGGCTTCGAGTTCGTCAATGGCTTTCACGACACCGCCAATGCCGTCGCCACGGTGATCTATACTCGCTCCCTTCCCGCCCACATTGCCGTGGTGTGGTCGGGCATGTTCAATCTGTTCGGCGTCCTGCTGTCATCAGGCGCGGTCGCGTTCGGCATCGTGTCGCTGCTGCCGGTCGAATTGATCCTGCAGGTCGGCAGCGGCGCCGGCTTTGCCATGGTGTTCGCCCTGCTGATCGCCGCGATCATCTGGAACGTCGGCACCTGGTATTTCGGTCTGCCGGCATCCAGTTCGCACACCCTGATCGGGTCGATCATGGGCGTCGGCATCACCAACGCGCTGTTGCGCGGCCGCGACGGCACCTCCGGCGTGGACTGGTCGCAGGCAGCCAATATCGGCAAGGCGCTGCTGCTGTCGCCGCTGTTCGGTTTCGCGCTGGCGGCGATTTTGCTCTTTGTCCTCAAGATGGTGCTGCAGCGCGCCACCCCGGCGCTGTTCGCCGAGCCGAAGGGCGACCAGCCGCCGCCGTGGTGGATCCGCAGCATCCTGATCCTCACTTGCACCCTGGTCAGCTTCTTCCATGGCTCGAACGACGGCCAAAAGGGCATGGGGCTCATCATGCTCATTCTCATCGGCACGGTGCCCACCGCCTACGCGCTCAACCGCGCCTTGCCCGAGAGCCAGATCAAGCAGTTCATCGCCAATTCGACCGCCGCGAGCAATGTTATCGAACGAAAGGGCGCCGGCTATAACGTCTTGGGCAACCCGCGGCCGGCGGTGACGAACTACGTCGCGCAACACCAGATCAACGAGGGAACCTACCCGTCGTTGGCGGTGCTGGTGCGCGACATCAGCAACCAGGTCACCCAGTACGGATCGCTGGCCAAGTTCCCCGCCGATGCCGTCGGCAATACCCGCAACGACATGTACCTGGTTTCGGAGGCCATCCGCTTGCTGATGAAGGACAAGGAAAGCGACCTCAACGGCGACGAGATCGCGATCCTCAACAGCTACAAGGGGTCGCTCGATGCGGCGACGAAATTCATTCCGACCTGGGTGAAAATCGCCGTCGCCATCGCGCTCGGCCTCGGCACCATGATCGGCTGGAAACGCATCGTGGTCACCGTCGGCGAGAAGATCGGCAAGACCCATCTGACCTACGCCCAGGGCGCCTGCGCCGAAATCACGGCGGCCGCGACCATCGCGGCGGCCGACGGATACGGGCTGCCGGTGTCCACCACCCACGTGCTCTCGTCCGGTATCGCCGGTACCATGTCGGCCAGCGGATCCGGGCTGCAATGGTCGACGATCCGCAACATCGCACTGGCCTGGGTGCTGACATTGCCGGCGGCGATGATCGTTTCGGGCACCCTGTATCTGATCTTCTCCAGGCTGCTGTAGGTCCGTCTCCCCATCGGAAAACGCAAGGCCCGCGCCACATCCGCGCGGGCCTTTTACGAACGGCTCACGCCGCCAGCGTGTTCTCGACCAGCTTGATCCAGTACGAGGTGCCGAACACGATCGCCTCGTCGTTGAAATTGTAGGCGGGATGATGCAGCCCTGCGCTGTTGCCGTTGCCGCAGAAGATGAACGCGCCCGGACGCGCCTCCAGCATGTAGGCGAAATCCTCCGCGCCCATCAGCGGCGGCATCTCGTGCACGTTGGCGTCGCCGGCAATTTCCCTGGCCGCCTGGGTCGCAGCCTCGGTCTGGGCGGCGGGGTTGACCACCACGGGATAGCCGCGTTCGTAAGTGAGGTCGATCCGGGCGCCCGTCATCTGCGCGACGCCTGCGACGACCTCGCGCACCCGCTTCTCGATCAGTTCCCGCACTTCCGCCGTCAGGGTGCGCACGGTGCCCTTCAGTTCCGCAGTCTGCGGAATCACGTTGCGGGCGTTGCCGGCGTGGAATTCGCACATCGAAATAACAGCCGATTCCAAGGGATCGACGCTGCGCGACACGATCGACTGCAAAGCCGTGATCAGCTGGGCGCCGACCAGAACCGAATCGATGCATTTGTGCGGGCGCGCCGCGTGGCCGCCGAGCCCCTCGATCCGGATGTCGATGGCGTCAGTCGCGGCCATGATCGGACCGGTCCGGATCGCGAACGAGCCGACCGGAATTCCCGGGCCATTGTGCATGCCGTAGACCTGATCGATGGCAAAGCGGTCCATCAGCCCGTCCTTGATCATCGCGGCGGCGCCGGCGCCGCCCTCCTCCGCCGGCTGAAAGATCACCACCGCGTCGCCGGCGAAATTCCGGGTCTCCGCGAGATAGCGGGCCGCGCCGAGCAGCATCGCGGTGTGGCCGTCATGGCCGCAGGCGTGCATCTTGCCCGGCGTCTTCGAGGCGTAAGCGAGATTGGTGTCCTCCTCGATCGGCAGCGCATCCATATCGGCGCGAAGCCCGATCACCCTGATATCGCCCGCGCTGGCCGGCTTGCGGCCCTTGATGACGCCGACAACCCCGGTACGGCCGAGGCCGGTCGCCACTTCGTCGCAGCCGAATTCCCGCAGCCGGTCAGCCACGAATGCCGCAGTGCGATGCACGTCGTAGAGCAATTCGGGATGTTGGTGGATATCCCGGCGCCAGGCTTGGATGTCGGGTTGCAGATCGGCGACGCGGTTGACGATGGGCATGGGGGGTCTCGGTCTGGGGGTTTGAGTGTTTGCCCTGTCTAGCACGCAAGCGGCGATCCGCCCAACATGGCATGAAAACCGTCATGACCGGCTTGTTCCGGCCATCGACGTCCAAATCTGGTATTGGAAGCCGGAAAAAAGACGTGGAGGCCCGGGACAATCCCGGGCATGACGGCGAAACGATTCTGGGCGGTACGCAATTCAATGATGACAACGCGGTTTGAAGGTGATTTCGACTATATCGTGGTCGGCGCGGGTACCGCCGGCTGCATCGTCGCCAACCGGCTGTCGGCCGATCCCAAAAACCGCGTGCTGCTGCTGGAAGCCGGCGGCAACGACAACTGGATCTGGTTTCACATCCCGGTCGGCTATCTCTTCGCGATCGGCAATCCGCGCTCGGACTGGATGTTCCGCACCGAGCCCGAAGCCGGCCTCAACGGCCGCTCGCTGGCCTATCCCCGCGGCAAGGTGATCGGCGGCTCGTCCGCCATCAACGCCATGATCTCGATGCGCGGACAGGCCGCCGACTACGATCACTGGCGTCAACTCGGCCTCGCCGGCTGGGGCTGGGACGACGTCAAGCCGGCGTTCCGGAGATTGGAGGATCATTTTCTCGGCGACAGCGAGCATCACGGCACCGGCGGCGGCTGGCGGATCGAGGCGGCGCGGCTGTCCTGGGACATTCTCGACGCGGTCGGCGACGCGGCCGAGGAGATGGGTATCCCCCGAATTCCGGATTTCAACACCGGCGATAACGAAGGCGTCGGCTATTTCCACGTCAACCAGAAGCGCGGCCGCCGCTGGTCTTCGGCGCGGGGTTTTCTGAAGCCGGTGCTCAAGCGTCCCAATCTGCGTCTCGAAAAAAACGTGCTGGTCGACCGGCTGGTCTTCGAGCAGGGCCGCGCCGCCGGGGTGCGCTTCATTCAGGATGGCGAAATGATGGGCGCGCGCGCCGCGGGCGAAGTGATCCTGTGCGCCGGCTCGATCGGATCGACGCAGGTGCTGCACCGCTCCGGCATCGGGCCGGCGGACTGGCTGGCGCCGCTGGGTATCGAGACCGTGCTCGACCGCCAAGGGGTCGGGCGCAATCTGCAGGATCATCTGCAGCAGCGCGCGATCTACAAGGTCGCGGGCGTTCGCACCCTCAACGAGACCTATTATTCGCTGGCAAGGCGTAGCCTGATGGGGCTCGACTATGCGTTCCGCCGCCGCGGGCCGCTGACCATGGCGCCGTCGCAGCTCGGCATCTTCACGCGGTCGGATCCGCGTCGCGATCGCGCCAACATCCAGTTCCACGTGCAGCCGCTGTCGCTCGACAAGTTCGGCGATCCCCTGCATCGTTTTCCCGCGATCACGGTGAGCGCCTGCAACCTGCAGCCGACCTCGCGCGGCACCGTGCGGATTCGCTCGCGGGAACCAGACCAGGCGCCCGCGATCGCGCCGAATTACCTGTCGACCGCCGAAGACCGCGAGGTTGCCGCCGACGCCATCCGCACCACGCGGCGGCTGATGCGGCAGCCGGCGCTTGCGCCCTATCACCCCGAGGAATTCCTGCCGGGCCCCGCGGTCGGCGATGACGACGCGTCGCTGGCGAAAGCCGCCGGCGATATCGGCACCACGATCTTTCACCCCGTCGGAACCGCGAAGATGGGTACGGCCAGCGATCCCATGGCCGTGGTCGACGAGCGGCTGCGCCTTCACGGCATTGCCGGGCTTCGCGTCGCCGACGCCTCTGTGATGCCGACGATTACCTCGGGCAATACCAACACGCCGACCGCGATGATCGCCGAAAAGGGCGCCTCGATGATCCTCGAGGATTCGCGGTAAACCGTCAAAAGACCGTCCCTTCCCCTTTTGGCGGGACGGCGAAGCCGCCTGTCTGTTTCGCCGGCACGGCTTCGCGGTCTCGCCGCATGTTTCGCGCGAGGTTTGCCACCAATGTTCCGCCCTCTCTAATCAGAGGGAGCGGGGAATGTCCGGTGCGCGCTGCACCCGCGGTCTCGCGTGCAAAATGCATAAAGGAAGGCGCACACGAGCATACAGGTTCAGCGGAGGCAATCCGACATTCCCCGCGCAATGGTTTACGGCTTATACGTGCTCTCCCCGGTGATCGGCTTGTTGACACCGTCACTGGCGAAAAACTCCGCCAGCTTGACGCCAGCGTCGAGGCGTCAGGACCACACGACTTCGCCGTCCGCAAGTCCATGCTCTCGTCAGAAGCACAGCCCGCGTCCACCGCATCCCGCTCCGCGTTTGTGACGTTCGCGAAACGCCCCTCTGTTGGAACGGGACGGCGGTGGATATACAAGTGATTTGGGTCTTCGGAAAAACAGAATATTTTTTCAGAAGGGGCTGGACACGAATTACGGAAGGCAGCCTGTCGGGCAAATCAGGCGACCCGCGCGGTTGCCCGGTCGTGCACGCGCAACCGCATTCGGGATCTCAACAATTTGAATTATTTGCGAGGCAACGGAAGCAAGTCATTTTCACGCCTGATCTGTAAGTCGTCATGTGGATCGCCATATTCACTCCCTCGCACGGTACAGCCGATAGCCATGACACTCTTTTCTTCTCTGATTGATGAAATCCAGGACACCACCGTATCCGGGCTCACGAAACGTCAGTTGAGGGCCCTCACCCGCATCACCGACCTGTTCGTCGCCGGGTCCGGTCGTTATTCGAAGCAGCACGTCGAGCTGTTCGACGAGGCCTTCAAGACACTCGTTGCCCTGATCGAGGTGAAAACCCGGATCAAGCTCGCGCGCCATATCGCCACCATCCCGAATGCGCCGGCGACGCTGGTGCGGGCATTTGCCTTTGACGAGGCGATTGCCGTGGCGGCACCGGTTCTCAGCCAATCGACGGCGCTCAGCGACGCCGATCTCGTCGTGCACGCCACTACCCAGGGCCAGGCTCATCTCCACGCCATCGCGCATCGTCGGGCCATCAGCGAAGCCATCACCGAAATACTCATCGCGCGCGGCGAACCCAAGGTCGTCCATACCGTGACGAAAAATGAAGGCGCCCGCTTCTCGGACAACAGCTTTCGCGAACTCGTCGCACGGGCCGGCGATGATACCCAGCTCGCGCTGAACGTCGGAACGCGGCATGACATTCCCAGACATCACTTCGTGAAACTTCTTGAAACCGCCTCTGCTGCGGTCTGCGCCAAAATCGCGGCAGCCAACCCGCAATTTACCGATGACGTGAAGGACGCGGTAACGGAGGTGGTCGATGACATAAATCTGGCGGTTCGCAAGAAGTCGCCGGATCACGCCAAAGCAAAATCAAGGGTAAAGCGGCTCCAGAACTGGAATGAACTCGGCGAAGGCAACGTTCATGCGGCCGCGCGCTCGCAGAACTTCGAACAAGCCGCGATGGCTCTGTCGGCTCTCGCCGGCTGTCCGATCGGAATGACGGAACGGGCGATCCTCACTGATAACCCCGGCGTGGTGCAGGTGATCGCAAGAGCCGCCGGCTGCTCCTGGGCGACGGTCAAGGCTCTTCTGCTGATGACGGCAGCGGACCGCAGGATGTCCAAAAACGATCTTGATCGCGCGCGCCGAAACTTCGAGCGGCTCGAGATCCGGACGGCAAAACGTGTGCTCGAGTTCTACGATACGCGCCACAACGTACCCGCGGCAGCGAGCGCGCCGATCGTTCCGGGGCCTTCCGCGAACGCCCCTGCTCTCGTGTAATAATCCGCCATTCCAGGCGTCGAGCAAGTAGCCCGTATGAGCGCAGCGATATATGGGAACCAGCAGATGAGAAGACACCCCGGATATCGCTCTGATGTCCTTCGTCAAGTGGTTTGAACGCGAGATATCGTCTCCCTGCGATTTTCGCTGGAGTGCGCGATAATGATGATCGTGCAAGGGTGGAGGCGAAGCCTGAAGACGTCGGTGATCAAGCTCTGATACGCGGGTTTAAACCGCAGTTCCGAGATTTCGTCCGGGGCTGTCCGTTGTCTACGCGCGGGCGTCGATCGTTTGATCGGCCACAAAGCGAAATCGGGAATTCCCCTGCCGTGGCTTCGCCCCCGCCGTTGCACGATATTTGTCCGGATTGCGCCCGGCGCTGGCTCCTTGTCAGGTCTGTCGCTGCGCTCACATCGCCGGCGTCGTCGGCGCGCCGATGGCGCGACTGACTGCCCAAATGAAGCCCGACAGCTCACGCGCAATCGCGGTCACCACGAGGGTCGGCCGTTTGCCACGCCGTGCCAATGCGCGGTAGCGCGCGGTCAGGCGCGCCTGCGCCTTCCAAGCGATCTCCTGGACGGCGGGCGGTGCGGCTTCCACCTTGCCAAGCTTCTTCTTGCCGACGCGTGGGGGATGGCGGTAGCTCCAGGAGCACTCCACCAGAATGCGCCGCGCCCGGTGGTTGCCGGCCTTGGTGATGCCGCCGCGCCAGACCCTGTCACCAGTCGACTCTTCGCCCGGCACCAAGCCAAGATAGGCCATCAATTGGCGCGGGGTTGCAAAGCGCGACAGGTCGCCGATCTCGGCGAGAAAAATCGTAGCCGAAATGAGATCGAGACCGCGCACGGCCATCAGTGCCCTCACCACCTCTGCAAGCGACCAGTCCGTCACTGCTGCGGCGATCGCCCGCTCGAGCCGGATCACGCGCTCGTCGGCTTGCCGGACCGCCAACAGCATCTCCTCGAATGCGATGCGTTGTTCGCGGTGGGCGAGCTTCTGGCTCACCAGCCAGTTCATATGGGCCCTAGTCCAGGTTCTCTTGCCCGTATAATGCCGGCCGAGCCGCAGCAGCAACGACAAAACCTGCTGGCGTTTGGATTTGAGGTCGGCGACAGCAGCCTCGCGCGCCCGCACCAGGTCCCGCATCGCCTCGTGCCGCGCATCCGGAACCCAGACCGCGGTCAGTTCGCCCGCGCGCAACAGCTTGGCCAGATTGAGCGCGTCACGCCGATTGGTCTTCACCCGATCGCCCGGCTTCTTCGGGATCAGCGATGGCGCCACTACCACACACTCGTGGCCGAGGGTTTTGATCAACCGGTGCAGATCATACCCGGTCGGCCCGGCCTCATAGCAGAACGTCAGTCGCCGATGCTGCGCCGCAAGCTTCTTCACCAGCTTGCACGTCGCCGCCTCCGTGTTCTCAATCTCGCCGAGATACCGCACCTCGCCGTTCCGCCCGCCCTCCGCAATTGCCACTGCATTGCGCAACTTCGAGGTATCAAGACCAACGAAAACTTCGCTACAATCCGCCATGACTCGTCCTCCTTGCCTGAGGCTCTACCCGGCCTATCCGGGTAACCCTCGCTACAGCATTGAGGGCGAGTCGCCTCGGTCAGGGAAGGACATACGGTCTTCGCTCATCCGGGCTACGCTTGCTGACCGGATTGATGCAGCAATATTCGACATGACGCGCATAATCGGCCTCATCTCCAATCCTACGGGCTACGGGCTATCCGCGGTCCACTCCAGCAGATGAGAAGAGCCCGGATATAGCTTCGCCCATCCGGGTTACGCTCGTTGGACATGATGTAGTGCGTAATCTGACGCACCGTGTGACGCATCGAAAAGTCTGTATTTTCGCTGATTGTTATTGTGCCGTTTTCGTAGTCGGCCAGGAAGTCGCCGATTTCAGCGTAGAACTCTTTCATGCCTTGAAGTGTAGCGCGAAATTATGCAAGCTGCACGAGTGGCGGGGACAAGGGGCCAATCATGGCAAGAGAAAGCGACGGAGCGGCGTTCCTCCGCTTCTTTAGAAGGTGGCAGACAATCATCGTACTCCTGATTGGAGCGCTGTGGACCCTGGGTACGGGAGTGGCGTCCGGATATTTCACGTACTATCAATTCGTAACCAAACATGCCGACGACGAGAGGCAGGCAGCACAAACGCAGGCAAATCTGTTACAAACACGCGCGGACACGGAGAATATTGCTGCAGAGACGCGTAAACGCGAGTCTCAACGTCCATTTCTTCAGAAACAACTCGACATCTATCTTGAAACAATTCAGGTCGCGGAGAAGCTAGTCGATATTGACGTTATGCCAAAGACGGCGGCTTGGGACGACAATGCCAGGCGGTTTTGGCAACTAAGGTGGGGCGAGCTTGAGATGGTAGGCGATGCAGGACTTAGGCAGGCAGCGCGGAGAGTGGGAGAGCAATTGATTGAGGTAGAGTCCGATCCGTCAAAGCCAAGACATGATCTTAGGTGGATGGTTGAATGTCTCGCAGACGAGGTGCGCCTTTCATTGGAACACTCCTGGGGATACGAACGAAATCGTCTTCGAGAAACAGCTACGCATAAACTTGTCTCTAAGTTGCCAAGCGGATGCACAAGTGGGGACTTGAAGCCCGCATTGTTAGGCGGAATGAAGCCCTTGCATGCGCTGCTTAATCAAGGAGCAAGAGAGCCGATGGAGGATAATTAAATCCCGCGGTGCTCAACGGCCCGAGGGCGGGTAGCCGAAGAAAGATGGCGGATTACGCTGTCGCTAATCCGCCCTTGGGCTACGGGCTGGCGATGTCAGAAACAATAGCGCGTATTTTTGGCGAGCGGCCGTAAAGGCCGCCGGCGATGGGTTTCGAAGGGCTCAACCCATCCTTGCGACGTTACGAACTACGCCGATTTGCGCACGGCGTTGTCGACCAGCGTCTTGCCGAGCGACCAGATCGCGCCGGGGACCTTGTGGCTGGAGGCGATGACGGAATCGAACGCGGTCTCGATCCAGTTGCAATCTTCTTCGGTGATGGTCAGCGGCGGCAACAGTTTGATGGTGTGGCTGCCGTGACCTGAAACCTGCGTGAGGATCTTGTGGTCCTTGAACAGCGGCACCGTGATCAGCTGACAGAACAGGCCCTTGTTGGCGGTTTCCAGCACGTTCCAGGACGCCTTCAGCCGCAGCGATTTCGGCGGGCCGAACTCGACGCCGATCATCAGGCCCTTGCCGCGGACTTCCTTCATCAGTTCATAGCCGGGAACCATGCGCGTCAGCGCCAGCCGAAGTTCGGCGCCGCGCTTGGCGGCCTGCTCGATCAGTTTTTCGGATTCGAGCACTTCGAGCGTCGCGATGCCGGCCGCCATCGCAAGATCGTTTTTCGCAAACGTCGAGCCGTGCACCACCGCGCGATCCATCTGGTTGAAGATCTTGTCGAAGATGCTCTTGCGGGTGAGCAGTGCGCCGACCGGAACATGTCCGCCGGACAAGGCCTTGGCGAGCAGCACCATGTCGGGTTCGACATTCCAGTGCTCGACCGCGAGGAAGCGCCCGGTGCGGCCGATGCCGGTCTGGATTTCGTCGGCGATCAGCAGCGTGCCGTATTTGCGGCAGAGCGCCGCGGCGCCGGGCAGGAATTCATCCGTGGGCATGTTGACGCCCTTGCCCTGGATCGGTTCGACGATGAAGGCGGCAACCTGGCGCGACGACAGCGCCTGTTCCAGCGCGGCGAGATCGTTGAAGGGAATCGGGGTGCAGCCGGGCAGCAGCGGCTCGAAGCCGCCGCGGAAGTTGGAATCGTCGGTCAGCGACAGCGCGCCGTAGGACAATCCGTGGAACGCATGGGCGCAATACACGATGCCCGGCCGGCCGGTGGCGCCGCGGGCGAACTTGATCGCGGCTTCGACACATTCCGCGCCTGAATTGGCAAAGAAGACCTTGTCCAGATAGGGCACGTACTCCAGCAGGCGTTCGGCCAGCACGCCCGCCAAGGTCGAAACGTCGAGCTGGACGAGGTTGGGCAGGTCGCTATCGAGCACGCTCTTCAAGGCCTGGCGCAGCGCCGGATGGTTCCGGCCAATCGCAAAAACGCCAAAACCGCTGAGTAGATCGAGATAGCGCACGCCGTCGCGATCGAACAGATACTGGCCCTGGCCCTTCTGAAAGCCGACATCGTAACCGATTGTCTTCAGGACCCGGACCAGCTGCTCATTTAAGTGGCGCGCATGCATGGAACTGCGTTGCGACTGCCGGTCCACAAACATCTCGGAAACGTCTAGATTTGAATATAGCATCAGTTACATACTTCGGTTGATAGCCATTTCGTCAACTGAAAACGTTCTATGCGGCGTTTTGCCCTCACAGGGATCATCCACTTAAGCACAGGTTTGAACAATGGTGCACTGCCCAAGACACATCATGCGTAGCGTAGCATATTCGGGACTGTTTTTGGCGACGAGTCTTGTCCCGGCCATGGCGGCGGATCCGACCGGCGACTGGAGGGTGGCGGACGGTGTCGCCGACATCCGTGTCGCGGAATGCAATGGCGCGATGTGGGGCGTGGTGGCGTGGGAGAAAGAACCGGGCGGTCGCGACCGCAACAATCCGGATGTCTCAAAACAGAACAGACCGACCCTGGGCATGCCGATTCTGCTCGACATGAAGAAGAAGCCCGGCGTCGATCAATGGGAAGGCCAAGTCTATAACGCCAAGGACGGGCAAACCTACAGTTCGACCATCAAGCCCATCGGTTCCAACCAGCTCGAGATTCAAGGCTGCGTGCTGGGTTTTCTCTGCGGCGGCGAAACCTGGACCCGCGTCTCCGGCCCGATACCCTCGAGCCCCGCCAACAGCATGGCCAAGGGCGCGCCGAAGACGCTACCCCGGACTACCGGGGCGGCGACGGCCCCTGGGCCGAAGACCACCGGATCCGCCGCAGCGGCTTCGAAGACGACGGGTCAAAAGCTGGCGACGTCAGCCCAGCCGGCCGATCCGGTCGGCGATATCTGCCTACTCCCCGACATCGCGCGGTTTTCCCATTAGCGCCGGCTGGAACAACAAAACCGCCGCGAGTGTGGTGACGAGCGACAGCGCCAGCAGCTTGCCCATGCTCGACGTACCCGGATGACTCGATAGCCACAGGCTTCCGAACGCGGTCGCCGTCGTCAGCGCGCTGAAAAATATCGCGCGCGTCAGGCTCGTCTGCAGCAGGTTGGTTCGGCCCGACCGCCAAGCCGTGACGTAGTAGATCTTGAATGCGACGCCGACGCCGAGCAACAGCGGCAGCGCGACGATGTTGGCGAAATTGAGCGGCAACCCGATCAGCACGCAGATTTCCAGCGTCACCGCCCCCGCCACCAGGAGCGGGACCAGCGTCAGCAGCACGTCGCTTATTCGCCGCAACGTCAGCCACAGCAGCAGACTGATCACAATCAGCGCGCAAATGCCGGCCTGGATGAAGGCCTTGACGACAAGCTCACCGGATTTGAGAATCGATACCGGCCCACCAATCGCGTTCGGCTCGGCGGCCAGGACCGCCGCGGCGAACTTGCGCAGCGTCTCGTTGTCGTTGGGATCGCCGCGCGGCAGTGCCTCGACGCGCTCGAGACCATCCTTGGTCTTCCATGAATTCACCAGCTGCGGCGGCAGCGTTTTCAGGCTGACCGGCTGAGCCTGCAGCAAGTTCTTGAGCCGCTCGATCACCACCTTCAACGGATCGACGAAGACGGCCTGGGCCTTGTCCCGCGTGGCCTGATCCGATTCGGCGAGCTTCGACAGCGCGTCGGCAAGCCGCCGCGATGCGACGGCGCCCGGACCCTTGGCATCGCCGGCGGCCTTGCGCAGGCTTTCCGCCGATCCCTTCAAGGCCTCGATATTCTCGGCGTCGGTCGGCGCGGCATCGATCGAATCAGGGTTGAGCGCGGGGTTCAGGATCTTGGCGCCCTGGGCGATCAGCTTCAGCTTTGCGAACTGGTCTTCGGGCACGAAACTGTCCAGCGACCTGACGCTGAGGACTTCCGGCACTTTTCCAAGACGCTCCTCGATCTTCTTCGCATCCGATTCCGAATTGGTCATCACATTAATGGCGTTGGCGCCGGTGTTGGGATCCCGCCTCAAATCAAGGAAGGTTGCGATCGACTCGACCTTGGGACTTCGCAGGTTGATCGGGTTGAAGTCGAAGTGGAGGAAATACAGCAGCGGCAGGCCGGCGACCGCCACCAGAAGTGTGCCGACGATGATCACCACGCGATGCTTTTCGAGGAAATGATCGACCGGCGCCAGGAACGCATAGCCGACCGGCTCTTTTTCCCCGGGCGGGTTGAGCAGGTCCAACAAGGCCGGCAGCACGGTAATGCTGGAGGTAAAGGCAACCAGCATGCCGACGCCCGCGATCTCGCCGAGTTCTGAAATTCCCTTGTAGTCCGTTGGCAGGAACGACAGGAATCCCGCCGCGGTCGCCATGGCGGCCAGCGAAAGCGGAACCGCGGAGCGTTCGGCGGCTTTCTCCAGCGCGGTCCGCAGGTCGTTGCCCTTGAAGCGTTCCGAGCGGTAACGGACGCTGTACTGGATGCCGAAGTCCACGCCCAGGCCGACGAACAGAACGGCGAAGGCGATTGAAAGCAGGTTCAGCGAACCCACCATCATCAGTCCGAGCGCGGTGGTGATGGAAAGGCCGATAAAAAGATTCGTGAACACCGCCAGGATGATCTTGGAGGAATGCAGGGCCATCCAGAGAATCAGCAGCACCACCAGCACGGTGCCGATGCCGTTGACGACGGCGCCGTCCGCCACGGTTGCGAATTCCTCGTTGGCGATCGGAACCGGTCCGGTCAGCCTGACCCGCGCGCCATATTGACCTGCAAGATTGAGATCGGTGGCGGCTTGCCGGATGGCGTCGGTCGCGTCCTTGCCCGGCTCCAGCGCATTGAAATCGAGGAGCGGCTTGAACTCGATGAAGGCGCGGCGATCCGAATCGGTCAAAGGCTTGTCGCTGACCAGCTCCTGCCAGGAGAAGGTCGCGGAGCCCTTGTTCAGCACGTCCTCGACGCTCTGCGAGATCAGGTTGAACGGCCGCTCGGTGCTGTCGAGCTTGAACTGTCCGCGCTTGAGGCCGGCGAGCCCGGTTTCGAGCGCGCCGGTCAACCCGCGCAGGCTGGGATCGCCGGCCATGATTTCGATCAGGGGCGCGGCCGATTCGAACTGGCCGGTCAGCCGGCCGACCTCCGGTACGGGAAGAAACAGCAGCCCGTTCTTTTCGAAGAATTCGCCGCTCCCGAGAGGCTGCACCGATTCGAAATGTTTGGTGTCGCCGGACAGTTTCTGCGCGAGCGCGGCGCTCGCGGAACTCGTGAGTTCAGGCGTCGGCGCATCGACCACCGCAAGGATGGTCCGGTCGCGGTCGAATGCCTGGTCGAACTGATTGTCGCGCTTGCGCCAGTCCAAATTGGGCGAAATCAGCGTATTGATGTCGGTGTTAATGGCGAAGTGCCGGGCTGTGTAGAAGCCCGCCGCCACCGCAAGGACAAAGGCTATCAGCACAGTGAAAGAAGCAAATCGCGTACAAGCTCTTACAATTGAAACGACAATACTTGTCAGCACATTTTTTCTTTCTAACTGTTATCAGGTCGCCTCAAACGCCCGCTGTCTAGCGGAGTTCGGCCCGCCGATCTACCCGCCGATCTAATGGTGTTTTTGAACGGTTTTTGGTTCAAACGCAGGGACAGGCGGCGCAAAATATGCCGAAACTGCGCCGAGGCTGATATAGCCGGGATTGACCTGCGGTAAAGTGACGAACAAGTGAGGTTTTAAGGGGTTTATCGGGCGGGCTTCGTCAAGTATGTACTATATTACCGTTTCCAAACCCTCGCCTGTGGGTAGACAGTTTGCGATCCGCCTTTTCTAGCCGATCGTTTTTTGACACAAAGCCTGGCGTCTCCACCCCGTCGGGGCGAGGATGGACGTGGAACCGGTCTGGTGCGGATATTGCAGATATCCGGGCGGAGGGAGATGCAGAGATGATTTTGGTGCAACTTGCGTAACGGGCGTCCCATGGAAGTTTATCTGGCCCAACCCCGTGGATTTTGTGCGGGAGTCGTGCGTGCAATCGAGATCGTCGAGCGCGCGCTGGAGAAATATGGCCCGCCGGTCTATGTGCGTCATGAGATCGTCCATAACAAATACGTGGTCGAAAGCCTGAAAAACAAGGGCGCGATCTTCGTCGAGGACCTGTCGGAAGTACCGCCGCACGCCGTCACGGTGTTCAGCGCCCATGGCGTGGCGCGGAGCGTGGAGGAGGAAGCCGCGGCCCGCGGCCTGCCCGTCCTCAATGCCACCTGCCCGCTGGTCACCAAGGTCCATAATCAAGGTAAACGCTACATGTCGAAGGGCCGGGCGCTGATCCTGATCGGTCATGCCGGGCATCCCGAGGTCGAGGGAACCATGGGCCAGGTTCCCGGCCCGGTGCTGCTGGTCCAGGACGTCGACGACGTGGCGGCCCTGACGATGCCGGCCGACACGCCGGTCGCCTATATCACCCAGACCACCCTCAGCGTGGACGATACCAGGGACATTATTGCCGCCCTTCAGCAGCGTTTTACAGATATTCAAGGCCCGGACATCCGGGATATCTGCTATGCGACACAGAACCGCCAATCTGCGGTAAGGGACCTTAGCAAGCTGGTGGACGTTATACTGGTGGTGGGGGCCACCAATAGTTCCAACTCTAACAGGCTTCGCGAAATCGGCACCGAAGTCGGCGTGGCGAGTTATCTGATTGCCGATGGCAGTGAACTGAACCCGGACTGGCTGAAGGACGCCAAGGCGGTCGGCATCACCGCCGGCGCCTCGGCGCCCGAGGTGCTCGTCGATGACGTGATCGAGGCCCTGCGACGGATCGGGCCGGTCGCGGTGTCGGTGTTGCCCGGCCGGGAAGAAAATATCGAATTCCGGCTTCCCGCAGAACTGGCGGCGGGCTGATCATCCACTAATCTACTTGGGTCGAGAAAGAAAACCTGCAATGGCAATACCGTTCTTCAAGGAAATGCGTATCGGCGGCTATCTCATCAAGCAGAAGCTGCTGGGCCGGAAACGTTATCCGCTGGTGCTGATGCTGGAGCCGCTGTTTCGCTGCAATCTAGCCTGCGTCGGTTGCGGCAAGATCGACTATCCCGACGCGATCCTCAACCGCCGCATGTCGGCGCAGGAGTGCTGGGATGCCGCCGACGAATGCGGCGCGCCGATGGTGGCGATCCCCGGCGGCGAGCCGCTGATCCACAAGGAAATCGGCGAGATCGTGCGCGGGCTGGTGGCGCGCAAGAAATTCGTGTCGCTGTGCACCAACGCGCTGCTCCTGGAGAAGAAGCTCGATCTGTTCGAGCCGTCGCCGTACCTGTTCTTCTCGGTGCATCTCGACGGCTTGAAGGAGCACCACGACAAGGCGGTCTCGCAGAAGGGCGTGTTCGATCGCGCCGTCTCGGCGATCAAGGCCGCCAAGGCGAAGGGGTTCACGGTCAACGTCAACGCCACGATCTTCGACGGACACGCCGCCGAGGATATCGCCAAGTTCCTCGACTATACCACCGAACTCGGCGTCGGCGTGTCGATGTCGCCGGGCTATGCCTATGAGCGCGCACCGGACCAGGAGCACTTCCTCAACCGCACCAAGACCAAGAAGCTGTTCCGCGACGTGTTCGCGCTCGGCAAGGGCAAGAAGTGGAATTTCATGCATTCCGGCCTGTTCCTGGACTTCCTCGCGGGCAACCAGAACTACGAATGCACCCCATGGGGGATGCCGGCGCGCAACATTTTCGGCTGGCAAAAGCCCTGCTATCTGCTCGGCGAAGGCTACGCCAAGACCTTCAAGGAATTGATGGAGACGACGGACTGGGAGACCTACGGCACCGGCAAGTACGAGAAGTGCGCCAACTGCATGGCGCATTGCGGCTACGAGCCGACCGCGGCCAACGCCGCGCTCACCAATCCGCTGAAGGCCATGTGGGTGGCGCTGCGCGGCGTGCGCACCAGCGGCCCGATGGCGCCGGAGATCAATCTCGATCACCAGCGTCCGGCGCAGTACATCTTCTCGGCGGAAGTCCAGAAGCGGCTGTCAGATATCCGCCGTGACGAGGCCATCGCCGCCCAGCAGAAAGCCTCGACAGCCGCGTAGGCTGCGCAGCGCGCGATTGAAATCGATCCCGGTCGAGACCAGCGCGCGCAGCGTCAGTGGATTGCGCGCCACGCCGCTCAGCACCTTGCGCAGGTCGATCTCGCCGTTCGGCTTGATCGCCGATCTCGCCAGCGCCGGCAACGCGCGCGAGGCGGGATCGCTGATGACGCGCAGCGCCGCGAACGGAAGGCCCGCCTCGGCGGCGTAGGCGGCGGCGATATGGCTCTCCATATCGACGGCGGCCGCCCCTGTCTCCGAACGCAACGCGGCCTTCCTGGACTGGGCGACGACCATCTGCTCGACGCCCGCAAGACCACCCCTGACGACGCGTCGGCTTCCCAGGGCGACGCTGGCGATCAGCTCTTCATTGAGCGCCAGACCGGCCAGCCAGCGGGTATCGCCCGACAGCACCTCGGTCGCCACCACGACGTCACCGGACCTCAGCGTCGGATCCAGTCCGCCGGCGATGCCGAAGCTGATGACGCCTCTGATTGTCGATGGGTCAAACACCGTCAGCAGGGCCCGCAATTGCTGCGGATCGCTGCTGCTGCAAATGACGGTCATGCCGGGCCCAGCCGCTATGCGGGCCTCCTGCGCCATACCCGTCACGATGAGTACCGGCCGCGGATCAATTGGATTGTCCACGAACGGGTCGTTCCCCGCCCCCAAATTCACATCCCGACCCCTACCACCCTGCTGTTGGTGCTCTTCAAGTTTCGATACCGCGCCAGCGCCCAGAGCGGAAAGAACTTCGAATAGCCATGATAACGCAGATAAAATACCCGAGGAAAGCCCGTTGCCGTGTAGCGCTGCTCGTCCCACAGCCCTTTTTCGGTCTGTGTGCTTTTTAGGTACTCCACCCCCCGCAGGACTGCGGGGTGCCCGACCTCACCCGCCGCCATCAATCCAAGCAAGGCCCATGCCGTTTGCGAGGCGGTGGTGGGGGCTTCCTCGAACCCCTTATAATCGAGTCGGTAACTGATGGCATCCTCGCCCCAGCCGCCGTCCGCGTTCTGGATCGACACCAGCCAGTCCGCCGCCTTGCGAATCACGGGGTCCTGATGGTCGACCCCGGCGGCATTGAGCGCGCACAGCACCGACCAGGTTCCGTAAATGTAATTCAGGCCCCACCGGCCGTACCACGATCCCTCGGCAAGCTGGGTCCGGCGCAGATAGGCCACGCCGTCGGCGACCGCCTTGCTGGTCTGCACGGTGTCGCCGAGCTGGGCCAGCATCGAGACGCAGCGCGCGGTGACGTCCTCGGTCGGCGGATCGAGCAGCGCGCCGTGATCGGAGAACGGAATGTTGTTGAGGTAATATTCGAGGTTGTTGACGTCGAACGCCGCCCATCCGCCATCGCGGCTTTGCATGCCCTCGATCCATTCGCGGCCGCGGGCGATCGCCGCATCGTATTCCCGGCTTTGGGTCGCCCGCCGCGACCGGTCCATCGCCATGACAACGACGGCGGTGTCGTCGAGGTCGGGGTAATAAGCGTTGTTGTACTGGAAGGCCCAGCCGCCGGGGCGGACATCGGGACGCTTCACGGCCCAGTCGCCCTTGACGTCGAGCACCTGCTTCGGCAGCAGCCAGTCCAGACCCTGTTTGGCCGCCGGCACTGCCTCCGCGCCGGTCTCGAGCAGGGCATGACAGGTCAGCGAGGTGTCCCAGACCGGCGAGACGCAGGGCTGGCAATAAGCCTCGTGCTCGCCGATCACCAGAAGCCGGTCGAGGCCCTTTCGGGTGAGGGCGCGCGGCGGATAATCGGCGGGCTTGCCGAGCACCTCGTACATCATCACGGTATTGGCCATCGGCGGATAGATCGCGCCCAAACCGTCCTCGCCGTTCAGCCGTTCCTCGATGAACGCAACCGCGCTGTCGATGGCGCGAGCCCGCAATTTCTTGGGAAACAGCGGCTCGATCACCCGCAACACGCTGTCCAGTCCGCGGAACAGCGAGAACCAGCCCCAGCTCTGGTGCGGCGCCTTGGCCGTCATTCCGATGCTGTGCGGCGGCTGCAGGAACAGCTCGTCGATGCCGACCCCGCTGACGTTTTTCGCGCGCGGCTTCAGTGCCGCCAGCACCATCAGCGGCACGATCGTGGTCCGCGCCCAGTACGAAATCTTGTTGATGTGAAATGGGAACCACAACGGCAGCAGCATGATCTCGACCGGCAATACCGGGACGCTGCGCCATGTCATCACTCCGAACATCGCCAGCATGAACCGCGTGAAGACGTTGCTGTGGATGGCGCCGCCGCGCGAGCGGATCGCCTCGCGCGCACGCACCATGTGCGGCGCGTCCGGCGAATCGCCGATCATCTTCAGCGCGAAATAGGCTTTGACGCTGGCGCTCATTTCGAAATCGCCGTCGTGCACCAGCGGCCAGCCGCTATGGGCGCCCTGAACCCGGCGCAGGTAATTGGCGATCTTGGCTTCCAGCACGGCGTCGACCGGCTCGCCGAGGTAGTGGCGAAGCAGCACATACTCCGCCGGTATGGTGCAATCGGCTTCCAGTTCGAACACCCAATGTCCGTCCGCCTGCCGGTAGCCGAGCAAACCGCGAGTCGCCGAAGCGATGCTCGCCTCCAGGGCGGCATCGTCCTCGAATCCAACTAACTTGGTGCCGGAATGCATCTGGCTCGACATCTCCTGTTTTTGCCCTGTTTTCGCCCTGTTCTTTGACCGGTATTCGCCGGTTGCATCTCGTGGAACATCGGCCGTGTTAGCTCCCGATCAGGCCTGCCGCATGGCGAGAACCAGATCGGCGGCGCGGTTCCCCGACCGCACCGATCCTTCGATGGTTGCCGGCAACCCCGTATCAGTCCAGTCGCCGGCGAGGAACAGATTTTTCCAGCTCGTCGAGGGGCCCGGCCGCAGCGCGTTTTGCTCCGGCGTGGCCTCAAAGGTCGCGCGGCGCTCGCGCACGATCTGCCAGGGCGGCAGGTCGCCCTGCACGCCCGAGGCCTTGCAGATATCCCGCCAGATCGCCTGCGCGAGCTCCTCGCGCGGCATATCCACCAGCCGGTCGCCATTGCTGATGGTGATCGACAGCCGCTGCGGGAACGCAAACAGCCATTCGATCAGCCCGCCGACCACCCCCAGCAGCGGCGGCATGTCCTTGGGCGGATCGAAGCGGAAATGCGCATTCACGATCGCCCGGAATTTCGACGGCGTTTTCAGGCCAGGCAGCAACGCCGCAGCCGGACGCGGCGGCACCGCCATCACCACGGCGTCGTCGGGCCCAATGGCGACGGTGTCGTCGCCGAACTTCAATTCGCCGACGCGGGCCGCCGACATACCGAACCCGCGCAGTTCGTGTCCGAACTGGATGCTGGCGCCCTTGCCCTGCAGCAGCCGGATCGCAGGCTCGACCAGCACCGCACTCAAGCCCTCGCGCGCGATCAGCGGCCGGCAGGCCTGTCCGCCCACCAGCAAGGTCTCCCGCACCACCGCGCCGGCCAGTCCCGCCGACCCCTCGGGCGGGTCGACGTTCAGCGCGGCCAGCAACAGCGGCTGCACCAGCCGCCGGTAGAGGGTCCCCTTGCAGGGGATGGTATCGCCGACCGGTTTGCTCGGAGCGGCCCATATCAGAGGCGCCAGCGCGAGATAATCGAGCAGGCCGGTGTCGGGGACGCGGCGCGCCTCATCGAATATCCAGGTGGGAAGCCGGCTATCGCCGAGGTCGAGTTGCCAGCGCTGCCCGCTCGTCAGATCGACGAACGGGAATTGAGCGCGCTTCGGTCCTACCAGCCCCGCCTCGGTGCCGATCGATCTGGCATAAGCCACGGCATGTCGGTTGCCCGAGAGCAGAAGGTGATTGCCGTTATCGATGGTCAGATTGGTCGCCGCGTCGAAATATGACCGGCAGCGGCCGCCGGCCTGTTGCGTGGCCTCGTGGACATGCACCTTGAAATTCGCATTCGCCAGCCGCACGGCTGCCGAAAGGCCCGAGATTCCAGCGCCGATAATGTGAACAGTTTTTTGCATCAGATCAGTGCGTAACGAAGAACAATGGCGATGCGGGCCATCTTGTTGAGGCGAACCGGCGTGCGCGGGGCTGCGAACCCTCGGGCGACCAGCAATTCCAGGATCGCACGATAATATTTCGACATGATTCTCGGCGCACGCACCACGCGCCGCGAACTGCGGCGCATGACTTCGTCGGCCTTCTCGAAATGCGCCCGCGCCCGCGCTACCAGCGGCGCGCATACTTTCGGCAGCGCCGGATCGGAGATGACCTTGAGCGGATCGGTGCCGGTGATACCCGCGTGCAGCAGCCCTTCGAGCGGCAGGTAAAGCCGGCCGATACCGGCGTCCTCATCGATATCGCGCAGGATATTCGTCAATTGCAGCGCGCGGCCAAGATGGTGCGCGAGCAGGATGCCGTCGCCTTCGCTGAGACCGAACACCCGCACCGACAAGCGTCCTACGGCGCTCGCCACGCGGTCGCAATACAGATCGAGCGTCGCAAGATCCGGCGCCCTTATATCCTGCGGCACGTCCATTTCCATGCCATCGACGATGGCCAGAAAATCCTCGCGCTTTAGACCAAATCTTCGAACCGACGCGACGTACTCCCGCAGCCGCGCGGGCGGCTGGCCCTGATACAGCGCGTCGATATCGTCACGCCATTGCTGAAGCGCGGCCAGCCGTTCGGGGCGCGGGCCATCGGAATCCGCGATGTCGTCGACCTGCCGGCAAAAGCTGTAGATCTGAAACATCGCCCCGCGCTGTTCGCGCGGCAGAATGCGCATCGCCGCGTAAAACGAACTGCCGGACGCGGATGATCCGTCACTTGCATTAGATGCCGTCGCCTCAAGCGTCATGCGCCGGCCGCCGGTTTGGACTGGGGTCGCCGTCCTGCCGCGCGGCGGGTCATCTCGCTTGCCACCCCACTTGCGCTGTAGGCGATCAGTTCAAGCGGACGCAAATGCACGGTCTCGCTCAGTGGATCGCGCGCTCTCAAAAGCCGCACGATCTTGTCGGCAAAAGTCTGGATCACGGAGATCTCGAGACCGAGCCGGAAATCCTTCACTTCGGCGCTGAGCGTTTTGCTTTCGTTGAGCAGCGCCTCGGTCCGCGCCGCCAGCGAATGCAGGCATTGCAACAGCGGCGCCGGTGCTCGCGCGAGTCCGAGCGCCTCGACGGAGGCCCCGGCTGCCGCGAGCGCATCGCGCGGAAGATAGACGCGATTGAGCTCACGGTAGTCCTTGCCGCAGTCCTGAAGATGATTGTTGATTTGCAGGCCGGCGCACAGCGCGTCGGAGGCCGGCCAGGTCGACGTGCTTTCGCCGTGGACATCGAGCATGAACCGTCCGACCGGCATTGCCGAATAACGGCAATAATGAATCACTTCGTCCCAGTTCTCGTAGCGCAGTTTGGTGACATCCATCCGGAACGCGATCAGCACATCGAGCGCATGGCGCGGCGGCATCGAACGCTCCGCCAGCGCCCGCCGCAGATTGACTGCCTCGGGCTGGCTGTCGCCCTGGCCCAGCAGTTCCGATTCAAGCAGATTGAGATAGGCCAGTTTCTCGTCCGCACCGAGCGTCGCATGATCCGCAATATCGTCGGCGGTCCTGACGAAATTGTAGAACGCGAGGATCAGCGCGCGGTGGCGTGGATGTATGATCCACGACGCGACCGGAAAGTTCTCGTCGCGGTGGCTCTTGCCGGATCGCAGTTCGCTCGCGCTCGTCATCTGGGAACTGGCTACATTCGCTGGAAACGGTGGTTCTGCATGCCTCGGCGCAGCCGCGCATGCGGATCAATCGCAAACCCCATATAGGGGAATACGTCGCTAAAACCAATGCTATCTGCGACTTCTCGCAGATAGCGCCGCGTCCGGGATAAGCCGATGACAGTCGTTGTCCGATGCGCGGGCGGTTCTATTGCCCGTGGTTCTTCAGCACCATGTCGCAAGCCTTGGACAGCTTGGGACGATTCTGCTGAAGGCAAGCCAAAACGGTGAAGTCGCCCTGGTCGATCACCGGGCGGCAGTAGCGCTGAACGTCGCGTGCACAGGCGGCCTGCTCTTCGGGCGTGCCGCTGCGCTGCTGCTGGGCCATCGCACCGGTGGAAACCGTTAGCGACAACAGGATAAGGGCCGGGAGAAATCTATACATCGTGTTCCTTCATTATGACGGCGGAGAATTCCTACCCGAATAGCACATGGCATGACCGGGACAGACTATTCAGATTGCAAACGCCGCGAACCACTGCAACCAGCAAACCAACAGCGCTGGTAAATGCGGCCAAATTTGCGACGCTCCGATCCCGCATGATGGGGCCGGCGAAGTCAACTCATTGACATAAATAAGAGGTTGATATTACTGTATTATTTTATAATTTGTGTTTTTTGCGATTGACTGTTGCAGCCATGCCAGGCCGATCGCTGGAGGTCCGGAGAGGAAACTTGGCAATATCTGAATCTTTTCGATTTAGCTAAACGAAAATGCCGTTCGCCGGCGTCGATCGATGTGTCGTTCTGGATGTCCGGTGTCATTTGAACCTAACACTCTGCGGCGACACTAAATCTTCGATGCGGCGAGACTTAATCTGGAATTGAAAAAGTCAATTTGAATGGGAAAATCGACATGAAGCGATTCGGCTCCATCTTGTTTGGACAGGCGATCAAGGCCGCCGGTGTCGGCGCCGCGCTCTTGTTGTCGGTGTCGGCGGGCCAGGCCCAGTCGGGTCCGTTTGCCGGTTTTGACGGAGCTTGGGCCGGTAACGGAACCGTTGCGCTCTCCGACGGAACGACCGAGCGCATCCGGTGCAAGGCCGATTACAAGGTCAACGGCACCGGCCTTGGTCTGAAGCAGAGTCTGCATTGCGCCAGCGACAGCTACAAATTCGACCTGAGCAGCGATGTGACCAGCCAGGGCGACCGAATTTCGGGCAATTGGAGCGAAGCGAGCCGGAATATTTTCGGCAACCTGCAGGGCACGGCGGGCGGAGGCCAGATCGAGGTATTTGTCGAAGCCTCGGGATTCGCCGCCAACCTGACGCTGCGCACCACTGGCAACAAGCAGACCGTGCAGATCAGCTCCAAAGGCGAGATCAGGGGCGTGACGATTACGATGGTGAAGAGCTGACCGCCTGCTAGCGGTTCGCTCCGGTTTCCTCCGCCGGTTTCGTGCGACCCGTCCTGCCGTGAAGCCGCTGCTGCAGATTGATCAGGAACATTGCCGTCGGCCGCAGGATAAAGAGATCCGCGACCAGGGCCGCGATCATCGCGAATGCGCTGAGCCAGCCGAACAGGCGCAGCGACGGCAAGTCGGAAAACACCGTCACCACAAGACCGCAGGCCAGCACCACCGTGGTCAGGATCAGCGCCGGACCGACCAGCACGGTCGCGCGCTCGACCGCCAGCGCGGGACCGATGCCCGGCGTGGTCTCCAGCCGCAACCGGTTGAGGAAGTGGATCGTCGCACTGAGACCAAGGCCGAACGAAACCGTCAGCGCCACCACGCTGGCGAATTGCAGCCCCTCGCCCAGCAACCACAGCACCGTGCCTGAAAGCACCACCGGAAAAATGCCGGGCAGGATGCAGGCGAGCCCGACCACCCATGACCGGAAAGCAAGTCCGATAAACAGAGCGACGAGAGCGAACTCAACGGTCAGTCCGCGGTTGAGCTTCTCGATCATGCTGGCGCTGTTGCGCGCGGCGATCGCCGAAAGACCGGTGACCGCGATCTCGTAACCGGGATGTTCCTTGCGCACCGTGTCCAGCGCATGATCCAGCTTTTCGACGACGGGAAGGATTTGACTTGAATCCAGATCGGGAACCCGGCCCGATACCACCACCGCATCCTGATTGGCGGAAATGAACCGCTGGACGATCTGCTTTGGAAGCAGGTCGACGTATTCCTTCAAGGTCGCGACGTCGGAACTTCCGGCCTTCTCCGCAAGCCAGCGCCGCAGCGTCTCCACCGACCAGACATTGCCCACGCCAGCCTGTTTCTCGACCACCGCGTGAACCTCGGCGATGGTCTGCAGCGTTTCAGGCCCATACAGCGAAGCGCCCTTCGGAAATTCGATCAAAACGTCGATCGGATTGGCGCCAGTCAGCTTGGCATCGAGGCGCCCGCTGGCCGCCACCGCCTGCTGCTTGTCGGGTACCTGATCGGCCAGGCGATAGCGCGGTTCAAGATTGGCATAGACAACCGCGAGACTGCCGACCACCGCCACGGCGATCAGACTGAACAGCCCGGGACGGCTGACCATGCGCACCGCGATCCAGTAGCAGAAGGCGCGCAGCGCGTTGACGCCCGCATCGGCGGTCTTGAACTTGGCGGCAAAGAGCTGCTCGTTGCGGACCAGCAACACGCCGAACACCGGCACCAGCGAGAGCACCGCGATCAGCGCGATGATAGTGGCGGCCAATCCCGCCTCGCCGAATTTGCGGATCAGGTCGGAATCCGAAAATTGCAGGGCAATAAACGATATGCCGGCGGTACCATGGGTAAGCACGCAGGCCGGCCCGACCACAAGCACGGCGTTTTTGAACGCAGTGTATTTGTCCTGCCCCGCGATCAGCCGGTCGCGCGCCGCGAAGGTCAGCTGCATCGAGTCCGAGAAGCTGATCACCATGATCAGCGGCGTCATCACGTTCAAGAACATATTGAGGTTGAAACCGGCCCATCCGAGGCCGCCGAGCGCGAGCAGAATCGCGATCATCGGCGGGAAGGCGGCGACCACCATGAACGATATCTTGCGGAAGAAGATGATCGCGATGATGCAGCCGGCCAGAATGCCCAGGATGTTGTAGGTCAGCCCATCGCGCTCGACCGCGTTGCGGATTTCGAGCTGCATGACGGGAACGCCCGACAGTTCCGCGTTAAGCCCGCTGCCCTTGAGGTCATCGGCCATCAGCTTGCGGATCTCGCCGACCGTCTTGCCGAGCTTGCTGCTGGCGACCACGTCGGGTTCGAGCGACAAAACGATCAGCGCCAGCGTGCCGTCCTCGGATAGCAGCTTGCCGCGGATGATCTCGTTGGATTTCACCGTCTCGATGAACTTGTCGTAGTCGGCGCCTTGCGGCAGTTCGGACGGGAACAGCGCCGCCGGCAGCTTCCCTGGCGCCGGCGCCTGTCGCGCCGAGAACAGCGAAATCAGCCCGCGCGTGCCGTCGACGAGTTGCAGGTCGGTGACGAGATCGCGCAATTTCTCCAGGTTGTCGCGCGACAGCAACGTTTTGCCTTCGACCACGACCAGCACGTCATATTCCGTCGCCGGGAAGCGCTTGGTTTCCGCTTCGTATTGCTTGTAATCCTTGGAATTGGAGCGGAACAACTGACTGAGGGAGTCGTCGATCTTGATGCGCTGGATGCCGAAGATGGCGCCGATAATCAGCGCAACGAGGATGATACAGGAGAGGATCGGCGCCCGAACCGCAATCAGCCCCAGGCGTTCCAGCCCGAAGGCGATGCTGGACGACGGCGGCCGTTCGATCTTCTCGACATGGACCTTACTGTCGCTGTTCTTTTCGAGCATGCCCTATCCAGTTCTCTCGTCGGCTCAAATGATATAGCTTAAGTTCCGGGGCGCGAATGAGGCCTCAAAGCTCGGTCTGATCGACGCTAGCCCTTGAAAACATATGAAAAATTTGCCGCGAGAGGGTGTAGCAGGTCTACACCGCGACTCGCAAGCGCGGCCGGGCAGCGCAGAATTATCACGTAGGCAGCGACCACAAGCCTCAAGCGCCAGATTCGTCGTTCCGGTTTGAATTTGTCGTGATGTGCCGGGGCGTGGTTCGACCGCCGCTTTCATCCTTCAGGCCGACGCCGGTGCGTTCTCGGGCCAGGCCCTCGCGGACCAGCCACGCGATCCGGGAGGCGGCCTCGTCATAGCCCAGCCCCGAGCCATGGATGTTGGAGACGCAATTGCGCTCGGCATCGGTAAGGCCGGCTCGCGGGGCGAAGGTCAGATAGGCCCCCAGACTGTCGGGCGCCGACAGGCCCGGGCGCTCTCCGATCAGCATGACAATCATGCGGGCGCCGAGCGCGGCGCCGATCTCATCGCCCAGGGCGACCCGTGCGCCCGATGCGACCGCGGCGCGGCCGATCTCGATGCCGTCGACTGCCAGTTGCGGAATGAGGCTCCGGACCAGTTCGACGGCGTGCGCATTGACCGCCGCCGGCGACAGGCCATCGCCGACGACGATCGCAAGCCGGCACGAACTGCCGCCGTGGCTCGCCAGCAGATGCCGCGAAGCCGGATCGAGCGTTCGTCCGAGGTCGGGACGCCTGAGATAGTCTTTCCGGCTGCGCGCACGGCTGCAGACGTCTAGTGCCTCGAGGCCAAGATCGCCGAGGCCGGCGAGCACCGCGGGCACGTCGAAGCCGGCATGAACGGCGTCGCGGGCACGGGCATGGTCGAGTGTAAATTCGAGCAGCGCCTTGGTCGGCAGGCTCGCGCCCGCCCGGCCAAGCGCGACGCGCGCCGGCGTGAGTTCGCGCAGATCCCTCAGCGAACGGGACGGCGGCGCCGGCGTTTCCATGCGTGGTTACTCGGCAGGAACGGATGCTTCGCGAAGCCGGATCGAATAATTCGAGGCGCTCTGCTGGCCGACCGAAGCCGCGCGCGCGAACATGATCAGGTGGTGCGCGACCAGCGCCGAGGCAATCAGCCCTTCGATGTCGCCATGCCGCAGCCGCGACAGGGCAAACTTCCAGAACACCTTCCGGTAGTCGCCGAGTACGCCGACCTTCCAGAAGATATTCCGGAGCATGATCAGCCCGCGCTTGATATTGGCCCAGCTTTTCTGCTCGGGGGTCACGGGTACCCGCAGCCGGTTGGCGTAGGTGTAATCCACCTGATATTGATAGCGGGCGTAGAGCTTTTCCGGCTGGTAGGCGACGTCCATGCATTTGCGCCATGAACTGACGACCTGGTCATAGGGCAGCAGGAAATCGACATTGGAATCGCGGCTGTCATCGTTGATCAGCCGGTTTTCGCGCTCGAGGCGATCCCACAGCGGCGTCTTCGGAAGCGCCTGCAGCAGATTGATCGTCAGCAGCGGAATCCTGGATTCATCGACGAAGGCGAGCAAGGCATCGCCGGTTTCCGGCTTGTCGGTATCCAGGCCCATGATGATGCCGGAGACCACCTCCATCCCGTATTGGTTGATGGTGTGCACGCCTTCCAGGATCGGGACCATCATGTTGTGGTCCTTGTGCATCGCCTTCAGCGCATCGGGATCCGGAGTTTCGATGCCGCAGAAGATGGTGACGAAAAATGCTTCGCGCATTTTCTCGAGGAGTTCCGTCCGTTTGGCGATGTTGAGCGTCGCCTCGCAGGCCAGCCGTATGACGTAACCGGTTTTTTTCTGCCATTCGATCAAATGCGGTAGCAGGTCGGCCGCGGCCTTTTTGTTGCCGATGAAATTGTCGTCGACGAAATACACCGAGCCCGTCACCCCGCATTCGAGCAATTTATCGAGCTCGGCGGTGATTTGTTGCGGCGACTTGAGACGGGGATTGCGGCCGTAAAGTCCCGGAATATCGCAGAATTCGCATTGATAGGGGCAACCGCTGGAATACTGGATGCTGCCGAGAAAATATTTTTTGACCTCGGCGAGTTCATACGCCGGAATCGGAAAATCGGTCATGGCGACACGGTCGGCCGTCTTCAGGACCACCTGCTCCGGGGGGCGGGAGGGATCGCGCGCCAGCCGCGCGAGCAGTTCGTCGGTGGCATCGCCGAGTTCGCCGACATGGAGATAGTCGAACGAAGGATAGTAATCCGGGCAGGCGCTGACCGAGGGTCCGCCGACCGCAACCGCCAGGTCGAACGCGTGTGCCCGGCGGCAAATATCGTTCATCTGCTGGCGCTGGATATGCATGCCGCTGACGAACACGGCTTCCGCCCATTCGAAGTCTTCCGTCGTCGCCGGGCGGATGTTCTCGTCGATGAAACGCACCGGCCAGTTCGCGGGCAGATAGGCTGCAATCAGCAGCAGGCCCTGCGGCGGCATGAAGGCCTGAACGCCGTCGGTCAGCGGATAGGCGTATTCGAACGTACCGAACGACGACGTATAGCGCGGAAAGACGCACAGAATGCGCCGAACCGTCTCAATGCCCTCAGCTCTCATCAAACTTCCCCTGCCGCGACGCCGCAATTTAAGCACGCTCGTCAAAGCTGGGCTATAAATTCTTCAAGATTGTGGCGGCCGGTTCCAACGTCGGGACGACCGAATGGTTGCGTGCCAGCCTTTGGCGGCCGATTTTGGTCCGTTCAGCCCAGCAGTCGCGACGCAAAATCAGGAAGCAGCCCCGCATTTCCGGCAAGGCGGAAGCCGGCATCGGCGAGCCCGACGCGAAACAGCCAGTCGTCGAACTCCGGAGCCCGCTTCAAGCCAAAGAGATCGCGGACATAGAGCACGTCGTGAAACGAGGTGGATTGATAGTTCAGCATGACGTCGTCAGCCCCCGGCACCCCCATAATGAAGGTCACCCCGGCAGCGGCCAGCAGCGTCAACAGATTGTCCATATCGTCCTGGTCGGCCTCGGCGTGGTTGGTGTAGCAAACGTCCACGCCAAGCGGCAGGCCTTGCAGCTTGCCGCAGAAATGATCCTCCAGCCCGGCACGGATGATTTCCTTGCCGTCATAGAGATATTCCGGGCCGATGAAGCCGACCACGCTGTTGACCAGCAGCGGATCGAAGGCGCGGGCGACCGCGTAGGCGCGCGCTTCGCAGGTTTGCTGGTCGACGCCGTGATGGGCGTTGGCCGACAGCGCCGAGCCCTGCCCGGTCTCGAAATACATGACGTTGCTGCCGACGGTACCGCGCCGCAGCGACAGTCCGGCCTGATGGGCTTGTCTCAGAAGCGCGAGATCGATGCCGAAACTGCGGTTGGCGGCCTCGGTGCCGGCGATCGACTGAAATACCAGATCGACCGGGATGCCCTGATCGATCAATCCGAGCGTGGTGGTCACGTGGGTCAGCACGCAAGCCTGGGTCGGAACCTGCAGCCGCGTGATGACCTCGTCGAGCAGCCGCAATAGCCCGCCGATGACAGAAGGATCGTCGCTTGCCGGATTGATACCGATGCAGGCGTCGCCCGAACCCAGCAGGATGCCATCCAGGATCGACGCGGTGATGCCCTTGGCGTCGTCGAAGGGATGATTGGGCTGCAGCCGTGCGCTCATCCGCCCGCGCAGGCCGATCGTGTTGCGAAAGGCCGACGTCACCTGGCATTTTTTCGCGACCAGGATCAGGTCCTGATTGCGCATCAGCTTGGAGACCGCCGCGGCCATCTCCGCGGTGACCCCGCGCGACAATCGCTGCAGAACCTCGCTCGTGGCGGCGTCGGACAGCAGCCAGTCGCGGAACGAACCCACGGTCAGCGAAGATATCGCCGCAAAGGCCGATGCGTCATGCGTATCGACGATCAGGCGGGTAATTTCATCGTCTTCATAGGGAATGACGGTTTCGTGCAGGAATTGTTTCAGCGGCACGTCGGCGAGCGCAATCCGCGCCGCGATCATCTGCGCCGCGGTCTCGGCCGCGATGCCCGCCAGGCGGTCACCGGAGCGCGGCGGCGCGGCCTTGGCAAGGAGATCGCGCAGATCGTCGAAGACATAGGTGGTGGCATCGATGGTGTGGCGATAGACCATGGCGGCTCCGGCCGTCAGCGCTTCCGTGCGCAACGGCGCCGGCAAACACTATCAGCTTGAAAGCTTCGATGCAGCGAGGCGTCTCACCAGCCCATTATTCGCCGTGGGTGGCGGAGCCGGTGAATGCCCGGCCGAGGGCTTCGCGGGCGGGACTCGGGGCAAAAATTGCGGGAATTCGACCGATATCGGCGGCAAAACCATATAAATTTCATGCAACGTTCAAGTTTATGTCAAAGGTTAACATTTTATACACCCACCTTTTGCATGCTTTTTTGGCGGCCGACAGTAGCTAGCGGCCTCTTGGTGAGGTCCGCTATGCCTGAAACGATGAAATCGACCGATCGACCTTCCGGCAATGCCGTTAGGTCCCGGTTTTCGCTCGCGGCCAGGCTGTACTCGATCTTCGCACTGTTTGCGCTTCTCACCGCGGCCATCACTGCGCTGTCCGATTACAACACCCGCCGGAACGCCGAACTCACGGAAGCCATCGAGACCGGCAGCCGCGCGGCGCTCAACGTCGAGCGCGTCAATTCGCTGGTTTACGCGGTCGTGATGGAATCCCGCGGCATCTATATGTCGACCGAACCCGCCGCCGTGAAAGCCTATGGCGACGGGCTGCTGAAGTTCAACGACAAGATCCTTGGCGTGGTCAAAAGCTGGGAATCGATCGTCCGTTCCGACGACGCCGAGCAGTTCGCGACGCTCAAGAAGCGCATCGAACAGTTCGTCGACTTCCGCAGGGAACTGGTTCGCCGCGGAATTGAGATCAATGCCGCCGCCGGTCGCGAATGGGGCGACAACGACGCCAATCGTGCCGTGCGTTCGGCTCTCAACAAGGATCTTGAAGCGCTTTCGAAAGTCTATGCCGAGCGCGGCAAGGAAATCGCCCGGCAAGCCCAAGTCAACCGCATGCTGGCGCTGCTCCTGACTGGTCTCGGCGGCCTGGCTCTGGTCGTGGTCGTCATCGGCGTCCTCATCATCTCCCGCTCGGTCGCGCGGCCACTTTCGGCCATCACGGCCACCATCAAGCGCGTCGCCGAGGGCGGCGAAAATGTTGAGGTTCCGCATATCGACCGGGCGGACGAGATCGGTGCGCTGGCGCGGGCGATACGGATTTTCCAGGAAGCGATGGATCGCAACCGCAATCTCAGTTCGCAGGCTCTGCTGGACTCCCGGACGCGTGAAGAACGCGCCCGCCACATCGAAACGTCTGTCGAATCGTTTCGCGGCGCGATCGGAGGCGTGCTGCGCGCCGTCACTGATAATGCGTCGGCGATGCGGGTTACGGCGCAGTCCATCACCAAGGTGGCATCGGATGCGAGCGGACGCGCGGTCGCCGCCGCCAGCGCAACCCAGCAGGCTTCCAGCAATGTATTCACCGTGGCCAGCGCCGCCGAGGAATTGTCGACTTCCGTAGAGGAGATCGGTCGTCAGGTGCATCACTCCGCCGGCGTCGTCGAACAGGCCGGTCTGCGCACCGAAAAGTCGATCACCGAGATCGAAAGCCTGGCCGCCGCGACCCAGCGTATCGATGGCGTGCTCAATCTGATTCAGGCCATCGCCGAGCAAACCAATCTCTTGGCGCTGAACGCGACGATCGAAGCCGCTCGCGCGGGCGAGGCCGGCCGCGGCTTCGCCGTGGTGGCTCACGAGGTCAAGGCGCTGGCCGGGCAAACCGCCAAGGCAACCGCGGAGATAAGTCAGAACGTCAGCATGATCCAGTCCTCGACGCGGAACGCGGTCGATGCCGTACGTGAAATCGGCCAAGCCGTGCGCGACATCAATGAAGTCACGTCGAATATCGCCGGCGCCGTCGGGCAACAG
Source organism: Bradyrhizobium erythrophlei (assembly GCF_900129425.1). NCBI lineage: Bacteria > Pseudomonadati > Pseudomonadota > Alphaproteobacteria > Hyphomicrobiales > Nitrobacteraceae > Bradyrhizobium > Bradyrhizobium erythrophlei. Next base: position 2,637,270 of record NZ_LT670817.1, on the reverse strand, counting down.
GATGCCGCGACCCGCGAGATCTCGGTCAACGCGCAATCGGCGGCCCAGGGCAACGAGACCCTGGTCGCCAACATCGGTTCGCTCAGCGAGGCCATCGGCGAGACCAACAACGCCGCGACATCGGTGCTGTCGGCGTCCAGCGATCTGACCGCTACGGCGGAAACCCTGTCGCGCGAGGTCGATAAATTCTTTCATAACCTGCGCGCCGACCCGCATGACCGCCAAGGCGATCACGCAGTGCGGACGGGGACTTAAGTCAGTCAGGAAATGCAGCTTGGCTGGGTGAACGGCGCTTTGACTTGATGCCCGTTCAGGGATAGCGCGCAGCGCGCTATCCCTTCGATGAAGCGCTCATCTTTTTCCGGCAGACCGTGCCGAAACCGACAAGCGCCGATGGCCGGATGTTTTCAGCCCTGCGTCGCGACGCAGGTCAGACCCAGGCGTCAATTCGAAGTCCACTAACGAGAATCAGCGCGATCGAAATGGAAAGCCCGGCAGCACTGAACAGTACCGTCTGGTTGAATAAGCTGGTTTCCGTCCTTGAAAACAAAGCCCGTTTTACAAAAGCCATTGTCCAACCTCTTTTTGTTGAAATACTCTCCTTGCGAGTTTGAACATAAGGCGGCTCGATTAAAGAGTGCCTTCCGGGTCGCCTGATCGAACCTGCGACCCGACGAATTATAAAGGCTTGGTTAAAAATACGAGAACCGGCGCAATAAAATCCAACCCAAAACGCTAAACATGACGGCCTGCCGCATATCCTGATGACCAGGCCCACTGAAAATTGAAACCGCCGAGGTGGCCGGTGACGTCGACGACTTCGCCGATGAAATAGAGCCCCGGAACGGACCGGGATTCGAACGTCTTCGAGGACAGATCGGATGTATCGACCCCGCCCAGCGTCACCTCCGCGGTGCGATAGCCCTCGGTCCCCTGGGGCCTGACGCGCCACTGCTTTAGCGCCGCGGCAACGTTTGCCAGATGGGCGTCGGAAAAGTCGGCGATGCGCGCCGGACCTCCGGTCGCGTCCGCGATGATCCGCGCCAGCCGCTTGGGCACGAGGTCAGCCAGCACGGTGGCCATTTCCTGCCTGGGATGATCGCTGCGCAGTCGCTTCAGTCCGGCCAGAACATCGATCCCCGGCGCCAGGTCGATGACGAGGTCACTGCCCTCGCGCCAGTACGAAGATATCTGCAGGATGGCCGGACCGCTAAGCCCACGATGCGTGAACAGCAGGGCCTCATCGAAACCGGTCTTACCGCAGTTCACGACGGCATCGACCGAGACCCCCGACAGATCCTTGAATTGCGAAAGCAAGGCGGTGTCGAACGTCAAGGGCACCAGCGCCGGCCGCGGCGTCACGATCTTGAGGCCGAATTGCTCCGCGATTTTGTATCCCAGTCCGCTCGATCCCATTTTCGGAATCGAGGGACCGCCGGTCGCGACCACCAGGGATCGACCGCGAAACTCGCCCTGGTCGGTGACAACGACAAAGCCGTTTTCGGACTTCGATACCGCCGAGATGCGCCCGCCCAGACGCAGTTGCGCATGGGCTTTGCGGCACTCTTCCAGCAGCATGTCGACGATCTGCCGCGACGAGCCGTCGCAGAATAATTGCCCGCGCGTCTTCTCGTGCCAGGCGATGCCGTAGCTCTCGACCAGCGCAATGAAGTCGCGCTGGGTGTAGCCGCTCAGCGCCGACCTGCAGAAACGCGGATTGTCGGAGAGAAAATTGGCCGGACTGGTGTGCAGGTTGGTGAAATTGCATCGCCCGCCGCCGGAAATGCGAATCTTCTCGCCGGGATGTCGCGCCTGCTCGAGCAGCAGCACCCGATGTCCGCGCTGGCCGGCGATGGCCGCGCACATCAGGCCCGCAGCGCCCGCCCCCAGGATGATGACGTCATGGAAGTTCATGTGCGGATGGCAATCCCCGGTCATTCCGCCAGCAGCACATCTACGGCAACGCCGAGCTTTTGCTTGCGCGATCCGACGATGATGCCGTCGACCGGCGAGACATCGGAAAAATCCCGCCCCACGGCCAGCACGATGTGGTCGTTCTCGACCAGAATATCGTTGGTCGGATCGAAGCCGACCCAGCCGATCTCGACGCCGCACCATAGCGAGACCCAGGCGTGGGTCGCATCCGCGCCTTGCAGGCGCGGTTTGCCCGGCGGCGGGATGGTGCGCAGATAGCCGCTGACATAGGCCGCCGGCAGCCCGAGGCCGCGAAGCCCTGCGATCATCACATGAGCAAAATCCTGACAAACGCCGCGGCGTTTTTCGAAAACTTCCGCGAGCGGCGTGGAGATCACCGTCGCCTTCGGATCGTATTTAAACTCGGTACGAATCCGGTGCATCAGATCGACCGCACCGGCGAAGACTCCGCATCCCCGTGGAAAACTGGCCGACGCGTAGGCGGAGACCGGCCGCTGCACCGGCACCAGCGGGCTCGCAAAGACGTAACCGATCGGCGACGAGGGGCCGAGACTGGTGGCCTCGAATGCCAGGTCGCGGACGTCTTCCCACGCCGGACTTGGCGCGGTGCGCCCCGGGGCCTTTCGGGAAACGGAAACCCGCGACCGGGAATCGATGCGAAGGTTGCGATGCGCGGTTTCGATCAGGATGCTCTCGGTATGCGTGCCGAAAAAGTCGTGCCGCACGGTGCGGTCGGCGGGCCGCGGCCGGATATCGACGGTATGGGAGATTAATTCTTGTCCGTCACCGCTCCTGGGCTCCAGCCGCAGCGAGCATCGCGCGAAACTGACCGGGCTCTCATAGCCGTAGGTGGTGACGTGGCGGATGTCGTAGATCACGCGAGGCCCGTCAGCTTTTCAGGCCGGCTGGCATTGGGTCCGTGCGGAAAATAATGCGAACCGATGGCATCGGCGAGATTGAGCAGATCCTGCTCGAGCGCGAACAGCGTCTTGGTGTCGAGCGCCGCGGCCTCCGCCGTGGTCAGCATCGCCTGCAGGGAGACCGCGAGACGATGCGGCCGCTCGATCAATCCGCCCTCCTTCAGGGTCGGAAGGCTCGAGATGTGCTCGTTCAGGGCAGAAACCTGAAACGCGACCGAGCGGGGATTGTAGGGGTCGAGAACCACGAGATCGCGCACCGGCGGCAACAGCGGCCCGACCAGATAGCGCGAGCGATAGGTGATCTGGCAATCCACCAGCGTCAGCAGGATGTCGAGATCCTCGCCGCCGGCCTCTTCATAGGCGAACTGGCGCGCGAAACGCACGGTGTTGATGGCGCGCTCGGCCCGGCGGCCCATTTCGAGAAAGCGCCAGCCGGCGGCGCGGTTCATGTTTTCCTGCGCCAGGCCGGCGAAGCTCGCAAGTTCCTGCAACGTCAGTTCAGCGGCGCTGACGACGCCGTCGTCATCGTCAACCTCCTGGGCCAGGCGTTCCGTCATCTCGGTAATGACCTGCCAGGCGTCCGGCGAAAGCCGCTCGCGCAGCGATGTCGCGGTTCGCTGCGCGGCTCGCACCAGCGACAGCGCCGAACCAAACTTGTCCTCGCTTTGCAACGCCTCGGCTGCGATCTTGGCGGGCTGCGTCCGCGTCACCTGCGACGCCGCGCCCCACGTCACCAGAAGGCGCTGGATGCGCTCGACCGAGTGGAGCAGGGTTGGCGCCCCCTTGCCGGGGTCGCGCTGGGTCCCGAGCGCCCGCAGCAGCCGCAACGTCGCTTCGGCGCGCTCAAGATAGCGGCCAAGCCAGAACAGATTGTCAGCGGCGCGGCTCGGCACCCAGCCGGCGATGCGCCTGATCCGCACCGTGTCCCCCGCCGGCAGCAAGGTCGCCGCCGAAACCGCCTTGTCGGAAACCACCCAGACATCGGCCGCCCGCGCGCCGTCGCCCATCGACACCGCGCGGGCATCGAGCTGCTCGGCGATCCGGCAGAAGCCGCCGGGCATGATGGTCCAACCGCCGGGAGTCGCGGCCGCGAAAACCCGCAGCACGAATGGCCGTGGCGTGATCCGCCCATTGTCCCACACCGGCGTCGTCGACAGCCGAACCAGTTCCTGGCCGACATAATCGATGCCGCGATCGTTGATCGCCGTCTTGAGCCGTTCGCGCTCGCTGCGCGACAACTCGCTGGCGAGCACGGGCCCGATGCCCGCAAAACCGGGAACGCCTCTGCCGTAGGCGCCCTCGATGGCAACCTCGTCGAGCCGCGACAATACTTCCTCGCGCGCGGCTTTCTGGCCGCACCACCACGTCGCGATATGCGGCATCTTCAGGTCTTCGCCGAAGAAACGCCGGCTCAGGCTGGGCAGGAAGCCCAACAGCGCCCTCGCCTCCATCACGCCCGAGCCCGGCATGTTGGCGACGACGACGCCGTTCTTGCGCAGCACGTCGATCAGGCCGGGCACGCCGAGCTGCGAGGAGGCGTCGAGTTCCAGCGGATCGAGCGAATTGGAATCGACCCGGCGCAGCAGCACGTCGAGCCGCTTCAGGCCGGCGACGGTGCGGATATGAATGCGATCGCCGCTCACTGCGAGATCGTCGCCCTCGACCAGCAGGAATCCGAGATAGCGCGCCAGCGTGGCGTGCTCGAAATAGGTTTCGCTGAAGGCGCCGGGCGTCAGCAGCCCGATGCGCGGCTCGTCGCGGTCGGCACTGGCGCGCAGTGAATCGCGGAACGCCTCGAAGAACGGCGCAACCCGTTCCACATTCATCGACTTGTAAAGCGTGGTGAAAGCGCGCGACAGCACCAGCCGGTTTTCCAGCGCGTAGCCGGCGCCCGACGGCGCCTGGGTCCGGTCGCCCAGCACCCACCAGCGCCCGTCGGGCCCGCGGCCGACATCGGCGGCATACAGATTGAGATAGCGGCCGCCGGGCGGCTTGATGCCGCAAACCGAGCGCAAATATTCGGCGCTGCCGGCAATGGCCGCCGCCGGGATCGCCCCCTCCGCGATCAGGCGGCCCTCGCCGTAGAGGTCGCTCATGACCAGTTCGAGCAATTGCGCGCGTTGCACGATGCCGGCGATCAATTGCTGCCAGTCCGCCTCGTCGATCAGCAGCGGCAGATGGCTCAACGGCCAGATTCGCTCAGAGTTTTCGCCGGGCGCGCGGTAGGTCACCCCGGCTTCGCGCAGATGGCGGTCGGCGGCTCCGAAACGCCGCTCGATATCGCCGGGCGTCAGCGCGGCGAAGGCGTCGAAGAACCGGGTCCACACCGCGCGCGGCGCGCCGTCCTGCCCGATATATTCATCGGGAATTCCGGGCAGCCGAACATAGTCGCGCGCCCACTGCGCCACGCGCCGATTGGCCGGACGAATCCTGTTTCCTGGACTGCTTGCCCGATCGCTTCCCTGGCCGGCGTCTCCCGCCATCCCTGCTCTCCTGCCTAAGGCCCGCTTCTCAATGCAGGAGCGGCGTTCTCAAGTCGAGGGTCAAGGGGAATTCGATAGTACGTTCCTCGCGCGGCGGATCGATCTTGCCGGGCGTGTGGCCATGATCCTGAAACCGGGCGAGCCGCCGCGCCTCGGCCTCGTAGGAATTGACCGGCTTGGTCTCGTAGCTACGTCCGCCGGGATGGGCGACGTGGTAGACGCAACCGCCCAGCGAGCGGCTGTTCCAGGTGTCAATCAGGTCAAATGTCAGCGGCGCGTGAACCGGGATGGTCGGGTGCAACCCCGACGCCGGTTGCCAGGCCTTGAAACGGACCGCCGCGACAGCCTCGCCCGAGCGGCCGGTTTCCGTCATCGGCATCCGCCGGCCATTGCAGGTGACAACATGGCGGCCTTCGACAAAGCCATTGGCCTTGACCTGCAACCGCTCCACCGATGAATCGACATAGCGCACGGTGCCTCCGGCGGAGCTCTCTTCGCCCAGTACGTGCCAGGGCTCGAGCGCCTGTCGCAGCTCCAGGGCGACGCCACCATGGTGGACGCGGCCGAACACTGGAAATCGGAATTCGAGCTGCGCGGCGTACCAATCCGCCGAAAAATCATATCCGGACTGCTTCAGTTCGGAGAGCACGCCCAGGAAATCCTCCCAGAGGAAATGCGGCAGCATGAAGCGATCATGCAGCGTCGTGCCCCACCGCACGAACTTGCCCTGTTGCGGCTCGCGCCACAGCTTGGCGATCAGCGCCCGGATCAGCAATTGCTGCGCCAGCGACATGCGCGGGTCGGGCGGCATTTCCAATGCGCGGAATTCGACCAGCCCGAGCCGGCCGGTGGCGCTGTCGGGGGAATAGAGTTTGTCGATGCAGATTTCGGCGCGGTGGGTATTGCCGGTGATGTCCACCAGAATGTGCCGGAACAGGCGATCGACCAGCCACAGCGGGGCCTTGATTTCCGCCGGCGGCACATGGGCCAGCGCGATTTCCAGTTCATACAGGCCGTCGTGCCGGGCCTCGTCGATGCGCGGCGCCTGGCTGGTCGGGCCGATGAACATGCCCGAGAACAGATAGGACAGCGACGGATGCCGCTGCCAGTACAGCACGAGGCTTTTCAGGAGATCCGGACGGCGCAGGAACGGCGAGTCCGCCGGCGTGCTGCCGCCGACCACCACGTGATTGCCGCCGCCGGTGCCGGTGTGCCGGCCGTCGATCAGGAAGCGGTTGGCGCCAAGCCGCACTTGCGCGGCATCTTCGTAAAGACCGAAGGTGATGTCGACGGCTTCGCGCCAGTTTTGCGCGGGCTGGATGTTGATCTCGATCACGCCGGGATCGGGGGTTACCTTGATGACCTCGACACGCGGGTCGAATGGCGGCGGATAGCCCTCGATGTGCACCTGCATCTGCATTTCTTCGGCGGTCGCCTCCACCGCCGTCACCAGTTCCAGATAATCTTCGAGCTTCTCCACCGGCGGCATGAAGGCGCAGAGAACGCCGTCGCGGATCTCGATCGACATCGCGGTGCGCACGCCACCGCCCTTGAGCTGCTGCTCCTGCACCTGCTGTTGCGGCGCGGTTTCGGCTGGCGTCGCAGCGTCGTAAACCGGAAGCGGGTCGCGCGGCTCCAGCGGATCCTGCTCGACGATGTAGGGGAATTCCTCCGCCGGAATATGCGGCAATGACGCGATCGGCAGCCGCAAGCCGAGCGGGGAATCGCCCGGCGTCAGAAACAAATTGCCGCGCCGCAGTTTCCAGCGCTCGCTCTTCCAGCGCGAGGCAGATTTGCTTGCGTCCGCATTCCAGCGCTGGATCGGCAGCACGAATCCCTTGGGGATGTTGAGCCCCTGATCGAATACGCGCGCCATCCGTGAGCGCTCTTCCGGATCGGCCAATCTGGAATCGCTCGGATCGACGTTCGGCGGCAGGCCGGCTTCCTTCTGCAGCCAGTGACCGGGATCTTCGAACGCCGGCATGATGAACTCGGAATCGACGCCGAGTTTTTTCGCCGTGCCTTCCGCGAAACGCTCCGCCGCTTCAATGCCGGCCTTGTGCGGCCCCTCGATCTTCGCGATCAAATCGGAATTTTTCCAGATCGGGACGCCGTCCTTGCGCCAATAGAGGCCGAACGCCCACCGCGGCAGGCTTTCGCCGGGATACCATTTGCCCTGTCCGAAATGCAGCAGGCCGCCCGGCGCGAAGCGCGTCCGCAGCTTGCGAATGAGATCGTCGGCGAGCCCGCGCTTGGTCGGTCCGACCGCGCTGATATTCCATTCCGGCGATTCCAGGTCGTCTGTCGAAACGAAGGTCGGCTCGCCGCCCATCGTCAGGCGGACGTCGCCTGCCCTAAGATCCGCATCGACCTGTTCGCCGAGCCTGTCGAGACGCGCCCAGGAATCGTCGGAGAACGGTTTTGTAATCCTCGGCGCCTCACGGATCCGCTTCACGCTCATCTCGAAGCCGAATTCGACATTGGCGAACCCGACCGCGCCGCTGATCGGCGCCGCCGTGCGGTAATGCGGCGTGGCGGCGACGGGGATATGCCCCTCGCCGGTCAGCATGCCCGAGGTGACGTCAAACCCGATCCACCCCGCACCGGGAAGATAGACCTCGGCCCAGGCGTGCAAATCGGTAAAATCGTTCTCGACCTCGCGGGGCCCTTCGACCGGATCGATATCGGGACGCAATTGAATGAGGTAGCCGGAGACGAAACGCGAGGCGAGGCCGAGATGGCGCAGGATCTGAATCAACAGCCATGCGGAGTCACGGCACGAGCCTGCGCCCGATTCAAGCGTCTGCTCCGGGGTCTGGATGCCCGGCTCCATGCGGATGATGTAGCGAATCTTCTTCTGCAGTTGCGCGTTGAGATCGACCAGAAAACTGACGGTGCTCGGCGCCTCCCGCGGAATGCTTGCGAGATAGGCTGACAGCAGCGGCCCGGGCTCGATGGTCGCCAGATAAGGCGCGAGTTCGGTCCTGAGATCGGCGGTGTACGCGAACGGAAAACTGTCGGCGTAAGGCTCGACGAAGAAATCGAACGGATTGATCACCGTCATCTGCGCCGTGAAATCGACCTCGATCTTCAACTCGGTCGCCTTATCCGGGAAGACAAAGCGCGCCAGCCAGTTGCCCTGCGGATCCTGCTGCCAGTTCACGAAATGATTGGCCGGCAACACCTTGAGCGAATAGCTCAGGATCGGCGTGCGCGTATGCGGCGCCGGCCGCAGCCGAACGGTTTGCGGGCCGAGGTCGATCGGACGATCGTATTTGTAGTGCGTGACGTGATGTAGTGCGACGAAGATCGACACGGATCGAGAACTCCAGCAGCTTTTTTAAGCAGAACACCGGTTCCGGCCGACATCAAGCACTAACAACGGGCAGCGGATGCCCATGGGAGGGGCGGCTTCGAGCGGCTTTCGGTCCATGTTCGTCATGGCCGGGCTGTTCCCTGCGAGCGAACGGGTCGCGCGAATGTGCGCTCAACATATTCGGTGGTCATACGCGGGCTTGACCCGCGTATCCATCTCTTGAAAAGAATCTCGCGAAGTGGATGGATTGCCGGGTCAAGCCCGGCAATGACAGCAACCAGCGTCCGCGGCCAGTGCTCCCTCGCCCCGTTCGCCGGGACCCATAAACACAGCTTCGCGATCTCGCCGCATGTTTTGCGCGAGGTTTGGCCTGCTCGTTTCGCCCTCTCCAAACAGAGGGCGTGGGGAATGCCGGATGCCCGATGCACCCGCAGCCTCGTGTGCGCTATGGGTAGCAAGTATGCACACGAGTATTCACAGCGAGCCATCGGAAAACACCCGACATTCCCGCACGCAATGGTTTACGGCTTATACCGTGCTCTCCCCGGTGATCGGCTTTCTTGCCACCGTCGTTACGCGGATTAATCCGCCAACTTGACACCAGCGTCGGGGTGTCAGGACCACACGTCTTCGCCGTCCGCTGCAAGCAACGCCCGTCAAGCGCGCCGCCGCGTCCACCACATCCCGCCCCGCGTCCGTGACGTCGCGAGCCGCCCCTCTGAGTGGGACAGGACGGCGAGAGAGATAGACTGATTTACGCATTCGGAAAATCCGAATATTTTCGCAATAGGGGCTGGACAGCCCCCGACTACACCAAATCTAGCCCGTCGGGCGCGTGTTTTTGCGCGAGGGTCGTCCGCCGGTTCGAAGGAAGAGAAAAAATTGACGCGGTGGGTAAATCACCGGCATCCGTTCATCATCGCGCAGCAACTCTTTATTTTGCGAGATCGCTGAAACTGACGCCGAATTGAGCTTCAAGAAATGCTTTGGTCCGCGAGCCTTTACCAGCTCGCAGGCAACCGCTTGGGACCGCGCAGGACCAGGTTCGGCCGCCATTCCGGGTTCTCGACATCGTCGATCCGCAGCCCGGGCAACCGCCGCAACAACGTGTTGATGGCGATTTCCACCTCGATGCGCGCCAATTGGGCACCCAGGCAGAAATGAATGCCCCCGCCGAAGGACAGCGGTTTAATGTTCTTGCGGGTGATATCGAGGCAGTCGGGACGATCGGGGTAAACTGCGGGGTCACGATTGGCCGACCCCAAAAGACACAACACGCTCTCTCCTTTGGGAATCTTTTTGCCGCCGAGATCGTCGATGTCTTCGAGCGCAACCCGACCAGTGAACTGCACCGACGGTTCGAACCGGAGAAACTCGTCGATCGCATTGGCGATCAACGAGGGGTTGGCCTTGAGCAGGGACAATTGGTCTGGATTGCGGTGCAGCGCCAACAGGCTATTGCCAATCAGATTGATCGTCGTCTCATGACCCGCGATGAACAGCAACATGATATTGGCGGTCAGTTCCTCGTTGGTGAGCTTGTTCCCGTCTTCTTCGGCCTGCACAAGCTGAGTGGTCAGATCGTCACCTGGATTGCGACGGCGCAAGTCGAACAATTGCTGGAAGTACATTTGCGCCATCTGAACGCGGGCGTTCCCCTGCTTGGTCTCTTCCGGGGTTAGCGGCACCGATTCGAGGATACGCACGCTATCGCCTGAGCTTGTATGGAAGACCTCGCGATGCTCCTGGGGGATGCCGAGCATGTCGCAGATGATCGTGACCGGCAGCCGATAGGCAAAATCAGCGACCAAGTCCATGCGTCCGCGATCGACGATCGCATCCAGCGCCTGGTCGACCACCTGTTGAATACGCGGACGCATGTCCTCGACCCGGCGCGCGGTGAAGGCTTTGACGACGAGATTCCTCAAGCGCGTATGTTGGGGAGGATCCGTCTGCAGTATCGTTTGAGCCATGTTATGGAAGAGCGATTCATCCATGATCTGAGAGCCGTAACGGCGTTTGCTGCGCTCGACGAAATCCTTGCCGAAGCGCTTGTCCCGCAGCACAAGGCTTACTTCCGCGTGCCGACTGACCACGTAGGTGCCGAACGGCGTCAGATGCACCGGATCGGTCGCGCGCAACCTTGCGTAATGGGGATATGGATCGTGGATGAAATCCGCCGAAAGATGGTTGAAAAGCGGTCCGCTCGCTGCAGTCTGCACATGCTCGTTCATGGAGTTTCCCTCAACCCAATTTCGGTGCCTGAACCAACAGGCCGAAAAACACAACGAAGTCAAGAATGACAGCCCACGCTGCCGAGCAGCCGGGTCGGTTACCAATGGTGCTGTCGTCACTGGCGCGGCTTGGCTACGTCACATCCAACGATGGCAAGACCTTTGCCCTGCGGCGAGTCGCCTGACCTCTGGCCAAAAACGAAGGGGTTTTCAGGAATGTCGTCAGGCCCGTAGGACGGGTTGAAGCGGAAGGCGTCTGCTGCCGTGCCTTATCGATAAATCACGCGGTATGGGTCCCGGCGTTCCGCCGGGACGACGAAGGGGCTTACATCGTAGCCCCAAGCACCCAGGGCGCGAATTCGGCCCCGCCGAAATCGAAACTCTCGCTCTTGGTTGGCTGGCCGGAAGCCGTCTTCAGCATGAGATCAAAAATGCGCTGGCCGCATTGCTGCACGGTTTCCTCGCCGTCGAGGATGGTGCCGCAATTGACGTCCATGTCGTCTTCCATGCGCCGGTACATCGCCGAGTTGGTGGCAAGCTTGATCGAGGGCGCGGGCTTGCAGCCGAACACGCTGCCGCGCCCGGTGGTGAAGCAGACCAGATTGGCGCCGCCGGCGACCTGCCCGGTCGCCGCCACCGGGTCGTAGCCGGGCGTGTCCATGAACACGAAACCCTTCTTTGTCACCGCTTCGGCGTAATTGACGACGTCGACCAGATTGGTGCTGCCGGCCTTGGCCATCGCGCCGAGCGATTTTTCCAGGATCGTGGTGAGCCCGCCGGCCTTGTTGCCGGGGCTCGGATTGGCGTTCATCTCCGCACCCTCGCGCGCAGTGTATTCCTCCCACCAGCGCATCAGGGCCACCAGCTTTTCGCCGACCTCACGGCTGACCGCGCGGCGCGTCAGCAGGTGCTCGGCGCCATAGGTCTCTGGCGTTTCCGACAGGATCACGGTGCCGCCGTGCCGCACCAACAGATCGCTGGCGGCGCCGAGCGCCGGATTGGCGGAGACGCCGGAATAACCATCGGAGCCGCCGCATTGCAGCGCCACCGTCAACTCGCTGGCCGATACCGGTTCGCGCCTGACATTGTTGGCATCGGTCAGTGCTTCACGCACGAAGGCGACGCCGGCTTCCACGGTCTTGCGGGTGCCGCCGATCTCCTGAATTTCGAGTTCGCGCAAGCGCCCGGCGAGCTTCTGCTCCTTCATCAGCCCGCCGATCTGGTTGACCTCGCAGCCGAGGCCCAGCACCACGACGGCGGAAAAATTGGCGTGCCGCGCGTAGCCGCCGAGCGTGCGGCGCAGGATCGTCAGCGGCTCGTCCTGCGTCATGCCGCAGCCGGTCTTGTGGGTCAGCGCGACCACGCCATCGACGTTGGGAAAGTCCGCCAGCGGATTATCGCCGGTGAACGGATTCTTCTTGAAGATATCCGCCACCATGCCGGCGACATGCGCGCTGCAGTTCACCGAGGTGAGGATGCCGATGTAGTTGCGGGTCGCCACACGCCCATCGGGACGGCGGATGCCGTCGAAGGTCGCCGGCAGATCGAAATTCGGCGTCGGCGTGACGTCGACGCCAAACGCGTAATCCTTGGCGAAATCGCCCATGCCGCAATTCTGGGTATGGACGTGCTGGCCCGGCGCGATTGGCGCGGTCGCAAAGCCGATGATCTGGCCGTAGCGGCGGATCGGCTCGCCGAGCGCGATCGGCCTGATCGCGACCTTGTGGCCGGCCGGAATGCGCTCGATCGTGGTCACGCCGTCGGCCACCACCATCCCCGGCGGCAGGCTCGATCGCGCGATCAGCACGCCATCATCGGGATGCAGGCGGATGACGGGGGCTGGGGGCATGGGAGGTCTCCTTGCTGAAGCGGGCGAATGGCGAGTAGCGAATAGGGCCCCCTACTCGCTACTCCCTATTCGCCATTCGCATCTTATCACGCCTTGCCGGCGGAATCCTTGCGGGTCTGCGCGACCTGCATCTTGGCGTAGGTCATCATCATTCCGCTTTCGTTCGACAGCGTCACCAGCTTGAAGCCCATGTTGATCGCGCGCACCGCGCCGTCAGCGCCTGAGCAGTGGATGCCGGGATAGAGGCCGCGCTTGCCGCACTCCTTGACGATCTTCTCGTAGATCTTGAGGATTTCCGGCTCATCGCGGTCGAGCTTCGGCACCAGCCCATAGGAGAAGCCGAGATCGGAGGGACCGACATAGACGCCGTTGATGCCCTCGACATCGAGAATCGATTCCATGTTTTCGATGGCGGTCCTGGTCTCCATCATCGGCAGTAGCACGATCTCGTCGTTCGCCGTCTGCTGATAGGTGCCGGCCGAACCGTACATGCCGGAACGAATCGGGCCGTTCGAGCGCGTGCCGCGCGGCGGATATTTGGCGTACTGAACGAGGTTCTCGGCTTCCTGTTTGGTGTTGATCATGGGGCAGATCACGCCATAGGCGCCGCCGTCGAGCACCTTGCCGATGATGCCCGGCTCGTTCCACGGCACCCGGACCATCGGCGTCACCGGATGTCCATTCATCGCCTGAAAACATTGCACCATCGACTGGTAATCCTGCACGCCGTGCTGCATGTCGACGGTGACGCTGTCGAAGCCGCATTGGGCGATCACTTCGGCGGAAAAACCCGATGGAATCGCAAGCCAGGCGTTCACCACCGCCTTGCCCGAAGCCCAGACTTTTTTGACGTTATTTGCCATTGGTCGCGTTTCCCTTTTTTGTTGTCGCTGTTAACTCACAGCCCGTTGGATGCTCACCTCGCTGACGCCGACTTCGCGGGCGGTATTCACTATCGCCGCCCAGGTGTCGTCCGGCAAGGGCACGCCGTTTTTGGTACGATCGGCGCGCATTTTGCGTTCGGGATCACCGGGGATCAGCACGGCATCGACGCCGGCTACGGGCCTGGTCGCCCTGATGAAGTCGACGTAACGCGAGATTTCGCCGTCGAAGAACTGGCTGGTGTCGACCACTTTGGGGTCGATGTAGATCGCCAGCATGCCGTTGGCGAAACGCCGGTCCGGCGCGGTGGCACCGGTCCCGGTCAACGCGCCGCCGAGCAATTCGCAGATCAACGCCAGACCCGAGCCCTTGTGGTCGCCGAAGGCGCGGATCGCGCCTGACCCCTTGGTGTGGTCGCGCGGCCCCTCCGCACTGTACGGCCCGTACAGCACCGACGGGTCCTCACTCAACGTGCCGTCGGCATCGATCAGCGCGCCCTCAGGCAATTTCTTGCCGCCGCGGCTTGCGACCAGCACCTTGCCTTCAGCGACGATCGAGGTGGCGAAATCGAGCACGATCGGATCCTGGCCCAGCCGCGGAATGCCGACGCAATAAGGCGCGGTCGACAGCCGCTTTTGCACGCCGCCATAGGGGGCGACCAGCAGCGAGCCCGCGGCGTTGACGAAGTGCACCGAGACCAGTCCCTCGGCGGCTGCCATCTCGGCCCAGTCGCCGACGCGGCCGATGTGACCGGCATTGCGGAGCGCCACCGCGGCAAGGCCCGACGCCTTGCATTTGTCGATGCCGATCCTGACCGCCTGCGGGGTGACCGTCTGCCCGTAACCGAACTTGCCATCGACCACCGCCAGCGACGGCGTATCGACCACGAGGTCGACGGTCTGATCGGGAACGACGGAGCCCATCTTCTTCCACCTGATGTAAACCGGCACCCGGATCACGCCGTGGCTGTCGTGCCCGGTGAGATTGGCCGTCGTCAGGTAGGTGGCGATGCGCCTGGCTTCTTCCGGCGAAGAGTCCGAATGGGCAAAAACTTCCGCAACGAAGTCGATGAGGTTTTGGACTTTTATCGTGACCATATCCAGCCGCTCGCTTTAAGCAGTTACTTTGGCATGACCGCCGAGATAGGCGGCTGCGATGGCTTCGTTGCCCCACAATTCATCGGGCTTGCCGCCGAGCACGATGCGGCCGGTTTCCAGCACGTAGCCGTGGTCGGCGACCGAAAGTCCCATCCGGGCGTTTTGCTCGACCAGCAGCACCGTGGTGTTCTGCCTGATCTGCGAGATAATCCGGAATACCGCCTGCACGATGACGGGCGCGAGCCCCAGCGAAGGCTCGTCCAGCAGCAACAGCCGCGGCTTGGCCATCAATCCGCGCGCCACCGCGACCATCTGCAACTGTCCACCCGACAAGGTCCAGCCGAGCGAATTCGAGAACTGCCTGATGTCCGGAAACAGATCGAACATGGCGTCGGCTTCGCGCGACAGTTCGGATTTCGCGACGCGGCGGTTCGACGCGCCGAGCATGATGTTTTCCTTCACCGTCAGGCCCGGAAAAATCCGCCGGCCTTCGGGCACGTGCGAGATGCCGAGCCGGACGATAGCTTCAGGCCCCAGTCCCGCGATCGACTTGCCGTCGAACACGATTTCGCCCGCTGCCGGCCTGGCCAGTCCCGAGATCGCCCGCAGCGTGGTCGATTTGCCGGCGCCGTTGGCGCCGAGCAGCGTGACCACCTGCCCTTCCTCGACGGTAAGCGAGACGCCGCGCAAGGCTTCGATCTCGCCGTAAAGGACAATCAGATCGCGGATTTCGAGCAGCGGCATTATTCGGTTCCCAGATAGGCCGAGACGACATCGGGATGGCGCAGCACCGCCATGGATTCGCCGTCCGCGATGCGGCGTCCGAAATTGAGCACGGTGATGTGCTGGGCCGCTTCGCTCACCAGCGTCATGTCGTGGTCGATGATCAGGATGGTCAGGCCCTGGGCCGCAATGCGCTTGAGCAGTTCATGGAGCTCGAGCTTCTCGGTCGAATTGAGGCCGGCCGCGGGTTCATCGAGCAGCAACAGGGTCGGATTGGCGGCCAGCGCGCGCGCGATTTCGATCAACCGCTGGTGGCCGTAGGAAAAGCTCGAGATCAGTTCGTTGGCGCGGCTGCCGAGCCCGACGAAGGTCAGCGCTTCCATCGCGCGCTCGGTCAGCGCGTCGTCGCCGCCCTTGCCGATCAGCGTATTGCCCGGCCGCTCGGCGCCGATCTCCACGTTCTCCAGCGCCGTCATCGACCGGAACAGGCGGATATTCTGAAACGTCCGGCCCAGTCCGGCGGCCGTGCGCAGATGCGGCGGCATGGTGGTGATGTCGGTGCCGTCGAGCAGGATCTTGCCGGATGTCGCCTTGTAGAGGCCGGAGAGAACGTTCAGCGTCGTGGTCTTGCCGGAGCCGTTCGGTCCGATCAGCGCGTGAACACCGCCGCGTTTGACCGCGATATCGACGCCGTCGACGGCTTTCAGACCGCCGAAATACTTGGAAAGGCCGACGACTTCGAGCACGGTGTCGCCGCCGACGGTCGCGGGCTTCAATTGCAGCGGCGCTGCCGCCGGAGGCGCCTTGGTCCGGCTGCGCCAGCGATCGAGCGCCGTGCCGATGAATCCCCAGATGCCATCGGGCATGAAGCGGATGATCAGGATGACCGACAACCCGTAAATCGCCAGATAGAGGCCGGGAATGCTTTTCAGGAATCGCAGCCATTCCGGGATCAGGATCAGCAATCCGGTTCCGATCGCCGAGCCGATCGGAGACGCGACACCGCCGAGCAGCGACATCGTCAGGAATACGATCGATTCCGCGAACGAGAATTGATCCGGACTGACATAGGCGAAGCCGCCCGCGAACAGGCCGCCCGCCAGTCCGCCCAGGACGGCCGAGAGCGCAAAGGCCGAGACCTTGGTGCGAAACACGTCGATGCCGTTGACGCCGGCGGCGAGTTCGTTGTCGCGTACCGCGCGCATCGCGCGGCCGAGTTTCGTGTCCGGCAGACGCCAGACGAAATATCCGACCAGCGCAAGCGTGGCGACGCAGAACGCCAGATAGGATTGGGCCGATTGAAACAGCGCCGGCCGGCCGATATTCGACACGCCGTCCGGGCCGTGGGTGAGCCAGATCGTGTTGATCATGACCAGGGTGACGATCTGCTGGAACGAAATCGTCACCATCGCCAGATAATGGCCGCCGAGCCGCAGCGTCGACATGCCCAGCAACGCGCCCGCCAGCAGCGCCATGACGCAGCCGCCGGCGAGACAGAACCAGTAGCTGATGTGGTAGTCCGATGTTCCGATGCCGACCGCATAGGCGCCGAAACCGAAGAATGCCGCCTGTGCCAGATTGATCTGGCCGCACAGGCCCAGCACGACGGAAAGTCCGAACACCGCGATAGCGAATGTCACGGCCTGCATCAGCACGTTGTGGATATAACCGTCGAACGGCACCATCGCCGCGAGGGCGATAAGAACCGCCGCGCCGGCAAAATACGGCAGGTGACGCAGCAACAGCGGTTTTGTGTGCATCACGGGCGCCGCCATCGGCATGTTCTCGCTGGGGGCGCTCATGCTTTCTCCGCGACACGTTCGCCGAAGATACCTTGCGGCCGGAACACCAGAAACAGCACCAGCACGAGGAAGGCGAAGCCGTCCTTGTAGGGCACCGAGATATAGGCCGCGCCGAAGGTCTCGATGATGCCGAGCGCCAGCCCGCCGATGATCGCGCCGGCGACGTCGCCGAATCCGCCGATGATGGTGGCAGCGAAGGCTTTCAGCGCGATGGTCGAACCCATCTGGATCGAGACGAACAGAACCGGCGCCACCAGAATGCCGGCGAGACCGCCGAGCACCGCCGAGTAGATGAAGGTGATCATGATCATCGTCGACACGGAGATGCCGAGCAGCGAAGCCATCTCTTTGTCCTGCGAGGTCGCCTGCAGCTTCTTGCCGAGCATGGTGTGCTCGAAGAACCAGTAGTTGAAAATCACCATCACGATCGTGATCGCGATGATCAGCAGATACTGGCTGTCGAGATAAACCGGCCCGAACTGGATGCCGGGGGTCTCGAACCAGCCCTGCAGCACCTGCGGCTGCGGGCCGTAGATCGCCAGCACGGAGTTCGCCATCAGGATCGATGCGCCGATGGTGGCGATAATGACGGGGAGAAACGAGCGCTGACGCAGCGGGTAGTAAACCCCGAGATTGAAGACCACGCCGAGCAGCGCCATTCCGGCCAGCGCCAGCAGGAACGAGAGCCAGTACGGCCAGCCGAGATCGACGGCGAACACCACCATCAGGTAAGCCGCGACCATGGAGAATTCGCCCTGCGCGAAATTCACCACATTGGTGGCGCGGAAAATCAGCACGAAGCCGAGCGCGACCAGCGCATAGACAGCGCCGATGCCGATCCCGGTGAAGAGCAATTGGAGTGCAATATCCATGGAAAACGCTCGGTAGGAGAAGCGATCGGCAGTCCAGGTGCTTCGGAATTGTCGCGGGCCGGCAATGCAGGGTGCCCGCGAATATCGATGTACCTTCCGAAGGCGTGCCGGCCCCTTTGCGAGGGGCCGGCAGCACGATCAATCGGTGAATTCGATATGCTTGTCGAAGGTGATATTTCCCTTGTCGTTCTTTACGATGTTGTAGCCGTGCAGACCGTCGCCGTTCTGGTCGAAATTATATTCGCCTTCGGCTCCCGGGAATTTCTTGGTGGCAAGGATCGCCTCGCGAATTTTCCCCGAGTCGGTCGAGCCGGCCTTGTTGATCGCCGCGCACAGCACGTTGATGGCGTCATAAGGCCATGAACTCTGGTTGTCCGGCGCGACCTTGACGGCATCGCGATAGACCTTGCCGAACGCCTTCGAGGCATCGCTGGAGTCTTCGGCATAGTCGGCGACGCCGAAAGTGCCATAGAGCGCCGGACCTGCGAGTTTCAACGCGGTGATGTTGGTAATCGACGGCGAGCCGACCCAGGGAATGTTGACGCCGAGCTGGCGCAACTGGCGCGCAAAAATGCCGAGATCATTTTCAAACGTAAAGTACGAACCGAGGATATCGGCGCCGGACTGCTTGATCGCAAGCACCACCGGAGTGAAATCCTGGCTCTGGTTGGCATAACCCTGATCGAGCACGGGCGTTGAACCGAGCTTGGTCAATGCGTCGGTGAGCGCTTTGCCACCGGCGGTGCCGAACGCGTCGGTCGAATGCAGCACGGCCCACTTCTTCTTGCCGAGCGTCTTGAAGCCGTAGTCGGCGATCACGCGGCCGGAATAGTTGTCGTTGGGGCGGCAGCGGAACAACCACTGGTTGCCCATGTGGGTCAGGTTCGGATCGGTGCCGCCGATCATGACCGGCTTGCCGAGCTTGAGCACGTCCGGTGCCATGGCATGGACCTGCGTCGAGCGGATCGAACCGAGAAAGCCGACGAGATCGGGCTGCGAGGCCAGCTTGGAAAACGCCAGCACGATGCCGGGGTTGGTGGTCTGGTCGTCTTCGACAATCAATTCGGCCTGTTTGCCGAGAATACCGCCTGCCTTGTTGACAGCTTCCAGCGCCAGCTTGGCCCCCTTGATGGCGTATCCGCCGGATTCGGCGGCCGGGCCGGTCACGGGCGCGCACATGCCGATTTTGATGGTGGCGCCCTGCGCCCTGGCGCTGCCGATCACATAAGGCGCAGAAATACCGACCGCCAGGCCAGCGGTGAAGTCGCGTCTGGTAAGCTTCATTCAGTCCTCCCGTGAGGCCAACTTCAGCGCTGGCCTTCTTTAAGTTTATGTTTATGCGTTCAAGCGAAAAACCGTGCGCGTGTCTACGGCGTGTTGCCGCCAGAGTAAATTGATATCGCATCAATTTCGGCGCCCGCGCGCCCCGGCTTAGTCAAATTGCTAAGGAGTCTGCCTTTGCTCAAACAATTGGCAGCTGCCGAGCTATGCGGTGCGTTCACGCTATCATGCAAATTTGCGCTTGCTCGGCGGTTTCGGCTTCTCGTCGCTGACTTGCAACTCCGACAGGCTGCCCTCGAGCGCGTGCAGCATCTCCTGCAGTTCGGCGAGCTGGCGCGCGCCATAACACTGCGTGATGGCGGCGTAGATGGCTTCCGAGGACGGCGCGACGGCCTCGATCAGCTTGAGGCCCCTTGCCGAGATCGAGACGACGCCGCGGCGCAGATCGGCTTTCGCCGTCCGGCGTTCGATCAAATGACGCGTTTCCAGGTCGCGCAGAATCCGGGACAGGCTCGGGCCGAGCAGGAAGGCAACCCGCGCCAGTTCCGTGACTTCAATCGCGTCGATCGAGGTCAGCGCCCGCAAAATCCGCCATTGCTGCTCGGTCAGGCCGTGATGGCGCAGCGAGGGCCGGAAATGCCGCATCACGGCCTCGCGCGCGCGCAACAGCGACATCGGCAGCGAACGGGAGAATTCGCGCATCGGCACGCGCCGCGGTCCCCTCTTGCCTGCAGCCTTCGAATGGGGAGCCTTCGAACGAACAGTCTTCAAATGAACAGTTTTGGCCGGTTTCTTGCGCGCCATCTCAATCGTCCGCCATCAGCTATCTGTGTTTTGGTTGCACTGCAGCAAACAGCAATTCGGTTTGATCCGATACGTTTAACATGTTAATCATATTTCCGCACCCTCCTTTTCGCTCGCACGCGGCTTCGACCGGGCATGGCATTGACCATAGACGACATACGGCTTGCCGCCGAAAGGCTGCATCAGGCGGAAAAAAGCAGGCAGCAGATCCGGCAGCTGTCGCTTGACCATCCCGGCATCACCCTCGCGGACGCCTACGCGATCCAGAAGGCGTGGGTCGAAATCAAACTCGCCGAGGGCCGCGTCGTCAGGGGCCACAAGATCGGCCTGACATCGAAGGCGATGCAGAGTGCGCTTGGGATCGACGAGCCGGATTCAGGCGTGCTGCTCGACGACATGTTTTTTGCCGATGGCGGCCTCGTGCCCTCGGATCGCTTCATCGGCACGCGGGTCGAAGCCGAGCTTGCGTTCGTCATGAAGCAGCGGCTTGCCGGACCCTACTGCACCCTGTTCGACGTCCTCAACGCGACCGATTTCGTGGTGCCGGCGCTGGAAATCCTGGACACCCGGATCGAGCGGGTCGATCCTCTGACAAAGTCGACGCGAAAGATCTTCGATACCATTGCCGACAACGCAGCGAACGCCGGCATCGTGCTCGGCGGCCGCCCGCTGCGGCCGCTGGAAGCCGATCTGCGCTGGATCGGCGCGCTGTGCTACCGTAACGGTCAATTGGAAGAAACCGGGCTTGCCGCCGGCGTGCTCAATCATCCCGCCACCAGCGTGGCCTGGCTCGCCAACAAGATCGCAGCGAACGGACTTGCGCTTGAAGCCGGTCAGGTGGTGCTGGCGGGATCGTTCATTCGCCCGATCGAGACCCGCAAGGGCGACACGATCCAAGCCGACTATGGTCCGTATGGGACGGTGAGTTGCTACTTCGCTTGATGCGCAGATAACGAGAGACTGCATATGAAAATGCAATCGGCATATGCGAGGACGGTCACCTCTCCCCTGGGGAGAGGTCGGATCGCCTCGGCAGCGCTTGCGCTGTCCGACGCGATCCGGGTGAGGGGTTACGCCCTATCGATAAACCGTACCCCCTCACCCCAACCCTCTCCCCATGGGAGAGGGAGCGCACTGCCGCTGCCGCAACATCGCAAGCTTTCGATCTAGTTCCGACCGATCCCAGGGAGCGAAATTACATGCCGCATTTCACGCTCGAATATTCAGCCAATCTCGATGACCGCGTCGACATGGGCAAGGTCGTCGAAGTCGTCCGCAAGGCCGCGGTGGAAACCGGGATTTTTCCGCTCGGGGGGATTCGGGTCCGCGCCGTCAGGTGCGAGCACTACGCCATCGCCGACGGCCGGCCGCATTTCGGTTTTCTCGACATGGTGCTGCGGCTTGGCGAGGGACGCGATCTCGCCACGCGCAAGAAGGCGGGCGAGCATATCTTCCGAGCCCTCTCCGACCTTCTCGATCCCGTCTTTGCGCAAGGCCAGTTCGCGCTGTCGTTCGACATGCAGATCAACGACAAAGAAACCAGCTGGAAGCGCAACAACATCCACGAGGTTCTGAAAGCCGAAATTCCGAAAGCGGAGTCCGCGCATGGATAAGGTCACGCCGAAATCATCCGAGGTGTTTGCCGCCAATCGCGACCGCGCCGCGCCGCTGCTCAAGAAACTAAGAGCCGACGGCATCGGGCACATCATCGACGGCAAGGTCGTAGCCTCGATCTCGGGCGAAACCTTCGAGACCAGTTCGCCGGTCGATGGCGCGGTGCTGGCTTCGGTCGCGCGCGGCAGCGCGGAGGATATCGATCGTGCCGCCACGGTGGCCGCGCAGGCCTTCAAGGCCTGGCGGGACATGCCGGCGGCGATGCGGAAGAAACTGCTGCATCGCGTTGCCGATGCCATCGAGGACCGCGCCGACGATATCGCCGTGCTGGAATGCATCGACACCGGCCAGGCCCACCGCTTCATGGCCAAGGCGGCGATCCGTGGCGCGGAAAACTTTCGCTTCTACGCCGACCGATGCACCGACGCCCGCGACGGCCTCAACCTTCCCAGCGACGAGCACTGGAACGTGTCCACTCGGGTGCCGATCGGGCCGGTCGGCGTGATCACGCCGTGGAATACGCCGTTCATGCTCTCGACCTGGAAGATCGCCCCCGCGCTCGCCGCCGGCTGCACGGTGGTCCACAAGCCGGCCGAATGGTCGCCGGTCACCGCCGACCTGCTGGCGCAACTGGTCAAGCAGGCCGGTGTGCCCGACGGCGTCCTCAACACCGTGCACGGCATCGGCGAGGAAGCCGGCAAGGCGCTGACCGAGCATCCCGCGATCAAGGCGATTGCGTTCGTCGGCGAAAGCGCGACCGGTGCTGCGATCATGGCGCAGGGTGCGCCGAGCCTCAAGCGGGTGCATTTCGAACTCGGCGGCAAGAATCCGGTGATCGTGTTCGACGACGCCGATCTCGATCGCGCGCTCGACGCGGTCGTGTTCATGATCTACTCGCTCAACGGCGAGCGCTGCACCTCATCGAGCCGGCTCTTGATCCAGCAGGGCATCGCGGAAAAATTCATCGAGAAACTCACCGCGCGGGTCAAGGCGCTGAAGATCGGCCACCCGCTCGACCCCGCGACCGAGATCGGGCCGCTGATCCACGAGCGCCATCTGGAAAAGGTCTGCTCCTATTTCGATGTCGCACGAAAGGACGGCGCGGTCATCGCGGTCGGCGGCAGGACGCATGACGGTCCCGGCGGCGGCCATTATGTGCAGCCCACCCTCGTCACCGGCGCGCACGCCAAGATGCGGGTCGCGCAGGAGGAGGTGTTCGGCCCGTTCCTGACGGTCATCCCGTTCAAGGACGAAAACGAGGCCATCGAGATCGCCAATTCAGTGCAATATGGCCTCACCGGCTACGTCTGGACCGCGGACATGGGCCGCGCGCTGCGCGTGGCGGATGCGCTGGAAGCCGGCATGATCTGGCTGAATTCCGAAAACGTCCGTCATCTGCCGACCCCGTTCGGCGGCATGAAATCGTCAGGAATCGGCCGCGACGGCGGCGACTATTCATTCGACTTCTACATGGAAACCAAGCACGTCTCCCTTGCCAAGGGGACGCACAGGATTCAGCGGCTGGGAGTTTAGAAGCCGTCATTCCGGGGCGCGTCGAAGACGCGAGCCCGGAATCTCGAGATTCCGGGTCTGGTCCTTCGGACCATCCCGGAATGACGACAGTAACCTACCTATGCCGACCAAGGACTTCACATGCCCGTCCCGCAACACATCTTCGACCCCCCGTTCAACATCGTCAGGTCCAGCCACGCCGTGCTTGACGTGGTGGACCTGAAGGCGAGCCGCGAGTTCTACGAAAACTGCGTCGGGCTGCATGTCGAGGATCGCGACGAGCGCGCGGTTTATCTGCGCGGCAGCGAGGAGCATCAGCATCACTCGCTGGTACTGCGCAAGGCGGCAACCGCGGCCTGCAACCGGCTCGGCTTCAAGGTCGGCAACGAAAGCGATCTCGACAAGGCGGCAGCGTTCTTTTCGGAAAACGGCATCACTTACGCATTTGCGGAACAGCCGTTCCAGGGCCGCACCCTGCAGTTCACCGACCCCTGCGGCTTTCGGATCGAGCTCTATGCCTCAATGGAGAAGCGCCCGCATCTGTTGCGCCGCTACGATCTCTACAAGGGCTGCCACCCGCAGCGGCTCGACCATTTCAATGTGTTCGCGGCCGAGGTGCAGGACACCGTCGACTTCTACGCGCGGCTGGGTTTCCGGCTGACCGAATACGCCGAGGAAGACGGTCCGAACGGACGCATCGCGGCGGCCTGGCTGCACCGCAAGGGCAACGTGCACGACTTCGCCATCACCAATGGCAAGGGCCCTCGCCTGCACCATTTTGCGTATTGGGTGCCGACGGCGATGAACGTCCTGCATCTGTGCGACGTGATGGCCTCGAGCGGCTTTCTCAAGAACATCGAACGCGGCCCCGGCCGCCACGGCATCTCCAACGCGTTCTTCCTCTACATCCGCGATCCCGACGGCCACCGGCTGGAGCTCTACACCAGCGACTATTTCACCGGGGATCACGACCACGAGCCGATGCGCTGGTCGCTCAGGGACCCGCGCCGGCAAACGCTGTGGGGCGCGCCGGCGCCGCGGTCGTGGTTCGAGCAGGGCTCGCCGTTTTCGGGTCAGGCGATCCGCGAGCCGCTGTTTGTCGCCGATGTCACGATCGCAGATTAGGGTGCACCGTTCGAATGTCATCCGCTGCGATCAATTGGGGGTATCATGAAATGGCTTACGCTTGCGGCAGCCGCATCGATGCTGAGCCTTGCGCTGGCCATGCCGCCGATGAATGACCTTCATGCCGCCGAGCTCAGGATACTGGCCGGTGGCTCGATGACGGGGCCGCTGAACGAACTCGGCCCTCAATTCGAGCGCGCCACCGGCCACAAGCTCGTCATACACTTCGATTCCACACCCAACCTGATCAAGCAGGCCACCTCGGACGCGCCGTTCGATCTGGGTGTCGTTCCCATCGACGTTTTCAAGGACAGCGCCGCCAAAGCGCGGTTCGCGGCGGGGCCGGCGATCGAGATTGCCCGCGTCGGGTATGGCGTCGCCGTTCGCGCCGGCGCGCCCAAACCTGACGTCAGCACACCGGCCGCATTGAAAAAGACGCTGCTGGACGCGCAATCGATCGCCTACATCCCGGCGAGTGCGGCCGGCGCTTATGTCACTGGTGTCTTCGAGCGCCTCGGCATCGGCGAGGCGATGAAGGCCAAGACCAAAGTGCAGACCGCGACAACGGAGATCCCCCAGGCCGTCGCCAAAGGCGATGCCGAACTCGGGGTGTTTCTGGTCAACGTATTGATGGCTCCCGGCGTCGAGCTTGCCGGTTCATTCCCCGCGGAATTGCAGCAGGAGCTGGTCTTCGCGGCCGCGGTCGCCGCCGACACCAAAGAAGCGGAAGCCGCCAAAGCCTTCATCGGCTTTCTGACCACGCCCGCGGCTGCCGCCGTCATCAAAGCCAAGGGCATGACGCCCGGCTAGCGAAGACGAAGCTTCACGAGCAGAGATCAATTTCTTATCGTATTGGATACCCGATGACCCCTCCCCGCCTCGCCACCTATTCCGTCGCAGGATCGACAAAGTACGGCGCCGTCGTCGAGGGCGGCATCGTCGATCTCTCTGCGCGCTTCGGCAAGGATTATCCGACGCTGCGCGAGGCCATCGCCGCCGGCGCCCTGACAAGACTTGCCGAGGACGCCGCAAAGCGCTCACCGGACCATGCGCTGGACACCATCACATGGCTGCCGCCGATTCCCGCGCCGGAAAAAATCATCTGCATCGGCGTCAATTATCCCGACCGCAATGCCGAATACAAGGACGGTCAGGACGCCCCCAAATATCCCAGCATGTTCATGCGCACCCCGCGCTCCTTCGTCGGACACAATACGCCGCTGGTTCGCCCGCGCGCCTCCGCGCAGCTCGATTACGAGGGCGAAGTGGTTCTGGTCATCGGCAAGGCCGGCCGCCACATTCCGGAGAGCACGGCACTGGATCACATCGCCGCCGTCACGCTGTGCAATGAAGGCACCGTCCGCGACTGGGTCCGGCACGCGAAATTCAACGTGACGCAGGGCAAGAATTTCGATTCGACCGGCAGTCTCGGTCCCTGGCTGGTGCCTTACACCGATGAATCGCAGATCGCCGATATCAGGCTGACGACGCGGGTCAACGGCGAGACGCGGCAGGACGACCGCACCGGACGGCTGATCTTCGGCTTCCGTTACCTGATCAATTACATCTCGACCTTTACGACGCTGGTGCCCGGTGACGTCATCGTGACGGGGACGCCGACCGGCGCCGGTGCGCGGTTCGATCCGCCGCGCTATCTCAAACCCGGCGATGTCGTCGAGGTCGAGGCCGACAATATCGGCGCGCTGCGCAATGGCGTGATCGACGAAACCCTATGAAATTGTTCGCAAGCGATTGGAAGAAACCATGACTTCATCTACCGGCGGCGAAGCCATCGTCAGCGGCCTGGTCGCACACGGCGTCGATACCGTATTCGGCCTGCCCGGCGCCCAGATCTACGGCCTGTTCGACGCGTTCCAGCAGGCGCAGCTCAAGGTGATCGGCGCCCGCCACGAGCAGGCCTGCGGCTACATGGCCTATGGCTACGCGCGATCCACCGGCAGGCCCGGCGTGTTCAGCGTGGTGCCGGGCCCCGGCGTGCTCAATGCCGGCGCGGCCCTACTGACGGCACTCGGATCGAACGAACCGGTGCTGTGCCTGACCGGACAGGTGCCGACGGCGTTTCTCGGCAAGGGCCGCGGCCATCTGCACGAGATGCCCGATCAGCTCGCGACGCTGCGAACCTTCGTGAAATGGGCCGACCGGATCGAATATCCCGACGCGGCGCCGGCGCTGGTGTCGCGCGCATTCCAGGAAATGCTGTCGGGACGGCGCGGGCCCGTCGCGCTTGAGATGCCATGGGACGTGTTCACGCAGCGCGCGGAAACCGGTCCATCGAAGCCGTTCGATTCGTTTCCGGCGCCGCAGCCCGATCCCGAACGCGTCAAGGCCGCCGCCGCGCTGATCGCCGGCAGCAAGACGCCGATGATCTTCGTCGGCAGCGGCGCCATTGACGCGCGCGATGAAATCCTCGAACTCGCCGAACTGATCGACGCGCCGGTGGTGGCGTTCCGCAGCGGACGCGGCATCGTCAGCAACGCGCACGAACTCGGGCTGACGATGGCGGCGGCCTACCGGCTGTGGCCGAAGACCGACCTCATGATCGGAATCGGCACACGCATGGAATTGCCGGCCTCGTCGTTCCGATGGCCGTTTCGGCCGGACGGCCTGAAATCCATTCGTATCGATATCGACCCGTCGGAAATGCGCCGGCTTGCGCCGGATGCCGCCGTGGTCGCCGATGCACGCGCCGGCACAAGTGATCTGCTCGCGGCGGTCAGAAGGGCCGGCTACCGCAAAACCAGCGGCCGTCGCGCCGCGATCCGCGAGGCTTCGGCAGCGGCGCTGGAGCAGATCCAGAAGATCCAGCCGCAGATGGCTTACCTGAATATTCTGCGCGAGGTGCTGCCGTCGAATGCCATTGTCACCGACGAGCTGTCGCAGGTCGGCTTTGCCTCCTGGTACGGCTTTCCGATCTATGAGCCGCGTACCTTCGTCACCTCGGGCTATCAGGGCACGCTCGGCTCGGGCTTTCCGACCGCGCTTGGCGCCAAGGTCGCCAATCCCGACCGGCCGGTGGTCGCGATCACAGGCGATGGCGGCTTCATGTTCGGGGTGCAGGAACTGGCGACCGCGGTCCAGTTCAACATCGGCGTGGTCACGCTGGTGTTCAACAACAACGCCTACGGCAACGTACGGCGCGACCAGCGGGAACGTTTCGATGGCCGCGTGGTGGCGTCCGACCTGGTCAATCCGGATTTCGTCAAGCTCGCGGAATCCTTCGGCGTTGGCGCTGCGCGCGTCACGTCGCCTGATGGATTCCGCCCGGCACTGGAAAAGGCGCTGGCGGACGGCGGTCCTTACCTCATCGATATCGAAGTGCCCAGGGATTCCGAGATCAGCCCGTGGGAGTTCATTCATCCGACGAGGCCGTAACAATAGTCGTCGTCATTCCGGGGCGACGCTTCTTTTTCCCTTCTCCCCTTGCGGGAGAAGGTGGCACGGACGTCAGTCCGTGCCGGATGAGGGGTTCCGGTCCATCGATAGACCGGAACCCCTCACCCGTCTCGAATTCGCTTCGCTCATTCGAGCCACCCTCTCCCACAAGGGGAGAGGGTAAGAAAGCTCACCGCGCCTTGCGGAATGTCAGATTGATGCGTTGCCGGCCCATCAACGCGTGCTCACCGTCCGCAAGCGGGGCGACCCCGTGAAACCTCAGTCGCGCCGGGCCGCCCCACACCGCGATGTCGCCGTGTTCGAGCCGGAAGCGTTGCGGTTTGTCGGCGCGCTTCAAGCCGCCGAACAGGAAGACGGCAGGCAAACCCAGCGAAACCGAGACGATCGGCGCGCCGAAATCGTGCTCGTCCTTGTCCTGATGCAGCGACATGCGGGCGCCGGGCTGGTAGCGATTGACCAGGCAGGCATCCGGCGAAAATCCACCGAACCCTGCCTGTGCCGCCGCTTGTCGGGCAAGCTCGCGAAACGAGGGCGGCATCGCCGGCCACGGCCTTGCAGCCTCGGGATCGCGGGCATCGTAGCGATAGCCGCTGCGATCGGTGACCCAGCCGAGGCTGCCGCAATTCGTCATCGCCACCGACATCCGATGGCCGCCGGGCGTGACCATGTGGCGAAACGGCGACTGCGCCACGATATCGCTGAGCTCAGCGAGCAGATCGGCTTCTAGTGATTTGGCGAATCCGCGCAGCAGCACGGCACCTTCCGCCATCGGTTGCTGCGACGGGCGAACATCGGGCGCGTTTTCAAGCAGATCCGCAGTCAACGAGCCTCGCACTCACTTCGCATCGTGAAAGATCACGCCAAGGGTATGGCGATGGCCGGAGCGAATCCGGCTCACGCCATGGCGCAGGTTAACGCGATAGAATCCACGCGTCCCCTGCACCGGTCGGTGATGCACGGCAAAAGCCACCGCGTCGCCCTGCGCGAGCGGCACCACCTCGGGCCGCGACTGCATCCGCGGCCGCTGCTCGGTCAGCACGAATTCGCCGCCGGTGAAATCACGCCCCGGTTCCGACAGCAGGAACGCAACCTGCAGCGGGAACACGTGTTCGCCGTAGAGATCCTGATGCAGGCAGTTGTAGTCGCTTTCGCCGTATTGCAGCAGCAGCGGGGTCGGCCGGGTCTGGCCGGCGGCATGGCAGCGCCTCAGGAATTCTTCGTGGCCTTGGGGATAACGGATATCGATGCCCATCGCCTCGTTCCAGCGATTGGCGACGTCACGAAGCTGCGCATACAGCGCCGGCCGCAATTGCGCGATCGGGTCAGGCAGCGGATAGGAAAAATATTTGTATTCGCCGCGCCCGAAGCCGTGACGCCCCATCACCACCCGGCTGCGGAAGCGAGTGTCGTCCGGATAGAGAGCGGCGAGCCCACGGCACTCGTCCGGGGAGAGCAAGCCCTTCAGGACCGCGCAGCCCTGGGCGTCGAGATCGCGGCTGGCTTCTGTCCAGTCGATCGCATCGACGCGCGCGGCGAAGTCCGAGGAAGGTGCGGGAAGGATAGTGGTTTTGGCTTGCGATTTCATGGCGACAATCTCTCAAATCGCGTCACCTTCCGCCACCCGATTTCCGGGAGAACCGCCCTCTCCTGTCACTGCGAGCCACCGGGTCGCGCGAACGCGCGCCCGATGACAGGCTCCGCGAAGCAATCCATGGCGGCGATCCGGAAAGAGATGGATTGCTTCGTCGCAAGCGCTCCTCGCAATGACGAAGATGGGACGACCAGTTACCCCAGCACCGGCAGCTCAATTACATCATACGCGTGGCGTATCGTCCGCTTGAGAACGGGATCCTCAAGCTCGAATTCAAACCGGCTGGCGGGCCGGATGCCGCCCTTGGCCGCAAAAGTGCCGCCGAACATGGCGCAGCCGTCCGGCAGTCCCTTGCCTGCAAAACCGCGATGAACGAGTTCCTCCACCGGCAGCATGGCGTCAAGCGTACCCTCCTGGTACAGCACCCGCGCCCCGTCGATCCACGCGAACGAACGCAGGATCATCCGGTCCCAATGGCCGGCAACTTCCTCGAGTTCCCACAGCACCGGCGCGATCGGCTTGTCGCACATCTGCTTGGAAACCGTGACGCTGTAGGTTTCCACCTTGCGATCAGTGTGATCGGAGCCGGCGCCGACGAAGATGCGGCCCTGCCAGCCGATCAGCACGAATTCGACCTCGCCGCTGGATTCGGTGCCGCTGACCTCGATGCTGTCTTCCGTGGTCAACCGCCGCGCCGAGACCCGATAATAGATCGGCGTCGACGCCGGCCGCGCGATACCGATCGCTTCGAGTTCGGCGATATGCTTGTCACGCGCCACCGGATCGCGGCCGGTCCAGCCGGCGATCACGGCCTGGTCGATCGGCAGCGTGAGTGGCGTCGAGGCGGACTGGGTGTCGATGGTGAATGCCAGATCAAACACGGATGACACCCTCCATTGCTGCCGCGAGTTCGAAGATGCGGCGGTCCGCACCGCCCGATGACGCCAGCATCAGCCCGACCGGCACCTCGCCCTCGCGATGACAGGGCAGCGAGATCGCGCAGCCGTCGATCATGTTGATCAGCGTGCAATTGCGCAGCGCCAGCAGGTTCGCCTTGGTAAAAGCCTTGTCGTCGGCGAGATCGGCGATGCGCGGCGGCGTGTTGGCGGTGGTCGGCAGAACCAGCGCGTCATAGGGGGCGAGGCGTTTTTCGGTGCGCGCGATCAGCGACCGCCGCGCGGCCAGCAAGTCGATATAGTCGGCGGCACTCAGGCTTTCGCCGCGCATGATCCGGCTGGAGACGCGGGGATCGTAGACGTCGCCCTTGCTGGCGATCAGATAGCGATGCCAGGCATAACTTTCAGCCGCGGCGAAACCGCCCTTGGCGTTCATCACGGCAACGTCGAGGAATTCCGGCACCGCGATCCGCTCGATCAGCGCGCCCTGGCGCGACAGCGTTTCCAGCGCGCGCTCGAATGTCCGCGCCACGTCATCCTCGAGTTCGTCGAGCGCGACCGTGGTCGGCACCGCCAGGCGCATCCCCTTGATCGAACGCGGCTGCAGCGGGGCGACCGTTTCGTCGGCGAGCACGGCGTCGAGCACCGCGCAGCACCCGACCGTGCGCGCCAGCGGCCCGAAACTGTCAAGCGTGAACGACAGCGGCACGCCGCCGTCGAGCGGAACGCGCCGCTGGGTCGGCTTGAAGCCGACGATGCCATTGAAGGCGGCCGGAATCCGGCACGAGCCGCCGGTATCGGTGCCGAGCCCGCCGTGCGCCATGCCGTCGACGACCGATACCGCGGCACCCGACGACGACCCGCCGGGCACATGGCCGACGCCGCGCCGCCACGCCCCCTTCGGGGTGCCGTAATGCGGATTGATGCCGATCCCGGAAAAAGCGAATTCGGTCATGTTGGTACGGCCGATCACCACAAAACCGGCGCGGCGCAGACGCGCCACCGCGGACGCATCGGCTTCCGCCGGCGGTGAATCGTCGAGCGCGCGCGAGCCGGCGCGGGTGACCTGCCCCTTGATGTCGAACAGATCCTTGATCGAGACGGGAATGCCGGCATAGCGCGACGGCGCCGCCTTCACCTCGCGCAGCCGGTCCATCGCTTCCGCTGCCTCGATCGCGGCTTCGGCATCGACATGGATGAAGGCGCGCGCGCCCTCGCCCGAGGCGTCGGCGATCCGGGCCAGGCATTGGTCGACCAGCTTGCGGGCGCTGGTGCGGCCGCTGTCGAGATCCTCGGCCAGGGTAGCGAGTGTGGGAGTGTTTTTCATCGTCGATTCTCTCCGTAATGGCCGGGCTCGTCCCGGCCATCCACGTCTTGCTTCTATCTGCGACCTTAAAGACGTGGATACCCGGCACAAGGCCGGGCATGACGATTATAGATCGAGGCCGTCTTCGATATCCATATCTAGCAGCGCCGAGCTAAGCGACTTGCCATGCGCGTCGAGCGCCAGCGACCGCGTCACGCCGCCGCCGAGTGCCCCCGTCATGACGAAATTCAACGCTGATATGTTGGGCAGCTCGTAGCGGACCACGTCGCCTTCGACAACGGCGGCAAAATGCGCTTTCACCCGCGCGCTGGTGACGTGCTGAACCAGCAGCGGATTGTGCTTCTCATCATAGGCAATCACCGAGATGTTCGAGGTGTTGCCCTTGTCGCCGGTCCGGGAATGGGCGATCTCGCGCAATTTTATCATTCAAGCCCCACGAAACGGACTTGCGGCTTCGCAAGTTCGCGCGGCAGCAACACGGATGCCACCGCGACCACATCGCGGGCCGATTTGAACGCGCCGCCGCCGGCGGCCGGGCCATTGGTATAGAGCGTCTCGACCTCGTTGCCGATCCTGACGGCCTCACGCAGGTTTTCGGTGCGGCCGGCGACGCGAACGCGTACCTCGTAAGGCTCGCTCGCGCGCGCGGAGACATCAGGGCCGTGCAGCGAATCGACGCCGATCAGTTCGAACCGCCATTCGCTGGCCGCGACGCCCGTGAGTTTCAGCCGCTCGCGAACGATCTCCAGCGCCAGCCGTCCGCGCGCCAGTGCGCCGGGACCGGCATAGGAAATCTGCCCCTCGCCGATAAAACTGTCGACATAGCCGACCGAGACTTTCAGCGTCTCGGTGCGTTTGGTGCCACGCCCACCGCTGACGCGCACCCGATCCAGCGCGATCTCCTCGACCTTTACCTGCGAGAAATCCGCCACCACATCGGGCTGAATATACTGCCGGGGGTCATGCACCTCGTAGAGCAGTTGCTCCCTGCAGGTTTGCGCCGTCACCGCGCCGCCGGAGCCTGCGACCTTGGTGATGACAAGGCTGCCGTCCTCGCCGACTTCGCCGATGGGAAAGCCGAGCCGCGCCAGATCGGAGATGTCCTTGTAGCCGGGGTCGGCGAAGTAGCCGCCGGTGATTTGCCCCGCGCATTCGAGCAGGTGGCCTGCGACGGTGCCCTGCCCCAGCAGATTCCAGTCATCCATCGCCCAGCCGAAGGCATGGATCATCGGCGCCAGAAACAGCGCGGGATCCGACGCGCGGCCGGTAATCACGATATCGGCGCCGCCGGTCAAGGCCTGCGCGATCGGCTCGGCACCGAGATACGCATTGGCCGACAACAGCCGGTTGCCGAGCTGCCTGATGGTGCCGTCGAATTCCATGATCTTGAGATCGCCGTCCTTGCAGGCATCGAGCACGTCATCACCGACCACGGCGGCGACCTTCAGCGAAGACAGTCCCAGCGATTTGGCGATCTCGGCGGTCTTGCGGGCTGCGGCGACCGGATTGGCCGCGCCCATATTGGTGACGATCCTGATGCCCCTGGCCGCGCAGATCGGCAGCACCGCGCGCATTCGCTCCTCGAGCAGCGGATCATAGCCGCTGTCGGGATCCTTCATGCGCGCCTGCTGCGCCAGCGCCACGGTGCGCTCGCCGAGGCATTCGAACACCAGATACTGGATGTCGCCCTTTTCGGCGAGTTCGACCGCGGGCTCGATGCGGTCGCCCGAATAGCCGGCACCGGATCCTATCCTGATCGTTCGCATCACTTCAGCCCGAAATAGGCACGCCGCAGCGCTTCGTTATCGGTCATTTCCGCCACAGTGCCGGAAAAGCGGATGCGTCCGCCTTCCAGCACAAATACGCGCGTCGCCACTTCGAGGAAACCGATATTCTGCTCGGCGATCAAAAGCGCCAGCCCACGCCTGCGCAGATCGCTGAGGATGCGGATGACTTCCTTGACGAACAACGGCGACAGCCCGGCCGAGGGTTCATCCATCACCAGAAGCCGCGGCTCGGCGGCAAGCGCCTTGGCGATGCCGAGCATCTTGCGCTGGCCGCCGGACAGACTGGAGGCCGGCGCCCGTCGTTTTTCGCGCAATGCCGGAAACAGGCCATAGAGTTCCTCGACGCGGGCACCGGGATCGGCATGGCCGAGTGCCTGCGCCCCGACCCGGATGTTCTCCTCGATCGAAAGGTCCGGAAATACCGCGAGTTCCGACATGTAGGTCATGCCGAGCCGCATCCGGTCGCTGGAGCGCATCCGCGTCACATCTTCGCCGCCGAGTTGGATCGAACCCTGCCGCGCCTCGATCAGACCGACCAGCGATTTGAGAAACGTGGTCTTGCCGGCGCCGTTGGCGCCGAGCAGCAGTACGGTCTCGCCTGATCGCACATCGAGATCGACGCCCCAGAGCACCTGCATGGTGCCGTAGCCGGCGTCGACGCCCGTGGCCTGCAGCAACGCGGCTTCAGGCGGCATGCTCGCCTCCCAGAAACACCTCGATGACCTGCGGCACCTGCACCGCGACCGCGAGCTTGCCTTCGAAAATCTCCTTGCCGGCATTCATGACAATGACGCGGTCGGTGATGTGTTCAATGAATCCCATCAGGTGCTCGACGACGATGATGGCCATCCCGCTCTGCGCCAGCGCCTTGATGCGTTCGGCGATCCAGTCGAGTTCCGCCGGATTGAGTCCGGCGGCGAGTTCGTCGAGCAGCAGCAGCCGCGGACGGGTGGCGAGCGCACGGACCAGATCGAGCATCTTCTGCTGCGCGTTGTTAAGGTCGGCTGCGGTGCGGTCGGCGACCTCGGCGAGCCGGTATTCGTCGAGCAGCGCGGCCATGGTCGGCGGCGCCACCGCGGCACGCCCATAGGCCAGCGCGACCTCGATATTCTGCCGCACCGTCAGCGACAAAAACGGTTTCGGAACCTGGAAGGTCCGATTGATGCCGCGATGGACCAGCTTGTGGGAGACGACCCCACCGATATCAGCCCCATCCAGCACCACCTCGCCGCCATCAGGGGCATAGAGCCCGGAGATTACGTTGATCGCGGTGGTCTTGCCGGAGCCGTTCGGCCCCACCAATCCCAGAATTTCGCCTGCCGCGACATGGAAGCTCAAGCCGTCGAGCGCGTAGAACCCGCCGAAGCGTTTTGTCAGTTTTGTCACGTTGAGAATGGGCGCGCCTTCAGGGGACATGCCACCCTCTTCGGGTTGCGAGCGAGACCAGGCCCGCGGGGAGAAACAGCACCAGCCCCATGATCAACAGACCGTAGATCAATTGAAAATATTGCGGCGTGGTGAAGCCAATCAGATTGTAGATGCCATACAGGATAATGACGCCGACGATCGGGCCGGAGATCGTGGCCACGCCGCCGAACAGCGCAAACACGATGGCAAAGATCGAAAAATCGCCGCTAAAGACATTGTCGGGATAGAATACCGAAACATACCAGGCATAGACGCCGCCGGCCAGACCCGCCACCAGCGCGGACGCCAGCCACGCGATCACCCGCATCCGCACCACGTTGACCCCGGCCATCGAGGCGCTGACCGCGTCTTCCCGCACCGCCTGCAAGGCGAGACCAAAGCGCGAGTTTTTCAGGAACACGACGGCGCCGAGGGTCAGCGCCAGCACCACGAGCGCGGCAGTATAGGCCAGCGTCGGATTGAACGTGCCGGTCAGCGAGACGCCGTAGGGCCCGCGGGTGATGTTCTCGAGCGCCGGGTTGGCGACGAAGTGAAGCACCGCCAGCGAGGCGGCGAGATTGGCGATGGCGAAATAGGCGCCGGAGAGCCGCAACAGCGGCGTCAGCAACAGCCCCAGCGCGACCGCGACCAATCCGCCCACGATCACCGCGAGTGCTGCGGGCGCCTGATAATTCATCACCAGGATCGCAAAACCATAGGCGCCGGCGCCGAAGAAGCCGACATAGCCGAACGGCAGATAGCCGGTGAAACCGTAGATGATGTTCACGCCCTGGGCGAGAATCAGAAAGATCACGAAATTGAACAGCAGCAGATGGTTTTGATAAATGCCCGGCAGCACCGCAAACACGGCGATCAGCGGCACGACGATGAACAGGATGTGTCTGACGGCGCTAGGCAACGCGCACCCGCCTTCCGAGCAGACCGCTCGGACGCAGCAGCAGGATGAAGATCAAGAGCACATAGGGCAGAAGGTCGGCCCATGAACTGAGATAGGTCTGCACCAGCATGTAGCAGACGCCGTAGACCACGCCGCCGAGCGCCGTCCCTAAGGGATTGCCGAGCGATCCCAGCACCACGATGGCGAATGACGTGACCGTCGCATCAGCGCCGAACGCCGGGGTCACCGATCCGAACATGAAGGGCGCGAAGACGCCGGCCACCGCGGCAAGCCCCAATCCGATGCCGAATGCCGCCGCCGAGACGCGATCGACGTCGATGCCGGTCGCGAACGCCTCATCGCGCCGCGACATCACAGCGCGGGTTAGGGTGCCCAGGCGGGTGCGGTACAGATAAACGTACACCAGCGCGATCGCGATCAGGCTGGTGATGGCCGCGATCACCCAGGACGCCGGAAATCCCTGACCGAAGATCTGCACCGGTCCGGCTGCGTCCGGCTTGCCGCCGAACAGCTTGACCTTGATGGTCGAAAGCACGGTGCCGAGCGCGCGGCTCTGGATCGAACGTTCGCTGGTACCGAAGAAAATCGTCGTGACGGCCTCGATCACCTGCGACAACCCGAAGAACAGGATGATCGACAGCATCTCCGGGTTCACCGAACCCTGCAGCCGCGGCACCAATACCCAATAGAGCAGCATGCCCACCGCCACGAAGATCACGAACGCGAGCGGCACCGCGAACAACGGATCGATGCCGGCCAGCGTCACGACCCCGAACGCGACGAAGGCGCCGAGCATCAGAAAGTCGCCATGCGCAAGGTTGACGATGCGCATGACGCCGAACACGAGATTGAGGCCGATCCCAACCAGGCTGAAATACAGGCCGAACAGAACGCCGGCGACGAGCGCGTAAGTCAGCATCAGCCCTTCGCCCCCGGCGTCCGGTTCGTGGTCCGCGATCGCCTCATGGGCGCGGATAGACCGGCTTGCCGGTGGCGGTTTCGTGCGGATACACCGAGACGAACTTGATGTGTTCGTGTTCGTTGAGTTCGAGCTGCCCGAGCGGCGTCAGTTCGCCGATCTGGCCGCCCGTCTCGTCGAGCGCGAAGGTGCCGTCGAGCGTCTTGAGTTGACCGGACAGGCTGAACGTTGCTCGGCGCAGTTCGAGTTGATCGAGGCTGGTCGCCACCGAAAGCGTCTTCTCGATGATGAGCCCGGTGGTGTAGCCGGCAACCGCGTTGAAGCCGAATTCGATCTTGCCGTCCGGATATTTCTTGTCCCAGGCCGCCCGATAATCCTTCATGTTCATGCCGAAATTGACGGGATATTCAAGTTCGGAGGGAGGCACGTAAGTGAACACATGCTCGAGGCCCTTCTCGCCGACGTTCTTCTCGAGCAGTTCGGTCTCCAGCCCCGCATAGATGCAGAACAGCATCTTGAACTTGACGCCGACATCCGCGACGTTGCGCAAAAACGCGATGTCGTTCGGCGCGTAGCCGAAATGAATCACCGCATCCGGATTGGTGTTATTGATGTTATTGATGATGACCGTGTAATTGGTGGTTTCGGTCGGAATGCCCTGATCGTAGACGATCTCGATCGGCGCGCCGGAGTCCTTGACGAATTTGCGGAAGGCGTTGGCCTGGGTGCCGGTGAATTCATTGGTCGAATACAAAATCGCGACTCTCTTGATCCCGAGCCCCGGCCCGTCGTGTGAAATAAAATCCGCCACGGGCTTGGGCCAGACCGTCGAAACCGGGTCCGCCATCAGCGCGATGTAGGGATTGTCCTTGGAAAAGAAGCTGGCGCCGGTGCCGGTCTGGTCGAACAGGAACATCTTGCGGTCGCGCGCGATCGCAACCGCGGGCGCGGTCAGCACCGAACCGGAGTCGGCGACCAAGAGATCGACCTTGTCCTGCGTGATCAACTGGTTGTAGAGCGTCGATGCGGTGGCGGTATTGCTTTGATCGTCGTAGGCCACAAGCTTGACGGGAATTTTCTTGTCGAACGCCTTCACGTAGACGCCGCCCTCGGCGTTTTTCTGTTCGGACCAGAGTTTCAACGCGCTGAAAACCGGCATCGAAATCGAGGCGTAGCGCCCGGAGGACGCATACAGCGTGCCGATCTTGATTTCCGCCGGCGCATCGGCGGCAAAGGCCGGCGCGGCAAGCGTCATAGCTGCGGCCAGCACCGCGCCCGTCATCTTCAACATGAAATCCTCCCGATTTTCTTCGTTTCGCGCGGACAATAGCGCGGGCGGTCACAGGGATACAAGCGCCCCCGGGGCCAGGCCATAGTGCCTGTACCGGAATACGCGGCATGCGGCGAGTCCGCTGGACCGTTGACGCCGGACCGTCCAATGTCGCATCAAGATCGGAGCCGGCGGGCCGAAGCTGGCCCCGCCGAGGGAGGAATCACCGCCATGGCCGAGCCAGCGCGCGCACGACCGAAACCGACGCCGGAAACCCAGCATTTCTGGGATGGCACGCAGGCAGGCGAATTGCGCCTGCAGCGTTGCGACGCCTGCGCCAACGTGTATTTCCCGCCGCGCCCGTTCTGCCCGGCCTGCGCCTCGCGCAAGGTCAGCGTGTTCAAGGCCAGCGGCAAGGGCAAGCTCTACAGCTACGTCATCCATCACCGGCCGGTGCCGGGCTTCACCCCACCTTACGCCATCGCGGTGGTGGAACTGGACGAAGGTCCGCGCTTGATGAGCAACATCGTCGATTGTCCGCAGACCCCGGAGGCGCTCGAACTCGACATGAAACTGGAAGTCGCGTTCGAGAAGCTCGACGACAAGATCACCCTTCCCTTGTTCCGTCCGGCGAAGGGGTAACATCATGCGAAGAAATCAGGTCGCCGTCGTCGGCGCTGCGGAAACCACTGAACTCGGCGTGATCCCGAATGTCTCGCAAATCCAGTTGCACGCGGATGCGGCGCTCAACGCCATCGCCGATGCCGGCCTAAAGTTGTCCGATATCGACGGTTTTGCCACCGCGGTCGAGACGCCGCAGCAGATCGCGCATTATCTCGGCATCACCCCGACCTGGGTCGACGGTACCTCGGTGGGCGGCTGTTCCTTCATGCTGCATGTCCGCCATGCCGCCGCCGCGATCGAGGCCGGGCTGTGCAAGACGGTGCTGATCACGCACGCCGAAAGCGGCAAGTCGAACATCGGCCGCACCCCGCGCATGATCGGACCCGATAGCCTCAACGGCCAGTTCGAATTGCCTTACGGCGTCTCGACTCCCGCCAGCATGTTTCCGATTCCCGTGCTGCGCTACATGAAGACCCATGGCATCACCCATGAGCAGATCGCCATGGTCGCGGTGGTGCAGCGCGAATGGGCCGCGAAGAACCCACGCGCCACCATGAAGGCGCCGATCACGGTCGAGGACGTCCTGAACTCGCGGATGATCGCCTATCCATTCCGTATCCTGCAATGCTGCCTCGTCACCGACGGCGGCGGCGCACTGATCCTGACATCGGCCGACCGCGCTAAGGATTTTCCGACCAAGCCGGTCTATATCCTCGGCACCGGCGAGAGCGTGGAAACGCCGATGGTCAGCCAGATGCAGACTTTTGACAGTTCGCGCGCGTTCAAGGTGGCAGGGCCCCTGGCCTTCAAGGAAGCCGGCATCTCGCATAAAGACGTCGATCACCTCATGATCTACGATGCCTTCGCGCATCTGCCGCTCTATGGGCTCGGCGATCTCGGCTTCATGCCGCACGAAGAGACCGGAAAATTCATCGCCGACGGCAACACCCGTCCCGGCGGCAAGCTGCCGCTAAATACCAATGGCGGCGGCCTGAGCTACATGCATTCGGGCATGTACGGCATGTACGCACTGCAGGAGAGCGTGCGGCAAATGCGCGGCATCGCGCCGGCGCAAGTGCCGGGCGCCAAGATTTCGGTCTGCCACGGCGTCGGCGGCATGTTCGCGGCGAGTGGCACGATTATTTTTACAAACGAGCGATAACAACGTTCGTCATTCCGGGATGGTCCGAAGGACCAGGCCCGGAATCTGTAGATAGATTCCGGGTTCGCGCTTCGCGCGCCCCGGAATGACGAAGACCAAACGGGAGGCAATCATGGCACCGATAAAATCACTCCAGGACAAATCCATCATCGTCACCGGCGCCGGGCGCGGTATCGGGCGCGAGATCGCGCTGCTTTGCGCGGCTGAAGGCGCCAAGGTCGTGGTCAACGATCCCGGCGGCGCCGCCGACGGCTCGGGAACGAGTGCTGCGCCGGCCGAAGAAGTGGTCGAGGAAATCAAGAAGCGCGGCGGGACGGCGGTGGCGAATTTCGAAACCGTCGCCGAGGCGATTCCGGCCAGCAGGATCGTCAAGATGGCGGTCGACAGTTTTGGCAAGCTCGACGGCGTCGTCAACAATGCCGGCATCCTGCGCGACGCGATCTTCCACCGCATGAGCATCGATGCCTTCGAGTCCGTCATCAAGGTTCACCTGATGGGCTCGTTCTATGTCTCGCACGCCGCGGCGCGGTTGTTCCGTGAACAGGAAAGCGGCGCCTTCGTGCACTTCACATCGACATCAGGCCTGATCGGCAATTACGGCCAAGCCAATTACGCCGCGGCGAAGCTCGGCATCGTCGGACTGTCGAAATCGATCGCGCTCGACATGGAACGGTTTCATGTCCGTTCCAACTGCGTCTCGCCGTTCGCTTGGAGCCGGCTGATCGGGACCATCCCGACCGAGACCGAAGCCGA
This sequence comes from Bradyrhizobium erythrophlei, assembly GCF_900129425.1. NCBI lineage: Bacteria > Pseudomonadati > Pseudomonadota > Alphaproteobacteria > Hyphomicrobiales > Nitrobacteraceae > Bradyrhizobium > Bradyrhizobium erythrophlei. The sequence goes on along the minus strand of NZ_LT670817.1, from coordinate 2,596,752 downwards.
GAAGGCGCGGGTGGCCAAAATTCAGCAGATGGGGCCGGAAAAGATCGCACCGATCTGCGCCTTCCTGCTCAGCGAGGAGGCCCGGGACGTCACCGGACAGATTTTCGCGGTGCGCATGAACGAGATTTTCCTGATGGGCCAGTCGCGCCCCCTGCGCTCGATCCACCGCGGCGAAGGCTGGACGCCGCAGACCATCGCCGAGCACGGCATGCCGGCGCTGAAGTCGTCGTTCTATAAGCTCGACCGCTCGGCGGATGTTTTCAACTGGGATGCGATTTAGAAATAGTAACCTGGGTGAAGAACAGCGAAACTCAGGGAATCCCAAGTGCTTGCCGTCATTGCGAGGAGCGCAGCGACGAAGCAATCCATCCTTCTTGCTGTTGATGCATGGATTGCTTCGCGGAGCCTGTCGTCGGGCGCGCATTCGCGCGACCCGTTGGCTCGTAATGACGAGGGTGGCGACATCACCGGCTCCCCGCGATCTCCGGTTGTTCCGTCCCGTTTCGCCCGCTTTATGCCGAATTGTGGGCTCACCATCTCCTTCCAACAAAAACCGTGGGAGGAAATCATGAAAAATCCATCCGATTTACCTGACCGCCAATCCGACAACGGAACTGAAGGCGTCGATCGCCGCGTGCTTTTGCGCGGCGCAGCGACGCTTGCCGCCACGAGCTTGGTCGCGTCCGACGCGCTGGCCCGCGATTTCGGTCGCAACGCCGAACCGCAACGCTATCCCGATCCCGATATCGTGGTCATCGACCCCAAGCGCTTCAAGGCCAAGGTCGGCAACACCGCCATCAAGCGCCTGTATACGGGTTGCCTGTGGGCCGAAGGACCGGCCTGGAATGCCGCCGGCCAATATCTGGTCTGGAGCGACATTCCCAACAACCGGCAGCTCCGTTATCTCGACGATGACGGCCACATTTCGGAGCAGTTCCACAAGCCGTCCAATGAAGCCAACGGCAACACCTTCGATTTCGAAGGACGGCAGATCGGTTGCGAGCGGACCCGGCTGGTCCGGTTCGAGCACGACGGTTCGCTCACCGCGCTGGCCGAGCAGGCCAACGGCAAGCAGCTCAACGGACCGAACGACGTCGTCGTGCACCCCAATGACAAATCGATCTGGTTCACCGATCCCGGTTACGGCGCGATCAGCATCTATGAGGGGCAGCGGGCCAATACCGGCACCAACCAGCCCTACCAGAAAGAGGCGGTGTACCGGCTCGACGCCCTTACCGGCCAGGTCAGCAAGGTTGCCGACGAACCGTTCAAGCCGAACGGCATCGCCTTCAGCCACGACTACAAGAAGGTCTATGTCTGCGACACCGGCATCACGCATTACCCCAATGCAAAGAACATCGTCTGGCAATACGATCTCAACGGCGACAAACTCTCGAACCCGCGCACGCTGATCGACATGACGCTCGACGGCAAGTCGGGCTTCCCGGACGGGATGCGGGTCGATACCGATGGCAACATCTGGGTCGGCGCCGGATGGGTCGGCGATGGCTATGACGGCGTCCAGGTTTTCGCGCCGGACGGCGACCGTATCGGCCAAATCAAGCTACCCGAGACCTGCGCCAATGTCTGCTTCGGCGGCAGGAAACGAAACCGCCTGTTCATGACGGCCAGCCAGTCGTTGTACGCGGTCTATGTGGAAACCCAGGGCGCGCATAATTGCTGAAGTGGCGAATGGCGAGTAGCGAATGGTGAGTGGTGAATAGCGAGTGGCAATCCTCCATTCGCTATTCGCTACTCGCCACTCGCTCCTTCACCCGCTATTCCGCAGCCCTGCCGAGATGCCGTTGATGGTGAGCTGGATACCGCGCAGCACCTGTTCATCGGGATTCTGCGCGCGGTGCTCCTTCAGCAATTCCACCTGAACGTGGTTGAGGGGATCGAGATAAGGGAAGCGGTTGCGGATCGAACGGTCCAGCAGCGGGTTACCCTGCAACAGGCGCTCCTGCCCCATGATCTCCAGTAACCTCTCGATCGAAGTGTGCCATTCCTGCCGGATGCGCCCGAAGATTTCTTCGCGCAATCCCACATCCGGCACCAGTTCGGCATAGCGCGAGGCGATCGCGATCGAACTCTTGGCCAGCACCATGTCCATGTTTGACAACAGCGTGCGGAAGAATGGCCATTCGCGATAAAGCTCCTTCAGGAACGGCATGCCCTTTTCAGGGTGCTCCGCGACCCAGGTCTCCACCGCGCTGCCAAAACCGTACCAGCCCGGCAGCATCAGGCGGCATTGCGCCCAGCTGAACACCCAGGGAATGGCGCGCAGATCCTCGATCTCGCGCGTCTTCTTGCGTGAGGCCGGACGGCTGCCGATGTTCAGCGTCGAGATTTCGGTGATGACAGTGGAAGCCCAGAAATAATCCGCAAAGCCTTCGGTTTCATAGACCAGCCCGCGATAGGCCTTGAAGGCCAGCGCCGACAACTGCTCCATCGCCTTCAGATATTCTCCCGACGGCGCGCTGTGCTTTGGCTGCAGCAGGCTCGCTTCAAGCGTCGCGGCGGCAAGGATTTCCAGATTGTTGCGGCCGACCTCGGCGTTGGAATATTTGCTGGAGATAATTTCGCCCTGTTCGGTGATCCTGATCTGGCCGTTCACCGCGCCGCCGGGTTGCGCGATGATGGCGTCATAGCTCGGGCCGCCGCCGCGCCCCACCGAGCCGCCACGGCCGTGAAACAGCCGCAATCGCACGCCGTGGCGCTCGAATACCTCGATCAGGTCGATCTCGGCCTTGTAGAGTTCCCAGCCCGAGGTGACGAAGCCGCCGTCCTTGTTGCTGTCGGAATAGCCCAACATCACTTCCTGGACCGCACCACGGCTGTCCACCAGCTTGCGATAATCGTGCAGCGAGAACATCCGGTCCATGATGCCGGCGGACGCCTGCAGATCCTCGATGGTCTCGAACAGCGGCACGATATTGAGCGCACTGCGGCCGGAGGGATCGACCAGGCCGGCCTCCTTCAGGAGCAGCGCCACCTCCAGCATGTCGGACATCCCCTTGCACATCGAGATGATGCATTGAGGGATGACGTCGGCGCCGAATTTGGCATGCGCCTCGGCCACCGCGTGGAACACGGCCAGTTCGCCCACCGTCTCGTCGCTGTATTTCACGAACGTCGAAGTCAGCGGCCGCGAATTGCGCAGCTCGGTCGTCAGAAGGGCAACCCGCGCTTCTTCGTTCAGCGCCAGATAGGACATGCCCGGCATCGCCGCATCGATCAGTTCAGCGACCGTGCGTTCGTGCACCGCGGAGTTTTGCCGTATGTCGAGGCTGGCCAGGTGAAAGCCGAAACAATCCATCGCCCGGCGCAACAGCCGCAGCCGTCCGCGCGCGATCACACCCGAATTGTTTGAAATCAGCGACCGGTACAGGACATCGAGATCGGCCTTGTATTCCCCGACATTGGCGTAAGGCGCCGCCTCGCCGACCGGCCGCCTCGTAATGCCCACGTCAAGCTTCAGCGCGGTCGCGGTGAGGCGGGCGTAGATGCCGGACACCGCGAGGCGATAAGGCTCGCCCTTGCGATGCGGGGAGGTATCGGGCGAACGCGCGGCCAGCGCGCGCAATTCTTCCGAAACGTCGGCTAGATGTGCCGCGAGCGACAGTTCGGAGCCGAGCACGTGCAGTTCTTCGAGATAGAACCGCAGCACGCGGCTCGACTGCAGCTTCAGGGTGCCGCGCATCACGTCCGCGGTGACGAAGGGGTTGCCGTCGCGATCGCCGCCGATCCAGCTGCCCATCCTCAGGAACGATGCCAGTTCGCCGGCGACGCCGTCGCCCTCGTTCAGCCGGTCCGCCAGCGCGCAATGTACCCGCGGCACCTCGCGCAGGAAGGTGTAATCATAAAATGACAGGCCGTTGGCGACCTCGTCGAGCACGGTGAGCTTGGTACGGCGCAGAAGATTGGTCTGCCACAGCGTCAGCACTTCGCGGCGCAATTGTTCGTCGCTCGCCTCGAGTTCCGGAGGCGTGAGCTGGACGCGTTCGCGCCGGTCCAGCAACGCCGCGATCGCCATCTCGCGATCGATCGTGCTCTTGCGGCGAACTTCGGTGGGGTGCGCGGTCAGAACCGGACTGACGAGCGCCGCGGCAAAGAATTTGCGCAGATCGGCCGAGCTGAAACCGACGTCGCGCGCATGCGAAAGCGCCGACGCCAGCGTCCCCGAAGGCGGCGCTCCGCCGGAGGAGGAGCGCGTCCGCATCTGGCGGATGTTGTTCTGATCCTCGGCGATGTTGGCGAGATGCGAGAAATAGCTGAAAGCGCGCACGATACGCACGGTCTCGCTGGTCGACATGCTGTCGAGAATGATTTCCAGTTCGCGCCGCGCCGGCTTGTCGTTATCGCGGTGGAACCTGATCGAGGTCTGGCGGATGCGCTCGACCAGGTCGAACACGTCGGCGCCTTCCTGATCGCGCACAGTGTCACCGAGGATGCGCCCGAGCAGCCGGATGTCATTCCGCAGCCGGGCATCTTCCTCAAGCGCCAGGGCTTCGTCGGCGCGATTGGATCGGACGTCGGTGTCGGAAGGCACGATCTGGGGTGACATGGCTGATAGCTCCAGAAACTGCCCGGCTCCCCTGAGTCGCAATTTTTGCGGCTCGGCGCAAGTCCAAGAAAAAGGCTGGTGCGGTCGAGATTAGTGCCCTCATCCTGAGGAGCGGCCTCTTGGCCGCGTCTCGAAGGATGAGAAGCGCGGGCTCTCATGGTTCGAGACGCGCCAACGGGTCCGCGCGAAGCGCGGCCCGATGATAAACTCCGGCGCGCTCCTCACCATGAGGACCCTAAATCTTCCTTCCCGCCCGCTCCCAATAGGGATCGCGCAGGCGGCGCTTGAAAATCTTGCCGGAATCCTCGCGCGGCAGATTTTCGAGGATTTCGACCTGCTTCGGCACCTTGTAGTCGGCGAGCGAGGCCTTGAGCTGCGCCCGGATCGCCCCGGGGTCCAGCGTCACCCCTGCCTGTGGTTCCACCACCGCCATCAGCCCCTCGCCGAATTCATCGTCGGGGATGCCGAATACCGCGCAGTCGTGGACGCCGGGAACCGCATGCAGCGCGGCTTCGATTTCGGCCGGATAGATGTTGACGCCGCCCGAGATCACCATGTCGCGCTTGCGGTCGCAGATGAAGACATAGCCGTCTTTGTCGATATAACCGACGTCGCCCGAAGTGATAAAACCATCGCGTTCGATCTCGGCGCGCTTTTCCGGCTTGTTGTGATAGGTGAAATCGGGATTGCTGGCGATCCGCGAATAAATCTCGCCGATCTTGCCCTGCGGCAGGATTTCCCCGTTTTCTCCGACAAAGCGCAACTCCGCGCCGGGCGAGATCTTGCCGACGGTACCGGGCTTCTTCAGCGCGTCCTCGGAATTGGCAAAGGTGACCGCGCCGGATTCGGTAGAGCCGTAGAACTCATGGATCACCGGCCCCCACCAATCGATCATCGCGCGCTTGACGTCGGCCGGACAGGGCGCGGCGGCATGGATGACATGGCGCAGCGATGACATGTCGTATTTTTGGCGCACCGCTTCCGGCAGCTTCATCAGCCGGATGAACATGGTCGGCACCATGAAGATGGTATCGATCCTCTGCTCCTCGATCAGCCGCAGAAATTCCTCCGGGTCGAACCGTGGCATTAATACCAGCGTCCCGCCGAGCCGGCCGGCGCGCAGACCGAATGAATTCGGCGCGGAATGATACAGCGGCCCCGGCAGCAGCGCGCGAATGCCGGGTCTCACTCCGTAGATCATCGCGCGCATCCGTTCCGCGGAAGCGGTCTGCTCCGGCGTCGGCGCGTTGCGCCGCACCCCCTTGGGATGACCTGTTGTGCCCGAGGTGTAGATCATGTTCTGCGGCTGCGGCAGCGCCGGACCTTCATAGGGCCGTTGCTGTTCGAGCCAGGATTCGAGTTCAACAGCGAAGTCAGGCGTGGCGAGATGATCGGGATCGATCTTGTAACTCGCCAGGATTTCCGGCGGCGTCGGGGCGCAGAGCACGGTCACGCCAGCGGGTATCGCGTCGCGCAGCTGATGCAGCATGTCGGCATGGCCGATCAGAACCGACGTTCCGGAGTCGCTTAACACGTAGTTGATTTCGTCCGGCTTGAAGTGCCAGTTCACGGGCACCGCATAGGCACCGAGCCGCATCGCGGCATAAGCGGCCTCGATGAAGGCAATGTCGTTGCGCATCAGGATGCAGACGCTGTCGCCCTGCCCGACGCCAAGCTTTTGCAAACCGCCGGCGATGCGCGCGGCACGGTCGGCGACCTCAGCGTGGTCGCGCCGGCGCTGACCGCTGATGACGCCGAGGAAAAGCGGAGATGTTTCAATCATTCTATTTTTCGTTAGTGAATAACACTGAGTTTTTCGTCATCACCGGGCTTGTCCCGGTGATCCACGTCTTACTTCTGTTGTCGTAAAGTGAAGACGTGGATGGCCGGGACATCTAGCGCGAAGACGCGCTTCGCGCTTTAGCCCGGCCATGACGGGTGTGGATTCAAACATCCACAAAACGCGGCGGGCGCTTTTCCATGTTGGCGCGGACGGCCTCCAGCTGGTTGGGCCCGCCCATCAGCTTCATCTCCTCGACGGATTCGGCCAGCAGGGCCGGGCCGGGATCGACGGAAAGATTGTTCAAAAGCCGCTTGGCGGCGCGGATCGCATCGGGACTCTTGCCTGATATCTCGCGGGCGACTTCGAGGGCGGCGGCGCGCGGGTCGTCGCAGATCCGCGTCGCGAGGCCGTAGCTCAGGGCTTCCTGCGCCGAGAAAATCCGCCCCGTATAGGTCAGTTCGCGCAGGATATCGTCGCGCACGAGGCTCGCCAGGATCGGCGTCCCCGCCATGTCAGGCACCAGCCCCCATTTGATCTCCATGATCGACATCCGCGCATCAGGGCTGAGGAAGCGCATGTCGGCGCCGAGCGCGAGCTGAAAGCCGCCGCCAAACGCCACGCCCTGGATCGCCGCGATCACCGGCACCGGAAGCTGCCGCCATCCCCATACCGCAGCTTGCGGAAAGTTGGCGAGGCCATGGGTCCGCGCCTTCAAATCGCGCTCCTCGCCGCCCGCTATCCCGTTACCACCGCTGTCTTTCATGGCGGCGAACCGGCCCATGTCGAGGCCGGCGCAAAACGCCCGCCCCTCGCCGGACAATACGACCGCCCGCACGCCTTTCTCGTGGGCGAGCCGGGCGGAGGTGGCCACGAGCGCATCGAACATGGCGGCGTCGAGCGCGTTCATCTTGTCCGCCCGCACCAGCCGGACATCGGCGACCCCTTCCGAGATCGATACCGAGACGCGCTTTTCCATGGTGGTTCTCCCTGTTCTTCTTCGTTTGCCGCTTTACAGAAAGGCGTTGTCCGGATTTAGTCAATCAATCAATTAACAGACATTTTTCCAAGGCGGAAATATCCCATGTTCAGCGAAAAACTTCTGAGTGGCAGGCGCATTCTCGTCACCGGCGGCGGCACCGGACTCGGCAAATCGATGGCGGCGCGCTTCCTCGAACTCGGCGCCGAGATCCATATCTGCGGCCGCCGCAAAGCCGTCTGCGACGAAACCGCGACCGAACTGATGGACCTCCATGGCGGCCGGGTGACGAGCCACGGCGTCGACATCCGGAACGCGCTCGCGGTCGATGAGATGGTCGATGCGATTTTCAGGGATGGCCCGCTCACCGACCTCATCAACAACGCGGCCGGCAATTTCATCTCGCGCACCGAAGAGTTGAGCCCGCGCGGCTTCGATGCGGTCGCCAATATCGTGATGCACGGCACGTTTTATGTCACGCATGCGGTGGGCCGGCGCTGGATCGCAGGCCGGCATCGCGGCAACGTGGTGTCGATCACCGTGACATGGGTGCGCAACGGCAGCCCTTATGTGGTGCCGTCGGCGATGAGCAAGTCCGCGATCCATGCCATGACCATGTCGCTGGCGACGGAATGGGGCCGCCACGGCATCCGGCTCAACACCATCGCGCCGGGCGAAATCCCGACCGAAGGCATGAGCAAGCGCATCAAGCCCGGCGACGAAGCCGGCGCGCGCACCATCGCGGTCAACCCGATGGGCCGCGTCGGCAAAATGGAAGAACTGCAGAACCTCGCGGTGTTCCTGATTTCGGGCGGCTGCGACTGGATCAACGGCGAGACCATCGCGATGGACGGTGGCCAGGCGCTTGCGATGGGCGGCAACTTCTATCAGCTGCGCGACTGGTCCGACGCCGACTGGACCGCCGCGCGCGATTCGATCAAGGCGCAGAACGAAAAGGACCGCGCGGCGAGAGGGTAAATTGCGTCGTCCCGGCGAAACGCCGGGACCCATAATCCAAGGCTTTAGTTATTGCGGAAGGCGACTGCCACCGTGCTAACTTGAGACGATACGACGTATGGGCCCGGGCGTTCGCCGGGACGACGCCAGTAGAATAATAATGCAAGCCTCCGGGGGAAACATGGCCGACATTCAGGAACCGGCAAACCTTGCCGAGATGGTGCGCATGCGGGCGAAGAACCGCGGCGATGCCATCGCCTTCGAATTCGAGGGACGCCAGACCAGCTTCGCTGAGCTCGATATCAAGACCAACCGGGTCGCCAACGCGCTGAAGGCGCTCGGCGTCAAAGCGGGCGAGCGCGTCGCCTATCTCGGCAAGAACAGCGATATCTATTTCGAGCTGCTGCTCGGCGCGATCAAGGCCAATGTAGTGATGGCGCCGGTGAACTGGCGGCTGGCCGGGCCCGAGATCGCCTTCATCGTCGAAGACTGCAAGGCGCCGGTGCTGTTTGTCGGACCGGAATTTGTCGAGCAGGTCGCCAAGATCAGGTCGCAACTCCCCGGCGTGCGCAGCTTCATCGCCACCGAGGGCGGCGCACCGGGCTGGCCCGGCTATGCGGCGTGGCGCGACGCGCAGCGCGGCGACGACCCGAAAGTCGAGATCAGCCCGCGGGACATTGCGATCCAGCTTTACACGTCCGGCACCACCGGCAAACCAAAGGGCGCGATGCTGTCGCACGCCAATTTTCTCAATCTGGTCCAGGCCGGCAAGGACGAGAAGCCCGACTGGAACAAATGGACCGAGGATGACGTCTCGCTGGTGGCAATGCCGATCTTCCACATCGGCGGCTCCGGCTGGGGCATGCTGGGACTTTATCAGGGCGCCAAGGGCGTGATCGCCCGCGAGTTCGATCCGACAAAGATTTTGGATTTCTTCGAGCAATCCGGAATTACAAAACTGTTCATGGTACCCGCCGCGATGCAGTTCGTGGTGCGGCAGCCGCGTGCGCGCGAGGTGGATTTTTCGCGGCTGAAGTACATGCTCTATGGTGCCTCGCCGATTCCCGCCGCCCTCCTGAAGGAATGCATCGAGGTGTTCGGCTGCGGCTTCGTGCAGATGTACGGCATGACCGAGACCACCGGCACCATCGTGGCGCTGGCGCCGGAAGACCATGTCGAGGGACTGGACCGGATGCGCTCGGCCGGCAAGGCGCTGCCGGGCGTTGAGCTTGCGATCCTCGATGCCGACGGCAAGCGATTGCCGCCGGGCGAAGTCGGCGAGATCGCGACGCGCTCCGGCTCCAACATGGCCGGCTACTGGAATTTGCCGGAGGCCACCGCCAAAACGCTCGACAGCGACGGCTGGCTGCGCACCGGAGACGCCGGCTACCTCGACAAGGACGGCTATCTCTATATCCACGACCGCATCAAGGACATGATCATCTCGGGCGGCGAAAACATCTACCCCGCCGAAGTCGAAAGCGCGATCTGCGACCATCCCGATGTCGCCGAGGTCGCCGTGGTCGGCGTGCCCGACGAGCAATGGGGCGAGGCGGTCAAGGCGATCGTGGTGATGAAGCCGGGCAGGAAGGCGACGCCATCCGACATCATCGGCTTCACCCGCGAACGGATCGCGGGCTTCAAGACGCCGAAGTCGGTGGAATTCATCGAAGCCCTGCCGCGCAACGCCTCCGGCAAGATCCTGCGGCGCCATCTGCGCGATCCGTATTGGGTGGGCAAGGACCGGCAGGTGAATTAGCAGACGCGCCCTTCACCCTCAGCGTCGTCCCCGCGAACGCGGGACGACATGTTGAGAGAGTTCGCCCGATCCCCTCAATGCTTCCCCGCCCCCATATAGCCGAACAAAAATCCCGCCACTTTGCGCTTCTGGATTTCCTCGCTGCCTTCGGTGATGCGGTAGCGGCGGTGGTGGCGGTAGATGTGTTCGAACGGCTTGTGGCGCGAGTAGCCCATGCCGCCATGCACCTGCATGGCGCGGTCGGCGGCTTCGCAGCACAGCCGGTTCGCCCAGAAATTGCACATCGAGACCTTGTCGGAGAGGGTGTGCTCGACCTGCGCCTGCGTGAGCTTGTCCATCTCCCACGCGGTCTTGCGGATCAACAGCCGCAGCATCTCGGCCTGCGTCGCCAGTTCGACCAGCGGCCACTGGATCGCCTGGTTCTCGGCCAGCGCGCGGCCGAACGGTTTCCGTTCGCGGGCGTATTTCACGCTTTCCTCGATGCAATAGACCGCAGCGCCCAGCGAACTCGCGGCCTGCCGGATCCGGTTCTCATGCACGAAGCATTGCGCCAGCGACAGCCCGCGGCCGACTTTGCCGAACAGCGCATCCTCGGGCACGAACACGTCGGTGAAGCTGACGCGCGGGTGATCGGTCGGCATGTTGAAGGTCCACATGTATTCCTCGACCTTGACGCCTTTTGTCTTGGCCGGCACCAGAAAACAGGTGATGCCGCGGGCATCGCCGTCATTGCCTGAGGTGCGGGCAAACAGCGCGCAATGGGTCGCGACGTGCATGCCGGTGGTCCACATCTTCTCGCCGTTGATCACCCAACCGGGAACGCCATCCCGGGTCGCCTGAACCGCGCGGGTTTCCATGTGGGTCGCATCCGAGCCGTGCTCGGGCTCCGTCAGGCCAAAGGTGATGCGGTACTTTCCCGTGATCGAGCCTTCGATCATCGCCTTCTGGTCGTCGCGGCCGTAGCGGTCGAGCATCGTGACCAGCGGCAGATTGCCGACGATCGAATGCTCGTTCTGCAGATCGTTGTGCAGGCCCAGTCCCTTCGAGGCGAAATGCTCGCGGATCACGGCCATCCAGAGATTGGAGCCATCCTTGCCGCCGTAGCGCTTAGGGATGGCGAAGCGGAGGTGCCCGGCGCCGTCGGCGAGATTCTTTACCCGGCGCAGCAGCGCTTCCCATTCGTGCCGCGGCAGCCCGCCATTGTCGAAATCGGTGCGCGCCCATTCGCGGCGATGATCGAAGAAACGGATGTTGTCGTCGGCGTCTTCGATCGGCTTGATCTCGCGCGCGATGAACTGGTCGAGTTCATCGAGATAAGCGACGAGGTCAGCTGGCAATGCAAAATCCAAGGCAATTCTCCCAATTGTCGTTTTTGTCTTTATTGTGAGGCCGCGTGACACCGTTCGGCCCTATCGATTAAGGTAAGAAGCGGGAACCAAGTCAAGCACAGTAACCTCATGCTGAGGAGGCGCGTTTGCGCCGTCTCGAAGGGTGAGGTTGGGTTACATGGTTCGAGACGCGCGCAAGAGCGCGCTCCTCTCCATGAGGCCGGAACAAAATGCCGGGAAGCAACGAAAACAATCCACGGGAGCAAACATGGACCTGAAATTTTCCAAAGTGACGCGCAAGGGCCCGATCACGATCGTGACGCTGTCGCGGCCCGAAGTTTACAACGCGCTGCATACGGACGCGCATTTCGAGCTCAACAAGGTGTTCGACGATTTTTGCGCCGATCCGGAACAATGGGTCGCGATCGTCACCGGCGCCGGCGACAAGGCGTTCTGCGCCGGCAACGACCTGAAATGGCAGGCGGCGGGCGGAAAACGCGGCTGGGACAAAGGCGGCTTTGCCGGACTGACCTCGCGCTTCGACTGCGACAAGCCTGTTATCGCCGCCGTCAACGGCGTCGCCATGGGCGGTGGTTTTGAAATTGCGCTGGCCTGCGACCTCATCATCGCCTCCGAGAATGCAAAATTCGCCCTCCCCGAACCCCACGTCGGCCTCGCCGCGCTGGCCGGCGGCCTGCACCGGCTGCCGCGGCAGATCGGGCTCAAGCCGGCGATGGGCATGATCCTGACCGCGCGCCATGTCAGCGCGCGCGAGGGCCATGAACTAGGTTTTGTAAACGAGGTGGTGCCGCCGGGCGAAGCGCTGGCGGCGGCCGAGCGCTGGGCCGAGACCATCTGCAAGAACAGCCCGATGTCGATCCGCGCTTCCAAGCAAACCATCCAGAAGGGCCTTGCGGTTTCGCTCGAGCAGGCGATCGCCGAGCAGCGCGAGTATCCCGCGGTGAAAGCCATGGTGGCCTCGCAGGATTATATCGAGGGGCCGAAAGCATTTTCGGAAAAGCGGCCGCCGAAATGGGTGGGGAAGTAACGATTCTTTTGTCATTCCGGGGCGGCGCGAAGCGACGAACCCGGAATCTTAAGCTGGGACCACATCTCGAGATTCCGGGTCTGCGCCTGGCGGCGCATCCCGGAATGACAAGCTAGCCATCTTTCTCGCCCAGCTCCCTCCGATACGCCGCATAATTCGGCTGGTCGACGGCGAGCTTGTCCATCGTGGTCTGCCACAAATGCTCGGCGAGCCCGGGCGTCTGCAGATCGATCTCGCCCCCCCCCCGATCCGCTCGGCGAGCGCGCGGGTGAGTTCGCCGACCGAGCCCTGCTCGCCGAGCAATTGCGACAGCCGCGCCGCTTCCGCGCTGTCGCTCGCCTGCTCCAGCTTGAGCTGCCGCGTCACCAGGTCGAGCGCGTTGATCGAGACCCGCAGCTTGAACGCGTTGTGCCCGCTGACGGCGGGGGCGATATCGTTGCGAAGGAAATCCGCAACTGCGCTGATCAGTTCTTCCGGCGTCGGTTCGTCCTGCATCTGAGGCCTCACTTTCTCGGAGCCAATAGCCGCAACAAATCGATTTCGGTTTCCGACGCACGGCGGCCGATCATCGCGCGTTCGACGGAATGCTCGGGTCCGATGCGAAATCGCTGCATCATGCCGCAGCACATCACACCCCAGCGCAGCGTGCCCATCACTTCCCAGAACGTTACGCGCGCCGGATCGACGCGGCGGCCGGCCGCCTGATATCCGGCAAACAGCTCCTCGCGCGAACCAAACCCGCCTACCGGCTTGTCGATCTCGCCAAAACGCCACGAATTCACGCAGATCCAGCCGAGATCCTCCATGGGGTCGCCGGTATGCGCGAGTTCCCAATCCAGCACCGCGCGCAACCCCTCGGGGCCGACGATGAGATTACCGTGGCGGAAGTCACCATGCACCAGCGTTACCTGTTCCGACGATCCGGGATCGCGGTCGCGCAGCCAGCGCAGCGCCAGTTCAAACACCGGCCGCGGCCAGTCGAAACTGCGGTAGTCCCGCTCGAGCTCGGCAATCTCCTTCGCGGCGGTCATGCGGCGAAGCTCGGGCAGTTGCGATAGAGCCAATCCGTGAATCCCGGCCAGCACGCCCCCGAGCTGGCGCGCCAGTTTCGGACGCGCCTGCGCGAATTGTTCATCGCGCAGAATCTTGCGCGGGATGGTTTCGCCCTCGACCCGCTCCATGATGAAGCCGGTGCCGAGGTCGTCCTGCGGCTGCAGCACATGCAGCACACGCGGCGACGGCACGCCGGCGTCATGGGCAAGCTGCATCAGGTTAGCTTCCGCATTCAAACCGGCGGCGCGCGCCGGAGCAGCGCCGTAGCCCTGCGGGGCGCGGCGCAGGATCGCGCCGATATTGCCGCCGGGATGAACGATATCGAACGACCAGGTTTCCTGGCTGGCGCCGCCGGAAAGCCTGAGTGAATTGGCTACGCCGATTGCGCCCGGGTATGAGGCGGCGACCCAACGCCCGAGTTGCTCTTCGATCATTTGCCCTTGAACTTTGCGGGACGCTTCTCGAGGAACGCGGTAACGCCCTCCTTGAAATCTTCCGTCGCGCCCGCCATCCGCTGCGATTCGAATTCGAGGTTGAGCTGATCCTCGAACGAGTTGTCGGGACTGTCCCAGTACAATTTGCGGATCAGCGACAGCGCGATGGTCGGGCCGTTGGCGAGTTCATGCGCGAGCTTCATCGTCTCTTCCATCAAGGCGGCGTCGTCATGGACGCGATTGACGAGCCCCCATTCCAGCGCCTTCTCGGCCGGAAGTCTCTCGCCCATCAGCGACAGCTCGACCGAGCGCGCCTTGCCGATCAGCCGCGGCAGCAGCCAGGTCGAGCCGCAGTCAGGCACCAGGCCGATGCGGCGGAACGCCTGCAGGAAATACGCCGAGCGCGCGCACAGGATCATGTCGCCCATCAGCGCAAAACTCATGCCGGCGCCGGCCGCCGGTCCGTTGACCGAAGTCACGATCGGGCAATGCAGGTTCCGCAGGCGGCGCAGGAACGGATGGAACGCGGTTTCCAGCGCCGCGCCGGCGTTGCTCTTGCCCGGCTTCTGGTTGTTGCGGCCCTGCAAATTGGCGCCGGTGCAGAACGCCCGGCCCGCGCCGGTGATAACCAGACAGCGAACTTCGGCTTTCTTGTCGTCGATGGCGTCGAGCGCCTCGGCGAGACCGCCGAGCATATCGATCGACACCGCGTTCATGACTTCGGGATGGTCGAGTTTGAGGATGGCGACCGGGCCGTCGAAATCGAGCGTGATGTGCTTGAACTGCATTGGTTTCCTCGTGAGATGTGGCCCGCGTTATTTGGTCCCGCGGTACAGGGGTTTCGATCTCATATTTGATTTTCCGGGCCGCCTTGTCCATGGTTGGTGGAGGACATCTGCCCGCCACCGGCCGCGCGGCACAGCGTGCGCCAAACCAATGGAAACGCTCATGAGCATCTTCGACCTCACCGGCCGCGTGGCCGTCATCACCGGCGGCAATGGCGGCATCGGTCTTGGCATCGCGCAGGCGCTGGCCGCTTCCGGATGCAATGTCTCGATCTGGGGCCGCAACGCCGACAAGAACAAAAACGCCGCGGCGACCATGGCCGGCTGCGCCGGCAAGGTCGACACCCGGATTTGCGATGTAGCCGATCCCGCCTCGGTTAAATCGGCGATGGCCGCGACGCTGGCGGCGTTCGGCAGGGTCGACGGCTGCTTTGCCAATGCCGGCATCGGCGGCGGCGGGCGGCACGCCTTCATCGACCGCACCGAGGAACAGTGGCGCCAGATGTTCGCCACCAATCTCGACGGCGTGTTCCACGTGTTCCAGGCCGCGGCGCGCCACATGACTGAACGCGCCACCTCCGGCGACGCCTTCGGCCGGCTGGTCGCGACCTCGAGCCTGGCGTCGCTGTTCGGCACCGCGCGGAATGAGCATTACGCCGCGACCAAGGCCGCCATCAACGCGCTGGTGCGCGCACTCGCGGTCGAACTGGCGCGTCAGGGCGTCACCGCCAACGCCATCCTGCCGGGCTGGATCAAGAGCGACATGACGGCCGGCATCATGGCCAACGAAAAATTCGTCGCCAATGTGATGCCGCGGATTCCGATGCGGCGTTTCGGCGAGCCCACCGATTTCGGCGGCATCGCCGTGTACCTGATGAGCAAGGCATCGTCGTATCACACCGCGGATTGTTTTGTTATCGACGGCGGGTACACGGCGTTTTAAAGTTGCGCGCGGGGTGGGCAAAGGCGCGGCGCACCGGGGAGCCGTCATACCCGGGGGTATCCAGTACGCCGCGGCCTCTGGATCATATCGCTGGCGCCTCTGGAATACTGGGTCCCGGCGTTCGCCGGGACGACAGCTGGTGTGTGCGAGAAACGCATGGTGGGCACGCTTCGCATTTTCCCTGCGAGCTACGCGGCCGCTCTCTTTCCCGTCATGGCCGGGCTTGTCCCGGCCATCCACGTCTTGCGACGGCAAAGGAAAGTAAGACGTGGATGCCCGGCGCGAGGCCGGGCATGACGAGCGAAAATTGACGCCACATGACTCTCAGGACGACGCCGCCATTTTCTGCGGCAACTCCGCCGCCGTCATCGCAAAACCCTCATAGCCCTTGGCCGCGACGTCGTTGCAGATCTGGCGATAGACTCCGACGCCGCCGATATAGGGCATGAAGATCTGCGGCTTGCCCGGGATGTTGGCGCCCATGTACCAGGAATTGGCCTGCGGATAGAGCGTGCCGTGGGCGACCTCGTTGACATGCGCCACCCACTTGTCCTCGGCGTCCCGCCTCGCCTCCATGGTATCGAGGCCGCGGTCGCGCATGGTGGCGATGCAGTCGGCGATCCAGTCGACGTGCTGCTCGATCGAGACGATCATGTTGCTCAGCACCGACGGACTGCCGGGGCCTGTAATGATGAAGAGGTTGGGAAAGCCCGCGCTCATCAGGCCGAGATAGGTTTTGGGGCCTTCGGCCCATTTCTGGTTCAGCGTCTGACCCTGGCGGCCGACGATGTCGAGCCTGGCCACCGAACCGGTCATGGCGTCGAAGCCCGTCGCCAGCACGAGCGCATCGACCTCGTAATCCCCGCCGCCGGCGCGCACGCCATTGGGCAGGATTTCCTCGATCGGATTGGACCTGATATCGACCAGCGTCACGTTCGGACGATTGAAGGTCGCGTAATAATCGGTATCGACGCAAATGCGTTTCGATCCGATCGGGTGGTTGTTGGGCTGCAGCAGCTTCGCCGTCGTGGGATCGCTGACGATCTCCGCGATCTTTGCGCGAACGAAATCGGCTGCGGTATCGTTGGCCGCCTTGTCGAGCGCGAGATTGTTGTAGACCGACATGAAGGTCAGCCCGCCGCGGCTCCAGCGCGATTCGTATTTTGAGCGACGCTCGTTGTCGCCGTCGTCAAGCGCACCACGATCAGGCATCTCGGTATAGATCCCGTTGCGCGCTTGTTCACGCGCAAAGCGCCTGATCTCCGGATACTTTGCACGGAATGCTTCCCGTTCTTCGACCGTCAGCGCGGCGTTTCGCGCGGGAATGGAAAAATTCGCGGTGCGCTGAAACACCGTGAGATGGCTGGCCTGTTCGGCGATCACAGGCACCGACTGGATCGCCGATGAGCCGGTGCCGATCACGCCGACGCGCTGGCCGGTGAAGTCGACCGGCTCGTGCGGCCAGTGGCCGGTGTGGTAGACGCTGCCCTTGAAATCTGAGAGACCCTTGATATCCGGCATCCGCGCATTCGACAGGCAGCCGGTGGCGAGAACCACGTATTTCGCGGTCACGGCCTTGCCGTCGGAGGTGGTCACCTGCCACGAATTGTCGGCTTCGTCGAAACTTGCGCGAACGACCCGGGTATTGAATTGAATATCAGGACGCAGCTTGAAGCGGTCGGCGACGTGGTTGACGTACTTCAGAATTTCGGGCTGCGGCGCGTAGCGCTCGCTCCAGTCCCATTCCTGCTGCAGTTCGTCGGAGAACGAATAGGAATACTGCATGCTTTCGACGTCGCATCGGGCGCCCGGATACCGGTTCCAGTACCAGGTGCCGCCGACATCGCCGCCCTGCTCATAGACCCGGACCGACAGTCCCAGCCCGCGCAGCCGGTACAGCATGTACAGTCCGGCAAAGCCCGCGCCGACCACGACGACGTCGCGGGTCGCGGTGTCCGCGGCGTGGCTTTTGCCGGAGATGGATGACGAAGCGGACATTCGAACTCCCTCGGTTTTCTTTGAATTGAAACCAGCATTCTACCCGCCGCGCGAAAGCGCAAGTAACAAAAATGCCCTCCTCAACCTCTCCCCGCTCTGCGCGGGGAGAGGAAAGGAGCCCGCTTGGCACGACCGCCTATACTGCGCTAGCGTCCTGTGAGAGACCGAATTCAAATCAGAACGCGCAGCACCAAAAGCTGCCCCTGGGAGTGACTACAACCATGAAATCGCCTGTTTGCGACATGCTGGGAATAGAATTTCCCTTGCTGGCCTTCAGCCATTGCCGCGACGTGGTCGCCGCGGTCAGCCACGCCGGCGGTTTTGGCGTGCTCGGCGCCACCACGCATTCGCCTGAATCGATCGAGCAAGAACTGAAATGGATCGACGATCACGTCGACGGCAAGCCCTACGGGCTCGACGTCTTGATCCCCGAGAACATTTCCACAGCGGGCGAGAAGGACGTCACCTGGAAAAGCCTGGAAGCCCGTATCACGCCCGAGCATCGCGCCTTCACGCGCAACCTGCTGAACAAATACGGCGTCGAGCTGAAGACGACGGAGGTCGCCGACAATCAGCCGCAGCCGTTCGACGCGCGGCGTGCGCTGGAAGTTCTCGATGTGTCGTTCCGGCACCCGATCCGCCTGATTGCGAACGCGCTCGGCGTGCCACCGAAGGCGATGATCGAGATGGGCAAGAAGCACGGCGTCCCGGTGGCGGCCCTGGTCGGCGCCAAGGAGCACGCGCTGCGTCAGGTCGCGGCCGGCGTCGATATTCTGGTGGTGCAGGGCACCGAGGCCGGCGGTCATTGCGGCGAGGTCTCGACCATGGTGCTGGTGCCCGAGGTGATCAAGGCGATCAGAGAGATCCGCGACGTGCCGGTACTGGCCGCGGGCGGCATCATGACCGGACGCCAGATGGCGGCCTGCATGGCGATGGGCGCCGCCGGCGTCTGGACCGGCTCGGTGTGGCTTGCCACCGTCGAATCCGAGACCTCGGAAATCTTCCGCGAAAAGATGATCGCGGCCTCCTCGCGCGACGCCATCCGTTCCAGGGGCCGTACCGGAAAGCCGGCGCGGCAGTTGCGCTCGGTCTGGACCGACGCGTGGGACCGCGGACCGGACAGCCCCGGCGCGCTGCCAATGCCGCTGCAAAGCATCATCAGCCGCGACGCCTTCAACTCGATCGATCGCTCCGCGGCCGCGGGCAACGTCCAGGCGCGCGACCTCGTCAGCTATTTCGTCGGCCAGGGTGTCGGCCTGATCGACAGCGTGAAATCGGCCGGCGCTGTGGTGCAGGAATTCAAGGAAGATTTCATCGAGGCGGTCGAGCACATGAACGCGCTGGTGGGGGAGTAGGCTAATCCTTACGGCAAAAGCTTGCGACTATCTCAGACCTCATCCTGAGGAGCGCGCCTCGCGCGCGTCTCGAAGGATGGCCGCGAGTCGATGCGTTGTGCCCATCCTTCGAGACGCGGCCAAAAGGCCGCTCCTCAGGATGAGGTCCGCCTTGTTGAGAAAGTGAAGCAAAAGCAAATGACAAATTCACTCTTCCCTCTCCCCGACAACCGCATTCCCGTCATCGTCGGCGTCGGTGAGATCACCGATCGTCCGAAGGAGATCGCCGCGGGCCTCGAGCCGCTTGCGCTGCTGGAAGAAGCGCTCCGGCGCGCCGAAGCCGACAGCGGCGCAAGATTGCTCGGCGAGATCGGCTCGCTCGACATCGTCAATTTCCTGAGCTGGCGTTATCAGGATCCGGCCAAACAGCTTTCCGACCGTCTCGGCATCAAGCCCAAGCACGCCTATTACGGTCCGGTCGGCGGCGAAAGCCCGATCCGCTATTTGCACGAAGCGGCGCAACGCATTGCGCGCGGCGAATGCAGCGTCGCTGCGGTCTGCGGCGCCGAAGCGCAATCGACCGCGACCAAGGCCGAACGCGCCGGCGTCACGCTGCCATGGACGCCGTTCGCGCATGATGTGCCGGAGCCGAAACGCGGCGCCGCGTTCCAGAAGCCGATCGCGGTGCAGCTTGGCGTGTTCAGGCCGGTGACGGTCTATCCGTTTTACGAAGCCGCAAGCTCGGCGCATTGGGGCCAGACCCCGCGCGAGGCGATGGCGGAGTCAGGCACGCTGTGGTCGACCTATTCCAATGTCGCCTCGGAAAATCCTCATGCCTGGCTGAAGCGGCGCTTCTCCCCTGAGGAAATCACCACGCCGGCGCCGGACAACCGGCTAATCGCGTGGCCCTATACCAAGCTGATGGTGGCCAATCCCAGCGTCAACATGGGCGGCGCGATCCTGATCACCAGCCTTGCCAAGGCGCGCGCCGCCGGGATTGCCGAGGATCGCCTGATCCACATCCATGGCGGCGCCTCAGCGGAAGAACCGCACGATTACCTTGCCCGCGACCACTTCTTCGAAAGCCACGCCCAGAACGCCGTATTGCAGGCGGCGATGGAGCTTGCCGATGGCGGCGCGTTCGACGCCATCGAGCTCTACAGCTGCTTTCCCTGCGTGCCGAAAATGGCCCGGCGGACGCTGGGCCTCGGCGCCGGCGTGCAGCCGACGGTGACCGGCGGGCTGACGTTCTTCGGCGCGCCGCTCAACACCTACATGACCCATGCCGCCTGCGCGATGGTGCGCCAGCTGCGCAATGGCGCAAAACTCGGTTTGCTCTACGGCCAGGGTGGTTTTGTCACCAAGCATCATGCGCTGGTGCTGTCGCGGCAAGCGCCGCAAACTCCGCTGGCGCAGAATACCAGCGTGCAGGCCGAGGCCGACCGGCAGCGCGGCGCGGTGCCACAGTTCGTCACCGAGGCCGGCGGCAGGGGCTCGGTCGAGAGTTTTACGGTGATCTATGGCCGGGGTGGCGAGGTCGAGCACGGCGTGGTCATGCTGCGGACCTCCGACGATGCCCGCGCACTGGCGCGGGTGCCCGCGCGCGACGGCGCGACGCTGGCGCATCTGCTGGATCTGGACCGTACGCCGGTGGGGTCATCAGGCGAGATCGTTACGGCGGCCGATGGCGTGCTGGAGTGGCGGGTCTAACGAAAGACGTTCACCTCGCCCTATCCCTTGACGTCCAGCTTCTCCGAAACCTTCTCGGTCTTGCCCGGCTTGGCGCCGGCGACGCGGACCTGATCGCCGTCGGCGATGCCATCGGGCGGCGCGACGATGACGCGATCGTCAGCGGATATTCCCGAGGCCAGTTCGATATCGCGGCCGAGATCGCGGGCGATGGTCACGGCCTTGAACAGCACCTTGTCGTCAGAACCGACGGTCGCGACACGCAGGCCGCTCTGGTTGAAGATCAGGGCGCTGGCCGGAATATGCAGCGGTACGGTGTCGCGCTGCAGGCTCATGCGCACATTGGCGTAGCCGCCCGGCATCAATTCTCCGCCGGCATTGTCGAGCGCCAGCTGCATCCGCGTCGTGCCGGAGGCGACATCGACAGATTGCGAGGACGCCTCGACCGTCGCGGCGAAGGTCCGGGTTGGATATTCCGGCATGGTAATCACCGCCTTGGCGCCGATCTTGATCGCGGGCACGTAATTCTGGGGCACGTTGACATAGACCCGCAGCTTCTTGATGTCGGAGATCACGAACATCGCAGGCCCGGCGCCGCCGCCCGCGTTGATCAGCGCGCCGACGTCGGTGTCGCGCGCGGTGACCACGCCGTCGAACGGCACGGTGATCTTCTTGTAGCCGGCCAGCGCTTCCAGCCGTTCGACATTGGCCTGGCTGGAATTGACCGCGGCCTTCTTGTTGGAGAGGTCGGCGGAGCGTTCGTCGATCTCCTGCATCGAGACGAAATTCGAGGCGATCAGCGTTTTGCGGCGGTTCAGCGTGGCTTCGGACAGTCTGGCGCTGGCCTCCTGGCTGGTGAGATCGGCACGCGCCTGCAGCAATTGCTGGTCGAGGTCCGGCGCCTCGATTTCGGCGATCACCTGCCCGGCCTTGACCTTGGCGCCGATGTCGGCACTCCAGCTTTTCAGATAGCCGCTGACGCGGGCAAAGATCGGCGCCCGGTAATAGGCCTCGAGCCGGCCCGGCAGATCGATGGTGGCATCGAGAACCTTGGCGTCGGGCAGCACCACCGCCACGGTCGGAATCGCCTGATTGACGGTCCATTCACGCAGCTTCGCGCTTGAATCCTCGCGTGCCTTGATCCCGGTGACGACGACCATGACCGCCACGATTCCCGCCACAAGCCCGAAAATGCTCAACTTCCGGCGAGACACCGGCGAGTTGTGTTCAGTGGGCATGCGAAGTCTCCAGTGAGGCGGCGGCTTTGGCGCCTTGCTTCTTGTGTACCATACTAAAAACCACGGGAACAAACATCAGGGTAGCCGTCGTCGCGAATATCAGCCCCCCGATCACGGCACGCCCCAGCGGCGCGTTCTGTTCGCCGCCTTCGCCGAGTCCCAGCGCCATCGGCGTCATGCCGATGATCATCGCCAGCGCGGTCATCAAAACCGGGCGGAAGCGCACGAAGCCGGCTTCCAGCGCGGCTGCGACGGGATCGCCGAGCTCTTCGTAACGCTCGCGGGCAAAGCTGATCACCAGCACGCTGTTGGCGGTGGCGACGCCCATGCACATGATCGCGCCGGTCAGCGCCGGCACCGAAAGCGTGGTCTGCGTCGTGAACAGCATCCAGACGATGCCGGCGAGGGCTGCAGGAAGTGCGGTGATGATCACGAACGGATCGGACCACGACTGGAAGTTGACCACGATCAGGAGATAGATCAGCACGACCGCGGCGAGCAGCCCGAACAGCAGCCCGGAAAACGCGCTGTTCATGGTCTGCACCTGACCCAGCAGGGCCACCGAAGAGCCCTTCGGCACGTCCTTGGCGGTATCGGCGATCAGCGCCCTGACGTCGGCGGCCACCGCGCCGAGATCGCGGCCCTGCGGGGTCGCGTAAATCTGTACCAGGGATTGAATATCGTACTGCGACACCACGGCGCTGGACGTCGTCCGCGTGATATTGGCGATGCCGCCGAGAATGGGCGATTGTGGCACGCCCACCGCCGTGATCGGCAGCGTCTGCAGCGCGCTGAGCGAGTCGATCTGGTATTGCGGCGTCTGCATCACGATCGAATACGACACGCCGTTATCCGGATTGAGATAATAGGTCGGGGCGACCTGGGAACTGCCGGCCAGATTGACCACGAGACTGTTGGTGACATCGCGCTCGGTCAGCCCGACATATTGGGCGCGGGTGCGGTCGACATCGATGTTGAAGGAGGGATTGTTGGGCGACTGCTGGATCCGTGCATCGGCAATGCCGGGGATCCGGCGAATCCGGCTCAGCAGCTTGTTGGCGTAGGCGAAATTCGCATTCACATCCGCGCCCCGCACCTGCAGGTCGATCGGCGCCGGTGCGCCGAAGTTCAGGATCTGACTGACGATATCCGCCGGCAGAAAGGCAAAGCTTATGCCGGGAAACAACCGCGGCAGCTGTTCACGCAGCGCCTGGACGTATTCGACGGTCGGCCGATGATTCTCCTTCAGCTTGATCTGGATGTCGCCGTCCTGCGGGCCGATCACGCCGGTATTGTTGTAGGTCATGTTGATGCCGCTGATCGGCATGCCGATGTTGTCGGCGACGGTGTCGATTTGGTCGGGCGGAATGATCTTGCGGATCGCCTTCTGCACGTCGGCGAGTTGGTTGGCGGCCTCCTCGACGCGGGTCCCGACCTGGGTGCGGACATGCATCAGGATCGAGCCGGCGTCGACCGAGGGGAAGAAATTCCGGCCGAGAAACGGCACCAGCAGGAACGAAACGGCGACGAAAGCGAGAAATCCGACAACGAACACCGGCCGTCGTCCGAGCGCCATCGACAACAGATCGCGATAACCGCCGCGAATACGCTCGAACCGCGCCTCGAAGGCGCGCTGGAACCGGATCAGAGGGTTGCGCGACGGCGGCGGCCCCTCGCCTTCGGCATGGTGCAGGTGCGGCTGCAGCAGATATTTCGCCATCGTCGGCACCAGTGTGCGCGACAGGATGAACGACCAGACCATAGCGAACATCACGGCCTCGGCCATCGGCACGAACAGGAAGCGCGCCACCCCGGTCAGGAAGAACATCGGCACGAACACGATGCAGATGCACAGCAGCGAGACAAACGCCGGCGTCACGATCTGGTTGGCACCGTCCATGATCGATTGCTCGACCGGCTTGCCCTGTTCGAGATGGTAATTGATGTTCTCGATCGTCACCGTGGCGTCGTCGACGAGAATGCCGACCGCCAGCGCCAGGCCGCCGAGCGTCATGATGTTGAGGGTCTCGCCGATCGCCGACAGCATGATGATGGCGCCGAGCACGGCGAGCGGAATCGAGACGGCAATGATGACGGTGGAGCGCCAGCTTCCCAGGAACAAAAGGATCATCACGCTGGTCAACAGCGCGGCAATGACGCCTTCATTAGCAACGCCGGTGATGGCGCCGCGGACGAACAGCGACTGGTCGCCGATGAATCCGATCTTCAGCGCATCCGGCAGCTGATCCTTGACGTCGATCACCTTCTGCTTGATGCCGGCGATGATATCCAGCGTCGAGACCGCGCCGGCCTTCAGCACCATCATCAGAACCGAGCGGTTGCCGTCGACGTGAACGATATTGGTCTGCGGCGGGTTGCCGTCGCGAACGCTGGCGACGTCGCGGATGTAGACCATCGCGCCGTTCACGGTCTTGATCGGCAGGTCGCCGAGCTCTTCCATCTTGAGCGGCGAGTTGTTGAGTTGGATGGTATATTCGAAGCTGCCGATCTTCTCCGTGCCGACCGGCGTGATCAGATTTTGTGCGGCCAGGGTATTGGCGACGTCCTGCCCCGACAGCCCGCGGGCCTGCAGCGCCGACGAATTGAGATCGATCTGGACCTGGCGCTGCTTGCCGCCGAACGGATACGGAATCGCCGCGCCGGGCACCGTGACCAGCGGCGTCCGCAGCTGGTTGATGCCGATGTCGGCGAGATTCTGCTCGGTCAAGCCTTCGCCCGACAGCGCGACCTGGATGATCGGCACCGTCGATGCACTGTAATTGAGGATCAGCGGCGGCGTTGAACCGGGGGGCAATTGCTTCAGAAGGGTCTGCGAAATTGCGGTAACCTGGGCGTTGGCGGTTCTGATGTCGACGGTTGGCTGAAAGAAAATCTTGACGATGCCGACCCCATTGTAGGAGTTCGCGACGATGTGCTCGATGTCGTTGACCGTGGTCGTCAGCGACCGCTCGAACGGCGTGGTGATTCGTCCCGACATCTGGTCGGGCGGCAAGCCGGTATATTGCCAGACCACGCCGATCACGGGGATCCGGATATCCGGGAAAATGTCGGTCGGCGTGCGTAGCGTCGCGAGCGGTCCGATAATCAACAGCAGCAGCGCGAGCACGACGAAAGTATACGGCCGGCTCAACGCGATACGGACCAATGCGATCATAAAACGGGCATTCCCCAAACAGCCAGAAATTGGCCAGCCAGGAGGCCAATTCGTGGCGCTGATTTACCCGAACTGTGGAAAAAAGCCAACGCCAGCGACCCCATCGGCTTCACATCCCCGACACCCGATTCCGCCGGCCCAACAGGCGGCTCAGAGCCGCGGGTCTGGGAGCCCTTACCGAGTTCAGGAAGTGCTGGTTTCCAGCACTGGCGTTAAACTTGGTCTCCGCAAGACTTCGGCAAATCCGGCACTAACGCTCCCGAGACCCTTGAGCGTTAGTTCCGGCGAAATGTGCTGAACTGAAATCGCTGCAGGGCACCCCACGGGGTCGCGTGGTCATGCCGTCGCGCGTCGATCAACTTGAAATCGGTTCCCAGAATTTCGGACAGCGAGGCTGCATCATGTCGCACAATCGGCAATCCGCTGCATCGCTCCGGGCCGTCCAAAGCAAAGGTGCCGATGATGACATAGCCTCCGGACGCGAGGGCTTTTTTCAGCCGGTCGACATAGGCGGATTGATCGGCCGGACTGGTCAAGAAATGAAACGCCGCACGGTCGTGCCACAGTTCATAGGCTTGGGCCGGGTCCCATTTAGTGACATCGGCAACCTCCCACCGGACATTTGCGGCCTTGTTGCCCAGACGCGCTTTCGCGGCATCGAGAGCCATTTTGGAAAGGTCCAGAATCGTAATTTGTCCCGTTTGACGTTCGACAAGGGCGTCCACGAGGCGGGACGCACCGCCGCCGATATCGATGATCGCCGCGCGGGCGGAGACGCCTGTCAATGCTATCAGATCGAGGGATGGCGCGGGATGCTGCTGAAACCAACTGACTTCTCTTTCGCCTTTGGTCTTATAAACATTCTCCCAATGGGCGCTTCTGCCGACATCACTCATGAATGTCTCCTTCACGCGCAATGCTGCAAGGTCCGATAAAGATGGTTACACCTCCCATACCAGACAACAAGAATGCGTCTTCACCGTCCATCTTTGTACCTTCGCGATGGGCCAGGATGGCATGGCGTGCTGGAAAGCGAGCTCGCAGCTTTGCATCCCGCGGACTAAACCGCACCGCCAACAGCTAGTGATGATAAGGCATCGTGTGATTGCCAAGCCGCGCAATTCGGCACGTCCAGACTACGTTCGCGATAACCGAACGCCCCGTCAAATTATGCGATAAATCGATTACCGCTCTTGGACAGACGGCATGCCCAGACTTTCAAGCA
This sequence comes from Bradyrhizobium erythrophlei, assembly GCF_900129425.1. Lineage (NCBI taxonomy): Bacteria > Pseudomonadati > Pseudomonadota > Alphaproteobacteria > Hyphomicrobiales > Nitrobacteraceae > Bradyrhizobium > Bradyrhizobium erythrophlei. Next base: position 2,570,460 of record NZ_LT670817.1, on the reverse strand, counting down.
CCCGACAATCTGCCACACGGCCGCCGTTACAATTGTCGAGCATCCGGGTGAGTTCGCCGCGTAGTGCGGTAAGTTGCGAAATGCGTTGATCAACTGCCGCCAGGTGGCGGGCGGTAATTTTGTCCGCGTCGTCGCAAGGTTTTTCGGGCTGTGCGCTTAATGCCAGAAGCTCTCGAATGTCGTCGACCTCGAAGCCCAACTCGCGGCCATGCCGAATAAAATTCAATCGCATGATGTCGGTTGCGCCATACCGCCGCTGCTTGCCTTCGGTACGAGCGGGCACAGAAAGCAGGCCGACTTGCTCGTAATAACGTATCGTCGGTACCTTCACGCCGGTCTGCCGGGATAACTCTCCGATTGAAGCGTTCATTTTTCGCTTGAACCTCTAGTCGCTAGAGGTTGTACGCTCTTTCCGGAATAATGGGAAGCGTCCGGATGTCCGACCACTGTTGCGGCTCAAATGGCCAGCGTAATCAGCAAATTGGTCCGGCCGCAGCCAGCGGCACGGATAGCTGCTGCTCAGGCGGTGTGCCGGTATTTGACGGTGTAGAACCGCGTTACAAGCGCGTGCTTTGGACGGTCATTAGCATCAACGGTTTGATGTTTTTCGCCGAAATGTTCGCCGGCCATGTTGCAGGCTCGCAAGCCCTCAAGGCTGATGCGCTCGACTTTCTCGCCGATACTGTCACTTACGGTTTAAGCTTGGCGGTCATCGGCGCCAGCATGAAAACGCGTGCTGTGGCGGCGCTCTCTAAAGGCGTTTCCCTTAGCGCGATGTCGCTATGGGTTTTTGGTTCAACCGTTTACCAAACGCTCGTCCTTGGCATGCCCCGTGCCGAACTGATGGGCGCTATTGGGATGCTCGCGCTGGCAGCCAATCTTGCATCGGTGTTGCTGCTGGTGCGTTACAAGGAAGGCGATGCCAACGTGCGCTCGGTCTGGCTTTGCTCGCGCAACGATGCGATCGGCAACGTCATAGTAGTGATTGCTGCGCTCACCGTTTGGGGAACCGCGAGCGCTTGGCCGGATTTAGCTGTGGCGGGCGTGATGGCTGCCATCTTCCTCACTTCGTCCGTGCAGATTTTGAGGCAGGCGTGGATGGAATATCGCGGAAACACTGGGCGCCAGCAAACTTTCGTCCCGCATTTTTGATTGGAATCGGGCTCAATACGGCGTTCGTCGGCGGTAGGAACGGAACAAGCATTCGAACGCCGCGGTAGTCAGGCTTGAGCAGGCCTGAACTAGGCGCAATCGAACAGTGCCATGAAGCCGAAGTCCATGTGCAGCTGTTGGTGGCAATGGAACAAGGTCAAACCGGGATTGTCCGCCACAAAGTCAACTTCCACTTGCTGGTATCCGCCGAGCATGACGACATCCTTCATGATCCCGGCTGTGGTTTTTCCAGCTATCCGGGTCAGTTCGAAGCTGTGACGGTGCAGATGCACGGGGTGGATGTCGTCGCTGGCATTGCTCATGCGCAGCCGATAGCGCCTGCCCTGACGCAGGTGAAACATCGGCTCCATTTTGTCCATCGAGAACGCGACATCATTGATGCGCCATTCGTTGAAGCCTTGAGTGGCCGCGTTGTTCTTGGTGAACGTCATATCGATGGTTTCATCCGGTGCCTGCCCGTCAGGGCCGGACCTTCCGAAACGCGTGTAGTCCCATTTAAACGGAGCCGGCCTGGTCCATTTTGGCTTTCCCGTTTTGCCGGCATACTCAATCACGATGCCCATCCCCCTTGCGCGGTCGTCGTCCGCCAGGTCGCCCATGACCCAAACTCCGGGATGGTTCATCTCGACCATCGCAGATACACGTTCGGCGGTTCCCAGCCACAGGACGGGTACGTGCGTCGTTGTCGGGACGGGATTGCCGTCCAATGCGATAACCTCGAAGCTGTGTCCCGGCAAAGCGAGGCTGCGGATTTCGGTCGCACTGCCGTTGACGATATGAAACAGCACACGCTCGCCCGCCTTGACGCGAATGGGATCGCCATGGCCCAGCATCCGGCCATTGATCGAGAACAGGCTGTACCCGACCTCGAAACCGTGCCGCATTCCCTTGGCCAATGAAGCGCGCATCGCCGATTCGCCGGCCTCCTCGAGCACCTTGACCCGCGTCGCCGGTGCAAGAAAATCCATCGCCATGTCGCCGCCGCGACTGAATGCGGGCTGGAATTCCTTGAGCATCAGAAACACTTCGCGATCGTAGCGGCCCGGTTCATGTTTCGGCTCGATGTAGACCGTGCCTACTTGTCCGCCATATTGGCCGCCGGACAGATCGGCACCGGGCGTGAGGTGCGTGTGATAGAATCGTAGTCCAGCCGGCCCGGGCGAAAAACCTATGCGGCGCATACCATGGGCGGGAATGAACGGTGTCCCCTCTTCAAACGCCCCGTCCACATCCACCGGTAGCGTCTGCCCGTGCCAATGCAGCTGCTCTGGCGTATCGGTATCATTGTGGACATCGACGACGACCTTCTGGCCTTCCTTGAAGCGCAGCAGGGGGCCCGGAAACTGCCCGTTGTAAGTGGTGGTGGAAATGATGCGATCCTGTGCCAGTTCAACGAGCCCGTTGCCGATCCGGATCGCATGATCCGCTGCGCCTTGCGGCGAAACGTGCGGGCTGTCGGAAGACTGAGCCTGGACCCGTTTGGGAAGCGCTGCCGAGAGCGCTGTGATTCCCCCAGCTTGCAGCAGCCGGCGCCGATCAATTGTCATGAGAACGCTCCGTCGTAACGACCCAATCGACCGGCTACCCGAGTTGCACGATCGAAATGCGATAGTCCAGATCGAACGATGTCACAAACGGGGCATTTCATCGGATACCGAGGCCACTATCATCTCCTCGCGGTTGCACGATGGCCGGAAACGCTTGGCTGCAGTATCGGTTCCCGATATCGTTTATCGATATTTGAGCGCAATCGAATGAATCTGGACAATGAAGTTCAACGACCTGCGAGCAGCGACGCTTCCGAAGGTCGCGTCGGCGAGGTCTTCAAGACATTCCTGAAGCTGGGATTGACCTCGTTTGGCGGTCCGATCGCTCATCTCGGATACTTCCGGGATGAGTTGGTGGTGCGTCGCAAATGGCTCGACGACCCTGCCTATGCGGACCTGGTCGCGCTCTGTCAGTTTCTTCCAGGGCCGGCCTCCAGCCAGGTCGGCTTTTCCCTCGGCATTCTTCGAGCCAATGGCCTTTTGGGTGGACTTGCGGCGTGGTTCGCCTTCACCATACCCTCGGCCCTGATCCTGTTCGCCTTTGCGATGGGCGCAGCCGCATTCACGGGGCCGGTTGCCGAAGGTTTCCTGCATGGCCTCAAGCTTGTCGCTGTTGCCGTCGTCGCACAAGCCATCTGGGGCATGTCGCGAACCCTCACACCCGATCGCACCCGCGCCGGCATCGCGCTTGCCGCGATTGCGGTCGTTGTTTTTTTCGCCGGATCGTTCGGGCAGATCGCAGCAATCGCGCTCGGCGCGTGCGCGGGCCTTTGGCTCTGCCGGGGAGAGGTCGCGCCGCATTCCGGGGATCTGAATTTTCCGGTCACCCCGCGAGGAGGCGTCATCGCGCTCGCTCTCTTCGCCGCGCTCCTCTTGATACCTCCGTTCGTCGCCAGCGCGACCGGCTCTCAGGCGCTCGCCTTGTTCGACGCGTTCTACCGGTCGGGCACGCTCGTGTTTGGCGGCGGCCATGTCGTGCTGCCGCTGCTTCAGGCCCAGGTTGTTACGCCGGGATGGATCAACAACGAGGCATTCCTGGCAGGATATGGAATGGCGCAGGCGGTGCCGGGCCCGCTCTTCACCTTCGCCGCCTATCTTGGGGCGGTGATGGGTCCTCCGCCAAACGGCGTGGCTGGCGCCGTCATTGCTCTCGTCGCGCTGTTCCTTCCGGGCATGCTGCTTGTCTATGGCATGCTGCCGTTCTGGGATGCGATGCGGACGCGCCCCGCCGCTCAGGCGGCCATGCGGGGCACCAATGCAGCCGTGGTCGGTATTCTCGGTGCGGCCCTTTACAACCCGGTCTGGACCAGCGCCGTCCTGTCACCGCGCGATTTTGCACTCGCGCTCGCGGGCTTCCTCCTCCTCACGATATGGAAGATGCCGCCCTGGATCGTGGTGGTGGTCCTGGCCGGTGCCGGCGTGTTGTCGAGTCTCTAGGAAGTGCGATCGGAGATAACAGCGTGCGACACAGATGGGGGTGATGCCGCTCAGCGCATCAGCTTCAGCGCGTCGGAGAAAAATTTCGGGCCGCCGAAATTGCCTGACTTCAGCGCCAGCAGCATCTCGCCGGCGCTGGCGCCGACCGCGCGCAGCACCGGCACGCCGGCGGCGATCTCCGCGCCCACCAGAAAGCCGGGAATCTGCAAGCGGTCCACCACCGCGCCGGAGGTTTCGCCGCCGGCGACCACCAGCCGCCGTACACCCGATTGAACCAATCCTTCAGCGATGTCGGCCATCGCCTGCTCGATCGCATGGCCCGCGGCATCGCGGCCCTGGCGCGCCTGCAAGGCGGCGACCTCGTCCGGCGTCGAACTGCTGGCGATCAGCACCGGGCCGTCCTTGAGCCGTTCCCGAGCCCAGGCCAGCGCACGCCGGGCTTCACCCTTGCCGGCGACGGCCTGGTCGGGATCGAGATGCAGCACCGGCATGACAGCTTCGGCGTTGGCGATCTGCTGCAGCGTCGCCTGCGAACAACTGCCCGCCAGACACGCTGCCGGGCCGCCGACCGGCGAGTCCGAGATCGCGTCCGACGTATCCGATTTGACAAGGCGTGAGGCGACCAGCGCACGGGCCAGACCGAGGCCGAGGCCGGATGCGCCAACGGAGACGCGATGATCCAGCGCGACGGCGCCGATGGTTTCCAGATCGCGCTCGAAAACTGCGTCCGCGATCACGGCGCCAAAACCTTTGCCGGAAAGATCGGCAAGGCGCGCGCGGACGGCGTCCGCACCGCCCGCGATGTCCGCGAGAGCGACGAGACCGACGGTGGTCCGGCTTTGCCGCGCCAGCACCCGCACCAGATTGGAATCGTGCATCGGATTGAGCGGATGATCTTTCAGGGGGCTTTCGTTCAGCGGCACCGAGCCTACGAACAGATTGCCCTGATACACCGTGCGGCCAGTCTCCGGAAACGCCGGCGTCACCAGCACGATTGTCTCGCCGGAATCGGCGCGCAGCGCGTCCATGACCGGGCCGATATTGCCGGCATCGGTGGAATCGAAGGTCGAGCAGATCTTGAACAGCACGTGCCGGGCGCCTCGGCCGCGCAGCCATTTTTCCGCCGATCGCGAGCGCGACACCGCGAGTCCGGCATCGATCGACCGGCTTTTCAGCGATACCACCACCGCATCGACGTCGGGCAGATCGAGATCGTCTGCGGGAACGCCGATGGTCTGCACCGTGCGCAACCCGCAGCGGGTCAGCGTGTTGGCGAGATCGGAGGCGCCGGTGTAATCGTCGGCGATGCAGCCAAGAGATAGCTTTCCGGCCGGCGTCATGTTTTCACTCCGGCATAGGGCCTGAACCAGCCGAGGCCGTCGGTGGTCCTGGCCCGCGGGTTATATTCGCAGCCGATGAAACCACCATAGCCGAGCCGGTCGAGTTCATCGAACAGAAACGGATAGTTCAATTCCTCGCCGTCCGGCTCGTTGCGCGAGGGGATACTGGCGATCTGGACGTGACCGATGATCGGCATCATCTCGCGCAGTCGCATGGTGACGTCGCCATGGATGATCTGGCAGTGATAGATATCGAACTGCAATTTCAGGTTGGGGATCTCCAGTTCGCGGATCAGATCGCGGGCGAAGCCGAAATCGTTGAGGAAGTAGCCGGGCACGTTGCGCGGGTTGATCGGCTCGATCACGACGTCGAGGCCATGGGGGCGGAAGAACTCGGCCGCCCATACCAGCGACTTGCGAAACGCCGCCACCGCTTTGGGATCGCGGCGGTCGGCGATCCCCGCCATCAGATGCACGCGCTTGACACCGGTCGCCTGCGCATAAGGCAGCGCGGTCATCAGACTCTGCTGCAGATCGGCAAAACGATCCGGCAGCGCGGCAAAGCCTTTTTCGCCGGCTTCCCAATTGCCCGGCGGAAGGTTGAACAGCGCCTGCGTCAGTCCGGCGGCCTTGAGCCGCTTGCCGACCTCTTCGGCCGGATGATCGTAAGGAAACAGGAATTCAACGGCGGTAAACCCGGCCCGCGCCGCCGCATCAAAGCGGTCGAGGAACGGCACTTCGTTGAACATCATGGTGAGATTGGCGGCGAAACGGGGCATCTGATGTCCTCTTGTTGGTTCACTGCTATTTCGGCTCGCCCGGCAAAGCCGTGCCGGTGACCCGGGCATACATCCGCGCCACCGAGGCGTCGTCGTCGCGGCCCATGCCGGACGCCGCCGTCATCAGGAACATCTGCAGCGCGGCGGATGCCACCGGCACCGGAAATTTCGCCGTGCGCGCCATGTCCTGAATGATGCCAAGGTCTTTCACGAAAATTTCCACCGCACTGCGCGGGGAGTAATCGCCGTCGAGCACGTGCGGCATGCGGTTTTCGAACATCCAGGAATTGCCGGCCGACGCCGTGATCACCTCATAGACCTTGCGAATATCGAGCCCCTGTTTGGCGGCGAATGTGATCGCCTCCGAGGCGGCCGCGATATGCACGCCGGCCAGAAGCTGGTTGATCATCTTGAACGCGGCGCCCTGCCCGGCGGCATCGCCGAGTTCGTAGAGCTTTGCCGCCATCGCATCGAGCGCGGGCCTGGCCTTGGCGAAAGCCGCAGGACTGCCTGACGCCAAAATGGTGAGTTCGCCTTGCGCCGCGCGCTGGGCGCCGCCGGAGATCGGCGCATCGAGGTAGTGCCGGCCGGTCGCCTCCAGTTGTTTCGCCAGCCGCCGCGCCACATCCGGATCCATGGTGGCGGAGGAGACGAACACCGCGTCTTTTGCCAGTGTTTCGGCGACGCCTTCCTTGCCGAACAGAATGGTTTCAGTCTGCGCGGCGTTGACGACCACGCTGACCGCGATGTCGACCGACTTCGCGGCCTCGGCCGGCGTTTTCGCGCCGGCCCCGCCGTCGGCGACAAACCGCGCCACGGCCTCATCGGAGACATCGCAGCCGGTGACGTCAAAACCGGCCCGCCGCAGCGAGGTCGCCATGCCAAACCCCATCGAGCCCAGCCCGATGACGGCGATGCGCGGTTTAGCGGTGACGGATTCAGGCATGCGGCAATTCCTTAGGGGTTCCTCATAGCCGCAGTTCAGATGCGGCTTTGCCTCTGGGTATCACGGCTTGGCCGCGCTGCCAAAGCGTGAGACAAGGCGGCACGAGGATGCTGCCAGGATACGGATATGACCGAAACCGGGATACGCGAGGAAATCTGCCGCCTCGGCCGCTCGCTGTTCGAGCGCGGGCTGACGCCGGGCTCGTCGGGTAACATCAGCGTCAGACTTGACGACGGCGGCTATATGGTAACGCCGACCAACGCCTCGCTCGGTTCCCTGGATCCGGCGCGGCTGTCGCGGCTCGGCGCCGACGGCAGGCTAACGTCCGGCGACGCTCCGACCAAGGAAGTGCCGCTGCATACCGCGCTGTACCAGACGCGCAACGCGGCGCGCGCGGTGGTGCATCTGCACTCAACCCATTCGGTGGCGCTGTCGATGCTGCCGGAGATCGATCCACGCGCCGCATTGCCGCCGATGACCGCCTATTACCTGATGAAATGCGGCGCCACCGCGCTGGTGCCGTATTATCGGCCAGGCGATCCTGATGTAGCCGACGCGATCAAGGGCCTCGCCGGCAAATATGCTTCCGTGCTGCTCGCCAATCACGGCCCGGTGGTCGCCGGGGAGTCGCTGGAAGCGGCAGTGTTTGCGATCGAGGAACTGGAGGAAACCGCAAAGCTGTATCTACTGCTGCGCGGGCTGAACCCGCGGTATTTGACGCTGGCGCAGGTGGCTGATTTGACAAAAACGTTCGGGCTGACGTTGCCGGAGCAGCACGAGCATTGACGCCGCGTTCCCCGGACGCTGGGCAGCGCGAAGCGATGCGCTGCTGATCCGTGGTCATCTTATCTAAACGCGAATGGGTCCCGGCTCTGCGGAGCAGCGTACCGGACGATGCTTCGCATCGCCGGGAGAAGCGCTGCACCGCGTCCGGGACACGAGTGTCACAGCCCGAGATACGCCTTGCGCACGTCGGGATTGCCCATGATCTCGGCTGCGGTGCCCTGCATCAGGAGGCGGCCGGTCTGCAGGATGTAGGCGCGGTCGGCGATATCAAGGCATTCGGCGATGCGCTGCTCAACAATCAATACGGTCATCCCCGCGTCGCGGATTCGCTTCACCGCCTGAAAGATTTCGTCGACCAGTTTCGGCATGATGCCCTGCGACGGCTCGTCCAGCATCAACAGCCGCGGCCGCGTCATCAGCGCGCGGCCGATCGCCAGCATCTGCTGCTCGCCGCCGCTCAGTGTTTCGGCGCGCTGTTCCAGACGCTCCGACAGGCGCGGAAACAATTTGAACACCAGCGCCAGCGGCTCGTCGCGATCAGGCTGGCTGCGGTACATGTAACTGCCGAGCCGCAGGTTGTCGCGCACCGACAGCCGCGGGAACAGGCGGCGGTTTTCCGGCACATAGGCGATGCCGCGCGCGGTGATCACGTGCTGCGCCAGGCCGTCGATGCGCGCACCGTCGAAGGTCACGGTGCCGGAGCGCGGCCGCTCGGCGCCGGCGATGGATTTCAGCAGCGTCGATTTGCCGGCACCGTTGGCGCCGGCGACGCAGACGATCTCGCCTTTGGCGACCTCGATGCTCACAGCCGAGATCGCCACCAATCCCTGATAGGCGGTGGTGATTTCATGCACCGACAGCATGACGATCCCCGAGGTAGGCGCTGATGACTTTCGGATCGCGCACGATGTCGGCCGGCTTGCCCTCGATCAGCACCTTGCCGAGATCGAGCACGATGGCGCGATCGACCAGCGGCATCACGATTTCCATGACGTGCTCGACCATCAATACCGTGACGCCGGTGGCGCGCACTTTTCGCACCAGTTCGACGCCAGTCTGCGCCTCGATCGGCGTCAGACCGGTCAGCACTTCGTCGAGCAGCAGCAGTTTCGGCTCGGTCGCGAGCGCGCGGGCGACCTCGAGCCGGCGTTTTTCCGACGGAATCAACTCGCCTGCCGACACATTGGCGCGGCCGGCGAGGCCGGCGAATTCCAGTACCTCCCAGGCCTTGCGGCGCGCTTCGCGCATGATGGTGGTGCGGATCAGCGCGCCGACGATGACGTTGTCGATGACCGTCATGGTCTCGAAGCTTTTCACGACCTGGAAGGTGCGGGCGATGCCGCGCTGGCAGCGCTGCGCCGCCGGCAGCGCGGTGACGTCCTCGCCGTCGAGCCAGATCGAGCCTTGGGTCGGCGGCAGCACGCCCGCGATCAGGTTGAACAGCGTCGACTTGCCGGCGCCGTTGGGGCCGATCAATCCGACGATCTCGCCGCGGCCGACCGAAATCGATATATCGCTGTTGGCGATCAGGCCGCCGAAGCGCTGCCAGACGCCGCGGGTTTCCAGCAAGGCGGTCATCGCGCCGCTCCCTTGCGCCGCGGCGAGAACAGTCCGACCAGGCCCTCGGGGCGCGCCAGCGAGATCAGCACGATCAGCGTGCCGTAGACGATCAGGTCGACGCCGCGGCCGGAACCGCCGATGAAGGAGCGCGTCAGTTCGGTGAGCGGGATCAGAATGACGGCGCCGAGTACCGGCCCCCACAGCGTCCCGATGCCGCCGAGCACCGCGGGCAGCGCCATCAATAGCGAAAACTGAAAACCCATGACGCTTTCGGGATCGATGTAGGATACGAACTGGGCATAGAAGGCGCCGCCGACCGCGGTGAGAAAGGCCGAGACCGCCGCGGCCCCCATCTTGGAATTGAACACGACCACGCCGAGGCTTTCGGCGGCGTCCGGATTGTCCTTCACGGCGCGCCACCAGTAGCCCCATTTGGAATCTTCCAGCCACCAGGTCACCAGCCAGGCGACGCAGGCCAGCGCGAGCGCGAAATAGAAATAGGGCAGCTTGCTGCGTGTGAACTGAAAAGTGAGCCAACTGTCGTGGCGCACGGGAATGTCGATGCCGAGCGCGGCGCCCGCCCAATTCCAGTTCTGGAACAAAAGGAGCGCGATCTCGGCGATGACGATGGTGGCGATGACGAAGTAGTGGCCGCGCAGGCGGAAACAGGGGTAACCAAGCGCCATCGCAATCAGCGCCGATAGCAGGCCGCCGCTGATCATGCCGAACCACGGCAGCACGCCGAACTTGGTGAACAGAAGCGCTGTCGTATAAGCGCCAAGTCCGAAATACAGCGCGTGGCCGAGCGAGATCTGCCCGCAATAGCCCGAAAGGATATTCCAGCTCTGCGACAACGCGGCATACATCAGGGTCAGCACCATGATGTTCTGAACGTAGACGTCCTTCACGAACAGCGGAACCATTGCGGCGACCGCCGCAAGGCACACCGCTACGATCAGATCGCGGCGGCGGCGCTGGGCGAAGGTCGTATCCATCAGATCGACCCGAACAGGCCGCGCGGCCGGATGAAGACCACCAGCAGATAGACCGCGTAGATGCCGACCGATTTCAGGGAGGGCGGCAGGATCAACGCCGTGGAAGCTTCGACCAGGCCGACGATGATGCCGCCGGCAAAGGCGCCGAACACGCTGCCGAAGCCGCCGAGCGCCACCGTGACATAGGCGATCAGCGCAAATGACGCGCCGACGTCGGGATAGATGTAGAAGAACATCGCCATCACGGCGCCGGCCAGGCCCACCAGCGCAGCCCCAAGGCCCCAGCCCAGCGCGAACACCTTGTTCTTGTCGATGCCGACCAGCGCCACCGCGCCGGCGTCCTCGCGGGTCGCTTCCAAAGCGCGGCCGAAATCGGTGCGGTTGATGAAAAAGTACAGCGCGATGAAGGCTGCGATCGACACCAGCGCGCCCGCCAGCTGCGGCACCGGCAGGAAGATGCCCGATATCGAGATGGTTTTGCCGCCGAGCCATGAATGGGTGACGCTGCGATAGTCCGGCGTGAAGAAGAACTGCGCCAGCCCGCGCATGACGATGGCGAGCCCGAAGGTTGAGAAGATCTGCACCATGCCGGCATTGGCTTTGGCGCGGACCGCAAAGCGCACGATCAGGAGATAGACCACCGCGCCGAACACGAACAGCGCCGCCGCCACCAGGGGTGCGGCCAGCAAGGGATCAATGGCAAAGAACGCGAACAGAAAGAACGTCGCATACATCGCGATCATCAGGAATTCGCCATGGGCGAAGTTCACGACATCCATCAGGCCGAAGATCAGCGCCAGCCCAACGGCGATCAGGCCGTAGAGCTGCCCCATCAACAGGCCGCTGGCGAGAGACTGGATGATGGTTGCGGCGGTCAAAGGGATGGCTCCAGGCAAAAGCCCTCATCCTGAGAGCCTGCGAATATATTTCCGACCTCATCCTGAGGAGCGCGCCTTGCGCGCGTCTCGAAGGATGGCCGCGAGTCCATGCGTTGCGTCCATCCTTCGAGACGCTTGCTTCGCAAGCTCCTCAGGATGAGGGCGCGCGCCGCGGGGTGACGCGCACGTCGCATCTTACTTCATCGGCCAGGTGGCTTCGGCGACCGCGGCCTGCGGCGGGAAGATGGTGACGAACTTGCCGCCGGTATATTGCAGCAGCACCGGATCGGCGTCGTTGTTCTGGCCCATTTCGTCGAACTTGACGCGCTTCCACGGCATGATGGTGGTCTCGCCCGGCATGTCGGTGGCCACCAGCGCTTCCCGGATCTTGTCGCCATCCGTGGACTTGGCGCGATTGATGGCATCCGCCATCACGATCAGGCCCATGAACTGCCGCGACGAGTAGTCGTTGAAGTCCTTGCCCGACTTTTCCTTGAACAGGGCGTTGATCTTGCCGACCATCGGCCGTTTGGCGGCGAGATCGAGCGAGAAGCTGCCGCGCGAGATCACACCTTCGAGCTTGTCGCCGACCGCGTCGTACAGCGCCTTTTCGGAGAAGCCGGCGTCCTGCGCAACGATGGCATTCGGCTTGTAGCCGAGTTCGGCCATGGTCTTCACCAGCAGGATGCCGTCAGTGGTGTAGCTTGAGGGCATCAGCACGTCGGCATTGGCTGCCTTGAGCTGCTGTACCTCGGCCGACAGCGATGGCGAATTGGCGCGGTATTTGATATCGGCCAGCACCTTGTAGCCGCGCTCGCCCGCGAGCTTGATCTGCGCGTTGCCCGAGTCGGTGCCGAAGATGGTATCCTCGTGGAACAGGGACAGGGTATCTATCCTGGTGCCCTTCTTTTTCATGGCATCGAAGAAGTCGAACATCGCGGCCGAGAACATCTCGTCATGCGGGGCGGCGCGGAAATAGAATTTGAGGCCGCGGCGATGCAGGCTCGGCGAGGAATTGTCGGCCGAGATGAACGGGATCTGGTAGCGCTCGCAGATCTGGCTGGCGGTGACGGCGACCGCGCTCTGGTAGGTGCCGATGATGGCGCAGACTTTGTCCTGCGTAATGAGGCGCTCGGCTTCGGCGCGGCCTTTCTGCGGATCGGCCTGGTGATCGGCGAACACGAGACGGATCTTGGCACCACCGAGCCCAGGCAGTCCCTCGGTCCGCGCCAGCGGCAGATCGAAATCGTACTTGTTGTTGATGATCTCGGCGGCGGTCTCAAATGCCTTTTGTGCATCGACGCCGATCTGGGCGCTGGCGCCGGAAAACGGATAGATGATGCCGATCTTCACTTCGGGTGTTTGCGCGCGCGCCGCGACCGGCAACAGCGCGGCGGTGGCCGTGGCTCCAAGCAATACATTGCGGCGAGTGATGGTCATCACGGGGTCCTCTGTTGATCGGCGGCTCATCGATGAAACGATTGCGGATGGCGGTAAAGCCTTAAAGAACAGCAGACGCTGCCCTTTAAAGCACAGCAAGTTGCTTGTTGCGGAGATCGGTCACCAGCATCAATCCGGGCGCGTGCGTGATCGCAAACGGCAGCTTCGCCGCCGAGATCACCGCCTGCGGGGTCACGCCGCATGCCCAGAACACGGGAATCTCGTCGGCTTCCACCGGCACCGCATCGCCGTAATCGGGTTTTGCGATATCGGAAATCCCGATCGAATGCGGATGGCCGAGATGAACCGGTGCGCCGTGCACCGAAGGGAATCTCGAGGTGATCTGCACCGCGCGGATCGCATCGGCCGGCTTGAACGGGCGCATCGACACCACCATCGGGCCGGCGAACGGCCCCGACGGGCTGCACGCAATATTGGTGCGGTACATCGGCACGCGAACGTTGCGCTCGATGTGGCGGATTGGCAGGTCGTCCGCCATCAACGCTTCCTCGAACGAAAACGAGCACCCCAGCACGAACGCGACCAGATCGTCGCGCCAATGCGCCATGATATCGGTCGGCTCGTCGGCCACCTCGCCGTCGCGCCAGACCCGGTAGCGCGGCAGGTCGGTGCGGATGTCCAGATCGATGCCGAGCGAGGGAATGCGGGGATCTCCGACATCGGACATGCCGATGATCGGGCACGGTTTTGGATTGAGCTGACAGAAGCGGTGGAACGAGGCCGCAAGCTTTTCCGGCAGGATCGCCAGATTGCCCTGGACAAAGCCGTTGGCGACGCCGGCGGTGGTGGTGGCCATGCCGGCGCGGCACGCCAGGCGGGCCTGCAGGCTCGGAAGTGCGGTCTCATCGCCGCGGAAGTCCTCTGCCGTTAAAACGGTCATCAGATCGCCCTGCCTATTCTCTCGACAATAGTGAAACCCACGCCTACTATAAAGTCTAATCTTCGTTTTTGATCACGATCGATAAATTAATTTTATCGATCGGAGCTCCCTCCGATGGTGGACTTCAAATCGATCGAGACCTTCCTGTGGGTGGTGACCCTGGGCAGCTTCCGCGCCGCGGGCGAGAAACTCAATACCACCCAGCCCGCGATCTCGCAGCGGATCGCCCAACTCGAACGCGAGTTGGGGGTGAAGCTGTTGAACCGCGACCATCGCGTGGCCTCGCCGACCCCGAGCGGCCGGCAGTTGATGGTCTATGCGGAAAAACTGATGGGCCTGCGCTCGGAGATGATGGCTGAAGTGAGCGACCGCTCGGCGATGCGCGGGGTGTTGCGGCTCGGGGTCGCCGAGACCATCGTGCACACCTGGCTGTCGCGGCTGATCAAGAGCGTCAATACCGCCTATCCCAATCTGTCGCTGGAGATCGAAGTCGACATCACGCCGAACCTGACCGCGAGGCTGCTTGCGCAGGAAATCGAGCTGGCCTTCATGCTCGGGCCGCTGTCCGCCTCCAGCGTTCGCAATCGCTCGCTGTGCGACTACGCGATCGGCTTTCTCGCCAGCCCGTCACTCGGTCTCGGCCATGGTCCGCTCAAGGTGTATGATCTCGCGAAGTTTCCGATCATCACCTTCCCGCGCAAGACCCAGCCCTATGAGGTCGTGCGCGCGCTGTTCAACCGGCCCGATCTGCCGCCGATCCGGTTGCACGCCAGTGCCTCGCTCGCAACCGTCATCCACATGGCGATCGAGGGGCTCGGTATTGCGGTCATCCCCACCGCGATCGTCGAAAACGAACTGGCGGACGGCCGGCTGCAACTGCTCTCGACCGACCTCAAAATCTCGCCCCTGACGTTTGCGGCAAGCTGGCTGGCTTCCCCCGATACGGTCGCGGTCGAACTCGTCGCCGATCTTGCCGGCCAGATCGCGCAGTCGAACGCCCTCAGTTGACGCGCCGCCGCCAGCGCGTCATTGAAAAGCAACTGCCGTATCCAGACGCCACGGAACAGCCGCATGAACCAGCCCGCCTCCAATCTGCAAGTCGATTCCGCCCGTCTCTGGGATACGATTCACGAGACCGCGAAATTCGGCGCCACCGCGAAAGGCGGGGTGCGGCGGCTGACGCTCGGCCGTGAGGACAAGCAGGTGCGTGACTGGTTCCGCAACGCCTGCGAAGCCACCGGGCTCGAGGTGCACGTCGATACGCTCGGTTCGATGTTCGCCCTGCGCAAGGGCCGCGACATGTCGAAGCCGCCTGTCGGACTCGGCTCGCACCTCGATACCCAGCCGACCGGCGGCAAGTTCGACGGCGTGCTCGGCACGCTGGCGGCGCTTGAGGTGGTCCGCACCCTCAATGACGCCGGGATCGAAACGGAAATGCCGATCTGCATCGTCAACTGGACCAACGAGGAAGGCTCGCGCTTCGCGCCGGCGATGATGGCGTCGGCAGCCTATGTCGGCGATTTCACCACCGACGATATTCTGTCGCGCAAGGACGCTGACGGTGTCACGGTGGCCGAGGCATTGGATGATATCGGCTATCGCGGCGCGAGCCCGGTCGGCACGCAGAAATTCACCAGCTTTGTCGAACTGCACATCGAGCAGGGCCCGATCCTCGAAGCCGAAGGCAAGACCATCGGCGTGGTCGATTCCGGTCAGGGCGTGTTGTGGTATGACGGCAGGATCACCGGGTTCGAGAGCCATGCCGGCTCGACGCCGATGCCGCTGCGCCGCGACGCGCTGGCGACATTGTCGGAGATCGTGCTGGCGATGGAAAGCATCGCCGGAAAGCACGGTCCCCGGGCGGTCGGCACCATCGGCGAAGCCGTCATCAAAAGTCCCTCGCGCAACGTCATTCCCGGCGAAGTCGCCTTTACCGTGGATTGCCGCAGCGCCGATGCCGGGATCATGGACGCGCTCGACAAGGAGTTGCGTGCGGCGGCCGCCGAGATCGCGGCGCGGCGCAAGGTCGACGTCGCGCTCGATCTGGTCTGGCGCAAGCCGCCGACTCATTTCGACGCAAAACTGGTCGATGCGGTGGAGAACGCCGCCAAGGCGCTCGGCTATTCCCATCGCCGCATTACCTCAGGCGCCGGCCACGACGCCTGCAATCTCAACACCATCATGCCGGCGGCGATGGTGTTCGTCCCCTGCAAGGACGGCGTCAGCCACAACGAACTCGAGGACGCAACGCAGGCCGATTGCACGGCTGGCGCCAACGTGCTGATGCATACCGTGCTGGCGCTCGCCGGCGTCGCTTCCTGACAACAGACGGAGATGGCAGTGCGTGGAGTTTTTGTCGACGCCAACGGATCGCTAGCGGATATCTTCGAACGCCTGAATAAATCGGGCGATCCGCCGGTGCGCATCAACCGCGACGCCGACATCACAGCGGACCAGATGCCGGGCCTGCTCGATGGCGCCGAGATCGTCATCATCGATCACACGCCGTTGCCGACGGAGGTCGCGCGGAAATGTTCCGGCCTGAAGCACGTGGTGTTTTTGGGCACCGGCGCGCGCAGCTACATGAACCCGGAAGAGCTCGCCGAACTCGGCATCGAGGTTCATCTGATCAAGGGCTATGGCGACACCGCGGTGGCCGAATGCGCGATCGCGCTGATGTGGGCGGCGGCGCGCGGCATCGCCGCGATGGACCGCGAGATGCGCGCCGGCAACTGGCTGCGCGAGGACGGCATGCAGCTCACCGGCAAGACGCTGGGCCTGATCGGATTCGGCGGCATCGCCGCCGAAGTCGCGCGCATCGCGCTCGGCAGCGGCATGCGGGTGATCGCCTGGAACCGGTCGCCGAAGAAATTTGCCGGCGTCGAGTTCGTCGAGCTCGATGCGCTGTTGGCGCAGAGCGACGTGGTCTCGCTCCATCTGTTGCTGAACGACGACACCCGCGGCTTTCTCTCGGCAAGGCGCATCGCGGCGATGAAGCCGGGCGTGATCCTGGTCAACACCGCGCGCGGCGCCATGCTCGACGAAGCCGCGATGATCGAGGCGCTGAAGTCGGGCCACATCCGGCATGCCGGGCTCGACGTCTTCAACATCGAGCCGCTGCCGGCGGATCATCCGCTGACGAAGCTTTCGAATGTCACGCTGTCGGCGCATTCAGCGTTCCGCACGCCCGAGGCAAGCGAGAATTTGATTGCCGCGGCGTGGGAGCATTGCCGGCGGATTGCGGGAGGAAAATAGCGGCGCCGTTACTTCCCTTCTCCCCTTGTGGGAGAAGGTGGCAGCCGAAGGCTGCCGGATGAAGGGTTCTCTCTGTGGGCGACACTGCCCGCTGAGCCAACCCCTCACCGTAGCCAGTACCGCCGTCAGTGATGCCCTCTCCCACAAGGGGCGAGAGCGATGCGACTGGCACCCGTTCTTCTCGGAAAGAAGAAGAACGCCCTACTCCACCATCTCGGCCACCGCCTTGCCGCACGCGGTGGTATCCGCATTGCCGCCGAGATCGCGGGTGCGCAGCGTGCGTTCGCCGAGCGTGCGCTCGATCGCCGCGACGATCGAAGCCGCCGCGGCCTTTTCGCCGAGATGTTCCAGCATCATTGCGCCGGACCAGATCATGCCGATCGGGTTGGCGATGCCCTGCCCCGCGATATCGGGCGCCGAGCCGTGCACCGGCTCGAACACCGAGGGGAAAAGGCCGGGCGGATTGATGTTGCCTGACGGCGCGATGCCGATGGTGCCGGTGCAGGCGGGGCCGAGATCGGACAAAATGTCGCCGAACAGGTTGGACCCCACGACGACGTCGAACCAATCCGGGTGAAGGACAAAGTTCGCGGTGAGGATATCGATGTGGTACTTGTCCCACTTCACTTTGGGATAGTTTTTCGCCATCGCCTCCACGCGCTCGTCCCAATACGGCATGGTGATGGAAATGCCGTTGGATTTCGTCGCCGAGGTCAGGTGCTTCTTCGGCCGCGATTGCGCGAGGTCAAACGCGAACTTCAGGATGCGGTCGACGCCGATCCTGGACATCACCGTCTGCTGGGTGACGAATTCGCGCTCGGTGTCCGGGAACATCCGTCCACCGACGGACGAATATTCGCCTTCGGTGTTTTCGCGCACCACCCAGAAATCGATATCGCCGGGCTTGCGATTGGCCAGCGGCGACGGCACCCCCGGCATCAGCCGCACCGGGCGAAGGTTGACGTACTGGTCGAACTCCCTGCGGAATTTGATCAGCGATCCCCACAACGAAATGTGATCGGGAATTTTGGCGGGCCAGCCGACCGCGCCGAAATAGATCGCGTCGTGCTTGCCGATTTTCGTCTTCCAGTCCTCCGGCATCATCTCGCCGTGCTTTTCGTAATAGTCCCAGGAGGCGAAATCGAAATGGTCGAAATGCACGCTGACGCCGTGCTTTTTCGCCGCCGCCTCCAGCACGCGCAAGCCTTCAGGCACCACTTCCTTGCCGATACCGTCGCCGGGAATGACCGCGATCCGATATTGCTTTTTCTCGTTGCTCATCGATAGTTCCTTCAGGTCTTGCCGCGCCGGTAACGCCGTTGATTGGAGGGGATTGCAATGGACCAAACTTCGCCACGGCGCAACGCTGCAGTGCAATGTTGACCACTTTGGCGGCGGCAGCCTAACAGTTGAAGTCAGCCGACCACACCCACCAGACGTCTCCCATCGAGAAGGTAATCCCATGGATCTTCATCTGCGCGGCAAGCGCGTCCTGATCACAGGCGCCTCGAAGGGCATCGGCGCGGCGGCCGCCGAGGCCTTTGCTGAAGAAGGCTGCCATCTCAGGCTTGCCGCGCGTAGTGGCGATCAATTGAAGGCCCTCGCCGAGCGGCTGCGCTCGGCGCATCAGATCGACGCCACCGTAGAGGTCGTCGACCTGCGCAAGCCCGAGGACATTGCCAGGCTGGCAAAGGACGCCTCCGATATCGATATCCTCGTCAACAATGCTGGCGATATTCCCGGCGGTTCGATCGACAAGATCGACGAAGCGGCCTGGCGGCACGCCTGGGAGCTGAAGGTGTTCGGCTATATCAACCTGACCCGCGCGGTATATGCGCACATGAAATCGCGGGGCCATGGCGTGATCGTCAACGACATCGGCGCCGCCGGCGAAAAATTCGACGCCAATTACATCTGCGGCAGCGCCGGCAATGCCGCGCTGATGGCGTTTACCCGAGCGCTCGGCGGCAAGAGCCTTGCCGACAACATCCGCGTGGTCGGCATCAACCCCGGCCCCGTCGGCACCGACCGCCACGTCACGCTGCTGAAGACACGCGCAAAGAACCAGTTCGGCGACGAAAACCGCTACAGGGAGTTTCAGAAGGGCTTGCCGCTCGGCCGTCCCGCGCACGCCCGCGAGATCGGCGATTTGATGGCGTTTCTGGCCTCCGACCGTTCGGGTTATACGTCGGGGGTGATTTACACCGTCGACGGCGGCATCAGTGCGGGCTGGGGATAGTTTGAATAGCTCCACTGCCGTCTTTGCGAGGGCGAAAGCGAACTAATAGATTCCGTCATTCCGGGATGGTGCGTTAGCACCAGACCCGGAATCTCGAGATTCCGGGTTCGATGCTTCGCATCGCCCCGGAATGACGAGCTAATTCGCCGTCCGCTCCAACAGCTGCCGGACCAGCGTGGTGATCCGGCCCCTTGGCGAGAGCAGTTCTTCCATGATGGTAAAATGATTGGCGCCAGGGATCTCTTCATAGGTCACCGGCAATCCGAATTTGGCGCGGTGGCCGGCGAAATCCGCGGTCTGCTTGCGCAGCAACGGCAATTCCGCGCCGCCGACAACCAGCGACAGCGGCTTCATCGTGCCGCCGGCCTGCATGGCAGGCGAATTGCGGTGAGACATTGCCTCGTCAAGCCCGAGCTTGACGTTGAGGTAGCTGGCGCGGATCGGCTCGAGATCGTAGATGCCGCTGATTCCGATGCCGGCTTTGACGTGCGCGTTCGTCAGCGCCATCACGGTCAGATGCCCGCCGGCCGACCAGCCCGACACCACGATCCGGCCCGCGTCGCCGCCAAGCACGGGCAGTTGCTCGGCCAGAAAGTCGATCCCGGCGTGGATTTCGGCGACGATCTCGTCCAGCGTCGCCTCCGGCGCCAGCGTATAGCCGATCAAAGCGACGTTGATGCCGTGCGCCATCGGACCTTCGGCCATGACCGTGAAGACTTCCTTGGCCCGTGTCTGCCAGTAGCCGCCGTGAATGAACACCAGCGTCGGCGCCTTGTCGGCTGCCTTGAGGAAGTCGATCCGGTTGCGCTCGCGCGGGCCATATCGGAGGTCGAGATGCCCCGAATACCGCGCGCGCAACTCAAGGGAGCGCCGCTCCCAGCCGGCGACGATGTCGGCGCTTTCGGCCACGGCGACGCCATTGTTGAGGCCGAGGTCGCGTTTTTGCTGGCTTAGGGCGCGCCAGTCAGGCGCATCGAACGGCGTGGTCATACTTAAATCTCCAGTCGCGGTGCGCTCGCGCGCGTTTCCACTTTGCCGGAAAATGTTTTACAGGACTAGCTGCTGCCGAGAAGCGGAACGAAGAGGGAAACATACGTGGCGTCTGATCAGGAACTGGTGCGGGCAACGGCTTGCGCTATCGTCGATAAACTCAACACGGGCGAAGTCACCCCGCTTGACCTGCTCGACGTGCTGGAGCGGCGGATCGCCGAGGTTGACGGAAAGGTGAACGCCTTGCCGACACTGTGCTTCGATCGCGCCCGCGACCATGCAAAGACCCTGATGAAAAAGCCGATCGGCGATCGCGGCCTGCTCGCGGGCATGCCGATCCCGATCAAGGACCTGGTCAATGTCGAGGGCGTGCGCATGACGCAGGGCTCGCCAATCTTCAAGGACGCTATTTCGGAACGTTCCGATCTCGTGGTCGAACATCTCGAAAACACCGGCGGGGTGGTCTACGCCAAATCGAACACGCCGGAATTCGGTGCCGGCGCCAACACTTTCAACGAAGTATTCGGCGCGACGCTCAACCCCTGGGACCTGTCGCGCTCCGCCGCCGGCTCCTCCGGCGGCGCGGCGGTGGCGCTCGCCACCGGCACGGCGTGGCTCGCGCATGGCACCGACATGGGCGGCTCGCTGCGAAACCCCGCGAGCTTCTGCGGCATCGTCGGCATGCGTCCGAGCATCGGCCGCGTTGCGCACACGCCATCGGCGACAATCGACCGAAATCTCACCGTCCACGGCCCGATGGCCCGCAATGTCGAGGATCTCGCGCTGTTGCTCGATGCCATGAGCGGCGAGCATCCGGCCGATCCGCTGTCGCTGCCGGTGCCGCAGATATCGTTCCTGTCCGCCGCGCGCTCCGGCAACAAGCCAAAGCGCATCGCCTATTCGCCCGATCTCGGCATTACCCCTGTCGATCCCGAGGTCGCCGCCATTACACGAAAGGCGGCTTCGCGCTTCGCCGAGGCCGGCGTCATCGTCGAGGAAGCGCATCCCGATCTGCGCGAAGCCCATGAGTGCTTTCACGTGCTGCGCGCGTTCGATTTTGCGATGACCAAGGCTGCGCTGTTGCGCACCAAGCGCGACCTGCTCAAACCTGAAGTGATCTGGAATATCGAGGAAGGGCTGAGACTGACCGTCGAACAGATCGCGCGCGCGGAAGCGCAGCGCGTCGAGATGACGGCGCGCACGGTCGAGTTCTTCAAGACCTACGATCTCTTGCTGACGCCGGCGACCATCGTGGCACCGTTTCCGATCGGGAACCGCTATGTCGCCGAATGCGCGGGAAAGAAATTCGACAACTACGTCGAGTGGCTTGCCATCGTCTATGCGATCACGCTGGCCTGTTGCCCGGCGCTGTCGTTGCCGTGCGGGTTCACCGCGTCAGGCCTGCCCGTCGGGCTGCAAATGGTGACGGCGCCGCGCGGCGAGGCACAACTGCTGGCCGGCGCGAAGGCGCTGGAGGATATCCTGGGGTTGCGCGGCACCACGCCAATCGATCCGCGGCCGGCGCCTTAGCAGCTCCTCATGGTGAGGAGGCGCTGTCCCGGCGGCGCATTTGCGCTGTCCGGTGCGCCGTCTCGAACCATGAGGCCCGATCAAGTCATCCTCCGAGACGCGCGCGAAGGCGCGCTTCTGGGGATGTGGGATGAGGCCCATTGGCTTCGGCAAAGCGGCGATTTTGCCTGCTGGCGGATCAGGCCTGCGCCGCTATAATCGCCGGGAAAACAGCAATGCGCGAGCGATACGCGCGATAGGAGGAGCACTTCTATGACCGGAAAACTGAAAATACATGTCGACCAGGATAAGTGTCAGGGACATGCCCGCTGCAAATCGCTGGCGCCAGAACTGTTCGAGCTCGACGAATATGGCAATGCGCACGAAATCGGCGATGGCTCAGTGCCTTCGGGACTGGAGGACAAGGCGTGGCTCGCCCAGGCCAATTGTCCGGAAATGGCGATCGACGTGATTGAAGAGTGAGCCGCGCATCACCTTCGCGAATCCGCCGGCCGTGAGCGAAGCAAAGCAAAAGGAAATTGCGCTGATGACCAATCATGCCCCCGTCACCGACTGGGTTCACGATTTCGACCATACCGATCCGCGCTGGACCGAAAATCCGTTTCCGATCTGGGACGAATTGCGGCAAGAATCTCCTGTGGTTCACACCAAGCGCTTTCTCGGCTGCTATCTGCCGACCACCTACGAGGCGGTGAAGCAGGTTGCGTACGATACCGAGCATTTTTCCTCGCGCCGCGTCATTGTGCGCGACGTCCGGCCGGAGCAAACGGGCGTGGCGCCGCCGATCACCTCCGATCCGCCGGAGCACAAGCCGGCCAAGCAATTGCTGCTGCCGCCGTTCACGCCCGACGCCATGAAAAAGCTGGAGCCGCGGGTTCGCGCCATCTGCAATGAGCTGATCGACGAGTTCATTGCGGACGGAAAATGCGACGCCGCCGCGCGCTACACCAAGCATGTCCCGGTCCGCGCCATCGCTCACATGCTCGGCATCCCCGAACAAGACAGCGATATCTTCATCAAATGGATCCACGAAATCCTCGAACTCGGCATCAAGGACGACGACACACTGATGCGCGCGGTCCAGGAGATGACCGGCTATTTCGCCGGCCATATCGAGCAGCGCAAACAGAACCCCACCGACGACCTGATCTCGACGCTGATGAAGGCCAAAGACAAGGACGGACAGCCCTTGTCCGACGCCCATGTGCTGGGCTCGCTGCGGCTGTTGCTGATCGCCGGCATCGACACCACCTGGAGCGCGATCGGGGCTTCGCTGTGGCATCTAGCAAAGACGCCAGCGGATCGCGACCGCCTGATCGCGGAGCCGGAGCTGATGCCGACAGCGATCGAGGAATTGCTGCGCGCCTATGCGCCGGTGACGATGGCGCGCGAGGTGATGAAGGAGACGGTTGTGAGCGGCTGCCCCGTCAAGCCCGGCAACATGGTGCTGCTGTCGTTTCCCGCCGCCAACCGTGATCCCGCGATGTTTCCCGATGCCGACAAGGTCGTGATCGACCGCAAGGAGAACCGCCATGCCGCGTTCGGCCTCGGGATCCACCGCTGCGTCGGCTCCAACCTCGCGCGCATGGAAATGACGGTGGCGATCGAGGAATGGCTGAAGCGCATTCCGGATTTCAGACTGGACCCGGCCGGTCAGGTGACCTGGTCGGAAGGCACCGTGCGCGGACCCCGCCAGCTTCCGATGCTGTTCGGAAAAGCGCGCTGAGGTTGGAGACGAGTGGATTGACAGATCAAGTCCTGAAACAGGCGGCTGACGAGCATATCGATCTCGGCGACATGGAACGCCGGATCAGGGCGATCCTGATCGGCTCGGTCGGCAATCTCGTCGAATGGTACGATTTCTACGCCTACACGGCGTTCGCATTGTACTTCGCCCCGGCATTCTTCCCGCAGAGCGATCCCGTGGTGCAGCAGCTCAACGCCGCCGTGCTGTTCGCCGCGACCTTCCTGATGCGGCCGCTCGGCGGCTGGTTGTTCGGCTATATCGCGGACCGCTACGGCCGGCGGCTGTCGCTGACGCTGTCGGTGGTCTGCATGTGCTTCGGCTCGCTGATGATCGCGGTAACGCCGACCTACGCCTCGATCGGTCTCGCCGCACCGGCGATACTGGCGCTGGCGCGCGTCATCGAGGGATTAAGCCTCGGCGGCGAATACGGCGCCAGCGCCACCTATCTCAGCGAGGTCGCCGATGCCAAAAATCGCGGCTTCTATTCGAGCTTTCAATACGTCACCTTGATCGGCGGCCAGCTCACCGCGATCATCGTGCTGTTGCTGCTACAAAAGGTGTTTCTGACCCCGCAGGAGCTAAAAGACTGGGGCTGGCGGATTCCCTTCGTGATCGGCGCGGGGCTTGCGATTTTCGCCGCCGTGATGCGGCGCCAGTTGCAGGAAACCGACGCCTTCGTCGAAGCCCGCAAGATCGCCAAGCCGACCGGCTCGATCCGCGGCCTGCTGAAATATCCACGTGAACTACTTCTCGTCGTCGGCCTCACCGCCGGCGGCACCGCGGCGTTCTATACTTTCACCACCTACATGCAGACCTTCGTCAAACTGTCGGTCGGCCTCACCGAAGACCAGACCACGCTCGTGATCTTCGGGTCGCTGATTTTCGCGACGGTGCTACAGCCAATTTACGGCGCGCTGTCCGACCGCATCGGCCGCAAGCCGCTGCTGATCTTTTTCGGCGTCGCCGGCACGCTCGCAACGATTCCGATCCTGACCACGCTGAAGGCGACCAAATCGCCCTTGATGGCCTTCCTGCTGATTTGCGCGGCCTGGATCTTTGTCGCCGGCTACACTTCGATCAACGCCATCGTAAAAGCCGAATTGTTTCCCACCAATGTCCGCGCGCTCGGGGTGGGCCTTCCCTACGCCATTACCGTGTCCGTGTTCGGCGGCACCGCGCCGGCAATCGCGCTGTATTTCAAAAGTCTCGGTCACGAGGACTGGTTTTACTTTTATCTCAGCGGCATCATCTGCCTCTCGCTAATCATCTACGCGACCATGCGCGACACCAAGCACGAATCGGCGATGCACCGGCACGAATGAGTCCTGCAATAGCGAAGGCATGCGATGGCCGACGACACCGATGAGCCTCCGGTTTCAAAACTGACGCGCAGCAAGCAGCGCTGGGCGCGCGAGGGCCGCTTCCTTACCGGAAAGGCTTCGCGGCCCGAGGAGCAGCGCCTGCCGCCGGGACAGCATCTGACCCGGGACTGGCCGACGCTCGATCTCGGCCTGACACCGCAGATTTCCCGCGAACGCTGGCGGCTCGACGTCTACGGCGCGGTCGAGCATCCGATCTTCTGGGATTTTGCGCAGTTCACGGCGCAGCCGCAGGCAAAGTTCACCTCCGATATCCATTGCGTGACCACGTGGTCGCGCTACGACAACCAATGGGAGGGGCTGGCGACCCGCGATCTTTTGATGGCATGCCAGCCGCGCGATGAGGCGCGCCACGTGGTGCTGCATTCCCACGACGGCTATACCACTAACCTCGCGCTGGAGGATTTTGCCGCCGAAGATGCGCTGCTTGCCCACAGCTGGTCCGGCGCGCCACTGGAGCAGGAACACGGCGGCCCGGTGCGGCTGGTGGTGCCGCATCTGTATTTCTGGAAAAGCGCGAAGTGGCTGCAGAGCATCGAATTCCTCGCCGAGGATACGCCGGGCTACTGGGAAGTTCGCGGCTATCACAACCGCGGCGATCCGTGGCAGGAACAGCGCTATTCCGGCGACTGATCTGGGCCCAGCGTTCCTCGTTACCTCTCCCACAGGGAGAGGTCGGATTTCGAGCTAGCGAGAAATCCGGGTGAGGGGTTACGGTCTATCGAGAGCGTGACCCCTCACCCGGTGCTTCGCGCTGAACTTCCCTACTCTCGCTAACCCGACTATCTTCATTCCCATCCCCCAAAAGCAGCCAATTCTGCAGATTTCGAATCACACGCAAGGGTTTAACAGGCTCGTATTCGTCCAAAGTTCACGTTTAAGGCCCGCCTGAGGTTTTTGCGCATAATTCCAAGAATCGGCTACGCTCCGTCTTTTGGCAGGACATAATGGCCGATCCTCTTTCACCAGCAACACGAGCGACGAAACGCAATCTGCTGCTTGCGTCTGTTCTTGCAATTTCGGCGAACGCCTTCAACGTTTCGATAGATAAAATTCCAGTGGCCGGATTGAGCATCACGTTTGATGATCGATTGTTCGCGTTCTTGTTGTTTATCGTGCTCGTCTATTTTCTCTGTACCTTTGTCTTGTATTACGTGATTGATATCAAAAATCTCGAAGAAACATCTCATCAAGAAACCGCGCGCAAGACGTTCGAGAGGCGTCAAAACGACTTCAAGCAAAGATTTGGCACTATCGTACAGAAAGACCTTCAAAGGTATGTGCCAAGGAAACATCTCATTCAACTTGTTACCAACGCCTATGGTTAACCACCTCTCCTGCCGAGAGATGAAGAACAACGTGGAGGCCGACCATGCCAACCGAACGTTTCCAATTCCCCGGCGCGGAAGGCCAGCAACTCGCGGCATCGCTGGAGCTGCCGGAGCGGGAGCCGCTGGCCTACGCGCTGTTCGCGCACTGCTTCACCTGCGGCAAGGACGTGCTGGCGGCCAAGCGGATCGCGGTGGCGCTGGCAGCGAAGGGTATCGCGGTGCTGCGCTTCGATTTTACGGGTCTCGGCTCCAGCGAAGGCGATTTCGCCAACTCCACCTTCTCCTCGAACGTCGCCGATCTCGTTCGGGCCGCCGACCACCTGCGCGAAACCCGAAAAGCGCCCGCGATCCTGATCGGCCACAGTCTCGGCGGTGCGGCCATCCTGGCCGCCGCCGGGCAAATCCCGGATGCCAGGGCCGTCGCCACCATCGCAGCCCCCTCCGATCCGGCCCATGTCACCGGTCTGTTCAAAGATCGCATCGCGGACATCCGCACACAGGGCGAGGTAGAAGTCTCGCTCGCCGGCCGGCCGTTCCAGATCAAACGCGAATTCCTCGACGACATCGCCGAACAGAATCTGATGGCGCATGTGACCGGGCTTCACAGGGCGTTGCTGATCATGCATGCGCCTGATGACGATACCGTCAGCATCGACAATGCCACCCGCATCTTCGTCGCGGCCAGGCATCCCAAGAGTTTCGTGTCGCTGGCCGGTGCGGATCATCTGCTGACCGCCAAGCAGGACGCTGCCTATGTCGCCGATGTCATCGCCGCCTGGGCCACGCGCTACCTCGATCCCGTCGCGCCCGAACAGGATGCCGATCTCGGCAAAGCGCCGCGCAACGTCGTGGTTCGCGAAACGCGCAACGGCAAATTCCAGCAGGCAATTTCGCTAGGCCCGCACCGCATGCTGGCCGATGAGCCCGTCGCCGCCGGCGGCGACGACACCGGACCCGGCCCCTATGACTACGTGCTGGCCGGCCTCGGCGCCTGCACATCGATGACCATGCGGCTTTACGCCGAGCGCAAGGCGCTGCCGTTAGAGCGCGTGACCGTGACGCTCAAGCACAACAAGATCCATGCCGAAGATTGCGCCGAATGCGAAACCAGGGCCGGTATGCTCGACCAGATCGACCTGGTCATCGCCATGGAAGGCGCACTCGACGCCGAACAGCGCAAGCGACTGATGGAAATCGCCGACAAATGCCCGGTGCACCGCACCCTGACCTCGGAGATCCGTATCGTCACCCGCGCGGCCGATTGACGATCAGGCAGGCGGGCGTATCATGGCAGACCATCCTATGGCTTATGGTTCGAGACGCGGGGCGTTGCCGCGCTCCTCACCATGAGGACCTGAGACCTCATCCTGAGGAGCGCGCACTTGCGCGCGTCTCGAAGGATGAGACCACGGAACTGGAAAATGCGCTAAAGGAGCCACCTGATGCCGGTCGTGGCGCGCGTCGACCCCAAAGCTGTTTTCAGGCCTGCGGAATGGAGCCGGCTGACGTCGCGCAGTTCGCTGCGTGGGATGTGGCTGGTGGTTCACGCCTGGGGCACGATCGCGGCCGCCATCGCGCTGGTGACGCTGTGGCCGAATCCGCTGACCTGGCTGATCGCGGTGACGGTCGTCGGCACGCGGCAGCTCGGGCTTGCCATCTTGATGCACGAAGCCGCGCATGGCGGGCTGCATGCCAACCGAACGATCAATGAATGGATAGGACAATGGCTGTGCGCGGTCCCTGTCGGTGCCGACCTCGCCAGCTACCGCTCCTACCATTTGCAGCATCACAAATTCACCCAGCAGCCCGAGGACCCCGATCTGTCACTGTCGGCGCCGTTTCCGATCACCAAGGAGAGTTTTTATCGCAAGGCGATCCGCGATCTCACCGGCCAGACCTTTGTGAAGCAGCGGCTGCCGCTGTTCCTGTCGCTGTTTCGGCGCGGCGATGCGGACGAGACGG
This sequence comes from Bradyrhizobium erythrophlei, assembly GCF_900129425.1. Classification (NCBI taxonomy): domain Bacteria; kingdom Pseudomonadati; phylum Pseudomonadota; class Alphaproteobacteria; order Hyphomicrobiales; family Nitrobacteraceae; genus Bradyrhizobium; species Bradyrhizobium erythrophlei. The sequence continues at coordinate 2,542,245 of NZ_LT670817.1, read as the reverse complement.
TGTCACACGAGAGTTTTGTTTCGAGCGGCGCCGACAAGATGGCGCGGTTCCTCGCGGTGAACGCGATGATGTTCGGCCTGTTCTGGCTGGCGGGCGCCGGCATCTGGTACTGGGGCGTCTGGGTGGTGGCGATGGCCAGCTGGCTGCCGCTGGTGACGCGCATCCGCAACATCGCCGAGCACGCCTGTACCTCTACCGGCGAAGATCCGTTCAGCCACGCCCGCACCACCCGCGCCAATCCGATCGAGCGGCTGTTGATCGCGCCCTATTGGGTGAATTACCACGCCGAGCATCACCTGTTCATGTATCTGCCGTGCTACCGGCTGCCCGAAGCGCACCGGCTGCTCATCGACAAAGGGCTGAGCAAGCGGATGGAAGTACGACCCGGATATCTCGACGTGATGCGGCTGGCGACGTCAGGTCAAAGGGTCTGATCTTACGTCCTGCGCCGAAACCAAGGGCTCGACGCGGAGCACGCCGCGCAGGCCCGCCGCGGCCCCCAGCAAAATTCCGGCGACCGCGACGAACGATGCCAGCGCCAGCGTCGACAGTCCGGTCAGGCCCTGCCCGACCGAGCAGCCATAGGCCGTAGCGCCGCCCGCGCCCATCAGCGCCGCTCCGCCGGCCGAGCGCAGCATGTGGCGCGGCGAGGTGTAACCCTCCCAATGGAAGCGACGCGTGACCAGCGCCGTGACCAGGCTTCCGGCGAAGACGCCAGCAACCACGGCGATGCCGAAATTCAGTGTCAGCCCGGTCGACAGCATGGCGTATTGCAGCATATCGGCGATCGGGGCGATGAAGGTCAGCGACGCCACCGGCGTCGGATTGAAATCGTCCGCGCCGAGGTAGCCGGTCACGAACCAGCCCGCGGTTACCAGCAGGCCGACCGCGACCCCCGCCGCGATCTGCCCCCAGGAACGCTGGAACGGCGCGTGCGCGAACGCAAAGATGATCAGCGCTCCCGATATCAGGGAGGCCGCAAGCATCCGCGTGTAGGTGTCGTTGACGCCGAGCGCCGACAACAGGCCCGGCACGGAAGTGATCTTCGGGGCAGTCTGCGACAGCTGCAGCAAGGCGATCCGCCCCGGCGCGATCAGGCCTTTCAGGGTCATCTCCGCGACGATCCCGAGCACGATTACCACGACAAACGAGCGCAAATTGCCACGGCCGAGCAGCACCAGCGCGCGCGAGCCGCAGCCGTTCGACAGCACCATGCCGTAGCCGAACAATAATCCGCCGGCGAACATCAGCGGCGCCGAAAACGACGGCTGCAGATAAATCGATTTGCCGAGATCGACGACGCCCCTCGCCGCCAGAAGCTGCGACGCCGCGATCGCCACGCCGAGCGCCAGCGCATAGGTCCTGACCAGCCGGCTGTCGCCCTTCGCCCACCAGCCGCGCAGGCTGCTCATGAGGCAAAACCCGCTCAGCAGCGCGACCGCGCCATAGGCGAGACCGATCAGCAGGCCGGCAAAGACAACAATGTTGGCACCGGACAGCACGGATGATTCCCTGACGTTTCGTCGCTCGCGACAAGATAGGATACGAGAACCCGGCCTGCAAAGGGTCTCGGGTATCTTGTTACGCCGGACGCAGGATCACCCGATCGCGCGATGAACCGGCGACTGCGACAAAGGCCGCCTTGGCATTTTCCAGCGAATAGATCGCGGCCGGCCTGATAGGGAACGGCTTGAGATGTCCGCTGGCGAAGCCGGGAACGAGTTCCCGGAGCACCGCGCCGGTCGCGATCGACGACAGGCCCAGCGTATCGATACCAACATAGGCGTGCTGGCCGCGATAGAATTCCAGGATGTCGAATTGCACGACCCTGTTGATGGCGGCGATCAGGATCTGACGTCCCCGCACCGCCAGCGATTTGGTCGCCGCCTGAAAATAGGGATCGCCGACCGTGTTGAACACGATATCGGCGCCCTTGCCATTGGTGAGTTCGCGTACGCGCGTGGCGACGTCGGTCGTCGATGAGACGATGACGTCGACCTTGCCGTTGGCATGGCCTTCGTACGGCTCGTTCTTGCGCACCACGCCGATCACGCGCGCGCCATGCCAGCTTGCTATCTGCGCCGCCGCCTGTCCGACCTTGCCGTTGACGCCCATCACCAGCACGGTCTCGTCTTGTTTTGGCATGCCGGCGCGACGAAAGCCTTCCATCGCCGTGACGAAGGGAACGCCGATCCCGGCGGCCTCCTCCCACGACAGGTTTTTCGGCTTCTCCACCATGGCATCGGCTTCGACGGCAAGATGTGTGGCGTGGGTGCCGTCACGGCGGATCCCGAGGTCGCCGGACGAACCGAACACCTCACGCCCGATCGAACCGGCCGGGCCGTCGATCACGATGCCGGCGTAGTCGCGCCCGGGCGTGCGCGGAAACACCGCGTAGGGCATTAGGCCGGTCGCGGCCTTCACATCGGACGGATTGACCGCCGCCGCCTTGACGTCGATCAATACCTCGTTGGCGGCCCGCGACAGCGTACGCCGCTCGACGACCGGCGCCAGCGACGCGACATCGGCGGCCTTCGCCAGCAGGCGTACGCAGTGCGCCTCCATGGTCAGGGGTGAACCATCCGGATTTTTGGGGGCTGACGACATCATGGACGCTCTCGATATTTCCTGGCGATTTTCCAACACGATCTGGCGCCAGGGGGATCGTTGACACCGTGGCCGCTTCGCCGCATGACTAGCCGACTGAACGTACAGTACAAGAGGCTTGTTCCAACAAGTCCGGCGCGACGGGAGAAGCATTTGTATCCGATCCTGATCGACAGGCGGCGACCGATACCGGCGGGGAGACCGCGGTGAAGGTCAAGGCGGCACTTTCATCCGACGATCTCGCGCGCGCCTGCGCGGATGCGATGTGGAAGGAAGACGACGCCAGCCAGGGTCTCGGCATGGAGATCGTGCGGGTCAAGGCCGGCGAGGCCGTCCTGACCATGACGATCCAGCCGCACATGGTGAACGGCCAGCGGATCGCTCATGGCGGCTTTATTTTCCTGCTGGCGGATTCGGCGTTCGCCTTTGCCTGCAACTCCCGCAACGAACGCACCGTCGCCGCGCAGTGCAATATCTCGTTCATCCGGCCCGGCAAGCTCGGCGACCGGCTGGTCGCCACCGCGCGGGAAATCTCGCGTAGCGGGCGTTCCGGGATTTACGATGTGCGCGTCACCGTAGATGATACCGCGATCGCCGAACTGCGCGGCCATTCCCGCACCACCGGCGGCGCTTGGGTACCGGCCACTGATGCCGATGCCAAGTTGAAATAGACCGCTAATTCAGGGAAAACCTGCGATGGCTTCGACCAATCTTCAATCCGGCAGCAGCGGCTATCGCGCCGAGATGGACGCGGCCGAACGAGCGTCGCGCGACGAAATCCTGGCGCTGCAAACAAAACGCCTCGCCTGGACGCTGGCGCATGCTTACGACAATGTCGCGCATTACAAAAAGGCCTTCGACAAGGCCGGCGTGCACCCCAAAGATTTCCGCCAACTGTCGGACCTTGCGCATTTTCCGTTCACCGTGAAGACCGATCTGCGCGACAACTACCCGTTCAACATGTTCGCGGTACCGCGCGAGAAACTGGTCCGCGTCCATGCCTCCTCCGGCACCACCGGCAAGCCGATCGTGGTCGGATACACGAGGGCCGATATCGAGATGTGGTCCGACGTGATGGCGCGCTCGATCCGCGCCGCCGGCGGCCGCACCGGCATGATCATGCACAATGCCTATGGCTATGGCCTGTTCACCGGCGGCTTGGGTGCGCATTACGGCGCGGAGAGGCTGGGCTGCACCGTGGTGCCGGTCTCCGGCGGCATGACCGAGCGGCAAGTGCAGTTGATCAACGATTTCAAGCCCGACATCATCACGGTGACGCCGAGCTACATGCTGGCCATCCTCGATGAATTCAAAAGGCAGCGGTTGGACCCACGCCAATCGTCCCTGAAATTCGGAATCTTCGGCGCGGAGCCCTGGACCAATGCGATGCGCGCCGAGATCGAGGCGGCGTTCGACATGGACGCGACCGACATTTACGGCCTGTCCGAAGTGATCGGCCCCGGCGTCGCGCAGGAATGCGTGGAAACCAAGGACGGCCTGCATGTCTGGGAGGATCATTTCTACCCCGAGGTGATCGATCCCGAGACCGGCGCGGTACTGCCCGACGGCGAAAAGGGCGAGCTTGTCTTTACCTCGCTGACCAAGGAAGCGTTTCCGATCATCCGCTACCGCACCCGCGACCTGACGCGGCTGTTGCCGGGCACAGCGCGGCCGGGCATGCGGCGGATGGAGAGGGTCACCGGGCGTTCCGACGACATGATCATCCTGCGCGGCGTCAACGTGTTCCCGACCCAGATTGAGGAAGTGCTGCTCGCCACCGACTGGTGCGGCGGTCACTTCATCATCGAACTGACGCGCGAGGGGCGGATGGACGAGATGACGGTGCTGGCGGAAGCGCGCCCCGAAAGCTGGGACGGCAGCGGGCTCGTCGAACATACCGAGCGCGTGACCGCCTATATCAAGAACACCATCGGGATCACCGCCCGCATCAGGGCCGTGGCACCGGAAACGCTGGAGCGTTCACTCGGCAAGGCGAAGCGGGTGTTCGATAAGCGACCGAGGGATTGAATCTGATTGAGTCATTCCGGGGCAGCCCGCAGGGCTGAACCCGGAATCTCGAGGTGATTGGCTCGAGATTCCGGGTTCGCGCTGACGCGCGCCCCGGAATGACCGGTTCGTGAGACTCTACACATGATCGTAATCCACCACGACCCGATCCGAGACCGGCCGTGCCTGGCAGGTGAGAATGAACCCAGCATTGAGCTCCCAGGGCTCCAGCGAATAATTCACTTCCATCTGCGCCTCGCCCTCGACCAGCTTGGCGCGGCAGGTCGAGCACATGCCGCCCTTGCAGGCGAACGGCAAGTCCATGCCGGCGCGTAACGCCGCGTCGAGAATGGCCTCACCTTCGGCCACCGGCACCTCACGGCGTTTGCCGTCGATGATCAGCGCGGCAAACGCTTTCGCCGGCGCTGTGACCGGTACGACCGCTTTGGCGCGCGGTTTGCCGCCGAGTCCGGACACAAAACGCTCGACGTGAATGCGGTCAGCGGCGATGCCGATATCCCGGCAGGTCGCCTCCAAGTCCTCGCTCATGCCGGTGGGGCCGCAGATGAAGACATGATCGACGCTATCAGCCGGGACCAGCGAGCGCAACAGCACCCTCACCTTCTCGCCGTCGAGCCGGCCGTGCAGGATCGGGATGTCCTGCTCTTCGCCTGAGATCACGTGGAAGATCGAAAGCCGCTGCATGAAGCGGTCTTTCAGCTCTTCCAGCGCCTCGCGAAACAGCATGCCGCCGGTCGAACGATTGCCGTAGAACAGAAAGAAGCGGCTGTTGGGTTCGCGCGCCAGCACGCCCTTCACGATCGAAAGGATCGGCGTGATCCCGGAGCCGGCGGCGAAGCCAACATGGACCCGCGCCTCATCGGGCGCATGCGCAATGCCGAAGCGGCCGGTCGGCGTCATCACATCGAGCTCGTCGCCTTTTTTCAGTTCATCGGCGGCCCAGCTCGAGAAGGTGCCGCCATCGACTTTTTTCACCGCGATGCGTAACTCGCCGTCGTCAGGACCGGAGCAGATCGAATAGGAGCGGCGCACCTCCTCGCTGTCCATCGTCGTGCGCAGGGTCAGATACTGCCCGGGAGCGAAATGGTAGTCGTCCGCAAGCTCTTGCGGAATCGTAAACGTCAGCGACACCGCATCGGAGGATTCGCGGCGCAGATCGTTGACGGCGAGGCGGTGAAAGCGGGGAATTGTTGCGGACATGGTCAGTGACATTTGAAATAATCGAACGGTTCGCGGCAGCTTTTGCACCGCCACAGCGCCTTGCAGGAGGTCGAACCGAACTCGGAGAGCACCTCGGTATTCTCGGAGCCGCACTGCGGGCACGCCACGTGCTGCACGCCGAACAATGCGCGGCGGGAGCTTGCGGCTTGCGGCGGCGCGATGCCGTACTCCCTGAGCTTGCGGCGGCCGTCGTCGCTCATCCAGTCGGTGGTCCAGGCCGGCGACAGCACGGTGCGCACCGTTGAATGGCGAAAGCCCTCGCGTTCCAGCGCGAGCTCGATTTCCAGCCCGATCATGTTCATCGCGGGGCAGCCGGAATAGGTCGGCGTGATCGCGACCTCGACCCGGCCATCCTTAACCGCGACATCGCGCAGCACGCCGAGATCGGCGATGGTCAATACCGGTATCTCGGGATCGACCACCCCCGCCGCGGCATCCCAGGCGCGTTGCCGCAACTCGGCAGCTTTGTTGAGTACAGCAGTCACCATGTGGCCCCCGGAAAGGTCCGTTGCATCGATTGCAGCTCGCTGAGCAGGTGCCCGAGATGCTCGCTGTGCCGGCCGTCGCGGCCGCCCTGCTGCATCCAGTCGCTCTTAGGCAGAACGAGCGTCGCTTCGCCCACGACATCGGAAACCGTCTTGAGCCATGGCGCATGCAAGGCCGCGGGGTCGACGGCGATGCCGGCATCGACCAAGTCGCGCTCGCCGTCGTCGCTACAAAACATCTCGCCGGTAAACGCCCAGAGATCGTCGATCGCTACTTGCGCGCGCCGATGGCTTTCCTCGGTGCCGTCGCCGAGCCGGACCATCCATTCCGACGAATGCCTGAGATGATAGGCGCTTTCCTTCTCGGATTTCGCCGCGATCGCCGCCAGCGTCGTATCGCTCGACGTCATCATCGCGCGCCAATAGAGGTCGGCGAAGCCAGCGTAGAAGAACTGCCGCACCATGGTGCGCGCGAAATCGCCGTTCGGCTGTTCCAGCAGTAGCAGGTTGCGGTACTGCCTGACGTCGCGCAAATACGCGAATTTGTCCTCGTCGTTGCCCTTACCTTCGACCTTCGCCGCGTAAGCGTAGAGCTCGCGCGCCTGTCCCAGGAGATCGAGGCCCATATTGGCGAGCGCCATGTCCTCTTCTAGCATTGGCGCGTGACCGCACCATTCCGACAGCCGATGCCCGAGGATCAGCGCGTCATCGGCCCGGCGCAGCGCGTACAGCACCAGCGGCGTTTCGGAAACGGTTATGGACGCGACAGCCATGTTCTCTAACCTGCTTTGCGCTTAAGTCTCGTCGTCATTGCGAGGAGCGAAGCGACGAAGCAATCCATTCTTGCTTGGGCTATGGATTGCTTCGCTGCGCTCGCAATGACGGTTTCCATGGATGGTCCGGTGGCCTCACGGTTCGAGACGACGCCGCGCGCCTCCTCACCATGAGGAGATAAGTCACATATGCCCGACTTCGTCGGGCACATCATAGAACGTCGGATGGCGATAGATCTTGGATTCCGCCGGCTCGAACATCATGCCCTTGTCGGACGGATCCGACGCGGTGATCGCGCTGGAGGGGACCACCCAGATCGACAGGCCCTCGCCGCGGCGGGTGTAGATGTCGCGCGCGGCCTGCAGCGCCAGTGTCGTGTCACTCGCGTGCAATGAGCCGACGTGCTTGTGGGCAAGTCCGTTGCGGCTGCGAATGAAGACTTCCCACAGCGGAGTGTTTGGCGTGGTCATCGTGACCTCCCTGAATTTATGGCGGCTTACGCCGCAGCCTTGCGGCGCTTGCGTTTTTCGGCATAGGCAGGCGCCGCCTCGCGCACCCACGCACCTTCGTCGTGCGCCTTGCGCCGCGCCGCCAGCCGGTCGCGGTTGCACGGTCCGTTGCCGGCCAGTACCTGGTTGAACTCGTTCCAGTCGATCGCGCTGTATTCCCAGTTTCCCGCCGCGTTCTGCTTCATGCCGGGGTCGGGAATGGTGAGGCCGAGATACTGCGCCTGCGGCACCGTCGCATCGACGAATTTTTGGCGCAGCTCGTCATTGGAGAAACGCTTGATCTTCCATCTGGTCGAGGTGTCGCTGTGCTGGCTCGCTTTGTCCGGCGGCCCGAACATCATCAGCACCGGCCACCACCAGCGATCGAGTGCGCTCTGCGCCATCGCCTTCTGCTCTTCCGAGCCGCGAGCCAGCGTCAGCATGATCTCGAAACCCTGGCGCTGGTGAAAGGATTCTTCCTTGCAGACCCGGATCATGGCGCGGGCATAGGGACCGTAGGAACAGCGGCACAGCGGAATCTGGTTCATGATCGCGGCACCATCGACCAGCCAGCCGATCGCGCCGATGTCGGCCCAGGTCAGCGTCGGATAGTTGAAGATCGAGGAATATTTCGCCTTGCCCGCCAGCATCAGGTCGACCAGTTCCTCGCGCGAGGTGCCGAGCGTTTCAGCCGCGGCATAGAGATAGAGCCCGTGGCCGCATTCGTCCTGCACTTTCGCCAGCAGCGCCGCCTTGCGGCGCAGCGACGGTGCGCGGGTGATCCAGTTGCCCTCCGGCAGCATGCCGACGATTTCGGAATGCGCGTGCTGCGAAATCTGCCGCGTCAGCGTCTTGCGATAGGCCGCGGGCATCCAGTCGTTCGGCTCGATGCGATCGTCGGCGTCGATGCGGGCCTGAAACTGCGCGGCACGGCCGGCGTCTTCAATATTGCGGTCTTCGGCTTCGGACGTATTGAGCGCTTGTGTGTACATGGCGATCTCCACGGAGACTGCGTTCAATATATATCATAAAATACAAAACTCAAGTTATTTTTGTAACATATTGTATCAGCCGAACCGGCGCGCGAGTTCCTCGCCGGCCGGCGGCAATGGCCCATTCTCGTTGCTGGCATTCCGATCAAGCCATTGTTCGGACGCGGGAAGCAGCCCGCGATAGATCTCGCCGCAGAGCGAACGGGCCGCCCTGCCCGGCCAGTCCACCGGCAGCAACGCCGTTGGCAACAGCGGATCGCGCAGCACCACCCGGCGGTAATAGTGGATCAGCAGAATCCGCGCCGTGAAGGCATCGGCATCGGAAAGCCGCTCGCGCCGGGTAATCCAGTCCCGCAACGGCTCAAAGGTTTTCATGAACTTCAGGTAGGCGTCCGCGGTGCGATCCAGCGGCCAGCTTTCGCTGAGCAGGCGCCGGCCGCTGTCGTCCTCGGCCGACACTTCCAGAAGGATCGCGCCTGCTGCTTCCTCCGGAACCGGAACGCCCGAAGGCGCGATCCACACGCCCGGCAGCGGGCTGCCGAAGCCGGCATTTTTCAGCGCCTCGCGCGAAACGTCGCGATCCTGACTGTTGCCGATCAGCAAAAGTTCAAAGCGTCCGGTCCAGTCGGACGGCTGCGGATCGTAGATATGTTTTGTCGCGACATCAAAGGTTTGTCGTCCCTTCTTCACCAGCCGGTAGAAACTGTTGCGGCCGACCTTGTTGCGTTCGAGCCAGCCATCGGTGGCGAGCCGCGACATCGCCGTGCGCACCACGCCGCTGTCGATGTCGATGGTCGCAAAGAACTCCAGCAGCGTGCCGAGCCAGACCGAACCGCCGCGCGGCACGATCGCATCGCCGAACAAGGTGATGACGATGGAGCCGGTGCGCGAGGGTTCGCGCTTGAGCTGGTCGATGATGCGGGCAAGCGGATGCGGCGCCATGCCCCACGCATAGCGCGTTTTTGCGATTTGCGACAACGTCGGGGGCCTCATGGTTCGAGACGGCGCAAGGGCGCCTCCTCACCATGAGGGTCCAGAGGACCTCATCCTGAGGAGCATCGCAAAGCGATGCGTCTCGAAGGGCGGGCGCTTACCTGCTCGGATCGGGGTAGACGATGCTGCGCCAGCCGCTGCGATCGAACGGCGTCCATTCGCCTTCCGGCTGCGCCAGACGATCGGCCACGGCGTAGACCACGGCGGGATGATGGCCCATGCCGCAATGGCTGCTTTCGACCTCGATATTCTCGGACCGGGCGGACGGCTTTTCCACGCAGCCCTGCCAGGCGCAGATGCCGTCGGTGCGGCTGAAGATCGCGGTGGTCGGCACCGGCGGTGTTTCCGAAAGCGACCCGCCGAACCGCCCGTTCTCTTCGTCGGCGCGGCGGCCGCTGGCCATCTCATAGACGCGCCAGGCATTGGTCGCCTTGGGATCGCCTGCAAACGGACTGCCTAGCGTGATCACCGAGCGCACCCGATCCGGCATCATTTTCGCGAGCTGGCGCGCGTAGAGGCCGCCGAGGCTCCATCCGACCAGACTGATCTTGCGCCCATGCGCGTCGTTCAATTCCTGCACCAGATCGACCATCGCGTGCTGCGCGCCTCCGCGCAGGCCGAGATTGCGGCCCTGGCGCCAGCCGCTGACGGCATAGCCGCGGTTCTTCAGGAAATGGCGCAGCGGCCGCGTTGAGGTGTCCGACGCGACCAGCCCGGGCAATACCAGCACCGGGTGGCCGTCGCCTTTCGGGGCCAGGCTGAGCAGCGGCAAGGCGCCGAGAAACGCGCCAAATTCGTGGAGCGCTCGCCCCTCCAGAAACATCAGGGTTCTGGAGGGCGGGCGCAGCGTTTCGGCGGTGGCGGACATTGGTGTTTCCTCTTCAGGGCCGGCCTCGAACGAGCCGCCGAATGGATCAATTTAAAGACGCCAAACCCGGGCAATCGTTCCGCAACGCAACAACCTCTTGATCAAGTGAGGGCGCTGATTCCCTTATTCAAGCGGCTGGCATCGGATCGGACAATAGGTCCGCGTACTTAATGAAGCCAAGTGATGTAAAAGTCACAGCCACCGCAGCACGAATTCGGCCGTGTAAAGCCCCAAGCCAGCCAGGCCGCCGATCAGCGAGCCGTTGAAGCGGATATACTGCAGATCCCGGCCGATATTGATTTCGATCAGCGAAAGCAATTGCCCCATGTCCCAGGCCTTGACCTGATCGGAGATGAAGCTGGAGACGCCGCTCTTCTGGTCGGCGATGAAACTCCGGAGCACGGCAACGAGGCCCTGATTGATCTCGGCCCGCAGTTCGGAATCGCCCGCCAGCGCCTCGCCGGCGGCCATGAACATGCCGGCCAGATGATGCTGCAGCACCTGGCTCTCGCCGCTGGCGCTGCGTTCGATGAACGACCGCGCGTTCGCCCAGGCGTTTCGCGCGAGATCGCCGAGTTCGGGACGCGCCAGCAGGTCGCGCTTCAATCCGTCGATGCGGCCGGCATAGCTGGGGTCGCTGCCGAGCCGGTCCACGAACGACAACACCATGCGATCGAACTCGCCGCGGAACGGATGCTTCGGATCGTTGCGGACCTCTTCGAAGAACGTGGTCGCGGAGGCGACCATCTTGTTCACCAGGAATTTGTCGGCGCGATAGAGTTTTAGCAGCGTCGGCAGCTCGGCGCGGATCTTCTCGCGGATCATGGCCATGGTTTCGGCATTTGTGAGCGTTTCATGAACCGCGCGCAGGATGTCGTCGAGCAGCCCCTGGTGCCGGTGCTCCTCTACGAAGGCGCGCAGCGTCCCCGCGGCGAGCGGCGCGAGATTGATGGCCTGCAACTGGCTGGTGATCCGGCGGGTGATGAAGTTCATCAGGCCCGAACTCTCCGTCGCGGTGACCGCCTCCGGCAACAGGCGCAGCGTGAAGCGGGCGAGATCGGTGCTGCGCTTGCGGTCGCGCAGCCAGTCGGCGATGAAGGAGGCGAAGTCGATCTGGCGCAGCTTGGCTTCCACGGGTGCCGCTTCGAGGAAATGCACCTCGATGAATTCGCCGAGCTTGTCGGCGATGCGGTGCTGATTGCTCTGGATGATCGCGGTGTGCGGGATCGGCAATCCCAAAGGCCTGCGGAACAGTGCCACCACGGCGTACCAGTCGGCGAGGCCGCCGATGGTCGCGGCTTCCGCGAACGCCGCGACAAAGCCGAAGATGGGATGCACGGGCAGCAACAGCTTCGCCACCACGAACAGCACCAGCGTGCCCGCCAGTACCAGCGTCGCCAGCGCCTTGACCCGGCGCAGTTCTGCCGCGCGCACGGCATCGCCGGGCGCGTCGAACGTGAATGTGCGGGGGACAGGCATGGCGGCCTTCAGGGCGTTGATCTGTTTCAAGCATAGCGCGACGTGCCCATCGCCGTCATGGCGTGCAAAGCACGAACCCGGAATCTCGAGATTCCGGATCGCCGCTTCGCCTCGTCCGGAATGACAGCGGCGCGCAATGCCGCAGTCGACGTTTTCTCCCAAAAAGAAGGCCCGCTCGAAGCGGGCCCTGGAAGGATTGACTGTCAGTAGATCGCTATCAGGCGGTCTTGGTGTAGACCTTGGAGAAGTTGTCCTGGGCGTTCTTCGCACCGTCGGCGACGAGCTTGCCGAGATATTCGGTGGTGGACTTCGCCCGCGACATGAACACTTCGCCGCGCGCGCGGACCATATCGGACTGGATCTGCACCGCTTCGTTGAGCGACTTGGCGGAAGCCAGCCTGTCGATGCCTGCGAAGAGGGCTTCGGCGTCCTGATAGATCGCCTGCTGGATGTTGCGGCTGATCTTGGCGGCCTCGGTGACGGAACCGGCAACGGCGGTTTCGATCGCGGCGGTCACCTTCTCCGAACCGGCATGCAGGTCGGCAGCGCGCTCCTTGGCGGTAGAGGCACTCTTCTTCACGAACTCACGGGCGGCCTCGGGAACTTCCAGATTCTGGAGGTTCTTCAGCGCGTCGGTGACGGGCGCGAAAACTTCCTTGACGGTATCAACTACGGAATTGGTCTCGGTGGTCATTGGGTTTCTCCATCCTCAGATTTGAGCTATGGGCTCACCCCGTCCGGATTGGCCCGGGGCAAAGGTGTTATGCCATAGTTAATGATGCGCCGCAACATCCATGTTGCAGCGCGATATCACGAATTCGTGACTGATACCGAGGCACCGGCTCAGGGCTGCACGGCCCCGGGCAAACCGTAGGCTTCCATCTGGGCCCGGACCTGCGCCACATTGTGCCCGAGCACGACGATATCGTGCTTTTTGCCGGCCTTATCCCTGACGTGGTCGCGCAGCAGCGCTTCGGCCTTGAATCCGAGGCCTTCGAAAATCGCGATCGCGCCGGTCTGGTCGACCGTCATCTGAGCGAGCAATTTTTCCAGTCCCATGCTCAAGGCGAGGGCAAAGGTTTCCTGCGACAGCGCCCGGCCCACCCCCCGGCCGCGCACGTCCGGCGAGACGACGTTGCGGATTTCACCGACATGCGGCGACCACGACAAGGGATCGCGCACGATCGTTCCGCATCCGACCACCCTGCCCGATTTCACCGCCAGCAGGCTCGTGATCGAACCCCGCTCGATATCCTTGACCCAGGCGGCGAGCACCTTGGGCTCGCTGATGTTGCGCGGCAGGAACAACAGATCGTGCACCGGGAGCTGTTGCGCGAATGCGAGCACCGCCGCCTCGTCGGCCGGTCCCATCATCCGAAGCTCGATCTCGCCCAACTCGGTGGCGACGCGGAGCGGATAGCTGCGTGTGTCAGTGCTGCTCATATCGATCTCTCACCCAGCCATGAATCGAGTTTCGGCCACAGCCGCTTGACGGCGTTGGCGCCGGCGACAAGGCTGACATGCCCGCCCTTCAGCATCACCTCTTCCTTGTCGGTCGAACCGATCTTTTCAATCAGCGGCTTGGCGGCGTCATAGGGAACGATGTGATCGTGCTCGGCAACCGCGTGCAGGATCGGCACCGTGATCTTGGATATATCCGCGGGCCGCCCGCCGACCGACATCACGCCGTTGTAGAGCTTGTTGTCCCACATCAGGTCCTTGGTGATGGTGCGGAAATACTCGCCGGCCAGCGGCAGGGTGTCGGTGGCCCAGCGGTCGAACATGCGGTAGGACTTGACGTATTCGTCGTTCCAGATGTTTTCCCACAGCGCCACCTGGCTCGCGGCGCGCGAGGCCGGCCGCAGCATCTCGAATGACGAAAGGATCATCTCGGGCGGAACGTTGCCGACACTGTCGATCAGCCGGTCGACGTCGAAATAGCGCCGGTCCGAGAAATTCTGGAACAGCTTCATCTCGCGGAAATCGACCGGCGTGGTAAAGCAGATCAGGTTTTTCATCGGCCCGCCGGCGAAGATCGAGCCGTAGAGCAGCGACAGCACGCCGCCGAAACAATAGCCGATGACAGTGACGTCGGTTTCGCCGGAATCGCGCTGCACATGGCGGACGCAATCCGGGATGAAGTCGAGGACGTAGTCCTCCATCCGCAAGCTTTTCTCTTCCGGCCGCGGCGCGGTCCAGTCCAGCATGTAGACGTCGTAGCCGCGCTTCAGGAGAAACTCGATGAAGCTCTGGCCGGGCACCAGATCGAGGATGTAGCCGCGGTTGGTGGTCGCCATCACGATCAGGATCGGCACCCGGTAGATCTCGTCCGATACCGGCCGGTAGTGATACAGGTTCATGGTGCCGCGGACGTGCAGGATGTCCTTTGGCGTCGAGCCCAGCGACGGGCCCGATGAGGCGATATATTCGACGCCCTTGATGCTGCGCTGGATCGCGCGCTGCACCTCGGACTGGATTCGCTCCGGGATCGACGCCAGGTCGAGGCCCGCAGCGGCGCTCATTTTTGCTCTCCGCCCGCGGGCGGCGGACGCCTGGTGCGCGGCGGCTTCGGCGCAGCCGGAGGTCCGCCGTCGGGCGCGGTTGAATTGTGATGGACCTGATGCAGCAGCGCCTTGATTTCGTTCAGCTGCCCTTCGATCGACTGCAGCCGCTCGGCCATGGCGACCATCTGCGCCCGGCTCGGCAGGTTCATGCCGACGAGATATTTTTCCATGAACTCGCCGAGCTGCTTCTGCGCACCCGCGCTGATCCCGCCGACCTGATTGACGACCTTGCTGACTTCCGGCGACGCCATCGCCTGATTGGCGAAGGCGTTGAATCCCTTCTCCATCTCGCCGATCATGTTCTGCCACATCGCGGCCGGATCGTTGCTCTTGTCTGCCATGGGCGCCCTCCGGATCGACGATGAAGCCGTCTCTTTTGATCATACCATACTGTTGCGCCAGGCCGGTCAACATCGCCTGGCCGATTTGCCAGCCGGGAAAGCCTTCTGCGGCGCGAAAAATCGTGTCATAGACTCCGCATCGCAATACCATCTTCAGGGAACAGCCAAGGTGAATGCAGCATTCCACCAACCCGAACGGATCGCCCGCGCCAACGGCATAGAACTCTGTTACGAGATCTTCGGCGACGCCGATGCCGAGCCGATGCTGATGATCATGGGGCTGGGCGCTCAGATGATCCATTGGGACGACGATTTCTGCCGGCAGCTCGCGGCGCGCGGGTTTCGCGTCATCCGCTTCGACAATCGCGACATCGGCAAGTCCAGCAAGCTGACCGGCGGCAAGCGCCTGACCCCGCTTGAATTGCTCAAGCTGCGATTCCTGAAGATCCCGATCGCCGCGCCCTACAAACTGAGCGACATGGCGAAGGACGTGATCGGCCTGATGGATGCGCTCGGCATCAAATCGGCCCACATTGTGGGCGCGTCGATGGGCGGCATGATCGCCCAGGAAATCGCGATCTCGTTTCCGCAGCGGGTGCGCTCGCTGACCTCGATCATGTCGACCACGGGCAATCCAAAAGTGCCGTCGCCGAGCCGCGAAGCCACCGCCGTGCTGATGGCCCCGCCCCCCGCCACCAAGGAAGAATACTTTGCCCGTTTCGCGCAGACCTGGAAGGTGTTGCGCGTCGGCAGTTTTCCGGAAGACGAAGCGCTCGACCGCGCCCGCGCTGAGCGCACCTTTGAGCGCGGCCTTAACCCGGCCGGGGTCGGACGCCAGCTTCGGGCGATCCTCGCCTCGGGGAGCCGCAAGCAGCGGCTGGCCGCGGTCAAGGCGCCGACGCTGGTGATTCACGGCACCGTCGATCCGCTGGTACGCCCCGAAGGCGGCAAGGACACCGCGGCCTCGATCCCGGGCGCGAAATTGCTGATGATCGAAGGCATGGGCCACGCGCTGCCGATCCCGATGTGGCCGCAAGTGATCGATGCGATCGACAAGCATGCCCATGCGGCATCGGCGAAAGCGATGCATTAGTTCGAACCAGAACGCCAACAGCGGGAGAGTGCCATGAAACTGGAAGGCGGGTGCTATTGCGGCGAGGTGCGTTACGTGGCCGAGGGCGAGCCGATGATGAAGGCGCAATGCCATTGCCGCGAATGCCAATATATCTCCGGCGGCGCGCCGAACCTGTTTGTTCTGATGCCGATCGACGGCGTCCGTTACACCAAGGGATCGCCCAGGCAGTTTACCCGCAGCGATCTGGAACGCGCGGTGACGCGGGAATTCTGCGCCGAGTGCGGCACCCATCTGATGACGCGGCCGCCGGGTTTGCCCGCCGTGGTCCTGAAAGTCGGCACGCTCGACGATCCCACGCTGTTCGGCGGCCCGCAGATGGCGATCTACACCATCGACAGGCAGCCGTTCCATCAGATCCCCGAGGGAATGCCGGCCTTCGAGCGGCTGCCGAAAAGGTAGCGCAAGGAAAAACATTTCGTCGTCCCGGCGAATTAAATGGTCCCGGCGCACCCGGGCTCAACAAATTCGGTCGTCATACGCGGGCTTGACCCGCGTATCCATCTCTTGAAAAGAATCTCGCGAAGTGGATGGATTGCCGACGCCGTACAGGTAACCCCAGCTGTCGTCCCGGCGAACGCCGGGACCCATAATCCCGGTAGTCTATTGTGGCAGAAGGTATCTCACAGCAGCGCTTCATCGATGGGCCGCGGCGTATGGGTCCCGGCGTTCGCCGGGACGACGAATGAGTGTGGCGCACGGCGCCCACAAAAACTTGTCGTCCCCGCGAAAGCGGATCCAGTACGCCGCGGCTTATCGATTCAATCACTGGCGTCTCTGGAATACTGGGTCCCGCTTTCGCGGGGACGACGGTTGGTGTTTGCAGACACAGCCTCGCATTCTCGCCGCATGTTTTGCGCGAGGGTTGGCCTGCTCGTTCCGCCCTCTCCAATCAGAGGGCGCAGGGAATGCCGGGCGCCCGATGCACCCGCAGCCTCGTGTGCGCTATTGGTAACAAGTATGCACACGAGTATTCACAGCGAGTCACCGGAATCATCCGGCATTCCCCGCGCAATGGTTTACGGCTTATACCGCGCTCTCCCCGGTGATCGGCTTTCTTGCCACCGTCGCCGGCGGAGTTGCCTCTACCGACTTGACACCAGCGTCGGGGTGTCAGGACCACACGTCTTCGCCGTCCGCGTTGGCATCGCCCGTCAAGCGCGCCGTCGCGTCCACCGCCCCCCGCCCCGCGTCCGTGACGTTCGCGAAACGCCCCTCTGAGTGGAACAGGATGGCGATGGATATAGGTTGATTTGGGTCTTCTGAAAATCAGAATATTTTTGCACATGGGGCTGGACAGCCCCCGACCACACCAAATCTAGCCCGTCGGGCGCGTGTTTTTTTTGCGCGGGGTCGTCCGCCGGTTCGACGGAAGAGAAAAATCTGGCACGTCGGGCAAATCACCGGCTTCCGTTCATCATCGCCGCGATCGTTTCGCATGACGCGCTCTTGGATAGAAGTGGCGGGTTACGGCTTCGCCCCCAACCCGCCTAGGATCTGCGCTCCGGTAGAGCGGTAGCGATTGAGATCCAGCAGAAGGTCGCGCCGAGAGCGCCAGCACAGGGATTGATCAGGGTCGCGGCTTCGTGCCGATATGGCAGTACCTCTCACTTGATTTCTGGCAACATGCCTCCTTCAATGTTTTGCGGGCATAGAAGATTAAACGATCTCTCATAAAGTGGTCGCTGCACAGTCTTCATCAAATAGAGACGTTAGTGCCGATTGCACGCGCCCGATACCAAAAGCCGATGTTGCATTCTCTTCGAAAACGAGGGTCACGTTTGAATACGAGGAGACGATGCCACGCCGCGGGCAGGCGCGATTCCAATGGCGCCGAGCGGGATTGAAACATCCACAAATCGCAGGAGGTTGCGATGGATTCAAACTTGTCATCAATTCAAGACGACGATCACCGCCGCATTGACCATAAGGTCGAGGAAGAGACATCGTTTGCGCAAACCAATCTGGTCTCGGATGGCTTCGTTGTTCCTGCAGTGACAATCGATCCAAATCTCATCAATCCCTGGGGCTTAACTCACAGCGCGACCAGTCCTTTCTGGGTGTCGGACAACGGCGCGGGCGTGACGACGGTCTATAACGGTGACGGAACCCTGGTGAAGGTCGGTGGGTTTCCCGCAATCACGATCGCGACGCCCCCTGGGCAGACCTCGCCGGCCAGCCCTACCGGAGACGTGTTCAATATTGCCGGAAGCGGGTTCAACGTCACCAGCGGTGGCGTTACGGGATCCTCGGTCTTCATTTTCGCAACCGAGGACGGCACCATTTCCGGCTGGAATCCGACCGTGAACCCCGCCAGCTCCGTCCTGGCCGTCGATAACTCGCAGGGCGGTACCGGAGCCGTCTACAAGGGTCTCACGATTGCGCAGACCGACGATGGCACTTTCCTATACGCAGCAAACTTCCGGAATGGAACGGTCGATGTGTTCGACCAGAACTTCAATCAGGTGAATAGCTTTACCGATCCGAACGTGCCGGCCGGCTACGCGCCCTTCAACGTGCAGGTTCTTGACAACCACCTGTTCGTCACGTTCGCGCTGCAAGATCCCACCAAACACGATGACGTCCCCGGTGTCGGCCACGGCTTCGTGGATGAGTTCGACCTGCAAGGCCATATGCTGGACAGGGTGGCGTCCGGCGGGGTGCTCGATTCTCCCTGGGGGCTTGCGATTGCACCCCCGGGATTTGGCGAGTTCGCCAACGATCTTCTGGTCGGAAATTTCGGCGACGGCACCATCAATGTCTTCAATCCGAAGAACGATCATTTCCTGGGCAAGTTGGAAGACGCCAACGGTGCCCCGATCACCATCTTTGATCTCTGGTCGCTTGTTCCCGGCAGTGGCAATGCCGGCACCGATCCGAACAAGATCTACTTCACCGCAGGAGTGAAGAACGAGGCGCACGGTCTCTTTGGCAGCTTGGCGGCGATTCCAGAATCCAATAATTCGGCCATGTCGATGACAGGGTCGAATTCGATGACAGGGTCTATGACGGGATCTATGTCGGATTCTATGACAAATCCTGTGGCAGGATCGATGACAGGCCCTATGACAGGGTCGCATTCCATGCACGGGTGAGGTTCCAGAACTTTCGAACCGCTGCTTTTTGGGTGGCTCGACCGCGAAACGACGGACCTGCGGCTTCGGAAGGGCGGATGACGCGCGCCGCCCTCCGCCCCGCTACACGTCACAGGTAATGACGGCGCCGCATTTCGTAGCCCAGAACGGCAGGTATGCTTTTTTCGGATGCTCCTTTGAGGAGACGCCGTCGTGGACATGTCGATCGGACAGCGTCTCGGTTCGCTGACGCAGCGCTATCAGCCTACGTTCCCGACTGATGCCGGCAGTGGGCGCCAAACCAACGGTGACGTGATCCATCCGCGCGTGCAGGCGGTGATGGTCGCGGCCAGGTTCCACGGCATCGAGTTGGATCCAGGCGAGCTCGTCTCCACGGGTGCGCAAGACATCCCTTCAGCGGCCTCGCTCTCCGAATGGGCACAGAGCGCCGGCATGTGGGCGCGGGCGATGCGATTGCGTTGGCGCCAGCTTATGCACTTCGTCGACACCGGGCCGGTGGTGCTGCTGCTCAAGGATGGGAACGCGACCCTGATGGTGGGCGCGGACGCCAACCGCCATGTGGTTTTCCTTCGGGATCCCCGCGCGCTGGCCAGCGAGATAACCCTCGCGGTGGACGAACTGCGCCTGGAGCGGGTCTGGTCAGGCGAGGCGGTGCTGCTGCGTGCCCAGCGCGGGCAAACGGAGACGGACGCGCCGTTCACCCTGAGCTGGCTGTCTGGCCTCGTGTTGCAGGAGAAGCCGTCGCTCCGGGACATCGGGCTTGCTTCGCTAACGCTGAGCTTCCTGACGATCTTCCCACCGTTGTTAGTGATGACGGTGGTGGACAAGGTGCTGACGCACCATAGTTACTCGACCCTGCTGCTCCTCGGCACCATCCTCGCGATCGCGACTGTTTATGAGGCGGTCCTTGGCTACGCCCGCCGGCTGATCGTGATGGTAGTCGGCGCACGGCTGGATGCGAAGCTGAACTTGCATGTCTTCAACCGACTGCTGCGGCTGCCGCTCGACTATTTCGAGCGCCACCCGGCCGGGGAGACGATGCACAAGATCGCGCAGGTCTACAAAGTCCGTGAATTCCTGACGGGAAAGCTGCTGGCCACGTTCCTCGACATGATGACGCTGGCCGTGCTGCTCCCGTTCCTGTTCTATCTCAATTCCTCTCTCGCCTTTGTGGTGCTGGCCTGTTCCGCCCTCATCGTGCTGGTCGTGTTGGCCTATCTGCGTCCGTTGCAGCGGGTGTTCAGCAAAGTCATTGTTGCCGAGGCCGAAAAGGCCGCGGCACTGGGCGAGACTATCTTCGGGATCAAGACCGTGAAATCCCTCGCGCTCGAGCCGCAGCGCCGGATGCTGTGGGATACGCGCGTTGCCGAGGCCGGAAAGGCGCGGCTGGCCTTCGGGAAACTGGCAAACTGGCCGCAAACGATCGTCAATCCGATCGAGCGATTCATGTCGATCGGTATTGTGCTGGTCGGCGCCTATCTCGCGATGACCGACAAATCCGGCTACGCCGTCGGGGCGCTGTTCGCCTTTATGATGCTCAGCATGCGCGTCGCGCAGCCGCTCGCGGGGCTGGCGCGCCTGATCGAGAATTACGAGGAGGTCGGCGCCGCGATCAGCGAGGCCGCGTCGGTGCTGAACCGTCCGCTGGAATACGGTACTCTTTCCCGCGGACTGCGTCCGCAACTCTCCGGCGCGATCGCCTTCGACGACGTCAGCTTCACCTACGGCAGCACGAAAATTCCCGCGCTCGAACGCGTCACCTTTGCGGTGCCCGCAGGCACGATGCTGGGCATAGTTGGGCGCAGCGGGTCCGGAAAGTCGACGTTGACGCGGCTCTTGCAAGGGATCAACCGGGACTATAGCGGCTTCCTGAAGATCGATGGCAACGACGTGCGCGAGATCAATCTACGGCATCTGCGCCAGAGTTTCGGCGTGGTGCTGCAGGAGAATTTCCTGTTCCGCGGCTCGATTTGCGAAAACATCATCGCGGGTCGTCCCGGGCTCACGCTGAACGATGCCGTGCGCGCGGCGCGCCTCGCCGGCGCCGAGGAATTCATCGAGCGCATGCCGAATGGCTACGAGACGCTGATCGAAGAAGGTTCGCCGAACCTCTCGGGTGGACAGCGGCAGCGGTTGGCGATCGCACGCGCCCTGATCACCGATCCGCGCATCCTGATCCTCGACGAGGCAATGAGCGCGCTCGATCCGGAGAGCGAGGCGGTGCTGAACGCCAATTTGCTTCGCATCGCGCACGGCAGGACGATGATCGTTGTTTCGCACCGCCTGTCGTCCTTGATCGACTGTGACCAGATCCTCGTCCTGGAAAACGGCAAGGCCGTCGACATCGCGCCGCACCGTTTGCTTCTCGAACGCTGCGGCATCTACCGGCAACTCTGGACCCAACAGAATCGCCATCTCGGGAATCAAGGGCCGCGTCATGCAAAGGCCAGTTAGCCGCGCAAACCGCGCGAACGATCCGACGCTTCCGGCGATCCTGGAATTCCAGTCGCCATCTCAATCTCTCGCCGCCGCCCCAGTTCCCCGCACGGCGCGCGGCACGATCTGGATCATCTCCAGCATGTTCGTCGCTTGCGTCATGGCGATGGGGCTGATCCCGATCGACCGGGTTGTGACTGCTCAGGGAAAGGTGGTCTCCAGGGTGCCCTTGCTGGTCGTGCAACCGCTCGAAACCTCGGTTGTCCGTTCGATCGACGTGACCGAGGCGCAAAGCGTGCGTACCGGCGACGTGCTCGCGCGGCTCGATCCGACCTTCGCGGCGGCGGATGTCGGCGCGTCAGAAGCGCTGGTTTCAACGTTGCAGGCGGAAGTCTCGCGGATGCAGGCGGAAGCCACGGGACAACCATTCACCCCCACAGGCCCTGATCCAAATCTGTCGCTGCAGTCATCCATATTCGTCCAGCGTCAATCGGAGCGCGATTTCAAGCGCGAGACCTATCAGCAGCGCATCAACGGCCTGCAGGCGGCTGTGGCACGCGGTGAAGCCGACGCGGACGCCTATCAGGCGCGCAAGGCGGTAGCCGAGCAGATCGTCTCGGTCCGCAAGGAATTGGAACGGCATCAGGTCGGCAGCATGCTCTTGTCGCTGACCGCGACCGACAATCTGTTGGAAACGGCGCGTGGTCTCGCAAATGCCACGGCAACCGTGGAGAGCGCACGCCGCGACCTCGATGCGTTGAAGGCGGAACGTGACGCCTATGAGCAGAACTGGCTCGCCGATGTGTCGCAGAAGCTCTCGGAGCAGATGCAGAAGCTGGCCGATGCGCGCGAAAAACTCAACAAAGCGCGATTGCGCCACCAATTGGTAGAGCTGCGCGCCAACCGCGACGCAACCGTTTTAACCGTGGCCAAGGTTTCGGTCGGCTCCGTGCTGCAATCTGGAGACCAGTTCATCACCTTGGTCCCAATCAACGCTCCGCTCGAGGTGGAAGCGAATATCGTCGGACGCGACGGCGGCTTCGTGCAGGTCGGCGCTCCCGCAGCAGTCAAGTTCGACACGTTCCCATTCTCACAATACGGCCTGGCGCACGGAACGGTCCGAACCGTCAGCGCCGACAGCTTTACCGGACAGGACGAACTGAAAACGCGTTCGGGCTCTGTGCCTGCTAAATCCGACAGCACCGAGCCCTTCTATCGTTCCCGCATCACCATCGACGACGTGCGATTGCACGCCGTGCCGGCCGGGTTCCGCATCGCACCCGGCATGCCCGTCACCGCCGACATCATGATCGGCAAGCGCACGGTCCTCACCTACCTGCTCGGCCGGATCCTGCCGGTCGCGTCGGAGGCGATGCGGGAGCCATGAGCCGCGCCAGCAAACGCAGGACGGGCGGCAGGCACGAATATCGAAGGGGTCTCCTCGGTCGGCTGGTCGACGCGCTGTCGCCGGCGGCAGCGCTGCGGCACGCGCTACGGCTGGCCGACGGGAGCCAGAGCGTACAGGCCTTTCCGCTTTTCGCCCGCGCCGCGCGTGCCGGCATCGCGGAGGGCGAATACCGGGTCGGGCGATGCTATCTCGAAGGTTCGGGCGTTCCTGTCAGCCGCCTCGATGGCCTGCACTGGCTGAGGCGGGCCGCGACCCGAGGCCATATCGAAGCCCAGTGGCAGCTTGCCGTGCTTTATCTGCAGGGCTTCGGCACGTCGGGGGATCGCGGGGAGATTTCAGCCGGTGTGGAAAGCCTGTTCTTGCGCGATGAGGCCCACGAACCGGATTTCGTTGCGGCGGAGAAATGGGCGCGCCTCGCGGCTGAAGCCGGCTCCGGGGATGGGCAAGCTATTCTTGCCTTTATCCTCGCTTCCGGTCCTGAAGCGATGCGCGACATCGAGGCAGCGCATCAATGGTACGAACGGTCAGCTGAGCAGAATTGTGCGCAAGGTGCTCTGGGTTACGGCCTGTTGCTGGCGCGGCAGGTCAACGACGAGGCAGGCCAACGCAAGATCGCGGAATGTTTTCGTCGCGCGGCGGAGGCAGGGCTGGCGACCGCGTTATACTTGCTCGGTGACCTGAACCGACGCGGCATCGGCGTCGAACGCAGCGAGGTGATCGCGGCGGACCTCTATCGGCAGGCGGCCGCGAAGGGTAATCGCGCGGGTCAGGCGCGCTGGGGGCTGGCGCTGATCGAGGGGCTGGGAGTCGAGCGAAACCCGACCGAGGGCGAGTCATGGTTGCGCCGAGCTGCGATGGCCGGGGATCCTGAAGCGGCGGCGCGGGTCGGCGATCTCTACGCCAGGCGCGGTGAGGCACTCCCCCCAAATCATGCGGAGGCGGCGATTTGGTATCGCCGCGCCGCGGAGGCTGGTCACCGGACAGCGGCCCGGGCGCTCGGCCTGCTCTATCTGACCGGGGCTGGAGTCGCGCGCGATCCGGATGAAGCGGCGCACTGGCTCCGCATTTCCGCCGAAGCCGGCGACCCGCAAGCCCGGGTGGACCTTGCCAATCTCTCCCTCAGGGGTGTCGGTCATCCCGAAGACCTCATGAAGGCGCGCCAGTGGCTGGAGCACGCAGCCGCGTCCGGCGACCTTGTCGCGGCTTTCAACTTTGGCGTCTGCCTGGCAGAAGGAGTCGGGATGGAACGTGACGAGCGCCTGGCAGCCCAATGGATGCGCCGAGCCGCGGATGGTGTCGTGAACGCGCAATATTACTATGGACGGATGCTGGTGGAGGGGCGCGGCGTGCAGACGGACGCCAAGGAAGGTCGGACCTGGATCGCACGGGCGGCCGGAGCGGGAATGGCGGAAGCGGAGGTGGCACTCGCGCAGATGATGGTCAACGGTAGCGGCGGCCGGTGTGATCCTTTCACGGCCAGGGCGCTGCTCGAGAAAGCCGCCAAGAGGGGGCACGACGGTGCCATTTCCGCGCTGGGCGCGCTGAACAGCGACCGGCAGGATGTGCCAAGGAACGAGAGCATCAAATTCAAGGGCGCTACTGGGGGCGTGAACCCATGAACTCGGAATGGTCGGGCGACGTCCGCTTTGGTGCGCAATCCGGACTCAGGCCGGACATCGCGTAAGGCGCCGCGCCGACTTTGAATCAACGTCGTTCACGAGCCGATGCATCTGTCAGAAAATTAAACGCGAATTTAGAGGGAAAATATCGAAGGCGAGGCAATACTGATTGGCAGCCCGAAATTGCTCACGCGCGCATCGGAGTCCGGAGACAAACCAGCGTCACCGCCGCAGGCAGCAAACCGATCGTCAGCGCGGCCTCCGTCCGAGCAGCGCCGCTCGTCTTCGAAGCAATACGGGCCCCAGATGCAGCTGCCGGAGGGACTGAAAGGGAGGATTCATGTTCGGCCTGACCGCACTCGACCTCGCCCGGATCCAATTCGCATTCACGATGTCATCGCACATCATCTTCCCGGCGACCACCATCGGCCTTGCGAGCTATCTCGTGGTACTGGAAGGCCTGTGGTTGTGGAAGAAAGACACCACCTATCGCGACCTCTATCATTTCTGGTCGCACATCTTCGCCGTCAACTTCGCCATGGGCGTCGTTTCAGGCATCGTCATGGCCTACCAGTTCGGCACCAACTGGAGCCAGTATTCGGCCTTCGCAGGAACCATCACAGGGCCGTTGCTCAGCTACGAGGTGCTGACCGCCTTCTTCCTTGAAGCCGGATTTCTGGGCGTGGCGCTGTTCGGATGGAACAGGGTTGGGCCAGGCCTGCATTTCTTCGCCACCATCATGGTAGCGATCGGAACGCTGATTTCGGCGTTTTGGATTCTCGCCTCCAATAGCTGGATGCAGACACCGCAAGGCTTCGAAATAGTCGGTGGCCGTGTCGTACCCGTCGATTGGCTGAAGGTGATCTTCAATCCCTCCTTCCCGTACCGCCTCGCGCACATGACGGTAGCGGCCTATCTCGCCGTGGCGCTGTTCGTCGGGGCAACCGGGGCGTGGCACCTGCTCAAACGACACGACACGCCGGCCGTGCGCACGATGTTCTCTATGGCCATGTGGATGCTGCTTATCGTTGCGCCTATTCAGATCGTCATCGGTGACCAACACGGCCTCATGGACCTTAAATATCAGCCTGCAAAAATCGCCGCGCTCGAAGGACATTGGGAGAACCAACCCGGTGAGAGCGTGCCGCTCATCCTCTTCGGCGTGCCCGATATGAACGCCGAGACGACGCGTTATGCGGTGCAGATTCCTCATTTGGGCAGCCTGGTTCTCACCCATAGCTGGAACAGCCAGATCCGTGGCCTGAAGGACTTCGCGCCCCAGGACCGTCCGAACTCGACGATCGTTTTCTGGACCTTCCGGATCATGGTTGGGCTGGGCTTCCTTATGCTGCTGCTCGGACTTTGGGGCGCCTGGGCACGCTGGTCCAATCAGTTGTATCAGTCGAAGATCTTTCTGCGTTTCGCGGTACTGATGGGCCCCGCCGGCCTGATCGCGATCGTGGTCGGATGGCTGACCACGGAGATCGGGCGCCAGCCCTGGGTGGTCTATGGCGTGATGCGGACGAAGGACGCGGTATCGAACCACTCCGCGCTCGAACTTTCGATAACGCTGATCGTGTTCATCGTCATGTATGTGGCCGTCTTCGGAACCGGGATCAGCTACATGCTCAAGCTGGCAGCGAAAGGCCCGCAGCCCTACGACGAGCATTCGCCGGAGCCGAGCCCGCAAACCGGACGTCCGACACGTCCTCTATCCGCGGTCCCCGATCCCATCGATCCGGCGATCGAGTGGCCGGGCAGCAAGAGGAGATAGCGGCGATGGGCATCGATCTTCCCGTCATCTGGGCCGTGATCATCGGCTTCACGCTGATGATGTATGTGGTGATGGATGGTTTCGACCTCGGAATCGGCATCCTGTTCCCGTTCATCCGCGACCGGGGTGATCGCGACACCCTGGTGAACACGGTTGCGCCGGTCTGGGATGGCAACGAGACCTGGCTGGTTCTGGGAGGAGCCACGCTGATGGGAGTCTTCCCGCTCGCTTATTCCGTGCTGCTGAGCGCGCTCTACATCCCAATCTTCTTCATGCTGGCGGGCCTGATCTGGCGCGGCGTCGCTTTCGAATTCCGCTTCAAGGCGGACGAGGCGCACAGGCCGTTCTGGGACAAGGCCTTCGCCTGGGGCTCCTACATCGCGACGTTCTCGCAAGGCGTGGTGCTCGGCGCCTTCATCAACGGCTTCAAGGTGACCGGGGCCTCCTACGAAGGCGGCAGTTTGGACTGGCTGAGTCCATTCAGTCTCTTCACAGGCGTCGGCCTCATCGTGGCCTATGCCCTGCTCGGCTGCACCTGGCTCATCATGAAGACCGAAGGCGAACTGCAGCACCGACTCAAGGCGCTGGCGCCTGCGATGACGCTCGTCCTTGTCGCGGCGATCGTCATCGTGAGCGTGTGGACCCCGCTGACGCATCCGAGCATCGCGACACGGTGGTTTTCATTTCCCAACATCATCATCTTCTCGCCGGTGCCCGTGCTTGTCGTCGCGACGACCTGGGTCATGATGCGCGTGCTTCGGAACGAGACGCACGCGTCACCGTTCCTGCTCGCGCTCCTGCTGCTGTTCCTGGGCTATACTGGTTTGGCGATCAGCCTGTGGCCGAACATCATTCCACCGGCCGTATCGATCAGGGACGCGGCCGGTCCGCCGGAAAGCATGGGCTTCACGCTGGTCGGTGCGCTTTTTGTCATCCCCTTCATCCTCGCCTACACCGCAATGTCCTATTACGTATTCCGCGGAAAGGTGAGAGTCGGAGAGGGGTATCACTGATGACGGCGCACCCATCCGCCGACGCTCAGACATGGCTTCGGAGGGTCGGCTGGCTTGTTCTGATTTGGGCGGCGAGTGTCCTGGCACTGGCCGTTGTCGCGGGCCTTTTCAGACTGGTGATGAATCTCGCCGGGCTGACGGTGTGAAGTTCAAAATAACTTCTCGTGTATTGCCGTCCTGTCTCGGCGTTGCATCGGCCTTTGGGTCACTATTTATGCCATAGGCGAGCACGTAGAACGTCCGAGCACCCTGGTCTCGTTGGCGCCCTCGCCAAATTTAGCGGACACGTGCCGCACGGCCAGACTTCGCCGTCCGCGTTGGCATCGCCCGTCAAGCGCGCCGTCGCGTCCACCGCACCCTGCCCCGCGTCCAATGGGGCGATCAGTCCCGAAAACAAAAGACCGCCCGAAGGCGGTCTCCGTGGTGTATGTTCCGGTAGCTGATCTTCATTAAGAGAGCGTCGCTTCCTTAGGGTCGAATGCCGTTCTTCTGCGCGCAAGCGCGGTAGGCAGAATAACCCATAGCGTTTCGATCAGCAGTGTTCCCGGCAGCCGCGCCAACCCCGGCACTCGCGGCAGCGGCGTTCGCCTGCCTGAAACATTCAGCACGTATCGCATTAACGTCTCTCTTCTGTGCGTCCGCTGGCATCGCGAGGCCAAAAAGTGGAATAAACAAAGCGAGGCCGAATAGGAATTTAGCATTCAACATTGTTATCCTCCCTTCTTTCGCTGTTATCGCAGCGCAACATTGATCCTGCGCCACGGTACTCTAAGTGTCTGTCCGGAGACTTCAGGCCGGATTGCAGAGTTTTCTGAGCATGAAGCGGATTGAGGCGAGTCGCAAGAACGCCAACGCCTTTCGGTTGAGGCACTCCCAATCCTTGGCCAGGCGGCGGCAGCGGTTGAGCCACGCAATGGTGCGCTCGACGATCCAGCGTTTGGGCAACACCACGAAGCTGCTGACCTGATCGGAACGTTTGACGATTTCGATCTCGATATGCGGTCGAAGTTTCGCAAGCGCATTGGCAAATTTCGGTCCTTTATATCCGCTATCGACGAACAGCTTCTTCAAAAACGGAAACATCCCGAACAATGTCGTCATGACGAGAGCGCCGCCATCGCGATCCTGGATGTCGGCCGGATGAACGACGGCGTGGAGCAGGAGACCTACTGTGTCGACAAGAATGTGCCGCTTCTTGCCCTTGATCTTCTTGCCCGCATCGTAGCCGTGCGGATCAATGAACGCCCCCCTTTTTCCGCGCTTTTCACGCTCTGGCTATCGATGATGGCGGCAGTCGGACTGGCTTTCCGCTGGGCTTGTTCTCGACACTGCTGATAGAGCGCATCGTGGATTCGTTCCAATGTGCCGTCATAGGTCCACAGGTCGAAGTAGTCGTGGACCGAGCTTTTCGGCGGCAGGTCCTTCGGGATCGCGCGCCACTGACAGCCGGTCGAGAGAATGTACATGAGGCCGTTCACCACCTCCCGCATGATCACCGTGCGCTTGCCACCGCCAGTCTTGCCCGGCGGGATCAGCGGTTCGACCAGTCTCCATTCGTCGTCGGTCAGATCGCTCGGATAGCGCAACATGCTGCGGTCGTATCGGGCGCGATTCTTGCTCGTCCACATCGGTGACCCCTCCTCGAATCAGGCCACCACTCTTGAATCACAGATGATTCATATGATTCAAGAACTCTCCGGACAGACACTAAGACACCTTCCATTGCCGTTCCATTCCATCGTGGCGAAAAAAGAGGGTCTGATGTCTGGTTCCGGACATTTTCGGACCTCGGCGCGATCCCGGACAATGTCCGCTTTATCCCGCCGCCCTGGCGAACCCCCAATTCCTGCTCCTCAAGAACGGGACCGTCACCGGCTTTTAATTGTGTGAACGCGTAAAGGGCACAAAGCGCACGAGTGCGACGGCGCGCGTTGTCGTCTTGTCAGTGGCGATTTTTTCGACGACCGTGAGCTGCTGAGTGCTGTAAGCGGGCCCCACCGGCATGACGAGCCGGCCACCCACTTTAAGCTGTTCAATCAGCGGCGGCGGTGGCTGCCCGGGCGCGGCGGTTACGACGATGGCGTCAAAAGGACCGCATTCGGGCCAGCCACCATAGCCGTCGCCAAGCCTGACGCTCACGTTGTCATACCCGAGCTCTCTGAGTGTTTTCGCGGCGGCCGCGGCCAATGCCGGGATAATCTCGATGGTGCAGACCTTTCGCGCTAGGTGCGCAAGGATGGCGGCCTGATAGCCCGAACCCGTACCGACTTCGAGCACAACACCATCGGGCGCGACCTCGGCCAACTGCGTCATCACGGCCACGATGAACGGCTGCGATATGGTCTGGCCGAGGCCGATCGGAATCGGCCTGTCCGCGTATGCGATGGAGCAAGATCGCTCGGGGATGAAAAGATGGCGTTTCGTTTGCCCCATGGCCTCAAGGACCCTCTCCGACAGGCCCTGCTGTCCCAAAACACTGGCGTCGGACCGGACGTAGGCCCGGATGGTTTCGACCATGGCGGCGCGTTCGCGGCCGCATTCTGCGTCCTGCGCGGTCGCTTCCTTCGCGACGGCAATCATGGAAAGCATGAACGGCAGCAAGATCTTCATGATCGTGCGGGCTCCAATCGGTCCACGATTCGCGTCGACCCCGCAACGAGTGGGTTCGACCGATCAGCCGTCAAGCGAAACACGGCGTCCAGTGAATGACCGCAATGCGTCTGGCGGTCCGGGCGCGCAGGCCTCCGCTCGGCGCGACGGTCAAGGCCCAAGCAGTCACCGCGAACTGCTTCGCGTGCTGCTACTTGCCAGTCCCCGTGGTCATTCCCGTTTTGGATCCCGCTATCGTTGCCCCGGGCGGACCGATCGGGACCATCGCGTGCTCGTACGGCGTATTCGCCCACATCATGTATGGCCTGGTTGGATCGGGATCCGCGGCCTCTGAATACCCCAACTCCCTGCTGGGAGGACCGAAGACCATGATGTGAGGCCCAGTGACAACCCAGTGATTGTCGGCAGTCTTACCGGTAGCATAGGGGTCGGTATTGCTGGCACCGTCATCACCCGCCAGCATGAACGAGATGCCCACCTTGTTTGGCGGCGGCGTGTGGTGCATCACGGCATCGATGAACTCCATGCTGTTTTGATCGTTGCACATCTTATCTGTGGCCATGATCATACATGTGAATCCGTTATTTCCTTCGCGAAGGGTACGCAGGGTTCCATCGTGTTCCACCCGAACGATTGCTGCTCCCTTTGCGACAGCTTCAGGCGCGGCCGACAAGGCTTGGACGGTGTACTCGGCGTCCGACACCTGC
Source organism: Bradyrhizobium erythrophlei (assembly GCF_900129425.1). NCBI lineage: Bacteria > Pseudomonadati > Pseudomonadota > Alphaproteobacteria > Hyphomicrobiales > Nitrobacteraceae > Bradyrhizobium > Bradyrhizobium erythrophlei. The sequence continues at coordinate 2,511,611 of NZ_LT670817.1, read as the reverse complement.
TGATGCTCAGCGTTGGCCGGAGCCCAGATTGCGAATAGCGATACTGTGGCGGCGACGCCTGTTTTCAATGTACCCATGTCTTCCTCCTCTGAGCTAAGAGAGAACCAGAGAGCCACATCGATATCTGCGACGGACTCGAATTCGCGGACTGGCGCGCGAACGAGCACGGAACCGGCAACAAAAAGAACGTCGGTTGATTTGAAAGTGCGGTGCCTGCCGACGGCATGATCGCTGCCCGTTCGTTCAAACGGGAACTTCGGCCCGGCCCGTTTCCAAGAGCAGCTCTTTTCAGATTACACCACTTCAAGTGCCTACGAAAGGAGTGAGGGTCCCGAGACCCTTCGAGTTTTAGTGCCAACGCAATGACCGGTTCGGGTCGATCGCGTCAGTTTGCCGATGCGCCGACCACTTGCGGTCTTGGCCTCAGAACAGACATCGGCAGCATCAGTCGGCATGTCTCAAACGTGCCACATCCGGACTATGCGGCGCCGAAAACAGCATCTCTATTCGATCACCACGTCGGCGCGGGCGAGCAGCGTCGGCGGCACGTCAATTCCGAGCGCCTTGGCGGTCTTCATATTGATGGTCAATTCGAAATGGGTTGGCCGTTCGACCGGCAGGTCGGCCGGTTGGGCGCCTTTCAGAATTTTGTCGACGTACACGGCAGCCTTGCGAAAAAGGTCGACATATCTCGCGGAGTAGGACATCAACCCGCCTTCATCCTCGGCGAACCACCGCGGCACCGAAACCGCGGGTACACGATGCTTCAGCGCCAACTCGGCAGCGTGTCTGCTCGGCAGGCTGGGTTGAACGATGACGGCATCGGGCCGGTCTTTCTCCATCGATGCGAAGGCGGTCTCGAGCTCCTCGCTGCTGCTGATCCTGACAGGGTTGATTGTAGTTCCGGTGGCTTCGCCGCCGAGCCTTATCTGTTCGAGGAAAGGTTTGGAGAAGGGATCGGTTGCATTGGCCAGAGCGGTCACGCGGCGCGCCCGTGGCAGCATATCGCGGATCAGTTGCACACTTTTGCCGGCTAGTTCGGCGGTCGCGGAAGCTATCCCGGTGACATTTCCGCCCGGTCGAGGAAGGCTCGCGACCAGCCCGGTACCAACGGGATCTCCGGTCTCGGCCATGACGATCGGGATTTCGAGCGTCGCTTGCTTTGCCGCCAGAGCGGCGGGTGTGAACCACGTGACGATTATATCGACTTTGAGACGGACCAGCTCGGCGGCCAATTCGGGAAGCCGGTCGAGGTGTCCTTCAGCCGATCGAAACTCAAATCGAATGTTTTGCCCCTCGACATACCCCAGATCGCTCAGCCCCTGCCGAAACTCCCGCCAAAACTGTTCCGGGTTGATATTGCCAATGACCAATGCGCCGACGGTCGGCATCTGCGGCTGCTGCGCGTGGGCCGCGAGCGGCCGCACCGCCGCCGCGCTGGCGAGCAGCCCGATGAACTCCCGCCTTCTCAGGTCGAACATGGAGCTTTCTCCTTGGGCTTCTTACCAAGGGGATGAGGGAATTGGTTCCCGCGCCTATGCTCCCACCCATACGATAGCACATCACGGGGCGCGGGAGAGCGCTGCACGGCGGGATTTCAACCCAGCCTATGTCGCAGATGGGTCAATCGCGTCGTTCTGACTTCCGGATCGACCACTTCCGGTCTACCCGACAAGCAGACGTTATTCGGGTCCGCCGGCATGTCTCAAACGTGCCGATTTCGGAAGTCGCGAGCCTTCTCAATCGAACATCTCGGCTGCCGACGGGCGCCGGGTCGGCTCTGTTCAAGAGGGAGCCTCGACCCGATCGACCGGGAATCTGATGGTCCAATTGTTGCACATCAGATGTTATGAAATGTTCATGTCGGCTGTTTCTTCAGCAGCGGAAATTCGTCGCGGAAAGCCAAGCCCCTAAGCGGGACCCTATTGTCAAGGCGCCGCCAGTTTGATTGTCCCGTCGTCGCCAGATCTGCTGACTAAATCGTCTCGAGCCATGGACTCGATCATCGGCCAATTTTGCCAGAAGAATTTCGTGGCGTCGTGACGGTTGGGTGCCTGCACCTTGACGCTGCAAGCTTGTCTTCCCCCCTTGTTCGCCAGTTGAAAATGGAACGTGTAGGCTGTCGTCTCGGCGTCTTCGTTGGTCGGCCTGCTTTCGCGGCGCATTTGGTGTCCCCCCTTCGTGCGTCGAACTGGGACACTTTAAATGCATGATTTGGCTTTTCGTTCGGCGCGTTCGTGACGAAGTTAGCCCGGAACTGGCGCTGAATTAGGGCTTCGCGTTGGACGGCGGAACGAAGGTTCTCCACAACCGGTGAAAACTTTGCCCCCGCTGCCCGCGCTCGTCATTCGAGGAGCAATGGCTTGGAGCAAATGCTGGTTATTGCGGACCAGCATGTTCCCCGATCTGGCCGCATCTCAGCGACCGTTTCACCGACAGGTCGATGAAACGGTCTCTGCGAGCAATGCCTCTACGTCTCCAGTTGCTTGCCGATTGGCAGCACCCGGATACGCTTGCCGGTCGCGGCAAAGATGGCGTTTGCCAATGCCGGGGCGAAGGGCGGCACGCCGGGCTCGCCGACGCCGCTTGGCGGCGTGTCGGGGCCAGGAGGCACGATGTAGACGTTGGTCACACGGGGAGCCTCGTCAATTCGGATCACCTGGAAGTCGTCATAGTTGCCCTGTTGTACCTTGCCGTCCTTGAAGGTGATCTCGCCATATTTGGCAAGGCTGATTCCCATGATCGCGGCGCCCTCGATCTGGGACCGGATTCGTTCGGGGTTCACATATGTCCCGCAGTCGATCGCGGTGTCGACCCGAGGCACCGTGAACTTGCCCTTGTCGTCCACGGCCACCTCGACGATGGTCGCGATATAGCTGACAAAACTGCGGTGGACGGCAATCCCGAGCCCATGGCCTTTGGACACCGACCTTCCCCATTCGCCCTTCTCAGCGACCAGCTCGACGGCACGCCGCAGCCGCGCTGTGTCGATCGGATAGCTGGAGTAGGGCTCGCCGTAGTTCCAGAGATCCTTCACGGAAGACAGGTCAACGATTCGCGGAGAGCCGATGAGCTCCAACAACATTTCCTTCTGATCGCGGTTGGTGGTGTGCGCGAGCTCGCCAACCATGGACTGCACGGCGAAGGCATGCGGGATATTCGACACTGAGCGGAACCAGCCGATGCGGGTGTGTGCTGCCGCTTCCGGGTTCTCGCACTGGATATTGGCGATCTCGAACGGCATGTCGACAAGTCCCATGCCGAGTTCGAAAGGTGCCTGCTGCACCGTACCCGCCGCAAATGTCGACGCGATGCTCGGTGCGACGCTGCGATGACGCCACGCGATTACCTTGCCGTTCTTGTCGAGTCCGGCCTCGATGCGTTCCACGGAAACCGTGTGCAGGAAATCGTGGCGAATATCGTCGTCCCGCGTCCATTGCACCTTGACCGGCGCACCGAGTTCCTTCGAAAGCAGGGCCGCTTCCAGCGCGAAATCGCACTTCGACTTTCGCCCGAATCCGCCGCCGAGCAGCGTGACGTTGACGGTCACATTCTCCTCGGGAATGCCGAGCGTCTTCGCGACGTCTTCGCGGGTTCCACCCGCACTTTGCACAGGCGCCCAGATTTCGGCCTTGTCGCCTTTGACGTCGGCGACAGCGACAGGCGTCTCCATGGAGACATGGGCAAGGTGCGGCAGGTAATATTCACCCACGATCACCTTGTCGGCGCCCTTCAAGGCGGCATCGACGTCGCCCTCCTTGCGCACGATCAGCCCCGGCTTGCGCGCGGCTTCCTCGAGTTCGGCCCGATAGGCGACCGAGTCGTATTTGCCGTTAGGTCCGTCATCCCAGACAACCTTCAGCGCATCGCGGCCCTTGATCGCAGCACCGGTGTTGCGAGCAATCACGGCGACCCCGCCGAGCGGCTGGAACTTGGAGGGCCACGGCCATCCCTTCACTTCCATGACCTTTTCGACGCCGGAAACCTTCATGGCCTCTGCTGCGTCGAACGACGCGAGCTTGCCGCCGGTGACCGGAGGCCGCGCGATGACGGCGTACTTCATGCCGGGCAGGCGCGTGTCGGAGCCGTAATGCGCCGTGCCGGTGGTGATGTCGCGCAGGTCGACGATGCTGATCTCGCCTTTGCCGAGATAGCGAAAATCCTTCGGGTCCTTCAGCTTCAGGCCTTCGATACTCGGCACCGGCTCTTTCGCTGCATCGGCGGCCAAATCGCCGAATCCGATGCGGCGTCCACTCGCATTGTGGACCACTTCGTGATTGGCAGCCTTCACTTCGCTGGCCGGTACGCCCCAGCGCTTCGCCGCGGCGGCTTCAAGCATCGAGCGAGCCGAGGCGCCGATCTGGCGCATCGGGATCAGATAGTGCCGTGTGCTACGTGATCCGTCGGTATCCTGGTTGCCGTATCTGACTTCGTCGCCTGGAGCCTGCTGGACGCGGACGCGCGACCAGTCGGCTTCCATCTCTTCGGCTACGATCAACGGCAGGCTGGTTCTGACGCCTGTTCCCATCTCCGCACGGTGTGCGACGATCGTAACTATGCCATCCGGTGCGATCGACACGAAAACACGAGGGTCGACCACGGTGCCGTGCGGCATCTTGCTCGCGCCGGTCTCGTACGCGGCGAAGGCGGGGCGTGACATCACGGGAGCGGCGAGCACGAAGCCTCCGGCGATGCCGAGGCCCTTCAGGATGCTGCGACGCGAAACGTTCTCGACCTTGACCTTGATGAACTGTTCAAAGCCACGGAGTTTTTTGGGGTTCGTATTGATTGTCATGGTCACACCCCCGTCGATGCGAGATGCACGGCGTTTTCGATGCGCTGGTAACAGCCGCAGCGGCAGATGTTGCCGGACATCGCTTCAACTATCTGATCGTGGGACGGTTTTGGATTTTGTATCAGCAACGCGGCCGCCTGCATGATTTGGCCGACCTGGCAATAGCCGCATTGCGGGACGTTGAGTTGTCGCCAAGCCTTCTGAACCGGATGATCGCCGGTCGGGTGAAGGCCTTCGATGGTGGTGACCTCGCGGCCGACCACGTCGGACACCGAGGTGATGCAGGAGCGCGTAGCCTCCTTGTCGACCATGACGGTACACGCACCGCACAGCGCCTGGCCGCAGCCATATTTGGTGCCGGTCAGGCCCACCTCATCACGGAGAAACCAAAGCAGCGGAAGATCCGGGTCGCCATCCCAGCTTTGTTCCTGGCCATTAATCTTCAACTTGATCATGATCGTTTCTCGCTCTTCTTAAGCTACTGATGTCTGGTTCGGTGCAAGCCGGAACATGCTTCCATTCGCCCGCATCAACCGCTTCAACTTCCCGCACGCGCTCATCGTGTCAGGAAGACTGACAGACTTCATTGCACGATCTGTTCGACAGTCCGTTTTGCTCACGCCTCCTGCTTCTATTCAGTTTTTGGTTGTTGTGCAGTCAGGCCTTTATCGCCAAGGCCGTGACGTTATCAGAAGTTGAATTGGAGCTGACTTCACAGACAGTTGTTTTTGCATTTTTCGTTTGTCGAAAGCGGGGCGACTATTGCCGGAACTTTTCCATTTTCCAACAAGCAGTCTGCAGCAGCGACGAGAGAAAATGCCTCGCCCGGCGACTGCGGAGCGAGGCGAGAGTTAAGGCATGGGAGGAACATGCCGCAGCCGATTAGACCCGCATGGTGGGGCCGCCAACGCGGCGTCGCCGATCAGAACAACGCGATGCCGCTTGGGAATCCAAGCCTACAGCGACCGAGCCGTCGGCAGACCGAGCCACACTGTCCAGACCGTCATCGGGACGAAGGCTGCTGCCCCCCGGGCGTGCCGCCTGACGGCTGCATCGATCGGGCCCGGTCCAACAGGGTGAGAGTGGAATCGACGCATGATTTCATGGAGTCCTGCGGGTCGCAGCGTACGGCTATCATCGCGTCGCCGTTGCGCAAGAAGAAGGAGGCGCCGCCGCGGCGCGACCCCTCACGACCGCGGTCGCCGATATCGCGGAGGATATCCTCCAGATCACGATCCTTTCGGGAGTAGGAAGAGTCATGCCCCTCGCCGCCGGGGGCGTTCTGGCTGAAGGCGGGGAACGGGCTAAGCATAAGTACCGCCGTGATGACAAAGGCCCTGTTCATCGGAGGTCTCCACTTTTGAGCAAGTTGAGTTGCATTACCTAAAAGCGAGATGACTTTCGTCCGATCGTCATCCCGCTCTGGCTCATTGCAGGAGCATGATGTTTTTCGAACACCGACGCCAAGCGCGATCAATCAGAGCAGGCCGTTTCGGGACCATGCTCAGTCGCGACACACGCGCCGGCGAACGATGACGAGCAAATCCCCATCCTGGGCCCGCAAGCTCCGGGTGAGGAAATAGCAATCTCCCTCCTCGCCACCACGGCGCCGCTCGGCGATGCGCTCGCCGATCCGCTCGCGGAGGCGCTCGTGCCAGCCTCCACCGTCCTCGTCTTCATCCCGGTTTCGGCAGCCTCCCTCCTCGCCGCCGCCGTGCCGCTCGGCGAAGCGCTCGCCGATCCGCTCGCGCATGCGCCCGCGCCAGCCTCCACCATCCTCGTCTTCATCTCGGTTGCGGTAGTCTCCCTCCTCTCCACCACCGCGCCGCTCGGCGATGCGCTCGCGGAGGCGCCCCCGCATGTCCTGCCGGTCTTGAATAAGGTCGACGATGAGATCCCGCAGATCCTGCCGCGTCCGTATCCTGTCCCTGAGGAGATCGCGCAGATCGCGGTCCGTATCGCCATCTCTGTCGCGCCATCCCTGAGCTGATGCTGGGCTTGTTGTCGTGCAAATCACTGGGGCAGATGCAGCAATCGCGAGAACTGCTGCAGCAATCACTGGCAGCCGTGCCATTGCGTTCTCCTGTCAGAGTTTGTGTTGAGAAGTCATCGGAAGACGGCACGAACTTCCGGCGAGCGCTTCGTTCAACAAGCTGCGCTGGCTCGAGGTCGAATTCAACCTGGAGCCAGCCGCGCTGCTCAGAATGCCGGGCTGCTCCCGCGTTCAGTCTTGACGTAAACTAGGCTGCACAACAATACGGCAAAAGATCGAAAACGAAACGCGTGACGAGCAAACTTCCATAACATCCCCGTGACCTGACTTGTCTCGATCGCTCACTCCAAAAATCAGTACGAGGACATCACTCAATGCATTCGGAATCGATTTGAGCTGGCAGGCGTGTGCTTTGGAAGGTCAGCAGACTTGACCCGCTGCGATCAGATGCAGCTTGCCCGCATTAGAGGTACGCTGGGCGATGAACTGCCCATCGTGGGCTCGACTTCAATTGCGGGCAGACCGAACTAAAAAGGGGCAATGTCCCTTCCGGGTCCAGTCGCGTCGGTTTGGCCATCGACGCTCATGCAGCATCAAGGCCGGCACCTTGCAAAGATCCCTCCAACTCGGCTTCCAGGTCCAGAACGATATCGCGGAGCAAACGAGCCGCAATTGGGTCCGTAGTCTCTTGTGCTAGAATTCGGTAGCGCTCTACCCGATCTCGACGTTCTTTCCAGTCGTGGTCCTCAGGCATGGTCCGATCCTCCCTACCCACCTGACCCGGAGAAGGCGACCTTTATTCGTGAAACCTGAAAAATGCCGGACCTGAACGAAAATGAGGCGTGATCGCGTCGCTGGTCGCACAATACGGCGACGATTAATTGTCCTGTGCAGCGGTGGCGGCAGTGACCCGGGGTTGCGTCATCTCCCGCTGGAGACTTGGGGTCGTAGCCGGAAGCCCGATCCTGATCGGCACTCGCGAATGATCATTACCGCGCGTCGTAGATGCGACGGGCGGCTCATTCTGCGGCGGCGAGCTTTGGTCTTTTCACGTCTGAGCCAGCGATACGGACAATAGCGCCCGCTTCTATCGATTCTTGCGGATTGTCGATCAGCCGATCGGTTAAGGACAGACCGGATTGAATCTCGACGCGGTTGCCGAGATCGCGGCCCAGTCGCACGGGTTTTAGAACGACCTTGTTGTTGGCGTCGACTGCAGCCACGCGCATTCCATTTGTCCCGAAAATCAGCGCCGTGGACGGAATGCGCAACGTGCCGGGGTCGGAGGGAATGTGGAACTGTACCTCCGTGAAGGCGCCGGGCCACAGCTTCCCGTCGGGATTGTCTGCCTGCAGCTCGATCAGGGCGGTGCGGGAGGTTTCCTCCAGCGCATTTGAGGTCGACGTCAGCTCCGCCTCGAAAGTCTCCTGCTGCCCGGGCAGATGCAGCGTCGCCTTGACGCCAGGCTTGAGGTCGCCAAGGAACGCTTGCGGGACATTCACAAAAATGCGCATGCGATGGATGTCGGCGACCTGGTAGAGGGCCCTCCCCGACGTACCGCCGGCGTTGAGGAGATCGCCGATATTGACGTTGCGTGCCGTGACGACGCCGTCGAAGGGCGCCTTGATCTGTTCGAAGCCGGACAGCTCCTGGAGCCTGTTGACCACAGCCTGCTGGGCCCTCACATTCGCTTTGGCGACCGCCAACGCCGCGTTCCGCGAGGCCGCCGTCAAGCGATCAGTGTCACCCTGTTCCAAGGTCGACCACCCCTGAGCGACGAGCCGCGCCGTCCGCCCGTTGGTCACCTGGCCGAGATCAGCGTTCGCCTGCGCCTGCTCGACGGCGGCCTGCAATTGGACGAGCTGCGCCTTCGCCTCTTCAAGTTGCTGGTCGAGATCGGGCGCCGAGATCGTCACAAGCACGTCGCCCTTCTTCAAATGCGCGCCGATATCGCTATGCCAGGCGGTCACGTAGCCGCTGGCGCGGGCGAACAGCGAACTGCTATTGAAGGCGCTGACGTTTCCCGGCAGCAGCAACGACTGTTCCGGCGGACCGGGTTCAGCTTGAACCAGACGCACGGTCGGAATCGCTTGCTCGTCGGTCCAGGCTTTGACCTCCTGCTTGCCCCTGGCGCGATCGAGGATACCGAACGCGGCCAGAGAGATCGCGCAAACCGCAACGAAGCCCAGCAAAAACAAGATCCGGCGCGGCCTGGCGCGGCGACGGGCGGAGGATTCGGAAGACATGAGTGCTCCAGGTTAGGCGTGGGAAGGCGCGCCGGCGGCCGGATCGGCGGCCTCGACGGGACGTGGTTGGCGTCCATGGGCGATGCTGAACAAAACCGGCACGAACACCAGCGTCGCGAAAGTAGCAAAAAGCAGGCCACCGATGACTGCGCGGCCGAGAGGCGAGTTCTGTCCGGGTTCGATCGCCATCGGCGCCATGCCGATGATCATGGCCAAGGCCGTCATGATCACGGGCCTGAATCGCGTGACGCCCGCTTCCAGCGCGGCGGTCAGCGCGTCTTTGCCTTCAGAGAGCCGCTCGCGTGCGAAGCTGACGACCAGAATGCTGTTGGCCGTGGCGACGCCCATGCACATGATCGCGCCGGTGAGAGCGGGCACGGACAGGGTCGTAAAGGTGAGGAACAGCATCCAGACGATGCCGGCCAGAGCCGCCGGAAGCGCCATGATGATAACGAAAGGATCGATCCAGGACTGGAAATTGACGACGATCAGCAGATAGATCAGGAGGATCGACATGGCCAAACCGATAAACAACTGCCTGTAAGCATCCGTCATGGTGCCCGCCTGACCCCGGATCGTGACGGTCGAACCTTTGGGCAGGTCCGCGCGGGAATCGTCGACGATTTTCTGCACATCGGCGGCGACGCTGCCAAGATCCCGGCCTTGCGCCGTCGCATAGATGTTGACGACAGGCCTGATATCGTAGTGTGAAACGACCGCATCGAGTGGCTCGGGCGAGAAGGTTGCGAGGCCTCCCAGCAATTGGGTGGACTGAGCGGCGGCCAACGGCAGGTTCTTGAGTTCTCCCAGCGTGTCGATGCCATATTGCGGCGTTTGGACGGAAACCGGATAGGACACGCCATTTGCCGGGTTCAGCCAGTAGGTTGGCGCCGTCTGCGTGCTGCCCGACAGCGTCGCCTGAATGGCCGCAGCGGCATCGCTTTCCGTCAACCCGACGACGCCGGCGAGTTCGCGATTGAAATCGACTTTCAGCGAGGGGTTCTGGAATTGCTCCTGGATGCGGGGATCCGCAACGCCCGGGATGTAGCGGATCTTCGCAAACAGCTTGTTCGCGAAGGCGCGGCTGGCGTTGAGGTCGGCGCCGGCGATCTGAACATCGAGCGGCGCCGGCGAGCCAAAATTGAGGATCTGGGTGACGATGTCAGCGGGAAGGAATGAGAAAGTTGTGCCAGGAAAAGCCGCCGGCAGCTTCTCGCGCAGAGTCTTCACATAGACGTCCGTGGCGGTCTTCCCTTCATTCAAGCTGACCGATATGTCGGCATCGAAGACGCCGATCGTGCCGGAACTTCCATATGAAATATTGATGCCGCTGTTCGGCAAACCAATATTGTCGACGATGCTCGCTATCCGATCAGGCGGCATCAGCGCGCGGATTTTCTGTTCGACCTGATCGGTCAGGCGCGTCGTTTCCTCGATTCTCGTTCCGGTTGGTGCGCGCATGTGAATTCTGATCGTTCCGGCATCGATCGAGGGGAAGAAATCCTGCCCAAGGAACGGAGCGAGGCCGAGCGACGCCAAGGCTACGCAGAGGAAGCCGCCGGCGAACCAGAAACGATGCTGCAGCGCCAATTCCAGCAAGCCCAGATAGCCTTGCCGCAATCGTTCGAAATAATGTTCGAACCCATGTTGGAAGCGGGCGAAAAAGCCTTTCGGCGACGGTCCGCCATCTTCCGAGGGAGACGAATGATGGTGCTGGTTGCGCAGGAGAAAATGCGCCATCGTCGGCACCAGCGTATAGGTCAAAATGTAAGAGGCGATCATCGCGAACACAACCGCCATCGCCAACGGTCGGAACAGATAACCGGCGACCCCGCCAAGCGAAAGCAGCGGTACGAAAGCGATGCAGATGCAAAGCAGCGCGATCGTCGCCGGGGCCATGATTTCCTGCGCGCCGTGGGTGATGGCCGTCAGGATATCTTCGCCCTGCTCCTCCATGTGGCGATTGATGTTTTCGATGGTGACCGTCGCATCGTCGACCAGAATACCGACCGCGAGCGCCAAACCGCCGAGCGTCATCACATTGATGGTCTGGCCAAGCGCCGAAAGCACGATCAGCGAGCTAAGCACCGCCAGCGGTATCGAAACGGTGATGATGAAGGTCGAGCGCCAACTGCCGAGAAAGACCAGGATCATGAAGCCCGTCAGCGCGGCCGCAATAAGTCCTTCGCGCACGACGGCAGCGACGGAGGATTTGACGAAGCCCGACTGATCGGCGACATATGTGAGATTGACCCCCTCGGGAAGCGTAGCCTGAATGGCCGGCAAGCGCGCTTTTACGGCCGCGATGATGTCGAGGGTCGAAGCGGAGCCGATCTTCAGCACCGACATCAGCACGCCCTTGCGGCCATCCGACTGCACGACGTTGGTCTGCGGTGGCGAACCGTTATGGACATGGGCGACGTCGCGCATGAAGACCACCGCGCCGTTGACCACTTTAATCGGCAGGTTATCGAAATCTTCAATGGCTTTTGGAGAATCGTTGAGGTCGATCGTGTATTCGTAGGAACCGATCTTTTCGGTGCCGACCGGCGTGATCAGGCTCTGCCGGGCGAGCGCGCTGCCGATGTCGGTCGCCGAGAGACTGTGGGCGCGCAGCGCGTTCTGGTCGAGATCGATCTGCACCTGCCGGGCGGCGCCGCCGTAGGCGTTTGGCAACTGGGCGCCCGGGATCGTCGCGAGCGCGGGTCTGACGAAATTCACGGCAAGATCGTTGAGCGCCGTCTGGGAGAGGGTGTCGCTCGACAACGCGAGTTGGATGATCGGAACGCTTGAAGCGTCGTAAACCAGCAGGAACGGCGGGGTGATGCCGTTAGGAAGTTGCTTCAAGATGGTTTGAGATATCGATGTAACCTGCGCCTCGGCGGCGCTGATGTTCACTGTCGGCTGGAAGAAGATTTTAACGATTCCGTAGCCGGAAAGCGACTGCGACTCGATATGCTCGATGTCATTGACAGTCGACGATAGCGACCGTTCGTAGATTGAGACGATGCGGTTCGCCATATCGTCCGGCGGCAAGCCGGTATAGCTCCATATGACCGAGATGACCGGGATGTTGATATTCGGAAAAATATCGGTCGGCGTGCCAATCGCCGAGCGCACGCCAAAAATCGCGATCAAGATCGCCATGACGACGAAGGTGTACGGACGCGCAAGAGCTAACCGGACGATAGCACTCAAACGATTGCACTCATAAGCCAGAGCCCCGAATTTGAAGATCGCACCGTTTAGCGCTAACGACGATACGTCGAAGCACCCCGCCTGGCAGCGGGTGGAGCAGCACGAACCGGCTCTGAATCGTCAGGCCCAACCCGCTTCCACTATACCCGGCTGCCAAACAAAGCCCCAACGCAGGTGCGTGATCGTTGAATTGGATTGACGGGATCCCCTTGCCGTTCATCGTCGAGACTGTGTTTCAGCACGAGGTCTTTGTTGCGATCGGCAGCATTCACACCAGGGTTCTAGTGCAAATTCGACGATCACCTGAACTGAAAAAATTGTGATGATATGGGTGGGAATACCCGGCCGATTAGCCGCTTTTCCGCTTTTCTTTGTCTGCAACACGAGAGGAGAAGTCTGCAACACCAGAGGAGAACGGCAATGAAATTGGCAGCAATTGGATTGGCGACGGCGCTTGCCGGCACAGCGGCACTTGCCAAGGGTGGCTCGGCCAGTCGTGAGAAAAGCTGTGATTCCAAATCTTCGCCCTGCCGTGTCACTGCCGCGCCTTCCGGCACAAGCAGCAGCAACAACGCAGGTAGCGCGGCTGCGGGAGCTAACAGCTTCTACAACCCTTCGGGCAACAGCTTCATTAATACGTCGCCCAGCGGCTCACAATGATGCCGGGCGGCGGCAGCATGGGGAGCATCGAACCATGCGGTATGAACTCACGGACTTTGAAAGGGCTGCCATCGGGCAGTTCCATTCCTCGAAGGCCGATCAACGACAGTGATGCCCCCGCGACAGCCTCTCAACATGTCGTCCCGGCGAACGCCGGGACCCAACCCCTGGCATCCGCGATCAGCCGCGGATTCCCAACAGCGTTACTCGAACGAGACGACACGGCGTATGAGTCCCGGCCTGCGCCGGGACGACGCATTGAAAATCCGCTTATCCGCCCGCCCAGACATCGAGCACGTAGCGATTTTTGGTGCCGAGGTCATCGATCCAGCGCATCCCCGCAGCGGCGTCCGCGCCGCTGCGTTCACGATAGATCGCCACCAGCGCGGCCTTGACGTCGGGCTCCATCTTGCCGCCATCGCCGCAGACATAAACGATCGCGCCGTGTTCGATCAGGCTCCAGACGCGTTCCTTTTGTGCGGCGATCAGATGCTGGACATAGGTCTTCGGACCCTCGGCACGCGAGAACGCGGTGTGCAGTTCGGCGATGCCGTCAGCGGCGAAGGCCTTCAACTCGTCGGCGTAGAGATAATCCTGATCGGGATGACGGCAGCCGAAAAACAGCAGCGCCGGACCGAGGGGTGCGCCTTTCGCTTTCAGCGCGGCGCGCTGCTGCAGGAAACCGCGGAATGGCGCAAGACCCGTGCCGGGGCCGATCATGATGATCGGCACCGAAGTGTCGTCGGGCAGGCGGAAGCCGGCCTTGGTCTCGCGCACGGTGGCATGAATGGTCTCGCCGGCGCGGCGACCGGCGAGGTAGTTCGAGCAGATGCCCTTGTAGAGGCCGCGTCCTGAACTCGCGGGGCCTTCGACCACGGCGGCGGTGAGGCTGCAGCGCGAGGGATCGACCGAGGGCGACGACGAGATCGAATAATAGCGCGGCGCCAGCAGCGACAGCATTTCGAGATAGGCATGGAACGGCAATTCGCAGGCCGGGTGCTCTTCCAAAAGATCAAACACCGATTTGCGCTTGCCGAGGATGTCCGAGCGATAGCGATCGGTGGCGGCGGCATCGTCGCCGACATAGGCCAGCAGTTTCGGTTTGGTCACCGGACAGCGCGTATGTTCCGACATGATCTGGATCTGCTTGCGGGTCGCGACCTGCTGCAATTCGACAAAGTCGGTCAACAGCCGTCCGACCGAGACCGTGTCGCCGATCGGCAATTGCGCGCGTCGGCCTTCGGCGACCTGCAGCCGGATCTGATCCGCGGGGAGAAATCCGAAGCGGCGCGCGACGGCATCCACCAGCGCTGGATCGTTGCGCGGCACCACGCTGAGATGATCGCCGACCCGATAGCTGGTGCCGGGAGGCAGCTGCACCTCGATGTGCCGGGTCGACCGATCGGAGGCATTGGCGCCGACCTTGTTTTGCAACTCGGTGTTGTCCAGCACCTTCATCGGCGCCACGCCGCCGAGTGCGGCGATGGCATTGACCGCCGACGGCGCCACCGGCTCGATCCGGTAAAGCGGCTCGTCATCGGCGCTGCGATCGAAATTCGAATCGATGCCGAATTGCTTCACCGCCAGCGGGCGCAGCTTGGCGAACCAGGCCTCGAACTGGCCGTCGAGGTCGTCGCGCGCGTCGCCCTCGCCGCGCACATAGGCATTGCTGGCGCCATGCGCCGTCAATCGTTCGTCAATGAAGCGCGGGATCGACTGATATGTCGCGAACCAGTCGCTGTTGCCGCAACCGAACACCGCGTAGCGCACTTTGGCGAACGCATCCTTCGGCAGCTCGCTGCCGAGCCATTTGATGAATTGCGTGGCATTGTCGGGCGGCGCGCCGTTATACGACGCGCAAAAGATCAGGACGCCGCCCTGCTCCGGCAGCTTGCCGACGAAATCATCGAGTGGCGCCAGTCTGGTGGCAAAGCCATTGACTTCGGCGAGATCGGCGACGCGGGTCGCGAGTTCCTCGGCGGTGCCGAGGTTCGATCCATACAGCACCAGCAGCGGCGTATTGTGTCCTGGTCGTGTTCGAGTGCGCGGCGCCGGTGCTGATGTCGAGACCGCCGCCGCAGCGGCCGTGGTCCGCCCGGCGTAGGCGCCGCGATCCTTCTCCGTGCGCGGCCGTACCTTGATCTTGAATCCGTCCGGCTTGATGGTCAGCGTCTCCTTCAGCACCATCTGGTAGCGGTTGACGTCGATCAGCTTGAAGCGCTGAAGGATCATGCCGATGGCAAGTGCGGCCTCATGCATCGCAAAGCCGCGGCCGATGCAGGCGCGCTGGCCATTGCCGAACGGCTTCCAGGCATTGACGGGACGCGCCACCTCGGCCTCGCGGCTGAAATTTTCCGGATCGAACGCGTCGGGGTTCGGGCCCCATACGCTGGGGTCGCGATGCAGCGCCAGCACCAGCACCGTGATGAAGGTGTTCTTCTTGAGTTTGTATTTGCCGCCGATGGTCTCATCGCTGAGCGGCGAGATGCCGTAGGCCGGCGCTGGCGGCCACAGCCGCAGGGCTTCTTTCAAAATCTGGGTGATGTAGGTGAGTTGTGTCACCTGCTGATAAGTCGGCTTTGCCTCGATATCGGGCCCGAGCACCCGGTCGACCTCCTCATAGGCCTTTCTGAGAACCTCGGGATGCTTCAACAGCGCATAGAGCGCGCACGACAACAGGCCGCTGGTGGTCTCGTGCCCCGCAATCAGGAATGTATTGATCTGGTAGCGGATGTTGACGTCGTCGAGCTGTTCGCCGGTGGCGCGATCGACGCCGGTCATCATGGCGCCGAGCATGTCCTTCTTGTCCTCGGCGGCTTCCGCATTCTTGCGGCGTTCGGCGACGATCTCGTCGACCATCTTGTTCATGAAGGCGACGTCGGCGGCGAGGTCGCGCCGACGCCTCTGCATCCACCAATTTTCCATCGGCAGGCCGCGGATCATCATGATGGTTTCGAGCGAGCGCACCAGCGACTCGACGAACGGATGGTAGTCGCGGCGGTAGAACGAATTGAAACGGTAGTCGAACCCGCACAATCCGATGGTGTCGAGCGTCAGCGCGGTCATGTCGTGAACGACGTCGATCTCCTCGTCGCCGTTCAGCCGCTCCCACTTCTTCACCAGTTGGTCGGCGATATCGACCATGCTCGGATGATAGGACTGCATGGCGCGGTTACCGAACGGCTGCAGCAGGATGTTGTGCGCCTTGCTCCAGTTCGGCTCATTGGTGTCGGCGGTGAAGAGGCCGTCACCGGCGACCGCACGCACCCGGCGCAACGGCCCGCGCACCGCCTTGTCGAAGCGTTTCTCGTCGCTGAGCTCTTCGACGAGGTCATGGCCGGAGACGATGACAAGCGGCGCGCCCATCATGTCGAGCCAGAAGATCGGCCCCAGCTCCTTGGCGAGCCGGGCCAGGTTCTGTACCGGCGCGGTGGAGTCCAGCGACAGCATGTTGCCAACCACCGGTTTGGTCGGCGGATGCGGGATCGGGCTCAGTCTGTTGGTCGACGCCATTGATTGGTGGTCCCCTGCCTGGTCCAGTCTTGAAGCCGTCATTCCGGGAAGCCGTCATTCCGGGATGGTCCGAAGGACCAGACCCGGAATCTCGAGATTCCGGGTTCGATGCTTCGCATCGCCCCGGAATGACGGCCCGGATCATCTCGCTGCAACGACGATGCGTAACTTCCCTACGTCCTCACCCGAATCGCCTTCTACGCCATTCGATCAGCTTGGCGCTGACCTCTTTAGGCTTTTCCTGCTGCGTCCAGTGGCCGCTGCCGCGCACCAGGTATTTTTCGAGGTCGGGGATGATGTTTTCCATGCCGTCGGCCGCCGACGGCGGCAGCACGTGATCGTTCTCGGCCATGATCATCAGCGACGGCACCCGCACGGTATGGTCGATGTCGGCCGAGCGCTGCCAGTTGCGCGACATGTTGCGGTACCAGTTGATGCCGCCGGTGAAGCCGGTCTTTGTGAAGGTGTCGACGAAGACCTGCTTTTCTTCCGGAGCCAGGATGGGCGTGCGCGGATCGTGTTTGGCGTCGTAACCGGCGATCATTTGCGGAAACGCCAGGTTGAGCCGGGGCGATGCGCCGACGCCGGCGGTCGGCGGCTCCGCCGGCGCGGTCTCGGCGCGCGGGGCCGGCTTTCGCATGAAGGCGTCGAAGGTCTGTTCGACCCGGCTGTTAAAAATCTTGTCGGCGCCGCGCGCGGAGTCCTGAAACTGCACGATATACATGTGCTCGCCGAACCGCTTGCGTAACAGTTCGATCGGGTCCGCCGGCGCACGGTTGGTGTGGGGCGTGTTGACCCCGACCACGCCGGCGACGCGATCGATATGCCGCAGCGGCATCTGCCAGATGATAAAGCCGCCCCAGTCGTGGCCGACGAAGATAGCCTTGTCGATCTTGAGATGATCGAGCAGCCCGACGAGATCGCCGGTCAGATGTTCGATGTCGTAAGCCTCGACCGGTTCCGGCCGGTCGGTCGCGCCATAGCCGCGCTGATCCGGCGCAATCACCCTGATGCCGGCGCCAGCCAGCGCCTTGATCTGGTGCCGCCACGAGAACGCGATCTCCGGCCAGCCGTGGCAGAGAATGACCGGCGGCGTGTCCGTCTTCGGGCCGGCTTCGTAATAGCCCATCCGAATGCCGTTGGTTTCGGCGAATTGCAGCGGCGGCATTTCTATCATGGTCGGTCTCCGGCGCTAGCTTGCCACGCTTTTCAGATCGTCCGGCGGCGCGAACGCGGCTTCGAGCGCGGCGAATTCCCCCGGCAGCATGTCGCAGAGAACCTGGACATGGGGAATGATGTTGGCGCCGGCGATGAATCCGAAATCCAGCTGATCGCGATAGCTCTGCACGGTGATGTTGAGCGCGATCCCGTGGGTCGAAATCGACACCGGGAAGATGTGCAGCAACTCGGCGCCGGCGGCGTACAGCGTCTGGCGTGGCCCCGGCACGTTGGAGACCGTGATATTCGCCGCCGGCGGCAGCACGTCCGACAGGCTCGAGCGGCTGTACAGCAGCGCCAGGATTTGCACCATGATCGGCGCGCCAAGCATCGAAATGTTGGAGACCTGCGGCATCAAGGCCCGCAGTGGGTGCGACATCTCCTTGGACTTGGTGGATTGCGCGATGATCGCTTCCAGCCGCGCCTTGGGGTCCTCGACGTTGGTGGCGATCGAGCAGATCATGCCGAACACCTGGTTGTTGGCGTCGGTGTTGCCCTCTTCCCGCAGCGAGATCGGCACCGCGGCCGTCAGCGATTTGGCCGGCAGCGCGCCCTTCTCCAGCAGATAGCGCCGAACCACTCCCGATGAGACTGCCAGCACCACGTCGTTGAGCTTGCCGCCGGCCTGCTTGGCCAGCGCCTTGGCCTGCGACAGCGGGATCGATACCCCGGCAAAGCTGCGCTCCGATGAAATCGATTTGTTCAGGATCGTCGGCGGCGACATCATGCTGGCGATGCTGTCGCGCGACTTCGGGTCGGAGATCTTTCCAACCACATCGGAGACGCTTTTGAGCATTGCGGGCATGCTGCCGACAAACTTCACCGCGGATTCGATCTGGAACATGGCGTTGTCGAACAGGATCGATCCGAGATCGCTTTTGCCCGAGCGCGGCAGATCGATGCCCTTGGCGGCCGCCGAGGCATCGAAGGGCTGACGCCATATCTGCTGATACGAATCGATCAGATTGGCGGCGATGTCGCGCGGCTCCTGCCCGACCTTGGCCTGCGCCGTCGGCGGCTCGATCTGCCTTGGCACCGGCGTCACGTCGTAGATCATGTTGGTCAGCGCGGCGCCGGCGCCGCCGTCGATGCAGGCGTGATGCATCTTGGAATACAGCCCGATCTCGTTGTCCTTCATGCCCTCGAAGACGTAGAACTCCCACAGCGGACGGGCGCGATTGAGCAGCTTGGCATGCATCCAGCCGACGATGCGCTCCAGCGTGGCGCGGTCGTGTGGGGCCGGAAGGCTGCCACGGAAGATATGGCGGTCGATATCGAACTGGTCGTCCTCGACCCAGGAGGGGTGATCGATGTCGAGTGGCGCCTTTTCCAGCCGGGCTTTGAGGATCGGCGCCACATGCAGCCGCGAGGCGATCATCGCCTTGAAGTCCTCGAAGAAGTCGCCCTTGTAATCCTCAGGGAGCCGGAAGATCGCCATGCTGCCGACATGCATCGGCATTTCCGGTGTTTCCAGGTACAGAAACGACGCGTCCATCGAGGACAGCTTCTTGGCGTCACTCATACTTCCCTCCCGGTACGGATCACGCGGCGCCTTGGTGGCGCTTCTGGCGTCAGACGGTCCTGGGGCCCAGGACCTCAGGATTGTGCATTTTCCCGAGGTGCATATGCAATGGCAAACGGCCCCGACCGGTCAAATTGACGGAACTGCCCCTCGCCCTGGGCCAGACGATCCGCGACCGCCCACAAGGCGGCGGGGTTGACGCCCAGTCCGACATGACTGGCAAGGTGAACCTCGATATTTTCAGCGGTATCGGAGGGACGCAAGAGACAGGTCCGCCAGTTCACGATGCCGTCGGTGCGTGAATAGATCGACGTGGCCGGAACCGGCAGGTCGCCCGCGAGTGCGCTTCGAAGCTCGGAATTGTCCTCGACCGCTTCGCCCGACAGCGCCTCGTAAAGCCGCGTGGCGTTGGTCGCCCTGACGTCGTTGGCAAACGGGCTTCCCAGCGTCACGACATCCCGCACCATTTCCGGCGCCTGCAGCGCCAGATCGCGCGCATAGACGCCGCCCAGGCTCCAGCCGACGACACTGACCTTGCGGCCGGTCGCGCCGTGAATCTCGGCGAGCCGGTCGCGCAGCGCCGCCCGCAGGCGCGAAACGCCGCCGATGTTGCGGCCCATTTTCCATGCGTAGCTGTCGTAGCCAAGCTCCTTCAGATATCGCCGCATCGGCGCCATCGATAGATCGCTGGCGAGGAACCCGGGCAAGGTCAGCACCGGATGACCGTCGCCCCTTGGCGCGAGCATCAACAGCGGCGAGAGCAAAACGCTGGCGTTGAATTCGAATATCCCTCTTGCCTCGGCCAGCAGCAGGCCGAGGCCCGGCGGCCTAAGCCGATCCCCCGGCGGCGGTTCAACCGGCGTCACTTTTTCTTGTCGCTGACGCGGGTACCGCCGAGGCCCGCCATGGACGCAAACATGTCCTGAAACCGCTCGGCGATTTTCGGGTCGAAGGTGAACCAGCTCTGCATCAGTGCTTCCGGAGAAACCTTTTCGATATTGGTGATCATCTGCTGCTGGAGCCTTTCCATCACCGCCAACTGCATCGGCTGCACATCCGGGAGTCCGAAAAACTGCCGAGCTTCCAGCGGCGTGCAATCTATTTCGACGTTTACCTTCATGTCCGCTCCTGATCGCATGTCCAACCACTTCTCACAGTATCGCCACGACAGGCGGCAGGACGCAAGACCGGACCAGCCCCTGGCCCGAGCCATTATTCGGCCAATGCGGTCAACCGAAACGCTCGGCCGCAAACGGCCTGGGATCGGCGAACGGCGTCTCGCCGGTCATCATCTCCGCTAGCAGCCGGCCGGTCGCGGGGCCCAGCGTCAGGCCGTGGTGCTCGTGTCCGAAATCGAACCACAGCCCGGCATGGCGCGGCGCCTTCCCGATTACCGGCAGCATATCCGGCAAACACGGCCGCGCGCCCATCCAGGGTTTGGCGTCGACCGGATCTCCCAGCGGAAACAAGGCGTGCGCCCGCGGCAGCGCCCGCTGAAGCTGGATCGGCGTCGGCGGCGCATCGCGGCGGGCAAACTCGACGCCGGTGGTGAGACGAATGCCGCGATTCATCGGCGCCAGCAGATAACCGAGATCCGAATCGAGAACGGGATGATGGAGCACGGCATTGCCGCGCGGCGCCAGATGCAGGTGGTAGCCGCGCTTGACGCCGAGCGGGATCGAATAGCCGAGTGGACGAAACACCAGGTCGGACCACGGTCCCAGCGCCACCACGACCTCGCGCGCGATCGCCGCGCCGGTGGCCGCCGCGACCCGCCATCCGCCGGCGACCTGTTCGAGCGTTCGCGCATCGCCGACGACAAAGCGCCCGCCCTTGCGCTGGAACAGCGTGGCATAGGCCTTTGCGAGTGCGCCCGGGTCGGGAACGAATCCGGGTGCCGGAAGATACAGCGCGCCGGCGAACTCGCCGGTCAGATTGGGCTCGCGCGCCGCGATCGCCTTGCTGTCGAAGACTTCGCCCGCGACGCCATAATGCTTTGCGCGCTCGAAATCGCGCACCGCGTTTTCAAGCGTTGCGTCGGAGCGAAACAGCTTGATCCAGCCGGTCCGCCGCAGCAAGTCCGGCACCTTGGCTTCCGCGATCAGCGCCTCATGCTCGATCAGGCTGCGCCGGATCACGGGCAATACGGCCATCGCGCTGTGCAGCGCCCGGTCCGGCGGAGATGCCAGGAAGTAGCGTACCAGCCATGGCAGAAAAACCGGAAGGTCGGAGAATTGGTAGCGCACCTGTGGCGCGCGGTTGATCGCGTATTGAAGGATCACCGCGAAATCGCGCGGAAACATATAGGGGAAAACCGAGGCGCTTTCGATCAGTCCGCTGTTGCCGAAACTGGTCTCTTCGCCGGCGCGTTCGTGCTTGTCGACCAGGATGACGTCCCGTCCCCGCTGCTGCAGGTGCAAGGCCGCGCTGACGCCGACCATGCCGGCGCCCAATACGAGAACATCGGCCTTCAGCTCCGCCATCCGGCACTCCGAAAGTTGAATGTGACGCGCGTGCGCCCGCTGCCACACTGAACCTAGCTATTGCGGCATCGTCGCGCAAACCGGCTGGGCCTTCAGCAGATCGCGCTTGCGCGGCGGCCAAACTCTGGCAACATGGATCGGTGATAACTGCCGATAGTGCAACCTGAACAGCGCGCCACAGCGGAGAACGTGAACAAATGTCGGTACGTCAAACCTTGCTTGCTGCGGCCACCGCTTCAATCGTCGCTTTTGCGATGTTGCCGGCATCAGCCCAGACCCTGCGCTACGCCAACCAGGGCGATCTCAAATCGCTCGATCCCTATACGCTCAGGGAAACCACCACCATCGCCCATCACGCCCATATCTACGAAGGCCTGGTTACCCGTGACAGGGATCTGAAGATCATTCCCGCACTGGCGGAAAGCTGGGAAACGCCGGAACCTACCCGCTGGCGCTTCCATTTGCGCAAGAACGTCAAATTCCACAACGGCGATCCCTTTAGCGCCGACGACGTGATCTTTTCAGCCGACCGTGTGCGCGCCAAAGGTTCTAACTTCACGACGGTTATTCCGACCGACGCCAAGTTTGTCAAAATCGACGACTACACGGTAGACGTGGTGCTGTCCTCGCCCAACCCCATTCTCACTTCGCAATGGGATACCTGGTACATCATGGACAAGAAGTGGTGCGAGGAACACAATGCGGTGGCGCCCACGCCGGCCTCGGCAACCACGCCGAGTTATGCCTCGCTCAACGAAAATGGCACCGGCCCCTTCAGCATCGAGAGCCATCAGCCCGGCGTGAAAACCGTGTTCAAGGCGAACCCGAACTGGTGGCGCAAGCCCGAACACAATCTCAAGGAAATCATCTTCACGCCGATAGGCTCCGATGCAACGCGGGTTGCGGCTTTGCTGTCGGGCGAGGTCGACGTCATCGAGCCGGTTCCGATCCAGGACATCGCGCGGGTGAATGCGAGCGGGAACGCCACCGTTCTCACCGGACCGGAATTGCGCACCATCTTTCTCGGCATGGACCAGGTCCGCGACGAGCTGCTGTATTCGAACGTCAAGGGCAAGAATCCATTCAAGGATATCCGCGTCCGCGAGGCGTTCTACAAGGCGATCGACATCGATCTGATCAAGACCCGGGTGATGCGCGGCCTCTCGACGCCGTCGGCGCTGATGGTCGCACCTCAGCTCTTCGCGCTTTCAAAGGATTTCACGCGGCCGAAATTCGATCCGGACGGCGCCAAGAAGCTGCTCACGGAAGCCGGCTATCCCGACGGCTTCGAAGTCACGATGGACTGCCCCAACGACCGCTACGTCAACGATGCCGCGATCTGCCAGGCAGTGGTCGGCATGTTGGCCCGGATCGGCGTCAAGATTAACCTGTTGGCGCAACCCAAGGCGCAGTATTTCGCCAAGGTACTGAAGCCCGGCGGGTTCCAGACGTCGTTCTACATGCTCGGTTGGACGCCGGCCTCGCTCGATTCCCAGAACGTTCTCAACGACATCATGGGCTGCCGCGATGATCCGAAGTCCTCACGCGGCGAGGCCAATCTCGGCGGCTACTGCAACAAGGAATTCGACGCCATCGCCGACAAGGTGCTGCTCGAGACCGACACCGCCAAGCGCGATCTGCTGATCAAGGATGCGTTCGAAATCGCCAACAAGGATTGGGCCTACATCCCGCTGCACCAGCAGGCGCTGGCCTGGGGCGTGTCGAAGAAAGTGAAATTGACGCAGCGTGCCGACAACCAGGTCCTGCTGTATTGGGCGACCAAACAGGAAGAGTAAACTTCGAAACACAAGGTCCCGGTGGCTTCACGCTCCCGGGACCTTTGGTTTAGGGTTCGCGACCACGCGCGCCACATCTTGAAAAGAAGTGAAAGGATCACATGCTCGCTTTCACTCTTCGCCGGGCCATCCAGGCCATCGGCGTCATGATCGCGGTCGGGATCATCTCGTTTTCGATGTTCCGCTTCGCGGGCGATCCGGTCAACCAGATCGTCTCGCTGGACACTTCGGCCGCCGAGCGCGCCGAGATCCGAAAATCTCTCGGCCTCGACGATCCCGTTCCGGTGCAGTTCGCCCGCTATTTCGGCAACGCGATGCAGTTCAAGCTCGGGGTCTCGTACCAGTTCCGCCAGCCGGTCGCGAGCCTGCTCAAGGAGCGGATGCCGGCGACGCTGGAACTGGCCACCTGCGCCACCATCCTCGCGATGGTGTTCGGGATCCTGATGGGGGTCTATTCGGCGCTGAAGCGCGACACGCTGTTGGCGAAAATCTTCCAGGCGGTATCGCTGATCGGAATCTCGCTGCCGACCTTCCTGATCGGCATTCTGCTGATCTATCTGTTCGCGGTGACGCTGGGCTGGCTGCCGTCGTTCGGCCGCGGCGACGTGGTGCGGATCGGCTGGTGGACCACCGGGCTGCTCACGGTTTCCGGCCTTAAAGCGCTGATCATGCCCTCGATCACGCTCGGCCTGTTCCAGATGACGCTGATCATGCGGCTGGTGCGGGCCGAGATGCTGGAGGTTCTGCGCACGGACTATATCCGCTTCGCGCGGGCGCGCGGATTGACCACGCGCGCCATCCACTTCGGTCACGCGCTCAAGAACACCCTGGTTCCGGTCATCACCGTCGCCGGGCTACAATTTGGCTCGGTTATTGCATTCGCGATCATTACCGAGACCGTGTTCCAATGGCCGGGGATGGGACTGCTGTTCGTGCAAGCCGTGCAAAACGTCGATATTCCGATCATGGCGGCCTACCTGCTGATGGTGTCCCTGATCTTCGTCACCATCAACCTGGTGGTCGATATTCTCTACACCGTCGTGGACCCGCGCCTGCGCTCCACCATCCGCCGTCCGGCCTGAGGCGATATCCCGCATGTCCGACGCCGTGGTCCCACACAAAGCCGAACCGAGCGCGCCGCGCGCGCGTTTTCGGCCGGCGAACTGGTTCGCACGCGCGCTCGATAGCGACGTGTTGTATTCGTTTCGCCGCTCCCGCCTCACCATGGTGGCGGTCGCCGTCACCCTGCTGTTTTTCCTGCTCGCGATCTTCGCGCCGCTTCTGGCGGTACAGAACCCGTTCGACCCGGCGCAGCTTCAACTGATGAATTCGCGGATTCCACCGCTGTGGATCGCCGACGGCCAGAGCCCGTTCCTGCTCGGCACCGACGAACAGGGCCGCGACGTGTTTTCAGCGATCCTCTACGGCCTGCGCATCTCGCTGACCGTCGGCGTTCTCGGCGTGGTGTTCTCGGGCACGCTGGGCATCGTGCTCGGACTGGTCGCCGGCTATGTCGGGGGCGCCGTCGACAGCCTGATCATGCGCATTGCCGATGTGCAGTTGAGCTTTCCCGCCATCCTGATCGCGCTGTTGATCAACGGCGTCGCCAAGTCGGTGTTCGGCAATCGGCTCGATGCCATGAGTACGCTGGCGGTGCTGGTGGTTGCGATCGGACTGAGTTTCTGGGTGCAATACGCCCGAACCGTGCGGGGTTCGGTCATGGTGGAGAAGAACAGGGATTACGTGGCGGCGGCGCAGCTGATCGGTCTGCCCGCGCCGGTGATCATGTGGCGGCATGTGCTGCCCAACGCGATGGGGCCGATCCTGGTGATCGCGACCATCAATCTCGCGCTTGCTGTCATCACCGAGGCGACGCTGTCGTTTCTCGGCTCCGGCATGCCCGACACCATGCCATCGCTCGGCACCCTGATCCGGATCGGCAACAATTATCTGTTTTCCGGCGAGTGGTGGATCGTTGCCTTCCCGGGCTTTGCGCTGGCGGTGCTGATCCTCTCCATCAACCTGCTCGGGGACTGGCTGCGCGACGCGCTCAATCCGAAACTCCGATGAGAAGCCCCGCCATCATCAGATATCTGATCGCATGACCGAACCCGTTCTCTCCGTGCGCAATCTTCAGGTGGAATTCGTCACCCGCCGCAGCGTTCTCCGTGCCATCGACGGAATTTCCTTCGATATCGCCAAGGGGGAAGTGCTGGGCGTGGTCGGCGAATCCGGCGCCGGAAAGTCCGTGACCGGTCTTGCGGTGATCGGCCTGATCGATCCGCCCGGCCGCATTGCCGGCGGCGAGATCTATCTGTCGGGCATGCGGATCGACGATCTGCCGCAGGAGGAACTGCGGCGGATCCGGGGAAAGCGGATCGGGATGATCTTTCAGGACCCGCTCACCAGCCTCAACCCGCTGTACCGGATCGGCGACCAACTGGTCGAAACCATCAGAACCCACGCCAATCTCTCTGAAGCCGCCGCGCGCAAGCGCGCCATCGACCTGTTGGCCGAGGTCGGCATTCCCGCTCCGGACAAACGCATCGATGCCTATCCGCACGAATTTTCCGGCGGCATGCGCCAGCGCGTCGTGATCGCGCTGGCGATCTGCGCCGAACCTGAACTGATCATCGCCGACGAGCCCACCACCGCGCTCGATGTTTCCGTGCAGGCCCAGATCATCTCATTGATCAAACGGCTCGGGCGCGATCATGGCACCGCCGTCATGCTGGTGACCCACGACATGGGCGTGATCGCCGAAACCTCGGATCGCGTCGCGGTGATGTATGCCGGCCGTATCGCCGAGATCGGGCCGGTTCAGGATGTCGTGCAGAACCCGCTGCATCCCTATGCCAGGGGGTTGATGGGTGCGATCCCGACGCTCGCCGGCGACGCCAAACGCCTGGTCCAGATTCCCGGCTCGATGCCGCGGCTTTCCGCGATTCCGCCCGGTTGCTCGTTCAACCCGCGCTGCGCCTTCGCGTTCGACCGTTGCCGGGTCGAACGGCCGGAGCCGATCAGGCGTGGCACCCAGGCCGTCGCCTGCCATCTCTACGATGCCGCCGCAAAGGGAACCGCGGCATGACATCCCCAGCCTTTGTCGACGTCAAAAACCTGCGCCGCGTATTCGACGTCTCCAAGCCGTGGCTGAACCGGATGCTCGAAGGCGGCCACCTCGAATTCCTCAAGGCCGTCGACGGCGTGACCTTCGACATCGCCAAGGGAGAGACCTTTGCGCTGGTCGGCGAATCCGGTTCCGGCAAGACCACCGTCGCCCGGATGGTGGTCGGACTGCTGCCGCCGACCTCGGGCGAAGTCATCATCGACGGCGTCTCGATGAGTGCCGCCGGACAATTGCAGGCGCGCCAGCGGCTGCGCCGCCGCATCCAGATGATCTTCCAGGACCCCTATGCCAGCCTCAACCCGCGGCTCCGGGTCGACGCGATCGTCGCCGAACCGATCCGCGCCTTCGACCTGATCGAGGGGGAGCGCAATATCCAGGCGCGCGTCGGCGAGCTGCTGGCTCTGGTCGGCCTGCATGCCGACGATGGCTGGAAATATCCGCACGAATTTTCCGGCGGGCAGCGGCAACGAATCGCGATCGCCCGGGCGCTGGCGTCCGAAGCCGAGTTCATCGTCTGCGACGAGCCGACCTCGGCGCTCGATGTCTCCGTGCAGGCGCAGATTCTCAATCTGATGCGAGACCTGCAGGACAAGTTCGGCCTCACCTACCTCTTCATCAGCCACAACCTCGCCGTGGTCCGGCACATGGCGAGCCGGATCGGCGTGATGTATCTCGGCCGCATCGTCGAGATCGCGGAAGGGCGCGAACTGTTCAGCCATCCGCGCATGCCCTACACCAAGATGCTGCTGGGGGCGGTGCCCGATCTGGCGATGTCCGGCCGCCAGCGGATTCCGGTCAAGGGCGAAATCCCAAATCCGATCGATCCGCCGCCCGGCTGCGCCTTCAACCCGCGCTGCCCGCTGGCGTTCGATCTGTGCCGCCAACAAGCCCCCCCGCTGATCGACGGCGTCGCCTGCCATGCCCTTAATCATCCTGCCGACGCCACGGCCCCCGCATGACCACAGGGATGGGAGCAAGCCCGCGCCTGGTGCCGGTTGGCAGGCCGCCCCGGCTGTGGTCAAGTGCGCCCGCCACGCAGCGCAACCATGGATTCCAATGAGCAAAATCAATCCCGATCCGTTCACCACCCGGCCTGAAATCGAGGGTACTTTCGGTGTCGTAACGTCCACCCACTGGATCGCGTCAGCGGTCGGGATGGCCACCCTGGAGAAGGGCGGCAATGCCTTCGACGCCGGCGTCGCCACGGCGTTTACGCTGCAGGTGGTCGAGCCGCATCTGAACGGTCCCGGCGGCGACGTGCCGATCATCGTCCACGATATGAAGCGTGGCCGGACCGAGGTGATTTGCGGCCAGGGCCCGGCTCCGGCGGGGGCCACCATCGCGCATTACCGCGGCGAGGGCCTGGAAATGGTGCCCGGCACCGGGCTGCTGGCGGCCTGCGTCCCCGGCACCTTCGAATCCTGGATGCTGCTGCTGCGCGATTACGGCACGCTGCGGCTGCGCGACGTGCTCGAGCCGGCCATCGCCTATGCCCGGGACGGTTACCCGCTGGTCGAGCGCGCCTCCGCGACCATCGCCACCGTCGAGCAATTGTTCCGGAAGTACTGGCCGACTTCGGCGGCGGTCTATCTTCCCAACAATGAGGTGCCGAAACCCGGCACGCTCTTCACCAACAAGACGCTTGCGGAAACCTATAGCCGCATCCTGAACGAAGCCGAAAGCGCCGGCACCGACCGCGTCGCGCAGATCGAGCGCGCGCGCAAAGCCTGGTCGAAAGGTTTCGTCGCCGAGGCGATCGACACATTCTGCAGCACGCAGGAAATCATGGACGTCAGCGGCTCGCCGCATAAGGGCGTGCTGCGCGCCGACGACATGGCGCGCTGGCAGCCGAGCGTCGAGGCGCCGCTGACCTACGACTATGGCCGCTATACCGTCTGCAAGCCCGGCGTCTGGAGCCAGGGGCCGGTGATGCTGCAGCAGCTCGCGCTGTTGAAAGGCTTCGAACTCGACGGGCTCGATCCCGCGGGGCCGGAGTTCATTCATCTGCAGATCGAATGCGCCAAGCTCGCCTTCGCCGATCGCGAGAAATTCTACGGCGATCCGAAGTTCTCCGAAATCCCGATCGCGACGCTGTTGTCGGATGCCTACAATGACGAGCGCCGCAAGCTGATCTCGGAAAAGGCCTCGCTCGATTTCGTTCCCGGCTCGGTCGAAGGTTTTGGATCGGTCGTCAAACTGCGCCGCCAGGAGGGCAATCGCGAGGCGGTCGGCGCCATGGGCGCGGGCGAGCCCACCGTCGGCCGCTTTGGCGAGGTGCGCGGCGACACCGTGCATTTCGATATCATCGACCAGGCCGGCAACATGATCTCGGCGACGCCGTCCGGCGGCTGGCTGCAATCTTCCCCGGTGATTCCGGAACTCGGCTTCTGCCTCGGCAGCCGCGCGCAGATGTTCTGGCTCGAGGAAAATCACCCCGCGGCGCTGGCGCCGGGCAAGCGTCCGCGCACCACGCTCAGTCCGACCATGGCGCTGCGCGACGGCGAGCCGTATCTGGCATGGGGCTCGCCCGGCGGCGACCAGCAGGATCAATGGACCACGCAATTCTTCCTGCGCCACGTGCATGCCAAGATGAATCTGCAGGAAGCGATCGACGCGCCGGCGTGGCATTCGGAGCATTTCCCGATCTCGTTCTGGCCGCGCACCGCGCGGCCCGGCGTGCTGGTGGTCGAGAACCGGGTGCCGAAGGCGACCGTCGATACCCTGACGAAGCGCGGTCACATCGTGGAGACCGGCCCCGACTGGTCGGAGGGACGCCTCACCGCCGCCTCGAAGGTCGGCCGCCGGCGCCGCGCCGCCGCCAATCCCCGGGGCATGCAGGGCTACGCGGCCGGACGCTAAAGGCTGAGATGGCTTGAAAGAGCAGAGATGACCTGGTCGATCATCGCGCGAGACCCCTCAACCGGCCAGTTCGGTATCGCCGTTGCGACACGATTCTTCGCGGTCGGCGCCCGCGTGCCCTATATCGCCGCAGGTCACGGCGGCATCGCGACCCAGGCGCTGACCAACCCTTATTACGGCATCGACGGCCTGAAACTGCTGCGAGAAGGACGTTCGCCCGGCGACATCGTCAAGACCCTGATCGCGGCGGATAGCGGCCGCGAGAGCCGGCAGCTTCACATCATGGACGCCGGTGGCCGCATCGCTTGCCACACCGGCAGCGAATGCGTCGACTGGTGCGGGCATGTCGAAGGCAACGGGTTTTCAATTGCCGGCAACATGCTGGCGGGCGCGCGGGTGCTGGACGACACCGCGGCGGCCTATATCGCCAACGAAAGACTGCCGTTCGCGCAACGCCTGATCGCGGCGATGCGATCCGGCGAGGCCGCGGGCGGCGACAAGCGCGGCAAGCAATCGGCGGCGCTTTTGATCTATGGCGAGGAGGAATGGTCCGATCTCGACCTGCGCGTCGACGACCATGCCGATCCGCTTGCCGAACTCGAACGCCTCGAACAGGTGAGCCGCGAACGCTGGGTGCATTTCCGCCAATTCCTGCCCAGTCGAAAGAATCCGGCTGGCGTCACCGACCGCGCAACCATCGATGCCACCATCGAAGCGGCGATTGCGGGTCGGAAATGACAGACGTCCCGCTGATCGAAATCAGGGATTTGCGGGTCACCTTCCACGGCGACGACGGCCGCATCACGCACGCGGTCGATAGCGTCGACCTCAGCGTGGCCAACGGCGCGACGCTGGGGCTGGTCGGCGAATCCGGCTGCGGCAAGAGCGTGACCTCGCTCGCCATCATGGGCCTGTTGTCGAAACATTCCGCCGATGTCACCGGCTCGATCCGGTTCGACGGCTTCGATCTGCTTGAAGTACCCGACCAGACCCTGCGCGACCTGCGTGGCAACCGGCTGGCGATGATCTTCCAGGAGCCGATGACGTCGCTCAATCCGAGTTTTACGATCGGCGACCAGATCATCGAAACCATCCTGCGCCATCGCGGCGGATCGCGGCGCGAGGCGCGCGAGCGTGCGATTGAACTGCTGCGCCGCGTCCATATCCCCTCGCCGGAGCGGCGCATCGACGAATATCCGCACAAGCTGTCGGGCGGCATGCGCCAGCGCGTCATGATCGCCATCGCGCTCGCCTGCGATCCGATGCTGCTGATCGCCGACGAGCCCACCACCGCGCTCGACGTCACCCTGCAGGCGCAGATCCTCGATTTGATGCGCGAGCTGAAGGCGGCGAGCGGGGCCGCGATCATTCTCATCACCCACGATCTCGGCGTGGTCGCCGAGGTCTGCGACGAGGTCGCGGTGATGTACGCCGGCGAGATCGTCGAACGCGCGACCGTCGATGAATTGTTCGCCTCCCCGCAGCACCCCTACACCGTCGGCCTGCTCGGCTCGATCCCGCGGCTGGATCGCCGCACGTCGCATCTGGCCACCATCGAGGGCATGGTCCCGAATATGACGAAGCCGCCGCCCGGCTGCCGCTTCGCCGCGCGCTGTCCCTTCGTCAGCGAGCCCTGCGTCGCCGCCCCGCCGCCAATGCTGGCCGTTAGCCCAGGCCACTGGTCGCGCTGCATCAAGGCGCCGCTGGAAAGGCTGGTGTCGTGATGGCGGTGCGATCGCAGATCGTTCCCCGGGCGCGGTGTAGCACAAGCGCGGCGCGGTGCTGCACCGCTGGGCCGGGGTCCATTGCTCCACAAGCCGGGTCCCGGTTCTGCAGCGTATCGTTGCACGCTGCGCTGCGCCCGGGACACGTCAGCCGGCATTTTTTGGGTGGAACCGCATGACCGCCCTGCTCGAGGTCAAAAACCTTGTCAAACATTTCGTTGCCGAACGCTCGGTGTTCGGGCGGCCGACCGCGTTCGTGAAAGCGGTCGATGGCGTCAGCTTCAGTGTCGATGCCGGCAAGACGCTGGCGCTGGTTGGCGAATCCGGTTGCGGCAAATCCACCGTGAGCCGGCTGGTGCTGCGGCTGATCGAGCCGGATTCAGGCAGCGTCAGCTTCGAGGGCCGCGATCTCCTGGCATTGGACGCCGATCAGTTGCGCGCCTTCCGCCGCGACGCGCAAATCATCTTTCAGGACCCCTATGCGTCGCTCAATCCGCGCATGACCGTCAGCCAGATCCTGACCGAGCCGCTGGCGCTGCATGACCTGGTGCCGCCGGCGCGCCGTCGCGAGCGGGTCGAGGAATTGTTGCGCCTGGTCGGGCTGGAGCCGCGCTTCGCACGCCGCTACCCGCATGAATTTTCCGGCGGCCAGCGCCAGCGCATTGCCATTGCGCGCGCGCTGGCGGTCGAACCGAAACTCGTCATCTGCGACGAGCCGGTATCGGCGCTCGACGTGTCGATCCGTTCGCAAATCCTCAATTTGCTGCGTGACCTGCAGGACCGGTTGGGGCTGGCCTACATCTTCGTCTCGCATGATCTGGCGGTCGTGAAACACATCGCCGACCGCGTCGCCGTGATGAATCTCGGCGTCATCGTCGAGACCGCGGATACGCAAGCGCTGTTCGCCTCGCCCCGTCACCCCTACAGCCGCGCGCTGCTGTCGGCGATCCCGGTGCCCCGGCCGCGGGCCAAGCGCGGCCGCTTGCTGTTGCAGGGAGAGATGCCGAGCGCGCTCAACCCGCCCTCGGGCTGCCGCTTTCACACCCGCTGCCCCTATGTGATCGAGCGTTGCCGCGCCGAACCGCCGCAACTGCTCGCGGACGCGGCCGGCCACGCCACCGCCTGCCATCGCACGGCGGAACTGCCGCCGTCCGACGCCATCGTTCCCGTCAGCGGCGCATTTTCTCCGTCGCTGGAGCGGTTGGTGGCGGCTTTCAGCGGACCGGCGGAAGTAGCCGCCTCTTCCGGAGTTGATATAGTCGGGGCGATGCCGCCGGCAGTGGTGTGAACTCGTAGATATGGGGACCAGTCCAATGAAAATCCTGCGTTTGGCGGCTATTGCGGCTGCGATCCTGATGTCGCTTGGGGCGGCGGTTCAAGCCCAGACTACGCTGCGCATCGGCCTTGCCGAAGATCCGGATATTCTCGATCCGACGCTCGGGCGCACCTATGTCGGCCGCATCGTATTCGCGTCGTTCTGCGACAAGCTGTTCGACATCGACGAAAAACTCAATATCGTGCCGCAGCTCGCGCTATCGCACGAGACCTCGGCCGACGGCAAGGAGGTCACGATCAAGCTGCGGCCCGGCGTCAAATTCCAGGACGGCGAGCCGTTCAATGCCGAGGCCGCGAAATTCTCGCTCGACCGCCACCTCACGATGCCGGGGTCTTTCCGCAAACCGGAACTGGCCGCGCTCGACCATGTCGATGTCGTCGATCCCCTGACCATCAAGCTGGTACTGAAGGAGCCGTACTCGCCGCTGATCGCCCAGCTCACCGATCGCGCCGGAATGATGGTCTCCCCGAAGGCTGCCAAAGAGGAAGGCGACAAGTTCGGACTGCACCCGGTCTGCGCCGGCCCCTATAAATTTGTTGAACGCGTACAGCAGGACCGCATCGTGTTCGAGAAATTCGCTGACTACTGGAACAAGGACAACGTTCACATCGACCGCATCGTGTATCTCCCGCTGGTGGACGCAACCGTGCGCCTCGCCAATTTGAAATCCGGCGGCCTCGATCTGATCGAACGGCTGCTGGCGACCGACATCAAGGCGGTGCAGGCCGACCCGAAACTCAAACTGTCGACCGCGATCGAACTCGGCTACCAGGGCGTGACGCTGAACATCGGCAACGACAAGACCAAGGGCGCGCTCAGCCAGTCCGCCAAGGTACGCCAGGCGCTCGACCTGTCGATCGATCGCGACGCCATCAATCAGGTCGTGTTCAACGGCGAGTTCAAACCCGGCAACCAATGGGTCAATCCCGATCATCCCTATTACCAGCAAGCTTTCCCGGTGCGTCCGCGCGACGTCGCGAAGGCCAAGGCGCTGTTGAAGGAAGCAGGCGTCGCCACGCCGGTGAGCGTCGATTTCATGGTGCCGAAGGGCGCCGAAACCGAAGCCGTGGCGCAGGTGATCCAGTCGATGGCGGCGGAGGCCGGCTTCGACATGAAGATCAGGGTCACCGAATTCGCGACATCGCTGAAGCAGGCTGAAGCCGGAGAATACCAGGCCTTCATGCTGGCATGGAGCGGGCGTATCGATCCGGACGGCAATTCCTACATCTTCCTGAAGACCGGCGCGCCGCAGAATTACAGCGCGTGGTCCAACCCCGCTGCCGACAAGGCGCTCGACGATGCCCGACTGGTCACCGATCAGGCGCAGCGGAAGGCCATCTACGAGAAGCTGACCAAGCTCGCGCTCGATGAAGAGCCGATCCTCTACATCTTTCACCGCAAGCTCCTGATCGCGCATACCACGAGGCTGGAAGGCTACAAGCAGATGCCGGACGGGCTGGTGCGCGTGGTCGGGTTGACGCTGAAGTGAGGATGATGTCGGTCATGGTCTCGTGTCCCGGACGCGGTGCAGCGCGCCAGCGGTGCACCGCTGATCCGGGACCCACCCGCTCAAAATGGATCCCGGGTCTGCAGCGCGGCGTTCCACACCGCGCTGCGCCCGGGACACGGATTGCCCCATGCTGAGCTTCCTCGCCAGGCGCATCCTGCAGCTGATCCCGACACTGTTCTTCGTGTCGATCCTGATCTTTTCGCTGCAGCATCTGTTGCCCGGCGATCCGGCCATGGTGATGGCCGGCGAGGAACGCGATCCCAATGTGATCGCGCAGATCCGCCAGCAATACCGGCTCGATCGGCCGATACCGGTTCAATATTTCTACTGGGTCAAGGGCGTGGTGTCCGGCGACTTCGGTGAGTCGCTGCGCATCAAGGTGCCGGTGCGCGAGCTGATCGAGCAGAAACTGCCGGTGACGATGCAACTGGCGTCGATGGCGATCGTGATCGCCTTCCTTATCGGCATTCCCGCCGGCATCGTCTCGGCGGTGAAGAAGGGCACGGCGTGGGACTACGGCGCCAACCTGCTCGCGCTGTGGGGGATCTCGACGCCGAATTTCTGGCTCGGGATCATGCTGATCTTTCTGTTCTCGATCGAGCTCGGCTGGCTGCCGGCGTCGGGCTACGTGCCGCTGTCCGAAAACTGGCGCGCCAGCTTCGCCTCCACCATCATGCCCGCCTTCGTATTGGGCAACGCGATCGCGGCGATCCTGATGCGGCATACCCGCAGCGCCATGCTGCAGGTGCTCGAAAGCGACTACGTCCGCACCGCCCGCGCGAAGGGACTCTCCGAACGCGCGGTCATTCTCAAGCATGCCCTGCGCAACGCGCTGACGCCGGTCATTACGCTTGGCGCGCTCGAACTCGGCACCTTGCTGTCGGGCGCGGTGCTGACCGAGCAGATTTTTTCGATTCCGGGCTTCGGCAAGCTGATCGTCGACGCCGTGTTCAATCGCGATTATGCCGTGGTGCAAGGCGTCGTGCTGGTGACCGCGACCATCTACATCACGCTGAACCTGATCGCCGATATCGCCTATATCCTTGTCAATCCCAGGCTGAGGGCGTGAGCCGCATGACCGATGCCGCACTCGGCGCGATTGCCATCGACGCCCCGGACGAACTGGAAAGCCCGGCGCGGCGCGCGCTGCGCCGGCTGGTCCAGCGCAAAGGCGCGGTGGTCGGCCTTGTCGTGATCGCGACCTTCATCGTGCTCGCGGTGTTTGCGCCTTTGATCGCGCCCTATGATCCGATCGCGACCAGCTGGACGCTGGTGCGCAAGCCGCCCTCGGCCCTGCACTGGTTCGGCACCGACGACCTCGGCCGCGATATTCTCAGCCGCGTAATCTTCGGCGCGCGCGCTTCGCTGATCGCCGGCGCGATTTCGGTCGGAATTGCGCTTCTGGTCGGCGTGCCCTTCGGACTGCTGTCGGGCTATCGCGGCGGCTTCATCGACGCCCTGATCAGCCGGATCACCGATGCCATGCTGGCCTGCCCGTTCCTGATTCTCGCCATCGCGCTGGCGGCGTTTCTGGGCCCGAGCCTCGGCAACGCCATGATCGCCATCGGCGTCACCACGACGCCGATCTTCGTGCGGCTGACCCGCGGCCAAGTCATGAGCGTCAAGGTCGAGGACTATGTCGAGGCCGCACGCGCCATGGGCAATCCGCGCTGGCGGATCGCGCTGTTCCACATTCTGCCCAATATCATGCCGGCGCTACTGGTGCAGGCGACCTTGTCGATCGCGGCGGCGATCATCGCCGAGGCGGCGTTGTCGTTCCTCGGCCTCGGCCAGCAACCGCCGGCGCCGTCCTGGGGCAGCATGCTGAATGCCGCGCAACGCTTCCTGACCAACGCACCCTGGATGGCGCTGTGGCCGGGGCTTGCGATTTTCCTGGTGGTGCTGTCGTTCAATCTGGTCGGCGATGGCCTGCGCGACGCACTCGATCCGAGAGAACGGTAGGCGATACGATCAGTGATGCGTTTGAGCGAGACTCTTCACCTCTCCCCTTGCTTGTGGGAGAGGGAGCTCACCTTCTTCGTGGCGTCAGCGGCGCTCTAAATCACCGTCTCCCGCATCACGCGGCGGCAATCCATCTCGTATTCGAGATCGATCACCGGGGGCCGCGCGTAGTGCCAGGTTAGGCCCGACCGCATGGTGCCGTGGCGAACCAGTTCGTCCACGATAACCGGATGAAAATCGCGAATCGAATAGGCCTGCGCCTCCGTCGTGTCGTTCCAGCCGTGCCCGAACGCGCTGAGGCGCTCTTCCATGCCGCCGACGGTGGCGCGGACCTTTTCCTTCACCCCGTCCGGGCTGACGTCGCGGTAGCGCACGATGCGCTCGGGATAGCTGCCGCTGCCGCCGCGCGCTTCGGCGCCGCCGGCGATGACGAAGGATGGCGACCTGTTGCCGCTGGGGCGCGTGAAGCAGAAGGCATAGAACGACGGCTCGGCCGGCGGATCTATCTCCGGACAGACATTGCTGCGCGCCACCGGATTGGTGGTGCCATCGAACAGGCCCCATTCCGCGAGCGTCTTGACGTAATGCTGGTTGAAGGCCCGGAATCCGTCCTCGGTAAACGCCGCCGGCGAACGCAGCTCGCAGGCGCAAAACGACGTCAGCGGCCGCCCGGCATCCTGGATATACTTTGCGACCTGCGCAAAACCCTCGGCGAGCGGCAACAGGCGATCGAAGCGGACGCGTTCGATCTCAAAACCTGAATCGGCGGCGGCGCCGCTCGAATACTGAAACAGCGCCGGGATGAATCGATAGTTGCCGGCCGGAAAATCACGCGTCGTCATTCGTCTGTCCTTTGGATGCGGTTTGCTATTCGAGTTGCATGCGGACGCCCTTGGCGCCGTTGAGCAATCGCCTGAGGTGGAAGCCGGCCAGCGCATCGTCGGCATGCAGTCCGACAAGTGCTGCGAAGGCCGGCATCGCGGCGGCGTCGCCGGCTTCGAGCTTGGCGAAGGCTTCGGAATATTGCGTCATCGCCGGCCCCTCGAACGTCTCTGCCGACAGCGGCTCGTAAGCGCGCAGCGGCTCGCTGCGGCCGCGCAGCATGAGATCGCCGACCGGCCGCCCCTGAAAATTACCGGTGGCATCGGCGACCGCAGCGCTGACGCAAATGCGCGTGCCGAGAAACTTGTTGGCGGCCTCCAGCCGTGCCGCGGTGTTGATGGTGTCGCCATAGGCGGTGTAATCGAAGAACCGGCTGCCGCCGAAATTGCCGACCAGCGCCGGGCCGGCATGGACGCCGATGCGGGTGGCGCCGAAATTCACGCCATTGGACTTCCAGCGCTCGCGAAATCCTTCGGCCCAGACGTCGAGATCATGTGCGCAGGCGATCGCGCGCGCTGCATAATCCGGCTGGTCTCCGGGCGCGTTGAAAAGAATCTGGATCGCGTCGCCGATGATCTTGGCGACGGTGCCTTCATGCGCGAACACGATGTCGGTCATGCCGCCCACATATTCGTTGAGCAGCGCACCCAGCACTTCAGGGGCGGCGGTTTCCACCAGCGAGGTAAAATTGGTGATATCGGTGAAGATGGTCGCGACCTCGCGGCGATGCACCGCCATACCATCGGCTTCGCCCTCGCAGGCCAACCTGGAGGCGATCTGCGGCGAAAAATACCGCGACAGCGACGCGTGCGCGCGCTCGGCTTCGGCCTGGCGGCGGCGCGCCTCGCGCATCATCTCGACATGACGGATGGTCTTGTCGATGGTCATTTCGAGATCGCCGAAATCGATCGGCTTGGTCAAAAAGTCGAACGCGCCGCGGTTCATCGCGGTGCGGATGTTGCTCATGTCGCCGTAGGCGGAAACGATGATGGTCGATTTCTTGTCCTCGGCCTCCTGCAGTTTCTGCAGCAAGGACAGGCCGTCCATCCTGGGCATGTTGATGTCGGATACCACCATGTCGACATGCGGATGGTCCTCGATCGACTGCAGCGCCTCGATGCCGTCATGGGCGAACATGAATTGCACGGCGCCGTCGCGAATCTGCCTGCGGAATTTCTGCAGGACCAGCGCCTCGAGATCGGGCTCGTCATCGACGACGAGGATGGTGGCGGTCATGCGGCTTGTCCGAGCCTGCTATCGATCTCGTGGCGCAGCAGCGCGAAATCGATCGGCTTGGTCAACAGGCCCACCGCGCCGCGCTCGATCGCCTTGCGGCGTGTTTCCGTATCGCCATAGGCGGTGATCATGATCACGGGAACATCGGGCCGCTCCGCGCGCACCTTCGGCAGCATTTCCAGCCCGCTCATGCCGGGCATGTTGATGTCGGACAGGATCAGGATCAGCGACGGCTCCCTGATCTCGGCGGCCCGAACCAATGCCGCCGGCGCCGACGGCGCAAACTCCATCGTGAAGCGGCCGGATTTCAGGTCGCGCCGGAACTGCTGACGGAACAGGGCTTCAACATCGGGCTCGTCATCGACGACGAGTATGTAAACGCTCAATGGGTGCCTCCAGTATTTGTCTGGGCGGCCGCCGTCCGCGGCAGCGTAATGATGAATTCGGTAAATACGCCTGGCTCGGTTGCGACGTCGATCTTGCCGCCATGTTGCTTCACGACGATGTCGTGGCTCATCGACAGGCCAAGTCCGGTGCCCTCGCCCGCCGGTTTGGTGGTGAAGAAGGGATTGAACATCTTCTCCTTCACTTCCAGCGGGATGCCCGTGCCGTTGTCGCGAATCCGGATTTCGACCTGGTTGCCGAGGTTTTTCGTGGTCGCGCTCAGCGTCGGCTCGAAGCCCACCTCGCCGGATTCCTTGCGCTTGGTCGCGGCATAAAATCCATTTCCAATCAGGTTGAGAAACACGCGGGTGATTTCTTGCGGATAAAGGTCGACCATGCCGGCGGCGGGATCGAGGTCGCGCCGCAGCGTGATGTTGAAGCCGGATTTTTCCGCGCGCGCCCCGTGATAGGCCAGATTGAGGCTCTCCTCGACGATGGCGTTGATATCGACGGGCCGGTGCTCGCCCGAGCCTTCGCGCGAATGCAGCAGCATGTTCTTCACGATCGAATCGGCGCGCTTGCCGTGCTGTACCACCTTTTCGAGATTGCCTTTCAGCATATGCGTGAGCTCGTCGATCTCCTCGCGCATCTTGTCGTCGAGCGCGGCTGGCTTGAGCACATCATTCAGCTCATCGATCAGTTCGGCCGACAGCGCCGAGAAATTATTGACGAAGTTGAGCGGATTCTTGATTTCGTGAGCGATGCCGGCGGTGAGCTGGCCGAGCGAAGCGAGCTTCTCGGTCTGCACCAGACGGTCCTGAGCGGTGCGCAGTTCGTCGAGCGAGAGCGACAATTCCCGCGTTCGCTCCTGGACCTGGCCAAACAGCCTGGCGTTCTCGATGGCGATCACGGCTTGGTCGGCGAAGGTCTGGACAAGTTCGACCTGGCGCGCTGTGAATGCGCCCGGATCAGGCCGCGTCAGCGAGAGCACACCTTCGACTGCGCCGTCGCGCATCAGCGGCACCGCGAGACCCGCACGAAACTCGCCGATTTCCGGCGCGGACCCGAAATTGTACTCGGCATCGAGCCGCACGTCCGGGAGATGCGCAAGCTTACCGTCCAGGAAGACGCGACCCGTGAAGGTCTCGCGGCCCGGCTTGATCGGATGCTCGCGCAGAAAATCGACAAAGGCGGGTGGGCAGCCCGATTCCGCCTGCAGCCGCAGCACATCGCCGTCGCGCAGGAAGATCACGCCGAAAGCGGCGCCGCACAGGGCCTTGGCCGATTCGGTCAGCGTCGTGAGCACGGATTTGAGGTCGAACGCCGAGCGGCTGATGACCTTCAGCACATCGGCGGTCGCGGTCTGCTGCTGCAGGGATTCGCGCAGCTCTGCAGTCCGCTGTTCGACCTTATTCTCAAGGTCGGTATAGGATTCCTGCAGCCGCGCGCCCATGTCGTTGAACTGGTCGGCGAGGCCTTCGAGTTCGTCGCCGGTCTTGATCGATATGCGCTGGGCGAAATCGCCGCTGCCGATGCGTTCGGCGCCCGCACGCAAGACCTGGATCGGACCGACCATGCGCCGGGCCAGGAATATCCCGGCCAGCACCGCGAAGATCGACGCGCCCAGGAGCACGATGGCCAGCCGCTGCAGGGCCAGATACAGCGAGGCGTAAGCCTCTTCCACCGGCAATTCCACGAACATGGTCCAGCCAAGCGGGACGATCGGCGCGGAGGCGGTCAGCACCTCCTGTCCCTGGATGTTCTTGGCGCCCTGCAAAGCCTCCGAGTCGGCACCGGTGTTTCCGGCCTGCGCGGCCTGCACCTGCACCAGTTTGGACATGTCGGTATTGCGCAGCACCAGGCTGATGTCGGGATGCGCGATCAGGCGACCCTCCGCACCGACGACATAGGCATGGCCGTGCTCGCCGACCTTGATCTGGGACACCACATCCCAGATCAGTTTGAGGTTGACTTCGGCGATGCTGACGCCGGCATCCTTGCGGGTGCCGGCCAACGACAGCGTCATGTAGGGCTCGGACTCGCGGCGGAAATACACCGGGCCGTAATAGACCTTGTGGGCGACCGCCTCGGTGAATTTCGGATCCTTGGAAAGGTCGAGCCCGCTGTCGACCACGTCCATGGCGAGGCGCGACACCCTTAAGCGTTCCTTGCCGGTCGAATCGACCTGCGCCAGTTCGGTGATGGCCGGCACCTGCCGCAACAGCCGCAAAGCGTCGAATCGGCGCTGCTCGATCGAGCCCGCGGACCACGGCAGCTGGGTGGTCCAGCCGAGTTGG
The DNA here is from genome assembly GCF_900129425.1 of Bradyrhizobium erythrophlei. Classification (NCBI taxonomy): domain Bacteria; kingdom Pseudomonadati; phylum Pseudomonadota; class Alphaproteobacteria; order Hyphomicrobiales; family Nitrobacteraceae; genus Bradyrhizobium; species Bradyrhizobium erythrophlei. The sequence continues at coordinate 2,470,870 of NZ_LT670817.1, read as the reverse complement.
CTTTCGATTTCCTTGATGAACTGGCTGATCTTCGCCGCCGCCGCCTCGGCCTGTTCGTGCTGAATCCGGATCAGCGCCGCCTTGTGCTCGCGATAATAGAAGAAAACCTCAAAAATCCCGTTGGATAACAGCGCGACACCGACCACCGCGACGAACAGCGCGACGTATTTGGTAAACAGCCGGCTGCGGACCTTTGTCCCGGACGAAGCCGGCGCAGGCACTGCCGCCACCACGGGCGATCCGGCCAGCGTTTGGCCCTGGGGCGTGTCGGGATGGAGGGAAATACTCATCCGGCCCAATTTAGCAAGAACGCGCGGGCTTGTCTCTTGCCGCGGTGCGGGAGGATCATTCGATGATCTCGTCGGCGGTCGCCAGCAGCGTCGGCGATACCTCAATGCCCAGCGCTTTTGCGGTCTTGAGATTGATCACCAGTTCGAACTTGGTAGGTTGCTGGACCGGAAGGTCCGCCGGCTTCGTCCCCTTCAGGATCCGATCGACATAGGCCGCCGCGCGCCGGTGCAGGTCCGCCACATCGACCCCATACGACACCAGCCCACCGTCGGTGGCACCGAACCGCCACGGGAATATCGTCGGCACGCGGTTGGCCAAGGCTTGCGAAATGATCGTTGGCCTGTGAACCGCGGTGAACACGTCCAGCATGACGATCAGGCCGCCTCCCGGCTCATGGCCCAGATCTATGATAGCGCTTTCGATCTCGGCGTCGCTGTGAACGGGACAGGAAATCACCGTTGCGGCCAGCGAGGGAGCCGATGCTTCGACCGACTTCAGGAAAAAGCCGCCGCCGCCGGGCGCGGTATCCGGATTGAAAATGACACCGATGCGGGTGGTCGCGGGCGCTATCTTTTTGAGAAGCTCGATCCATTTGCCGCCCATCGTCGCTTCGAAGTTCGTAAAGCCGGTGATGTGGCCGCCCGGATGCGCCAGTTCGGCGACATAGCCATTGTTGAGGGGGTCAGCGACCGAAACAAAAACGATCGGGAGCGTAGCCGTCTGCTGCGCCAACACTTTCAGCGTCGGCGTGGTTTCGCAAACGATCACATCCGGATTCAAGTCGATGAGCTGTTTCGCGAACTCTCGAACCCGATCCATTTCTCCGACACCGAAGCGGAAGGTGATCTGGATATTTCGGCCGTCTTTCCAGCCGAGTTGATCGAGGCCATTCCTGAAGGCGGCCATACGCGCCTGCGTATCCGAATCGGCCTCTGCATATCCCATCAGCACGCCGATGCGCCGGACACGGTCCTGCTGCGCGTGCGCGGAGCCTGATGCCGCAACCGCCGCGCCGCCGAGCAGCGCGATGAACGCGCGCCGCCTCACTCGATTACTTCGTCGGCGAGTGCGAGCAGCGTCGGCGGGATATCGAGGTTGATGCTCTTGGCGGTTTTCAGATTGATCACGAACAGATAGCGCGTCGGCTGCTCGAACGGCAGATCGGCGGGCTTGGCGCCCTTGAAGATACGATCGACCAGGGCTGACGCGCGCTCGAAGGACTCCGTCAAGTCGGGCCCATAGGACATCAGGCCGCCGTCGCGAACCAGAAAGTCGTATTCATAGATCGCCGGCAATCGCCTCGCGGCGGCAAACTCGAACACCCGTTTGCGGTTGAGCGTGGTGAGCGCGTCAGCGACCATCAGAATGGCGTCAGGCATATCGCTGTTCATGACAGCGAAAGCTTCGTTGAAGTCGTCCGGCTCGCGAACGCCGAGCGCCTGCACCGTGATCCCGATCTCCTTCGCGACCTTCGCCGACGCCTGGTAGCGCAGCGTCATGCCGAGATCATCCTGGTTCCAGAGCATCGCCACTTTTTGCAGTTTCGGCGACAGTTCCTTCAACAGCGACAGGCGCTTGGTGGTGAGCGTGGTCGCCACGTCGGAAATACCGGTGATGTTGCCTCCCGGATGGGCCAGGCTCGCGATCATCCTGGTTTCCACGGGGTCGCCGAGACCGACAGCGCCTACCGTCGGGATTCCCGTCGACATCGCAGCCAGCGCCGCCGGATATCCGGTGACGATGATGGCATCGACGTCGCGCGCCTTGAGTTCCTGCAGCAACGCGGGGAGTTTTGCGACGTCACCCATCGCGCCGCGGGCATCGAAGGTCAGGTTTTGACCGAGGATGTAGCCGCGATCGGCCAGCGTCTTGACGATGATCTTTCCGAACGGGCTGGTCTCAGCCGTCGGCGCTGCTGGATGGAGTGTCCCGAGATGATAAATCCTGCCCGGCGTCTGGGCCGATGCCTTCAGCGGCGCAGCCAACGCCGCACCGCCAACAAGTGCCAAGAATTCGCGTCGCTTCATCGCGGCACCCTGCTTTTTGGACGCCCTGAAAAAGGGCGCCTGCCGGACAAGATATCACGAGACGATGCGAAAGCGACAATTACGATCGGCCGCCGCCGGCATATAAGGTCCGGCGGCCGCTGGCTCAGGTCGCCCTGAGGCCCTTCGGACCGAGATCGAAATCCTCGATTTCCTTGGTCCGCGGGGATTCGGCAGCCGCCCTGTGATCGGTCGCGATCGCAACATAGACGGCGGGCAGCACGAACAGCGTGAACAGCGTTCCGATCGACATCCCGGAGACGACGACCAGACCGATCGAGAACCGGCTTGCGGCACCGGCACCCGACGCCGTCAGCAGCGGCAGCAAGCCGGTGACCATCGCCGCCGTCGTCATCAGGATCGGACGCAGCCGCACCCGCGCCGCCATCTCGATCGCCGAGCGCCGGTCGAGCCCTTCCTTGAGCTGCAATTCGTTGGCGAACTCCACCATCAGGATGCCGTGCTTGCTGATCAGTCCGACCAGCGTCAGCAACCCGACCTGGGTATAGATGTTCATGGTGGCGGCGCCGAAGAACAGCGGAAGCAAGGCACCGACGATCGCCATGGGCACACTGATCATGATCACCAGGGGATCGCGCAGGCTCTCGAATTGCGCCGCGAGCACCAGGAAGATGATGATCAGCGCGAAGCCGAAGGTTACCGCGAGCTGGTTGCCTTCCTGCACATATTGCCGGGAGTCCGCGAGATAATCGTGACTGAATCCGGCCGGCAGCTTCTTGGCCTCGCCCTCCAGGAAGTCGACCGCCTGCCCGACCGTCACGCCGGGCATCGGCACTGCCTGGAAGGTTGCGGAGTTCAACTGGTTGTAGTGGGTCAAGGCGTTCGGATCGGTCGCCGTCTCAATCGTGACGACGGTTGAGAGCGGCACCTGCTGGCCGGTCGAGGTCGGCACGTAATATTCGCCGAGCGCTTCCGGCGACAGCCGCTGGTCGCGCGGCACCTGCGGAATCACCTGATACGAACGCCCCTCGAGGTTGAAGCGGTTGACGTAGTTGCCGCCGAGCAGCGTCGCCAGCGTGTTGCCGATGTTCGCCATGGTGATGCCGAGATCACTCGCCTTGGTGCGGTCGATCTTGACCCGCACCACCGGCTGATTGAAATCGAGATCGCTGTCGGAGACGATGAACAACCCGCTGTTGCGCGCGGCGTCCTTCAGCTTGACCATTTGCTCATAGACCGACTGAAATCCGTTGGTCGAATTGATCACCATCTGGACCGGCAATCCGCCGGGGCCGCCGGGCAGCGGCGGCAGGTTGAACGCGAACGCGCTGACGCCCTCGATCTTGCTCAGTTGAGCCTGAACCAGCGGCTTTAGCGCGATTGACGAGCGCTTGCGCTCGTCCCAGGGCTTGAGCAGCATGCCGGCGATCCCGCTTTGCGGACCGTTGATGCCGTTGAGCACGAAGCGCAGATCGGTCTCCGGGAAACTGCCGAACGCCTTGTCGAGTTTTTCCCCGTAAAAGTCGACGTAATCGATGTTGGCGTATTTCGGCGCCTTCGTCACCGCGAACACGATGCCCTGATCTTCCTCCGGCGCCAGCTCCTTCGAGGTGTGCATGTAAAGGAATCCGACGAGGCCGAGAATGGTGAGCGCGAACAGCGCCGTGATCGGGCGATAGTCCAGCGAGCGATCGAGTTGCCGGCCGTACCCGCGCGTTATCGCGCCGAACACCCGGTTGACGATCCTGGCAAATCGTCCTTCCTCGGCGCTCTTGAGGAAGACCGAGCACATCATCGGCGACAGCGTCAGCGCAATCACGCCGGAAACGATCACCGAACCGGCCAGCGTGAAGGCGAATTCGCGAAACAGCGCGCCGGTGAGGCCGCCCAGGAAGCCGATCGGCGCATACACCGCGGCCAGCGTGATGGTCATGGAAATGACGGGTCCGACGATCTCGCGGGCGCCCTGCATGGCGGCCTGCACCGGAGGTTTTCCCTCCTCTAGATGCCGGTGGATGTTTTCCACCACCACGATGGCGTCGTCGACGACGAGACCGATCGCCAGCACCATCGCCAGCAGGGTCAACAGATTGATGCTGAATCCCATCACCAGCATCAGGCTGCAGACGCCGATCAGCGACAGCGGAATGGTCACCACCGGGATGATCACCGAACGGAACGACGCCAGGAACAGGAAGATCACCACGACCACGATGATGATCGCTTCGCCCAGCGTCTTCTCGACCTCGTCAATCGACGACTGAATGAATGCGGTCGAATCGTACGCCACCTTCATTTTCATCGATGGCGGCAGGTTGCGCTCGAGTTCGGGAAACAGCGCGCGCACGCCCTTGACCAGCGTCAGCGGATTGCCCTGCGGCGTCGCCTGCACGCCGATGAAGATCGCATGCTCGCCATTGAAGGCGACGCTGGCGTCGGTGCTTTGCGCATCGAGTTCGACGGTCGCGATATCCTCCATCCGCACGAAACCGCCGTCCTTGGATTTGACGATCATGCGCTTGAACTGATCGAGGTTGGTCAGATCCGTATTGGCCGATACGTTGGAGACGATCAGAAAGCCTTTGGACTGACCGGCGGCGGCCTGGAAATTGTTGGCGGCGATAGCGGCCGACACATCGCCGGGCGAAACACCGCGGCCCTGCATACGGACGGGATCGAGCCACAGCCGCATCGCAAACGTCTGGCCGCCGAGAATGTCGGCGGATGCGACGCCGTCGACGGTCGACAGCACCGGCTGCACCACGCGCGTCAGGTAGTCGGAGATCGCCGATCCTGACAGCACTTCGCTGGAGAAGCCGAGATACATCACGGCCGTGGTCTGGCCGGTGGTCTTGGTCACGACCGGATCGTTGGATTCCTTCGGAATGAGATATTTGACCGAGTTCACCTTGGCGAGGACTTCGGTCAGCGCCTGGTTCGGATCGAAATTCAGCTTGATGTAGACCTGGATAGTGCTGGTGCCGAGCACCGAAGACGAGGTCATGTAGTCGACGCCTTCGGCGGAGGCGACGGCCTGCTCGATCGGTGTCGTGATGAAGCCCTGAATCAAATCGGCCGACGCACCGGGATACACGGTGGTGATGTTGACCACCGTGTTCGACAGCTTCGGATACTGCCGGATCGGCAGGCTGGTGGCGGCCCGAAAGCCGATCAGCAAAATCAGGAGGCTGACCACCACGGATAGCACGGGTCGCTTGATGAAAATATCGGTCCAGACCATCGCGATGTGCTCCGCTCGTCAGTAACGCGGGGGATTGGCCGGAATCGGCGGCGACGGGTCGGTCGAAATCGCCACGGCCGCGCCCGACTGCAACTTGAGCTGGCCGACGGCGATCACGCGATCGCCGGGCTTCAACCCGCTGAGGATTTCGGCGCGGCCATGGACCCGGTTGCCGGTCCGGACGAAGGTGCGAACCGCGGTCAGGCTGGTCTTGCCGTCATCCCCTTTCTTCTCGGTGATGAGGAAAACGGAGTCGCCGTAAAGCGTATAATCGACAGCGGTCTCGGGAACGGTGACCACCGCCGGCTTGTCGGGAAGCACAACGGTCGTGGTCGCGAACATGCCGGGCTTCAGGATATGATCAGGATTGTCGAGCGTAGCCTGAACGCGGATGTTGCGAGTGTCGGTGGCGATCTGGGGCTCGATGGTGGTGACCTTGCCTTCGAAAATCTTGCCGGGGTACGCATCGACCAGGATGCGAACGATCTGGCCGTCCTTGAGCGCCGCGCTGTCCTTTTCCGTCACGGTGAAGTTAGCATACAGCACCGACAGGTCCGTCAGCGAGACGATCTGCGTGCCGGCGGTGAGGAACTGGCCGACCTCGACATGGCGGACGCCGAGCACGCCGTCGAACGGCGCGCGCACCAGCTTCTGCGAAATGATCGCCTCGGTCTTTGCGATGCCGGCATTGGCCTGGTCATACGTCGCCTGGGCAGCATCGGCCGTCGCCTGCGGACCGAACTGACGCGCCGCCAATTGCTTGGCGCGATCCAGCGCCAGCTGCGCGCCGGTCGCCTGCGCCTTGAAACTCGCCAGATCCCCCTGCTCGGGAGCGTCGAACAGTTGCAACAGCGGACTGCCGCCCTTCACGGTCGCGCCCGGGGTAAACATGATGTCGGTGATGCGCCCAGAGACATCGGAGGTGACGTTGACCTGATGCACGGCGGCGAGATCGCCTACCGCCGTCAGCAGGTTCGGAATCACCTCGGATTTGACCTCGGAAACGGTCACCATCGTCGGCGGCGGCTTGTTGTTGGCGAAGAACTGCGCGATCATGTGGCTGCGGAACGCATTGAAGCCGACGAGAGCGCCCACCAGCAGCGCCAGCAGCAGTCCGACGATAATGAACCAGCGCACCATCCGGACCGGACGTGTGTGCGGCTTGTCGGAAATTGCCCTGCCCGAGATATTGGGTTCGGTTACGATGTTCATGTCATGCCCCTTCTGCAATTACCGGCTGCCCCGGATCCGGCGATAGTTCGCGATCCAGATGGGAGGCAAGTGCCGTCTCGTTTAATCCAATTCCGCGGAGAATGAATTCGCAAACCTGCCGTTCGAGGTCGGCAGGGTTGCCATAGGACAGGCATGGCACGGCTGGCAGCCGCGCCAGCGCCGCCATCAGCACGGTATGATGCGCAAACCAGAACAGGTTCAGCGGCTCGCGCCCGACCCGCGATGCGTCCCCTACCGCCACTGCGCGCTCGAGCGATGCCGTGAACACCGGCCCGATCAACTTTCCGATTTTTTCGTAAAGCAGCCGGGCAAATTCCCCGTCGTCGAGATGGCTGGTGACCATCAGCCGCAGACGCTGGGCCTCCTCCTGATCGGGCAGATCGGATACGTGCTGGAAATGACGGACCATTTCACGAATCAGCACGACCAGGGTTTCCGTCGACGGCTGCAGCCCCAGCAAGCGGTGCAGCGCCGGATCCGCTTCGCACTCTTCCGCAAGGATCTCCGCATACAGGGCCGACTTGGTCGGAAAATGCTTGAACAGCAGGCCTTCGGAGATGGCGGCCGTCGCCGCGACGCTTTTCGTCGTGGTTCCAGCAAAGCCGTTGCGGGCAAAGCAACGCTTAGCGGCACTCAGTATGAGTTGCCGCCGCAGGTCGCTGGTCATGCGCAAGGTGCTCATGCTCGTGAGTAAGCACTCACCTTACCAAATGTCAACAATTTGCTGCAGCGCACTTAGCCCGGGCGGGCTTAAATCGGCCCGAATCCGAGCGCGCCGCGGATGCGGGTCACGATGAACGTACCGTCGCGGCTCGAGAGCACACGCTCCAGGTTGGCGCTGTCGATCTTGACGCTGGCAAAGCGCGGCCCGCTCGCGATGTCCTGCACGCCGGCCGCAAACGCCTCGATATCGGTCATGGTCGCGATCGCGCGGGCGTCCGAGATCCCGCAAGCCCTGGCGACGCCGATCAGATCGACGGTCGCGGCGGTATGGCTCGCCTGCCCGCCGGTCTCGCCGTAAACCTCGTTATCCAGCACCACGATGGTGAGATTTTTGGGTTTTTGCAGGCCAACGGTCGCCAGACTTCCCATCCCCATCAGCATCTCGCCGTCGCCTGTGATGACGACCACCGGCAGATTCGGCTGCGCCAGCGCCAATCCCAGCCCGATCATGACGGCGCCGCCCATGGCGCCCCACAGATAAAAGTTGCGGTCGTGATCGCCGGCGGCGGCGATATCGTAGGTCGAGGCGCCCAGGCCGCCGACCACGATCGCATCCTTGCGCTCCGCCAGCAGGCTGGAAACGACGCTGCGACGCTCGAGAAGGTTGGCTTTGCTCATTTGGTGAAAACCTTTGCGCCGATCAGGCGCTGCGACAACAGAACGGCAGTCGGGGTGCAGGCATTGTAAGCCTGTCCCGCCGCGGCCTCGACCACCTCGCGCACTTCGTCGGGGTGCGAGGCCCGCAGCACCTTGATCCCTGACAATTCGAATACGCCCTGGGTGCTCGAGCCCATCGGCACCTGCCAGGGATTGAATTCGCCCCATTCGCCGCGCATCGTCACCAGCGTCAGGAACGGAAGGCGGAAAATCTGGGTCAGCGACAGCATGTTCACGCAATTGCCGACCCCGCTCGACTGCATCAGCAGCACACCGCGCTGGCCGCCGGCCCAGGCGCCGGCCAAAAGCGCCACACCTTCCTCCTCGGTCGTCAATGGCACCGCGCGCATCGAGGGCGCGCCCAGCACGTGCTCGATCAGCTGCGAATGGCCGGCATCCGGCACGTAAGGCACCTGACGAACATCGAAGCGCTGCAAAATCGCAAAGATGTCCTTCGGCCAGGAGGCTGTCATTTCGGAAGGAGCATCAGTGCGGGCGTGCATTTTCATTTCCAGTCGGCTGGCCGAGGCTGTATTCCGGGGCGGGACAATAGCGGTCGCCGCGGTTTCGGAAAGAGCAAAAACGGCATATCGGTCTGCATCGAAGAGTATGGCAGTATGAACACGAACGCGCGAGAGCTGGCGGCCAGTTTCGACCTTGAGAAATTGACGGCCGAATTCTACGCCGACCCCTACCCGACCTATCGGGCACTGCGGGAACATGAGCCGGTCAAGCGCATGCCAAATGGCTCCTATTTTTTGACCCGCTATGACGATCTGGTCAGCGCCTACAAGAACACCAAATTATTCAGTTCCGACAAGAAAAAGGAGTTTTTGCCGAAATACGGCAATTCGCTGCTCTACGAACACCACACCACCAGCCTCGTCTTCAACGACCCGCCGGCGCATACAAGGGTGCGGCGGCTGATCATGGGCGCGCTGTCGCCGCGCGCGATTGCCGGGATGGAGCCCGACCTGATCGCGCTGGTAGATCGGCTGATCGAGACGATTGCTGCGAAGGGCGAGGTCGATCTGATCGGGGATTTTGCGGCAGCGATCCCGATCGAGGTGATCGGCAACCTGCTCGATGTGCCGCAGGCCGAGCGCGAGCCCTTGCGCGACTGGTCGCTGGCGATCCTGGGCGCGCTCGAACCGGTGATCGGGCCTGAAGCCTTCGCGCGCGGCAACAAGGCGGTGCAGGACTTTCTTGGCTACCTGGAAATCCTGGTCGAGCGCCGCCGCGCCAAACCCGGCAACCCCGAGCGCGACGTGCTGACGCGGCTGATCCAGGGCGAGGACAATGGCGAGCGCCTGACATCCAAGGAATTGCTGCACAATTGCATTTTCCTGCTCAACGCCGGGCATGAGACCACTACCAACCTGATCGGCAATGGACTCGTGGCGCTGTCGGGAAACCCAGCGCAGAAAAAACGGCTGATCGAGCATCCCGACCTGATCAAGACCGCGATCGAGGAATTCCTGAGGTTCGAAAGTTCGAACCAGTTCGGCAACCGCATGACGACCGAGCGCGTCGAACTCGGCGGCATCGCATTGGCCGCCGGTACGCCGATCACCCTGTGCATTGGCGCTGCGAACCGCGACCCCCAACAATTCGCCGATCCGGAAAACCTCGACATCGGCCGCATGCCAAACCGCCATCTTGCGTTTGCCACTGGCGCGCATCAATGCGCCGGCATGGCGCTGGCGCGGCTCGAGGGCACAATCGCGATCTCGCGATTCCTGGCGCGGTTTCCGGACTACGCGCTGAACGACGCGCCGGTGCGCGGCGGGCGCGTGCGGTTTCGCGGATTCCTGAGCGTGCCGTGTGCGGTCGGCTAGGGCGCGGACGAATTGACAGGCCGCCACAATCCAACGAAGATTTCTACCTTCAAAAAAAGAAAAGAGCATGGGATGAGAAACACACTGAAAATCGCGCCGCTGTTATCTTGTCTGTTGGTGGGCCTGGTAGCCGCACCGGCGATGGCGCAGAACGCCGGCGGCCTCAAGAAGAGCGGCATCCTGGATCAACTGCTCAAGCAGACCGGTGTCTACGACAGATCCAAATCCGGCAAGATGCCGGACTTCGTTTCCGATCCCGCCTGGCCACAACCGCTGCCGCATAGCTGGCTGCTCGGGCAGATCGGCGGGCTCTATGTCGACAGCCACGACCATGTCTGGGTCTATAACCGGCCGCGCACGTTGAACGATGACGAGGCCGGGCTCGAAAAAGCCGTGCCGGGCGCCACCGACGCCAGAGGACAGCCGATTAACAGCCTCGGCTTCGTGCGGGCCGACGGCTTCGGGGCGGACTGCTGTCGCGCGGCGCCCTCGGTTCTGGAGTTCGATGCCGCCGGCAAGCTGCTGCGTGCCTGGGGCGGTCCATCGGATCCCGGATTCCTCGGCAGCAAATGCAAGGCCGAGGACGGCTGCATCTGGCCGAACAGCGAACACGGCATCTACGTCGACCAGAAGGACAATGTCTGGATCGCCGGCAATGCCGCCGCTCCCAAGGCCGGCGCCCCGCAAATACCGTGGACCACCAACAAGGCGGGCGGCGACGGCTTCATTCTGAAGTTCGACATGAACGGCAATTTCAAAATGCGGATTGGCGGGACGCCCGGCGGACCCGACAGCAACAACAGGGACGGCGGGATGAACGGCACGCCGACGCTGTACCAGCCGGCGGATATCGTGGTCGATCCCAAGACCAATCGTCTCTATGTCGCCGACGGATATGGCAATCGCCGCATCCTGATCGTCGATGCCGACACCGGCAAATATATCGGCCATTTCGGCGCCTATGGAAACAATCCGGTCGACGATGCCGGCGCCGCCGTTGCCGGCGCGTGGCCGCAAGCTTTGGCAAAGGGAGAGAAGAAGCCGGCGTTCTTTCGCAACCCGGTGCACTGCGTGAAGATCGCCGACGACGGCAAGATTTACGTCTGCGACCGCGGCAATGATCGCATCCAGATATTCGACGGCAAGGATCCCGCGCTCGGCAAAGCCTGCAGCAATCCGAATGGCGATGCGGGAAAATGCGGCTTCGTGGCGGAACGCTGGGTCAGCGACCACACCTATACCCAGCCTGTGATGCCCGGGACGGCTGTGTCGATGAACTTCTCCGCCGATAAGGCGCAAAGCTGCCTCTATGTCGGAGACAACACCAACCAGACCATTTACATCCTGAACCGCAGCAATCTGGAGCAACTGGGCCGGCTGGGACGCGCCGGCCGGATGGCCGGCGATTTCCACTGGCTGCACCAGGTCAGCCTGGACAGCAAAGGCAATATCTACACCGGGGAAGTGGACACCGGAAAACGCATCCAGAAGTTCATCCGCTACGGCGCCGAGGGTTGCAGTGGCACCGGCTCGGCGGTGGTCGGCGGCGTGCCGGCGGAAATGCAATGAGGGCCTCGCCGACTGGCGGAATTATCCGCCAGTCGTGGTGCCGTCCTCAAGCTTGTCCTGCGTCCTGGTTTCGAAATCGCTGGCGTCATGACGTTCGTGCAACTGACTTGAGAGTTCGCCCCAGGTACGGTTGACCATGCGCCCGCGCTGCACGGCCGGGCGTTCGGCGATGGCGTCGGCCCAGCGCCGCACGTTCTTGTAGTCCTGCACGGCCAGGAATTCGCCCGCATCGTAGAGCAAGGCCTTCGCCAGCCCGCCGTACCAGGGCCAGACCGCTATGTCCGCGATCGTATAGACGTCGCCTGCCAGATACGGGTTGTCCGCGAGGCGCCGGTCGAGCACGTCGAGCTGACGCTTCACCTCCATCGCGAACCGATCGATGGCGTATTCGATCTTGGTCGGCGCGTAGGCGTAGAAATGACCAAAGCCGCCGCCGAGAAACGGCGCGCTGCCCATCTGCCAGAACAGCCATGACAGGCATTCGGCGCGTGCCTGGCCGCCGCTGGGCAGCAACGCCCCGAACTTCTCGGCGAGATGCATCAGGATGGCGCCGGATTCGAAGACCCGGATCGGCGCCGGCCCGCTGCGATCCATCAGCGCCGGTATCTTGGAATTCGGATTCACCGCCACGAAGCCGCTGCCGAACTGATTGCCGTCGATGCGGATCAGCCACGCATCGTACTCCGCGCCGCTGTGACCGAGCGCCAGCAACTCTTCCAGCATCACCGTGACCTTCACGCCGTTCGGCGTGGCCAGCGAATAAAGCTGCAGGGGATGACGGCCGACCGGCAGTTCCTTATCATGCGTCGGCCCCGCTATCGGGCGGTTGATGCTGGCGAACTTGCCCCCGCTCTCCTTGTTCCAGCTCCAGACTTTGGGCGGCGTATAGGTGGATGGGTCGGTCATTCCTTCGGCTCCGGGCGTCTGAGGGTTCGTCAATGGTCACCAAATCCCCGCGATTGGCAAATCCGCATATCCGTTTTGGCCACGCGACGACACCTCGGGTCGCTATCAGAAAAATCCCGCATCAAGCTTCGATGCCACGCGTGGCGAGCACGGTCTTCATGCGCCGGGTCGCCAATTCGGGATCGGCGAGCAAGCCGGCCTTGTCGGCGAGCCGAAACAGTTCGGCGAGATGCAGGGTCGAGCGCGTGCTTTCCTGCCCGCCGATCATGGTGAAATGATCCTGATGGCCGTTGAGATACGCCATGAACACCACACCGGTTTTGTAGAATCGGGTCGGCGCCTTGAACATATGCCGAGACAGCGGCACCGTCGGCCCCAACACGTCGTGGAAACCGGCCTCGTCGCCGGCAGCGAGCCGCGACAGCGCGTAGGATGCCGCCGGCGCGATGGCATCGAAGATGCCGAGCAGCGCATGGGAAAAACCTTTCGCGTCGCCGGCGATCAGTTCGGCATAGTTGAAGTCATCGCCGGTATACATTTTCACGTTCTTGTCGAGCCGGCGGCGCATGTCGATCTCGCGTTGCATGTCGAGCAGCGAAACCTTGACGCCATCGACTTTGGCGGCGTTGGTGTTGATGACGCCGACCGCGGCGTCCATCGCCTGGTCGAGGTCAGACGTACCCCAATAATTCGCCAGCGCCGGATCGAACATGTCGCCGAGCCAGTGGATGATCACGGGCTCCGCTACCTGCGACAGCACGCGGTTGTAGACCTTGGCGTAGTCATCCGAATTGCGGCCGATCTTCGCCAGCGCGCGCGACGCCATCAGGATGATGCGGCCGCCGGCCTTTTCGACGGCAGCGACCTGCTCCTCATAGGCCCGGATCACGTCGTCGATGGTCTTTGCATCCTCCGGGGCAAGGTGATCGGTGCCGGCGCCGGAAAACACCAGCGCATTGCCCCTCGCCTTCGCTGCCCTCACTGAGCGCTGGATCAATTCCAATGACGTCGGCCAGTCCATCCCCATGCCGCGCTGGGCGGTGTCCATCGCTTCGGCGACGCCGAGGCCGAGGTCCCAGACGTGCTCGCGAAAGGCGATGGTCCTGTCCCAGTCGACGGCGGCCGACAGCCACGGATCGACCGGCGCCAGCGGATCGGACACCACATGGGCGGCGGAAAACGCCACCCGGTTGAGCGTGCCCTGGAGTTTCGACGGAAATGTCCGGGACGCCGCGAGGCGATAGGACTCGATCGACCGATCATCTCTCGGCAATTTCAGCGACAGCGACGAGACAGGCAAAACCGGTTTGTTCATGGTTCTATTCCTCACACCTTGATTGCAGCGACGCCGATTCAGCGCCGTTCGCGCCCAGTGACACCGTTCATGATCACGCCGAGACGTTTCGTCATATTGATTGCTCCTGCCGTGTTTTTGTTTTTGGCTGATGAAGCGGCGACATTGCCGACCACTCCGGATGCACACCGGTGGCGAAACCCGGTGCTGTCAGCGAGCCCGTCAGCAGATCGCCATCGTGGATCGACAGCCGGATGTTTCCATCGCTGGTGTAGAGATCGGGATGGGCGGCGAGAAACGATTGCGCCTCGGCGGCGGGGGTTTCGGCAAAGCCATCGACGTAGTGATGGCCGTTGCGTTCGGCATGGGTGACGCCGATCAGTGCGCCCAACGCCAGATCCTGCTGCACGCAGAGGCCGGCCTGACAGGTCAAGTCCTCGCCGGTGACGAAGAACTTGTCGCCGCCTGTGCTCCATTTGGCGGCGCGCGTCGCATTGACGATTGACTTGTAGATGCCCTTGCATGATTTCGAGGAAATGCCGCGATAGCCGAGCGTGCGTGCCGCGGGAAACGCATCGTAGGAATCGTCGGCTTCGTCAATGATGAAATCGCGGGCGCCGAGCGCGCCAAGCGGCGATTGCCGCGTGATGTCGCGCGGCATCGGCTGCTCGATGTAGAGCAGCTTTGCCGCAATCGGTTTGAGCGCGCTGTCGCGGTCGAGCCGGTCGACCAGCGCGCCGAGGGCTGCGAGGTCGGCATATTGTTCGTTGGCATCCAGCGTGACGCTGTAATCATGCGGCAGCGTGGCGAATTCGCCTCCGATGCGGATCAGGCGGGCGGCATCGGCCAGCGGATCGCCGTTGAGCTTGAGCTTGAAATAGCGCGCGCCGGCGTTTTCCCTGCTATCGGCGACGCCGCCTTCGCCCTCGACCTGATCGTCGAGGCCGACGGTATGCCGGATCGCGACGCGATCGAGCCGCCGACGCTGCGCCAGAAATTGCGCAATGTCGTCATCGCGCAAATCGGGCGACAGACGCGCATCGACCCCGGCGATATTTTCGGCCATGCCGTCGAAGAAATTCATCCCGACGCCGCGCAGCAGCGCATCCAGAATGGCCTTGTCGATTTCGGCAGGCCCATAAGCCGCGGCGAGCGGCGGAATATCTTCTTTGGCGCAGGCCTCGACCTGCGCCGCGATGCAACGCGCGTGCAGGCCAAACGCGGTCTCGAAGCCCCGATGTCCCAAATAGAGCCCGCGCGCGATCGTCAGCGAGCGCCGCAATTCCCAAACGGTTTCATCGGGCGAAAGATGCGCACGCTTGTCGAACCATTTCGGCACCAGCATTTCGGCGCTGGCGCCAACCGAAACGCCCTTGCCTTCGACCTCGATCTCGACGCGCACGAACGCCTGCGGCGCGGCATTGATGACCACGGCGCCAAACCGGAACGGCCGGAGAAAGCGCACCGGGCGTTCAAAAAATGCGATGTCGCGCACGGCCAGACGTAGCGGCATGGTGTCAACCTCAATCGAGCACGCTTTGGGTGAAGAAGTGCTTGCGCTGCCATTACAGAATTCGCTTTGCCTTGGCCAAAACAGGTGACCTGTCACTTGATCGTTCCGCATGAGCGCGTCGCAAAACGAAGCGGAGAGGGTCGGATGTAGCACGCCATGCGGGGTTTGAGAATGAGGGGCGGCAGGCCTGCAGGGATCGCCCGCTTGCCGCATCGGTAGCGCTGACCGCGCTCGCGTGTTTATAGTCCCTTGATGTCGATCTACGCCATGGTTTTCCGCCCGCTCGCGTTCCGGCTCGATCCGGAGACCGCGCATCATCTCGCGATGGCGACAGGCGCGCGCCTCGGCTGGGCCGCGGGGGCGATGCGGACCGCGATGTCCGTCGACGATGACAGGCTTGCAACCGACGTGGCCGGCCTGCATTTCCCGACCCCAATTGGTTTAGCCGCCGGCTTCGACAAGAGCGCCTCAGCGATCCCTGCCCTCGCCGGCCTTGGCTTCGGTTCGATCGAGATCGGTTCGGTGTCCGTCGATCCGTCCGAGGGCAACCCGAAGCCTCGGCTGTGGCGTTTACCCGAAGATGAGGGCATCGTCGTGCATTACGGCCTGCCGAACGACGGCGCCGGGGTGATCGCCAAACGGTTGGCCCGCACACGCCTGCCGGTGCCGCTCGGCATCAATCTCGTGGTCACCAATCGCGGTCCGGGTGCCCCGCCTCTGAATCCGGATCAGATTGTCGGCGAATACGTCGCTGCGGCCCAGGCGATGGCCCCGTACGCGGATTACCTGATGCTGAACCTGTCTTGCCCGAACACCGTGGACGGCCGCGATTTTTTCGCCGACCCCGGGCATCTCGATGCCTGCCTCACGGCACTTGGCGAAACCAGACTGCGGTTGCCGGCGTTTCTGAAAGTGTCACCGCTCGGCGGCATCGAAGCGATCGAACGCGTGCTGGCGGCCGCTGATGGCCGCGATTTTGTTGCCGGTTTCATGTTCAATCTGCCACCGGTCAAGCCCGGGGGAATGCGCACAGCCGAGCAGGCGCTGCGCCAGATGCCTGGCGCGGTATCCGGTCCCCCGGCGGCGGCGCTCGCCGATGACTGTATCCGCGAGACCTTCCGGCGCATGGATCGCAAGCGCCACGTTCTGATCGGCGCCGGCGGCGTATCGACCGCTGAGGATGCCTATCGCAAAATCCGCCTGGGCGCATCGCTGGTGCAACTGCTGACCGCGCTGATCTATCAGGGACCTGGCGTCGTGCGCACGATCACGAAAGGCCTTGCGCAATTGCTGGCGCGCGATGGCGTGAAGAATGTCAGGGATGTCGTCGGCGTGGATGCAGGCTAGCGTTCTCAGAATGCAGTCCGCTGCGCCGGTTCCACCAGCAGCGTGGGAATGCCGCAAGTGCCGTTGTGTACGGTGAGCACACGCGTCCCCGGCTTGCGGCCCGTGCGCACCTCCGACACATCGACGCCGGCCGACACGAGCCGCGCCCGCGTGGCATCGATGTTGGCGACGCGCCAGCTCAGGCCCCAGAGCTTGTCATGCCTATTGTCCACATCTGTGTCCTTGCCTGGCCGGTGCACGACTTCGACAATGAGATCACCGCAGCGGAAGAACATCAGCCGGCCCCAGTCCGGATGCGAACGGTCCAGCGCCATGTCGAGCCCAAGCCGCGCGCCGTAGAGCGCAGCGGCGCATTCGGGCTCGGAAGTCGAGATCACGACATGATCCATCGCGGTAACCGATGCGGCCGTGGTTCGGACCGATAGCGGGCGTTCTTTCGCCAATTCTAGGAAAAACAGCCGGACGCCGCGCGTGGCCTCGGTGGCTGCGCGGGTCCTCCTCCACGACAGGATGGCGCCTGTTGCAGCATCGCGGCTTTCGACCTCCGCAACCGGTTCCGGCTTCAGGGCGAGCCGATCGAGCCGCCGATGCATTTTCGCAATGTCTGCGGTGCGAAAGCAGATGCTCGCGAGCCCCTCGCCTTGTTCCGCAAGCACCGCTCGAATCCGATCAGCGGTCGCGCCATCGCCGCTCGGCGACATCAGCTCAAGCGTCATGTTGTCGAGCGTGAACAGCACCCGCTCGGCGCCATCGCCGGTGTTTTGCCACGCCGGCGCGAGCGCAAACAGGGTCTGGTAGGCGATCGTGCCGGCCTTGATATCCCCGAGCAGGACGACGACGTGGTCGAGCCCGGCGATCACGGGAAAAGTCCCCGCGTGACCTTCGCCGCGCGCACCTTCTCCACGCCGATCGCCATCGCGGCGGTGCGATGCGAAATCCTGTCGGCCTTGGCGCGCATCGCCATCGTGTCGAAGGCGCGATCGAGAATGTGATATTCGCGCCGCGTCACTTCCTCTTCTTCCCAGAACAGCTGCTGCAGGTCCTGCACCCATTCGAAATAGCTGACCACGACGCCGCCGGAATTGCAGAGAATGTCCGGGATCACAAAGATTTCATCCTGGCGCTTTTCCAGCACCAGGTCGGCGTCCGGCGTGGTCGGTCCGTTGGCGCCTTCCGCCAGCACCCGGCATTTGAGGTTTTCCGCGACACGGGCGTCGATCACGCGTTCCATCGCGGCGGGCACCAGCACGTCGCAGGGTAGCGTAAGGATTTGCGCCGGATCGAACGCAAGCTCATTGGAAAACCCGGCGATGCTGCCGTGCTGGCCGGCGTGCCGCATCAGCAAGGGAATATCGAGGCCGGATTTGTCGTAAAGCGCGCCGGTATGGTCGGACACCGCGATCACCTTCAGCCCGAATTCGTGCAAACCGAAGGCAGCATAGGAGCCGACATTGCCGAACCCCTGGACCACGGCGGTGGCGTTGTTCAGGTCGATCGAAAGCTGGTTCAGCACGCGCCTGGCGAGATGCGCCACGCCGCGCCCGGTGGCTTCGCGCCGGCCCAGGGTGCCGCCGGAGGCCACCGGCTTGCCGGTCACGATCTCGGTGACGGTGCGGCCCTGGTACATCGAATAGGTGTCCATGAACCAGGCCATCACCTGCTCGTTGGTGCCCATGTCTGGCGCCATCACGTCGGTGTGCGGCCCGACGAACGGAATCATCTCCTGCATATAGCGCCGCGAAAGCCCCTCCAGCTCGCGTTTGGAAATCGTCGAAAGATCGACCCGAACGCCGCCCTTGGCGCCGCCATAGGGCAAGCCGACCAGCGCGCATTTCCAGCTCATCCAGATCGCGAGCGCCGCCACCTCGCCGATATCGACGCTGGGCGCGAAACGTGTGCCGCCCTTGGTCGGTCCAAGCGTCAGGTGATGCTGCACCCGGTAGCCCTCGAACACCGCAATCGAGCCGTCGTCGCGATGGATCGGACAGGAGACGGTGATCGCCCGTTTCGGCAACAGCAGCCGTTCGCGCTCGTCCATCGGAATCGACAGATGGTTGGCGATGACCCCGAACTGGTTCACCGCCATGTCGAACACCGGACCGGAATAGACCGTCATCGTTCCCCTCCCCTTTATATTTATATATTTATCTCGCTGTCAGGAACTCGGAACAGCCGCAGGCGATCGGATCGGCGCGCCACACTGGCGATGCCCGGGAACGGTCGTAGTCTCGCCATAGGGTTATCTCAAGCAATTAAGGTGGCGGGTTTGCGAATAATTTTAGCGAATCTCCGCAGTTAACCGGTGCTAGTGTGGGGATGCCGCCGGGACCACCATCAGCGCATGACGGATCATTTATGCACGCCCTCTTCATCGGACAGACCTATATCGACGTCACCTTCATTACCGACCACATGCCGACCGGCGACGAAAAGCATGTCGCGTCCGCCTATGCGGTTTCGTTCGGCGGCAACGCCGTCACCGCGGCATTCTGCTGCGCCAAGCTCGGCATCGTGCCGGACCTGATCGCCACCGTGGCCAATGACTGGCTCGGGCGGATGTTTCAGGACATGAGCGCGAAGTACGGAATCTCGATCCATCCGCGCAAGGTCCATTCTTCGTCGCTGTCGTTCATCATGCCGAAGGACGGCAAGCGGGCGATCGTGCGCTGCCGCGACGACGAGCATATCCACCCCTTCCCGCTGCTCAACCTCGGCAGCTGCCGCGCGCTGCATGTCGACGGTCACCAGCCGGATGCCGCGATCCACTATGCCAGGCTGTGCCGCGAGGCCGGCATCCTGACCTCGCTCGACGGCGGCGGCTTGCGGACCAACACCCATGAACTGCTGGAGTTCATCGACGTCGCCATCGTCGCCGAGCGGCTCTGCGAGCAGATGGACCTGACGCCCGAGAAGATGCTGGACTATCTCAGGAGCCGCGGCTGCCGGGTCGGCGGCGTCACCATGGGAGAGCGCGGCCTGCTCTGGTATGACGAGGCCGGCAAAACCCACACGCTTCCCGCGCTTCCGATTCCGCGCGAGCGCGTGCTCGACACCAACGGCGCCGGCGACGTGTTCCACGGCGCCTATGTCTATTCTTACCTCGCCAATCCCGACAAAAGCTGGCACGAGCATTTCGAATTTGCGCGTGCGGCCTCGACCTACAAAATCCAGCGCCTCGGCAACGAGGCCGGATTGCCGGCGCTGCCCGACATCGAGGCGGTCAGGCAAGAGTTCGAAGTCCGGGCGTAATCAGCTCTCCCTCGGGGATAAAGCATGGGCCGCGTTTTCGTTGCCGGCAGCATCAATATGGACGTGGTGGCGATGGCCGACCGGCATCCCAGGATCGGCGAAACCGTCGCCGGCAAGGCGGTAGGTTACTTTCCCGGAGGCAAGGGCGCGAACCAGGCGGTCGCGGCGGCCAAACTGGGCGCGCCGACGACGCTGATCGGCCGGCTCGGCAACGACGCGTTCGGCGATCAGTTGAAGACGTTCCTCGCCGCGCAGCGCGTAGACCTGACGTTTGTGCGGGAAACAGCCGGTGTGCACACGGGAACGGCGATCATTACCGTCGCGAGCGCCGATAACACCATCGTCGTCGTGCCCGGTGCGAACGCGTCGGTGACGCCGGCCGACCTGGAGGCGCCTGCGCTTGCGAGGGGCGATATCGCGGTCAGCCAGTTTGAAATTCCATTGCCGACTGTGAGCGCCTTTTTCAAACGAGCCCGCGCGGCGGGCGTGAAGACCATCCTCAATCCGGCGCCTGCGATCGAAGTCGGCGCCGAATTGTTCGATCTCGTCGATATTCTCATTCTCAATGAAACCGAACTTGGCCTGCTAGCCGGGACCGAGCTTCGCGACACCGATGATCCCGCGCGGTTGATTGCAGCCGCACGATCGTTGCAGACCGGCCCCAAAATCATCTGCGTGACCCTGGGCAAGCGCGGCGCGCTGGCGCTGGTTGACGGCGAAACGCTCGTCATTGCGGGCCGTGCGGTGAAGGCCGTCGATACCACCGGCGCCGGGGATTGCTTTGTCGGCGCGGTCGCGGCCCAGCTTGCCGGCGGAAAATCAATTGGCGATGCGCTTGCTTACGGCAACGTCGCCGCATCGATCTGCGTGCAGCGGATGGGCGCGGCGCCGTCGATGCCGACGTCGGCGGAGGTTGAGGCGCTACTCTCCCATTGAAGCGTGATGAGATCAGGTTAGATTGAGCCGCGACACACCGGAAGGTTTACCTCTCCCATAGGGAGAGGTGAAGGGCACACCGATTCAAATTAAAACCGTCTTGCTCTGGTCGCCGAGGCGAACGCGGGATTCATAACTATCGGACTTCGTGGTTGGAAAGTATCTGCCACGTTTGCCCTAACGCGAGGCCGCAGCGTATGGGTCCCGGCGTTCGCCAGGACGACGAAAACATTGGCTTACGCCAGCGCTGCCTTCAAATCGAAGCTCAGATCCGCCGCCTGTTCCGGTTCGATCGAGCGGTTCAGGCCAAGAATTTTCCGTCCGAACACGTGGTCCGAGCCGCGATTGATCGACTCGACGCCGACGAGTTGTCCGGCCTTGTAGCAAAATGCGGAGAACGATCGCTGCGCACGGTCGCCGCGCACCACCACGCGATCGTAGCCGGTGGTCAGCCCCGCGATCTGAAGCTTGTCCTCGCCCTGGTCGCTCCAGAACCACGGCTGGCCGTCATAGGTCCTGGCATCGCCGGTCAGCCGCGCCGCCACGCAGCGCGCGTGATCGGTGGCGTTCTGCACGGATTCCAGCCGCAACGACCCGCCGAAGCGCGGGCTTTCAAACAGCGCGCAGTCGCCGATCGCCGAGATATCCGGATCCGATGTCAGCAATTGCTCGTCGACGATGATTCCTGCCGCGACCGGCAGGCCGGCTTCTGAGGCCAGTTCGACATTGGGCAGGACACCGACGCCGACCACGACGAGGTCGGCCGGTATATGGCGGCCGTCGCTCAGGCTGACACCGGTCACATGGGTGCCGTCGCTCTCGATGCTGGTGGCCTGCACGCCGAGATGAATGCGAATTCCCGCCGCGGTGTGGCGAGCCTGAAAAAATTCCGAGATCTCCGCGGTCACCGCGCGCGCCATGACGCGCGCGCCGAGTTCGACCACGTCCACCTCCAGGCCCTTGGCCCGGGCGGTGGCGGCGAATTCCAGGCCGATGAAACCCGCACCGATGACAACGACGCGCTGGCCTGACGATATTTGTTGCCGCAAGGCCTCGCTTTCATCCAGCGTCCGCAGATAGCGCACGTCTTCGAGGTTGGCGTTGGGGATGTCGAGCAGCCGATTGCGCGCGCCGGTCGCCAGCACCAGATGCCCATACTCCAGCGATGCGCCGGAGGCGAGCAGCAGTTTGCGCGCGCCGCGATCGATCGAGACCGCGCGATCGGCGATCAACTCGATGTTCTGCTCGCGGTAGAATTTGTCGGGCCGGAACATCAGGCTATCAGGAGCGCCGGCGCCTTTCAGATAGGCCTTGGACAAAGGCGGCCGCTGATACGGCAGATGCGCCTCGTCGTTGATCAGGCAAACGCGCTCGCCGTAGCCATGCTGCCGTAGCGATGCCGCGATCTGGAATCCGGCATGGCCGGCGCCGGCGATCAGAACTGTTCCCTGCGCCATGGGTTAGACCGGCACGATGCGCAGCGGCAGGGTGTCGAGCCCGCGCAGCGTGTTGTTCAGCCGCGGCGTCGGCTCGCCCGTCAGTTCGAACGACGCGACGCGTTTCGTCAGTGCGCCGAAGATGGCCTCGCTTTCGAGCCGCGCCACCGCCTGTCCGACACAGCCGTGAATGCCGGTGCCGAACGTCATATGCCCGGTCGCACGGCGCCTGACGTCGAAAACATCGGGCTTGTCCCAGCGGCGTGGGTCGCGGTTGGCGGCCGCAAGAAACAACAGCACCTTCTCGCCGTCGCCCAGTCGCACACCGGCGACGTCGACAGTTTTGGTCGTGGTCCGAAAGAATGTCTGCACCGGCGCCTCAAAGCGCAGCACCTCCTCGAAGGCGCCGCGAATCAAATTCGGGTTTTCACGAAGAATGGACCATTGCTCCGGATGACGGGCAAAGCAATACAGCGCGTTGCCGAGCCCGTAGACCGTGGTATCGATGCCGGCAGACAGAAACGAGCGCACCAGCATCCCCGCTTCGGGTTCCGACAACTCGCCGGAATCGACGGCTTCGAAAATCTGCATTCCCAGTCCGCCCGGCGCCAGCGCCGCGCGGCTGCACTTCGACATGATCCAGTCACGGACGGGACCGGCATTGGCCGTCGCCCGGTCGAACAGATCGTTGCGGGGGCCGAAGGAGTTGAACACCATGCTGCCATAGGGCAGCAGATTTTCCCGGCCATCCTCGGAAATTCCTACCGCGTCCGGAAATACCTTTAGCGAATAGGCTTCGGCGAGATCGGCAACGCCGTCGAATTCGCGCTGCTCGACCAGCCGGGCGACCAGCAGTTCCGCCTCCCGCTCGAACATGTCCCTCAGGATCCTGATCGCTGCAGGCGAGAGAATTCGCGTCAGCACGGCACGCGTGCGCGTGTGCAGCGGCGGATCGGCTTCCAGAATGATGCTTGGCGGACGCCACGGCGGTTCCTTCCGGAAATCGCTCAAGCCGACGCCGGCCGACGAGCAATAGGTCTGCCAGTCGATCAGGGAATCGCGGACCTCCTGATGCCGGGCCATCGTCCATATCCCGTATTGCTCGAGCCACACCACCGGGCCGGCCTCGCGCAGCGCCTCGTGATGCGGATAGGGATCACGCAGGAATTCATGCGAAAACGGATCGATGGCGGAGACCGGACGGTCGGCTGTCGTATCCATCATGACCATGCGTGCTCCGTTTCCGGCTGTTGCAATGCAGTGATCCGCCTCGCCGCTTGGTCGCATTTTGCAGCCTCCGCCGGGGATTGTCACCTCTTGCCTTCTGCTATTTAAATGCTCCGCGATCTTCCAGCCACGGGGTCCTTCCATGTCGACACCTGCTGCAGCCTCCCTGCCCGACGATCCGGCGCTACTTGCGATCGACGGGCCGATCGCCACCATCACGCTCAACCGGCCCAGCGCCTTCAACTCGATCGATCTGTCGATTGCGAAAAAGCTGGAACAGCTTGGCGCGGCAGTTGAGGCGTCGGATGATATCCGCGTGCTGGTGATTGAGGGCGCAGGCCGGGCGTTTTCCGCCGGCGGCGACCTGCAAACCATTGGCGCTGCGGCGGCAGCCGATACCATCGCCCCCGTGGTCGGCGAACTGCTGAAACACTACCACGCGTTCATCGAGACGGTGCGGCGGATGCCGAAGATCGTGCTCTCCAGCGTTCACGGCTCCGCGGCCGGCGCGGGAATGGGCCTCGCATTCGTCGCTGACCTCTGCATCGCCGCCGACGATGCCCGCTTCACGCCGGCCTATGCCAAGATCGGCGTGTCGCCGGACGGCGGCAGCACCGTCGGCATGGTCGGCACCGTCGGCGTCCGCCGGAGCTTGCAGATCTTTCTCGGCGAAGACAGCTTTTCCGCGCAGCAGGCCTATGATTGGGGTTTGGTCGCAAAAATAGTTCCATCGGCAGAACTGAAGGCGGCCACGCGAAAATTCGCAGAAAGGCTGGCGCAGAATCCGCCGGCCGCTATCGCCGGCACCAAAGCATTGGTCTATCAGGCGGCCGTCACCTCGACCCGGCAGCAACTCGACGCCGAAGAAGAGAAAATCATCGACGCCATGCACACGGATGAATTCCGCGTCGCGGTGAAGAAATTTATGAGCAAATCGAAGGCAACGTGAAACAGCCCGCGGCGCCGGCTACATAATTAGTCGTCATCATCCGCGAAAGCGGATGATCCAGTACGCCGCGGCCTTTCGACTCAACTCGCCGCCTCTGAGTACTGGATGCCCCGCGTTCGCGGGGCATGACCACTGTGTTTGTGTCCGCACTTTCACTCCGGGCAAATGTACCCCGTCCCCGCCGGCGACTTGAAGCAGCCGACCGATTCCGGAATCACATGCTTCGGCAGCCACAGCACCACTTTCGGGAAATAGATCGTGAAGCAGATCGTGACCAGGAACACCACGTAGATCGGCAGCGCCGCGCGCAGCGCCTTGCCGAAACTGACGCCGACGAATTTCGAGGCCATCAGCAGCACCAGCCCGTAGGGCGGCGTGATCAGGCCGAACGCCAGGGTGGCGATCAGCACCACGCCCATATGCACGCCGTTGATGTTGCCGGCCTGCGTCAGCGCATTCACCAGCGGCATGAAGATGATGATGGTCGGCACCGGCTCGATGAAATCGCCGACCACGGTGAACAGCAGCACCAGCAGCAGCATCATGTAATGCGGGTCGTTGCCGGCGATCGAGGTGATCCAGTCGGCGATCACGATGGCGCCGCGCAGATAGGCCAGCATCCAGCCGAAGGCGTTGGCGGCGCCGATCGTGATCAGCGGCAGCGAGAAGATCAGCCCGGCCAGGCAGAAGTCGTAGGGAATCTTTCGCAAGTGCCCGCGATTGAGCGCGGGGATGACGACCGCGATGATATAGACCACCGCGACGACACCGGCCTCGGTCGGCGTGAACCAGCCGGTGAGAATGCCGCCGAGCAGGATCACCGGAATCATCAGCGGCAACGCTGCATCTCCGGCCGCGAAGGCGATCTGACGAAACGGCGCCCGCGGCTTGCGCATGCCGGAGGGGCCGAAGAAATAGCAATAGATCATCAGCCCGAAGCCGATCATGAAGCCGGGCACCACGCCGGCCATGAACAGCCCTGCGATCGAGACATTGCCGACCGCGCCATAGACCACCGCGGTGATGCTCGGCGGCACCAGGGCGGCGATGGTCGAGGCGGATGCGATGATCGCCGCGATGAAGGCGGGCGTGTAGCCCTCCCGCTTCATCGGGCCGCCCAGCGCCCGGCTCATGACCGCGACGTCGGCGGTGGTCGAGCCCGACATCTCCGAAAAGAACATGCTGAAGACCACGACGACCTGCGACAGCCCGCCCCTGATGTGCCCGACCAGCGACAGCGACAAATTGGCGATCCGCACCACGACGTTGGCCGAACTCATCAGCTCGCCGACCAGCAGGAAAAACGGAATCGCCAGCAGCGCCTCGGAATCCACGCCGTCGAAAATCTTCTGGACGATCGCCGCCAGCGAAACGTCGGTCAGCAGCGCGCCCACAAACACGCCCGCCATCAGCGAGAACGGCACGGGCACGCCGAGATAGCCGAAGAACAGGAAGCAGAACGACATCAGCGCCAGAATGACCGGTGCGCTCACGGCCGGGCCCTCATCCGGATGCTGGCATCGACCGGCGGGATCGGAAGACCCTCGTCCGGCGGTTCGGGATGGTCAAATCCGTTGCGGATGCCGTTGACCAGTTGCTCGATCGTGAACAGCGCGATCAGCGCGCCGGCCAGCGGAATCGCGGCATAGAGCGAGGCGATCGGCGTGCCCGACGGCAGCCGGAAACTGCCGAACCCCCGGAGATAGTTGATATAGCCGAACCAGATCAGGCAGAACGCCACGCCGAGAACCACGAGCCGGATAATGATCTCGACGATCAGCCGCGGCGTACCGTGCAACGCCTCGGAGATCGCGGTCAGGTACAGATGATCGTTGCGCCGGGTGGCGACCGCGGCGCCGATGAAGATCGCGTAGATGAACAGCGTGGAAGTGACTTCCTGCAGCCACAGCCAGGGATGGCCGATGGTGCGCGTGATGATGTCGAACATGACCGACAGCGAGAAGCCGAAACACAACACGCCGCAGATGATCATCAGGACCAGTTCGAGCCAGTCCAGCGACCGCCATTTCAGATGATGCTGCCGTTGCAGCACCAGTTTGTCGGCGATGGTCATCGGCTCTCCTGAATGATCGGCATTCCCTCGTCACGCCCGGGCTTGTCCCGGGCATCCACGTCTTCCTTCAAACTGTATCGTCAAGACGTGGATGGCCGGGACAAGCCCGGCCATGACGATTTAATCGTAGTCCGCGCCCAGTCAGTTGATCGCTCGGATCAAGGTCTTGATCTTGTCCGCATGCGGACCAAGCTCCTTGGCGAGCTTGTCGAGATAGGGATCGGCGATCTTCTGAAAGCTGGCCTTGTCGACATCGGTGACGACCTTGACGCCCATTTTCTCGAGCTTCGCCGCGGCCGAACGCTCAAGGTCGAACGCGCGCTTGGGTTCCTGCAGGCTGACATCCCTCGCCGCCGTCATCACCCACTGCTTCTGTTCCGCGCTGAGGCTCTGCCACAGTTTGTCGCTGATCCACATGATGGCGTTGTTGGCTTCATGCTCGGTCATCGACAATACCGGTGCGACTTCATAGTGCTTGTTGATGAGGTAGACGTTGACGGCGTTCTCGCCGAAATCCATCACGCCGGTCTGCAACGAGGTGTAGACGCTGCCGAAAGGCATGTGAACGGTCTGCGCCCCATAGGCGGCGAACATGGTGTCTTCGGTCGCGGTGGCCTGGACGCGAACCTTGTATCCCCTGAGATCCTCGACCTTGTGGATCTCCTTCTTGCCGTACATGTGCCGAAAGCCCTGGGTGCCGAGCGCGATCGCATGAATGCCCTGCGCGGTGTCGTCGATCATGTCCCGGATCGCCTCGAACACCTTGGGATCGGCAAGCGCCTTGATGTCATGTTCTTCCGAGCGGAACAAATAGTGCAGCGACATCACACCGGCCTGTGGCGAGATGGTCGAGGTATTGGCGGAAGAGACAATCGCGAAATCGATATCGCCTGATCTGACCAGTTGCAGGATTTGCGGTTCCTGTCCGAGCTGCGCGCCGGGATACTGGTCGACGAGCATGGTGCCCTTGCTCAATTCCTTGAGTTTGGCGGAAAAGATATCGTAGGCGATGCTGTAGCCGGAATTGAGCTGCTGATCATGGGCGAAGCGATAATGTTTTGCTTCCTGCGCGCCTGCGCTGGCCGCAAACAGGACCGCGGCCGCCGCGATCAACCCACCCATTATTCTTGCTGATTTATTCACTGTTTCCCCCCTGTTTTGATTTTTGTCGATCATCCCATCGGGGTTGTGGGATTGTCAATTGAACATCGGGCGTGAGTGGCGACCACTATCTCTCTGCGAGTCGTCCCGGCGAACGCCGGGACCCATAATCCGCGGCGCTGATGGTGACGAAAGGTATCGACTCAGTGCCCAAACGACACGGCACGGCATATGGGTCCCGGCGTTCGCCGGGACGACTCGTGGATGTGTTTGCAGATCTAATTGATCGCCCGGATCAGGTTCTTGATCTTCTCGGCGTGGGGCCCAAGTTCCCTGGCGAGCTTGTCGAGATAGGGGTCGGCGACGGTCGTGAAACCCGACTTGTCGACGTCGGTCACGACCTTGACGCCGATCGATTTCAGCTTCTCGAGCGATTGGTGCTCGAGCTCGATCGCTTTCGCCGGCTGTTTCTGATTGACCTCGTCGGCGGCGGCCTGCACCCAGCCCTGCTGCTCGGGCGTCAGGCTGTTCCACAATTTGTCGCTCACCCATACCAGGCTGTTATTGGCCTCGTGTTCGGTCATCGAAAGCACGGGGGCGACTTCGTAGTGCTTGTTCGCGAGATAGACGTTGACGCCGTTTTCCGCGACATCCACCACGCCGGTCTGCAGCGATGTATAGACGCTGCCGAACGGCATGTGCACGATCTGCGCGCCATAGGCCGGAAACATGGTGTCCTCGGTGGGCGTCGCCTGCACCCGCACCTTGAGGCCCTTCATGTCGCCGACGTTTCGGATCTCGCGCTTGGAATACATGTTGCGAAGTCCGAGCGTCGAGAGCGCGATGACGTGGGCGCCCTGCACGGTGTCGGCGATCATCGCCTTGACCGCCTTGGACACTTCGGGGTCGGCGATGGCCTTGATCAGGTGCGTTTCGGAGCGGAACAGGAAGTGCATCGACATCACGCCGGCCTGCGGCGACAGGGTCGCGGCATTGGCGGAGGATGAAATACAAAATTCCACGTCGCCCGACTTCACCAGCTGCAGGACCTGCGGCTCCTGCCCGAGCTGCGCGCCCGGATATTGCTCGATCAGCATGGTGCCCTTGCTCAGCGCCTTGAGCTTGTCGGCGAAGATATCGCCGAGGATTCCATAGCCGGTGGTCTTCGGCTGGTCGTAGGCGAAGCGATAATGTTTTGCCTCTTGCGCGCCGGCACCTGCGGTCATCATGAATGCGGATGCGATCGCGATCGCAACGAGAATTCTGCTCGAGCTACCCATCGTCTCCCCCGGATGATTTTGTTTCATCATCCCATCGGGGTTGTCTCGATGTCAATCAAACATCGGGCGTTGAGGGCACGACGCAGGTGCGAGATGGAGACTGCGGCGGTCGCGCCAGTTACTCAGCTGTCATCATCCGCGAAGGCGGATGATCCAGTACGTCGCGGCGTTTCGGTTCTATTTCAAGCGGCGGCGATTACTGGATGCCCGCCTTCGCGGGCATGACGACCTTAGCGGAGCGCTACCCCTTCCCCTTGGCCCGCATGAAATCGAAATCGCAGCCTTCGTCTGCCTGCAAAATGGTTTCGTTGAACAGATGCGCGTAGCCTCGTGCGGCCCATTCCGGCGTCGCTGGCAACTTCAGCGCCGCGCGGCGCTTTTCCAGTTCGGCGGCATCGACCAACAGGTCGATGCTTCGCTTGGCAACATCGAGCCGGATCATGTCGCCGTCCCGCACCAGCGCCAGCGGACCGCCGACGGCGGCTTCCGGGGTGATGTGCAGCACGATGGTGCCGAATGCGGTGCCGCTCATCCGCGCATCCGAGATCCGCACCATGTCCTTGACGCCGCCGCGCGCCAGTTTCCTCGGGATCGGCAGATAGCCTGCTTCCGGCATGCCCGGCGCGCCCTTGGGGCCGGCATTGCGCAGCACCAGCACGTCGTCGGCATTCACTTCGAGCGCGGGATCGTCAATCCGCAGCGTCATGTCTTCGACGGAATCGAACACCACGGCGCGACCGGTATGCTGCAGCAGTTTGGGGCTCGCCGCCGAATGCTTGATCACCGCGCCGCGCGGCGCGAGATTGCCGTGCAGCACCGCCATCGCGCCTTCGGGCTTGATCGGGTCGTTGCGCGGGCGGATCGCATCCTGCCCCGGCACATCTTCGGCGCCGGCGACGACATCGCGCAGCGTCGCGCCGGTGATGGTTTTGGCATCGAGGTCGAGCAAGTTGCCGAGTTGCGCCATCAGTTTCGGCACGCCGCCGGCATGATGGAAATGCTCCATGTAATGCTCGCCCGACGGTTTCAGGTCGATCAGAACCGGCACCTCGCGGCCAAGCTTGTCGAAGGCTTCAAGATCGATGCGATGTTCGGTGCGGTTGGCGATCGCCGTCAGATGAATGAGCCCGTTGGTCGAGCCGCCGATCGCCTGCAGCACTACCTGTGCGTTCCTGAATGCCGCCGGCGTCAGCAACTCACTCGGTCGCGGGCCCTTCGCCGCCGCCATCGCGGCGGCCACCCGGCCACTGGCTTCGGCCGAACGAAAGCGCTCGGCATGCGGCGCGGGGATGGTCGCGCTCATCGGCAGCGACAGTCCGAGCGCCTCGGTGATGCAGGCCATGGTAGAGGCGGTGCCCATCACCATGCAGGTGCCCACGGAGGGCGCGAGCCGGCCGTTGACGGCCTCGATTTCAACCTCGTCGATTTCGCCGGCGCGGTATTTTCCCCACAGCCTTCGGCAATCGGTGCAGGCGCCCAAGACCTCGCCCTTGTGATGCCCGACCACCATCGGCCCCACCGGAATCACGACGGTCGGCAGATCGGCGCTGACCGCGGCCATGATCTGCGCCGGCAGGGTCTTGTCGCAGCCGCCGATCACCACCACCGCGTCCATCGGCTGCGCCCGGATCATCTCCTCGGTATCCATCGCCATCAGGTTGCGCAGATACATCGAGGTAGGATGCGAAAAGCTCTCCGCGATCGAGATGGTCGGAAACACCATCGGCATCGCGCCCGACAGCATCACCCCGCGTTTCGCCGCTTCGATGATCTGGGGCACGTTGCCGTGGCAGGGATTGTAGTCGCTGTAGGTATTGGTGATGCCGACGATAGGGCGGTTCAGCGCATCGTCGGAATAGCCCATCGCCTTGATGAAGGCCTTGCGCAGAAACAGCGAAAATCCGGCGTCGCCATAACTCGTCAGTCCCTTGCGCAGTCCGTCAGCCATTTTGCGTGTCCTTTAGAAATTCATCCATGAGTCTGGATCGAAAGTGCAAAGCGCTCGGTCTTCACCTCTCCCCTTGTGGGAGAGGTCGGATCGCATCGCCAGATGCGATCCGGGTGAGGGGTTTTGCTCTCACGAGAGACCGGAACCCCTCACCCCAACCCTCTCCCACAAGGGGAGAGGGAGCCGACCTTTGTTGTGGCGGCATCGAAGCAACACTGCAAGCTCGCCGCTGCGCATTGCAGCTATTTCAAGTCGAAGATCCGGCTCTTGTCGCCGTCGAACTCCATGCCGCAGAACGTGCCGCCCTGGTAGAAATCGCCGACCGGATCGGGCGGCAGCTTGGCCTGCTCGGCAAAAGCGTGCTCGCGAAAGTCCTCGGCGCGGCCGGTCGGGCGATAGCCGAGGTCGTAGGCGCGATGGTTGTCCCACCATGTTCGCTCGTTATCGGACGCGCCATAGAAAATCTCGAAATGGATATCGGGATGGTCGAGCCCGATCCGGCACAGTTGCACGAGGTCTTCCGGCTTCAGCCAGATCGAGAGCCGGCGGTGATCCAGCGGTTTTTCGCCGAAATTGCCGATGCGGATGCAGGTCACTTTCAGTCCGTGCTTGTCGGCATAGAGCGCGCCGACCGCCTCGCCGAACACCTTGCTGACGCCGTAGCGGCTGTCGGGGCGCGGCGTGACGTCGGTTCCGATGTGGTGATGGCGCGGATAGAAGCCGATCGCATGGTTGGAGGACGCGAACACGATGCGCTTGACGCCCTTCTTTCGCGCCGCCTCGAACAGATTATAGCAGCCGATGATGTTGGACTGCAGGATGTTGTCCCAGGGGCCTTCGACCGAGTAGCCGCCGAAATGCAGGATGCCGTCGACGCCTTCGCAGATCGCCTCGACCTGGGCGAGATCGGATAGTTCCGCCGCCTTGAATTTTTCGTGAGCGCCGAGGTCGGCGGGCGTTTTCAGGTCGCTCAGCAGCAGATCCGGATACACCGCCGGCAGCAGCTTGCGCAGGCTGGTGCCGATCCCCCCGGATGCGCCGGTCATCAATATGCGTGGCATTTCGTCCCTCTAATTCTCATCGCGTTGACGTGAGTATGGCGTGGCGAGCGCGGTGCGGCAAGCGCGCCTCACGTGCCCCGGACGCTGCGCAGCACGAAGTGATGCGCTGCAGAGCCGGGCCCACACCGATGGGTCCCGGCTCTGCGAAGCGGTGCTGCGCACCGCATCGCATCCGGGACACGAATGCTTGCCGCCGCGAGACGGCGATGATAGCAGACCAGGACTGGTGAGGAAGCAAAACAGCAACGAGAACAGCAAATGTCCGATCAATCCCCCCGCGCCGGCTGGCAGCCGGCGACGTATTATCCCGATCCGGCGATCCACGCGCTCGATCCGCGCTTTGAAAAATACTGGCTGAAGCTGTCGGTGGTGGAACGGCTGACCACGGGACTGCGCTGGGCCGAGGGCCCGGTATGGTTCGGCGACGGGCGCTATTTGTTGTGCAGCGACATTCCGAACCAGCGCATCCTCAAATGGGAAGAGGAAACCGGCGCGGTCAGTATTTTCCGAAAGCCGTCGAATTTCGCCAACGGCAACACCCGCGACCGCCAGGGACGCCTGATCACCTGCGAGCATGGCGGCCGCCGCGTCATCAGGACCGAATATGACGGCTCGATCACGGTGTTGATGGACTCCTTCGATGGCAAACGGCTGAACGCGCCGAACGACGTGGTGGTGAAATCCGACGGTTCGATCTGGTTCACCGATCCGATCTTCGGCCTGCTCGGCAATTACGAGGGCTATGTGGCGGAGTCCGAGATTGACATGAATGTCTATCGGATCGATGGCCAGACCGGAAAATCGACCATCGTCGCCGAAGGCATCCTGGGGCCCAACGGGCTTTGCTTCTCACCCGACGAGAAGATTCTCTACATCATCGAATCCCGGGGCGAACCGACGCGGAAAATTCTCGCCTACGACGTGTCGCCGGGCGGCGACAAGATTTCCAATAAGCGCCTGTTCGTCGACGCCGGCAAAGGCACCCCCGACGGCATGCGGGCCGACATCGACGGCAATCTGTGGTGCGGCTGGGGCATGGGCGATCCCGAACTCGACGGCGTCGTGGTCTACGCCCCCGACGGCGTCCTGATCGGCCGCATCGCGCTGCCCGAGCGCTGCGCGAATTTGTGTTTCGGCGGCTTGAAGCGCAACCGCCTGTTCATGGCCGCGAGCCAGTCGATCTATGCGCTCTATGTGAACACGCAGGGCGCGCTGGGAGGATAGAGACGTCGTCCCTGCGAACGCAGGGACACGCCGTGCCGCATGTATTTGGCACGAGGTCAAACACCTTCCCCGACAACGAGCATCGGTGGCTATGGGTCCCTGCGTTCGCAGGGACGACATCGAATGTGTTCATTGATCCGGTAAAACGCAAAAACGCCGGAGCAGGATTCCCTCGCCCCGGCGCTTTCAATGTCGTCCGAAAACTTACGCCGCGTTGAAGCCGGCGATTGCCTTGACCTCGAGATATTCTTCCAGGCCGTACTGGCCCCATTCGCGGCCGTTGCCGGACTGCTTGTAGCCGCCGAACGGCGCGGTGCGGTCGTTGGGGACGCCCTGCAGGTTGACGTTGCCGGCGCGCAGCTTGCGGCCGACCTTGCGGGCGGATTCGACGCTGTCGGCGGAGACGTAACCGGCCAGACCATACGGGGTATCGTTGGCGATCCGCACCGCGTCGGCTTCGTCCTTGGCGCCGAGGATCGTCAGCACTGGCCCGAAGATTTCCTCGCGCGCGATGGTCATGTCGTTGGTGACATCCGCGAAGATGGTCGGACGCACGTAGAAGCCCTTGTTGACGCCTTCCGGCAGGCCTGGGCCGCCGGCCACCAGCGTGGCACCTTCATCGATGCCCTTCTGGATCAGGGTCTGGATCTTGTCCCACTGGATGCGCGACACCACCGGACCGATGGTGGTGCCCTCCGCGCGGGGATCGCCGGCCTTGGTCTTGTCGGCGACGCCCTTGGCGATGGCGGCGACTTCCTTCATCTTCGACAGCGGCACGATCATCCGCGACGGCGCATTGCACGACTGCCCGGAATTATTGAACATGTGCATCACGCCGCCGGTGACGGCCTTGGTGAGGTCGGCGCCTTCGAGGATGACGTTCGGCGACTTGCCGCCCAGTTCCTGGCTCACGCGCTTGACGGTCGGGGCGGCGCGCTTGGCGACGTCGACGCCGGCGCGGGTCGAGCCGGTGAACGAGATCATGTCGATGTCCGGATGCTCGCTCATGGCGGCGCCGACTTCAGGGCCGAGACCGTTGATCAGGTTGAACACGCCTTTGGGCACGCCTGCTTCATGCAGGATTTCCGCGAAGATCAACGCCGACGACGGGGTGAATTCGCTCGGCTTCAGGATCATGGTGCAGCCGGCGGCGAGGGCGGGCGCGACCTTGCAGGCGATCTGGTTCAGCGGCCAGTTCCACGGCGTGATCATGCCGATGACGCCGACGGGTTCGCGCACCACCACGGCGGAGCCGACCGGCTCCTCGAAACGATAGTTTTTCAGGACCTCCATCGTGGAAGCGAGGTGGCCGAGGCCGGCGCCGGCCTGCAGCTTCTCGGCCATCGGCAAAGGCGCGCCCATCTCGTCGGAGACGGCAGCGCCGATATCCTTCATGCGGGTCTTGTAGACCTCGATGATCCTGCCGAGCAGCGCCACGCGCTCTTCGCGGCTGGTCTGCGAAAACGTCTCGAAGGCGCGCTTGGCGGCAGCCACCGCCTTGTCGACGTCGGCCTTGGAGCCGAGCGCAACCTCATACATCGCCTCTTCGGTCGCCGGGTTGACGACGGGCGTGGACTTCTTGACGACCGGATCGACCCAGGCGCCATCGATGTAGAATTGCATGCGGTTGACCATCGTGAACCTCTAGATTTCGGGGCTATTGGAGGGGAACGGAACGTTCGGCGCGCATCCTCGCACGAATGTCCGGAAAAATGAACCCGCCATAAGCGGGCCGCTGCACTGCAACGGATGCTTGATATAAGGTCGGTGGCGTGGGGGAAGCAAGACGGGCGGCGTCACTTGCGCGCGATCCCTACCCTCCCCTGGAGGGGCAGGGTAAGAAATTAAACCGCCATCTTGCGGTGCCGCACCGGGGCACCCGCCGTCAGGCTTTCGGCGGCGTCGATGATGGCGTTGGCGTCGATGCCGTGGTGGCGGTAGAGGTCGCCGATCGAGCCGGTCTGGCCGAAATGTTCGACACCGAGCGCTTCGACCCGGTGGCCGCGCACGCTGCCGAGCCAGCCCAGCGTCGCCGGGTGACCGTCGATCACGGTGACGATGCCGCAGTCGCGCGGCAGCGGCGCGAGCAGTTTTTCGATATGGCTGAGATGGGCTACGCCGCGGCGGTCGCGGCGCAGTTTTCGTGCCCCCGTCCACCCCGCATGCAGCCGGTCCGCCGACGTGATCGCGAGCAGGCCGACGTCCCGGCGGCTTTCGCCGATCAATCCGATCGCCTCGATCGCCTCCGGCGCCACCGCACCGGTATAGGCAATCACGGCTTCGCAATTCTCGCCGGGCTTGCGCAGCCAATAGGCGCCATCGGTGATGCCCCGCTGCAGGTCCGGCGTCATGATGCGTTGCGGCTGCTCGACCGTGCGCGTCGAAAGCCGCAGGTACAGCGAGCCCCCCTCGCCGGCCTCACGCTGCATGTGCCCAAAACCCCAGCCCATGATCACGGCGAGTTCGTCGACAAAGGCCGGCTCGAACGAGACCAGCCCATCCTGCGCCATACCGATCAGGGGTGTCGCGATCGACTGATGCGCGCCGCCTTCCGGCGAAAGCGTAATGCCCGACGGCGTCGCCGCCACCATGAAGCGCGCGTCCTGGTAGCAGGCGTAGTTCAGCGCATCGAGGCCGCGTTCGATGAAGGGATCGTACAGGGTGGCGATCGGCAACAGCCGTTCGCCATTGATGGTGTGCGACAGACCCAGCGCCGACATCAGGATGAACAGGTTCATCT
Source organism: Bradyrhizobium erythrophlei (assembly GCF_900129425.1). Classification (NCBI taxonomy): domain Bacteria; kingdom Pseudomonadati; phylum Pseudomonadota; class Alphaproteobacteria; order Hyphomicrobiales; family Nitrobacteraceae; genus Bradyrhizobium; species Bradyrhizobium erythrophlei. Next base: position 2,435,027 of record NZ_LT670817.1, on the reverse strand, counting down.
CGGCGATGCCGAGTTCGATGTGCTGTCCCTTCGGCGAAAAATCCCAATTGAAGGTCGAGGGGATCTTCTCGCTTCGGAACAAGTCGGCCTTCTCGGCGCGCGCGAACAGCCCGCGCCGGTTGACCCAGGCGCCGAGATTGGTCGACACCGTGACGTCGGGTGATGCCGTGACGACGCGCGACGCCAGTTCGGTGTCGCCGCGCGCAAGTTCATTGAGCACCAGCCCAAACCCTTGCTGGGTAGACATCTGCGGCGACGGCTTGAACGAAAGCTGCTGCGGCACGTCGATGACCGGCGCGGTCAGCCGGCGCCGGCCGTCGCGGTTGAACGGCGCATCCGCGAGAAACGCCTCCAGCGCCGCCGGTTGCTGCGACAGTCCTTCGAACTTTTCCCATTCATGCCCCGGCCGGATGTTCTGAGCGGCGCGCCACTTCTCCATCTGGGTGACCGTCATCAATCCCGCATGGTTGTCCTTGTGGCCCTGGAACGGCAGGCCGATACCCTTGATGGTATAGGCGATGAAGCAGACGGGCCGATCATGATCGATCGACTCGAACGCCTCGATCATGCTGGCCATGTCGTGTCCGCCCAGATTGGACATCAGTTCGAGCAACTCGTCGTCGCTGCGCTTGTCGATCAGTTGCGACACCGCGCCCTGATCGCCGATCTCGTCGCGCAAATGCCTGCGGAACGCGGCCCCGCCCTGAAAACACAGCGCCGCATACATCTGGTTCGGACAGGCGTCGATCCAGCGCTTCAGCGCCTCGCCGCCGGGCTCGGCGAAGGCCGATCGCATCAGCCGGCCGTATTTCACGATCACCACGTCCCAGCCGAAATTGCGGAACATGGATTCGAATTTTTCCCACAGCCCTTCGCGCACCACGGCATCGAGGCTCTGCCGGTTATAGTCGACCACCCACCAGGTGTTGCGCAGGCCGTGCTTCCAGCCCTCCAGCAGCGACTCGAAGATGTTGCCCTCGTCCATCTCGGCGTCGCCGACCAGCGCGATCATCCGCCCCTCCGGGCGGTCCTTCATCCAGCCATGCGCCTTGACGTAGTCCTGCACCAGCGAGGAAAACAAAGTCTGCGCGACGCCGAGGCCGACCGATCCGGTGGAGAAATCGACGTCGTCGGTGTCCTTGGTGCGCGACGGATAGGACTGCGCGCCCCTGAAACCGCGGAAATTTTCCAGCTTGTCGCGGGTCTGGTGCCCGAACAGATACTGGATGGCGTGAAACACCGGGCTCGCATGCGGCTTCACCGCGACACGGTCCTCGGGGCGCAACACCCCGAAATACAGCGCCGACATGATGGTGGCGAGCGAGGCCGAGGAGGCCTGATGGCCGCCGACCTTCAGACCGTCGGCATTGGGCCTGATGTGGTTGGCGTGGTGGATGGTCCACGACGACAGCCACAGGACTTTGCGGGCCAGCGCGGACAGCGTTTCAAGGCGTGCGGGCTCGATCGGCATGGCGGTACTCCGCGACACAAAGATGATCTGGCGATGTTAGCGCGCCGCGTTTCGTGAAAAATCTCAAATTCCCGCGACATACCCACGCAAATTGGGATAAATTACCAATCCGAAGCCCTTCAGCCAGAGTTTATCCCAATGCCCACGCTTGATGCCATTGACCGCAAAATCCTCAGCCTGCTGCAATCCGACAGCCGCACCACCATGCAGGAACTCGCCGACAAGGTCGGCCTGTCAGTCTCGCCCTGCCATCGCCGGGTCAAGCTATTGGAAGAGCGCGGCGTGATCACGCGCTATATCGCGACCGTCGACCAGAAATCGCTGGGCCTGCATGTCAGCGTGTTCATCTCGATCAAGCTCGCCCGGCAGAAGGAGGAAGACCTCAACCGGTTTGCCAAAGCGATCTCGAAATGGGACGAGGTGCTGGAGTGCTATCTGATGACGGGAAACCGCGACTATCTGCTGCGCGTCGTCGCCGCCGATCTGTCATCCTATGAAGCGTTTTTGAAAAACAAGCTCACGCGCCTCGACGGCATTGCCTCGATCGAGTCGAGCTTTGCGCTGAGCCAGGTGAAGTATTCGATCGCGCTGCCGGTGTGAGGGTGTGCACCATCCTCGGTCGTCCCGGCGAACGCGGCGGCGAGCCTCACCACGCGTAGCGCGCGACGCCCTTGCCGGCATAGGACGTAGTCACGCCTGAAAATTCGCCCTCGAAGGTGGCGGCGAGCGAGAAGCCGTTCAGCCATTTCATCTCGGCCGACGCCGTGGTCAGCGCCGAATCATGTGCCTGCGCCGCGCCATTGACGACAAAGGACGCGCCGGGCAGCGTCTGGAACACCGCCTGGATATTGCGGTCGGCGTTGAAATCATGCGCCCAGGCGAAACGGCCGCGCAGCGTCAGGATCGCATCTGGCATCGCGAACGATTTGTCAGTGCGCACGCCGAGCTCGGAACGTGAATCGGTGACGTCCTTAGCCGCGTAACTCAGTGCAAAGGCCCCGCTGCCGGACAGCACCTGTTCGGCATAGGCCGGCAGGCTGAAGGTGGTGAATTGTCCGGCGGCATAGGGCGTGACGCCCATCCACGGCGTTACGTAGCGGTAACCGCCTTCGACGCGTCCCGACCAGGCATTGGCGTTGAACTCCGCGTGCAGCCGGTCGACGCCGGCGACGGTTACGGTGCGATCGGTCGTCACATCCTGCCAGCCATAGGCCAGCGCCGCCGAGACATAGGCCGCGCCGACATTGTGACGCACGAACGCGCCGGCCTGGAACAGGTCGGAGCGCCCGGAGCCCAGATTGTTGACACTGAAATTGGTGCCGCCGCCGGCAAGTGCAAAACCCGCCAGCGTATCGGGCGAGAAGCGATAATCCGCGCCCGCGACGACGCCGAACGCGCGCGCCGTCGACGTGTTCGATCCCAGCGCCGCGTTGCCGTCCGTGGTGCTGCCGCCGCCATAGGACGCGCCCCACACGCTCCAGCGCTGATTGAAGCTGTCGGCCACCACGGGCGCCTTGCGATAGATCGCCGCATAAGCGTCGCGCTCGCTCTTGCTGCGTGCGTTGGGGTTTGACGCATAAGCGCTGGCGCCGTTGCTTTCCTCGGCGAACGGCGTTGCGCCGGCGCCCCCGGTTACGCCGTCGCCGCGGCCGGCGATGAACGGGTCGGTCAGCATTCCCAGAAACAGGTTCATCGCATCGAAGGTGGCCTGCTGCGAGCCGGTCGCCAGCTCGCCCGAGATCTGGGTGAGCCCGGAGGACGGCAGCGCGACGAACGCTGCTGGGATGGTGCCATTGGCACTGAAGAAATTGTTCAGCGCAGTGCCGACCTTCCGCTGGTTGACGTTGAGACCGGGAGAAGCCCCATAGTCGAGCGCGAAATTGACGTAGACATGCGTCGGGTCGTAGCTCAGCGTGGCGGTCAATCCGGCCGGCGCCCCGAGGACGCCAACCCCGTCAAAGGCGCCGCTGTGGCCGCCGGCATCGGTCAGGATCATGTATTGCTTCATGACCGTGCTGCCGACCGCGACCGAGACGCCGACGGTGCCGGCCAGCGTGGCTGCGCCGGTGACGTTGGCGAAGGTCGACGTGACAGAGTTGATCTGCACCAGGTACAGCGCGCCCGACTGGAACGCGAGACTGCCTGATACCGTCATGGACGTGCCCGGCGTGCCGTTGCCGGGCAGGAAAATACCGCCGCCCGCGATCACGGTGTTGCCGACGGTGCCGGCACCGGTCAGCGAAGCGTTGGCGTTGACGGTCGTGAGGGGTGAAGAAGCAATCGTTCCCTCCACATCCAGCACACCGCCGTTCACCGTGGTGTTGCCGGTATAGGTGTTGGTGCCCGATAGCGTCAGCGTGCCGGTGCCGACCTTCTCCAGCGCACCCGGCCCCGCCGGCCCGCAGCCGCACGGATTGAAGTCGGCGATCACGCCGCTGACCGTGGTCGAGAGGTTGTTGCCGCCGACGACCAGCGTGTTGCCCGCCCCGATATAGTAGAATCCCGAACCCGCGATCGAGCCTGCCGCGACCAGGCCATCGCCGTTCGGACCGAGGCTGCCGGAGAAATCGACAAAGCCGGTGCCGGCGGTGATGAACTGCGCGGCGCCGCCAGTCGAGTTGTCGTAGAAATAGGTGGCACCGCCGCTGTTGGTGGTGATGATCGCGTTGCCGGCGGTGGAAAATGCGTTGAAAGCGGTGTAGCCGCCGGAATTGTTGGTGATCGTGGCGCTGCCGGCCGTTGGTGTATCCGTGCCAAAGGCCTGGCCGAAGGAAGTAAAGCCGTGGTTATTGTTGGTGATGGTCGCGGACGCGGCGGATGCAAGCTCGCCGAACTCCGTTCCGCCATTATTGCTGTTGGTGATGTGGGCGGTGCCGGCATCGGTCATCGCCACGAAGATGGTCCCGCCATTGTTGTTGGTGATGGTCGCATTGCCGGCCGTGCTGGTATCCGTGCCGCCGGGAAAACCGAACAGCGTGGTGCCGCCGGTTTTATTGGTGATGTTGGCGCTGCCGGCAGTGCTGGTATCGAAAAATGCGGTCGATCCGCCATTCTTGTTGACGAGCATGGCGGTGCCAGCGGTGTTGCTGCCGAAGAACGAGGTAAAGGCACCCACGCCATCGGTGGTGATCGAGGTGATGCCGGCGGTATTGGCATTGACGATGTTGAAGACACCTTCGTTGGTGACGGCGCCGACGATGCTTGCCGTCGTCGCGAGCGTACCGAGCTGCAGCGTGCCGCACGAGCAGATCGTGGTGCCGCCGCTATAGGTGTTGGTCCCGGTCAGGATCACCACGCCGCCGCCGTATGTATCGAACACGGTCAACTTGCCCGCACCGCCGCTGCCGTCGGTGATGTTGCCGGCAATCGTCAGCGAGATGCCGTTGGCGTCGATCGCGCTTCCGGACGGCGTAGCGTTGATTTTGAAGTTATTGGTGAAGGTCAGGTCGCTGAGACCGTCAGCCTGGAAGAATCCGTTCTCAAGCGTCACCGTGCCCGTGCCGACCGAACTGTTATTGGTCACCTGGAGCGCAGTGCCAACCACGTTCGTCCCGCCGGTATAGGTGTTGACGCCGGATAGAACCGTGGTGCCGGAACCACCCGAAGAATCGGTCAGTTGCAGCACGCCGGTTGAGCCGTTGCCGTTGGAAATGGTACCCGACAGCGTCAGCACGATGCCGTTGTTGTCGACCGCGCCGCCTGTGGTGTTGACCTTGAAATTGTTGCTGAAGGTCAGATCGCCGAGGCCATCGGCCTGGAAGGTGCCGCCGTCCATCGCCACCGCGCCCGAGCCGATCGAGCTGCTGTTGGTCACCTGCAGGATGCCGGCCGAGATCACGGTGCCGCCCGAATAGGTGTTGACGCCGGACAGCACCACGACGCCGGTCGTTCCGGCGCTGTCCTTGATTGTCAGTCCGCCGACATTCGCAGGTGCATCGGCGATGTCACCTGAATAGGTGAACGTGAAACCGTTGGCGTCGATCGTGCCGCCGGTCGAATTGATCTGCGCCGTATTGGCAACAGTATAGTTGCCACCGGCCTGCAGCGTGCCGCCATCAAAGGTCAACGTCCCGGTGCCGATTGCCGAGGACGTAATCGCGCCCGGCGTGCCCACGGTGTCGACGCCGACGCGCAACGTGCTGCCGCCGCCGGCTACGCCACAGGCGGTGCCGCAGATCGTGGTGCCGCCGGTATAGGTGTTGGCGCCGGACAGCACCAGTGTGCCACCGCCGTTGAGCACGATGTCGCCGGCGCCGCTGATGGCGCCCGACATCGTGTTGGTATTGCCGGTGGCGACGGTGATGACGGGATCGCTGTTGAAGACCATGGCGTTGGCGATGTTGAGGCCGTTGCCGTTCAACACCAGCGTCGTTTGATCCGTCGACAATTGGCCCATGGTGAGCGTGCCGGTGCCGAGCGCGCCGTCGTTGCCAAGCGAGAGGGTGGCGCCATCCGCGACCGTCGTGCCGCCGGCAAAAGTGTTGATGCCGTTGAGCGCGACAGTGCCCCCGGTGAGCGACAACGCAAGTCCGCCGCCCCCGCCAGGGACGTAACTGGGATCGCTATTGCCGGCATTGGTCCCGCTCAGGCTGCTGGCGCTCGCATCGGCAATGCTGCCGTTGAACGTCAGGGTCGAGCCGGCACCGGGATTGAGCGTGTAGGTCGTTGCGCCGGCCGAAGAAGTGTCGGTCAGGATGAACAGATCGCTGCCGGCATTGCCTCCGAGGTTGGCGGTGGAACTCCACGGCGTGTTGGAGGTGCCGCCGGTGACGCTTCCGCCATTGAAGGTCGTATTTCCGACGAGGTTGATGGTGGCGCCCTGCTCGGCGAACACCGCGCCGCCGAGCCCTGCTCCCGCGCCGCCATTGCCACCCAGATAATGGCCGTTAGAAATTCCGTTCTGACCGCCGACGCCGCCGACGCCCCCGGTCCCGCCATAGGCGCCGTTGCCGCCACCACCAGCGCCGAAACCGCCATTGCCGCCGGAGTTGGGACCACCGGTGGGCCCGCTTCCGCCGCCGCCACCGCCAAAGCCGGCATTGCCTCCCGCACCACTGCTGCCGCCGCCGCCGCCATAGGCCGCGCCTGCGCCCCCTGTGCCTGAATTTCCGCCGCCGCCGCCGCCAACACCACCAGCATTGCCGCCGGAGCCCCCGATTGCTCCGGCAAGGCCCCCGCCGCCACCGCCGCCGCCGGGGGTACCATTGCCCCCGCCAATCCCACCGCCGCCGCCGCCCACGCTGCCGGCGCCGCCATTGGCACCGCCACCGGCGATCGGCGCCGCATCGGTAGCGCCGTGGCCACCCGCGCCGCCGCTGCCGTTGCCGCCAGCTCCGAGAAAACCGAAGAAGGTGCCGCTTCCGAGCGAATCGCCGCCGCCGCCGCCGCCGGAGAAACCGCCGCCGCCGCCGCCGCTATTGGTGCCGCCGACGCCGCCGCCGCCGCCGAGTCCGCCGCCACCGCCGCCGCCATATCCGGGGCTGCCACCCGCGCCGCCGGCGCCTCCCACCGCGCTATTTTGCGAGAAGGTAACGCTTGAAACCGTGACCGAACTGCCTGCAGCCGCGTAAACGGCGCCACCGGCCCCGAGCCCGCCGCCACCCCCACCGTTGCCAAATCCGCCATCGCCGCCGGCGGCCCTTCCGTTGGCAATCGTCAGGTTGGCAATATCCAGCGAGCCCGACTGAACGAAAAACACGCGATTGGTATTGTCGCCGCTAAGGATCAGGCCCGGCGCTCCCGACCCGTCAATGGTGATCGGCGCCGCGGCGCTTGCAATCAGCGCGCTGCCGGCAATGTTGCCGACATTGATTGTTTGGCCCGCCAGCCCGGCATCGAAAGTGATGGTGCCGCCCGTGGCGCTGGCCTGCAACAGGGCATTACGCAACGATCCCGCGATGTTGACGTCGTCCGACGTGTTGGTAACGACGTACTGGGCATTTGCAGGCGACAAAAAGCCAAGAGCCAGCCCGGTCAGCGCAACGCTGAGCACAAGTGCGGACCGGCGACGCGCAAAATTCAAACAAAAAAATGCTTTAAGCGAATTACCCACAATTCCCCACCTGCCCGGCCTTCCTCAGCGTCCAGTCCATTGATGGCCGACGCCCCCTGTCGGGTTGTCGCAAATCCTCAAAAGGGAGTCACGACGGCCGTCGCAAGTCGCGGCGGATTTAGGATAAAATTCTAGGTTGCGAACGCCGTTTCGGAGCGATTTTGGACGGATGTGGCGAAAAGGATACGGGTCGTTCACGCGCTGGGCGCCGGCTCGACCTGCAGCGCCAACAGCTGCGAGCGCCTGATATGCTCGCGATGCGCGGTGTAGAGACCGCTCGCGACGATGATCGCGGCCCCGGTCACGGTCCAGACGTCGGGCACTTCGCCGAAGATCAGGAAGCCGAGCAACGAGACCCACAACAGTTGGGTATAGGAAAACGGCGCCAGCACCGAGGCATCGGCGTAGCGAAACGCCAGCACGACGATCCACTGTCCCGCGGTCGACGCGACGCCGATCAGAATTCCAAAGAGAACATCGTGCCAGCTCGGCGCGACCCAGACCAGCGGCACCAGCGCCGACAGGATGCACAGGCCTGCGACCGACGACCATGTCATGGTGGTGACCGTGCGTTCCCGGCCGCTCATCATGCGCGTCATGATCAAGGTGCAGGCCCAGGCGAATGCCGATACGATCGGAAAAAACGCGGCCGGATGAAACGCACTGGAGCCCGGCCGCAGGATGATCAGTACGCCGATCAAACCGACAGCGGTCGCCACCCAGCGGCGCAAACCGACGTTCTCGCCGAGAAGGAAAATCGACAGTGCGGTAACGAACAACGGCGAGACGAAACTGGTGGCGGATGCCTCGGCGATGGGTAGAAACCGCAAACCGGAGATGAAAAGCAGCGAAGACGCGAGCAAGGCCATGGCGCGCATCAGCTGCAGGCCGGGGCGCCGCGAGCGCAAGGCATACAGCGGCGTGCCCGGCAGCATGGCGGGCACCATGATCAGCACAAATACCAGAAACCTGATCCAGGCGATCTCGATCGACGGCAATGTCGACGACAGATATTTCGAGGTGGCATCGGATGTTCCGAGAAACACCGTCGACAGAAGAATGAGCGCGATGCCGCGGAACGGCCGGTCGGCGCGCGCCGGCGCGGTGCGTGCGACTGATTTTTTCTCAGGCAGGGGCAATGGGGCACTGTCCGGCCCGGCTGCGGCGGATGGCGGGGTCACGGTCAAACCCGGGGTGCAAAATCTAAAATATCGAATCGGCGGGTGTCTAAAAAACGATAGTTGCGTCGCAACGGCAACGCCCGAAAACAGGCAGCGGATATGCGTGATTGCGTGCGGCGGCTTGCCGCGCCCGCGCCCTCACAACATCGGCAGGCTTCGCGGTCTTGCGCCACGCGGGAAGGCTTTGTCGAGCGCCGCGATGTCGTCACTGCCAAGCGAAATCTCGCCGGCGGCCGCATTGTCGGCGGCGTGCTGCTGACTGGAGGCTTTCGGAATCGCAAACACCGACGGCCGGCGCGTCAGGAAAGCCAGTGCGATTTGGCGCGGCGACGCGCCATGCGACTTGGCGATAGCCTGCAGCACTTCGCCGGACTTGCTGCGCGGTTGCGGAAAATCATTGTGGCCGAACGGCGAATAGGCAACCACCGCCGTGCCGTGCGCTTCGCACCACGGAATCACCGCGTGCTCAATCGCGCGCTCCTTTAGATGATAGAGCACCTGGTTGCAGGCGATCTTGCCCTCGCCGGCGACATCAAGCATCTCGTCGAGATCATCGGCATCGAAATTGCTGACACCCCAAGAGCGGATTTTCCCAGCGTCGACCAGTTGCTCGAACGCGGCGACGGTTTCCGACAGCGGATAGGATCCGCGCCAGTGCAGCAGGTAGCAATCGAGCCGGTCGGTTTTCAACCGCTGCAATGAACGTTCGCACGCCGTGACGGTGCCGCGCCGCGATGCGTTGCTCGGCAGGACTTTCGAGACCAGAAATATCTCGTCGCGCCGCCCGGCGATCGCCTCGGCGACCACCAGTTCGGCATCGCCATACATCTCGGCGGTGTCGATGTGGGTCATACCGAGATCGATGCCGCGGCGCAACGCGGCGACCGCGGCCTTGCGATCCCCGCGATCGATGTACCAGGTGCCCTGCCCGATCACTGAGACCAACGGGCCGGTGTTGCCGAATTTTTGCTGCTTCAAGATCGCCTCGTTTAATATCTCCGTCATTGCGAGCCAACGGGTCGGCGCAAAGCGCCGCCCGATGACAGGCTCCGCGAAGCAATCCACCGCACCACAAAAAGAAAGAATGGATTGCTTCGCTTCGCTCGCAATGACGTTTAGAGGTTCCCGATATCCGCCACCATCACGGTGCCCGTCACCGACTCCGTAATATAGAGACGATCGCGTTTCTCGCTACCGATGGCGACATTGGTGCAGCTCGGCCCAGTGCAGGATTTGATGCGCGCGATCAACTCGCCGTTGGGCGCAAACACGAAGACGTGGCCGAGCGAGGCATGTGCCACGAACAGGCGGCCAGCCTTGTCCATGGTGAGACCATCGGGGCCGCTGGTGCCGAACAACGAACAGAAGCGGCCGACTTTTGCGACGCTGCCGTCCTTCATCAGCGGCATGCGCCAGACCGCGTTGTCGCGCGTCATCGCCACGAACAATACTTTCTCGGTGGGATCGAGTACGAGGCCGTTCGGGCTGACGCCCTTGTCGATCAGGCAGTCGAGTCGCCCCTGAGGCGAAAGCCGATAGACCCGCCCGGAGGGATCGTGCAGGCCGGTCTGTCCCTGGTCGGTGAAATAGATATCGCCGCTCGCGGCGATATGCAGGTCGTTGCAGCCCTTGAAGGATTCCGAATTGCGCGCGGTCAGCACCGGCTGCATCCGCCCCGCCTTCGCGTCGAGCTCCATGATGCCGTGCATGTAGTCGGCAACAAAAATACGTCCGTCGGGGTGAATCTTGAGGCCGTTGGGCCAGCCGTCATATTCCACGACAAGCGACCATTGCCCGTCAGGCGCGATCCTGAAGATGCGTCCGAACGGGATATCGACGATGTAGAGATGGCCGTCGGCATCGAACGACGGACCTTCGATGAAACAGTCGGTCGACTGACCCGGCCGGTTGGCGTCGGCCCAGTCAGTGCGCACGTCCTTGCGCCTGAAGCGATCGGGCATCGCCGAAAATGTTTCCGTGCCGATCAGCCGCGGCGGGTCGTCCAGATACATCATCGCGTCGGTTCACCCGTGAAAGATCCGCCGCACCATAAATGAGCACATCTGCCCCGTCGATATCGCGGCGCATGCATGACGTGCTTGTCCCGATCCTGGGCAACGGAGCGGACCCGCTCGGGGTCGCGGTCTGCAACATGATTTCCTTCGATCAGCTGAGCTGGGGCCCGCTCGCCGCGGCGGCGCTGATCGTCACCCTGCCGGTGCTGCTGCTGACGGTGTTCGCGCAGCGCCAGATCGTGGCGGGGTTGACGGCCGGCGCGGCCGGCCGATCCCCGCGATCCCGGAGCAGGTCCGGCATGGTCGACCGGTACTCCGGCAAGTTAACCTTTTTTTAACCAAGGCCTTGGAGGGACCGGTCGCGCAATGTAGGGTAGTGCAGCGCACCAACACCACGGCGCGCCTCATCAAGGAGTAGTTCCGGCATGTCCGTAGCCGAAGCAGGGATCCAGCCGGAACAGTCCGCATCGGCGGCGCCACCACTCCCGCCGGGGGTCATCGTCGGCGGACCGCTGGTGCAGGAAAAGCTCCGCGAGACCTATCTGTTGCTCGGAATCCTGTACGCGGGGTCGGCTGCGGCGGTGGTCTGGGCGTTGGTGCAGGGCATCGGCCGCGTGGAAATCGCCGTGTTCGCGGCAATGTTCGCGCTCACCACCTTCGGCATCGGCGCCGGCATGCATCGGCTGCTCGTGCACCGGAGCTTCCGATGCGGACCGGTGATGCGGATATTCTTCTGCGCCATCGCCCAGATGGCGGTCCAGGGCTCGCTGCTCAAATGGGTCGGCAACCACCGCCGGCACCATCTCTACGCCGACGATGTTGGCGATCCGCACAGCCCGCATTACGATGGACGCGGCTACCGCTACGTGAGCGTTTTGAAAGGTATCCTGCACGCGCACGGCGCCTGGGCGTTCGACGACACCATGACCGACAACGAACTGTACGCCAAGGACATCCTGGCCGACCCGACCGCCATGTTCTTCGTCCGCACCCGATGGTACTGGTACGGGTTGTCCGCGGTCTTCATCCCAGGTGCGATCGGTTATTGGCTGGGCGGCCTGCACGTCATGGTCGGGTGCGTGCTGTTCTCCGGACTTCTCCGGGCCTATCTCCTGATCATGGTCAGTTCGCTGACCGGATCGGTCTGCCACAAATACGGGTACCGCCGCTTCAAGAACGTCGACGACGCCTCCACGAATGAGCTTCTGTCGACGATCCTCACCTTCGGCGAGGGGCTTCACAACAACCATCATCGTTTTCCACGCGACGCCTACATCTCCCATGCGTGGTACGAATTCGACCTCAATGGCCTCATCATCCTCGGGCTTGGAAAGCTCGGGCTTGTCCACGACATCATGCACGTCTCCGAGCGGCATCCGACGGAGACCGCGCCGGAAGCGCGGGCAAAGCCGATGGCGAGCTAACGCTGTAGTCAGTTCGCGGCGCGGGCTAATTGACGTTGTTCGGCACCGGCGACATTCGTCTGCCCGATCAGCCGCTTCATCTCTGGAATGCACGAGCCGCAATTGGTGCCGGCTTTCAGTCGCGCACCGATTTCACCGGCCGAGCGTGCCCCCGCCGCGATGGCGTCGCAAATCGTGGCGCGGCCGACCCCGAAACAGGCGCAGACGACGGGGCCGCCGCTGGCCAGGCCGTCGACGGATTTGCCCGACAGCAGCATCCGGCGCTGATCGTCGCTGAGACTATCGGCGGCGAACAGGCTCTTCACCACGCCCCAGTCGCCTGCGTCCCGCGCCGGACCGACGAACAGGCAGGTTTCGATGCGTTGATCCGAAAACGACGCCGCGCGGTAAATGCCGCCGCCAAAATCCAGGTATTCGGCGAGATCGCCGCCGGCCACAGAGCGCAGCCACGATTGCCATCCGGCCAGATCGGCATTGTCGGCGAGCAGATAGCCGTAACCGCCGGTGACGGCGACGCGCGCCCACCAGACATGGTCAGGCAATTTCAGTTGCACCCGCGACAGCGCAAAACCGCGAAACACGTATTCATAAGGCGCGATCGATGCCGGCGTCGCCTTGTTCTCGGGCTGGCCGGAATAGGGATCGGTGAACGGCGCCACCAGCGCGCCGACGCGCGCGGCGGACGCCGTCGCTTCGCTCCAGTGGATCGGCGCGAACAGCATGCCGCGCTGCTGGCGCTCGCTGACCGCAACCCTCAGCGCGCATTGGCCGTAGTCGGTGACGACGCGCGCGAAACCGCCGTCAGTCACGCCGAACCTCGTCGCGTCGGCGGGATGAACCTCGACGAACGGCTCCGGCAGGTGCTGGCCCAATCGCGGGCTGATACCGCTGCGGGTCATGGTGTGCCATTGGTCGCGGATGCGGCCGGTATTCAGCCGCAGCGGCCGCCCAGCCGTGGTCTCGGTTCGCAACGCGGGAATTTCGGGCGCGATGAAGCGTGCCTTGCGGTCGTTTAAAAAAAATCCGCCGTCGGCGAAAAAACGCTGCTGCGGCTCGACTTCGCCGAGCCGCATCGGCCACAGCACCGGCGCCATCGCATCGAACGCCTCGTCCGACAGCGACGCCAATGCGCCGATATCGAAATCGCGGTTGCCGTTGTTCTCGAACGCCGACAGCGCGGCATGTTCGCGGAACACCTCGGCCGCCGATTTGAAATCGAACGCCGCGCCGAAGCCGAGCCGCTTGGCCACTTCGCTGACGATCCACCAGTCCGCTTTGGCCTCCCCCGGCGGGTCAAGGAACGCGCGCTGCCGCGAGATCCGCCGCTCCGAATTGGTCACGGTTCCGGATTTCTCACCCCAGGCCTGCGCCGGCAGCAGCACATGCGCGCCCGCGTTGACGGTGTCGTTGGAGCGGACATTCTCCGAGATCACGAACAACTCGAGTTTTTTCAACGCGGCGCGCGCGGCGTCGGCGTCCGGCAACGATACCGCCGGGTTGGTGCCGATCACCCACAAGGCCTTGATCTCGCCGCGCCCGATCGCCTCGAACATCTGGACCGCCTTCAGTCCCTCATGGGTCGCGATCCGCGGCGCCTTCCAGAACCGGCGCACCCGGTCGATCTCGGGCGGCGTGAACGCCATGTGGGCTGCGAGCTGGTTGGCGAGGCCGCCGACCTCGCGCCCGCCCATCGCATTGGGTTGTCCGGTCAGCGAGAATGGCGACGCCCCGGGTTTTCCGATTCGCCCGGTGGCGAGGTGGCAATTGATGATGGCATTGACCTTGTCGGTGCCTTGCGCCGACTGGTTGACGCCCTGCGAATACAGCGTCACCACGCGCGGCGTATTCGCAAAAATCTGGAAGAAGGCCGCGACATCCGGCTCGGACAGCCCGGTCGCCAGCGCGGTCGCGGCAACGCTGCCGGCGATGTTCCGCGCACGCGCCAGCGCGTCGTCGAAACCGCTGGTGTGACATTCGATATAGCTGGAATCGAGCGCGCCGCTGTCGGCGAGATGCACCAACAGCCCGCTGAACAGCGCGGTGTCGGTGCCGGGCTTCAGCCCCAAAAACAGGTCGGCATCCCCAGCGGTATCGGTCCGGCGCGGATCGATCACGACAATGCGCGCGCCGCGCTTCTGCTTGTTGGCGAGCATGCGCTGGAACAGGACCGGATGACACCAGGCCGCGTTGGAGCCGACCAGCACCAACAGATCGGCCTCGTCGAGATCCTCATAACACCCGGGCACGGTGTCGGCACCGAAGGCGCGGCGATGGCCGGCGACCGACGAGGCCATGCACAGCCGCGAATTGGTGTCGACATTGGCGCTGCCGATGAATCCCTTCATCAGCTTGTTGGCGACGTAATAGTCCTCGGTCAGCAGTTGCCCGGAGAGATAGAACGCGACCGCGCCCGGGCCGTCGTGCGCGATGATATGGCGAAACCGGTGCGCGACATGGTCGAGCGCATCGGTCCAGGCCACCTGCTCCATGGCGCCCTTGCTGCAGCGGATCATCGGATACAGCAGCCGGCTCTCGAGCCCAATTGTTTCGCCGAGCGCCGAGCCTTTCGAGCACAGCCGTCCGAAATTGGCGGGGTGCCCGGGATCGCCGGATATCGCGGCGCCGCCGTTGCCATCGGGCGTCGCCAACACGCCGCAGCCGACGCCGCAATAGGGACAGGTGGTGCGCGTGGCGCGCAGTGCGGGATCGACAGCGGTCATTCAAACCATCCGGTCATCGGGTCACGCCGCCTCCGATCGAACCGCGAGCGCGCGGCCGAACATCATCTCGCTGCGAATTCTTGCGATCGGCTGCCGGTTGCGGATCAGCTCGAGATACCAGAGCGCGTCGGCGACATCGCCGACCAACACGGCGCCGGTGAGCCGACCCTGCGATATCACGAGCTTCTTGTAGATGCCCTGCGTGACATCGTTGAGCAGGATGGTTTCGCTGCCCTCGGCGCCCATCAAATCGCCGGCGGAAAACACGCCGACGCCGGAGACTTTCAGGTTGGTCGCAACGACGCTGCCGCCATAGGCCGCGGCTTCGTCCGCCAAATGTCGCGCCAGCACCCGCGCCTGCTCGTAGGCCGGTTCGACCAGGCCGTAACAGATGCCGCGGTGCTCGGCGCATTCGCCGAGCGCGTAGATCTCCGGCGCGCCGGATTGCATGACGTCGTCAACCACGATGCCGCGGTTGACGGGAATTCCGGCGTCTTTCGCCAGCGCGACATTGGGCCGGATGCCGGCCGCGAATATCACCGCGTCGGCATCGATCCGGCGTCCGTCGGTCAGTTCGACGGCCCGGACGTGGGTCTCGCCATGGATCCGCGCGGTATTGGCCTCGAGAAGAATTCTGATGCCCTTGCGCTCGACCAGGGATTTCAACAGCTTTGCCGCCGGCCGATCGAGCTGACGCTCCATCAGCCGGTCCATCAGATGCAGCAGCGTCACCGACGCGCCGGCCTTGGCGAGGCCGTAGGCCGCTTCCAGCCCGAGCAACCCGCCGCCGACCACGACGACGCGCTTTCTCTGCGCGGCGAGCGACAGCAGCAGATCGACATCCCGGCTGTCGCGAAAGGTGTGCACGCCGGCGAGATCGGCGCCGGGTACGTTGAGCCGCAGCGGCGTCGAGCCGGTAGCGAGCACCAGCCTGGAAAACGCGATGCTTTCCTCGTTGGCGATCTTGAGTTCGCGGCGGCCGATATCGATTTCGGTGGCGGCGCACCCATATTTCAAGGTAACGCCACGGTCGCGCCACCACGCCGCGGGCTTGAGCTCGATATCATGCGAGGCGGTTTCGCCCGCCAGCACCGACGACAGCAGCACGCGATTATAGGCAAGCCGCGGCTCGTCGCCGATGACGGCGATGGCGTAGCGCCCGAGCGCGACTTTCGCCAGTTCATCGACCAGACGCGCGGCGGCCATTCCGTTGCCGACCACAACCAGTGGTTCGCTCACCTTGTGTGTCCCTTACTCGGCGGCCTGAGGGCGGCCATAGGCTTCGGAAATCATGAAGCCGGACAGCGTGCCGTAAGCCGCCGACCATGCGCCAGCGACTTCCGATGTCCAGGCATCGCCAAGTCCCTTTTCCAGGGTCCAGAGCAATGCGGCTCCGGCCACGGGATAGTGCTCCGGTTTCGTACCGTAGCTGACGTGGCGCGTCGCCAGCGCGCTCGCGGCCGGCAGGATGGATTTAAGATTGCCGAGCCCGCTGACCACAGTGGCCAGCATCGCCATCAGCTTCTTGTGCCGCTCGGTCATGTCAGTTGGAAACATCGCCCTTACCGATGGCGCGATCTCGAACAGGCGATCGTAAAACAGCACCGCCGCGGTTTCCGAAATCGGCGCGACCTTGGCGAAGCTCTCTTGCACGAGTTTGACTTGGTCAGCTGTCATGGTGCTCTCCGTTTACTTCCGTCATGCGCGGGCTTGACCCGCGCATCCATCCTAAAAGGTCTCGCGCATTCGACGGATTGCCGGGTTAAGCCCGGCGATGACGAGTGCGCGCAGCACTTCACACCCGCGCTTCGGCGAGGCTGGTCGCACCCGAGGCCGCCGGACTGCGACGCAAATAGTGCCACCAGGTGAGCGCCAGGCAGACCGCGTAGAACGCCAGATAGATTTCCAGCGCCAGCTGCGGACCACTGGTGATGGCGATCGACTTGCCGAAGCCGCTCGGGATCAAGTAGCCGCCGCAGGCGCCGATCGCGCCGATGAAACCGAGCGCGGCGCCGCTCTCGATGCTGGCTGCCTTCAAAGCGAGTGCCCGGCCGGCTTCGCCCTTGCCCCTGGCCTTCGCCAGATTCTCCTCGCGGAAAATCGACGGGATCATCCGGTAGGTCGAGCCGTTGCCGACGCCGGTGGTGACGAAAAGGATCAGGAACATCACCAGGAAGCCGGTGAAGTCCTTGACGCCGACGAAGTACAGCACGCCGATCGTCGCCGCGCCCATCGCGATGAAATTCCAGAACGTCACGATCGCGCCGCCGACCTTGTCGGCGAGTAGGCCGCCGAGCGGACGCGAGAGCGAGCCCACCAGCGGTCCGAGGAACGCGATGGCGATGGTAACCGCCGGGAATTGCGTCTTGATCAGCAGCGGAAACGCGGCCGAGTAGCCGATGAAGGAGCCGAACGTCCCGATATAGATGAAGGCCATGATCCAGGTGTGCTTGCGCCCGACGATGGCGAGCTGGTCCTTGAACGAGGACTTGGCCGAGGTCAGGTTGTTCATGAAGAAAATCGCGCCGAAGATCGCGACGCATAACGGCAATACCCACATCAGTCCGGCGTTCTGGAGGTAGACGCCCCCAACCGGTGTCGCCTGGTAGAGATTGAGAAGGCCGACCCCCATCAGGATGGGCGTGAGCAACTGGACGCTGCTGACGCCGATATTGCCGCCGGCCGCGTTCAGGCCGAGCGCCCAGCCCTTCATGCGGTCGGGATAGAAGAAGGAGATATTGGCCATGCTCGAGGCGAAGTTGCCGCCCCCGAGACCTGCCGTGGAAGCCACCAGCAGCATCAGCCAGAACGGGGTACCGGGCTCGCTGACGAAATAGGCAAGGCCAAAGGTCGGGATGAAAAGCACCGAGGCGCTGAAGATGGTCCAGTTGCGTCCACCGAAAGTCGTTACCGCAAAGGTGTAGGGAAATCGCATCAGCGAGCCGATCAGCCCGGGGATGGCCACCAGCTGAAACAACTGGTCGGTCGTGTAGTGGAAACCGGCCTGCGGCAGTTTGGTCGCAACGATGCTCCAGATCAGCCAGACGGAAAATCCGATATGCTCCGCGACGATCGACCAGATCAGATTGCGCCGCGCGATGACTTTGCCCGTCGAGTTCCAGAACGTCTCATCTTCTGGCTTCCATTCCGAAATCCAGGTCGGGTTCTGCTGGCTCATTTAAAGATTTCCTTTTCTGAACGGGCGTTGCCGCTTTCATCGGGGAGATCGCGCTCGAAGGCATGGATGCGCGTTCCGGGGAGGCCCCGGTCTGGCGGTCACAAATCGGATGATTGGTTTCGATGGACGGCATCAATGGCGTCGGCACAAGCTATTCAAGCTTTGTGCCAAGCCGCTGCGATGCGAAAAATGCTGATGTTATAATTGGTTATCGAGGCAAGCGAATGTCGCCTGAGATGGCGATGCGCACGCAAAATTTGCGATTCGCTCATTTGTTGTGCGTCGCACAACAAATGAGCAAGCTAAGCCACTTGGATTTTCAGGCGTCCTCGGTGACCGCCATCATCGGCTTCGGCGCGGTTCCCTTGCCGGGCTTCATTCGAAAATCATAGGTCATCAAATGCCACGGCGCCGCGGCTGGTTTGCCGTCGGGCATCACGGCATCGCTGCGCTTCTCGATCTTCGAAATCAGGTCGCTCTTGACCCCGAACACGACGTCGGAATCGATATACTTGTCGCCCTCGATGAAGACGTGGGTGATCAGCGGCTCGTAGCCGGGGGCATCGACGAGAAAATGCACATGCGCCGGCCGCATCGGATGACGCCGGGTTTGCAGGATCATTTCGCCGACCGGACCGTCGGTCGGGATCGGATAACTGCACGGCAGGATGGTGCGAAAGAAGAAACGGCCATCGGCGTCGGTGACAAACCGCGCCCGCGATGAAGGACCTCGGGTCTCGTAGTCCGGTTTTTGCGAATCGTAATAGCCGTCGTCGTCGGCGTGCCAGACATCCACGGGCACGCCGGCCAGCGGTTTGCCGCCGAGATCGGTGACGCGGCTCTGCACGAACATCCGTTCTCCCGCCAGGTCAGGCGAAATATCCGCGCCGTGCGGCATCGGCTTGTGTTCGCCGACATAGAACGGGCCGAGCACCGTGGTCTCGGTGGCGCCCTCGCGCTCGCGATGGTTCACGGCGTCGACCAGCATGGACACCCCGAGCACGTCCGACAGCAGGATGAACTCCTGCCGGCTCGAGGTACATTTCTGTCCGGTTCGGGTCAGAAAATCGATCGCGTAGCCCCATTCGTCGAAGGTGAGATCGGTCTTGCGGACATAATCGTGCAGCGACTTCACCAATTCTTCCATCAGGAACTTGACCCGCGGGTCCGGGGTCTCCTCGAAGCTGCCGATCACGGCGGCGGTCAGTTCGGTGTCGTTGAATTGGGGCATGGTTGTTATCCCTGCGGGTTACGCGATTATGAGCGTCAGCCTACACCAGCGACCCGGCAAGGGTAAGCGCGTGGTGATTGGAACATGGCATACTTTTCGGCTATCAACGCACAGCCCGAAAGCTCCGGAGATGGATCCCGATGTTAGCCCCGACCCCCGCCTCCCCCGAATCCGCAGGGATGTCCAAGGCCGCCTTCGACCGTATCGAGGCGCATCTGAAGCGCCGCTACATCGAGGCCGGCCGCTTTCCGGGAACGCAGCTTTTGGTCTATCGGCGCGGCAAGATCGTGCACAGCGCGGTGCAGGGTTTTGCCGACGTCGAGCGCAAGGCGCCGGTCAAAGACGACACTATTTTTCGTATCTACTCGATGACCAAGCCGATCACCAGCGTGGCCTTCATGATGCTGGTCGAGGAAGGCCTCGTGGCGCTGGACGAGCCGGTCCACAAATACATCCCGGAATGGAAGAACCTCGGGGTTTTCCAGGCCGGCACGGCGTCGGCGTTTCTGACCCGGCCGCCGTCGCGGCCGATGCTAATCGTCGATCTACTGCGGCATACCTCCGGCCTGACCTATGGTTTCCAGCAGCGCTCCAACGTCGATGCCGCCTACCGCGAAATGAAAATCGGCGAGGTCGTGAAGGCGGGAACGCTGCAATCGATGATCGACGAGCTTGCCAAAATCCCGCTGGAATTTTCGCCCGGCGAGGCCTGGAATTATTCCGTCTCCACCGACGTGATCGGCTATCTCATCGGCAAGATCAGCGGCAAGCCGTTCGAGCAGTTTTTGAAGGAACGCATCCTCGATCCGCTTGACATGAAAGATACCGATTTCTTCGTGCCCCCCGGCAAGGTCGACCGCTTCGCGGCCTGTTACTCGGCCGACCCGCAGGGCGGCATGACGTTCCATGCGGCCGACCGCAAGGGCGGCCTGACCCTGCAGGATGACCCGACCAAGAGCCCGTTCCTGGCTGCGCCGTCGTTCATTTCCGGCGGCGGCGGCCTGTGTTCGACCGCGGCCGATTACCTCACCTTCTGCCGCGCACTGCTGGGTGGCGGCGAACTCGGCGGCGTCAGGCTGATCGGTCCGAAGACGCTGGCGCTGATGACGTCCAATCATCTGCCCGGCGGGCGGGACCTTCCGGAAATGTCGCGATCGCTGTTCTCCGAGGCGACCTACAACGGCATCGGCTTCGGTCTCGGCTTCTCCGTCACGATGAGCCCGGCACAGACACTGATTCCGGGCAGTGCCGGCGAATATGCCTGGGGCGGTGCTGCCACGACATCGTTCTGGATCGATCCCGCGGAAGAGCTGATCGCCATCTTCATGACCCAGGTGCTGCCGTCGAGCGCCTATCCCCTGCGGCGCGAGTTGCGCACCATGGTTTACGCCGGGATTACCGACAGCAATCTTTAGGGAACCGCGCGTTTCCGCACTGCACGGGCGGCGCGACTGGAACCGGCTTGCGGGTCCAAATCGGCTGGCAAATTCGCTTGCTCAGATTCCCGGGCGCAAATTGCTTGCTCTAATTCCCTGGCGCGAATTGCTTGGCGCATGTCGGGCGCTTCTCCTATGCTCGCCGCGATTTGGCGTCAACTTCGCCAAATACATCGAGCGGGAACTGAGTGCCGAAACCCTCACTGCCAGTGCGTCTTGCTCTTCTCGTCGCAGGAACCACGCTGCCGCTGATTATTTTTGCCACCGTCATCGTCTTCAACCACTACGAACAGGAGCGCAAGGACGCTTCACAGCGCGTTCTCGAAACCGCGCGCAGCATTCGCCTGGTGCTCGACGCCGAGATGCAGCGCATGACGGGCGGGCTGCAGGTGCTGTCGCTGACCACCGCGCTGCAAGGGGGCGATTTCGACAATTTTCGCCGCATGGCGTCGGGCTTTCTCGACCAATATGGCCGGGATGGCGTGGTGCTGGTGGCGGATCGCAACGGCCGTCAATTGTTCTCCTCGGCCACGCCGGACACCGCCAGTCTGCCGCCGCGCAACAACCGCGAAATCGTGGAGAAGGTGTTCGCGACCAAAAGCCCGCAATACTCCAATCTGTTCATCGGCGCGGCAAAGAAGCAACTGATCGTGACCGTCGAGGTGCCGGTGCTGCGCGACGGCGAGGTGCTTTACGACATCTCCTTCAGTCCCCCGGTCGAGATTTTCCAGGCCATCATCGACAAGCAGCGCCCGAGCCAGGACTGGACGATCTCGATCTTCGACGGCAACGGCATCAGTTTCGCGCGCGTTCCGAATCCGCAGGACACCATCGGCAAGCAAGCATCGCCCACGCTGTATGCCGAGATGTTCCGCAAGCCCGAAGCGACCCTGCAAACGGTATCGCTCGAAGGCGTGCCGCTGATCACGACATTCGCACGGTCCACGCTCACCGGCTGGACCGTGGCCGCCGGTATCGCGGAAGGCTCGCTGGTAGGTCCCTTGTGGCGCAACCTCGCCATCACCAGCGTCATCGGAGGCATCCTGCTGCTGACCGGGCTTGCCTTTGCGGTGCGGATGGCCACCACGATCGCCCGCGGCGAGACGCTGCATAACCTTCTGATCGAGGAGCTCAATCACCGCGTCAAGAACACGCTGGCCATCCTGCAGGCCATCGCGGTGCAGACTTTCCGCAGCGCGAGCAAGACCGAACGCGAAAAGTTCGAGGGCCGGCTCGGCGCGCTGGCGGAGGCGCACAATCTGCTGAGCCAGGATAAGTGGCAGGGCTCCGAACTGCATGACGTGGTCAACCGTGTCCTGCAGCCCTATCTGCTCAACAACCCGGAGCGGGTGCGGATGTTCGGGCCGCAGGTGCCGCTGTCGCCGCGGCTTGCGGTCGTCCTGTCGATGATCGTGCACGAGATCGCGACCAACGCCGCGAAGTATGGGGCGCTGTCGAACGACACCGGCACCGTGGCGCTGGACTGGGAAATCATCGCCGATAACGCCGGGCCAAAACTGCGGATGATCTGGGCCGAGGCTGGCGGCCCTCACGTCACAGCCCCGGTGCAGCGAGGGTTTGGATCGCGGCTGATCGAACGCAGCGCCCGCGATCAGCTCGGCGGCGAGGCCACCGTCGATTTTCTGCCTCGAGGCGTGGTTTACACGGTGGCTTGTTCGCTGGAAGACAAAAGCTAGCCGGAGTCTAAAGCGTGAGGAGATGAGGTTAGATTGAGCTTCGACGCAGCGGAAACTTTACCTCTCAGAGGTGAACAGCACACCAATCAAACTAAAACCATCTTGCTCTAGCCGAAATTCTGCAGACTTGGAAACGTCTCCAGCAACCAGATGCTGACGGATGATACGGCGCCGGTCAGAAAGCCGATGCCGGTGATGATCATCAGCACGCCCATCGCCCGCTCGACATTGGCGAGATGCCGCTTCATCCGCGAGAACAGCGACGAGAACTGTTCGACCATCAGAGCCGCGATCAGAAACGGTATCCCGAGCCCCGCGGAATAGACCGCGAGCAGTCCCGCGCCCCTCGTCACCGTCGCCTCGGCGGCGGCGACCGACAGGATTGCTGCCAGGATCGGGCCGATGCAGGGAGTCCAGCCGAACGCGAACGCCAGGCCCATCACATAGGCGCCCCACAAGCCCACCGGCTTTGGAATCGGCAACCGGCCTTCGCGCATCAGCAAGCCGATCCGTGTCAGCCCGAGGAAGTGCAGGCCCATCACGATGATGACGATGCCGGCGACAACAGAGAGCTGCGCCGACCAGGCGCGGATCAGGCCTCCGATCAGGGAAGCGCTGGCGCCGAGCGCTACGAACACGGTGGAAAAGCCGAGCACGAACATCACGGCCGATATCATCACCGCGCGCCTCGAGGACGATGCCGTCTCGTCGCTGGCGACATGTTCGATGGTCGCGCCGGTCAGGTAAATCAGATACGGCGGCACCAACGGCAGCACGCATGGCGACAGAAAGCTGACGAGGCCGGCAATCAGCGCCGCCGGGATCGAGACATCGTGAATCATGCAGTCATCGCCATCGCATGGGGCTCGCTGGCCCGGCCGAACCCGAGTTCGGGAAAGCGCCAGGTTTGATCCGGCCTCATGTAACGGATGCACGGGAATGCGCAATGACCGCCGGACCCGCCGCCGTCGGGAGCGCGGCCAGCCGCGCATCCCCGGGGCGCGTTCTCGGCGACGGCGGGGGATTTTCTCGATCAACAATCCGGCATCGGCGGCGGCCCGGGGCCGGAACCGCCGCCGCGCCGAGGGCTCGCGACCTGCGTTGCTACTTGACCAGCTTCAGCAGCGGAGGCCGGTGCGGACCTTGCCGCGATTGCGGTTCTTGCGAGCTTTCGTCGTCGTCCGCCAACATCTCATCACACAGCGCCTTCAATTCCGAATCGCCAATGCGATTGATTTTCATCCGAAGCCCGAGAACGGCCACGGACAACAATTGCGCGCTCTCCCGGTTACCGCTGTCGATTAGAACCGTCCGGCACTGCTCGAGGGTTGCGAGAACCGACTGCAATCGCTGTTCTGGGCTAGCCACCAGCGTTTTTTCCGTTACCGAGCTTGCGAGGCAAAGTGGAGGCGATCCAGTCCGTCGTTTCATATACCTCTCCATAAAGTCCGCATATTTTCGAAACGGCGCGATGGACTTGGTCGGCCGGGATGTCGTCGAGGGCGTGACTGGCTGAGGCGTCGCACAGATAGGCGACCTTGTGGTCGCGGTGGAACGCATCGATCAGCGTGGACAGGCAGGCCGATTCGCCGGCAAATCCGGCGAGCACGATGCCGCCCCGGCTTTGGTTCACCAGCGCGGTAAAGGGCTCGCACGAGTAGCACGATGGGCTGGAGCGTTCGAATACCATTTCATTGCGAAACGGTTCAAAACCCTCGATCCAGCGGACGAACGGCGTTGCGCGGTTGAAAAAGGCCGACTCATTGAGCATGCGAATGAACGCCACCGGCAAACCGATCTGGCGTGAATGATCCAGTACCTTTCGGCAATTATCCAGCGCGCGATCAATTTCGGAAATCGCGAGCAGGCGAGGCTTCGCCAGATATTCCTGCTGCATGTCCACAAACACGACGATCGGAACGCTTGATGAATTAGCGAATGTCCTGAGGCTCACAACTGAAGGCACGCGGTTTTCCTTTTTAGCGGGGGACGGGCCGGCGGCCGTATCCCCCTGATTCCCGGCGTACGGGCCTCGACGCTAAGCATAATCATTAAAATCCATGGAGATGAAACCGCCATGGTTGTGGCCTGCGCGATATTCTGCCAAGTGTAGCGTGTTGAAGGGGCTGTGTATGCGGCTTGCGCTGGAAAGGGGCGTTCCTCAGGAGGAACGCGGTAAGGCTGCTCTCGGCAGTCTTACGGATTGGGACGCGGCGAGGGTTTTTCTGGAAGTGGTCCGTTGTGGCAGCTTCCGGTCCGCGGCCGAGCGGCTCGACCTGTCGATCAACGTCGTGCGCAGGCGAATCGATGATTTTGAGCGGCAAATCGGCGCCACGCTGTTCACGCGCGATGCCCATGGCACCCGTCTGACCGACGAAGGCGCGCTGGTTGTTTCGGCGGTCGAGCGGATGGAAGCCGCTTCATTCGACCTGCTGCGCGCCGGCAATTCCGTCGCCAACACGCTTTCGGGCGAGGTCCGGGTGGCCGTTACCGAGGGTTTGGGGACTTTCTGGCTGGCGCCTCGCCTCGTCGAATTCCAGCAATCGTTCCCGAATATTCTCGTCGATCTCCACTGTGCGATGCGCTCCGCCGACGTATCACGGCATGAGGCCGACGTTGCGATCCATCTGACCCGGCCGGCCACGCTCGACGTCAAACTGGTCCGGCTCGGCCGAATGCATTTGATGTTGTTTGCCAGCGAGAAATACATCGAGATTTACGGCGCTCCCAAAACCGTCGAGGAATTGGTCAAGCACCGGCTCGTGATGCAGGTCACTGACCAGGCCGCCGCCAAGGAGGCGTTCGAAAGCTGGTTTCCCGGCTGCTCCCAGCGTGACTTGCTGGTGATGAAGACGAATGTGAGCAGCGCCAACTACTGGGCCATCGCCAACGGTGCCGGAATCGGCGTATTACCGACTTACGCCTGCCCGCTTGGCGGGAAAATAATACCTCTTGAGATTGAATTGCGTCGGCCATTCGATATTTGGCTGTCCTATCATCCCGGTAGCAGCCGCATCCCTAGGGTGCGGCACATGATCGACTGGCTTTTAGAAGCGTTCAATCCCGCAAAATTCCCGTGGTTTAAGGACGAATTCGTCCATCCAAGCGAGTTCAAAGCAGTATATAAGGGTGAATCCCTGACCCATCTGTTTATGGGTTTCTCGACGGAAGGATGGTAAAACCAGAATGAACAAATCAGCAGCGAAGAAAATGAAGCAACGAAGTGCCGGAAAACCCGACATTGAATTAGGCAAGCGGATTCGGCTACGGCGCGTTGAGCAGAAAATCTCGCAGGCGGAGCTGGGCGACAAACTCGGCGTCAGCTTTCAGCAAGTGCAAAAATACGAGAAAGGCGTCAACCGCGTCGGCGCGGCCCGTCTTCAGCAAATCGCCACCGCGCTCGACGTACCCGTCACCTTCTTCTACGACGGCGACGGCAAGGCGCGGGAGGTCGAGAGCCTGCTGTTTCTCGACAGCGCGTTCAGCCTGCGATTGCTGCGGGCCTACAGCAAAATCAAGGATCAGACTGTTCAACGTCAGCTGGTGTCCTTGATGGAATCGATCGCCGCCAACGAAGCCTAGGCGCCTATTGAACCGCGGACGCGATCGATCAGCGCAAGCGGATCGACCGGCAGACTGTTACTGCGCCAGGCTACATGTTGGTCCGGCCGCGACAATACCAGCCCGCTGCCATAGAAAGTGGCGGCACTTGGCCGTTCGATATCCAGAACCTTCAACGGTACACCCCGGTTACGAGCCGCTGTCTCGAGCGCAGCGACGTTCACGGCTGGGTCGAATCTCAGCAGCGTGAATTCCGGCCCCATGGCATCATAGAGCGAGCTACCGTCTTCGCGCCACAGATGCGGAGTGCGGCAGCCCGGAACGGTCGACGGCGTATATCCATCCATCGTATAGGCCGGATGCTCCGACCCGTCATAGGCGATGATCGGCGAGCGATCGTAGTAGGTGCCGAAATTGAGACCGGCGCAGGCATATTGCTGGACGTTGATCTCGTAGGTGAGACGCCCGATTTCCTGCCGCGCAACATCGCCCTGCGGCCCCGCATCCTCGATTTCGTCGGGTATCGCGCCGCGCCGGCGAATTTCAGCCTCGGCGTGCGACATCGCAAACCGCGACACCTGGCTGGTGATCGGCCAGCGCTCCGCCTCATAGGCGTCGAGGATGGCCGGCGGCGCCCAGCCATTGAGATGCGCGGCCAGCAGCCAGGACAGATTCATGGCGTCCGCGATTCCGGCGTTCATGCCGTAACCGGCATAAGGCACCCAGATATGCGCCGCATCGCCGGCAATGAACGCGCAGCGGTCGCGAAACCTGTTCGCGATCAGCCGGCGTCCGTACCAATCCTCTTTGGAGATGATGTCGTATTTGAACTCCGTTTCCACGCCGAGGATGGTGCGAATGCAGGCGTCGCGATCCACTGAATCGAAATCGGGCTCGTCGGGCCTCAAGTAATTATGCACCAGCCATCGCTCGCGGCCGTCGATCGCGTACACCATGCCGGCGCGGCGGGGATTGATGACGCCGGAGCCCCAGGCGCGGGCGCAAGTCTGACGATCGATCAGGTCGGGCGCCCGGATATAGGTCGACTGCACGCGCTGCACGATCGCATCGCCGCCGAGTTCGGCACCGATGGCCTTGCGGACGACCGAGCGCGCGCCGTCGCAGCCGACGAGATAGCGGGCGCTCAAACGCCTGACCGATCCGGTGTCGAGATCGCGCACGCCGACAGTGGCGTAGCTATCCCCCACCACTACGTCTTCGACCGAGGTCCGGTTAACGATGCGAATGCGGGCTTGTGCAGCGGCATGCTCGAACAGGATCGGTTCGAGAAAGATCTGGTTGATGCGATGCGGCGGCTCCGGCGTCGGCCAGTTGCAGTCCGGCCCCTCCTTGGCCGTGAAGCGATCGCGGCGGCAGGGAATCCGAATCCGGGTCAGCTCCCGCCCCGTAAACGTCGTGCGGTAGCTGATGTCATGCGGATAATCCGCCGGTAACCCGGCGTTGCGCACCTTGCCGGCCACGCCGAGCCGCCGGAAGATTTCCATGGTGCGGGCGGCGACGTGGTTGCATTTCGGCTCCGGGGGCGCGGCGCGGGCGCGCGTCTCCACCACGGTGACGTCGATACCGCGCCACGCCAGATCGATTGCGAGCGTGAGCCCGACCGGTCCTGCGCCCACGATCAACACAGCAGATTCAGCTACTTCAGACATCGATCGCGCTTGGTGCGGGAAGCTCTGCCGGGAACATGCTTTGGTCATTCCAGTTCGGCGCCCGAATTCCTGACAATCGCCGCCCAGCGATCGACCTCGGTCTTCACATAAGCCGCAAAACTGTCCGGCGTCGACCCGCTCAGGGGCTCGCGACCAGCCGGCCGAGGAAGTCGGTGGTGCCACCGGCCGGATAGGGCAGGATCATCTTGATGGTTCGGCTGGGATAGGCCGCCTCGGCAAGGGCACGCGACCCCGACAGCAAGGCGAGCCCGCCGCCAAATCCGCAAATCGCCTCGCGGCGGGTCAACAGCATGGGTCCTCCCAAGGGCAGTTATTTTTGAGTGGCGCCTGCCCTCGCGAACCACATGACCCGCGGTTGCGACATATCAAAGGCGGCGAAAACCGATCCCGGCTGCGGCAGTGCAACAGCCGCGATAACAACTTAATCAGAACGCAACGCTCATCGAGTAAATTTACGAAAACGAGATTTGCGGATCGGGTCCGGTCCCGTTGGTTTGGCTGCAGCAGCCTAAGTTATTGATCCACGTCAGCGCCTTGTTGGCCGCGTCCCCAGGGGCATTACCCATGCGAAGAATGACGATCATTGCCATTGCCACGATGCTCGCAACCGCACCGGCGTTGGCCGAGAGTACCAATATGGCTGGCTCCGGCCCGGCCCCGCTCCCGGCCAAGCCGGTCACGGCAGCACCGGCCGGCGCCGCCAATCCCGTGGCGCACGCGGCCCCGATCAAGCCGGCCGCTGCATCGACCCCCGAATCGCGCTCGGCGGCAGCGCTGGCGCTGTCGCACGAACCGACCTTCGACGAAGGCACCGCGCAGCGGATCAAGGAGGCGGCGCTGAGTTACTCCGATCTCGCGGTACGCGGCGGATGGCCGACGATTCCGGCCGACGCCAAATTCGCGGTTGGCGTGCAGGGACCCTACGACGATGTGCTGCGCACGCGTCTTCTGATCAGCGGCGATCTGGCCTCCGACAAGGCGTCCGGACCGTATGACGCCGTCGTCGCCGAAGGCGTGATGCGTTTCCAGGCCCGCCATGGCCTCGCACCGACCGGCATCATGACGCCCCGCACCCTGGCCGCGCTCAACGTTCCCGTGCAGAAGCGGATCAAGCAGCTCGAGGCCTCGCTCGAGCGCCTCGACAACATGAATTTCGCATTCGGACAACGCTACGTGGTCGTGAACCTGCCCGCCGCCTTCGCCGAGGCCGTCGAGAACGATCATGTGGTGCGGCGTTATCGCGTGATCGTCGGCAAGACCGAGAAACCGTCGCCGACGCTGACCGCCGAAATCACCAGCGTCAATCTCAACCCGACCTGGACGGTGCCGTCATCGATCGCGAAGACCGAGATCTCGGCGCATATGCGCAAGGACCCCGGCTATCTCGCCCGCATGCACATGGACCTGCTCGATGCGCACGACGCGCCGATCGACCCGCGATCGGTGGACTGGTCCGGCGCCCGCACGCCGAATTTCACCGTGCGCCAGCAGTCCGGCAGCTGGAATGCGCTGGGTGCGGTAAAAATCGACATGCCCA